>CAWCSP010000004.1:557500-3673862 GCA_963798215.1 uncultured Acidobacteriota bacterium
TCGAGGCCATGTGGCTCATGCTCCGCCAGGACACGCCGGAGGACTTCGTCATCGCGACCGGCGAGACGCACACCGTCCGCGAGTTCTGCGACCGCGCGTTCGCCCGGGTGGGCCGGCCCCTGCGGTGGACGGGCTCCGGCGAGGGAGAGACGGGCGTCGAGGCCGCGACGGGCACGCCGCGCGTCAGGGTCGACCCGCGGTATTTTCGTCCGGCGGAGGTGGACGTCCTGCTGGGCGATCCGTCGAAGGCGAAGGGCGTCCTCGGCTGGTCCCCGCGCGTCGGATTTGCCGGGCTGGTGGAGATGATGGTGGACGCGGACCTCGCGAAGGCGAGTGTCGAGGCCAGGACGGAGGCCGCGCGGCCGTGAGGCGCCTGCGGGACGCGCTGGGAGAACCCCTGTTCGTCGTCCTCGTTCTCCTTCCCGCGGTTCTCTTCCGGCGCGCGCTCACGGACGGCACCTTCTTCTTCCGGGACCTTCATCTCTTCGCGTTTCCCCAGCGTGTGAAGGTGGGAGCGGCGCTCCGCGAAGGGGGCCTGCCGCTCTGGGACGCGACGCTGCACGCCGGTCAGCCCCTCCTCGCGAACCCCAACAATACGGCCCTGTATCCGACTGCGCTCCTCTACGCCGTCGTCCCGGCGGTCACGGCGTTCAACGTGGAAATTCTCCTTCACGTGGCGCTCGCCGGAGCGGGAATGTACCTGCTGGCGCGCGCGCTCCGTCTTCCTCCCGTCGCCGCCTTCGTGGCCGGCATGGCCTACGCGCTTCTCGGGACCCGTCCTGTCGCTGACGAATCTCCTGAACCGCCACCTTGCGACGGCGTGGACGCCATTTGCCGTCCTCTTCTGGTACCTCTTTCTGGCCCGCCGAAAGCCGTTCTGGTTCGCCTGCACGGCGGTCGTCGTCGCGCTCCAGCTTCTCGCGGGCTTCCCGGAGCTGTCGCTCGCCGTGGGGGTGCTCCTGGCGCTGTGGACCGCAGTGACCCCTGCGGCACGACCCTCCCCGGGGGCGCGGGTGGGGCTGTTCGCCCTTCTGATCGTCGCCGCGAGCGGACTCGCGGCGCCCCAGATCCTTCCGGCCTCGAGGCTCCTGCCCGGGACGATCCGTGGCCACGGGATCATGCCTGCGTCGGTTCTGGATTGGTCCGTAGACCCCCGCAGGTTGCCGGAGCTGGCCGTGCCGGGACTCTTCGGGCGCGTCGACGCCCTGGACGATCGTGCGTACCTCGGGCGCGCGATCGAGGACCTGAGCTTTCCTTACGTCGTGAGTCTCACGTTCGGCGTGGGAGCGCTCGCCCTCGCGGCTCTCGCGCTGCGGGGATCGGAGGCGCTCCCGCGGCGCGCGTCACTCGCGCTCGCCGGCTTCGCCGGCGGCGCGGTGATTCTCTCGCTGGGGCGCCACCTCCCGGGCGCGGTCGCACTCATCGGCGCGTTGCCGCGGCTCCCGCTGCGCTACCCGGAGAAATTCGTGTCCATTGCGGCGTTTCCGGTCGCGCTGCTGGCCGGGGCGGGCCTCGAGCGACTTCTCGCGGGTGGCGCGTCCGGGCGCATTTTCGCTCGCGCCTCCGCGGGCCTCGCCGCGTTGCTCGGAGGCCTTGCGGCGCTGGAGGCTTTCGTGCCCGGCTTTCGCCGCCGAATCGCGACGGGGCTGTTCGGTCTGGACGAGCGGAACGTCCCGAGTGTCCAGGTCGCCGCAGCCTTCCTCCTTGCGGCTCTCGCGGCCGCGGGGATCGGTCTCGCGGCGGCCGCAGCGTTTGGAGGGCGAGTCCGGATCGCCGGGGTTCTGGCATGCGTCGCCGTGGCCGTGCCCTTGATCGTGCAGGCGCGCGGTCTCGCTCCGATTGCACCGCGTGCTCTCTTCGACGAGCCCCCGGCCGTGGCGTCTGTCCGGACCGCCGTCGGGCGGGGCTTCCTGTATCGAGTGCGGGCCGTGGGCCCGGTTCGGGTCGAGGGACAGTCGGACGACATCGCCTGGTATGCGCGAAGCGACATGCAGCGGCTGGTGTCCTACGTGGCGGCCGGCTACGGCATCCCCGTCGCGTTCAACGTCGACTTCGACGGCCTTGCCGGGATCTACGAAATGCGAGTTGCGCTCCTCATCGAGTCGCTCCCCTGGGACAAGCGCGTCGCGGCCTTGGCGGCGGCGGGCGTCACCGCCGTCCTCGCCGACGAGCCGCTGCCCGTCTCGGGCCTCCGACGGGTTGAATCGCCCGCCGGGCTCTATCTTTATCAAGTCGCCGGCGCACGCCCCGTCGCGTGGCTCGAGGGGGCCGGCGAAAAGGGGGGCGTCGAGGAGATCTCCCTGGGCCCGGCGCGGCGTTCCTTCCGGACGTTTTCGTCGCATACGGGAACCCTCATCGTCTCGACGCCGTGGAGCGAGGGCTGGTCGGCGCTTATCGACGGACGGCCGGCGCCGGTTCTGCGCGCGAACACCTACATGCAGTCCGTCGCGGTGCCCGCCGGGGAACACGTGGTCGCGCTCTCCTACCGGCCGCCGGGTCTCGCGTGGGGGCTGGGTCTCGCAGGGCTCACCGGGGCGGCCCTCGCCGCGGCCGTGGTCCGCGGGCGGCGCGTCAGTGAGGCGGCAGGCTGAACTCGAGTTTCGCGCGAAAGTCGGGGAATTTGCCTTCCGTCTCGAGCGCCCCGTGGAGCGCGGGCGTCAGCGCCCTCACGGGCGATCTCGGCGTCGAGAGCGCGAGGTTCGCGGTGACGCGGCCCTCGTCGAACGCGATCCAGCGCGGCGGGTGCAGCGTGCCTTCCGCGCGCCGCGCGGCCGTGAAGCACTCCGTGAAGAGCGTGTGCAGCATGGCGGCGTCGTCGAGGCCCGCGCCCTGGACCGGGTACGTCTGGCCGTCGGATTCGCCGGCCGGCGGCGCGCCGCCGTAGACGGCCTCGAGCGCGGCCTTGACGGCCTCGCGGTAGAGCTCGTCGCGACTCTTCGCGGCGAGCGTGATCGTGAGCCCGGAGGGCGTCTCGGAGATCCCGTACGTCACGTCGTGTCCCTCCTCGGTCCGGCGGGCGATCTTAACCGGCTGCTAGTCTCGCGGCGATGATGCCGCTTGCTCAGCGCCTCGCCGCGCGCATCCGCCGGAACGGCCCGATGCGCTTCGACGTGTTCCAGGAGGCGGCCCTCTATGACCCCGACGGCGGGTACTACGAACGCGCGGGGCGCGTCGGCCGCGAAGGCGACTTCGTGACCGGCCCCTCCTGGCACCCCGCGTTCGGACGCACGATCGCGCGGATCGCGCGGCGGCTCGCCGCCGAGGACGAGGAAAAGAGAAGAGAAGAGATTTCTTCGAATGGGGAAGAGGGCGCACCCCCCCGGCCGTGCGCGTCGAGCGGCGTCTTGGACATCGTCGACGTGGGCGCCGGCGAGGGGGAGCTGCTAACGGCGGCGGACGCCGCGCTGAAGGCGTGGGGCGCCCGCGACAGCTTCCGCCTCACGGGCGTCGAACGCTCGGCGGTGCGCCGCGAGCGGGCGCAGCAGGCCTGCCCCGGCGCAACCTGGCTTTCTTCATTCGAAGAAATCCCCTCTTCTTCTCTCTTCGGTCTGATCGTCTGCTACGAGCTGTTCGATGCGCTGCCCGTGAGGGCGCTTTTCTTCGAAGGTGAAAGACTGCTGGAGCGCGTCGTGACGCTGGGGCCGGGCGGCGAAGACTTCGCGTGGGGCCTCGCGGACTGCGCGGACGGAGAAGAGCTGCTCCAGAGCCTTCGATCTCGCGGCATTCACCTTCTAAGAAATCAGAAGCTGGAGGTTCGCTCCGGCGCTCCTCGTCTCGCTGCAGACCTGGCCTCGCGTCTTTCTAGAGGAATTCTCCTCGTCTTCGACTACGGTGCCCCGGCTCGCGCGCTGTACTCCGCCGCGCGCCCGAACGGGACGCTCGAGGCGTTCGTTTCGCACGGGGTCACGCGCGACGTCCTCACGGTCCCCGGTAGCCGAGACCTGACGGCGTGGGTCGACTTTTCCGAGCTCGCGGACGCGTTCACGGCCGCCAGGCTCGAGGTGGCCGGCCCCGTCAGCCAGTCGCGCGTCCTCGCCGCCGGCGGGATCTTCGAGGAGCTCGCCCTCGACCCTGCCGCACCGCCCGACGCCGCGCGCGAAGCCGACCGCCGGGCCGCCGCCGCGCTCGTCCAGCCGGGCGGAATGGGCGAGTCGATCCGGGTCCTGATCGGCTCTCGCGGTACCGCGCTCGGGTCCGTCCTTGCGTCATGGACGCGCCCCGCGTGATGCCTTTGCATCGTTTGACTTCACCGGGACCGGAACAGAGAATCCCCCTCGTCTTGACCGAACCCGGGCGGCGTGCAGGCGCGGGCGGACCGCGAGGGGTGTGCTCATGAATCCGTCCATGGCGTCGTACCTGCCCATCCTGTACTTCGCGATCATGGCGGCGATCGTCCCGATTGCGGGCCTCGCGCTCATGGCGCTCATCAGGCCGAAAAACCCGAACCCGACGAAGCTCTCTCCGTACGAGTGCGGCGTCGCGTCTCCGACCGAAGCGTTCGACCACCGCTTCTCGGTGAGGTACTACCTGATCGCGGTCCTCTTCGTCGTGTTCGACGTCGAGACGATCTTCCTCTTCCCGTGGGCGGTCATGTACCACAAGCTGCAATTGTTCGGCCTCGTCGAGATGCTCGTGTTTCTCGTGATCCTCGTCGTGGGATACGTCTACGCGTGGCGGAGGGGAGCGCTTTCGTGGGCCTGATCGAGAACGCGTTCCCGGACAACGTCCTCACGACCACGGTCGACGCCCTGATCGGCTGGGGCCGCAAGAACTCGCTCTGGCCGATGCAGTTCGGCCTCGCGTGCTGCGCGATCGAAATGATGGCCGTCGTCGACAGCCGCCACGACATGGCGCGCTTCGGCGCCGAGGTCTTCCGCGGCTCGCCGCGCCAGTGCGACATGATGCTCGTCGCCGGCACCGTCACGGAGAAGATGGCGCCGATCATCAAGCGCCTCTACGACCAGATGGCCGACCCGAAGTGGGTCATCGCGATGGGCTCCTGCGCGACGTGCGGAGGCCCCTACCGGAGCTACGCGGTCACGCAGGGCGTCGACCGGGTCATCCCGGTGGACGTCTACGTCCCCGGCTGCCCGCCGCGGCCCGAGGCCCTCCTCTACGGCCTGATGGAGCTCCAGAAGAAGATCCAGAAAATGCGCGTGATCCGGCGCGCTCCCGAGGAGCTCGCCGTTGGCTGAAGACCCGAAGGACGCTCCCGCCGCACCTCCGGCCCCCGCGGCCGGCGAGGCCGCGGCTCCCGCCGCGCCCGCGAAGGCGGCGCCCGCTCCGACAGCGCCGAAGCCGGCCGCGCCGCCGAAGGCGCCGGTTCCCGCTCCGGTCGACGCGATGGGCGAGCCGCTCGTCGCCGCGCTCTCGGCGGCCGTGCCGGGCGCCGTCCTCGGCGCGAAGAAGATGGTCGGCCAGACCACGATCGAGCTCGCGCCCGGCAAGCTCGTCGACGCCTGCCGCCACCTGAAGGACGCCGAGTCGTTTACTTTCCTCGTGGATTTGACAGCGATCGACTGGAAGGCGCGCGAACCGCGTTTCGACGTCGTCTACTGGGTCCACTCCTTCGCGCGCGGCAACGAGCGCGTCCGCCTGAAGGTCGGAGTCGCGGACGGCGCGTCCTGCCCGACGGTCAGCGGCGTCTGGGAGACCGCGAACTGGATGGAGCGGGAGGTGTTCGACCTCTTCGGGATCGCCTTCGAAGGCCATCCCGACCTGCGCCGGATCCTCACGTGGGACGGCTTCCAGGGCCACCCGCTCCGGAAGGACTTTCCGGTCGAGGGGATCGACACGGGCGCCGCGATCTACCCGGACCGTTACCCCGAGGGCGGCGGCCCCGCGCCCGACGACAAGAACAGGAAGACCGTGTCGTGAGCGAGCTCGTCGGAACCGCCGGCGCCGTACCCGAGTCCGAGGAGACGATGCTCGGCTTGCGCGAGATGGAGCTGAACTTCGGGCCGCAGCACCCGTCCACGCACGGCGTGCTCCGGATCGTCCTCAAGGTGGACGGCGAGCGGATCGTCTCGGCGCGGCCGGACATCGGCTACCTCCACCGCGGCACCGAGAAGCTCTTCGAGACCGAGACCTATCCCATGATCATCCCGCACACGGACCGCCTGGACTACGTCGCGGCCGCGACGAATAACCACGCGTACGTGCTGACGGTCGAGAAGCTCATGGGTCTCGAGATCCCCAAGCGGGCGCAGTACATCCGCGTCGTCCTCGACGAGATGCAGCGCGTCTCGTCGCACCTGCTCTGGCTCGCGACGGCCGCGATCGACCTCGGGGCCATCACGCCGTTCTTCTACACGTTCCGCGAGCGCGAGGTCATCCTCGACCTCTTCGAGGACTACTGCGGCGCGCGCCTCACCCTGAACTGCATGCGCGTCGGCGGCCTCCAGGAGGACCTGACGCCCGGCTGGCTCGACAAGCTCCGCGCGTTCACGGAGGACCTCGGCTCGAAGATCGACGAATACGAGGACCTCCTGACCGAGAACCGCATCTGGAAGCTCCGGACGATCGGCGTCGGGATCCTGAACACGGAGCGCTGCATCGAGTGGGGCGTCACGGGCCCGCCGCTGCGTGCCGCCGGACTCGCGTGGGACATCCGGCGCGCGATCCCGTACGAGTGCTACCCCGAGCTCGACTTCGAGATCCCGACGGGCAAGAACGCGGACACGTACGACCGCTACCTCGTGAGGATCGCCGAGCTCCGACAGAGCCGCCGCATCCTCCTGCAGTGCTGCGACTGGCTCGCCGCGAACCCGACGGGCGACATCCGCGGCAAGGTCCCGCGCGTCATCAAGCCGCCCGTGGGCGACGCGTACGCGAGCGTCGAGTCGCCGAAGGGCGAGCTCGGCTTCTACCTCGTCTCGAACGGCGGCAACAAGCCGTACCGGCTGCGCATCCGCCCGCCGAGCTTCATCAACCTGCAGGCGCTGCCCGAGATGGCGCGGGGCCACATGGTCTCGGACCTCGTCGCGATCATCGGCACGATTGACATCGTCCTGGGCGAGGTCGACCGATAAACATGGACATCTCCGAGAGCGTCCTCACGTACGTCCTGATCCCGGCTGTGAAGGCCGTGGTGGTCGTCATCCTCGTCGCGACGGCGGCGGGCGTCCTTACGTACATCGAGCGCCGGACCCTCGCGTTCCTCCAGGTGAGGAAGGGTCCGAACCGCGTGGGCCCCGAAGGCATCCTGCAGTTCGTCGCGGACGTCGTGAAGCTCCTCACGAAGGAGGACGTCGTCCCCGCGAAGGCCCGGCACGTCATCCACTTCCTCGCGCCGGTCCTCGTGATGGTGCCCGGCCTCGCGGTCTTCGCGGTCCTGCCGTGGGGCCCGGAGTTCACGATGAGGATCCCCGGCCTCGGGAAGTTCACGACCGCCTGGTATGCGACGGACGTGAACGTCTCGCTCCTCCTCCTCCTCGCGATCACGTCCGTCGGCATCTACGGGATCATCCTCGGCGGCTGGGCGTCGAACTCGAAGTACGCGCTCCTCGGCGGGCTCCGCTCGGCCGCGCAACTCATCAGCTACGAGGTCCCGATGGGCTTCGCGGTCGTGAGCGCGATCCTCATGGCGCGGTCCCTCTCCCTCGTCGAGATCGTCGAGGCCCAGCGGACGCACCACATGTGGTTCATCCTGCCCGGCCTCGTCTCGTTCTTCCTCTACTTCGTCTCGGGAGTCGCGGAGACGAACCGCATTCCGTTCGACCTGCCCGAGGCCGAGAGCGAGCTCGTTGCGGGCTTCCACACGGAGTACTCCGGCTTCCGCTGGGCGATCTTCTTCCTGACCGAGTACGCGAACATGATCACGATCTCGGCGGTCGCGACGGCGCTCTTCTTCGGCGGCTGGCTGCGGCCCTTCCCGAACGTCGCGGCACTCTCCTTCCTCGACCTGATCCCGGGCGTGATCTGGTACGTCCTGAAGGTCTCGTGCTTCCTCTTCGTCTACATCTGGTTCCGCGGGACGTTCCCGCGCTACCGGTTCGACCAGCTCATGGCGCTCGGGTGGAAGACCCTGATCCCGATCTCTCTCGTGAACCTCGTCCTCGTCGCGCTCGCGGCGCTCGGCGGGTTCCGCGGGCTCCGGATCCTCGGCGCGATCCTCTGGGTCGCCGCCATCGGCGCCTTCCTCGTCGTGACGCGCATGCGTGCGTCGAAGAGGTGGCCGCAGGGCGCGGGGCCGGCCCCGGCCGGCGCGCGCGCGGCGGAGGCCTGAGATGAGCTTCTGGGACGACGTCCTCCTCCTCGACATCTTCGGCGGCCTGAAGATGACCGGGCGGCACTTCTTCCGAAAGGCCGACACGGTCGAGTACCCCGAGGCCGCGCGCGAGCCGAGCGACCGCTTCCGAGGGATGTTCCGGCTCGACGAGGAGCGCTGCATCAAGTGCACGCTCTGCGCGATCGAGTGCCCGATCAACATCATCTTCATCGACTGGCACAACGAGAAGAACCCGCAGGGCAAGAACGAGAAGGTCCTCGACCGGTTCGACGTGGACCTCAAGCGCTGCATGTTCTGCGGCCTCTGCGAGGAGGCCTGCCCGACGAACCCGAAGTCGATCTGGCTCCGGACGAAGACGTACGAGCTCGGCACGTACGAGCGGAACGACGCCCTCTACCTCGACATCCGGAAGCTCACGAAGTGGGACGAGAACGTCAAGCCGTTTGCCGTCGTCGATCAGGGGGAGGACCGGTGACGGCACCGTTCTTCTTCTGGTTCTTCGCGGCGGTCGTCGTGTTCGGCGCCGTCGGCGTCGTGGCGATGCGCCAGCCGGTTCACTCGGCGCTCTTCCTTCTTCTCTCGTTCTTCGGCGTCGCGGCGCTCTTCATCACGCTGAGCGCCGAGTTCCTCGCCGCGGTCCAGATCCTCGTCTACGCGGGCGGGATCATGGTCCTCTTCCTCTTCACGATCATGCTCGTGAACGTCCGGCGGACGGCCGGCGAGCCGTTCCTGCACCGGCAGGCGGGCGCGGCGCTTCTCGTCACGTTCCTCCTCCTCGCGGTCGTGGGCGGGACGATCGTCGCGTCCTCACGCCGGAGCGGCCTCGAGAACGCCGGCGCGGCGGCCGACCCCGCGAGCTTGTCGACGACGACGATCGTGCGCGCCGTGACGCAGACCGTCGACGGGAAGCGCGTGACGACGTCGGTCACGGAGAAGGTCGCCGGGAACAGTCAGGCCGTCGCGTGGGGCCTCTACCGCGACTACCTCCTGCCGTTCGAGGTTGCCTCGGTGTTCCTGCTCGTCGCGATGATCGGGGCGGTCGTCCTCGGCAAGCGGACGATGGAGCGGGTGGACTGATGATCACGGTCACGCACTACGTCGCCCTCTCGTTCCTGCTCTTCGCGATCGGGGTCACGGGCGTCCTGATCCGGCGGAACCTCCTGACCGTCCTCATGTCGATCGAGCTGATCCTGAACGCGGCGAACCTGAACCTCATCGCGTTCTCCCGGCAGCTCGGCGACCTCAACGGCCAGCTCTTCACGGTTTTCGTGATCACGCTCGCCGCCGGCGAGGCCGCGATCGGCCTGGCGATCATCATCTCGCTCTACCGTTTGAAGGGCTCCGTGAACCTCGACGACGTGTCGGAGCTGAAGGGGTAGCGCGTGAACCAGAGGGCCGAACTGCAAGTGAGGCACGCAGGGTCGTGCGGCGGCCGAGCCGAAAGGCGAGGGCGCCGATGACGGCTGCCGCGATCCTGCCCTGGATTCCGGTCTTCCCCCTGATCGGTTTCCTCGTCAACGGGCTCCTCTACCTCGTCTCCCATGCGAAGCTCGGCGGGAAAGACGCTCCGAAGGGCCCGCACGGCGCGGGGCACGGCGACGGGGACCATGCGGCTGCCCCTCACGCCGCACACGACGACGCCGGGCACGGCGGCGGCCACGGGGAACACCACGAGATCCCGTTCGCGGCCGTCCACGCCGTGATCGGCCCCGCGGCGTCGATCCTGTCGTGCCTCGCGGCTTTTGCGGCGATCTTCGCGTGGTGGGGCGAGACGCACGGACACGAAGGCGTCGTCGCGACGCTGTGGACCTGGATGCCGCTCGGCTCGAACCCGACATGGTTCGGTTCGAAAGCGCTGGTCGTGGACGCCGCGTTCCGGCTGGACGCGCTCTCGGCGCTCATGATCGCGTTCGTCACGTTCGTCGGCTCGCTCATCCACGTCTACTCGGTCGGGTACATGGGACACGACCCGGGGTTCGGGCGCTACTTCTCGTATCTGAACCTCTTCATGTTCGCGATGCTCACGCTCGTCCTGGGCGCGGGTCTCCCGATCCTGTTCGTGGGCTGGGAGGGCGTGGGCCTCTGCTCGTACCTCCTGATCGGCTTCTACTGGAACAAGGACTGGGCCGCGGACGCCGGCAAGAAGGCGTTCATCGTGAACCGCATCGGCGACTTCGGCTTCGTCCTCGGCATCTTCGGCTGCTTCGCGCTCTTCGGGACGACCGACTTCGGCGCGATGTTCTCTCTCGCCGCCGCCGACCCGGGCCGGTACGCGGCCGGCGGCATCATGACGGCCGTCTGCATCGCGCTCTTCATCGGCGCCACCGGCAAGAGCGCCCAGATCCCGCTCTACGTCTGGCTCCCGGACGCGATGGCCGGCCCGACGCCCGTGTCCGCGCTCATCCACGCAGCCACGATGGTGACGGCGGGCGTCTACATGGTCGCGCGCTGCAACGTCTTTTACCGCGTCTCGCACGAGTGGGCGATGAAGGTCCTGGGCGAGCACGCCACGGTCGGCGGCCTCCTGACGCACGATGCCTCGTTCATCGTCGCCGTCGTCGGCGGCGCGACGGCCCTCTTCGCGGCCACGATGGGCCTCACGCAGACCGACATCAAGAAGGTCCTCGCGTACTCGACGGTCTCGCAGCTCGGCTACATGTTCCTCGGCTGTGGCGCGCTCGCGTTCTCGGCGGGCATGTTCCACGTCTTCACGCACGCGTGGTTCAAGGCCTGCCTCTTCCTCGGGGCGGGCTCCGTGATCCACGCCCTCGGGGGCGAGCAGGACATGACGAAGATGGGCGGGCTCCGCAAGCTCATCCCGCACACGTTCGTCACGATGTTCGTCTCGACGCTCGCGATCGCGGGCGTCCCGGGCCTCGCCGGGTTCTTCTCGAAGGACGCGATCCTCGCCGAGACGTGGGGCGCGGGCTACAAGGTCCTCTGGGTCCTCGCGGTCCTGACGGCGGGCCTCACGGCCTTCTACATGTTCCGGCTCATCCGGATGACGTTCTACGGAACGTTCCGCGGGACGGCCGAGCAGCTCCAGCACGTGCACGAGTCGCCCGCCTCGATGACGGTACCGCTCTACGTTCTCGCGGCGGGCGCGCTGCTCGTCGGCTGGCTGGGGATTCCGAGCTTCATTCTCGGAAGAGAGAATTTCTTCGAAAGTAAATTGGAAGCGGTCATCACGCCATTGGCGGCCGGCTGGCAGCCGCATCCCCACGAAATGTCGCATGCGACGGAGTGGGGCCTGATGGGCACGTCCGTCGCCATTGCCTTCATAGGAATCGCTCTCGCGGTCTCTTTCTACTCGGGCTCCTATCCATTCGCGGTGCCCTCCCGGATCGCGACCGCCCTCGGCGGCTTCTACCGCCTCGTGCGCGACAAGTACCGCGTGGACGAGCTCTACGAGGCCGTGTTCGTGAACGGACTCATCAAGAAGGGCGGGCGGCTCCTGTGGGAGATCGACGCCCGCGTCGTCGACCTGATCCCGAACGGCTCGAGCGGCCTCACGGTCGGGCTCTCGCGGGTCTCGTCCTGGTTCGACCGCACCTTCGTGGACGGCGCCGTGAACGGCGTCGCGAGCACGCTCGAGACGGCGTGGCGCGGCATGCGCCGCGTCCAGTCCGGGCGCACACAGAACTACGCGCTGACCATGGCGGCCGGCGTATTCGGATTCGTCTGCCTCTACCTCTTCCTGAGATGAAGAAGGACGCCGCATGAACGGACTGCTCTCGCTGCTCATCTTCCTGCCCGTGCTGGGGACCCTCGCGGTCTTCCTGGTGCCGCGCGAGAAGACGGGTGTCATCCGGTGGGTCGCGACGCTCTTCACGGGCGCCGAGTTCCTGCTCTCCCTTCCGCTCTGGACCTTCACGGGCTTCCGCACGTCCGGCGGGTTCTTCTTCCGCGAGACCCACGACTGGATCCCTTCGCTCGGCGCGAAGTACGCGCTCGGCGTGGACGGGATCGCGGCGCTCCTCATCCTCCTGACGACGCTTCTCTCGTTCATCTCGGTGTACTCGTCGTTCACGGCGGTCACGAAGCGCGAGAAGGAGTACTACGCGTTTCTCCTCCTCCTCGAGACGGGGATGGTCGGCGTCTTCTGCGCGCTCGACTTCTTCCTCTTCTACGTGTTCTGGGAGGTCATGCTCGTCCCGATGTACTTCCTGATCGGGATCTGGGGCGGGCCGCGGAAGCTCTACGCGGCGATCAAGTTCTTCCTGTACACGCTCGCGGGCTCGGTCGTCATGCTGCTCGCGATCATCGCGCTCTACTTCTTCAACACCTCGGGCTTCCTGTGGTGGAAGGGCCTCGGCAACGCGCCGTCGTTCGACATCGTCCACTTCCACTCGATCGCCTCCCAGATCCCGCCGGACCTCCAGATCTGGCTCTTCTGGGCGTTCTTCATCGGGTTCGCGATCAAGGTCCCGATGTTCCCGTTCCACACGTGGCTGCCCGACGCACACGTGGAAGCTCCCACCGCAGGCTCGGTCATCCTCGCGGGCGTCCTCCTCAAGATGGGGACGTACGGCTTCCTGCGCTTCTCCCTCCCGATCTGCCCGGGCGCCTCGCGGACGTCGTGGGTGCAGCTCTCGGTCGTCGTTCTCTCGATCATCGGCATCATCTACGGCTCGATGGTCGCGATGGTCCAGAAGGACATGAAGAAGCTCGTCGCGTACTCGTCGGTCGCGCACCTCGGTTTCGTCATGCTGGGCCTCTTCGCCCTCAACAACGCGGGCATCCAGGGCGGGATCCTTCAGTCCATCAACCACGGGCTCTCGACGGGCGGGCTGTTCCTCCTCGTCGGGATCGTGTACGAGCGGACGCACACCCGGATGATCGCGGACTACGGCGGCCTCTCGGGCGTCATGCCCGTCTACGCGATGCTCTTCATGGTCGTCCTCCTCGCGTCGATCGGCCTGCCGCTCCTGAACGGCTTCGTCGGCGAGTTCACGATCCTGACGGGCGCCTTCCTCGCGAACTGGCACTGGGCCGCGTGGGCGAGCCTCGGCGTCATTCTCGGCGCGGCGTACATGCTGTGGCTCTACCAGCGCGTCTTCTTCGGCGAGCTCACGAACGAGAAGAACAAGGGCCTCGAGGACGTGAACCTCCGCGAGATCCTGACGCTCGCGCCGCTCATCGTGATGTGCTTCTGGATCGGCCTCTACCCGAAGCCGTTCTTCGAGATGACCGCGAAGTCGGCCGAGAAGATCGTCCTCGCCGTGAACCCGCCCGCGCCCTCCGAGTCGGCGCCGCGCCTGGCTTCGGCGACGAGCGGAACGTCCGTCCCGTCCGTCTCGAGTCCTGTGGCCCCGGCCGCCGACGCCGCCCTCGCCGGAGCGAAGTAAGCGATGCCTTTCGCCGCCGCCGACACGCTCCTCATCCTGCCGGAGCTGTTCCTCACGGCGGCGGGCCTCGTGCTGCTCCTCGCCGCGACCGTGGGCGGCCGCGAGAAGGAGCGCGCGGTGGCTCTCGCCGCGATCGGCTCGCTCGTCGTGACGGGCCTCCTGATCGCCGTCTCGGTCTCGTTCGCGAAATCCCTCCCGCAGTCGGGCTTCGGCGGGATGTTCGTCCTCGACCGCTTCGGAATCTACTTCAAGGTCCTCATGCTCCTCGCGGCGATCGTGACGATCCTCTTCTCGCTGCGGTTCGTCGGCGCCTCGCCGTACCCCTCCGGCGAGTACTACGGCCTCATCCTCTTCGCGACCGTCGGGATGCTCTTCATGGCCTCCGGGACGCACCTGGCATCCATCGTCGTCGCCCTCGAGCTCATGGCCCTCTCTCAGTACGTCCTCGCGGGCTACTTCAAGCGCGAGACGAAGTCCCTCGAGGCCGCGGCGAAGTACTTCGTCCTCGGCGCGTTCTCGTCCGGCGTCCTCCTCTACGGGATCTCGCTCGTCTACGGGGCGACCGGAACTCTCTCGCTCGCGGGGATCGCGAAGGCCCTCGGCGCCGGCCCCGCGACGCCGCTTCTCATGGTCGGGATCATCCTCGTCGCGTCCGGCATGTTCTTCAAGATCGCTTCGGCGCCCTTCCACGTGTGGGCGCCCGACGTGTACGAGGGCGCCCCGACGCCGATCTCCGCGTTTTTCGCCGTCGGGCCGAAGCTCGCGGCGTACTCGATCTTCGCGCGCATCTTTTTCGCGGGGTTCGGCCCGCGCGCCGGCGACTGGACGGCGATCATCGCGGCCTCGGCCGCGCTCACGATGGTCGTCGGGAACATCGGCGCTCTCGAGCAGAAGAACGTCAAGCGCCTGCTCGGATATTCGTCGATCGGCCAGGCGGGCTACGCGCTCCTCGGCCTCCTCGCCTACGGCGACGCGACCGGCATCGGCCTCTGGTCGATCCTCTTTTACCTCCTCGCCTACGCGCTCATGAACCTCGGCGCGTTCGGCCTCGTGATCCTTCTCGAGGCGAAGGGCTACGCGGGGGAGAGCGTCGACGACTTCAACGGCCTCTCGAAGCGGAATCCCTGGGCGGCGGCCGCGATGCTCGTCTTTCTCCTCTCGCTCGCGGGTATCCCGCCGACGGCGGGCTTCGTCGGGAAGTACCTGCTCTTCTCGGCTGCGATGAAGGCGGGATGGTTCTGGCTCACGCTGCTCGCGGTCCTCATGTCCGCCGTGTCTCTCTTCTACTACTTCCGCATCGCGCGGGCGATGTACCTCGTGGACGGCGAGGGCGAGCTCCACTGGCGGGAGGAGCCCGCCGTGTCCGCGGCCATCGCGATCTGTGCCGCCGGAACCATCGCGATGGGCATCCTGCCGGGACCCTTCGTCGCGTTCGCAAAGTCCTGCCTGTTCCCATGAGGCGGGCAGCGTCCGGATGAGCGGCGCCGCCGATCCCGGTGGCAACGCCGGCCCGGGTGGCGACCCCGGCGGACGGCGCTACTTTGCTGACGTCCTCACGTTCGGCTGGGTCCTGCCGGCCGCGATCGCGGCCGGAGCCGGACTCGGGTGGGTCCTCGACAAGGTCTTCGGCCTGTTCCCGGTCCTGACGGCGGCCCTTGCCTGCGTCGGCCTCGCGGCGGGCCTGAGGCAGATCTACCGCGAGTCGGGCGTCCTGTCCCGCGGCGGCAAGGGACCCGGAAATGGACCTGCCTGAGAGCCGGGAAGCCGCCGGGACGCCCGGGCGGCGCTGGTTCCGGTCGGCGGCCGTCCTCGCCCTCCTGGCCGGAACGGGGCTGGCCGCGCTGGGACGTTTCCGTCCCGCGCTCGCCTTGACTCTGGGAGCCGCCGTGGCTATCGTCTCGGCGCTCTGGCTTTCGGATTTCCTCGGTCGCTTCGCGGCGCCCGATCGGAGTACGCCGGCCAGACTCGACTGGAAACTCGGGTTCAAGGCCGTTCTCCGGTACGGCCTGGTCGGACTCGCCCTGTGGGCCTCCGTTCAGGCATTTCCGGCCGACGTCCCGTGGCTCGTCGGGGGCCTCTCGACGGTCGTCGCCGCGGCGGTGATCGAAGGGATCCTCGAACAGCTCCGCGGGCGGCGGAACCGAACGGGCTCGGCCCGCTGAAGGTGGGAACGGCGACGTGCACCACGAACATTCGATCTTCTTCGGTTTCTTCAACGCGCTCCTGAGCTCCCTTTTCGGGCCCGTCGACGGCGCTCCCGCCTGGTGGAAGAACGGCGTCGACCTCGGCAGCTTCCACATCGCGGGCGTCGCGCCCCGCGGCGAGCACGGCGAGCTCCTCGGCTGGATCCCCGACCACCTCGCGATGGCGATCGTCGTCTTCCTCTTCTGCGCGCTCTTCTTCCTCTGGGCGTCGCGAAGCTACCGCAGGGACGCGCCCGGCCCCGTGCAGAACGCGATCGAGGTCTTCGTCGACTTCCTGCGCGGCGTCATCAAGGAAAACATCGCGCACGGGGAGCACTACCTCCCGATCGTCGGCGCGTTCTTCTTCTTCATCTTCTTCTGCAACATCTGCGGCCTGTTCTTCTTCCTGCAGCCGCCCACGTCCAACCTGAATGTGACGTTCGCGCTGTCGGTCACGTGCTTTCTCGTCTTCAACGCCGAGGGCGTCAAGGCGCACGGCCTCTTCGGGTACCTCAAGCACTTCCTCGGGCCGATGCTCGCGCTCGCGCCGCTCATGTTTCTCATCGAGATGATCGGGAACTTCGCGCGGGCCCTCTCGCTCTCGATGCGTCTCTACGGGAACATCTACGGCGAGCACACGGCCGGCAGCATCTTCGCGGGCATCATGCCGATCGTCGTGCCCTGGCCGATGATGGCGCTCACGATCTTCACGGCGCTCCTGCAGGCGTACGTGTTCACCCTCCTGACCACCGTCTATCTGGGCGGCGCCACCGCCCACGAGCACTGATCCGACTTTCCATCTCGAAAGGAGTCCCTGAAATGTTCAAGAAGATGCTCTCCGCGGGCGCCCTCGGCGCGCTCGTCCTCGCTCTCCCGAACCTCGCGTTTGCCGAGGAAGCGGCCAAGGCCGTCTCCGGCGGTGCCGGCTGGGGTCACTGGTCCGCGGCGTTCGCGATCGGCATTGCCGCCGCGGCCGGCGCCATCGCGCAAGGCCGGACGGCCGTCGCGGCCTGCGAGGGCATCGCGCGCAACCCCGGTGCGGTCGGCCAGATCCGGGGCCAGGCCTTCCTCGGCCTCGTCCTGATCGAGTCGCTCGTCATTTACGCCCTCGTCATCGCCTTCGTCATCAACGGCAAGTAAGTCTCGTCCCGTCAGGGAGTTCGCGGCCCCGGGCGACCGGGGCCGTACCTTTTTCGGGGGTGCCGAAAGAGCCGATTGAAACCGGCGCGCGTATTGCTAAGAAGAAGGCGGTGCGGCCGATGGCATTTCTGACCTCGAAAAAAGCCTCCTCCCCGGGCGCGTGGGACCTCAAGAACGGCGAGCTGCCGTTCGCCGACGCGCTCTACGGCGCCGCCCTGCGCCTCACGCGTAACCGGCAGGACGCAGAGGACCTCCTTCAGGAGACGTACCTGAAGGCCTTTTCCCACTACGAGAGTTTCACGGAGGGGACGAACCTCAAGGCGTGGCTCTTCCGCATCCTCAAGAACGCGTTCATCAACGGCTATCGGCATGCGAAGGCGGGCCCGAAGGAGATCGACCTCGGCGCCGACGGCGACGACGCCCTCGATGCCGCGGGAACGCGGGCGCGGGAGGCCTCGAATCCGGGCCCGGAGGAAGAGCTCGTAGCCTCGACGATGGACGGGCCGGTCGCGGAGGCCCTTGCGGCTCTGCCCGAGGACTTCCGCCTCGTGGTCGAGCTCGTCGACCTGCAGGACTTCTCGTACCGCGAGGTCGCCGACATCCTCGAGATCCCTCTCGGGACGGTCATGTCGAGGCTCTACCGCGGGCGGCGGCTCCTCGAATCGGCGCTCCTCGAGTACGGCCGCCGGCGGAACTACCTCGGGGAGGGAGAGCCCGCGCGTACGCGCCAGAGCGGGCCGGCGGGCAAGACCGTCCAGCTTTCGGAATACCGCAAGCGCCGCTGATGTTATAGCCGGGCGGCGGGATCACCGCCGCAGACGATGGATTGCCGGACGGCCAGCCTCCTCATCGAGGCCTACCACGACGACGAGCTCGAGCTCGTCGACGCCGCCCGTCTCCTCGCGCACTTCGAGACCTGCCCCGACTGCCGCTGCCGGTGCGACGAGGCGGCCCGTCTGCGCGACGCCGTGCGCACGGGCCGACCCGTGGATCGCTGTCCGGAGGAGCTCGCGCGGCGGCTCGCGCGCTGCGTGGAGCTGCCGGGACGCGTCCCGCGGCGGTCGCTGCGGCCGGTCGTCGTCGCGTTCGCGGGCGGGTGTGGCCTCCTCGCCGGCTGGGTAGCGGGCCGCGTGGTCCCGGCCGCGGCCCACGGCGCGATCGTCTCCGCGAGCACGCCCCGGACGTTCGACGCCGACGTCTTCTGCCTGCGCTGCGCGCTCGACGCGCTCCTCCCGGGGGGCGAGAAAAACCTCGGCCCGCACCGCCCGCTCCTCAGGACGGCGGACGGGAAGATCTGGGTCGTGAGCCCCGACAGCCCGGCGCGCACGCGCTTCAGCGAATCCGGGGCCGGACCGCGCCACGTCGTCGTGACGGCCGCGCTGGACGAGCGAACGGGGATCGCCGACGTGTCGGCCGTGGCGGACGCTCCTTCCTCCGGGGCTTCTCCGGCCGCGGCGCACGAGAGCGCCCCCGGCGTCAGACGGCCGTGACGGGAGGATCGATCCGCTTCTCGAAGACGATGCGCTCGCGCGCGGCGTTCCCGACGGGGAAGGCCTCGAGGCCGGCGACGCGGAACCCGTAGAGCCAGTAGAGGCGGCACGCGGCGGGCGAGACCGCGAAGGCGTGCGCGCGCATGAGGTTCCGCCCGCGCTCGCGGCAGGCTTCGATCCCGCGGAACAGGAGCTCGCGCCCGATCCCGGTGCCGCGGAATTCGCCGTCGACGGCGAGCCACGCGAACACGGCCGCCTCGCCCGACACGCCGCCGGGCACGACGAGGAGAGTGCCCACGTCCCGCCCGCCCGCCTCCGCCGTCACGCAGACATCACGCCGCGGGTCGAAGATGAGGGACGCGGCTTCGGCTTCCCGAAGGAACGCGTCGTCCGCCGGCGCGTCGAACTCCTCCTGGAACACCTTCGACACGAGCGGGACGAGCGCCACGAGGTCCGACGCGGCGCGGCCGCGGTAGCGCACCTCGCGCGCCGCCGCCGTCACATTCTCTCCGGAATCGGAACGCCGAGGACACCGAGGACGTCGGCGAGGTGGTCCGAGACGACCTGGAGGGCCGCGCGCCGGCCGCGGCGCCGCGCCTCGTCCTTCTCCTGCGAGATCGGGTGCGTGTGGTACAGGTGGTGGAAGGCCGCGGCGACGGCGAGCGCGTGCCTCACGAGAAGGGAGACCTCGAGCGTCTCGGCGACTTTCTCGAACGTGTCGAGCGAGCGCGAGCACGTCCTCACGACGTCCCACAGGCCGTCGTCGAGCGTGTCGAGCGGCAGCGCCTCGACGGCGGCCGTCTCGGCCGCGTCGAGCCGGCCCGTGAGCCCGGTCTCCTCGAGCTTCCGGAAAATGTTCGCGGCCCGCACGGCGGCGTACTGGAGGTACGGGCCCGTGTCGCCCTCGAACGCGAGCGCCTCGTCGAAGTCGAACGCGATGATCTTGTTGCGCGAGAAGCGCGTCATGTAGACGCGCAGCGCGCCGACGGCGATTGACTCGGCGCGGCCGGGCTCGGGCCGTTCGCCGCCCGCGCGGGAGGCGATCTGGTCGCGCGCCTTCTCGACGAGGCGGTCGAGGAGGTCGTCGGCCTTCACGCCGAGGCCCTTGCGGCCCGACATTTCGACGAACGGCTTCGCGCGGTCCTCGTCCGTGAGGTCGACGCCGAGCGCCTCGGCGGACGCCGGCGTGAGCGCGACCATCTCGTACGCGAAGTGGACCGAGCGGTCTGCGGCCTCGGAGAAGCCTGCCCTGCGGACGGCCTCCTTGACGACCTTCTGCGGGTAGGACTGGCGGACGTCGATCACGTTGATGACGCCCGTGCCCTTGCCGAAGCGCCCGCGCGCGGACGGGTCCGCGCCCTCGGCGTCGCGGCACGTCCGGTAGAGCGGCGAGACGCCGTCCGAGGCGCGGAACTCCGGGCTGCCGTCCACGTCGACGTACGGGACTTTCTCGTACTCGAAGTCGATCCCGAGGACGCCGAGCTTCCAGAGCTGGTACGCGACGTCCTTGCCCGTATACGTGACCGTGCCGTTCGAGCGGACGAGAACCTTGTCCGCGTCCTCCATGCCCTCGAACTCGGCCGCGCCCTCGAGCGGCATGACCCAGCAGCCCGCGTTCTTGCCCTCGGTCTCGAGGCGCGCGGCCCCCGCGGCCTTCAGGCGCTCGAATGCCGCCACCCAGAACTTCCGCGCGAGGATGTCGCTCTCGCGGGGCAGGAGGTCGTAGTCGACGCCGATGCGCTCCATCGTGAGGAGATGGCAGCGCACGACGGCCTCGGCGAGACGGGCGGCAATCGCGGCCGTGGCCTTCTCGTCCTCCGTCTGGTCGTGTCCCGTCGCGGCACCCTCGATCGCGTGGAGCGTGTCGCGCCGCGCCTTCTCGAGCTCCGGATCGGCCGCGTAGCTCTTCCCGACGAGCGCGTAGAGGTCCCACGCGAGGTCGCCGAGGCGGCGGCCCGGGACGCCGGGCGCGTCGTACGGGAACGCGTCGAGGATCTCGCGAATCTCCTCCCCGAGAGCCGCGGCTTTTCTCGGGTCGACGAGAGCGCCGGGATGCTCGAGCGCGACGACGACGTCCGCGACCTGCACGCCCGTGTCGTCGAGGTAGTTCTGGACCTCGACGCTCCGTCCGAGGCGCCGGAAGGTCCGCACGAGGACGTCGCCGAGAACGGCGTTTCGAAGATGCCCGATGTGCGCCGCCTTGTTCGGGTTGATGTTCGTGTGCTCGACGATGAGTTTGCCCGCGTCCGCGGCGTCCGCCGACCGCGCGTCGTGCGTCTCCTCGAGCATCGCCCGGAGGACCTTCGGGCGGTCCACGAAGAAGTTCAGATAGCCGCCGCCCTCCACGGTCCGCTTCACGACGATGTCGGGCAGGACGAGGACGGGCGCGAGCTCCTCGGCGATCTTCCGCGGCGGGCGCTTGAGGACCTTCGCGAGCTCGAACGCGACGGGGCAGGCGAGGTCACCCAGCTCCACCTTCGGCGGGGTCTCGAGGACGAGGCGCGGAGGCGCGACCCCGAACGTCTTCACGCAGGCGTCGACGATCGCGCGCTCGAGCGCGCTCCTGAGGCCGATCAGCATGGCGGCCGCGATTCTCGCACGACGTAAGATCGGTCCCGTGAGCGGGGCCGTGACGCGTGGAGTGTTCGTGCGCGTCGCGCCGGAGCGGGCCTTCGAGGCGTTCGTGCGGGTCCCCGAGGTGCTCTCGTGGCTCGCCGACGGCGCGGTGATCGGCTCGCGGGCGGGCGGCAACTGGGCGCTCGGCTGGTACGCGGACCCCGACTCGGACGCGGGCTACACCTCGATGGGCCAGATCGAGATGTTCGAGCCGGGCCGCGCCCTCGTCGTCGCGAACCTCGTCTTCTCGAGCCCCGAGGGTCTTTCGTTCGGTCCCATGCGCCTCGCCGTCACGTTCGAGGCCGTCGAGGGCGGCACGGACGTGACCGTCGTGCAGCAGGGGATCGAGGACGGGCCGACGTGGGACTCGTACCGCGATCAGCTCGGGCCGGGGTGGGAACGGATGCTCTCGGACCTCAAGGCCTGGCTCGAGGACGGCAAGAAGCTCCCGGGGCGGTGAGGGCTGCGTCGCCGTCGCGTGACAGCAAGACTGATGCCCCTTCGCTCTTGTCAGACGCGTGTGTTTGCGGTATTCCACCTCTCAAGATGAAAACCACGTCACGCCTTGCGGCCGTTTTCCTCCTCCTTCCTCTTCTTTCCGCTCTGCCGAGCCTCGGCAGCGGCCTCGAGCGCTACAAGAACTGGAGCAAGACCCCCGAGTTCACGTTCCTCGCGACGGACGCCGAACAGAAAGCCTGGAAGAAGATCACGACCGACGAAGAGGCCGACCACTTCATTCAGCTTTTCTGGGCGAAGCGCGATCCGGACCCCAAGACGCCGGTCAACGAGTTCAAGGTGGTCTTCGACGAGCGCGTCAAGAAAGCGGACCAGCTCTTCGCGATGGCGCGCCTGCGCGGCGCGCTCACCGAGCGAGGGAAGCTCTTCATCCTCCTGGGAGAGCCGACGACGCTGCATCGGGAGGCCGGGACGAAGCTTCAACCTCTTTTCGCGACAAGGTCACAGGAGGACGTGGACTCGGGAACCGCCCCCGGGATGCTGCGGCCCGCGAACGATCCCGGCACCTCGATCGGCGAGAGCATCGTGACGTTCAAGTACGACGCCGACAAGCTTCCGGAATGGTCGCCTGTGAAGACGCTGACGGCGGAGTTCGTCGTCGAAGCGATGAGAGACTACGTCGCCGGTGCGAGCGCGGGAACGGTGAACTCGCTGGAGGTCAAGGCGCGCACGGCCTTGCTGCTCCATCCAGGACTCAAGGAGCCCCCGCATTTCCGGACGGCCGCGGAGCTCGAGGCCGAGACGAAAGCGGCCGAGGCGGCCGCCGCCGAGGCGCTGAAGGGTCCCGCCCTCACGCCTGCCTCACGAGCCGCGCTCGAAGCGGTCTCCCAGGACACCCTGCTGCTGTCCGTCCTTCCTCTCATGGGCGGCGAGACGGACGACACGCGCATTCAGGCGCAGATCTTCCTGCCCGCGTCGGCCGGCGAGCCTCCCGCGGACAGCCGCATCGCGTTCCTCGTGCAGGACAAGGACGGCAAGGACGCCGCGCGCCTCGAGGAGACGACGTCCCTCGAGCCCACGGCCGGCGGCCGCTTCGCGAGCCGGTGGTTCTCCGTGCCGCCGGGCGACTACACGGTCGCGGCGGGCGTCTTCGACGCGTCGGGCAAGACGCTGGCGGCCGCGAAGAAGGCCGTCACGGTCGCGCCGGCGCCGGCGGACTTCGCGATCTCGCCGATCATCGTCGCGGGTGCGTTCTTCCCCGTCCCGAGCGCGAAACCCGGGGATTCCTTCACGTTCTCCGGCTACCGGTTCGTCGCGAAGGGCGGCCGCCTCGACCCGCAGGACTCTCTCGCGTTCGTCCTGCGCGTTTACAACCCGGCGGTCGACCCCGCGACGAACACCGTGAGCGTCTCGCGCACGGTGAAGCTCAAGCCGAAGGGCGCCCCGCCCGTGGACATTCCGCAGCCCCAGGACCCGCCGGTCAAGGTGCCGGACCCGAAGAGCAAGGACGCGAAGGGCATCGTGACGCTGGACGTCTCGGCGGTCCTCATCGAGTCGCGGCTCGGCGAGTATCTGAGAAAGCCCGGCGAGTACGAGATCAAGGTCGTCGTGACGGACAACGTCTCGAAGAAGACGGCCGAGGGGTCGGCCACGTTTGTCGTGACCGGAACCCTCCCGCCGAAGGCAGGGGCGGCTCCCCCGAAGAAGAAATAGCGGGGCTCAGAACCGCGGATCGCGCGGGAAGCGGCGCTTCGCCTCACGATGCATCTCGCGCTCGCCCGCGGGGTCCTCGGTGACGCGGAACGTCTTCATCGCGAGGAGGAACGCCTCGGGGGTCGGCTGCCGCGTGACGAGCGCGATCAGCGCGCGCCGCGCGTCCTCGCGCCGACCGGCGGAGGCGTAGAGCGCCGAAAGCGAGACGCGGGCGTCGAGGCGGTCGGGGTAGAGGTGGATCTCCTCGAGGAACTCGCGCTCGGCCTCGGGCACGTGCCCCTGCCTCGCGAGGATGTCGCCGCGCAGCATGTGGAGGCCGGACTGCACGACCGTGTCGTCCGCGGAGAGCGCCGCGGCCTCGTCCGCCCACTTCTGCGCCCCGGCGAGGTCGTTCCGCACGACCGCGAGCCGGCCGAGGACGAGGGCGCCGCGCACCTTCGTCTTTCCCGAGCCCTTCTCGTACGCGGCGCGGGCCGCGGGCTCGGCGGCCTTGAGGTCTCCCTTCCCGAGGGCGGCGCGGGCCGCGATGTCCTCCGCGTCGGGGTCCCCGAGCGCGCGGAGGGCCTCCGCGTGCTTCTGCGCCTCGTCCCACATCCCGAGCTGGAGGCAGAGGTTCGCGACCTCGCGCAGGAACGGCGTCCGCGCGGCCTCGGGCGCGAGGTCCACGGTCTTCCGGAGCGCAGCGAGCGCCTCCGCGGGCCGCCCGAGCTGGAGGAGGGCCTTGGAGTCCATGTCCCAGACGTCGAGCATCCGCGGGTTCGACGCGAGGAGCTTCGCGAAGACCGCGTGCGCCTTCGCCGCGTCCCCCGCGGTGAGATGGCCGAGGCCGATGCGCAGCTCCTCGAAGGTCTTGATGTGGTCCTTCGGGTCGTCGAGACCGCCCGCGTTCGCGCTCGACGGCCCCGCGCTGAGGTAGCCGAGGGACGCGAGCTTCTTGCGCGCCTCGGGGTCGAGGTCGCCCGCGGACTCGTAGGCGGGCTTGCGCTTTCCGGCCTCGGCGAGCATCGCGCGCAGCGCGTCGGGCTTTTCGGCCAGGCGGTTTGCCGTCTCGCCGGGGTCGGCGGCGACGTCGTAAATCTCGGCCTTCGGGGCGTCGACGTAGTGCCAGCGGCCGTCGAAGAGCGACGACAGCTCGCTCCAGCCGAAGTGGATCCGGGGGAAGAACGTCTCGGAGAGGATGCGGCGTGCCGGCGCCCCGGGCGGGTCGAGGAGGGAGCGGGTCCCCTCGGGGCGTTTGAAGTCCGGCACGCCCACGGCCTCGGCGAGCGTCGGGAAGACGTCGATGAGGGCCGCCGGCGTCGCGACGGTCTCGCCGGCGCGCCTGCCGCCCGGGAGCTTGAGGAAAAGCGGCACCTGGAGCGTCTCGCGATAGAGGAACATCCCGTGCTCGGACTCTCCGTGCTCGCCGAGCCCCTCGCCGTGGTCCGAGAGAAAGACGATCAGGGCCCTGTCGTAGAGGCCCCGCCCCTTGAGGAACGCGAGGAACCTCCCGACGATCGCGTCCGCCTGCGCGATCTCGCCGTCGTAGGGCTGCGCCGCGTATCGGCTCTTGAACGGCTCCGGCGGTTCGTACGGCGTGTGGGGCTCGTAGAGGTGCAGGAACGCGAAGAGCTTGCCGCCCGCGGGCCGCGCCGCGATCCACGCCTCGAGGCTCGCCTCGGTGTCGGGCCCCGGGCGCTGGACCTGGCCGAGGGCGGCCTGTCCCTCCGGCGAGGCCACGGCGTCGTCGTAGAAGTCGAAGCCGCGCGAGATCCCGCTGTCTCCCTTGAGGACGAAGCACGAGACCGCGCCGCCCGTCTCGTACCCCTGCCCCTTGAGGACCTCGGCGAGCGTCGGGACACCGGCCTTGAGACGGTAGCCGAGGTTGTCGTGGAGGCCGTGGGCCGAGGGCTCGCGCCCCGTCAGGATCGAGGCGTGCGAGGGCAACGTGAGCGGGGCGTGCGACCACGCGCGCTCGAAGAGGATCGAGTCCTTCCGCAGCGCGTCGAGGGCGGGCGTCTCGACGCCCTTGTACCCGTACGCGGGGAGGTGGTCCGAGCGGAGCGTGTCGACGCTGACGAGGATGACGGGGGCACCGGGAAACGTCTCGCGCGGCGCGCCGCGCCGGCAGCCCGCGGCGAGGAACATAAGGGCGCCGAGGGCCGCGCCGAGCCTGCCGGATCGCATCGCCGGAGCGTAACCCAGACGGGCGAAAAGAAAAGGAGCCGGACCCGAAGGCCCGGCTCCCGAAAGGAGACGGAAGGAAAAGACTAGAAGCGGACGCCCGCGGTGACGAGGAACGTGCGCGGCTGCTGGTAGTCGCTCACGCTGCGCGCCTTGCCGAAGTTCGGGCCGTAGTCCCAGTTCGCCGTGGTCTCGGTCCCCGTCCGCTTGACCGGCGTCGTCGTGAACGGGTTGAAGTTCTGGAACGTGTTGCCCGTGCCGGGCGAGACCGCCGTCCGCACGGTCGTGTCGACCGCGATCAGGCCCTGGTTGTTGAAGAGGTTGATGACCTGCGGCTGGACGAAGAGCTCGACCGTGTTGAAGAACTTGTACGTGTACGTGAGCGAGAGGTCCGTCCGCTTGATGTCGTCGGTCCGGAACGCGTCGCGTGCCGTGTAGTAGTACGTCACGGAGCTCGGCCGCGTGATGTAGCCCGGGTTCGCCACGTAGAGATACGACCGGACCGCGCCGACGGCGCCGTACGGGGCGCCGGTGTCGTACGCCTGGACGAGGCCGATGTTGAAGTTGCCGAACGCCTTCGGGATGAAGGGGAGGTCGGCCGCAGCGAGGAGCCGGACGCGGTGCCGCTGGTCGGTCTGCATGGACCCGTACGGCGCGTACCAGGACACCTGCTTGTACTCGGGGTAGGTCTGCGTATCGTTCTGGATCGGGCCGCTCGTCGCGTTCTCGCCGTCGAAGCTGCCGAGCGTGTGCGACCACGTCCAGTTGGCGCCGACGGTCAGCCACTGCCAGCGGTACTGGAACTGCGTCTGGAGGCCCGTGTAGTTGCGCTCGACGTCGTTCGTGTTTCCGATGATCCCGAGGTCGTACTTCTTGCCCGTGACGTCGGACACGTACCCCGTCTGCTGGTTGATCACGAGGTTGTAGAAATCGTGGAAGTCGCGGCGGACGAAGTCGGCGCGGTAGGAGAAATTCGAGCCGACGTTTCCGTTGACGCCGAACGTGTATTCACGGGCGTACGGCGACTTGAGGGTTCCCTGGATCTGGCGGTTCAGGCCGGGGACGCTCGCGTAGATGAGCGGAATCTTGCAGGTCGTGAAGTCCGGGCAGCCCTGCGCGAAGAACCAGTTGAAGACCTGCTGCATCGCGTCCGCCTTCGAGACGGGCGGGATCGTGCCGGGGGGGACGCCGACGTTGATCGACGGGCCGGCGTAGTACCACTCGAAGGTCGCGGGCTGGCCGCCCGAGGAGGCGCCGTCCTGCTGCGAGTCCTGCAGGCCGCCGACGTAGTGCGCGTAGGACGCGGCGACGCGGAGGTCGCCCTTGCCCGTGACGTCGTAGTTCGCCGCGACGCGGGGGCTGAACGCCGAGTCGTTCGCGGTCGTGGCGCCGACCGAGTTCTGCGCGTCGTTCTTGTCGTAGCGCACGCCGAGGTTGAGCGACAGGCGGTCGTTCAGGCGCCACTGGTCGTTCACGAAGCCGGAGAGCGTCCGCGTGTTCGTGCCCTGCGTGGGGGTGTAGATCGGCGTGTAGTAGACGATCGTGTTCGAGCCGAAGGACGGGTAGACGTTGCCGCCGTAGAGGCTCGTGGTCGTCGCGAAGAGGCGGTAGTTGCTGCCCGACTGGTAGTTGTTCGAGTAGCGCTTGCCGTCGTAGTCGTCGAAGCCCACGACGATGTTGTGCGAGCCCAGGGAGCCGGTCGACAGGAAGTACGTGCCCTTGACGAGGATGTCCTCGTTGTCACGCTTCTCGGGGCCGCAGATGCCGCAGAACGTCGGGGAGTTGCCGCGGATGTTGCCGCGCGAGCGGTCGCGGAGGATCGTGCCGTTGATGAGGTCCGTGTACGGGGAGCCCGAGTTCTCGAACTTGAAGTGCCGGTTCGAGAACATGCCCTCGAGGAAGAGGTCCGTCGTCAGGACGCCGTTGTAGCTGATCGACATCGTGTCCTGCGGGAGCTGCCGGTTGATGAGGCCGAGCGTGTCGAAGTTGCTCGACGCGGCGGGATAGATGTAGTTCGTGTTCTCGTCCTTGATCGTCATGTACGAGGCGGCGATCGTGTGGTTCGGGAAGGGCGTCAGCGTCAGCTTGCCCTGGTAGCGCTTCTCCGAGTCGCCGAACTGGTACTGGGTGCCCGGGTAGCCGCCGACGGGCGTCTGCCCGCTCACCTTCGCGTCGGCGTACGTCGTCTGCGCCGTGCTCGTGTCGGCCGAGCGGAAGGCGCCGAAGAACCAGATGTGGTCCTTCCAGATCGGACCGCCGAGCGTCGCCTCGTAGCGCTCGAGGACGTTCTGGATGCGTGCCTCCCCGGCGGGCGAAACCGCGGACCACGCGTCGTTCGTGAACGTCGTACGGAACGAGCCCGAGAACGAGTTGCCGCCCGACTTCGTGACCGTGTTGATGACGCCGCCCTGGAAGCGGCCGTACTCGGCCGAGATCCCGTTGACGGATGTGGACGTCTCCTGGATCGCATCCTCGATGAAGAGGTTGTTCGGCGTCGCGCGGATGTTGTCCGTGATGACGGCGCCGTCCACCGTGTAGAGGTTGTCGAACGTGGGCGCGCCCGAAACCGAGAGCGCGTTCGCGAGGCCCGTGACCTGCGCGACGCCCGAGGAGAGGGACGCGGCCTGGGCGATCGTGCGCGTGTTCGGGAGCTTGTTCGTGAGGTCGCTGTTGATCGTCGTGGAGGCCTGAGTCGTCGTCGAGACGATCTCCGACTTCGCCGTGACCGTCGCGCTCGCCTGCACGCCCGAGAGCGACATGTTCACCTCCACGGCGGCGGGCTGGCCGGCCGTGACGGTGACCGTCTTTGTGATGGTCTGGAAGCCCTGGAGCTCCATCGTGACCGTGTACGTGCCGGGCGGGAGCGCCTTGAACACGAAGTCGCCGTTCGTCGACGACACGGTTGTCATCTCGCGTCCCCGACAACGGATCCCACTGCGAAATGACCACTTGGAGCCGGGTGCGACTGCCTTGGGGTCCGGCTTCGACGGCGGGTGGGATTGCGATCCAATCTCCTGGATCTGCGACGCCCTCGCAGTCGATTCGCCGGCCGGGCGTCCTGTATAGTCGGTTCTTCGCGCGCCTCCGAGAGGCGCCCGACCGAAACCGCGCCGCGCGCGCCGGGAGTCGTCAATGAAGCGATCGATCCCCGCCCTGATCGTCCTGGCCCTGCTCGTCTCGGCGGCGTTTCCGGTGCTCGCCGCGCTCGACAAGTACAAGGACTGGGAGAAGTCGCCCGAGTTCGCGTTCCTCGCCACCGACGCCGAGAAGAAGGACTGGAAGAAGGTCGCGTCCGACGGCGAGGCCGAGAAGTTCATCGCGCTCTTCTGGGCGCGGCGCCATCCGAACATCGAAAAGACGCCCGAGAACGTCTTCCGCGAACAATTCGAGGCGCGCGTCAAGTTCGCCGACGAGAAATTCGCCCTCGGCCGCAAGCGGGGCGCGCTCACGGAACGCGGCAAGGCGCTCATCCTGATCGGGCCTCCGAAGAGTGTGACGCAGAAGGCAACGGGCGGACTCGGCCAGGACACCTTGAGCGCGACCGGGGCGTCGAAAGACCTGGACACTCCCGCCGCGACCGTTCTCCACATTTGGCTCTATGAAAAACCCCAGTTGCCACCCTGGGCCGACGTCGACTCGCTGAACGCGAAGTTCGAGGTGGACCAGGCCGCACTCCTCGAGCGTCTCCTGGACGGTTCCACCGTGCGGCGCCTCGAGACCAGGGCCGCCCAGATGGCGATCGTGAACCCGGACCGCAAGGAGCTTCCCGTCTACAAGACGAAGGAGCAGGTCGAGGCCGAACAGAAGGCCGCGGTCGAGGCGGCGAAGGGCCCGGCCCTCGCGCCCGCCTCGCGCGCCGCCATCGACGGCCTTCCGAAGGAGCCGTTCGGCGCGCTCGCGGTCCTCCCGCTCGCTTACGGCGACGGCTCGACCCGCCTCGGCGTCCAGCTCTACGCGCCGGCCGCCGCGGTCGGATCCGGCGAGGGCGTGCGTCTCGCGATCGTCGCGCGTGGCGCCGACGGGACCGAGGCCGCGCGCGTGGACGAGGACGCGAAGCTCCTCAAGACGCACGCCGACTTCTTCACCGACCGCGCCCTGCGCGTCGTCCCGGGCGACTATGACGTCGCGGCGGTCCTCCTCGACTCCGCGGGCAAGGTCCTCGTCTCCGGCCGCAGGTCCGTGACCGTGTCGGCGCTCCCGACGGAGTTCTCCGCCTCGCCGCTCGTCGTCGCCGTGAACGACTTTCCGGTGGATGCCCCGAAGACGGACGATCCGTTCACCTTCTCGGCCCGCCGCTTCGTCGTGAAGGGCGACGGGAAGCTCGCCGCCGCGGACGGTCTTTCGTACGCGGTGCGCATCTACAACCCGCCGGTGGAGGCCGTGAGCCGCACGGTCACGCTGAGGCGGACGATCAAGCTCAAGCCGAAGG
Source organism: uncultured Acidobacteriota bacterium (assembly GCA_963798215.1). Lineage (GTDB taxonomy): Bacteria > Acidobacteriota > Thermoanaerobaculia > UBA5066 > UBA5066 > Fen-183. The sequence goes on from CAWCSP010000004.1 coordinate 587,269, forward strand.
GCCAGCCCCCGATCGACGTCCCGACTCCTCCCGAGGAGCCCGCGAAGGTGCCGGAGCTGAAGGAGGGCGGCGCGCTCGTTCTCGATCTCGCGGGCGGGATCATCGAGTCGAACCTCGGCCAGTACCTCAAGCCGAACGACTACGAGCTGCGCGTCACGATCCTCGACACCGCGACGCAGAAGAAGCTCGACCTCGTCGCGCCGTTCACGGTCTTGGGCTCGGCCGCGCCCGCGCCGGCGCCCGCCCCCGTGCCGAAGAAGAAGGGCTGAGGCCTACTCGACCCGCACGTTCGCGGAGCCGATGCCGACCCGGTTCGTGGCGACGTCCCGCACGGTCGCCACGAACCGCATGTTTCCCTTCCGCGCCTTGAATTCGCCGCGGTAGACGAAGGGCTCCTTGCCCGCGGAGGCGGCCGCGAGGGACTCGGGCGTCACGACGATCTCCTTTCTGTCTACGAAGGGGATGGACCGTGCGCCGGTGTCCTCGACGGCCGCGAGGCCGATCTCGACGACGGCCTTCTTCTTCCCGCCCTCGTCGAGGAACGTGAGGGCCGCGATCGGCGCCGCCACGGCGAAGGGGACCAGGCGGTGGCCGATGCCGCCCCCCTTCTTCGGCACGTCGGTGAGGAGCGAGACCGCGAAGTCGCCCCCCGCGTCCGGCGTGATGAGCGCCATCTCGAGGCGGTTCCGCGCCGCTTGCGCGGCCGTGAGCGGCACGAAGCCGCGCCGGGCCCGGAGCGTCACGCCCGGGCGCGTCGTCGTCACCCGGACGTCGTGGACGGCCGCCCTCGCGTCGAGCGAGGCGAGGGTGACGCCGACGGCGTAGTAGCTGGACGACTCGCGGTAGATCCGGTCGAGCGACGCCGGGAAGAAGTTCCGGTTCTCCACGAGGACGCCACCGGTCTCTTCCGCGAAGCCCGCGATGACCTCCCGCCGGTTCTGGTTCGCGAGAAACGGGTCGATCGCGGGCGGGTCGGAATCGGAGGCGTCCACGTCGACCGCGAGCCCCCGCGCGTCCAGCGCGTTGATCGTGATCCCGGCCCGGTTCGCGGACTCGAGGACGGCTGAGTACTCGGACGTCAGGTTGTAGTCGAACTGGTTCAGGGCCGTGCCGCCGAGGGACTGCGCGAGGCTCTGGCCCGGCCGCATCTCCATCCCGTGCGAGACGTAGATGAGGACGCGCTTGCCGGAGCGCGCGCCGAGGGCGTCGACCGCGCGACGGAACTCGTCGAGCGTGCCCTTGTCGCGCGCGTCGGCCTGCGCGCCCCACGTGCGGATCGCCGAATCGCGCGCGCTCTGGCCGCGGGGCGTCATCGGCGAGGTGCGGCGGATTTCCTGGATCGCCTGCCGGTACTGGGAGTCCCACATGAGCCCGCGCGGCGGCAGGTTCTCGAGCTTCGAGAGTCCGGCGAGAAGGTCCTCCTTCGAGCTCGTGAACGGCACGAAGACGCGCGTCGAGATGTTGTACGCGAGGAGCGCCATCTCGTCGGACGGGGAGAGGCGCGTCACGAAGTCGCGCAGCCCCTCGGCCGCGTTCTTCTTCTCGAACGGCATGAGGTGCTCGTCGTCGAAGAAGACCAGGAACTGGCGCGGGATCCAGTGCGACTCGCCCGCGCGCGTCGTGTCGAGGATGAAGTCGGGGGACGCGTTCGCGAGGTCCGGCCCGTGGAGCTGCCCGGACTCGACCCTCACGAAGTAGTCCGGCGCGTAGCGCTTCCCGTCCACGACGACCGTGACCTCGTCCTTCCGGAGGTCGGTCACGGGCTCGTCCTTCCTCGTCGCGACGACGTCGAGGTCCATCGCCGTGACGTCGACCGCGGCGCGTACGCCCGTGCGGAGCGTGGCGCCCGCGTCCTCTGGGCGCGCCGGGAGCGCGAGGGCGCCTGCGAGGGCGAGGACCGCGGCGCCGGAGCGCAGGAGACGGGCAGCAGGGGTCATCGGTGCACCTCGAGGAGAGAGGGTCGGGGCCGGCGGGCTCAGAGCTGGAGGATCTCGCGGAGCATCGACGCGTCGCGGGCGACGAGCTGCGGGAGGTCGGGCCGGGCGGAGAGCTCGGTGACCCGGTCCGCGAGCTTCGGGTCCTCGCTCGTCCACTCGTGCCCGATCTGCTCCGACGGCGCGATCTGCTTGGCGAGAAAGACGAGCTGTTCGGCGGCCGGGCTGCGCGACGTGATCCGGCCGCTCGAGCCGAGGACCTCCTCGACGGGCTGCGAGAGATTCAGCTTCCGCGCGAGGACGCGTCCGGCCGCGGCCCGTAAGCGCGACAGCGCGCCGATGCGGATCGGGCCGGGCGGGAACGGCACGGCGATCAGCAGCTTGAGGAGCTCGTAGCTCCCGAGAGGCTCGAGGAGGCCGAGCGTGTACGCCTCCTCGCGCGAGATGTCCGTCCCCTCGGCGAGATGCGAGGCGGCCACCGCGGTGGACAGGGCGGCGCGGCGGATGACGCGCTCCATCTTCTCGTCGGACGGGACCTTCGGCGTGGACGGGTCCGAGAGGAGGCTCGCGAAACGCTTGAGCGCGGCGGTCCCGAGGACGCCCGCCGCCTCGCGGGACGTCCGCACGAGCTCTCCGGCCTCCGTGCGCAGGGCGTTCGCGAGATAGAGGAGGTCGATCGTCAGGAACGGGTCCAGCGCGGCGACCTGGACGATCCGTTCGGGGTCCCCGCCCTCGTCCAGCGCGCTCCTCAGCATCACGGCGCTGTCGTCGTAGATCGGGAACAGGCGCGCGGGCGCGCGGAGGCGCTTGTGCACGCGGGTCGCGAACGCCGTGAAGCCCTGGAACGACTCCTTGAGCTGGGCCGGGGGCGGCGTCTCGCCCGGGAGGGCTTCGAGGATCTCCCAGAACATCGCGGCGAGGGCGCCCGGCTTGAACTCGCGCTCCCAGCGCGCGCCCGTCTCGTCGCTCCCGGTCGCGGTCCCGACGTTCACGCGCGAGTCGTCGACGGACTTCGCGCCGTGGAAGGCGAGCACCTGCCCGCGGAGCGAGAGGTGGATCCGGATCAGGTCCTCGATCTTGAAGAGCGGGTCGAACTCGAACGACGCGCCCGCCCAGTGGAAGAGGTCGAGGAGGACCTTCATCGCGAGGCCCTCGACGGCTTCGGCGAGCTTCTCGCGCGGAAGGAGGCTGCGCTCGAGGATGAGCCGCGTGAGATTGTGGCCGGTCGCGAAGCTCTCGGCGAGCAGCTCGAAGACGACCGGCTCGGAAAGGACCTTCCGCCGCGTCAGGTAGACGCCGAGGCGCTCGTTCGGGAGCGACGACGAGACGAACACGATCGCGCCGCCCTTGAGGTCGATCGTCCGGACGACCTCCCCCCGCCACACGGTGACCCGTCCCGACAGGGCGTTGATCTCGAGCCACTGCAGGAGGTCGGCGAGCGAAAAGGTGTCGAGGTTGCCGCTGAGCGTGCGTGCCACGTGTGCGCCAATCTTGACACGAACGCGCGATCCCGCGCCGACGCGGGTCGGGAGCCCGTGCAAAGGAGGCGGGCCCCGGCGCTTGGGGACGCCGACCCGGTCGGCTTAGCATCGGGATCATGAGCGATTCCACCGTCACGACGACCTCCGGGCTTCCCGTGAAGACCTCGTACGGCCCCGAGGACGTGCCGGCCGGCTGGGACCCCGGGCGGCCCGGCGTCGCACCGTTCACCCGCGGCACGCTGCCCGGCGGCTACCGCACGAAGCTCTGGACGATGCGCCAGTACGCGGGCTTCTCGAGCGCGAAGGAGTCGAACCGGCGGTACCGCTTCCTCCTCGACCGGGGACAGAGCGGCCTCTCCGTCGCGTTCGACCTTCCGACGCAGATCGGCTACGACTCGGACCATGCGCTCGCGCGCGGCGAGGTCGGCAAGGTCGGCGTCCCGATCGCCTCTCTCGAGGACATGGAGACCCTCCTCGCCGGGATTCCGCTCGACGCCGTGTCGATCTCGATGACGATCAACGCGACCGCGTCCATCCTCCTCTCGCTCCTCCTCGCGGTCGCGAAGGGACGCGGCACGCCCTGGACGAAGCTCTCCGGGACGATCCAGAACGACATCCTCAAGGAGTACGCGGCGCGCGGGACGTACGCGTTCCCGCCGAAGCCCTCGATGCGCCTCGTGACGGACGTCTTCGCGTTCTGCCAGAAGGAAGTCCCGCGCTGGAACACGATCTCGATCTCCGGTTACCACATCCGGGAGGCGGGCTCGACGGCGGTCCAGGAGGTCGCGTTCACGCTCGCCGACGGGCTCGAGTACCTGAAGGCCGCGAAGGACGCCGGCCTCGATCCCGCACAGATCGCGCCGCGGCTCTCCTTCTTCTTCAACGTCCACAACGACTTCCTCGAGGAGATCGCGAAGTTCCGGGCGGCACGGACGCTCTGGGCGCGCCTCGTCGGGGAGCGCTTCGGCGTGACGGACCCGCGGGCCGCCGCGTTGCGCTTCCACACGCAGACCGCGGGCTCGACCCTCACGGCGCAGCAGCCGGAGGTGAACGTCGTCCGCGTCGCGATCCAGGCGCTCGCGGCGGTCCTCGGCGGCACGCAGTCCCTCCACACGAACGGCAAGGACGAGGCCCTGTCGCTTCCGACGGAGGACTCCGCGCTCCTCGCCCTGAGGACACAGCAGGTCATCGCCTGCGAGACGGGCGTCGCGCGCGTCGCGGACCCTCTCGGCGGATCGTGGGCCGTCGAGGCCCTGACGGCCGGCATCGTCGAGGAGGCCGGAGCGCTCATCGCTCGGGTCGACGGGATGGGCGGGGCCCTCAAGGCGATCGAGGCCGGTTTCTTCCAGCGCGAGATCCAGGAAGCGGCCTACAGGGCGCAGCGGGCGATCGAGGACAAGGAGCAGATCGTCGTGGGCGTGAACGAATTCGTGGTGGCGGAGGAGCGGCCGATCCCGACGCTCGTGATCGACCCCGGCGTCGAGGCGGACCAGGTAGCGCGGCTGGCCGCGCTCAGGGCGCGGCGCGACGCGGCGGCAGCGGCGAGGCTGCGGGCGGGAGTGGCGGATGCCGCCCGCGAGGGGCGCAACGTCCTCCCGCCGATCGTAGAGGCCGTCTCGGGTCTCGTAACGCTCGGCGAGGTCGTGGACGCGCTGCGCTCCGTGTTCGGAGAGCACCGCGAAAGCGCCGGCTGGTAGCGGCGTCGAACCCTCCGGGTCGCGTCAAACCGGCATTTTTCGAGGGTTTGACGCGAGGTGCCGCGATCAAACCCGCATGGAGAGCGGATTTTGCCCTGTGTAATTCGAGCGGACCAGCCATTCACGCGGTTTCGCACGGCCTTTACACTGGCGTTACACGCTGAACTGCATGTTTCTGAATGATTTGGCTGCTGCACAGGAATCCGTGCAACATTTGTAAGATCCGCGAGTGGCGAGGGACTGCCGCCTTTTGCACACGCCAATTCACAGGAGAATCCACAGATCCTCTGAGGATCTCCGCAAGGCCTTCTTGGTCAATCGGTTGGGGAGCCTTCGCCGCCCTCGGGAAAGGGCAGCCTGCCCTCGGACGAGGCGACTCCGGGCTCGAAACAGCGGCGGCACCGGGCCTCGTAGAGGCCGGCTGCGCCGACGACGACGCGTTCGGTGGACTCGACGAGACGCTGGGTGCGGCTCGCGGGCTGGCCGCACCGGACGCAGATCGCGCGCGTTTTCGTGACTTCCTCGGCCGCGGCCATGAGGGCCGGCATCGGGTCGAACGGTCGCCCGAGATAGTCCTGGTCGAGGCCGGCGACGATCACGCGCTTGCCTAGGTCCGCGAGGCGCGAGGCGACGTCCACGATCCCCGCGTCGAAGAACTGGGCCTCGTCGATCCCGACGACCTCCGTCCGCGCCTCGGTCCTCGCGAGGACGTCCGCCGAGCTCGCGACGGGGACCGCCACGAGCCGGAGGCCGCCGTGCGACACGACCTCCATCTCGGAGTAGCGGTTGTCGATCGAAGCCTTGAACGCCTGGACGCGGCGGCGCGCGATCTGCGCGCGCGTGAGACGTCGGATGAGCTCCTCGGACTTGCCGGAGAACATCGAGCCGCAGATGACCTCGATCGAACCGATTCCGGGAGGCGTCATCGCGTCTTCGCCCTCTTCACCTTCAAAGAAATCTTCTTCTTTCTCTTCGTTTCTCTCTCTCTCGCTCTTTTCTTCTCCTCGACTCCGACCTTCGGACAGATGTCGGCGAGGGTGCAGAGGTCGCACTTCGGCCGCTGGGAGGAGCAGATGCGGCGGCCGTGGAGGATGAGGGCGTGGCTGATCCACGTCCAGCGCTCGCGGGGGATCGCGCGGTTCAGGTCCTGCTCGGCCTTCACCGGATCTTCGAATTTCGTCCATCCAAGTCGGCGGGCGAGGCGGCCGACGTGCGTGTCGACGACGACGCCGTCCGGCGCGTGCCAGACGTTCCCGAGGACGACGTTCGCGGTCTTGCGTCCGACGCCGGGCAGGGCGTGGAGCTCCTCCATCGTGCGCGGGACCTCGCCGCCGTGCTTCTCCACGAGGGCCTTCGCCATCCCGCGGAGAGACTTCGCCTTCGCGTTGAAGAAACCGGTGGAACGGATGACCTCCTCGAGTGCGCCCGGGGGCGCCGCGGCGAGCGCCGCGGCGGTGGGGAAGCGCCGGAAGAGCTCGGGCGTGACCATGTTCACGCGTGCGTCCGTGCACTGCGCCGAGAGGATCGTCGCGGCGAGGAGCTCGAGCGGCCGCCCGAAGTCGAGCGAGCAACTCGCGTCCCCGTAGAGGTGCTCGAGGCGGGCGAGCACCTCGGGAACGGGCGCGGACCGGGACTTCGTCGAAAGCATGGAGGCGGAGAATATGCTAAGAATCGGGGTCTTGAGACCTTCCGGCCGCCTTCGGCGCACCGTGGCGCGCGCCGTCCTCGCCGCCATCTTCGTCGCGCCTCTTTCCGCCGCCGCGGCCGAGGGCCGTGTCGTCGTCACGATCCTCGAGACGAGCGACCTGCACGGCCACCTTCTTCCGTGGGACTACCAGCGCGCCCAGCCCGCGGACGAAGGCCTCGCCCGCGTCGCGACGCGGATCGAGGCGATCCGCAGGGAAACGCCCAACGTCCTCCTCCTCGACGCGGGCGACACGATCCAGGGGACGCCGCTCGAATTCCTGCACGCCAAGGACCCGTCGAAGGGACCGGACCCGATGGCCGAGGCGATGAGCGCGCTGAAGTACGACGCGATGGCCGTCGGGAACCACGAGTTCAACTTCGGCCTCGCGGTCCTGCGGAAAGCCGAAAAGGAATCGTCGTTTCCGTGGCTGTCCGCGAACACGCGGAACGCCGACGGGTCGGCGGCGTTCCCCGAGTACCTGGTCAAAACCGTCGCCGGGATCCGCATCGGCATCCTCGGCCTGACGACGCCGAACATCCCGAACTGGGAGCCCGCGCGCAACCGCCCCGGCCTTCACTGGGAGGACCCCGTCGACGCGGCGAAGCGGCTCGTACCCGTCCTGCACGGGAAGGAGAGATGCGACTTCGTCGTCGCGCTGATCCACAGCGGACTCGAGGTGGACCTGAAGACCGGTGTCCCCGACGGCACGGACGACGAGAACCGCGTCGCCGCGCTTGCGAAGGTCCCGGGGATCGACCTCCTCCTGACCGGGCACACGCACCGGCGCATCCCGCTCACGCGGATCAACGGCGTCCCGATGATCCAGCCGGGCCGCTGGGGAGACGTCCTCGGGCGCGTGGACGTCACGTTCGAGAAGTCGGTGGAGGGCGAAAAGGTCGTGGGCCTGACGGCGGCCCTCCTTCCCTCGGATTCCTCCGTCGCGACGGACGCGACGATTGCCGCGATCGCGGCGCCGCACGACGCGGCGGCCCGCGCGTACATGGACGAGGTCGTCGCGGTCGCGGACGAGGACTTCCCGGGCGCGCGCGCCCGCCTCGAGGACACGGCCCTTCTCGACTTCGTGAACGACGCCATGCGTGAGGCCACCGGAGCGGACCTGTCGATGACGTCGCTCCTGCCCGGCCGTTTCGAGGGCTTCCGGAAGGGCCCGATCAAGGTCCGCAACGTCTACACGCTCTACCCGTACGAGAACCAGCTCGTCGAGGTCGAGGTCGACGGCGCGACGCTGAAGGCCTGCCTCGAGCACGCCGCCGAGTTCTACGGCAGCGCGGCGTGGGAAGACGGCAGGCTCATCCTGAAGCCGAAGGAAGGGATGATCCCGTACAACTTCGACGTGGTTCAGGGCGCGACGTACCGCATCGACCCGACCGCGCCCGTGGGTTCGCGTGTCCAGGACCTCTCGTTCAAGGGCCGGCCCGTCCAGGCTTCCGACCGCTTCACGCTCGCCGTGAATGCGTACCGCGCGCAGGGCTCCGGCGGCTACAAGGCGCTCAAGGGCGCGAAGGTCGTCAAGGAAGTGCCCGAGGAGATCCGCGAGCTCCTGATCGACCGGCTCAGGAAGCTCGGCCACGTCCGCCCGCTGACCGACCACAACTGGGTCGTCGCGCCGGACGACGTCTGGGCTCCCGAGCCGCCGCGGGCCACACCCTAAGGGCGCCGTTCACTTCGCCGGGAAGAGGTCCCACGCCCGGCTCAGGCTGAAGCCGATCTTCATGTTGCTGTCGGTCACGCCGCCGTTGTAGTCGCCGCCGATGAGCTGGTCCATCGTCGTCGGCTGCGAGTTGCCCATCCAGAGCGCGAAGTGGTGGTTGAAGACCTGCTTCTCGATCGAGGCCGACCACTGGCCGACCGAGTCCGGCACGGTGCTCTTCTTCGGGACGTACTCGCCCATCAGCGCGATCGTCTTCGTGATCTTGACCTGGAGGATCAGCGGCATGTTGAAGACGTCCGTCTGGAACTGCGTGTTCTGGACGTACGCCGGCGCGACCGCGAGCGTGACTCGGTCGGCGATCGTGTACGAGACGATCGCCTGGCCGAACCAGCTCGTCTCCTTCGGCGCGTACGACGCCGTGCGCCAGTCGAGGCCGCCGCGGACGCCGAGCGCGAGGGGGAGCGCGGCCTTCGGGCGGACGAGCGTCGCCTTGAGCGCGAACTCGTAGTCGGCGTAGTTGTTCACGCGATAGACCTGCACGGCGAGGTTCTTCACGGGGACGTACTCGATCCCGATCCCGGTGGACGCGCCCGAGTCGAGGCCCCACAGGCTGCCGCCTCCCGCGTCCTTCGCGTCCTGGTTGAAGCGGTGCGTGATGTACGCCTCGAACGTGCCCTTCTCGTTCGTGAGCGGCGTCGAGGTCTGGACGAAGTGGTTGCCGACGGTCGTCGCGTCTCCGGGCGCGTCCTGCGCGAGGGCAGGCGCGGCCCGGAGGACCGCGAGGAGGGCGGCGGCTGCTGCGGCCGCCGCGCGGACGGAGTGCTCGATGTGGACGCCCACCTTGCGGTTACGGGGTGACCACGTTGGGGAGGATCGCGTCCGTGTCGAGGCTCACGAGGTCCTGACGCAGCATCGTCGCGAGGACGGGCGCGCTCCCGGCGAGCGGCGCGACGTCCACGCGTCCCAGGTCCGTCGTGAGGCCCGCGGGCCAAGCCGGGATCGCCACGACGGCCTGCGCCTGCAACGACACCGTCCGCGTGCCCACGGCGGTGCCGTCGGCGCCGGTGTACTTCACGGTGACCGACGCCGGCGAGTACGTCGGGTTCACGAGCTGAAGCGTCGAGGCGAACGCTCCGTTCATCGTCGCGGCGAGGAACACGGCGCGCGAGCCGGTCGTGACCGCCGCGCCGAGCTGCTGCGCGGCCATCCCGTAGCCCACGGTGCCGCCGCCGGCGGCGGCCTGGCGATACGTCGCGAAGGCCGAGATGTTCTGGTCGGAGGCGAGGTCGAGCGTGCCCTGCGCGGGGGGGCCCGCGGAGAGATCGACGCTCACGACCGTGCCGGCCGGCGCGACGATGCTCCCGATCGCCTGGCCCGGGAGCGGCGGCAGGCCGTCCGCCTGTGTGGGGCGGAACGAGAGGGTCACGTGCGCGTCCGTCGTTCCGGGGTTGAAGATCTCGAGCGTCCCCGCGGTCCCGTTCCCGCGGACGAAGCCCGGGAACGTGGGCCAGAGTCCGACGTCGCCCGACCGGAAGGGCTCGAGGCGCACGGCGTCGCCGCTGACGGGGTCGTACGCAGTCCCGAAGAGGAGGACGCTGCCCGTCGTGACGGAACAGACGATGCGCGCCGAGGGCAGCGCCGGCATTCCGAAGGCGTCGAAGACCGTCGTGCCCTGCAGGCGGTAGCCGCTCGGCCAGTCGAAGGGATACGTCACGCGCGTCTGGCCGGTGGCGTCGACGATCGAGATCGTACCGGTCGCGTCCGTCACGACCAGGACGCCGGCGTGCGTCTTGAAGGTTGCGTCCGCCGGCGCGAACAGGAAGCCGGTATCGCCGGCTTGGATCGCGGTCGTCCCGAGCACGGCGTTCGAGGCGGCACCGACCGTCCCGCCGCCCGGGGCCGGCGCGGACACGCGTGACCAGACGAACGTGTCGGCGCCCCGGTCCGAGACGATGCGCGCCGAGCCGAGGGCGCCGGGAGCGGCCATGTTCGCCCCGACGAGGTCCGGCTGCACGGCCATGGTGCCGGGGTTCACCGCCTGCCCCGCCACGGGCGCCCAGCCCGCAATCCACCCATCCGGCAGGAGTGTTTCGGTCCCGTTCAGAACGTGGGTCACTCCCGCCGCGTCGGCCGTCCCGCGGTTCCACGTCACGACCTGCGTCGTGGTGCCCGCGTTCGGAGTTCCCGACTCGGCGACGGGGAGGTAGAGCTCGTCGGCCTGGACGGACGGGGGAGGCGACAGGGCCCCGATGGCCTGGGTCGTCCCGAAGTAGATGCGGGCCCGCTGCTCGTCCACCGCGAGAGCCCAGATCGTGGCCGCGGAGACCGTGGCGGGAACGGCACTTCCGGCCGCGTTCGCCGAACCCGAGACGGTCCCACCGGCAACGGCCGTGATGGGGTTGTCGACCGGGGTGAGCGTCGAGACGACGGGCGTCGACTTGTACGTGCCCGCCACGTAGGGCGTCACGACCGTGGGCGTGAGAGTCTCGGTGAAGGGAACAGACCCCGCCGGGTCGAGGAAGCCGATCTGGCCTCCCACCTGTTGCGAGTAGAGGATGCGGCCGCGGTACTCGTGCAGGTCGTACGGCTCCGTGCCGAGGCCCGTGTCGAAGAGGTCGATCTGCCCCGTCGTCTCGTCGAAGCGTGCGAGCTGCGACGAGTTATAGACGGAGATCCAGAGCGTGCCCGAGAGGCGGACGATCTTCGACGGCGCGTCGACGGTGATGTCGCTGGGGAGGGGCCATAGGGTCGCCGTCGACATGTCCGGCGCCCAGTGCACGATCGATTCGAAGATGAAATCGCAGGCCCAGATGGACCCGTCCGCATCGACCCACGGATACGAGAGGTAGTAGACGCCCGGCGTCGTCCAGTACGTGTAGGTCGCTGCAACGGGGTCGAAGACGGCCATGAAGCCGCCCGTCTCGGGCAGCCAGAACTTCCCGTCCGGGCGTTTCACGAGAGACGTCGGGCGTCGTACGTTGTCCGGCCACTCGGTGAGCGTGCCGCTGGCGGGGTCGAAGTGGGCGACCTTGAAGCCGCCGTCCTCCGTGATCCAGAACGTGCCGTCGGTGTCCTTGAGCATCGAGCTGGGCGACGCGCTGGGCGCGAAGGTCCAGATCTTGGCCGTCGTGCGGTCCGGCGAGATCTTCGTGAGTGCGCTGTCGCCGCCTGAGACGGCCCAGATGGTCTCGTCGGGGTCGAGGACGAGGTTCGCGCCGTCATAGGCGTTCGTGCTCGTGAAGGAATACAGCGTCGAGCCCGCGGTCAGCACCGTCGGCGTCGGCGTCGGCAGCGGGGTGGGGGTCGACGTGGGGGTCGGCGTGGGGGTCGGCGTGGGGGTGGGGGTCTGGGCGCGCGCGCCGAGCGTTGCGGCGAGGAGCGCGGCCGGAAGGAAACGGAGGACGCGGCCCGGGCGGTAGAGCGAGTGCAAAGATGTCACGAGGCGCATTGTAACGGCGGCGGATGCACGACGCGTTCCGCCGGAATCGTCGGCTAAAGAGGGCGATTGACGCGCGCTTCGGCTTGGGCGTAGCATCTAAAACGTCGTCGCAGGGCGGCCTCGATCCGGTGAGCCATCGGGCTCCGGATGTGGAGCCGAAGGGCCGGGTCCAATCCCGCCGCCGTCCCGCAACGCAGGACCTGACGTTCAGGGTTCCCGTGCGTCGCTCAGGCGACGCGGGCCCCGGCCGCTGGTCAGGGAAGCCCGTTGGTCCGTGAAAGGGCCAACCCCGGAGGACAGGTTGAGCGAAAACGAACCCAAGGAGCGCGTCCAGACGACGCCGGAAGGCGAAGCCCGGGGCGGCGAGCCCGAAGGCGACTTCGAGCCCGACGCCGGCGAGAGCGAGGCCGGCGAGGGTCCGGACGGCACCGAGCCCGGCGAGGGAGGCGAGGCTGGTGAGGCCGGCGAGCGCGGCGCTCCCGGCGAGGGAGGCGCTCCCGGCGCTTTCGACCCGTTCCGGCGCCGGCGCAGGCGCCGCCGCCGCCGCGGGCGCGGGCGCGGCCCGGGCGCACCCGGCGGCCCATCCGGCGAAGGGGCGGCCGCCCCGTCCGGCGACGTCTCCCCCGAGGCGCGCGGCCGCTACGCGGTTCCCCGAGTGGACGCTCCGGTCGTCGGCAACCAGCCCAAGGCCGCCGTCAAGGGGGTCGTCCGGCTCCACGGCGACCATTCCGGCATGCTCGTCTCGCCGGAGACGTACTTCGGCGAGCGCGGCGACCCATTCCTGCCGAAGTTCCTCGTCGAGTCGGAGGATCTCGAGGACGGCCTCCTCGTCGAGGCCGAGGCGGTGTCGCGCGGCGGCAAGGGCCCGATGGTCCAGAAGATCCTCGCGATCGAGGGCCTCGACCCGGCCGAGTACCGCGGCAAGTACGTCCAGTTCCACAAGGGCGTGTCGGTCGACCCGACCCATCGCCTGCGCATGGAGACGACGGCCGACGAGATCTCGGGCCGCGTCCTGGACCTCGTCGCGCCGATCGGGCGCGGCCAGCGGTGCCTCATCGTCGCGCCGCCCAAGGCCGGCAAGACGTTCCTCCTGAAGACGATGGCGAACGCCATCGCGAAGAACGACCCGGACGTCCACATCTTCATGCTCCTCGTCGACGAGCGGCCCGAGGAAGTGACCGACATGCAGCGGTCGATCACGGGAGAGGTCGTCGCATCGCCGAGCGACCTGAACGCCGCGCACCACATCGCGGTCTCCGAGGCCTGTTTCGAGCGGGCCAAGCGCCTCGTCGAGATCGGCCGGGACGTCGTGATCTTCTGCGACTCGATCACGCGCATGAGCCGCGCCTACAACAACGAGCAGCGCGGGAGCGGCCGGATCCTTTCCGGCGGCATCGACGCGCGCACGATGGAGAAGCCCCGCCGGTTCTTCGGCGGCGCGCGCAACCACGAGGACGGCGGCTCGCTGACGATCATCGCGACGTGCCTCATCGACACGGGCAGCCGCATGGACGACGTCATCTTCGAGGAGTTCAAGGGCACCGGGAACAGCGAGATCATTCTCGACCGCGGCCTCTTCGAGCGGCGCATCTTCCCGTGCATCAACATCCCGGCGTCCGGCACGCGCAAGGAAGAGAAGCTCTACGACGCGGACGAGCTCCCGAAGATCCACAAGCTGCGCCGCGCCCTCTCGTCCGTGAAGCCCCAGGACGCGATGGAGCTGCTGCTCTCGAAGCTCGGGAAGACGAAGACGAACAAGGAGTTCCTGAAGAGCATTCTCTAGGAAGAGAAGGCGAAGATGAGGAGACGATTCTTCGAAGGGTGAATTTGCGCAGCGCAGCGGGATTCGCTCCGGCGACCCTGCGGCCCCTCTTCACCTTCTAAGAAGATTTTCTCTTCCGTCCTACTCTTCCGGCGGGATGTAGAAGTCCGTCAGCCGGCGCATGACGCGGCGGCCGTCCTCCATGTGGAGGAAGCGCGAGAGGCCCTCGAACGTCATGCCCTCGGCGCCGCGGATCCCCTGCACGATCGCGGCGGCGCACCGGAGCCGCTCGGGCTCTTCGCGGTCGCCGACGAGGACCGCCGCCCGCGCGCGGATCTCGCCGAGCCGCTGTGCCTGGACCGGTCCGAGGTGAGAGGGGCGCTCGAGCGACCCACCCGCCAGCCGCGCCGTACCGTAGATGTCCTCGAGGTGCTCGAACGCGGTCTCGCGCTCGCGCGCGACATCGAAGATCCGCGACGGAAGCCACTTTTCCACCATCGCCTTCCGCGGATCGCGGGCATACGCCGCGAGGAGGTCATGCCGCGCCGCGCGCGTCTCGTCCTTCCAGCCGAACCCCTCGAGCGTGGGGGCGAGGAAGGCGAGCGAGAGCGTCCGGTCGGGGAAATCGACCGCGAACTGGAGCGCGATCTCGGCGCCGTCGTCGTGCGAGAGGACGTGCGTCTTTTCCGTCGAGAACCAGTCGAGGAAGGCGGCGAGCTCGGCGGCCTCCTCGGCGAGCGCGAGCGGCTCGGGATCGTCGCCCGACCGGCCGTGGCCGCGGCGGTCCCAGCGGATCGCGCGGAAGCCGGACGAGAGCGCGGTCGCGGGCCCTTCCAGGATGTCCGCGTTCGCGAACGAGCCGTGCACGAGGACGACCGTCTCGCCCTCGCCGCCGACCTCGTAGTAGAGGCGGCGTCCGCCGACGACCGCGTACGGCATCGCGCTCAGGCCGGAGCGGCCGCCTCCGCGCGCGGGGCGACGCGCCGCCCACGCCGCCGCCGCCGCCGCTTGGCCGGAGCCGCCGCGGGGGAGCCCGGCGGCGGAAGCTCGGGAATCTCGGCGCCAAACCCGCCCTCGGGCGCCTCGAGGCCGAACGCCTCGCGCGTCCAGAAGTCGGCGGCGAAGAGGGAGACCGGGGATTCGGAAGGAGATTCTTCGAGTGAAGGGAGGGGAGAAGATAGAGAAAGAGAAGAGGGGATTTCCTTGAAGGGAAGAGGGGGAGAAGAGGGGATTTCCATGAAGGTGGGTGGGGCGGGCGCGTCCGGCACGCGCGGCGCGACTGGTTCCGGCAACGCCGCCGCCGCGGTCTCTTCCGCCTTCGATGAAATCTCCGGCGTCGAAGGCGCAATCTTCTCTTCCACTTTCAAAGAAATCTTCGGCGCCGGAGGCGCCGTCTTCGCTTCCCTCGGCGCCGGAGGCGCCGCAGCTCTTTCGATCTTCGGCGCCGCGCCGGGGGGCGCGAAGAGCTTGTCGTCCGCGAACTCGACCGGGATCTTCATCCCGATGAGCCGCTGGATCGCGTCGAGCGAGAAGACGTAATCCTCGTCCGCGAGGGAGATCGCCTTGCCGGTCCGGCCCGCGCGCGCCGTGCGGCCGATCCGGTGGACGTAGTCCTCGGGGTCCTGCGGGAGGTCCACGTTGACGACGTGCGTGACGCCCTCGATGTGGAGGCCGCGCGAGGCGACGTCCGTCGCGACGAGGAGCGGGATCGTCCCGTTCTTGAAGTCCGCGAGGATCTTCATGCGCCGCGCCTGCGGGATGTCGCCCGTGAGCGCGCCGATCTTCCAGCCGTGCCGCTCGAGCGTCCCGACGAGGCGCTCGGCGAAGCGCTTCGTGTTCACGAAGAGGAGCGTCCGGAGCGGCTCGCCGCGCGGGGCCGCCGCGGACTCGCGCCGGAGGAGGCCGAGGAGGAGCGGCATCTTCTCGCGCTGGGAGACGTGGTAGAGGGCCTGCGTGACGCGATCGGCGGTGACCTGTTCGGGGCGGATCTCGACCTTCACGGCGTCGTTCAGGTGCTCGTACGCGAGCTCCATGACGCGCAGGGAGAGCGTTGCCGAGAACATCATCGAGTGGCGCTCGGGACGGCGGCGGGCACTGGCGCAGGATGCGCCGGAGGTCGCGGATGAACCCGAGGTCGAAGAGGCGGTCGGCCTCGTCGATCACGAGGGACTCGACCTCGCCGAAGGACGTCGCGCCCTGCTGCGCGTAGTCGAGGAGGCGGCCGGGCGTCCCGACCAGGAGGTCGCAGCCGGCGCGGAGCTGGTCGCGCTGCTTGACGTAGTCGATGCCGCCGAAGACCGTCACGATCTTCGGCTTGAGGAAGTGGCCGAGCGCCTTCGCGTCCTCCTGGATCTGGATCGCGAGCTCGCGCGTCGGCGCGACCGCGAGCGCGCGCGGATACGGCGAGGGCTTCGCGCGCTTCGTGCGCGCCAGGCGGGCGAAGATCGCGATCAGGAAGGCGGCCGTCTTGCCCGTGCCCGTCTGGGCCTGGGCCGCGACGTCCTTGCCGGCGAGGAGGAGCGGCAGCGTCGCGGCCTGCACGGGCGTCGCGCGGACGAATCCGCACGCGGCAATGCCCGCGCTCACAGCGTGGGGGAGCTTGAGATCGGCGAAGTAGACGTCGGTGAGGTGATCGCCGAATTTTCCCGGGGGGCCGGCCATCCAGCCTCGATTGTAGCGTCCGCGCGCCTCGCCGCACGCATATACTCGGTCGGATCGTGGCTGGACGTGAGCTGACCCGGGCGCGGTTGCCGTTCGCGTCGCGCCGCCCGCTCGCCTTCGCGCTCGGCGTCGCCGCCCTCGTGCTCGCCGCCACGACGGACGAACGCGTCTTCGGCCTCGTGACGGACGGGCAGATCATGACGCGGACGGCGTACGCGATGGCGGCGCTCGGAGAGATCGGGATCGCGAAGGGACATCCGGTCGACATCGTCCGGCCCGCGGGAGACGCGGTGACGCGCTACGGCATGGGACCGTCGCTCGTGCGGCTCCCGGTTGCGGCGCTCGGCGGCCCGTTCGAGAACGCCTTCGGCCTCGGGGCGTCGCAGACGCTGTTCGTCGCCGAGCAGGTCCTGCTCGTCCTCCTGGCGTCGCTTGCCGCCGGATTTCTGGCCCGTGCGGTCGGGGGGGACGCCCGCGCGGTGCGGCGGGCGGTCCTGGGCGCCGCGGTCGCGTCGCCGCTCTGGGCCTACGCGTCGTCGGACTGGTCCGAGCCGCTCCAGGCGGCCTGCCTCGGCGGCGCGTTCGCGTGCGCGGCGCTCGCAGGCGCCCCGGACGCGCGGCGCCCGGCGCTCCTCGCGGCCGGCGCGGGCGCTCTCGCCGGCTTCGCACTCCTGTCGAAGTCGATCTTCGTCGTGCTCCTGCCGCTGCTTTTTCTCGTCGTCGTCCTCGAGGCCGCACGCGGGGCGCGGCGCGCGCGGGCCCTCGCGTTCCTCGGCGGATCCGCGCCGCTCGGCGCGCTCTGGCTCGCGCTCGAGATCGTGCGCTTCGGGAAACCGTTCGCGTCCTACGGGGGCGAGCGCTTCAGCCATCCGGTTCTGGACGGCCTCTGGAGGCTCACGGTCGGCCCGAACAAGGGCCTCTTCGTCTATTTCCCGCTCGCGCTCCTCGGCGTGTGGGGCCTTTTCCGCCTCGCGCGGACGCGCCGCATCCTCGGGCTGGCGCTCGCGGGCTTCTCGGTGTTCCTCCTCATCACGACGGCGGCCTGGTGGTCGTGGGACGGCACCGCGGGGTGGGGTCCGCGCCTCCTCGTGCCGCTCGTGCCGCTCCTCGCCGCCGTGGCCGCCCTCGCGGCGCCCGCGCTGCCCGCGGCTGTTTTCACGGCCCTCTTCGTGCTCGGCGTCGCCGTGAACGCGCTCGGCGCGCTGCAGCCCGACGCCGTCCTGACCTGGTACTACGCGACGGTCAAGCCGCGCGTGCTTTCCGGGCCGGAGCGCGCTGCCTATCCCTTCTTCGCGACCGAGACCGACGCGGCCGGAGTCGTGCGCCTCCTTCCGATCCACGACGTCGCGAATCACGCCGCCCTCTCGCCGCTTCGCGTCAACGCGTGGCTCCTCGCGACGCGCCTCTCGGGGGGCGACGTCCTCGCCGCCCTCCGGACGCCGCCCTGGCGCACGGACGTGCCGGGCCAGGAGGCGGGTCTGCCGCCCGAGCAAGCGATCCCGCCGAGCGCTCTCGTCTTCCTGACGTCCTCGTTCCGCTGGCCCCACCTCGGGATGTCCTTCGCGCGGAGCTCCGGCCAGCCGGACACGGCACTCGCGTGGATCGACTGCCTCTTCGACCAGGCGCTCCGCGCCCAGGACATGGGCCGCGGCGACCGCGCGATCGCGTTCGCCGAGGAGCTCTACCGGCGCATCCCCTCGGCGCAGACGGCCGCGACGCTCGCGGAGGCGTACCGAGGCGCGGGCCGGCGCGAGACGCTCGCGGACTTCGTCGGGTCGCTCGCGCCCGCGCAGAAAGCCTCGCCCGACTTCGGCATGGTCCTCGCGCTCGCCCTGCGCGACGCCGGCGACGAGACGCGGGCGCGGCAGGTCCTCGGGCAGGTCCTCGCGGCGGGCCCGCGGCCCGAGTACGCGCGTCTCGCGGACATGCCTCTCGCCGCCTGGCCGGCGACGCTGCGGGAGATCCAGCTTCCGCCCGGACTCCTCCGCCCGAAGACGCCGTGATGACCCGGCGTCCCCTCGCCGCCGCGCTCCTCCTCGCGGCCGTCGTCCTCGCGCTGACGGCCGACGAGCGCGTCTTCGGCCTCATGGCGGACGGGCGGACGATGCTCCGCACCGCCGTATCGATCGCGACGCTCGGCGAGATCGGGATCGCGCGCGGCGGCCCGACCGACGTCACGCGAGACGGCGGTGACGCCGTGTCGCGCTACGGGATGGGTCCGTCGCTCATCCTCGTCGTTCCCGCGCTCCTCGCGCCGGGGTTCGAGAAGGCGTTCGGGACGGGCGCGTCCCAGACGCTCTTCGTCCTGCACCAGATCCTTTTCGTCCTCCTCGCGGCTCTCTCGGCGGGGCTCCTAGCGCGGGCGTGGGGCGCGAGCGACCGCGCCGCGGCGGGAGCCGTGCTCGCGACGGCGCTCGCGTCTCCGCTCTGGGCGTACGTCGCGCTCGACTTCTCCGAGCCGCTCCAGGCCGCGCTGTGCGGCGGGGCGTTCGCGGCGGCGGCGTGGGCCGTGAAGAAGCCCGCGAATGAGGCTGCCCCGCGACGTGCGCTTCTCCGCGCCGGCCTCGCCGGATTTCTCGGCGGATTCGCTCTTCTTTCGAAGAGTCTCCTCGTGATTCTCTTTCCCGCGGTCCTCGCCGCTTTGTGGGCTCCGAAGGCGGGCCGCGCGCGGCGGCTCGCGGCGGCGTGCGCGGGCTTCGCGCCGCCCGCGGCCCTGTGGCTCGCCTTCGAGATCGTCCGCTTTGGCCGGCCGTTCGCGTCCTACGGGGGGGAGCGCTTCAACCACGGTGTCCTCGACGGCCTCTGGCGCCTCCTCGTGGGGCCGAACAAGGGCCTCGTCTTCTACTTCCCTCTCGTCCTCCTCGCGGCGTGGGGTGCGTTTGCGCGCCTGAAGGCCCGGCGCGCCGAGACGGTCCCGGCGTTCGCGTTCGCGGGCGTGATTCTCGTCGCCGCGTCCGCGTGGTGGGCGTGGGACGGGACGTTCGGCTGGGGCCCGCGCCTCCTCCTGCCCGCGGTGCCGCTCCTCGCGGCCGCGGCCGCCCTCGCTCCGGCGCCGCGCATCCTGTTCGGCGTCCTCTTCGCCGTCGGCGCCTGCGTGAACGGCCTCGCCGCGCTCCAGCCCTCGACGCTCACGACGTGGACGTACGCGACGCTCGCGCACCGGCCCCTCGGGCCCGCCGAGGCCGCGCGGTACCCGGCGTTCGCGCTCGAGCGCGCGCCGGACGGCCGGACGCTCCTCTACCCGCAGTACTTCGCCTCGGGCGAGGCGGCTCTCGCGCCGATCCCGCTCGCCGCGCGTCTCCTCTCGGCGCGCCTGGCCGGGACCGGAGCCGCCGGGATCGACGCCGCGCTCTGGAAGGGCGAGCCCGCGCCCGCGCGGGGCGTCGCCGCCGCGCTGTCGCCGGACACGCTGGTCCACCTGACCGTTCCGTTCCGCTGGCCCCACCTCGGGATGTCCTTCTCGCGACGGCGGACCGACACGGACTGGTCGCTCGCGTACGTCGAGGCGCTCCTCGACCAGGCGCTGCGCGCTCAGGACATGGGCCGCGCGGACCGGGCGCTCGACTTCGGCGAGCGGCTGTTCGCCGCCCTCCCGAATCCCCAGACGGCGACCGTCCTCGCGGAGGGCTACCGCCTCGCGCGGCGGCCCGAGACGCTTGGGTCGTTCGCCGAGACGATCCGACGCAAGGGGATGGAGCCGGAGTTCGCGGTCGTCCTCGCGCTCGCGGCGCGGGACGCCGGCAATGCGCCGAGGGCGGCGGCGCTGATGGGGGAGGCGGCCGGCGCCAGCGGCCGCGCGGACCTCGCGGCGCTCGCGGCCGCGCCCCCGGCCTCCTGGCCCGCGACGCTGCGGCAAATTCGCGCGGCGGCCGGTAGGATGGCGCCTTGAGCTCTGGACCGATCCGCGTCATCTCGCCCGCGACGGGCGCGTTCCTCGGCGAGGTCCCGGACGCGGGCGCAGCCGGCGCCGCCGAGGCGGTCGAGCGCGCGCGCGCCGCCCAGCCCGCGTGGGCCGCGCTCGACCTCGAGCAGCGCATCGAGGCACTCCTTCGCTGGCGCGACGTCGTCCTCGACACGCCGGCCGTGCCCGAGACGCTGGTCGGAGAGAGCGGCAAGCCGCGGATGGAGGCCGAGGGGATCGAGATCCTCTACCTCTGCGAGCTCGTCCGCGCGATGTGCCGCCTCGCGCCGAAGGCCTTCCGCGAGGAGACGCGCCACCCGCTCCTGTTCCTGACGAAGAAGACGCGCCTCGTGCGGCGGCCGCTCGGCGTCGTCGGCGTCATCGGCCCGTGGAACTTCCCGATCCTCAACAACGCGGCCGACGCGGTCGCGCCGCTCCTCGCGGGGAACACGGTCGTTCTCAAGCCGTCGGAGATCACGCCCCTGACCTCCGTCCTCCTCGCCGAGCTCTGGCGGAAGGCCGGGAACCCGCCCGACGTGTTCCGCGCCGTGACGGGCCGCGGCGAGACGGGGGCCGCGCTCGCGGACCTCGCGGACGCGATCATGTTCACGGGCTCGGTCGCGACGGGCCGGCGCGTCGCGGCGCGCTGCGGCGAGCGGCTCGTCCCGTGCGTCCTCGAGCTGGGCGGCAAGTCGCCTTTCGTCGTTCTCGCGGGCGCCGACGTCGAGCGCGCCGCCGAGGCGGCCGCGTGGTCGAGCTTCATCCACTCGGGCCAGGTGTGCATCCGGACCGAGCGCATCTTCGTGGACGCCTCCGTCGCGGACCGGTTCGAGACGCTCCTCGCCGGCCGGGTCGCGGCGCTTCGCCAGATGGCGCCAGACCCGACGGGCGCCGTCGCGCACGACCTCGGCTCGGTGACGTTCGCGCGGCAGATCGAGGTCGCCGAGCGGCACATCGCGGACGCCGTCGCGAAGGGCGCGCGAATCCTCACGGGAGGCGTGCGCCGCGGCGATCTCCCGGGCCTCTACTTCCAGCCGACGGTCCTCGCGGGCGCGACGCCCGACATGTCCGTCATGCGCGAGGAGACGTTCGGTCCGCTCGTCCCGGTCATGCGCGTCTCCGGCGCCGAGGAGGCGCTCCGCCTCGCGAACGACACGCACCTCGGCCTGAACGCGACCGTCTTCGGCCCGAGGGACGAGGCCGTTGCCTTCGCCCGGCAGCTCCAGACCGGCCAGGCGATCGTCAACGACGTCCTCGTGAACTACTTCGTCGTCGAGTCGCCGCTCGGGGGCTGGAAGGAAAGCGGGCTGGGCGCGCGGCACGGCGTCGAGGGCCTGCGGCAGTGGACGCAGGTCGAGGCGATCACGGTCGGGCGGCCGCTCCTCGCCCCGGTCGAACGGTTCATCGCCCGCCAGCTCGCGTTCCCGTACGACCTGCGCGTCCTCGCGGTCCTGAGACGGGCCTCGCGCCTCCTTTACCGGCGCGGACTCTCCGCCAAGTTCGCGGCCCCGTCCGGTCGAGAGCGCCCGTAGAATCCGGCGGATGAAGAATCCGCCCGCCGCGTTCGCGGCCATGATCCTCCTGTCGAACGTCGCCGCGGCCCAGCCGGCCCCGGCGGCGAAGAAGCCCACGCCGATCTCCGGCTCGGGCCTCGTGGTTTCGACGTCGACCGCCGCTCCGAAGTCGGGCCCAAACGTCACCGCCGAGGACTTGCGGGTCCTCCAGGGCGAGATCCAGGATCCCTTCGAGCTCGAGCGGATCGGCCTCGCGGCCGTGAACGCGAACGAGCTCGACCGCGCGCGCACCTTCTTCGAGAGAGCCTGGAAGGCCGGCGAGCTCCCGACGGCCGCCTACAACCTCGCGTGCCTCGACGCGCGCACGGGACGGACCGACGCCGCGTTCGCGAACCTCGACAAGGCGCTCGCCGCCGGCTTCGACGACGGCACGTCCCTCGAGCGCGACCCGGACCTCGCGCCGCTGCGCGGAAAGCCGAAGTGGGCCTCGATCGTCTCCGGATGCGCGAAGAACCGGGCCGTCGGGGACGCCGCCGTCGTGAAGGAGGGAGTCTTCCTCTCCCCGAAGGAGCGTCCGCTCGCGATCCTCCTTCTTCTCCACGACAAGGAGTCGGACCCGTACGCCGTCGCGAACCCGTTCGCGGACGTCGCGCTCTCGCACCGGCTCTTCGTCGCGGCGCCGCGCGGGCCGGGCCGCTCGGCGAAGAAGCGCTTCGGCTGGGGATCCGCGGACCGCGCGGCGAAGGCGATCGACGCGGCGATCGCCGCCGCCCGGAAGAAGGCGGGCAACCCGAAGCTCCCGATCCTCCTCGTCGGCGTCGGGCGCGGCGGCACGGAGGCGTTCACGGCCGCGGCGAAGAAGGCGCCGAAGACCTTCGACGGGATCGGCTCGATCGGCGGCCCGTTCGACCCGGGCGCCGCGCCGAACACGTCCGGTCTGCGGGGGGCGCGCCTCTTCCTCGGCTCGTCGCGCGACGCGGACCCGAACGAGATCGCCGCCGCGCGGCGGGGCGTCGAGGCGCTCCGCCAGCAGGGGTTCCAGCCCTCCGTGGTCCAGTGGCCGGGCACGTCGTCCGGTTTCCCGCAGGACGTCCCGCGCGCCGTCAAGGACACGCTCGACGCGTTCGCCGGTCTGCTGCCGGCCTCACGCTGATGGCCGTCGACTTCTACCGGCACTCCCTCGGCGACGAGGAGAAAGACGCCGTCCGGTCGGTCCTCGACTCTCTCTTCCTCACGACGGGCCAGAAGGTCTACGCGTTCGAGAAGGCGTTCGAGGAGTATCTCGGCGTCCCCGCCGTCGTCTGCACGGCGCACGCGACGGCCTCGCTCCACATCGCGATGCTCGCCGCGGGGGTCGGCCCCGGCGACGAGGTCGTGACGACGCCGATGACGTTCCTGTCGTCGGCGAACGCGGTCCTCTATGCGGGGGGGACTCCCGTCTTCGCGGACGTCGACAACGCGACCGCGAACATCGACCCGGACGCCGTCGAGACCGCGATCACGCCGCGGACGAAGGCGATCGTCGCCGTCGACCTCTACGGCCTCCTCGCGGACATGAAGGCGCTCCGGAAGATCGCGGACCGCTACGGCCTCGTCCTCGTCGAGGACGCCGCGCACTGCGTCGAGGGCCGGCGGGACGGGGTCGGGCCGGGCCAGCTCGCGGACTACGCCTGCTTCAGCTTCTACGCGACGAAGAACCTCACGTGCGGCGAGGGCGGCGCGATCTCGTCGCGGAACCCGGAGAAGAAGAACCTCCTCCGCCAGCTCGGGTCGCACGGCATGTCGCGCAACGCGGCCGACCGCTACGCGGGCAAGTACCAGCACTGGGACATGGAGAGGCTCGGCTACAAGTACAACCTCTCGGACGTCGCGGCGTCGCTCCTCCTCCCGCAGCTCCCGAAGCTCGCGGCGCGCCTGAAGAGGCGCGAGGAAATCTGCCGCCGCTACGAGGCCGCGTTCCGGGACGTGCCCGGGATCGAGTTCCCGGTCGTGCCCGAGGGCGCGACGTCGGCGCGCCACCTCTTCACGATCTGGGTCGAGCCCGCCGAGCGCGACGCGATCCTCGCGGGGATCCAGGCGCGGGGGGTCGGCGTCGCCGTGAACTACCGCGCCGTCCACCTGACGTCGTACTACGCCGAGCGCTTCGGATACACGCGCGGGATGTTCCCGAACGCCGAGCGCATCGGCGACGAGACGATCACGATCCCGCTCTGGCCCGCGATGACGGACGCGCAGGTGGACGAGGTCATCGCGGCCGTGAAGGCGGCGGTCGCCGAGGCCGTCTAGGGGCGTACCTCACCCGGGCCCGGTCGCAAGGACGACCTTCAGGACGTCCGACCCGGGGTCGAGCGCGATTCCGGCGACGAGTTTCTTCTCCGGGTTCGGGACCGTGACGGTCGTCGTGAAGTCCGTGGGGACGATCGTGACGTCGGCGCTCGTGCCGTCGAGGTACGTCAGGCGGACGACGAGCGGGAAGACGTAGAACGGCCTGTCGTTCGGGCCCGGGACCGGGTGGACGACGGCGTGCCCCTGCGCCTGCACGACCGTCAAGGTCACCGTCGAGGCGTCGGGAGACGTCGCGTACGTCGCACGGAACTCGGGCCGGAACGGCGTTTCAAGCCACTGGTCCCAGAACTGCTTGAGGTCGAGGCCGGTCCGCTGCTCGAAAATCGCGCGCAGGTCGCCGCGCGTCGCCGTGCCCCAGGCGTGCGCGTCGCCGTACGCCCTGAGGCCGGAGAAGAACGCGTCGTCGCCGACGAGGCGGCGCAGCATGTGGAGGAACCAGCCGCCCTTGTCGTAGACGGCGCCCGTGTTCGCGAAGGGGTCCGCCGGGTCGGCGACGACGGCCGGCGCGAGCGCGCCGCCGTAGAGCCCGTCGTCGTAAGACGTCCGGAGCGCCGCCCCGGGGTCCCGGCCGAGGGCCTTCTCGAGGTAGAGGACCTCGCTGTACGTCGCGAAGCCCTCGTTGAGCCAGATGTCGTCCCACGTCCGCATCGTGACCCGGTCCCCCCACCACTGGTGCGAGAGCTCGTGCACGAGGAGGATCGTGATGTCGCGCGCCGTGTTCGACAGGATGCTCTCGCCGATCGACGTCAGCGTGGGGTGCTCCATCCCGCCGTTGAACCACGACGAGACGATGCCGTACTTCGTGTCGACGAACGGGTACTCGCCATAGAGGGACGCGAGGACGGCGATGTGGTCCTTGATGGCCGAGAGGCGCGGCGCGTTCGCAGCCGCGTTCTCGGGCATGAGGTACGACCGGATCGGCATCTTGTGCCCGTCCATCGCCGTGTAGACGTCCTCGACGACCTGGTAGTTCGCGACGTTCAGCGAGACGAGGTACGTCGGGATCGGCTGCGGGAGGCGCCAGGTGGACCGGACGCGGCCGTCGGGGAGCGTGTCGGACGTCCCGAGGCCCGCCGAGGCGACGACGTAGCCGGCGGGTACGGTGGCCGTCACGGTCGCCGGGGCCTTGTCGTCGGGCGCGTCGACGCAGGGCCAGAACTGCCGGGCGCCGAACGGCTCGGCGACGCTCGTCGCGGCCATGCCCGTCGCGTGCGACCACCACGCGAGCGCCGCGGCCGCGGGCGGGATGCCCGACCAGGAGATCCCGACCGTCGCGCGTCCCTCGGCCGCGAGCGGCGGGACGAGCGGGATCGTGAGCCGGTCGTTCGCGAACGTCGTGCCGGCGACCGGCGCGCCGTCGCGCGTGACGGAGGTGACGGAATAGGCGCGGTCGAGGTCGAACGCGACCGATGCCGTGCTCTTCGCGAAGCCCGCGAGGCGCGTCACGGACGAGCCCGAGAGAATCCGGACCCCCGGGTCGACCTCCCACGAGACGTCGTACGACACGACGTCGAATCCCCTCGTCGTCCCCTCGACGGCCGCGGGCGGCGTCCCGGAGACTCCGCGGGCGAGCGCGGCGCGGGCCGCCGCGTGCGCCAGCTCGCGCTTGGCCCGGCCCTCCTCGTTCTCGGCGAAGTCGCGGCGGCGGTCGCCGAACGCGGGAAGCCGCGCGCCCGCCTTCCACGCGGCGGCGCCGAGGAGGCAGGCGACGAGGGCCGGGAGAGTGCTCCGGAGCGCGCGCGTCACGGCGCGATTCTAGGTCGCGCGATTGCCGTCAGAGCGCGGCGCCCGCGGCCTCGCCGCGCGCAATGCGCTCGCCCATCGCGATCCCGTCGCGCCAGCCGCCCGTCAGGACGAGCCCGGGCAGGGACTTCAGGTCCTCCACCAGGGCCGCGAGCGTGCGGTGGTGGAGGAGCGGGATCTGCGGGATCGCCGCCGGCCAGCGGAAGGTCCACGAACGCGTCGGCGCCGTCAGGCCGGGGTGAAGGCGCTTCGCCTCCTCGGTCGCGACCGCGAGGACCTCCGGGTCCGGCGCGGCCGCGAGCTCCGGGTCGAGCGCACCGCCGAGGAACGACGTCGTGAGGATCGAGCCCCGGGGCGCGCGGCCCGAAAAGAGCGACGACGGATAAAGGACGCCGAGAGACCGGATGCCCTCGCCGCGCGGGACGAGCGCGCCGAAGCCCTTCGGCGCGCCGGGCCCGTCCGGCCACGCGAGCGCGACGACCGTCACGGGCGACGTCCTCATGGCGGCCAGCCCCGCGCCCGAGCGCGTCAGCCGGTCGCCGAGGAGGCGCGCGAGGGGCGGCGCGTCGAGCGTCGAGACGAGCGTCTCGGCCTCGAACGTTCGCCCGTCGGCCGTCCGCACGCGCCAGCGCGGGCCGGGGCCCGCGAGGGGGCCTTCGATCGACACGGCCGCCGCGTTTGTTTCAATGCGGCACGCGCCGCGCGAAAGGAGATGGTGTTGAAGAGTTTCTATGAGTAGGTAAAGACCCGTGTTGAAGGTCAGGGTGCGGGCACGATGGCGGGCCGGAACAGCCGCGCCACTGCCGGCTTGCGCCGCCGCGTGCTTGCTCTTTCTAAGAGAATCTTCAGCGCCCTCTCCCGTCGCTCCGTCCGCGCCGCGTCGGTTTGGGGTCTTCGGTCTTTCTCTTTCTCAGAAATCCCAGCACGACGCTTCCCGCCCGTCCCTCGGCCTCCCAGAGGCGCGGGAAGCCCGCTCCGCATCGACAGCGAATCGGGGTCGCCCGCGTAGACGCCCGAGACCATGGGCCCGGCGCCGTAGCGCGCGGCCTCCTCGCCGAAGCGGCGCGCGAAGAACGACGCGACGCTCTCGTCCTCGAGGTCGGCGGGGCGCCCCGGGACGAACGGCTCTTTGAGAAGGCGGAGCTTGCCCTTCGTCGTGAAGACGGTGTTGAAGAGGCCCGCTGGCCCGGGGACGACGGAGCGCGGGCGGCCGCCGCGGACGATCCAGCGCGGCGCCTTCGGGTCGGCCTTGACGACACGCGGCTCGAGGCCGAGGTCCGCGATGAGGCGGTCGGCCGCCTCGCTCGTCCGGAGCGTGTTCGGTCCGCCCTCGACGACGAAGCCGTCTTCGCGGATGGTCCTGACCGAGCCGCCGGGCGCGGGGCCCGCTTCGAGGACGACCGTCTCGCCTTCGCTCTTTCGGCGGTACGCCGCCGTCAGCCCGGCGACGCCGCCACCGAGGATCACGACGCGCGTCATGCGGCCGCCTTCTTCACGATGTTCGCGAGCGCGCGGATGAACGCCGGGTGGTCGTTGAGGCCCTCGGCGACCGCGTAGTGCGGGATGCCCAGCCGCGCGGCCTCGCCCGCGAAGAGGAGCCGGATCTCGTAGAGCGTCTCGACGTGGTCGGACACGAACGCGACGGGGACGACGACGACCTGCTTCACGCCTTCCTGCGCGAGGCTTGCGAGGACGTCGGGCGTCGACGGCCCGAGCCACTCGACGGGGCCGACCTTCGACTGGTAGGCGAGGCGCGAGGGGAAGCGGTTCCCGAGGGCGGCGTCAATCGCCTTCACCGTGCTTTCGACGTGGGCGGGATACGGATCGTTCTGCGAGACGACCGTCTTCACGGGCAGGGAGTGCGCCGAGTAGAGGATCACCGTCTTCTCGGGGTCGGCGTCGGGCAGCGACGCGTGCGCCGTGCGGATCAGGTCGGCGTGCGCGGCGACGAACTCGGGCTCGTCGAACCAGGCGTCCGGGGCGTTCGTCCGGGGGACGTTCCAGCCCATCTTCGCGAGCGCGGACGTGACCCGGTTGAACGAGCCGCGCGTCGTCGTGACGGAGAACTGCGGGTAGAGGGGAAGGACGAAGAGGCGCGTCGCGCCGGCCTTCCGGAGGTCCTCGAGCGCCTCCTCGACGAAGGGATGCGAGCACGTCATCCCGACGCGGACGACGGGCGGCTCGCCCGCGCGCCCGTGGAGCTCGGCTTCCAGCAGGCGGGCCTGCGTCTCGGACCAGCGGCGGATCGGTGACCAGTTGATGCGCTCGTACGTCGCGGCCGACTTCGGGGCGCGCGTCGTCGCGATGATCCACGCGACGAGCTTGCGGAGGGGCGCGAAAGAAATCCCGAGAATTTCAGGATCTACGAATAGTTCATACAGAAAGGGGCGCAGTTCTTCGCGAGAGGCCGGTCCACCCAACTGGACGAGGAGCACTCCGAGACGATCGACGCTCACGAAACGCGCCCTCGCGGGCGGAATCGCCCTGCAAAGTTCTTAGAAGGTGAAGATCGCATTCGGACGCTTCAGCCCGCTTTCACTTTCTAAGAAATTCAACGATTCCTCCGCCGAACCGCCTACAGGGTACGGGAGAAGATCTTCGGCGCGTCCGCGGCCTTCTTCTCGAGGTAGGCGTCGAACAGCATGGCCACGTTCCGGATGAAGATCCGTCCCATGCTGGTCACCCGGATTTCGTCCGGCGTCACCTCGACCATCCCGTCGTCCACGAACTCGGGGAGGCGCGCGACCGCGTGCGCGAAGGTCTCGTCGAAGGACTTCAGGGAGAACGTCTTCTCGACGTCGCGCTTGTCGATCACGCAGTGGCAGAGGAGGCGCGTGATGACCTCGCCGCGCAGGACGTCGTCGGCGGAGAGGCGGCAGCCCTTCACGGTCGCGAACCGGCCCGCGTCCATCGCGGCGTGGTATTCGCCGTAGTCCTTCGTGTTCTGGACGTAGGCGTCGTCCAGCGTGCCGATCGCCGAGACGCCCATGCCGTAGAGGTCGCAGCCGGCGTGCGTCGTGTAGCCCTGGAAGTTGCGGGTCAGCGTCCGGTCCTTCTGCGCCTTCACGATCTCGTCGTGCGGGAGAGCGAAGTGGTCCATCCCGATGTAGACGTAGCCGGCAGCCACGAAGCGCTCGATCCCCGAGACGAAAATGGCGAACTTCTCGGTCCCCTCGGGGAGGTGGGCCGCGAGGACGCGCTGCGGGCGCTTCAGCCACGGCACGTGCGCGTACGAGTACATCGCGACGCGGTCGGGGCGCAGGGAGATGATCTGCTCGACGCTCGCCTCGAAGCCCGCGCGCGTCTGGCCGGGGAGGCCGTAGATCATGTCGAGGTTCACGGAGCTGTAGCGAAGGAGCGCGCGCGGCGTCCACGAGCGCCTTCGTCATGTCGAAGGGCTGGACGCGGTTCACGAGCTCCTGCACCTCGGGGTCGAAGTCCTGGACGCCCATCGAGACGCGGTTGAACCCGCGGTTCCGGAGGACCTCGAGGTGCCGCGCCGTCGTGACGCGCGGGTCGACCTCGACCGAAACCTCGGCTCCCTTCGCGGGGCGGAACGTCTCGAGGAGGTGCTGCGCGAGGCGGTCGGCCTGGACCGGCGTCAGGTACGTCGGAGTCCCGCCGCCCCAGTGCACCTGCTCGATCGATGCGGGAGGGGTCGATGCGCTTCGCGAGGAGGTCGATCTCCCGGTGGAGGTCGGCGAGGTACGGCTCGATCTCGGCGCGGTCCTCGCCCTTCCGCTCGGGCTTCGGGACGACCTTCATGAAGCAGCCGCAGAACCAGCACTGCTCGTCGCAGAACGGGAGGTGGGCGTAGAGGGAGACCGGCGACTTCTTCGCGTTCGCGCGGGCGCAGGCCTCCTCGTAGTCCTTCGCGCCGATCCCTTCGTTCCACTCGGGGGCGGTCGGGTAGGAGGTGTACCGGGGGCCCTGGACGTTGTATTTGTCGAGCAGCTCCGTCGTCATCGGGAGCGTCTCGCCGCGCAGGCGGATCGGGATGGCCGTCACGGCGCGGAGGTTAGCATCCGGCGCGACGGTTCTCGCTCGGGGCGCGGGGGCACTGACAGACCGTCGCCGCGCGACTACCCGCCGTTCGACTGACAGCTAGAATCCTGGAAAAGCGGGGAAGTCCATGCGTCTCCAGGTTGGTCGTCGCTTGGGTCCGTATGAGATTCTCGGCTCCCTCGGAGCCGGCGGCATGGGCGAGGTCTATCGTGCGCGCGACGCGCGCCTCGGCCGAGAGGTGGCGGTCAAGGTGCTGCAAGAGCATCTCGCTTCCGACCCCGCCGCGTTGGGGCGCTTCGAGCGGGAGGCCCGTGCCGTCGCGGCCCTCTCCCATCCCAACATCCTCGCGATCCACGACTTCGGCGTCGAGGACGGAGCGTGCTACTCGGCCACCGAGCTTCTCCGTGGTGAGACGCTCCGCGCCCGGCTCGACCGGGAATCGCTCTCCTGGCGGAAGGCGGTGGAGTTCTCGGCGGCCATCGCCGATGGCCTCGCCGCGGCACACGCGCAGGGTATCGTCCATCGTGACCTGAAGCCCGAGAACGTCTTCCTGACCGAGGACGGACGGGTGAAGATCCTGGACTTCGGCCTGGCCCGGCTTCAGCCCGGCGCGCCGGAGGAGGCGGGAAGCTCAGCCCTCACCGCCTCACAGACAAAGCCCGGAACCGTCATGGGCTCGGCCGCCTATATGTCCCCCGAGCAGGTACGCGGGCTCGCGGTAGACGCACGGAGCGACATTTTCTCCTTCGGCTCCGTGCTCTACGAGATGGTGACAGGCCGGCGGGCGTTCCCGGGCAAGACCACCGCCGATGCGATGGCCGCCATTCTCAAGGATGCTCCCCCCGACCCTTCGGAAAGCGGAAAGGCGATTCCCGTCTCCCTCTCTCGCGTCATCACGCGCTGCCTGGAGAAGAGTCCCGACGAGAGGTTCCAGTCCACGCGCGACCTGACGTACGCGCTGAGGGAGATGGCGTCGACTTCCGCCGCCGCGATTCAGGTGTCGGGCGTGGCAGCGGCGGGACCCGCGGCGCGCCGCGGTCGAGCTGCCGCCATCGCGGCCGGTGTGGCCGTCCTGACCGCCGCTCTTCTTGTCCTCTTCGATGTTGCCGGCTCGCGGACGCTTCTGACAGGCGGAGTGAAGGGAACCGCGATCCGATCGCTCGCCGTGCTTCCTCTCCAGAACCTCTCGGGCGACCCCAACCAGGAGTATTTCGCCGACGGGATGACCGAGGAGCTGATTGCCAGTCTTGCTCGATTCAGTGGGCTCCGCGTCACCTCTCGGACTTCGGTCATGTCGTATCGCGACACGAAACAGCGATTGCCCGAGATCGCACGGGAGCTCGGCGTCGACGCCGTCGTTGAGGGATCGGTCTCGCGGGCAGACGGGAAGGTCCGCGTGACGGCTCAGCTCATCGAGGCGGCGTCGGACAAGCTCCTCTGGGCTCAGACGTACGAACGTGACCTCCACGACGTGCTCGCTCTGGAAAGCGAAATCGCGCAGGCGATCGCCCGCGCCGGCCGGCTCGAGCTGACTCCACCGGAAAGATCCCAGCTCGCGAAGACGAGGCGCGTCGATCCGGCCGCCTTCGAGGCCTATGTGAAGGGACGGTACTTCTGGAACAAGCGCGATGGCGAGAACCTCAAGAAGGCAATCGAGTTTTTCCAGCAGGCGCTGGACGTCGATCCGGCCTACGCCGTGGCCTATTCGGGGATCGCCGACTCCTACACGCAGCTCGGCTACTCGAGTCTCGTCGCGCCCCGGGAAGTCTTTCCAAAGGCGCGGGAGGCCGCCGAGAAGGCGCTCGAGCTGGATGCCTCTCTCGCCGAGCCGCACGCCTCCCTAGCCTACGTAAAGTTCTATTTCGATTGGGACTGGCCCGGAGCCGAGCGCGAGTTCCAGCGAGCCATCGAGCTGAATCCGAATTACGCGACGGCCCACGACTGGTACGCCTATCTCTTGACGGCGACCGGGCGCCTCCCCGAAGCACGCGCCCAGATCCAGCGAGCGCACGAGCTCGATCCCCTCTCCGTCCCGATCGAGTCGGACATGGGCTTCCTCCTTCACTACAGCTACGAGCAGGACCGGGCGGCGGAGGAGCTGCGAAAGGCCCTCGAGATGAATCCCGAGTTCCCGCTCGCGCACCTCTTTCTCGGGCGCGTCTATCAGGCGAAGGGGCGTTACGAGCAGGCCATCGCGGAATACCAGGCGACCGGACCGCTCAAGGAGTGGGTGCCGACGGTCGCAGCGAATCGGCTACGTCTACGGCGTCCAGGGCAAGCGCCGGGAAGCGCTCCAGGTTCTCTCCAACCTGGAGGCGCGGTCGAAGAAAGAGTACGTCACCGCCTACGGCGTGGCCCTCGTTCATGCGGCGCTCGGAGACAAGGATCAGGCCTTCGCCTGGCTGGACAAGGGAGTCGAGGAACGAACCCATTGGCTCGTCTGGCTCGAACGGGACCTGCGCTGGGAGCCAATTCGATCCGACCCCCGCTTCGAAGCGTTGATCAAGCGCGTCGGGTTTCCGTCCTGAGCTCGGGCGGCTCTATTCCTGAATCGCGCCGCTTCCCGAGAGGAGGCCGCCCGTCGTCCGCGCGACGCTGACGGAATAGCCGCTGAAGTAACCGGCCGGACTGGGCGAGATTGAGGTGGCCCTGTTTGGACGTGCGGTAGACGTCGCCGACGCGGCCCAGCCTTTCGTCGTGTCCGTCGAGCGTGAAGCGCGGTGTCGCCGTGACCGTCTCGAAGTTGACCACGGTGAACGCCGAGGTCACGGTGTCGACGATGACCTGCTGATGCGAGTGAGACGTCTGGATGGCCGTGCCGCTCCGGAACGAGTCGGGATTCGAGAACGTGGCGCCGCCGGACGGCTGGAGATAGAGCGTCGTGGTCCCCTCGCGGGAGATGATCTTCAGCGTGCCGTTGACGACGACGGCGACGTTCGTCATCTCGCGGTAGAACGTGAACCGTGCCGACGTCTCGTTCGCCGGGCTTCCCGAAAACAGGGTGTCGATGCCCCTGACCCACGTGAAGTACCCGTACTGCGCGGAGGTGGTCGGGGTGAAGTTCGAGACCTGCCCGACGAACTCGAAGAGCAGCTGCCCTTCCGTGACCGCCTCCGGCAGCCGGACGTCGTCGTTCTCGGCCCTCATGGCCTGCGCTAGCATCGCCGGGGAAACGAGCAGGAAGAGCAGCGGGAGAAGAAGAGCGGGCGCGCGGTTTCGCTGAAGATTCATGGCGTTCTCCTTTCTGCCCACAACCTGCATTCCCCGCGCGCCGGAAGTCGTGAGCAAATGGTAGGGATCTGGTAGGTTTCGATGATCCGATTCGGCGAGTTTCTGTTCGATGCCGAGGCCCGAGAGCTGCGGCGTGGAAAAGAGCCGGTCCATCTCTCCCCGAAGGCTTTCCGCTTGTTGGAACTGCTCATCGGGCACGCCCCGAAGGCCGTTTCCAAGGCGAGCCTCTATGAGTCGCTCTGGCCGAGCGTCTTCGTCGAGGAATCGAACCTCAAGAGCCTCGTCTCCGAAGTACGGGCCGCCATCCGCGAGGATGCGCGGAGCCCCCGATTCCTCAAGACGGTCTATGGGTTCGGCTACGCCTTCGGCGTCGACGCGTCCGCCTCGCGGTTTCGCGTGACCCACCTGGCCCGGGCGTTCGAGTTGATCTCGGGAGAGAACGTCCTGGGGCGAGACAGCGATGCGTCGGTCGTGATCCAGATTAAATCCATCTCGCGGCGACACGCGCGCATCGTGGTCTCGGGCGACACCGCAACGCTGGAGGACCTCGGCAGCAAGAACGGAACCTGGTTAAAGGGTCAGAGGGTCGAGGGGCGAGTGGGACTGGCCGATGGGGACGAGTTTCGGCTGGGGTCGGTCCCCTTCGTCTTTCGCGCGGCCCCCACCGGTTCGACGGAGACCGACACTGCGGAGTGAGGCCAGCCGCTTGTTAGGGCAGCGGCGCACGGGCGGCCGCGACGAACGCGCCGACGTTCTCGGGCGGCGTGGGCGGCAGGATGCCGTGTCCGAGGTTCACGATGTGCCCGAGCGGCCCGGCGGCCCTGCGCGCGGCGAGGACGGCGGCGGTGACGCCCTCCTTCGGCCCGAGGAGGACGCCGGGGTCGACGTTCCCCTGCAGCGCCTTGCCGTTTGCACGGCGGCGTGCCTGATCGAGAGGCAGCTTCCAGTCCACGGACACGACGTTGCCGGGCAGGGCCGCGATCGACTCGATCAGGTGCGAGGAGCCCGACGCGAAGTTGATGACGGGGACCTCGCCGCGCTTCGGGAGCTTCGCGAGGAGGCGCTCGGTCGCGGGCCGCGCGAAGCGGTCGTAATCGGCGCGCGAAAGCTCGCCCGCCCACGTGTCGAAGACCTGGACGACGTCCGCGCCCGCCTCGATCTGCGCGGCGAGGTAGTCGCCGCAGCTGTCGGCGAGCTTCTCGAGGAGAGACACGAGCGTTTTCGGGTCGCCGTGCATCATCTTGCGCGTTTCGACGAAGGACTTCGTGCCGCCTCCCTCGATCGCGTACGTGGCAAGCGTCCACGGCGCGCCGCAGAACCCGATCACGGCCGCGCGGCCCGCAACCTCCGTCTTGAGCGCTTTCAGGATCTCGGGGACGAACTTCGTTCCGACGAGCGGGTCGAACGGCCTGAGGCGCGCCACGTCGGACGCGCTCCGGATCGGGCTCGGGAGCTTTGGGCCGCCCTCGTCGAGGCGCACCTCGATCCCCATCGGGGGCAGCGGGATCAGGATGTCCGAAAAGAGGATGACGCCGTCCATCCCGAAACGGCGGAACGGCTGCATCGAGACCTCGACGGCCCCTTCGACGTTCGCGCAGAGATCGAGGAACGCGAGCCCCTGGCGCACCTCGCGGTACTCGGGGAGGTAGCGCCCGGCCTGCCGCATGAGCCACACGGGCGGGACGTCGACGGGACGCGAGAACGCGGCGTCGACGAAGCGCCTGCGCGACGGTCCGGGTCCGGCGACGGAAGGAACCAGCATGGGCGCGAGGTTAGCATCCGCTCAGTGCGATCTCGCCCAGGCGAGGACGGCTTCGCGCAGCGCCGCGAGGGCCGCGGGCTCGCGTTCTCCGAGATCCTCGGCGCCGTCGCGATCCGCGGCCGCGTACAACGTCTCGTGCGTCGCGGAAAGCCCGTCGGGCCGCGCCTCGAGGACGGCGTGATACGTGAACCGGGCGGAAACGGCGGTCGCGGCGCGGCCCTCGTCGTCCCACGCGATCGCCGGCGCGCCGGACGGCGCGAAGAGGTCCCGGCTGTCGCCCACGGGGCCGGGGATCCCGAAGAACCCGAGGAGCGTCGCCGGGACGTCCGCGAGCGACGCGGGAGCGTCCAGCGTGATGCCACCCGCGAGGAGCGGCGAGAAAATGATGAGGGGGACGTGGTGGCGGAGCTCCGCGAACCGCGCGGGTGACGGCGTCCCGTCGAGCGGCGCGACCGGGAGGCCGTGGTCGCCGCAGAGGATGAACACCGTGCGCGCGTACCAGGGCCGGGACGCGGCGGCCCGGAAGAAGTCGCCGACCGCTTCGTCCGTGTAGTGGATCGTCTTCAGCATCGGACCCGTGTGCAGGCCGAGAAGGTCCGTCAGGCCGGGGACGCTCACGAAGCCGCCGCGCGAGGGCTGCGGCGGCTCGAAGGACGTCGTGGCGTCGGCGGGCACCTGGAACGGGTGGTGGTTCGACACGGTGAGGGCCATGGCCGCGAACGGCTCCTCGAGCCGGTCGAGCGCGCGGACGGCGACCCGCGCGAGCGCCTTGTCCGAGAAACCCCAGTTCGTGCGCGGCTCTCCCGGGTCGAAATCGCGGCCGTCGATGAGGCGCACGCCGCGCGCGGAGTAGAAACGGTCCCGCCGGTAGAACGTCTGGTCGCCGTCGTGAACCCAGAGGAACGAGCGCCAGCCCGCCCGACGGAGGATCTCGGGAAGGCCGTCGCCGGGATCGGAGGGTGCGTCCGTGAGGACGAGGTGCCGCGGCGACGCGAGGAGGCCGTACCACAGCGCGAGCTCTCCTTCTGGAGTGTGCGTGCCGGGGCTGTAAGCGCGCGCCACCCGCACCCCGCGCCGGGCCAGATCGTCGAGGGTCGGCGCGAGGCCCGGGAGGCCGCCCCAGGCACCGAGCTCGGCGGCCCGAACTCCTTCCATGACGACGAACACGACGTTCGGCTTGAGGCCCGCCGGGGCGCGCGGGGCGCCGGCGGGGCGCGGCGCGGGCGACGGACGCGCGGCCGCGACGGCCGCGGACGGCAGGGAGATCGGCCGGAACGCCGGAGCGCCGGAGCTCCCGGACACCGCGGAACGCGGCGCCAGCGCGAGCGCCGCGACGGGGTTTCGCGCGGTCGCGCGGAGCGGAACCGGGAGGGGTGCCCACGCGAGGAGGCCGCCGGCGGCGGCGAGCAGGAACGCGAAGGACGGGCGGAGGAAACCGCGTGCGCGCACCGCGCGGCGGGAGGCGAGGAGCAGCGCGCACGCGGATCCGAGGCCGGCGAGCACGAGGCGCGCCGCGCCCGCGGGGTCGGACGAGCGGGCGAGAAAGGACGCGTCCAGGCCGACGGCGAGATCCGTGCGGCGCGGGGCGTGGCCGAAGAACGCGACGGCCTCGAACCACCCCGCGGTGACGAGGACGAACGCCACGGCGAACGCCGCATACCCCGCGCGCGCCGCGCGGGGAGCGCGTCGTCCCGCGAGAAGGGCGAGGCCCGCCCCCGCGGCGAGGACCGCGAGGTCCCCCGCGGAGCCGGTCAGGAGCCACGCCAGCGGGCGCGAGGAGGGGAGAGGCGTCGCGAAATGGAGCCGCAGTCTCAGGAGCGCAAGGAGCGCGAGCGCGCCGCCACCGGCGGTCTCGACGTACGCGGCGAGAGGACCTCGTGCTGAGACGCGCTCTCCATGATGCATCGGCACCGATTGTCGCCCAAAGGCACGTTCCTATAAT
Organism: uncultured Acidobacteriota bacterium; assembly: GCA_963798215.1. GTDB lineage: Bacteria > Acidobacteriota > Thermoanaerobaculia > UBA5066 > UBA5066 > Fen-183. The sequence goes on from CAWCSP010000004.1 coordinate 624,046, forward strand.
CGCTGCGTGATGGTGGACTCGGCCGCAGCGGCGGCGTGGAGCGGCGGCCTCGGCTGGACCTCTCTCGCGCTCTACGCGTTCGCCTCGGCGTTCTACCTCCTGAACCTCTACCGGCCGTCCGTCTGGACGGGCCGGGCGGCGACGGCGTGTGCCGTCGTGGGCGCCGGCCTCAACTTCGGGGCGCTCTACGCCCGGGCTCTTGCCGTGGGGTCCGTCCCCTACCGCGACCTCCTCGGCTCGATGAAGCTCTTCGGCTTCTTCCTCGCCGTCCTCTCCGTCGTCCTCGAGCTGCGCCACCGGGACCGGGCGCTCGGCCCGGTCCTCATGCCGGCCGCGCTCTTCTTCATGCTGCTCGCGCTCCTCGAGGCGCCCGGCGCGGCGCGGCCGGCCCCGAACCCGGACCTCAAGGGCGCGATCTTCGCCCTCCACGTCACGCTGAACATGCTCGCGTACGCCGCGTTCGCGGTGTCGGCCGCGCTCTCGGTCCTGTACCTCGCCGCCGGGCGCGCTCTGAAGTCGCATCGGCTCTCCGGGCCCGCGACGCGCCTCCCGACGCTTTCGTACCTCGAGCGCGCGAACCGCACGTCGCTCGGCCTCGGGAGCATCGCGCTCGGCACGGGGCTCGCGCTCGGTTTCTGGTGGGCCGCGCGCGTCTGGACGCCGGACCATCCGCACTGGGCGCGCGACCCGAAGATCTTCTTCGCCCTCGGCACGCTCTTCTTCTACCTCTTCGTCCTCGTCCGGGCGCGCCGCGGCGCCCCGGGCGTCTCGACGGCGCGTTACTCGATCGCGGGCTTCGCGCTCGTGCTCCTGTCGTACACCGCCGTCAACATGTTCGTCTCCAAGCTGCACGTCTTCCGCGCATGAACCTCGTCTTCGTCGGCTGGAACCACCGCGGCGCTCCCCTCGACCTGAGAGAGCGACTCGCCTTCACGCCGGAGAAGGCGCGCGAGGCGCTGCAGGGGCTGTTCGAGGAGCACATCCTCGCCGAGGGCGCGATCGTCTCGACGTGCAACCGCGCCGAGATCTACGGCGTGTCGGAGCGCGAGGACGACCTCGACGCGCTCTCCGGCTTCTTTTCGCGCTTCCACCGTGTCGACGACGCGCTCCTCCGCCAGACGGCGCTCACGGGCCACGGCGACGCGACCGTGCGGCACCTCTTCCGCGTCGCGGCGGGCCTCGACTCGATGGTCCTCGGCGAGGCCCAGATCCTCGGGCAGATCCGCGAGGCGCATCGCGTCGCGACGGCGGCGGGGTCGCTCCGCGCCGTCACGAACCGCCTGTTCATGAACGCCCTCGAGTGCGGCAAGCGCGTGCGTGCCGAGACGGGCCTCGGGACGCGACCGACCTCCGTCGCGGGCCTCGCCCTCACGCTCGCGGGGCGCATCTTCGAGTCCCTGAGCGGCCGGCGCGCGCTTCTCGTGGGCGCGGGAGAGACGGCCGAGCTGACGGCGCGCCTCCTCCTCGACGAGGGCGTGTCCGAGATCGTCGTCACGAACCGCTCGTTCGACCGCGCGCAGGCGCTCGCCGCCGCGTCGGGCGGCCGGGCCGTTCCGTGGGACCAGCGCGCCGTCGCGGCCGCCGAGGTCGACCTCATCCTCTCGGCGACGAACGCGACGGAGCCCGTTCTCACCGCCGTCGCGCTCAAGGCCGCGCTCGCCCACGCGAAGCGGCGCGGGCCGCTCCTCATCCTCGACCTCGCAGTCCCGCGCGACGTGGAGGTCGAGGTGGGCGACCTGCCCGACGTCTACCGCTACGACATCGAGGCCCTCACCGGGATGGCGGACGCGAACGCGAAGGCGCGGCTCGACGAGGTCCCGCGGGCCGAGGCCATCGTCGAGGAGTGCGTCGGGCGTTTCACCGACTGGTGGGGCGGCCTGCTGCAGGTCGACGTCGTGCGCGGCCTGCGCGAGAAGATCGAGAGGATCCGCCTCGCCGAGATCGAGAAGTACGCGGGCAGGCTCGCCGGCCTGTCCGAGAAGGACCGCGCCGTTGTCGAGCGCCTCACGGAGACGCTCGTCGGGCACATCCTCCACGAGCCCACCGTCGGCCTCAAGGAGGGCGGCGCGTCCGAGCGCCTCGAGAAGGCCGCGTCCGTGAAGGCCCTCTTCCGGCTGGACGAGCCCCCGAGGTGAACGAACTCATGAGCGAGAAGGCATGACGACCGTCCCCCCGCTCCGCATGGGTACGCGGGCCAGCGCCCTCGCGCGGGCCCAGTCCGGCGCTTTCGCCGAAGAGCTCACGCGCCGCTCGGGCCGGCCCGTCGAGGTCGTGATCGTGAGGACACAGGGCGACCAGCTCTCGAGCGAGGGCAAGGCCCCTCCGGGCGGCGACTCCGCCGGCGTCTTCGTGCGCGCCCTCGACGACGCGCTGAGAAACCGCGAGATCGACTTCGCCGTCCACTCGCTCAAGGACGTCCCGACGACCGACGCCGAGGGCATCGTTCTCGCGGCGGTGCCCGCGCGCGCCGACGCGCGCGACGCGTTCGTCGTCGCGACGCGGCACGCGGGCGTGACGCGGATCGAAGACCTGCCGCGGGGCGCGAAGGTCGCGACGTCGTCACCGCGCCGCGTCTCGCAGCTCCTCCGCCTGAGGCCGGACCTCGTGACGGTCGCGATGGCGGGCAACGTCGACACGCGCCTCGCGCGCCTCGAGGAAGGGAGGGCAGACGCCCTCATCCTCGCGAGCGCGGGCCTCGATCGCCTCGGCAAGGGCGCCGTGATTACGCGGCGGCTCGGGCCGGACGAAATGCTCGGCGCGCCCGCGCAGGGTGCGCTCGGGATCTCCTGCCGGGCGGACGACGCGGAGACGAGAGCGATCCTGCTGGAGATGGAAGATCCCGCCACCCGGACAGCCGCGGAAGCGGAGAGGGCGCTTCTTCATTTTCTGAGAGGGGGATGTCGCGCGCCCGTCGGCGCGCGAGGATTCTTCGAAGGTGAAGAGGGCCGCCGCACCTTCACCCTCGTCGGCCGCGTGCTGTCCCTCGACGGCAGGGAATCCCTGGAAGATGCGCTGAGCGAACCCCTCGCGCCGCCTTCCCCCTCTTCACCTTCAAAGGAATCTTCGGTCTTTTCTTCTTCTTCGTCTTTCTCCTCCTCCCTCGGCCGACTTCTCGCCGAGCGCTGCTCGCGCGCGGCGCGGCGCGGCTGATCGACGCGGCGCGCTCGTGAGCGGACGGATCCTCCTCCTGCGCTCGGGCTCCGCCGGGCCGGAGGAGGAAGCGCCGGCGCCGGACGTCACGCCCCTCCAGACGCACGCAATCGGGCCGGTCCCCGCGGGCCTCGCCGAGGCGCTCGCGTTCGACCCCGTGGGCGCGACGCTCGTCGTGTCGTCGAAGGTGACGGCGAGACTCCTGCTCCCTCTCTTTCCGCTGCGCTTCTCTCTCGTGATTGCGGTGGGGGAGGGCACCGGAGATTTTCTTAGAAGGGTGAATACGGGTGAGGGCGGCGCAGGCGGCCTCGGCGGCCCGCCAAACTACAGTGGGGCTGGTGAGACGCAGATCGTGGTGCCGGTGACACCCGGCGCGGCGGGCGTGATTCGCTTTCTAAGAAAATCTTCAGCGACCTTTCCCTCGCGCATCCTCTGGCCGCATGGCTCCGACGCGGCCTCCGAACCCCTCGAAGAAATCCGATCCCTGGGCTTTTCTCTGGTTGCGCCTGTCGTGTACTCGAAGCGGGCTCTGTCGCCCGCCGAGCTCGATCCGTCGGTCATTTCGGATTTCGCCGCCGGCCGCTTCGCCGCCGTCGCGGTCGGCTCCACGGCTGGCCTGCGCGTGCTGCTTTCGGCCGTGCCCTCGCCGCCGCCGGTAAGATGGGGCGTCCTGGGGCCCGAGACGGCAAGAGCCGTCTCCGCACGTCGTCTTCCCGCTGCCGTCGTCGCGCCCCGCGCGCGGCTGACCGATCTCCTCGATCTCCTCCGGAAGGAAACATCATGAGCTTCCCCCTCCACCGCTACCGCCGCCTCCGCCGCAGCGAGAGTCTCCGGACGATGGTCCGCGAGACGTCGCTCGCCCCGTCCGACTTCATCGCGCCGCTCTTCGTCGTGCCGGGGAAGGGCGTCCGCCAGCCGGTCTCATCGATGCCGGGCGTGGATCGCACGTCGGCCGAGCTCGCGGGCAAGGACGCGAAGGCGCTCGCCGACCTCGGCGTCCTGTCCGTGATCCTCTTCGGGATCCCGGACCACAAGGACGCGCGGGGCACGTCGTCCGCAGATCCGGAGGGCCCGGTCTGTCAAGCCGTCAAGGCGATCAAGGCCGAGAGCCCGAAGACGGTCGTCATGACGGACATCTGCCTCTGCGAGTACACGGACCACGGGCACTGCGGGGTCCTGAAGGGCGAGACGGTCGACAACGACCCGACGCTCGCGATCCTCGCCGCCGAGGCCGTCGCGCACGCGAAGGCGGGCGCGGACGTCGTCGCGCCGAGCGACATGATGGACGGCCGCGTCGGCGCGATCCGCGCCGCGCTGGACAAGGACGGCTTCCAGGACGTCGCGCTCCTCTCGTACGCCGCCAAGTACGCGTCCGGCTTCTACGGGCCGTTCCGCGAGGCCGCCGAGTCGACGCCCGCCTTCGGCGACCGCCGCGCGTACCAGATGGACCCGGCGAACGTGCGCGAGGCCGTGAAGGAAGTGCTCTCGGACGTCGCGGAAGGCGCGGACATGGTCATGGTCAAGCCGGCGCTCTCGTACATGGACGTCATCCGCGCGGCGAAGGAGGCCACGAACGTGCCGCTCGCCTGCTACAACGTGTCCGGCGAGTACGCGATGGTCAAGGCCGCCGCCGCCAACGGCTGGATCGACGGGCAGAGGGTGACGCTCGAGATCCTGACGAGCTTCAAGCGCGCGGGCGCGGACCTCATCCTGACGTACCACGCCAAAGAAGCCTCCCAGTGGATCGGATGACGAAGAAGAAGGAAGAAAGAAAAAGAAGAGGAGAGACGATTTTCTTCGAAGGGTGAGTGGGGTCGAGGCCGCCCTCAACGCCTCGGCGGCCACTCGGCCGCGCAGCACCCGATTCACCTTCTAAGAAAATACGGCATTCCGATGAGCGAGAAGAAAACAGTTTCTGTGCAGCCCGTCCGTAAGCGTCTTCGCAGAACGAAACAATCCGAGGCGCTCTTCGAGCGCGCGAAAAAGCGCATGCCGGGCGGTGTGTCGTCGCCCGTGCGCTCGTTCGCGTCCGTCGGTGGGACGCCGTTCTTCGTGAAGAAGGGCAAGGGCGCGACGATCATCGACGCCGACGGCAACCGGTACGTCGACTGGGTCATGTCGTACGGCCCGCTCATGTTCGGGCACGCGTACGGACCCGTTGTTTCCGCCGTCCGCAAGGCGCTGCCGCGCGGCACGTCCTACGGCGCGCCGACGAAGGCCGAGATCGAGCTGGCCGAGCGCGTCGCGAAGGCCGTTCCGTCCATGGACAAGGTCCGCTTCGTCTCGTCCGGCACCGAGGCCGCGATGAGCGCCGTTCGCCTCGCGCGCGCCGCCACCGGCCGCGACCTCGTCCTGAAGTTCTCGGGCTGCTACCACGGGCACGCGGACTCGTTCCTCGTCGCGGCCGGCTCGGGCCTCGCGACGCTCGGCATCCCCGGCTCGCCGGGCGTGCCGGCCTCGCTCGCGGGGATGACCATCACCGCGCGGTACAACGACCTCGATTCCGTCAAGGCGCTCTTCGCCGCCCACCCCGGGAAGATCGCCGTGATCGCGGTCGAGCCCGTCGCGGCGAACATGGGCGTCGTCACGCCCGGGACGGGCTTTCTCGAAGGGCTGCGCGCGATCGCCGACGCGGAGGGCGCTCTCCTTCTCTTCGACGAGGTCATCAGCGGATTTCGTCTCGCGAAAGGCGGCGCGCAGGAGCTCTACGGCGTGAGGCCCGACCTCACGTGCCTCGGCAAGATCATCGGCGGCGGCCTTCCGGTCGGCGCGTACGGCGGCCGGGCGGACCTCATGGCGCAGGTCGCGCCGGACGGGCCGGTCTATCAGGCCGGGACGCTGTCCGGAAACCCGCTCGCGATGGCGGCGGGGAAGGCGATGCTCGACGCGCTGACGCCGGGGGTCTACGCGAAGCTCGAGCGCACGGCGCGCGACCTCGAGCACGGGATGAACGCCGCCGCGCGGAAGGCCGACGTCGCCGACCGCGTCTCCCTCAACCGGATCGGCTCGATTCTGACGCCGTTCTTCACGAAGGGACCGGTGCGGAACTTCGACGACGCGAAGAAGGCCGACCTCGGCGCGTTCCGGCGCTGGTACCACGCGATGCTTCGCCAGGGGGTTTTCGTCGCGCCCGCGCAGTTCGAGGCGATGTTCGTCTCGACGGCGCACGGCCCGAAGGAGGTCGCGAAGACCGTGAAGGCGCATGAGACGGCGCTGAAGGAGGCGTTCGCTCCGGCATGACGGACTCCCACGCTCTCTACGGCCTCCTGCGCGAGGCGCGCGAACGAGACCGCGAGGACCCCCTCGCGCGGTTCCGCGGCGAGTTCGTCGTCGCGGACGAGGCCCTCCTCTACCTCGACGGAAACTCCCTCGGCCGGCTCCCGAGGCGCGCGGAGGCGCTCGTCGCCAGGACGGTCTCCGAGGAATGGGGAGGCCGCCTCGTCCGCGGCTGGAACGAGGGCTGGGCGGACGCCGCCCGGCGCGTCGGAGACAAGGTCGCGCGTCTTCTCGGCGCGCGCGAGGGCGAGGTCCTCGTCTCGGATTCGACGAGCGTGAACCTCTTCAAGCTCGCGGTTGCCGCGCTGAAGGCCCGCGAGGGCCGGACGACGATCGTGACGGACGACCTGAACTTCCCGTCCGACCTCTACGTGCTCGACGGCGTCGCGAAGCTCCTCGGGGGCGGGCGCCGAGTCGTCGCCGTCGCGGCCCGCGACGGGATCTCCGTCGACCCCGCGGACCTCGCGTCCGCGATCGGGACGGACACGGCTCTCGTCTCGCTCTCGCACGTCGCGTACAGGAGCGGGTTCCTCCACGACCTGAGGGCCGTCACGGACATCGCGCACCGGGCCGGCGCGCTCGTCCTCTGGGACGTCAGCCACTCGGCCGGAGTCGTCCCGGTCGACCTCGAGGCCTCGGGTGCCGACCTGGCCGTGGGGTGCACGTACAAGTACCTGAACGGCGGGCCGGGTGCGCCCGCGTTCCTCTACGTGCGCCGGGCCCTTCAGTCCACGCTCGAGAACCCGATCACGGGCTGGTTCGGGCGCGAGGCGCCGTTCGCGTTCGCGCCCGATTTCGTGCCCGCCCCCGGAGTGGAGCGATTCCTCGTCGGGACGCCGCCGATCCTCTCGCTCGCGGCGGCGGAGGCCGGGATCGACCTCGCGCTCGAGGCCGGCGTCAAGGCCGCGCGGGCGAAATCGGTCGCCATGGGCGAGCTTCTGGTCCGGGCATGGGAGGCGCTTCTCGAGGCGGAAGGCGTGACGCTGCGCTCTCCGCGCGAGGCCGCGCGACGCGGCTCGCACGTCGCGTTCGGGCACGCGCGCGGTCTCGCCGTCGACCGCGCCCTCATCGCGGAGATGGAAGTCGTCCCGGATTTCCGACCGCCCGACACGATCCGCTTCGGCTTCGCGCCGCTCTCTTCGCGCTACGCGGACGTCGTCGAGGCGGTCGCGCGCTTCAGGCGCGTTCTCGACGAGGGGCTCGACGCGCGGTACGCGGGCGCGGGCCCGGCCGTCACCTGACGCTCACTCGAACCAGCCGACGACGTCCAGGACGAGGTCCACAGTCCCGGACGCGAGCCCGTCGATCAGGACGTCGCCCGATGCGCCGAGGCCCGACATGACGTTGTTCGCGCGCGTCTGGCCCGCCTGGAACGACGAGCGTCGTCGTGCCGGTCGCGGTCGAGCCACCGGGCACGAGGCGCACCGAGGCCGCGGCCGTCGGGCCGGTCACCGTGAGGTTGCCGGCGATCGCCCGGGCGGTCGCCGGCACGCCGCACTGGCCGCGGAGGACCCACGAGCGCGTCTGGCCCGCGGACAGCGCCGGGCCGCCGTACGTCCCGGTTCGCGTTCCGGGTGTCGAAGACGCGGCACGGTGTTAGCGTGTGGAACCTCATCGCCGGGAGGTGGCACGCCGTAGTCGACCTGGACGGTGATCGACGGGCGGTCTTCGAGACCGTGGTGATCGTGAGGGTGAGCTCGGGATCGGTGAACGACGAGCGGGACGTCGAGCTCGGCGTCGTCGAAGCGTCGTCGTCGCGGGCGTCATGTCGAGGAGGTCCGCTCCGCCCACGCAGCTCGGCGCGAGCCGGACGAGGGCGCCGTTCGCGATCGTCGCCGGCTCTCCCGCGTCGAAGCCGGTCCGATTCCGCCACTCGACCAGTACGTACGCAGGGAGTCGTTCCGGTCGTCGGGATTTTGACGGCGTAGTCGTCTGGCCGGTCGCCTCGAGGGCGCCGATCGTGTACGTCGCGGATCCGCCGGCGTGCACCTTCGGACCGTGCCCGCGGGAAGCCAGCCGAACGTGTCCTTGAACTGCGCGTTGAAATGCCCGGCGCGCGAGTTGCCCATGACGTCGAAACGGTCGCCGTACTCGCTGCGCGTGCAGCCGGACGGCGCGATCGTGAGGGTGCCGCAGTCGTACGAGTGGGCGTGCAGGACGCCGAAGTTGTGACCGAGCTCGTGGGCCGCGACGAGGAGGCTCATCGAGCCTGAGCCGTTGATCCAGTTGCCACCCCCGCCGACGTACCCGAGGCCGTTCCATCCGCACGCGCTGATCGAAGGGAAGATCCAGACGGGGAACTGGTAGTTCGCGTAGTTGTAGCCCGCCGCGAGCGCCCGCGCGTTCGCCTGGCTCTGGATCGTCGCCGTGTCGCACGTCGTCGGCTTGGCGACCGTCGCCGTCACGAGGACGACGTCGCCCGTCATCGTCGCGAGCCCGTAGGACGCCTCGGCGTAGTAGCGGGCCACGCTCGACCCGGCTCCGAAGTAGAGGCTCTGGGCGTTCGTGACCGTGGTCGAGGTGAACGACGAGTCGTTCGTGAAGTTCAGCAGGATGACGAGAACGCGCTTGGCCCCCGTCGTCCATGCGCTCAGTGCGGTCCGCCCCAGCGGCGTTCGTCCAAGCGGTTGGATCGTGTCGACCTCGAAGGCCTGGCGACCCGGCCAGCCGGTCACGGAGACCCGGTCGCCGGTTCGGGAGCCCGGAGAGGCCGCGAACGTCAGCGGCAGGACCTCGCCGTCGTCGGTCTCGAGCTCGTAGAGGCTCTTCGACGTTCGCCGCCCCGAAGTCGTCCGAGACGAGGGCCCGGAACGTGCCCGTGCGGGTGAACTGGTCCGTGGGCGGTTCCTCCGCGAGCCCGGGACAAGGCAGCGCGAGAAGAGCGCCGAGGGCGGCGGCCGCGAGCGATCGGGCGTGGGGCATCGGGACCTCCGGTCGGCTACACCGAGGGGCGCAAGGGAATTGTCGGGGAATGCTACTCCTGTTTCGTTCAGAGACCGCGTCTCGGGGCGTGATCCCGCCGACGGCGCGCGATTTTCCGCCGCGCGTAACTCCTACTGATTTGATGCAACTGAATCAAAGCATTAGGGATGCGGGCTTTCATACCCTTGCGGCACGGATGCGACAGGTCCATTTCTACAAGCTTATCGAACTCACGTTCGTCAACGTTTCCATTCGATTCCGGCAAGGAGGCTGAAATGTCCATGGTTTCCCGCACGGCCCTCACGCTGCTGGCCGGTCTGGTTGCGGTCCCGCTCACCCCGGTGACGCGGACCGGCTCGACCGCCACGCCACAACAGCAGGCCGCTCCGACGGCCTACGCCTCGACCCAGAAGGAGGCGTACCTCTCACCCGAGGCGCTCACGTACGTCCGCCCGGGATTCAACATCAAGATCGTCTCGGTCACGAATTTCGGCCCCGGCCAGAAGCCGGTCGTCGAGCTCTACCTGACCGACGACTGGCAAAGGGCGCTCTGACCGCAGCGGCCTCAGACCCCCGGCGTCGCGAATCGTCCGGTTCATCGTCGGCTCTGGAACCCGACCACGCGGCGGTACCTGAATTACATCGGCTACAACTCGGACCCGACCAAGAACGCGCAACCCGAGCCGCGACAACACCGGCACGTGGAGGACCTCGAGGTCGGCCACTACAAGTACACGTTCGCGAACGCCCTCGCGGCGACGTGGACCCGACGCAGCCCCACACGCTCGTCGCCATCGGGTACCGCGACACGACCGCCATCGTCGGGAAGAACTATTACGCGGTCCCGCAGTACGTCGACTTCGTCCCGTCCACGAACGCGGCCGCGACGACGTTCAACGCGATGACGGTCGCGCGCTGCAACCAGTGCCACGACCCGCTCGCGCCGCACGGCGGCAACTACCGCGACATCAAGACCTGCGTGATGTGCCACAACCCGAACAACATGACGGGCACGATCCCGGCCACCGCGACGAGCCCGGCGATCCCGCGTGCGCAGTACGACGGCCAGGTCTTCTACCACCAGATCCACCAGGGCAAGAATGCCGGGATCGGCGAGATCACGTACCCGCAGGACGTCCGCTTCTGCACGACCTGCCACGACCCGAAGGCCGCCGGCGGCGCGAACTGGTTCACGTTCCCGTCCATCGCGGCCTGCGGCTCCTGTCACAACGACGTGAACTTCGTGACCGGCGCGAACCACCCGGCCGGCCCCGCGGCCGACGGCACGTGCGCCTCCTGCCACCAGCCGCAAGGCAACGCCGAGTGGGACGCGGGCATCCAGAACGCCCACATCGTTCCGCTCCTGTCCAAGCAGCTCAAGGGCTACACGGCCCAGATCCTCTCGGTCTCGAACGCGGGTCCCGGCAAGAAGATCACGGTCACCTTCAAGCTCCAGAACGGCGACGGCTCGTTCATCGACCCGGGCGTCTACAAGAGCTCCGCGAACGGTTCTCTCAGTCTCAAGATCGGCGGCCCGACCACCGACTACCTGAACGCCGGCATGAACGCCGCCGGCCAGCCGATCAGTGAATCCCCCGCCAGCACCGCCACGTACAACGCTTCGACCGGCATCGCGACGTACACGTTCACGAACGCGATTCCGGCGGCCGCGACGGGCACTTACGTCGTCTCGATCGAGACGCGCCGCCCGTACACGCTGAACCCGGCTCCCCGCCTGGGCCCCACGTCGATCAACGAGGGCGCCCCGAACGTGCCGTTCCCCTTCGCGGTCACCGGCACGACGGTCACGCCGCGCCGGACGCTCGTCACGCTCGCGAAGTGCAACGTCTGCCATGCCCGCCTCGACAACCTCTTCTCGCACGGCAACCAGCGCATCGCGATCGAGGAATGCGTCATCTGCCACAACCCGAACGGCGACGACTCGCCGGTGCGCCCGGCCTCGGCAAACCCGCCGGAGTCGATCAGCTTCGCGCGGATGATCCACCGCATCCACTCGGGCGAGAACCTCGACCAGGACTTCACGATCTACGGGTTCGGCGGCGCGATATCGAACTTCAACGACGTGACGTACCCCGGCGACCGCCGGAACTGCATTGCGTGCCACACGTCGCAGACGGTCGTCGAGCTCCCGCTCCCGATCACGAACCAGCCCGTCATCACGCAGCGCGACTTCTTCTCGCCGCGCGGCTCGGCCACGAACGCCTGCACGGGCTGTCACGACAGCCGCGACGTCGCGGCGCACGCCTACATCAACACCGCGTACTTCCCGAACACCCCGCTGGTCCCCGCGGAGGCGTGCGGCACGTGCCACGGCGCCGGGGCGGATTACGACGTCGCCGTTGTCCACGCGCGTTAACCGAGGAAGGCCTGTGAAACACCTCTCGCTCGGAGTCGCCGCCGCCGCCCTCGCCGTTCTCACGGCGGGGCCGGCGGTGGCCCAGGCGCCGGCCAAGCCGGCGGCCGCGAAGGTGGAGGCCGGGCCCGCGTGCGCCGACTGCCACGACGAGGCCAGTATCTTCGCGAGTAATCCCCACGCCGCTGCCTACCGCGCCTCACACAACGGCGCGGGGGGCAACGCGGTCTGCGAAACGTGTCACGGCGACGGGACGAAACACATGGAGTCCGACGGCGACAAGGCGCTGATCAAGACCCTCCATGGCCGGACCGGCGCCGACACGTGCCAGACCTGTCACAAGCAGTCCGCGGAGCGCGCGTCCTTCTGGAACGGCGTGCACGCGTCGTCCGAGGCGGTGAATTGCCTCTCCTGCCACTCGATCCACAAGCCGGGCTTCGGCCAGAAGTCTCTCCTGAAGTCCGACCCGAACCCGCTCTGCGCGAGCTGCCACGCGGACGTCAAGGCCTCGCTCACGGCCGAGCCGTATGCGCACCGTCTGAAGGACGGCGTCATGTCGTGCGTGAACTGCCACGACCCGCACGGCCGCACGGCGAACCACGCGCTGCGTCAGACCCGCTCGGGCGAGCCGGTCTGCGTCAGCTGCCACGCGGAGAAGCGCGGTCCGTTCGTCTATCCCCACGTCACCGGCGTCGTCGGCGACTGCATGTCGTGCCACCGCCCGCACGGGTCGCCGTACCCGCACCAGCTGGCGAGGGCCACGGTCTCCACCCAGTGTCTCGAGTGCCACTCCACGCTCTCGACGGGCACGCTGGGTTCGCAGCCGCCTTCCTTCCACAACCTCTCGCTGCCGCGCTACCAGAACTGCACGACGTGCCACACGGCCGTCCACGGTTCCCAGCGCGACCCGCAGCTCCTGAAGTAAGGACAGGCCGATGCGAATCCTCCGCTCCGCCTTCCTCACGGCCGCACTCGCTGCGACGCTCGCTTCCGGCGTTGCCCGCGCCCAGGCGATTCCCTTCGACATCGAGGCCGGCTACCGGTTCGTCTCGGTGACCGGCAACGAGGAGATGTACCGCTCGCAGATCAACGACCGCGAGGGCTTCCTCATCCGGTCCCTCCACATCGCCACCGACGAGAAGTACGAGGGCTTTCCGCTCGTGGACAAGGTCCGCATCGACGGCACCGACCTCGGCGCCGGCGGCGCGGGCTTCCTGCGCATGGAAGCGGGTCTCTCGGGCGCGTATCGCCTCCAGTTCTCGTACCGAAACACGCAGTTCTTCAGCGCCCTTCCGGGCTTCGCGAACCCGCTCGGCCAGTCGGTCGGGCAGCAGACGTGGGACCGGACGCGCCAGCAGTACAACGTCGACCTCGAGATCCTCCCGGGCAAGGTCGTGACGCCGATCATCGGCTACACGTCGAACACACTCTCGGGTCCCGGGCACACGACCTACCACTTCGGCGAAGACGAGTTCCAGCTCTCGCAGGACCTCAGGAGCAACGACCAGGAGTTCCGCGTGGGCGCGGCCTTCAACGCCGGCGTCGTCTCCGGCGAGGTCATCCAGGGCTGGCGCAAGTACCACGAGACCGAGAACGACACGCTCGTGCCGTTCGGCGGCCCCGGCAACAACTCGGCCCCGGTTCTCGGGAAGACCATCGCCGCGAACACCCTCACGACCTCGAGCGTTACGGACGTGAACACGCCCGTCACGTCCGCGTTCGTCCGGGGCTTCGCCCTCCCGAACCTCCAGATTTCCGGCTTCTACGTGCGCGCGAACTCCACGGGAGACGACAACGCGGCGGAAGGGGCCTCCGGCAGCTTCGCATCCTACGCGATCTCCCGGTTTTTCACGGGCCTCTCGGGCACGTCGTCGACGGCTCCGACCAGCCTCACGTGGCGGGCCGGCGGCCGCGCGGAGTGGCACGTCATGAGCGGCCTCGACGTCTCGGCCGGCTACACGGAGCGGGACCAGACCTGGGACAACCACGCCCTGCTCTCCGACCTCTACACCGGCACCTCGACGTTCACGGGCTTCTCGCTGGCCGACTTCCAGGCCCTCACGACGACGCAGACCAACCTCGAGAACCGGGAGAAGGTCGCCGACGTCCAGGTCTCGGCGAAGATGCTCGGGCCGTTCGGCGTCCGCGTCGGCTACTCGCACATCAACCAGGACCTGACCGTCGCCGAGGATCCGGCGGAGATCGTCGTCCCCGGCGGCCAGGGCGGCACGTACAGCCGCAGCATCAACCGCTACGAAGGCGCCCTCACGTTCTCCATGCACGGCTTCAACCTCATGGGCGAAGCGGCGTACGACGACGCGGACGCGGCCATCACGCGTGTGGACTACCTCACGCGCGACCGCGAGCGCGTCCGCCTCACGTGGAAGGGCCTGAGCTGGCTCACGATCGGCGCCACGGGCTTCTGGATGAACCAGAAGAACGACGATGCCGGTCCGAACAACACGTACAAGGCGACTTCGGAGAACTACACGGCGGACCTCACCCTCAACCCGACCAAGTGGCTGCGCCTGAGCGGCAGTTACGCCAAGCTCAAGGCCGATAGCTCGATCCCGGTCCGCGCGCCGCAGAATTTCACGACCTTCATCTCCTCGAACGCGGAGAACGGCGATCTCTGGCAGGCCGGCGCGGGATTCACGTGGAAGGAGTTCGCGGTCGACGGGTTCTGGAGCCGCTTCAACAACGACGGGACGTACCTGTTCCGGATGTATCGCGGCGGCTTCCGCGCCGACTGGACCGCCACGGCGCACGCCGGCCTCGCGGTCGAGTGGAGCGTGGACAACTACCAGGACTTCATGGTGGCGTCCCAGAGCTACCGCGGGGACCGTCTCGGTGTCTACCTGAAGTGGCGTCCCTGAACGAAGCGGCGGCCCCGCCCCGGGGTCGCCGCTCGGTTTTCAAGAAAAACCAGCCAAGGAGAATGGTGCGGATGAGACTCGGGGGCGCTCTCGCCGCATGTCTTCTCGTCGCGGCCCCCTCGCTCCGGGCGGCGGCCCCGCCTCCGAAGCCCCCCTCGAACGACGACTGCCTGACCTGCCACGAGGACCCGACTGCCAAACGGGCGGACGGGTCCTCGATCTTCGTGGACAAGAAGGTCTTCGAGGCGTCCGTGCACGGGCAGGCCGGCGCCTCCTGTGTCGACTGCCACACCGACCTCGCGAAGACGACGGACTTTCCGCACCCCGAGAAGCTCGCGAGGCCCGACTGCTCCGCCTGCCACGCGCAGCAGGTCGAGGACTACGGCAAGAGCTCGCACGCGGCCGCCCGGGCGAAGAACCCGCAGAGCAAGGCGGCCTGGTGCTCGGACTGCCACGGCACCCACGACATCAAGCCCTCGAGCGATCCGACGTCGCGGACGAACCATTTCAACGTGCCGGCGACGTGCATGCGCTGTCACGGCGACCCGAAGGTCTTCCCGCGAGCGGGCGGAGCCGACGGCAGCGAGCCCGTGAGCTTCCATGACTCCATCCACGGCAAGGCTCTCGAGAACGCGGGCCTGAAGGTCGCGCCGAACTGCGCGACGTGCCACGGCTTTCACGAGATCCGGAGCCCGAAGCGCGACCCGAAGAGCACCGTCGCCCGGACGAACGTCCCGGGGACGTGCGGCTCGTGCCACGCGAAGATCCTCACGGAGTACTCGGCGTCGATCCACGGCGAGCAGCTCGCGAAGGGCAACGAGAGCGTCCCGGTCTGCTCGGACTGCCACTCGGCCCACGCGATCTCAGGAACGCCCGACGTGCGCCGCCTGACGATCCTCAAGCAGTGCGGCGGTTGCCACGATTCCGAGCTCAAGTCCTACCGCGACACCTACCACGGCCAGGTCTCCGAGCTCGGGTTCGCGCGCCGTCGCGACGTGCGCCGACTGCCACACGGCTCACGAGATCCAGCCGGCGGGCGACGCGCGGTCGTCGGTCGGGCCCGCGAAGCGGCTCGCGACCTGCCAGAAGTGCCACGCCGGCGCGGGACCGAAGTTCGCGAAATACGACCCGCACGCGAACCCGCACGACCGGGGCCGCAGCGGGGTCCTCTGGTTCACGGCGCTCTTCATGAAGTACCTCCTGATCGGCGTCTTCGCCTTCTTCGGAATCCACACGGCGCTGTGGTTCCCGCGGTCGGTCAAGGCCCGGCGCGAGGCGGAACGCCGCGGCGGAAACGGAGACGCGGAATGAAAGACGACGGGACCGCGCCTTCGGCCGGCGCCACGTTCGTCCGGCGGTTCGACGACGTCGATCGCCGGCTCCACATCTTCCTCATGACGAGCTTCCTCGGGCTCGCGTTCACGGGGCTCCCGCTCCTCTTCTCCGAGCGGAAGTGGGCCAAGGTGCTTTCGAACCTCGTCGGCGGCTTCCGCGCGGCCGGCACTCTCCATCGGATCTTCGCGATCGTCATGGTCTCGGTGTTCCTCGTCCATCTGTCGCGGTTGATGAAGAGGCTGTTCCTCGACAAGGACACGGCCATCCTCTGGGGGCCCGGTTCGATGGTTCCGCAGCCGCGCGACCTCGTCGACATGCTCGGCCACATCAAGTGGTTCGTCGGCCTCGGCCCGCGGCCGCAGTTCGACCGCTTCACGTACTGGGAGAAGTTCGATTACTGGGCCGTCTTCTGGGGCATGGGGATCATCGGCGGCTCGGGGTTCGTCCTCTGGTTCCCGAAGTTCTGGTCGCGGTTCCTGCCGGGCGACTGGTTCAACGTCGCCCTTCTCGTTCACGGGGAAGAAGCGCTGCTCGCGACCGTCTTCATCTTCACGATCCACTTCTTCAACGGGCATCTCAGGCCCGAGAAGTTCCCGATGGACACCGTGATCTTCACGGGGGTGCTGCCGCTCGACGAAGTGAAGCACGAGCGCCCGGGCGAATACGAGCGGCTGATCGCGGACGGGAAGGTCGCGGAGATCGCGGCGCCGGCCCCGACGCCCGCCGCCTACCGCCGCGGCCGCACGATCGGGACGATCGCCGTCTGCGTCGGCCTCCTTCTCGTATCATTGACGATCTACGCGCTGCTGAGCTGATTTCCCGAAAAAAACGGAGGAGGACGTCCCGATGCCCCCTGAGCCCGCCGGCCTCGCGGCCCGGTGGATCCGGCCGATCATGTTTCTCGGCCGCAACCGCCTTTCGATCTTCGGCGCCGTCCTCACGACCGGCTCCGCGCTCACCCTCGTCGGCTTCTGGGTCATCGAGGCGACCGCCTCGAGACCGCTGCACCCGTACGCCGGGATCATCTTCATCCTCGTCCTGCCGTTCCTCTTCCTGCTCGGCCTCCTCCTGATTCCGATCGGGATCTTCTTCGAGCGCCGCCGCCTGAAGAAGGAGGGCTTGCTGCCCTCCGTGTACCCGAGGATCGACCTGACCGACCCGAACCTCCGCCGCTTCGGCTTCCTCGTCGCGCTCCTGTCGCTGCTGAACGTCATCATCCTGACGTTCTCGGCCTACATGGGCGCCGAGTACATGGAGTCCTCCCGGTTCTGCGGCCTCACGTGCCACAAGGTCATGGCCCCCGAGTACGGGGCCTACCTGAACTCGCCGCACTCGCGGGTCGCGTGCACGAGCTGCCACATCGGTCCGGGCGCGTCCTGGGCGGTCAAGGCGAAGATCGACGGCGTGAGGCAGGTCGTCGCGGTCGTCTTCGGGACGTACTCGCGCCCGATCCCGTCGCCCGTCCACACGCTGCGCCCGGCGCGCGCGACGTGCGAGCAGTGCCACTGGCCGCAGAAGTTCTCGGGAGACAAGCTCCGGATCATCACGAAGTACGCCGAGGACGAGAAGAACACGCCCAGCAAGACGGTCCTCCTCCTGAAGCTCGGGGGAACTCAAGCCTCGGGCGCCGTCGGCATCCACGGACGCCACCTCGCCGACAAGGACCGGATCTCGTACGTCACCGCGGACGGCCGCCGCGAGGTGATCCCGATCGTGAAGTACCTCGACGACGACGGGAAGACGGTCGTATTCGAGTCGACGGAGATCAAGCTGACGGAAGCCCAGAAGACGAAGGCCGAGACGCGGGTGATGGACTGCATCGACTGCCACAACCGTCCGACCCACGCTTACCAGCTTCCGGAGCGGGCCGTGAACGAGGCGATGGCGGCCGGCGCGATCAGCCCCGATCTCCCGTTCATCCGCAAGAAGGCGGTCGAGGTCCTGAAGGTGGAGTACTTGTCGCGCGAGGCCGCGTTCGACCGGATCGAAAAGGACCTCACGGAGTTCTACAAGGAGAAGTACCCCGACGTTTACCAGACGCGCCGCGCCACCGTCGAGACTTCCGTGCGCGAGGTGCAGAGGATCTACGGGCGGAACGTCTTCCCGGACATGCGGCTCACCTGGGGGACGCACCCGAACCACATCGGGCACGAGGACTTCCTCGGTTGCTTCCGCTGCCACGACGGGAACCACCAGGCCGCGGGCGGACGCGTGATCTCGCAGGAGTGCGACGCATGCCACCAGATCCTCGCGCAGGACGAGACGAACCCGAAGGTCCTCGCGGAGCTCGGAATCAAGTAGCGGGCGATTCTTTTCGCGGGCCGGGGCCGCGCCTGAATCCTCTGCATCATGGCGTCTCCCGGCGCCCGCGCTACCTTCGGAAGCAGTGGATCTCTCCTCGACCTACCTCGGCCTCCGACTTGCGGGCCCCGTCGTCCCCGGCGCCTCCCCGCTCACGGGCGACCTCGATTCGATCCGGCGGCTCGAGGATGCCGGCGCCCCTGCGGTCGTCCTCTCCTCGCTCTTCGAGGAGCAGGTGGCGGCCGAGGCGCTCGGCCACGAGGGCGTGCCGACAGACCCGGACCGCTACCTCAGGCAGGTGCGGGCGGTCAAGGACGCGGTCGCGATCCCCGTCATCGCGTCGCTCAACGGGACGACCGACGAGGGCTGGATGTCGTTCGCGCGCCTCGTCGAGCAGGCGGGGGCGGACGCCCTCGAGCTGAACCTCTTCCACATCTCGACGAACCTCTGGGAGAGCGGCGCCGCGGCCGAGACGCGGGTCCTCGAGAGCGTCGCGGCGGCGCGCCGGAGCGTCTCGTTCCCGGTCGCGGTCAAGATCTTCCCGTACTTCTCTTCAATCGCGTCCCTCGCACGACAGCTCGAGGAGGTCGGCGCGAACGGCCTCGTCCTCTTCAACCGCATCTACCAGCCCGACGTCCCCCTCGAGGGGGGCGACCCGAAGCCGGACCCGCGCCTCTCGAGCTCCTCGGAGCTCCTTCCGCGTCTGCACTGGATCGCGATGCTCGCGGGCCGCGTCGACGTCTCGCTCGCCGCATCGGGCGGCGTCCATACCGCCGCGGACGTCCTGAAGTGCATTCTCGCGGGCGCCGACGCGACGCAGATGGTCTCGGCCCTCATGCTCCACGGCATCAGTCACTTGACGGCGGTGAACGCCGGCGTCGCGCGGTGGCTCGAGGAGCACGGCCACGGGTCCCTCGACGAGATCCGCGGTGTTCTGAGCCTCGAGCGCCGGGCGGACCCGCGCGCGTTCCCGCGCGCCGGATACCTTCAGGTGCTCCAGGGCTGGAAGACGGCCGAGCGCCTCGGCTGAGCGCCGGGGGGGTCAGCCCTCTACGGCGCCGGACTCGGTGACGACGAGCGTCTCGCCGAGAACCTCCGCACAGAAGCGCTCGAGGTCGGCGTTCGAGAACGCGTCCCAGCCCCGGCAGGTGCCGTGCTCCTTCGTCTGGACGTCGCACGCGAGGGGCGAGCCGTGCACGATCTGCCGGCCGAGCTGCCACTTGTTCGCGAGCTCCTCGAAGGCGACGCGGGGGAGGCCGGGGCGGCGCGCCTCCAGCGTCGAGAAACGCTTGCGCAGGTCCTGGTCCGACCAGGCGCGGAACCCGCCGCAGAAGATCCCGTCGCGCGACGCCACGTCGCACATCGAGTGCTCCTGGTCGGTCCGCGCGAGGAAGGCGTCCCGCAGCATCCGGATCGCGGCGGCCCGGGAGACGACGCGGCTCACGGCTCTCCCGCGGGCTCCCTCAGATCCAGCCGCGGCGGAACGAGAGCGCGACGGCCTCGACCTGGCTGTGCACGTCGAGCTTGCGGAGGACGTTCTGAATGTGGTTCCTGACGGTGGCGTGCGAGAGGTTCAGCTTCGCGGCGATGTTGAGGGCTGCGTAGCCGTTCGAGAGGAGGAGGACGATCTCGCGCTCGCGCGCCGTGAGCGGCGAAACCGAGATGGACGGCTCGGGGGCGGCCACGGGCCCGGACCGCGCGGCGCCGCCTTCCGGCGACTCGCTCACGGAGTCCCTCAGCGCCTTGAGGAGCGTCTCGGAGGACTCGCCCTCGGCCTCGATGAAGTGCATGAGGCACGAGAACCTCGGACCCGTCTCGGGGAGGGCGACGGTCCGCACGACGATCTTCACAGTGCCGGTGCCCTTCTTGCGAACGTCGAGGATGAACGGTTTCGGGTTCTCGCCGTCGGAGGCCGTCTTGACGGCGCCGCAGTCGTGCGCGCAATAGACGTTCCCGAACACGTCCCGGCCGGCGAGGACGTCGTAGCAGGCCTTCCCGAGCACCTCGTCGGGCTTCCAGCCGAGGATCTTCTCGGCGCCGACATTCCAGTAGACGATCCGGTCGTTACGGTCCATCCCGTACGCCGGGAGGTTCGACTCGGCGATGAGTTCGAGAGGATCTTCGGCGGGCACGGCGGCGATTCTCATTCGATAAGGCCCCGATTCTGACAGAGTGAATTTGGACGCGAGCCAAGCCCCATCGCCTCTTCCGCAACTGAGTCTCGGAAGTGGTTCCGGAGCCGGGGGAGTCTACACCGACTCTGGTCCGCACCCGTTACACTCGCCCCGTGCCCCGCCTGACGCTTCTGACCGCCGGGGAGTCTCACGGCCCCCTCCTGACCGGCGTCCTGACCGGCCTGCCGGCGGGGCTCCGGGTCGATGCCGCGGCGGTGAACGCCGACCTGGCGCGCCGCCAGCACGGCTACGGGCGGGGCGGCCGCATGAAGATCGAGCGGGACGAAGCCCGGTTCACGGGGGGGCTGAGGGGCGGGGAGACGCTCGGCGGACCGGTCGCCTTCACGATCGAGAACCGCGACCACGGCGTCTGGGAGGGCGTCATGGGGCCCCTCGAGGTCGATCTCGAGGCCGCCGGGAAGAGGCGCCTTTCGTCGCCCCGGCCGGGCCACGCGGACCTCGCGGGCGGCCTCAAGTACGGCCGCCGGGACCTCCGCGACGTCCTCGAACGGGCGAGCGCCCGGGAGACGGCCGCGCGCGTCGCGGCCGGCGCCCTCTGCCGGCAGCTCCTCGCGGCCTTCGGGATCCGCGTGAGGAGCGGCGTCCTCTCCATCGGCCCCGTCGCGGCGGCGCCCGGGGCGCGGTCGTTCGCCGACCTCGAGCGCGTCGACGAGGCGTCGCCCTTCCGCTGCGTGGAGAGCGGCCTCGAGGCGGCGATGACGGCCGCCGTGGACGCGGCCGCGAAGGCCGGGGACACGCTGGGGGGGACGATTCTCGTCGGGGCCCGCGGCGCGCCCGCGGGCCTCGGCTCGCACGTCTCGTGGGACGAGAAGCTCGACGGGCGCATCGCCCGGGCGATGATGTCCATCCCGTCCGTCAAGGCCGTCTCCCTCGGCGAGGGCGTCGCGAACGCGGGCCGCCCGGGCTCGGAGGCGCACGACGCGATCGGGTGGGAGGCGGGGCGCGGCTTTTTCCGGGCGTCCAACCGCGCGGGCGGGCTGGAGGGCGGGATGACGAACGGCGAGGACGTCCTCGTGACGCTCTACCAGAAGCCGATCTCGACGCTCCGCGAGGGCCTGCCTTCCGTCGACATCGACACGAAAAAGCCCCACCGCGCGCAGTACGAGCGCTCGGACGTGACGGCGGTCCCGGCCTGCGGCGTCATCGGCGAGGCCATGCTCGCCTTCGTCCTCGCGGACGCGCTCCTCGAGAAGACGGGCGGGGACTCGATGGAGGAGTGCCTCAGGAACTTCGAAGGATTTCTGCTCGCCCAGAGGAAGTATTGAGACGCCGGGGTGAATCGGCACGCTGGAAGAGGAGATTTTCTTAGAAGGGTGAGTGGGGCCGCAGCAGCCCGACGTGGCTGCGCGGCGGCTCGAGCGGCGAAGCGCCCATTCACCTTCTAAGAAAAACCACCGGGACGGTTTGCGTCGGCGAGACAGGCGACAACGTGGACTTCGATCTCGAGTTCCCTTCGAGGAAATCTTCAGTTCAATTCAATCACGCCGCGGTGTGTCCGCTGCCGGCGCGGGCGGCGGACGCGATCCGGGCCTACGCCGACAATCTCTCCCTCCGCGGCGCGCTCGACTGGAAGGACTGGATCCGAAAGGCGGACGAGGTCCGCTCGCTCGCCGCGCGGCTCATCGGGTGCGACGAGCGCGCCGGGGGCGCCGCGTCGATCTCGATCGTCCCGAACACGACGTGGGGGCTGAACCTCGTCGCGTCGGGCTTCCCGTTCCGGCCCGGCGACTCCGTCGTCACGACCGCGTCCGAGTTCCCTGCGAACCTTGCGCCCTGGGTCGCACTCGCCGCGAAGGGCGTGACGATCCGGCGCGTCCCGACGCGCGACGGGGCGTTCGCCGCGGCCGACGTCGAGGCCGCGTGCGACGCGACGACGCGGCTCGTTTCCGTCTCCCTCGTCGCGTTTCACACGGGCTTCCGCGCGCCCGCCGAGGAGCTCGCGGCGTTCTGCCGCGCGCGCGGCATCGTCTTCGGCCTCGACGGCATCCAGGCGGTGGGGGCGCAGCGCGTGGACGTCGCGGGCTGGGGCGTCGACTTCCTCTCCGCCGACGGCCACAAGTGGATGCTCGGACCGGAAGGCGCCGGGATCCTCTTCACGACGCCCGCACTCCGCGCACGTCTCGAGCCGCCGCCCGGCTGGACGAACCTCGATCGCGCCTCGCCGACGGACTACCGCGTGCCCGAGTCTCTGCGCTTCCGCGCTGACGGCGCCCGGTTCGAGCCGGGGGCGCTGCCCACGCCCGGCCTCTATGCGCTCGCGGCGTCGTTGGGGCTCCTCCTCGAGATCGGGCTGCCGGAGGTCGAGGCGCGCATCGACACGGACGCTCGCCGTCCTCGTCGAGGGCCTTCCGCGGCTGGGCTTCTCGCCCGTCCTCTTCGGCGGGCCGCCGCGCTCGGGGATCCTCGCGGCCCGGCCTCCGGCTGGGAAGGACGCGCGCTTCTACCAGAAGCGGGCTGCCGAGGAGAATGTCGTGATCTCGGCGCGCGAGGGCTTCGTCCGCTTCTCGCCGCACGTCGGCAGCGACGAGTCGGAGGCGGAGCGGGTGCTGGCGCTGCTGAAGAGGCTTTAGCTTCGGACCCGTGCGCGGCGTGCAAGCGCCCCAGCAGCGGGAGGCGATCTGCAGATTCTCTTAGAGGGTAGAGAGGGACGAGGCCTCGCGCGGCCGGCCGCCCACACCGCACTCCGGCGCTGATATTCTCACTCGAAGAAAATGCGCCAAGAGGAGAACCACATGCTCACACGACTCGGACGAACCCTTGCCCTGTCTCTCGTATTCGCAGCGCTTTCTCTCCCCGCCCTCGCCTCCAAGAAGACCGAAGAAGAGCTGATCGCCCTTCTCAATTCGCCCGACGAGGGCAAGGTCACGGGCGCCCTTCAGGACCTCGAGAAGGGGTACCCCGAGTCGAAGACCGCGCAGGCGGCGGTCGTCTCGAAGCTGAAGGACCCGCGCGAGAAGGTCCAGCGCAAGGCCGCGCGCGTTCTCGGCGCGATCCACGCGCCCGTGGACAAGAAGATCCTCGCGGACATCACGCCGCTCCTGAAGTCGCCGAACAAGGACGCTGTCATCGACGGCCTCAAGGCGCTCCGCGGCCTCGACAGCAAGTCCACGATCCCCGAGATCCTCCCGCTCCTCGGGAACAAGGACGAGAACATCAAGCGCGACTCGTGCCGGACACTCGCCGAGATCGGTGACGCTTCGCTCGTTCCGAAGATCGAGCCGCTCCTCTCCGACCCGAACAAGAAGGTTCAGGAAGACGCCCGGGACGCGATCTCGCGGCTGAAGGCGCGCCAGAAGTAGCGGTCAGCGGCGCTCCGGCGGAAGGTCGGGGGATTCCGGCGCCGCCGGAGCGTGCCGCAGCTCGGCGGCGCCGATCCAGTCCTGGTCGAGAATGAAAACCCGCGGGTCGCGGGAAACCCAGCGCCCGTTCTCGAGTCGCTGGACCTCGTAATGAACGCGCGGGGTCTGTGCGAAACCGCTCGTCCCCACCTTTGCGAGCGCCTGACCTCGTCCGACGTGCTGGCCGCGGCGCACGATCACGGCGGAGAGGTGCCCGTAGACGGTCCGCGTGCGGGCGTCGTGCGAGACGACGACGATGGTCCCGAGACGCCGCCACCACGCGTCCGCCCGGCGCGAGACCGGGCCGGCCAGGACGACGACGCCCTCGGCCGTGGCGGTCACGGGGCTCCCCGCGGGCGACGCGAGGGTGAGACCGGGCTCGAACTCCTGCTCGTGCGTGATGGGAGATTCATGCACGCCGTAGACGGAGATCGGCACCGCCGTCGACGGTTCGACGGGCGAGCGCGACGGCACGGCTGCCGGCCGGAAGCCGCCGGGGTCGTTCGCGGGGAGCGCCGCGAGACTTCTCCGGAACAGCTCGAGGGCCCGCGCGCGGCGCACGAGGTCCGAGGCTTCGCTTTCGAGGGCCGCGACGGTCGCCGGCGTCTTTTCGGGCAGATCGCCCGGGATCCCCGCGGGCACGGGTACCTCGATGACGGCTGCGACGCGGGCGAGGAAGAGCTCGTCTTCGGCGACGTGGCCGGCGAGGGCGAAGGCGCGCCGGCCGACGGACGCGAAGGCCTCGGCGCCGCGCTGCGCCGTCTCGCCGACGGCCCGCCGCTCGGCCGCGTTCACGATGTCCGAGACGAGGCGCGGAGCCGCGAAGAGTCCGAGCGCCGTCGCGCCGCCCGCGAGGAGGACGAAGGCGGCGAAGGCGATGCCGCCCGCCGGCCCGATCTCGAGGGACCGGCTTTTCTTTCGGGGATCGTAGGGGTGAAGCCGGAGGAGGCTCACGGTGCCTGCCGGAGAGCCGGGGCGGGTCCGGTCTCGATCCCGAGCTCGCGCCGGTCGTTGCTTGCGAGCGGCTGGAACGTCTCGGAGACCGCGAGGCGGAGGACGACCGGCGCGCCCGGCGCCGCGGCAACGGGCACCTCGAGGCGCCGCCAGGGGCCTGCCGGGAGCGTCACATGCCCACGGGGCGCGTCGTCCACCCAGACGTCGAGGCCGAGCGTGCGGCCGTCCGGGCGTGCGTTGCGCACCGGCAGGACGGCGACGGCGGAGCCCCCGATCCCGGCCGGGATCCGCCAGGCGGCGGCCGACGCCGTCCAGCGGAACGTGCGGCCGTCCGGCTCGGTCTCGGCAGCCCAGACGCCGGCGTCGGGAGCCCGGCGGAACGCGGCGTCGGCCGTGCGCGTCTCGAAGCCGCGCGCCGCAGCGCCCCCGAGCGCGCAGACGACAGCGCCCGCGAGGACGACGGGGACGAGGCCCGTGAGGAGACGCGCCGTGCGGCCGTCGTCCCGGAGCGGCAGGCGGCTCGTGAGGACCGCGACCCACGCCGCGACCTCCGGGTAGACGAGGTGCGACCCGAACAGGAAGACGACGAGGAGACCGATCACGGCCGCGGCCGCGGCGGCGTCGCCGAGCGGGCCCGGACCGTGTCCCGTGCCGAACCCGAGCGCACGCCCGGCGCCGCGCGCGAAGCCGAGGAGGAGCAGGGCGAGCAGCGTCCCGCCCGCGAGACCGGACTCGGCGAGCGTCCCGAGGTAGAGAGACGGCGGGTGGTCGGTCGTCTTCACGGGGCGGCCGAGCTCCTCGGCCGCGACGTTCGGGAACGCCATCCGGAACGACCCGAGCCCGAGGCCCGCGACGGGATGCTCGCGGAAGATCGTCCAGCCCGCCTCGTAGAGGAGGAGCCGGCCGCGCGTCTGCTCGAACGGCGCCGGCTCGGCGCTCAGGATCGCCTCGACGCGGGCATACAGCGCAGACCGGCCGCCCGGGCCCGGCCACGAGACGGCGGCCGCCAGGGCGAACGCGCCGAGGATCGCGAGCGTCCCGATCGTCGCGGCGACGCGCCGGCGCGTCCCCCGGCCCTCGCCGGCCGCGAGGCGCGTGAGGCCCCAGAGGACGAACACGAGCGCCGCCGTGATCGTGCCGACGAGGCCCGCGCGCGAGCCCGAGTCCGCGAGGACGACGAGGAGCGAAGCGCCGGCGGCCGCCGAGACGATGCGGCGCGTGCGCCCGCCCGCGACGGCGCCCGCGAGGAGCGGCGTCGCGAGGAGCACGACCGCGACCCCGGCCGCCGACGGGTCGGTGAACGTGCTCTGAGAGCGGTGCCACAAGGCCCAGCGCTCCGAGCGCAGCATCGGGAGGACGCCGAGTTTCTGGAGGACGCCGACGCCACCCGCGAGCGCGCCGGAAGCGAGCAGGGCGCGGTCCAGCCAGGCCCGCCCGCCCGGCTCGCGGACGATCCGGCCCGCCACCCGGGCGAGGCCCGCGGCGGCGACGAGCGGCAGGAGCGCGACGAGGACGGCTGGCGCCGCCTGCGCCGCGTCCTCGCCGAGGAGATTGATCGTCCGGGGCGGCGGCACGTGGCGAAGGAGGAGGTAGCTCGTCCTGAAGCCGACGACCGTCGCGACTCCCGAGACGGCCGAGAGCACCGCGAACGCGCGCCACGCGAGGACGACCGGCGACGCGAGCGGCGGCGCGTGCGGCTCGTAGATCTCGCGAAGCGCCGCGCCGGCGAGGTAGCCGCAGAGGAGGAACGGGCCCGCGGACGCGGGCTCGCGGGCGCCGAACGCGAGCGCCGACACGCCTGCGGCCGTGACGGAGACGAGCGCCGCCGCGAAGGCCGGACGCGGCGCGGCCAGAGCGAAGGCGAAGAGGAGGATCGCCGCGCCGGCGACCGCCGTCCGGTACGCGGGAAGGCCCGGCAGGACGACGGGCAGCGCCACGGCGCCCAGCGCGGCCCAGCCGAAGGTCGCGACAAGGGACGACGACGTGCGGGTCACAGGCCCTCTCCGGCCACGCGGATCGCGAGGCGGCGCCGGTCCGTGCTGTCGGTGACGTCTGCCGGGACGAAGGCCGGGCGAGTCCGTATCCGCGCGACCGTCCCCCCGGGCGGGACGTCGAAACGCACGTCACGCGTCGCGCCGCCGGGCACGTCGAGGGACGCCACGGGGTGTCCGTCGACGTCCACGCTCACGGCCGCGGGCGCGCCGTCGGGCCGGGCGTTCTGGACGCGGAAGGCGACGGACGTCTCGCCGGGCCGGATGCCGCGATACGCGAGCGGGCCCGCCCAGTGAAACGGGTCGCCCCGCCGGGCGGGATAGACGCCCGCCCAGGTCGTCGCCCGGAAGGGCGCCTCCGGCCGTGCGGTCGGCAGGACGGCGACGAAGGAGCCGATCAGGCCCGCGCCCGCGAGGAGTCCCGCCGTGCGCGCCGGGTTCCAGCGTTCGCCAGCCGCCGGCCGGTGCTCGAGCGCGCGGCGGGGCGGCAGGACGAAGGCGGCGGCGAGGCTCGTCAGGAGCGCGATCTCGAAGAACCGGGTGTGGGAACCGGTCTGGCTGGCGACGAAGAGGCCGGCGAGCGCGGCGCCGGCCGCCCGGGACGCGGGATCGACGCCGCCGCGGGCGAACGCCGCGTCGAACGCGAACGCGAGGAGCGGCACGACCGCGAGGAGCGCAAGGACGAGGCCCGGGATCCCGCATTCGGCCGCGACGTCGAGAAGCGCGTTCGTCGCGCCGTCCGTCACCGCGACCGGTCCGTGCCGCTTCGCGTAGGCGGCCGGGAACTCGTACGGAAAGCCCGCGAGACCGACCCCCGAGAGCGGCTCTTCGCCCGTCATCTCGAACGCCGTGCGCCAGAACATGACCCGGTGGTTCGCAAACGCGGAGAAGTCGCGCGCCGAGAGTGCCGCGCCGAGTCGGCTCGCGAGCCCGCCCGCGGCGATCGCGCCGCCGCGCGGGAGGAGGCGCACGGCGAGGAGTCCGGTCCCGAGCAGGGCGGCGGCCGCCGCCGCGGCGACGAGCGGCCGGACGCGCTGCGTCCTCAGGAGCCCGACCGCGGCGGCCAGCGCCGCGGCGCCGAGGAGCAGGAAACCGGTCCGCGAGCCGGAGGACTCGAGGGCGACGGGGGCCGCGAGGAGGCCGGCGAGCGCGGCCACGCGCCGCGCGCCGTCCGACGCGGCGCCGCGTCCGGCGAGGGAAGCGAGGAGCAGCGGAACGAGGAGGCCGATCCCGACGCCGAGCGCGTTCGGATCCGTGAACGTCCCGGCCCGCCGCTCCAGGAACGTCCACGGCTGGAACGCGGGATCGAGGGGGCGGAAGCGGTCCGCCGCGGCGACGAGCAGGGCCAGGGCGCCGCCGGCGCACGCCCACAGGAGGAGGCGGTCGCGTCCGCCGGGGTCGAGCGAGAGGCGGGCGAAGGCGTCGAGCGCGAGAAGGAGCAGGACGAGCCCGAGGAAGGCGAGGGCCGCGTCGCGCGTGCGCTCGGCCGCCGTCATCCCGAGGACGTTCACGACGAGCGGGTCGACGCGCCCGTGCAGGAGGAGAAAGAGCGTCTCGCCGCGGATCGAGGAGGCGAGAGCGGAACCGGCCGCGAGGACGAGAAACGCCGACGCGAACGTGACGAGCTTCGCCGGCAGGGGAGAGGGCTCTCCGTGTGCGAGACGCCGCGCGAGCGCGGCCCCGAGCGCGGTGAACGCGAGCGCGGGCAGGACCGGCGCGCCGCCGTGGTCGCCGAGGAGGCGCGGCAGGCCCGTGGCGAGCGGCGCGGCCGCCGCGACGAGGCATGTCGCGAGCGCGGGCCGGGTCCAGCCGAGGACGAGGCCGGCCGCCGCGAAGGCGAAGAGCGCGATCCGGGTCGCGGGGGCGGCCGAGTCCGGGATCGTCCAGAGCGCGAGCGCGGTCAGGAGGAGCGTCGCGCCGATGGCGAGGGCCGCCCGGCGCGCCGGGGTCAGACGCGTACCTCTTCCTGGAGCGGCGCGTACGTCAGCGCGCCGGCCGCGCGCGCCCGGATCGCCTCGAGCGCCGCGGAGGCGGCCGAGAGCGTCGTGAGGCACGGGATGTCGCGCTCGAGGGACGTGCGGCGGATCGCAACCTCGTCGTAGAACGACTCCTTGCCGAGTGGCGTGTTCACGACGAGATCCACGCTCCCGTTGATCATGAGGTCGACGATGTTCGGCCGGCCCTCGTTCACCTTCAGGACGGTCCGCGGCGAGAGGCCGCCTCTCTGGAGCGCCTTCGCCGTGCCGGCGGTCGCGAGAAGCGTGAAGCCGAGGGCCTGCAGCTCGCGCGCGAGCGGCAGGAGCGCGTCCTTGTCGCCGTCGTGGACGGAAAGGAACGCGGCGCCCTTCTCGGGCAGGCGGATGCCCGCGCCGAGCGCGGCCTTGAGGAACGCGAGGCCGAAGCCGCGGTCGCGGCCCATGACCTCGCCCGTCGACCGCATCTCGGGCCCGAGGATCGTGTCCACGCCCTCGAACTTCCGGAACGGGAAGACGGGCGCCTTGATCGAGAACCCGAGGACGGGCGGCTCCTCGGTGAGGCCGACCTCCGGAAGCGTCTGGCCGAGGCAGAGGCGCGCCGCGAGGCGCGCGAAGGGGACGCCCGTCGTCTTCGCGACGAACGGCACCGTGCGCGAGGCGCGCGGGTTCACTTCGAGGACGAAAAGCTCGCCGCCGCGGATCGCGAACTGGACATTCATGAGGCCGACGACCTTCAGCGCGAGACCGAGCTTCACGGTGGCCTGGCGGATCTCGCCGAGCGCCGCGCGCGGGACCCGGGTGTACGGCGGGAGAACCGCGTACGAGTCGCCCGAGTGGATGCCGGCCTGCTCGATGTGCTGCATGACGCCGGCAACCACGACGTGCTCGCCGTCGCCGAGCGCATCGACGTCCAGCTCGTAGGCGTCCTCGAGAAAACGGTCGATGAGGACGGGGCGGTCCGGGAACGCCGCGAGCGCCTCCCCGAGCACGTGGCGGAGCGTGTCCTCGTCGTAGGCGATGCGCATCGCGCGCCCGCCGAGGACATAGCTCGGGCGGACGAGGAGCGGGAAGCCGAGCTTCCGGCCCACGCGCACGCCTTCCTCGGCATTCCGGGCAACGCCCCACGGCGGCGCCTGGAGATTGACCTCGCGGAGGAGCTCGCCGAAGCGCTCGCGGTCCTCGGCGCGGTCGATCGCCTCGGGCTGCGTCCCGAGGATCGGGACGCCCGCGTCCTCGAGCGCGTGCGCGAGCTTGAGCGGCGTCTGGCCGCCGAACTGCACGAGGACGCCCTTCGGCTTCTCGCGGTTCACGACCGCCATGACGTCCTCGAACGTGAGCGGCTCGAAGTAGAGGCGGTCGGACGTGTCGTAGTCGGTCGAGACCGTCTCGGGGTTGCAGTTCACCATCACGGACTCGTAGCCCGCTTCGGTGATCGCCTCGGCGGCGTGGACACAGCAGTAGTCGAACTCGAGGCCCTGCCCGATCCGGTTCGGCCCGGACCCGAGGACGATGACCTTTTCCTTCGCCGTGACGAAGGACTCGTCCTCCGTCTCGTAGCAGGAGTAGAGGTAGGGCGTCATCGACTCGAACTCGGCCGCGCACGTGTCGACGCGGCTGAAGACGGGCGTGACGGCCAGGCGCTCGCGCGCCGCCGCGACGTCGGCGGCGAAACGTCCGGTGAGGATCGCGAGGTCCGGGTCCGAGAAGCCGGCGCGCTTGGCGTCCCGGAGGAGGTCGGCGTTCCCGAGCGCCTCCGCGCCCGCCGCCTTCACGCGGGTCTCGACGGCGAGGGCCTCGGCGAACCGGTCGAGGAACCAGCGGTCGATCCCGGTGATCTCCGAAATCGACTCCACGCTCGTCCCGTGGCGCAGGGCCGCAAGCACGGCGTAGATCCGGTCGGGCCGGGGGACGCGCAGCGCGTCGGGCTTCGGGGCCGGAACCGGGAGGGAGTCCACCCAGCCCGTGCGGCCGGTCTCGAGCGAGCGCAGGGCCTTGCCGAAGGACTCGGCGAACGTCCGGCCGAGGGCCATGACCTCGCCGACGGACTTCATCTGGACCCCGAGCGTCGAGTCGGCGCCGGGAAACTTCTCGAACGTGAAGCGCGGGATCTTGGTGACGACGTAGTCGAGCGTGGGCTCGAAGGAGGCCGGCGTCTTCTTCGTGATGTCATTCGGGATCTCGTCGAGGCGGTAGCCGACGGCGAGGAGGGCCGCGATCTTCGCGATCGGGAAGCCCGTCGCCTTCGACGCGAGGGCCGACGAGCGCGACACGCGCGGGTTCATCTCGATCACGATCCGGCGGCCCGTCTTCGGGTGGACCGCGAACTGGATGTTCGAACCGCCCGTCGCGACGCCGACGGCGCGGATGACCTTCTTCGCGTCGTCGCGCATCGCCTGGTACTCGACGTCCGAGAGCGTCATCTGCGGCGCGATCGTGATCGAGTCGCCCGTGTGGACGCCCATCGGGTCGAGGTTCTCGATCGAGCAGACGACGACGAACGTGTCCGCGGCGTCGCGCATGACCTCGAGCTCGAACTCCTTCCAGCCGAGGACGGACTCCTCGACGAGGACTTCGTGGACGGGGGAGAGCGTCAGACCGCGCTTGACGATCGCCTCGAAGTCGTCCTTGTTGAACGCGATCCCGCCGCCCGTGCCGCCGAGCGTGAAGGACGGACGGATGACGACGGGATACCCGAACGGCGCGGCGATGGCACGGGCCTCCTCGAGGCTCCGCGCCATCCCGGACTTCAGGACGTCGACGCCCACCTCCTGCATCGCCTGCTTGAAGAGGAGCCGGTCCTCGCCGAGCTTCACGGAGCGGATCGAGGCCCCGAGCGTCTCGACGCCGTGTTTCGCGAGGACGCCGGCCTCGTCGAGGGCGACCGCGAGGTTCAGCGCCGTCTGCCCGCCGACGGTCGGCAGGAGGGCGTCGGGCTTTTCCTGGGCGATGATCGCGGCGACCGTGTCGCGGTCCAGCGGCTCGATGTACGTCGCGTCCGCGAACTCGGGGTCCGTCATGATCGTGGCGGGGTTCGAGTTCACGAGGACGACGCGGTAGCCCTCGCGGCGCAGGGCGCGGCACGCCTGGGTCCCCGAGTAGTCGAACTCGCAGGCCTGGCCGATCACGATCGGGCCCGAGCCCAGCACGAGAATCGACTTGATGTCGGTCCGTTTCGGCATCGGTCGCGGAGTTTACGGGAAGCGCGCCGGCCGCGTCTGGCGCCTGTTCCCGGTCCGGGATAGAGTCTCGCGAATCCCGGGGATCGAAGACGAAGAAGGAGATTCTGCGAATGAGAAAGACCTTGTTGAACCCGTTCGTCGCCCTCGGCATCGCCGTGGCGGTTGTTTGCGCGGCGCCGACCGCTTTTTCATCTTCCAAGAAGACTCCGACTCCCGCCGCCGGGTCGGCCTCCACGAAGTCCGACAAGTCCGACACGGCCACGGCCGAGAAGGTCAACCTGAACACGGCCGCCGAGAAGGACATCGCCGCGGCCAAGGGCGTCGGCGCCAAGCTCGCGAAGGCGCTCGTCGCGGGCCGTCCCTACAAGACGTGGGACGACGTCTCGAAGGTAAAGGGTGTCGGCAGCGGCAAGAAGCTCGATTCGCTCAAGAAGGTCCTCAAGCTCACCGACGGCGTCGCCGCGAAGGACGAGACGGCTGCTGCGGACAAGGGAACCAAGGAGAAGAAATCGAAGAGTTCTTCGAAGGGTGATGCGGCGACGTCCACGGCGACCGGCACGGGCGCAGCGGCGGGTGGCGCCGCGGCCGGGAGCGCCGGAGCGGGTGGCGCAGCGGGCGGAAGCACCGCCACGACAGGCAAAACTTCGTCGTCGTCTGCCTCTTCACCTTCTAAGAAATCTTCTTCTTCCTCTTCCTCTTCTTCGAAGCTCGCACCGGGCGAGATGATCAACATCAACACCGCCTCGGCCGCGGAGCTCGACAAGCTGCCCGAGATCGGTCCCACGAAGGCCAAGGCGATCGTCGACTACCGCGAGGCAAACGGGAAGTTCGCCTCGATCGAGGACATCATGAAGGTGTCCGGCATCAAGGAAGGGACGTTCGCGAAGATCAAAGACCACATCGTGGTGAAGTAGGCGGACGCCATGAGCCTGCTCGACGACGTTCTCAGGGAAGTGGGAAGCGCCGCGGGCGCCGCCGGCGACGCGCACAAGAGCCTCGCGACGGATCTGCTCGGCATGGTGTCGGGCGGCGGGATGTCGAAGGGGCTCGGCGGCCTTGTCGACATGTTCAACCAGAAGGGCCTCGGCGAGGTCGTGAGCTCGTGGGTGTCGACCGGCCGGAACCTCCCGATCTCGGCCGAGCAGATCCAGGCGGTGCTCGGGAGCGCGCAGGTCCAGGCCCTTGCGGCGAAGGCGGGGATCGATCCCCAGGCGGCCAGCGCCGCGATTGCCCAGCTCCTCCCGCACCTCGTGGACAAGGCAACGCCGAACGGCCAGTTGCCCGCCGGCGGCATCCTCGACGCCGTCTCGGGGTTCTTCAAGAAGACCTGAGAACCGGTCCCGGTTCGTTGGAGACGCGTGGCGCCTGGCTAGAACGTCCTCGAGTAGACGTATGTGAAGCCCGTCACCCTGCACTTGCGGACGGGCGGCTGGAACTTCACGGTCCTCGCCTCGGCCTTGACGGATTCGGCGCGGTCGTCGGAGCCGGTCTCGTTCGTGACGACGCGGACGGCCTTGACCGAGCCGGTCTCGTCGATGTCGGCTTCCACGACGACCTTGCCCTTCGGCCCGGGCGCGTCGCTCACGCGGAGCATCGGCGGCTCGATGAGGACTTCCTTGCGGTCGGGAAGGCAGCCGTCGTCCCGCTTGAGGAGGTCCTTCCTGATCCAGCCGAGTCTCGTGTCCGGGAGCTTCACGCGGACCCAGCCGTCCTTTTCCTCGAATGACGTCAGACGGGTGCCCTTGGCCGCCTTGGCGACCGTCGGAGCTTTTGTGGACGGGTTCTCCCGGACGTTCACCGTCTTCGGGACGATCCAGGAGACCTCGGCCGCCTGCGCCGCGGGAGACGGCTCGGCGGCCGGCGCGGGCTCCGGAGCCGGCGGAGGCGGCGGCGGGGCGGACGCGCAGCTCCAGAGGCCGGTGGCGAGCGTGGCCGCGGCAACGCCGCGAACGAGTCGCAGGAACCCGGGACGCATTCGCGGATCGTACCGCGGCGGCGCGGGCGGTACGATCGGAGCTCGATGCTCGGCAAAGTCTCGATCCACAAGTTCGGCGGCACCTCGCTCGGCGACGCCGACCGCATCCGCAACGCCGCCCGGCTCCTCGCCGCCGCGCGCCGCAAGGGCCGCGTCGTCGCCGTCGCGTCCGCGATGGGCGGCGTCACGGACGTCCTCCTCGGAGCCGCCCGCGAGGCCGAGCGCGGCCGCATCTCTCCGGCCCGCGCCGCGGTGGACGCGCTCCGGGAGCGGCACGAGGCCGCGGCGCGGGCGCTCGGCGTGCGCTTCGACGCCACGCCGCTCCGCGAGCTCTCCGCCGCCCTCGAGGGCGTCGCGCTCCTCCGCGAGCGGACCGCGCGCGTCACCGACCTCGTCTCCTCCTTCGGCGAGCGCCTCTCGGCGCCGCTTCTCGCCGCGGCGCTCGTGAAGGCCGGCGTCCCGGCGCGGGCCGTGGACGCGCGCGAGATGCTCGTGACGGACGACCGGCACGGAGCCGCGACCTGTGACCGGAAGAAGAGCGACCCGCGCGTGCGGCGGCGGCTGAGGCCGCTTCTCGCGAGCGGCGTCCTTCCCGTCGTGACGGGCTTCATCGCGAAGAACGCCCAGGGCGAGACGACGACGCTCGGCCGGTCGGGCTCGGACACGACGGCCGCGCTCCTCGGCGCCGCCCTCGCCGCGAAGGAGGTCGTGATCTGGACGGACGTCGACGGCGTCCTCTCAGCCGACCCGCGCCTCGTGCCCGGCGCGCGGCTCCTGAAGCGCCTCTCCTACCGCGAGGCGGCGGAGATGACGTACTTCGGGGCGAAGGTCCTTCACTTCCCGGCGGTTCTTCCCGCGATCGCCGAGGAGATTCCGCTCGTGATCCGGAACTCGTTCCATCCGGAGCGCCCGGGCACGACGATCGCCGTGAAGGGCGACGGGGCGCGCGGCGTTCGCGCGGTCACCGCGATTTCCGGCCTTTGCCTTCTCTCCCTCGACGGGAAGGGCATGACGGGAATCCCCGGAATCGCGGCGCGCGTCTTCGGCGCGACGGCGCGGCTCGGCGTCTCGGTCGTCATGTTCTCGCAGGCTTCCTCCGAGCAGAACATCGCCCTCGTGATTCCCGAGGGCGACCGCGCGCGCACGGTCGCGGCGCTCGAGCAGGAGTTCCGGTTCGAGCGGCTCACGGGCTCGATCGACGCCGTGACGGCCCGCGCGCCGATCGCGGTCGTGGCGGCCGTCGGGGACGGGATGCGCGGGACGCGCGGCATCGCCGCGAAGGTCTTCGCCGCTGCCGCAAGGGCGGGTGTCAACGTGGAAGCGATCGCGCAGGGAAGCTCCGAGTGCAACATCAGCTTCGCGGTGGCTGGTGAAGACCGTGAGGCCGCCGTGAAAGCGCTTCACAGAGTGGTTGTCTGACCTTGCTGCGGGGGAGGCGTCGTCCGTCACAGCATTGGGAGGCTCCGGGTTCGCCTCCCCCGCGCCCCCTCGTGCCCACGCAGGACGAATCGGCGCAGGCGCGCTCCGCGCGCCCCTCTTCACCTTCTAAGAAAATCTTCTCTTCCTCTTCCTGGATCGCGGTCTTCGCCCCAGCCTCCGTCGCGAACTTCGGCGTCGGCTTCGACGTCCTCGGCGCCGCTCTCGACGGCCCCGGCGACGTCGTGCGGGCGCGCCTCACGAACCGGCCGGGCGTCCGCCTCGCCGGGATCACGGGCGACGGCGGGCGGCTGCCGCTCTCGGCGCGCCGGAACACAGCCGCCGTCGCCGTCGCCGCCGTCCTCGAGGCGGCGGGCGAACGCCGCCGCGGCATCGAGCTGACGCTCGAGAAGGGCCTTCCCCTCTCGAGCGGCATGGGCTCTTCCGCGGCCTCGGCGGCCGCGGGCGCGCTCGCCGCGGGCCTCCTCCTCGGCGTCCCGGACCGCGAGTCCCTCCTTCGCCCCGCGCTTCTCGGCGAGCACGTCGCGGACGGCTCCTGGCACGGGGACAACGTCTTCGCGTCGCTCCTCGGCGGGCTCGTCCTCGTCCCGTCGTCCGATCCCGGCGGGCCGCTCGCGCCGGTCCGCCTGAAGGCGCCGGCGCGCCTGCGCCTCGTCCTCGTCCACCCCGCGTTCGAGCTCGAGACGCGCCGCGCCCGCGGCATCGTCCCGCGGAAGGTCCCGATGGCGGCTCACGTCGCGCACGCGGCCGCGCTTGCCGGTTTCGTCGCGGCCCTCGCCGACGGCGACCTCGAACGCGCGGGGCGTGCGCTCCTCGAGGACCGCCTCGTCGACCCCGCGCGCCTGCCGCTCGTCCCGGGCGGGCGCGCCGTCCTCGACGCGATGCTCGCCGCGGGCGCGTACGGCGCCTGTCTCGCAGGCGCAGGCCCGTCTCTCCTCGCGCTCTCGAAGGACGGTCCGCTCTCCGCGCGCGTCGCGCGCGCCGCCGAGGCCGCGTGGCGCCGGGCGGGAATCGCCGCGCACGCCGCCGTCCACCGCCTCGACGTCCGCGGTGCGCGTCGCATCCGCCCATAATCGGCCGATGTCCGCGCCGCCCGTCGCCGCCCGCTTCCGATGCGTCGCCTGCGCCGCCGAATACCCGCTCGCCGAGGCGCGCACCGCGTGCGCCGCGTGCGGCGAGCTCCTCGACGTCGTCCCGGACCTCGACTCGTTCGGGTACTCGGGCGCCGGCTGGCGCGACCTGTTCGACCGGCGGCGCGCCGCGGCGGGCTCGCCCGGGACACGCGCCTTCGAGCGCAGCGGCGTCTGGCGCTACCGCGAGCACGTCCTTCCCGGCCTCGACGCGGGCCTTCTCGTGAGCAAGCCCGAGGGCTTAACGCGCCTCTACGCCGGCGGCGCCCTCGGCGACGAGCTGGGCCTCGCGAGGCTCTTCGTGAAGCACGAGGGCGAGAACCCGACGCTCTCCTTCAAGGACCGCGGGATGGCGGCGGGCGTCACGTGGGCGAAGGCCTGTGGCTTCCCGCTCGTGGGCTGCGCCTCGACGGGCGACACGTCCGCGGCGCTCGCGGCGTATGCGGCCGAGGTGCCGGGGATGCGCGCCGTCGTCCTCCTCCCGCACGCGAAGATCACGGACGAGCAGCTTTCGCAGGCGCTCGCGTACGGCGCGACGACGCTCGGTCTCGACACCGACTTCGACGGCTGCATGAAGATCGTCGCCGCGCTCGCCGACGAGGGGCGCGTGTACCTCCTGAACAGCAAGAACGCCGTGCGCCTCGAGGGTCAGAAGACGATCGGCTTCGAGGCGATCCACGATCTCGGCTGGGCGGTCCCGGACTGGTTCGTCGTGCCCGTCGGCAACGCGGGCAACGTCTCGGCGATCGGCAAGGGCCTGCGCGAGTGGCTTTCGCTCGGCATCCTCGACAGGAAGCCGCGCCTCGCGGGGATCCAGGCCGACGCCGCGGACCCGTTCTACAGGTCGTACGAGACGGGCTTCAAGGAGCGCGTCACGCGCGTCGCCGGCGACACGGCGGCGTCCGCGATCCGGATCGGCGCGCCCGTCTCGCACCCGAAGGCACGGCGCGAGATCGGCTTTTTCAACGGCGTCGTCGGGCGCGTGACCGAGGCCGAGCTCCTCGACGCCTTCGCGCTCGCGAACCGGCACGGCCTCGCGATCTGCCCGAACTCCGCCGTCGCGCTCGCGGGGGCCGCGAAGCTCAGGAAGGAAGGCGTGATCAAGAAGGACGACCTCGTCGTCGTCGTCGCGACCGCGCACGCGTTGAAGTTCTCGGGGACGATGGCGGCGTACCACCGCGGAACCGGCCGGCTCGCGAACCCGCCGCGCCGCGTTCCGGCGACGCTCGACGCCGTCCGCGCCGCGCTGGGCTGAGGGAGTTCCCCGGGGCGCCGGGGACAAGATTAGCTAAGCTGGCTAATGGTGTTAGAATCCCGGCGGAGGGTCCGATGAAGGTCAACATGCTGGAGGCCAAAAGCCAGCTCTCCCGGCTCGTCGAGGCCGCGCTCGGCGGCGAGGAGGTCCTCATCGCGCGGAACGGCGCGCCCATGGTCCGGCTCGTGCCCGTCGCCCGAAAGGACGGCCTCGCCGGCTGGGGATCGCTACGGAAACTGGGTCGCAAGGTCGACCCGGCCTTCACGCCGGAGGTCGACGCAGCGGTCCTCCGGGTGCTCGAAGACCGCCGGTGACGCTCCTTCTCGACACCCAGGTCGCGCTCTGGTGGCTGACGGCGAGCCGCCGGCTCGCGCGAGGAACGCGAGATCTGATGGCCGGCTCGCGATGCGTCGTCTCCGTGGCGAGCATCTGGGAAGTGGCGATCAAGCACCAGATCGGGAAGCTGCCCGTTCCTCCCGGCATTTTCCGCGACGCGATGCGGGAAGCGGGCGCGCTCATCCTCTCCGTCACCGACGAACACGCTCTGGGAACCGCGGCCCTGCGGGTCGCGCACCGCGATCCCTTCGACCGCCTCCTTCTCTCCGTGGCGGCGGCCGAACGCCTCGTTCTCCTGACCGCCGACGAGGCTCTGATCGAACACGCTGCTGGCGATCCCCGCCTGTCCGTCCGGGGCGCGTAGCAGGGCGCTCATCAGCCGACGGGACGACGCCGGGGATCGTCTCCGCCCTTCAGCTTCCCGGGGGCTGGTTCTCGTGCGGGCCGCCGCTCCGGATGAGCATGAGCATCGTCGTCCCGATCTCGAACTCGCTGCGGTTGTCGAGCTCGGCCCGGCCGATCCGCTGGTCGTAGACATACGTGCCGTTCGTCGAGCCGAGGTCCACGAGGAAGACGTGCTCGTCCTGCACTTCGATCGCGGCGTGCTGGCGCGAGCACTGGATGTCGGAGACGACGATGTCGGCGTTCGCCCGGCCGATCACGACGCGGGGCTTGTCGATCTCGAAGATCCGGCCGGAATCGGGCCCCGAGATGCAGGCGAGCGAGAGGCGCACGCCCTCGGGCAGCCGGAGCGGCCGGGGCCCGGTCCGCATGTTCGTCTGAATCGGCACGCGGTCGGTCGTGCGCGCCGTGCCGCCGGCGGGGGGAACGACGGGGCCGGCCGTCTCGCCCGGGGACACGGTCGCGGGAATGCCGGTCCGCGCGGGCGCGCCGGGCATCGGGGCGCCCGGCCGTTTCTTGCTCGCTTCTGTCATCGCGGTCTCGTCCAGCGAGAACTCGTCCGGGCTGAGCGAGGTCGGGCGTCCCGGGGCCGCGGTGCCGGGCGGGACCAGCGCCGGGTTCCGGATCTCGAAGACGGTCGCGCACTTCGTGCACTTGATGCGCTTGGCGGGCGCGCCGGCGAAGCGCGTCTCGTCGTAGTGGTAGCGCGCCTGGCACGAAGTGCACTGGATGATCACGTTGCCGTACGGTCCTCCGGGGGATTTTAGCCGTTTATCGCGCCGGACGCCCGGCCCGCGATCAAGTCGCCGCTGCGCGCCGTGCGCGCGCGACGACCCGGGGGACCGCCTCGAGGAGACGGTCGACGTCCTCTTCCGTCGACGTGCGCCCGAAGGAGATCCGGAGAGTCGACTTCGCGTCCGCGGCGGAGAGGCCGAGCGCGAGGAGCACGCGGCTCGGCGCCGTCGTCCCGGCGTGGCAGGCCGATCCCGCGGAGACGGCGATCCCTTCGAGGTCGAGCGCCGCGACGAGGGTCTCGGCGTCGGCGCCGGGAAACACGACGGACGAGGCCGTCGGGAGGCGGGAGCCGCCGGTCGCGTTGATCCGGGCGAGAGGAACCGCCGCGAGGAGGCCCGCTTCGAGCCGGTCGCGGAGGGCCACGAGCCGCGCGCCCTCCCCGGCGAGGCGCCTGCGGGCGAGCCGCGCGGCCTCGCCGAGCCCCGCGAGCGCTGCCACGTTCTCGGTGCCGCCGCGGCGCCCGCGCTCCTGGCCGCCGCCGGCCGCGAGGGGAAACACCTTCGCGCCCGGGCGCACCCAGAGGACGCCGGCGCCCTTCGGGCCGCCGAATTTGTGCGCCGCGATCGAGAGCAGGTCGACGCCGAGCGCGCCGGCGTCCAGCGGGATCTTGCCGGCCGCCTGAACGGCGTCCGTGTGGACGAGCGCGCCCGCCATCCGGGCGTCGGCCGCGAAGGACGGCAGCTCCTCGAAGACGGCGCCGGTCTCGTTGTTCGCGAAGATCACCGAGACGAGCGCGGTCGCGCCGTCCGCCGGCGCGGCCCCGAAAGGCACGCCGCGCGCGTCGACGGGCAACTCCACCGGCGTGAATCCTTCGGGGGCGAGGGCGAGGGCCGCCTCCCGGACGGCGGCGTGCTCGGCCGCCGTGAAGAGAACGTGGAGCCGCGACGGATCCGCGTCCCGCGCGGCGCGCGCGCCGCCGCGGACGGCGAGGTTGTCGGCCTCCGTCCCGCCGGACGTGAACACGATGCCCGCCGGCGCCACGTTGAGGAGCGCCGCGACCTCGTCCCGTGCCCTCTCGACGGCCGCCCGCGCGGCCCGTCCCGGCCCGTGGACCGACGAGGGATTGCCCGCGAGGCCGGCAAGCCAGGGGCGCATCGCCTCGAGGACGTCCGGGTCGAGCGGCGTCGTCGCGTGATGGTCGGCATAAAGCAGCGCGAGGGTTTCCAGAATTGGCCTCCCTCTCATTGTAAGGACCGGGGGAATTCCGCAGAATGAGCGGCGTGAAGGCGGCGACGGCCCTCCTCGGAGCGGCGCTCGCGGCCGCTGTGGCGGCGGCCGGCGAGACGACGCCCGCCCCGACTCCGTCCGCCGCGACGACCACCGCTCCGCCGGATTCGCACCCCACGCCGCCCCCCCTCGTCGCGGTCGCGCCGCCCGCGCCGGAAGCCCAGACCTCGCGCGGTCCCGAGGCGCTGCGGCTCTTCGGCCGGCTCGACGACGACCGGGCGATCGTCTTCATCGCGTCGGGCCCGCCGGACGCACGCGTCACGGTGCACTGTCCCGGCCTGCTCCGGGCCGTCGAGATCTGGACGTACCTCGAACACCCGACGCTCGGGAAGAACGCGCGCATCCTCTTCTACCCCGAGACGCCGACCGGCTCGTACCGCTACTGGACGGTCCTCGAGGGCGAGGCCGCGCTCCTCCCGCCGTCCGACAAGCCCGCGGCGCTCGCGGACCTCGAGAAGAACTCCGGGTCGTGTCCCGATGTCGCGCTTCTCGCGTCGGTCGTGAAGGACGTCTCGCGCCGGCAGGGCGACAACAACGGCGGGCTCGCGGAGCGGGGCGCGCTCGCCGTGGCGCACCTCGTCCCACCCGCCGGTGCGAAGGTGGGGGCGCCCCCGCCGCTCCTCGTCTCGAACAAGCCGCTCACGACGAAAGAGCGCAAGAAGCTCACGGCGGAGCTTCCCGACAGGTACCGCCAGTTTCTCGAGAACGTCGGGCCGATCATCACCGACGTCGAGCGCGACACGCTCCTGAAGCTCGGCGAGGACTACCAGCGCGAGCGCTTCGTCGAGGAGTTCTGGAGGCGCCGCTCGACGATGCCGGACGGGATGAGGACGCCCTTCCAGGACATCTACGAGATGCGCCTCGCGGAGGTGAAGGCCCGGTTCGGGAACGTCAACACGGACATGGGCCGCATCTTCCTCCTCCACGGCCCGCCGGACGGCATTCGCAAGGTCGACTGCCAGGACGTCTACTGGCCGCTCCAGATCTGGTATTACGAGCGCATCGAGGAGCTCCGGATGTCCAAGGTCCTGCTCCTCTTCTACCAGCAGCTCGGGGTCGGCGACTACCGCCTCTGGACTCCGATGGACGGGCAGGCCGCGCTGATCGTCGGGAACATGGCGGGCTCCATGATGAACGGCACCGCGCCTATGGTCGACGTCACGCGCTGCGCCGACTACCGCGACGTCAACGCCGCGGTGAACGCGGTCGTGGCGAACTTCGGGACGATCGGCGCGATGAAGATGGCGGAGGACCTCCGGACGGCCCCGAAACCGGACGTCGAGGGCGCGGACCGCATCCTCCAGATGACGACGGACATGCAGCCGGGCGCCGTGACGCTGCCGGTCCAGCGCGTCTTCCGCTTTCCCGAGATGGTCGGGAGCCGGATGCGGATGGAGCTCGCCATCCTTCTCGAGCGCGAGTCGCTCACGAAGAAACAGATCGGCGACGAGACCTTCTACGACGTCGACGTCGTCGGCGAGGTCGTGCACGACGGGCGCCTCGCCGACAACTTCCGCTATCGGTTCGACTTCCCGTCCTCCAGCGTGCGCGGGCCGTTCGTCCCGCTCACCGTGGAGCGCGAGCTCTATCCCGGCGAGTACCTTCTCCGCGTGAAGGTCCAGGACGCGAACC
The DNA here is from genome assembly GCA_963798215.1 of uncultured Acidobacteriota bacterium. Classification (GTDB taxonomy): domain Bacteria; phylum Acidobacteriota; class Thermoanaerobaculia; order UBA5066; family UBA5066; genus Fen-183. The sequence continues at coordinate 666,102 of CAWCSP010000004.1, forward strand.
GCAACGCGGCGGCGCTCATCAAGGAGACGCTCAAGGTCCCGGACACGCCGGAGGCCGCGATGACGGCCGAGGAGAAGGCCGCGCGCGAAGCCGCGCAGAAGGCCGTCACGCGGCTCGTCGAGAACGCCGGTGCGCCCAAGGGGAGTCTTTCCATTCTTCCCATCGCGCGCGAGATCGCGACGGGCCTGATCCGCTTCGAGACGCGGACGACGTCCAACGACATCGCGTTCACGGAGTTCTACCTGAACAACACACGGGTCGTCACGAAGACGCGGCCGCCCTTCGAGGCGGACCTCGACCTCGGGGAGCTCCCGCGCAAGTACGTCGTCAAGGTCATCGGGTATTCGAAGGACGGCCGGCCCATCGCGCAGGACGAGATGATCCTGAACGAGGGGCGCGAGGCGTTCCGGGTCCGGATCACGAGCCCGAACAAGGGCGTGCGGCTCTCCGGCCCGGTCCGCATCGTCGCGGACCTCGCCGTGCCCGAGACGAAGCGCCTCGAGAAGGTCGATTTCTACGTGAACGACCGCCGCGCCGCGACCCTCTACCAGGCGCCCTTCCAGCAGGTCGTCGACGTCCCGAAGAGCGCGGACCTCGGCTTCCTGCGCGTCGTCGCGACGCTCGAGGACGGGACCTCGACCGAGGACGTGCGCTACTACAACGCGCCGAAGTACCTGTCCGAGGAGAACGTCAAGGCCGTGGAGCTCTACACGTCGGTCCTCGCGAAGGGCCGGCCGGTGACGGGGCTCAAGAAGGAAAGCTTCCGGATCCTCGAGGACGGCGTGCCCCAGGACCTCGACGGATTCGAGGTCGTCACGAACCTCCCGCTCTCGCTCGGGATCGGCGTCGACACGTCCGGGTCGATGGAGGAGTCGATCGTCGAGGCCCAGAAGGCGGCGGTCGAGTTCCTCAAGGACGTCATGACGCCGAAGGACCGCACGTTCCTCGTCACGTTCGACAACGAGCCGCAGCTCGTGTCGCGCTTCACGACGGACCGCGACAAGCTCGCGCAGGCGCTCGCGGGCCTGAGGGCGCAGGGCTCGACGGCGCTCTGGGACGCGCTCGTCTACGGCCTCTACCAGTACCAGGGGACGAGGGGGCGCAAGGCGTTCGTGATCCTGACGGACGGCGAGGACCGCTGCTCCCACTTCACGTTCGAGGCCGCGCTCGACTACGCGAAGAAGACCGGCGTCGCCGTGTACTTCATCGGCCTGAGGATCGGCTCGGCCCAGCTCGAGGTGCGCCACAAGCTCGGCCGCATCGCGCGCGAGACCGGAGGCCTCGTCTACTACGTGGAGAGCGCGAAGGGGCTCGCGAGGATCTACGCCGAGATCAACGAGGAGCTGCGGAGCCAGTACCTGCTCTCGTACGTCCCGCAGAACAAGTCCGTGTCGAACCAGTGGCGGAAGATCGAGGTGAAGATGACCCCCTCGAGCCTCACGGCGCGGACGATCAGCGGGTACTACCCTTGATCGGGGGGTGCGTCGTCCACCTGCGCCGCGGGTGACGCCGGGTTCGCACCCCCCGAGCCCCCCTATCCCGTAAGGCGGGCGACCGGGACGGGCGGCCCGAACAGGAAGCCCTGCGCCTGCCGGCAGCCGTTCGCGATCAGGAACGCGACCTGCTCCTCCCTCTCGACGCCTTCGGCGATGACCTTGAGGCCGAGACCCCGCGCCATCTCGAGGATCGCCATCACGAGGGACGTGTCGGCCCCGGTCCCCGGGACGGCGGCCACGAACGTCCGGTCGATCTTGATCGCGTCGAGGGGAATGCTCTTCAGGTACGCGAGCGACGAGTGGCCCGTCCCGAAGTCGTCGAGGACGACGCGGACGCCCATCGCGCGAAGATGCCGCAGCGTCGTGACCGCCTCCTGGAGGTCGCCCATGGCGACGCTCTCGGTGATCTCGAGCTCGAGCCGGCCCGGCGCGAGGCCGGACGAGGCGAGCGCGGCTTCGACCGTCTTCACGAGGCCGCCGCGGTGGAACTGGCGCGCCGAGAGGTTGACGGCGACGAACCAAGCGCCCTCGGGGCCGGAGGGAAAGCGCGTCGCCTGAGCGCACGCCTCGCGGAGGATCCACTCGCCCATCGGGACGATCAGCCGCGTGTCCTCGGCGAGCGGGATGAACGAATCCGGGGGGAGAAGGCCGCGCTCGGGATGCTGCCAGCGCACGAGGGCTTCCGCGCCGACGATCGCCCGCGACGGAAGCACGACCTCGGGCTGGAAGTAGAGGACGAACTCGCCGTTGTCCACGGCGCGCCTCAGGCCCGATTCGAGGGCGAGGCGCTCGCGGATCGCCGCGTTCAGGGCCGGCGTGCAGAGCTGGAAGTTGTTCCGGCCGCGCTCCTTGGCGCGGTAGAGGGCGATGTCCGCGTTGCGCAGGAGCGTGTCGGCATCCGAGCCGTCATCCGGGAAGAGGCTGATCCCGATGCTGGTCGTCATGGACAGCCGCTGGGTGTCGGACACGAGCGGCGCGGCGACCGCGTCGAGCATCTTGCGGGCGAGCGGCGCGACGTGCTCCTTCTCGACGTTCGCGAGGAGGAGGACGAACTCGTCGCCGCCGACGCGCGCGACGGTGTCGCCGGCCCGGACGCAGCCGCGCAGGCGCGCAGCGATCTGCCGGAGGACCTCGTCGCCGACGCCATGGCCCATCGTGTCGTTCACGGTCTTGAAGCGGTCGAGGTCGAGGAAGAGGACGGCGAGCTTCGAGCCGGTCCGCTGCGACTGGGCCAGCGCGAGGTCCAGGTGGTCCTTGAAGCACTTGCGGTTCGGGAGGCCCGTGAGCGCGTCGTGGTACGCGAGGTGCTCGATCTCCTCCTCGGCCCGCTTTCGGTCCGTGATGTCGATGCACGTCCCCTCGATCACGGGGGGAAGGCCCGGCTCCTCCACGATCGAGCAGCTCTCGAGCGTCCACATGAGCGTGCCGTCCCGGCGCCTCGCATGGCGCTCCCGGTTCACGAACGCGCCCTCGTCGAGGAGCCGGCGGATCCAGTGCTCGCGGTCGGTGTCCACGGGGTGGAACTCCTGGGCCGGCGTGTCGAGGACGTCCACCGGCGACGCGTACCCGAACATGCGCGCGAAGCTCTCGTTGCACTCGAGCATCCGGCCGTCGAAGGTGGACCGGTAGAACCCGGCCGGGTTGCGCTCGTAGAGCCTGCGGAACCGCCCTTCGGACGTGCGCAGGCCGTCCTCCGCGCGGGTGCGCGCCGTCGCGTCGCGGAAGCTCCAGACGCGGCCGACGGGCTCGCCGTCGAGGCGCTGCGGGAGGGAGTAGCGCTCGAAGACCCTCCCGTCGCGGAAGCGCAGGATGTCGAAGCTCTCGCTACCGGGGTGGTCGTACAGCTCGCGGATCTTCCGGACGAAGGCGTCGGGGTCCGCGAGCTGGGCGAGCACGTGGCCGACGAGGCGCTGGTCGTCGCGCGTCGCGAGGACCTCGTCCGGGATCGACCAGAGCTCGGTAAAGCGGCGGTTGTACGAGACGACGCGGCCGCGCGGGTCGACGACGAGGATGCCGTCGGCGGTCGATTCGAGCGTGGACTCGAGCAGGGAAAGGGAGCGCCGCACCGCGGCGTCCGCGTGCTTGCGCGCGAGGGCCGCCGCGATGTGCTGCGAGACGTCCGTCAGGAGGCCCGTCTCGCGCTCGCCGAAGCGGATCGCGCGGCTGTAGCTCTGGACGACGAGCGCCCCGAAGATCCGTCCGCCGGACTTGAGCGGGACGCCGATCCAGTCGAGCGACGGCGCGCCGATCTCCTCGACCTCGCCGCGGTTCACGAGCTCCGAGAAGAGCCCGGGGGACGCGAGCAGGGGCCGGCCCGTGCGGATGACGTACTCCGTCAGGCCGCGGCCGAGCGGCTTCGGCGCGGGCGTCGGGTCGAACTCGTCGACGAAGTAGGGAAACCGCAGGAGCTTCTCCTCGGCGTCCCAGAGCGCGATGTAGAAGTTGCGGGCGTCGATGAGGTCTCCGACGAGCCGGTGGACCGCCGCGTAGAACTCGCCGAGGTCCCGGGCCTTCTCCGCGGCTTCCGCGACACGCGCCCGGGTCTCCTGCACGGCGGCCGTCCTCTTGCGCTCGAGAGCGCTCCCGAGGACCTGCGCGAGGAGCGGCAGGGCGCGAACCGTGTTCTCGCTCCAGTCCGCCTCCCGGCGGATCGTCACGAAACTCACGACTCCGAGGAACTGCAGCGCCGTGCGGACGGGGAGGAAGACGACCGACCTCACGCCCATGGCGTCGCAGACGGCCCGCTCCCACGCGGCCTCCGGCGGCAGGTCCGCGACCCGCGGGACGTGGAGGATCGCGTCCCGCCGCACTTTCTCGACGGACCAGCGCAGGTCGGCGAACGGCACGGGCTCGAGCACCGGGGCGTCGACGCCCCCCGCGCGCCAGCTCGAGAAGGGCGCGAGGCGTGCGCCGTCCTCCGAGACGAGCCAGATCGTGGCCGCGTCCGCTCCGAGAAACCGCCCGAACTCCGCGAGCACGCGCCGGATCTCTTCGTCGATCTCTCCAGCCGGCGCGCGCACGAACGCGTTGGACGTCTTGAGAACGAGGTCCGCGAGAGCGGCCCCGTGCTCGAGCGCGGCCTCGGCGGCCGCGAGCCGGGCCGCCGGAGTGAGCGCGGGGGAGGTTCCGCTCCGCCCCCCTCGGGCGCCGGCCGAGCTCTTCTGCGGCATGGCCGGATTATGGGCCCGGAGGCGGCCGGCGCCCTCGGCTAAGCTCCGGTCCGTGGCGCCCCCGCGTATCGTCCTCGCTTCCGCGTCGCCGCGCCGCCGGGAGCTGCTGCAGGCCCTCGGGCTCGCCTTCGACGTCCGGGCGGCCGACGTCGACGAGGCCATCCGGGGCGGCGAGAGCGCCTTTGACGCGGCCGAGAGGCTCGCGCGCGAGAAGGCGGCTGCGGTCGCGGCCGGCGCGCCGGACGCCCTCGTCGTCGCTGCGGACACGCTCGTCGTCCTCGACGGGGACGCCCTCGGGAAACCCGGGGACCGCGCCGATGCGCGGCGGATGCTCACGCGTCTCGCGGGGCGCTCTCACGAGGTCGTGACGGGCGTCGCCCTCGCGAAGGGCGGCCGGCTCGTGTCGGGACGGGAGATCACGCGCGTCGTCTTCGCGCCGATGTCTCCGGCCGAGGTCGAGGCCTACGCGGCGAGCGGCGAGCCCGACGACAAGGCGGGCGCGTACGCCCTGCAGGGGATCGGCGGCCTCTTCGTGGAGCGCGTCGAGGGCAGCCCGTCGAACGTCGTCGGGCTTCCCGTGCGTCTGCTTTACACGCTCGCGGCCGAAATGGGTGTAGACCTGAGCAAGAAGGTTCTCTTCGAAGGGTGAGAGGGGCGCGGCCGGCACTCGTCGGCGCGGCGCACCGTCGGAAGCGCGAGCGCCCGATTTACCTTCTAAGAATCCGAAATCTCCGAATCCGGGATCTCAGACTCTCAGGACCGGCATTTCGCCCGACGTGTCCCGCGCGGCCTGCCGCGACATCTGGAGGACCGCCGGTAGCGCGAGGCCCGGGCCGAGCACGCCCGCGCCGACACGGACCTTGAGGCGATGCGGAAGCGGCCCCTTGCCCTCCCGCCACGGACGGAACGTCCCGGCGAGGCGGGCGACCTTCAGCTTGCAGCCGTCGAGGTTCGCCTCGACGAGAAGGGCGAGAAACTCGTCCTCCTCCCAGCGAAAGAGGTAGTCCGTCATGCGGAGATTCGCATGCAGGGTGTTCGCGAGCGTGTGAATGGCGCCGTCGAGCGCCTGCGGAGGGACGGACGCCGAGAACTCGGCCCAGTTCGCGAGGACGATCGAGAGGACGGACAGAACCGACCCGTGCCGGCGCGAACGCTCGACCTCCCGGTCGACGATCTCGTCGAAGAAGGCACGGGTGTACGCCCCCGACTGCGGGTCGCGGATCGGAAAGGACGTGCTCAAGCACCCTCCGTTTCGGACAGTTTATCGCGGCGGCGCCGGTCTGTCGTACGCTCGCGGGCGGCATGAGCGAACCGACGCCTCTCCCTCTCGCCGATTTCGTCGCGGCCGCCCGGGGCGCCGTCCCGGCGGACCTCGTCCTCAGGAACGCGAGAATCGTGAACGTCCTGACGGGGGAGATCCACGACGGGACCGTCGGCGTGAAGGGGGATCGCATCCTCGGCCTCGGCGACTACCGCGCCGGGCGCGCGGAGGACGAGATCGACCTGAAGGGCGCCTACGTCGCCCCCGCTCTCTGGGACGCCCACCTCCACATCGAATCCACGATGACGACGCCCGGCACGTTCGCGCGCCATGCGGCCGTCCACGGGACCGCGGCGGCCGTCACGGACCCACACGAGATCGCGAACGTCCGGGGCGTCGCGGGCATTCGCGATTTCCTGGCGGCGGCGGCGGGCCTCCCCGTCGACGTCTTCGTGATGCTGCCGTCGTGCGTGCCCTCGACGCACCTCGAGACGGCCGGGGCCGCGCTCTCCGCCTCCGACCTCGCGCCGCTCTACGCGCTCCCGAAGGTCCTCGGTCTCGCCGAGATGATGAACGTCCCCGGGTTCCTCTTCGGCGACCCCGGCGTCGTCGCGAAGGTGGAGGACGCGCGGAGGCGGCGCGTGCCGATCGACGGGCACTCGCCGCTCCTCTCCGGCCTGGACCTGAACGCGTACGTCGGCGCCGGCATCCGCTCGGACCACGAATGCCTCTCGCGCGCCGAGGCGCACGAGAAGGTGCGCCTCGGGATGGACATCTGGATCCGCGAGGGGACGGCCGCGAAGAACCTCGACGACCTCCTTCCGCTCGTGACGGCCGCGAACTCCGAGCGCTTCGCGTTCGCGACGGACGACCGGCACCCGTGGGACCTCCTCCGGCACGGCCACCTCGATCACCACGTGCGGCGCGCGATCGCGCTCGGGCTCGATCCCGTCCTCGCGCTGCGCCTCGCGTCCTGGTCCTGCGCCCGGCACTACGGCATCACGGACCGTGGCGCCGTCGCGCCGGGCTTCCGCGCGGACCTCCTCACGTTCGAAAGCCTCGCGGATTTCCGCCCCGACCTCGTCGTCCTCGGAGGCCGGCGGATCGCGAAGGGCGGAAGGCTCCTCGAAGAGGTCCCGGTCGTGCGGATGGAGACGGGTCCCGCGTTCCGGATCGAGGGGTTCGATCGAGGCCGGCTCGCGGTCGCGGCCGGAGAGGGCGCTCACGTGAGGGTCATCGAGGTCCACGCGGGATCCCTCGCGACGGGCGCCTCGACGGAGCGTGCGCGGGTCGAGGCGAGCGCAGCGGTCGCCGACGTTCCGCGCGACGTCCTGAAGCTCGCCGTCGTCGAGCGGCACCGCGGGACCGGCAACGTCGGCGTCGCGTTCGCCCGCGGTTTCGGCCTGAAGAGAGGGGCGGTCGCCTCGTCGGTCGCCCACGACTCGCACAACGTCGTCGTCATCGGGGCCGACGACGCGTCCATGGAGACGGCCGTCCGGCGCGTCGCCGAGATCGGAGGCGGGATCGTCGTCGCGGACGGGGCGCAGGCCCTCGCCGAGGTCGCGCTTCCCGTCGGCGGCCTCATGTCGAACTCCCCGATGGCGGACGTCGACGCCGCCGAGCGCCGGGCCAACGAGGCGGCGGCGACGCTTGGCGGGACGATGGACCACCCGTTCATGACGCTCGCCTTCCTCGCCCTGCCCGTGATCCCGGAGCTGAAACTCACGGACCGGGGTCTCGTGGACGTCACGAAATTCGACTTCGTCTCGCCCGTTGCGTGAGGAACGACGAGACGGAGGAGAAGGGAGACAATGAAAAAGAGGGAGATTTCTACGAATGGGTGAGTGGGCGCTACGCCCGAACGCAGCGCCGGGGCGACGGGTGCCGCCCCAGCCGCTCTCACCCTTCTAAGAAAATCTTCTTCTTCTTCTCTTTCTCTTCTCTCTCGGGATCCCGCGTCCGGTCAGTCCTGCGGAGGCCCGCCGCGCCGGAACATGCCCCCGCGCATCTGGCGGTGCGCCGCGGTCCAGCCGTCGAGCTTCGCCCGCTGTTCGGGCGTGAGGACGGCGTCGATCTGTGCCCGGATCGCCTTCATCTTCGCGCCGACGGCCTGGCCGTCCGCACGCACCTTCAGGAACGCGGCGCCGACGACGGCGGGATCGGGGTTCGCGGCCGCAGCGGCGGCCTTCAACGCCGCGCGGTCGGCCTCGACCTGCGCGCGGAACGCCTGGTTCTCGGTTCTCTGCGCCGCGAAGATCGCCTTGACCTTCGTCTTCTGGGCGTCCGTCAGGTCGAGGATCGACATCGCCTGGTGGATGGCGCGGGCCATCCTCTCGTGTCCGGGTCCGGCTTCGGGTCCGGGGCCCATCTGGGCGAGCGCAGTCCCGGCCGCGAGAGTTCCGGCTGCGAGCAGGGCTGCGGTACCGAGGAATTTCTTCTGGAACGGGCTGTCGTTCATCTGGGTGTCCTCCGGGCGGCCTTGTCGTCCGCCGACGGGAGTGAGACGCACGAACCTCACGAAGTGTTTACCGAACGCTAGAAACGTGCGCCGGCGAGGACGACCGCGCCCGTGGGCGCCGCACCACCGCCCTTCGGCTCGACCGAGACGGCGAACGTCACGGACGCCTCTCCCAGGGACTCCTGCTTCGAGATCGGAATCACCGTCACGGCGTCGCTCTTCGCGTCGAACGTTCCGGCGGGCACCGGCTGGTCGCCGGCGAACGCCCACAGCTCGTAGCTCTTCTCGGCCGGCAGTGGCGGGAGGCCGGACACACACAGGAGCCCCTGCTTCGTCCCGGGGTTCCAGAGGAGCCAGGCGCGCGCGGCGGAGCCGCCCTCGGGTTCCTTGAAGAGAGCGATTTTCACGCGCGGGTCCTTCATCCAGGCGGATTCATGCGCGGCGTCGGAGATCCGCCCGTCGCGCTCGGCGACCATCGCCTCGAGGCGCGCGACGTTCTCGCGCGTCGCCGCGAGGTCGGCGCGCGTCGCGTACCAGAGGGCGCCGAACGCGGCCGCGAGCATGAACGACGCGGCGACGCCGACCGCCCAGAACATCGTCGTCAGGCCGTGGTCGGGTCCGGCGGCGGCAATCGCGCCCGCCGCGGCCTCGGCGTCCGGCCCGCGTGCGCGGAGGTCTCTTTCGGGTTCGTCCACGATTCTTTGTCGAGCCTGACCGCGCCGCGCGGCCGTGTCAAGCGCGGCCGGGGCATGGTTGACGCGGGAGGACCTGCCCGCTACCTTGCTTTCCGTCGCGCGCCTCGCGCGCCCGGAGCACCCATGACACGCAAGAAGCTCGCCGCCGCCGGCGGCCAGCCGCCCCTGCCGTTCGACGCGGAGATCGCCCTGCCGGAGGAAGCCCGGCGGCGGTACCTGAACTACGCCTTGTCCGTCATCACGTCGCGCGCGCTGCCCGACGTGCGCGACGGCTTGAAGCCCGTCCAGCGCCGGATCCTCTTCGCGATGTTCCAGAACCTGCACCTGATGCCGGACGCGAAGTTCAAGAAGTCCGCGTCGGTCGTCGGCGACGTCATCGGCAAGTACCACCCGCACGGCGACGTCGCGATCTACGACGCGATGGTCCGCATGGCGCAGCCGTTCTCGCTGCGCGCGCCGCTCGTCGACGGCCACGGCAACTTCGGCTCGCTCGACGGCGACTCGGCGGCCGCGTACCGGTACACGGAAGCGCGCCTTCGGCCGCTCGCGATCGAGCTCCTCTCGGAGATCCGGAAGAAGACCGTCGACTGGCGCCCGAACTTCGACGGCGTCCACTTCGAGCCGGTCGTCCTGCCCGCGCGCTTCCCGAACCTCCTCGTGAACGGCGCGACGGGGATCGCGGTCGGCATGGCGACGTCCATCCCGCCGCACAACCCGGTCGAGGTCCTCGACGCCGCGATCGCGGCCGTGGAGGACGCCGACGCCGACCCGCTCAAGCACATCAAGGGACCCGACTTCCCGACGGGCGGCCTCCTCCTCGGGGGCAAGCGCGAGCTGCGCGCCCTCTACGAGTCGGGCCAGGGCACGCTGAAGCTGCGGGCCGAGTGGGAAGTCGAGGAAGGCTCGCGCGGCGCGCAGACGATCGTCATCACGTCGATTCCCTACGCGCAGGAGAAGGCGACGCTCGTCTCGAAGATCGCGGACGTCATCATCGAGCGCCGGCTGCCCGTCCTCGTGGACGTGCGCGACGAGTCGACGGACGACGTGCGGATCGTCCTCGAGATCAAGCGCGACACGGATCCCGCGCTGGTGATGACGTACCTCTACAAGCACACGCCGCTCGAGACGACGGTGCCGATCAACCTCACGTGCCTGATCCCCGGCCCGAACCCCGACGTCGGCGAGCCGGCGCGCCTGTCGCTCAAGGCGATGCTCCGGCACTTCCTCGACTTCCGCTTCGAGACCGTGAGGCGGCGGTTCACGTTCGACCTCGAGGAGCTCCGGCGCCGCATCCACCTCCTCGAAGGCTTCGTGATCATCTACGACGCCCTCGATGAGGCGATCCGGATCATCCGCAAGTCCGACGGCAAGGCGGACGCGGCCGGCAAGCTCATGAAGCGTTTCGGGCTCGACGAGGAGCAGGTCGAGGCGATCCTCGAGACGAAGCTCTACAAGCTCGCGCGCCTCGAGATCGACGCGATCCGCGCCGAGCTCAAGGAGAAGCTCGCCGAGGCCGCGATCATCGAGGCGATCCTCAAGTCGCCGAAGAAGCTCTGGAACGAGGTCAAGGGCGAGCTCGGCGAGGTCCGGGAAGCCCTCGCGGGGGAAAGACGCCGGACGAAGGTTCTCGCGAGCGTGGACGAGCCGGAGTACGCCGCCGAGGCGTTCATCACGCACGAAGACGCCTTCGCCGTGGTGACCGTCGATGGGTGGCTCAAGCGCCTCGGCCAGCTCAAGGATCCGAAGGCCACGCGCATGCGCGAGGGCGACGAGGTCCTCGCCGTCCTTCAGGGCTCCACGAAGGAGCTCGGCGTCCTTTTCTCGAATCACGGCGCCGCGTACGTCCTGCACCTGAACGACGTGCCGCCGTCCACCGGCTACGGCGAGCCCGTCCAGAAGCTCTTCAAGTTCGGCGACGGCGAGCGCGTGATCGCGGCGCTGTCCCTCGACCCGCGCGTCACGCGGCCGAAGAACGTCGTCCTCCTCGCCGTCACGCGGCGCGGGCTCGTCTTCCGGTTCTCCGCCGACCCGCTCCGCGAGGTCACGACGCGGGCCGGGCGCCGCTTCGCGCGGCCCGCCAAGGGCGACGAGATCGCGCACGTCTTCGTCTGCGAGGAGAAGGACTTCGTCGCGCTCGCGTCCGAGAAGGGGCGGGCGATCCTCTTCGCCGCGTCCGAGGTGCCGGTCCTCGCGGGTCCGGGCAAGGGCGTCCTCGGCTTCAAGCTCGCGCCGGACGACCGGCTCGTGGGCGCGGCCGTGTTCGGAGAGGACGAGAAGCGCGCGACGCTCACGCTCGTGAACGGCAAGGGCACGGAGCACGCCGTAACCCGGAAGCACACGGTCGTTTCGCGCGGCGGCAAGGGCTTCGAGCTCATCAAGCGCGATCGCCTCGTGAAGATGCTCCCGCCGGACATCGAGCTCGTCTCGTTCGGATGAGAGCGCATCTCAGGGGGTTAAGATCGAAGAGCACGCGGGAGAGAAGAGAAGAGTTTCTATGAAGGTGAATAGGGCAGACGGAGCTGCCGCAGCCGATTCGAGGAACAGGTCGTTCGGGGGCCGGCCGCTCGGGCGCGCCGACTTCCCCGGCAGCGGCGGTGCCCCCCTCTTCACTTTCAAAGAAATTCTCTCGTCGTCTTTCTTTCTCTTGCCTCTTCACCTTCAAACAACCTCTCTCCTGGTCCTGGGTCTGATGGACGTCGTCCTCGCCGAGAAGTACGGGTTTTGCGCGGGCGTGCGCGTCGCGGACAAGCTCGTCCGCCTCGCGGCCCAGCGCGGTGAGACGGGCGCGATCCTCGGGCAGGTCGTCCACAACGAGAGCGTCGAGGCCGAGATGGCCGGCCTCGGCTTCCCGACGGTCCACGCGCTCGAGGACGCGCGGGGCCACGAGAGCCGGATCGTCTTCTCGGCGCACGGCGTCGCCCCGTCCGTGCGGGCGCGCGCCGCGTCGCTCGGCCTTTCGACGATCGACACGACGTGCAAGTTCGTGACGGACATCCACAAGGAGATCGCCCGATCGCTCGCGGACGGGGCGTTCCTCGCCATCCTCGGCCAGGCGGACCACCGCGAGGTCGTCGGCTACACGAAAGACCTCGACCCGGGCCGCTACAGGGTCTTCTACGGGCTCGAGGACGTGAAGGCGTTCGACTGGTCGCGCGTCCCCGTCGTCAAGGTCATCTTCCAGACGACCATCAACTCGGAGACGTTCGCCGAGCACGTCGCCGAGATCCGGCGGCGCGTGCCCGACACGCGGATCGCGGACACGATCTGCTACGCGACGAAGGAAAACCAGGACGCGCTCCGCGTCCTCTGCGACGACCCGGCGATCGACGCGATCGTCGTGATCGGCGGAAAGAACAGCAAGAACACGAAAGAGCTCGCCCACATCGCCGCGGAGAAGAAGCCGACGCTCCTGATCGGCACCGCGGCCGAGCTCGACCCCGCGAGGCTCGCCGGAGCGAAGCGCGTCGGCGTCTCCGCGGGCGCCTCGACGCCGGACTACGACGTCGAGGCGGTCGTCGCGAAGCTTCGGGCTCTCTGATTGATCGCTAAGTGTTGATGCAGTTGCACTAGGGAGCGATTTTCGCGGGCACGCGGGGCGGATAATTCGCCCCGATGGACAGACCCGCGGTTCCCGCCGTCGACGTCGAGGCCGCGCACGTTCCCGGATGGTCGAACCTCGAAGCGGTCTTCGAGTCGCTGGGCCGGGTTCTCATCTCCCTCGACGACGAGTTTCGCGTCCTTCGGGTCAGCCACACGCTCGACGCTCTCGCAGGAGTGGGCGCGTCCACAGCCGTGATCGGGGAGCCGATCGAGTCCCTGATCGGCGCGCGCCTGTTCGGCCCTGAGGACTCGTTGCGCGAGGCGCTCCGGGACGGACGCCGCGAAGAGGGGCGACGGGGCGTCCTGCGTTGCGGGGAAGACGCCGCCCGGCTCGTCTCCGTCACCGCGGCACCCGTCGCCGAAAACGTCATGAGCGTGTGCGATCCGCGGGCGCGGTACCTGGTCGTCCTCCGCCCCGCCGAGGACGACGACTCGATGCTCCAGAGCGCGATCGCGACGCACGGCCTCGTCGCCCGGTCGCGGCCGATGATGCGGATCGTCCATCTCGTCGAATCGCTCCACCGGAGCGACGCGACTGTCCTGATCACCGGGGAGAGCGGGACCGGGAAGGAGGTCATCGCGCGGGCTCTCCACTCCCAGTCGACGCACGCCGGGGGGCCCTTCGTTCCCGTGAACTGCGCGGCACTGCCGGCCGAGCTCCTCGAGAGCGAGCTCTTCGGGCACGTGCGCGGGGCTTTCACGGGCGCCGTGAAGGACCGCATCGGACGTCTCGAGATGGCCGCCGGCGGGACGCTCTTCCTCGACGAGGCCGCGGAGATCCCGCCCGGCATCCAGGTGAAGCTTCTCCGGGTCCTGCAGGAACGCGTGTTCGAGAGGGTCGGGGAGAGCACGTCCCGGCGCCTCGGCGCGAGGATCATCGCGGCGACGAACGCCGACGTCGAGGAGGCGATCCGGAGCGGAAAGCTCCGGGAGGACTTCTACTACCGCCTCCGCGTCGTTCCGATCCACATCCCGCCGCTGCGCGAGCGGCCGACGGACATCGAGCTCATCGCCCGGCACCTGCTCGCCCACATCGGCGGACGCGAGGGCCGTTCGCTGCGCCTTTCCCCGGACACGCTCGCCCTCCTCGAGACCTACGCGTGGCCGGGGAACGTCCGCGAGCTCGAGAACGCGCTCGAATACGCGGTCGCGATCTGCCGCGGGCAGACGATCCACGTCGAGGACCTCCCCCAGGAGATCCTCGTGCCGCGGCGCGCGGCCGTCGAGCCGCCCTCGCCCCGGACGCTCGTTGAGGAGGCGGCGGGGACGGACGGAGAGGCGCACAGGATCCGGCGCGCGCTGGAACGGAACATGTGGAATCGGTCGAAGGCCGCGTCCGAGCTCGGGATGAGCCGGACGAAGCTCTGGCGCCGGATGCGCGAGCTTCGCATCGGCTTTGCCTGACCCGATGTCGGGGCTCCCCCTCGAGGGGCTCCCGATGGTGCTGGGACGTTGAAAGGAAGGAGCCCGATGGGTCAGAAGGTGAAGATCGGAATCGTCATCTGCGGACGGTACGGAACCTGCGCGGGCGGGAAGTGCTTCCGCGCCCTCCGCGAGCGAGAAGGCGCGTTCGCCGCCTACGCCGGACGGGACGTGGAGCTCGTCGGCTTCACGACCTGCGGCGGCTGTCCCGGCGGCAACGTCGAATATGCCCCCGACGAGATGAAGCGGAACGGCGCCGAGGTGATCCACCTCGCGACGGGGTTCGTCGTCGGCTATCCGCCCTGCCCGTACCTCGACCATTTCGTCAAGATGATCCCCGAGAAGTTCGGCCTGAAAGTCGTCGTGGGGACTCACCCGATCCCGCAGAAGTACTACAGGATCCACCAGAGCCTGGGAACGTGGGAAGACCCGCGCTGGCCGGAGCTCCTGAAGCCGACGCTCGGCGAGGAGTCCGTCCGGGTCGCATACGACTGAGGAGGAAACGATGGGAAGCAGGGGACGGCAGATCATCGGGATGGACGTGAAAGAACTGCTCGGGATGCTCGACGCGGCCTACGCGAGCGAGTGGCTCGCGTACTACCAGTACTGGCTCGGGGCCAAGCTCGTGAAGGGGCCCATGAAGGACGCCATCGCGGCGGAGCTGACGCTCCACGCCACGGAGGAGCTGAGCCACGCCACGCTGTTGACAGGTCGGATCATCCAGCTCGGCGGCACGCCGGTCGTCGACCCGAAGGAGTGGTTCACGCTGAGCCCGTGCGCCTACGACGCCCCGGTCGACCCCTATGCGTCGGTGGTCCTCGACCAGAACATCGCGGGCGAGCAGTGCGCGATCTCGGTCTACAACAAGCTGATGAACGCGACAAAGGACAAGGACATGGTCACGTACAACCTCGCCCTCACGATCCTCGAGCAGGAGGTCGAGCACGAGGAGGACCTCCAGAGCCTCAAGGAAGACCTCGAGCTGATGGTCACGCGCGGGAGCCACTGACCACGCCGCGGCCCGCCGGGGCGGGACAGCGCGCCCGCCTCAGCAGCCGCCCTGGATCTTCTTTTCCTTCTTCGGCTTCTTCTGCCCCGAGGCCTTCGCCTCCTGGACCATCCTGAGGATCTCCGTCCGGGCCGACTCCCGGAACCGATTGACGTCGCCGTCCCAGCGGCCTGCCGTATTCGAGGCGAGAAGGACGGGCTGGAGGATCGTCCTCTCGAAGCCGGGGAAGCCGCCGCCCAAGACGGCGAGGTTCTCGTAGCCGAGCTCCCGGAGGAGAAGACACGCCGTCCGCTCCTGGGCCTCGTCGGCCCCGACGATCACCTTCTTCACGTGCCGGGGGGAGAGGACGTCCCGCCACTCCTTGCCGTAGAGGTCCCGGACCTGGGCGTTCACGGAGCCGGGGAGCGGCAGGGCGGCGAAGGCCTTGGGATCCCTCACGTCGACGATCTTGAGACGAGGCTCGCGATCGACGATCCGGAACGCGAGCTCGTCGGCCGTCATCACGGTTACCGGGTGGGCGGCCGCGTAGGCGGGCTTGCGAGACCTTCGCGAGAAGGCGTCCCTTGTAGTCGGGAACGAAGAGGAGAGCGACCCCGACCGCGAAAAGGGCGGCGCCCGCCAGACGATGCGAGGCGGCGGGGAACCGCAGGGACGGGGCGCCCGCGGGGTCCACCTTCCGCTCGATCCACGTCGTCACGACGAACGCGAAGACCGCGATCGCGACGAGGAGGAAGGCGAAGACGCCGGCCGACATGTGGAGGGACTTGTAGACCATCAGCGGACCGAGGGCGGTCGAGTCGTTGAACTTCTCGATCTTCGGATAGACCTCGGCGAACCCGAAGATTCCGAGGAGCCCGCCGCCGACGAAGAACATCGCGTCGACCTTCCCGATCGCGGCGGCGCAGACGCTCGTCCCGGGGCAGTAGCCGCCCAGGAGGAAGCCGAGCCCCATGATCGCGCCCCCTACGATCGAGGGAACGAGCCACGTGGGATTGACGAAGATGACGTCGAGGTCGAGGAGCCCCGCCGATCCGAGGAGGAGGACGCCCGCCATCGCCGTCGCGGCGGCCGTGAAGAAGACCCGGAGGACGGTGAAGTCGTAGCCGTAGAAGACGCCGGCGAGCCTTCGGGACGAGGAGAAGCCTGCCTGCTCGAGGACCGCGCCGAAGCCGATCCCGAGCAGAAGGGCGACGACGAGGTTGAGCTGGTCGGAGATCAGGTCAGGAACGAACGGAGCCATCGCGTCACCCCTTCGTCTTCTGTCCGAGCCAGAGGCCGCGGACGAACCAGGCCAGGAGGTACCCCGTGCCGAAGATCGCGAGCATCGTCACGAACCCCGCGGTCGACAGGACGGCCATCCCGCTCAGCGCCGCGCCGCTCGTGCAGCCACGCGCGAACTGGGCGCCGATGCCGAAGAGCGCCCCGCCGGCCGCCGCGAAGATCCAACGGGTTTTCGTGGAGACGCGGGGCCCCGCCTCCGTCACGAGCTTCAGCCGGTCGGAAACGAGCCCCGAGAGGAACGCGCCGATCAGGACGCCCGCGATCTCGAAGACGAGCCACGATTTCAACGGGCTTTCCTGCCCGGGAGCGACGTAGTGCTCGTAGAACGTGGAGGCCTGCGCGTGAGCCGGCGCGACGCCGTCGACCGCGGCGACCACGACGCTCTTGAGCGCGCCGCTCGCGCCGAGGCCCCGCCCGGTGACGAAGATCGTCGCGAGAAGGACCATGCCGAGCAGGAACCCGGCGAGGTAGGGATCCATGTATTTCGTTTTCATGCGGTGCCTCTCATTCGGTCAGCGCGGACGCGCGCAGCGGTGCGGCGGGCGTCTCGGCCGTGGCTGGGGACGGCGGCTGCGTCTCCAGCACCTCGTAACCGGTGATCATGGCCTTGAGGTTCGACGTCACGGTGTGTCCGGTCGTCATCAGGTAAAGGTGGGCGACGAGGAACGTCACGAGCAGGAAGGCTCCCGCGGTGTGGAAAACCGCGATCGTCCCGAGGCTCCGGACGTTGAGCCCGAGCACCTCGTAGCGCTGCGGGTAGCGGTAGAACATGTAGAGAAGCCCCGAGACGACGACGACCGGGATGACGAGGAGCTTCAGGCCGGCATAGGTCAGCTTCTGGAGCGGGTTCAGCTTCGAGAGGACGGTCTTCTTCGTCGGGTGGGGGGCGTTCCGGAAGATGCCGAAGACGTAGTAGTCGGCCTGGGCCCTGAGGTTTTTCCAGGTCGGGACGTACTGCCTCCATTCGCCCGTCGTGAAGTGCCAGAAGATCGCGAAGACGATCAGGATGAGGAAGCTCCAGGCGGCGAAGGCGTGATAGTGGACCGCGTGGTCGAACCCGAAGAACCGGAGCGAGCCATGGATCTCGAAGCCGGTCACCGCGAGGAAGAGGATGAGGGCCGCCTGGGTCCAGTGCCAGAACCTCTCGAACGACCGGTAGACGTACTCGCGTTTCATCTCAGTGCGCTCCCTTCCCGTTGCTGCGGAATGCGATCCGCGCCCCGCCGTGGACGATGACGCCGGCGAACGTGACGGCGAGAAGGCCGAGCCCGAACCGGTCGACCCACGGATTCCGGTCCCGTCCCGGCATGTAGAAGCCCCCGAGCTGCGCGAGCCGCCCGCCCGAGCGCGTGTGGCACTCGCTGCAGGTGACGGCCTTCCCCTTCGGGGAGATCATGTGGTTGAGGGGCCAGGACATCTCCGTCCGCGCGAAGCCGTAATGGCCGCTGTACGGGAGGCCGACTTCCTTCATTCCCTCTTCGGCCGCCCGCTCCCAGTTGAAATCCCCCCAGTAGCCGCCGTCGCCCGGGTGCGACGAGTAGAGCTTCGGCTGGATCAGAGTGTGGTTCACCGTGTCGTAGATCTGCTTGGCGCGGTGGATCTTCACCGGGACGATCTTCGAGTCCGGGTCGTCGTAGCTGCCGGCGAGCGGGTTCAGGACGAGGGGCTGCGACGGGTCGAACGTGTCGCCGATGAGGTAGTGCGACGCCGTCCCGTTGAACCAGGCGTAGTCGGGCTTGAGGTTCTTGCCCCAGACGAACGACCCCTTGATCGACATGTAGACGTCGGTTCCGGAGGCGTCCGTCTCCTCGTAGGGCTTGCCGTCCTTCAGCTTCCCGGCCGTCGACCAGTCCCACGCGAGCTTCGTCGGATTGACCTTCGCGTACGTGGGGATGTGGCACGTCTGGCAGGCGACCTTGTACGTGTGGTCGTTCAGGACGTTGTCGGCGTGCGGGAGCGCCGTGTGGCAGGTCTCGCACTCCACGCGGTTGCGGTTCATGGAGGAGACGGCGTAGTCCTTCCCGAGAATCTGGTGCTTGTTTGCCGTATGGCAATCGACGCACTGCATGTCGAGGCCGTCGGACGCCATGTGGACGTCGACGTCGCGCGAGGGGTCGAACATGGACTTCTCGAGATCCCCGTGCTTGACGTTGTTCCCGCCGCCGCCGAAGAAGTGGCAGGTGCCGCAGTCGGCCCGCTGCGGCCTGCCCACGTGCTGCGCGACATTCGCGAGGTCGACCGACGGGTCGGGCATCCCCGCGCCACCCGCGGCCTTCACGTACGTCGAGGTGTTGTCGTGGCAGGCCAGGCAGTCGACGTTGAGCTGGTTCTTGAGGTCGAAGGAGGCGTCCGCCCAGCCGTAACCGATGTGGCACTTGTCGCAGCTCGGCTCGCTGCCTCGGACACCGATGCAGAAGTTGTTCAGGACGTTCCGCTTGCCGACCTCCCGGATTCCCTTGCCTTCGACGTATTCGTTCCGGTCCCAGTTCCAGTGGGTGGACGCCATCACCTCGGCGGCGCGCCCGTTGTGGCAGGAGATGCACGCGGCGGTCACGTCCTGGGGCTTCTTGAAGGGCGTCTTGAGCTGGGCGAATTTCGAGTGGTCGACCGACGGCTTCGGCTTGTGCGAGAAGCGCTCTTTCAGGATCGAAAGAGGCGTCTCCCCGGAGACGTTCTTCCTGAGAGCGCTGTACGTCAGGCCCGCGACCGCGGCGAGGGCGAGAAGGATTGCGAAGATTCGTCTCATTGTTCGTCGTCCTATTCGGCGGGTGCTTCACGGCCCTCGTTGCCGAGCGACCATGTCCCCTCCTATTCAAGAAGGACGCCAGAGGGGTTGAGCGGGGCTCGAGAGCGAAAACTGCCTTTGATCGGCGAACGACCAGTTGCGATCGGCCCGTCCACCCCCGGCACGGCGCCCTCTGAGCAGCCCGAAACGTTTCAGCGCGAACAACCTGTTGCAACACAGTGCCCGCGCGTCATTCGCCTGCGTCATTGAAACGGTCCGGCGCGAGAGGAAGGATGCGCTCGATACAGGGAAGGCCCTCCCAAAGAAAGCTGGCCCGGTCTGTGCCTGACTTGGAGGCCGGACGCGACCGAAAAAGGAGCCCACATGAACCTCTGTCTCCCCGTCACCGGAAACCTCGGACTGAAGAGCCCCGTCAGCGCGCACTTCGGCTCGGCGCCACTCTTCCTCGTCGTGGACACCGAAAGCGGGCAGTGCCGCGAGATCCCGAATCGCAACCAGCACCACGCCCACGGCATGTGCCAGCCGCTGGAGTCGCTTGCCGGCGAGCGCTTCGACGGGATCGTCGTCGGAGGAATCGGACAGGGAGCGCTCGCAAAGCTCCGGGCGAAAGGCGTCCGGGT
Source organism: uncultured Acidobacteriota bacterium (assembly GCA_963798215.1). Classification (GTDB taxonomy): domain Bacteria; phylum Acidobacteriota; class Thermoanaerobaculia; order UBA5066; family UBA5066; genus Fen-183. The sequence goes on from CAWCSP010000004.1 coordinate 685,860, forward strand.
TTTCCTGGCGAACGCCGGCACCGTCGGGGACGCGGTCGCGGCGTTCACGTCGGGCGCCCTCGAGGAGGTCTCCCCGGCCACGGCGTGCGCCGGCCACGGGCACGAGCCCGCGGACCACGCCCATCCGTCGAACCTGCCGACGCACTAGGGAGAGCGCGATCCGGGGGCGGAGAGCTCTGGTACGCGTCTCGCAAGGACACGGGGCGTGAACGCTCAGAACCCGGCTCCCGGAGAGCGCCCCTGCGGAGGCTCGGACTGGACGCCCGAGGCCGCGGCGGTGGCGGCGAGCCGGCGCGGGATTCTCCTCACGCCGATCCACTGGCAGATCCTCGGATGCGCGCGCGAGGAGTGCCTGCGGACGCGGCACGTGCCGGACACCTGCGCGCTGACGAAGAGAACCGGGATCAGCCGGGACGAGATCGAGCGCCTGTTCCCGGGCGACGTGTGCGCGGTCATCTCGGAGATCGCAGGGATGACGCTCCCGGAAGGGACCCGCGGCCCGGCGACCTGACCTGAAACCCGATCGATCCAATCGCGGGCTCGATTCGGCCCGCCTACTGAGAGGAGTGCCCAGATGAAAACCCGGAACGGCATCGCGCTCGCCGCGCTGCTCGCCCTGATCGCCGCCCCCGCGCTCGCGACGGACGGCTACTTCCAGCTCGGCTACGGAACCGCCCAGAGCGGCATGGGCGGCGCGGGCGTCGCCCTGTCGCTCAACACGATGTCCCCGGCGACGAACCCCGCCGGGAACGCGTGGGTGACGGGCTACGACCTCGGTCTCGCCGTCTTCAACCCGAACCGCGAGTTCACGGTGACCGGGAATCCTTCGGGGTACCCCGGCACGTTCGGCCTGACGCCGGGCACCGTGAAGAGCGGGACATCCGTCTTCCTGATGCCGTCGATCGGCGCGAACTGGAAGCTGAACGACACGATGACGCTCGGCGTCGCGATCTACGGAAACGGCGGCATGAACACGTCCTACGACGCGTCGGTCTTCTACGCGGGCCGCACGGGCGTGAACCTCATGCAGATGTACGTCGCGCCCACGTTCACATACAAGATCGCCGACGCGCACGCGTTCGGCATCAGCCCCGTATTCGGGTACCAGACGTTCCAGGCCGAGGGCCTCGGAAGCTTCGCCCCGTACTCGTCCTCGCCCTCGAACCTCTCGAACAACGGCCACGACTCTTCGCTCGGGTACGGCCTGAGGGTCGGTTACCTCGGCAAGCTCGCGCCGTGGCTCTCGGTCGGCGCCTCGTACCAGACCGAGATGGAGATGCAGAAGTTCTCGAAGTACGAAGGGCTCTTCGCCGAGCAGGGCGACTTCGACATCCCCGCGAACTGGACGGTCGGCATCGCGATCAAGCCGGTCGAGTCCTTCACGGTCGCGTTCGACGTCCAGCAGATCTACTACAGCAAGACCGAGTCCATCGGCAACCCGATGCTCCCGAACCTCATGACCGCGCGCCTCGGCGACGACGGCGGCGCGGGCTTCGGCTGGAAGGACGTCACGGCGTACAAGCTCGGCCTCCAGTGGGTCGCGAACCCGGGACTGACGCTCCGCGCCGGCTACGCGTACGCGAAGCAGCCGATCCCGGAGTCCGAAGTCCTCTTCAACATCCTCGCCCCCGGCGTCATCGAGCAGCACGTCACGGTCGGCGCGAGCGCGAAGGCCGGCGACAAGATGAAGGTCAACCTCGCGATCGTCCGCGCCCTTTCGCATTCCGTCAGCGGCCCGAACCCGCTCGAGGTTCCCGGCAGGCAGACGATCGAGCTGAAGATGGACCAGTGGGTCTTCGACCTCGGCCTGTCGTTCGGGTTCTGAGGACGGACGTGAAGCGCGCCTTCACGTCGCTCACCCTCGCCGCGCTCCTCGCGGCGCCCGCCCTCTCGGCGGGCGTCGAGAGGACGCAGGGGGTCTACGTGACACTCCTCTCGGGCCTCAAGGCCGACGTCGCCGGGACCGCCGCGAGGACGGAATCTTCCTTGAAGGCGGCCGGTTTTGAGATTCTCGGCTCGTTCGACAACGGAGTTCCGTCCGGCTGCGGTGAGAAGGCGCGGACGATCGTTTTCGCATCGCCCGCGTGGACTCCGGAAGTGCTCTCCGGTGGCGGCGACAAGGCCTTCGGCCTTCCGATGCGACTCGCGGTGTATTCCGACGTGTCGGGCGTCAGCGTTTCCGTCGTGAACCCGGTTTCCCTTCTCAGAACGTTCTACGCGTCCGACGCGAAGGACGACGCGGCGCAGAAAGCCGTGGAGGCCGTCGCGGCGGCGCTGGCGCCGCTCGGGACGGTCTCGCCGAAGCAGGCCGGCCAGCTCCGCGACAGTGGAGAGATCGGCGGCATGGGCGGCGGCGCGTTCCCGGAAAAGATCGTCACGGTCCTCTCTCCCGCGCGGCCTCCCGCGGAAGTCGCCGAGGAGATCCGGAGCGGCGTCGCGGACGCCGCCGGCTGGCACGCCGTCTACGCGTACAAGGCCTCGGACGACGTCTGGGTCGTCGGCCTCACGAACGCCAGGACCGAAGGCCGCGCGTTCGGGATCGCGGGCGAGAAGCGGGCGACGGACGCGAATCCGTTCCCCGGCCTCGACCACGCCGCCGCGTTTCCGGTCGAGCTCGTCGTGGCGAAGAAGGGAAGCGGCAGCTCCATCACGCTCCTCAAGGAGATGTGGCGGATGAAGCTCTACTTCCAGGACGCCGGAAACTGGGCTTTCATGAAGAACATGCAGATGCCGGGCGACATCCAGAACGAGATCGAGACGGCCGTCCGCAAGGCGGTGCGCTGAGGGAGCCCGTGAAGCCTGCCGGACCCCCGGGACGGCTCACCCCGGCATCCGGGACCTACAGGACGCCCAGCAGCTTCAGCCCGATCTGGGTGGCAAAGAACCACATGATGAAGGCAAAGGCGACCTTGACGAAGGACGGGCTCGCCTTGACGGTGACGTGCGAGCCGATGGCGGAGCCGATGATGCAGGCGACCGACGTGACCGCGATCAGGACGTAGTCGACGTGGCCCAGGGCGAAATGGCCGGCGGTCCCCACGAGAGAGCTGATCGTGACGATGAAGGCGTTCGCGCCGGCGGCTTTCTGGGCGCCGTACTTCATGTAGAGAACGAGGAACGGAAAGATGATCAAGCCCCCGCCGACGCCGATGAGGCTGGAGAGGACGCCCACGCCGAACGAGAAGAGAGCGATCAGAGCCACCATCCGTCGAGACAGGGGCTTCGCCGTCTGGCCCGCCTTATCCTTGCCCGAGATGATCATCAGAAGCCCGACACCGTAGAGAAAAACGGAGAAGATGCCGAGCAGGAGGTCTTTCGGGGCTTTGCTCGAGAGCAACGCCCCGAGCAGCGAGCCGGCGATCGTTCCGGGCAGGAAGATCGAGCAAAATTTGAAATCCACGAGCTTGTTGCGGGCAAAGACGATGGTTGCCACGAGGGCGGTCACGAGGTTCAGGAACAGGGCAGAGGAGATGGCCGGGGCGACGCTCAGGCCCAGCATGATCAAGACAGGCGTGTAGAGCGAGCCGCCCCCCTTCCCGAACATCGAAAACACGCCAGAGATCACCAGAATGGTGATGAATGCGATCAGCATGAACGAGGTGCTCACCGGCGGTCTCCTCTCTTGTCAGCCTGCGTCCGATTACTGGCGATCCCGGCCTAGCCCTTGTATCCGGAACAGGGGATGCAGACGGGCTTGCCGTCTCGAGTCCGCAGGTAACGTTCGAAGACGTACTCGCCACAGCCCGTGCACAGCGTCTTGTTGAACGAGCCCTTGACCGGGGTGAACTGGAACTCCGGCCTCGGCTCGATCTTGAAGACGGAGCCGTCCGGCTGCGCCGCGGTCCAGTCGATGACCTCGGCCGCCACCGCCGCCGGGATCTCCGACGGCTCGACGCCCCGCTTGCGGTAAGTGAAGAACTCCAGCTTTCCCATGGCGTCGACGAATTCCGGCTTCAGGGAATACCGGACGGCGCCCTTGCCGGGATGGAAGAAGGTGACCGCGAGCTTTCCGTAGAACGTCTTCGCCATCAGGACCTTTCCGTACGTCGCGCCTGTGGCGACCTGAACGCCGTCCATCAGGCAGGTCTGCGGGTGCCCCTCCCCGAGCTCGGGGAAGACGAAGAAGCCGTGGTCCTTCTCGTGCGGCACGCCGAGGTGCTCGAGAGCGAGCATGCCCATCCGGTAGCCAATGGGCATGAACGGACAGCGATGACCGTGGAATTCGAACGCCCACTCCGGGGGGTGAATCGATCGTTCATGACGAAAATCCTCCTTCTTGGTTCTCAGGGCATCAACGTTGGGCGGCCGCGGCCGCCGGCTTGCCGAACGCCTGGCTCAGCAGCAGCCGTACGGAGTCGAACAGGTCGTAGAAGACGGGGACGTAGATGAGGGTGAGAAACGTCGACACCGTGAGGCCGCCGATCGCGACCACGGCGAGCGGGCTGAGACGCTCCAGGCCGATCGCCCACTCGAGGGCGATCGGGAGCATCCCGACGGCGGTCGCTGCGGCCGTCATCAGGATCGGCCGCGTCCTCACGCGCACGGATTCCGTCAGGGCATGGCGAAGGCTCTCGCCGCGCCCGCGCGCCTCCTCGATGAAATCGATGAGGAGGATGCTGTTCTTCACGACGATCCCGGCGAGCAGGATCATCCCCATGAAGGACGGCATGCACTGGTGCTTTCCGGTCAGGAGAAGCGCCCAGACGGCCCCGATGACCCCGAGCGGGATCGCCACCATGATCGTCAGCGGGTGAAGGAACGACCGGAAGGCCGGGACGAGGGAGAAGTACAGGAGGATCAGGCCGAGAACGAGCGCCTTCATCAGCGCGGAGAACGCCTCGTCCATCGTCTTTCTCTCGCCTTCTTCGGAGATCGCGTACCCCGGCGGGAGCTTCAGCCCCTCGAGCGCCCGCGTGACGCCGTCGTTGATGTGGGTGACCGCGGTCGTCGAGCGGTACCCGAGAACGTCGACCGTCTCCTGGAGGTTCTGCCGCGTGTGAAGCGTCGGGACGAACGTCCGCTCGAGCCGGCCGAGGGACGAGAGCGGAACGCTGCCGCGCGCGGTGAGGACCGGGAGCGTGGCGAGGTCCTCGGGCACGCCGCGGCGGCCCGCCCGGGACTGGACCCAGAGGGGGAACGAGTCCTGCTGCGGGACGCGGAACGGCGAGGCCGGCACCCCCTTGACCTGCGCGCTCACCTGGGCCGCCACGGCGGCCGCGTCGATGCCGTAGAAGGAGAGCTGCTCCGGATCGGGAAGGAAGCGGACCTCCACCCGGTCGAGCGTCCAGGTCGGGACGACCGACGTCAGGCCGCCCACGGTCCGGAGCCGGCGCGCAACGTCCTCCGAGAGGGAGGCGAGGACCTTCGGGTCGGGACCCGAGATCATGAGGTCGACGGTCGAGCGGATCGTGGAGAGCGGCGTGGCGCCGTAGTCGAAGGCCGCCGGAAAGCGGATTCCCGGAATCTCCCGGAGCCTCCCGAGGACGGAACGCTCGACGTCCCAGAGCGACTCCTTCCGATGGAAGCGGTCGACGAGGTGAACGGTCACGAAGGCCTGCTGCGGGTTTCGACCCGAGCCGAACGTGAGGACGCCGGGCTCGGAGCCGAGCGTCGCCGACGTGCGCACGATGCCGGGTTCGGCGCGAATCGCCTTCTCCGCCTGCGCGAGCAGCGCCTCGGCCTCGGCCAGGGACGCGTTCGGATACGCCTCGAACGTCACTCGGAAGATCCCGGTGTCCATGGGCGGCATGAGGTCGCGGCCGACGAGCGGGATGACGAGCCGGCCCGAGATCACGAGGAGCAGGACGGCGGGGAGGATGAAGAGCGCCTTCCTTCGGAGCGCGACCTCGACCACGCGGACGAAGAACTCCTGGATCCGGTGGAGGATCGTGCCGTTCACGACGTGGTCGAGCTTCTTCTCCCAGCCCCACTTCTCCGTGCGGCCTCCCAGCCGGAGGATGAACGGCGCCAGGATCGGCAGGATCGTCACCGAGACGAGGTACGACGCGAGGAGCGCGATCGAAAGCGTCAGGCTGAGCGGGCGCAGGACCGTCTGGACGAAGCCGCCGATATAGATGATCGGCAGGAGGACGACGACCGTTGCGTACGTCCCCGAGAGGATCGCGAGCATCACCTCCTCGGTGCCGCCGATGGTGGCCGCCGAGAGGTCCTTGCCGAGCGCGTGGTAGTGCCGTTCGATGTTCTCCAGGACGACGATCGCATCGTCGAGGAGCATTCCCACCCCGAGGATGACGCCGGTGAGCGTCACCATGTCGAACTGGAAACCGAAGAGCCACATGAAGGCGAACGTGATGAGGTACGTGAACGGGATCGAGATGCCGGCCAGGATCATTCCGCGCGTGTCCGCGAGGAAGAGGAAGATGACGAGGACCGTCAGCAGGATCGCGTCGCGCAGCGCGTCCACCATGTTGGAGACGCTCTTGCCGATCAGCTCGCCCTGCGTGTCGGCGATCTCGAACGAGATTCCCGGGAACTGCCGCTCCAGCTCGGGCAGCTTCGCCGTGACGGTTCGGATCGTCGGAAGCGCGAAGCCGGAGAGGGCGCGCTGGATCGAGACGCCTATCGCCGGCTTGCCGTTCCCGTGGTACGCGGACATCCGCTCCTGGACTCCGCGGTGGACCGTCGCGACGTCCCGCAGGTAGACGGGCGGGCCGGCCGCCCCGCCGATCACGATGCCGCCGGCGTCCTCGGGCCGCAGGAGCTGACTCTGGCTCTTGAGGAGGACGTGGGTCGTGTCGGTGACGAGGAGCCCTTCCGGCGTGTTCCGGTTCCAGGCCGAGAGCGCCGCGACGACCTGTCCCGGGCTCAGGCGGTGCGCCTGGAGCTTGTCGGGGTCGAGGACGACCGAGACGACGGGCTGATACCCGCCGAAGACCTCCACGTTCGCGACGTCCGGGAGGCGCAGGAGCGCCTCTTTGACCGGGTTCTGCGCGAGCTGGCGGACCATCGACAGGTCGAGGCCCGAGCCCTCCTTCGGCGAGAGCGAGAGCACGAGGACCGCCGGCGTCGCCGACGACACCTTGTAGACCTGGAAGGGACGGATGTCGGGCGGGAGGAGCGGCCGGATCTTGTTCAGGGCGTTCGAGACGTCCGTCGCGGCCGAGTCCAGCCCCTTCTGGTACTCGAACTCCGCCGTGACGACCGAGACCTCGTCGTTGGACGTGGAGGTCACGCGCCGGACGAGCTCGATCGTCTTGACCTCCTTCTCGATGACGCGGCTCACGTCTGCGCTCACGTCGTCCGCGGAGGCCCCCGGCCACACCGTCACGACCGAGATCTGCGGACGCTCGCTGTCGGGGAAGAGATTGACGGGGAGCTTGAAGAAGCCTACGCCGCCGATGACGGCAAGGAGGAGAACGACGGACAGGAGCAGGTGCGGCTTCTTGACGTAACGCTGGACGACGACTCACCCGTCACCTCTGCCGCGGCGCGACGGGAGTGCCGGCCGTCAGCGCCATCAGCTCGCTCGGGAGCCCGGTCACGACGAGGTCTCCGGCCGCGAGATCGCCCTTCACCGCGCTCTGGCGGCCGTCGCCGCCCGCCACGACGACGCGGACCGGCCGGGCGATCCCGTCCTTCACGCGCACGACGAGCGTCTCGGCCGTTCCCTCGAGAAGAGCCGAGGACGGGACGACGAGCCCTTCCGGGGACGACGTGGCCGCATAGGTCGCCGCGACCGTCGCTCCCGGCGCGAGCGAGAACGGCGCCGAGGGAAGATCGGTCTCGACGGTCCCGAGATGCGAGGCGTCGAGGGCGGGGTAGATCCTCGAGATCCGGGCCTCGCGCGTGTCGGTTCCGTTCGCGAAGACGACCCGGCCGCCGGGCGAGACGAGCGCGAGGCTCTCCTGCGAGAGCTTCGAGACGGCCTTCACGGGCCCCGCGACCTGGACGGTGAAGACCGGCCTCCCCGGCGCGACGAGGTCGCCGGGCTCGGCGAGGCGGGCGCTCACGACGCCGGAGAAGGGGGCCGGCACGTCCGCGAACGACCGGAGCGTCCGCGCGCTCGCGAGCGCCCTCTCCGCGGCGACCTCCGACGACTTCGCCGCCTCCATCTGCGCCTCGCTCGCCTCGAACGCCTGCCTCGAAAGCGCGTCGTTCGCGACGAGCACCGTGTCCCGCGAGACGACCGCCTGCTGCCGGACCCGCTCCTGCCGCGCGGCCGCGACCCGTGCCTCGGCCGACGCGACGGCGTCGTCCAGGACCCGCGAATCGACGCGCGCCATCACGTCGCCCTTCCGGACCGTGTCTCCTTCGCGGAACCGGACCTCGAGGAGCGCCCCGGCGACCTGCGCCGAGACCGTCGCCGACGTGCCGGACTGGATCAGAGCGACCGTCTTCAGAGAGGCCGCGACGGTCCCGGTCTTCACGGAGACGACGTCCACCGGCACGGCGGAGACCTGCGGGGGCGAAAGACGGGAGAGGCTCTGCTTCCTCTGCCGGACGGCCAGAACCCCGGCCAGGACGACCACCACGACCAGGGCGAGGCCCAGGGTCCTCTTCATCGCGTTTCTCCTCTCTCGTCTGCTCTCGTCGCCGTCGCGAGCTCCAGGTCGTCCGCGGCGCCCTGAAGGGCGTAGAGCCCGCGCCAGTAAGCCGTCTCTCCGAGAAGCTCCTGCGACCTGGCCGCCAGGTAGTCCTCCACGCGGCCGGTCCCCTGGTCGAGCCTCAGGCGCTCGACGCGGGCCACCTCGCGCCCCAGCTCGCGCTGCGCCGTGCCGGCCGTGAGCTGGGCCCGCGCCGCTTCCATGCGGCCGCGGGCCGAGACGACCTGCGCGGCGACCTCGAGCTCCTTCCCTCTCTCGCGCTCGCGGGCCGCCGCGAGACTGGCCTCGGCCTCGTGAACGGCCCGGACGCGGCCGAGCCCGTCGAAGAGCGGCAGGCGCACCGTCACGGCCAGCTCGTGGGTCTCGAGCGAGCCGCTCACGGACGGCGCGCGATTCCAGAGGACGTTGCCCTCGAGCGCGACTCTCGGGCCGAAGGACGCGCCCGCGAGCCGCTTGCGGCTCTCGGAGATGAGCGTCGCGTCGCGCACGGCCGCAAGGTCGGCGCGCATCGCGATGGCGTTCGCGAGCCCATCCTTCGGCTCGCTCGCCCCCGGCGGCTCCTTGGCGACGTCCGCGAGGTCCCATCCCTCCGCGGGCGGGTCCTCGCCCATCAGGGCGGCGAGGTACGCCTGCGCCGTCCGCTCCTGCGTCTCGAGCTCGGCCACCTGCGCCTCGGCTCCTCGCAGCGCGTACGTCACCTTCGCCGCGTCGACCGGCGCCGACGCCCCGAGTCTCACCTTCAGCCGCGCGTCCGCCTCGTCCTTCGTCAGGGCGGCCGCGTACTGCCGCGCGGCGGCGAGGGCGTGCCGCGCGAGGAGGGCGCTGCGATACGCCGCCCGGACGTTCGTGCGTACCTCGTCGCGCGTGAAGGAGGCCGTCTTCTCCGCGGCGCTCCGGGCCAGCGACGCGCTGCGGTCTCCCTCGTGCAGCGCGCCGCCGGCCAGAAGGGGCAGCTGGAACGCGAACCCGTAGTGCGTCTGGTTCTGGTCCCAGGGAAGCTGATACAGCCCGAGCGCCGGGACCTGGAACTGCTCGATGGAGATCGGCCGGACGAGGCGCGGCGACTCGTAGTTGTTGTACGACCCGACGGCGTCGATCTGCCCCCAATGCCGGGAGTGAGCCTGCTCCTCGCGATGCTCCGCCGCCACCGCCTCCAGCCGCGAGGCGGTCAGGCGGGGGTTCGCACATTCGGCGCGGGCCTCGGCGTCCTTCATCGTGAGGGGCTCGGCAGCGCGCGACGCCGCTGCCGGGCCGGCCAGGATCAGACAGACGGAGAGGGCAGCTCTCATCGGGGTCTCCCCTCATGCCCGAGACCGATGCCGAGAACGGCGCCGAGCGAGCGCAAGAGGGCGTCGGCAGTTCCGCTCTCGACTTCGTACTCCACCCGCGGGCCCTCCCGGCGCGGGAGAACGAGGCCAGCGCTCCGGAGCACGCCGAGATGGTGGGAGACGGCAGGCTGCTCGACGCCCAGCTCCGCGGCGAGGTCGCAGACGCAGCGCCCCGGGTGGCGCACGAGCTGCTCGAGGATCCGGAGGCGGAGCGGATGTGCTGCGAGCCGCAGACGTCCGGCCAACGCATCCGTCGTCATCATCTCTGGATCTATCGGCATACCTCGATACCTCGGTGCGCGAAAAGGCGGCTGAAGCCGCCGTCACGAGGGCAAGGTATCGCCGCGCCTTGAGGCGCGCCTTGACGGGCGACAAGAGACAGGGAGAGATCAGCCGCCGTCGGCGACGCGGCGCAGGGCTTCCAGGGACGGGACCCGGAAGCGGCGCGGCCCGAGCCTCTCGAGCAGCCCTTCGCGCCGCAGCTTAGCGAGCGCCCGGGAGAGGTTCTCGGGCGTGACATGGAGCGTCCGCGCCAGCTCCTCCTGGCTGAAGGGCAGCGTGACGACGCCTCCGTCTGGCGCGGCCGCCTCTGGTTCGACGAGGCTGAGGAGCCCATGGGCGGCCCGCGCGTAGGCGCCCGGCTGCCCCAGCATCTCGAGCTGGTCGAAGCAATCGCGGAGCCGGGCCGCCATGTACTTGAGGAGCCCCAGGCCGAATTCCGGCTCCCGTCTCAGGAAGCTCCGGAAGGCTCCTCTCTGGAGAACCAGAAGGACCGAGGATTCCGTCGCCAGCACGGAGACGGGGAACGGCCCGTCGTCGAGAAGCGGCAGGAAGCCGAAGGACGCGCCGGGCAGGAGGACGAAGATCGTGATCTCGCGTCCGCCCGGGAGAGTCCGAAAGATGCGGACGCGCCCGCTCGCAAGAACGAAGAAGCGTCCCCCGGAATCTCCCTCCGAGAAGATGAGGGTTCCCGCGGCGATTCGCTGCTCCTCGAAGAGCGTGGCGAGCTTCGATGCACCTTCTTCCAACCCGCCGAACGGGGTCGTCTCCAAAAGCCGTGCGCGTGCGGAGGCGTCCAGCATCGAAGTCGAATCTTAGCGGTGGGACGTCACGGCTGAGGGCTGACCTCGACCACGAGGGACGCCCGGGACACATGAAGCATCTGCACTAAGCGGGCACGCGGGCGCTCCGGACGTATATTTCGTAATATATAGAAATGGCGAAGCAGCCGATCCCAGAGCTCGTCCGGATCCACAAGGCCCTCGCTCACCCGGGCCGCCTGCGCGTTCTCGCGATGCTCCGCAGCGGGCCACTCTGCGTCTGCCAGATGACGGCCGTCCTGAAGCTCGCGCCGTCCACGGTGTCGGCTCACCTCTCGGAGCTCAAGCGTGCGGACCTCGTCGTGGAGCGCAAGGTGGGAAAGTGGGTCGAGTACCGGCTCGCGGACGATTCGGCGGGCGCCGCCTGCGTCTCGTGGGACGAGCTCGAGCGCGACCCCGTCGTCGTCGAGGACCGGGCCCTCCTGAAGGCGCTCCGGAAGGTGCCGCTCGAGGACCTGTGCCGGGTCGAGCTCGACGTTTCGAAGCTCGGCATCCGGCTGCCGGTTCGTCCCGCCCCCGTCCGTTCCCGGGAGCTGCGATGACGGCCACCGCGAAGCGCCTGAACGTCTTCGAGCGCTACCTTACGGTCTGGGTCGCCTCCGTCTGCCGCTTCTGCGTCCGGACAAAGCCCTGGTTCGAATCGGAAACGAGATGCCCAGGCCCCGCGTTCTGAGCCTCTGCACGGGCAACTCGTGCCGGAGATGGTGATCCTCCGCAAGGTCCTGACTCCGCGGCTGATCGCGGTCTTCGTGGCCGTGGTCGCCGCCGGGATCCCCGTCGTGGGCTATCTCTTCAACGTGGTTCTGTAGGGCCAGGAGGTTCGATGAGAATTCTTGCCGCTTCTTTGATCGCCGCCGCCGTCATTTCGGCCGGCCTTTCCCGGGACGTCGTCGCCTCCGGTCCGGCGGAGACCCCGATCCCGGCCCTGTCACCGGCGGAGCTCGATTCCGCGCTCGGGGCCGGACTCCCGCTCGTCGTGGAGTTCGGCGGCGAGACGTGCATCCCGTGCGTCAACATGCAGCCGGTCCTGAAGGAACTGCGCACGCGACTCGGCGCCCGCGCTCGGGTCGCCAACTTCTGGATCCAGTCGAACCCGGACGTCGCCCGGCGGCACCAGATCATGGTCATGCCGACGCAGGTCATCTTCGACGCGAAGGGGCGCGAGATCTTCCGGCACATGGGCTATTTCCCGAAGCCCGATTTCGAGAAGACCCTGAAGGAGAAGGGACTTCTCTGATGGAGGAGCTGCTGGCCGGTCTCGCCGCGCGGGCGGCCGCCGCGCCGGCGCCGGTCATGCTCGCCCTCGTGTTTCTCGGAGGCGTGCTCTCGTCCGCGAGCCCCTGCGTCCTCGCGGCGGTCCCGCTCGTGGTCGCGACCGTCGGCGGCGCCGGAACGACGAGGGCGCGCGCCGCGGCGCTCACGGCGGCCTTCGCGACGGGCCTCGCCGTGTGCTTCACGGCGCTCGGGGCGATCGCGGCGCTTTCGGGACGTCTCCTGGGCGACGTCGGGGCGGTCTGGCCCGTGCTCCTCGCGATCGTCCTCGCCGTCATGGGCCTTCACCTCGCCGGCGTCATCCGTCTCCCGACGCCGTCGGTGGAGAGCTCGCGGCTGCGCCGCGGAGGGATCGCGGGCGCGTTCGCGCTCGGCGCCCTCACGGGAACCCTCTCGTCGCCGTGTGCGACGCCCATCCTCGTGGTCATCCTGTCCCTGGTCGCCTTCCAGCAGAAGATCCTCTGGGGAACGGCGCTGCTCTTCGCCTATTCCGCCGGCCACGTGGTTCTGCTGCTCGCAGCGGGCATCGCGACCGGCTTCGTCACCGCCTTCGTCGGCAGCCGCGCCGCCGTGTGGGCCGGGCGGCTGCAGCGGGCTTTCGGGTGGGCCCTCGTCGCCCTCGGCGCCGGCATCGGCGCCACGGCCCTGCGCCGCGTGTTTGCGGCCTGAAGCAAGCAAGGAGAACCTCATGACAGACAACGCGCGCAGGAAGATCGAAGTCCTCGGACCGGGGTGCGCCCGCTGCAAGGAAACCTACCGCGTCGTGAAGCAGGTCGTCGAGGTCAGCAACCTCGACGTCGACGTCGAGAAGGTCGAGTCGATCGAGCGGATGATCGAGCTGGGCCTCCTCGCGACGCCGGGTGTTGCGATCGACGGCAAGGTCGTCCTCTCGGGGCGCATCCCGAAGGCGGACGAGGTTCGCGCTCTGCTTTCCACCGGATAGGCTCTCCCGGGGAGAGCCTCGACCTTCCCGGCGCGCTTGCTATCGTCGCCGGGGGGAGGCTGGCTTTCGGGAGAAGTCGCGCCTCTTCGACACGGAGCTGCTCACCGTCGCACGAGCGCCGGCGCTCTCGTGGCTCACCGGTTCCGCTCGCGCGCGGCTTTCCGAGGCGGTCCGCTCGGCGACGAGTCTGTCACGCGCGCCTACGAGGACGTCAGGGCTTGGTCGATTTCGAGCCGCAGGTGTTCAACCCGAACAGCGAGTAGACCGGACAACTCCCGACGAGCCCTGTCAGGAGGGGGATGAGGCCGAGGAGGCCCCAGCTCGTCTTCGGGCCGACGACCGTCAGCGAGAGGAGAACGACGCCGGCGACGATCCTCAGGATGCGGTCCGCGGTGCCTTCGTTGGTCTTGAAGAACTCTTTCATGGTGGCTCCTTGTGGCCGCGCGACATTCCGCGGCATTTCAGACGCGGCGGAATTCCCACCCGCAGTGCCCCTGCGCTTCCGGCTCCGGCGGGCAATGGAGGCAGCGCGTGACGATGCGCGGGTCGACGGTCCGCGCGAACGTCTCGAACTCGACCTCGCCGACGGCCTTGCACGGGAAGTCCGGCAGGCCCTTGCGGCGGCGCGTGTCCTGCACGCGGCAGGACGTCATGAAGAAGCGCAGGACCTCTCCGTCGCGCTCGACGCGGCTCGGGTTCACGAAGCTGTACGCGCGGTAGGAGAGCGCCCGCGCGAGCGACTCGAGGCCGCCGTCCTTCGGGATCGCGTAGGCCTCCATGATCCGGCGGGCCTCGGCGGCCGCGAACCGGCGCCAGGCAGCCGCGTCGAGCTCCATCGCGGCGTCCATGCCGAGACGCTCCTCGGCGGCGAGGAACCAGCTCCCGTCGTGGGCGAGCCAGTTCTTCGCGAAGACGTCGAGGGCCGTCAAGAGCCCGGGGCGGTCGAGCGCTTCGAACGCGGGCGGGACCGCAAGCGCCGCTTCCACGGGTTTCCGGAACGAGGCGAACCGCTCGTGGTGGGCTTCGCCGCCGCCCGTCTCCGCGAGAGAGGCGGCCGTGAGAAAGCCGCGGGCCCAGTCGAGCGTCACGGGACCCTCGGGGTGCGTGGCGCCCTCGGCGACGTGGACGCGCGCCGCGAAATCGAAGCCCTCGGACGAGAAGTCCGCGAGGAGGATGACGCCTCCGGGTCGGACGACACGCACGACGTCGCGCAGGACGGACGCGCCGTCCCGGAGGTGGTGAAGGACGTTGAACGAGACGGCGGACGCGAAGTGCGCATCCGGGAAGGGGAGGGCGGCGCCGTCGGCCGGCGTGAAGCGGATCCGCGTCTCGAGTCCCGTGCCGGCCGTGAGCGACGCGGCGACCTCCTGGTCCTCGGCATTCACGTCGACGCTCTCGACGTCGAGACCGCGGCGCGCGAGCTCCCGTGCCATGACGCCCATTCCCGAGCCGAGATCGAGGACCGGACCTTCGAGAGAGCCGGCCGCGTCGAGGACGAGCGCGGCGGCTCGAGCCCCGTAATGTCCGAGGACCTCGAATGCCTCCCTCCGCGCGCAGTAGGCCGCCAGGCGGCGCTCGAGCTCGTCAGCGTTCAACGTCATCGGGTTCCCTTCCTGGTCCGGGCGGCTCCCGCCGCGTCCGGGTCGTGCAGCTCGTCCCGCCGCCGGCGGGACCGGGCGCGCCTCACGTGGGGACGCCGAGGCGGGGGAAGACGAACTTCTGGAGGAGAATCCAGACGAGGAGGGCGCCCCACAGCCAGGCGCCGTCGCCGCTCATCCCCGGGTCCCGTGCGGGCGGGTTGTCGCGCTCATAAATTCCAATATAATCATTAAGTCATAGATGGTCAACCCGCCGGCCCCGCGCCGGCGGGACGCGTGCGACCGAGAGGGAGAAGACCGTGCGAATCGTCCCGAACCCGTTCACGAAATCCGTCCTGCTGCTCGCCGTCCTGGCGGCCCTGTCCGCCCCCCTCGCCGCCGCGGAGAAGGGCGCCGCACCGAAGCCGGAGGCCGGAAAGACGGTCCGGCCCGCCCTCCTGTTCTTCATGAACCCGGCGGGCCACCCGTGCCAGACGCAGGACCGGATCCTCGCCGAGGGCCGGAGCAAGTGGGAGCCGCGCGCGACGCTCCGGTACGTCCGCACGGACGTTTCGGCCGACATGGATCTCTTCTATCGTTACGGCGTCCGCTCGCTTCCCAGCCTGATCCTCGTCGGCGCCGACGGCAAGGAGATCACGCGGTACTCCCCCGGCATCCAGCCCGTCGACGCGGTCCTCGCGGGCATCCCCGTCGCGGCCGGCCGCTGAGCCGCGTAGCCCCCGTGGACACGCTCGCCGGGTTCAGCCTGGCCAACGCCGCATTCGCCGTCGGAGCCGGCCTCGCCAGCACCTTCTCGCCCTGCGTGCTGCCCGTCCTGCCGATCGTGATGGCGGGACAACCGGGAGAGCACCGGCTCCGTCCACTGGCCATCGTGGCCGGGCTGATGTCCACCTTCTTCGTCATGGGGATCCTCTCGTCCCTCTTCGGCGCCGTGGTCGGGCCTCTGCTCGTGCGGCTGGAGAAGCCCGTCGCGGTTCTCATCGGCGTCATCGGCCTTCTGGTCCTGGCCGACGTGAATCCCTTCAAGGGGCTGAAGGTCGGGATGTCTCCCGAGCGCGGGCGCGGGCTCTGGTCCGGTTCCGTTCTCGGGGCGTCGCTGGGTCTCGTGTGGATCCCGTGCGTCGGGCCGTTTCTCAGCGCGGTTCTCGGCATGGTCGCGGCCCGGGCCCGACTGGGCGAGGGCGTCGCCCTGCTGGGTTTCTACAGCGTCGGCTTTGCGCTCCCGATGCTCGTCGCCGGATACGCCTCCCAGGCGTTCCGCGAGAAGACCGCCTTTCTGCGCTCGCGTCCCGTGCTGGTCCGGGTCGCGAGTGGAGGCCTCCTCATCGCGCTCTCGGCCTGGATCCTCGCGAAGGGGCTTTACAGCACGCCCTGGTGACGGGCCGCGCTCCGGCCTAGTCGCGTGCGCCCACGGGGACGGCCTGCGCGGCCTTCACGAGCGCTTGCTCGAGGTCGGCGACGAGGTCGCGGACGTCCTCGCAGCCGACTGAGATCCGGACGAGATCGTCGGAGATCCCGGCGGCCTCGCGCTCCGCTCTCGACATGCCGGCGTGCGTCATGGACGCGGGGTGCTCGATGAGCGTCTCGACGCCTCCGAGGCTCACGGCGAGCGTCGCGAGGCGCACGGAGTCGATCAGCGCCTTGCCCGCCTCGAGACCGCCCTTCACGCCGAACGAGAACACGGCGCCGGGACCGGACATCTGCTTCAGCATGAGCGCGTGCTGCGGGTGGCTCGGAAGGCCGGCGTGCCGCACCCACGCGACGCCGGGGTGCGCCTCGAGGAAGCGGGCGACCTCGAGCGCGTTCGCCTGCGCGCGCTCCATCCTCAGGCCCAGCGTCTTGACGCCCCGGAGGATGAGCCACGCCTGGTGCGGGTCCATCGTCCCGCCGAAGGCCGTGTGGACCTTGCGGAGCCTCTCGAGGAGCGCGGGCGCGCCCGCGACGATCGCGCCGCCGACGACGTCCGTGTGCCCGTTGAGGTACTTCGTGAGGCTGTGGACGACGACATCGGCCCCGAGCGCGAGCGGCTGCTGGAGGACGGGCGACGCGAACGTGTTGTCGACGACGAGGAGCGCGCCGTGCGCATGGGCGATGTCGGCGCAGGCGGCGATGTCCGTGAGCTTCATCGTCGGGTTCGCGGGCGACTCGACGTAGACCATCTTCGTCGACGGCCGGATCGCGGCGGCGACGTTCTCCGGGTTCGACGAGTCGACCCACGTCGAGGCGACGCCGAAGCGCGTGTACTCGTTCTCGAGGACGAGACGCGACGGCCCGTAGACGGAGTCCGTCCCGACGACGTGCGCGCCCTCGCCGAGGAACGTGACGTAGACCGTGTTGATCGCGGCCATTCCCGTCGCGGCGCCGAGCGCGCCGCAGCCGCCCTCGAGCGTCGCGAGGCACTCCTCGAGAGCCGCGACGGTCGGGTTGCCGAGACGCGTGTACTTGTAGCCTGGGTCTTTCCCCTGGAAGCGCGCCGCGCCCTCGTCCGCGTTCTTGAACGCGAACGTGGAGGTCTGGTAGATCGGCGTCGAGACGGCGCCGGTCGCCGGGTCGGGGTGCTGGCCCGCGTGAATGATCCGGGTGGCGGGATGCATCTTTCGGAGGTCGGTCATTTCGGTCCCCTTCTCTGCACGGCGGCGGCCGTGCGCCGGGCCCACTCGCCGGTCTCGTCGTTCTGGGAGTAATCCTTTCCGATCTCGTGGCCGCGGCGCGCGACGCAGTCCACGCCCTCGAGGAGCGCCTGGAACTCGTCCTCGCTCACGGTCGGCGACAGGCTGATGCGGACCCAGCCCGGCTTCTCGCCGAGGTGACCCTCGTCGAGCCTGTGGCGGATCGTCTTCGAGCGCTCCTCGTCGATGTGGAGAAGGAGGTGGCCGTACGGGCCCGCGCACATGCAGCCGGAGCGGACCTGGATTCCGAAGAGGTCGTTCAGGAGCCGTGCCGCGAGGTTGTGGTGGACGCGGCGGAAGATCACGGAGAGGACGCCGAGGCGGCGCGTCTCGAGGTTGCCGAGGACCGCGAGGTCGTCGCGCCCGCGCCATTCGCGGATGGCGCGCGCGAGGTAGTCCTGCTCGACCCGTTCGGTGCGCGCGGCCCCGACGGCCGCCTTGAGGTCGAACGCGAGGCCGGCCTGGATCGTCTGGACGATCGGCGGCGTCCCGCCCGTTTCGCGCGACTCGATCGCACCGAGAAAGCGGTGGTCCCACGGCGACGTGTAGAGGACGGTCCCGCCGCCCGGTTCGCCGGGCACGCGGTTCGTGAAGAGGCGCCGGTGCGCGACGAGGAGACCCGGCGTTCGCGGCCCGCCGAGGAACTTGTGGACGGAGAAGAAGACGGCGTCGAGGGCGGCTGCGGGGTCGCCCGCGGGGTGCATCTCGACGTCCACGTACGGGCCCGCCGCCGCGAAGTCGAAGAACGCGAGCGCCCCGTGCCGGTGGAGAACGCGCGCGAGGCCGTGGACGTCGTTCAGGATCCCGGTGACGTTCGACGCGGCGCTGAACGTCCCGATCTTCCAGGGTCGCCCCGCGTGAGCGGCGAGCTTCCGGTCGAGGTCCTCGAGGCTGATCCTGCCAGCCCCGTCAAACTCGACGTAGACGGAATCCCCGATCGTCTCGCGCCACGCGATGTCGTTCGAATGGTGCTCCATGAGCGACCGGAAGACGACGGGCCGGCCCTCGGGCGGGATGCGGGCCGCGAGGCCGAACCGCTCGTCGAGCTGGTCGGGAAGTCTCAGGCCGAGGACGTGGATGAGGCGGTTGATGGCGCCCGTCGAGCCGGAGCCGACGGGGATCACGGCGTCGTCCTTCGTCGCGCCCACGTACGCACCGATCTTTCGCAGGGCTCCTTCGTATCGTTCCGTCATGAAGTGGCCCGTGAAGCTGCTCTCCGTGTGCGTGTTCGCCATGAACGGGAGGACGCGCTCGTTCAGCTCGTCCTCGACGTCGCGGTGGAAGCGCCCCGAGGCGATGAAATCGAAATAGCGGAGGGGGAGGTCGCCGTCGGGGCCCGGCAACACGGCGCCGGCGCCGATCACGCGGCTGCGCAGATGCGCAAGGAATGCCGCTTCCTCGGCGGGCGAGCCCGTGACGACGGGGCCGCGCGGCGCGGCGGAGGCCGCGTCGACGAGACGGGGCGGCCCGGATGCGGCGGGGCTCAGCGGGAACCTCGGCGGGGGCGCCCGAGGATCGCGTCGGCCTTCTCGCGGGCGCCGCGTTCGACGCCCTCGCAGACGATCGAGCAGATCTTCAGGAGGGTCGGGTCCGCGATCCGGTAGACCGTCCGCGTGCCGTCCTTGCGGCGCTCCACGAGCGCGGAGCCATGCAGAACGGCGAGGTGTTTGCTGACGTTCGCCTGCGTTCCGCCGACGTCGTCGAGGATCTCGCCGACGGAGGCCTCGCTCCGGAACAGGCGGCGCAGGATCTTGAGGCGCATGGGCTCGGAGAGCGCCCGGAATCGCAGGGCCACCGCGTCGCACCCGGCGTCCGTGAGCGGCAGGTGCCCGTGCATCGCCATATGGCGATCATAGGGCGCCCGCCTCCGCCCGGGTCAATGATGCTTGTGGAGGGGCCGGGCCGGCCTACGTGCGGACGCGCCGGCGCCGTCCGGAGGTCGACTCGTCGAGCAGGGCGGCGGCGACGGCCGCGAGGAGATCGGCCGCCGGCCGGAGCCGGGGCTCGGGGATCCCGGCGAGGACCTGCGCGACGACGGCCTCGACGGTGCCGGGGGAGTACGTGTCGAACCTCCGGCCCCGTGACGTGAGCCTGAGAAGCGTCCGGCGCCGGTCCGCGGCATCGGGAGCCCTTCGGACGAGCCCCTTGACCTCGAGGCGGTGCAGGACGCCCGTCAGGGTGCTCGGATGGACCCGGAGGACGTTCGCGAGGGCGCCCGCCGAGATCCCCGGCCTCCGCCCGAGGACCCGGAGCGCGACTCGCTGCGGACCCGTGAGGCCGAGGGTCGCGTGCATTTTTTTGGAGAGGGACTGCAGGCCGTGGTCGAGAGCCCAGATCAGTCGCATGAAATCGAGGACCTTGCCGAGGTGAACCACCTCTCCGCCCGTCGCCTTCATGCGGGCGATGTTCTCACGCCATTGATTTGACCTCAAACTAAAAAAGGAAGAGACTCCGGCTCCGAAAGGAGCTCCCGATGTCTTTGCGTTTCCGTCTTCTCTCCGCCGGCGCGCTCGCCGCCGCCGGGATCCTGGCCGTGTCCTGCTCGACGAAGCCGCCCGCGCAGGTCGCGGCCCCCGCGCCGACTCCCACGCCGACCGTGGTGCGGCTCGAGCCCACGCCCGCCCCGACGCCGGTGCCGCCGCGCGTCGCCGAGGACACGCTCCCGACGTCGGTGGACGAGATCAACCGCCGCGGCTACCTCAAGGACGCTTTCTTCGAGTTCGACAAGTACGACCTCCAGCCCGCCCAGCGGGACGCTCTGGCCGGCGACGCGACGTGGCTGAAGGCCCACCCGACCGTGCGCGCGACGATCGAGGGCCACTGCGACGAGCGCGGGACCGCCGCGTACAACATGGCGCTCGGAGAGCGCCGCGCGTCCGCCGCGAAGGAATATCTCGCGAGTCTCGGCGTCGACGGGTCGCATCTGCGGACGATTTCCTACGGCAAGGAGCGCCCGTTCGCGACGGGGCACGATGAGGCCTCCTGGGCCCAGAACCGCCGTGCACACTTCGTCGTGACGGCCCGCTGATCGTGGAGCCGGAGGAGCAGCCGCCGCCGAGGCTCGCCGACGAGACGCGCTGGTACACCGAGCACGCTGCTCTCGTCATCAGCACGCTCAAGTGGGCGGTCCTCGGCGCGGCGGCCGGCCTCTGCGTCGGCTTCGGGACGCGCGCGTTCCTGTGGGCGCTCACGGCGTCCGGCCTGTGGGTGAGGCGCGTGACGCCGGGCGGCGTCCATCCGGTCTGGCTCCTCCCTCTCGCTCTGCCGGTGTGCGTGTTTCTCATCCGGGTGTTCGCGCCGACGGCGCGCGGCCACGGGACCGAGGCCGTCATCGCGGCGATCCACCGCGAGTCCGGCCGGATTCCGTGGAAGGTCGCGCCGATCAAGCTCCTCGCCACCGTCGTCACACTCGCGTTCGGCGGCTCGGTCGGGAAGGAGGGCCCCTGCGCCCAGATCGGGGCGGCGATCGCGAGCCTCTTCGCCGACATCCTCCGGCTGAACGACAGCGACCGCCGCCGTCTCGTGATCTGCGGGATCGGCGGCGGCTTCGCGGCCGTCTTCGGCACGCCGATCTCCGGGGCCATCTTCGGGATCGAGGTGCTCTACCTCGGCCGGATCGAGTACGCCGTTCTCTTCCCGTGCCTCGTCTCGGGCATCGTCGCCCACCTCGTCTGCGGCGTCCAGGCGCCGGTACCGGCCCTCCACGAGGGGCTCGGCGGTCTGGGGAAGTCCGAGCTCGTCGGCCTTTCGATCGTGTTCGGAGCCGTCTTCGGCCTCGTCGCGCTCCTCCTGATCGAGGCGATGCGCGGGGTCGAGCGCGGGCTCCGCCGCTTCGAGCACCACCCGTACCTCGTGGCCGCGGGCGGCGGCGTCTTCCTCGCGGCCTTCTACTCCCTCGTCGGCGACGCGTATGCGGGGCTCGGCGTCGCGACGATCGAGAGCGCGCTCGCGGCGACGGGCACGATCGCCGTCCTCGCGTTTCTCTGGAAGATCGTCGCGACGGCCGTCACGCTCGAGACCGGCGGGAGCGGCGGGATCGTGACGCCGCTCTTTTTCATCGGCGCGACGAGCGGCGCGGCGCTCGCGCACCTCCTGCACCTCCCGACCGGACTCTTCGCGGCCTTCGGCTTCGTGAGCGTCGTCGCGGCCGCTGCGAACACGCCGATCGCGGCGGCCATCATGGGCATCGAGCTCCTGCCTCGGGACGTCGGCGTCTACGCGGCGCTCGCCGCGGGGACGGCGTTCCTCCTCGTCGGGCATCGGAGCGTCTACGCGAGCCAGAAGATCGGCCTGTCGAAGTCCGCGGGTCTCGACGTCAGGATGGATGTTGCGATCGGCGACCTCACGCGGTCGCAGGTGCAGGTCCGGCCGGGGAGCCTCGTCGACAGGGCCCAGCGCGCCGGGAGCCGGATCATCTCGCGCCGGCCGGGCGAGCCTCCGTCCGAGAGCGGCTCCGGCGGGGGAACCGGGACGCCTCCGTAAGGGGCGTGATGGGAAAACCCGCTGGCCGGACGGGTGGGCGCGCTCTATGTTTGTGATGGAGGCGGACGATGCCGAGGAGCAGGACACTCGCGCTACTGGCTTTTGCCGCAGGGCTCGCTCTTCCGACGCGTCTCGGTGCGGAAGAAAGGGGCGGCACCTACTTCAAGGTCGCGGTGATGACGGCCGACAAGTACTCGCAGGACGCGAAAACCGTCTTTGCGCCCGATGCTCCGGCGATCTACGCGGTCTACCGAGTCGTCGCGGCCGGACCCGTGAAGGTCAAGGCCATTTTCTGGGCCGACAGCGTCGAAGGCCTCGACCCCAGGACGAAGCTTCTCGAGAAGACCGTCTCGATCTCCGAGAAGGGCGAGTTCATGGGGGCCATCCCGGCGCTGAAACCGGCAAACGGATGGCCCGTGGGAGCGTATCGCGTGGAGCTCTTCATCGGCGATGCGGTGTCGAAGACGCTTTCCTTCAAGGTCGTGAAAGGCGCCGGCGTTCCATGAGGGACGCATAAGATCTGACGTTCACCGCGAGGTGCGAACGTCCGGTGTCAATCGCCTCAGGCGGACACCCATGCCTTCGCCGCCGCGAGGTCGGAATTTCGGAAGACCTTCACCGGGCAGGCAACGGGAATCCCGAAGACCTTCACGGCGTTGGCGACCCAGGAGAAATCCGTGACGACCGCGATCCGCTCGACGGACTTGCGGTTCCTCAGACCGACCGTTGCGTCGTCCCAGAGGGCCGCGGCCGTGAAGCCGACGAACCCGGTGCCGACCCGATAGAGGAAACGGATCCGCTCGTTTCGCGCGCGCGCCCTCTCGACGGCCGGGAGCAACACGGATTCGTAATCGTCTCCCGTGACCCGTCCGCTCGCCGAGACCGCGACGACGTTCTCCGGGAGTCCCTCCATCTGCTGCAGCATGGGTCCTGCTCCTTTCCCGGCGTCCGTCGCGGTGGGTCGGGCACGGACGAGCGTTACGCGCCGTGCTCGAGCTTGTG
The DNA here is from genome assembly GCA_963798215.1 of uncultured Acidobacteriota bacterium. GTDB lineage: Bacteria > Acidobacteriota > Thermoanaerobaculia > UBA5066 > UBA5066 > Fen-183. Next base: position 708,818 of record CAWCSP010000004.1, read on the forward strand.
GAACACGAGGGTGATCTCGTCCTTGCCCTTGCGGACCTCGAACCCGTTCGGATCGGCGCCTCGCGGAAGGGGAAGGATCTTCTCGACGTTTTCGGACGTCGCGACGTCGCTGCCGCCCTTCTTCACGTCCTTGGTCGCGTCGTAATGGAAGCGGATGCGGTTCGCGTTGACGTCGAACTTGACGGAGTCCTCGTTGAGCCCGGGGATCCCGAACGTCACGGCGACGTTCTTGCCCTCGTCCGCGACCTTCGTCGTGATCCCGGCGAGGTCCATCCGCTTCGAGAACCAGTCGTGGAACGAGCTGCCGAAAAGAGCGCGCTCGGGAGCGCCGAGCCCGTCCTCGAGCTGCCTGCGGACCCGGTCGACCTCCTCGAAGGGGTCGAAACGGCGGCGGAAGAAGTCGTCCCCGAACAGCTCGTCGAAGTCCTGCTCGCCGAGCTTGCCCGTCCGCGCGATCTCCTCGTGCAGGCGCTGCTCCCATCGGTCGAGATCCTGCACCGGCGGGGTCGTCGCGTCGGCTGCCGGCGGGGTTGCAGCGGCGGCACGGTGCGCGACGATGTAGCCCGCCTCGCCGAGACACGCGACCCCGAGAAGCGCGGCAATCCCCCACGAAGCCCTGATTCCCATCGGACCCTCCTTCCGGCGGCCGGGAAGATCGGGCCTCTGCGGCCCGCGTCCGGCCGTCGCAACGTCCCCGGCCCTGCAACGCGCGTACCGGCAGGAATGGCGCGGCGACTCGTTCTCAAAGGGCGACGGCGACGCGCCGGGTGCCTCGTCCGGCAGCCAGATTGGCGCGCCGGTTTCGCGGCGGAAGAACTCCTACGGCTCGACGGCCGGGTGCCCGAGGATCGCGTCCGCCCGCTCGCGCGCGCCGCGCTCGACGCCCTCGCAGACGATCGAACAGATCCTGAGGAGCTTCAGGTCCGCGAGCCGGTAGACCATCCGCGTGCCGTCCCGGCGGCGGTCCACGAGGGCCGAGTCGTGCAGGACGGCGAGGTGCTTGCTGACGTTCGCCTGCGTGCCGCCGACCTCGTCCACGATCCGGCCGACCGAGGCCTCTCCGCGCGCGAGACAGCGCAGAATCTTGAGACGCGTCGGTTCGGACAGCGCGCGAAAACGGGCCGCGACCTCCTCGCAGCCCGCGTCCGTCGCCGGGAAGTGGGGGTCAGCCGCCGGCGGCATGCGCGATCACCCGCTGGAGGCTGGCGGCGACCTCGAGGCCGACGGGCACGAGCTCCGGGTCGCCGAGGAGCCCGAGAACGGAGCGAGGGTCCATCGCGCGGATCACGGTCTTCCCGCCCTCGACCGACACGGTCACGTTGCACGGCAGGAGAACGCCGGCCTCCGGGGCCGCGGAGAGCGCCTTGAACGCGGACGGCGCGTGACAGGCCCCGAGAATGAGGTACGGCGGCAGGTCCGCGCCGAGCTTCTTCTTCATCGTCGCCGCCACGTCGATTTCCGTGAGGACGCCGAAGCCCTCGGCTTCGAGCGCCTTTCGCGCGCGGGCGACCGCGTCGTCGAAGGGAAGGGCCGTCTCGGCCACGAGAGCGACGGACGTCTTCGAGGGCTGGGTCATGGAGTCCTCCTTGTGGGCGACGACCGAGAGGGGCCCGACGGGCCCCCGGGTCACCCTCACGTGAATCGGCCGGAGCCCGGCCCGCAGGAGCCGCCGCCGTCCGTGCCGCCGGAGCCGCCGGAGCCGGACGCGAAGCGGGACACGAGCTTCTCGATCTTCTCGCTCCCGCATTCGGGGCACGTCACGCCGAGCGTGTCGAAGGTGACGGAGACGAGCTCCTCGAAGGTCGCGCCGCAGTCGGCGCAGGTGAACTCGTAGAGAGGCACGACAACCTCCTCAGGCGTCCGGAGAATCCAGGGACCAGGTGACGACATGCGGACACGGGCCCGTGCCCTGCAGCGCGCGCAGGGCCGCGCGCAGCTTCGGCATCTCCTCGTCCGCGACGAAGGACATGATGATCGTCGACGTCTTCGGGAACGCGGCCGAGCCGAAGTGGCGGCCCGTGGTGCCGAAGCCGCGCGCGTCGACTTCCGTGTATCCGGAGACGCCGGCGCGCTCGAAGGCGATCTCGACGTCCTCGCGGCAGGCGGTGCCGGCGAGGACCATCAGCATCTTCACGCTTCTTCCTCCTCCGCGGGCGGGGTGCCCGCGGCCTTGACGTACATGTAGTAGAGCAGCGGGATCACGACGAGGGTCAGGGCGGTCGCGACGACGACGCCCGAGATGAGCGCTACCGCGAGGCCCTGGAAGATCGGGTCGAGGAGGATGACGGCGCCGCCCGCGACGAGGGCCAGGGCGGTCAGGACGATGGGACGGAACCGAACGGCTCCCGCCTTCACGACGGCCTCCTCGAGCGGCTCGCCCGCGGCGAGCTCGAGGTTGATGAAGTCCACGAGCAGGATCGAGTTTCTCACGATGATGCCGGCGAGCGCGATGAACCCGATCATCGAGGTCGCCGTGAAGAAGACGCCGAACGCCGCGTGCGCCGGCAGGATGCCGATCAGCGTGAGCGGAATCGGCGCCATGATGATGAGGGGCGTGACGAACGACCGGAACCACCCCACGACGAGGACGTAGATCAGGACGAGGACGGCCCCGAAGGCGATCCCCATGTCCCGGAAGACCTCGACCGTGACGTGCCACTCGCCGTCCCACTTCAGGGCGTAGCGGTTCGAGTCGGTCGGGAGCGACGTGTTGAAGATCTCGAGCGGCCGGCCGTCGGGCCCGCGGAGGGCCGCGATGCGGCTCTTCATGTCGAGGATGCCGTAGATCGGGGCCTCGGCGACGCCCGCCATCTCGGCGAGGACGTACGTCACCGGCTGCAGGTTCTTGTGGTAGATGAACGGCGCCCGCGTCCCGTCGGTCACGGTCACGAGCTCGCGGATCGGGATGAGCTTCCCGGTCATGGAGGGCACGGTCGTCGCCAGGAGTCCCTCGAGACTGGAGCGCTGGGAGCGGTCGAGCCTGAGGACGATGGGAACGGCCTCGCGGGCGGCGTCCACGTGGAGGAGGCCCGCGTCCATCCCGTCGAGCGCGATCCGGAGCGTCTTGACGACGACCTCGGGCGTCACGCCGCTTCGCATGGCCTTCTCGCGGTCGATCGAGACCTCGATCTTCGGAGAGGCGGCCTCGACGAGCCAATCCGTGTCGACGACGCCAGGGGTCGACTCGAAGATTCCGCGGACTTCCTTCGCGAGCGCGATCCGGCGGCCCGCGTCGGGGCCGTAGACCTCGGCGACCATGGTCGAGAGGACCGGCGGGCCCGGAGGCACTTCGGTGACCTTCACGTTCGCGCCGAGGCGCCTGGCCGCGGGAGCGATCAGGTTGCGGATCTCCTTTGCCGTCGTGTGGCTGTCCTTCGACCGCTCGTGCTTGGACGCGAGGTTGACCTGCAGGTCCGCGACGAGAGGCCCCGACCTCAGGAAGTAGTGCCGCACGAGGCCGTTGAAGTTGAAGGGGGCGGACGTGCCGGCGTAGACCTCGACGTCGGCGACCTCGGGCTGCGTCTTGACGAGGACGGCGAGCTCGCGCGCGGCCGCGGCGGTCGCCTCGAGCGTCGTGCCCTCGGGCATGTCGATGATGACCTGCAGCTCGCTCTTGTTGTCGTAAGGGAGCATCTTGACCTTGACGCCCCGGACGACGAAGAGACTGCAGGACAGGAGGAGCAGGACGACGACGCCTCCGAGGAGGGCCCAACGGCGCGCCGGGCGCGTGAGGAGCGGCGTGAAGAGCTTCCGGTAGAACCGCAGGAGGCGGTCCTCGGCCGGAGCCTCGGCGCCCGCCTGGAAGTGAGCCTCGCCCTTGAGGTGCGCCTCGGCGAACTTGCGGAAGAGGCGGAACGTGAGCCACGGCGAGACGACGAACGCCACGAGGAGCGAGAAGACCATCGCGGCCGAGGCGTTCACGGGAATCGGGCGCATGTACGGGCCCATGAGTCCCGACACGAACGCGAGCGGGAGGAGGGCGGCGACGACCGCGAACGTCGCGAGGATCGTCGGGTTGCCGACCTCGTCGACCGCGTAGACGGTCGCGAGGCGCGGGTCGCCCCAGCCGAGCTCGTAGTGGCGGTGGACGTTCTCGACCACGACGATCGCGTCGTCCACGAGGATGCCGATCGCGAAGATGAGGGCGAAGAGCGTGACGCGGTTCAGCGTGTACCCGAAGAGGTACGACGCGAAGAGCGTCAGCGCGAGCGTCGCGGGGACGGCGACGAGGACGACGACGGCCTCCCGGCGGCCCAGGAACAGCGCCATGAGGACGACGACGGAAAGCGTCGCGAGGCCTACGTGGAAGATGAGCTCGGACGACTTTTCGTCGGCCGTCTTGCCGTAGTCGCGCGTCTTCGTCACGGTGACGTTCGACGGGACGACGGGGCCCTTGAGGCGCTCGAGGCGCGCGTCCAGGTCCTTGACGAGCTCGACGGCGTTCGTGCCCGGCTTCTTTGCGACGGCGAGCGTCACGGCGGGCGCATCGTCGCCGGCCTTCGTGAGCATCCACGCGTACTGGGAAGGCTCCTCGGGGCCGTCCGAGACGGTCGCGACGTCCTTGAGCCAGACGGGCTTGCCGTTCACGACGCCGATCACGGCCGAGCCGACGTCCTCGGCGCGGCGGAAGAGCGAGCCCACCTCGACGGGGACCTCGGCGTTGCCCGAGGCGAAGCTGCCCGCCGGGAGGCGCCAGTTGAGGCCCGACAGCGCGCCGTACGCCTGGACGAGCGACACGCCGTACGAGGCGAGCCGGTCGCGGTCGAACGTCACGTTCACCGCGCGGCGCGCGCCGCCGAGGACGGTGACCTGCGCGACGCGCGGGTGCCGCGTGAAGTCGGCCTTCACCTCGTCGGCGATCTGCCGGAGCTGCATTGCGCTCGCGTCCTTCGACCAGAGCGTGTAGGCCGCGACGGGCACGTCGTCGATCCCGCGCGGGGCCACGACGGGCGGCAGGGCGCCCGGCGGAAGGTTCGGCTGGAGCTCGGCGAGCTTCGCGTGGACGCGGACGACGGCCTGGTCGGGGTCCGTCCCGACGAGGAACCGCACGATCACGATGCCACCCGAGGGTTGCGACGTGGAGTAGATGTAGTCGACGTTCGGGATCTGGTAGAGCGCCTTCTCCACGGGGGAGACGACGCGCTGCTCGACCTCCTCGGCCGTCGCGCCCGGAAGCGCGACGAAGACGTCGATCATCGGGACCTTGATCTGGGGCTCCTCCTCGCGCGGTGTGATGAGGAGCGCGAACGCCCCGAGCAGGAGCGACGCGACGACGAGGAGCGGCGTCAGCTTGGACTCGAGGAACGCCTTCGCGATCCGGCCCGAGGCGCCGAGCGGCCGGCGCGTCATCTTCCGGTGGAGGATCTCGCGGGCGCTCGGCCCTTGGGGGGTGGGCTCGGTCACCGGGCGCTTCCTTTCGCGGCGGCGTCCTTCGGATCGGAAACGGGCGCGCCGTCGGCGGGCGGAGCCGAGAGGCCGACGAGGACCGTCTCGCCGCCCGAGAGTCCGGACAGGATCTCGACCTTTCCTCCCGAGACGGCGCCGGTCGTGACGGCGCGAGTGCGCGCCTTGCCCGCATCGTCCTTGACGGCGACGAGGCTGACGCCGCCGCTCGCGAGGACGGCGCTCTCCGGGACGAGGATCGAAGGCCGGGGCGCGCCGTCGAGGAAGGCGCGGCCGGTGAGGCCGGTCGCCAGCGGACCGCCGGGCAGCTCGAGAGTCGCGGTGTACGTGTGGCTGCCCGGGTCGGCGCCGGGCGACATCTCGACGACGGTGCCCGTCATGTCGGCGGCGACGCCGTCGATCCGGACGGAGAGCTTCTGGCCGGTCTTGAGGCCCGACGCGGCGACGGTGCCCGCCGGGACCTGGACGACGAGCCGGCGGCCCGTGGCGGACTCGACGACGACGAGCGGGCGGCCCGGGGCCGCGAGGTCGCCGGCCTCGACGAGGCGGGCGGAGACACGGCCTGCGAAGGGCGCCGTCACGCGGGACTCGCGTGCGACGGAGGAGGCTGCTTCCACCGCGCCTTCGCCCTGCTCGACGGCGCCCTTCGCCTGCTCGTACTGCATCCGGGTCATGTCGAGCTCGAGCGCGGACGCCGAGCCGGAGGCCGCGAGGCCCTTGTAGCGCTCGTAGTTGCGCTCGGCGAGGGAGAGCGCGGCACGGGCCTGCGCGAGAGCGCCCTTGGCCTGAGCGACCTGTCCGCTCGCGGTCGCGGCGTCGATCTCGACGAGGACGTCGCCCGCGGCCACGGACTGGCCGACGCGGGCGGGGACGGCGACGACGTTCGCCATCACGCGCGAGGACACGGCGGCCGACCGGTCGGCGGTCACGGTGCCGTATAAAGTCAGACGGTCGGGCAGCGAGGCCCGCTCGACCAGCGCTGTGGCTGCCGCAACGGCGGGAATTTCTTTCTTAGAAGGTGAATGAGTGCCTCCGCAGCCGAGAAGGGTCCCGGCAGCGACGAGACCTCCCACCACCTTCGAAGAAAATCCGAATCCGGTCTTCTTCCGATCTTTCTCCCTCAAAGAAAATCCGAATCCTTCTTTCATTTCTTCCTTCCTGGTCCTTCTCACTTCGTGTCTCCGTTCAATGCCGTTTCGGGGCGGCGCCCCGCCTTGACGGCGAGCGTCAGCGCCGCCGTGTGCGCGTCGGCCCGGGCGACCAGCTCGCGCGTCTCCGCCTCGCGGCGGGCCGTGGTGGCGTCCAGGAGATCGAGCGTCTTCACGACGCCCGCCCGGAACCTCTCTTCGGTGATGCGCTCGGCCTCGCGGGCCGAATCGAGCGCTTTCTTCGCGGTCTCGTGCCGGGCCTGGGCCGTCCGGGCCTCCTCCCAGGCCTGCCGGACCTCGAGGCGGACGCCGTCGGCGAACCGGGCGACGTCCTCGCGGCCCGCACGGGCCTCCTCGCGCGCCGCGATGGCGGCGGCGCGGTCGCTGCCGCCCGCGAACACGTTCCACGTCGCGACGGCCGTGATCGAGCCCGACGTGCCCGTCGACCCGAACGGCGTGTCGCCATAGAGCTCGCCCTTGGCGACGAGCGCCAGCTTCGGCCAGATCGGGGCCTTCTTCACCTGTTCCTCGAGCTCTCCGGCCGCGAGGAGCTTCTTCGCCGAGCCGAGGTCCGCGCGCGTGGCGGCCGTCGCGAGCCAGCCGTCGACGGGCGAGGCGACGGGACGCGGGTCGGGCAGGGGCGAGAGCGCCCAGGACGTCTCGCCGGGGGCGCCGAGGCGGAACGCGAGGTTCGCGTTCGCGATCCTCACGCGGCCGTCCGCCTCCGTCACGAGGTCGTCCATCCGGGCGAGCTCGACCTCGGCCCTCAGGAGCTCCGAGCGCACGAGCATGCCCTGCGCGACGTAGTCGCCGGCCAGCTTGACGTGCGCGGCGACCGTGTCGCGCGACTTGTGGAGCAGCGACGCGTACTCCTCGGCCTGGGCGACCATGACGTAAGCCTCGGCGGCCGCGAGGGCCGCGTTGTCGGCGACCCACGAGGTCGTCTCCGACGCCGACGCGGCGGCGAGCTTCGCCTGGTCGATCCGGCCCGAGAGCTCTCCGCCCGTGAAAAGGGGGAGGACGACCTCGGCGCGCGTGATCCCGGTATTCAGGGGCGAGGCGTCGTTCGGGTTCGAGGCGACGAACTCCGGGAACGAGAAGACGCCCTGGTTGAGCTTCAGGGCGAAGACCTCGGCGGGATTGTTCGTGCGCATCCAGAGGGCGGTCAGGTTCACGGACGGCCACCGGAAGCCCTTCGCCTGCGAGGCGCGGGCCTCGGCCGCGCCCTGGCGGGCCTGCGCCGCCGTGACCTCGCGGGCATTTTCCCGGGCTTTCTGCATCGCGTCCGCGAGCGTCAGGGTCGGGTCCGGTCCGGTTCCGGACCCGGCCCGGGCGAAGGAGGGTGCCGCGAGGGCGGCCGCCACGAGGACGATCCGGGCGGCTGCACGGGTCTTGTCATTCATAGATTTCTCTTATATAACTATATATCGATTGAAGTCAACCGGCTTGAACGCCGGACGACAAGGAGAAAACGATGACTCTCAACGACGCCCTCCGCGGACTCGGCGGCTTCTTCACCCTGGTCTCCGTCGCCCTCGGCTACTGGGTCCACCCCGCGTTCTTCCTCTTCACCGCCTTCGTCGGCGCGAACCTGCTCCAGAGCGCCTTCACGAAGACGTGTCCGATGGTCCCGATCCTGAGAAAGGCGGGCCTGACGGACACGCTGCCTGCGGCGAAGGCGCCCGGTTACGGCGACGCCGGATGAAATACGACGTCTCGTTTCCCGGCGGCGTCGCGGTCGAGGCGACTGCGAAGGGCCACATCGTGAGGACGGACCAGCCGGCGCCGCTCGGCGCGGATTCCGCCCCGGCCCCGTTCGACGTCTTCATCGCCTCGATCGCGACGTGCATGGGCTTCTACGCCCTGCGCTTCTGTCAGGAGCGCGGGATCCCGACCGAGCGGCTCGGCCTCTCCCTCGAGACCGTTCGCGACGAGGAGAGAAAGCGCCTGTCCTCGATCGACGTCTCGATGACGCTCCCCCCGGACTTTCCCGAGAAGTACCGGCAGGCGATCGCCCGGGCCGTCGACCAGTGCGCGGTCAAGAAGCACATGCTCGAAGCGCCGGCGTTTTCGCTGAAGATCGAGCCGTGGCGTCAGACGGGCCCGAACAGCCCCCAGGCGAGCGCGGCGAGGACCGCGAGCGTGATGCCGACGTAGAGCCGGTCCTTCTCGCGGGTGAACTCGACGAGGCAGAGCGCCACGCGCGCGACGGGAGTCGCGAGGAGGAGAAGGACGCCGATCTGCATGATGCCGCGCGGATCGCCGCGCGCCGCGTCGCCGATCGCGCCCGTGATCGTCCGGAACGCCGCGGGCTCGCCCCGGAACACGTGGAAATCGGCGTGCCGCCCGCCCTCCCGCAGGAGGAACGGGATGAGGCCGAGAGCGATCACGGCGCTCGCGACGATCATGCCGAGACGCAGGATCCCGCCGACCTCGAGCGCGAGGCGGCGCTCGCTGCGCCCGACCGTCACACGGCCCCCCGCAGCCCCTGGGTGATCATCTGGATTCCCATCACGAGGACGACGGCCGTGAAGACGATCCTCAGAATCGTCGAGCGCGTCCTCGTGAGGATGCGCGCGCCAAGCGCCGAGCCCGCGACGACGCCGAGGACGACGGGTGCGGCGAGCACCGGATCGATGTACCCCCGGCCGAAGTAAACGCCCGCGCTTGCCGCGGCCGTCACGCCGATCATGAAGTTGCTCGTCGTCGTCGAGACCTTGTAGGGGAGACCGAGGACGTTGTCCATCGAGAGGACCTTGAGCGCCCCCGAACCGATCCCGAGGAGGCCCGACACCGCGCCCGCCACGATCATCAGGAGCCATGCGTACGGCACGTGGCGCGGGAAGTAGGTCTGCTCGCCGGTGAGCGAGGGAAAGGAGCCGTTCAGCTTGAGGCGCGTCGCGATGGGGTCGGGGGAGCGGTTTCCCGGCCCCGCGACGTGCCCGTGCCACGAGAACGCGGTCGAGCCGAGGAGGACGACGCCGAAGATCACGGCGATCGCGGACGTCGGCGTCCACGCCGCGAGGTACGCGCCGAGGAGCGCGCCGAGCGTCGTCGCGATCTCGAAGAAGAGGCCGATTCTCACGTTCGAGAAGCCCTCGCGCACGTACGCGGCGGCCGCGCCGCTCGACGTCGCGATCACGGCGACGAGAGCCGTCCCGATCGCGTACTTGATGTCGACGCCGAGGCCGAGGGTCAGGAGCGGAACGAGAACGACGCCGCCGCCGAGGCCCGTGAGCGCGCCTACGAAACCCGCGGCCGCCGCGCCGCCGAAGAGAAGCGCCGTGAAGCCGAGGACGTTCACGCGGCGGGCTCCGGGGACGGGTCGGCGAGGATCCCCGAGAGTCTCGCGACGACTTCCGCGCCCGCGTGCCTGTCGTACGGCGCGGCGTAGAAGGCGTCGAGGTCCATCGGGGGATGGAGCGTCAGGTGGCACTTCCGGAGGACCTTGCCCGGGATCTGCCGGTAGAGGAGCAGCCGGCGGAACCCGTCCACGCGCACGGGGACCGCGGTCGCCTTCGTCCGGTGGAGGAGCTGGGCGACGCCGGGCCTGAGCGGAGCGCCCTTCTGCGTCGTCCCGGCGGGGAAATGGAGCAGCCAGCCGTTCGCGATCGCTTCCTCGACCTTCGCGACGCCCTCGAGGTCCACGGAGCGCTTCACGTCGCGCCCGCCTTCGCGGAAGCTGCGCCTGAAGGTGACGGCGCCCGCCTTCGTGAAGAGCCGCATCGCGAGGTTCTTCTGCATCGTCTCCGTCGCCGCCGAGAAACGCGTGAAGGGGTTTTCGAGCGGCAGCGCGTGCTTGACGTAGACGAGGTCGAAGAACGCGATCGCCTCCATGAAGTACGTCTGGTGGTTGGACAGGAAGACGACGTTCTTCCGCGGAAGCGTGTCCAGAATCGCGTCGCCCGTCGCGTGGACGCGGTTCAGGAGGCGGAAGTACGGCAGCGTGAACCCGAACGCGAAGCCCGAGATGAGTCCGCGGCGGATCCATCGGTCGAAGAACGACTGTTCCAGCGAGGCCATGTTTACGCGATTGTAAGGGGACCCCGGCTCAGGCGCCGGAGGCCCTCTCGATGCCCCAGACGACGAGGTCCGTCGCCTTCGGCGCGTGCCCGAGGCGGCGCAGCATCGAGGAGATCTGCCCGCGGTGATACGTCTGGTGGTTCACGACGTGCCACACGACGACGCCGAAATTCGCAGTCTTGAGCTCACCTTTGAGGTTCTTCCACGAGAAGGGCCCCGCGAGGCGCGCCGCGTCGTACGTCGGGAGAAGGGCCGCGTGCTTCTCCTGCGCCGCGAGCAGGACGCGGACGGCGTCGTCGAGAGTGGGCAGGTCGTGGATGGTCGGGAGGCGCGTCGCGTCTTTCCCGGCGAAGCGCTCGGCCCATGCGTCCGTCGCGCCCGCGATGTGGACGAACGTGGCCCTCAGCGACGGCCAGCCCCCGCCCTGCTCTTTCTCGTAGTCGTGCTCCGGGATGGTCCGGAGGGCCTCGACGACGCGCGCGTTCGCCCAGACGTTGAAGGCGTAAAGGGACGCGAGGTCGTCCGGAGGAAACGTCATCGGGCGGCGTCCTCGACGATCGTGTTCGTGAGCGTCCCGAGCCCGTCGATCGTCAGGCTCACGAGGTCGCCCGGCTTGAGCCACTGGTCCTGCGTGACCTTCGAGCCGTTCAGCTCGAGGAAGCAGCCGGTTCCGACGGTGCCCGAGCCGATGACCTCGCCGGGTTCGAGCGTGACGCCGTCGGCCGCGCGGCGGACGAGCTCCGCGAAGGTCCAGTGCATCTGAGAGACGTCTCCGTGGGAGACGGGGACGTGGTTCACGGTCGCCGACATCGCCGCGTGGAGGACGTTGCCTTTCGGCGACGGGCGAAGGCGGTCCGTGAGCTCGTCCTTCGTGACGAGCCAGGGCCCGAGGCCGGTCGCGAAGTCCTTCCCCTTGGCCGGCCCGAGGTTGAGCTTCATCTCCTCCATCTGGAGGCCCCGCGCCGAGAAGTCGTTCAGGACGCCGTAGCCGAAGATCGCGTCGTCCGCCTCCGCGAGCGTCGGGTTGATGACGTGCCGGCCGATCACGCAGAAGCACTCGAGCTCGAAGTCGAGCTTCTCGAGGCGCCGCCTGCCGACACGCAGCTCGCCGGGGCCGATGACCGCGAGGGCGTTCGTGAAGTAGAAGACGGGGAAGTCGTCGAACTCCGGGATCATCGGGAGGCCGCGGTTCCGCCGGGCCGTCTCGACGTGCTGGCGGAACGCGTAGCCGTCGCGGATGGAGACGGGCCGCGGGAGCGGTGCGAGGAGCGTCACCGTCGCCTCGGACAGGAAGGCTTCGCGGGGCAGCTCGGACGCCATCCCGACGAGGGCGCGCGCCTCCGGGAGCAGCTCTCCGGAGCGCCTCACGAGGTCGAGCATCGTCACGTTCGCGAAGCGCGGGTGGGCGCGCGCGAAGTCGAGGATCCGGTCCTCGCCGATGATCGCCCCGACGCGCGGATGCCGCCGGAAGACGCCCGACTGCGACGTTTCGCCCTCCGGGGGCATGTACGAGACGAGCTTCATCGCGGCCGAGTTTATACGCCCCGCGCTAACATCGGGACGGAGGGAAACGCATGCCCCGCGCCCTCGGACGCGACCGGCTCGGCGTCGAGACGGGCGGGCGTCTCCTCCTCGACTGCGACGTCCCGAAGGGGTGGCGCGGCCGCAGCCCGGCAACGCCGACCTCCGCCGAGCACCCGGGCAGCGCCGTGCGCTGGGAGGACGGGTTCTTCGAGGTCCTCGAGGTGCGGCCCCTCGGCGGCGAGGCCGTCCGGTACGTCCTCGCGCCCTGGGACGAGCGTCACGCGATGCGCGTCGTCGAGACCTACGGCGAAGAGGCGGAGGCCGCCCGCGCCTCCGAGCGCCGGGACGTCGCGCGGCGGGCGGACCGCCACGTCTACGTCCTCCTCGTCGCGCCGCTCGCCGGCTGCCTCCCGGGCGACGTCCAGGAACGGCTCGAGCACGAACTCAACGTTCCCGCCCGCCTCCTGAGCCTCTCGTCGGCGCTCCCGCTGTGGGTGGCAGGTTGGGTCGCCCTCATCCTCCTCCTGGCCTCGTCGATGACCGGAGACAGCTCCGTCCCGGCGCCGCTCCTCGTGTTCGGCCTCTACCTGCTCGCTGAATCCACGGCCCGCCTCGCCGTGTGTGTCCTGCAGGGCCGGCCGATCGGTACGCTCGTCGGAACGCTCGTCTACGAAGGCTGGCGGCGCCTCGGCTGGACGAAGGCGCGGGTGGAGGGGAGGCCGGTCCCGCGCGAGAGGGCCGTGTGGGAGGTCGAGTCCACGTCGGAGCAGAACGCCCTCGACCGGTACCACGTCCTCGAGCCGGCCGCGGGCCTCCTGCCCGTGGACGACCAGCTCCGTCTCGCCGAGCGCTACGGGTTCGACGGGATCCGGTGGGGTCGGACGGGCGCGATCTTCCTCCTCGTGATGTTCGGACCGCTCGCGGCGGCGTCCGTCTGGGGAGCCCTCGCCGTGCCCGAGCTCTCGGACGTCCCGAGAGTCGCCGTCTTCGGCGGCGTCGCCGCCGAGCAGGTCTTCAGGCTCCGGAAGCTCGCAAGCGGGCGCCTCGCGCCGAGCGTCCTCGGCCTCCTCGTTCGCCCGTTCGCACGGCCGCTTCTCGCCTGAGTCAGCCGGCTCAACGGCGATGTCGAGCAGGCGTGCAGCGCGGGGCCCGACAGGGAACGCTCACGTTGAGGGCCCCAACGTCGTGTCCTTGCCGAACGAGGGGGCCTCGATCGGCGTAGAGGACGCCGGTCGCACAGGCTGCCAGCCCTCCGCCGGCCAGCCGACTCCGGTCACGGACTCGCCAGCCTCGAGGAGGCTGGCAACAGAGACGGCCCAGCTCTCCACGTCGCTCGGGCGCGCGTCTCGCGCCTTGGCCAGCGCCACGTCGAAGAGCTGATCGACTTCCGGCGCAATCCACGGGAGAAAACGAGAGGGCGGAGGCGGAGGGGCGGAGAGCACAGTGAACATCACTTCGCCCATGTTCGTCCCCTCCACGAGACGTCTTCCCACCAGCGCCTCCCAGGCGACGGATGCCAGCGAGTAGAGGTCCGATCGGCTGTCGACGTCTGCGCACTGCAGCTGCTCCGGGGACATGTATGCGGGCGTTCCAACAGCGATGCCGGTCTGGGTCAGGCGCGCGTCGAATCGCGCGGACAGGGCAAGCCCGAAATCCAGGAGTTTCGCCTGGAAGCCGTCGGATTCGTGGACGAGGAAGATGTTGCCGGGCTTCACGTCCCGATGGATGACCCCTGCGCGGTGCGCGGCGCTCAATGCCGCTCCCGCCTGGCGGAGAAGGCGGGCGACCTGACGCGGCGTTCCCGCTCCGAACTCGGACAGAAGACCGGAAAGGTCGCGGCCCTGAAGCAGCTCCATGACGAGAAACGCGGAGCCTCCCTCGAGCTCGCCGGCGTCGAAGACCGCCGTCACCGCCGGGTGGTGGATGCGCGCGACCACCTTGGCTTCGCGCTGAAGCCGGAATCGCATCGCCGGATCGCCGAGAAACTGCGGCTTGATGATCTTGACGGAGACCTCGCGTTCGAGGGTCTCGTCGTGCGCGGCGAAGACGGTGCCCATCCCGCCCTCGCCGATCAGACTTGCAAACCGGTAGCGGCCCCCGACCCGGAACGGGAGCACGCGCGACGCGTCGAGCGTTGCGCCGTCGTCCACGCACTTTGCAGGTCCCGAATCGCCGCGGCCCGCGTCGGGAGTGCAGCGACCGCACTTCGGGCAGATCAGAAGCGTCTCGATGCCCCGCTCGTGCAGGGCGCGACGCGTCGTGGCCCTTGCCGCCTCGGCATCCGAGAGCTGCCGCTTCAGGGAACGCAGCTCGAAAGCGGTGCCGAGGTGGTGGGCGAGACCCGAAACGAGGCGCAACTGGGTTTCATCGAGCGGGCCGGCGCTGCCGTCGATGACGAGCGCGCCGCAGGTCTCCCCGGTCATTCCGACGACGGGAACGACCATGAGACCCTCGGGCGCTGAAAACGTGACGTCGGACGAAGAGTCTCGCGACCGGAACACGGTTGGCGTCGCGCAGACGCCCGGCGCGATGGGTGAGAGGGCGTCGCCCTCGAGGGCCCAGACGCCGATTTCCTTCGCGCCGATCGTGCGGGCGACCTCGGACGCCATCGCGCCCGCCCACGCCGTCGTGTTTTCGAGCCGGCCGGACGAGGGCTCGGCCAGTTTGGCGATCTGCACCTGTGCGGCCCGAATCTGGACGTTTGCGCGTTCGAGGGCCGCATTCTTCGAGTCCGTCTCGCGCTGGAGACGCGCAACCTTGAGCTGGGTTTCGACGCGAACGACGACCTCTTCGGCCTGGAAGGGTTTCATGACGTAATCGACTCCGCCGGCACGAAAGGCCTTTACCTTGTCGAGGGGCTCGTCGAGAGCGCTGATGAAGATCACAGGGATGGCGCGGGTCGCCTCATCGGCCTTCAGATCGCGGCAGACCTCGAAGCCGTCCATTTCCGGCATCGTGATGTCGAGCATCACGAGCTCGGGCCGCTGGACGCGGATCATCGCGAGGGCCCGTTTGCCCGTGTTCGCGGCGCGAACCCGGAAGCCGGCGTCCCTCAGGATGCCCGCGAGGAGCGACAGGTTGCTCGAGTTGTCGTCGACGAGAAAGACCTCTCCGGTCATCGGGCGGTCCTCCCAAGTTGTTCGAAAAGGCTCATGAGCTCGTCGACCTGGAAGCGCGCCACGGCGTCCGCGAGAGCGTCCGCGAGGTGGGGATCCTGCGGACGGATCGACGCCACCGCCCGCGCCGCGGCTTCGTCATCGCCGATCTCGAGAGCGTCTCGAAGGGGCGCGAGAAGGTGACTCGGGAGCGCCGCGAGGCGCACCGCCGTGAGGACGCCGGAAGGCAAGGCCTCGGCGGGAGGCACCGCGGACTCGTAGGCGAAGCGGACGCCGAGGTGCACCGTGAGCTTTTCGAAGATGGCGGACTCGCGGAACGGCTTCGCGAGAAAGTCGTCGCAGCCGGCGGCGATGACGCCGGCGCGCTCGTGTTCGAGGGCGCTTGCGGACAACGCGATGATCTTCACGGGCGACGTTCCCGGCCGGGCTCGTCGTTCCTCGTCGCGGATGGCCCTCGTCGCCGTGAGTCCGTCCATCACGGGCATCCGCATGTCCATCCAGATCAGACGGGGCGTGAACTCCTTCCAGAGGGCCATGGCCTCCACGCCGTTCGCGGCCTGGCGAACTTCGAATCCGACGGACTCGAGGAGCTTCCCGAGGAGGATCCGGTTCTCCGAGACGTCGTCGACGACGAGGATCCTTCGGTGTTCCTGCCCGGCTTCGAGGCCGACGACCCTTCGCTCCTCGGCGAGTTGCCGGGAGGTTTCTCCCTCCGGTGCAACCGGGAGATCGAGCGTCACCACGAACGTCGTCCCGCGGCCGCGCACGCTGTCGACGACGATATCTCCCTGCATGAGTCGCGCGAAGTTCCGGCTGATCACGAGGCCGAGCCCCGTGCCCTCCTTTGCCTTCTCTCCGGTCTCCGTCTGCGTGAATGGCTGGAACAGCGTAGCGACTTCCTCGGGCGTCATCCCGGGGCCGGTGTCCTCCACCTCGAAGCGGGCGCGGCCGTTCCGCCAGCCGGCCCGGAGCGTGATCCGCCCTTCCCTCGTGAACTTGATCGCGTTGCCGATCAGGTTGATGAGGATCTGGCGCAGCTTGCTCTCGTCGCCGTACACGGTGCTCGGCGGTAGGTCGCCGGGCTCGAACGCCATCTCGAGGCCCTTTCCCTCCGCCCGCGTGCGTAACATCTCGGACAAGTTCTCGAGGAAGGGCAGAAGGTCGAAGGCGACGGGTGTGAGGATGTCCCGCCCGGCCTCGATCTTGGACAGCGAGAGAACGTCGTTGATCAGGCCAAGGAGGTGCTCGCCGCTCCGCACGATGATTCCGAGGTGCTCCCGATGGACGGACGGGAGGGCTCGGTCCCTGTTCATGAGTTGGGCGAACCCGATCACGGCGTTGAGCGGCGTCCGGAGCTCGTGGCTCATGTTTGCGAGGAACACGCTCTTTGCCTGATTGGCGGCCTCGGCCCGCTTCCGCTCCTCCTCCGCGAGAAGGCTGTGATCGTCGGCCGCCTTCCTCGCCACCTCCGCCTCGAGGAGCGCCTTGCGGAGCTCGCCTGTGCGCTCTTCGACCTTGCCTTCGAGGATGGAGTACGACTCCTTCAGCCGCTGCGCCATGCTGTTGAACTGGCCGGCGAGCGCCTCGAGCTCGTCGCCCGTCTTCACCTCAATCGCCTGATCGAGCGTGCCGGCGCCGATGCGGGCGGCACCATCCTGAATGGCGCGGATCGGGTCCACCATTCGCCGCACGAGAAGCACGCTGGCCGTCAGGGCGAGGGCGACGCCGCCGAGGAGCAGGAAGGCCGTTCGCTGGAGCGCGCCGTAGATCGTCGCGAACGCCTCCCCGCTCGGCTGTTCCACGAACACGTACCACCCGAGGGATTCGATCGGTGCCCACGCGGTCAGGACGTCAGCCCCCTGGGCGTCCCGCGCGATCAGGGCGGGCAGGCCGTCGACGCTCTCTTTCTTCTCGAGAGCGGCCTTCACCTGGAGCAGCGACGAAAGGTCCCGCTTCTGCAACACCTGGCTGATGTCGGGGTGGGCGATCAACCGGCCCCGCGAGTCCACGGCGTAGGCGTGGCCCTTGCGCCCGATCTTTATCCGCGAGATCACGTCCAGGATGAACTTCAGGTTCACCTCGGCCGACGCGATGCCGGCCGACCCGCTCGCTCCGGCCATCGAGATCGTGACGTAGGGCTCGGTCTCCTTCCGGAAGTAAACGGGGCTGATGTAGGTCCGCCCCGACTTCGGCACCGTGAACTTCGGATCCTTCGAGTAGTCGTCTCCGCTCCCGACGACGTTCATGCCCAGCCGAGAAACTCGCAGCTGCTCCTTCCCGTCCAGGTCGAGCTGCGCGAGGTCCGTGATCGCCTGGACCTGGCGCAGGAGCTTGAGGTAATCGAAGCGGCGCTGCTCGATGGTGTAGGCGCCTTGCTGCGGCAGGAACAGCCAACCGATCTGGTCCTGGATCTCCTTTACGTACGCCTCGATGCGGTACGCGGCCGTAGACGCCTTCTCCCCCTGGAGACGGAGGAGTGCGAGCTTGTTCTCCTGGTAGTCGAAGTAGAGGCTGATGCCGCCACTCGCGAGAAGGACCAGCGTCACGAGGCCTGCGAAGTACGCGGCGTACTTGCGGAAGAGGGCGCTGCGGAGCATTACTCGACCACGTTGTCGGCGAGGAGCGGCACCTCAGGCGGGATCGTAAGCCTGGGCGCGTTCGCAGTCTCGCGAACGCGGGGCGTGACCCACCTCGAGGCGTCGAAGGTCGGAGCTATATGGTAGTATGGCACTCGTATGGCAAAGGTGAAGATGACGTTCACGCTGGACGCCGAAACCGCCGCCAGTCTCCGGCAGGCTTCCGAAAGACTTTCCAGGCCCCAGAGCGCGGTCGTGAACGAGGCGATCCAGGACTTCAGCGAGCGGGTCGGACGCCTGAGCGAGCGCGAGCGGCTGCGGATGCTGGAGGTCTTCGACGCGGTCGTCGCGCCCCTGCCTTCAAGGTCGATGGCCCGGGCGAGACGCGAGATCGAGGAGATCCGGCAGGCGCGTCGCAGCGGCGGGCGGAGCGGCCGCTCGGACGCGCCCCGGTGATCCTGCTCGATACGTCCGTGCTCATCGAGGCCCTCGCGGGTCCCAAGCGGTCCGCGACCGCCCTGCGCGCTGCCATCGAGCGGGGCGAGCGGGTGCTTGTCCCGGCGCTCGTCCTGTACGAATGGTTGAGGGGCCCGAGAAGGCCCGAGGAGCTGAGAGCTCAGGAGGCGCTCTTCCCGCGAGAGTTCGCCATCCCGTTCGGCCCGCACGAGGCCGTGCTGGCCGCGAACCTTTACGCCAGAGTGCGAAGGGCGAGAGGCCGGGAGATCGACCTTGCGATCGCCGCGTGCGCGCTGGCCAGGGGTGCGGATCTCTGGACCCTCAACCTGGAAGACTTCCGGGACATTCCGGATCTGCGAGCCTCGGCGCCGGGCTCCGCTCGGCCCTGACCCCGATACGATCCGGCTCCCTGCGGCCGAGCAGCTCGAGAGAGTGCGGCCCTTCACTCGATCACCTTGTCGGCCATCAGCAGCAGTTCCGGCGGAATCGTGAGGCCGAGCGCCTTCGCCGTTTTGTGGTTGATGACGAGCTCGATCTTCGTCGGCTGCTCGATGGGCAGCTCGCCTGGCTTCGAGCCCTTCAGGATCTTGTCGACGAGACCTGCGGCCCGCCGGAACAGATCCACGAGACTCACGCCATAGGAAACGAGTCCGCCGGCCTCGACGCCCTCCGGATACGGGAGCATCACCGGAAGGCGGCTCTCCACCGAGAGCCTCCCGATCAGGCTCTGGAGGCCGAAAAACGTGCCGTCGTTCAGGACTAGAAGGCCCACAGGGGCCCCATGTGCCAGTCGCTCAAAGACACGCTCGATCTCTCCGGCGTTCCGCGCCTCAACAGGCATGACGCGCGTTCCGAAAGCCTTGGCGGATTCCCGGCAGCTGGCGAGCATTGCCGCATGCGCCGGGGTATCGGGATTGACGAGTACGGCGATCGTGGACAGCCCGGGAGCAAGCGCCTTCAGAAGCTCGACGCGCTTCGGGACGACGTCCATCCCCATTGAGGACAGCCCCGTCGTATTTCCGCCCGGCCGCGCGAGGCTTGGCACGACGTGGTTACCCACCGGATCGACCATTGCCGCAAAGACGATCGGAATCGTGGTCGTGGCTCGCTGGAGCGCAAGCGTCGGGGGCAGCGCGTGCGTGACGAGAACATCGGGCCGTATCGCGGTGAGCTCCGCCGCAAGTTTGGGGAGCCGCTCGAAGTGATCCTCCGCGAAGCGCGACTCGACGATGAGATTTCGGCCCTCGACGTAGCCGAGGTCACGCATCCCATTCAGCCAGGAGTCGTAGTAGACGTCGGGGTTCGTCGGCGTCGACCGAAATCGGGCGCCAAGAAACCCTACTCGATACACCTTCTCGGGCTTCTGTGCCGGCGCTGCCGACGCGGCTGAAAACAGGACGGCCCCCAAAGCCAGGAGGAGCGGCGCCCGCGTCATTCGATCACCTTGTCGGCGAGGAGCAGCAGCTCGGGCGGGATCGTGAGCCCGAGCACCTTCGCCGTCTTCCGGTTGATGACGAGCTCGAATGCAATTGGCTGCTCCACGGGCAGAGTCGCCGGCGTGGCACCGCTCAAGATCCGATCGACGAAATGGGCCAGTCGTTTCCACTGTTCGGGGAGCTTCGCGCCATAGGACATGAGGGCGCCGGCCTCAACGTGCTCCTTGATGGCGGCCAGGGTCGGGATCCGGTGCGCGAGCGTGAACTCGCCGATCTGCTTCGCGTGAGCCTGGAGCATCGCATCCCAGACGATGTACATGCCGTCGGGCTTGCCGCGGGCCACGCGTTTCAGCGCGGGGCCGATCTCGCTGCCCGCCTTCGCTTCCGCGACTGGCTGAACCGCCATTCGGGCCGCGGACGCGGCGGTCCGGAACTCGCTGAGCGAGAGCACGTTCGCGGGGTTCGTCGGATTGAACAGAACACCGACTCTCGAGAGCGCGGGAACGACCTCGCGGAAGAGCTGCAGGCGCTTCGCGATGAGTTCGACGCCGAGCGCGGCCACGCCGGTGATGTTGCCGCCCGGACGCCCGAGGCTCTGTACGAGCCCAAGGCGCACCGGGTCGAGCCCGACACCGACCATCACGACGGGGATCGTGCTAGTCGCTTTCTGGGCGGCGCGGACCGATGGTGTGCCGCTGGCGATGATCACGTCGACATTCCGACGGACGAGCTCGGCCGCGCGCCCGGGAAGCTCGTTGACATTGGCGTCCGACGCCTGGTACTCGACGACGTAATCTCGCTGCTCGACACGGCCGACTTCGAGCATCCCCTGCCGGAAGGCGCCCAGCAGGCCGGCGTCGACACCGTAGCCGAGGATGCCAATGCGAGGGATCCCCCTGGAGGGCTGCGCCGTCGTCTCCTGCGCGTCAAGTGTCCGAGAGAGTTGCAGGATCAAGATCGCGAAGCACAACGCTGGCAGCCAACGGCGGAGTGGCTTCATTCGATAAGCTTGTCCGCGAGGACGACGAGGTCGAACGGGATTGTGAGCCCCAGCGCCCTCGCGGTCTTCCGGTTGATGAACAGTTCGAACTTCGTGGGCTGCTCCACGGGGAGGTCGCTCGGCTTCGCTCCGCGCAGGATCTTGTCGACGAAGACGGCAGCACGCCGGTAGTTCTCGGTCCGATTCGGCCCATAGCTCATCAGCCCGCCGGACTCCGCGTACTCTCGCAGGCCTCCGATTGACGGCAAGTGGTTCTTCGACGCGAGGTCCGCGATCTCCTGGCGCTGCTGGATGAGGAAGCCGTCCGTGACCCACGAGACCGCCGAGACTCGCTCGCGAGCGAAAACGGCGAACGCGCCCTCGATCTCCAGCGGAGTGCTGACCGGGACGTCGAGGACTTTCAGGTTTCGCGAGCTGGCGGCCTCCTGCAACTTCTTGATTGCCGGTGCCGAGAAGGGGTTCGTCGGGTTCCAGATGACGCCGAGCCGTGCGATGTGCGAGACCATCTCGCCGAGCAGCTCCATCTGCTTGAGATTCGTCTCGCTGGCGACGATCGAGATCCCGGTGACGTTCCCGCCGGGCTGGGAGAGGCTCGCAACGAGGCCGTTCGTGACCGGATCGCCGGCGGCCCCGAAGACGATCGGGATCGAGTGTGTGGCCTTCATCGCCGCGAGCACCGAAGGCGTGCCGTCGGCCGTGACGATGACGTCCACGGGCATCGCGACAAGCTCCCGCGCGAGCGCCGCGAGCCGTTCGTAATCCCCCTGCGCGTATCGCCATTCGATCTTGAGGTTCCTGCCTTCCACGTAGCCGAGCTCCCGCATGCCCTGAGGGAAGCCCCCGTGGTAGTCGCCTTCCAGCGTCGCGGGCCTCCGGCGCGCGGACAGGAATCCCACGTGCCAGACCTTGCCGTCCTTCTGGGCGAGAGCGCGGAAGGGGGCTGCCGCCGCCGCGGCGCCGAGCGCGAGGAGGAGGTCCCGTCGCGTCCTCACTCGATCACCTTGTCCGCGAGGACGAGAAGGTCGGGCGGAATCGTGAGGCCGAGGGCTTTAGCCGTTTTCCGGTTGATGACCAGGAAGATCTTCGTCGGCTGCTGGACTGGAAGATCCGCGGGACTCGCGCCGCGCAGGATCCTGTCGATGTAGTCCACGACGCCTATCCAGGTTTCGGCCGGCCTCGAGCCGTAGTTCAGGAGGCCCCCGAACAGGGCGTAGTCCCAGAAGCCCGAGATCGAGGGCAACCGATGCTTCGCGGCGAGTCCGGCGAACTGTTGCGCCTGCTGGTTCAGGAACGAGTCCACCGTCCACATGAGCGCCTGGGCCTTGGCCTTTTCGGCCGACAAGAAGGCGTTCACGATCTCAACGGGGGCCAGGGCCCCGAACGGGAGCACCTGGACGCCCATCTTCAGACCTGCTTTTCGTACCTCTTCGACGAGAGACGGGTGCGCCTCGTTCGCCGGGTTGAAGACGAGGGCGACGCGCGCGAGGCCGGGCGCCATCCGGGTCAGCAGCTCCAATTGCTTTCCCATCGTCTCGCTCAGGAGAAGGGCGACGCCGGTGACATTCCCGCCGGGATGGGCCATCGACTTCACCAGCCCTCGCGCCACGAGGTCAGTGCCTCCGACGAACACGATCGGAACCGAGCTCGTCGCGTTCTCAGCCGCGCGAATCGACTGCGTCCCGTCTGTGACGATGATGTCGACGCGCGCCTTCACGAGGTCCGCAGCCAGCCCGGGGAGTTTGGCGTAGTCCCCTCCGGCGAAGCGCCACTCGAAAACGACGTTCCGTCCCTCGACGTAACCTCGTTCCCGAAGACCGCGGGAGACGTTGCCGTACGGGTCCGTCTCGAGCGACTCGGGTCGGCGGCGGGAAACGAGGATGCCGACTCGCCAGACCTTTTCTGGATCCTGGGCCAGCGACTGAAGCGGCCGGGATGCGAGTGCAAGTCCGAGGACCCGGAAGAGATCCCGCCGCGTCTTCAATTGTGACGTCCTGCGTTCATGCCTTGCCTCAGAAGTAGAAGACCTGAAACTGGATCGTGAACTCGTTCGTCGGTGCCGCCGAATCGAGCTTGGGAACGAGGCGCGTGTAGGCAGCGGTAACCCTGAGATACTGGCGGTGCACGAGGCAATGGAGGCCGGCCTGGTATCGGCGCGAACTCTTCGAGTCGTTGGCCGCGTCGGAGTACCTCTGGGTATGAAACTGCAGGAACGGCTGCAGCTTGGCCGCCGCGAAGTAATAGCCTGCCTCGACGAGATAGTCATTCTGCCGCGGCAGCGACGCGAAGCGAGTTTCTCCGTCGTAGTGGAACCAGTTGATGCTGCCGGTTGCCGCGCCACTCCCGCTTACCGGGATGTCGGCGAATACATCGGCTGCGTAAGCGTGATAGTCGCCCTGGTTGTCCGAGCCGACGCCGATGGCGACGATTTTTCGGTCTCCGTAATTCGACCCCTGGTAGACGTAACCCTGGTGGAGGTAGCCGGTCTCGGTGTCGAAGAGCTCGTATTGAACCCGGGCGGCATAGCGGTAGGAGTTCTTGACGCCGGGCAGCCGCTCCCCGGAGAAGACGCCGGCCCGATACTGCAGATGATCGTTCAGGAAGAAGCCGGTGGCCCCGAACCCGGTATCGCGAAAGGCATTGCTCTGCGTCTGGGCGTTCGATTGGAGTGAGGTCGGGCCGGTATCCAGCGTGAGGGTGGTCGATCCCGCCTGCATGACGTTTCGGCCCAGGGGCACGTAGAACATGCCGCCCAGGAGCTGGAGCTCCGGGGCCACGTGCCACATCCCGAACGCATCGATGATGCTCGGGGTCGTGGAAAGAGCCGCGGACGACGCCTTGTTCTTTCCGAGGTTCGTGTCGTCCATCTGGTAGAAGAATGTCACGTCTTCGACGACCTGCCCTCCGGCAAGAAAGCGCCAGCGCCGAATGAATAGGTTCTGGGCGTAACCGGCGGTTGTCGTTCCATCGGCACTTGCCAGCTGCTGCCAATCGGCCCACGCCTGGAGCTGGACGCCGAGCTTGATGAACGTCGTGTCGCTCGCCTTGATGATCGCCTGTGCATGCGCCCTGCCGGCAGGGGCTAGAAGACCCGTGGCCGCCAGGAGTGCTCCGAGATACGCAGGAACTCTCCGCGATAGCGCTGCGTTCGTCACCCTCTCCTCCAGTCCTTTGATCAGAGGTCGATGCCGAATCGAGCCCCGAACGCGAGGGCGACGAGCCCCGCACGCGTCGATGCGCCCGTCTTCTGAAACGCGGACATCAGGTGCTTGTGTACCGTGTCGGCGGAAACCGACAGGCGGGCTGCGATTTCCTTGTTCGTGAGGCCCTGTGCGGCGAGGCCCACGACGCGCCCCTGGGTGGCGGTCAGGCCGCAGCGTGCCTGCAGGTGCTCGGTGTCGAGCTCGAAGCTCCCGTCCGCGGGCACGAAGAAGAAGATCCGGGAAGAGTCCGGGTCGGGCGCGCCTCCGGGATGCCGGGGCGCTGCCGAGCCCGGCACGATTCGGACCGTGCGATTCATAACCGGGACCTCGACCGGCTCGTCGGAAGCCGCAGAGCGCGCCGCAACGTAGAGAACGGCTTGCGGCACTGCCGGGCCCCCGAAGAGCCGTCCGGCTGCGGGGTTTCCCGCGAGGTAACGGCCGTTGCCGTCGACGGCGATCGCCGGCACCGGGAGGCAGTCGAGCGCCGCTTCGAGGGCGCGCGTGTGGCGCGAGGCTTCTTCGATAGCCAGCCGCGCCGCTTTCAGATCCTCCAGGAGAGGCAGCACCATGCGCCCGGCCTCGCGCTCGCTGTCGGTGAAGGAAGCGGAATCGTCCAGAGCCTGCGGCCCATGTTCCGCAAGGCGCTCCCAGAGGCGTCGTACCGCGTCGAGGCGCATGACGTCCAGTTGTCCGAGGGCGTACGGCCGGCCCGTAATCCGTCCCCCATCTGACTTTGTGCGGCTCGCATTGTAGCGCCCTCGAACCGTCCGACTCGCGCTTCGAACCCGATGCTCCATCGCGTCGGCACTGAATCGGACAGCATGGTGACCTCTGAGTGGGAATCTAGCGACGAGGCCCTGCCGCCGACATTCCCCGTTTGGGGGATGGCGGACTCAGGCCGCGGGCTTCTCGGCCCGGACGATCCGGAGCGGCGGGAAGACGTCGAGGACGTGCGGCCCGGTGCGCGTCACCGTCAGCCCCGCGGCCTCGAACGAGCGGACGTAGTCGCCCGTCCGGACGAAATCCGAGACGAGCGCGACGCCGCCCTTCCTGAGGACGCGCGCGATCTCGTGGCACGCGTCGGCCCGTCCGCCGGCGTCGGGAATGTTGTGGAGGCACAGGTTCGAGAGGACGACGTCGAACGACGCGTCCGGGAAGGGCATCGACCGCGCGTCCGCGCTGCGCACCTCGACGCGCTCGGCGACGCCCTCGGCCTCGGCGTTCGCGAGGAAGGCGTCCGCGGCGTTCCCGGAGAGATCCTTCGGGCTCCAGACGTCGACCCCGACGGCCGTCCCCGTCGTGAGCCTCTTCGCGGCGCCGAGCGCGAGGAGGCCGCGGCCCGTGCCGACGTCGAGGACGAACTCGGCGCCCGTCCACGCGATCATCGCGAGCATCCGGTCGCGGTGGCGGAACTTCCCCCACTCGGCGTACAGGAGCATGAGTGCGCCGCCGAGCAGGCAGCCGACCGCGGGCCCCGCGAACAGTCCGCGCAGCTCGAACAGGACGTCCTGCCCGGCGATCCGGTACGGGCCGGCGTACGGCGGACTGACGACGAGGGCCGCGAGGAGAAGGCCGGCGACGACGAACAGGTTCCGGACGACGCCCGGGGCGTCCACGCCGTAGTCCGCCTTGCGCATTGGTGAGATGCTACCCCCGTGAGCAATCGCCTCGCGGGAGAGACGTCGCCGTACCTCCTCCAGCACGCCCGGAATCCAGTCGACTGGTGGCCATGGGGCGAGGCGGCTTTCGCGAAGGCCCGCCGGGAGGACCGGCCCATCTTCCTCTCGATCGGCTATTCGTCGTGCCACTGGTGTCACGTCATGGAGAAGGAGTCGTTCGAGAACGTTGCTGTCGCCGACGTCCTGAACGAGCACTTCGTCGCGATCAAGGTCGACCGCGAGGAGCGCCCCGACGTGGACGACGTCTACATGACGGCCGTCCAGCTCACAACCGGGCGCGGCGGCTGGCCGCTCTCCGCGTTCCTCCTGCCGGACGGCAAGCCGTTCTTCGCGGGGACGTACTTCCCGCCCGACGACCGCCACGGCCGCGCCGGATTCCGGACTCTCCTCCTCCGGATCGCGCAGGCCTGGGGCAACGAGCGCGCGGCGCTCGAGGACTCCGCGCGCCAGATCGCCGCCGAGGTCGCGCGCGCCGCCGACCCCGCGGGCCGCGGCCCCGCAGAATCCCTCTCGCGCGACGCGCTGCTCCTCCCGGGCGCGGCGCTCGCGCAGGCCTTCGACCCGCGCCACGGCGGCTTCGGCGGCGCGCCGAAGTTTCCGCCGCACGTCGCGCTGGAGTGGCTCCTCGCGCGCGGCGCCGGAGGCGACGCCGCGGCGCTGGCGCACGCGATCGGAACGCTCGACGCCATGGCGCTCGGCGGCATCCGTGACCACCTCGGGGGCGGCTTCCACCGCTACTCGACGGACGCCGAATGGCTCCTCCCGCACTTCGAGAAGATGCTCACGGACAACGCCCAGCTCCTCGGCGTCTACGCGTGCGCGTACGCCGTCACGGGCGACACGCTCTACGCGCAGGTCGCGCGCGAGACGGGCGACTACCTCCTCCGCGAAATGCGCGGCACCGAGGGCGGCTTCTTCGCCGCGACGGACGCGGACTCGGAGGGGGAAGAAGGAAAATATTTCTGCTGGGACCCCGAGCAGATCCTCGAATGCCTCGGCGAATCGGACGGGAGTTATTTCTGCGAATGGTATGGGGTGCGGGAGGGCGGCAACTTCGCCGAGGAAGCGACGGGGCATGGCACCGGCGCCTCGGTCCTCTTTCTTTCTAAGAAAATCTCCTCTTCACCGGGCGCCGAAGAACGTCTCGCGCCGCTCAGGCACAAACTTCTCGATGCGCGGAGCAAGAGAATCCCTCCCTCCCTCGACGACAAGCGCGTCTCGGGCTGGAACGCGCTCGCCGTCTCCGGCTTCGCCGTCGCGGCGCGCGCGCTCGCCGAGCCGCGCTACCTCGAGGCCGCGCGCGTCGGCGCGCGCTTCCTCTTGAACGTCGCGCGCCTCCCGGACGGCGTCCTCGCGCGGACGTGGAAGGACGGCGAGGCGAAGATCCCCGCGTTCCTCGAGGACGAGGCGTTCCTCGCGCTCGCGCTCCTCGACCTCGCGGACGCCGAGGGCCCCGGCGCCGCCGGGATCTGGCACGAGGAGGCGAGGGCCGCGGTGGAGTCGCTGCGCGCGCGCTTCCGCCGGAAGGACGGCCCGGGCTTCCGGTTCTCGGGAGAAGGCAACGAGACCCTGCTCTCGAACGGCCGCGACCTCTTCGACAAGGCCGTCCCCTCGGCCTCCGGCGGGGCGGCGCGGGCGCTTGCGCGCCTCGCGCTCGCAACGGGCAACCGCGGGCTCGCGAGGGAGGCGAAGGACGCCGTCGACGAGGTCGGCTGGCTCATGGCGCGCTCGCCGCACGGCACGGAGTCCTGGTTCTTCGCGCTGGAGGCGCTGTTCGAGTTCGAGGACCGGTACGGTCTGCTCCCTCTCGCGGACACCCTCAGTGACTCGGGACCCACAGCGGGGCTGGGCGCCGGTGATTTTTCTTCGAAGGTGAATGGAGGAGAGAACGCCTCAGCGCCCACTTCGCCGGTGCGCGTCGAGGGGGTGGCCGTTGAGCCCAAAGTCGTGCGCGGCGGCGAAGGCGCGCTCATCCTCAGGATTTCCGTCGCTCCCGGCTGGCATTTGCAGGGCCCCGACGGGCTGCGCATCGAGGCCTGGGGCGGGTCCGAATTCACCTTCGACGAGGTCCCGTTGCCGGAGCCCCTGAGGTTGACCAGCTCGGCGCACGACGAGGAGACCGGCTGGTACGGGACGTTCGAGGTTGCGCTCTCGTTCTCCGTCGCCCCGAGGGCGGCGAAAGGGAAGAGAGACGTGAGCGTGCGCGTGGCGTATCGCGCCTGCGGCGAAGGCGCATGCCGCCCGGACGCGGTGGCGTCGCTCTCGATCCCCGTCGAGATCGTCTGAGCGGTCAGCCGGCGGCGCCGAAGTACGCCGCGGCCCCGTTCTTCAGGAGCGCCGTGACGTTGTGGAGGAGGATGCGGTGGCCCTTGGCCATCAGCTCCTTCGCGCGCGCGCCGGTCGCGGCGACCGTCCCGATGAAGAGCCCGGCGTCGAGAACGGTCTTCGTGATCCGGTCGACCGCGGCTTCGACTTCGGGCCGGGCGGGGCCGCCGGGATAGCCCATCGCCATCGCGAGGTCGCGCGGGCCGATGATGAAGCCGTCCAGCCCGGGGACCTTCACGAGCTCGGGCAGCCTCGCGACGGCCTCGAGCGTCTCGATCTGCGGCAGGACGAGCGTCTCGTCGTTCACCCGTGTCACGTAGTCCTCGATCTTCTCGGGGCCGAGCGTCCAGCGGTTCGCGCGCACGGCCGCGATCCCGCGCAGGCCCTTCGGCGGGTACTTCACGGCCTCGACGAGACGGCGGGCCTCCTCCGTCTCCCGCAGCCCGGGCAGCATGATCCCCATCGCGCCCGCGTCGAGATACTGGAGGATCAGCTTCGGGTCGAGGCTGCGCGGCCTCACGAGGAGCGACATCCCCGCGATCTCGCAGGCGCGCGCGGCGTCCTCGGCCTCGCGCGGCCCGGCGGGGCCGTGTTCCGTGTCGAGGATGTAGAGGGAGAAGCCGACGAGGCCGAGCGTCTCGAGCGTCGTCGCCTCGACGTTGGGGGAGAGGAGGCCGTGAACGGCCTCGCCGGCCTTCAGCCGGGCCTTGAGCGGAACGGGCATCGGAACCTCGGGTGCCATCCTATCCCCCGGAAAGGGGAACGCCGCCGGGCTGCGGGCCGCGGCGGCGTTCGATCCGGGATCCGGGGCGCGTCAGCCGCGCTTCTCGAAGGGCACGAAGTGCCGCTCGCCGGAGCCGAGGAAGATCTGGCGCGGGCGGGCGATCTTCTGGTCGGAGTCGGCCATCATCTCGTCCCACTGCGCGAGCCAGCCGGACATGCGGGGGATCGCGAAGAGGACGGGGAACATGTCGACGGGGAACTTCATGGCCTGGTAGATGAGGCCCGAGTAGAAGTCCACGTTCGGATAGAGCTTTTTCTTGATGAAGTAGTCGTCCTCGAGGGCGATCCGCTCGAGCTCGAGCGCGATGTCGAGGAGCGGGTTGCGGCCCGTGACCTCGAAAACCTGCTCGGCCATCTGCTTGATGACCTTGGCGCGCGGGTCGTAGTTCTTGTAGACGCGGTGGCCGAAGCCCATGAGGCGCTTCTCGCCGCCCGACTCCTTGACCGACTTGATGAACGCCGGAATGTTGTTCTTCGAGCCGATCTCGAACAGCATCCGGAGCACGGCCTCGTTCGCGCCGCCGTGGAGCGGCCCGTAGAGGGCGCCGATCGCGCCCGCGGCCGAGACGTAGGGGTCGGCCTCGGAGGAGCCGATCGCGCGCATCGCGTTCGTCGAGCAGTTCTGCTCGTGGTCCGCGTGGAGGATGAAGAGGATCTCGAGCGCCTTGACGAGCACCGGGTTCGCGACGTACTTCGGCTCGACCGCGCGGTACATCATCTGGAGGAAGTTCGCGCAGTAGGAGAGCTCGTTGTCGGGGTACGAGAAGGGCCAGCCGATCGAGTGGCGGTAGGCGAAGGCCGCGAGGGTCGGCATCTTCGCGATGAGGCGGATGATCTGCTGGCGGCGCGTCGCCTTCTCGCGGACCTCCTTGGCCTCCGGGTAGAACGTCGAGAGGGCCGAGACCGTGGACGCGAGCATCCCCATCGGATGTGCGTCGTAGCGGAAGCCCTTCATGACGGCCTTGATGTTCTCGTGGACCATCGTGTGGAACGTGATGTCGTTCGTCCAGGCTTCGTACTCAGACTTCGTGGGGAGCTCGCCGTGCACGACGAGATACGCCGTCTCGAGGTACGTCGCCTTCTCCGCGAGCTCCGCGATCGGGTAGCCCCGGTAGTTCAGGATGCCCTTGTCCCCGTCGATGAACGTGATCTTGCTCTTGCAAGATGCCGTGTTCATGAACGCCGGGTCGTACGTCATGAGGCCGAAATCGGTCGGCTGCACCTTGATCTGACGGAGGTCGAGCGCACGGATCGTCTCGTCCTTGATCGGGACCTCGTAGGCCTTGCCGGTCCTGTTGTCGGTGATCGTGAGGGAGTCACGCTTCGTGGCCCCTTCCGGCGCCTTGGTTTCGGGTGCGGATGTCGTCGTCGCCATGGAAAACCCTCCTTCGGGGGCCCCTTCGGGACTCCAAGTCAGTAGAGGATGAACAGTGGGGAAGACAGCGGAAATGATGAGGATGCGCTAGTGACATTCGACAGCTTGTGATAAGTTTCACAAGCGGTCGGTCCCGGTACGATTTCTCTCATGAAGAGAGCTTTCGTCCTCGTGACCGCCCTCGCGCTGTGCCTGGGAGCGGGTTCGGCCGCCGGCGAGGGGTGCGCCCGGGAGCGGCGGCTCACGGCCGGCGAGAGGGCCACCGTCGACGGCTGGTCCGCCGCGCTCGATAAGCTCCTCCCCGCGCCGCCGGCGGGCTGGAAGGTCTACGAAGTGACGAGGACGTCCGCCTCGTCCGGGACCGTCTGCGACGACCCGGGCCAGAACGTGCCCTTCTGGGCCGGGCTCGTCGCGACGTATCTGCCCGCGGATGCCCCGGAGTTCGGCCGCCGGCAGGCCGAGGGAGACCGGGCCGCGTTCGCGTCGGACGCGCAGGAGCTCACGAAGAACCTGCAGGACGCCGTCCAGAAGGGCGACACGAAGCGGATCCAGGAGATCTCGGCGCGTCTCGCGCAGGCGGCGCAGTCGCCGCAGGCCGTCGCCGCGCCCCCGCAGGGGAGCTCGCCGCGCCGCGCCGACGTCCGCCTCGAGGTCAACTTCAACGGCTACGGGCTCTGCGCCGCGGCCCGGCCTGCGTCGGTGCCGGGCGCCGCGTTCTCGTCCCGCTGGGCGGGCGTGAACTGCATGCTCGGCGTCCCGTCCGACGGCCTTGCGGCCGGATTCGGCGATTTCCGCCCGCGCACGAACTTCCAGGACCGCCTGACGGGATACGAAGCCGGCTTCACGCTCGACGGGCCGGGCCGGCCCCGGACGAAGGTCTACAACTCGTTCGTCGAGATCCACGGCGACGCGGCAGCGGTGGACGCGCTCGCGAAGAGCCTCGACGTGGCAGGGCTGAAGAGGCTGACGGAGAAGTGAGTCAGGCGCCGAAGAGCCTTCTCGCCATCAGGAGCTGGCCGACGTGGTACGACGTGTGGTCGATCGCGATGAGCACGGAGCGCAGGATGGATTTTCCGGGCCGGCTCGGGACCGAAGCGAGGAGATCCGGCGTCGTCTTCACGAGTTCCTGGAACGCTTCGCGGTCGGCGGCGATCGCCTGGAGGCTCGCCTTCCACGCACGGGGCGTCGGCGGCGCCGGGGTCTTCGGCCAGTACGCGTCCGGCCAGTCGCCCTCCACGTAATCCGGGTCGCGGCTGAAATCGAGGAGGTCGCGCTGTGCGAGGCGGATGTGCTCGAGGAGCTCCCACGGCGAGTGCGCGGAGCCCTTCGGCCTCTTCCCGCGCAGGCGCGCGGGCAGCCCCTTCACGGCGGATGCGAGGCTCATGTGCGCGCTCTCCCACGAGAGCGCGAGGGAGAGGTGGTCACGGAGGGCGGCGTCGTTTCGGGCCATGGCGGATCCAACGCGTCACGAACCCGGCGCATTCCGGGCGCGGCGAAGAAAGGCGCCGAGACCGGGAGGTCAGCCGGAGACTCCGTCGTAGCCGAGATAGGCCTCGAGAACCTGCACCTCGTGCTCGAGGTCGGCGATCCGCTCTTCCATGACGCCGCGGAACGAGACGACCCCGACGACTTTCTTCTTCGCGTCGACGATCGGGAGGTGCCGGATGTGGCGCTCCGCCATGGTCTGCGCCGCCTCGGCGCCGTCGCCGGGCGCCGGGATGAAGAGGACGTCGGCGGTCATGACGTCCGCGACGGGCGTTTTCGCGGGGTCGCGCCGGGCGAGGACCACTTTCTCGAGGACGTCGCGCTCGGAGAAGATGCCGGTCATCTTCCTGCCTTTCATCACGACGACAGCGCCCACCCGTTCCTTCACCATGGTCTTCACCGCCTCGAGGACGGTCGCGGTCCGGGGAACGGTGATCGGGGGACGGGACGAGTTCCGGAGCAGCTTCGCCATGAGGCACTCCTCTCGCAGGCTCACGCCTGAGGCAAACATGGGAGCCCGCGCCCGGGCTCTCCATGATGCAGGCGGCTCAGAGGAGCGCTTCAGCGCGTGTAGAGGGGCCGCCGGTCCGCGAGCGCGGGGAACTTCGCGCGGGCGTCGGCGACCACCGCGGGGTCGACGTCGGCGATCAGGACCGTCTCGGTCTCGGCCGCGCTGACGAGCGTCTCGCCCCACGGCGACGTCACGGACGAGTCGCCCATGTGCCGGTTGCCCTTGCCGTCCTCGCCCACGCGGTTCACGCCTGCGACATAGCAGAGGTTCTCCACGGCCCGGGCCTTGAGGAGGAGCCGCCAGTGCGCCCGGCGGCGCTCGGGCCAGTTCGCGACGACCGCGAAGAGGTCCGTCCCCTCGGCCGCGAGGCGGAAAGGCTCGGGAAAGCGCAGGTCGTAGCAGACGAGCGGCGTGACGCGCACGCCCTCGATCGTCCACGTGGCGACCTTCGCGCCCTTCGCGTAGACGGCGTCCTCGCCCGCGAACGAGAACGGGTGGAGCTTCGTGAAGCGCGAGACGTCGCCCTCGGGCGTGACCCAGAGCGCGTTGTTGCACGGGAGCGCCGACGGAGCGCCGGAGGCGTCGCACGTCTCGGCGAGACCCGCGATCAGGTGGAGAGAGAGGCCGCGCGCCATGCCGCGCAGCCACTGTTCGCTCGGCCCGCCCGGCGGCTGGGCGATCTTCGCGCCGTCCATCGAGAAGCCCGTCGCGAACATCTCGGGCAGCAGCGCGAGCGAGGCGCCGTCGTCGGCCGCGCGCTTCAGGAGCCTGGCCGCGCCGGCGTGGTTCGCCTTCCAGTCTTCCCAGACGAGGTTCATCTGGAGGAGTGCGACGCGCATCGGGTCGATTATGAACGGAGCGTGAGGAGGAGTCCCAGCTCTCTCAGGAACCTCTCCTGTCCCACGCGAAAGCGCGCATCGGACGGGGAAAGACCGGTTACGAGCTCCGCCATCTGCGGGAGCGCCGCAGGCACGAGCGTGAGCGAAACGAGAGCGAGCTGGAGATAGCGCGCGTCGAAGTCCGGCCGCAGGCGACCCAGGCGCTGCAGATCCTCGAGCCCTTCGGCCGCGGTGCGCCAGAGGGCGCGCCGCTCGGCGGCGCCCGGGAGACGGCCCGACGGAGGCTCCAGAGCTTCCCACAGCATCACCCGCATGCCGCCCGGCCGCTCGAGGAGGAAACGCTGCCAGAAGACGAGGGCCTCGGCGAGGTCGGTCGGCGAGGTGCTCCCGGTCGCCCGCAGGGCCCGGGCGCTCGCGGCGAAGACCTCTCTCACGAGGCCGTCGCGGCTTCCGAATGCGGCGTGGATCGTCTTCGGGTGCACTCCCGCGAGGCGCGCGATGCGCGCGAGCCGGGCGCCTGTGGGGCCATGGGCGCGCACCTCGCGCACGGCCGCGGCGAGGATGCGTCGCCGCGTGCGCCGGGCGTCTCGCACGCGCGACGGATCGGGATCGGGGTCTGCCGTAGCGCCGCCGGCCCATCGCGTCCGGGCGGCGCGCCGCGCGATCTCGCTCCGTTCGCGCGCCGACAAGCTTGCGGCCCGCGCCTTGCCGCCGCGCAGGCCGCCGCGACGCCCGAGCAGGGCCGCCGCCGCCGAGACCCGACCTTTCCATGAGCGGTCAAGCATAAGATCCGGGTCCTCCACGCCCTTTACGTTCAACGGTTTGGAGCGTCCCGCCACGGCGTGGCCGCGGCCGATGTGCCGGACATTGTGCTCCCGTTCGGGCGGCGCCACGTTTGGGTCCATGACGACCAACCCGGCTCCGCCCCGGCCCCTCCTCGCCTCCCGCCGGCACACGCTGGTCTTCCTCGCGATCCTCGCGGCCATTGCCGCCTGGGGCGCCGCCTCCCAGACGCGCTTCGGGGGCGCCGCGGCGGCGCTCTCACCGGCGCAGAAATGGGCGGCGTACGCGTCCGTCGTGGTCGTCCAGCTCCTTCTCCTGCGGTACATCGCGGTGGGCATCCGAAAGGACGGACGGAGTCTTCTGGATCTCGTGGGAAACCTCTCGACGGCGCCACGAACCGTCGCCGCCGACCTCGCCCTCGCGGCGGGGTTCGTCGCCGCGTCTCTCGCCCTCTCGCCGCTCCTCGGCCGCGTGCTCGGCATCCACGACGACGTCGCAAGGGTCATCGGCCCGTCTGGCCCGGCGCAGACCGGGGCGTGGATTCTCGTCTGCGTCTCCGCGGGCGTCGGCGAGGAAATTTCGTTCCGGGGCTACCTGCAGGGACAGTTCGCACGGGGGACGTCGGCGACGTCCACGGCCGTCCTCCTGCAAGCCGCGGTGTTCGCGGCCGCCCACGCGTACCAAGGCTGGATGCCCGCTCTCTTTGCGGGCCTCTACGGGCTCGGGTTCGGCGCGCTCGCCGCGGCGCGCAAGAGCCTGCGCCCCGGGATTCTCGCGCACACGCTCGTGGACATCGTCGGAGGCCTTCTCGCGGGCTGAGCCGGAAGGGTCAGGGGCGCGTCGCGCGCTCGACGAGGTGGACGAAGGACCGGTACCGCTCGCCCGTCGCGCGCGACAGGCCCGCTTCGCACGTGCGGCTGGACGACCAGTGTCCCGCGCCGCCGCCCGCACCCGCCTCGCGCACCTGCGCAGCCTCGAGTCGCGTGGCCGAGGCCGTCAGCTCCGGGAAGAGGAAGCCGCGGTCGCCCGCGAAGCCGCAGCAGCCGGCGTCCGGCGGGACCGTCGCGCTCTCGGCGCACGCGCGGGCCACGGCTTCGAGCTTCGGGACGAGGCCCATCTTCACGAGCGAGCAGACCGGGTGCAGGACGGCCGCCGGCTGCTTCTTCGTCACGGCGAGCTTCGGGAGCAGCACGTCGTGGACGAACGCAACGCCGTCGAGGATCGTGAGCGCGTCGAAGCGCGCCTTGTTCTCGTCCGTGAGCGCCTCGCGCGCGTGGAGGAGCCCGTACGTGCACGGGCTCGTGTCGACGAAGACGGGCAGCTTTCCGCCGTCCGACCAGCGCCAGAAGTTCACGATCGCGCGGTTCGCGGCGATCGCGTGCGCCTCGGTGTAGCCCTTGGACGAGAACGGGACGCCGCAGCACGTCCCCGCGGCGTCGGGAGGCACGTGGACTCTCACGCCGGCGCGCGCCGCGAGCGCGACCATCGTGTCGACGAGCGGCGGCGCGTCGCCGTCGCCGGCCTCGGGCCCCATCGTTCGCGAGAGGCATGACGGGAAGTAGATCGCCTGTGCGCCCTCCCGGGACGTCTTCGTCCGCGGGGTGGCCGCGGCGCGCGGCATCTCCGCGCTCCACTGCGGGAACGGCCCGCCCGAGATCGCCTTCAGCGCCTTCGTCAGGCCCGTCATCGCGCGCGCCCCGAAGAGCGACTGAACGGCGTGACCCGCGCGTAAACCCGTGCGGAGCGCCGGCTCGACGAGGGCAAACGAGCGTGCGACGAGCGCGGCGGTCCGGCGCGAGGCGGCCGAGTGGCGGACGGCGCGGAAACGCTTCGTGAGCATCCCCGTGTCGATCTTGACCGGGCAGGCGGTCGCGCAGAGGCCGTCCACGGCGCACGTGTCGAGCGCCTCGTACGGGAAGTCGGCCTCGAGGCTGGCCCTGAGCACGGCGTCGGCCCGCGTCTCGTCCAGGCGGGCGATCTCGCGGCGCACGACGATGCGCTGGCGCGGCGTGAGCGTCAGGTCGCGGCTCGGGCACTGCGGCTCGCAGAAGCCGCACTCGATGCAGCGATCGACCTCGTCCTCGACCGACGGGATCGGCTTGAGGTCCTTCAGGTGCGCGCGCGGGTCGGCGTTCACGAGGACGCCGGGATTCAGGAGGCCGGCGGGGTCGGCCAGCTCCTTGAGGCGTTTCATGACGGCCCAGGCCTCATGGCCCCACTCCGTTTCCACGAACGGCGCCATGTTCCGGCCCGTGCCGTGCTCGGCCTTCAGCGCCCCGTCGTAGCGCTCGACGACGAGCTTGACCACGTCGTCGATGAAGCGTGCGTACTGGTCGACGGCGCGGCGGTCGCGGAACGACTGCGAGAGGACGAAGTGGAGGTTCCCGTCGCGCGCATGGCCGAAGATGATCGCGTCGGCGTAGCCGTGCACGCCGAAGAGCGCGTTGAGGTCGACCGCGGCGTCCGCGAGGCGGTCGATCGGGAACGCGACGTCCTCGATGATGACGGTCGTCCCGCTCTTCCTCACGGCGCCGACGGACGGGAACATGCCCTGCCGGACGCGCCAGAGGCTTGCCTGCTCGGCCGGGTCGTGCGTGAAGCGCGCAGGCTCGACGAGCGTGAGCGCCCCGCTCGCCGTCGCGGCGACGCGCCCGAGCTCCACGCGCTCGTCCTCGCCCGCGGCCTGGAACTCCGCGAGGAGGCCCGCGGCGCCCGGGGGCAGCGACTTCAGCGCCTCGGGCACGCCCGGCTCGTTCTCGACCGAGCGCAGCGCCGCGCGGTCCATGACTTCGAGCGCCTTGGCGCCGGCGTCGTTCAGCGGAACGATCGCGGCGCAGGCCGCGTGGAGGTTCGGGAAGAGGAGGAGCCCCGTGACCTTCACGGGGAGGTCGGGCACGGTCTTCAGGACGGCCTCCGCGACGAACGCGAGCGTCCCCTCCGACCCGACGAGGAGCTGCCGGAAGAGGTCCACGGGCCGGTCGTAGTCGAGGAACGCGTTCAGCGAGTAGCCGGTCGTGTTCTTCGTCCGGTACTTCGCCCGGACGCGCGCGGCGAGCGGCGCGTCGGCGCGCACGCGGTCGCGCAGGTCGAGGAGGCCCTGCCAGAGCGCGGGCTCCTTCGCGCGGAAGAGGTCGTCCGCGTCGGGGCGCGCCGTGTCGATCTCGGTGCCGGAAGGGAGGAGGAACGTGAGCGATTCGAGCGTGTGGTACGCGTTCTGCGCGACGCCGCAGCACATCCCGCTCGCGTTGTTCGCGACGATTCCGCCCACCGTGCACGTCGCGATCGACGCGGGGTCCGGCCCGATCTTCCGGCCGTACGGCCGCAGGGCGCGGTTCGCGTGGGCGCCGATCACGCCCGGCTGAACGCGGATCCGCGCGCCGTTCTCCTCGACGGAAAGGCCGCGAAAGAGGCGCGCCGTCTCGACGAGGACGCCGTCCGTGATGGACTGGCCCGAGAGGCTCGTTCCGGCGGAGCGGAAAACGAGCGGGACGCCGTGGGCGCGGGAGACCTCGAAGAGGCGCCGCACCTCGTCCGCGCTCTTCGCGTGGACGACGGCGGCCGGGACGAGGCGGTAGAAGCTCGCGTCCGACGCCCACGCGACGCGGTCGATCGCGCGCGTGAGGAGGCGGTCTTCGCCGACGACGGCCTCGAGAGCGCCGGCGAGGGATGTCGCGGGACGTTGGGCGCGGGTGGCGGCCGTCGACATGGCCGCCCGAGACTACTGGAAAACGGGCAGGCCCCCCCCGCGCGCCGGGTGGTCTTCCTGAATCATTCTCGGAACTTCCGCCCGAGGAGTAGATTCCACGGCGTCGCGCCAGGGAGGCGCCTCGCGATGGCGGATCGGCCCAGGGCGGTTTACTTCTTCGGCACCTGCGTCGTGGATCTCTTCTTCCCCGAGGCGGGCCTCGCGGGGATCGAGCTGCTGCGCCGCGAGGGCCTCGAGGTCGTCTTCCCGCCCGGCCAGACGTGCTGCGCCCAGCCCGCGTTCAACTGCGGCCATCACGAGGAGGCGCGGGCCGTCGCGCGCGCGCAGATCGCGCTCTTCCCGCGGGACCTGCCCGTCGTGGTGCCGTCGGGCTCGTGCGCCGGGATGATGAAGCACCACTACCCGGACCTCTTCGCGGGCGAGCCCGACGAGGAGGCCGCCCGCTCGTTCGCGGGGCGCGTCGTCGAGCTGACGCAGTTCCTCGTGAACGTCCTCGGCGTGCGCCTGACGGACCGTGGGACGCCCGTGAAGGTCACGTGGCACTCGTCCTGCCACGGCCTCCGTGAAATGGGCCTCGACGCCGAGCCGAAGGCGCTCCTGTCGCAGCTCGCGAACGTCTCCGTCTCCCCGCTCGAGCGCGAGCGCGAGTGCTGCGGCTTCGGCGGGACGTTCTCCGTCCGCTACCCCGACATCTCGTCCGCGATGGTCGACGACAAGACGGCCGACGTCGAGAGGACCGGGGCGTCCGTCGTCCTCTCGGCGGACGCGGCGTGCCTGCTGAACATCGGCGGGGCTCTCGAGAAGAAGGGCGCCTCCGCGCGGCCGATGCACCTCGCCGAGTTCCTCTGGGAGCGGACCCGTGAGCGCTGAGACTCGTCCCGCCGACTTTCACGCCTCGTCCTCGCGTGCGCTCCGCGACCCGAAGCTGCGGGCGAACTTCCGCCGCGCGATGGACGGCCTCATGGCCAAGCGCGCCGCGCTGTTCGCGGACCCGGCCGAGTGGGAGGCGCTGCGCGCGCTCGCGGCCTCGATCCGGGCGCGGACGCTCGCGAAGCTGCCGGACCTCCTCGAGAAGCTGGAAGCGAAGTGCGCGGCGAACGGGATCCAGGTCCACTGGGCCGAGACGGCGGACGACGCGAACGCGATCGTCCTCGGGATCCTCCGCGCGCGCGGCGCGACGCGCCTCGTCAAGGGCAAGTCGATGGTCTCCGAGGAGATGCATCTCAACGACTTCCTCGAGAAGAACGGCGTCGAGAGCCTCGAGAGCGACCTCGGCGAGTACATCATCCAGCTCGACGGCGAAACGCCCTCGCACATCATCATGCCGGCGATCCACAAGAGCCGACAGCAGATCGCGCGCCAGTTCGCGGAGAAGATCAAGGGCGCCGTCTACACCGAGGACGTCGACGCGCTCACGGCCACGGCGCGCCGCGTCCTGAGAAAGAAGTTCTTCGAGGCGGACGCGGGCATCTCGGGCGTCAACTTCGCGGTCGCCGAGACGGGCTCGCTCTTCCTCGTCGAGAACGAGGGCAACGGGAGGATGTCGACGCACGTCCCGCCCGTTCACATCGCGCTCATGGGCCTCGAGAAGGTCGTCGAGAAGCTGGACGACGTCGCACCGCTCTACACGGTCCTCACCCGCTCGGCGACGGGCCAGTCCGTGTCGACGTACCTGAACGCGATCTCCGGGCCGCGGGGCGCCGGCGAGAAGGACGGACCGCACGAGGTCCACCTCGTGATCCTCGACGCCGGCCGCTCGAGAATCTTCGCGGACGCGGCCATGGCCCCGACGCTCCGCTGCATCCGCTGCGGCGCCTGCATGAACCACTGTCCCGTCTACACGCGCGTGGGCGGCCACGCGTACGAGGCCGTCTACCCGGGCCCGATCGGCTCGATCCTGACGCCGCAGATGGAGGGCCTCGCCGCGCGGCACGACCTCCCGCACGCCTCGAGCCTCTGCCATGCGTGCGTCGAGGTCTGCCCCGTGCAGATCCCGATCACGCAGATCCTCGTGACGCTCCGCAAGGAGTCCGCCCGTTCCTCGCCGGACTTCAAGGTGAAGGACGCGGGAGGCGGCCGCGACCGCCTCGAGGACCTCGCGTGGGCCGGCTGGCGGATGGCGCACGCCTCGCCGCTCCTCTACCGGGCGATGGGCGCCGCGCTGCGCGTCTTCGGGCCGCTCGTCAAAGGCGGCCCGGGCCCGCTGAAGGCCTGGACGCAGTCGCGGACGCTGCCGCGCCGGGCGTCGCACACGCTGCACGAACTCGCGCGAGAGAAGGGGCTGCCCGATGCCTGACGCGCGCGCGAACATCCTCGGCCGCCTGCGCGCGGTCGCGCCCTCCGCGCCGCCGGCGTCGGACTTCTCCGTCGTCGAGAGGAAGACGTGGACGCCGGCCGCGCGCCTCGAGCGCTTGCGCGCCGCGATGGCCGCCGTCCACACGGAGTTCCTCGACGCGACCGCGGACGGATGGCCGGAAACGGTCCGCGCGTTCCTCGTCGCGCAAGGCGCGAAGAACGTTGCGCTCGGGCCCGCAACCCCGGCCGGCCGCCTCCTCGCCGAAGCCTGCACGCGCGCGGGCGCGCCGGCCGTCGTCCCGTACGACCGGCCCGTCGAGGAGTGGAAGTCCGAGCTGTTCGACGGGATCGATGCCGGCTTCACGTCCGTGAGGAGCGCGATCGCCGACACGGGCTCGCTCGTCCTCTGGCCGTCGCCGGAGGAGCCGCGACTCCTGTCGCTCGTGCCGCCGCTCCACGTCGCGCTCCTCTCGGCAAGGGCGATCCGCGACACGCTCCTCGGGGTCATGCGCGAGGAGGGCTGGGCGAAAAGCCTCCCGCCGAACGCCCTACTCGTGTCGGGGCCGAGCAAGACCGCCGACATCGAGCAGACGCTCGCCTACGGCGTCCACGGCCCGAAGCGCCTCGTCGTCGTCGTCGTGCCCTGATACGCTCGTCCGCGATGGGCCGCTCTCTCCTCTCGAAGGTCTGGGACCTCCACGCCGTCCGCAAGCTCCCGACGGGGCAGACGCAGCTCTTCGTCGGCCTGCACCTCGTTCACGAGGTCACGAGCCCGCAGGCTTTCGCGATGCTGAGGGAGAAGGGCTGGAAGGTCGCGTTCCCGTCGCGCACCGTCGCGACCGTCGACCACATCATCCCGACGACCAGCGTCGCGCGCCCCTTCGCGGACGCTCAGGCCGAGGAGATGCTCGCCTCCCTCCAGCGCAACACGAAGGACTTCGGCGTCCCGCTCCACGACCTCGGCGCGCCGGAGCAGGGCATCGTGCACGTCATCGGCCCGGAGCTGGGCCTCACGCAGCCCGGGATGACGATCGCGTGCGGCGACAGCCACACGTCCACGCACGGCGCGTTCGGGGCGCTCGCGTTCGGGATCGGGACGTCGCAGGTGCGCGACGTCCTCGCCTCGCAGTGCCTCGCGATGGACCCCATGAAGCTCCGCCGGATCGACGTGACGGGCCGCCTCGCCCCCGGCGTCTACGCCAAGGACGTCATCCTCGCGATCATCCGGACGCTCGGCGTCAAGGCGGGCGCCGGCTACGCGTACGAGTACGGCGGCGAGGCCGTCTCCGCGATGTCGATGGACGAGCGCATGACGCTCTGCAACATGTCGATCGAGGGCGGCGCGCGCGCCGGCTACGTGAACCCCGACGCGACGACGTTCGCGTACCTGAAGGGCCGCCCCGCCGCGCCGAAGGGCGAGGCGTGGGAGCGGGCCGTCGCGCTGGTGGCGCGTCGATGGCGTCGGACGCGGACGCTGCCTACGACAGCCGGGCGACGCTGGACGGCGCCGCGCTCGAGCCGCACGTCACGTGGGGGATCAACCCCTGCGCAGAGCGCGAGCGTCTCCGGGCGCGTCCCGAAGGCGGCCGACGCGGCCGCCGGTGACCGCACGCAGGTCGCCGAAGCGCTCGAGTACATGGGCTTCGCCGGCGGCGAGGCGATCGCGGGGACCAAGATCGACGTCGCCTTCATCGGCTCGTGCACGAACGGGCGCCTGTCGGACCTGCGCGAAGCCGCGCGCGTCGTGAAGGGCCGGAAGGTCGCGAAGGGCGTCAAGGCGCTCGCGGTCCCGGGCTCGAACGCGGTCAGGCTGGCTGCTGAAAAAGAGGGAATCGACGTCGTCTTTCGGGAGGCGGGCTTCGAGTGGCGCGGCGCCGGCTGCTCGATGTGCCTCGCGATGAACCCGGACCGGCTGGAGGGGCGGCAGGTCTGCGCGTCCTCGTCCAACCGCAACTTCAAGGGCCGGCAAGGGAGCCCGACCGGCCGGACGCTCCTCATGAGCCCCGCGATGGTCGCGGCGGCCGCCGTCGCGGGCGCGGTGACGGACGTGCGTGCTCTCCTCGGGGGAGCGCGATGAGCCTGCCCGCGATCCGCCGTCTGGCCGGAACGGCGCGCCCGCTCGTCGGCGACGACATCGACACGGACCGGATCATCCCGGCGCGTTTCCTCGTCTCCGTCACGTTCGACGGCCTCGGCGCGCACGCGTTCGAGGACGACCGGAAAGCCGCGAAAGCCCGCGGCGGGATGCACCCGTTCGACGACCCGCGTTACGCCGGCGCGAGCGTCCTCCTCGTGAACCGCAATTTCGGCTGCGGGTCCTCGCGCGAACACGCGCCCCAGGCGCTCGCCCGCGGCGGTCTCAAGGCCGTGCTCGGCGAGTCGTTCTCGGAGATCTTCTTCGGGAACTCCGTCGCGATCGGCCTGCCGTGCGTCACGCTTCCCGCACGAGGCGGTCGCGATGCTTCAGGCGCTCGTCGCGACGGACGCGTCGGTGCTGTTCGCCCTCGATCTCGAGTCGCTGACGCTCGCGGCCGGGGGAGCGGCGTTTCCGGTGTCGATGCCGGAGAACGCGCGCCAGGCATTCCTGACGGGGCGCTGGGACGGCACGTCGATGCTCCTCGACCGCTTCGAGGCGGTCGAGGAGCTCGCGAAGCGCCTGCCTTACGTCACCGGGTTCTAGTTCAGGAGCTCACGGGAAGCGGAAGACGGCCACCACGCCCGAATGGTCGGACGCGAACGTGGGGATGTCCGGGATCGGCGGCATGGCGGCGAAAGCGAGATCCGAGCCGACGATCTCCATGCCCTTCGTGAAGAAGAGGTCGATTCGCTCGAAGGGGACCGAGGGCGCGAAGAAGGGGGGCGGGAGACCGCCTCCGGGGAACTGGTCCTCCAGGTAGTACGGCCAGGTGAGCCCCTTGTCGCCGACAGCGTGCGTCGCCGGCCAGACCTCGGTGTAGCCCGCCGCCTCGATGAGGCCGACGGTCGGCGTGTCGTCCACGGAGGGGCCGACGTCGCTCGCGTCCGCGTTTAAGTCGCCGCAGATCACGACGGGAATCGTGAGGTTGCGGAGCTCGTGAATCAGCTCCAGCGCCTGCGCCTCCTGCACGAGCGCAGCTTCCTCAATGCCTTCGATCGGCGTTTCGAGGTGGGTCGTGACGAAGCGGAACTGCCTGTTGCCGACGTGGACGTCGGCGGAGATCCAGCCCGCCTTGACCGTCAGCTGCTCGGTGAAGGGGAAGGCCGCGTCGAACGCGCGCGCGTGCACGTTGGAGAGATGGAACTGCGGGGGGCGAAGGTCGGACCGGATGAGCACGGCGTTCCGGTCGGTGAAGCGCAGGGCCCCGATGAGATTCCCCGGGAGGGCGAGATCGCTCAGGTGGTTCACCGCGACGACGTCGTACGGGACGCCCGCGGATCGGAGCGCCGAGACGAGCATGGCAAGCAGGTCGAACTCGACCTTCGTCGCGGTCTCCGGGGTGAGCCCGGATCGCCAGAGCGCCGCCTCCTGGATGGCGACGATTTCAGGGTGTTTCGTGGCGATCACACCGGCCATCTTGGCGGCGCGCAATTCGAACGCGGAATACTGGAGCTCGAGATACGTCAGATCGACGGCCTGCTCCACGGTCGCGGGGAACTGACCCGTCAGGACGCCGATGATGTACGTCTGGTCCGTCCCGTCGTCCATGTTCTGGGTCATGATCGTCACGGGCGGGTTGGCGTCGGGTTTAGCGGCGTCGGTTCGGAACGCGAGGATTGCGAAGGCACAAACCACAAGGGCCGCGAGCTTTCGCAGCATGAGTCCTCCTTGCTGGCTCGGGGCTCTCCGGAGGTCAGGCACGTATCCGAACAGGACACCGGAGCCGACCTCGGGTCAGTGCTCAACACATGGGGGCACGGCCGCCGCCCGGCCCTGATGCACCTGAATCAGGCCCGCCGACGACACCGCATTCATCCCGCGGCCCGCTCTTTCCGCACCATCTCCAGGAATGCGTGGGCCGCCGGGCCGAAGTTGCCCGCGGCCCGGTAGACGAGGCGGAGGTCGCGCGGGCGGCGCAGCTCCGGCAGCGTCGAGGCCGCGAGGCGTCCGGACTCGAGCTCGGAGAGCGCCGTCCGGCGCGGGAGGAGCGCGACGCCCATCCCGCGCTCGACGGCGCGCTTGACGGCGTCGAGGCTCGGGAGCGAGACCTTGATGTTGAGCGGCGTCCCGCGCTCGGCGTACGTGTTGAGGACGCGCTCGCGCGCGGGCGAGCGGTCGCCGTGCGCGATGACGGTCTCGGCGCCGAACTCCTGCAGCGTCACGCGGACCCGTTTCGCGAACGGGTGCGAGGGATGGGAGAGGACGACGAGCTCGTCCGACGCGAGGACGACGGTCTTGAGCCCCTCCTCGGCCGGCACGAAGGCGACGATGCCGAAGTCGAGCGCGACCGCGAGGACCTCGGCTCCGAGAAGGCGCGACGGCGAACGCTTCACCTCGAACTCGACGCCGGGATGCGTCTCGCGGAAGCGTCCGATCAGCGGGAGGAGGACCTCCAGACCCGCCTCGTTCGCGCCGATCACGACGCGCCCGTGCCGGA
This sequence comes from uncultured Acidobacteriota bacterium, assembly GCA_963798215.1. Classification (GTDB taxonomy): domain Bacteria; phylum Acidobacteriota; class Thermoanaerobaculia; order UBA5066; family UBA5066; genus Fen-183. The sequence continues at coordinate 753,055 of CAWCSP010000004.1, forward strand.
GGTCGCGCAGCTCGCGCACGGCTCGCTCGGCCTCCTCCGTCACGGCGAGGACGCGCCGCGCGTGCTCGAGGAGGGTTTTCCCGGCCTCCGTGAGGCGCACGTCGTGCGTCGTCCGGTCGAAGAGGTCGGCCTTGAGCTCGTCCTCGAGACGGCGCACCGCCTGGCTCACGGCGGACTGCGTCCGGAACAGGCGCACGGCCGCCTTCGAGAAGCCGCGCTCCTCGGCGACGGCCAGGAAAACGCGCAGCCCGGCGACGTCCATAAGTAATGCTAATAATAATAGAAAGACTATGAGTTTGAAGAATTCCTTCGAATGCGGTCCAATTCGCGCCGTGATGGTTCTCGCCCGCATCGCCGTTCCCGTCCTTCTGCTTTCGAAGGAAATTTCTCTCGTCCTTACGGAGAGACAGGCGGCGAGCTGACGGGAAACGAGAAACACATCAGCCAGCCGCCCCGCAGACGCGGGGCTTTTTTTTTGGACCGGATTTCGAGGAGGTCATCGGGAGCGTGAAGAGCGACGCGATCAAGAAAGGCCCGGCGCGGGCTCCCGCGCGCGCGATGCTGCGCGCGACCGGCCTGACGCCCGCCGATCTGGAGAAGCCGCTCGTGGCGGTCGTCCACCCGTGGACGGACCTCGGCCCGTGCAACTTCACGCTCCGCGCGCTCGCCGAGGAGGTCAAGGCCGGCGTCCGCGAGGCCGGGGGCACGCCCTTCGAGTTCGGGACGATCGCGATCTCCGACGGGATCTCGATGGGCACGGACGGGATGCGCGCCTCGCTCGTCTCGCGCGAGGTCATCGCGGATTCCATCGAGCTGGCCGTTGCGGGCCACGCGCTCGACGCCGTGGTCGCCCTGTGCGGCTGCGACAAGACGATCCCGGGCGCCGCGATGGCGCTCGCGCGGCTGGACCTCCCGTCGGTCGCGCTCTACGGCGGCTCGATCGAGCCCGGGAAGGTTGCGGGGAAGGACGTCACGATCCAGGAGGTCTTCGAGGCGGTCGGCGCGCACGCGGCCGGGACGATCTCCGACGCGATGCTCTGCGACGTCGAGGCGGGCGCGTGCCCCGGCGCGGGAGCGTGCGGCGGGCAGTTCACGGCGAACACGATGGCGCTGGCGCTGACGTTTCTCGGGCTCTCGCCGATGGGTGCGAACGACGTCCCGGCGACCGACCCCACGAAGGCGGGCGTGGCCCGCGCGGCGGGCCGCCTCGTGATGGAGCGTCTGAAGGACGGCCTGACGCCGTCGAAGATCCTGACGCGGGCCGCGTTCGAGAACGCGATCGCGTCCGTCGCCGCGGCAGGCGGCTCGACGAACGCCGTCCTCCACCTCCTCGCGATCGCGCGGGAAGCGGGCGTCCCGCTCTTCCTCGACGACTTCGACGCGATCTCGGCGCGGACGCCGCTCTTCGTCGACCTCAAGCCCGGCGGCCGCTTCACGGCGCCGGACCTCGCGCGCGCGGGCGGCTCGCGCCTCGTCGCGCGGCGCCTCGTGGAAGCGGGCCTCGTGAAGAACGCGAAGACGGTCACGGGCCGGACGCTCTTCGACGAGGCGAAGGACGCCGTCGAGACGCCGGGGCAGGAGGTCGTCCGCCCGGTCGCGAAGGCGCTCAAGCCGCACGGCGGGCTCGCGATCCTGCGGGGCACGCTCGCGCCCGAGGGCGCGGTCGTGAAGCTCGCGGGCCACGAGCGGATGCGCCACACCGGCCCCGCGCGCGTCTTCGACGGCGAGATCGCCGCGTTCGCGGCTGTCCAGAAGCGCGAGGTCAGGGCAGGCGACGTCGTCGTGATCCGCAACGAGGGGCCGAAGGGTGCGCCGGGAATGCCCGAGATGCTCGCCGTGACGGCGGCGCTCGTCGGGCAGGGTCTCGGCGAGTCGGTCGCCCTCGTGACGGACGGCCGCTTCTCCGGCGCCACGCACGGCTTCATGGTCGGCCACGTCTCGCCCGAGGCGGCGGCGGGCGGGCCGATCGCGTACGTGAAGGACGGCGACCCCGTGACGCTCGACGTCGTCGCGCGCCGCCTCGACGTCGAGATCGGCGAGGACGACTTCGCCGCGCGCCGCCGGGCGTACCGCGCCCCGGCGCCGCGCGCGACGTCCGGCGCCCTCGCGAAGTACGCCCGCCTCGTCTCGTCCGCCTCCGAGGGCGCCGTGACGGGGACGTTCGCGGGGGTCGCGGCGTCCGATGCGGCGGTGACCGTTTCCGCGGGGAGGACCGCGTGACCGCACAGGCGAAGGCCCAGCCGCAGACCCGCACGAGCGCCGCGCGCGCCATGGCGGACGAGCTCGTTGCGCTCGGCGTGACCCACATCTTCGGGCACCCGGGCGGCGCGGCCCTGCCGCTCTACGACGCGCTCCACGGATCGCCGATCCGGCACCTCCTCATGCGGCACGAGCAGGGCGCCGCGCACGCTGCGCAGGGGTACGCGCGCGCGACGGGCCGTCCCGGCGTCTGCCTCGCGACGTCCGGCCCGGGCGCGACGAACCTCGTGACCGGCCTGACGGACGCGATGATGGACTCGACGCCCGTCGTCGCCCTGACGGCGCAGGTCGCCACGTCGCTCCTCGGCCGCGACGGCTTCCAGGAAGCCGACATCGTCGGGATGACGCAGAACGTCACGAAGCACAACTGGCTCGTCCTCGACCCGGACGAGGTTCCCGGCACGATCCGCCACGCGTTCCGCGTCGCGGTCTCCGGCCGCCCCGGTCCGGTCCTCGTCGACGTGCCGCGCGACGTCCTGCAGGGCGAGACGTCGTGGGAAGGCCCAGACGCCGAGCCCGCGGAAATCCTGCGCCGCGCGGACGCCGTGTCGCTCCGCCGCGCCGCGTTCGCGATCTCGAACGCGCGCCGCCCGGTCCTGTACGTGGGCGGTGGCGTGATCTCGTCCGGGGCCTCGGCCGAGGTGCGGCGCCTCGCGTGCAAGGCGCGCATCCCCGTCACGACGACGCTCATGGGCAAGGGCGCCTTCCCCGAGACGGACGCGCTCTCGCTCGGGATGCTCGGGATGCACGGCACCGCCTACGCGAACTGGGCGATGCACGACGCCGACCTCATCATCGCCCTCGGCGCGCGTTTTGACGACCGGATCACGGGCAAGCTCGCCACGTTCGCGCCACACGCGAAGGTCGTCCACCTCGACGTCGACCCCGTCGAGATCGGGAAAAACCGCAAGGCCGACTTCCCGCTGCACGGCGACGCGAAGACCGTCCTCCGGCAGCTCCTCCCGCTCGTCGGCGCCCCGCACACGAACGGCTGGCTCGAGAAGATCGCCGCGTGGAAGGCCGAGGCGCCGCTCGCCTACGAGCAGACGGGCGACGTCATCCTCCCGCAGTTCGCGATCGAGACGCTCTGGAAGATGACGCGGGACCGGCGCCCGATCGTCACGACGGACGTCGGCCAGCACCAGATGTGGGCCGCGCAGTTCTGGAAGTGCGACGAGCCGAACACGTTCGTGACGTCCGGCGGCCTCGGGACGATGGGCTTCGGCCTGCCGGCCGCGATCGGCGTGCAGTGCGGGATGCCGGACCGCCTCGTGATCAACCTGAACGGCGACGGCAGCTTCCAGCAGACGATGCAGGCGATGGCGACGGCCGTCGAGGAGAAGCTCCCGATCAAGGTCGTCGTCCTCGACAACCAGAACCTCGGGATGGTCCGCCAGTGGCAGGACCTCTTCTACGAGCGCCGCTTCTTCGCGGTCGAGCTCCGGAACCCCGACTTCGCGAAGCTCGCCGAGGCGTTCGGGGCGGCCGCGTTCCGCGTGAGCCGTCCCGAGGAGCTCGTCCCGGCGTACGAGGCCGCGCTCGCCGTGAACGACCGCCCCGCGCTCGTCCACGTGCGGACGGACGGCAACGAGAACTGCTACCCCATGTGGCCCGCGGGCCAGTCCATCGATTCGATGGTGGTGTCGGACCCGCGGAAGAAGAAGAGCTGAGGAGGCTGAGATGCAAGAGACCTATGAAATCAAGGCGAAGGATGCTCCCGGTCTTCTGGCAAGGGTCGAATCACTCTTCAGGCGCCAGCGCGCGCCCATCCGGAGCTTTTTCTTCGAAGGGTGTGAAGGCGGTCCGGTCGCGAGGCTCGTTCTCGTCGCGGAAGCCGACGAGGAGCGCTCGAATCTCCTTCAGAAGCAGCTCTTGCGCCTCGAGGACGTGATCGAGGTCGTCCGGTCGCGCGACGCCGTCGCCTTCGCGCAGCCCGAATTCACCTTCGAAGAAAGAACAGCCTAGAAGGTTGAGAGAAGGCCGCTCGCAGCGCGCCGGCGGCGCCCAGCCCCTTTCCACCTTCTAAGAAAAATAGCATCACCTGAGCCAAACCATCAACACGACGAGGATCGAAGACATGGCGACAATCTGGTACGACAAGGACGCCGACATCTCCCGCCTCAAGGGGCGGACGGTCGCGATCATCGGTTACGGCAGCCAGGGGCACGCGCACGCCCTGAACCTCCGCGACAGCGGGGTCTCGGTCGTCGTGGGCCTCCACGCGACGTCGAAGTCCGCCGCGAAGGCGAAGGCCGAGGGGCTGACGGTCCTGCCGGTCGACGAGGCCGCGAAGCGCGCGGACGTCGTCATGATCCTGACGCCCGACACGGGCCAGAAGAAGCTCTGGGACGAGTCGATTGCGCCGCACATGAAGGCCGGCAAGACCGTCATGTTCGCGCACGGCTTCAACATCCGCTTCGGCCAGATCGTGCCCGCCGCACGACGTGGACGTGTCGATGGTCGCGCCGAAGTCGCCGGGCCACCGCGTCCGCGAGCTGTACGTGGAGGGCGCGGGCACGCCGGCGCTCCTCGCCGTCGAGCAGAACGCGACCGGCCACGCGCGCGAGGACGCGCTGGCCTACGCGAAGGCGCTCGGGACGACGCGCGCCGGCGTCCTCGAGACGACGTTCGCCGAGGAGACGGAGACGGACCTCTTCGGCGAGCAGGCCGTCCTCTGCGGCGGCACGTCCGCGCTCGTGAAGGCCGCGTTCCAGACGCTCGTCGACGCGGGCTACCAGCCGGAGGTCGCGTACTTCGAGTGCCTCCACGAGCTGAAGCTCATCGTCGATCTCATGTACCGCGGCGGTCTCAACTACATGCGTTACTCGATCAGCGACACGGCCGAGCACGGCGACTACACCGCGGGTCCGCGCATCGTGACGGACGCGACCCGGCGCGAGATGAAGAAGATCCTCGAGGAGATCCAGGAGGGCGTCTACGCCGAGAACTGGATCGCCGAGAACCGAGCGGGCCGCCCGAACTTCGAGGCGACGCGCGAGAAGGAGCGGACCCAGCTCCTCGAGACCGTCGGCGCGGAGCTGCGCGAGAAGATGCCGTTTCTCCATCCCGTCCGCATCGGGAAGGTGGCCTGACATGAGCGCGGAGGGCGACGTCCGGCACCGCATCGCGATCTTCGACACGACGCTCCGGGACGGCGAGCAGGCGCCGGGCTTCTCGATGCGCGAGGCCGAGAAGGTGCGTCTCGCCGTCAAGCTCGACGAGCTCGGCGTCGACATCCTCGAAGCCGGGTTCCCGGTCGCCTCGGAGGACGACTTCTCCGGCGTCCGCGCCGTCGCGAAGGCGGTCCGCCGGCCGGTCGTCGCGGCGCTCGCGCGCGCCGTGGACGCGGACGTGGACCGCGCGCTCGAGGCCCTCGACGGGTGCGCCCGTCCGCGCCTCCACACGTTCATCGCGACGTCCGACCTCCACCTTTCGCACAAGCTCCACATGTCGCGCGGCCAGGCGCTCGAGGCCGCGGCTCGCGCGGTCGCCCGCGCGCGCCGCCACGTCGACGACGTCGAGTTCTCGGCCGAGGACGCGACGCGCAGCGACGTCGGATACCTCTCGGCCGTCGTGGGGGCCGTGATCCAGGCGGGCGCGACGACCGTGAACCTGCCGGACACGGTTGGCTACTCGACGCCCGACGAGATCTACAGGTTCTTCACCACGATCCGGGCGAGCGTCGCCGGCGCGGACCGCACGGTCTTCTCGGCGCACTGCCACAACGACCTCGGCCTCGCGGTCGCGAACAGCCTCGCGGCTCTGGAGGCCGGCTGCCGGCAGATCGAGTGCACGGTGAACGGAATCGGCGAGCGCGCGGGCAACGCGTCCCTCGAGGAGATCGTCATGACGCTCCGTGTGCGGCCCGACAAGCTGCCGTTCACGACCGGGATCGTCCCGGGCGAGATCTACGCGGCGAGCCAGCTCCTCACCGAGCTCACGGGCGAAGCCGTCCAGGCGAACAAGGCGATCGTCGGCCGCAACGCGTTCGCGCACGAGGCGGGCATCCACCAGGACGGCATCCTTAAGGACCGCCGCACGTACGAGATCATGCGTCCCGAGGACGTCGGCGTGCCGAGGACGACGATGGTCCTCGGCAAGCACTCCGGCCGCCACGCGCTCAAGGCCCGCTGCGAGGCGCTCGGGATCATCCCGGCCCGCCACGAGCTCGACGACCTCTACCGCCGGATGATCGCGCTCGCGGACCGGCAGAAGGTCGTGCACGACCGGGACCTCGTCTCGCTCTGGTCGGCGATGAAGCGCGCGCCCGCGGCGCGTCCCTCGCACCACGTCGTGCCGATCCGGCCGGCGGCGGCGCACCGAAAGGAGGACGCGCCCGCGGCCGAGGAAGCCGGCTACGGGTACGGAGTCTGAATGGGGAAGCGCGCGCGCATCGCGGTCCTGCCGGGCGACGGCATCGGTCCGGAAGTGACGGCGGGAGCCGTCGCCGTCCTGAAGGCGGTCGAGGCGCGCTTCTCTCACACGTTCGTCCTCTCCGAGTGGCTCGTCGGCGCGCGCGCCCTGCGCGAGAAGGGGACGCCGCTGCCCGAGGACACGCTCGTCGCGTGCAAGGACGCGGACGCCGTTCTCATGGGCGCCGTCGGCGACCCGGCGTACGACCTGGCTCCCCGGGACCAGCGGCCCGAGTACGGCCTCCTCCAGTTGCGCAAGGCGCTCGGCGCCTACGCGAACATCCGGCCGGCGCGCCTCTACCGTGCGCTCGCGGACGCGGGCCCGCTCAAGCCCGAGGTCGCGCGCGGCCTCGACCTCGTCGTCGTGCGCGAGCTGACGGGAGGGCTTTACTTCGGGACGCCGCGGTCCGTCGACCTCGCGGCGGGGACGGCCGTGAACACGCTGCCGTACACGCGCATGGAGGTCGAACGCATCGCGGAGATGGCGTTCCGGCTCGCGGCGACGCGGCGGAACAAGGTGACGTCGGTCGACAAGTCGAACGTCCTCGAGACGTCGCAGCTCTGGCGCGCCGTCGTGACGGAGGTGGGAAAACGCCACCCGGACGTCACGCTCGAGCACCAGCTCGTGGACTCGTGCGCGATGAACCTCGTCCTTTTCCCGTCGGCGTTCGATGTGGTCGTGACCGAGAACCTCTTCGGCGACATCCTGTCCGACGAGTGTGGCGCGCTCGTCGGCTCGCTCGGGCTCCTGCCCTCGGCGAGCCTCGGCGACGGTCCCGGCCTCTTCGAGCCCGTGCACGGCTCGGCGCCGCAGATCGCGGGCCGCGACCTCGCGAACCCGATCGGCGCGATCGCGACGGCCGCAATGCTCCTCGGGGACGGGCTCGGCCTGCACGAGGAGGCGGCCGCGGTCCACCGGGCGATCGAGGCCGCGCTCGAGAAGGGCGCGCGCACGGCCGACCTCGCGCAGAAGAGCACGCGCGCCCTCGGGACGCGCGAGATGACACGGGCGATCGCCGACGAGATCGCCGCCGCAACGACGTCGATGGCGCCGGGCCGCGAAGCGGCCTCAGGGGCGCCGCAGTGAGGCTGTGATGGGAATGGAATCGAAGTGGATCTGGAAAGACGGCGACCTCGTGCCTTACGAGGACGCGACGCTGCACTTCCTCACGCCCGGCCTTCACTACGGGATCGGCGTCTTCGAGGGAATCCGGTGCTACGCGACGAAGGCCGGCCCGGCGATCTTCCGGCTCCCGGAGCACATCCGGCGCCTGAGGCTCTCCGCGAAGGCCCTGGGCTTTGACGCGCTGCCGTTCTCCGAGGAGGAGCTCGTCGAGGCGACGAAAGAGACGGTCGCGAAGAACGGCTTCTCCGAGTGCTACATCCGCCCGATGATCTGGCTCGACGGCGGCGGCTGGAACCTGAACCTCGACGGCGGCAAGCCGGCGATCGGGATCGCGGCGTGGGAGTGGAAGAACTACCTCGGCGAGGCGGCGCTCGAGAAGGGCGTGCGGGCGAACGTCTCGTCGTTCACGCGCCACCACCCGAACGTCTCGATGACGAAGGCGAAGATCAGCGGCAACTACGTGAACAGCTTCCTCGCGAAAACGGAGTCCGTTCGGCTCGGCTTCGACGAGGCGATCATGCTCGACCCGAACGGGTACGTTGCCGAGTGCACGGGCGCGAACCTCTTCGTCGTCAAGGACGGGCGCATCGTCACGACGCCGTCCGCTCCGATCCTCGAGGGGATCACGCGCGACACGCTCCTCGCCCTCGCGAAGGAGCTCGGCTACGAGGTCGTCGAGCAGGCGATCGCGCGCGACCAGCTCTACATGGCCGACGAGGTCTTCGTCTGCGGGACGGCCGCCGAGTGCGTCGCACTCCGCGAGGTGGACTTCCGGACGATCGGGGCGGGCGTCACCGGACCGGTCACGCGGGCGCTCCAGAAGGCGTACCACTCGGCGGTGCGCGGCGCGCATGCGCGCTCGAAGGAATGGTGCTCTCCGGTCCGCGAGGCGCGGCGGTACCCGGCTCCCGTCCGGCTCGTCCGCGCCCGGCGCCGCTGACCGGCCGGGTCAGTGCATCCGTTTGACCCTGGGCTCCGTGCGCGGCGCGCGGGCCTTCAGAACCCTGCGGTCCGGATGCGTCGGGCGGTCGATGCCGCGGCCAAGGATCTCGAGAAGGTCGGACGTCGTGACGATGCCGACCAGGCGTGGCGTCCGGCCGGGCTGGACGACGGGGAGGCAGCTGATGTTGCGGCCCCGCATGAGGTTCGCGGCCTGGCGGACGGACATCTCGGGGTCGGCGGTCACGACGTGCGGCGACATGACGTCGGCCACGCGGTGGTTGCGCCGGAACTCGTCCTGGCTCGGGGCCCCGAGATCGTGCGAGGACACGACGCCGACGAGCGCGGCGTCGTCGTCACGGACGACGAGGTGGCGGACGTTGAGGGCTTTCATGGTCGCGAACGCGGTTTCCGCGGTCTCCCGGGCCGCGATCGTCCTCACGTCCGGAGTCATCACGTCCTGAACGCGCATGGACCCTCCTTACCGGCGCACCTGGCGCGCCTGCATCCGTCTGGAAGGTGGGTCCGCGCGCCCTCCCGCGCATGGAGCAGATGAATCAGGGCGCCGGACGCCTAACGGGACGCGGTCTTCACGGCCACCTTGCCGTGGAGGACCTCTCCGGCTTTCACCTGCGCCTGGCGGGACAGGTCGATCGACTCGGCGAGGATGCGGGCCATCTCCTGCGGGGCGTGGAAGCCCATGGAGTTCTCGGCCGCCACCATGTCGAGGCGCCACTGCGCCGCGCGCTGCAGCTCGCCCAGCTCCCTGATGGCCGGATCCTTGTCCACGACCGTGCGCCACGCGGCGAGGAGGTTCGCCTTCGTCTCGGCGGCCAGCTTCTTGTCCTGGTCTTCCTTGGCGAGCTTCAGGAAGTCAGCGTCCTTTTCGAGCGTGGCCTTCGCCTTCACGGCCGCGGCGGGGCGGTTCTGCTCGTCGTACGGCGCCCGCACGGCCACGATCGCGTCGATCATGGCGACAGCCGCCTGGCCCGCGCGCGTCATGAGCGCGAAGTGCCGGTCCTGGATGGCCTCGACGCGGCTCTTGAGCTCCTCGTCGCTGTACGGGTGGCACGTGGCACACGAGCGGTTCGCCGAGAGGAGCGGGCTTCGCACCCAGTGCTCGGAGATCTTCTGGGCGCCATCGCGGCGGTACGACATGTGGCAGTCGGCGCAGGCGACGCCGCTCCGGGCATGGATGCCCTGGCTCCACATCTCGAACTCGGGGTGCTGGGCCTTGAGCACCTCCATGCCGGTTTCGGCATGCGTCCAGTCCTTGAACCGGGCGCCCTTGACCTGCATGCCGTCGTAGACCTTCTCCATGTCCTCGACCTTCAGTCCCTCGCCCCACGGGAAGAAGATCGTCGTGCCTTTGCCGCAGAAGTACTCGACGTGGCACTGGCCGCAGACGTACGAGCGCTTCTCCTGCCGCGTCGCGTCGATGTTGGGGTCGTACGGGTGGGCGCGGTCGCCCTTCCGCCAGCGCTCGATGCTCGGCAGATGCGGCACGTCGGCCTTCGAGGCGGCCAGCTTCTGGATGCCGGCGATGAAGGCCGGGCGCGTCACGCGCAGCTCCATCGACTTCGGGTCGTGGCAGTCCACGCACGAGACCGGGTGGACCTTGCCGCCGGTCACCTGCTCGAGCGCCTTGTGGGCGTCCCAGTAGCCCATCTCGCCGACCTTCTCAAGCCCCTTCTGCAACTGCTCGGCCTCGCTCGCCTGCGGCGCCGCTTCCTTCCCGAGCTTCTTGTAGAGCGGGATGATCGACGCGTGGCAGTGGAGGCAGTTGCCCGACTGCTTGGCTTCGGCCGGCACGTTGCGCTTCGTGTTCTCCTGGTCGGTCAGCATGAACGCGTGGCCCCGGCGGTCGCGGTAGTCGACCGCGAAGAGGTACCCCGCGAAGATCCGCGTCAGCCACGGGTCGCGCGCGGCCTTCTCGGGCGGCACGAGGCCCTCGGCCCCGCCCCAGCCTCCGCCGTACTTCGTGTGCGTCGGCTCGGACGTGCGCTTGTACCCGTCGTACTCGCGCGGCCAGTTTGTGCCCCACTTGGCCGGATCGACGTCGTTCTCCGTCACCTCGGCGAGCTTGACGTAGGAGTTCTTCGCCTCCTGCTTGCGCTCCGTGATGTTGACGAGCAGGGCGGCGGCGACGAGGGCGACGAGGGCGAAGACGCCCGCGACGAGGGCGATGAGGAGCCCGCTCTTTTTTTTGGGCCCGGCGTTGTCTGCGGTCATGACGTGCTCCTATTCGGGTGGTGACGAATCTCAGCGCGGGTGGCCGACCGACGCGTGGCAGCGGACGCACGAGACGTCGCCGCTTTGGGACATCGAGTCGACGAGATCGGCGTGGCAGCGGCGGCAGTTGGCTTCGACGACCGCCGTGCTCTCGGGGCGGGCGCGGATCACGTCCGGGTAGCCGCCCATCGTGAAGGCCCACGAGTGGTGCCAGCCGTTGAGAGCCTTGACGGCATATTTCGAGACCGGCCCGGCCGGGGTGTGGCAGTCGTTGCACGTGGCGGCGCCGTGGTGGGGCCCGGTCAGCCAGCCGGCGTAGTGCCCGGCCATCACGTGGCAGTTGGCGCACGTTGCGGGGTCGTTTCCCATGTAGGACGAGCCCTTGGCGTACCAGAAGGCGTAGCCGCCGACCCCGAGCGCCAGCCCGGCCGCGGCGGCGGCGAGCGTCAGGGGGACCGGGAGGAGAGAAAACCCGCGGCTCGACCTCATGCGCGCCCGCACAACGTAGGGGCGCCGGCAATTTCCCGTCGATGAGACAGGTGAATCACGGCCGGAAGCCGTTCGCGACGAGCGGCTTGGCGTCGGTCTGGGGGACGTGACAGGTGGTGCAGACGAACCGGCTGCCTGCGATCTCGGCCCGCTTTACGGTCGGGGCGTTCCGGAGGTCGACGTAGTGACTCGCCGGGGCCTGGACGGGTCCGTCGGCATCGGGCTTGTCCATGGCATGACACGTCAGGCAACCGTTGTCGGCGCGCGTGATCGGGAGCATGCCGTCGACCGTGTGCGGGATGAGCGGCGGCGCGAAGTCGAACGGGCGGGGGAGAACCTTGCCGTCGCCGGGGTCCTTCGCTGAATACTCGTACGAGCGCGGCGCCGGAACGCCGGTGACGGGCGACTTTTCGAGGCCGAGGCTCGCGTCCGGGATTCCGGAGACGGAGGAGGGGACCGAAGATTTCTTAGAAGGTGAAGGGGTCGATGCGCAGGCGACGAGAGCCGCGGCTGCGGCGAGGGCAGCGCTCGCTGCGCACGCCAAGGCAAGTGGAGATCGGGTCGCTGATCGCATCGTGGCCTGCCTTTCTTCTCTCTACCTTCTAAGCTCTTCTCTTTTTCTTCTTCTTTTCTTTCTCAGGCCTTCGTCACCTTCACGGCGCACTTCTTGAAGTCGATCTGCTTCGAGATCGGGCACGTCGCGTCGAGGGTCACCTTGTTGATGAGGATGGACTCGTCGAACCACGGGACGTACACGAGGCCGCGCGGCATCCTGTACCGGCCCGCCGTCTCGACGGAGACCTGGATCTTCCCGCGGCGCGACTCGATCCACGCGATGTCGCGGCGCTTGAGGCCGCGCTGCGCGGCGTCCTTCTCGTGGATGTAGAGGAGCGCGGCCGGCATTGCCGCGTTCAGCTCGGGGACGCGCCGCGTCATGGTCCCCGAGTGCCAGTGCTCGAGGACGCGGCCCGTGCAGAGCCACAGGTCGTAGACTGCGTCGGGCACCTCGGCCGGAGCCGCGTACGGCCGGAAGAAGATCTTGGCTTTCCCCGCGAGCGACACCTTCTCGGAGCCGTCCGGTCTCTCGAGGTCCCCCTTCGGGAGCGACTTCATCGCCTTGCCGTAGAAGTCGAAGCCAGCGCCCTTCCTTGCGTACGGGTCGTACGCCTCGTTGAAGCGCCAGGGTGTCTCCTTGCCGTCGACGACGGGCCACCTCAGGCCGCGCACGTCGTCGGCGAGGTACCGGTCGAACGGGGCGAGGTCGTGCCCGTGGCCGCGCCCGAAGCCCGCGTACTCCTCGAAGAGCGCCTTCTCGGGGAACCACGTCGCGCCGAGCTGCGCGGCCGTCGCATTCGCGTGGCCCTTCGCGATCGGATCAGGCCAGAGGAACTTCCTGCTGCCCGCCGTCGCGAAGAGGACGTCGTAGAGCGTGCTGTCGGGCGTGTAGCCCATCTTGACGGCGTCCTCGAGGACCGAAGGGAGCCTGCCGTCTGCGAAGCCGTCCGCCTTCAGGCCGGGGACCGGCTGCTCGCCCCAGACGTCCCGGAGCTTGAAGCGCTTGGCGAACTCGAGGATCTGCCAGACGTCGGTCTTCGCGTCGCCGGGCGCGGGCACCTGCTGGCGCCAGAGCTGCGTGCGGCGCTCGGAGTTGCCGTAGCCGCCCCACTTCTCGAAGATCATCGCGCTCGGCAGGATCAGGTCGGAGACCTTCGCGCTGACGCCCGGGTAGGCGTCCGAGACGACGACGAACGTGCCGGGCTGCCGCGCGGCGGCGAGCCAGTGGTTGGCATTCGCGGTCGACTGGAACGGGTTCGTGACCTGGATCCAGAGCCACTTGACCTTGCCGTCCTCGAGGTCCCGCATCATCTCCGTGATGTGGCTCCCGACCTTCGGGTTGATCGTCTTCGGCGGAAGCTTCCAGCGCGCCTCGGCAGCCGCGCGGTGCTCGGGGTTGTCGACCGTCATGTCCGCGGGGAGGCGATGCGAGAACGTGCCGACTTCGCGCGCCGTCCCGCACGCGGACGGCTGGCCCGTGAGCGAGAAGGCGCCGCACCCGGGCTTCGCCTGCTTCCCCGTGAGGAGGTGGACCATGTACGCCTGCTCGTTCACCCACGTCCCGCGCGTGTGCTGGTTGAAGCCCATCGTCCAGTACGAGACGATCTTCCGCTTCGGGTCGGCGTAGAGGTCCGCGAGGGCCTTCAGCTTCTTCGCGTGCTCCTCGAGCGGCTCGTCGGGATTTCCCTTCGTGAGGGCGGCGACGAATTCGAGCGTGTAGGGCTCGACGGCCTTCCGGAAGTCCTCGAACGAGATGAGCCAGTGGAGGCCCGCCTTCTCGGCGTCCTTCTGGGCGCGCGTGTGCGTAGACGAAGGGTCGAGGCCGCGCCCGATCGCCTCTTCCTTCGTGAGGACGACCGTGCGCTGGCGGTCCCGAGTGTCCTTCTCGGAGGCGAGCGCGTGATCTTCGCCCGGGCGCATCCCGAAGCCGATGTCGACCGTGCCGGCCGCGTAGACGCAGTGCTTCTCGACGAAGTCCCTGTCCATCGCGCCGCGCGCGACGACCTCGCGCGCGAGGTAGTTCCAGATCGCGAGGTCGGTATTCGGCTTGAAGACGATCTCGGTGTCCGCCCCGGCCGACGTGGGCGTCGTGTACGTCGTGAGGTTGACGATGCGGTACTCCGGGCGCGCGAGCCGGGCGTCGACGATGCGCGACCAGAGGATCGGGTGCATCTCGGCCATGTTCGCGCCCCACGTCACGACGGCGTCGGTCTTCTCGATGTCGTCGTAGCAGCCGGAGGGCTCGTCGATGCCGAACGTCTGCATGAAACCAGCCACCGCCGACGCCATGCAGTGCCGCGCGTTCGGGTCGAGGTTGTTGCTGCGCCAGCCGGCCTTCACGAGCTTCACGGCCGCGTAGCCTTCCATGATCGTGTACTGGCCCGAGCCCATCACGCCGACGCCGCTCGGGCCGAGCTCCGCGTGAACCCTCCGGAACTGCGCTTCCATCTCCTGGAACGCGCGATCCCAGGTCACGGGGAAGAACTCGCCGTTCTTGTCGAACCTCCCGTCCTTCATCCGCAGGAGCGGCTTTACGAGACGGTCCTCCCCATAGAGGATCTTCGCGTTCGCATAGCCCTTCACGCACAGGAGGCCGCGGTTCACCGGCGCGTCCGGGTCGCCCTTGACGGCCACGACCCGGGTTCCCTTCGTGCCGACGAGGATTCCGCAGCCCGTTCCGCAGAACCGGCAGACGCCCCTGTCCCAGGCGATGCCGTCTCCCGCGGGAGCCGTCTCCATGGCCCCGAGGGCGCTCCTGCCGACCGGAATCCCCGCGGCGGCCGCCGCGGCGAGCGCGGCGCTGCGCTTGAGAAGTTCGCGGCGTGTGCTGTCTCCTGTCATGGTGCCTCCGCGTCCCCTTCGGGATCTCCGAAGTAATGGCAAACGAGCTCGGCCGAGAGGAAGCCGGGCAGCGCCTGGATGCGCCTCAGGCCGGCTTCCTGCTCGTCGGTCGTCAGGGTTTCCTGCGTGACGACGATGCGACCCCGGGCGGCATCCGTGAACCGGACCTCGACGCCGGGGAGGCCTCCGAGCCGGCGCACGCCTTCGGCGACGTCGTCCGGGGCGAGGCGCACGACGACGCTCGACACGTTCATGGCATTCGGAAACGTAGGCCCGGAAGGCGCATGGCGCTAGGAACGGGGCCGTCCTTCCTCGACCGCGATCGCTCCGGGGAAGAGGACGTTGTTCTCGAGGTGGATGTGCCGGTGGAGGTCGGCCTCGAGGTCCCGAAGTCCGGCGTAGAGGGCGTGGAACGAGGCGCAGGCATCGGGCGGCGCGGCGTAGCCGCCCGTGAGCGCGCGCAGCTCGGCGAGGATCTCCCCGACGGCCTCGTGCTCGCGCATCATCATCCTGATCGGGTTCTGCACGGTCCCGAAGCACGACTCCCCGTGAGACGCCTCTTCGAGCGACTCGACGTACGGGAAGAGGATTTTCTCCTCCTTGAGAAGGTGCGGTTCGAGGTCCTCGGCGAGGCGCTGGACGAGCGACTCGACCGTCCGGGTCTCGGGGTGGGTCTCGCCGTGCCGGCCGCGCACCTTGGCGGCCAGCGGCGGTAGGGCCGCCATCGCCTCCCGCGTGAAGACGTGGTGCGTCTCGAGGATGAAGCCGACGAGGGCGGTCAGGGACTCCCGTTCCCACGCGCGGCCCTCGCTTCGGGAGGGTCCTGCAGCGAGCGACCGGACCTGCGCGGGGTCGACCCCCGCCTTCCGGCAGGCTTCCTCGACCGTGGCCGTGCCGCCGCAGCAGAAGTCGATGCCGAGCTTCTCGAGCGCCGGGATGGCTCCGGGATTCGCGATGGCGAGAGCCGCGATGGTGTCCGTGTCGAAAGGCATGACGGTCCCCCTTGTCGGGACGGACGATGGCACCGGCGCGCCGCCGCGCGTATGACGGCGGTCATGCGCGGCGCTGCTTTGACCGCACGACCTCGGCTCCCGCAGCCTCGCGAGCTCTCGGGTATGATATATGGGATCCCATGGAAGAGCGGAAAGCCGTCCTCGACTCGATCCGCCGGATCGTCCGGGCGGTCCGGCTCTCGTCCAGGACGTCGGAGTCGACCCTCGGGCTCAGCGCCGCACAGCTCTTCGTCCTCCAGACGCTTTCCGAGCACGACGGCCTGTCGATCAACGAGCTCGCCGACGAGACGCTGACCCACCAGAGCTCGGTCTCGGTCGTCGTCTCGAAGCTGGCGGCGCGGAGGCTCGTCCGCCGGGAGGTCTCCCGCCGGGACAGGCGCCGGACCGTGATCTCACTCAACGCGAAGGGACGCCGGGTGCTCGCGGGCGCTCCCGAGCCGATGCAAGTCCGGCTGATCGCGGCCCTCGACGGGCTTTCCCGCGCCGAGGTGACGCGGCTGGCGCGGCTCCTGGCCCGGTGGACCGAGGCGGCGGGGATCGCCGGCACGGCGCCGACGCTCTTCGGAGAAGAAGAAGGGCGATGAGAGCAGCGACGCGGGGCGACTTTTCCGCCGATGGGCGGCTCCTCACGTTGTCCGCGATCGCGATCGGGATCGGAGCCGTCTGCTCGCTCGTCGCCGTGGTGCTGCTCTCGATGATCGCCTGCTTCACGAACCTGTTCTTCTACGGCCGGCTCTCGCTCGCACCGCGCGGTCCGGCCGGGAGCCCGCTCGGAGTGTGGATGATCGCCGTGCCCGTCGCCGGCGGGCTCATCGTCGGCCTCATGGCGCGTTACGGCTCGGAGAAGATCCGCGGACACGGCATCCCCGAGGCGCTGGAGGCGATCCTGTTCGGCAAGAGCCTGATCTCGCCGAAGGTGGCGATCCTCAAGCCGTTTTCGTCGGCGATCTCGATCGGCTCGGGCGGGCCGTTCGGGGCCGAGGGGCCGATCATCATGACGGGCGGCGCCTTCGGCTCGATCATCGCGCAGCGGTTCCATCTTTCCGCCGCGGAGAGAAAGACGCTGCTGGTTGCCGGAGCGGCGGCCGGAATGTCCGCCACCTTCGCGTCCCCGATCGCCGCGGTCCTCCTCGCCGTGGAGCTCCTGCTCTTCGAGTGGAAGCCCCGCAGCCTCGTCCCCGTCGCGCTCGCGAGCGCGGTCGCCGCGGCGCTGCGTCCGTTCCTCCTCGGCGCCGGCCCCCTCTTCCCGGTCCCCGCGCACGGGGCCGTCGGGTGGCCGGGGCTGCTGGGAGCGGCCGCCGTCGGCCTCGCCGCGGGGGCGTTCTCCTCGGGGCTCAGCACCGCGCTCTACGCCCTCGAGGACGCGTTCGAGCACCTGCCGTTCCACTGGATGTGGCGCCCGGCGCTCGGCGGTCTCGTCGTCGGAATCGGCGGGTATTTCCAGCCCCGGGCGCTCGGCGTCGGCTACGACGTGATCGGGGACCTCCTGCGGGGTCGCCTCGCGCTGAAGCTGATCTTCGGACTCGTCCTCGTGAAGTGCGGCATCTGGCTCGTGTCCCTGGCGTCCGGAACGTCGGGCGGCGTCCTGGCCCCGCTCCTGATCATGGGGTGCGGGCTCGGCGCCGTGGAATCTGCACTTCTGCCCGCCGCGGGGAGCGCCTCGCTCTGGCCGCTCGTCAGCATGGCGGCCGTGCTGGGCGGGATGATGCGCGCCCCGTTCACCGCGGTGATCTTCGCGCTGGAGCTTTCCCACGACGTCCAGGCACTGCCGCCGCTCCTGATCGCGGCGATCGCCGCTTACGGGTTCACCGTCCTCACGATGAAGCGTTCGATCCTCACCGAGAAGGTGGCCCGCAGGGGGCACGACATTTTCCGCGAGTACGAGGTCGACCCCCTCGAGCGGTTCCGGGTCTCGGAGGCGATGACGGGAGCCGTCACGACGATCCCGGAGTCGTTTCCGGCGAGCCGCGTCTACGACACGTACTTCGCCTCGAGCCTCAAGCACCGGGGCTTTCCCGTCGTCGACACGGCCGGGCGCCTGGTCGGCGTCCTGACGATGTCCGACCTCGTGGACGATTCCCTTCTCGAGAGCGATCGATCCCTGACGGCCCGCGACCTCATCGAGCGCGAGCCGATCGTGGCCTTCCCCGACGAGACATGCCGGCAGGCCGCCGAGCGGATGGCGGCGTCGGGGATCGGCCGTCTCCCCGTCCTCTCGGCAGACGAGCCGGGCAGGCTGATCGGCATCCTCACGCGCAGCGACCTCCTGAAGCCGAGGCTCCAGCGCTTCGAGGAGGAGAGGGTCGTCGCACGCCACGCCGGTCGCAGCACGCGGCGCGGCTAGAAGCGTCAGGAAAGGGGCAACCGGAAATGTCGACCGACCCGTCGGAGAAGCCTCTCTCGCCCTGGTGGCGCCACGCCGTCATCCTCGTGATGGCGTTCGGCTTCAGCCTTCTCACGGTGGTGACCGTTCTCACCTACACGAACGCCCCGCCTGTTCCCGCCCGGGTGACCGACGCTTCCGGAGCGACTCTCTTCACGCGGGAGGACATCGAGCGCGGCCAGGAGGTCTTCTTCAAGTACGGCCTCATGGAGCACGGGTCTCTCTGGGGGCACGGCGCCTATCTCGGCCCCGACTACAGCGCCGAATACCTGCACAGGCTCGCCGAGATCTCGCGGGACGCTCTCGCGCGCGAGCGGCGCGCCGTCGCGTACTCGGCGCTCGACCCCGATTCCGCCGCGAGCGTGGACGCCGCCGTACACCGCCTCCTGAAGGAGAACCGTTACGACCCGGGCACGGGTGCGCTGTCGTTCTCGCCGCCCGAGGCGTCGGCCTGGGCGATCCAGAAGGACGAGTGGGCCGCGTACTTCTCGGGGGTCGCGCCCGCGCCGGGCCTGCCCGCGAAATACATACGCGACCGGAGCGAGCTGGACGCCCTCACCTCGTACTTCGCATGGGCGGCCTGGGCGGCCGTCGCGAACCGCCCGGGCAAGGACTACTCCTACACGAACAACTGGCCGTACGAGCCGGCTGCCGGCAACCATCCGAGCGCCTCGACGTTCTTCTGGAGCGCGCTCAGCCTCGTGTCGCTCCTCGCGGGGCTCGGGACCGTCCTCTTCGCGGTCGGCCGGTTCGACTACCTCGGCTGGCACGGTCCGTCCGCGCGCGGGCACGTTCACGACAACGCCCTCGCCCGCTGGATCCCGACCCCGAGCCAGAAGACGGCCGGCCTGTACTTCGGCGTCGTCGCCCTGCTGTTCCTGCTGCAGACGCTGGCCGGCGGCGCCCTCGCCCATTACCGGGTCGAGTCGGGCGCGTTCTACGGGTTCGACCTCGCCCGGATCTTCCCCTACAACCTGCTCCGGACGTTCCATCTCCAGCTCGCGATCTTCTGGATCGCCACGGCGTGGGTGGCGGGCGGCCTCTTCCTCGCGCCGATCGTGGGGGGCGCCGAGCCGCGAGGCCAGCGGACGGGCGCCCTCGTGCTGCTCGCGGCCCTCGCCGTCGTCGTCCTCGGGAGCCTCGGCGGCGAGTGGCTGGGCATCAACGATCGCCTGGGTACGCTCTGGTTCTGGCTCGGCCACCAGGGCTCGGAGTATCTGGATCTCGGCCGCTTCTGGCAGCTCCTCCTGGCGGCCGGCCTCGCAGGCTGGCTCGTCCTCATGTACCGGGCCCTGCGCCCGGCGATCCGCGACCCGAGGCGCGCCGAGCTGGCTTCGCTCTTCCTCTACGCCGCGGCGGCGATCCCGCTCTTCTACCTGCCTGCCCTCTTCTTCGGTCCCCGCACCAACTTCGCCGTGATCGACAACTGGCGCTTCTGGATCATTCACCTCTGGGTCGAGGGGTTCTTCGAGTTGTTCGCGACCGTCCTCGTTGCCGTGATGTTCGTCGTCCTGGGCCTCGTCACGTCGCGCACCGCCACGCGTGTCATCTACCTGGACGCCATCCTCTACCTGGCCGGAGGGATCGTCGGGACCGGGCACCACTGGTACTTCACGGGCCAGGGAACGCTCAACATGGGCCTGGCCGCGTGCTTCTCGGCGCTGGAGGTGGTCCCGCTCACCCTCCTCACCCTCGACGCATGGGACTTCGTCCGCCTCCGTGAGCGGCGGTGCGAGGACTGCCACACGACCTTCGCGGACCGCCACCGCTGGGCGATCTACTTCCTGATGGCCGTGGGCTTCTGGAACTTCGTCGGCGCGGGGATCTTCGGCTTTCTGATCAACCTCCCGATCGTGTCGTACTTCGAGGTCGGCACGTCGCTGACGAACAACCACGCCCACGGATCGCTCTTCGGCGTCTTCGGGATGCTGGCGCTCGCGGTGCTCGTCTTCTGCCTGCGCTCGCTCGCCGGGGACGAGGCCTGGGCCCACGCCGAGCGCTGGATCAAGGTGGGCTTCTGGGGCCTGAACGCGGGCCTCGCGCTCATGATGGCGATCGATCTCTTTCCGGCCGGCGTCCTGCAACTGTGGGATGTCCTCGAGAACGGCTACTGGCACGCCCGACGGCTCACGTACCTGATGAGCGGGACGTTCCACGCGCTGGAATGGGCACGCGCCGCGGCCGACGCGGTGTTCCTTGTGGTCGGGGTCGTCCCGCTCGTCCTGGCGGTCGCCGTCCTGCTCCTCGGGGCGCGCAAGCGCGCACCGGCCGCGTGACCGGGTCAGCCCGGCTCGCCGAACGCGATCTGCTTCAGCCCGGCCTCGTCGTTGACGAGGAATCCGTCGGGCGTCGTCACGACGAGGTCTTCCTTGCCCCACCGGCTCATGACGCGGATCGCGGTCTCGACCGTCGTCCCCGTGAGCTCGGCGATCTCGAGCCGCGAGAGCGCGAGCGGGATCTCGACGTGCCCGGACGCGGCGCGGCCCATGCGCGAGGCGAGCGTGAGGAGAAGGCGGGCGATGCGCCTCTCGACCGGGGCGGAGAGGTCCGCGAGGCGCCGGGTGATCTCGAACTGCCGGACCATGAGGCCCTGCAGGAGGCTGCGGGTCATCTCGGGATGCGCGTCGATCGCCGCGAAGAACGCCCGCTCGGGGACGCGCAGGACGGTCGAGGGCTCGAGCGCGAAGGCGGACGCCGGGAAGCGCCCGCCCTCGAAGACCGCGACGGCGCCGACGGGCTCGCCGGGGCCGAAGAGGCCGAGGATGACGTCGCGGTCGGGCCCCGCCTTGACGACCTTCACGCGGCCGAAAACGACGAAGCAGAGATCTTCGGCGGGTGCGCCCTCGCGGAAGATTTCCTCGCCCTTCTCGTACCCGACCGCGCGGCAGACGGGCGCGAGGAGCCGGCGCTCCTCCGGCTTGAGGCACTGGAAGAGCGGGACGGCGCCGAAGTGAGGCAGGGCCGTAGGCATCGGCTGAGGATAGCCCGCCCCCGCGGGCTTGCGCCCGTCCGGGCGGCGCACCATCTTCACCCCATGCCCGACAACGTCCACGACGGCACGCCGCTGACGTACGTCGACACCGCCTGGCTGCACATGGAAGACCCCACGAACCTGATGATGGTGACGGGGATCTTCATCTTCGACCGGCCGCTCGACTTCGCCCGGGTGCGCGACACCCTGCAGGGGCGGATGGTGGACAGGTTCCCGCGCCTCAGGCACAGGGTGAAGCAGGACGGGTCCTCCGCGCACTGGGTCGAGGACCCGACCTTCGACATCGACGCCCACCTCCACCGGATGGCGCTGCCGGCGCCCGGCGACCTCGCGGAGCTCCGCGACGTCGTGAGCGACCTTATGTCGACGCCGCTCGATTTCACGAAGCCGCTCTGGCAGGGCCACGTCATCGAGGGGCTCGGCCCGGGGAGCGCGCTCCTCCTCCGCTTCCATCACTGCATAGGCGACGGCGTCGCGCTCGTGCACGTGCTCCTCTCGCTCGCCGACACCGCCTCCGACGCGCCATGGCCGGTGCGGGCGAGCCTCATGCCCCACGAGAAGCACGTCGGCGAGCGGATCGTGTCGCTGATCGACGGGGCGCGGTCCGCTGTCGAGAGAACGGTCGGGACCACGCGGAAGGCGGCCGGCGCGATCCTCCAGGAAGGGGTCGAGACCCTTCTCCACCCGTCGCACGTCCTCGACGTGGCGCAGACCGCCACGGAGGCGGCCGCCGTCCTCGTGAAGCTGGTGCTGAAGAGCCCCGACACCGCCACCCGCTTAAAGGGTCCCCTCGGGGTCGCCAAGCGCGCGGCCTGGTCGCGGCCGATTCCGCTGGACGAGGTCAAGGCCGTCGGCCGGGCAGTGGGTGGCACCGTGAACGACGTCCTTCTCACCGCAGTCTCCGGGGCGCTCCGGCGGTATCTCCTGCAGCACGGCGACGGGGCCGACGGCGTCGTGATCAACGCGATGGTTCCCGTGAACCTCCGCCCGCTCTCCGAGGCGGACCAGCTCGGGAACCGCTTCGGCCTCATCTACCTCGCACTCCCCGTCGGCACCGAGGATCACGCCGAGCGGCTGCGGCTCGTGAAGGCGCGGATGGACGAGATCAAGAGCTCGCCCCAGCCCTTCGTGACGTTCCAGATCCTGAACGCGCTCGGGCTGGCCCCTGTCGAAGTCGCCGAGCTCGCCGTGAACATGTTCGGGACGAAGGCGACGGCCGTGATGACGAACGTGATCGGGCCGAAGCAGCCGCTTTTCTTCGCCGGCGAGAGGATCCGCACATGGCTGGGCTGGGTTCCCCAGTCGGGCCGGATGGGCCTGGGAGTGTCGATCTTCAGCTACGACGGGCAGGTGGTCGTCGGCGTCGCGAGCGACAAGGGGCTCGTCCCGGACCCGGAGGCGATCGCGGCCGCCTTCGAAGAGGAGCTCGCGGCGCTCGTCGAGTGGGCGGCCCACGCGGAGCCGGCGGCGAAGCCGTCGGGCCCGAGAGTCGCGGCCGTCAGGCCGACAGGGCCACGACCGCGCGCGCCACGACCGCGAAGTGGCAGACGGCTGCGGCGACGACGAGGGCGTGGAAGATCTCGTGGTAGCCGAAGACCTTCGGGAACGGGTCCGGACGTCTGAGCGTGTAAACGGCCGCGCCGAGGCTGTAGACGACGCCGCCCGTCGCGAGGAGCACGACGGCCGAGGTCCCGAGCGCGGCCTTCAGCGCCGGCAGGAGAGGGACGGCCGCCCAGCCGAGAAGGACGCAGACGACCGCCACGAGCGCCTTCGGCGCCTTCACCCACGCGATCGACATCACGATTCCGAGGACGGCCCCGCCCCAGACGATGCCGAGGAAGATCCAGCCGAGGCGGCTGCCGAGGAGGAAGCTGAGCGGCGTGTACGTCCCCGCGATCAGGAGAAAGATCGCGGAGTGGTCCAGCCGGCGCCAGATCGCGCGCACCCTGTCGGACCAGTTCTTGCGGTGGTACGTCGCGCTGACGGCGAGGAGCGTGACGAGCGAGAGCCCGTAGACGAGCGCGCCGGCGCGGGCGCGCGCCCCGGAGGCGCGGAAGAAGAGGATCGCCCCCGCGACCGCGGCGACGAAGGCGGCGACCTCGTGGAGGACGCCCCGCAGGAGGGGCTTGGCGGGAGAGGGGATCTCGGAGGGACCCATTCCTGGAGCGATCATGCTCCTTCGTGCGCCGCAACGTCGAGCGCGGGCATCGGCGTGCCTTGCGGGACCCGTCCCTCGATGGGGAACAGGAAGCGCGGCGGGATGGGCGACTCGGGCCTCCCCGGCGGCTCCCACCGGAGATCGAGCCGACGGGCGCCGCCGCGCTGCCAGTATCGGACCTCGATGCGATGGAAGCCTCGCGCGAGCCTGACGGCGCCCTCACGGCTCTCCGCCGCGTGAAAGCCTCCGTCGTCGACGATGAGCGCGTCGTCGAGGAGGAGGAGCGCGCCGTCGTCGGCGACGAGGCGGAAATGGTAGGTCCCGTCGATCGGCGCGGCGAGGGAGCCTTGCCACGTGATCGCGAACGGCGAGGGCAGGACGTCGTTTGCGTAGATCAGCGCGTCGCGCTGGACTGCGGCCGGGGGCCCGCCGGGCTCGAGACCGGCGACGTAGCGGCCGATGAGGCCGTTCCGGACGACCTCGGGGGCGCAGGAGGCGGCGGCTCGCGCGTCCGCGCGGAAGGAGAAGAGGATGGGATTCCCCCAGGGATCGCGACGCGTGTCCGGACGGCCCGCGGGACAGAGCCGCGCGAGCTGGGCCGCCAGCTCGCCGTCCGGAAGGACGTAGACGGCGTCGCGGTCGGGCGGGAACGACGCGGCGAGGTTGAGCGGCGCACGCGCGCGCCTCTCCCCGACGAAGTCGACGACCTCATCGGTGAGATCCCAGGAAGAGTAGTAGAAGGCCGTGCCGGGCGGCAGACTCCGGAGCAGCTCCCCGACGAACGCGCTCCCGTCCGTGCCGAACGCGTGCCAGACGGCCTTGTCCGTTGCTTGTCGTTCGAAGTAGCGGTGGAGGTTGAAGACGCCGGCGAACGCGACGCCGGCGACGAGCGCGACGGCGGACGCGCGGCGCGCGCGCGGAGAGAGCCTCCCGCCCCACTCACGGATGGCCATGCCTCCCGCAAGCAAGAGGACCGGAAGGAGTCCGATGATCCGGCGCGCGGAGGGCGCCTCGCTGGTGTTCGAGAGAACGTCCAGGGATCCGACCACGGGGGTCCAGATCAGGACGAGACGGGCCACCGGGTTTCGGAGGGACAGGAACGCCCAGGCGATGCCGAGAAGGACCACGGCGCCCGTCACGGGGTCGAGCAGGGGCGCGCCCGGGAGGTTGTTGAGCGGGCTCGGGTCTCCCCGCAGGTGGAGGGACCCCAGGGTCTTGACGAGGTTGTCGATCAGGGGACGCAGGGATCCTCCTGCCTCGCGCACGTCGTTCCACACCGAGAGAATCCGGGCGCGTCGCATGACGACGCCCGGATTCTGGGCGGCGTAGACGGCGAGCGGCGCGATCGAGACGAGAAAGCCGCCGAAAAACAGCGCCATGCCTTCGAGGTCCGAGCGGCGGCGGCGGCGTCCGACCTCGATCGCGACGAACACGACCGCCGCGAGTGCGCCCGCGCGAAAGGCCATGTAGCCGTTCAGGCCGAGAGCGAGCGCCGCGCCCGCGAGCACCCAGTTGCGCGCACGCCCGCCCCGGAGCGCGCGCAGGAGAAAGGCGAGAACGAGCACCGTCGCGAGCGGATCGAAGATCGTCTCGAAGGCGATCCGGCTGAACGTCAGGTGCCAGCGCGAGACGGCGAGGAGCGCCGCCACGAGGAATGCGAGGAGTCCTCCCGTCAGGGGCCGTACGAGGAGAAAGAAGACGGCGACCGTGAGAGTGCCGAGGACGGCCGACGTCACCCGGAGCTGCGGGACGCCGTGCCCGAGCACTTTCAGAGTGAGTCCGGCGAGGCAGGAATAGAGCGTCGTTCGTCCCTGGTAGGCGGCCATGTACGGGGTGTACGGTGCTCCGCGCACGAAATCCTCGCCGAAGAGACCGTGGACTGCTTCGTCCACCTGGCATCCGTTCGGGACCGACGAGATCCGCACGAGGCGCACGCCGAGAGCGAGCCCGACCACGAGGGCGAGGAGGCCGGCATCGCGAAGGTGACCACGTCGTGCCTTGGTCCCGGGGTCCGCCGGAAGAGGACGATCGGCGAGAAAGCTCCCTGCGAGAGTCGTGGCGACGCTCGTGAGCCAGAGAACGAGAGGGAGCCCCGAGAACTGCGTCTCGCGGCCGCGTCCCGCCGCAAACAGGGCGGTCGCGACGGCGGCGAGCAGGAATCCCGCCGCGAGGATCTTCAGACCGGACGGGCGCATCCGCGAAATGCTACGCCGCGCGGGCCGAACCGGCCGCGCCTACGCCGCCGTCTTGTGGAAGCGCGCGACCGCGAGGCCGATGATCGCAACCGTGTAGAACGTGAGCCAGGCGACTGGCTCCCACAGCTCGCGGATCCCCGCCCCGCGCAGGACGATCCCGCGGACGACTTCGATGAAGTACTTCGCGGGGATCAGGTACGTGAGGACCTGGAAGAACTTCGGCATGCCGGCGATCGGGAAGACGTACCCCGACAGGAAGACGAACGGCAGGAGGAAGAAGAACGACATCTGCATCGCCTGCATCTGCGTCGTCGCGAGCGTCGAGAGGAGCATCCCGAGCCCGAGGACGGCCGCGATGAACATGAAGCCGACGAGGTACAGCTCGACGACGCTCCCTGCGATCGGCACCTGGAAGAGAAACCGCATGAGGATGATGATGAGCGTGAGCTGGAAGACGCCGATCACGACGAAGGGCGCGATCTTGCCGAGGATGAGCTCGACGCGCGTCACGGGCGTGACCTGGAGCTGCTCGAGCGTGCCGCGCTCCCTCTCGCGGACGATCGCCATCGCCGTGAACTGAATGAGCGTGAACGTGAGGAGGATCGCGATGAGGCCCGGGATGATGAACGTCGCGGTGCGGAGGTCGGGGTTGTACCAGGGCCTCACGCGCAGGTCGACGGGCGGCCCGGGTTCGTTCCAGCCGGCCTTCGCGGCGAGCGTCCGGAGCGAGAGCTGGTTCGAGATCCCGCCGGCGATCGCCATCGCCTGGCTCGCGGTCGTCGTGTCCGAGGCGTTCACGATGAGGAGGGCCTTCGCGCTCGCGCCGCGCCGCCGGTCCTTGCCGTAGTCGTGGTCGATCACGAGGCCGACGGAGGCGTGGCCGGAGTCGATCTCGGTGCGCAACGCGGCCTCGGAGTCGACGTGCCCCACGACGTCGAAGTACTCGCTCGCCGTCATCTTCGCGACGAGCTCGCGGCTGTCGTAGGACTTGTCCTCGTCGAGGACGACGGTCTTCAGGTGCTTGACGTCGTAGTTGATCGCGTACCCGAAGATGAGCGTCTGCATCACGGGGACCATGACGATCATCCGGAGCGTGATCGTGTCGCGGCGCAGCTGGAGGAACTCCTTGCGGACGAGGGCGAGGAGGCGATTCATCGTTCCTCCATCACGCCCGGACGGCCGCGCCGGCAGGCGCGGCGCTCCGGGCGAGCGACACGAAAACGTCTTCGAGAGAGGGCGTGGCGGCTTCCGGCGCGCCGAGCCGCGCGAGGAGGCGTACCGCGGGAGCGCCCTCGCCGGGCCGGGCGACGGCCCTCAGGCGCCGCCCCATGAGATATGCGTCCTCGAGGCTCGGGTCGCCCCGGACGGACGCGAGCGCCGCGAAGGGCTCGGCCCCGGCGAGCGGCACCTCGAAGAGGCGGCCGGCGAGCGCACCCTTGAGCTCGGGAGGGCTCCCCGCGGCGATGATCTTCCCGTCGAGGATGAAGGCGAGACGGTCGCACTGCTCGGCCTCGTCCATGTAGTGCGTCGTGACGAGGACCGTCATCCCGCGCGAGGCCGCGAGCTCGTAGATGAGGTCCCAGAACATCCGGCGCGCCTTCGGGTCGACGCCGCCGGTGGGCTCGTCGAGGAAGAGAAGCTCGGGCTCGTGAAGGAGCGCGGCCGCGAGCGCGACGCGCTGCCGCTGCCCGGTCGAGAGGTTCTCGGTCAGCTCGCCGAGGATCGGTTCAAAGCGCAGACGCGCGGAGAGGGTCCTGATGCGGTCCGCGAGGCGGTCGCGGGAGAGGCCGTAAATGGACCCGAAGAACTCGAGGTTCTCTCGGACGGTGAGGTCGAGATAGAGCGAGAACTTCTGGCTCATGTACCCGAGGCGCTGCTTCCACTGCTCGGTGTCCTTCGCGACGTTCAGGCCGCCGAAGCCCGTGGCCGCGCCGGACGTCGGCTCGAGGAGCCCCGTCAGCATCCGGATCGTCGTGGACTTGCCCGAGCCGTTCGGCCCGAGGAAGCCGAACACCTTCCCGCGCGGGATCTCGAACGACACGTCGTCGACGGCCGTGAACGTTCCGAACCTACGGGTGAGATTGCTGCAACGGAGGAGGATCTCGGAATCAGAAGACGAAGACGAAGACGAAGAGAAGATCTTCTTAGAAGGTGAAGAGGGGGATGCCGCGGAGTTGGCGCCCATCGCGCCGCTCTCCTCCTCGCCCTCTTTCCTTCTGA
Source organism: uncultured Acidobacteriota bacterium (assembly GCA_963798215.1). GTDB lineage: Bacteria > Acidobacteriota > Thermoanaerobaculia > UBA5066 > UBA5066 > Fen-183. The sequence goes on from CAWCSP010000004.1 coordinate 780,869, forward strand.
GAAATCTTTGTCTTCCTCCTCTTTCCTTTCGCTCAAGTAGACGAAGGCGTCGTCCAGCGTCGGGCCGCCGGGGTGGCCGGCGTTGGCCGGACAGGCCGCGAGGATCTCCTCGCGCGTCCCCGTCGCGACGAGCCGGCCCTCGTCGAGGAAGGCGAGCCGGCTCGCGTATTCGGCCTCGTCCATGTACGGCGTCGAGACGACGATCGTGAGCCCCTCGTGGTGAAGCTCGTTCAGGACCTGCCAGAACTCGCGCCGCGAGACGGGGTCGACGCCCGTCGTCGGCTCGTCGAGGAGGAGGAGCGCGGGGCGCGTCAGGAGCGCGGCGACGAGCGCGAGCTTCTGCTTCATGCCGCCCGAGAGCGCGCCCGCGAGCCGCGCGCCGAACCGGTCGAGGCCGACGCGGGCGAGAAGGTCCCGCGCGCGCGCCGCGGCCTCGGCGGCCGGCACGGAGTAGAGGCGGGCGCGCAACGCCAGGTTCTCGTCGACCGTGAGGTCCTCGTAGAGCGAGAAGCGTTGCGGGACGAGGCCGAACGGCACGTCGTCCCGGACGAGGCGGCCGGACGTCGGCTCGAGGAGGCCCGCGACGATCCGGAAGAACGTCGTCTTGCCGGCGCCGTCCGGCCCGATGAGCGCGAACAACTCGCCGCGCGCGATCTCGAGATCGAGGCCGCGCAGCGCCGGGCGGCTGCCGAAGCTCCGGACGAGCTTCTCGGCGCGGATCACTTGACGGGACTCTTCGCGGGGGCGCTTTCCGCGACCTTCACGCGCACGTCCGCCGGCTGGCCGGGGACGAGAGGCGCGTTCCACCCCGCGTCGAGGTCGACCTTCGCGGCGTAGACGAGGTTCACGCGCTCGCCGGGCGTGTCGACCGGCTTCGGCGTGAACTCGGCGTCGGGCGAGATCTCCGTGACCCTCGCCGGGAACGTCCGGCCCTTCCACGAGTCGACGGACACCTCGGCGGGGCTCCCCATGCGCACGCGGCCGAGCTCGGTCTCGGGGATGAACGTGCGGACGTAGAGGCGGTCCGCGAATGCCATCGTGACGGCCGGCTGGCCCGCGCCGAGGAGGAGACCCGGCTCGGCCATGCGGTGGAGGATCACGCCGTCGGCGGGCGCGCGGATCTCGGACTCCTTCGCGACGGTCTCGGACTGCTTCAGGACGGACGCGGCCCGCCCGACGTCCGCGCGCGCCTGCGCGGTCTGGTAACGACGGAAGCCCTCGCGGAGTAGCTCCAGCCGGTCGCTGGCCATTTTTGCGTTCGCCACCGCCCGTTCCATGTTCGTGCGGGCGGTGTCTGTGTCGGCTTGCGTTCCTACTTTCTTAGAAAGCAAGATCTCCTGGCGCTCCAACTCTCGTCGTGCGAGTTGAACGGCGGCCTTCTTGTCGGCCACGTCCGCCTCGGCTTGGGCGATCTCGGCGCTCCTGCTGCCGACTTTCAGGTCGTTGAAGTGCGCTTCCGCAGATTCCAGTCCCTTCGCGTCCCGCTCCGGCGCGAGCGCCGTCTCGCCGAGGTCGAGGCGGGCGACGAGGTCGCCGGCCTTCACGCGGTCGCCCTCGCGGACCTTGACCTCGATCACGCGCCCGGCGACTTTCGGCGCGAGGTCGACCATGGGCGCTTCGAGGCGGCCGCTCAGGGCGACGACGTCCGGGTCGCCTCCGTTGCGGCATGCGGCCGCGAGGGCGGCGGCGAGGAGAACGGCGGTTCGCGGCGCATGGTGCATGGGTCCTCCTAGGAGGAGGCCGGCGCGGGCCGGCTCTCTGCCGCCGGCGCGGCGGCGGGGACGCGCGGATTGCGCAGGCGCCGGACGAGACGCCCGGCCCACTGCTGGGCGTCGTCGAAGAGGGAGTACGCGACCGGCGTCGCGAGGAGCGTGAGGAGGAGCGCGAGCGTCTGGCCGCCCGCGATGACGGAGCCGATCGCGCGGTTCGTGCCGGCGCCCGGGCCCGACGAGACGAGGAGCGGGAGCATGCCCGCGACGAACGCCATCGTCGTCATGAGGATCGGGCGGAGGCGCTCGCGGCACGCCAGCATGACGGCCGCGTCGCGCTCCATCCCGCGCTCGCGGAGCTGGTTCGCGAACTCGACCTGGAGGATCGAGTTCTTCTTGACGACGCCGAAGAGGACGAGGATGCCGAGCGACGTGAAGATGTTGATGCTCTGCCCGAAGATCAGGATCGAGAGGAGCGCGAACGGCATCGTGAGCGGAAGGGCGAGGAGGATCGTCACGGGGTGCAGCCAGCTCTCGAACTGCGCCGCGAGAATGAGGTACATGAAGATGCCCGAGAGCGCGAACGCGAGCAGGAAGTTCTGCGCGGAGCGGCCCTGCTCCTTCGAGCGCCCGACGAAACGGTACGTGTAGGACGCGTCGAGGTTGAGCGCCTTCGTCTCCTTGACGAGGAGGTCGAGCGCCGTCTGCGACGAGTAGCCGGGGTTCATGTTCGCCATGATCGTGACCTGGCGCCGGCGGTTCAGGCGGTTGATCTGGGACGGCCCGACCCCGCTTCGGAAGGACGTCACGTCCTCGAGCGGGACCGCGCCGAGCCGGTAGGACGGCACGTTGAATCGCCGGAGGCTCGCCTCGTCCGCCCGGTCCTCGGGCCGCGCGCGGAGGTACACGTCGTACTGCTCGCCGCCGTCGTCGAACGACGAGACCTTCTCGCCGCCGACGAGGATGCGCAGCGTCTCGGCGACGTCCGCCACGGAGACGCCCAGGTCCGATGCCTTCGAGCGTGCGACCGTGACGCCGAGCTCGGGCTTGCCGAAGATGAGCGTCGAGTCGACGTCGACGATGCCGGGCACGGCGCGGAGCTTCGCCATGAGTGCGTCCGAGACCTTCGCGAGCTTGTCGAGGTCCGGGCCGTTGATGACGTACATGATCTCGGCGTTCTTCTGGCCGCTCGAGAACGCGTTCACGTACGACACGTCCGTCCGGAGCTTCGCGTCCGCGTAGCGCGGGAGGATCTCCTTGCGGACGCGGTCCATGATCGTCGTCTGCGACTCCTTGCGCTTGTCGGCGTCCACGAGCTTGACGTAGACGCTGCCGAGATTCTGGGTCTTCGCGTCGTCCGCGGCGACCGTCAGGAGAGCGTACGCGACGCCGGGGAGCGTCTTGACGTCCTTGCTGATCCGGTTCCCGATGAGGGCCGTGGCTTCGAGAGAGGTCCCTTCGGGCGCCCGGAAGTTCACCTCGAACTGCGACTCGTCGTCGTACGGGAGGAAGTTCTTCGGCACGGCCTTGAAGAGGACCGGCAGCGTGGCGAGCGCGAGGACGCAGATCAGGACGACGGCCCACCGGTGGCCGATTGCCCAGCGGAGCATCGCGACGTACGCCCGGTCGATCACGGCGTAGAAGCCGCGGGACTTGGAAGTGGAAGCCTGCCCGTGCGAAGAGCCGGCAGGGCGCGCGCCACCGGATCCGCTGCCCTCTTCCACTCGAAGAAATTCTCCTTCTTTCTTCTCTTCCTTCCTCTTCAGGAACCGCGCCGAGAGCATCGGCGTGAGCGAGAAGGAGACGAGGAGCGAGACGAGGATCGCGAACGCCATCGTGAGGCCGAAGGAGTTCATGAACCGGCCGACGATGCCGCCCATGAACGCGACCGGCAGGAAGACGGCCACGAGCGAGAGCGTCGTCGCGAGGACCGCGAGGCCGATCTCCTTCGTCGCGTCGATCGCCGCCTGGAACGGCATCACCTTCTTCTCCTCGATGAACCGGAAGATGTTCTCGAGGACGACGATCGCGTCGTCGATGACGATCCCGACCGCGAGCGTCAGCGCGAGGAGCGTCAGGACGTTCAGCGTGAAGCCCATCGCGTACATGAGGCCGTACGTCGAGACGACGGACACCGGGATCGCGATCGCCGCGATGAGCGTCGAGCGGATGTTCCCGAGGAAGAGGAGAACGACGAGGGCCGCGAGGAAGCCGCCGAGAAGGAGGTGCTCCTGCACCGTGTCGACGGCCGCCTTGATGAACTGCGACTGGTCGCGGACGATCTCCGTGGAGTAGCCCGCGGGCAGTTGCGGGGCGATCTCGGCGAGACGCTCCTTGAGGGCGTCGATGACGGCGATCGTGTTCGTGCCGGACTGCTTGCGGACCGAGAGGACGACGGTCGGGACGCCGTCCTTGCTGGCGGCGCGCTCGGCGTCTTCCTCGCTGTCCTCGACCTTCGCGACGTCGCCGATCCGGACGGGAAGTCCGTCCCGCTGCGTGATGAAGATCTGCTCGAACTCCTTCGCGTTCGCGACGCGGCCGTAGACGCGGACGGTCGCCTCGTTCGCGCCGGCCTTCAGCGTGCCGCCCGGGATCTTCACGTTCTGCGTCTGGAGGGCGCGGCGCACGTCCACCGCCGAGAGCCCGTACGCCTTCATCCGCTCCGTGTCGAGACGCACGTTGATGCGACGCGAGCGCCCGCCGAGGATCGTGACCTGGCCGACGCCGTTCACGGACTCGAGCTGGCGCCGGAGGACCTTGTCCGCGTATTCCGTCGTCTCGCGGAGCGTCCGCTTACCGGAAAGCGCGATCGAGAGGATCGGGGTCGCGTCGGGGTCGAGCTTCTCGACGATCGGCTGGTCGATGTCGCGCGGGAGGTCGGCGAGGACGCGGTTCACCTTGTCGCGCACTTCCTGTGCGCCGACGTCGGCGTTCTTCTCGAGGATGAACGTGACGAAGATCTGCGAGATGCCCTCGGACGACACGGACTGCAGGTCGTCGATGCCCGCGATCGTGTTGATCGACTCCTCGATCTTGTCGGTGACCTCCGTCTCGACCTCTTCGGGCGCGGCGCCCGGCAGGCGCGTGATCACGGTGACGGTCGGGAAGTCGACGCGCGGGTAGCGGTCGACGCCGAGGCGCGAGTAGCCGACGCCGCCGACGACGACGAGCGCGATGATGAGGACCGACGCGAAGACGGGCCGGCGGACGCAGAGGCGCGCGAGTGCCTGCACGAGGACTCCTTACCGGCCGGCCGGCCGCGCCGCGCCGAGGACCTCGAGCCCGTCGGCGATCCTGAGGTCGGGGTTGACGACGACACGCTCGCCGGCGGCGACACCGGTCCTGACCTCGACGGAGTCGCCGTAGCGGTCCCCGAGGGCGACGATGCGCTCGGAGATGCGGTCCTTCCCGAAGACGAAGACGTGCGAGACACCCGAGTCCGTCACGACGGCCGCGGCGGGGACGAGGAGAGTGGACTCCGTCTTCGGGAGCTCGACGCGCGCGGTGACGAAGAGGCCGGGCTTCAGGACGTGCCCGGCGTTCGGGACGACGGCCTCGACCACGAGCGTGCGGGCCTCGGTGCGCAGCGACGGCCCGATGTAGCGGACGACGGCGTCGAACGCGCGGTCGGGGAAGGACTGGACGGCGAGGCGGGCCTTCTGGCCGACCTTGATCGCGGGCACCGCGAGCTCGGGGATCGCGAGCTCGGCGCGCAGCGGGTCGATCTTCACGAGGCCGCAGATCGCCTGCCCGCGGCGCACGTACGCGCCGGCCGAGATCTTCTTCTCGGTCACGACGCCGGAGAACGGCGCGCGGATCGTACAGTCCGAAAAGCCCTTTTCGGCGAGCGCGAGCGCCGCTTTCGCGAGGTCGAGATCGGTGCCCTTGCGCTGGTTCTCGGCTTTCGCGACGACCTGCTTCCGGCGCAGCTCGGCGTAACGCTCGACCTCGGACGAGGTCCACGCGAGGTTCGCGCGGGCCTGGTCGAGCTGGGCCTTCGCCTCGCGCTCGTCGAGGGTGGCGAGGACCGCGCCCTTCTCGACATACGTGCCGCGTTCCACGCGGACGGTCGCGACCTGGCCGTCGCGCTCGGAGGCGACGTCGGCCGACTCGTCCGCGGCGAGCGCGCCCGTCACCTCGAGGATGCGGGGCAGGACGCGGCTTTCGACCGGCACGGCGACGGCCGCGATCGGCGGAGGCGCCATGGACGCGGCGGCCTTCGAGGAGCCCGGCCGCGAGCAGCCCGCGAGGAGGAACGTTCCGGACAGGAGGGCGGCGGCGATTCTCGAGTGCATGGTGTTCAGCGTCCTTCCGCGGCCTTGACGGCCGGTGCGTCGCCCACGATCTCGATGCGGCGGTCGTCGAGGAGCGTTCCGGCGGCGCGCGCGTAGTCGGTCAGGGCCTTGCGGTAGTCGGTGAGGGCGGCGATCTCCGTGAGGACGGCCGTCGCGAGGTCGTTCTGCCGCGTGAGCACGAAGAAGTTCGTCGACAGGCCGACGTCGTACCGCTCCTTCTCGGCGGTGAGCTGGGTCTCGGCGGCGGCGCGCCCGGCCTTCGCGGCGTCGATGCGCTGCGCGGCCGTTTCGAGCGTGAGGACCGCGTTGCGGACCTCGACGGCGACGCGCTGCTTTGTCTGCGCGAGGAGGATCTCCGCCTGGCTCTTCTGCGCCTTCGCGATGGCGGCGTCTCCCTTCGCGGTGCGGTTGAAGACCGGCACGGAGAGGGAGAGGCCGATCGAGGCGTCCGGGAAGCGGCCCTCGGCGATCGTCCCGAGCGAGCGGCCGAATCCGCCGTCGATGGCGTCCGGCACGACAATCGGCACGCCCAGAAACCCCGCGTCGGGAGCATTCGGATTGAGACTTCCGGCAAGGCCGCGGCGCGCGTAGCCCGCGACGAGGTCGAGTTGCGGCTTGAGCCGGTCCTGCGCGTAGTCCACGTCGACGCCGCGCTGCGCGACGCGCGCACGCGCCTCGGCGAGCTCCGGCCGCCGGGCCTCGGCCACCCTGAGGGCACTCGCGAGGTCGATGCTCAGGACCGGGGTTTCGGGCATGTCGACGGGGTCGATCGTCTGGTTCCAGAGCGGGTCGGTGTCGTCGTTCAGGAGCAGGAGCTTCAGGAGCAGCTCGGCGCGCCGCATGCTCTCCTGCGACGCGTAGAGGTCGCCCTTGCGGCGCTCGAGCTCGGCGAGCGGCTGTGCGATGTCGGATTCGGGGGCCGTCCCGACGTCGATCTTCGTCTTCGTGTCGTCGCGCTGCTCGGCGGCGAGTCGGACGCTCGCCTCGCGGACGAGGACGTCGCGCCGCGCGGCGACGAGGTTCCAGTACGCGCGCTCGACGTCTCGTGACCGTGTCCGCGACGGTGCGGCGGAGCGAGGCCGTGCCGCGCTCGAGGTCGAGGGCCGCGATGCGGATCGCGCGGCGGGCCGGGTCGATCGAGAGGTTCTGCAGGAGCGGCTGCCGGAGGTTGATCCCCAGCGACGTCGAGTACCCCGGGGAGAGGAGGACGAGGAAGTTGTTCGTGATGTCGCGCGAGCCGTATGCGGACACGCTCACGTTGCCGCCCGTCGGGAGGAGCTGGCCGACCGAGGCCGTGCCCGAGACGCTCTCGACGGAAGGTGCGATCTCGCCGTACGGAGCGCCGGAGAGGAGCGAGTTCGCGGGGTCCGTGTGGTTGCGGTATCCGCCGTCGAGGTGCAGCGCGGGGTCGTACGAGCCGGCGGCCTTCAGGACCGACGCGTCCGTGATGTGGAACGACTCGCGCTCGAGCGCAATGTCGTTGTTCCGCGCGAGCGCTCGCGCCGTCGCGTCGGCCAGCGTGAGCCGAACCGCGGGCACCTCAGCCGGCGCGGGGGCGGTCTGGGCGGCGAGAGTGGCCGTGCCGAGGAGCAGGGCGGCGAGGACCGGACGGATCACGAGGGTCTCCTTTCGCCGGCGGGCGGAGCGGGAACGGGAGGTTCCGCGCGCAGGCTGGCCTTCTGGAGCCGGGGGTCGATCGCCTCGGAGAGGCGCGTGAAGAGGTCCGCTTTCGTCGCTACGATCGCCTCGCACTCGGCCCGGGTGAGCTCGAGCCCGCGCTCGGCGAGTACGGCGAGCGTGCCGAGGGGGTCCGCCTCGAAGCGGCGCCTCATCTCCTCGTCCGTGGCGAGCTTCCCGAAGATCATCTCGACGCACTTTTGCGACATGGCGGAACTATCCCCCGCATTGTCGCTTTTCACGCGCCGTGCCACGCGCAATTCCAAAGGTCCGAAGAGCACGTAAGACTTTCTTAGAAGGTAATTTAACTGGGGGCCCCCTCGGGGCGCCACGAGACGCGCCGCCTCACTGGGTGTGTGGAGAAATCGACACAATGGTGCGAGGCGCTCGCACAACCGGGCTTCTTCCCCTCTTCACCTTCTAAGAAGAAATCCAGCGTCGCCATTGCTTCGGCGCGTGCACGAAGCGCTCGGGTCCGAACCCGATCAGCCCCCGGCGATCCGGTCCATCTCCGCGGCGAGGCGGAAGTCGAGGTCGGTGATGCCGCCCGCGTCATGGGTGTCGAGCGCGACGCTCACCTTGTTCCAGACGTTGGTCCAGGCCGGGTGGTGGTCGATCTTCTCGGCGAAGAGAGCCGCGCGCGCCATGAAGCCGAACGCCTCGGAGAAGCCGGCGAATTTGAACTCGCGGTGGAGCTTCCCGCCCTTGCGTGTCCAGGCGGGATGCGCCTTCAGCCTCGCCTTGATTTCCTTCTCGGGGAGCAGGGGAGGTCTTGCCATGGCGCGATTCTGTCTCATCCGGACGCGGGCGGGGGCCCTTATCATCGGCGGCTCGGAGGCCCCATGAAACTCTGGAGAGCTCTCGCGTTGACCGTCCTCCTCGCCGCCGGCGCGGCCCTCGTCTGGTTCGCCGGCTCGACCGTCTGGGCGGCCCGGCGCGAGCAGCAGGCGCTCGGCGCGTGGAGCGCGCTCGGCGTGTCCCTCCCCCAGGCCGCCGCGCCTTTTCCGAAGAAGGAGACGAACGCCGCGGCGCGCGCGCTCGAGAAGGTCGCCTTGCCGCTCGGGATCGACCTCAGGACGCGGGCGGACGCGGCCGCGGCGGAGCCCGAAAACCCGCCTTCCGACAAGGAGCTGGCGAAGACCGAGTGGGGACGCACGCGCGGTCCCCTCACGAAATGGACGACGGACCAGGCCGAGCGCCCCGAGGCGAACGTTCCGGCGCCTCCCACGGAAGTCGCGGCGTGGCTGGCCGGTCACGCCCCGGAGCTGGACACGATCGAGAACGCGCTCGTCGCGGGTCCCGCTCCGGAGTGGGCCGAGGATCAGAGCCTCCTTTTCGCGGCGCCGACTCCGAGCGTGGCCGGCCACATGCAGCTCCACATGGTGCTTCTCGGCCGCGCCCTCGCGCGCGCCGCGGGCGGCGACACGGCGGGCGCCGAGCGCGCGCTCCTCGCGTCGTGGAACCTTGCGGCGCCTGAGCGCGCGCGCATCGACGTGCCGAGCCGCTCGATCGCGTGGATCGCGACACACCTCGAGATGGGTGTCCTGCGCAAGCTCCCCGTGAACGCGGAGCCGTGGCGCGTGCGCATCGCGGGCTGGGACGCGCGCGAGGCGGTGAAGCGCTCGTGGGCGAACGAGGCGTGGACGGCGTGGCAGGCCGCACGCCGGCGGCAGGAGTCCGGCGTCTCCTCGGGCGCGCCGCAGGGCCCGCTGGCGCGGATCGTCGAAGGCCCCGGGCGGCGGCTCCAGGCCGCCGCGTTCCTCGACGGGTGGCGCGCGATGACCGAGGCCGCGGTCAGGAGCCCGGTCTCGGACGGCGACGGCGCGAACCTCGCGGAGGCGTTCCGCAAGGGCATGGGCCGCTGGGCGGCCGCCGCACCGCCGATCCCGAACATCGGCGCCGCGTGGAAGCGCGCGGACCGCCTCGTGCTCGAGGCCGAGCTCACGAACAAGGTCTTCGACATCCGCGCGAAGCGCGATCCCTCAGGCGCCTGGCCCGCGTCGATCCCGGGCATCGAGACTTCGAAGGCCGAGAACGTGAGGTGGACCTACGCCGTCACGCCGGAAGGCCGCGCGTCGGTGGCGACGAACCGGGCCCTCGTCTGGCCCGATCGCGCGACGTCGATCCTCGGATGGGTCTCCGAGCCGCCCGCGGCGAAGAAGGCGCCGGCGCCGAAGCGCCGATAATCCTCCGCGTGCGCATCGCCGTCGCCATGTCGGGAGGAGTCGACTCCTCCGTCGCCGCGCTTCTCCTGAAGCGCGAGGGGGCGGACCTCGTCGGCCTCTCGATGCACCTCTGGGACCACGACCGCGACGGGACCGGCGCGGCCGCCGGACGGTGCTGCACGCTCGACGACCTGACCGTGGCGCGGCGCGCCGCCGAGACGATCGGGATCCCGCACTACGTCCTCGACCTCACGGAGCGCTTCGAGGAGGTCGTCGTGAGGCCGTTCGTGACGAGCTACCTCGAGGGCCGGACGCCGATCCCCTGCACGGCCTGCAACACCGAGGTGAAGTTCAAGACGCTCCTCTCCCGCGCCGAGGCCCTCGGGTGCGACGCCGTGGCGACGGGGCACTACGCGCGCGTCGAGACGGATGCCGTGACCGGCGAGAGACGCCTCCTCCGCGCGAAGGACCTGAGCCGCGACCAGTCGTACTTCCTCTACGACCTCACGGCCGAGCAGCTCTCACGCGTGCGCTTCCCGCTCGGCGAGCTCGAGAAGACGGCCGTCCGCGAGATCGCACGCGAGGCGGGCCTCCCGAACTGGGACAAGCCGGATTCGCAGGAGATCTGCTTCGTTCCGAACGGCGCCTCTCCCGCGGACTTCATCCGGCGCGAGGCGCCGCGGCTCGGCATCGAGTTGCCGGCGTTCGCGGGCGCGCGGCGCGGGGGGATTTTCTTAGAAGGTGGAGAGAGAGTCGGAGCGCACGAGGGTACCTTGGGCTTCACGGTGGGGCAGCGCCGGGGGCTGAAGATTTCTTCGAATGACCCTCTCTATGTGCTGGCGACCTCTCCCGGAGAATCGCGGGTGGTCGTGGGCCCCGCCGCTTCTCTTCTTTCTAAGAAGATCTCTCTGGAAAGCGTGAGTGTGCGCATCCCTGGAGGCACTGTTTCGCCGGTCGACGTCCTTGCCCGCATCCGCTCGCGACACGCCGAGCAGGCCGCCTCGCTCACGCTCGAGGACGGCGGGCGGGGCACGCTGGAGTTCGACGAGCCCGTCCGGGCGGCCGCTCCCGGCCAGTCGGCCGTCTTCTACGACCGCGCCCGGCCGGAGCTCGTCCTCGGTGGCGGGGTCATCGCGCGGCCCTTTTCCCCCGCCTGAAGCCCCGTTTTCCTGCCCTTTTCGCCGGGCCCTTGACTTGCGCGTAACTTACGCCTATATTGCGCTCGGGTGAGGTGACGCATGGGCTCGATCAGCCGGACGGTCGAATCGGAAGGGAAACTCGCGAAGCGCGCGCTCGACGCCATCAGCGCGATCGACCTTCGGGACCTCATCGTTCCCGGTCTCGGGAACCGCCGCATCTTCCGGATCCTGCTCACGAACGCCTGCCGTTACTCGTGCGACTGGTGCCCGATGCGCGCCGAGCGCGACCTGCCAGCCGGCGCGCTCGAACCGGCGAAGCTCGCGCGCCTTTTCATGACGGCGTTCCGGCGCGGATGGTGCGACGGTCTGTTCGTCACGAGCGGCATCCCGAAGGACGCCGTGCGGGCCATGGACGGAATGCTCGAGCTCGTGGAAATCCTCCGCGTGACGCACGGCTACCGCGGCTATCTCCACGTCAAGGCGCTCTCGGGTGCGTTGCCGGGGCAGATCGAGAAGCTCGTGCGTCTCGTCGACCGTGTCTCGTACAACCTCGAGGCGCAGTGCCGGCACGCGCTGGAGCCCGCTCGCACGGCGCTGCCCGCGCTTCATGAGCGCCGCCTTCTCGAGGCGGACCACCTCCTCCGCCAGTACGGCTTCCGGGCGGACGAGCTGCCTTTCGACGAGGACGGCCACCTCCCGCTCGACCAGGATCCGAAGCTCGCGTGGGCGCTGCGCCACCCGGAACGTTTCCCGGTCGAGCTCACGACGGCCCCACGCGAAGAGCTGCAGCGCGTGCCCGGCTTCGGACCGCGTGCGGTCGAGAGGATCCTCCGTGTGCGCGGGCGGGATGCACTCCGCGATCTGGCCGACCTGAGGCGCCTCGGCGTGCGCGTGGGCCGCGCGGCCGGCTACGTGACCCTGAAGGGTCAGCTGCTCGGGACGAGGGTGACGGGCGTGAAGAGGGCGGCGCAAGGCGCGCTCTTCCAGCCGGCAACCATTTCCACGTCAAAGACTTACGGCTCTGCCGGCAGCGCGCTGCGCTGACGCGAGACAGGCTGAGACTCAGTCCGGATGCTCGATGGTGACCTCGGAAGTGGTCACCCCGTGTGCTAGAATCAGAGTTTGCATATGGCCAAGTCTGCCGCCGCCACCGCCTCGATTCTCAAGGACGTTCGGGCCCTCCTGGAGGCCCGTGCCGACGAGAAGGAAGCCGCAAAAGATGGGAAGCACAAGGGCAGCGCCGTCCAGCTGCGGAGCCCGCTCAAGGCTCTCGGCGTGAAGACGTCTTCCGTGCGCTCGATCGCGCGCGAGATCCAGACGAAGAACAGGCCGGCGATGGACTACGGCGCCGCGCTCGCTCTCGTGGACGCCGCCGTCGGCCGCAAGGTCCGCGAGGAGATCCTCGTGGCGCTCGACGTTCTCGAGCGCTACCGGAAGGACTTCGCGCCGGGTCTCTTCTCCCACGTGGAGAAGTGGAGCTCCGTCGCCGAGGACCTCGAGGTCGCCGAGGCGCTCGGAGTGCGCGTCGCCGCGCCCGCACTTGCCCTCGAGCCCCCGAAGATCAACGTCCTGCGGAAGTGGGCGCGCCTGCGCAGCGTCGGCAAGCGCCGCCTCGCCGTACTCGCCTCCGTCGGTCTCGTGAGCGAGGGTCGCCGCGAGGCCGCCGCCGTCCTCGAGCTGGCTGAGCTGCTCCTCCACGAGGACCACCCGGCGATGGTCTCCGCCGTCGCGGGCCTGCTGCGCGAGACGACGAAGGTGGACGCGAAGGCCGTCCAGGACTTCCTGTTCCGCCGCTCGGTCGACGGAAACCCGGACATCCTCCGCGCCGGTTCCGAGAACCTCGACGCCGCGCGCCGCGCCGCGCTCATCGCAAAGCTGGAAGCCCAGGCCGCTCTCGTCGCCGCGAGCTGATCCCGCGGCCGACCGGTTTTCGTCTCTGGCGGTTTGGGATTTTCGATTTAGAGGAAAGGCCACGGGTCTCGGACGCGGTTCTCCGGCGACGCCGTGCCGCGCGGCGCGTATGCGCGGTGATTCGCCGGCGCCGGGGCACGGGACCTTCTAAGAAATCTCTATCTCCTTCTCTTTCTCTTCGATCTTCTCCGGATCCCGTGCCCCCCGGAACAGCAGCCAGCCGAGGGCGGCGAAGGCAAGCATCGGGACGAGGTCGGACGCGAAGAGGCCCGGCCAGTACTTCGGGCCGAGCGCGATCTTCATCGGCAGGTCGAGCTCGTCGTCGAACGCGAGGCCGAAGACGGGGAAGTGCAGGAGCGCGACGGCGACCCCGACGAGCGCCCCGCCCGCGATGAGGCCGGACGACCAGAGCGTGCCCTCGCTCTCGGCCGGGTCGTCCGGGACCCTCCCGTAGCGCCGGTCCGCGAGCTTGCGCACGAGGCCGCCGATGAAGATCGGCATCGTGGAAGAGAGTGGCAGGTACACCCCCACCGCGAACGTGAGCGAGTGCCCGGTCGTGAGCTCGATGAAGACGGCGATCGCGACGCCGATCAGGATCAGCCCCCACGGGAGCTTGTGGTCGAGGAGGCCGGAGATCAGGACCGCCATGAGGTTCGCCTGCGGGGCCGGGAAGCTCGGCGTCCCGATGCCGTCCACGCGGCGGGCGACGGCGGCGCCGGTGCGCCGGTCCACGAGGTAGTTCCCGGCCTCGAGCCCCTTCACCTCGCCCGCGGCGACCCGCACGAACGCCTTCGGCCGGCCGTTCTGATCGGCGACGTCTTCGGCCGAGGCGATCGAGGCGGCCGACACCGCGACGGGCGCCGGGAGCGGCGTGACCTTCGTCTCCGACGCGTTGATGAGCCACGTCGTCCATCCGATCGCGGCGACGGACGTCAGGACGCCGGCGAGAATCGCGGCCTGCTGTGCGATCGGCGTCGAGCCGACGAGGTGGCCGGTCTTGAGGTCCTGCGCGGTCGTCCCGGCGTTCGAGATCGCGATGCAGACGACGGAGCCGACGACGAGGGCGACGTAGGAGTAAGCCGAGCCGCTCCAGCCGACGGACAGGAAGATCAGACACGTCCCGATCACGACGGCGATCGTCATGCCCGAGAGCGGGCAGGACGAGGACCCGACGAGGCCCGTGATCCGCGCGGAGACGACGGAGAAGAGGAACCCGAAGACGACGATGAGCGCCGCCCCGAGGACGTTCATCTTGAAGACGGGCACGACCGCGATGAAGACGACGATCGCGAGGGAGCCGCCGACGACCCACGTGAGCGGCGTGTCGCGCTCCGTGCGGAGGACGCCGCCGCCGCCGAGCGTGCCGCGCAGCTGTTTCATCGACGCGGTCAGCGAGTCCCAGATGGCGGGGGCCGCCCGCACGAGCCCGAGCACGCCGCCGGCCGCGACGGCCCCGGCGCCGATGTACCGGATGTACTGGGAGCGAACGGCGTCGAAGTCCATGTTGCGGATGAGGTCGGCCGCGGGCGCGATCGCCGACGCGGACGCGCTCCCGAAGAACACCACCATCGGCGAGAGGATGAGCGAGGCGAGAACGCCTCCGGCGACCATGAGCGCGCTCGACTCGTAGCCGATGATCCAGCCGACGGCGAGGAGCTCGGGGGAGGTCTCGCATTCGAGGCGCGCGCCCGGGTAGAACGGGATCAGGCGCGCCACGCGCCCCTTGAAGAGGGCGAAGACCGTCGTCGCGAGCTTGAACGCGGCGCCGACGCCGATCCCGGTGAAGATCTTCGTCGCGGACGTCCCGCCCTTCTCTCCGGCGATCAGGATCTCCGCGCACGCGGTGCCCTCGGGGAAGCGGAGAGCCGCGTGCTCCTTCACGATGAGGTACCGGCGGAGCGGAATCATCATGAGGACGCCGAGAATCCCGCCGGTCAGCGAGATGAGGAACGTGACCGGGATCTGCATCGGGAAGCCGAGAAAGATGAGCGCGGGGATCGTGAAGACGACGGCGGCGGCGATGGACTCGCCCGCGGACCCGGTCGTCTGCACGATGTTGTTCTCGAGGATCGTCGAGTTGCCGAGCTTCTTGAGGATCGTGATCGCCATGACGGCGATCGGGATCGACGCCGACGTCGTGAGCCCGACGCGCAGCCCGAGATAGACGGACGCGGCGCCGAACACGATCCCGAGCACGGCCCCGAGCGCGACCGCGCGGAACGTGAACTCGGCGGGGGCTTCGGACGGCGGCACCCACGGCGTGAAGGGAGGGGCCGGAGTCCCGGCCGTCGTCGCGCTCATGGGGCGCGAGTGTAGCGGCGGCCCGGTCCGCGCGCCCGAAGATTCAGCGCGACAGGAGCAGGCGCTCGGCGCTCTCGAGCTCCTGGCCCGTGAGCGGCTTGGCGAACGGGAGGGCGCGCCAGCGGGCGGCGCGCTGTGACTTCGGGAGCCGGCCGATGAGGCGGATCTCGGACTCGAGACGGTCGTGCGAGCGGGCGTCGACCTCGTCGAGGCGGCTCGCGAGGCGGCGGAGGCCCGCCTGCTGCTCGTCGCTGAAGTCCTTCACGAGCATCCACCGGTCCTCGAGGAGCGCGCGCTCGTCCTCGGGCCGGTTGAGGAACGCGGCCTCGAGCTCCACGAACCGGGCGCGTTCCTTCGCGCTCGCCCGCTGCCAGTCGAGAAACCGGCCCTCGAGAGCGTCCGGTGTGTCGGGCGGGCGCGAGGGGAAGCTGCCCGCCGGGACGAGCACGGGCGCGCGCGGGCCGACCGGCTCCGGGAAGAACGCGTCGAGTCTCGCGAGCGTCTCGAACGTGTTGAGGAAGTCGAACTGGTGGAGAGCCGCGGCCTGTGCCTTCTCCTCGCGCGTGAGCGGCGGTCGATCGAGGTTGATCGGCGTCGAGCGCACCGCGACGATGTCGGGCGGGAGCTCGGCGGGAGCCGGGCCGGCGCTCGCGGCGGCCGCGGGCGCGGCGGCGGGCTCGCCCGCGCCGGCCTCCGGTGAGGCGGGTGAGTGGCGAAGGGCGCGGAAGACGACGAACGCGAGGACGAGGACGAGGACGGCGGCGCCGAGAAGCGCGGCCGGCTGCGTCCACGGGCTCCGGGGCGACGTCGAAAGCCGCTGGAGCAGGCGGGCCTCGAGGTCCTCGGGCGGCTCGGGCGGCGTGGCGGGGCGCAGGAGCCGGTCGATCGCGGCGAAGTCCCGGGCCGCGGCGCGGCAGGCCGGACACTCCTCGAGGTGCCCGACGACGGGCGCGTGCCCGCCCTGACCGGCGGAGCCCGGGTCGACGATGCGCTCGCGCAGCTCGTCGCAGTTCACGGGGCGCCTCCGGGGGCCGGGCCGCCGGGCGCATCGCCGACCGGCGTTCCGTCCGCCTCCGGCGCTCCGAGGTCGAGGAGCGGCTTGAGGGACGTCCGCAGGGCCTCGAGGGCGCGCACGAGGCGTCGGCGCAACTCGCTCTCGGAGATCCCGAGGGCGGACGCGGCCGTCGGGAGCGGCAGGCGGGCGACGCGTGCCAGGAGAAACGCCGAGCGCTCGGCCGTCGGGAGCGCCGCGATCGCAGAGCGCTGGAGGGCGGTGCGCGCGGCGGCGGACTCGGCGAGGCGCGCCGGCGGGATGACGGCGGGCTCGATCCGCGGCTGTTCCTGTGCGACGCGCGCCGCGTGGCCCCAGAGGTGCGCGTCGAAAGACGTGCCGGGGTCGAAGCGCCCGGCGGAGCGCACGAGGCGCTCGAAGGTCAAGAGCGCGGCCTCGGCGGCGGCGGACGGCTCCCGGAGGCGCTCGAAGACCGCGTAGACCGGCTGGCGCCAGCGCGCGAGGAGACGCTTCAGCGCGGCGTCGTCGCCGGCCGCGACCAGAAGGAGGTCGCCGGAGTCCGGCCCCTGCGCGGTCCCGGTGCGCGGTGCGACGGCCACGGGCCCATTCTGCCAGACGAGGGCGCGGTTACTCCGCGGTCTTCAGAAAACGCGCGAGGAGCCACTCCTGGACAGCGTCCTCGCCCTTCTTCGCGATCTCCGCCATCTCGCCGTGGGCGAGCGCCTCGATGAGGCGTCCGTCCGGCATGAAGATCAGGATCGCGGGCAGCTCCGCCTTCGGGTTGATCATGTACTTGTCGATGAGAGCGGCGTTCGGCATGTTCGAGACGTCGACTTCCACGGGGACGAAATCGTGGTTGAACGCCTCGAAGAACTTGCCCTTGTGGAGCGCCCGGTTGAAGACGGCGCACGCCCGGCAGTCGTTCGTGCCGAGGTTCACGAGGAGGCGCCGGCCCGAGTCGCTCGCGACCTTCTGGGAGAAGGCGATCGACTTCTCGCCGATGACGTCCGGGTCGTAGATCGGCGCGTCGTCGGCGGCCGCGGTGGGCGCGGCCGGCGCGGCGGTCGTGGCGGCGGGGGTCTTCCGGGCGGGCTCGACGGCGGGCGCGGCGGAAGCGGCCGCGAGAAGGGCAAGGGCCGGGAGGGCGAGGCGAAGCGGACGTGTCATTGGGGATCGGTCTCCTTGGTTCGTGTCGGATCAGTTCGGGCGCGTCGGGTCGGGCGGGAGCGGGGCGGGGGCCGTTTCGAAGTCCGTGCGGATCGGGCCGAACGTCTTCTCGTAAAGGGCGACGTTCTGCGTGAGGGCGTTGAGGAGCTGCTTGGCGTGGACGGGCGAGGTCAGAACGCGCGATAGCACGCGCACGTCCGTCCGTCCCGGGACGACGCGGCCGAAGTCGAGAACGAACTCGGCCGGGTTGTGGATGATGTTCGCGAAGTTCACGTAGACGCCGTTCGCGACGGAATCGTCGATCGAGAACTGCAGGGTCGGCGGCTGGGTTCCTTCGGTCTTGGGCTGGTCGGCCACGGCGGCACCTCGCGGGTCGATTCGGGGTCCTCTTCGCAAGAGGCGCGCCAGTATAGTGACACGGAAATGAGAGCCGTCCTTCTCGCGCTCGCGCTCCCGCTGGCATTCCCGGCCGCCCTCCGGGCCGACGACGCCGCGCTTCTCGCCGAGGCGGACCGGCTCTGGGCGCTCCGCGCAGAGGGCGCGACCGGCGGCCACGCGCGCGGAGCCGCGATCGACCCCGTCATCGCCGCCTGCCGCGCCGCCCTCGACAAGGAGCCCGGCTCCGTCGCGGCGCTCGGCCGGCTCATGCGCGCCCTGTACTTCAAGGGCGAGTACGTGGCGGACGACGTGGCTCAGAAGCGCGAGATCTTCGACGAGGGCCGGAAGGCCGCCGAGCAGGCGCTCGACCTTCTGCGGCGCGAAACCTCGATATCGTCCGGCAAGGACCTTTCGAAGGCCACGCCCGTCGAGCTCGCTCCTCACCTGAAAGGCCGCGCGGATGCGGCCGACGCCTTCGAATGGGCGGCGGCCGACTGGGGCAAGTGGTCGCTCGCGTTCGGGAAGATGGCGGCCGTCAAGCAGGGCGCCGCCGCGAAGATCCGCGACTACGCGCAGGCGCTCATCCTCCTCGACCCCGCGTACGACGCCGGCGCGGGGTACCGGATCCTCGGCCGCCTTCACCACCAGACGCCCTCCGTGCCGTTCCTGACGGGCTGGGCGTCGCGGAGCGAGGCCCTCCGGAATCTGCGGCTCGCGGTCGCGACGGGCCCGAAGAACTTCCTCGGGCGCCAGTTCCTCGCGGAGGCGATCTGGGACTACGAGACCGACCGGCGCGCCGAGGCGCGCGCGCTGATGCGGGGCCTCGTCGACGACGTGCCGCAGCCGGAGTGGCTCGTCGAGTGCCGGCGGGCGCAGGAGGAGGCCGCCGCGAAGCTGAGGGATTGGGGTCAGTGAGAGAATGAGTCGCATGGGCGATTCTCGCCTCCGGAGTGCGATCGACCGCGTCCTCGCGGGCGCGGAGACCCGGACGCTTCTGTCGGCCGTCGAGGCTCCACCGCGACCGCGCCGGCGGGAAGTCGTCGAGATCCTCAAGCTCCTTCAGGAAGTCGTCCACCCGGGATTCTTCGGGGAGACCGCCCTCTACCGCGCCAACCTGCGCGACCACCTCGCGGACGTCCTGTTCCGGATCCACGTCCGGCTCTCGGACCAGGTCGAGAAGGCGCTCGCGCCCCACGATCCGGCCGGGGCGGCGGCGCGCGCGTCCGGGATCGTCACGAGCCTCTTCGAGGACCTGCCCGCGATCGCGGACATGGTCGCCGACGACGTGCGCGCCGCGTTCGACGGCGACCCGGCGGCGACGGGGTTCGACGAGATCATCCTCGCGTATCCCGGCGTGAAGGCCGTCTTCACTTACCGCCTCGCCCACGCCCTCCACGGGCTCGCCGTCCCGCTCATCCCCCGCGTCATGACGGAATTCGCGCACCTCGAGACGGGCGTCGACATTCACCCGGGGGCGCGGATCGGGCGCTCGTTCTTCATCGACCACGGCACCGGGACCGTCATCGGCGAGACCACGGACATCGGAAACAACGTGAAGCTCTACCAGGGGGTCACGCTCGGCGCGCTCTCGTTTCCGAAGAACGAGCGCGGCGAGCTCATCCGCGGGACGAAGCGCCACCCGACCGTCGAGGACGACGTCGTGATCTACGCCGGCGCGACGATCCTCGGCGGGGAGACGGTGATCGGTCGCGGCAGCGTGATCGGGGGCAGCGTCTGGCTGACGTCGTCCGTCCCGCCCGGGATGCGCGTCACGCTCCAGGGCGACGAGCTGAAGCTCGAGCCGCGCGGCGTGCCGGCTGCGGTGAGGCCGTGACGTTCGACGCCGTCGTTCTCGGCGCCGGACCGGCCGGATGCGCGGCGGCGACGGCGCTCGCGCAGCGGGGCCGCTCCGTCCTCCTCCTCGACCGCGATCCGGAGCCGCGCTTCAAGATCGGCGAGTCGCTCCTCCCGTGGAACCGGCCGGTCTTCGAGGAGCTCGGCCTGGTGGGGAAGGTCGAGGCCGCGGGGTTCCAGAGGAAGTACGGCGCGCTGTTCACGAACGAGCGCACGGGAGGCGTCCGCCAGGTGGACTTCCGCGAGGCGTGGGACGCGTCGCGCCCGTCGGCCTGGCAGGTCAAGAGGAAGGACTTCGACGGCCTCCTCGCCGCCCATGCGGCCGCGTGCGGCGCGGCGGTGCGCCGCGGCGTGACGGTGGAGGACGTTCTCTTCGACGGGACGCGCGCGGCGGGCGTCCGCATCGCCGGGCCGGGCGGACCGGAGGAGATCGCGACGAAGGTCGTCGTGGATGCGACGGGCCAGGCCGCGTTCCTCGCGTCGCGCCTGAAGATCCGCCGGCAGGACACGAACCTCCGCAAGGCGGCCCTCTACGCGCACTTCACGGGCGTCTGGCGAGGGGAAGGCGACCGGGCCGGAGACATCCTCCTCCCGTTCCTCCCGGACGTCTGGTACTGGCTGATCCCGTTCTCCGACGGGAGCTCGTCGGTGGGCGCCGTTTTCGCGCCGTCGGTCCTCGCGACGCTGTCGGGCCGGACGAACACCGAGAGGCTCGAGGAGCTCCTCGCGCGCTCGCCGAAGGTGAAGGAGTACCTCGCGGGCGCGACGCGAACGAGCGACGTCGGGTCCGTGTCGGACTACTCGTTCACGTCGACGCGCTACGGCGGCGACGGGTGGGTCCTCGCCGGCGACGCGGCGACGTTCCTCGACCCGGTGTTCTCCTCGGGCGTCTTCCTCGGGATGTCCGCGGGGCTGAGGGCGGCGAAGGTGATCGACGCGTCGCTCGCGCGGAAGGGCCGCGTCGACGCGGCCGACTTCGACGCGTACGGCCGGACGACCGAGCGCATGGTCGCGCGCTTTCGCCCGTTCGTGTACGGGTACTACGACCCCGTCTTCACGCGGATGTTCTGCGAGGAGGCGCCGCTCGATGCGCTGCGCGCGGCGGTCACGTCCACGCTGGCGGGCGACGTCGAGAGCCCGGCGCTCGCGGTGCGGTTCTTCAACCGGCTGACGCTCCTCGCCTTCGCGTTCGCGCGCCGCTTCGAGAAGGACCCCCTCGCGGCCATGGCCTGACGGTTTCGCCCGAAAGAGCCCTTGCCTCCGCGAGGAGGCGGGCGACGGTCTTCGCGGTCCCGGGCACGACGCGCCGCGGCGCGAGGTCGGCGAGGGGGACGAGGACGAACAGGCGGCTCGTCATCCGCGGGTGCGGAACGGTCAGCGCTCGCGTGGCGATCCGCGAAAAGCCGTAGAGAAGGAGATCGAGATCCAGAGGACGGGGGCCATTCCGCGATCCACGGTCTCGGCGCCGGCCAGCGGCGTCTTCGGATTTTCTTAGAAGGGTGAGAAGGGCCGGAGCGGACAGCCTCGTCCGCCCGGTGATGACGGCGTTGAGGAAGTCGGGCTGACGGGGAAGGAGAGGGACCGGAGAAGATTCGTAGAAAGGTGAAGAACGAAGCTGCTCCAGATGCGGCGCGATTGCCTCCGTACCCTTTCTAAGAAAATCTTCTCTTCGTCCGAGGTTCGAGCCGAGGCCAATGGCGACGAAGACGGACCGCGGGCGCGCCTTCGCCCCATTCACCTTCGAAGAAAAACCAGGGCGACGACCTGCCGGCGCGCGAGTCGACGCGGGCGGGCGGTCAGTACTCGTCGTCGGACTCTTCCGCGCCTTCCAGCGTCGGGGCTTCGCCGAGCGGGAGCTCCTCGTCGTCGTCGACGCGCTTGGCCGCGGGATCCTCGGGCTCGGAGACGACGTCCTCTTCCTCGCGGTTCCGGTCGAAAACGTCGGGATCCGCGAACTCGTCGCGTTTCGCGCGCCGCGCCGCGTGGAGGACGACGGGGGACGTGGGCTGCGGGGGCGCATCCTTCTGGTCCGCGCCGCACTTCGGACACAGGACGGGGTTCTTCCTCAGGTCGTAGAACTTCGTCCCGCATTTGAAGCACGTATGTTTCGTTCCCAGATCGGCCATGAGCCTCCCGAAAAAGACGCCGGAACATAGCACCCGTGTTTTTTTCGGTCAACGCGCCCCGGCACGTACACTCGGGCGGACCGATGGACGCCCCTCGCCGCACGCTCCGCCGGCCCGCCGCCGCCGCCCTCGCGGTCGCCGTGATCCTCGCCGCCGCCGCCCTTCCGGCGCGTGCGCAGATGCCGTTCGGGCCCGTGACGGCGCGCTCGCTGGCCCTCGGCGGCGCCGCGGTGGGCCTCGGTCCCGACGTCGCGGGCGCCGTCGACAACCCGGCGCTCGCCCCGGACAAGGAATTCGCGTTCGCGCTCACGGCGGGCCTCGTGACGCGCGAGAGCGGCGACTTCCTCGCCCCGCTGAACGCCGTCGTCGGGAACGACCCCGTGAAGCTCGCCTCCGGCGCCCAGCCGCAGAACTATTCGGACGTCGTCGGCGCGCTGCACACCCTCGCCGACCCCGGCAACGGGATGCTCGGCAACGGGAACGTCTCGATCGCGGCCGCGCACAGGGGCTGGGAGCTCTCGTTCACGGACCGCGCCTACAGCGGCGTCTTCGTGCGAGCCGACCTCGTGCACACCGCGCTCGGCGCCAACCCGGCGACCTCGATCGCGTACAACACGTCCGCGCTCGTCTCGAACGGCCTCGAGCTCAAGGACCTCGCGCTCGCGAAGTCCTTCTCGTTCCTGGAGGGCGCGATCTCCGCCGGCGCCGCCGTCCACGCGCTCTGGGGGACGACGTACGTGACCGAGGAGTCGGCCTTCACGGCGGACACCGGCTCTTCGCCGTGGCACTTCGCCCAGTCGTCGCTCACCGGGCTCGCGCACTCGCACACGGAGTGGTCCGTGGATGCGGGCGCCCTCTTCTCCCTCGGTCCCGTCCACCTCGGCGGCGTCTGGCGTGGCATCAACAAGCCGTCGTTTCCGTACGCGGAGGGCGCCCCGGCGGGGGAGCGGGGCGAGTCGGTGACGTACGGCTCGCAGGCGCGCGTCGGCGCCTCCGTGCACGTGCCGCTCGTCGGCCTCACGTTCGCGGCGGACTACGACCTCACGGCGAACGACACTCTCGTCCCCGGCCTGAAGAGCCGCGAGGTCGGCGGCGGCGTCGAGTGGACGATCGTCGCCGTCGTCGTCCGCGGGGGCGCCTCGGTCAACCTCGAGTCGCCTGACAAGAAGCCCGCGCTCACGGGTGGCGCCGGCGTCGTGATCGGTCCCGCGAAGGTGGACGTCGGCGGCTGGTACCGGACGGCGAACGGCGCGCTCGGCCTCGTCGCGACCGCCCGTTTCGGCATCTGACGCGATGCTCGGGTTCGAACGGCTTTCCGGGACCGGCGCCGGGCCGCGCCGCGGGCGCCTGACGCTGGACCACGGGACCGTCGAGACGCCGGCGTTCATGCCGGTCGGGACCGCCGGGACGGTCAAGGCCGCGCGCTGGAGCGACCTCGAAGAGGCGGGGGCGGAGATCGTCCTCGCGAACACGTACCACCTCATGCTCCGCCCGGGCGGGGAGACGATCCGCGCGCTCGGCGGCCTGCACCGGTTCTCGGGCTGGGACCGGCCGATCCTCACGGACTCGGGCGGCTACCAGGTCATGTCGCTCGCGGGGACCCGGACGCTCTCGGAGGACGGCGTCGTCTTCCGGAGCCACATCGACGGGTCTTTGCACGCGCTCACGCCCGAGCGCGCCGTGAATCTCCAGCTCGGAGACTTCGGCGTCGACGTCGCCATGGTCCTCGACGAGTGCACGCCGTGGCCGGCGACGAAGGACGAGGCGGCGGCCTCGATGGCCCTGACGCACCGCTGGGCGGCACGCGCGGCCGCGCGCCGGGAGGCCCTCGGCGGGACGCTCGGCGCGCTCTTCGGGATCGTGCAGGGCGGGATGCACGCGGACCTCCGCGCCGAGAGCGCCGCGGCGATCGCCGCGCTCCCGTTCGACGGCATCGCCTGCGGCGGCCTGTCGGTCGGCGAGCCGAAAGACCTGATGCGCGCGATGGTCGCGCACACCGCGCCGCTCCTTCCGGAGGACAAGCCACGCTACCTCATGGGCGTCGGGCGGCCCGACGATCTCATCGACGCCGTCGCGCGGGGCTTCGACCTCTTCGACTGCGTGCTCCCGACGCGCGCCGCGCGACACGGGCTCCTCTACACGTCGGAGGGGACGCTCGCGATCAAGCACGCCCGGTACCGCGAGGACGCCTCTCCTCCCGATCGCTCGTGCGGGTGCCCGACGTGCCGGAGGCACTCGCGGGCGTACCTCCGGCACCTGTTCACGCTCGGCGAGCCCACGGCGGCGACCCTCCTCACGGTCCACAACCTCACGGCGATCCTTGACTTGATGAGGGGAATCCGTGAGTCTCTCGCTTCGAACCGGTTCGCGGCGTGGGCGGCGGAAGCGCTCCCTCGCTGGTCGCGGGCCGTCGGAAAGGACTCCTGATGAACCCGTCCCTCCTGCAGGCCGCCCCCGCGGGCGTTGCGGCCAACCCCCTCGTGCAGATGGTCCCGTACCTGCTCATGTTCGTGATCTTCTACTTCGTGCTCCTCGCGCCGATGCGCAAGCAGCAGAAGAAACAGAAGGAGCTGATCTCGGCTCTGAAGAAGGGCGACCGCGTCGTCACGTCGAGCGGAATCCACGGGACGGTCGCGCAGGTCGAGGACCAGATCGTGTGGCTCAAAATCGCGGATACGACGAAGATCAAGATCAACCGGAGCGCCATCGCGGGCCTCTCGGCCGACGCCGAGACGAAGGAACCGGCCTGACCGCCCGGTTTCCGTGAGAAAATAAGGGGTG
This sequence comes from uncultured Acidobacteriota bacterium, assembly GCA_963798215.1. Taxonomy (GTDB): domain Bacteria; phylum Acidobacteriota; class Thermoanaerobaculia; order UBA5066; family UBA5066; genus Fen-183. Next base: position 805,384 of record CAWCSP010000004.1, read on the forward strand.
CCCACGGGGCGATCTCTCACACTGCTCCAGTCGTCCGACTGGCATGCGGGCTCCGTGCTCTCCGGCGGTGGGCTCGGGATGCCGCCGGACGTGCGCGCGGTCCGGCGCGAGGAAGTCGACGCCGCCGCCGAGCGCGCCGTCGAGGCCGCGAAGGCCTGCGGAGCCGACGCTCTCGTCGTCCCCGGCGATCTCTGGGACGCCGAAAACGTCGCCGCGGCTTCGATTCACCGGCTCCTGGACGCCCTGGCGTCGTTCGCGCCGAGGCCCGTCTTCGTCGCGCCCGGCAACCATGACTTCGCGGGCGCCGGCGGCTGGTACGACGCGTCGGTCCTCGCGGCCCTCGGCATGCGGGCGTGGCCCGCGAACGTCGTCGTCTTCCGTGCGCCGGCGTGGCAGACCGCCGCCTTCCCGGGGCGCGACGACGTGACCGTGACGGGCCGGGCGTTCCTCTCGCCCGCGGTCGTCGTCGAGCGTCCGCTCTCGCCTCCTCCGAAGCGCCCCGAATCCGAGCATGCCCTTCTCCTTCTCCACGGCTCGCTCGAGAGCTATCCCGGCCCGGACTCGCCGCGGGGCACGAAGCGCACGGCGCCGTTCTCGCGCCGCGAGGTCCTCGACGCGGGTTTCTCCTGGGCGGCACTCGGCCACCACCACCACGTCCATCTCGTCGAGGACGACGCCGGCGTCCCGCGCGGGGCGTACTCGGGATCTCCGACGGGCCGGGGCCTCGACGAGACGGGCGCGCGGGTCTTTCTCAAGGTCACGCTCGTCCCCGGGGAGGCCCCGCGCGTCGACACGCTCGCCGCGGACCCGCGAGTCCTCCACGACCTCGCCGTCGACGCGACCGACCTCGAGACCGCCGCCCTCGCCGAGCGGATCGAGGCGGCCTGGGCCGCCGCGGCCGTCGGCGCCGGCGACCTCGTCCGGCTCACGCTCACGGGGGCGCAGCCGTTCGGCGCGCGTCCGGCGGAGACCGCGCGCGCGTTCGCACCCCGCGCGAAGCACCTCGTGGTCCGCGACCTCACGTCGCCTCCCGCCGAGGACGCCGGCCTCCGCTCGGCGGAAGGCCGATTCGCGGCCGACCTCCGGGCCCGGCGCGACGCCGCTGTCGAGGAAGGGCCACGCCGCCTCGCCGAGCTCGCGCTCCGCCTCGGGCGCGACGCGCTCGCGGGCCGGCCGGTCCTGCCTCCCGAGCCGGAGGACGCGTGAGGATCGAGCGCATAAGGGTCGAGGGCTTCGGCGCCCTCCGCGGCCTCGACCTCGCGTGGCCCGAGGGGAGCGTCCTCCTTGCCGTCGACCCGAACGAGACGGGCAAGACGACGCTCTGCGAGGCGATCGTGACGGCGCTCTACGGGCTGCCGAAGACGCGCGGCGTCGCGGGCCGCGTGCGCGAGCTGCGCCGCCCGCGGAGCGGGGCGCCGATGCGGGTCGGGCTCGACGTGTCGGCGGGCGGCCGGAGGTGGAGGATCGACCGCGACCTCGACGCCGGGACGCTCCAGATCCTCGACCAGGACCGGGGCGAGGACGCGACGGCGGAGTTCCTCCGTGCCGGCGGCCGGGACGTCTTCGGCGAGACCGTCACGGGCGGCCTCGGCGAGCCGCTGTTCCGCGCGACCGCGTACGTGAAGCAGAACGTCCTCGACACGGACCGCCTCGAGGCGGGCCTCACCGTCGAGCTGGCGCGCATCGCGGACTCGGGCGGCGGCGAAGCCTCCGTCGTCCGCGCGCTCCAGGCGCTCGAGCTGGCGCGCCGGGAGATGCCGGGCGCGTCGACGGGCGGCGCCGTCTCGGTCGACACGGAGATCTCACGCCTGACGAAGAAGCTCGAATCTCTCAAGGCCCGGCGCGACGCCCTCGCGCACAGGCGGCGCGAGGCCGCGCAGGCCTCCGCCGCCCTCGCGTACCGGACGCGGGAGAGGGACGAGGTGCGGCGCCTCGCGGACCTCGCGGATCTCGCCGCGGTCGCCGCCGAGCGCCACGCGCTCCAGGAACGTCTCGACGTCGCGTGCGCGGCGGCGGAGAAGCGGCGCGAGGCCGAGAGCGAGGCGAAGGCGCTCGCCCCCGAGGCGGCGCTGTTCTCGGACGCGGCGCTCGCCGCCGTGGACCGCCTCCGCGAGGAGCGCGGGGCGCGGCCGCAGGCGCTCGACGCCGCGCGAGCCGCCCTCGAGGCGAGCCTTCGGGACGCGTCCCGCGACGCCCGCGACCTCGCGCACCGCTTCGGCGCCGTGGCGCGGCTCGAAGACGAGGCGCGCGCGAGGCTCGAAGTGCTCCTGCGCTCCCTCGCGAGCCTCCGGAAGGAGCTCGCGGAAGCGGATCGTTCGCTCGAAGCGCAGTGGGAGGCGCTGCGCTCCGACGGGCTGGCCGAAGAGCTCGTCCGGCTGGACGCGGTGGCCGTGGAGGACCGGGAATTCGTCGTCGGCGCCGAAGAGGAACGCGGAGCCCTCGAGCTCGAGGGCGTCAAGCTCGACCGCAAGGTCGCCGACGCCTCGGCCCTCGCCGCGATCGTCGCGGGCGAGCGCGCGCAGCGCCTGCGGCTCGCGAAGGGGATGGTCGGCGTGTCGGCGGCGCTCGTCCCGGCCGCCGCGTGGTTCGCGTGGCCCTCGGCGGGCGTTCCTGCCTGGATGGCCGTTTCGACCGCGGTCTTCGTCCTGACGCTCGGCATGTCCGGAGCGGTCGGCTGGGGGCGGGCCGCAACGTACCGGCTCGCGGACGAGGCGCGGGCCCGCGAGGAAGAGGCCGCCGCGCGCCGCCGGGCGACCGAGATCCGCCGCCGCCTCTCGGACGTCCGACTGCGCCTGGACCGTGCGGCGAAGGGCGCCGGGTTCCGGGACGCCGCCGCGCTCATGAAGGCCCACCGCCGTGTGCGCGCGGCGGACGACCGGCGGCGCGCGCTCGCCGCGGCGACGACGCGCCGCGACGACGCGAGGGCGCGGCTCGAGGGTCTCGACGCGGACCTCGCGCCGTTCCGCGAGCCGCTCGGCCTCGCGCCCGGGGTCCCCGACGCGGGCGCGGCGGCCCGCCTCCTCGAGCTCGTCGTCGAGTTCGGCCTCGTGAGGCAGGAAACGCGCACGCGGGAGGAAGTCCTCGCGAAGGAGAGCGAGCGGCTCGCGCGGGAGGACGCCGACCTCCGGGATCTCGAAAGGCGCCTGCGCGAGGCGCTGGCCGCGACGGGTGTCCCCGCGGGCCTGCCGCTCGCCGAGGCGCTGCTCGCGGTCGAGGCCGGGCGCCGCAAGGCGGCGAAGTTCCACCAGCTCCGAGATCACGAGCTTCCGGCCCGCCGCGAGGCCGAGGGCGCGGGCGACCCGGACGAGCTCGCCGCTCGCCTCGCCGCCCTCGACGCGGAGATCGCACGGCGCACCGCCGGGGCGGGCGGGATGATTCCCGGTGCCGTGGGCACGCCCGAGGAGGCCCGCCGCGCCGCCGAGCAGTCGCGGGCCGCGCTCGCGCGGGCCGAGGACGGCCGCCTCGCGGCGGAGCGGGCGCTCGCAGCGGCGGCGCGCGAGGGAGGCGACGGCGCACGCGACGTGGAGGAGGAGATCGAGACGGCCGAAGCGCTCCTCGCGCGTGCGACCCTCTTCCGCGACGCCGTCGAGCTCGCACGGACGTCCCTCGGCGCGGCCGCGGCGTCCGTGTACTCGGACTTCCGCCGGGGGCTCAACGAGGCGTCGCGCGCGATCCTCTCGACGTGGAAGACGCCCTACGAGGCGCTCGAGTTCTCCGACGAGCTCACGCTCTCGGCGCTCGTGAAGGGCGGCCGGGTCGCGACGAAGACGGAGATCGAATCGGGCCTCTCGACGGGCGCCCGCGAGCAGCTCCACCTCACGGCGCGTCTCGCGGCGCTCCGGTACCTCGGGACGGGCGTCGCGGGCGTCCCGCTGCTCCTCGACGACCCCCTCGTGGGAGCCGACGACGAGCGCTTCGTGGCCGTCATGCGTTTTCTCGCGACGGAGGTCCTCTCGGAGCGGCCGGTCCTCGTCGTGTCCTGCCACGCCTGGCGGCACGAGCGGCTCCTCGCCGCGCTCGGTGAAGCCGCGGCCGGCCGGCTCGCCCGCGTCTCCCTCGCCCCCTTCTCCTCGAGGCCGGTGCCGGCCGCGCGCCTGAACGGCGAGGCTGCCGCCGCCCGGGACTGATCCGGTCGGGGTTCTGCTAGACTCCGCCGGTTCGCCCGGGAGTTGCCCGGGTGTATCCCGCGGGTTTCCCGTCGCTCCGGTGGCCTCGGCCGCCCCCGGCCGGGCCCGCTCCCGGAGGTTGAGTTCGTGAACAAGCCCACCGGATGGCGCGTCGGCGTGACGTTGGCCGTCCTTCTCGGTTCGACCGGCGCCTACTGGTGGCGCGGCCACGAGGCGCTCAAGAAGTCGCCCACCGCTCCGCCGAACCCCACCGCGTCCGAGGTCCTTCGAAACGGCCTCAAGCTCGGACTGGACCTCAAGGGCGGCATCCACCTCGTGATGCAGGTCAAGACGTCGGACGCCCTGAGGGTCGAGGCGCAGGACACGCTCGAGCGCCTCAAGGACGAGGGGACGAAGCGCGGCATCGCCGTGATCCCGGCGGGCCCGGCGGACGGCACGGGCTTCACGCTCAAGCTGGACGAGAAGACCGACCAGGCCAAGCTCAAGGACCTCGTGAGTTCGATCCTGCCGCCGAACTCGTGGTCCGTGGACGAGCGCGGGCGCGAGTGGAAGATCGGCTTCAAGGACGTCGAGCGGAGCACGATCGAGGATCTCGCGACGCGCCAGGCCGTCGAGACGATCCGGACGCGCGTCGACGCGCTCGGCGTCGCCGAGCCCGTCATCCAGCGCCAGGGAACCGACCGCATCGTCGTCGAGATCCCGGGCGTCGACGATCCGAGCCGCGTGAAGGAGATCATCGGGACGACTGGCCTCCTCGAGCTGACGCTCGTGGACGACAAGGGCGGCCCGTACCCGACCCCCGAGGCCGCGAAGGCGGCGTACGGCGGGACGATTCCCGAGGACCTCCGCCTCGTCGAGGGCTACAGCGAGGACGCCGACGCGCGGACACGCACGCCGGTGACCTACGTCCTCAAGCGCGCCGCCGCCGTCACGGGGCGCGACCTCAAGAACGCCCGCGTGGACCGCGACAAGTTCAACCAGCCCGCCGTCATGTTCTTCCTGACCGCGCCGGGCGCCGTGAAGTTCGCGAAGGTCACGGGCGAGAACATCAACAAGCACCTCGCGATCGTCCTCGACAACCGCGTCGTGTCGGCGCCGAACATCAACAGCCAGATCAAGGAGAGCGGCATCATCGAGGGGAACTTCACGGCCGAGAAGGCGGACGCGCTCGCACTCGTCCTGCGCTCGGGCGCGCTGCCCGCCGAGATGATCGTCCTCGAGGAGCGCACGGTCGGCCCGTCGCTCGGGCTCGACTCGATCAAGAAGGGCGTCCTCGCGTCCGTCGTCGGGATGCTCTGCGTCTTCGTCGTCATGGTGCTCTACTACCGCCTCGCGGGCGTGAACGCGGTCGTCGCGCTCGTCCTGAACGCGATCATCCTGCTCGGTGCGATGGCGTACATCAACGCGACGCTCACGCTGCCGGGAATCGCGGGCTTCATTCTCACGATCGGCATGGCCGTCGACTCGAACGTCCTCATCTTCGAGCGGATCCGCGAGGAGATGGACAACGGCAAGGCCCCGAAGGCCGCGATCGACCTCGGGTTCAAGCGCGCCTGGGGGACCATCGTCGACACCCACGTCACGACGATCTCCGCTGCGCTCTTCCTCTTCCAGTTCGGCACAGGCCCTGTCAAGGGCTTCGCCGTCACGCTCGTCATCGGCCTCCTGGCGTCGGTCTTCACCGCGGTCTTCGTTTCGCACCTCCTCTTCGACCTGATCTACGGGCCGAAGGAGCGCGTCGAGACCGTGTCCATCTGAATCGGAGAATCGCGTGCGTCTCTTCCACAAGACCAACATCGACTTCCTGAAGATCAAGTGGATCTGCATCTCGCTGTCGATCCTCTCGATCGTCGTCGGGACGATCTCCCTCGTCGTCAAGGGCGGCCCGAACCTCGGAATCGACTTCACCGGTGGCGCGCAGATCGTCTACGCGTTCTCGAAGACTCCCGACGAGGACCAGATCCGCAGGATCGTCGAGGCGGCGAACGTCAAGGTGACCTCCGTCCAGCGGTACGACAGGGCCGAGCGCAACCAGGTGCTCCTGCGCGTCCCGATGGAGAAGAAGGAAGGCCGTGACGTCTCGAAGGAGGTCACGGCGGCCCTCACGGCGGCGCTCCACCCCGCCGGCGCGGCCCCGGACGCCTTCGACCTGAACCTCAACGGTGCCGACGTCCTCCTGAACAAGCTCGTCGCCGACGACCCCGAGCACGCGGCGCAGCGCCCGAACGTCGACCCGAAGGTCGAGTACGGCCGCGTGACGCAGGCGCTCATCGCGGCGCGGTCCGAGAAGGGCCTCTTCACGTCCGTCGACGAGGCCGCGAAGACCCCGGGCGTCTCGCCGACGATCGCGGACTGGCTCAGGGCGAAGACGATCGCCGGCCCGTTCACGCTCCTGTCCGCCGAGAACGTCGGCCCGCAGGTCGGAAAGGACCTGCGCGAGAAGGGCTTCTGGGCGATCCTCTTCTCGTGGGCGGCGATGCTCCTCTACATCGCGATCCGCTTCCGCTCGGCCTCGTTCGGGACCGCGGCGGTCGTCGCGCTCATCCACGACACGTGGACGACGCTCGGCCTCTGCTCGATCCTGAACCTCGAGATCTCGCTCACGGTCGTGGCCGCGTTCCTGACGCTGATCGGCTACTCGGTGAACGACACGGTGGTCGTCTTCGACCGGATCCGCGAGAACCGCGAGAAGAACCGTCGCGCGCCGCTCGTCGAGCTCGTGAACCACTCCATCAACCAGACGCTGTCGCGGACGGTCCTGACGTCGCTCCTCACGTTCGTCGTCGTCGTCGTCCTCTTCTTCCTCGGCGGCGAGGTTCTGCGCGGGTTCTCGTTCGTCATGATCATCGGGATCATCGTCGGGACGTACTCGTCGATCTTCATCGCCGCTCCGCTCGTGATCGTGTGGGAGGAGTGGAAGATGAAGCGCGCGGCCGCGAAGCCGTCGGCGGCTCCCGCCCCCGTCAAGGCCGGCAAGGCCTCGGCGAAGACGCGGTAGGACTCTAGGCGGCGTCCCCGGCCTCCGGGCCGAGGACGCCTTCCCACTTCGCGACGACGACAGCCGCGACGCAGTTGCCCGCGACGTTGATCGAGGTGCGGCCCATGTCCATGAGCTCGTCGACGGCGAGGATCATCGCGACGCCCGCCTCCCCCGGCAGGTTGAAGCTCGCGCACCCCGCCGCGATGATGACGAGTGAAGCGCGCGGGACGGCCGCGACACCCTTGGACGTGAGCATGAAGACGAGGCACATCGTGACCTGCTCGGCGATCGAGAGGTGCCGGCCGGCGGCTTGCGCGATCGTCATCGTCGCGAGGACGATATAGAGCGTGGAACCGTCGAGGTTGAAGCTGTAGCCCGCGGGCAGGACGAAACCGGCCACGCCCTTCGGCACGCCGAACTCGACGATGCGCTCGAGCGCGCGCGGCAGCGCGGCCTCGGACGACGCCGTCGAGAACGCGATGAGGAAGGGCTCGCGGACCTTCGCGAAGAACCGGCGAATCGAGACGCGGCAGAGCTTGAGCGCCGGGACGAAGACGAGAAGCGCGAAAACGACGAGCGCCGCGTAGAGCGAACCGACGAGCTTCGCGTAGCTTCCGAGGACCGTGATCCCGTGGTGGGAGACGGCGCCCGCCATTGCGCCGAAGACGCCCAGGGGGGTGAGCGCCATGACGTAATCCGTGAGCCTGAAGAGGACCGCCACCGCGGACTCGAAGAAGTCGACGAACGGCTTTGCGCGCTGCGCCCCCACGTGCGCCGCCGCGACGCCGAGGAGCGTCGCGAAGATGACGACCTGCAGGATGTCCTGTTTCGCCATGGCGTCGACCGGGTTCGACGGGAAGAGGTGAAGGAGGGTCTCGACGAGCGTCTTCGGCTTCGCGAGGCCCGACTCGCCCGTGGCGGGAAGCTTGAGGTCGAGGCCGGGCTTCACGAGGTTCGCGAACACGAGGCCGATCACGAGGGCGATCGTCGTCGCGACCTCGAAGTAGACCAGGGCCTTCACGCCCATCCGCCCGACCGCCTTCACGTCGCCCGTCCGGCCGATTCCGAGGACGATCGTCGCGAAGATGAGCGGGACGACCAGCATCTTGATCAGGCTGATGAACGCCTTCGAGAGGAACCGGAACGACTCGTACACGGCGGGGTGCGTCTCGGCAGGGAAGACGTGCCCGAGCGCGACTCCCAGAAAGAGTGCGTAGAAGATGAGAGCCGTCGAGGAGAGCCCGCGGCTCCGCGCACGGCCGCCGCTCACGCGGCGACGCCTCCGCGGACCTTCCGCGCCTTCCACCACTCCCAGAGAAGCGGGAGCGTCGAGATCCCGATGATCGCGAGGACGACGAGCGAGAAGTTCTTCTTCACGACCGGGATGTTCCCGAAGAAGTAGCCCGAGAAGACGCAGATCGCGACCCAGGCGACGCCGCCGACCACGTTGTAGGCGAGGAACGTCCCGTACGTCATCGAGCCGACGCCCGCGACGAAAGGCGCGAACGTCCGCACGATCGGGACGAAGCGCGCGAGGATGATCGTTTTCTTGCCGTGCTTTTCGTAGAACGCCTCGGTCTTCCTCAGGTGCTCCTGCTTGAGGAACTTCACGGAGCCGTCGAACGCGCGGGGCCCGATCCTCTTCCCGATCCCGTAGTTGGCCGAGTCTCCCAGGACCGCCGCGAGCGAGAGAAGGAGGAACACGAGGGCGACGTTCAGGTTTCCGAGGGCGGCGAGCGCCCCGGCGGTGAAGAGGAGCGAGTCCCCCGGCAGGAACGGCGTCACGACGAGCCCGGTCTCGCAGAAGACGATCACGAAGAGAAGCGTGTTCGTCCAGGCGCCGTAGTCCCTCACGACGTCCGCGAGGTGCGTGTCGAGGTGGAGAAAGACGTCGATCAGCTGCTTCAGCAGGTCCATTCGATCCTCGTTGGATGCGGAGGATAGCCCGGAAGCGCCGCGGCGCCCGGCGCTCAGCGCAGCCGCGTCCACCGGACGTCGGCGACGTCCCAGATGTTCTCGAGCCAGTCGTTCGGAGGCGTGACGGGTCGGAGCGTGACCTGCAGGCTCCAGGTCTCGGCCCTCGGGTACGCCGCGAGCAGTTCGGCGCGTTTCGACGGAAGGTCGCGCGCGAAGACGCGAGGTGCCGTCGAGGGTTCCGTTCCGTTCTCGAGCAGGTAGGAGCCGTACGTGAACCCCATCGTGTTACCCGAGACGAGGACGAGCGCCGAGCGGCCGACCCCGGCCTCCGCGAGGCCGCGGAGCGGCCGGTTCAGGTGCCCGTGGTACGTGTGCGACAGGGCCTCGGCCCGCTGCGGCAGCGGCTGCACGAGTGGAAACGCGACGAGGAGGCATCCGCCGGCGAGGACCGCCGCCGATCCGGCTCCGCCATGGCCCGTGCGGTCCGCGAAGGAGCGCACGAAGCGGGCCGCGGTCTGGAGGGACCTCGTCGTGAGCAGCGAAAGGACGCCGAGCGTCTCGAACGCGTAGCGCGGTCCCGAGAAGCTCACGTCGTAGAAGCGGTAGCAGCTGAATCCGAGCACGAGGGCGACGGCGCAGGCCCCGAGGACGGCGTCGTGGCGGCGTTTGGCGGCGGGGAACGCGAGGAGCAGGAGGAGGGTCAAGTCTCCCCACGGGAACCCCCACACGGAGGCGTTCAGGTCGCGGAGGAACCACGGGACATGCACGGACAGGAGCCGGAACGGACTGACCCCTTCGGTGAACGGCAGATCCGGGTCCCACACGAGGTAGGCCATCCGGAGGGGATTGCCCGACAGGGACGTGTTGTAGGCGAAGAGAAGCGCGAGGGGGAGCGCGGCGCCGAGGGCGAGGAGGCCCGCGGTACGTCCCGGTCTCCGGCGGTGGACCGCGAGGAGCGCGAGCGCGGCGGGGGCGAGAAACAGCACGGCCGCCTGCGGCCGGACCACGACTCCGGCCCCTCCGAGGAGGCCCGCGAGGAGGAGCGGGACGGCACCCTCCTCCGTGGCGGCCGTCGCGAGGAAGACGAGGCACCACGTCAGGACGCAGAGCGAGGCGACGTGTCCCATGAAGCCGCCGCCCATGAGGAGCGCGAAGGGAGAGACGGCGAGGAGGAGCGCCCCGAGCAGCCCGGTTGCGTCGTCGAAGAGGATGGAACCGAGCCGGTAGACCCCGAATACCGCGAGGCCGAGGAGGACCGGGTTCACGAGGAAAGGTGCGCCCAGCAGATAGCCGATCGCGAGGAGAGCCGGAAAGCCGGGCGGGTAGATCCCGCACCAGCGCGTCGCGTTCAGGAGGACGTTCTGGGCGGCGAACGCCTCCGGGACGGCCGGCGGCGGGAGCCAGGGGCGTCCCGCCGCGAAGATTCGGCCCTGGAACGCGTAGGAGACGCCGTCGGCGACGTGCGGAACGCCCCCGAAGACCCGTTGGCCGAGCCACGCACTCGCGGCGGCGGCCAGGACCGCAAGTCCGAGCGCGAGTCCCTGGAGGCGACGCGGTTCGGGGGCCGGCATCGCGGGGAGGATACCGGGGGCGATAATGAACGGCCGTGTTGCGCTTCGAGGACATCCTCGAGAAGGTCGAGTCCTACCACCCCCACGTGGACGAGGACCTCCTGAGGCGCGCGTACGTCGTCTCCGCGCACGAGCACAAGAACCAGCTGCGCTCGTCCGGCGAGCCCTACCTCGTCCACCCGCTGAACGTCGCGATGATCCTCGCGGAGATGAAGCTCGACGAGGCCTCCATCGCGGCGGGCCTCCTGCACGACGTCCTCGAGGACTCGTCCGTGACGAAGGAGCGCCTCGCGGAGCTGTTCGGCCCGGACGTCGCGCACCTCGTGGACGGCGTCACGAAGATCGGGAAGTACGCCTTCACCTCGAAGGAAGCGCAGCAGGCCGAGACGTTCCGCAAGATGCTCCTCGCGATGACGGACGACCTGAGGGTCATCCTCGTCAAGCTCGCGGACCGCCTTCACAACATGCGCACGCTCGAGCATCTGCCCGAGCCCAAGCAGCGCGCCGTGGCCGCCGAGACGATGGAGATCTACGCCCCGCTCGCGAACCGCCTCGGGATGGGCAAGATGAAGGGCGAGCTCGAGGACCTTTCGTTCCGGTTCCTCTACCCCGAGGAGTTCGCCGCGCTGCAGGCCGCCGTCGACGAGCGGATGAAGGCCTCGGCGGCCAGCGTCGAAAAGATCCGGCAGGAGCTGATCGCGAAGACCCGGGCCATGGGCATCGAGGCCGAGATCACGGGGCGCGTGAAGCGGTACTGGTCCGTCCGCCAGAAGCTCATCCGGCAGGCCATCCCGCTCGAGCAGCTCTACGACGTCCTCGCGTTCCGGATCCTCGTGGCGTCCATTCCCGACTGCTACACGGTTCTCGGCGTCGTCCACCAGGCCTGGCGCCCCGTCCCCGGGCGGATCAAGGACTACATCGCGATGCCGAAGCGGAACTTCTACCAGTCGCTCCACACGACGCTCGTCCCGGAGGGCGCGGTTCCGTTCGAGGTCCAGATCCGCACGCGGGAAATGGACCTGATCGCCGAGAACGGCATCGCGGCGCACTGGAAGTACAAGGAGGGGGAGGCGAGCCGCGCCCACGAGGCCCACGTCGGCCTCCTGCGCCAGATCTTCGAGACGACCCGGGACGTGTCGGACCCGCGCGAGTTCCTGTCGTCGCTCCGCATCGACCTGTACCCCGACGAGGTCTACATCTTCAGCCCGAAGGGTGCCGTCTTCGCGTTCCCGCGCGGGGCGACGCCCGTCGACTTCGCGTACCGCGTGCACACGGACGTCGGCCACCACACGACGGGCGCGCGCGTGAACGGGCGGCTCGTGCCCCTCAAGACCCCGCTCGTGAACGGCGACATCGTCGAGATCCTGACGTCGCCGTCCTCCCAGCCTTCGCGCGACTGGCTCAACTTCGCCCTGACGGCGCGCGCGAAGAACAAGATCCGCGCCTTCATCCACACGGCCGAGAAGGACAAGTCCGTCGAGATCGGGCGGCGCCTCCTCGACCGCGAGCTCAAGAAGTGGAAAAAGAGCCTCCCGAAGCTGCTCGAGGCGAAGGCCTTCGACGCACTCCTCGGCGACTTCGGCGTCGCGAAGGTGGACGACCTCATCGCCGACGTCGGCTTCGGGAAGCTGGCTCCGCGGGCCGTCGTCGCGAAGCTCCTTCCCGAGGCAGGCGGGGAGGCGCAGGCCCCACCGCCGTCCCGGGTGGCCGCGATCGGGAGCGCCATGCGCCGGGTCCTGCCGTTCGGCACGGCGCCGGGCATCCGCGTGAAGGGCGAGAACGACCTCCTCGCGACGCTCGCGAAGTGCTGCCAGCCGGTGCCGGGCGAGGACATCGTGGGCTACGTCACGCGCGGCCGCGGCGTCTCCGTCCATTCCGTGAACTGTCCGAACGTGCGGAGCCTCCTCTTCGACCCGAGCCGGGAGATCGCCGTGCAGTGGGAAGAGGCCCGGGGCCAGTCCGTCACGGTGGACCTCGAGATCCACACGGAGGACCGCCAGGGCATGCTCGCCCGCATCACCCAGCTCCTTTCGGCGGCGAACTCGAACATCCGCTCGATCGAGGCGCGGACGAGCGGCGACGGCCGGGCGACGATCGAGGCGAGCGTCACGACGCAGGACCGGCGGCACCTCGAGAGGCTCCTCGTGGGTCTCCGCGCCCTGCCCGGCGTCACGGACGTGCGCCGGAAGCTCCGGACGTCGGACGCGGAAGCCGGCTGACTCTGGCTCTTCACGGTGTCCTTTTTCCGGGCGATGTGCCCCCCGGGGCGAGGCGCGCGGAGCGACGGGCGAACCGGAGGGACGGACGCGGCTACGCCGTTACCGGGGCCTGACAACTCCGCTGCGCTTTCGGGATGGGGCGGACTTGTACCACAGTTGATTTCCGACCGCAAGGGAAATCGCACATTCGCAACGACTTGACACACCCCAGGGGGGGACGCACACAATAAGGCGAGTCAATCTCTTTTCACGGCAGACCGTGTCTCGCGTTCCGGGGTAGGAGGTCAGCTGACCGTGCTGTTCCGCAAGGCGAAAAACCTCGTCGGACTCGACATCGGCTCGTCGGCCGTCAAGCTGGTCGAGTTGAAGGAAGGCAAGGAGGGCACGTTTCACCTCGTCAAGGCGGGGCTCGAGACCCTTTCGCCCGAGGCGATCGTGGACGGCGCCATCATGGACTCGTCCCTGGTCGTCGAGACCATCGCCCGCCTCCTCGCGTCAACGGGCGTCAAGAACCCGAACGTGGCGGTGTCCGTGTCCGGCCACTCCGTCATCGTCAAGAAGATCATGCTGCCGACGATGCCGGAGGAGGAGCTCTCCGAGTCCATCCGCTGGGAAGCCGAGCAGTACGTCCCGTTCGACATCAACGACGTCTACCTGGACTACGTCGTCCTCGACCCCGGCGCCGTCGGCGAGACGATGGGCGTCCTGCTCGTGGCCGCGAAGAAGGAGAAGGTCGACGACTTCAAGAACGTCGTGACCCAGGCCGGGCGCACGCCGTCCCTCGTGGACGTCGACGCCTTCGCGCTCCAGAACTGCTACGAGGTCAACTACGGGGCCGACCCGGGCCGGGTCGTCGCCCTCGTGAACATCGGCGCCTCCGTCATGAACGTGAACATCCTCGCGCAGGGCCAGACCGTCTTCTGGCGCGACATCACGTTCGGCGGCAACCAGTTCACGGACGCCCTCCAGAAGGCCTATTCGCTGAACTTCGAACAGGCCGAGGCCCTCAAGAAGGGCGAGCCGGTCGCCGGCCAGACCGCCCAGTCGATCCAGCCCGTCCTGACGGGCGTCTCGGAGGACGCGGCGGCCGAGCTCCAGAAGACGCTCGACTTCTTCCAGGCGACGTCGGGCGCCGACCGTGTGGATTCGATCGTGGTCTCGGGAGGCGGCTCGAAGGCCGCGCACTTCGAGGACACGCTGAAGGACAAGTTCGGCCTGCCCGTCGAGGTGATGAACCCGTTCCGGTCGATCTTCACCGACGACCGCTCCGTGGACGCCGCGTGGCTCTCCGAGGCCTCACCCTCGCTCGCGATCGCCGTCGGACTCGGCGTCCGGAAGATCGGGGAGTAGCCGAATGATCCGGATCAACCTCCTCTCCGAGGCCCGGCCCCAGCGCAAGAAGAAGGGCGTCGCCGCCCTCGGCGCCGGCGGGCGCCTGAACACGCTCCTGCTCGGCGGGGCCATCGGTCTCGCGATCCTCGTCGGCATCATCCACTACTGGGTCCTCCGCAGCCAGATCAAGGCTCAGGAGGAGAAGATCCGGATCGCCCAGGTGGAGGTCACGCGCCTCGAGTCCGTCCTCAAGGAGGTCAAGGACTACGAGGCCAAGAAGGCGCGCGTCCAGCGCAAGGTCGACCTCATCAACCAGCTCAAGCAGAACCAGCGCGGGCCCGTGCGCCTGATGGACGAAGTCTCCCGCGCGCTGCCGGACCTCGTCTGGATCGAGCGGATGGAGTACCACGGGAACGCGATCTCGCTCGAGGGCAAGGCCTTCAATCCGCCGGCCGTCGCGAACTTCATCGCGAACCTGAAGCTCGTGTCCGCGTTCCAGGAGCCCAAGCTCTCCGACCTGTCCGCGTGCTCCGGCCCGTCGGGAGCCCAGCTCTACTGCTACAAGATGTCCTTCACGTTCTCGAACCTCGACCGGACCCAGCCCGACACGGCGGCCCCGTCTCCCGCGAAGCCGGCGGAGCCTTCCAAGAATGCCGGCGGTGCCGCCGGCGCGACGGGAAAGTAGGGGGCGCGCGATGGCTTCGATCGACCTCAAGCAGCTCGAAGGGAAACCCTGGTATTACGGCCTCGGCATCGGCGTCGCGCTCGCGCTCGCGCTCTACGCCGTCGCGTACTACCAGATCCCGAATTTCTCCGAGATGAAACAGACGCTCGAGAACAAGAAGAACGAGCTCGACGCGCTGCAGCAGAAGATCACGCAGGGGCGCGCCGCCGAGCGCCGCCTCCCGCAGCTTCGCGAGGAGGTCCGCCGGACCGAGCTCGACCTCCAGCGGCTGCTCTCGATCCTCCCGACCGCCCGCAACGCCGAGGAGCTCATCAAGAAGGTCCAGGCTCTCGCGAACCAGGGCGAGCTCTTCACGAAGAAGTGGGCGCCGAAGGAATACATCAACCGGGATTTCTACGCGGAGTGGCCGATCGAGCTCCAGGTCGACGGCTCGTACCACAACCTTGCTCTCTTCTTCGAGAAGATCGCGCGGTTCTCGCGGATCATCAACATCGAGGACCTCTCGATGACCGGTTACCCGGACGCGAAGGGCGGCCGCACGCTCGGGGCGAACTTCACGGCGAAGACGTTCATCTACCTCGGGGACACGGAAACCGGCACCGGGGCCGCTCCCGGGCCGAAGAAGCCCGGGCCGCAGCCGGCTGGCGGCGCCGCGAAGAAGGAGTTGCCGGAAGGATGAGCGCCCGTCACGCCGCCCCCCTCCTCGCACTCGCCATCCTCACGTGGGGCGCGGCTTCGCCCGTGGCCGCGCAGCAGCCCTCGCCCACCCCGGTGCCGTCCGACGCGAAGATCACGGAACAGGATTTCACGCCGTCCGTCTACACGTACGAGGTCGGCGGCCGCCGGGATCCGTTCCGCTCGCTTCTCGTCCGCAACCCCTCCGACAAGGAGCGCGTCCGGCCGCCGGGCCTCGCCGGCGTGATGGTCGACGAGCTCGAGCTCCAGGGCACGATCAAGATCAAGAACACCTGGGTCGCGATGATGCGCGGCCCGGACAGCAAGTCGCACCTCATCCGCAAAGGCACGACCCTCTTCGACGGCGAGGTCACCGACGTGTCCGCGACGGAAGTCACGTTCCGCCAGAACGTGAACGACCCGACGAACCCCAAGCCGTTCCGCGAAGTGGTCAAGACGCTCGCACTGCAGAAGAAGCCGTGAGCGAAGGGACGTCCATGACGACGATGCTCAAAGGGTCCGGAAACGTGAAGGGCTCTTCCGATCAGGTGGGATCCGGTGGAGGAAGCATGCGGAACCCGTGTCTCCTCGCCGCCCGTATCGCGGCGCTCGCGCTGCTCATTCCCGTCCTCTCCGGGTGCGCCTCCTCGGGCGACCAGGCCGCGTCGGCGGATTCCGCGAACGTGACGCCGGCTCCGGTCGTCCTCACCGGAGCCACGCTTCTCGCGGACGGGGATTCGCCCCGGCTGCTCCTCACCGGGAACGGCCCGCTCGCCCCGACCCTCTACAACCGGGAGGGGTCGACGAAGCTCGTCGTGGACGTCGCGAACGCGGTGGCCGCCCCCGGGCTCGAGCCCCCGCGCGCCGACGGGACGCTCCTCTCGCGTCTCGAGATGAAGTCCTTCGTGGAGATGGGCAAGCCCCACATCCAGTTCGAGCTGACGAGCCGCGTGCCTCTCGAACCCGCGATCGCCTCGCAGACCGGCTCGCCCGCGATTGCCGTGAGTCTCGCGAAGGCGGCTGCGGGCATGACGGCCTCCGCTTCCGCTCCGGCGGGAACCGCGGCTGTCGCCGCGCCGGCCGAGACGCCCGTCGTCCGGGTCGAGCCCGAGCCGAACGTCAGGACGGAGGACGTCCCCGCCGCCGGGGCCGCTCCGGCCGCCGCGACTTCCACGACCTCGATCGCGGTTTCAGACGCGCCCCCGGTGCCCGTCCACCATGACGCCTCCGGTCCCCGCGCCACGCGCCTCTCCGGTGTCGCGGTCGCGCAGAGCGGCGGCCGCCTCGTCGTGACCCTGTCGGGCAACGGCTCGTTCGCGTACGACACGTTCGCGCTCGCGAATCCGCCGCGTTACGTCGTCGACCTGCCCGGCGTCCTTCTCGCGACGCAGAAGAAGTCGCAGGACGTCCGGCATCCGGCCGTGACGCGCGTGCGCACCTCGCAATTCAAGGGAGGCTCCGACCCCGTGACCCGCGTCGTGTTCGACCTCGCGGCCCCGGTCGAGCCGGCCGCGAAGACGGCCCGGGCGAGTCTTGCGTTCGCATTCGCCCCCGCTCCGGCGGTCCTGAGCGCCTCCGCTCCCGCTCCGGCTCCCGCTGCGGCAGTCGCGGAGGCTCCGGCGCCGCTCGTGAAGGTCGAAAAGCCTGCACCGACGGTTGCGGACGCTCCGCCCGCGAGCGCCGAAGCTCCGGCTCCGGCGCCGGTGGCCGTGGTCGCGCCCGCCCCGGAGAAGGTCTCGGCCGCGCCCGAAAAAGTCGCGGTGGTCGAACCTCCGGCCTCCGTCGCCGCGGCCCCGGCGGCCGGCTCCTACGAGAAGCACGAGATCGACGATGTGCGCGAGCCGGTCGTCACGACCGTGGACGCGAGGCCCGCCCGGGATGCCGCCACGGCCCCTGCGGCCTCCGAGGCGCCGCACCTCGTGGCTGCGACGCCGGAGGTCCACGCGATTCCCGAGCCGAAGCCCGCGCCCGTCGCGAGCGCTGCGTCACGGCCGGCGGCGCCCGCGGCGGAGAGTGCGCCGAAGCACCGGAAGACCGCCGAGGACAAGGCCCTCATCGAGGCCGCCGAGACGCTCCTCAACCAGCAGGACGCGGCCGGCAAGCCCCGCGAGATCGCGAATCCCTTCGAGGCGCGCACGCTCGGCGCCAACGACAAGCAGTACACGGGCGAGCCCATCACGCTCAACCTCAAGGACGCGGACATCAAGGACACGCTCCAGAGGTTCAGCGAGCTCACGCAGCTCAACATCGTCCTGGACCCCGACGTCCGCGGCACGGTCACGGTGAGCCTGCAGGACATCCCGTGGGATCAGGCCCTCGAGCTGATCCTCAAGATCAACCAGCTCGGCTACGTTCTCGAGGGCAACGTCATGCGGATCGCGTCCTCGGCCAAGCTCCTCCAGGAGGAGCAGGCGCGGCTCGCGTTCTCGGCGGCGCAGGACAAGAACCGGCCGCTCCGGACGGTTCTCCAGAAGATCTCCTACGGCAACGTCAACGAGATGGCGGCCACGGCGCGCAAGGTGATGTCCGCGCGCGGCGACATCTTCGTGGACGCGCGCTCGAACACGCTCGTGATCAAGGAGCTTCCGGACTACCTTCCGACGGTTCTCGACCTCATCAAGAACCTCGACGTCGCGAGCCCGCAGGTCATGATCGAGGCGCGGATCATCGAGGCGAACCGGACCTTCTCCAACTCCATCGGCATCGTCTGGGGGTTCAACGCCGTCTCCGGCGCGGGGACCGGCAACACGACGGGCCTCGTTTTCCCGAACTCCGGCAGCGCCGCGGGCAACGTCTCGCTCCCGAGCGGAGCCCCGCAGGTCCTGCACCTTTCGCTCGCGAACGTCCTCAACACCTTCCAGCTCGACGCGTCGATCCACGCGGCCGAGTCGCGGGGCCTCGTGAAGGTCGTCTCCACGCCGAAGATCCAGACGCAGACGGGCGAGGCCGCGAGCATCCAGTCGGGCTTCCAGATCCCGGTCCAGACGACGGTCAACAACACGACGTCGGTCCTCTACATCAACGCGACGCTCCGCCTCGACGTGACGCCCCAGATCACGAACGAGGGGACGGTCATCATGGACGTGACCGTCCAGAAGCGCGAGCCCGCGGTCGGCATCAACATCGCCGGCGGCCAGAACATCCCGCTCACGACGCGCGACGCCAAGACGCGCCTGATGGTGCGCGACGGCGGGACGGCGGTCATCGGCGGCATCTTCAAGATCACGAGCAACGACGGCCAGAACATGATTCCGGGCCTCTGGAAGATCCCGATCATCGGAAACCTGTTCCGGAGCCGGGACCAGACCGAGAGCACGGACGAGCTCATGATCTTCATCACCCCGCGGATCATCCGCTGACAGGAGCGCGTGCGATGAAGAGAACCACAACCCTGACGGCCCTCGCCCTCGTGGCGGCGCTCGGAGCGCTCCTGCCCGGCTGCTCCACGAACACGCAGGGAGACAGCGCAGCGCCCGTCTTCCTCGTCGGCCAGTTCACGGAGCTGCCGCTGGCGAAGCTCCTCACCGACGCGACGCCGCTCCAGTTCAAGACGACGACGCTGAACAACAAGGTCAAGACGCAGGGCGTCACGTCGCTCACGTTCCTGGACGTCCAGGTCGACACGGCGACGGTGCGCTGGACCCGCATCGACGGCGGGACGGTCGCGAGCCCGACCCAACCTTTTGGCGTCGGCGTGATCGTCCCGGCGAACGGGACGTCGACGCTGAGCAACTACCCGTACATGTCCGCGGCCGAGCTTCTGCTTCCCCCGCTCGACCAGCTCTACCCGTTCAACGGCGGCATCGACCGCGAGACCGGGTTGTCCGAGATCCGCCAGCTCGGCCACGTCACGTGGTACCGGGCACACGCTCTCGGGCCAGACCGTGGTCTCGAGCGAGGCCACGTTCGACATGATCTTCACGTACAACGGCGTCTCTGCCCGCGTCGGGGGAACGCTTGTCCGGTGACGAGGTGAAACCCATGCGACGAATCCCGTTCCCGAGTGCCGCGCTGGCGGCGGGCCTCGCGGTCCTCCTCACGGGCTGCGCGGGCGAGACGCCCACCTCCCCGACCTCTTCGGGCGGCGGCGGAAACGGCGGCAGCGGCTCGTGCGCCGTGGCGATCGCGATGGTCGCGACGTCCCAGTCGCCGGTCGTCGGCACCGAGGTCGTCGTCCGGGCGGCCGTGACGAAATCCGGCATCCGCGGTCGCCGACGGGACCTCGGTCCTGCTGTCGACGGATCTCGGCGTCTTCGCCGAAAACGGCCTCCAGACGGTCTCGAAGACAACCGTCGGCGGCGCGGCCGACGTGACGCTGTATTCCGTGAACCCGGGCCCTGCCCACGTGAAGGCGACCTACGACTGCGCCTCGGCCTCGATCACCGTCACGTACGCGGGCACCCAGACCCTGGGTCCGTACGTCTCCTCGTTCCAGCCGCAGAGCGGCTCGTGCGCCGGCGGCGATGCCGTCACGTTCCTCGGCGGCCTCTTCGGGAACACCGCCGGAAGCGTCTTCTTCGGCGGCGCTCCGGCGTCGATCGTGAGCTGGGCGAACAACTCGATCACCGTCACGACGCCGGCCCACGCGCTCAAGAACTCCCTCGTGCCCGAGACGGTGAACGTCGTGATTGTCGGCTCCGGGGGCCAGACCGCGCCGGTCGTCTTCACGTACTTCTGCGTCGCGCAGCGGATGAGCGTCTCCTCGATCAGTCCGACCGCGGGGTCGCCGGGCGGCGACGACGCCGTCGTCATCTTCGGCAGCCACTTCGGCTCGAACATTGCCACGACGCAGGTCACGTTCTGCAACCTGCCGGCGCAGGTCACCGCGGTGTCGGATTCCCAGGTCAACGTCACGACGCCCGCCCACACCCTCGCCAACCCCGCGGTGTCCGAGTCCTGCCCGGTCGTCGTCACGCGCGACCTCGGCCTCGTCTCCGTCCAGTCCGCGACGTCGCCGACGCCCTTCGTCTACAAGGGCAGCGGCGCGGGCGGCGCGTGCAACACCGACCCGACGTTCTACCTCTCCAGCCTCTCGCCGAACACGGGCACGCCGGACGGCGGCACCATCGTGACGGTCACGGGCAACGGCTTCCCCTCGAACCCGGCGCTCCTCCTCGTCACGTTCGGCGGAATCCCCGGGACGGTCGTGGGCACTCCGTCGAGCACCTCCTTCCAAGTGTCCTCTCCCCGGTTCACGCTAGCGTCGCCGACCGTGCCCCAGACCGTCGACGTCGTCGTGACCGACCTCGGGAGCGCGTCGCAGCGCTGCGCCCGGGCCGCCGGCGCCTTCATCTACACGGTGCAGGCGCTCGACCCGTCCTTCTACTCCGTCTCGCCGCGCACCGGGCCCAACGACCAGTCGACGCGCGCGACGATCTTCGGCGCGAACTTCCAGTTCCCGATGCAGGTCTTCATGACCGGCGGCGCCTGCGGCGCCCAGCGTGTGGAGGCGTCCGTCATCTCGGTGGCCCCGACGCAGATCATCTTCAACACCCCGATCGCCGTCGGCGGGAACGCGTGCCTCGCGGGCCAGCTCGTCGACATCGTCATCCTGAACCCCGCCACCGGGAAGACGGCCACGTGCGCGGGCTGCTTCAAGTACTACTCGTGCCCGCTCGCGGGCAACGCCTCGCCGTCGGTGGGCAGCCCGACCCAGCCGACGACGGTCGTGATCACCGGCAACAACTTCGCGGAACCCGCCGTCCTCAACTACCGCCTCGCGGGCTCGTCGACCCCGCTGGCGTCGCTCGCGGTCACGAGCATCTCGAACACGTCGATCATCGTGACGATGCCGCCGCTCCAGTCGCTCGTCGGGGGCGCGCTCAGCTGTACGAACACGGACGGGTTCATCGACATCACGTTCCCGGGTCTCACGTGCTCGCCTTCGACGCTCTCGGTCCCGTTCTCGTACCACGCGAACCCGCCGACGGCCACGGCCGCCTCGCCGACGAACCTCAGCCAGGACGGCTCGGCGTATCCCGCCACGGGCAGCCCGGCGACGATCACGGTCGTCGGGACGAACTTCGCCGCGCCGGTGACGGTGACCCTCATCAAGGACGGCAGTCCGGTCCCGAATACACCGGTCAACACCGCGAACGTCTCGAACCCGACGTCGCTCTCGTTCACGGCGCCGGCGGTTCCGGCCGGGTCCTTCAACAGGAATAACTGCGGCCTGAACGGCGTGGTGAACGTGCCGACGTCCTTCGGCATCCGGATCACGAACACGTTGACGGGGTGCTCGGTCGACCTGCCGAACGTCCTCCTTTACAACCCGTCGGACACGACGTGCCACGCGAGCGTCGCGATCACCACGACGAGCCCGCTCACGGCCGGCGTCAACAACAGCCCCTACTCGATGACGTTCACAGCGGCCGGTGGCACGACGCCGTACACGTGGGCGATCACGGGCGGAAACCTGCCGGCCGGCATGAACCCGGGATCGTTGGCCCCGACCACGGGCGTGTTCTCGGGAACGCCGACGGCGACCGGGACCTACCTGTTCACCGTGACGGTGACCGACGCCACGAGCCAGTCGGACTCGCGGCTGTTCTCGTGGACGGTGAACTGACGGATACGAACCCCCTCTGAGGAGTTCGGGCCGCCCGCGGGCGGCCCGAACTGTCTCGGAACCGGATGCCTTAGACTCGGAGTCGGATCGACACACATGGCTCTCTTCGGCGGCCCGTCCCAGCCCGTGACCCGCCTCGAGGAGCTCAAGAGGCTCCTCCAGCGGGACCCCACCTCGCGCCAGTTTCTGGCTCTGGCGGAGGAGTACCGGCGGCACGGGAAGTACCGCGACGCGGTCATCACGCTCGAGCGGGGCCTCGCGATGCACCAGACCTCGGTCGCCGGCCACGTCGCGCTCGGGAAGACGTACCAGCAGCTGGACCGGCTCGAGGACGCGATCCGCGCCTTCAACAACGCCCTGAGGATCGACCGCGAGAACCTCGTCGCGATCCGCCAGCTCGCCGAGGTCCATCTCGCCAGGGGCGACAAGGTCGAGGCGATCAAGAAGCTGAAGCTCTACCGCGGCCTCAAGGCCGGGGACCGCGAGGTGAACGAGATCATCGCGCGGCTCGAAGGGGAAATGTCCGCCGCGGTGGGCGACCGCCCGGGGTTCCGGAGCGGGGCCACGCGGCAGGCCGTCGAGGCGCCCCCGGGGTTCCCGCCGCCTTCGGGATCAGTCTCCTCGAGCACGATCCGTCGCGCCGCGCTCCTCCGCAGGCTGGAGGTCCGGGCGCCGGAGCCGTCCCCTCCGCCGCCCGCCGCGGAGGTCAGGCCCGCGGACCCGCTGGAGCTCACGTACGACGGAGCCTCGATCGCGCGGGCCCTCGAGAAGGTGGAGGCCCCCGAGCCGCCGCCCGTTCCGGCGCCGCCGCCGCTCGACGACTTCATCCTCCAGACGATCCCCGGGCCGCAGGTCCCGGCGATCTCGACGGGCGAGGTCCCGCCGTTCACCGCGCCGATCGCGCAGGTTCGCGAGACGGCGCCTGCGGCCGTGATCCCGCCCGCGCCCGAGCCGTTCGGCGCCGCCGGGAGCGAGCCCGACGCCGACGACGTGCCGACGGCGCCGTTCGAGTTCCCCGTCCATCTCTACAGGGTCGGCTCGGTGCCGGAGCCCCCTCCGCCGCCGGCCGAGCCCGAGGCGGAGAGCGAGCCGGAAAGCTACGACACTCTCCTCGCCGCGCCGGCCCCCGCAGCGCAGCCTCCTGCGCCGCCGCCCGCCGAGCCCCTCGTGACCGAGACGCTCGCGTCGCTCTACGAGAAGCAGGGGTTCGCCGCCGACGCGCGCGAGACGTACCGCACGCTGGCGGAGTCCGAGGCCGACGAGGCGCGCGCCCGGGCCCTGCGCGAGAAAGCGACCGCACTCCCAAAGGAGCGGACCGACTGGCCGCACCTCCGCCGGCTCGTGCGCCGTTTCCCGAAGCGCGCGGAGGCCGGCGCGAACGACATCCACGCGATTGTCCGCGCCCTCGTCGAATCGACGGAGGGCATCCGGGCGGCGACGCTGACCGACCTCGAGGGCCTGCCCGTCGTGACGGCGGGTCCGGCGGCGCGCGAGAGCGGCCAGGAGGTCCTCGTCGCCGAGCTCACGTCGTTCCTCAAGCACGTCGGCCGCACGGCCGGCGAGGTCGGGGCCGGGCGCCTCCGGGCGATGACGTTCGCGGGCGCGCACGGGACCGCCGTGGTGTCGCGCGTGAACGACGACTATTCCCTCATCCTGCACGTGGAACCCGACGCGATCCTGGGCGAAGTGCGCTGGGAGGCCGAGCGCGCGGCCCGCGCCCTGATTCCAGCGGTGCGCTGAGCGCCGCGAGAGAAACCAAGAGAGGAACCGGGAAGAGAGATGAACGTCAAGGAGATCAAGGAACTCGTGGACCTCGTGTCGCGCCGCGGACTCGCGGGCCTCGAGATCGAGCGTGCGGGCTTCCGCCTGCGGATCGAGGGGGCGCCCCGCGTCCCCGCCTCCTCCCCGCGTACCTGGGAGCCGGCGGTCCTCGCCGAGCCGGCCGCCCTCGCGGCGCCGGCGGCCCCGGCGGCGCCGCCGGCCGCCGCGCACGTCGCCCCCGGACCGCCGGGGTCGGGCGAGCACGAGGGCTTCCACGTCCTCACGTCGCCCATCGTCGGCACGTTCTACCGCGCCGCGAACCCCGACGCGGAGCCCTTCGTCAAGGTCGGCGACTCCGTCGAGAAAGGCAAGACGCTCTGCATCGTCGAAGCGATGAAACTCATGAACGAGATCGAGGCCGACGTTTCCGGGACGATCGTGGCGATCTATCCGCAGAACGCGCAGCCGGTCGAGTTCGGCGAAAAACTCTTCGCGATCCAGCCCCGCTGAGGCGACGTTGTTCCAGAAGGTCCTCGTCGCCAACCGCGGAGAGATCGCGCTCCGCATCATCGCCGCCTGCAAGGAGCTGGGGGTCGCGACGGTCGCCGTCCATTCGGAGGCCGACCGCGACGCGCTCCACGTCCGCGCCGCGGACGAGTCCGTGTGCATCGGGCCGCCCCCGCCGTCCGGCTCGTACCTGAACATCACGTCGCTCGTCGCGGCGGCGGAGATCACGGGAGCCGACGCGGTCCACCCCGGCTACGGCTTCCTCGCCGAGAACGCCCACTTCGCCGAGATCCTGGAGGAGGTGGGCCTGAAGTGGATCGGGCCGTCGCCGGACGCGATCCGGCGCATGGGCGACAAGTCGGTTGCGAAGACGACGGTCAAGGAATCCGGCGTCCCGACGGTCCCGGGGAGCCCGGGCCCCCTTGAGTCGATCGAGGACGCGATGCGCCTCGCGGAGCGGATCGCGTACCCCGTGCTGCTCAAGGCCGTGGCCGGCGGCGGCGGACGCGGGATGCGCGTCGCGCGGAACGACAAGGAGCTCGCCGCGGCATTCGAGCTCGCGACGCGCGAGGCCGAGCGCGCTTTCGGAAACGGCAGTGTCTATCTCGAGAAGTACCTCGCCGAGCCGCGGCACGTGGAGATCCAGATCTTCGGCGACTCGCAGGGGCGCGTCGTCCACCTCGGCGAGCGCGAGTGCTCTCTCCAGCGCCGTCACCAGAAGATCCTGGAGGAATCCCCGTCCCCCGCGCTCTCCGACGCCCTGCGCGCGAAGATGGGCGCCGCGGCCGTCGCGGCCGCGAAGGCCGTGGATTACGTCGGGGCCGGCACCGTCGAGTTTCTCCTCGACGAGGACGGGTCGTTCTTCTTCATGGAGATGAACACGCGGATCCAGGTCGAGCACCCGGTGACGGAGATGGTCACCGGCTTCGACCTCGTGAAGGAGCAGATCCGCGTCGCGGCGGGCGAGCCGCTCTCGTTCGGCCCGACGCCGGGCGACGGGGACGGCGCCGGCTGGAAGCCGCGCGGGCACGCGATCGAATTCCGGATCAACGCGGAGGACCCGGTGACGTTCGCGCCGTCGCCCGGCACGATCACGACGTTTCACCTGCCCGGAGGGCCCGGGGTGCGCGTCGACACGGCCGCGTACTCGGGCTGGAAGATCCCGCCGTACTACGACTCGCTCATCGCGAAGCTCATCGTCCACGGCCGCGACCGCGAAGAGGCGCTCGCGCGCGGCCGGCGCGCGCTCGAGCTCTTCATCGTGGAGGGCGTCAAGACGACGATCCCTCTCCATCTGCGCCTCCTCGACGACCCGGACGTGCGGCACGGGCGTTTCTCGACGAAGTGGCTCGAGCGCTGGCTGCTCAAGCGCGGGCCGGGCTGAGGGAAGCCCGCGTGCCGGCCGCGCCGGGGCGCATCTACCTCGTCGGCTTCATGGGCAGCGGCAAGACGACGGCGGGCCGGGTCCTGGCCGGGCGGCTCGGCGTGCCCTTCGTGGACCTCGACCTGGCCTTCGAGGCCATGGCGGGCCGGACGATCCGCGAGACCTTCGAAACGCACGGCGAGCCGTGGTTCCGCGAGCGCGAGGCCGAGCTCCTGCGCGGCACGGCGTCGCTCCCCGCGGCGGTCGTCGCACTTGGCGGCGGGACGTTCGCGCGCGAGGAGAACCGGGCCTTCGTGAAGGCGCACGGGCTGTCGGTCTTCCTCGACCTCCCGTTCGAGGTCATCGCCGACCGGCTCGCCGGGAAGACGGCGGACCGGCCCCTCTTCCCGTCGGAGGCGAGCGCCCGGGAGCTCTGGGAGGCACGGCTCGCGTCCTATAGAATGGCAGACCGGACGCTCGACGTGACACGCGACATGACTGCGGCCGACGTGGCCGGCCGGATCGCGGACCTCGCGGCTCCGCCCCTCGCGACTCCCGGCGGGGCGGCGTGACGTGAGGTACCTGATCCTCTCGGATCTCCACTCGAACGACGAGGCGTTCACGGCCGTCCTCCGGCGGGTCAAGCGGAAGAAGTTCGACCGCGTGATCTGCCTCGGGGATTTCGTCGGCTACGCGGCCGACCCGAACAAGGTCCTCGACCGGTACCGGACGTTCCGGCGGCCGACGTTCGCGATCCGCGGGAACCACGACAAGGTCGTCGCGGGCGTCGAGGCGGGCGCGCTCTTCAACCCCCCCGCGCTCGAGGCGGCGCGCTGGACGACGGACCGCCTCTCCCGCGAGAACACGGACTTCCTGCGGAAGCTCGCCGTCGGCCCCGCGATCGTCGACGGGAAGTTCGTCGCCTGCCACGGGTCGCCGCTGGACGAGGACGCCTACATTTTCTCGGACTTCGACGCGTCGCTGAACTTCGTCCAGATGCACCGGCTGAGCGAGGGGATCAACCTCTGCTTCTTCGGCCACAGCCACATCCCGTCGATCTTCACGCTCGAGCCCGACGGCATCCGCGTCGAGGCGGTGCGCGACCCGCGATACAAGCTGCGCCTCGACCCCGCGAAGCGCTACCTCGTCAACCCCGGCTCCGTGGGACAGCCGCGCGACCGGAACCCGCGCGCCGCATACGCGATCTACGACGCGGACGCGGGCGTCGTGCATTTCGACCGCGTTCCGTACGACGTCGCCACCGCGCGCCGCAAGATCGAGCGCGCCGGGCTCCCGGCGGTGCTCGGAGACCGGCTCCTCGTCGGGCTTTGAACCCAAGCCGCCGCTCCGCGGCCGCCGCCTTCGCCTTCCTCGCCGCCCTCGCGGGCTGCGTCTCGTTCGGCAGCGAACCCGGCCCGCCGAAGGGCACGTACGGCGAGCGGCTCCACGGTTTCGCGCGTCTCCTCGCGATGGAGGACCGTCGCGCCTACGACCCGCTCCTCGCGGGACGGACGGCGTCCTCGCCGGACCCCTGGCTCCGAGGAAAGACCGCACTCGCCGCCGGCCGCCTGCGCGACCCGGACGCGTCCCCGCTGATTCCGCCGCTCCTGATCGATCCCGAGCCGTCCGTCCGCCGCGCCGCGGCGTTCGCCGCCGGCCTCTCCGGGGACGCGCGCCTGGTTCCGCTTCTCGCGAAGGCGCTGCGGGACCCCGACGGAGCGACCGCTGCCAACGCGGCCGAGGCGCTCGGCAAGGTCGGCGGCAAGGAGGCGACGGACGCACTCCTCGCGATTCTCGCGGCGCGCGACGCGCCGGCGTCGACGCGCGCCGCCGGCGCGCTCGCGATGTTCCGCAGGCCCGATGCGCGGACGGTGGCGGCGCTGCTGGCTGTTTTCGCAGAAGAGCCTCTTGCCCCTGAGTTGAGGCGGGCGGTCGTCTATGCCCTGGCGCGCAAGCCGCTGCCTGGAGCGGCGCCCGCGCTTCGCGCGGTTCTTCGAATGAAAGGAGAGGGAGCGGCGGCGCCCTCGAGCGACGAGGTCGCGTGGGCGGCGCGCGGACTGGGGATCCTCGAAGACGAGGAAAGCGCCCTGGATCTCGTCGGCCTTGCCAGGAGCCCGGACGTTTCGATCGCGGTGCAGGCCATGGGCGCGCTGCATTCACTTTCTAAGAAGAAAAGCGCCTTTGCCCGAGGCGATGAGCTCGCTCGAAGCGCACGGGGCGCCGCTCTCTTCCGAGCAAATGATCCCCTCCCCGGCGTCGCGATCGCGGCGCTGCGCCTCCTCGGCGTCCTGCCCGACGCGCCGGAGTCGCGTGCGGTCCTCGAAGAAAACCTGCTTCGAAAGGGGTGGCGGGGACAGACGGCTCTCGTCGCCCTCACGCGTCTCGACGCGGAGCAGGCGCCGGAAAAGGCCGCTGCGCGGATCGACGCTGCGGTCGTCGGCACGCTCGAGATGCGGCTCGGCGCGGCCGAGGCGCTGGAGTATCTCGGCGAAGAGAAAATCAAAGACAAAGAGGGGATTTCTTCGAGTGACCCTCTTGCGGTCGCGCTCATCTCGGATCCGGCGCCACGGGTGCGCGCCGCAGCCCTTTCCTCACTTTCAAAGAAATCCCCCGGCGCCGCCGCGCACTGGCTTCTCGTGGGCCTCGTGGACCGGGACCCTTCGGTGCGCGACGTCGCACTCGAGGCGGCCGCGCCGCTCCTCGAGAAGGGGAGCGACGAGATGAAGCGGACCTGGACCGCGGCGTTCGAGAAGGCGTTCGAGTCCGGCGAGCCGGACTTCACGGTCGGCGCGCTCGACACCGCGGCGTCGCGCGGCGAGGCCGGCCGCGCGCTCGTCGCCGCGCACGCGAACGACGCGGACGCCGTGACGCGCGACAAGGCGCGCCGTCTCCTCGTGGAGACGTACGGCGTGCCGGCGGCCTCCTTCCGCCCGATCCCCGTGAAGACGAGGCTCTCCGCTGCGGACTACGACCGCCTCGCGCGAGCGGCCAACGAGTCGCTCTTCTCGGCCGCCGTCGAGACCTCGCGCGGGACCTCCGTCCTCGACCTCGACGCCGAGGAGGCGCCGATGACGGTCGAGAGCTTCCGCGCGCTCGCCGCAAGGCACTTCTTCGACGGAATCCTGATCCACCGCGTCGTCCCCGACTTCGTCGTGCAGACGGGCGACCCCCGCGGCGACGGGAGCGGCGGCCCCGGGTACGAGATCCGCGACGAGATCAACGTCCTGCGCTACACGCGGGGCGCCGTCGGGATGGCGCTCTCGGGGCCCGACACGGGCGGCTCGCAGTGGTTCGTCGCGCTCGCGCCGCAGCGCCACCTCGACGGCGGCTACACGGTATTCGGGCGCGTGCGCGAGGGAATGGACCTTTTCGACCGGACGGAGCAGGACGACGCGCTCGTTTCCGTGCGCGTGACGGAGCGGCCGCGGCCGGCGCGGCCAGCGGGGGCGATTCCGTGAGGTTCTCGATCGGCCGCGCTCTCCAGCTCGTCGGGATCGTCCTCGTGGGCGCCGGCCTCGGCGTCGGCCTCTTCCGCGACGACCTGCGCACGGAGGAGAGGATGTTCTTCTTGGGCGGGGGCGTCTTCGTCGCGGGCTGGCTGCTCGTCCGCCCGTACAAGGCCCCATGAAGATCTTCGTCGGCCAGCCACTCGTCGAACCCTCGACGACGGATCTCCTCGCGGGGCACACGGTCGTCACCGGCGCCGGGAATCTCCCGCGTTCCGAGTGGCCGCTCGTCGCGGACGCGGACGCACTCCTCCCGACCCCGCGCGAGCGGGTCACGGCGGAAGTGCTCGACGCCGCGCCGCACGTGCGCATCGTCGCGAGCCACTCGGTCGGCGTCGACCACGTCGACCTCGCCGCGTGCCGCGCGCGGGGAGTCCTCGTCACGAACACGCCCGACGTCCTCACGGACGCGACGGCGGACCTCGCGTTCGCGCTGATCCTCGCCGTCGCGCGGCGCCTGCACGAGGGCGAGGCGCTGGCCCGCTCGGGCGCGTGGGACGGCTGGAAGCCGCGCGAACTTCTGGGCGTCTCCTTGCAAGGCAAGACGCTCGGGATCTACGGGTTCGGCCGGATCGGGAAGGCCGTCGCGAAGCGCGCCGAGGCGTTCGGGATGATCGTCCGGCCCTACGACCAGGGCGGGAGCGAGAGCGAGTTCCGGGAATTTCTCTCGAAGGCGGATGTTCTGTCGATCCATGCGCCGCTGACCGAAGAGACGCGCGGGAGATTCGGAGAGAGAGAATTTCTGCGAATGAAAGAGGGCAGCATCCTCGTCAACACCGCCCGCGGCCCGATCGTCGACGAGCAGGCGCTCGTCGCGGCCCTTCGTTCGAAGCATCTCTTCGGCGCCGGCCTCGACGTGTTCCAGCACGAGCCGCAGATCGAGGCGGCCCTTCTCGGGCTCCCGAACGTCGTCCTCCTCCCGCACCTCGGCTCGGCGACGACGGAGACGCGCCTCGCCATGTCGCGTCTCGCGTGCACCGAGATCGTGCGGTTCTTCGCCGGCGAGCCGCCGCTGAACGCCGTTCGCTGACGACCGGGGATTCCGGATATTCCTCGAACGTCCGGTGTCAAGGGTCTTCGACCGCTGCGCGGCGCGCGGAGCGCGCCCTTGACTCCGGACGTTCGAGAGAAGATTTTCTGCTATCGGCGGCTGCATCAGCAGCCGCCGCATATAAGAAAGAAAATCCCGCGGCTCAACCGACTGAGATATCGCTTCTCGTGAGAGAGCGGCCTGCCAACACCATCGGGACAGCCGCCGCGCCAGCGGCGGCGCAAAAGAACACCAGCAGCATCGGTGCGAGCGTGAGGCGCTGGTGGAGGAGCGCGCCCAGCAGCAACCTCAGCTCCGCGGACACCGCGAGCGTCGAGAACAGTGCGAGGCCCGTCGAAAGGACGAGCGCGAAGAGGCCGCCCGGCCCGAGCGCGACCGCGACGGGGTTCGAGGCGTCGTAGCGCGGGAAGAGTCCGCCGAGGCCCGTATGGAGGGCGGGAATCGCGAGGCCGCCGGCGAACGCGACGGAGAGAGCCGCGGCCGTCGTCGTGGCCGGCGGGCGCAGCACCGCGAGGCTGACGCCCGTCAGGAGCACCGACATGGCGACGGCGGGAAGAGCGCGCGCGGCCCAACGGGCCAGGAGGTGGCGGCGCGGATCGAGCGGCAGAGACCGGAGGACCGCGGCGGCGCGTCCGTCCGTCGAGACGGCGGGATAGGCGAAACGCAGCGAAAGGGCCGACACGAGGAAGAGGGAGAGCCCGGTCTGCAGGCCCGCGACGAGGTCGCGGGCGGACGGGTCGGCGGCGGGCAGGAGGCGGACGTTCAGGAGGTCGAGGAGGAACACGGCGGCGAGCGAGCCGAGCTGCGCCGGAGTCGAGGCGTCGCGCAGGACGGTGGCCGCCTCGGCGCGCAGGAGGACACCGCTGAGCGACTGCGCGAACGGCCGCCGGGCGGGCCGCGTCCGTCCCGGGGACGCTTCGCGCACGCCGAGCCAGACCGTCCGGTGAACTCCCGCGAGCGCCGCCGGCACGAGGGCCGCGGCCGCGAGGCCGAGAAGGAGAACGAGCGAACCCGGCAGCAGGCCGGCGGCGTCGCCGGAGAGCCCGAGGGTCGCGGCCCGGGCCGCCCACGCCACGGGATTCGCACCGGGCGCGGGAGGGGGCGACGCGCCGAGCGTCCGAAGGAGTCCGAGCGCCTCCACGGGGTCGAGGAGCCGCTCCGGCCGGGCCGCGCGGAAGCCGACGAGCGCGACCGAGAGGCCGAGCGCCGAGAGGAGCGCCGAGAACAGGCGCGCCCGGCGCGGCGGGACGAGCCGGACGAGGATGAGCGCGCCCGCGATCCCGAGAGAGCCCGCGAGAAGGAACAGCCCGAAGAGGGGGAGGAGGCCGCCCGCGGCGGCGAGGAGCTCGGAGCGCGAGAAGGACGCGGCGACGCACAGCGCCGGGATCGCGAGGAGGAGCGACGGGGCGGACGCGAGGAGGAGCGTGAGCGACGCCTGGCGTGCGAGGAGGCGCCGGTGCGGAATCGGAAAGACCGCGAGGGCAAGGAGCTCCTCGGAGAGAAAGAGCGTCGAGACCGCCGTCGTCAGGGACCCGAGAAGGACGAGCGCGGAGGCCGCGCCGAAGGCGGCTCCCAGGAGGCGCTCGACGAGGAACACGGGCCTGAGCTCCGGGAGGTACGCGAGGGCGGCCGCCGAGGCGCGGATCGCCGCCTCCAGGCCGGCGACCTCGAGGGCGACGAAGAGAAGGAGCGAGAGGAGTCCGGCGAAGGCGGGGAGCCGCGCGGCCCCCCGCACGCCGAAAAGCGCCCGCGCCGCGGCGCGCGCGAAGTTGGCCCGGTAGACCGCGTTCACGCGGGGCGGTCCCCGGCGAGGGCGAAGAAGACCTCCGAGAGCGCGCCCGTCAGGCCGGAGGACGTCCTGAGGGCACCGGGAGCGCCGCGCGCGACCAAGCGCCCGTCGAACAGGAGGCCCGCGTCCGTCGCGAGCTCCTCGGCCTGCGCGAGCTGGTGCGTCGTGAGGAGGACCGCCGAGCCGCGCGCGGCGAGCGCGCGCAGGCGCTCGCCGAGGCTCCGCTGGGCGATTGGGTCGAGCCCGACCATCGGCTCGTCGAGGACGAGGACCGCCGGGTCGTGAAGAAAGGCCTGCGCGAGTGCGACGCGCTGCCGCGTCCCGTGCGAGAGCGTGTCGTTCCGCGCGTCCGCGACGGCCGCGAGGTCGAACGCCGCGAGCTCGGCGTCGATCCGCGTCTCGAGCGCCGCCCCGCGCGCGCCGAAGACGGCGCCGACGAAGCGGAGGGTCTCGCGCGGCGTCCACTTCGGCCAGAGGTACGGCCGGTCCGGGACGAACCCGAGCTTCGCCTTCGCGGCGACGGGATCGCGCGCGACGTCGATCCCCGCGAGGAACGTCCGGCCCGACGTGGGGGAGAGGAGGCCGGTCAGGAGGCCGATCGCGGTCGTCTTGCCCGCGCCGTTCGGGCCGACGAGGGTGAAGAGCGCGCCGGCCGGGATCTCGAGGGAAAGGTCCGAGAGGGCCGTCTTGCCGCCGTAGCGCTTGACGGCCCTCTCGAAGCGGATCACGGGCAGATCTTACGCGGCCCGATTCATCTGCTTCATTGACGCCGCCAATGCCGGGCTCAATCAGTTAGTTAGGGTGTATTTTCCGACGTGAAAGGAGTTGCGCATGAGAGAGTCTGGTTCCACGGTGCTTGACGAACCTCGAACCAAAGGCCCGGCGAAGGCGGAGTCCCACAAGCAGAAGGAGTACGTCGCAGCCCTGCTCGCCGACGTGAAGGCGAAGAACCCGGCCGAGCCTGAATTCCATCAGGCGGTCGCCGAGGTCGCCGATTCGGTCGCCCTCGTGCTCGAGAAGCACCCCGAGTACCGGCGCGCCAAGATCTTCGAGCGGATCGTCGAGCCGGAGCGGGTCCTCATGTTCCGCGTGCCCTGGATGGACGACCAGGGCGAGGTGCGCATCAACCGCGGCTTCCGGATCCAGATGAACGGGGCCATCGGGCCGTACAAGGGCGGACTGAGATTCCACCCCTCGGTCAACCTTGGCATCCTGAAGTTCCTTGCCTTCGAGCAGACGTTCAAGAACGCGCTCACGACGCTCCCGATGGGCGGCGGCAAGGGCGGCTCGGACTTTGACCCGAAGGGCAAGTCGGACAACGAGGTCATGCGTTTCTGCCAGAGCTTCATGAGCGAGCTCTTCCGGCACATCGGTCCGGACACCGACGTGCCCGCAGGGGACATCGGGGTCGGCGGGCGCGAGATCGGTTTCCTCTTCGGCCAGTATCGCAAGCTCCGAAACGAGTTCGCGGGCGTGCTCACGGGCAAGGGCCTCAACTGGGGTGGCTCGCTCATCCGGACCGAGGCCACCGGCTTCGGCTGCGTGTACTTCGCCGCCGAAATGCTCGCGACCCGCGGCCTGACTCTCGAGGGCAGGACGTGCCTCGTCTCGGGGAGCGGCAACGCCGCCCAGTTCACGGTCGAAAAGCTCCTCGACCTCGGCGCCAAAGTCCTGACGCTGTCCGACTCCAGCGGTTTCATCTACGACGAGGCGGGGATCGACCGCACGAAGATGGAGTTCATCCTGGACCTGAAGAACGTCCGGCGCGGCCGCATCCAGGAGTACGCGGACAAGTTCAAGGGCGCGCACTTCACGCCCGCGGATCCGCGGCTCGATCACAACCCGCTCTGGAACATCAAGGCCGACTGCGCCTTCCCGAGCGCGACGCAGAACGAGATCAACGGGAAGGACGCCGCGAACCTCCTGAAGAACGGAATCAAGGTCGTCTCCGAGGCCGCGAACATGCCGACGACGCTTGAGGGCGTTCACCAGTTCGTGGACGCTGGCATTCTTTACGCGCCCGGCAAGGCCGCCAACGCAGGCGGCGTCGCGACGTCGGGGCTGGAGATGTCGCAGAACAGCATGCGCTACGCCTGGACGCGCGAGGAGGTCGACCAGCGGCTCCGGATCATCATGAAGAGCATCCACAAGGCCTGCACGGAGACCGCCGACCGGTTCGGCTGTCCCGGCAACTACGTCAACGGCGCCAACATCGCGGGCTTCCTGAAGGTCGCCGACTCGATGATGGACCAGGGGCTCGTCTAGGAGGCGCCGCAAAGGAGCGGGACCGGAGCGCGCCCCATGAACGCGAAACAGAGGGACCTCGTCCGAAGCACCTTCGAGCAGCTGAGGCCGATCACGAAAGGTGTCGGCCTGGCGTTTTACGAGCGCCTGTTCAAGCTCGACCCCGCGCTCCGGCCGCTCTTCGGCGCCAGTCTCGAGAACCAGGCCACGATGTTCGTGACCGCCCTGAACATGGTCGTGCTCGAGCTCGTCGAGCAGGGCGTCGTCCCGCCCTCGGTGCGGGCGCTCGGGGCCCGGCACGTGCATTACGGGGTCGAAGAGCGCCACTACGCCACCTTCGGCGAGGCCCTCCTCGGGACTCTCGGACAGCTTCTGGGCGAGCGCTTTACGCCCGAAGTCCGGGAAGCGTGGTCCGAAGCGTACGACACACTGGCCGCGGCGATGAAGGAGTCCGCCGCGGAGATGCGTGAGGAAAGGGCCGCCGGCAGGCGCGGCGGCCCTCTTCCGAGCCGTCCTTCGTCCCCGGCCTGAGAAAACCGGGCCGCGTCCCTGATTCACCCGCCTCATGGCCGGAAGGGAGAGCCCTTCCCTACGATGCTCATGGATGCTGTTCCGGTATGAGACGTCGCCTTCACGGACGTCCAGCCAGTCTTCAAACGACGAGAAAGATGGGGGTTATACGTCATGAAAGGCGCGTTCAACGCGTTCGAGATGGCCCAGTCCCAGTTCGACAAGAGCGCCGACGTCTTGCAGCTCGACGCCCCGACCCGCGATCTCCTCCGATGGCCGCTTCGCGAATACCACTTCGCGATCCCGGTCCGGATGGACGACGGGAAGGTGAAGGTGTTCCGCGGCTTCCGCGTCCAGCACAACGACGCGCGCGGGCCGTGCAAGGGCGGCATCCGCTTCCACCCGCAGGAGACGATCGACACGGTGCGCGCCCTCTCCATGTGGATGACGTGGAAGTGCGCCGTCGTCGACATCCCGCTCGGCGGCGCCAAGGGCGGGGTGATCTGCGACCCGCACAACCTTTCCGCGCGCGAGCAGGAAGGAATCTGCCGCGGCTGGGTGCGCCAGGTCGCGAAGAACGTCGGGCCCACGATCGACGTGCCGGCCCCGGACGTCATGACGACTCCCCAACACATGGTCTGGATGATGGACGAGTGGGAGACGATCCACGGCCACCGCGGCCCGGGATTCATCACGGGCAAGCCGGTCGGCCTGGGCGGCTCGCTCGGCCGCACCGAGGCGACGGGCTACGGCGCGGTCTTCACGCTTCGCGAGGCGCTCGCGGCGCTCGGCCTGCCGATCGGAAAGACGAAGGCTTCCGTGCAGGGCTTCGGAAACGTCGCCCAGTACGCGATCCAGCTCTACACGAAGATGGGCGGCACGGTTGTCGCGGTCTCCTCGTGGGACCAGGCGGACCAGACCTCCTGGACGTTCCGCCGCGAAAAGGGCGTGGACAGCGCCGAGCTCATGACGATCACGGACAAGTTCGGCGGGATCGACAAGACGAAGGCAAAGGGCCTCGGCTACGAGGTCAAGCCGGGCGGCGACTGGATCGCCGAGGACGTCGACATCCTGATCCCGGCGGCGATCGAGAACCAGGTCACCGGCGAAAGCGTGAAGCGCATCTCGCCCCGCGTGAAGATCATCGTCGAGGGCGCGAACGGCCCGACGACGCCGGAAGCAGACAAGGTCCTTCAGGATCGCGGGATTTTCGTGATCCCCGATTTCCTGGCGAACGCCGGCGGCGTCACGTGCAGCTATTTCGAACAGGTCCAAAGCAACATGAACCACTACTGGACACAGGACGAGGTCCTCGGCAAGCTGGATGTCAAGATGACCCACGCGTTCCACGACGTCGCGGACCTCGCGAAGAGCCGCAAGCTGTACATGCGTGACGCCGCCTACGTGATCGCCGTGAGCCGCGTCGCGAAGGCCTGCCGGGACCGCGGCTGGGTGTGAACGGGTGATCGCGACTCCCGCGCTCGCGCGCTACTCGAGGGCGAGCTTCGGCACGGGAGAGCGGTTCACGCGAATCGGGGAGGGGCCGGTCGGGGGCAAGGCGGCCGGCCTCGTGCGACTCCTCGGGCGCTTGGACGCGGCCGTTCCCGGGCGCCGGTTCGGGCCGTTCGAGGTGACGGTTCCGAGCTTCACCGTTGTCGCCGCGAACTGGTTCGAGTCGTTTCTCGAGGAAAACGGGCTGCCGGGCGCCCTCGACGGCCTGCGCGACGACGAGATCGCCATGGCGTTCCAGAGGCCGGGTCTTCCGGTCGGCCTCGTGGGAGACTTGCGCGCGCTCTCGGAAGACGTACACGCGCCGCTCGCGCTGCGTTCCTCGAGCCTCCTCGAGGACGCCCTCGAGCACCCGTTCGCCGGCGTCTACGGCACGAAGATGACGCCCAACGACCAGCTCGACGCCGACACACGTTTCACGCGCCTCGTCGAGGCGCTCAAGTTCGTCTGGGCGTCGACGTTCTTCGCGGCGGCGCGCGCGTACCGCGCCCGGGTCGGGGCGGGCGAGAGCGAGCGCATGGCCGTCCTCGTGCAGGAGGTCGTCGGGCGCCGGCATCGGACGCGCCACTATCCGGACGTCTCCGGCGTCGCTCGCTCGCTCGCCTTCTACCGTTTCGGAGGGACGGTGCCGGAGGAAGGAATCGCCCAGCTCGCGCTCGGCCTCGGACGCACGATCGTCCAGGGAGAGCCCGCCTGGACGTTCTGTCCCGCCCGCCCGAGGGCGACGCCGCCGTACGGCTCCGCCGGCGATCTTCTGCGCGAGACGCAGACGCGCTTCTGGGCCGTGAGAATGGGTGATCCGCCCGAATACGACCCCGCCCGCGAGACCGAGTACCTCGTCCACGCGTCGCTCGCGGACGCCGAAGGGGACGGAACGCTCGCGTGGACGGCCTCGACGCTCGACCCGCGGTCCGAGAGGCTCGTGCCCGGACTGGGCCGCGCGGGGCCGCGCGTCCTCACCTTCGCTCCGCTCCTCGTCCACGACGAGCTTCCGCTCGCCGCGCTCGTCCGCACGCTCCTCGACGCGGCCGAGGACGCGATGGAGGGGCCCGTGGAGCTGGAATTCGCCGTCACGCTGCCGGAGCCGGGCGACGACGCGGCACGGTTCTGCATCCTGCAGGCGAGGCGGATGGCCGCCTCCTCCGAGGCCGTCGACGTCGCTCCGGAGCGAAGCGGATGGGGACCGCTCGTCTCGTCCGACCACGTGATGGGGAACGGCATCGTCGAGGGGGTCGCCGACGTCGTCTATCTCGTCCCGGAGCGCTTCGATGCGGCGAAGACGCCCGTCATGGCCGCCGAGATCGGAGCCGTCAACCGGCGCCTCCTCGACGAGGGGCGGCCCTATCTCCTGATCGGGTTCGGGCGCTGGGGAAGCGCCGACCCCTGGCTCGGCGTACCGGTAAACTGGGGAGACGTCTCCGGGGCGCGGGTGCTCGTCGAGGCCTCGCCCCAGGGGCGCCCGATCGAGATGAGCCAGGGATCGCACTTCTTCCACAACCTCGCGGCGTTCTCCGTGCCTTACTTCTGCGTGCCGGCGGGCGCGGAGACGATCGACTGGGAGTGGCTGCGCGCGCGCCCCGCCGCATCCGAGACCGGATTTCTGAGGCACGTGAGGCTCGAGACGCCGCTCCGCGTCGAGGTGGACGGGCGCATCGGGAAAGGCGTCGTGCTCAGGCGCGCCGGCGGGGACGACGCGCGATGACCGGCCCGGACAACCTCCTCGACGCGCTTCAGGAGCGGGCGAAGGAGCTCACCTGCCTCTACCGCGTCAACGAGGTCTGCTCGACGCCGCAGTCGTCGCTCGACGAGATCTTCCGGAGCGTCGTCCAGATCCTCCCGTTCGGCTGGCAGTACCCGGAGACGTGCTTCGCGCGCATCACGGTGGACACGACCGTCTACGAGCCTCCCGGCGCCGTCGCGTCCCGCTGGCACCAGTCGGCGGGAATCCGCGTGCAGGGAGAGACCGTCGGCGCGGTCGAGGTCTTCTACCGCGACGAGCGTCCGGCGTCCGACGAGGGCCCGTTCCTCAAGGAGGAACGCAAGCTCATCGACACGGTCGCCGAGCGGCTCGGCCAGCTCCTCCTGCAGCGCCGGCTGGTCGAGCTCCTGCACGGCTGGGAGGGCGAGGCGGCACCCCCGGCGTCCGGCGCGCGCGCCGAGTGGTGGATCATCGTCGACTTCCTGAGGAGCACCGATCCGCGGCTCCTCATCCGCATCTCGCGGCGGATGATCAACTACCTCTGCTGGAACGGCGTGGCCGCGGCCCAGGATCTCCTGCCCCGATTCACGGGCGGGCAGGAGCCCGAAGACGTCGACGACAACCGCCCGGTCGAGAGGCGCAGCCCCAAGTCGCTTCTCGGCGTCACCGACGAGGCGTTCCGGGTCGCCTCCGAGCATCTCTCGGGCGAGGAGATCCGCTCGTGCATCGAAAAGTGGATCAAGGACGACACGGCGGGGTTCCTTCTCCGGGCGGCGGAGAACCAGGGAACGTCGACGGCGGAGCTCACGCAGGCCCTCGGACGCTTCCACGACTCGCACATCGACGACCGGCAGCTCTCGCGCACGATCCAGGTGCAGCTCCGGGTCTCGCTCGCGCACCGTTTCCTGACGGACGACCTCGGGTTCGTCGGCGTCGCGAAGGAGTTCATCGACACGGCGGACTTTTTCGAGCTCGCGCGCCACGTCATCGCGCCGCCGAAGAGCCACGGCCGTGTCGGCGGCAAGAGCGCGGGCCTCCTTCTCGCGACGCAGATCGTGAGGAAGTCGACGGAATTCGCTGACGCGCTGGGCACGATCCGGATCCCGAAGACGTGGTACGTCACGTCGGACGGGATCCTGGACTTCATCGAGTACAACCAGCTCGAGGACCTTTACAACCGCAAGTACCTCGAGATCGACCAGGTGAGGCGCGAGTACCCGCACGTCGTCCAGGTCTTCAAGAACTCCCACTTCTCACCGGAGATCGTCAAGGGGCTCTCGCTCGCGCTCGACGACCTCGAGGGCCGGCCGCTCATCGTGAGGAGCTCGAGCCTCCTCGAGGACCGCGTCGGGGCCGCCTTCTCGGGGAAGTACAAGAGCCTGTTCCTCGCGAATCAGGGCCCGAAGGCTGACCGGCTCTCGGCGCTCCTCGACGCGATCGCGGAGGTCTACGCGTCCGTCTTCGGGCCGGACCCGCTGGAGTACCGCGCCGAGCGCGGCCTGCTGGACGTCCACGAGGAGATGGGCATTCTCCTCCAGGAGGTCGTCGGAAACCGGGTCGGGCGGTACTTCCTTCCGACGTTCGCGGGTGTCGCGTTCTCGAACAACGAGTTTCGCTGGTCGGCGCGCATCAAACGCGCGGACGGGCTCGTGCGGCTCGTGCCCGGCCTGGGCACACGCGCGGTGGACCGCATCGCCGACGACTACCCCGTCCTCGTCGCCCCCGGCCAGCCGGGCCTGCGCGTCAACGTGACGGAGGACGAGGTCATCCGCTACTCGCCCCGCAAGATCGACGTCATCGACATGGAGTCCGGAAGCTTCGAGACGGTCGACCTCGAGGACCTGTTCGACACGTGCGGCTCCGGCATCCCCGGCGTCGAGCAGCTCGTCTCCGTTGCCGACGAGAGCGGCATTCACCGTCCGTACCTCATCGATTGGAACGCACGCTCCTCGCGGCTCGTCGTGACCTTCGAGGGGCTGCTGGAAACGACCCCTTTCCTCGCGCGCATGCGTGCCCTCCTCCGCCTCCTGAGGGAAAAGACGGGTGGCCCGGTCGACATCGAGTTCGCGTCCGACGGGCGCGATTTCTACCTTCTTCAGTGCCGGCCGCAGAGCTTCTCGGAGGATGCGGTGTCTGCCGCCATTCCCCGCGATCTCGCGCCCGACAAGGTGATCTTCGAGGCGCGGCGATACGTCTCGAACGGGCGCGTCCCCGACCTCACGCACCTCGTTTACGTCGATCCCGACGGCTACGCGGACCTTTCCGACCCGGCGGCCCTCAAGCGCGTGGGCCAGGCCGTGAGCCGCCTCAACAAGGTCCTCCCCAAGCGGCAGTTCGCGCTGATCGGGCCGGGACGCTGGGGCAGCCGGGGCGACATGCGCCTCGGCGTCCCTGTGACCTATTCGGACATCAACAACGCGGCCGTCCTCGTCGAGATCGCCCGCAAGCGCGGCAACTACGTCCCCGACCTCTCGTTCGGGACCCATTTCTTCCAAGACCTCGTCGAGGCGTCGATCCGCTACGTCCCGCTCTTCCCTGACGATCCCGACATCCGGTTCCACGAGGCGTTCCTGAAGGGCTCGCCCAGCGTCCTCGCCGACCTCGCGCCCGAGTTCCGCGACCTCGAGGAGGTCGTGCGGGTCATCGACGTCCCCCGGACGACGGGCGGCTCCGTCCTGCGGCTCCTCCTGAACGCCGACCAAGATCATGCGGTCGCCATGCTCGCGGCGGCCGGGCCGGCGTTCGAGCCGACGGCGGGAACGCCACGCGCCGTCGAGACGGGGCTTCCCGAGGACCACTCGCGCTGGCGGCTCGCGATGGCCGAGCGGATCGCGGCCGAGGCCGAGACGGCGCGCTTCGGCGTGCGGGGCATCTGGGTGTTCGGCAGCGCGAAGAACGGAACGGCGCGCGCCGCGAGCGACCTCAACCTCCTCATCCACGTCGACGGAGACCGGGAGCACGGCCGCTCGCTCAGCGTGTGGCTCGAGGGCTGGAGCGCCTGCCTGGCCGAGATCAACTACATGAAGACCGGAGTCCGGCTTCAGGGGCTCCTCGACGTCCACTACCTGACGGACGAGGACGTGCGGCGCGGGAGCGGCTACGCGTCGAAGATCCACGCCGTGACCGACGCGGCGCGTCCGCTGAGGCTCAAGGAAGCGGGTCCGGAGTCGGCGAAGCGCTGATCTTCGGGCGGTTTCCCATTCCCGGCTTGAAGATGACTCCCTCGTGGCGGCGCCCGTTGACCTTCACGAGAAGGGGCTCCTCGAACGCGAGGTGCCGCACGGTGCCGAACTCCGAGACGGCGGGCTGCCGGGAGAGCCATTCCCAGTCGACGAAGCCGTCCGCGCCGTCGGAATCCACGGTGAAGTAGCCGACGTCGAACGAGACGAGGTTCTGGAAGAAGTGGGTGCCCTGCGACGGCTCGACCTTGAGCCCCGGGAGGCCCGCCTCCACGATGGCGCGCGCCCCGGAGATCTGCTCCCACGCGACGGGAATCCCGAGCCACGGGTCGCGCGAGCCCCAGCGTCCGACGCCGACGAGAAGATAAGGCTTCCCCTTACGCAGGAGCTGCTCGTTCAGGCGCGCGACATCCCGGGCTGCCTCGAGGCTTCTCGCGCGCTCGAAACGGTGGAGATCGACGACGACGAGGTCCTTGACTCCCTCGATCCTCCCGTTGCCGAGCGCCTGCCCCGTCCGGCATAGCAGCGCGTTCCGGTCGACTCCCGAGACGTCCAGCTCCTCGAGCTCGCGGGACGGCGCGAGCTGGCGCATCTGGAGGAACCCAAACTCCGCGGGCGCTCCGCGCGGGACGGAGAGATTCACGGCGAACTCGATCTCGACTGGGGCGTTGCCCCCGTCGCTTCCGATCTTCAGGAGCTCCGCGAGAAGGGGCGCGAGAGGGAAGGCGTCGTGCTTGAGGACCTCCGCGAAGGTCACGACCCTCACGCCGGGACGCGAGACGCCATCGTAGATGACGTCGTTCTCGGCGGAGAACGTCGAGCCCACGGCCGCGAGCGTGCCGTCGGCATCGGCGGCGCCGAGGTCGAACCACGCCTCGCGTGTGTTCGTGGCGCCGTGCCCACCTTCCAGATCGAGCGCCCAGAAGCCGCGCTGGGAGGTCTCGAGGGTATCGGCCACCGAGGAGAAGTGGAGGACCTGGCGGGGAGCCCGGGGACAGAACCGGACGCAACGCCCCCCCTCGACGACCGTCCTGCCGAGCCCGAGCGCGACGGCCGCGATGCCGTCCCGTGCGGTTCTCGGAGGCGCCGGGTAAAAGTTGTACGACCGAGCCACGCCCGCGAAGTCGGGGTAGAAGCGCGCGCCGTGCCGCGCGCCCACGATCCTCTGGAGGATCATGGCCATCTTCTCTTCCTCGAGGCGGTAGGGGGTCGCCCGCAGATGGCTCTTCGCGCGCTGGCTGAACGTCGACGCGTAGACGCGCTTGATCGCGAGGACGAGGCGCTCGAGCCGGTCCGGAAGCTCTCCCTGGTTCGTCAGCATCACGGTCTCGTAGACGCCGGTGAAGGGCTGGTACTGGGAATCCTCGAGCAGGCTCGACGAGCGGACGGCGATCGGTTCGCCCACGCGGGTCAGGTAGGAGCCGAGGTCGTGGAGGGCCTCCCGGGGAAACGGGGCCGTGCGGAAGCGCTCGAGCAGCTCGTCATCGTCCGTGCAGTTGATCGCGAAGTCACGCAGCGCGCTCTCGTCGAGGAACGCGTCGAAGACGGTGGTTCCGAGGACGACGGACGTCGGGACCGAGACCTCGACGCCTGGAAAGCGGTCGGCGAGCCGGTGACCGGACAGGAGGGAGCGCACGAAGGCGAGGCCGCGCGCCTTTCCGCCGAGAGAGCCGCCGCCGATGCGGGAGAAGCTCCCGCTGGCGTCGAAGGTCTGGCGGTCGAAGTCGACAACGAGCGTCTGGGTCTGGTCCCTCCGGTAGGCGCCGATGGCCTCGATGAGGCTTCGCCGGAGGTCCTCGTGCGTCGCAAAATCCGTGACCCTCTCGGGACGCAGTCGCCGCGCCAGAGCGAACTCGGTGCGAGCCTTCAGCCACTTCGAAAAGTGGTTGCGCTCCGCGTGATAGGCGATCGAGGCGGACGGCACCACGGCGAGGCTCTCCTCGAGCTCCTTCATGTCCCGCGCCCTCCCGACCTCGGACCCGTCGGGGAGGCGGAAGATGAAGTCGCCGAAGCCGAAGTACTCGACCATGAACCGCCGGAGGTCGTGGAGGAGGACCGGCGAGCCCTTCAGGAGGAACGACGCCCCGACCGCGGTCGCGAGAGCCTCGTTCTCCTTGTGGAAGGACTGGAGGACGAAGGGCACGTCCCGTACCTGCCCCCGCACGGCCCTTGCGAAGTCGACTCCCGCCTCCGTCGATCTCACCCCCTCCCGCGGGAACTCGACGTCGGAGATCACGCCGAGAATCTCCTCCCGGTACTTCGCGAACGCCTCGAGAGCCTCCTCGTACGTCCGGCAGAGGAGGATTTTCGGCCTCGCACGCATCCGCATCCGCTTGTGAGAGAGGTTCATGCCCTCGGACAGGAGCCGGTGGGAGTGCGCCAGCAGCTCGTCGTAGATGACGGGCAGGAAGGACGACGTGTAACGGAGGTTGTCCT
This sequence comes from uncultured Acidobacteriota bacterium, assembly GCA_963798215.1. Taxonomy (GTDB): domain Bacteria; phylum Acidobacteriota; class Thermoanaerobaculia; order UBA5066; family UBA5066; genus Fen-183. The sequence goes on from CAWCSP010000004.1 coordinate 849,012, forward strand.
CGATGAGGAGGATGACCTGAACGCCGAACCCGATCGCATCGTGATCCACGTTGAGGCGGTCCTCGACTGAGCGCACGATGGCGGTGAGAAGGCGTACGTCTCCCTGCCAGAGGAAGGCGGAGTCGAAGACGCCAGGCGGGTCGAGGAGCGTCGCCAGGGTGCTCATCTCGGCCATGTCGTAGATGAGGAGAACGACCGGGAGCCCGGGATGAGCGTCCCGCACCCGGCGCGCGAGGTCGAGGGCCGTCATGTCCCCGATGTGCGACGTCGTGAGGATGAGGCGGGAGCGAGGCTCTCGGGCCGCCCGCGAAAGCGCTTCGGCGCCGCTCGACACCGCCTTGATGTCGGGCGTTAGGTCGAGCTCGGTCAGGCCCCGTTCGTCGAGTTGCTCGTCTTGCTCGAGGATGAAGGCGTCGTAGGGGCTCGCGACGAGGAGGACCTCCTCGACGCGATGCCGCATGAGATCCTGAAAGTCGTGGATGCGCGCGCGGCTCACGATGAAACTCTACGCCATCCTGAAGATGCTCCCTGTGGCACGATGACGCCCGTGAAATCCGCGCCGGAGCGCGACGACGCCGATCTCGTCCGGGCCGCGCTCGCGGGCGACGCCGATGCGTTCGGCCTCCTCGTCGAGCGCTACCGGGTCCGGCTCTACCGGTTCGTCGAGCGCTACACGAACGACGCCGAGGACGCGCGGGACGTCACGCAGGACGTGTTCCTCAAGGTCCACGCCGCCCTCGACTCGTTCGACCCGAAGTACAGGTTCTCGACGTGGCTGTTCCGGATCGCCGGCAACGCCGCGATCGACCACCTCAGGCGCCGCAAGGTCCGGCCGCTGCCGCTGGAGCTGCCGCAGGGGGAGGACGGTGAGCCGCGCATCGCCGAGCCCCGGGAGAATCGCCCGGACCCGCTCGAGGACCTGACCCGCCGGCGGCTGCGCGAGGCCCTCGCCGCCGCGATCGACCGGCTGCCCGACGACTACCGCGAGCTCATCAGCCTCCGGCACTACGGCGAGATGCCGTACGAGGAAATCGCCGCTCTGAAGGGCATGCCACTCGGGACCGTCAAGAACAAGCTCTTTCGCGCGCGGCGGGCCCTGCGAGATCTTTTACCCAAGGACATCGTATAGAGGGACGGGATGATGGAAGAGCGAGACGAATCCGGGCCGTTCGAAGGCCGCTCACCACAGGAGCTCGAGCGGGATCGCCGCCTCGAACTCCTTCTGGATGAGTGCGTTGGCTCCTCGCCGACCCCCGGCCCCGAGCTCACCGCTGCCATCCTCGCCGCCCGTCCATTCGCCCCCTGGGAGGTCCGGAAGGCCCGGGCGTGGCGGGTGCCTGCCCTGGCGGCAGCCGGCCTGCTGGCGGCCAGCCTCGCCGTTTTCCTGGCCCCCCTGTGGTCGCTCGGCCCGGTCGCCGCGATGGACCTGTGGGTGCGCGTCATCGCCGCCTCAGCCTCGGGCGCTCTCGGCGCCGCGCTCGCGGCCGCCCCCGCGCTGGCCGACGCCACGGGCCGTGCGCTCGCGGGCACGAGCGGCCTCCGGCCGGCGCTCGGCGGCCTGCTCCTCCTGTCGGGCGGGACCCTCGCGCTGGTCGCCCGCCGGCTCGCAAAGCGGCCGGTTCGCGCCTCGCGCGGCTGACGCGGCGCCATGCGCCGCAGGCAGACGCGCGCCTCGCTCCTCCTCGCCGCGACCCTGCTTTTCGCGTCGCCGATGGCGCGCTCGGAAGATATTTCTGCTTCGGAAATACGCGTAGGCAAGGGAGAGACGCGATCCGGAGACATCGTGGCCCTTGGAAGGAAGATCTTCTTAGAAGGTGAATTAGGCGGGAGCCTCGTGCTGGTCGGGGGAGGCGACGCAATCGTGAGCGGGCGCATCGGAGGCAGCCTCGTCCTGCTTGGCGCCAACGCGACAGTGCGCCGGGGCGCCCGCATCGACGGTGACGTGCTCTCGGTCGGCGGCTCTCTCACCTTCGAAGAAAATCCCCCGGCGTCCTCTTCGGACGGTTCCGCCGCGAAGGGTTCGCCGCAGGTGGGGGGGCGCATCCGGACGGTCTCCGCCCTCGAGGCCGCCGTCGCCACGGAACTCCAGACGTCACCCGCCGCGTCGCTCGCCCAGTGGCCCTTCCTGCTCTCGTTCCGTCTCGCGCTCCTCTTCCTTTGGCTCGTCGTGACTTTCGGGCTGCTCTTCAGCGCCCCGCGCGCGCTCGGCGCCGCCGCCGGCGGCGTGCCGGGGCGGAGCGCGTTCCTCGGCGCGCTCGGCGCGACCGCCGTCCTCACGGCGGGGTTCGCGGGCGCTCTTGCGCTCTCGCTCTTCCCGTCGCGCCTCGCGCTCGCCGCCGGCGGCGCGCTGCTCGCCCTGCTCGGCGTCGCCAAAATCTGGGGGCTGGCGGCGGTCTTCCTCGCGTTGGGCCGCCGCCTGAACGCGAAGACGCGCCGGGGAAGCGTGCTCTTCGGGGACCCCGCGGCCGCCGCGCTCGGCCTCCTCGCCCTCGGCGCGGCCTCCCTCGTGCCGCTGGCCGGGCCGCTCCTCTGGGGCGCGGCGTCGCTCGTCGGGATCGGCGTTTCGTTCGCCGCGGCGGCCTCGCGCGCCCCACGCGTGGCGCTCGCGCCGTCCTGATAGGCTCGGCACCGGGCCGCGAGGCGGCCCTCGATGAGGAGCCAACTGCGATGAGTCTCGACAGGATCGGCGTCGTCGGCGCCGGGCAGATGGGAGCGGGCATCGCGCACGTCGCGGCGCTCGCGGGAAAGGGCGTGGTCCTCCTCGACGTCTCTCTGGACGTCGTCAAGAAGGGCCTGAAGACGATCGAAAAGAACCTCGGCCGGCAGGTCGAGAAGGGCAAGGTCACGGCGGAGGCGCGCGACGCGGCCCTCGCGCGCGTGGTCCCTGCCACCGACGTCGCAGCCTTCGCGGACTCGGACCTCGTCGTCGAGGCCGTCGTCGAGAACGAAGCCGTCAAGAAGGAGCTGTTCGGGAAGCTCGACTCCGTCGTGAAGGACAGCGGCATCTTCGCGTCGAACACGTCGTCCATCTCGATCACGCGCCTCGCGGCGGCGACGAGGCGGCCCGAGCGTTTCATCGGCATGCATTTCATGAATCCCGTGCCCGTCATGACGCTCGTCGAGGTCATCCGCGGCGCCGCGACGTCCGACGAGACGACCGCGGCCGTCCTCGACCTCGCGAAGGCGATGGGAAAGACGCCGCTCGCCTGCCGCGACTTCCCCGGATTCGTCTCGAACCGCGTCCTCATGCCGATGATCAACGAGGCGTTCTACGTCCTCCACGAGGGGATTGCGACGGCCGAGGCCGTGGACGGGATCATGAAGCTCGGCATGAACCACCCGATGGGCCCGCTGACGCTCGCGGACTTCATCGGCCTCGACACGTGCCTCGCGATCCTGCGCGTCCTCCATGGCGGCCTCGGCGACGACAAGTACCGCCCGTGCCCTCTTCTCGTCCAGATGGTCGACGCGGGCTGGCTCGGAAAAAAGAGCGGGAGGGGTGTTTATCGCTACGCGGGTCCCGGTGGGGAAAGGGTCGCGGGGTGAATTCTCTTAGAAGGAAAGAGGGCGAGGGCAGGGTCGCAGCGCCTCCGGTGGCCGTCTCGTGATTTGCCAGGTGTGTGGTACTGCCAACGAGCTCGATCGAGAGTTCTGCGCGAAGTGCCAGAGCAAGCTCCTCGTCGTCTCCGGCGCGGCCGAGACGTACGACGAGGGCTCGTCCGAGGAGGGCGTCTCTCTGGACGAGCACCTCCTCGAGCGCGTCTCCGTGCTCGAGGAGATCGTCAAGCGCAGCGCCGAGACGCTCAAGATGCTCCTCGACGCGCTGAACCGGCAGGAGAAGAACGGCTTCGTCTCGCAGACGGGACTCCTCGCGCTGAAGGACCTGCTCGAGCGCAAGGGCCTTCTCGTCGAGGAGGAGCTCCTCGACCTCTGGGAGACGCGCGTCGACCTCCACATGGCGGCGATGGAGAAGCGCGAGCGTTTCCTCGAGCGCAAGGAACGGATGCTCGGAGGGTTCTCCGGGGAGCGGCGCGAGCGGTTCAAGGCGCTCCTCGGGGACGCGGAGTTCGCGTTCTACGCGCTCGACCCCGAACGGGCCGTCCATGCGCTCGAGGAGGCGTTCCGCCTCGACAGGACGAACGCGGAGCTCGCGTTCTACCTCGGCGAGACCGCATTCAACGAGGGCGAGACGGACCGTGCCGCCCAGATGCTGCGGACGGTCCTCGCGCGCGAGCCGCGCCACTTCGAGGCGCTCGTGTACACGGGCGTCCTCGAGAACGAGGCTGGCCGCACCGATCAGGCTCTTCAGGCCCTCAAGGAGGCCGTCGCGGTCAAGCCCGACGCATTCCTGCCGCACTTCGCCCTCGGGGCCCTCTTCGCGCTCCAGGGCCAGCTCGCCCGCGCCGAGACGTTCCTGAGGAAGGCCGTCGCGATCGACGAGAACCCGCAGGCGTTCTCCCTCCTCGGGACGATCGCGTACGAGCGCGGGCGGCTCGCCGAGGCGACGGAGGCGTTCCAGAAGGCCGTGCGCCTCGACCCCGACGACGAGGACGCCCTCTACCAGCTCGGCCTCTGCTACCTCGACCGCGGCTGGACGCAAAAAGCGGCAGAACGGTTCCAATCGGCGCTCGAGCTGAACCCGAACCGGATCGAGTACCAGGATGCCTGCAAGCTCCTCGCGCCCTCCGGCGCCCGGGCGCTTCCGAAGGTGACGGGCGAGGCCGCGCAGCTCGCGCGGCGGGCCGAGGCGGCCGCGCCGCGCGACCCGCAGAAGGCGCTCGCGATCTACCGCCGCGCGCTGAAGCTCGACGCGGAGAACCCGACGCTCCTGATCGCCTACGCGCTCCTGTGCTCGGCGGTGGGTCGCACCTCCGAGGCGGTCGCGACGACGCGCCGCGTCCTCTCGCGCGAGCCCGGCGAGATGGTGGCCGCCGCCGCCTACACGACGCTCCTCGAGGCGCTCAAGGCCGAGGGGAAGTTCCGCGAGGGGAGTCGCGTCGCCGAGGAAATGCTCGGCGCCGTGAGGTCCAACTACGCGCGCTCGATCGCGTACTTCCAGCGCGCGACGGCGCTCGCGGAGATGGGGGAGGACCTCGACGCGGCGCTCGAGCTCGCGGACCTCTCGCTGAAGCTCTCCCCGAAGGAGATGCGGCAGTTCCCGCTCGCGGCCAAGGGCTGGGTCCATTACAAGCGGCGCGAGTTCGACCGCGCCGTCGAGTGCCTGCGCCGCGCGACGGACCTCGGCGAGACGCCGACGGGCCTCACGCACCTCGGGCTCGCGTACCTCGCGCTGGGCGACGCCAAGGCCGCGCGGCAGGCCTTCGGGCGCGCCAAGCGCCGCGACGTGCGCGTCTCGGGCGGGCGGGGCGGGCTCGAGGCGAAGATGCTCGAGCAGATCCGGCGGAACCTCCAGCTCACCGAGAAGCTCGCGAACCGCAAGAAGGCGCGCCTCGTCTAAAGCCGGGTCCGGCGGCGCGGCGGTCGATTCCCGGCTCCTAGAACGATCCCTTGATGAGCGCGGTCACCTCGCCCACGATTCCCCGCCGGAACGCGAGCACGCAGACCATGAAGACGGCTCCCGTGATGATCGTGACCCACGACCCGGCGCTCGCGAGCGAGTTCTCGAGCGTCACGACCACGAGCGCGCCGACGGACGGCCCGACGGGAGTGCCCATCCCGCCGAGGAGCGTCATGAGGACGACCGCCCCCGACCGGTGCCAGTGGACGTCCGAGAGCGTCGCGGACTGGAAGACGAGCGCCTTCATCGACCCCGCGAGGCCCGCGAGCGCCGCGGAGATCACGAACGCGAGGAGCTTGTAGCGGTCGACGTCGTACCCGAGCGAGAGCGCGCGCGGTTCGTTCTCGCGGATGGCGCGCAGGACGTGGCCGAACGGCGAGTGGATCGTCCGGTGGACGAGCCAGAAGCCCGCGAGGAACAGGGCGTAGACGAAGTAGTACATCGCGAGGTTGCCCTCGAGACTGATGAGCCCGAGGAGCTTTCCGCGCGGGACGCCCTGCAGCCCGTCCTCGCCGCCCGTCCAGGGCATCTGCAGGACGAGGAAGTACACCATCTGCGCGAGCCCGAGCGTGATCATCGCGAAGTAGATCCCGGAGCGGCGCGTCGCGAGGGCGCCGAAGACGAGGCCGAGGAGCGCGGCCGCGAGCGTGCCCGCGAGGATCCCGAGCTCGACCGGCAGGCCCCCGCCCTTCACGGCCTGCGACGTGACGTAGCCGGCGGCGCCGAGGAACGCGGCGTGGCCGAACGAGAGGAGCCCGGTGTGCCCGAGAAGAAGATCGAAGGCGCTCGCGAAGAGGGCGAGGCAGAGGACATTCATCGCGAAGACCGGGTAGACGACGAACGGAGCGGCGAGGCCGAGGGCGACGAGGAACGCGTAGCCCCACGCGGCCCGCTGCCGCGGGCCGTACGTCCCATGGGAGAGCGCCGCGGCGCTCCTCACCGGGTCCTCCCGAAGAGGCCCGCGGGCCTCAGGAGCAGGACGACCGCCATCACGACGAAGACGACGACGTCCGAGGCGGGCGCGTAGAGAAACTTCGTGAGCCCCTCCACGAGGCCGAGTCCCAGGCCCGTCACGATCGCGCCGACGATCGAGCCCATCCCGCCGATCACGACGACCGCGAAGACGACCATGATGAGGCCCGAGCCCATGAGCGGGGTCACCTGGTAGACGGGGGCGGCCATCACGCCCGCGAACGCCGCGAGCGCCGCGCCGTACCCGTACGCGAGCGTGAACATCAGGGGAACGTTGACGCCGAAGGCCTGGAGAAGCGCCGGGTTCTCCGTCCCCGCGCGCAGGTAGGCGCCGAGGCGCGTCTTCTCGATCACGAGCCAGTTCAGAAAGCAGACGAGGGCCGAGACGCCGACCACCCACGCGCGGTAGCGCGGAAGGTACATGAAGCCGAGGTTCGTGCCGCCCGTCAGGAGCTCCGGGACGGGGTAGGAGTTCCCGGAGATCCCGAACTTGTGCTGGAACGCTCCCTCGAGGACGAGGGCGGCGCCGAACGTCAGGAGGAGCCCGTAGAGCGGGTCGAGGCCGTGCAGGCGCCGGAGAAGGAGGCGCTCGAAGGCCATGCCGCAGAGCCCCACGGCCGCCGGCGCGAGGACGAGCGCCCACCAGTAGCCGACGCCGAGGAACTGGAGCCCCATCCACGCGACGAAGGCGCCCAGCATGTACTGGGCGCCGTGCGCGAAGTTCACGACGTTGAGGAGCCCGAAGATGATCGCGAGCCCCAGGCTGAGCAGCGCGTAGAACGAGCCGTTGATCAGGCCGACGAGGAGCTGACCGGCGAGGGCCTGGAGCATCCGGGAGGCCGCCTCGCGAACCCTACTTCTTCACGAGCGGACACGCCGGGTCGAGCGGCTCGAATGCCTCCGACGCGGGGATCGTCTTGATGATCCGGTAGTAGTCCCACGGGTACTTCGACTCCTCGGGCGACTTCACCTGCGCGAGGTACATGTCGTGCCGGAGAAGGCCGTCCACGCCGATGCGCGCGTTCTTCGCGAAGAAGTCGTTGACGGGCATCTCCTTCATCTTCGCCATGACCTTGTCGGCGTCGTCCGTTCCGGCGGCCTGCACGGCCTTGAAGTAGTGCATGAGCTCGGAGTAGACGCCGGCCTGGACCATCGTCGGCATCTGCTTGCGACGCTCGAAGAAGCGCTTCGACCACGCGCGGCTCTCGGCGTCGCGATCCCAGTAGAACGCCGTCGTGAGGTACATCCCCTTCGCGGTCGCGAGGCCGAGGCTGTGGACGTCGGAGAGGAAGACGAGGAGGCCCGCGAGGGACTGCTTCTTCGTGAGTCCGAACTCGTTCGCCTGCTTGATCGCGTTTATGGTGTCGGCGCCCGCATTCGCGAGGCCGATGATCTGGGCGCCGGAGGCCTGCGCCTGCAGGAGGTACGAGGAAAAGTCCGTCGTCGGGAAGGGCGCCTTCACGTCGCCGAGGACCTTCCCGCCCGCCGCGAGGACGACCTTCGAGGTGTCGGCCTCGAGGGACTTGCCGAACACGTAGTCGGCGGTGATGAAGAACCAGGTCTTGCCGCCCTGCTGGACGACGGCGCGGCCCGTCCCCGCGGCCATCGCGTACGTGTTGTAGGTGTAGTGTACGTTGTAGGCGGTGCACTTCTCGCCCGCGATCGGGGTCGACCCGGGCCCGGAGAGCAGCGTGATCCGCTTCTTTTCCGCCGCGACGGGCATGACGGCGAGCGCCGTGGAGCTCGAGACGAGGTCTGCGACGGCGTCGACCTTCTCCTCGTCGAACCACTTGCGCGCGATCGACGACGCGATGTCGGCCTTGTTCTGGTGGTCGGCGCTCACGATGACGATGGGCTTGCCGATCACCGTGCCGCCGAAGTCCTCGGCGGCCATCTGTGCGGCGAGGACCGAGCCGGGGCCGGCGAGGTCCGAGTAGGCGCCGGTCATGTCGGTCAGGACGCCGACCTTCACGACGTTGTCGGACACCTGGGCGGCGGCCGTTCCGGCGAGTCCGAGCGCGGCGACGAGGGCGAGGGTTCCGGACATGCGAGCCATGGGGTCTCCTCCTCTTCTTTTCGGACGGTGCGGCATCGCGGCGGGGCGTCAGACGCCCAGGAAGCGGTGCAGCGATTCGGTGCGTGCTTCGAGCTGGTCCTTCGGGATCATATCGACGACGGCGCCGCGCTCGAGGAGATAGTGCCGGTCGGCGAGCGGGGCGGCGAACCGGAAGTTCTGTTCGACGAGGATCATGGTGAACCGGCGCTCCGCGAGGCTGCGGACGGCCCTCCCGAGCGCCTGTACGATGACGGGCGCGAGCCCCTCCGTGATCTCGTCGAGGAGCAGAAGCCGCGCGCCGACACGGAGGATCCGGGCCATCGCGAGCATCTGCTGTTCGCCGCCCGAGAGCCGGGTGCCCGGGCTCTTGCGCCGCTCCTTCAGGGTCGGGAACATCCCGTAGATCTCCGCGGTGGACATGCCGTCCGGCCCGAGGCGCGGCAGGAGCCCGAGGTTCTCCTCCGCCGAGAGGCTCGCGAAGATCCCGCGCTCCTCGGGACAGTAGCCGACGCCGAGGCGCGCGATCCGGTGGGACGGCAGGCCGATCGTCTCGCGGCCGTTCAGCATGACGGACCCCGTGCGATGCCGGACGAGGCCGAGGATCGCCTTGAGCGTCGTCGTCCGCCCGGAGCCGTTCCGCCCGAGGAGCGTGACGACCTCGCCGCGGCTCACCTGGAGGTCGACTCCGTGGAGGATGTGCGAGTCGCCGTAGAAGGCGTGCAGGTCCATGACGCGCAGGAGCTCGTCGGCGGGCGCGAACGTCCGGCTCACGCGGCCGTCCCGATGTAGGCCTCGAGGACCGCGGGGTCGCGCGACACCTCGGCGTACGTCCCCTCCGCGAGGACGCTGCCGCGGGCGAGCACGGTGATCCGGTCGGAGAGGTCGGCGACGACGGAGAGGTTGTGCTCGACCATGAGGACCGTCCTCCCGGACGAGACCTTCCGGATGAGCTCGACGACGCGGCCGACGTCCTCGCGGCCCATGCCCTGCGTCGGCTCGTCGAGGAGGAGGAGCTCGGGCTCCAGCGCGAGCGTCGTCGCGAGCTCGAGGGCGCGCTTCTTGCCGTACGGGAGCTGGACGGCGACGGTCGCCGCCGCCTCGGCGAGGCCGACGTCCGCGAGGAGCTCGAGCGCGCGGGCGTCGAGCGCGTCGAGGCGGCGCTCGGAGCGCCAGAACGCCCACGGGTCTCCGCGCCGTCTCTCGAGCGCGAGCCGCACGTTCTCGAGAACGGTCAGGTTCGGGAACACGGCCGAGATCTGGAAGGAGCGCACGAGCCCCCGCCGCGCGACGTCGGCCGGCCTGAGCCGCGTCACGTCCTCGCCCTTGAAGAGAATGCGGCCCGACGTCGCCGGGAGAAACCGCGTCAGGAGGTTGAAGACGGTCGTCTTGCCCGCGCCGTTCGGACCGATGAGAGCGTGGATCGAGCCCCGGCGGACCCGCAGGTCGACGGCGTTCACCGCGACGAAGCCGGTGAACTCCTTCGCGAGCGCGAACGTCTCGAGGATGACGTCATCCGGCCCGGCCTGTTCGCTCAATGCGCTGAATGCTATTCATCGTCCCGGGAGCCGTCAACGCGATGCGCGGACGATGCAAGCTCATCCTTGACAGCGCGTTAGCGCCGACCCTAAGTTGAAAAATGGACCGACTGTCTGGTCAGACGGGCCGAAGGGGAGGACGTTCGTGGGGTCGCAAACTCGCCAGAGGCTCGCCAGGCTCGCCGCGTACGGTTTCTTTTCGGGTTTCCTTCTCGCCGCCGCCGGATGCAGCTCGACGCGCGAGATTCCCCTTTACGCGCAGGGCCAGGTAGTCGTTTCCCTGCGATCGTTCAAGGACGCGAGACCGGGTCACGCGCTGCGGTACGACCACCCGGCGACGGTCTCGAGCGAGCAGGTCGGGAGGATCCTCGCGTCCGTCGTGGTCGAGGAGCACTCTTACTTCAAATGGCGCGAGGAGGGCACGCTTCTCGCCGCCGAAGACGTGGCTCAGCTGGCGTGGAGGCTGGCGGATGCCCTGCGAAAGGCGGGCCCGGACCAGTGGGTCTATTTTTCCGCTCGCAACGTTCCGAGAGCCTTCACCCTCGGGGCGATCCGGTTCTCCGACGGCATTGCGTTCGTGCAAGGCGGCAAGCTCAATCTCGTCTTCGACAACATCGGATACGTCGAGAACGTCGACACCCGGCCGTCCCAGCTGGACCCGCGGGACGCAACGACGTCCGAGCAGGTGCGCCTCACCGCGAAGGGACCGGACGTGAGCGGCGGACCGCCGGCTGTGGTTCCCGGCGACCGCTGGCTCGGGCACGAGCGGACGAACTGGCTCGTGTTCGACCTCGCGCGATCCACGGCTCCGGGGTCCCGGCCCGAGGTCGTCGCCATGCCGCCCGCCATTCCCCCCGCTGCGCCGCCGCCCCCGGCTGTCGCGGCTCCAGCGGCTCCCGCGGCGGCCGGAGGGGCGTCCACGGCAGCCTCCGCTCCGGCGCTCGGACCCCAGGACCCCGAGGAACGCCTTCGCAAGCTCAAGGACCTCCGGGACAAGGGACTCATCACCCCCGAGGAATACGAGAAGAAGAGGCAGGAGATCCTGAAAGGACTCTGAACGTGTGGCTTAGGGCGAGCGGTCTCAGCAGCAGAAGAACGGTCGCTACCTGCACCTGACGGATTGACATGCCTTGAACGCCGTGTCTAGCATCTCCCAAATGAAAACATACCGACTGTTTGGTTTTATCAGGATAGAGGCCAGACAGCGGTTACGGACGCAAGGCGCTCCGCGGGGGCCGGCATGAACCGATTCGCGACCATCGTCTCGACAGGCTGCTTCATCCCCGAGATCCGCGTGCACAACGACGACCTGCGGAAAAAATTCGCGCACATTCCCGGGTTCGTCGACAAGATGGAAGAGTCCTCCGGCATCCGCTGCCGTTGGAACGCTCCGGAGGACTGGGCCACTTCGGACGTCGCGTTGCCGGCCGCGAAGCAGGCGCTCGAGCGCGCCGGCGTGCGCGCCGAGGACGTCGACCTCATTATCCTCGGGACCGACTCGCCGGACTACATCTCGCCCGCGACGTCGGTCGTCCTTCAGTACAAGCTGGGCGCGAAGAACGCGGGGACGTTCGACGTAGGCTGCGCGTGCGCGTCCTTCCCGACGGCGCTCGCGTCCGGGGCCGGATGGATCGCCACCAATCCCGCGATCAAGACGGTCCTCGTGGTCGGCGTCTACCTCATGCACAAGCTCGCGGCTGTCGACGACCCGCTCCTTTTCTTCTACGGGGACGGGGCCGGCGCGGCCGTCCTCACAGCCGCCGACCGGCCGGGCTTCGTGGGCGGCGCCGCGCAGGCGGGCGGGGAGTACCACAAGTACTGGGGGATCTACTCGGGCGGAACGTACGAGCCCGCGACCGTGGAATCGGTGAAGGCGGGCCGGACGACGGTGAAGATGCTCGAGCGCTACCCGCCCGAGATCAACCACGAGGGCTGGCCGAGGCTCGTGCGCAAGCTCGCCGCGGGCTCGGGCTTCGCCGTCTCCGACATCGACTTCATCATCTTCACGCAGGTCCGCAAGCCGTCGATCGAGCTCGTGATGAAAGACCTCGGCCTGCCGATGGAGAAGACGCACACGATCATGGAGGAATGGGGCTACACGGGGTCCGCGTGCATCCCGATGGCCCTCGACGACGCGCTCGCGAAGAAGAAGATCCGCTCCGGCGACCGGCTCGTGATGGTCGGCTCGGGCGTCGGATACAACCAGGCTGCTGCCGCGTTCATCATGCCGTGAAGACACAACGCAGGTCCGCTGTGTTGGGCACGAACCCGATGTCACCGGATTTCAAGGAGGTGTCGATCGACGAGGACCTTCCTGCCGGAAGTGTGAAAGAAGAATCAAATTCAATTCTCGTAAACATGGAGGAGGTTATGAAGTTTCGCCTCTCGATTTTCGCGGTCATAGCCGTGTTCGCTCTCGCGGCGAGCGCCCCGGCCTGGGCCCAGGCGCCCGCGGCCGCCGCGCCTGCGCCCACGCCGACGCCCGCGCCCGCATACGCACCGGCGCCTGCGCTCGGCTTCTACGTCGGGTCCTTCACGAACGTCTCGATCGCGGGCCTGCTCGCCGTCGGCCTGAAGGAAAGCGAGGTCACCAACACCTCCCGTCCGGGGATGAGCTCCGAGACGCGTCTCGACGACAACACGTCCCGGCTCATCATCACGAGCACCTCGAAGATCGCGAAGGGCTGGAACGTCATCTTCCGGATTGAGAGCCGCTTCCAGGCCGACGTGCGTCCCGTGGATCCTGCGTACAACAACAACAACCTGATCGGCACCGCGACCTACCACACCGGCGACGTCACCGGCTGGGCGGACGGCGACACGTATGGCGGCATCTCCTCGCCCTTTGGCTCGCTGGTCTTCGGCAAGTCGACCGTCTACTACACCGACACGATCAACGTGGGTTATCTCGGCCTGCCGGCCGGACCCGGCGAGACGCAGAGGATCTGGGACGCGAACGGCCTCGGCACGTTCAACATCCTCGACCAGGTCACGCCCACGACCAAGGCCGGCGTCGGCTACGCGAGCCTGTTCACTCTCGGCAACACGCGTTCGCGGAACGTCGTGCGTTTCAACTCGGTGAACTACAGCGGCTTCGACTTCCAGCTCGCCTGGAGCCAGAACTTCACGGGCGACGAGCTCCACTACGTCGCCCCGGGCACTCCCGGCTACGCGCGAAACTACGAGAACGGCGGCGGCCTCTACGGCACGGCCCGCTACAACAAAGGTGGACTGTCGGTCCAGGTGAGCGCCGTCGAGCAGCGCGTCACTGGCGGCGTCTACACGCCGGCGGTGCAGGCCGGCCCGCCCGATCTCTTCGCGTTCCGCGCGGGCGCTTCCTACACGCTTCCGATCGGCCTGAGGCTGGGCGTCGTCTACGACCACACGTCGTACGACAACTATGCCTTCAGTTCGCAGGCGAGCACGGTGGCCGACACGGCCGCCAAGCGCGACGCCTGGATGATCCCCGTTTCCTACGCGCTCGGCCCCCACGCGTTCTACGTCACGTACGGGATCGCTGGCAAGACGACCTCGCAGGCGGACACGGGCGCCACGCAGTGGAACGTCGGGTACGACTACGCCCTCACGAAGAGAGCGTTCGTCGGACTCTGGTACACCTCGCTCAAGAACGACAAGAACGCGCACTACACGCCGTTCCTCAACGGCTATTCCTTCGGGCCCACGATCAACAGCGTGGCCGGGGAGAACTGGTGGCAGCTCGGCCTCAACCTCAACTACTGGTTCTAGATTCCCAAGGGGACCAGTCACGGGCGGCGGCGCGAACTCGCCGCCGCCCCCCTTTCAAGGAGGGATGACATGACGAACACATGCAGGATCGGCCGGGTGCTGGGCGCCGGAATCGCCGCGCTCGCGCTCTCGGCCGGGGTCGCCGTGGCGCAGGACATCAAGATCGCCCACGTCTACGACAAGACAGGGCCGCTGGAGGCCTACGCCAAGCAAACCCAGACCGGGTTGATGATGGGTCTGGAATACGGGACCGGCGGCACGATGATGGTCAACGGCCACAAGCTGGTCGTGATCGAGAAGGACAACCAGGGCAAGCCCGACGTGGGCAAGGCCCAGCTCGCGGCGGCCTTCGCGGACGACAAGGCCGACCTTGCCGTCGGGCCGACGAGCTCGGGCGTCGCGCTCGCGATGCTGCCGGTGGCCGAGGAGTACAAGAAGATCCTCATCGTCGAGCCGGCCGTGGCGGATTCGATCACCGGCGACAAGTGGAACCGCTACATCTTCCGGACCGGCCGCAATTCGTCCCAGGATGCGATTTCGAACGCCGTCGCCCTCGACAAGCCGGGCGTTTTCATCGCCACCCTCGCGCAGGACTACGCGTTCGGCCGCGACTTCGTCACGGCGTTCAAGGGCGCCCTGAAGCACGCGACGCTCGTCCACGAGGAGTACCTGCCGGCGAACACGACCGACTTCACGGCCGGCGCGCAGCGCCTCTTCGACGCGCTCAAGGACAAGAAGGGCCGGAAGATCATCTTCATCAACTGGGCCGGCGTCGGGAACCCCTTCAAGATCGCCGACCTCGACCCGAAGCGCTACGGCATCGAGATCGCGACCGGCGGCAACATCCTGCCGGCGCTCGCGGCGTACAAGCCCTTCCCCGGGATGGAAGGCGCCGCCTATTACTACTACGACATTCCCCAGAACCCGATCAACAAATGGCTCGTGGCGGAGCACGAGAAGAGGTTCAAGACGCCACCCGACTTCTTCACGGCGGGTGGCATGGCCGCCGGCCTCGCCATCGTGGAGGCGCTGAAGAAGACGGGCGGCAACACGAACACCGAGAAGCTGATTTCCACCATGGAAGGCATGGCCTTCGAGACGCCGAAGGGGAAGATGATCTTCCGCAAGGAAGACCACCAGGCCCTTCAGTCCATGTACCACTTCAAGATCAAGGTCGACCCGAACGTGGCCTGGGCGATTCCCGAGCTCGTCCGCGAGATCAAGATCGAGGACATGGACATTCCGATCCGGAACAAGCGCTGATGATCCCCGGGGCCGGCCGCGCGATCGTCGCGCGGCCGGCGCCCGTCCGGACCGCCGAAACCGACGTCGTGAGCCGATGAACTTTTCTCTGGAGACCCGCCACCTGACCATTCGTTTCGGCGGCCACGTGGCCGTCGACGACGTGTCGTGCGGGTTCGAGCGGGGGACCCTGACCGCCATCGTCGGACCCAACGGCGCGGGCAAGACCACGTACTTCAACCTGATCTCGGGCCAGCTCCGGGCCACCTCCGGCCGCGTGTTTCTCCACGGCGAGGACATCAGCGCGCTCTCGGCCCCCGAACGGAGCCACCTCGGGATCGGCCGCGCGTTCCAGCTGACGAACCTCTTCCCGAACCTGACCGTGCTCGAGAACGTCCGCCTCGCCGTGCAGTCCCGCGCCGGCCTCGGGCTCAACCTGTGGAGCGTGTGGAGCAGCCACAAGGAGCTGATCGGCCGCGCCGAGGAAGTGCTCGAGACGGTCGCGCTCACGGCCCGGCGGGACGTCGCCGCCGCCGCGCTGCCCCACGGAGACCAGCGCAAGCTCGAGGTCGCGATCCTCATGGCGCTCGAGCCTGACGTCTTCATGTTCGACGAGCCGACCGCGGGCATGAGCGTCGACGAGGTGCCGGTCATCCTCGACCTGATCCGCTCGCTCAAGGGGCAGCGCGACAAGACGATCCTCCTCGTCGAGCACAAGATGGATGTCGTGCGCGAGCTGTCGGACCGCATCGTCGTGCTGCACAACGGCGCGCTCGTGGCCGACGGCGAGCCGGCCACCGTGATCGCCTCTCCCGTCGTGCAGGAAGCCTACCTGGGCGTCGAGGTCGCCCGGTGAGCGGCCCCCACGGCCCGCTCCTGCAGCTCACGGGCGTCCACACGCACATCGGCGCGTATCACATCCTCCACGGGGTCGACCTCGAGGTCGCCCGCGGCGAGCTGACGGTCCTTCTCGGGCGCAACGGGGCCGGCAAGACGACGACGCTTCGGAGCATCATGGGCCTCTGGCACGTCTCGTCCGGCACGGTCCGGTTCGAGGGCGAAGACATCGGTGCCCTCGCGACGCCGGAGATCGCGCGGCGTGGCATCGCGTACGTGCCCGAGAACATGGGGATTTTCTCCGACCTCACCGTAAGCGAGAACCTGCTCCTCGCGGCCCGGGGAGCCAAACGAGCCGAAGACATCGACCCCGGGCGTCTGGAGTTGATCTTCGGCCAGTTCCCGGCGCTGAAGCGCTTCTGGCAGTACCCCGCGGGGCTGCTGTCGGGCGGGCAGAAGCAGATGCTCGCGGTGGCCCGCGCCATCGTCGAACCCCGGAAACTGCTGCTCGTCGACGAACCGAGCAAGGGCCTGGCGCCGGCCATCATCCAGAACATGGTCGGAGCCGTCCGGGAGCTCAAACGAACCGATACCACCATCCTGCTCGTGGAGCAGAATTTCAATTTTGCTCGCCAGGTCGGCGACCAGGTCGCGGTGATGGACGGCGGCCGCATCGTCCACGCGGGTGCGATGGCCACGCTCGCCGCCGACGAGGCCCTGCAGCAGCGCCTTCTGGGACTGTCGCTGGCGGCGCATCAATGACGACGGAGGCTGGATGAGCGCTTCTTCCCCAACGGCCTCGGTCTCCGACGCCCTGCCCGCGATCCGGCCGGACCGCCTGCCGCTGCTGCTGATCCCGGTCCTCGCGCTCGTTGCCCTGCCGCTCGTGAAGTCCTTCTCGACGTGGGTCACGCTCACGTTCGCCGGACTCGCGATGGGGATGATCATCTTCATCATCGCCTCGGGCCTGACGCTCGTGTTCGGCCTGATGGACGTCCTCAACTTCGGCCACGGCGTCTTCATCACGCTCGGCGCCTTCCTCGCGACGAGCGTGCTCGGGACGATGGCGCGCTGGACCGGGAGCGAGCGCCTCTTCGACAACCTCGTCGCGGTGTTCCTCGCGATGCTCGTCGCGATGGCGGTGACGGGAGCCGTGGGCCTCGCGTTCGAGCGCGTGATCATCCGCCCCGTCTACGGCCAGCCGCTGAAGCAGATCATGATCACGATGGGCGGGGCGATCGTCGGCGAGGAGCTGATCAAGGTCGTCTGGGGCCCGCAGGCGATCCCGCTGCCGCTGCCGGTGGCGTTTCGAGGCTCCCTCCTCTTCGGAGAGGCCGCCGTCGAGAGGTACCGCCTCATCGCGGTCGTCGTCGGACTGGTCGTCTTCGCCGCGATGTTCTTCGTGCTCGCCCGGACGAAGATCGGCCTCCTGATCCGCGCGGGCGTCCAGGACGGAGAGATGGTGGAGAGCCTCGGCTACCGCATCCGGCGGCTCTTCGTCGGCGTCTTCGTGACCGGGGCAGCCCTCGCGGGCCTCGGGGGCGTGCTCTGGGGCCTCTACCAGCAGAGCGTGATCCCCCAGATGGGCAGCCTCGTCACCGTGCTGCTCTTCATCGTGATCATCATCGGGGGGATGGGCTCGGTCGGCGGCTGCTTCATCGGCGCGCTCCTCGTGGGCCTCGTCTCGAACTACGCCGGCTTCATCGCGCCGAAGGTGGCGCTCTTCTCGAACATCCTGCTGATGGTGATCGTCCTCCTGTGGCGACCCGAGGGGCTCTACCCGGTGGGCAAGCGCTGATGTTCCGCCGCCTGCTCTCCGGCGACCTTCCGCGCAGCCGCGTGCTCGCCTTCGTCCTCGCCGTGATCTGCCTGGGCCTCCTCTTCACGCCGTTCGTCTTCCCCGGCGCCAGGGCGCTGAACGTGGCCGCGAAGATCTGCACGTTCGTCGTCCTCGTCGCGAGCTTCGACCTCCTGCTCGGCTACACGGGCATCATCTCCTTCGCGCACACGATGTTCTTCGGGATCGGCGCCTACGGCGTCGCGATCGCGATCACCCGGATGGGGCCGACCTGGCCGGCCGTCGCGGCGGGCGTCGGCGCCGCGCTCGCCGTGTCCCTCGTGCTGTCCCTCGTGATCGGCCTCTTCAGCCTGCGCGTGAAGGCGCTGTACTACGCGATGATCACGCTGGCGGTCGCGACGGCGTTCCAGACGCTCGCGTCGCAGTTGTCGGATTTCACGGGCGGCGAGGACGGACTGAGCTTCAAGGTCCCCGAGATGCTCTCGCCGGGCTTCTCGCTCGCCTCGCGTCCGTTCCTCGGCGTGTCCCTCGACGGGAGGCTGATCTCCTACTACCTGCTCCTCGCGGTCTCCACGGCCCTCTTCCTCCTCATGCTGCGCATCGTGAACTCGCCGTTCGGCCGCGTGCTTCAGGCGATCCGCGAGAACGCGTTCCGCGCCGAGGCGCTCGGCTACCGGACGGTCCTCTACCGCACGGCGTCGAACGTGATCTCGGCCGCGTTCGCGACGCTCGCGGGAGCGCTCCTCTCGCTGTGGCTGCGGTACAACGGGCCCGACACGTCGCTTTCCTTCGAGATCATGATCAACATCCTGCTCATGGTCGTGATCGGCGGGATGGGCACCCTCTACGGGGCCGTCCTCGGGGCGACGCTCTTCATCGTCACGGAAAACTACCTGCAGGACGTCATGAAGCTCGCGAGCCACGGCCTCGCCGGGGTGCCGCTCCTCCGGGACCTCGTGAATCCCGACCGCTGGCTTCTGTGGCTGGGCCTGCTCTTCATCCTCAGCATCTACCGCTTTCCGTTCGGAATCGTCGGCAAGCTCCGGCTGAAAGCGAGGAGGGCGACATGACGTTCGCGCGCGTCAACGGCGTCCGGCTGTTCTACGAGTTCCACGGCCCCGAGGACGGCGAGCTCCTGATCCTCAACAACGGCGTGTTCATGAACACGACGTCCTGGGCCTTCCAGATGCCCGACCTCGCGAAGCGCTACCGGGTGCTCGCGTACGACATGCGCGGGCAGGGGCAGAGCGAGCACCCCGAGAGCCCGTACTCCCTCGAGCAGCACGGCGAGGACCTCGCCGCGCTCATGGACCAGCTGCGCCTCGGCCCCGCGCACATGGTCGGGACGTCGTACGGCGGCGAGCTGAACCTCGTCATGGGCATCCACCACCCGGAGCGCTGCCGGACGCTGACGATCATCACCTCCGTCTCGCACAGCGAGCCGCTGCTCGCGGCGATCATCGAGCGCTGGAGGCTGGCGGCCGGACTCGGCAACGGGCCCCTGTTCTTCAGGTTGATCTGCGCCGACACGTACTCGGAGAGCTTCCTCGCCGGCCGGCCCGACCTCGTCCCGATGGCCGAGCAGCGCTACGCGATGCTCGACCTTCCGGCGGCCGTCCGCCTCATCGAGAGCTTCGCGCGCTTCGACGTCCGGGCGGACCTCGGGAAGATCAAGGTCCCGACGTGCATCGCCTCCGCGGAGCTCGACGTTCTCAAGCCGCCGCGCTACGGCGAGATCATGCACGCGGCGATCGCCGGCTCCGAGTTCCTCCTGATCCCGGGCGCGGGGCACGTCGCCGTCCTCGAGAAGGCGGCGGAGGTCAACACGATCATCCTCGGGTTCCTCGCGAAGCACGCGGCCTGAGGACGGGCGCCCCCGGCCGGGGAGGCGCCCACGGCGATCAGAGGTACCCGAGTTTCTTCGCCTTCTCGGTCAGGTCCGCGCGGAAGTCGGGTTGGGCGATCGCGATGAGCTCCTGCGCCCGCTCCCGCACCGTCTTGCCCCGCAGTCGGGCGACACCGTGCTCGGTGACCACGTGGTCCACGTGGGACCGGTGCAGCGTCACGGCCGAGCCCTCGGGCAGCATCGGGACGATCGTGGAGACCTTCCCGCCGCGGGCCGTGCTCGCGCAGGCGATGATGCTCTTGCCGAGGCCGTCGAAGCCCTCGACCGCGCCCTGGGCCGTGTCGGACTGGCCGCCCGTGCCCGAGTACTGGTTCGGGCCGATCGACTCGCTCGCGACCTGCCCGGTCAAGTCCACGGAGATGCACGTGTTGATCGAGACCATCTTCGAATTCTGCGCGACGACCGCGGGGTTGTTGACCCAGTTCCCCCGGACGAACTCGACCGCGACGTTGTCGTCGAGGAAGTCGTAGAGCTTCCGCGAACCCATCGCGAACGTCGTGACGAACTTGCCGCGCTTGAGGGCTTTTCTCGCGTTCGTGATGACGCCCATCTCGTAGAGCTCCATCATCGAGTCGACGAACATCTCCGTGTGGACCCCGAGGTCCTTCTTGTCCTTGAGGGCGAGGGCGGCCGCGTTCGGGATGCCGCCGATGCCGAGCTGAATCGTCGCCCCGTCCTCGACGAGGCTCGCGATGTGCGCGCCGATGGCGAGGTCCGTCGCGGAGGGCACGGGCGCAGGCAGCGTCGGAACCTCCTGGTCGTGCTCGACGAAGACGTCGACTTTCGAGACGTGCACCTGCGTTTCACCAAACGTCCGCGGGAGGCGCGGGTTGACTTCGAGGACGACGGTCCGGGCCGCCTCGATGACGTCCTGCTCGTACGTGATCCCGAGGGCGAGGGAGACAAAGCCGTGCTTGTCGGGCGGGGTGCACGTGCCGAAGAAGATGTCCGGCCTGTGGGCGTAGATGCGGTCGGAGGCCGCGCGGTGGAGCATGTTGGGCACGTACGTGACGGTGCCGGTGCCGTTCTTCAGAGCTTCCCGCGACCCGGGGGCGTGGAACCAGCTCGCGAGCTCGAAGTGCCCCTTCATCTCCGGCTTCATGTAGAAGTCGTACGGCTTCAGCGTGAGGCAGGAGAAGACGCGGACGTTCTCCACGCGGCCGGCCACGGTGTGGAAGCGCGACATGCAGCCCTGCGGCTCGGAGGCGCACATCGCGACGATCACGTCGTCGTTGCTGCGGATGCGGGCGACGGCGTCGTCCACGGCGATGAGTTTGCTTTTGTAGATGTCCTGGGCGTTCATGTCGGCTCCTCTCGGGACAGAAATTCCGAAAATCCCCGGGCCAGATAGCGTCCGATGATCTCGACGAGAGCCCGCGCGTCCACGGGCGAATCGTCGAAGGCGGCCTCCAGGCCGAAGTAGTGGGCAAGGCCCATGAGGTACTCGATGGCGGTGCCTTCGTCGATTCCGGGAGCGGTGCTCGTGACCCGCAGCCGGGGCGGGCGCTTCCGGTAGCCGGCCGCGAAGGCGCCGTAGTAGTCGCGCACGGCCGCCGGAAGGACGAACTCGGCCTCGCGTACGATCGTGTAGCAGCGTTTGTCGATCGACAGGTAGATGAGCCAGAGCCAGAGCCCGCGCAGCTCGACCTCGAGGGCGTTGAGCGGCGGCGCTCCGGGAGCCTTGAGGTTGCCGGCAATGAAGGCCCGCACGTCGTGGCCGACCTTCGTGATCACCTCGGCGTAAAAGGCTTCCTTGGAGTCGAAGTAGGTGTAGAACGCCCCGACCGAAAGCCGCGCGCCATCCGTCACCTCGTGGACGTTCGTCTCGAAGAAGCCCTTGTCCCCGAAGAGCTTCCGTCCGGACCGGAGGAGACGCTCGCGCGCCCCCTCCTCGAGGGCGACGGGCAGGGGGGTCGCGCTCCCGCCGAAGACCTTGTCGGGGTCGAAGTCGAGGCCGCGGAAGAGGCCGTCCGTAAGGATGCTCGAGACCGCATCGAGGTGGACGGGGGCGGCGTTGAACGCCCAGTTGATCGCGCAGAACCTGAGGCCGCCGAGGGCGAAGAGGTACTCGGCGAGGCCGATCTCCCTGCCGAGGGCCGCGCCCAGGCTTCGCATGTAGGTCGCGACGAGGCGCCGTTCGAACTCGAAGTAGCGGTACTGGCCCTCGCGAAAAACCGAGACGAGATCGGGATGCTCCTCGGAGAAGCGGACGATCGCCTCGGCAAAGCTGCGCAGGCGCTCGCGGGGCGTTCTTCCGCCGGCGCGCTCGACTGCCTCCCGTACCCGGTCGTGGATCCGGCCGAGGATGACTTTGAAGAGCGCTTCCTTGTCGCCGTAGTAGCGGTAAAAAACCCCGTTCGAGAGGCCGGCCGCACGGCAAATCTCGGCCACGGACACCGTGCCGTACCACTTCTTCGCGAAGAGCTCGACGGCGGCCGCGGCGAGGCGCTCCGCCGCCTCCGGATTGCCTGCGTCCTTGCCGGACATGCCGGGGGGCCTCCCGCGAGCCAGAATCCGACCTCCACGCCTGATTGTGAGAAGTGATTCAGTCGTCACCCGAAAAGTAGCGCTCGAGCCGCCCTTGTTGCAACTGGAAAGCAGATGCATCTGCATCATTTCGGCGAAGAAGGGCGTTTTTCGCTTGAGAGGAGGACGCGTCCGTCTATATTGAGAGTTGATTCACTTCTCATGGAGGGTCAAGTGCACGTCGGCATCCTCGGACACGGAACCTGGCTTCCCCCGGGCCGGATGACCGCGGCGGACCTCGCCGCAGCGACCGGGATTCCCGAGAACGTCATCGCCCTCAAGTTCGGCGTGAAGGGAAAGCCCGTCGCGGGCCCCGGCGAGCCGACCGCGTTCATGGGCCTCGCCGCGGCGCGCAAGGCCCTCGCCTCGGCCGGCATCGAGGGCTCCGCCGTCGACCTCGTGATCTGGTGCGGGGCGCAGCACAAGGACTATCCCTGCTGGCTCGCGGGCCTCTACGTGGCCGACAAGATCGGCGCGAAGAAGGCGTGGAGCTTCGACATGGAGGCGATGTGCGGCTCCATGATGGCCGCCCTCGACGTCGCCAAGTCGCTCATGCTCACGCACGAAGGACTCGACACGGTCCTCCTCGTCTCGGGTTACCGCAACAACGACCTCATCGACCTGTCCGTTCCGGCGACGCGCTTCATGCTCGACATCGGGTCCGGCGGCTCGGCCGTCGTCCTCAGGAAGAACGCGGGGAAGAACGCCGTCCTCGCGTCCGCGTTCCGGGGCGACGGGTCGCTCTCGGAGATGTGCATCGTGCCCGCCCTCGGCGCCAACGCCTGGCCGCCCGCGCCGGGAGACGTCGCGCGCGCCCACTTCATCGTGCCCGACGAGGAGGCGTTCAAGAACAAGCTGAACGAGGTCACGATGCCGAACTTCTACGCCGTGATCCGCGAGGCGCTGAAGAGCTCGGGCGTGCCGGAGAACGGGATCGACTACCTCGCGATCCTCCACTTCAAGAAGAGCGCCCACGACGCCGTCCTCGCGGAGCTGGGCCTGAAGCCCGAGCAGAGCACGTATCTCGACGACTACGGCCACCTCGGCCAGAACGACCAGGTGCTCTCCCTCGAGCTCGGCCTCCAGAGCGGCAAGGTCAAGGACGGGTCGCGCGTCGTCTTCGTGGGCGCGGGACTCGGCTTCGTCTGGGCGGCCACCGTCATCCAGTGGGGTCCTTGTGCGGCCTGAAACGGGCGTGATCCTGGTGCTCGTCGCGGCCCTCGCCCTGGCCGCGGGCTGGCTCTTCGTCAAGCGCCCGCTCGAGATGTTTGCGTGGTTCGCCCGGCGCGCGCTGCGCAGGGCCGGGCTGAAGAAGGTCGTCGTCCCGGCGCCCGCCGGCCCCCAGACGGCCTTCGTCGGCGGCTCGGGCCCGGTGCTCGTCCTCCTGCACGGCGTGGGGGACCAGGCGGGCACGTGGTTCCGGGTCGCTCCGGCCCTCGTCGGGCGCTACACGCTCGTGATCCCGGACCTCGCGGGGCACGGCGAGAGCGCGCCTCCCGCCGGCCCCATCCCGTTCGCCGACATCTTCAGCGGCATCGAGGCCGTCGTCGAGCAGCAGGCCGGAGGCAAGCGCGTGACGCTCGTCGGCAACTCGCTCGGTGCCTGGGTCGCCATGGTCTTCGCGTCGCGGCACCCCGAGCGCGTCGAGCGCGTGGTCCCCGTCAACGGCGGACCGGTCATGGGCTCGGGCGGCGGCCCGAGCCTCCTGCCGAAGACGCGGGAGGAGGCGCGGGACACGATGGCGCGGCTGAGGGACCCGGGCAGCCCGGCCATACCCGCGAACGTCCTCGACGACATGGTGCGGCGGGGTCCCGCAGGGCCGATCGCCCGCTTCATGGGGACCGCGGCCAGCATGGTGGAGTGGCTCCTCAACGAAGACCAGATGCGCGCTCTCGCGCTTCCCGTTCGCCTCGTCTGGGGCGTCTCCGACCAGCTGTTCACGCTGGACTACGCAAAGCGCATGGCGGCCCTCCTGCCGGACGTCGAGCTCATCCCCGTCGAGCGGTGCGGGCACATCCCCCAGCAGGAGGCCCCGGCACGCTTCGAGGCCGCACTTCTGCGCGCGCTACACGATCCCACGGGTGGCGACCACAGCCGTCCCGGCGTCCCCGGCCAAGGAGTCGCACAGGGCAGCATCGGAGCCTAGGATCCGATGTGACAGCGGGGCTCGGCGCGAGTCACGCCGGGCCCGCTTCGAAGGAGACGTCATGTCGAGTGTTCCTCCCCCGGCGACGCCCCTGGCTCCCCAACACCGCCGGAGCAAGATCCTCGGCGTTGCCGATGCCGTGGCCTGGATCAGGAACGGGGACACGGTTGCCACGAGCGGATTCGTGGGCATCGGGTTCGCGGAGAACGTCGCCGTGGCCCTCGAGGACCGGTTCCTGAAGACGGGAGAGCCGAGAGATCTGACCCTCGTCTACGCGGCGGGTCAGGGGGACGGAAAGAACCGCGGCTTGAACCATCTCGGCCACGAGGGCCTGATCCGCCGGGTCATCGGGGGGCACTGGGGCCTGGCGCCCAAGCTCGCGGCCCTCGCGTTCGCCGAGAAGATCGAGGCCTACAACCTGCCGCAGGGCGTCATCGCCCACCTTTTCCGGGACATCGCCGCCGGCAAGCCCGGGACGATCTCCCGGATCGGCCTGGGCACCTTCGTGGATCCGGACTTCGACGGCGGCAAGATCAACAAACGCGCCATCGAGGACATCGTGGAGCACATCAGCATCCACGGGCAGGAGTATCTCTTCTACAAGGCCTTTCCGATCCACATCGGGATCGTCCGCGGCACCACGGCGGACCCGGACGGCAACGTCACCATGGAACGCGAGGCCCTGACGCTGGAGGCCCAGGCCATCGCCATGGCCGTGCACAACAGCGGCGGAAAGGTGATCGTCCAGGTGGAGCGCATCGCGGACCGTGGCTCTCTCAACCCGAGGACGGTGAAAGTTCCGGGCGTGCTGGTGGACTACGTGGTCGTGGCCGAGAAACCCGAGTTCCACATGCAGACCTTCGGCGAGCAGTACAACGCCGCCTACAGCGGCGAAACCCGCGTCCCCATGTCCTCGATGGAGATCCTGGAGCTGGACGAGCGCAAGATCATCGCCCGCCGCGCGGCCATGGAGCTCAAGCCGGATTGCGTGGTGAATTTGGGCATCGGCATGCCCGAGGGCATCGCGTCGGTCGCGGTGGAGGAGGGAGCGTCCGACCTCATGACGCTCACCACGGAGCCGGGCGTCATCGGCGGCGTTCCGGCCGGAGGGCTGAGCTTCGGGGCCGGCTCGAACAGCGTCGCCGTGATCGACCAGCCCTCCCAGTTCGATTTCTACGACGGCGGAGGCCTCGACCTCAGCTTTCTCGGCCTCGCCCAGGCGGACCGCCACGGGAACCTGAACGTCAGCAAGTTCGGCACGCGTCTCGCCGGTGCCGGCGGCTTCATCAACATCTCCCAGTCCGCGAAGACCGTGGTGTTCGTGGGGACCTTCACGGCCTCCGGCCTTCAGATCGCGGTCTCGGACGGGCGCCTCCGGATCGTCAAGGAAGGGGCCACGCACAAGTTCGTCAAGGACGTGGAGCACCGCACGTTCAGCGGTGCCGTGGCCTTCCGCCACGGCCAGCGGGTTCTCTACATCACGGAGCGCTGCGTCTTCCGCCTGACGGACAAGGGCCTGGAGCTCACGGAGATCGCTCCGGGCATCGACCTCGATCGGGACATCCTCGCCCACATGGACTTCACGCCGGCAATCTCCCCGGATCTGCGCCTCATGCACACCTCGATCTTCCATCCCGAACCCATGGGCCTCTTAGATCTGCTCCCGAGGGCCTGAAGCTCCCGCATGAACCCCCGTTTTCCGAACTGAAAGGACATCCGCTATGAGCAACGTGAGCATCATCGGCGCCCATAACACCCAGTTCGGCGCCTTCGTGAAGAAGGACAAGGCGACCGGCCTGGTGACCGACACGAAGACGTTCTACGACCTGATCGTCGAGGCGGGCCGCGGCGCGATCGCCGACGCCGGAATCGAAGCGAAGGACATCGACGCCGTCTTCGTCGCCTCCTGCTCGCCGGGCTCCTTCGTGAACCAGGAGCACGTCGCCCCGATCGCCGCCGAAATCCACCCGGACCTGCGGTTCAAGCCGATGACGCGCTGCGAGTGCGCGTGCGCGTCCGGCTCGGTCGCCCTTTACGCCGCCCTCTACGCCGTCGAGGCCGGACGCGCGAAGCGCGCCCTCGTGATCGGCGTCGAGAAGATGAACCTCCTCCCGACGCCGCAGATGACGCACGTCCTCGCGTGCTCGTCCCACTGGCCGACGGAAGGGTCGAAGGGGATGTCCTTCCCGATGCTCTTCGCGGAATACGCGAAGGGCTACCAGGCGCACTACAAGATCCCCGTCGCCGACTTCGAGAGGATGCTCTGGACCGCCGCCGCCCTCTGCTACCGGAACGGCGCCGAGAACCCGCTCGCGCACGTGAGGACCGGCCCGAAGACCGCCGAAGAGATCATGAAGCTCAACGAGCCGGACGCGAAGGGCAAGTGCAAGAACATGATGATCGCGCCCCCGCTGCGCCTGCACGACTGCTCGCTCGTCACGGACGGCGCCGCGGCCGTCGTCGTGACCCGCACCGCGGACGTCCCGAACCGCAAGC
Organism: uncultured Acidobacteriota bacterium; assembly: GCA_963798215.1. Classification (GTDB taxonomy): domain Bacteria; phylum Acidobacteriota; class Thermoanaerobaculia; order UBA5066; family UBA5066; genus Fen-183. The sequence goes on from CAWCSP010000004.1 coordinate 875,791, forward strand.
GCGCCGCCGTGATCGCGGGCATCGGCCACTCCGTCGAGCGTCTTCCCGAGAACGTGCGCCCGAACATGTACGACCTCATGGCGGGCCGGGACGCGACCGCGAAGGCCTACAAGGAGGCCGACATCACGGCCGCCGACGTGGACCTCGCCGAGGTGCACGACTGCTTCACGATCAACCAGATCATGTCGACCGAGACGCTCGGCTTCTCGAAAGACGGGCGCGCCGGGTACGACTATCTCGACGGCCGCTTCACGCCCGACGACAAGATCGCGATCAACCTCTCGGGCGGCCTGAAGTCGAAAGGGCACCCCGTGGGCGCCACGGGCGTGTCGATGCACGCCCTCATCTACAAGCAGCTCATCGGCGAGCCGATCGGAGTGAAGGCGAAGAAGGCCGACGTCGGCGTGTCGTTCAACGTCGGCGGCTCGGCGGTCACGAACTGCGTCACGGTCCTGAAGAAGCTCTGACGCGAGAGGACGCTCATGCAACCCATTCGCTACAACGACATGGACTTCACGGTCGAGAAGGCCGGCGAGAAGTGGGACATCCGCTGCACGCGGGCGGACGGTACGGTCGCGATCGCGGCCGCCGGGCTCTTCGCCGGACTGCCGGAGGCCGAGGCGAACACGCGCGCGCTCACGCTGATCCGGACGGTGTTTCCGGTCGGCGTGAGCTCCGTCGGCCCCGACGTCGCTCATCCGAACACGATCGGCGACCTGAAGATCGTGGGGCCGGACGTCACGCACCCCAACTTCGTGTACTGGGACAAGGAAAGCGTTTCGTGCCCGAAGGAACCCTGACCGTCGTCGGCGGGTTCCCTCGTTTTCATTCGACTGAGGATTCGATGCGGAAGGATGCGCCATGGAACTGAAGAACAGCGTTGCGGTCGTCACGGGAGGAGGAAACGGGATCGGCGAAGCGGTCGTGAAGCACTTCGCCGCGGGCGGAGCGAAGGTCGCGGTCGTCGACGTCGTGCAGAAAAACATCGACCGAGTCGTCGCCGACGTCAAGAAGGCGGGCGGCGAGGCGATCGGCATCCAGGCGAACGTCACGAGCGAGGCGGACACCGCCCGGTTCATCAAGGGGACGATCGAGGCCTTCGGGAAACTGAACATCGCCGTGTCGTCGGCGGGCGTCATCCGCGACGGCCTGACGCTGAACCTCGACAAGGAAACGGGGAAGGTGGCCCGGAAGCTCGGCCTCGACAAGTGGCAGGCCGTCATCGACACGAACCTGACCGGCACGTTCCTCACGATGCGGGACGCGGCGGAGGCCATGGTGAACGGCGGGTGGCCCGGCCTCCTCGTGCCGATCTCGTCCGTCAACAAGTGCGGGCAGGTCGGACAGATCAACTACTCGTCCGCCAAGGTGGCCGACGCCCTGATGCCGAAGATTCTCGTCGGCGAGTTCCTGATGCGCGGCATCCGGAACGTCCGCTGCGTGGCGGTCGCTCCCGGCTACACGGCGACGCCCATGCTCACGGGCATGAATCAGGACGCGCTGAAGGCGATCCTCCAGGACGTGCACCTCGGGCGGCTGATCGCACCCGAGGAGATCGCCTCGATGATCGGGTACGCCGTCCAGAACGAGGCCCTGAACGCCACGACGATCGAGATCACGGGCGGCCTGTGCTATCCGGGAGGGATCGCGAAGTAGTCCGGCGGGGCGCGGACCGGGGCGCTCAGCGCCGCGCGCGCGCGAGCACGGGGGTTCCCGACGCCGGGACGCCGTGCTCGCGCAGCATCCCGTGCCGGAGAATCTCGGCGATCTCGCGCATCACGACGTCGCTGTCCTTGCCGAACTGCTTCGGCACGCCGAACAGGATCTCCACGGCGGAGTAGTGCAGGAAGACGCGGCTCGCGAGCATGACGGCGGTCGTGATCGGGACGCCCGGCCGGATCTCGCCCGAGACCGCGTCGCCGTGCGCCACGATGAAGCGTTCGAATCGCGCGGCCATCTCCGAGTAGAACTTGCGGATGTGGTTGCCCGACAGCTCGACGACGTCCACGTAGATGAGGGCGACGTGGCGGCGCCACAGGTGGACGCTCTCGTGCGCGGCGGCCGCGATCTCCTCGAGGTTGTCCGGGAACGTCCCGGACGCGAGGGCCCTGTTGAACGGGAAGTCCGGGCTCTCGATCGCCTTCCAGTACTGGCCGAGGACGGTCTGGAAGATGGTCTCCTTGTCGGCGAAATGGTGGTAGACGTTGCCCGTCGAGATGCCGGCGCGCTCGGCGATCTCGCGAATGCTCGTCCCGCGATATCCCTGGCTCGAGAAGAGCTCCAGCGCGGCCTCGAGGATCGCCTGGCGGCTCTTTTCGGACTTCTTGCCCTGGTCCACGGTCCGAGTCTAGACGATCGCGGCGCGGAGCGAGCCGGTCAGACGGGGGCCGGCGCGCCCGCGAGCATCGCCCTCAGGCGCGGGAACGCGGCCGCGATGTCCTCCATCGAAACGGTGCCGACCGAGAGGCGGAACCAGCCGGTGTCGCCCTCGAAGCCGAAGGCCTGGAACGGCACGACGCCCAGGCCGGCCTCCTCGAGGAGAAGGCGCCGCACGTCCTCGTTCGTCCTCACGGAGACGCCTCTCACGGTGCGTCCGAACAGGTCGAAGCGCACCGAGAGGTAAATCGCCCCCTGCGGCTCGACGGCGTCCACCGGGAAGCCGTCCCTCTTCATCGCCATGACGCCGTCGTACAGCGCCTGGAGCCGCTCCTCGAGCTTGCGCCGCACCGTGGCGCGGAAGGCGTAGACGGCCTCGGGGTGCGAGAGGAACGCCGCGACGCCCGCCTGCTCGGCCTTCGGCGCCCAGGCGCCCACGTGGCCGAGGATGTCCGACATCCTCTGGCGGATCGGCGGCGGCATCACGCCCCAGCCCACGCGCATACCCGTCGCGCAGAACGCCTTCGAGATCGCGTCGAGGAAGACGACGTACGGCGCGCTCTCGGGCACGAGCGCGACGGGCGTGTGGTGCTCCGTCCGCCCGAACGTGAGCGTCCAGTAGACCTGGTCGTACACGAGGTAGAGCGGGCGGCGCCGGCCCTCCGAGTCTCGCCTGAGGTTCTCCTCGACGACCATCGCCGTGAGATCCGTGAGCGCCCGCCTCGAGATGGCGGTGCCCGTGGGGTTCAGCGGCGAGTTCAGGATCAGGAGGCGCGCGCCCGGGACGTGCGGGCGGATCTGGTCCGGCGTCGGAAAGAAGTTCGTCGCGGCCGACACGGGGATGGGGATCCCGCGCGAGCCGGAGAGGTGCGCGTAGTGGTTGTTGTTCCACGTCGGGACGGGGTAGATCGCGGCGTCGCCGGGGTCCACGAGCGTCCGGTACGTGCCGTACAGGAGCGGGCGCGCGCCGGCCGCGATCACGACGGACTCGACGGGGTACGTGAGGCCGAGGTCGCGCGCGTAGAGCTTCACGACCTCCTCGCGCAGCGGGAGGATGCCCTCGGCGGGGGGGTAGTTCGTCTGGCCCGTGGAGAGCGCCTCGCGCGTCGCCGCGAGCAGGCCCTCCGGGATCGGGAAGTTCTTCGGGTCGAAGTCGCCGATCGTGAGGTTGCACACCGGGTTGCCCTTCGCCTGGAGGGCACGGATCTCGCCGGCGATCCGGAGGATCTCGGAGCCGACGACCCCTCGGGCGAGGTCGGACAGGCCCTTGTCCGCCTTCTCAGGCGACTGGAAGTACGCTGCAACGTCCATTCGGGCGAGTGTATTCGATTCACGGCCGCCGTTCGGCGACGGCCGGCGATTCCGGCGCGCCTGCTAATCTCCGGCGCCTATGCGCTGGTCCCAGTCCTTTCTCGTGACGCTCCGCGAGGTTCCGGGCGACGCCGAGGTGGTCTCCCATCAGCTCCTTTACCGCGCGGGCTTCATCCAGAAGCTCGCTGCGGGCATCTACTCCTACACGCCGTTCGGTTTCCGCTCGCTCCGGAAGATGACGAAGATCGTGCGCGAGGAGATGGACGCCACCGGGGCCCAGGAAGTGGACCTTCCGATCCTCCAGCCGAAGGAGCTCTGGGTCGAGTCCGGCCGCTGGGACCGCTACCAGGCCGAGGGAATCCTCTTCCACCTCAAGGACCGCAAGGACGGCGAGTTCGCGCTCGCCCCGACGGCCGAGGAGGCCGTGACGGACATGGTCCGCCGCTCCGTGACGTCGTGGCGGCAGCTCCCGTTCAACCTCTACCAGATCCGGACGAAGTTTCGCGACGAGATCCGGCCGCGCTTCGGCCTCCTGCGCGGGCGCGAATTCCTCATGAAGGACGCGTACTCCTTCGACCTCGACCAGAAGGGCCTCGACGCGCACTACGCGAAGATGGACGCGGCCTATCGCCGCATCTTCGACCGCTGCGGCCTCGAGTTTGCGGTCGTCCAGGCGGATTCGGGCGCGATCGGCGGCTCGGCCTCCGAGGAGTTCATGGTCGTCGCGGACACCGGCGAGGACGCGCTCGTCTTCTCCGACGCGGGCGATTACGGCGCCAACATCGAGAAGGCGACGACGGCCCCGCTCCCCGAGCCGTGGGCGGGGGAGGAGGCGAAGCCGTTCGGGAAGGCGGACGCGCCGACGCCGGGGATCTTTACGTGCGAGGGGCAGGCGGCTCACCTCCACACGGACGTTTCGCGGATCGTCAAGACGATGATCTTCGAATGGGTGGGAGGGGACGAGAAGGCCGGGCTCGCAGCCGTCCTGATCCGGGGCGATCTCGACATCAACGAGGTCAAGCTCCCCAAGGCGCTCGGCGCTCTTCATGTGAAGCTGGTTTCGGAAGAGATTCTTAGAAAGGTGTCGGGCACGCGTCCCGGTTTTGTCGGGCCGCTGGATCTTCAACCATTCGAAGAAAATCCGATTCTTCTCTTCGTCGACCGCTCCTTGGAGCACGCCGTGAACGTCTGGTGCGGGGCCAATCGCGATGACCTTCACCACTCGAACGTCTCGATCCCGCGCGACGTGATGTCCCTTCCCGCGTTCGCCGGTGTCGTCGAGGTCGCGACCGCCCGCGACGGCGACCCGTCGCCCGCGCCGAAGGGCGGGACGCTCCGGATCAAGCGCGGCATCGAGGTCGGGCACATCTTCAAGCTCGGGACGAAGTACTCCGAGGCGATGAAGTGCGAGGTCGCGGACCAGGCGCAGAAGATGGTCCCGCTCGCGATGGGCTGCTACGGGCTCGGGCTCGGCCGGACGATCGCGGCCGCGATCGAGCAGCATCACGACGAGCACGGCATCGTCTGGCCGGTCCCTCTCGCGCCTTACGCATGCGTCGTCGCGGCCCTCCAGCGCGACGCCGACGTCCTCGCCGCGGCCGACAGGATCTACGAGGAGCTGAAGGCCGCCGGCGTCGAGGTCTTCTACGACGACCGCGACGAGCGGCCCGGCGTGAAGTTCAAGGACATCGACCTGATCGGGTTCCCGGTCCGTGTCGTCGTCGGCGGCAAGTCCCTCGCGAAGGGCGTCGTCGAGGTCTCGACGCGGCGCGAGAAGCAGGCGCAGGGGATCGCGCTCGAGAAGGTCGTCGAGGTCGTGAAGAAGACGCTCGCCGCGGGCGCGAGGACGCTGGCCCCCTGACGTGAGCCCGCTCTCCGAGGTCCGCCTTTCCGGCGCCGTCTCGGTATACACGCACGGCGGCGAGACGCTCCTCGAGAGCTACGGCTCGAACGCGACGGTCTTCTTCGGCAAGGGCGCCGTCGTCGTCGTGGACCCGTTCGTGGCGCCGCGGCAGGCGGCGGCGCTCGGGGCGCGGATCGCGGCCCGCACGGTCGACCCGGTCACGCACGTCGTCCTGACGCACCACCACACCGACCACGCGCTCGGGGCCTCTTTCTTCGCGGCTCTCGGCGCCGACGTGATCGCGCATGTGGCCGCGGCGCGGCGCATGGCGCTCGAGCATCCCGGCCTCATCGCCGTGAGGCGGAGAGACCCCGCGCTCGGAGGTCTTTTCGACGGGGCCGAGGCGTACGCACCGACGCGTCTCGTCGCGGAAAGCACCGCGTTCGAGGCCGGCGGGATCCGGTTCGACGTCTTCCACCCGGGCCACGCGCACACGCCGGGCGATCTCTGCGTCTACGCGCCGGCGCTCGGCGTCCTCGTCGCGGGCGACCTCGTCTCCACCGGCTACCATCCGAACTTCGAGGACGCGGACGCGGCCGGATGGCGCGACGCTCTCGTGAGGCTGCGCGGCCTGCCGTTCTGGTCGCTCGTCCCGGGCCACGGGCCGGCCGGCGGGCGCGAAGCGGTCGAGGCGCAGATTGCCTACCTCGACGCCGCGCGGCGGACGGTTGTGGAGGCCCTGGAGTTCGGCCTCGACCCGGTCGCGGCCCTCCGGACCGCGTACCCCGAACGTCTCCTCGCGGCGGTGCTTCCGGACGCGGTGAGGGCCTTCTCGCCCCGCTGACCTGTCCCGCGGGAGCGCCGGGCTCGCCGCGCGAGGTTGATGCGCCCGCATCATCCGGGGGCGCGTAAGCCCGGGACTATCATTCATTCCCCGTTTCCGGAAGAAAGGAAGACACGCGTGAGCTTGACCAAACAGGACGCCCTCGACTATCACTCGACGGGCCGCAAGGGAAAACTCGAGGTCATCCCCTCCAAGCCCTGTGCGACTGCCCGCGACCTTTCGCTCGCCTACACGCCCGGTGTCGCCGAGCCCTGCCTCGAGATCGCGAAGGACCCCGAGCTCGCGTACGAGTACACGGGGAAGGGCAACCTCGTCGGCGTCGTCTCGAACGGCACCGCCGTCCTCGGCCTCGGCGACATCGGCGCGGTCGCCGGCAAGCCGGTCATGGAGGGCAAGGGAGTCCTGTTCAAGAGATTCGCGGACGTCGACGTGTTCGACATCGAGGTCGCCGAGCACGATCCCGACAAGCTCATCGAGTGCGTCGCCCGGCTCGAGCCCACGTTCGGGGGGATCAACCTCGAGGACATCAAGGCCCCCGAGTGCTTCTACATCGAGGAGCAGCTCAAGAAGCGCATGGGAATCCCGGTCTTCCACGACGACCAGCACGGGACCGCGATCATCTCGGCGGCGGCATTCCTGAACGCGCTCGAGATCGCGGGCAAGAAGATCGAGAACGCGAAGGTCGTCTTCGCGGGCGCCGGCGCCGCGGCCGTCGCGTGCGCGAACCTCTACATCACGTACGGCGTCAAGCTCGAGAACATCCTCATGGTCGACCGCACCGGCGTCATCTGGAAGGGCCGGACGGAGAACATGAACGAGTACAAGCAGCGCTTCGCCCGCGACACGAAGCTGCGCACCGTCGCCGAGGCCCTCGTGGGCGCCGACGCCTTCATCGGCGTCTCGGCCGCGAAGCTCATCACGGGCGACATGATCAAGAAGATGGCGAAGGACCCGATCGTCTTCGCGATGGCGAACCCGGTCCCGGAGATCACGCCCGAGGAAGCGAAGGCGGCGCGGCCGGACGTCATCATGGCGACGGGCCGGTCCGACTACCCGAACCAGGTGAACAACGTCCTCGGCTTCCCGTTCATCTTCCGCGGCGCGCTCGACTGCCGGGCGACGCAGATCAACGAGGCGATGAAGCTCGCGGCGTCCAGGGCGCTCGCGAACCTCGCGAAGGAGGACGTGCCGGACTCCGTCGCCCGCGCCTACGGCGTGGACGGCTTCAAGTTCGGGCGCGAGTACCTCATCCCGAAGCCGTTCGACTGGCGCGTGCTCCTGCACGTGTCCCCGGCGGTCGCCCAGGCCGCCGCGGACACGGGCGTCGCGAAGAGGCCCATCAAGGACATGGAGGCCTACAAGCGGAAGCTCGAGGGCATGCTCTCGCGTTCACGCTCTTTCATGCAGGTCATCCACGGGAAGGCCAAGAGCGACCCGAAGCGCGTCGTCTTTGCGGAGGGCGACCATCCGAAGATCCAGCGCGCCGCGAAGATCCTCGCCGAGGAAGGGCTCGCGACGCCGATTCTGCTCTCGCACGGAAGGGGTGCCGAGGCGGCGCTCAAGGCGCTCGACGTCAAGACGCCGATCGAAGTCATCGACCCGGAGACGCACGCGAGCTACGGGAAGTACGTGAAGGCCTTCCTCGACAAACGCAAGCGCCACGGGGTCACCCTCGAGGATGCCGAGCGGACGATGCGGTTCCGGAACTACTTCGCGTGCATGATGGTCGACCAGGGCGACGCGGACGTCTCGCTCTCGGGCCTCACGGCGTCTTACCCGGAGACGCTCAAGCCCGCCCTCCAGACGATCGGCGTGAAGACCGGAGTCACGAAGGTCTCGGGCCTCTACGTCCTGATCCTCCAGGACCGGACGTTCTTCTTCGCGGACACGACGGTCAACATCGACCCGACGGCCGAGGATCTCGCGGAGATCGCGCTCCTCTCGGCGGACACGGCGAAGCTCTTCGGGATCGAGCCGCGCGTCGCGATGATCGCGTTCTCGAACTTCGGCTCGACGCCGCACCCCTCGACGAACAAGGTGCGCGACGCGGTCAAGATCGTGAAGGAGCGCCGGCCCGGACTCGAGTGCGACGGAGAGATGCAGGCGGACACCGCCGTCCTGCCCGAGTTCCTCGCCGAGGAATACCCCTGGACCGACCTCAAGGGTCCGGCGAACGTCCTCGTCTTCCCCGAGCTCCAGAGCGCGAACGCGGCCTACAAGCTCGTCTGGCGCCTTGCGAAGGCCGAGGCGATCGGGCCGATCCTGATGGGGATGGGCAAGCCCGTGCACGTCCTGCAGCGGGGCGTCGAGGTGACGGACATCGTGAACATGGCGGCCTTCGGCGTCGTCGACGCCCAGTCGCGCGGCAAGTGACCCCCGGCCACGCGGCCCGCTCGTACCGTACGATGCGGGCCGCGTGGACGTCTTCACGACCCTGAGCGCGGCTCTGGCCGCCTTCGCGGCGGTTCCCGTGCTCGACGGACTCCTCCGCTGGCGGCGCCTGACGGCGCCGCAGGGGCGCGCGCGGACGCCTGAGGGCGCCCGCGCGCCCGGGAAGATCCTCGTCGTCGTTCCTTCGCGTTCGGAGGGGGCGATTGTCGGCGACCTTCCCGGGGACGTCCGAAGAGAGATTTCTTGGAGTGAAAGAGATGCGGGGGAGGGCGGCGGAACGCGTCCGGCGGGCGGCGCCGCGGCGAAGCGCATCCAGGTTGACGTGCTTGTCGTTCTGGACGGCCCCGACCCCGACGCCGAGGCGCGTCTCGCGCGCGACGGGGTCCACTACCTTTCGAAGAAATTTGCAGGCCCCTCCAAGGGCCACGTCCTCGCCTTCCTGGCCGAAAGCCTGGGCGAGCGTCTGAACTCATACGACTTCATCCTCGTCTTCGACGCCGACATGCGCCTGCCGGAGGGCTTCTTCCGCGACCTCTGCGTTCCGAACGGCACGGAAGCGTTCCAGCTGCCGGTCCGGCCCGCGGGCGTCCCGGCGCCGGGCGCCCCGCGCGTCGAGGCGCTGTCCCTCGCCGAGGCGCGCCTCGACGACCGCACGCGAGATGCCGGAGGCTTGCCGGTCCGCCTGCGCGGCAAGGCGATGGGGTTTACTCCGCGCGCGTTCCGCCTCGGGCCCGCCGCCGCGACGCGGACGACGGCCGAGGACTCCGAGGCCACGCTCGCATTGCTCGCCCGGGGCGTTCTCGTGCGGGCACTGGACGGGCCCTTCGCGTTCGACGAGCCGTCCGCGGACGCGGGCGCGATGCGGCGCTCGCGCGCGCGGTGGTTCGGCGGGCATCTGAAGCTGCTCGTCTTCGGGTTCTCCGATCTCATCCGGAGTCTCGTGAGGCGGCCGGTCGGGACGTTCGTGCTGGCGGCGGATCTCTGGCTCCGGCCGAGGATTTTTCTGCTCGGGACCCTCGCGTTTCTTGCGACCGCCTCGGACGTGGTCATGGTGGTTTTTTCTTCGAGTGGCGCGTGGGGCGCAGCGGCGCGTGCAGCCGGCGGCGCCGCGGCGGCGGCCGGCTCTCTCTCCGGAAGCGGCGCTGCTGCGGCGAAACCCGTCGCGCTGCTGGGCTGGCTCTTGCTTCTTTCACTTCTGGGAAAATCGGCCTTGCTCTTCGAGTGGCTCTCTCTCGTCGCGGTGCGGCATCGCATCGGATTTCCCGCCGAATGTCCCCCGGTCACTCTCGTCGATCTGTCCGACTCGGTCCTGATGTGGGGCGGCGCCGTCGTCCGCGGCGTCCTTTCCCCTTCGCACTGGCATCGCGCGAGGCCGCAGGCGTGAAGGCCGTTCTCCTCGTGCCGCGCCTTCCGGGCACCGGCCACACGGGCGACCGCCTGCGAGCGGAGCTGCACCTCGCGGCGCTCGCCGCGGCGGGGTACGAGACCGCCATCGTGGGAGGAATTGGGAAGGAGAAGATTCTTCGAATGGAGAATGCGGCGGCCGTTCATCCGGTACGGCTCGACCGCTCGCGGCTGCCGGCGGCGCTGGCGCGGGCAACTTTCTCGGGCGAGCCGCTTCAGTCCGCCCTCTTCGCAGGCCCCTTCGGTCCCGCGCTTCTCGACGCCGCCCGCGGAGCCGACCTCCTCGTCTGCGTTCTCCTCCCTCGCCTCCTCGCCCATTTTCGTTCTCTTCCCGCGTGTCCGCGCGTGGTGGACTACGTCGACGCGCTCGCAGCGGCGGCGCGCCAGGCGGCGAACGACGACCCCGCCCCGTGGAGGCGCGCCTACTGGGAGGTCGAAGCTCCCCGCCTCGCGCGCGCCGAGACGCGCGCGGCCGAGGGCGCGGCCGTCCTCTTCGCGACGACGCCGTTCGACGCGGCGCACCTGCCGGCGGGAACGCGCGCGGTCGCGAACGGTGTCGCGGTCGAGCCGCTCGCGCCGGGGCCGCGCGGGAAGGTCGTGGCGTTCTCCGGGCGTCTCCGGTACCGTCCCAACGTCCTCGCCGTGAAGCGTCTGCTCGACGACATCTGGCCGCGCGTGAGGCGCGACGTTTCTGAAGCCCGTCTCCGGATCGGCGGAGCCGACGCCCCGCCCTGGCTCCTCGCGCGGTCGGGCCGCGACGGCGTAGACGTCGTGAGTCCCGTGTCCGACATGGCCTCGTTCCTGCGCGAGGCGCGTGTCGCGGCCGCTCCGGTCGCGATGGGGACGGGCACGCCGAACAAGCTCTTCGAGGCGTTCGAAGCCGGTGCGGCCGTGGTCGCGTCTCCGGAGGTCGTCTCGCGGGCGGCGGCAGGTGGCGAGGCGCCGCCGGCGCGCGCCGCACGCACGGACGAGGAGTTCGCGGCCGCTCTTTCCGACCTCCTGGTCGACGCCGACGCGGCCGCCCGCGAGGGCGCGCGCGGCCGGGCCTGGGTCGAAGCGCACGCGAGCCGCGACCATTCCGTCGAGGCGCTCAGGGCGGGTTACCGCGACGCACGGGGGCGCCCATGAAGGGCCACGGGCGCTTCGCGGGCCGGACGGTGTTTCTCGCGGCCGGGGACGCGGTCCTCGCCTGCGGACTCTTCGGCCTCGTCGTCCTTTTTCGCCGGATGCTTCCGCTCCCCGGCACGCTCGGGACGCTCCCGGCGCCGAACGTTCCGCTGGACGCGCTCTGGATGGGCGGCATCGCGCTCGTCACGCTCGCCGCGCTCTGGCTCGCGGGGACGTACGACGAGCCGCTCGCGTCCCTGAAGGAGCGCGGCGGACTCCTCGTCGGGACGCTCCTCGCCGGAGGGCTCCTCCTCGCCCTCTACTTCCTCGCGGGCCGCGCCGTGCCGCGAACCGTGCTCCTGCTCTGGGTGGCGCTCCTGTCGGTCATCCTCGGGCTCTGGCGGCGCGCCGCCGATACCGTCGCGCCGATCGGCGTCCGCCCCGTTCTCGTCCTCGGTTCCGGGGAAGACGCGCGCCGGGCGGCCGGGGCCCTTTCCTCCGGCCGCATCACCGGCCACACGCTCCTCGCATGGCGTGAGGACGTGTCGTCGTTCGACGTCGGCGCGGCGCGGGACGTCCTGTTCGCTTCGGACCGGCACGAGGACCGGCGCACTCTCGTCACTCTTCTCGAGCGCAGCCTCGAGCACGACTTCGACCTCTGGATCCTGCCGGGCGTGGCCGACGTCGTCGCCTCCCGCGTCGTGACGCGCAGCCTCGGAGATCTTCCCCTCGTGCCGGTCGCGACCCGGGGCGCGAGCGGTTTCGCCTTCGCATGGCGGCGCGCGCTCGACCTCGTACTCGGGACCGCGCTCATCCTCGTCACGCTGCCAGTCCTCCTCCTCGTCACGGCGGCGGTGGCGCTCGAGAGCTCCGGCGCCCCGTGGATCCGGCAGCGGCGGGTCGGACGCGGGGGCGTCCCGTTCATGCTCTGGAAGATCCGGACGATGAGGAAGGACGCCGAGGCCGGCATCGGCCCGACGCTGTCCTTCCCGGACGACGGGCGCGTGACGCGCATCGGGGGGCTCCTCCGCCGCTCGCGCCTCGACGAGCTTCCGCAGCTGTTTCACGTCGTCAGTGGCAGCATGAGCCTCATCGGACCCCGACCCGAGCGGCCCGGGTTCGTCGCGACGTTCGAGAACGAGGTCCCGGCGTACCGTCTTCGGCACGTCCTGAAACCTGGCCTCACCGGGCTTGCGCAAGTCATGGGAGCGTACGCCACGGAGCCGGACGTGAAGCTTCGGTACGACCTCGGGTACCTGTTTCATTGGACGCCCGCGCTCGATCTGTTCATCCTCCTCCGCACGGTTGTGACCGTCCTTAGAGGAAGCGGGATCTGAGGCGCGCTTTCGGAGTGTAAGGATTACCATGGCCCCGGCGTTGCACTGCCAGAGGGTCATGCGAATCCGAACCGGTGCGGGAGGGGGTCTTCGTGCCTGAGCGATTCGATCAGGCGCGGCTCGAGGCGACGTTCCGGGCCTGCCGAGCGCTCCGCCACGAGCTCGCGACCCCCTTGTCGGCGGCGGGACTGCATCTCGAGCTCGCGCGCCGGGCGGCCGAACGCCTCGAGGGCGGCGCCCCCGGGAAGCTCCGAAGCGGCCTCGAGACCGGCAAGCAGCAGCTCGACGAGGCCGCGCACCTTCTCGACGGCCTGACGGCGCTCGGGGGCGCGCGCACGGGCGCGCCGGGTCGCATCGACTTCGCGGCCCTCGTGAGGGACGCGGTTCGCGACGCCGGACCGGAGCTCGAGCGGCGCGGCCTGTCCGTGCGCGCGAAGGGCCGCTCCGAGGGCCTCTTCGTGGACGGGTTCGAGGACGAGCTCGAGCCCGCGGCGCGCGAGGTGCTGCTCACCGCGGCGCGATGGGCTTTGCCCGGCGAGGCGCTTCTCGAGGTGCGATCGGCCAGCCAGGACGTCTCCTTCGCGTTTCGCGTCCCGCTCGTCGCGGGCGGCCCCGGCGATATGCTGTTCAAGACACGGAGCCGGCCGAACGCGGGGCTCGGCCCGTTTCTGGCGCGCTGGACGTTCGAGGCGCACGGCGGCAGGCTCGAAGGCGCGGAAGACGCGGGCCACCTCACCGTCACGGCCTCGCTGCCGCAGGTGGAGCCATGAAGATCCTCGTCGTCGAGGACGACCGCGACACACGGGAGGGCCTCCAGATGCTCCTCGAGGAGTTTCGTCTCGACGTGCGCTCGGCAGGAACGCTCGCCGAGGCACGCACCGCCCTCGAGGCGTTCGACCCGGACATCTGCCTCACGGACCTCCAGCTTCCGGACGGCGACGGGCTCGACTTCGTGCGGGCCGCCCGGGCGGGGGACCCGCGGCGCGAGATCGTCGTCCTGACCGGCCACGCCTCTCTCGACTCCGCGGTGGAGGCGATGAAGGCCGGCGCCTTCGACTATCTCCTCAAGCCGCTCCGGCCGGTCCAGCTCGAGGCGGTGCTCGGGCGCCTGCGTCACGGCGCCCCGGACGGCGCCGGCGACGCCGCGCTGTGGAAGACGCTCGATGAGACCGGCCGCTTCGGCGCGATCGTGGGCGTGTCGCCCGCGATGAGGGAGATGTGCGCCGTGATCGCGCGGATCGCGCGCTCGGACGCGCCGGTCATGATCACGGGCGAGAGCGGGAGCGGCAAGGAGGCGGCCGCCCAGACGATCCACGACCTGTCGCGGCGCCGCGGCAAGCCGCTCGTCGCGATCAACTGCGGCGCGGTCTCCGCGAACCTCATCGAGAGCGAGCTCTTCGGGCACGAGAGGGGCGCGTTCACCGGCGCGGACAGGCGCCGGTCGGGCTACTTCGAGCTCGCCCAGGGCGGCACGCTCTTTCTCGACGAGGTCACCGAGATGCCTCCCGACCTCCAGGTCAAATTTCTCCGGGTCCTCGAAACGCGCTCGTTCCGCCGCGTCGGAGGAAACGAGGAGATCGCGAGCGACGTGCGCATCATCTCGAGCTCGAACCGCAGTCTCACCGAGGCGGTCGGGAAGAAGACGCTCCGCGAGGACCTCTACTACCGCCTCAACGTCCTGCCGCTCCACGTCGTCCCCCTCCGCGAGAGGCGTGAGGACGTCCCCGTCCTCGCCCGGTACTTCCTCGCCCGGATCGCCGAGAGCGAGGGCGGCGGCCGCCGCAGCTTCTCGCAGGCGGCGCTCGAGAGCCTCGCCGACCATCCCTGGCCGGGCAACGTGCGCGAGCTCCGGAACGCCGTGCACCGCGCGTACGTGCTGTCGGACGGCGAGACCGTCGACGACGCCGTCGTTTCGGCCGTCCTGGCCGGACAGTCGAGCGGCGTGTTTGCCTCCGTGCGGCCGCCCGCGCCCGGCTCCTCGCCGCGCGTGGAGGTCGCCGAGCCCGTCCCCGCGGGCGCGCCCGGGGCGGCGGATGACCCGCTCGTGGTCCCCGTCCGCGTCGGCGACTCGCTCGAGGACGTCGAGCGGCGCCTGCTCGAGCGCACGCTCGCCGCGGTCGGAGGCAACAAGCGGAAGGCCGCCGAGATGCTGCGCGTGAGCCTCAAGACCGTCTACAACAAGATCAAGCAGTACGAGCTCGAGCGCTGACGGCGCCGGCGCGGCGGTTCACGCCTCGACGAGCCAGCGGCGCACGGCGCTCAGGAGTTCGGCGGGCTCGAGAGGCTTCTTCAGGAACCCGGCGTCGTTCTTCCGTGGCGGCGCGAAGCCGGGCGCGGCGATTCCCGACATCACGAGAATCGGCAGGGCGGAGAACGCCGGGAGCTCCTCGATCCGCCGGACGAGAGCCCAGCCGTTCATCCGCGGCATCTCGAGGTCCACGATCACGAGGCGCGGCCGGAGGCCGGCTTCCAGCCGCTCGAGGGCCTCGGCGCCGTCCTCGGCGCCCACGCCGCTGAGCCCTTCGTCGTCCAGGAGGCGGAGGAGCCCGTCGCGGAGCGCGCCGTCGTCGTCGACGACGAGGACGTCGGGCTGCGGACGCGCGGACGGCGGCTCGGGAGCGCGGCGCCGGGCTGGACGCGCGGTCGGCGGCGGGACCTCGGCCGTCGAGGCGGCCGCGCCGAGGACGCCGCGCACGCGGTGGTTCCCGCCGTCGTCGACGAGCGGCACGCCGTTCCCGTCGACGGGCTTCCCGTCGACGGTGAGCGCTGCGAGGCCGCCGGTCCTGCCGTCGGGGTTTTCGATGCGGATCTCCCAGCGCGTCCGGCCGATCCGGAGGGACGCCGCGTAGCCCGGCCACGATGGCGGGATACACGGCGAAATGCGCAGGACGGCGCCTTCCCGGCGCAGGCCGAGCAGACTCTCGGTGGCGGCGCGGTAGAGCCAGCCGGCCGAGCCCGTGTACCACGTCCACCCGGCCTCCCCGAGGTGCGCCGGGTGCGCCGAGACGTCGCCGGCGACGACGTACGGCTCGCCGCCGTAGCGAAGGACACCGGGCTCGGTGCGCGTGTGGTTGATCGGGTTGAGCATGTGAAAGATTTCGAGCGCCTCGTCCGCGGAGTCGAGCGCGGCGGCCGCCATGACGACCCACGCGGCGGCGTGCGTGTACTGCCCGCCGTTCTCGCGGATGCCCGGCGGATAGCCCTTGATGTACCCCGGCGCCTCCGGGCCGCGGTCGAACGGAGGCGCGAGGAGCGCGACGATCTCCGCGTCCCGGCGCACGAGGCGCGACAGCACGGCGTCGAGCGCGCGCTCGGCGCGCGGCCTCGGGACCGCTCCCGAGAGGACCGCCCAGGTCTGCGCGACCGAGTCGATCTGGCCGTCGACGTTCCGCCGCGAGCCGAGGGGCGCGCCGTCGTCGAAGGTCGCGCGCCGGTACCAGTCGCCGTCCCAGGCGAGGTCGAGCGCATACCGGAGCCGGGCCGCTTCGTTCCGGTAGCGCAAGGCGCGGACCGCGTCCCCCCGGACCTCGCAGAGCGCGGCAAAGGGGACGAGGATCGAGTGGAGGAAGAACCCGAGCCAGACGCTCTCGCCGCGGCCCTGCGGGCCGACTTCGTTCATGCCGTCGTTCCAGTCCCCGGTGCCGATGAGCGGGAGCCCCTGCGCGCCGGCCGCGAGCGAGGCGTCGATCGCGCGCGCCGCGTGGCCGAAGAGCGTCTCGGTCTCGGCCGTGACGACCGGCTCGAAGTAGGCCTCGAGCTGGCCGTCGGCGAGGACAGCCCCTTCGAGCCATGGCGCCCTCTCCTCCCACACGGCGGCGTCGCCCGTCGCCTCCGCGTAGCGGAGCGCCGCCCACGGGAGCCAGAGCCGGTCGTCCGAGCAGCGCGTGCGCGTGCCGCGCCCCGAAGGATCGTGCCACCAGTGCTGCACGTCGCCCTCCCGGAACTGGCGGCCCGCGGCGCGCACGAGGTGCTCGCGCGCGAGGTCGGGCCGGACGAGGACGAGCGCGCAGACGTCCTGCAGCTGGTCGCGGAAGCCCCAGGCTCCGCCCGGCTGCTGGTAACCGGTCCGGCCCCACAGGCGTGATGCGATGATCTGGCAGGGCAGCCACCGGTTCACGAGGAGGTCGAGCGAGTCGTCGGGCGTGGAGACCACGAGCGCGCTCAGCGTCTCCTCCCAGGCGGCGCGCACGCGTCCACGCTCGGCCGCGGCGGCCTCCGGGTTGCCGAAGCGCGCGGCCAGGCCGAGGGTCGCGGCCTCGTCCGAACCCTCTCCGAGCGTGAACGCGATCGTCTTCGTCTCGCCCGGGGCGAGCGAGACGGCCACGTGCAGCGCGGCGCAGGGGTCGAGTCCGCCGCCGGTCCGGCCCGAGAAGCGCGCGCGGTGCGGGCCGGTCGCGGTCCTCATCGTGTGGCCGGCACCGCGGAACTCGCGCCGGTCCGCGGTCCAGGAGACGAGCGGCTCGCTCGAGCCTAGGAAGGCGACCCGTCCGGCGAAAGCCGCGTTCTCCGGGTTGCGTGCGAGGAGCGACCGGCCGTCCGGCGCGAGCGTCGTGACGACGTGGCGAGGCGCCTCGGGGCGCGGCGGGCCGAGCGCCCAGTCGGCGACGGCGAAAACCGAGAGACGGCGTGTGCGCGTCGTGAGATTTTCGAGCGTGAGGAGGGAGATCTTGACCGGCTCCTCGCGCGCGACGAAGGTGTCCAGCGTTCTCGCGATTCCGCCGGCGGTCCTCTGGAACCGGGAGAGCCCGGGCTCGTGCGTGATCCGCCAGCGCCCGGCCTTCTCGCGGGGGCGTGCGCCCGGCGTCGCGCCGAAGACCTCGCCCGTCTCTTCGTCGCGAACGAGGACGGCTTCGCTGAGGGGATCGCTGACGGCGTCGTTCGCGAACGGCGTCAGCCGGTTCTCGCGGCTGTTCGTCGCCCAGGTCATCGCGGCGCCCGAGGCCGTCACGAGCGAGCCGAACGAAGGGTTCGCGAGAACGTTCGCCCACGGATGCGGTGTCTCGCGCTCCCCGTCGAGGACGATCTCGTACGTGCGTCCGCCCTCTCCGAAGCCGCCGGTGCCGTTCGCCATCTCGAGGTGCGGCAGCGGCTCTTCAGACGTGGTCTCCGGCGGCGTCTCCACGGCGGGCGGCGGCGGGGGCTCGGCCGCCCACGGCTCGGTGCGGTCGAGCTGCAGCGCGAGGTCGCCCGCATCGCCGCGCAGGATCGCGCGCGCGTAGACGAGGAGTCCACGCTGCTCGTCCGGGGCGAGGAGGTCAGCGCGGAGCAGGAAGATGCCGTCCTTCTTGCCCGCGTGCGGGGCCCACGGACCGCGCTCGACGAGCTCCGTGAGAGCGTCGTGGAACTCCTTGCGGTAGCCCTCCGGGTGCTCGTTGAGGAGGACGAGGTCGGCGGCGAGGCCCTTGAGGTGCCAGTACCTCTGGGCATCGAGGGCCTGGCGGGCGAGCGCGAGGTCCTCGGTGCGCTCGAGGCATACCGTCAGGATCGGGAGGTCCCCGGAGATGCCGTGCCGCCACAGAGCGGAGGTGTCGAGGGTGTTCAAGGCGTGCATGTCGGGGGCCGCCGCGAGGCTGCGGTCCGCGCCCACGACGCACGAGGCGAGCTGCTCGAAGAGGCGGGTGTCCTCGGGGGCGAGACCGAGATGCCGCACGGCGACGAGGGCCTGCGTGCGCGCCAGCGCGAAGACGCGCACGGCCGCGGACGGGTCGTGGTGCTTCTGCGCGAGGGCGAGGGCGGCCTCCCGGCTTTCCGCCACACCCGTCGTGAACACGAGACGCGCGATCGCGCCCGGCGCGAGCCGCACCCTCTGGCGCAGGCTGAAGACGGGGTCGAGGACCGTCCCCGTCGTCCCCGAAAGAGCGCGGCCCTCGAGCGCGGCCGGGTCGGACGCGTCCCTCCCGCGGCCGAGGAAGCGCGCGCGATCCGTCTCCCATTCGAGCGACCCCTGCCTGCGGCCGGCGACCGCGAGGACGTGGACCGCGTAGAGGGGCGCCTCGCCCGCGGCGCGCGGGCGTCTCCGGCAGAGGAGCGCCGCGTTCTCGGGAATGGCTTCCGTCTCGAGGAAGAGCTTCCCGAAGACCGGATGGGCGACGTCGTCCTCCGGAGAGGCGAGGACGACCTCGACGGCGCTCGTGACCTCGATCTCGCGCGTCGAGGGCCCGAGGTTCGTGAGCGTCAGGCGGCGAACCTCGACGTCCTCCTCGGGCGAGACGGCCACCTCGAGGAGGGATTCGATCTCGGCGTCGCGGCGGCGGATGGAGGCGGACTCCGGCAGGAAGGTGACGCGGTAGATCTCGGGCTCACGGAACGTCGGCGCGAAGGTGGCGGACCACACGGCGCCGCTGCGGACGTCGCGCAGGTAGAGGGCGTGACCCGCGGGGTCGGCGGTCGGATCATCGCGGCGTCGGACGACCGAGAGGCCCCGCCACGTGCTCCAGCCGCCGCCCGCCTGCGAGATCGACGTGACAAAGGTGCCGTTGGAGAGGAACTGCGTCGCGGGGAACGCCGCGTGCGGTGAGCGGTAGAGGCGCGGCGCGGCGGCCGGGGAGGCCGGGATCGGGAACACCTCGTCGGACGAGGGGCGCGTCTGCGCGACGGGCGCCTGCCGCGGCGGCCGCTCCTGCAGCAGGAGTTCCGTGGCCCTCACGCGCGGGTCGGCGTGGAACCTCCGCACCATGACGCCTTCGAGGAGCACGTTCGCGAGGGCGACGAGGCTCATCCCCTGGTGATGAGCGAACGCCGTGCGCACGATCAGGCCGCGGGCGTCGGGGGTTCGAGGAAGAGCAGGCGGGTCCGTGCCCGCGGGTACCGCGGTGTAGTCCACGGCGTCCCAGAAACCCCATGCCCCCTCGGCCCCCGCCGCGGCGAGCCGTCGCAGGTTCTTCGCGGCTTCCACGGGTGCGAGCAGGGCCGCGAGGACGCTGGCGTAGGGCGCGATCACGAGGTCCTCGTCGAGCCCGCGGCGGAAGCCGAGCCCCGGGACGCCGAAGGCGCGGTACTGGTGCTCGCCCGCGACGTCGACGGAGCGGTACGCGGACTCCGACGAGCCCCACGGCACGCCGTTCGCGCGTCCCCACTCGCGCTGCCGGCGGACCGCCATGCGGCAGGACTCGTCGAGGAGCGTGCCCGGGTATGTCCGCATGAACAGGAGCGGCATGAGGTACTCGAACATCGAGCCGCTCCACGACAGGAGCGTCGGCACGCCGTGGAGGCTCACCGCGAGCCTCCCGAGCCGGAACCAGTGGCTCTGTGGCACGTCGCCCTTGGCGATCGCGAGAAAGCTCGCGACGCGCGCCTCGGAGGCGAGGAGGTCGTAGAACGTCTCGTCGCGCACCGCGCTCTCCCTCGTCAGAGGCCGGCAGCCCGTCACGAAGAGCCCGCGGCCCGCGTCGTACAGCGCCCCGAAGTCCATTCCGTCCGCCAGCGCGAGGGCGCGCCGCGCGAGATCGTCGGCCCTCGGATCGATCCCCTGCGGGGAAAGGTCCCTGAGGCCCTGGGCGAGGACGAGGAGGCACGCCGCGAGGTTCCCGCTGTCGACGGTCGAGACGTAGCGCGGTTCGAGAGGCTCGAGCGTGCGCGTGTCGTACCAGTTGAGGACGTGGCCCCTCCAGTGTTCGAGGCCCTCGAGGGTCCCGAGCGTCTTCTCGATCCGTCCGAGGAGGCCTTCGGCGTCGAGCCAGCCGAAGTCGTGCGCGGCGAGGTCGGAGAGGAGCTCGAGCCCGGCGTTCGTGGGAGAGGTCCGCGGCGCGACGACCGGCGCTCCGCCGCCCTCGCGGAGGGCGGCGTTGTCGGGCACGAGGCCGTTCGAGTCGCCGCGGGCCGCCATGTCGTCGAAGTAGCGCCACGTCGCGCGCGCCGTCGCGAGGAGAAACGCGCGGTCGGCTTCGGACAGGGCGCGGGTCGCGGGGGACGCCGCGTGGCTGAGCCACCACGCGAGGAGCGGGCTCGCGGCCCACAGGATCAGCAGCGGCGCGGCGAGAACGAGCGCGAAGGGCCGCGCCGCCGCGACGACGATTCCGACGAGCACGGCGGCTAGCGGGCTCGCGGCCATCTCGAGAAAGAACGAGCGCGGGCCGCCGGACAGAAGGCCCGCAGCGCGGACGGCGCCGGTGGCCGCCGTCTCCCATTCGAGGAGTCGCCGGCCCGTCACGGCGAGGCGGACCAGCGTGAGCGCGATGGCGTGGACCGCTTCGAACGCGTAATGGGGCAGGAAGGCGAGACCGACGATCGCCTGCGCGAGCGCCATCTCGACCTCCTGTCCGACCTCGCGGACGAAAGAGGCGAGCGGCTGCTGCTCGCGCGGCCCTTCGAGGAGCAGGCGTCCGACGGGGACGAGCGGAAGCGCGAGGACGGCGAGGGCGAGCAGGAGCCACGCGGCCGGCGGTCCGGGCAGGATCGTCAGCCCGGCAACGATGAGGACGAAGAGGGCGGGCGGCAGCAGGCTGCGCCGAAGGTTGTCGAGGATTTTCCACTGCGAGATGAGCGGGAGCCTGTTGCGCTCGAGGCCCCCGCGCGTCGGGACGAGCGGCAGCAGCCAGCGCAGGATCTGCCAGTCGCCGCGCACCCACCGGTGCTGGCGCCGCGCGTGGGCGAGAACGTTGCCTGGGTAGTCGTCCACGACCTCGACGTCGGTGACGAGCGCCGTGCGCGCGTGGAGGCCCTCGAAGAGGTCGTGCGAGAGGAGCGAATTCTCGGGCACGCGGCCCTCGAGCGACGCCATGAACGCGTCGACGTCGTAGAGCCCCTTGCCCGTGAAGACACCCTCACCGAAGAGGTCCTGGTACGTGTCCGAGACGGCCGTCGTGTACGGGTCGACGCCCGTGTGGCCCGAGAACACGCGCGCGAAGCGTGAGGCGGCCGCACTCGTGGTTGCGATCGCGACCCGCGGCTGCAGGATGCCGTAGCCGGCCGTGACGAGCCGCGTCGCGGGATCGAGGCGCGGCCGGTTCAGCGGGTGCTCGAGGATTCCGACGAGCGTGCGCGCGACGTCGCGCGGCAGGCGCGTGTCGCTGTCGAGCGTCAGGACGTAGCGGACCGAGGCCAGGAGAGTGAGGTCGCCGACCTGGAGCCCGAAGCTCGTGTCCGCGGCGCCGCGCAGGAGGCGGTTGAGCTCCTCGAGCTTGCCGCGCTTCCGCTCCCAGCCCATCCACAGGCCTTCGTTGGGGTTCCAGCGGCGGAACCGGTGAAAGAGGAAGAAGCGGCCCGGGCCGTGAGCGGCGTTGAGCGCGGCGATCCCCTCGGAGGCCGCGGCCAGGATCGCGTCGTCGTCGGGTCGCGTCGGCTCCACGGCGTCCGTGAAGTCCGAGAGCAGCGCGAAGTGCACGCGCGCGTCGGGGTTCGCGAGCGCCTGGACCTCGAGGTGCCGGAGCATGTGCTCCACGGACGCGACGCTCGGGAACAGCGTCGGAAAGACGACCAGGGTGCGCGCGCCGTCGGGGACGCCATTGCGGAAGTCCAGCCGGGGCAGGCGGCGCGGCGGGATGACCGAGTCCACGAGGCGCTGGACGAGGAAAATGGCGATCTCGGAGACCGGAAGCGCGGCGAGGGCAAACGCCCAGATCTCGGCGCCTGGTTCGGCTCCCGTGGAGCGCACGAACGCCGCCACGCCGGCGAGGCCCGCGGCGGTCAGGACCGCGATCGCGCCGAGGTACGCGGCGGTCGCGTGCCGGAAGAAGCCGCGCTTGAGGTACGAGGCGAGGGTGTGCCGGCGCCCGATGTCCGTTTCGAACTCGGGTCGTCCGGCCCCGACGAGGAAGTAGCCGACGTGGGTCTCCCTCGGGTCGGCGTCGGGCGGCGTCTCTCGTGCGCGGGCCACGGCGCGGCGCGCCACGCGGAGCTGGTCTTCAGCCGAGTGCGGGGCGAGCTTCTCGATCGCGTGCCGGTAGCGGTCGCGCGTCGCGAAGTCCATCCGGCCGTACGTGCCGCCCGGGTCGTGGCGGAGGGCCTCCTCCACGAGGCTCACGCGCTCGACGAAGGGGCCCCAGTCGAGCGTTCCGCAGAGGCGGAGAGCCGACACGGCGTTCGCGATCGAGACCTGGAGAGTGGCCTGGCGCTGGTGCTCGGCGCGGACCTCATCCTCGAGCGTCCGCCCGGACTCCGCGAGGCGAAGGGACATGCTTGCCACGAGGTCGGCGGCGGGCGCCCCGTACTCCCTCGCGCGCTGGAGGATGCGCGCCGCGAATGCGGTCGGCGCCGGGTCCGGCACGACGGGAGTGCGGCCCGAAGAAAGGCGCGCGAGAACCGCGTCGGCCCGGGAGCGGTCCGCGCGGATGGCGAGGAGCTCGTCCGCGAGAAGGCGGATGTGCTCGATGAGCGCGGCGCGGAGGAAGCTCGGCCACGCCCAGAGCTCCGCGAGCGTGAGAGGCGAGGCGCTCTGGAAGGCGGTAAGAAACGTCTCGAGCCGCGCCGCGTCGAGGCGCGCGTCGCTCCTCAGGACGAGCTCGTGCGCGAGGGCCTCGATGCGCGCCGCGCCGCCGTGCTCCGGCCCCGTCAGGCGCGGGAGCTCGCGGTTGTACGCGCCGGGGAGGTCGTGGCGCACGCCGCGGACCTCGGCCTCGATGAGGTGGAAGTTGTCGAGCAGCCACTCGACCGCGGGCGTCGCGGGCTCGCCCGCCCGGACGTCGGAGGCGAGCAGGCCGTACGCGTGCCGGAGCGCCGGCAGGTTCGCGCGCAGCCGCGACAGCACGTTCCGGCCGCCGCCGTGCGGCGCTACGGTCCATCCCGCCCCGAGGCTGCGCGCATGCTCCTCCAGGCGGTCGACCGGCAGAAACTCCCCCAAGGAGGCGCGGTTGTGCTCCTCGTTCACGCGGAATTCCCTCGCAATCCGCGAGCCATCCCCCGAGTCCCTGTTCGCGGGCCGAATCGGGGCCTCTTTGCAGAAATTTCAAGCCGGAGCGGATGCGGTTGGCACGTCCTTCGCTCTCCGAGCGACGGGAGGATTGAAACCATGTCGAATCGCATGAACCTGCTTGCTCTCGGCGCCCTCGGCGGCGCCGCGCTCGCCGCCACCGTCGCGTGCTCGAAGGCTCCCGGCACCGAGGAACGCAAGACCGAGATGACGACCCAGACGTCACAGGGGGAGGTGAAGACGACGTCGCAGTCGACGCAGGCTGGCAACACGCTCGAAGCGAAGGCCGAGACGAAGGCCGATACGCCGGCCGGCACCGTCAAGGCGGAGACCGAGACGATCGTCGGCACGGTCACCGTCTACGAGCCCGGGAAGAAGATCGAGGTCATGACTGCAGAAAAGAAGATGCACGCATTCACCCTCGACACGAAGGACACGGTCGTTTCCGTGGACCCCGGCGTCGTGGTGGGCTCGCGCGTCAAGCTGACGGAGCAGACGGGAGACAACAAGACCCGCCGCGTCACGGTGAAGCTCGAGAGCTGAGACAATCGGCCCCGTGGCTGAGTCGCCGCGCGCGAGGCTGAGCCCTCGCTGGAACGGATGATCGTCGACTCGACGGGCAGTCGGCTCGGCTGGCGGCCGCGAGGGATGGACGCCCGCCTCGCGGTCGCGATCGGCGTGACGTTCGGCGCGCTCCTGATGCTCCTGTCGGTGACCTGGACGAACACGACCCAGCTCATCCGGGAGGCGCACTGGGTGGACCACACGAAGGACGTCCTGGCCGACCTCGACGGCGTCCAGGGCCTGATGACGGAGGGCGAGTCGGCCCAGCGGGGCTTCCTCATCACCGGCGAAGAGGTCTACCTCACGGAATACCGGCGCGTGAGCAGCCTCCTGCCGGAGCGGCTCCGGCAGATCGACGCGATGACGGTCGACAGCCCCGCCGAGCGCGACCGGGCCCTGAGGCTCCGCCAGCTCGTCGAGGATCGGCTCGGCCAGCTCGACCTCGCGGTGCGTCTCACGGTGGCCGGCCGCTTCGACGAAGCGCGCGACTACATCCGGGCGGGCGCCGGACGCAAGACGATGGAGGACCTCTGGAACGTCATCGCCGGGATGCGCCTGAACGAGCGCGAGCTCCTCCGCGTGAGGAACGAACGCTCCGGGTCGACCGCGCGCAGCCTCATCACGACCCTAGCGATCGGAGGCGGGCTCCTCTTCGCCTTCCTCATCCTGGTCTGGTGGCTGATCCGCGCGGACCTCGCGCGGCGGAACCGGGCCGAGGCGGCGATCCGGGACCGCGAGGCGCGCATCCGGCGCCTGGTCGACGCGAACCTCATCGGCGTCCTCTTCTCCGACGACTCCGGCGTGACGGACGCGAACGAGGCGTTCCTCTCGATCGTCGGGATCGCGCGCGAGGCCTTCAGGGTCGGGACGTACTCGCTCTTCGGGTTCACGGCGCCGGAATTCCGGCATCTGGACGACATCTGCGAGAAGGAGCTCCGGGAAACGGGCACCTGCCGCCCGTATCAGAAGGAGCTCGTCCGGGCGGACGGGACGCGCGTCCCGGTCCTGTTCGGCGCGACGCGCGTGGACATGGGAGGGCGGGCGCCGGTGCGCGCCTCGTTCGTCGTGGACCTGTCCGAGCTCAAGCGCGTCGAGGCCGAGCGCAACCGGCTCTACGAAGAGGCGCGCGACGCCGTGAAGGCGCGCGACGCGTTCCTCTCCGTGGCCGGGCACGAGATCCGCACTCCGCTCTCGGCGCTGAACCTCATCGTGTACCAGCTGGCGCGGCAGGTGCGGGCGCTCGGAAACGAGAAGACGGTCGATCTCGCGGGACGCTGCGAGAAGCAGGTCGCGCGGCTCATCCGGCTGGCCGACGAGCTTCTCGACGTCTCGAGGATCTCCGCGGCCCGGCTGCACCTCGACCCCGAGGAGATGGACCTCGCCCAGCTCGCGCGCGACGTCGTCGAGCGCTTCGAGGACGGCGCGCGCCGCGCGGACTGCACGCTGGAGCTGAAGGCGTCCGAATCCGTGCCCGGCTTCTGGGACCGGCTCCGCCTGGACCAGGTGCTCTCCAACCTCCTGACGAACGCCCTGAAGTTCGGCGCCGGAGAGCCCGTCGTCGTCGAGGTCTCCGCGCAGGGAGCCGACGCGTCACTGTCCGTCACGGACCGCGGGATCGGCATCCACGACGCGGACCAGAGGCGGATTTTCGAGCGGTTCCAGCGCGCGGTGACGGCCGAGACGTACCCCGGCATGGGTCTCGGCCTCTGGATCACGCGCGAGATCGTGGAGGCGCACGGCGGGAAGATCACCGTGGAGAGCCGCCCAGGGGCCGGAGCGACGTTCCGAGTGAGCCTGCCCCGCAGGCTGGGAGGCGAGAGTGAAGGTTCTGGTCATTGAGGACGACGAGGCGATCGCGGAGGCCCTCGTGAGCCTTCTCGAGGACGCGGGCCATCCGGCCCGTCATGTCCCGGACGGGCGCCGGGCGCTGGAGGCGCTGCGCTCCGGCGGCGACACGTGCGTCATCCTCCTCGACATGACGATGCCCGTCATGAACGGCTGGCGCTTCCGCGAAGAGCAGATGAAGGACGCGGCCCTCTCGGGCATTCCCGTGATCGTGTGCACCGCGGATCCGCTCGCGGAGCAGAAGGCACGCGAGGTCGGCGCGGCCGGCTGGCTGCGGAAACCCCTCGATCCCGAGCGCCTTCTCGAAGCCGTGGGACGTTTCTGCAGGAGCGGCCGCACCCCTTCGTGACCGCAGCCGGCCATGCGGAAGGGGCGAGGCGCCACCTGGACGGTCAGATCGTTCGTCGGCCTTGGATGAGGTTGATGATGAGGATCACGACCGCGACGACGAGGAGGATGTGGATGAATCCTCCCATCGTGTACGACGTGACGATGCCGAGCAGCCACAGGACGAGAAGGATCACGAAGATGGTCCAGAGCATTTTTCAGCCTCCGGCATCCAATCAGCAACTGCTGTGCCGTAGACGTGGAACGGATCGTGCTCGTCCCCTCGAAGGGGGATGACCATGGCGCTCTATTCAACGAAGGACTTTTCGCGGTTGCTCGGGACTCCCGGATTCTCCGACGCGCTCCTCAAGCAGCATTTCGAGCTTTACGCGGGTTATGTGAAGAACGCGAACGCCTTGTCCGACGAGCTGGAGGCGTCCTCTCCCGCAAAGCCGCCGACGCCAGCGTGGTCCGAGCTGAAGAGGCGTTTCGGCTGGGAGTGGAACGGCATGCGCCTTCACGAGACCTATTTTGGAAATATGACAAAGACGGCCAGGGCCCCCGAACGGGACGCGCCTCTGGTCGCGCGTATCGCGAAGGACTTCGGGTCGCGCGAGGGGTGGGAGAAGGACTTCCGGGGCACGGGCAGCCTGCGCGGGATCGGGTGGGTCGCGCTCACGTGGGACCCGCTCGCGCATCGGCTCTTCAACGTCTGGATCGACGAGCACGACCGGGGCGTTCTCGCGGGATGCCCCGTCGTTCTCGTCATGGACGTCTTCGAGCATGCGTACCTGACGGACTACGGGACGAAGCGCGCCGACTACATCGACGCCTTCCTGGCCGCGGCCGACTGGGAGGAAGCGGCAAGGCGGTTCGACCATGCCCAGGTCCCGGTGCCCGAGATCGCCCGCGCGTGATCTGGCACGCCTGCTGCAACGAAATCTTCAGGAGGAAGAAATGAACCGCAACGTATTCGCATCGGCCGCTCTTTCATGCCTGCTCGTCGGTGGCGCCGCGGCCCTCGCGCAGGACAAGCCCATGGAAAAGACCGACGAGAAGAAGGTCACGACGACCCAGGGTACGGTGAAGACCACCGACCATACGTTCGTCGGAACCGTCAAGACTTACACGGCGGGAAAGAAGATCAAGGTGCTGGTCGGGAAGAAGACCCACTCCTTCGTCCTCGATTCCAAGACGGTCAAGACCACCGTCGACCCGTCCGTGGCCGTCGGGTCGAAGGTCAAGGTCGTCGAGTCGAAGAACGCCGAAGGCGCCAAGACGCTCTCGATCACCCCCGAGGGCTGAGGCGGTCCCGCCTTGCGGGTCCTGCGGGACGTCCTGAGCGGACGTCCCTTTTTCTTGGAGGAACGATGAGGCTTCGGAGACCGGCGATCTGGCTGCTGGGAGTCGCGGCCGCCGCCGTGGCCGGGGTCCTCGTCCTCGACTTGGCGACGGGCTTCGTCCTCCGATCCGACTGGCTCCTCGGACAGATCGACTCGGACCCCGACTCGCTCTTCGTCACGTTCACGGAGCCGAGGGTGTCACTCGTGCCTGGGCATCTCCGCTTCGCGACGCTCACGATCCGGAGTCGCGATTCGAACGTCGAATGGGAGGCGCGGCTCGAGAACGCATCGGTCGACATCGGGCTCCTCGATCTCGCCGCGCGACGTTTTCGCGCCCGGACGGTCCGCGCCGCGGGGCTGACGTTCCGGCTGCGCGAGCGCCTCACGCATGACGAGGCGACCCCGGCACGGGCGGGCCGTTATCCGCCCATCGTGGGCTACCCGGACCCGCCCCGTCGCGATCCTCCGGCGCCTCCCGAAGCGCCGGGGAACCCGTGGCGTGTCGTCGTCGACGATCTGCGCGTCGACCTCGTGCACGCGATCTGGATCGACGCGTGGCGATGGGAGGGGACCGGCGGCGTGACCGGCGGCTTTCGGCTGCGCCCGGGGATCGAGGCCGAGGTGCTGCCGAGCGAGCTCGCGGTCGCGCGCGGCACGCTGCACTGGGGGAAGCACGTCGTCTCGCGGGACACCTCCGGCCGCGTCCGCGCCCGGCTCCCGCGCTTCGACACGCAGGCCTACCCGGGCAACGAGGTGTGGAAGATCATGTCCGGCTCCGCGTCACTCGACGGAACGCTCGACGCCGTGCCGTTCGTGTCGCCGGACGGGAGCCGGCCTTCCCTCACGGGCGGCGGGAGCGCGCGCGTCCGCGTCTCGATGCGCGACGGACGGGGAGGCGGGAACGTCTCCGCGCGCCTGCGCGACGCGGATCCGCTCCTGTCCCTCCTGCCGCCGGGGCCGCCGAAGTGGGCCGCCGGCCTGCTCGACCTGAGGGGCTTCACGGTGGCCGCGCGCGTAGGGATTGCGCCGGGCCGCCTCGCCGTTTCGCCGGTTCACGCCTCGGCGGGCACGTTCTCCCTGGACGCCGACTGGCGGGTGGCAGGCGGACGGCAATGGGGCGCGCTGCTCGCGAGGAAAGGTGCGCTGTCCGTCGGGCTCGGCCTCGGGCCCGCCGCGCCGCCCCTCAGGGTCGTCGGCGCGGCGAGCTGGTTCGAAGCCGAGGGCCGGCCCGGCGGACTGAGGACCGATCAGTCGCCCGTTGCAGGGAGCGTCGTGCGGCCGGCCAGGTAGGCCGCCGCGGCCCCGAGCGCAAGGATCCCGAGGAGAATGGGAACGGTCCGGCTGCGCCGGGGTTTTTCGAGCGAGGTCCAGTTGCGCACGAGCGTCTTCCGGATCTTCGCGCCCTCGGCCCCTGCTTCGTCGAGCACCCGGTTCACGGAATTCGACACCTGGGCGACCGTCTCGCCCGTGCGGCCGCCGAGATCCGACGCTCCGGTTCGCAACGCGTCGAGGATCTGATCGAACACTTTCTGCGCCATCGTGAAACTCCTTCCGGAAAGTTCCGGCGCCCGGCTTCTTTGCAAGATCACCGCCGCCGGCACGCCGGGCGTCGTGGCATATGCGTTGCTCCGCGACGGGTGGAGGACCTTGTCATGGAAAACTTGTACAGCCCCGCCACCGTCGACCAGGCGCGAAAGACCGTCCGGGATGCCGAGAAGCTCGGATCCGAGGTGAAGAGGGACTTCGAGGCCGCCGTTTCTCGCGGCAAGGACGCCGCCCAGGACGTCCAGGAGGAGGCGAAGGGGGCCGCTAGGGACGCGGCAGGGAACCTGACCGGCCGTGCACGCGAAATCGCGGATGCCGCGCGCCGGAACATCGGCAAGGCGGCCGGCAAGGTCAGCGTCTACGCCGACGACAACACCGCGATCGTCGCGGTCGCCGCGTTCGGCGCCGGCCTGCTCGTCGGCCACCTCGTGACGCGGGAGTGGTGAGCGTGATGAGCGCCAAACCGAAGCCCGCCGCTGCTCCGAAGGGTCCGCGCACGTTCCTGAGCGACGTCACGGAGCTCCGAAAGCGTGCCCGCCGCGAGATCGAGGAGGGCGCCGTGACGCCCGGGTACCGCGGAGACCGCGAGGTCGTGCTGAAGCTCCTCAACGTCGCGCTCGCGACGGAGATCGTGTGCGTGCTGCGCTACAAGCGCCACTTCTACATGGCCGACGGCATCCACGCCGATCCCGTGAAGGCCGAGTTCTCCGAACACGCGAAGGAGGAGATGGCGCACGCGGACGGCCTCGCCGAGCGGATCCGTCAGCTCGGCGGCGAACCGGACTTCGATCCGACCCATCTCCTGTCGAAGAGCCACACGGAGTACCAGGAAGGCGACGGGCTCGCCGACATGATCAAGGAGGACCTCGTCGCAGAGCGGATCGCGATCGAGTCGTACAGCGAGATGATCGCGTTCGTCGGAGAGACGGACTCGACGACGCGACGGCTCCTCGAGTGGATCCTCGGCCAGGAAGAAGAGCACGCGGACGACCTCGCCGATCTCCTGAGGTCGTTCGACGGGGAGAAGAGCCGGACACGCTGACGGGGGAAAGGGGGGCGGACGGGCACGGCCCGTCCGCCTTCACCGCGTCAGGAGCCCCGGATCCTCCGCCACGCGTCCCGCACGGCCCCACGGAGCTCGCGCCACTCGTGGCCGGGCGACGAGTCACCCACCATCCACGAGAGCCAGCCCTCTTTCAGCTCCGGCTCGGCTTGCTCGAACGAACGCGGGTCGCCCTGCGCCCGCCGCGCGCTCTCCCAGCCGTAGCGGTAGGCGGGCTCGTAGTACGAGAAGTCGCGTTCCGGCGCACGGTAGGGGCGGGACGCGAAGTTCTCGCGCCAGTACTTCGCCTCTTCCTCCGCGTCGAACTCCGAGGAGAACGCGTTGCCGGCGAACGCTCCGACGGCGGCTCCGACGATCCCGCCCGCCACGGCACCGGCCGGCCCGGCCACCGACGCGCCCGTCGCGGCGCCCGCGGCGGCAGCGCCCGCGGCTCCTACCGCCGTGCCCATGCGGTGCGTTTTCTTCGCTCGAGGTTTTCCAGGCATGAGGTGTCCTCCTGGAGGAAGGGCAGCGGTCTTTCACGACCGCGGCCCGAAATGGACGGATCTCAGCGGTCGTCGGCGTCCCTCTCGTGTTCGTCCGGCATTTCCGAATTCCGGTCGGGGAGCTCGCCCGTCGTGTCTTCGTCGAGGTCCGGGACGGTCGGAGCCGGCTTGCGCCCCGGCGCCTCCTCGTGGCGTTTCGGAGATTCCTTGCGGCCGGGGTCCGTCGCGGGCGCCTTGTTCGGTTCGTCCTTCCGGCCGACGTCCTGATGCTTTCCTTTCATTTGGAATTCCTTTCCGCCCCGGGACGGGACTGCGAACCCGATCGCAAGGCATGGGCCAACCCGGACGAAAGTGACGTGCGTCACGGCATCGCGTTTGCCAGCCGAAGCGGCGGGAGGACTCCATGAGGTACAAATTGCTCGCCGCCGCCCTCGCGGCGGCCGCACTCGACGCAAACGGCCAGGACATGATGCCCACGCCGCCGCCGACGCCTCCAGCAACGATCTCGCCTGCGCCGACGCGCGCGCCGCCCGCGCCTCCCACGCTTCCGGTTCAGCCCCGGAAGAAGAGTCGCACGCCGCGGTCGCTCGACCCGGTGCTCACGCCGACGCCGACGCCAGGGGCGGCTCCCACGCCGCGGCAGCGTTGAACACGACTAGGAGTTCTTCGTCCGGGCGTTCTTTCCGGCCCGCGGCACTTTCCCGCCGGCCTGACGCGCCTCGGACAGCCCGATCGCGATGGCCTGCTTCCGGTCGTGGACGGTCTTCCCGGACCCGCCCGACTTGAGCTCGCCCCGCTTCATCTCGTGCATCGCCCGCTCGACCTTCTCCGAGGCCTTCGGTCCGTACTTTCGCGGCATGGGCTTCTCCTCTGCTCTTTTTCCATCCGCCAGAGGCGGCGGACTCTTTCGAGCACGAGCCGTGCCGCCCCGGATCGAGGCGATGTCGGCCCCCGGCTGTGATGCTTCTTGATGAACTCTCTCTCTTCGCGCGCTGGCGTGTCCCTTGCTCCTCCTCGAGCGGGAGAAAGAACCGATGAAGAGCGGGGCCGTGGGGATCGTGAAACGCGCGGCGGCGGTGGCCGCGGCGGCGCTGCTCTTCGCGTGCACCACCTCGGAGCCTCCGCAGGCGCGCGTCGACGCCGGGGCCCTGGAGAGGGCGATCAGGTCGAGCCTCGCGAGGGATGCGCGTCTGGCGAAGGCGGCAAGCGTCGACGTGGACGCCAGGACCGGCAGAGTCACGCTCACCGGCCGCGTGGAGACGCCCGAGGAGCGCGCGAACGCGGGACGCCTGGCTTGCGCGGTAAAGGACGTGACCGTGGTCTACAACCAGATCGACGTCGGGCGTCCGGCGCGGTGACGGTCCCATGGCAGGCGCGCGGGGACGAGCCCCGCATCTCCTCGATCAGAGCCGAAGCCGGTCGAGCTTGAGAGGGCGCGTCGGCGCGGTCTCGAGGTCGCCGTCCTCGTCCTCGGCGCGCGCCGCCACCGGCGGGCGCCTCTCCTCGCGCGGCGCGTGATTGCGTTTCTGCGCGTCCTCCTCCGCGGGCCCGAGGTCCGGATGCGGCGTGAGCAGCGCGGCCACGTAGGCTTCCGAAAGCAACGGGAAGGATTGCATGGAGCGCCCTCCTTCTCGTGACCATTCAAGAGCCGTGCCGCGGCGGCGCCCGGATGCCGCCTCCGCCGTCGTTCAGCGCCAGCCGGGGAGTTCGGGCGCGCGGCCCCCGTGCGCGAGGCCCGCGGCGGCGGCGTCGATGTCGCTGGCGATGTGCGCGCGGTCGACGCCGGTTGGCAGGTCGTCGGCGAGGCGGGGGAGGATCCACACCGCGCGGCGGAACAGCGCGTCCGCCGCGGCGGCGTGGCCGAGCGCGAGCTCGACGCGGCCGAGGTTGAGATCGCTCTCGGCCCGTTCCTCGAGGGCGATCGACCGCGCGTAGAGAGCGCGCGCGCCGTCGAGATCCTTCTCGAGCCACGAGACGGAGCCGAGCGCGAGAAGCACCGTGGCGTCGCGCGGCCGGAGGGCGACGGCGCGGCGCAGGCGCGACCCGGCGGACGAAAGCAGCTCTTCGCGGACGGGGCCGGCCTCCTCCGGCGCCGAGGCGGCATCGCGCAGGAGCGACTCGCCCTCGGCCTGCGACGAGACGGCCGCGCTTCTCGCGAGCGCGATCGCGAGGAGCGCGGCGCCGGCCGCCGCGAAGCCCGCGCGCGTGGCTGCCGGAAGCGGTGCGGGAGCCGCGCGGTCCGGTGACGACCGCCGCCACGCGAGGCCGAGCAGGAATGCGAGGGCGCCGGACGCGACCGGAAGGCGCAGGGGGAACCCACCTAGCGACAGGACGACCCCGGCCGCGAGCGCGGCGAGCAGGGCGTCGGTCGTCGGATTCGCCTCGGCGCCCGGCCCGTGCCTCGCCCCGAGAAGGCCGGCGGCGACCGCGAGGACCCCGAGGGCGGCGGCCGCCGCGGCGGGAAGGCCGCACTCGGCGGCGAGCGTCAGCGGCTCGCTGTGCGCGTTGTCGAAGTGGGCAGAGTCGGAGTGGTGGACGAGACGGTGGCCGGCTCTCTCCTCGGCGGCGATGCGCGCCGGGACGAACGCGTTCGAGAACGCGCCGGGACCGACCCCGACGAGAGGGTGGGAACGGATCATCTCCAGCGCGGCGAGGAAGCCGATGTCGCGCTGCGTCGTCGCGGAGGCGAAGTCGCCCCGCCTGATCTCCGAAGCCTTCTCGACCGCGCGGCGCGCTCCGCCCGAGACCGTGAGGAGCACGGCGAGGGCGAGGAGGGCGAAGAGCGCGGGCGCGCGCCGGCGCGGAGCGAGGAGGACGTGGACGAGAGCGCCCGCGCCGAACGCGAGGGCGGGGGCGACCGACTCGGTCGCGAGAATCCCGAGGAGCGTCGCCGCGAGGCCGGCGGCCGCGATCGCGCGCGGGCGCGGAGGCCGGGAACGGTCGGCCGCGGCCGCGAAGAGGAGCACGGCCGGGACGACGAGGGCCATCGCGAGGTCGCCGGGGTTCCCGACGAGGCCGGCCGCGAAGAAGCGCGGCTCCGGAGCCTCGAGGGGCATTCTCAGGATGCCGAGCCACCGCTGCGCGGCCGCGAGGAGGCCGGAGAACGCTCCGGCGAGCCCGAGGGCGGCTGCCGCCCGCGCCGCGACCGCGGCGCCGGCCCGCGAGGCGCCGGCCGCGAGGAGCGCGAGCGGTGAGAGCACGGCGCCGAGCACGAGCGGGTCCACGACGCGCGCGTTCGCGGCCGCCGAGGCTAGGGCGAGGACGAGCGAAGCCGCGAGAGAGACGGGTGCGAAGCGGGCCGCGCGCCCGCGGCCTTCGCCGGACGCGAAGCCCCAGGCGCCGGCGGCCGCGAGGCCGAAGAGCGCGAGGCTCGACCCGACGGCCTGCGCGAAGACCTTGCTCTCCCGGAGCGAGCCGCTCGACGCGGTCGAGAACACGACGAACGGAAGGACGAGCGCGAGGAGCACGCCCGCCGACACGAGGCGGGACTCGGGCGCCTCCTCGGGGGCGGGCGAAGCGACGCGGGCCATGCGGCGGCGAGGATAGCCGAGCGTCAGGCACGGCGCGTGGCACGCGCGCGGTGCGCGCGCCACGCGGCGAGCGCCTTCAGGAGAAAGCCGCCGTGGGCGTGGCGGGAAATCTGGCTCGGAGGGAGCGCACGGAGACGGGACGCTGCGCGGCACCCGCGACGCTTGGGCGACCGGCGCAGAAGATTTTCTTTGAAGGTGAATAGGGAAACCCGGTAGCGCCTGTCGAGCACGGAATGACGGAGCGTGGCCACCTGCTCGAGCGCGATGACGTCGCGGCCGGCGAGCCGCTTCCACCCCCTTCTGAGAACATTTGCAGGCCGCTGCCCGCCGACGACCAGGAACATTGGGGGGACGAGGTGCCCGGGCACGAAATGGCTGTCTTCGACGAGCAGAATTCTCTTCTTTCTCTCGACGATCGCGGCGGCGAGATGGATCGTCTTCGTGGCGACACGGGTGGCGGCGCGCGGGAACGCCTCCGGCGTCCCGCTCGCCGCGGCGCGGCAGAGCGTCCGCAGCGGGCACGCGCCGCAGCGCGGTGCGTGCGGCGTGCAGACGAGGGCGCCGAGCTCCATGACGGCCTGGTTGTGGTCGCCCGGGTTCCGCGCGGGGACGAGCGGCCGCGCGAGCGCGCGGACCCTCGCGAGCGTCGCGGGCGCCTTCGGGTCGAGGGCGAGGCCGTGGAGCCGGCAGAGGACGCGAACGACGTTGCCGTCCACGACGGGCTCGGCGACGCCGAACGCGATCGACGCGATCGCGGCGGCCGTGTAGGTCCCGACGCCCGGAAGCGCCCGCCAGCCCTCGAGCGTCCTCGGGAACGCGCCCGCGGCGTTCACGGCCTTCGCCGCGCGGTGCAGGTTGCGGGCGCGCGCGTAGTAGCCGAGGCCGCTCCACTCCGCGAGGACTTCGCGCTCGGGCGCTTTCGCGAGCGCCGCGACCGTCGGGAAGCGGCGCCGGAAGCGCGTCCAGCGCGGCGCGACGACCTCGAGCGTCGTCTGCTGCGCCATCACTTCCGAGAGCCAGATCGCGTAGGGGTCGCGCGTCGCGCGCCAGGGCAGGGCGCGCGCGCGCCGGCGGTACCAGCGCGCGAGGCGGCGCGTCGGGTCGCGCGGGTCCTCCGTCACGCGGGGGAGTCTAGACTCGGAAGGTGGAGCTCGACTTGGAGGGGCTCGCCGTCGCGTTCGCCGCGCGGTCGACGCTCATGAACCACTTTCTCGACCGCGCGTCGGGCGAGGTTCACGCGCACCTGAACGGCTCCCCGGAGCTGCGCGAGGCGCTCCTCCACGAGCGCTCGGGGCGCTGGCTGCGTATTCCGAAGTCGACGCCGGACGTGGACGCGGCGCGCTGCCGCGCGTTTGCGCCGGGGATGAAAAGCGACGCGACGCGCGCGAGAGCGCTCGCCGCGCTCGACGCGGACGGGCCGAACGCGTTTCGCGAGGCCCTGATCGCGTCGCCCGAGGACGAGAAGGCGTGGTTCGTCTTCCGGGACCGCCGCGTGCGCGAGGAGCTCAAGACGTGGCTTGTGTCGCAGGGCGTGCGCCTGGACCCGCGACCCGCCGGCTGAGGTCAATCGAGCGTTCGTCTCAGCCGGATGAGCCCCTGCCGGATCCGCGTCTTGATCGTGCCGAGGGGCACGTTCAGCTTCGCGGCGATCTCGACGTGTGTCAGGCCCCTGAAGAACGCGAGCTCGATCGCCTCCCGCTGGACGGACGAAAGTCCCTTCATGGCCGCGCGCACCGTCTCCCGCGCCTGACGGAACGAGGCGACGTCGTCGGGGGAGGCCCCTTCGTCGAGAGGGTCGAGTCGCGCGGCAGGGTCGTCGAACGAGACCGTGCGGTCCTCGCGCCGGCGCCTCGCGCGCAGGCGGTCGATCGCGCGCGACCGCGCGACCGTGAAGATCCACGCGGGCGGCGCGCCGCGCGACGGGTCGTAGCGGTCCGCCTGCCGCCAGACCTGCCAGAAGACGTCGAGGGCGACGTCCTCGGCCTCCTCGGGGTTTTGGAGGATCTTCCAGACGAGGGAGTAGACCGCCGAGGAGTAGCGCTCGTACAGGGCGTCGAGGGCCGCGGCGTCGTGCCGCCGGATCCGGTCGATGAGATCGAGATCGGCCGCGGCTTCGTCAGGCCGGGGCGCGGGGCTGGCGTCCTCGCTCATCTCCCCGGCGAGACTATCAGGGTGGAACCGGGCCGAAGACGAAGCGCGCGAACCTGGTCGGGACGTGAAAGTCGGGAGGGCGGTCCCTCAGCGTCGGAGAGAGAGCGAGAAAGCGCGTCGTCCTCCCGCGCGCGATCCGGTACGCGTTTCCGCGGCGCTCCTCCCGGGCCGCCGGCGGTCGGCCGCCGGGCAGGGACGTCCACGGGATCCGCAGCAGGCAGCGCCAGTGCACCCACTCCGTCGGCGGCTTTCCGCCCGGGGCGCCGGAGACCGCGGCGGAGACGCCCGTGAGGCCCTCGCCGGGCGCGAGTTGCCAGGTCGCCCGGCTTTCGTCGGGGTTCCTCACGCGGGCCCCGTAGAGCGCGCCCGAGGGACTCACGACGATTTCCTGGTAGAGCGACGGCGTCCCGGGCGACGCGAGGAAGACCTCCACGCACTCATCGCGGAAAACCTCGCCGCCGGACGGCCGCGTGACCGTGAGGGGCGGCTCGCCGGGCGCCTCGAAGAGCGCGAGAAGCGCGCTCGCCGTGAAACCGAGCCGGACCGTCGTCCGCGCGGCCGGGCCGGGGCCGCCTCCCACGTCGACGAGGACGTGCTCGGGCGCGTTCGTGAGTGCGTCCTCGGAGACGAGGCGCGGCACGCGGACGACAGGGGGGACGCTCACCAGCGGCCCACGGAGGTCTTCAGGGCCGCGAGGAGAGCGCGCGACGCGGCCTGGGCCCTCGAGAGCTCGCGCTCGGCGTCCGCGAGGAGCGGGGGCAGGAGCCGGAGGGCCTCGCGGCGGCGGGCGGCCGGCAGCGCTCCCGCCGTCTTCCGCACGAGCGCGATGAGCTCGGCGCGATCATGCGCGCGCCCGGCGGCCTCCTGGAAACGCTCGAGGAGCGGCAGGAGCCGGATCGAGCCGTGGAGGCGTGCGAACTCGAGGCCGTAGCGCAGGTCGCGCGCGTCGATCCGGGCCTCGTGGACGTTCCCTTCCTCGGGCACACCGCGGTCGAGGAGGCGGCGCGCGCGCCGCTCGAGGCGCTGCCGGATCGCCTTCTCGAGGCGGCGTTCCAGGCGCCCGCCGTCCGGATCCGCGAGAGGCGCGGCGAGGGACGCGAGGACCGAGTCGCGCGCCGCGAACTCGCGCCGCACGCCCGCGAGGAGAGCGTCGACGCGCTCCGGAGACGCCGCCGCGCCCGCGTCGCGGTCGAGGCGGGCCGCGAGCCGCTCGGCGGCGGGGCGCCGCCGCGGGTCCCGCCGGAACCGCGCCCTGAGGAGGGTCGCGGCCACGTCGTGCGTTCGCCGCGCCCCGAGCGCCCGGCGGAGTTCCCGCGCGGCGATCTTCAGGCGCGTTCCCGATCCCTTCACGGGCACGTCCTGCGTGAGGCGGGCGAGCGAGACCGTGCGCCGGAGGGTGACGCGCACCGCGTGCAGGCGCTCGCCGCCCGGCGGCCCGGCACCGTCCGCGAGCAGCGACTCGAGCGTGGAACGCCTCTTCGAAAGCGCCGCCGTCAGCGCGGCGAGGCGTCGGCGCGGGACCTCCACGTCAGCCCTCTGCGGCGTCGTCGCGGCCGGAGAAGAGCGCCATCTGGTCCGTGTTCGCGTCGTACTCGAAGATCTGGATCGCGCGGCCCCAGTTCACAAGCGTGTCGAACAGCTCGGACGCGCTCACGGTCGGGAGGCTCGCCGCGAGGATGTCGCGGATCGCGTCGCCGGGCATCGGCGTGTCGGGGTCGCGCGCGAGCTCGCGCACGAGGAGACAGAACGTGCCGAGCGACAATATCTGCGGCCTCAGGAGCCGGATCTTCTCCTCGAACGGCGCCGCGACGACCTTCCGACCGAGGTCCGTCAGGAGGACGTCGTTTTTTGGCGTGTCGACGAGGTCGAGGAGCTCGGCGGCCTTGACGACCGTGAGCGTGCGCCCGAAGTCGTACTCGGTGATCGCGTCCACGGCGAAGAGGTTCATGGTGCCGCCGTTGTCCGCGAGGATCTCGAGGAGGCCGAGGATCTCGCCCATCCGGGCCGGCGGGAGGGGGATGAGCGGCGTCTCCGTGCGGCGGCCGGGGACGGCCGGGGCCGATTCCTCCTCCTCGGGGAGGTGGACGCCCGTCACGATGTCGTGGATCCGCTCGACCATCCGGAGGAACTCCGGGTGCCGGTACTCGCGCGGGTGCGGGAGCGTGTTCACGATCTCCCGGCGCACGGTTCCGGGGTTCGCGCCCAGGACGATGATGCGGTCCCCGAGGAAGACGGCCTCCTCGATGAGGTGCGTGATGAGGAGGACCGATGAGAGCCCCGTCAGGCGCTCCGTGAAGAGCCGGTAGACCTCGGTGCGGAGGAGTTCGGCCGTGAGGACGTCGAGCGCCGAGAACGGCTCGTCCATGCAGAGGAGCTCCGGGCGGCCGACGAGGGCGCGCGCGATGCCGACGCGCTGTTTCATGCCGCCCGAGAGCTCCTTCGGGTAGGCGCGCGCGTGGCCCGCGAGGCCCACGGCCGTCAGGGAGGTCTTCACGCGCGCCTCGCCGTCGGCAGCGTCCGTCGCGCGGCCCGTGAGGCCGACGCGCACGTTTTCCTCGACGGTGAGCCAGGGAAAGAGCGCGAAGTTCTGGAAGACGACCGCGGCGCTCGGATGGATGCCGACGAGGGGCCTGCCGTGCTGCTCGACGCGGCCCGCGGACGGCGGGATGAGGCCGATGAGGATCCGGAGGAGCGTGGACTTTCCGCAGCCCGACGGCCCGAGCACGGCCACGACCTCGTTCGGCCGGATCTCGAAGTCGATGCCTTTCAGGATCACGCGCGCGCGGCCGCCCTCGTCCTCGAAGACCTTGTCGACGCCGCGGGCCGCGGCGATCGGAGGAGCGGGCTCGGGCGAGGGCTTCGCGCTCATCGGTTGAGAGCGTACTTCGTCTCGGCGAGCTGCGAGAGGCGGCGCCAGACCGTGCGGTTGATGAGGACGAGGGCGAAGGACATCGTGAGGACCCCGGCCGCGAGGAGCGGGAAGTTCGCCTCGCGCGTCGCTTTCGTGATGAGGGAGCCGAGCCCGAACGTCTCGAGCGTACGCCCGCCGGTCACGAGCGTCTCGGCGACGATGGACGCGTTCCACGCGCCCCCGGCCGCCGTGATGAGGCCGGTCACGAGGAACGGGAAGACCGCCGGGAGGAAGAGCGTCTTCCAGCGCGCGCCCCCGGCCACGCGGTAGACGTCCGTCGCCTCGATGAGGTCCGGCGGCACCGCGCTCGCGCCGGCGAGGACGTTGAAGAGGACGTACCACTGCGCGCCGAGGAGCATGAGGACCGCGGCGATCACGGAGAACGGGACGTGCAGGAGGAGCAGGCCGCCCGTCACGAGCGGGAAGAGCATCGGCGCCGGGAACGACGCGACGATCTGGACGACGGGCTGCAGCCGCCGCGACCACGTCGGCGACCGGCCGACGAGGATCCCGACGGGCAGCGTCCACGCGACCGCGAGGGCGAGCGCGCCGGCCGCCCGGACGAAGGTCGCGCCGAGGGCGGCCGCGAGGACGAGCCAGTCGTGCGGGCGCACCGCGGAGAGGAGCCGCACGAGCTTCCAGGCCCCGACGAGCGCCGCGGCCCCTGCCGCGAGCCCGGCGGCGGCGAGAAGCGCGGCGCGGAACCTCTCGCCGGAGCTGCCGCCGTCGGGTGCGGGCTCCGGCGGGGGCGGAGGCGGCGGCGCCGGCACGCGAGGGCGGCGGCGGCGCCGGAGACGCATCCGGCGGAGGACGGCCGAGCGGCGGACGAGGTCCAGGACCCACGAGCGCGCCTCGGGCTCGCCCGCGACCTCGGCGGCGCGGAAGCGCTGCGACCACGCGACGAGCGGCCGCCAGAGGAGCTGGTCGACGGAGACGATCATGACCGTCATCGCGAAGACGGCCCACGCCATCGCCGCCCTGTCGCCCTTCTCGATCGCGACCGCCATGTACGAGCCGACGCCGGGCAGCCGGAAGTCGCGGTCGCCGAGCGTGAAGGCCTCGTTCACGGTGAGGAAGAACCAGCCGCCGGCCATCGACATCATCGAGTTCCAGACGAGACCGATCACGGACGACGAGACCTCCACCGTCCAGAAGCGTTTCCAGAAGGAGAACCGGTGGATCCGCGCGACCTCGCGGAGCTCGTTCGGGATCGAGCGCAGCGACGCGATGTACGAGAAGGTCATGTTCCAGACCTGTCCCGTGAAGATCATGACGATGCACGCGAGCTCGAGGCCGACGTTCGTTCGTGGGAACAGGGCGACCATCCCGAGGACGAGCCCGGGCAGGAAGCCGAGGACGGGGATGCCCTGACCGATGTCGAGGATCGGGACGAGCACCTTCTCGGCGCGCCGGCCGTGGGCGGCGATCGTCCCGTAGACGAGCGTGAAGACGAGCGAGAGGAGATACGCGGCGAAGCCGCGCGAGAGCGAGAGGAGCGTGTACCCGGGCAGCGCCCGGGGCGAAAGGTCGATCTCGACCGTGGGCCGGATCGGGGCGTGCCAGCGCTGGGCGAGCGCGACGACCCCCGCGACGAGCGCCCCGACCGTCACGAGGATCAGGACGTCCACCGCGGCGCCCGAGGCGCGCCTCGCCGCCGCCGTGGCCTTTCCCGTCAGGAGCGGGGTCTCCGCGTGAGGATGAGGCTCGCCCCGGTGTCGGCGGCGGGGAGCTCCGGTTCGGGGAAGCCGATGTGCCAGCCCTGCGCGCGGTCGACGCCGAGCTCGGGGAGGATCTCCATGACGTCTTCGGACTCCACGCCCTCGGCGATCGTCTTGACGCCGAGACCGCGGCAGATGCCCGCCATCCCCCGGACGAACACGCGGTTGGCTTTCTCCCGTGGAAGGTCGCGCACATAGCTGATGTCCAGCTTGAGGGAGGAGACGGGCAGCTCGCGGAGGTACCGGAACGAGGAGAACCCCATCCCGAAGTCGTCGAGCGCGAAGTGGAAGCCCTCGGACGTGAGCGCGAGCGTGAAGTCGCGCACGCGGTCGAAGTCGCGCAGGGCCGCCGTCTCGGTGATCTCGAAGGTGACGCGTTCGGGGCGCACGCCCTTGGCGCGCGCGAGACGCGAGATGTCGGCGACGAGCGTGTCGTCGTCGAAGTCGAGGCCCGAGAGGTTGATTCCCATCTCGAGCTCGGGGCTGATGCGCTTGCGCGCCGCCGCGAGGGCGTCGAACGCGGCCGTGATGACGGCGCGGTCGATCGCGGTCACGATCCCGAAGCGCTCGGCGGCCCCGAGGAACTCGCCGGGCAGGGCGATCCGGCCGTCCGGCTCGCGCATCCTCACGAGCGTCTCGACGGCGACGATGCGCCCGGTCCCGACCTCGGCGACGGGCTGGAAGTACGGGACGAAGCGCGACTCGGCGAGGGCGGCGCGAATCCGGTTCGACTGCTCGCGGAGGCGGCCCGTGCGGTCGCGCTCGCGGTCCGACGGGTCGTGCAGCCTCACGCGCGCGCCTCCCCGCCGCTTGGCCTGGTGCATCGCGAGGTCCGCCGCGAGGAAGAGGTCGGCCGCGCCGCCCGCGTGGTCGGGGAAGACGGCGACGCCCGCGCTCGCGGTGAGCGAGAGGGCGTTTCCCTCCCAGTCCGGCGTGAGCTTCTTGATGATCGCCACGACCGCCTCGGCCCGGGCGGTCGCCTCGGCGGCGCCCGTGCCCGGCAGCAGCATCGCGACTTCGTCGCCGCCGACGCGCCCGCACATCTCCCCGGCCTGGAGCGACGCCCGGAGCGTGTCCGCCATCGAGCGGAGGTACTGGTCGCCGGCGAGGAGGCCGTGCGTGTCGTTCAGCGTCTTGAAGTTGTCGAGGCCGAGGATGATGAGCGCGAGCGGCCGGGCGAAGAGGTCGGCGCGCCCGATCTCGCGTTCGAGCTCGAAGTGGAACTGCTCGCGGTTCGCGAAACCGGTGAGCGCGTCCGCGGGCTCGGCCGCGGGCTCGGCACCGTCGGCGCGCGTGAGTGTCGCCGCGCCCGTGACGTCCCGCGCCGCGGCGATGAAGCCGCCCTCGCCGGCCTGAGGCGCGAAGCACGTCGAGATCCAGTACACGCGCTCCGGGATGTCGGGACCCGCCGGCAGGCGGACCTCCCAGTTCCGGATACCTCCCCCGGCGCCGGCAGCGAGGAAGCGCTCGCGGCCGCCCGCGTCCGTCCAGAACGGACCCGCGGAGTCGGGCGGGCCGTCCACGCTCCCGGGGCTCGGCACGCCCTCGGCGAGCGCCACCAGGTTCGCGAGGAGGATCTGTCCCTCGCGGTCGAAGAGGACCGTCGCGTCGGGCGAGTCGACGAGGAGCGTCGAGGGACGCCGGACCACGCCGGAGGCCCGGCGCGCTTCGCGCAGCTTGATCGGCTGCGTGTCCGTCTGCGACTTCGGCTTCTGCAACGGGTTGTCCTTTCCGTGGACCGGAGCCCGAATTATCGCCCCAGAGCCGCCAGCGCGTCACCCGCCAACCGGTAGGTCCTCCAGCCGTCCATGCAGGAGGCTCCGAGCGCCCTGTAAAAACCGATCGCGGGCTCGTTCCACGTCAGGACGCTCCACTCCATGCGCCCGCAGCCGCGGGCGACCGCGATCCGCGCCAGCTCGACGAGGAGCGCCTTGCCGGCCCCGAGCCCCCGCCGGTCGGGCTTGACGTAGAGGTCCTCGAGGTAGAGGCCGGGCCGCGTGAGCCACGTCGAGTAGTTGTGGAAAAAGAGCGCGAACCCGATCACCTCGCCGGCCGCCTCGGCCAGGATCACCTCGGCGAACGGCTTCGGCCCGAAGAGGTGCTCCTCGAGGAGCCGCGGGTCCGCGTGGCAGTCCTCGGGCTGGCGCTCGTAGAGCGCGAGCTCCTCGATGAGCCCGACGATTGCCGGCACGTCCTCGCGCCGCGCCTCGCGCAGGGTGAATCCCGGTGCACTCATGCCGCCCCCCGTGTACGCAGGATCTCGCGGAGCACGCTCGTCGCTCCGTTGATGACGAACTGGACGCCGATGACGGCCGTGATGAGGCCCATGATCTTCGCGACGATCCGCTGCCCGGTCTCCCCGAGCCGCTCGACGATGGCGGGCGAGGCGACGAGGATCAGGAACGTCAGGAGGACGTTCGCGACGAGCGCCCCGGCGAGGGCCGCGTGCTGCATCAGGTTCTCGGACTGGC
Organism: uncultured Acidobacteriota bacterium; assembly: GCA_963798215.1. GTDB lineage: Bacteria > Acidobacteriota > Thermoanaerobaculia > UBA5066 > UBA5066 > Fen-183. The sequence continues at coordinate 919,203 of CAWCSP010000004.1, forward strand.
CGACGAGGACCATCATCGTGGAGATTGCCCCGGGCCCCGCGATGAGCGGGATGCCGAGCGGGACGATCGACGGGTCGGCGCCGGCCGCGGGGGCCCCCGCCGCACCGGGAGCGTCGTGGTGATCCTCCTGCACGGCCTTGATCCCGAGGGCCGTGAAGATGATCCCGCCCGCGATCTGGAATGCGGGGACCGTGATCCCGTAGAACGCGAAGATCGCGCCGCCCGCCGCGGCGAAGAGCGCGAGGATGCCGAAGGCCGCGAGGCACGCGCGGAGCGCGACGCGACGCCGAGCGGCGGCGCTCGTGCCCGGCGTGAGCGCGACGAAGACCGGCGCCGCCGAGATCGGGTTGATCACCGAGAACAGCGACGAGAAGGCGAGGAGGGCGAAGTGGCCCGCGGCGAAGTGCATCCGGCGCGCATGTTACGGGGGAGGTGCTAAAACCGCTCTGTGGCGGGCCACGGCTCCTTCTACGGCCTCCTGACGCGGCGTGTGGGCGACGCGCGGCTGAACGCCGCGCTCCCGCACGTCCCGGAGGGTGGCAGAGTTCTCGACGTCGGCTGCGGTCTGACGGACCTGCCGGGCCGGTTCGAGAACTACGTCGGGTGCGATCGGAACCCGGACGTGCTCGCGCAGCAAAGAAAGAGATTTCCGAAGAGAGATTTCTACGAATGGGACATTGCCCTCGGCGGGGCACCGCCGGGGCTGGTTGGCGAGGGACCATTCGAAGGGATTCTTCTTCTGGCGGTGCTCGAGCACGTTGCGGCACCCCCCGAGGTGCTCGCCCGCCTCGCGCCCCTTCTCGCGCCCGGAGGCCGGCTCATCGCGACGACGCCGCATCCTTCCGGCCGCTGGCCGCTCGAGGCCGGCGCGGCCCTCGGCCTCCTCTCCTCGCACGCGCACGGCGAGCACGAGGCGCTGCTCGGCCGCGAGGAGCTCGCCGCGGCCGGACGCGGCGCGGGCCTCTCTCTCGTCCTCTACGAGCGCTTCCTCCTCGGCATGAACCAGCTCGCGGTCTTCTCCCGGTGACGGCGCGCCTTCGGCCGGTTCGCCGCGGCGCGGACGCGATCCGCGTCGTCAACGCGCGCACGCACAACCTCAAGGGCGTCACGTGCGCCTTCCCGGTGGGCGCGCTCACCGTGGTCACCGGCCCGTCCGGCTCGGGCAAGTCGTCGCTCGCGTTCGACACGCTTTACGCCGAGGGGCAGCGCCGCTTCGTCGAGTCGATGTCGACGTACGCACGCCAGTACCTCGAGCGCCTCGAGAGGCCCGACGTCGACGAGATCACCCACGTCCTGCCCGCGATCGCGATCGAGCAGAAGGCGCCCGCCCGCTCGGCCCGCTCGACGGTCGGCTCGGCGACCGAGATCCACGACGTCCTGCGTCTCCTGTTCGCGGCCGCGGGGACGCTGCGGTGCCCGGACGACGGCCACCTCGTGCGCCGCGAGACGGCCGAGAGCGTCCGGTCGGCACTTCTCGAAGAGTTCGGCGAGGGCGCGCGCCTCCTCGTGATCGCGCCGCGGAAGGTGACGTCGTTCGCGGCGGAAAGCGCGGAATGGAGAAGACTCGGCTTCTACCGCACGGTCTCGGCATCGGGCGAAGTCCTGGAGATTTCTTCGAGTGAAGGAGAAGGAGAGAAGAGCGAAGAGAAGATTTCTTCGAAGGTGAAGAGGGCTCTTCGCGGGCGCCGCGCCGAGGCCGCGCCGTCTCGCTCCGCCGCGCCCCGCTCTTCCTCATTCGAAGAAAATCCTCCCTCTTCCTCTTCGTTTCTCGTCGCTCTTCTCGTCGGCCGGCACGTGCTACGTGCGGACGACTCCGAGCTGATCGCCTCGCTCTCGACCGCGTTCGACGCCGGCGACGGCGAGTTGCGCGTGCTACGCGCCGGCGAGCCGCTCGCGTTCGCGCGCGCGTTCCGCCGCGGCCTGTCGTGCAACGCGTGCGGGCGCGCGTTCGCTGACCCCGTCCCCGCGCTCTTCTCGTTCAACTCGCCGCGCGGGGCGTGCGAGACGTGCCAGGGCTTCGGGCGGATCGTCGGGATCGACGCGGCGCGGGTGATTCCCGACGCGAGGAAGACGCTGCGCGAGCGGCCGATCGCGCCCTTCAACTCGCCGTCGTACGAGAGCGCCTACGACGACCTCAAAGCCGCCTCGCGCCGCCTGAAGCTGCGCTGGGACGTCCCGTGGAACGAGCTCTCGCAGCGGGAGCGCGACGCCGTGTGGAAAGGTTCGGGCGACTGGTACGGCGTCGAGGGGCTCTTCAAGTACCTCGAGAAGAAGAGGTACAAGGTCCACGTCCGCGTCCTCCTCTCGCGCTACCGCGGTTACTCCACGTGTCCCGCGTGCCGCGGCGCGCGCCTCAGGCCCGAGGCGCTCGCCGTGACGGTCGGCGGAAAGACGATCGCCGAGGTCTGCGACCTGACGCTGGACGGGTTCCTCGCTTTTCTCGGCGCCCTTCCGCTCCGCGAGGCCGAGCGCGAGCGGGCGGCGTCCCTCGTCGGCGAGCTGACGCGGCGCGCGAGGACGCTCGTCGAGATCGGTCTCGGCTACGTGACGATCGCGCGCACCATGCGGACGCTCTCGGGCGGCGAGGCGCAACGCGTCCAGCTCGGCTCGGCGATCGGCAACGCCCTCACGGGCACCCTCTACGTCCTCGACGAGCCGACGGTCGGCCTGCACCCGCGCGACACAGGCCGCCTCCTCGCCGTCCTCGAGCGCCTCGCGGCCGCGGGCAACGCCGTCGTGGCCGTCGAGCACGACACGGACGTCATCCGCGCGGCCGACCACGTCATCGACCTCGGGCCGGGCGCGGGCGCGCTGGGCGGGCGGCTCGTCTTCGAGGGGACGCCCGAGGCGTTGACGGAGATGGATACCGCGACCGGCAGGTCGCTGAAGAGAGAGAAAGAGATATTTCTTGCTTCGGAGGGCAGGCCCTACGGGCCGACTGCGGCGACGGACGCCGTGGCTGCCGAAACGGTGGGCGCCTTCGGCGCTTTCTCAGAAGGGGGTGTGGGCGGCAGCGCGGCCGAGCCGGTGCCGCCCCTCGGCGCGCTCGGCGGTCGCATTCGCGCATCGGCCCATTCACCTTCTAAGAGAATTTCTTCTGGGGTCCTGCGACTGAGCCCTGTCGACGCGCTCCGTGTGGTGGGCGCGCGAGCAAACAACCTCCAGAATCTCTCGGTCTCTTTTCCACTCCACCAGCTCGTCGCGGTGTCGGGCGTGTCGGGGTCGGGGAAGTCGTCTCTCGTCGTCGACGTCCTCGCGGCCGGCGCGCGGCAGCGGATGGGGAAGGGCCTCCTGGCCGGCATCGACGCGGTGGGGGAGCACGACGCGATCGAGGGGCTCACCCTGGTGTCCGACGTCGTCCTCGTCGACCAGTCGCCGCTCGGGCGCTCGTCGCGCTCGAACCCGGCGACCGTCACGAAGACCTGGGACGAGATCCGGGCGCTCCTCGCGCGGACGCCGGCCGCGAAGGCGCGCGAGCTCGAGAAGGGCGCGTTCAGCTTCAACGCGGAGGGCGGCCGGTGCGAGCGCTGCGAGGGCGCGGGCGTGGTCACCGTGGACATGCAGTTCCTGGCCGACGTGACGGTCGTCTGCGAGGTCTGCGACGGGCGTCGGTTCAAGCCGGAGGTCCTCGAGGTGCGCCTGAGGGGGAAGAACGTCGACGAGCTCCTCGCGACGACCGTCGACGAGGCGCGCTTCCTCTTCGCGGAGGCTCCCGCGATCGCGGACCGCCTGAAGCCGCTCGCGGATGCGGGCCTTGGCTACCTCGCGCTCGGCCAGTCCACCGCGACGCTGTCGGGCGGCGAGGCGCAGCGGCTCAAGATCGCGACGTTCCTCCGCGGAGCACAAGCCCCGAAGGAGCCGGTCCTCTTCGTGTTCGACGAGCCGACGACCGGCCTCGCACCGTCGGACGTCGACGTCCTCCTCGCCGTGTTCCGGCGGCTCCTCGCGGCGGGCCACTCGATCGTCGCGGTCGAGCACAACGCGGCCTTCCTCGCGCGCGCGGATTACCTGATCGACCTGGGGCCGGAGGGCGGCCCCGGCGGCGGCCGAGTCGTCTTCGAAGGGGCGCCGGCGACGCTCGCGGCGCGCGGCGGGACGCCGACGGCGGCCGCGCTCGCGGGACGGGTACAATTTCAGCCGTAGTGGCAGAAGAGAAGTGGCGATACGTTCTCTCGGCCGAAGGCCGGGAGATCGAGCTCTCGGACGGCGAGGTGACGGTCGGGCGCAGCCGGACGTCGACCGTGCGGCTCGAGCACGAGTCCGTCTCGCGCTCGCACGCGCTTCTGACGTTCGACCGGGGCGAGGCGGTCGTGAAGGACCTCGCGTCCTCGAACGGCACGTTCGTGGGCGGCAAGCGGATCGCGCGCGAGACGCGGCTCGTGAACGGCGACCGGCTCCAGCTCGGAGCTGCCGTGATCGAGGTGCGGATCCTCGCGCCGAACGTCGCGTCCGAGCGCACGGCGCTCATGGCGCCCGACGAGCTGCCCGACGCCCCGCCCGCGCCGACCGAGCCCCCGCGCCCGGTCTCGGGGATCACGTACGAGCCGGTTCCCGGCCTGACGAACCCCGGGCTGCGGGAGCCCGAGGCGCCGCCGGTCGGCCCCGACCCGCTGTCGGCCTCCGACCTGTTCCGCGACGTGGACCGCGAGCCCGCGAAGGAACACCGGTTCGCGGCGGACGACGTGTTTCCGCCGATGGGGGGCGCTCTCGACGAGGTCTCGACGATCGTGCCGCCGCCCCTTCCGCCGGCCGGTCCGGCCCCGCCCGCCTCGGCGCCTGCGCGCGAGCTCGCCGACTATTCGATCCGCCTCTCCGATGCCGGCAACGCCGCGCGCAGCGCGCTCGCCGAGCGGGCGGCGACCTTCCGCGACCGCCGGCCGCCCGAGCTCAATGAAGGGCCGCGAAACGTGGCGAACCCCTTTGCCCGCCTCCTCGCAGCCCTCGTCGACGCGGTGATCCTCGCCGCGATCAACGTCCTGCTCTTCGCGCCGGTCTTCCTGATCGACTACTTCCGCGCCGAGCTCCAGACGCGCGACGCCGCGCCCGACTGGGCGTTCCGCGCCATCACGGCACTCTCGCTCCTGCTCGCGCTCCTCGCGAACGTCCTGTACGTCGTCGGGGGCTGGGCGTGGCGCGGGCGGACGCCGGGCAAGTCACTCCTCGGCCTCGCGGTCGTCCGGCGCGGCATGTCCGCGAACCGCGGCATCGGCTGGCCGGCGGCCCTGATCCGGGCGGTCGTCTGCGTCCTCGCGGGCCTGCCGCTGGGTCTCGGATGGGCCTGGGCGTTCTTCGAGAAGGAGAAACGCGCCTTCCAGGACCTCGCCGCCGGAACCTGGGTGATCAGGGTCCGCTGAGCGCCGCGAGCAGGGACGGCGAGAGCAGCGCCTCCTCGGCCCGCTTCGAGCCGCCGCGCTCGCGCCACGCGCCGAGCGACCGGCGGGCGCGGCCCAGAAGGAGCGGGTCCGATTCGCCGTCGAGCACCCAGCGCGTTCCGAGGACGAGGCACTGGAGGAGATCGGCCTCGCGGGCGTCCGGGTGGGCCGCCCTGAGGCCCGCGAGCGCGGCCTCGGCTCCGTCGAAATCGCCGGCCGAGAAGAGGACCAGGACGCGCTCGACCGTCGCGGCGCCCGGCTCCTGCCGGGCCGGGGCCGCCGTCGGGATGAGGACCGCCGGCGCCGGCGTGGGCGCCGCGGTCGCCACGGGAGGCGGCGGCGTGGGCGTCGCCGCGGCGGCGGCCTCGCGGGCCGCGGCGCGCCGGTCCAGCGCGTCGATTCGGGCCAAAAGGTCGCCGTACTCCGGGAACCGCCGGATCAGGCCCGCGTCGCGCGAGCGGGCGAGGTCCTCCCGCGCAGCCGCGTCATCCCCGAGCTCCATGCGGGCCGCGCCGCGCCAGTAATAGGGGTCGTAGAGGTCCACGAAGTTCCGCGTGGTCCCGAAGTGCTCCTTGACGTCGCGATGGCCGGTCCCGAGGGCCTCGTCCATCCGTCTCAGGACCTCGGGCCAGTCCTTCTTCCCCGCCGCCGCGACGCCCGACTGGTACGCGTTGACGGCGGCATCGGGGGGTAGAATCGACTGCGGCGCGGCGGGGCCCGCCAGAGCCAGAATGAGCGCGCACAGGGCAGGGGTCCAGCCGGAAACGCGTGGGGTGGGGACCGAGACGGGACACTCCCTCGGAAGCATTTAGAAGGGATTCTAAGAGAACGATGGGTTTCCCCCTCCGTTTGACGCTCCGCCTCGCCCCCGCCGCGCTCTTCGTGGCCGTCCTCGGCGGGGCTCCGTCCGCCGCCCAGACGGCGGCCCCGTGCGCGACCGCGCCGCCGGTCCTCACGGGCCCGGCCGTCGTTCAGGCGGGCGAGACGTACTCCGTGACCTGGACAAACGTTCTCGGCACCGCGGTCGCCGCGAGCCCGGCGAATGCCTACTTCATCCAGCGAGCCCTCGACCCCGCCTTCACGCAGGTGATCGACACGACGACGACCCAGCGCTCGGCGTGGACGTTCGCCGCGGCGCCCGCCGCCGCGACGACCCTCTATCACCGCGTCAGCGTCGTGTCCGCGTGCCTGACGCCGGCGACGATCACCTCCAACGTCCTTGCGGTCCCCGTCAACGCCGTCTGCCCCGTGCCGTCCACAGTCGGTGCGCTCACGGCGTCGCCGGAGAACCCTCCTGCCTTCTCGACGTGGGTCGTCTCGTGGAACACGCTCGGGGCCGGCCCCGGACCGGGCGGTGCGTACGCGAACCTCGCGTTCCGGATCCGGCGCACGAGCGCTCTCGAGCCGAACGGGACCGAGTGGGTCGTGACGACCGGATCGGCCTCGTTCACGGGGCCGCCGGGCGTCTACGTGTTCGAGGTACGGGCGGAGGCGGCATGCGGCGCGGTGGGACCGTGGTCGCCGCCCAAGACGGTCACGGTCGGAACGGTCGCGCAGCCTTCCCTCGTCCTCACCTCCGAGCCCCAGCCCCTCGCCCAGGTCGTCCCGGCGGCGGGGGGCAGGCCCGCGACGTTTTTCACGGTCCGCAACGCGGGGACGGCGGCCGTCACGGCGTACACCACCTGCGACGACTCAGGCTTCGCGATCGCGCCCTCGCAGTTCACGCTGACGCCCGGCGCCACGCAGGACGTCTCGGTCACGTCGCTCTACGTGACCGCGCTCGCGTCGCCCGTCCACGCGACGGTCTCGGTCTCCTCCGGGGCTTCTACGCTGGGTGTTCCGATCCTGTGCGTGCTCGCCCCGAAGCCCGCGGCCGCGCCGGTCTCCTGGAACCAGGGGAATGCATACGTCGACGTCAACGGCACGGCCCTACCCGCGAGCCTCGTGAACACGGGCGCGACGGCCGCCGCGTTCGTCGGCTCCGTCAAGGCGCCGTGGATCTCGGTCCAGTCGCTCGACGGGCAGGCCTGGGACCGGCCGATGGCCCCGTTCGAGACCCGCCCCGTCCAGCTCGTGATCGACCGCGCGAGGCGCCGCGGCGAGACCGGGACGGAGGTGGGCGCGATCGCGCTCTGGACGGCCGGCTTCACGGCGCCACAGACGCTCGTCGTGACGGACGACGGCCCGCAGATCCTCCCGGCCGCGGTGGGCGCGCCCGCGCTCCCGGCCGCGTCGGCGAAGACGCGAATCCTCTACGCATCGTTCCCGAACGCGCTCGACGCCAGGGGCGTGGGCCGCTTCGCGGCCGACCTTTGGATCACGAACACGGACGTCATGAACCCGGTCACGGTTTCGCTCTTCTTCAATCCGGTCGGCGGGCCGCGCGACGGCTCCGCGACCCAGCGCTTCGACATCCAGCTCGCGGCGGGAGAGGTGCGCCGATACCGAAACGTCGTCGCGACGCTCCTCGGCGCGAGCGGCGCCTACACCGTGGAGGTGCGCTCGGCGGCGCCCACCGTGAGCGCCACCGCCCTCGTCGCGAACACGGCGGTGCCGGCCGTCGCCGCGGCGCGCCGCGCGCTGACGGGCGCGGCGACGGGCTCGTACGGGCTCGAGATGCGCCCGACGTCGCCGGGCGAGGGCGCGAAGAAGAGCGACCCGATCCACGTCGTCTCCGGCCTCGCGCACGACGCGAACCGCCGGTCGAACATCCTCCTCCTCGAGACCTCGGGGTACGACACGACGGTCCAGGTCGCGCTCTACGACGCCGCGGGCCACCTCGTGACGAAGAACGGCCAGCCCGTTCTCCTCCAGAAGACCGTTCCGGCGAACGGGACGCTTCAGATCAACGACGCGGACGAGCTCTTTGACGCCGGGCTGCTTGCGAGCGGCCCCTACGCATACGCCCTGATCACGTGGAATTCCAGCACGGCCGATTCGACGGGCGCACAGAACGGCTCGGTCGTCGGAATGGCGACAGTCATCGACAACAGGACGCAGGACGCCTCGCTCCACGTCGGCGTTTCGATCAACGCCCTGAACCCCGACTACGTCCCGACGTCGTCGAGCGTCGCTGCGGGGCGGACGGCGCTCGCGTCGCTGCCGTATGGAGGCGCCCCGGCGCCGCTCTTCTTCCCGACGGTACATTCGTCGGGCGCTCCTCTCGGGAGCGGCGCGAAGCCGTTCTGGCGGACGCGCGTGACGCTGACGAACACGAACAACCAGGTCCAGCGCTCCGCGATCCTCGTGTACCAGGATGCCGTGGACAGCACGCTGACGAGGCAGTTCGCGGTCGGACTCTCGCCGGGCGGTGTCTTCTCCTTCGAGGACATCCTCGAGTCGGCGATGGGAATCCTGCCCGGACAGAACTCGTACGGGACGGTCCAGATCGCGGCGGTTCAGAATCCCGACGGGTCGTGGGCCACGGGCTGGGACGGCGTCGACGTCCAGACGGAGAGCTACACCGTCGACCCGGCGCGGGGAATCGGCGACTACAAGACCGGCATGGAGGGCTACGCGTTCTTCCACGGCTACTCGTCCTTCCAGTCGAACCTCGGGACGATGTCCTTCAACGGCGCCGAGAACAGCACGAGCTATCGGACAAACCTCATCCTGAACGAGGTCGGCGGGGCCTCCTGCGACGTCGTGATCGCGGCGTACATGCCCGGCTCGTTCGTTCCGGTGGCGTCCGTCACGAAACGGCTGCCTCCGTACGGCTACCTCTCCGACGAGCTCTTCACGAACGTCCTCGGCCTGAACCTCACGGAGGTCACGGACGTGCAGATCGTCGTGAGGCAGATCGCGGGCGACGGCGTCTTCCTCGCCTTCGCCTCGAAGATCGACCGCGCGAGCGGAGACCCCGCGAACATCTTCCTGCGCCCCGCCGCCGCGGGCACGGGCCGCTGACGGGGTCCTTGGCCGGCGCCGTCGAACGGATCGCCCACTACCGGATCCTGAAGCGGATCGGCCGCGGCGGCATGGGGATCGTGTACCAGGCCGTGGACGAGCGCGACGGCCGCCTCGTCGCCCTGAAGGTCATCCGCGAGGCCGAGGCCCCCGGCGACGAGTCCGCGGTCCACCAGCGAGAGGCGCGCGTACGCTTCGACCGCGAGGCCGCGATCCTCAAGAGTCTCCTCCACGTGAACGTCGTGACGTTCTACGAGATCGGCGAGGAGGACGGCACGCCCTGGCTCGCGATGGAGTACCTCGACGGCGCGCCGCTGACCTCGTACGCGGGGAAGCCCTGGACCGAGACGCTCCCGCTCCTCGTCCAGGCCGCGCACGGGATGGAGTACCTCGCGTCGCGCGGGATCGTCCACCGGGACCTCTCGCCGGACAACATCCTCGTGATCGAGCGCGGCGGGGACCTCATCGTCAAGCTCCTCGACTTCGGCATCGCGAAGCTGTTCGAGCACGCGACGGGCCTCGAGTCCCTCACGGCGACGGGCTTCTTCCTCGGGAAGGTCGCGTACGGGTCGCCCGAGCAGCTCGGGGCCCTCGGGCACGGCGCGACGCTCGACTGGCGGAGCGACGTCTACAGCCTCGGCGTCATCTTCTACCAGGTGCTCGCGGGCCAGCGCCCGTTCGAGGGCAAGGCGCCCGTCGAGTACATCGCGGCGCACCTGAACGCGACGCCCCCTCCCGTCGCGGCGCCGCACGACGCGCCCGCGCTGCCCCTGCCGCTCGTCCGCCTCATCGGGCAGATGCTCGAGAAGCGCCGCGAGGACCGCCCCGGAGGCTGGCGCGAGATCGTGGACCGCCTCGTCGCCGTCCTGCGCTCGTCCGGGAGCACGGCGCGCCTCCCGGAGTCCGTCGACCATCCGCTCCCGCCCGCCACGGTGACGGACCGCACGGCCCTCGTCGCGCGGACTCCCACGACGCCTCCGCCGCGCACCGGGAGAGGGATCGAGCTGCGCATGCTCGCGAGCGTCGCGGCGGGGGCTCTCGTTCTCGTCCTCGCAGCCACGTGGTACTCGCGCCGGGCGCACGAGGGTGCGAACCCGCCCGCGAGGAAAAGGCCCGCGGTCGTCGCGTCCGCGCCGACGCCCCGAACCCCGGCGGCGGCCGCGCCGGCCCCGCTCACCGGGCGCCTCCGGATTCTCGCGCTCCCGTACGCGCGGGTCCTTTCGGTCGAGGATGCGGCGGGGAGGGCGGTGCCGCTCCCGCCGGACGCGACCACGCCGCTCCTCCTGCGCGACCTCGCCCCCGGCACCTACCGCGTCCGCCTCGCCTCTCCGGGCGGCAGCCGCCGCGTCGAGCGGCGCGTGGACGTGGCGGCGGGAACGGCGGAGCTCCTTTCCGAGCCGTTCGAGACGCCTTCCTCGCTCGCCCAGATGCTCAGGACCGGAGGTTCGAAGCCATGACGACGACGCTGCGCCGGGGGATTCCGATCCTTCTGGTCTCCCTCGCCGTGGGTGCGCCGCCCGCGGCCGCCCAGCTCGATTCGGCACTTCTCTCGAAGCTCCGCTTCAACCTCACGAACCCGGGAGGCAAGTCGCTCGCGATGGGCGGCGCGTTCTCCGCGATCGCCGACGACGCGACGGCGGCGCTCGCGAACCCGGCGGGGCTCGGCCTGATCTCGTCGATCGAGGTCGCCGTGTCGGGCAAGCGCGTGGACGAGTCGCTGGCCCTTCCGACGGCCCGCTCCACGGCGACCGGCAGCCTCGTGACGCCCTACCCACCCGTCACGACGTCTTCCGTCGGCCTCGACACGAGCACGTCGGGCGTGGAGTTCGCGGGCGTCGTCGTCCCGATTTCGCGCCGGCTCGTCGCCGCCTTCACGTACGCGGAGAATCTCCGGTTCGAGGGTGACGCCGGGCCGGGCGGCTACCAGTACCTCGAGCTCCGGGACAACCGCTCTCCCACCGGGACGACGCGGCGCGACTACCTCTACACGTTCAGCGAGTTCGGCTCGGCCTCCCTCACGAACCGGCTCATCGCGGGTTCTCTCGCGTTCCGGGTCACCGAGGGCTTCCGGATCGGCGGCGGCGTGACGCTGAACCACGCGAGCTTCGACCTCGACGGAGACGCCGGCGGCCCGCACCGGATCGTGAGCCAGGCATACCTCTCGCCGACGGCGCAGCAGACCCTGACGACGACGATGGGCGTGCAGGGACTCGGAGGCACGCAGGTCGGATTCGTGGCCGGAGTCCACGCCGATCTCATCCCGGGCGGCAGCCTCACGTTCGGCGCGGACTATCGCTGGACACAGGCCGCCGAGGGCACGCTCGTGATCGGCGGCGACGTGCCGACCGCGCTCGCGGGCCAGACGTCGCGCGCATTCAAGTTCCGCGTCCCGAGCGACGCGTCCGTGGGGCTCGCCGCGCATCCGATGCCCGGTCTCACGATCGCGGCCGAGGTCCAGTGGGTGAAATACGGCGACATCTTCGACCGCGCTCTGCCCGTCGTCTCGTACGCCGGCCTCGCGGGTCCGTTCCCGGGCGTGCCGGTTTCCGGCGTCCTCGCGGACCTCTCGCCGGCGCCGAACGTCTTCGTCCCGCGGCTCGGTTTCGAGTACGTGACGGGTGGCCCCGACCTGCGCCTCGCGCTGCGGGTCGGCTACCACCGCGAGCCCGCGCACGGCGTGACGGCGAATCTCGCGGCCCGCGACGCGTCCGGCCAGCCCTACCCGATCACCGACCCGCCGTACTCCGACGCCGTCGCGGCCGTGTTCGACGGCGGGAAGGCGGACGACCGCTTCACGGGCGGCCTCGGCCTCACGGTGGCGCGGTCGCTCTCGATCGACCTCGGGTTCGACGTGGGGCGCGACTCGCGGCAGCTTGCCGTGAGCCTCTTCTATCGTTTCTAGACGCCCGCGGTTCCGGAGCCCGCGGCGTCTTCCCGCGTCTCCATCGCGACTCTGTCGCGCGCGCCGTCCCGCGTCGCGTCGTCGAGCGCGGCCGTCGCGCGCCGGATGAGGTCCTCGATCGGGGCTTTCTCGAGCGGGCGCCGGACGGAGATCCCGGCCGACGCGGTCACGCCCGACGCCTTCGCGGCGGCGGAGCGGATCCGGTCGACGGCGAGGCGCGCGCCGTCCTCGTCCGCCTCGACGAGGAGGGCGGCGAAGACGCTTGGGGCCCAGCGGGCCGGCACGTCGATGCCCCGGATCGCGCGGGCCACGGCCTGCCCGAACGTCGCGACGATCTCGTCGGCCGCGGGAGCGTCCATCTTCCTGCGGACGTCCTCGAACCCGTCCATCTCGAGGAGGACGAGCGCGACGGGCCGGCGCGTGCGCTCGGCCCGGAAGATCTCGTCCCGCGAGCGCGCGAGAAAGGTCCCGCGGTTTGGAAGGTTCGTGAGCGCGTCCGTCGTCGCGCGCGTGAAGAGGCGCCGCTCGTCGTCGGCGGCCGTGGGGAGGAGAAGCGCGGTGAAAGCGAGGAACGCGGTGCCGAGAAGCACGCCGGACGCGGAGGACGCCTCCGGGAGCCGGCGGGAGACGATCTCGGCGATGCCGCCCGCCAGGAGGATTCCTGTCGCCGCGAAGGCGAGGAACGTGTCGCGCCGGCGGTTCTCCTTGCGCGCGAGCACCCACGCGATCCCGGCGCTCACGACGAGGAGCGAGACGACCGCGAAGGGCTCGAGCCACGTCGCGGCGGCGGGCAGCGCGAGCGCCAGGACTCCGCCGAGGACGGCGGGGAGAAGGAGCGCGAGCCGCAGCCCGCGCGCGCCGAGACCGAGGACCCTGAGGAGGAACAGGAAACCCACGACAGGAAGCAGGAAGGACAGGGCCCGGACGAGGCGCGCCAGGATCTCGCGCGAGAGCGGGATCGGCACGGGCGTCAGGAGGGGCGTCGCGAGCCAGAACGCGACCGCGAAGGCCAGCGCCGCGTAGAGGCCGAGCTCGGCGCGGGCCCGGTTCCAGCGCAGGAGGAGCGTCGCGACGACGCCGAGGGACGCGGCAAGAAGCGCGCAGAAAAGCACGAGAACTTGTGCAAGAGTGAAGAGCACGTCGGCTGCTTATTCTACGCGCACGCCGACAGGCGCGGCGCGCGGGGCGCGGCCGGCCGTCAGGCGCGCGTCGCGAAGTGCTCGATCGTCTTCCGGAGGCCTTCCTCGAGGCCCACCTTCGGCTCCCAGCCCAGCGTCGCCTTCGCGAGGGAGATGTCCGGCCGCCGCTGCCGCGGGTCGTCGACCGGCAGCGGCCGGTGGACGATCGGGGCCGGAGTCGCCGTGAGCCGCTTGATCGTCTCGGCGAATTCGAGGACGGTCATCTCCGAGGGGTTGCCGATGTTCATCGGGCCGGGGTGGTCGGACACGAGCAACCGGTGGATGCCCTCGATGAGGTCCGAGACGTAGCAGAACGAGCGCGTCTGCGAGCCGTCGCCGAAGACCGTCAGGGGCTCGTTCTTCAGCGCCTGGCCGATGAGCGACGGCACGATCCTCCCGTCGTTCGGACGCATCCGCGGCCCGTACGTGTTGAAGATCCGGACGATGCGCGTCTCGACCTTGTGGAAGTTCCGGTACGCGATCGTCATCGCCTCGGCGAAACGCTTGGCCTCGTCGTAGCAGCCGCGGGGCCCGACGGGGTTCACGTTTCCCCAATACGTCTCGGGCTGAGGGTGGACGAGCGGGTCGCCGTAGACCTCGGACGTCGAGGCGAGCAGGAAGCGCGCGCCCTTCGCGCGCGCGAGGCCGAGGGCCTTGTGCGTCCCGAGCGCGCCGACCTTGAGTGTCTGGATCGGGATCTGGAGGTAGTCGATCGGCGAGGCGGGCGACGCGAAGTGGAGGATCGCGTCGACGGGACCGTCGAGGTAGATGTACTCCGTGACGTCGTGGAAGACGAAGCGGAACTTCCGGTTCCCGGCGAGGTGCGCGATGTTGCGCACGTCGCCCGTCACGAGGTTGTCGAGGCCGACGACCTCGTGGCCCTCGGCCAGGAGGCGATCCGCGAGGTGGCTGCCGAGGAAGCCCGCGGCTCCCGTGACGACGATCCGCATCAGGCGCGTCCGAGCCCGACGTAGTTCCAGCCCAGCTTCTTCATTTCCTTCGGCTCGTAGAGGTTCCTCAGGTCGACGAAGTTCTTCGCCTTCATCGTCTTTTCGATGCGGGGGAGGTCGAGCTTGCGGAACTGGTTCCAGTCCGTGGCGAGGACGAGGATGTCGGCGCCCGCGATGCAGGCGTACTGGTCCTCGGCGAGCTTGAGCTTCGGCATCTCCTTCCGCGCGTTCTCCATCGCCGCGGGGTCGTACGCGACGACGTCCGCGCCGCGCTCGAGAAGGTCGGCCGCGAGCCTGAGGCTCGCGCTCTCGCGGATGTCGTCCGTCTCCGGCTTGAACGCGATGCCGAGGAGCGCGACGCGCTTGCCCTTCACGCTTCCGCAGAGGCCCTCGACCTTCTCGATCATGCGGGCCTTGACCCGGTCGTTCGCCGAGAGCGTCGCCTCCATGAGCTCGAACGTGTAGCCCACCTTGCGCGCGAGGTCGACGACGGCGGAGGAGTCTTTCGGGAAGCACGAGCCGCCGTACCCGGGTCCCGGATTCAGGAACTGCGGCGCGATGCGCTTGTCGAGGCCCATCCCGCGCGCCACGTCCTTGACGTCGGCGCCCATCTTGTCGCACATCATCGCGATCTCGTTGATGAACGTGATCTTGAGTGCAAGGAAGCCGTTCGAGGCGTACTTGATGAGCTCGGCCGACTCGACGTCCGTAACGACGAACGGCACGCCCGCGATGGCGAGCGGCGAGTAGACGTCCTTCGCGATCGCGATCGCCTCCTCGTCTCGCGAGCCGATCACGACGCGGTCCGGGTGCATGAAGTCCTCGATCGCCGAACCCTCGCGCAGGAACTCGGGGTTCGAGACGACCGAGAACTTGTGCTTCCCGTTCTTTTTCAGGATCTCCTCGATCTGCGCGCCGGTCCCCGTCGGGACGGTCGACTTCGTGACGACGACCTTGTAGCCGTTCATGTGCTCGCGGATCGATTCGGCGACCTGGAAGATGAACGAGAGGTCGGGGGAGCCGTCGCTCTTCGGCGGCGTCCCCACGGCGATGAAGATGACGAGCGAGCGCTCGATCGCCTCCGCGATGTCGGTCGAGAAGCGCAGCCGGCCCGCCTTCTCGTTCTTGTGGATGAGCTCCTCGAGGCCCGGCTCGTAGATGGGGGAAACGCCCTTCTTGAGGAGGGCGATCTTGGTCTCGTCCTTGTCGACGCACGTCACGTCCATGCCGAAGTCGGACAGGCACGCGCCCGTGACAAGGCCGACGTAGCCCGTGCCGACCATACAGATGTTCATTGAAAGAAAGCCTCCAGCGGGGGAATCCCGGGGACGGGGATTCTACCCTCCGGAGCCGGGCTTACGGTTCGCGTCGAACGGACGGCGGAAGATCCCGAAGAGCTCGCGGCGCGAAACCGGCTTCGGCGGTTCGGAGACCTTCGCCGCGGCGGGAACCTCGGCCGGCCGATAGGCGCGGGCCGCCTCGGCGGGAAAAAGGCGCGCGCGCACCGTGTCCCACACGATCTCGCCAAGGCCGAACTGCGGGGAGAAGCCGAGCGTCTGCCAGGCTTTTTCCAGATCGGCAATCCGGGGCGCCCGCGCGGCCGGCCCACGCACGGTGACCCGGCACTCGCGCGCGGCCCGCACCGCGAGCGCGCGAACGATCTCGGAGGGCTTGACCGCGAGGCCGAAGCCGAGGTTCACGCTCTCGCCGACGGGCCGCTTGCGGAGGGCGAAGAGGACACCGCGGACGACGTCCTGCGGGTGGATGAAGTCGCGCGGGGCGTCGTCCGCGAGGGAGACCTCCTCGCCCGCGAGGAGCGCCTCGAGTGCATCGACCGGAAAACGGGAAGGGCCCGCTCCGGGCCCGGCGGCCGCGAAGACGCGCAGGATCACGAACGGGAGACCGGACGCGAGGAGCGCCTCCTCCTCGGCCGCCTTCGCGAGGAGGTCGCGGTCCCCGCCGGGCTCGACCGGCTCGTCCTCGCGCGCGCGCAGGTTCGCCTCGTCGCGCGGCCCGTAGAGCGCCGCGTCCGACAGGTGGACGAGGAGGCCGAGGCCCGCCTGCCGGGAGGCCTCGAGGAGCGGCCCGAGCCCCGCCGCATCGAGCGGGAGGCGCATCGCGTTCACGACGGCGGACGGACGGTGCTCCGCGAGGACCGCCTCGAGAAGACCGGCGTCCGTTCCGTCCCCGCGCACGACCGTCAGTCGCGCGTGGCGCCGGACGGCCGAGGTCCGCTCCTCCTTCAGCGCACGACCCTCGCCCGCGTCGTCGAACGTGTCGAGGAGGACGATGTCCTCGCCCGCGGCGAGGAGCTGGCGGACGACGGCGGCCCCGAGGAACCCCGCGCCTCCGGCGACGAGGACGCGGCTCACGGGGCGGGCGTGGCGGCCGGGGCCGCCTTCTGCGTGTCCTCGTACCGCTTCTGGATTCCGGACTTCTGCCGGTCACGGATCAGCCAGCGCAGGGTCTTGCTCTCGTTGATCCCGACGAGGATGTCGTTGATCGCGTCGGAGACGGACGGGTCCGCGATGAGGCGCCCGGCCGTGCCCTCCGTCGAGTCGAGCTTCGCGGCGACGTTCGCGAGGTGCGAGGAGAGCTTCTTCAGGTCGCCCGTGAACTCCTTCGCGAACGTGTCGTCCTTGACGAGCATCGGGAGGAGGCCGTTCCCCGAACCGAGGTCCTTCGAGAACGACGCGAGGCCGTCGGCGGTCGCCTTCAGGGAGTCGACCATCGCGAAGAACTTCTTCTTGCCCTCGGGGTCCGAGAGGAGCGCGGGGACGAGGCCCTCGCCGGTGGCGGTGCCCTTCTCGACGGTCGCGAGGATCCGGTTCAGCGAGCCGACCGCGCCCTTGAGCTCCGCGATGACATCGTCCGCGGTCTTCTCGTCGTGGAGGAGGCGGCCGACGAGGCCCTTGCTCTGGCGGACGTCGGCGACGAGGCCGTTCAGGGAGTCGAGCGTCTGCCGGAGAGACCTCGAGAGTTCGGCGCCGTTCTTCGACTCGGACGTGATCTCGCCGAGGAACCCCTCGCCCTTCTCCGTGCGGCCGAGGATGTTCTTGAGCGACTTCGAGATCGCGACGACGTTGTCCACGAGGTCGCCCGAGCCCGCGAGGATCTTGTCGATCTCGGCCCCGCGGAACGCGATGATCTCGTGGTCGGGCTCGAGGTCGGGCTTGTCGGGCGACCCCGGCGTGACCTCGAGGTACTTGTCGCCGAGGAGGCCGATCGTCTTGATCTCGGCTCGGCTGTCGGTCTTGACGAGGTGCTGGTACTTGCGCTCGATGTCGAAGAGGATGGTGAGATCCTGCCCCGGCGCGCGCGGCACCTCGATGTCGCGGATGGCGCCGACCACGACCCCCGCGAGCCGGACCTGGTTGCCCTGGAGGAGTCCCTGCGAGTTCGGGAAGCGCGCGAAGTACGACGTGCGCTTCACGAAGAAGCCCTTCGTGCCGCCGATGAACAGCAGCGCTCCCGCGAGGAGGATGAACGACGCGAAGAGGATGACCCCCACGCGCGTCTTCGTCCGGACGTCGGCTCTCACCATGCGAAGCGTCGCTCCGTGCGCATCATGCCAAAGAGTTCCCGGCGGAGAGGAACTCCCGGAGCTCGGCGACGTCGGACACCTTCGCCTCCTCCGACGTCCCCGTGAAGGCGAACCGGGCGTTCTTGAGGAACGTGATCCGGTCCGCCACGAAGAGGGCCGAAACGATGTCGTGCGTCACGACGACGGACGTCGTCCCGAGGCGCTCGTTCAGGTCCTTGATGAGCCGGTTGATCGTCATCGCCGTGACGGGGTCGAGGCCCGTCGTCGGCTCGTCGTACAGGAGGACGTCGGGCTTGAGCGCGACGGTCCGCGCGAGGGAGACGCGCTTTTTCATGCCGCCGGACAGGGACGAGGGGAGCAGGCGCTCGACGTCCCTCCCGAGGTTGACGAACCCGAGTACCTCGGCGACGCGCTCGGAGATGCGGTCCTCGGGCCAGCTCGTGTGCTCGCGCAGTGCGAAGGCGATGTTCTCGAAGACCGTCATCGAGTCGAAGAGCGCTCCGCTCTGAAAGAGCATGCCGACCTTCTTGCGCACCGGGACGAGGGACTCCTCGGGGAGGCGCGAGATCTCCTCGCCGTCCACCCAGACCTCGCCCGCGTCGGGCTGCTCGAGCCCGTTCATGTGACGCAGGGAGACGGACTTGCCCGTGCCCGAGCCTCCGAGGATCACGAGGACCTCGCCACGGCTCACCGCGAGGTCCACGTCGTCGAGGACGACCTTGGCGCCGTAGGCCTTCGACACGCCCTTGAACTCGATGATCGGCGCGCCCGCGGGCATCCCCGTCCTCAGGATGCGCGTAACGGCGGACACCGAGAGCGTCTTCACTTGAGGCCCAGCGGCAGGATCAGGAAGAGCTTCGTGAGGAAGAAGTCCGACATGAGGACGACGATCGACGCGACCACGACGGCGGTCGTCGTCGCGCGCCCCACGCCGTCGGCGCCGCCCGTGGCGTTCAGGCCGTTGTAGCAGCCGATCATCCCGATCTCGAAGCCGAAGAACGGCGTCTTGCAAAGGCCGTGGAGGATGTCGTTCACGTGCGTGGACTGCTGGATCGTCGACAGGTAGAAGCCCGCCCCGATCTTGAGCTCCACGACCGCGATGAACAGGCCGCCGACCATCCCGATGAAGTCCGCGAGGAGCGTCAGGACCGGGAGCATGAGCGTGACCGCGAGAACGCGGGGGAGGATGAGCTTGCGGGCGGGGGAGGCCCCGAGCGCCCGCAGGGCGTCCACCTGTTCCGTGACGGACATCGTCCCGAGCTCCGCCGTGATCCCCGCCCCGACCCGGGCCGCGACCATGAGGGCCGTGAGGGTGGGGCCCAGCTCTCGCGTGATCGAGAGGACGACGACGCGGCCCACGAAGAGCTTCCCGCCGAACTGCGAGAGCGCGTAGGCCGTCTGGAGCGCGAGGACCATGCCCGTGAAAAGAGCGGTGAGATTCGTGATCGAGATGGAGCCGACGCCGAGCGCGTCCATCTGGCGGAGGATCTCGGACGTCTCCCACTTCTCGCGCGTCGCGCGGAGAAGGTCGCGGCACATCATCGCGACGCCGCCGAGGTGGAAGGAGACGTTGCCGAACCAGCGTCTCAGCCGCGCCATCTTCCAGAGCGGCTCCTTGAGAACCGCGATGTACTGCGTCGTCGAGTCGTACTGGGAGGGCGCCACGAACGGATTCTACGGGGCGGGAGGCGCTTCGGCCGGCGTCCGGGCGGACGACTACACTCGGCGCGTGCCGTCCCGCCTGCGCGACGCCCTCGTGACGACCTGGGGCTGGACGAACATCGCCGTCTCGACCGCTCTCTTCGGCACGCTCGCGATCCTCACGTCGTGGGTCCCGCCGCGCGGGCGCCTGTACCTTTTCTGGGCGCGGAACTGGGCGAAGAGCCTTCTCTGGCTCAACGGCATCCCGGCGCGAATCGAGATCGGGCAGGAGGCCGCGGCGCTGCCGCAGGCGATCTACATGTCGAACCACGAGTCCGGGATCGACATCCTGCTTCTCCTTCTCGCGATCCGGCAGGACGTGCGGTTCCTCGCGAAGACGGGAGCTCTTCTTCGTGCCGTTCATGGGCTGGTCCATGTGGCTCGCGGGCTTCGTGCCCGTGGACCGCCGCCGGACCGACAAGGCGAAAGACGTTCTCTCCGAGCTGGACCGGCGGCTCGCCTCCGGGACCTCGATCCTCGTCTTTCCCGAGGGCACGCGCTCGCGCGACGGGGTCCTCGGCCCGTTCAAGAAGTCCGGCTTCCTGACCGCGCTGAAGTCCGGCGTCCCGATCGTCCCCGTCGCCGTCTCGGGCGCGCGCGCGGTCCTCGGCGCGCAGGGCATGGTCATCCGGCGCGGGCCCGTGACGGCCCGTGTCGGCCGGCCGATCCCGACCGCGGGTCTGGGCGTCCACGACCGGGCGGAGCTGATGGCGCGCGTGCGGCGCGAGATCCTGCGCCTGCGCGGCTGAGGCCGGCCGCGACGATCGAGTCCTCCTGATTCCGTTGCATCAGGCGCCCCGTCGCGGCGGGCGCCAGCTTCTGGGGAGAAGGAGTTGTGCCCATGAACTGGAAAGGACTTCTCGCGATTCTCGTCGGCGCCGTCGTCGCCGTGCTGCCGGTGCCGGAGGGTCTGAAGCCCGCGGCCTGGTATTTCTTCGCCCTCTTCTGCGCCGTCGTCGTGGGCCTCGTCCTCGAGCCGATCCCGGCCGCCGCGGTGGGCGTCACGGGCGTCGCCGTCGCGACGGTCCTCCGCCTCGTCGAGGGGAAGCCCGCGGACGCGATCAAGTGGGGTCTCTCGGGCTTTTCGAACACGACCGTGTGGCTCATCTTCGGCGCGTTCATGTTCGCCCTCGGCTACGAGAAGTCCGGCCTCGGCCGGCGGCTCGCCCTCGGTCTCGTGCAGAAGATGGGGAAGAACTCACTCGGGCTCGGCTACGCCGTCATGCTCTCGGACGTCGTCCTCGCGCCGTTCACGCCGTCGAACACGGCGCGAAGCGGCGGGACGATCTTCCCCGTCATCCGCAACATTCCCGGCCTCTACGGCTCCGAACCGGGCCCGACGTCCCGCCGCCTCGGCGGGCCGCTCATGTGGACGGCCCTCGCGACGACGTGCGTGACGTCGTCTCTCTTCCTCACGGGCCTCGCGCCGAACCTCCTCGCGCTCGAGATCGTCAAGAAGACCGCGAAGGTCGACATCTCGTGGGCGGCGTGGCTCGTCGGCATGCTCCCCGTCGGCGTCCTTCTCCTCGTCGTCCTTCCGCTCCTCGTCGCGTGGCTGTACGCGCCCGAGGTGAAGAAAAGCGCCGACGTCCCGGTCTGGGCGGGCAAGGAGCTTCAGGGAATGGGGAAGGTCTCGCGGAACGAGATCGTCATGGGCCTTCTCGCACTCGGCGCCCTCGCGTGCTGGATCTTCGCAGGGAAGCTCATCGACCCGACGGCCGTCGCCTTCGCGGCGATCGCTCTCATGGTGATCCTGGGCGTCGTCGCGTGGGAGGACGTCCTCGCGAACAAGGCCGCGTGGAACGTGCTCGTGTGGTTCGCGACCCTCGTCGCCCTCGCGGACGGCCTGAACCGGGTGGGCTTCGTGACGTGGTTCGCGAAGAAGGCGGCAGCTCCGCTCGGCGGATACGCGCCGCTGACGGTCACGATCCTCCTCGCCGTCCTTTTCTTCGTGACGCACTACATGTTCGCGAGCATCACTGCCCACGTGACGGCAATGCTCCCCGTCATGCTCGCCGTGGGGGCCGCGGTGCCCGGCCTCGACGTCCGGATGTTCGCGATGCTCCTCTGCTACACGCTCGGGATCATGGGCATCCTGACGCCGTACGCGACCGGCCCGTCGCCCGTTTACTTCGGGAGCGGCTACATCCCGCGGAAGGATTTCTGGAGGCTCGGGGCGATCTTCGGCTTCATCTACCTCGCCGTCCTCCTTGTGGTCGGCGTCCCGTGGATGCTCTGGATGAAGCCCTGAGGAGAAGACCTTGAGGGGGAGCCCTGCGGCTTCGCCGCCGGGCCCGGGGATTCGGATTTTCTTAGAAGGTTGAGTGGGGGCGGCGCGGCGGGCCCGGCCCCCGCGTTGCGGCAGGCCGAAGCCCCATTCACCTTCCAAGAAATGCGCCCTTTCCCTCGTCCAACTGGCCGCCGGTTCTGTGAGATCCTCTCCCACTGAGAGGGAGCAGAACGTGTCCACGACCACGCTGAACGAACAGACCGTCCTCGACGCGCTCCGGAAGGTCAAGTACCCCGGATTTTCGCGCGACATCGTCTCCTTCGGGTTCGTCAAGGACCTCGCGGTCGGGGGCGGGAACGTCTCCTTCCGCCTCGCGCTCACGACGGACGCGCCGGCCGCGGCCGAGATCCTGAAGCGCGAGTGCGACGCCGTCCTGAGGTCGATCCCGGGCGTCACCGCCGTGACGATCGCCGTCACCGCCGCCGCGCCGCAGCCCCCCGTCGTCGCGGGCGCCGTGGCCCGCAAGGACATCCTCAAGGACACGCGCTTCGTGATCGCCGTCGCGTCCGGCAAGGGCGGAGTCGGAAAGTCCACCGTCTCGGCCAACCTCGCGATCGCGCTCAAGAAGCTCGGCTACGAGGTCGGCCTCATGGACTCGGACATCTACGGCCCGTCGCAGCAGATGATGATGGGCATCAACACGAAGCCGTTCGTGAACGAGGAGGAGAAGATCCTCCCGATCGAGCGCTTCGGCGTCCGCGTGATGTCGATCGGCTTCCTGATGGACGTCGACACGCCCGTGATCTGGCGCGGGCCGATGATCTTCAAGGCCGTCGAGCAGTTCCTCGGCGACGTGGCCTGGGGCAAGCAGGACTTCCTCCTCGTCGACCTGCCGCCCGGCACCGGCGACGCGCAGCTCACGCTCACGCAGAAGGTCGCGCTGTCCGGCGCCGTCATCGTGACGACCCCGCAGGACGTCGCGCTCATCGACGCGCGCAAGGGCCTCGCGATGTTCCAGAAGGTGAACGTCCCCGTCCTCGGGATCATCGAGAACATGAGCTACTACGAGTGCCCGAAGTGCGGGAACCGCGACGAGATCTTCAAGCACGGCGGCGGGAAGAAGACCGCCGACTTCCTCGGGGTCCCGTTCCTCGGAGAGGTCCCGATCGACCCGCGCGTCGCGCTTCAGGGCGACTCGGGCACGCCGATCATGGCATCCGACCCGGACTCGACGGTTTCGAAGGCGTTCCTGCACCTCGCCGAGCAGGTGGCCAAGGCGGTCGGCGCCTGACGGCGCAGGCCTCGGGGCCCGACGCCCCTCCGCGTTAAGATCGGGTCTCAACAGAAAGCGGAGGGCTCTATGGACGGCACGAACCTGCTCGAGTCGCTTTTCCGGTGGGCGCACGTCTTCGCGGGCATCCTGTGGATCGGCCATCTGTGGTTCTTCAACTTCGTGAACTCGAACTTCGTCCCGACGATGGACGGCGAGACGAAGAAGAAAGTCGTCCCGGAGCTCATGCCGCGCGCCCTGTGGGCGTTCCGCTGGGGCGCCGCGTGGACGTGGATCACGGGCCTCGTGCTCCTCGGGCTCGTCTACTACAACACCGGACTTCTCTTCAAGGATCCGACGGTGAAGACGTGGGGGACCGGCGGCGTCGCCGTCCTCGTCGCGCTCCTGTTTTTCGCGGTCTACGACCCCCTCGCGAAGGCGATCGCGAAGACCGAGGTCCATTTCTGGCTCGGGCTCGTCGTCGCGACGGCGGCCGTCCTTTTCTTCTCGCACTTCGGCGGCTTCGGGTTCCGCGGCACGGCGATCCACCTCGGCGCGATGTTCGGGACGATCATGGCGGCGAACGTCTGGATGCGGATCTGGCCGGCGCAGAAGCGGATCATCGCGGCGACGAAGGCCGGCGAGAAGCCCAATCCGGCCGACGCGGCGATGGCGGGCGTCCGCAGCAAGCACAACACGTACATGTCCGTGCCGCTGATCTTCCTGATGCTCTCCCAGCACGCGACCTGGGCCGCGAGCTACGAGTGGGCGCTGCCCGCCGTCGTCCTCGTCGGCTTCGCGTTCACGTTCTGGATGTATAAGAAAGCAGCGACGGTAAAGGGGTTCTGACCGGCGGCGGTAGGATCGGCTCCGAGCCGTCGTAACGGTTCGGAGGCGTCCATGACCATGTCTGGCCGGTCCCTGCGCGTCGGATTCGCCGTCGTCGCCCTCTCGGGTGCTCTCGGCCTGCTCTCCCGAGCCGCCACGAACAAGCCCCCCCTCCACGCGAAGAAGTGGCTCGCGATCACGGGGAAGCCCCTCGCCGCGACCGCGGGGGCGATGATCTTCCAGAAGGGCGGGAACGCCGTGGACGCCGCCGCCGCGATGACCGCCGCGACCTGCACGATGTGGGACACGCTGTCCTGGGGCGGAGAGACGCAGGCGTTGATCTACAACCCGAAGACGGGGAAGGTCGTCGGGATCAACGCGCTCGGCGTCGCGCCGACGGGCGCGACTCCGGAGTTCTTCCGCTCGAAGGGGATGGCGTACCCGCCGGAGTACGGCCCGCTCGCCGCGGTGACGCCCGGCACGCCGGGCGGGATCATGGTGATGCTCGCAGAGTACGGAAAGCTCTCGCTCGCCGATGTCCTCGCGCCCGCGATCGAGATGGCGGACGGCTATCCCGTCGAGCAGCAGCACGTCTCGACCGCGCGGAGGGTTCGCGACTGGCTCCTGAAGTGGCCGGAGTCGCGGCGCATCCTCCTGCCGCGGCCGGGCGACCAGCCGCCCGAGGCCGGCGAGATCTTCCGGCAGCCGGATCTCGCCGCGACGCTCCGGAAGCTCGTCGAGGCCGAGAAGCAGGCTCTCGCGGCGGGGAAGAGCCGCAAGGACGCGATCCTCGCGGCCTACGACCGTTTCTACAGGGGCGACATCGCGCGGGAGTTCGTGCGCGGCTCGCGCGAGCTCGGCGGACTCCACACGCTCGAGGACCTCGCGAACTGGAAGGTCCGCATCGAGGAGCCCGTCAAGACGACGTACAAGGGCATCGACGTCTACAAGCTCGACGTGTGGACGCAGGGCCCGGCGATGCTCCAGGCTCTGAACATCCTCGAGGGGATGGACCTCAAGGCGATGGGCTACGACTCGGCGCGGTACATCCACGCGCTCTATCAGACGATGAACCTCGCGTTCGCCGACCGCGATTTCTACTACGGCGACCCGTATTTCCCGCCTGCGGAGCCGACGAAGGGCCTGCTCTCCAAGGAGTACGCGAAGCAGCGCGCGGCCACGATCGACTGGACGAAGAACGACCCGAACGTGAAGCCGGGTGATCCCTATCCGTTCCAGGGGGAGAAGAACCCGTTCGAAGCTTTCTTGGAAGGATGGAAGACGGGCGCGCAGAAGCCGCGAGGCCCCCAGGTCACGAATCAGGACGTGCCTCTCTCGTCGCTCGCATCGCCTGCACACACCTTCGAAGGATCTTCCTCCTCCGATCCTTTCTCGTCCGATTCTTTCTACGCCGGCACGACGTCCGTCGAGGCGGCGGACGCCGAGGGCTGGGTCGTCTCCGTCACGCCTTCGGGCGGCTGGCTGCCGGCCGTGATCGCGGGGAAGACCGGCATCGGCATGAGCCAGCGCATGCAGAGCTTCGTCCTCGATCCCGCGGACGGCCCGTTCAACGTCCTCGAGCCCGGAAAGCACCCGCGCGTGACGCTCACGCCGACGCTCGCCCTGAAGGACGGCAAGCCGTACCTCTGCTTCTCAGTCCAGGGCGGCGACTCGCAGGACCAGAACCTCCTGCAGTTCTTCCTGAACGTCGTCGAGTTCGGGATGACCGTCCAGGAGGCGACGGAAGCCGCGAATATCAACAGCTACCAGATGCGGAGCTCGTTCGGCGCGCACGAGTCGCGCCCCGGCGCCATGATGATCCCGGCCGCGCTCCCGCCCTGGGT
Organism: uncultured Acidobacteriota bacterium; assembly: GCA_963798215.1. Classification (GTDB taxonomy): domain Bacteria; phylum Acidobacteriota; class Thermoanaerobaculia; order UBA5066; family UBA5066; genus Fen-183. Next base: position 944,928 of record CAWCSP010000004.1, read on the forward strand.
GCGATCCGAGCTCGGCAAGATGGGCTACAAGCTCGAGCCGGTCGCGAAAACGTCCGGACCCATCAACGCGATCCTTCTCGACCACGCCCACGGCACGATGTGGGGCGGCTCGAGCGACCACGGCGAGGACTACGGGATCGGCTGGTAACCGGAGCGCCGACGGGGGAGGCGGCCGCCCTCCCCGTCCGCGCCGCGCTGAAGGTCCGCGCTACCAGATGCTCGGCCGGTCGGTCTCCGCGCGGTGCATGGGCGTCCCCTCGGCGCACCCGAACGCGTCCCAGAACTCGGGCAGGTTCGACGGCGGGCCGATCGCGCGCCAGTGCCCCGGGCTGTGCGGGTTCGTGTTGAGCTGGACGCGCAGCGCCTCGTCGCGGTACTGACTGCGCCAGATCGTCGCGTACGAGAGGAAGAAGCGCTGCTCCGGCGTGAAGCCGTCGATCTTGGCGTTTTTCTCCTCCGGCTTGCCGGCGAGCGCCTTCTGCATCGCCGCCCAGGCGATCTTGATTCCGCCGAGGTCGCCGATATTCTCGCCGAGCGTGAGCTTGCCGTTGATGGACTGGTCGGGCAGCGGCTTGTAGCCGTCGAACTGCTTCACGATGAGGGCCGTGCGCGCGCCGTACGCCTTGCGGTCCTCGGGCGTCCACCAGTTCTTGAGGTTCCCGTCCGCGTCGTACTGGCTGCCGGAGTCGTCGAAGCCGTGCGACATCTCGTGCCCGATGACGACGCCGATCCCGCCGTAGTTCACGGCGTCGTCCGCGTCGGCGTAGAAGAACGGGGGCTGGAGGATGCCGGCGGGAAAGACGATCTCGTTCAGCGACGCGTTGTAGTACGCGTTCACGGTCGGCGGCGTCATGCCCCACTCCCCGCGGTCGATCGGCTTGCCGAGCTTCGCGAGGTTGCGCTTCGTCTCGAAGACGCGGGCGCGGCGGACGTTCTCGGCGAACGGCACGTCGCGCGAGACCACGAGCGCCGAGTAGTCCTTCCAGGTGTCCGGGTAGCCGATCTTCACGTGGAACGCGGCGAGCTTTTTCTGGGCCGCCGCCTTCGTTTCCGGGCTCATCCAGGGGAGCGCCTCGATGCGGTCCTTCAGGGCGGCGCGCATGTTCTCGACGAGGACCCGCATCCGTTCCTTCGCCTTCGGGCTGAACGCACGCGCGACGTACATCGGGCCGACGGCCTCGCCGAGCGCGAAGTCCGTCGCGGCCTGGACGCGGCGCCACGGCTCCTCCTGCTGCGGCGTGCCGTTGAGCTTCCTTCCGTGGAAGGCGAAGTCCTCGTCCTGGAACGCCTTCGAGAGGTATGGTGCGGCCGAACTCGCGGCGTGCCAGCGCAGGTACGTGCGCCAGTCGGCGGGGGGGACCGAGCGCGCGACTGCCGCGAAACCGGTGAAGAACCCGGGCTGGCGGACGTTGACCTCCGGGGACGCGGAAGCCCCCATGTCGGAGAGGAACTTCGCAAAGTCGAAGCCCGGCGCCTCGGCGTTCATCGCCGCGAGCGTCCTCTTGTTGTAGGTCTTCTGCGGGTCGCGGTTCTCGACGCGCGTGATCGAGGCCTTCGCGAGCGCCGTCTCGATCTCCATGACGACGTCCGCCTCGGCCTTCGCGGCCTCCGGCGGGTCGCCGACGAGCTCGAGCGTCTTTGCGACGTGCGCGCGGTAGGCCTCGCGGAGGTCTTTCGACTTCGCGTCCTCCTTGAGGTAGTAGTCGCGGTCCGGCAGGCCGAGGCCGCCCTGATTGAAGATCCCGATGTAGCGCGTGGAATTGCGTGCGTCCTGCGCCACGCGGAAATTGAATCCCGCGTTCGCCCCCGCGAGGTGGAGCTCGGCGAGGACGGCCGGGAGGTCGTCCGCGGTCTTGAGCTTCGCGATCGTCGCGAAGAGCGGCGCGAGGGGGGCGGCGCCTGCCTTCTCCCGCGCGGCCGCGTCCATCCCGGTCGCGTAGAAGTCGGAAACCTTCTGTTGCGGCGAACCGGCGGGCCAGTCTTTTTTCGCGGCGGTCTCCTCGAGGATCGCCTTCACGACGTCGCGGTTGCGGTCCGAAAGCTCGTCGAAGCTGCCGTACCGGCTGCGGTCCGACGGGATCGGGTGCGAGGCGAGCCACGACCCGTTCGCGAACTGGTAGAAGTCCTCGCAGGGCTTCACGGTCTTGTCGAAGTCGGCCGGGTCGATCGCCTTCGGTTTCGAGGCCGGAGTCTGGGCGAAGAGGGGAGTTCCTGCGAAGGAAAGAGCGAGAACGAGAACAGACCGAAAACGCATTGCGTCTCCTTTGGGTCGGAGTCTACCGAGAGAAGAGGAAGACCGGGGTGCCCGCTTCCGCGGGTCAGGCCACCGCGGCCTGGCGGGAGTCCCTCGCGCGGCGCAGGAGGGCCAGGAGCCCGCCGGCCATCATCACGTAGAAGCCTCCCCAGACGAGGGAGATCAGGGGCTTCGTCGTGACGTCGATCGACAGGGTCTCGGCCGTCGCGGGCTTGAGGTCGCCGCCGGGGGCGACGCCCATGAGCTCGATCTCGCACGTTCCTTCGTTCGGGGAGACGCGCTTGATCCGGAACCGTCCCTTCCCCGGGAGCGGCGTGTCGGGCGCTTCGGTGGCGGGCCCGGCCTCGCTCGCGCCGAAATACATGATGAACTTCGCAGTCTTCTCCTCCGCGGCGTCGGCCGTCGTCACGAGAAAGTTGGCGGTCACCGTGACGTGGGGACGCGTCGGATCGTTGATCGCGGAGCGGTCGGCCGAAAAATCCAGGAACTTGATCTTGATCCCGTCGACGCTCTTGCTCTCGCCCTTCTTGAGGGCGACGACGGAGCCCTCGACGCGGGCCGGCTGCCCTGGATCGTAGGACTGCGGCGAGACGTAGAGATCCATGAGAGGCGTCGAATTCACGTCGGGGTTCGCCATCATCTGCTGCGTGCGCTGGTTCATGTACATCTTCGGGTAGGCCTTCCAGACCTTCCCGCCCGGCGACGTGACGTCGACCTCCATCGCCTGCTTGGCGCGGCGGTCGCTCAAATCGGCCATGTTGAGCTCTTCGAAGGGCTTCACGTCGCCCTTCTCGTTCACGAACACGACTTTCGTGAACGTCATCGAGTGGCGGCCGACGGGCGTCGGCTGGCCCTTCACGAGGTTGACCTGCGTCTTCGTCTCGTAGACGCCCGAGATGAGGATCCCGACGAGCATGATCGAGACGCCGACGTGCGCGAGATAGCCGCCCATCGAGCCGATCGCCCTGCGGCGCACGAAGAGGACGACCGTCTGCGCGTTCGCGACCATCCCGAAGAGCGCGAACGAGATGATCGCGAGGTCGCGTGGGCTCCGCACGCCCGCCGCGAACGCGACGACGCCGCCGAGGATGCCGGACGCGAACGCGACGAAGGCCTTCTTCGCGACGGCCCTCGCGGTCTCGCCGCGCCACGTCAGGAACGGGACGAGCGCGAGGAGCAGGCCGATGAGCGCCGCGATCGGCGCGTGGGTAACGTTGTAGAAGCCCGTCGAGACCTGCGATGCCTTGCCGCCGATGCGGGTGAGGATCGGCGCGGACGTGCCGAGGAGGATCACGAGTCCCGAGGCGCAGAGGAGCGTCACGGAGAGGATGAAGAGGACGGAGCGCGAGAGAAAGGGCTCTTCCTTCTCCTTGCCGGTGGCGGCGTCGATGTCGGAGACGACCGGGATTTCCTTCCAGCGGAAGGCGAGGAGGGCAAGGCCTCCGAAGAGGAAGACGACGATGATCCCGACGAGCCAGCCCGTGATCCCGAGGTCGATGAAGGAGTGGACCGAGAAGTCCGCGAGGACGCCCGAACGGGTCAGGAACGTGCCGTAGAGGATGCAGCAGAACGCGAGGATCGCGAGGATGATGTTGATCTTCCGGTGCTTCTCGCGCGCCTTCTGCAGGAACATCCCGTGGACGAGAGCCACGGTCGCGAGCCACGGGACGAGCGACGTGTTCTCGACGGGGTCCCACGCCCAGTAGCCGCCCCAGCCGAGCGTCTTGTAGGCCCAGTAGCCGCCCATGAGAATCGCGGTCCCGAGCGTCACGAACGTGAAGAGCGCCCACGGCATCGCGCGGACGACCCAGCCGTCCCAGCGCTTGCTCCAGAGCGCCGCGATCGCGAACGCGAACGGCACGCTGAGCGAGGCGAAGCCGGAGAACATGACCGGCGGGTGGATGACCATCCACGGGTCCTGCAGGAGCGGGTTCAGGCCCTGGCCGTCGGGCGGGAGCTGGCCGAGATAGCCGAACGGCGACTGCTTCACGAGGATCGCGACGATCCCGATGAAGGAGGCGACGTACACGATCATGACCGGCGGCTCCTGCTCCCTGGCCGACCGGAGGACGAAGAGGCCGATGATCGAGCCCCAGAAGAGCCAGAGGAGGAACGAGCCCTCCTGCCCGGCCCAGAACGTCGAGAACAGGTAGTAGAAGGGGAGGTCCCGGCCCGAGTACGACGCGACGTACGAGAGGCGGAAGTCGTGCGTCAGGAGGCGGGACATGAGGAGGACGGACGCGAGGACGACGCTGAACGTGAAGGCGTAGTACAAGCGGCGGGCGAGGAGAAGAAGAGGAGAAGAGGGGATTTCTTCGAATGGTAATAGGACAGCCGCACCGGCCGTCGCTTCCGCGGTGCCCGCGCCCCTCTTACCCTTTCTAAGAAATTCTTCTCTTCCTCCCGCCTCGGCGCGCATCGCCTGCCAGTAGGTCAGGGCGCAAAGGACTCCGAAAACGAGCGCCGCCCACATCGCGACGGTGCCCGGCGCGAAGCCCAGGGGAGATTCCAGGCCCATGTCAGGCCTTCTTCCCGTACTGCTTCTCGATTTCCTCGCCCTGGTACTTCGAAGGGCACTTCACGAGGAGCTTTTCGGCGGTGAACTTCTCGTTCTCGTACCGGCCGATCGCGACGATCGAGATGGCGTCCTCGAAGTTCGCGGGCTTGACGTCCGTGTAGGAGACGGGGATCACGTCCTGCGTCTTGGGGTCGACGAGCGTGAAGTTGAGAGTCTTCTTGTCCTGGTCGTACTTCGTGGAGCCCTTCTGGAGCGCGCCCATCACCTGCACCGTACGGTGCGAGGACTTCGCCTCCGCGAACGACACGTACGGCGTCATGGATTTCGTGAACGTCGTGAGTCCGAGGCCCAGGAATCCGAGGATGAGGATGGCTCCGGCCCAGTAAGCGCGTTTCATCGTGTGTGCTCCCCGCCGGAACGCGTCGACTCGGCGGCGCGCACGCGGCGATCCAGGTAGATGAGATAGCCGAAGATCCCGGCCCAGATGACGATGTTCACCGCGGCGACGTAACCGAGTGCCGTGTTCATGCAGCCCTTTCGCGGACGATTCGGGACACGCGGCGGTCGAGGTTCCACATCCAGTAGAAGAGTCCCATGAACGCCACCATCGACGAGAAGAAGATCAGGCGGATGTCGCTCGACATCTTGACCTTCCCCTCCGTGTTGATCACGGTGTCGGGGTGCAGCGACTGGTACATGCGAGGCACGGCGAACACGAGGAACGGCACCGTGACGACCGCGACGAGCGCGTAGGCCGCCGAGAGCGCCGCGCGCCGCTCGGGATCCTCGAGCGCGCCCCTCAGGCCGAGGTAGGCGCCGTAGACGAGGAGGAGGAGGACGATCGACGTCTCGCGGGGGTCCCAGTTCCAGTACGAGTTCCACATGACGCGCGCGAAGATCGAGCCCGTGACCGTCGCGAGGACGCAGAAGAGGAACCCGAGCCGCGCGGCCGCCGATGCGGCCTCGTCGTCCTCGATCCGGCGCCTCTTCAGGTACATCGCCGAGTACCAGGCCGCCACGAAGAAGGCGAGGGTCGAGACCCAGGCCTGCGGGACGTGGAAGAAAACGATGCGCGAGGACTCGCCGACGAAGTTCTGGGCGGGCCGCGCGTAGAGGAACGCCCCCCAGCAGATCGCGGCCATCCCGAGGCCCAGGAGCCACTTGGCGGCGAGTCCGAAGCTCTTCACGGCGCGGATCATAACGCCCGGACCGGCCCTCCCCACTAGTTCATTTGCTTCAGAGACTCCGTTTCAGAAACGGAACGCCAGGCCGAGAAATCCGCGATATTGCGTCGAGGTGTCATCGTCGAGACGTTCCCCCGTCGCGAGGATCGAGAACGAGCGGGTCATGTTCCAGATTCCCGAGAGACTGTATCGCCGCGCCGAGGGCCGGTTCACGATCGTCAGCCCCCCGGAGTCGGTCAGCTGGAGGACGGACAGGGACGTCGAGTAGTCGAGCGTCACGTAGAAACGCGAACCGAGGCTGCGCCCGAGGGAGAAGTACCACGCGTCGTAGGACGACGCGCCGGGCCGGACGGTCCGGTTGTCCGACACGAAGACGTCGAAGCCGGAGCCGAACACGTTGCCCGACGAGAGCCCGAACTGCCACCGGTTCGTGTCGATCGAGTCGCTGTTGTTCTTGTCCTTGTAATAGCCGGCCCAGACGCGCCAGCCGCGGGCGATCTCGACGGTCACGCGCCCGCCCATCGAGTCGAACAGGAAGCCCTGAAGGCTCTTCGCGTCCACGGGCCGCCCCGCGAGCTGGTCCTGCGTGATCGTGCGGGTGTCGACCGAGCGGCCGTGCTGGTAGAGCGCCTGGATCTCGAAGGCCCTCACGGGCGCCCAGCGGCCCGTCGCGAAGAAATAGGCGAGGCCGCCGGTCCCGACGCCGCCGGGGCCGGTCAGGTCGTACTCGGCGGACTGGAAGAGAAAGAACTCTCTGCTGAGCGGGATGAAGTTCGTCGTCGTGAGGACGTTGCGTTCGGCCAGACCCTGGTTGCGGATCGTCACGAAACCGAGGGCGTCGCGCCAGCCGCGCTCGCCGTCGTAGGCGACGTAGACGCCGCCCTTCCTGACGTCGGGCACGTAGCCCGCGACGTAGCCCTTCGGCTCGAGGCCTCCGAAGAGACCGAAGCGGATCGGGCCCGTCTTGGCCTCGAGATTGACCCCGCCAACGCCGCCGAGCGAGCCGAGGTCGTTTACGTACATCTGGCCGAGACGCACGGCGACGTGGTTGTCGGCGATGCGGCCGCCGACCCAGGCGTCGTAGATCGTGAGGCGCGATGTCTGGTTCGTGACGGACGGGTACTCCGAGCCGCGCACGTCGACGGAGAACTCGACGCCGTCGGCGTCCCTCGGCGGCGTATGGACCGTCACGGAGGCGTCGAGCTCGTTGAAGGCGCTCGTCGACCCGTCCGAGTTCCTCGTCCTCAGCACCGTCCCGAACAGCGCGATGCGCCCCCATTCCAGCGCCGACTGCGCCGCGGCCCGTTCCCCCCAGAGAAGGAGCGCGAGGAGCGCCAGGACGCGGCGCATCAGCCGGCCCGCCCGTTGGGGTGGCAGGCGTAACAGGCGGTCGACGCCCACACGTAGCCCTTGACGCCGGAGTGGTTCCCGTTGGTCTGTGCGGCCGTGTGGCAGCCGATGCAGTTGAAGACGGCGTACGTCCCGGCCGTCGTGTGGCACGTGGTGCAGGCGACGTTGTGGTTGCTCGTCAGCGGGAAGTACGACGTGTGGTTGAACACGCCCTGCAGCCAGCTCGTATCGGAGAACTTGTGGCACGTGTCGCACGTCGTCGGGAAGCCGGCGGCGACGTGATTGACCGGAGTCGTCGCGGTCTGGTAGGAGGAGAGATGGCACGCCGAGCACGGGGCCGTCGGGACGCTCGTGTAGTTGTTCGCGCTCGGGGCGTACGGCGGGTTGTGGCACTGGCTGCATGGCGCCGTGGCGTGGGCGCCGGCGAGCGCGAAGTACGTCGAGTGGTTGAAGGCGGTCGCGAGGAGCCAGCTCGCGTCCGTGTTCTTGTGGCACGAGTCGCACGTCGTCGGCAGGCCGGCGTGGTTGACCGGTGTCGCGGCGCCCGTGAAGTCCCGGACATGGCAGCCATAGCACGACGTCGGGACGGTCGTGTAGTTGTTCGCGGACGGGGCGTACGGCGGGTTGTGGCACGTCGCGCAGGCCGTCGTGGCGTGGACGCCGACAAGCGGGAACGCGGTGTGGCTGAACGTCGCGAGAAGCCACGTCGCGTCGGAGAACTTGTGGCACGAGTCGCACGTCGTGGGGAACGCCTGCGCGATGTGGTCGACGGGCGTCTTGGCGTTCGTGTAGTCGTTCATGTGGCAGGCCGAGCACGGGCTCGTCGGGACGGTCGTGAAGTTGTTCGCGGACGGGGCGTATGGCGGGTTGTGGCACTGGCTGCACGGGGCCGTCGTGTGAGCGCCGGCAAGCGCGAAGTACGTCGAGTGGTTGAAGGCGGTCGCCAGGAGCCAGGTGGCGTCCGTGTTCTTGTGGCACGAGTCGCACGTCGTCGGGAGGCCGGCGTGGTTGACGGGGGTGGCCGCGCCCGAGTAGTCGCGGACGTGGCAGCCGTAGCACGACGTCGGGACGGCCGTGTAGTTGTTCGCGGACGGGGCGTACGGCGGGTTGTGGCACGTCGCGCAGGCCGTCGTGGCGTGGACGCCGACGAGCGGGAACGTCGTGTGGCTGAACGTCGCGAGCAGCCACGTCGCGTCGGTGAACTTGTGGCACGAGTCGCACGTCGTCGGGAAGCCCTGTGCGATGTGGTCGACGGGCGACTTCGCGTTGTTGTAGTCGGCGAGGTGGCACGCCGAGCACGGGGCAGTCGGGACGCTCGCGTAGTTGTTCGCGCTCGGGGCGTACGGCGGGTTGTGGCACTGGGCGCAGGGCGCCGTGGCGTGCGTGCCGGCGAGGGCGAAGTAGTTCCCGTGGTTGAAGGCGGTCGCCAGGAGCCAGGTCGCGTCCGTGTTCTTGTGGCACGAGTCGCACGTCGTCGGCAGGCCGGCGTGGTTGACCGGTGTCGCGGCACCCGTGAAGTCCCGGACGTGGCAGCCGGAGCAGGATGTCGGGACGGCCGTGTAGTTGTTCGCGGACGGGGCGTACGGCGGGTTGTGGCACGTCGCGCAGGCCGTGGTGGCGTGGACGCCGACGAGCGGGAACGTCGTGTGGCTGAACGTCGCGAGCAGCCACGTCGCGTCGGAGAACTTGTGGCACGAGTCGCACGTCGTCGGGAAGCTCGACGCGATGTGGTCGACGGGCGTCTTGGCGTTCGTGTAGTCGTTCTGGTGGCAGGCCGAGCACGGGGCCGTCGGCACCGTGAGGTAGTTGCCGTTCACGTGGCACTGGGCGCAAGGCGCCGTCGTGTGGGCGCCCGCGAGCGGGAAGTACGTCGCGTGGTTGAAGGCCGACGCGACGAGCCAGGTCGCGTCCGCGCTCCCGTGGCAGGTCTCGCACGTCGTCGAGAGCCCCGTGTGGTTCACGGGCGTCTTCGCGTTGTTGTAGTCGGTCTGGTGGCACGCGGTGCACGGACTCTTCGGCACCGTGAGGTAGTTGCCGTTCGTGTGGCACTGGGCGCAGGGCGCCGTCGCGTGGGCGCCCGCGAGCGGGAAGTACGTCGCGTGGTTGAATGCCGACACGGGCGTCCACGAGGGGTCGGTGGGCTTGTGGCACGTGTCGCACGTCGTCGGGAACCCCGTGTGGTTCACGGGCGTCGTGGCGCCGGTCGCGTCCTTCTGGTGGCAGCCGTAGCAGGACGTCGGCACCGTCGTGTAGTTGCTGTTCGTGTGGCAGGACGCGCACGGAGCCGTGATGTGCGGCCCGACGAGCGGGAACGTCGTCGAGGTGTTGTGGTCGAAGCCGGCGCCCAGCCAGTTCGGGTCCGTGAACTTGTGGCAGGAGTCGCAGGCCGTCGGGAAGGCCTGGGCCGCGTGCGGCGGGTTCTTGGAGTTCTGGTAGTCGGTCCGATGGCACGAGTAGCAGTCGCGCGGCGTGCCCTGGTAGACGTTGTTGACGTGGCACGCGGCGCACGGCTGGACCTGGTGGACGCCCAGGAGCGGGAACGTCGAGTGGGTGAACGTCGCGCCTTGCCACGTCGGCGCAGACGGCTTGTGGCAGCCCGTGCAGTCCGTCGGGAAGCCGCCCGCGACGTGGTTCGGGTTCTGAACGTCCTGGTAGTCCGTCTTGTGGCAGGAGTAGCAGTCCGTCGGCGTGCCCGCGAAGACCTGGCTCTTGTGGCACGACTCGCAGTCGAGCGTCCTGTGGGGCGTGTCGAGGTTGAACCCGGTCGCGGCCTGATGGTTCCAGTTGACCGCGGTCCACGCGATCGGCCGGTGGCACGTCGCGCAGTCGGGCCCGAGCTTCGTCTTGAAGCGGTCGTCGGGCTTGCGGATCCAGTGGCAGTCGTAGCAGCCCGTGGGCGTGCCCTTGAGGACGCCCTTGATGTGGCAGGACGCGCACGGGACCGCGAGGTGCCGGCCCTCGAGCGTGAACGCGGCGGTCTTGTGGAACGCCCGCGAGGCCGTCCGCCAGATGACCGCGTTGTGGCAGGACGCGCAGTCGCGCCCGAGGGAGCCGTGGTGGACGTCCTCGTGGCAGTGGGCGCAGTCGACCGGAAGGGCGTACCGGACCGCGGTGCCGTGGCCGGCGGGGAAGTCCATCGACTCCTTCTTGTGGCACTCGGCGCACGGGACCGTCGCGTGCTTGGCGACGAAGAAGTCCGCGGTCTCCTTCTTCTGCGGGTGCTTGTACTTCTCGATCTTGAAGGTGGCCGTTCCGTGGCACGTCGCGCAGTCCGCCGAGACCTGGCCGAAGTGCGGGTCCTTGTGGCAGGCGGCGCACTCGAGCCTGAGGCCCGTGTACCGCACGGCCGTGCCGCTGCCCGCGGGGAACTTCGCCGTTTCCTTCGTGTGGCACTTCGCGCACGGGGTCGTCTCGTGCTTGCCGGTGAGCGCGAACTTCGCGGTGCTGTGGGCGAAGAGGTCCGCCTTGAAGCCCTTCTCCCTGAGGCCGTGGCAGCGCGCGCAATCCGGGCCTACCTGGCCGAGATGTGGGTCCTTGTGGCAGGTCGCGCACTCGAAAGACACGCCCCTGTACTGGCGCGTGACGGCCGCCGGGGGAGCGACGCCCTTCACGAGGCCGGCGGCGGGCGCCGCGGACCCCGTCTCGGCGAGGTGGCACTTCTCGCAGGCGACGCCCGCGTGCGCGCCCAGGAAGAACTCGGGTTGCCGCGGGTGCTGGAAGGCCGAGAGCCTGAACGACGAGGTCCCGTGGCAGGTCTCGCACGTCGGCCCGAATTTCCCCTTGTGGACGTCGACGTGGCAGGAGACGCACTCCTTCTTCGCGCCGCGGAATTCGACGATGCGCTGCGCCGGGCGGACGTTTGCCTGCGCCCCGGCCGTCTTGTGGCACGCGACGCACGTTGTGGACGCGTGCTTGCCTTCGAGCGGGAACCTCGTCCGCGCCGTGTGGTCGAACTTCGCGGGCTTGAAGCCGGACTCCGTGTGACAGGAGTCGCAGGTCTCGGTCGCGAAGAGGCGGTTGTGGGAGTCGATGTGGCAGTCCGTGCACCTGGCGAACTTGAGCCGCACGAGTGTCGTCGGCTTCACGTGGCACTTCTCGCAGGCGATCGTCGCGTGCCTGCCACGCAGCGGGTAGCCCGTCTTTGCGTGGTCGAACTTCTGTCCCTCGGCCAGCGTCTTGAAGCTCGTCGTGACGTGGCAGGCCGTGCACGTTCCGAGCGCCGGGACGTGCGGGTTCCTGTGGCAGTCCTCGCAGGCGTCGAACTTCGCGACCTTGTACTCGCCCTTCTTCCTGTGACAGCTCTCGCAGGGCGTCGTCGCGTGCTTGCCCGTGAGCGGGTACTTCGTGGTGGCGTGGTCGAAGGTCTTCCGCGTGTCCTTGAAGGCCACGTTCGTCGGGTGGCACGTCTGGCAGGTCGCGCCGAGCGTGCCGTTGTGGACGTCCTTGTGGCACGTCGCGCACGTCGCGTCCAGGCCGAGATACGAACGCGACTTGTGGCAGGCCTTGCACTCCAGCGGAGCGTGGAGGCCGTCGAGGGCGAACCCGGCCCGGCTCTTGTGATCGAAGCCTTTCGGGTCGAAGTGCAGAAGGTCGCCGTCGACGCCGGCGTGCTCGACGTGGCAGGACGCGCAGTCGTTCCCGGTCGCGTCGCGATGGACGCCTTTGCGGGCCTTGATGCGCTCGGCGACGGGCTTGTGACAGGCGAGGCACAGCGCGGCCGTGACCTGGTGACCCGGCTCGTGGCAGCTCTGGCACTTATCGAGGCCCTCGAGCTTCGCGTGCGGCTTCGCGAGCTTGCCTGGCGAGACGAGGCTGCCAAGGCCCTGCGCCCGCGCGGACGGCGTGAGGGCGAGGGCGGCCACGATCGAGGCGAGCCCGAGAATGCGCTTGCTCACCGGCGTTCTGCGTACCCGCGCATCCCCGAAGCGCGTCGGGACCGGGGCCCTCACCGGAACGAGGATCGTTCGGGAGAACAGCGGGTACTCCCGCTGGCCGCTTCGGGTTCAGCGCGTACTCCAATGTCGTCTTCCCCCTTGCGCAAGAAGGACTTGTTCCGGAAGAGGACCGTGCGAATCAGAAACCCCGGGGGAATGAGATGCTTTACGTGTACCGAGCCTGTGCGGTTCTACGCCTGTAAGTGTCCGGACCTAACGAGAACAGGACTCAACTGCCATCGGGAATTCGAGCGTGAGACGACCGGACGCTAGAAAATCCACCGGTACCCGAGATACCAGGCCGTCGCGATGTGGACGATGATCACGAGCACGAGGAAGACGGCCAGCACCACGTGGAAGCCGCGCAGTAGCGTCATCACCGCTTTCGCGGTCCGGAACGACGGAGGCCTGCCGCTTCAGCCGCAGAAGCCGCGAGATCATCGTGCTGAGCTCGTGGTAGTCGTCCGGCGCGCGAAATGAGACCGGCATGAGACGAGCGACAGGCGGACGCGGATCAAATCCACCGGGAACGTGAGGAGCGCCCGGAAGAGAGCCCATCCCCTCGGATAGATCCGACGTCGCCTTCCGAGAGGCGCCAGTGGAGGTCCTCGGCCTCCGGACTTTCTCCAGCAGCGGGTTCAGGCTGGCCCGGAGCTGTTCCTCGGCTCGGAGCTCCGTCAATTCGAGATAGTGGTCTCCTGCGATCGGAACGAGCCCGAAGAGGAAGCGTCCGACGAGCCCCGTCCCGACCACGCAGATCAGCGAGCTGTAGCAGATCGTCGCGATCATGTTGTTGGAACCGAACGCCGAATGGAAGAGGATGACGAGGGGGCTCATGACACCGACGAACACGTGGAACGTGAGCCAGTGGCGGATCGGCTTTCTCCCCTTCAACCGGCGCCAGTGCTTCCGGAGCGGGAGGAGGAAATTGGAGAGCATGACGAGCGTGGCGACGACGCCGATGCCGTGCCCCCACGCGCCTCCCGGCTTCAGGGCTTTGTGGAGCGGTGAATACGCGCGCTGCGCGGTCGGAAGCAAGTAGTAGTTACGGCCGACGAACCACAGGCCCGCGAGGATGACGAGGCCGGCGAGGGCCAGCAGCGTGCCCAGCCTTATGCGCTGCCGTTCTTCGGTCGTCTCGTCGGTGATGACCCGGGACGTCGTCGAGACGGATTTCTTTCGCTTCGGCTTCTCGATCGCCTGCCCGACGTGCCGCCGGATGGACACGCCGAGGCTCTGGAGAAACTCCGTGGGGAGGACGCCTCCGACGTTGATGACGACGTAGTCGTTCGCGATCTCGGTCTTCGTCCCGGCGGCGTCGAGCACCACCTTGTCCGGATGGATGGACACGACGTTGGAGCTCATGAGGGCGTTCACGCGCCCCTCCCGGATGAGCTTCTCGATGTTGTCCTTGTTGCGCTGCTTGGCCCTGCCGAAGGCAGGGGAGCGGTAGGAGATGCTGACCTCGGTCCCTTTTTCAGCGGCGACCATCTGGGCGATCTCGAGCGCCGAGTCGCCTCCTCCGACGACGAGGACTTTCTTCCCGGCGTACTGCTCGGGGTGAAGGAGGAGATAGGTGACCTTCGGGAGGTCCTCGCCGGGCACCTCCAGCTTCCGGGGAGTCCCCATCCGGCCGATGGCGAGAACCACCTTCTGGCACCTGATCTTCCCCCTCTCGGTCAGCACCTCGAAGGCCCCGTCCTCGCCGTTGATCCCGCCGACCTTGACGCCGTGGTAGATCTTGATCGCCGCCTTCCGGAGCGCCTCGGCGAACATCTCCATCAGCGCTTCCTTGGAGATCAGCGGCTGGCCGAACTTCCCGTAAAAGGGGAGGTCAACGGTCTCGGTCATCACGAGCTTCTGGCGCGGGTAGTTGGCGATCGTCCCGCCGAGGGAGGCGCCCTGATCGAGGAGGACGAAGGAGAGGCCAGCCTCCTTCATGGCCAGCGCCGTCGCGATTCCGGCCGGCCCGGCGCCGACGATCGTGGCGTGAACCTGTTTTTCGGCCAGGGGCGTGACGATTCCCTTGAAGTGGCGACCCACCTGCAGCCCCTGCCGCACGGCGTTCTTGATGAGGCCCATCCCGCCGAGCTCCCCGACGATGTGAACGCCGGCGCGACTCGTCTCGAAGAACTCGTCGACCTCGGGAAGGTCAAGCCCGCGCTCGCTCGTGCCGAACACGAGACGGATGGCGCCGACCGGGCATTCGAGCTCGCACCGGGAATGCCCGATGCAGTTGGCCGCGACGACGAGCGCGGCCCTTCCGTCGACGATTCCCAGGATGTCCCCTTCCGGGCAGACCTTGATGCACGAGAGGCTCCCGATGCACGTGTTCGGGTCGATGACCGGATGCAGGGAGGGGGGGAGGTGAAGATCCTTGGCGATGGAGGTCTTGAGGATCTGCGTGTCCCGGAACTGCCGCCTCCGGCGCTGCAGGAGAAACAGGTAGATCCCTACGCCGACCGCTGCGAGCGACGTGATGAGAACCGCCGTGTTCTGCATGGCCTGCACCTCGCAGCGAACCTCTAACCGGCTACGCCCCGGGAACGGGCCGTCGCCCGAAATGAGTGTTCCCCGTCACCCCATTCTCGCAGGAGGACTCGCTATGTTACGCGGCGCGAGGCCGTATGGAACTCTCACGGATACTCGACGAGGTCCTCCACGGCGAGAGCCTCGCGTGCGGGGCGGTGATCGACGAGTTCGGCGCGGTCCTGGCCCGCGCCGGGAACTTCGAGACGTATCCCGAGCCGAGCCTCGTGTCCTCGGCGCTCGGCCCGTCCGGGACGCCGCGCGCGACGTACGCGAGCCTCGACGGGCAGTCCCTTCCGCAGATCTGGGCCGAAGGCGCGTGCTTCGCGGTCATCGACCGGCCGACTCCCGGCGTCGCCTTCGTCCTGTTCGGCGTTCCCGAGCGCACACGGCTCGCGTTCCTGCGGCCGCGCTCGGGGGAGCACGAGGCGCTGACGCTCCTGGAGCGCGCAAAGAGCGTGAGCCGCCGGCTCCGGGAGGCCTGCGCGCGCTAAAGCGCGGGATTGCGGTGCTCCGTCTAAAATCGACGTCGAGGGCGATCCTTGTTCGTGATCCTGATCCTCGCGCAGACGGTTTCGGCGCCGGCGGCGACGCCCGCACCGGACGAGGGACCGCCCCCGCCCTCCATCGTCGAGCGGATCGGAGCGCCGCCCGCCCCGTCCCCGTATCCGACGCCGTTGCCGTCGCCGTCCCCGACGTCCCGCACGGTCGCGCCGCCGACACCGCTGCCGAAAATCGTCCCGGTCGCGGCCCCGGCCCCCACCGTACCACTCCCAAAGGCGGCGCCGGCCGTGGCCCCAGCTCCTCCCGTGGCCCCCGTACCGGCAGCCGCGCCCCGGGCGTCCGTGGCGAGCGGGAGCGCATTCGGCGTGCACGTCAGCTCGTACCGCAAGCGCACGACGGCGGAAAGCGAAGCCCGGCGGCTGGGCGCCGATCTGGCCCTGCCGGCCCGCGTCCTCCAAGTGGACCTCGGAGCGAAGGGCGTGTGGCACCGCGTGGTGGTCGGCGAGATGGGCACGGCGGCCGAGGCGTCGGCGCTGCGCGAGCAGCTCAAGAAGAAGGGCATTCCGGACGGCGTGGTCCAGAGGCTCCCGCGATGAAGATGCTCCGGCTGATCGTCGCCCCCGCCGTCCTTCTGGCGATCGCGGCCGTGCCGTGGCCGCTTTGGGCGGACGGTCCGGCGCCCGCGCTACGCGCGACGGCGGACAAGCAGCTCGCGGACGCGCGCGCGCTCGTGAGAGGCGGCAAGGCCGCCGAGGCCCGGAAGATTCTCGCGGGCGTCCTCGAGGCGGAGCCCGGGAACCGCGACGCCCGGAAGGCGCTCCTCGAAGCCGCGGCCCTCATGAAGGACTGGAGCGAGTGCAACGCGCAGACGGCGCTTCTCGAGCCCTTCGTCGACGGCGAGGAGGTCAGCATGTTCTACGCCGCGGTCGCCCTCCGCGAGACGGGCAGCATCGCGAGCGCCCGGGCTCTCGTCCGGCGCGCACGGCCGTTTCTCGTCTCGAGCCCCTTCGTCGACTGGTACACGAAGGAGATCCTCGGGAACTGAAGAGCGCTTCAAGTTCACAGGCACCGGCCGCGCAGTCCGACCCGGCCCGAAACGAACGGCTATTCCCGCCAGACGGCGTCGAAGAGGGCGAAGGCGGCCGTCGTGACGACCCCGTCGTAGGCGACGAGGACGCGCACGAAGTCGAGTCCGGCGGAGAAGTCCGTCTCCCGGGCGGCCACCTGCGTGCCCGAAACTGCCGCGATGAGGGGCGGAAGGAGGAGGGGAATCGAGAGGACCGCGAAGAGCGCGCCCTTGGCCGCGGCCTTGGAGACGAGCGCCGCCGTGAACGTCGAGGCGCCCGCGAGGCCGAGGCCCCCCAGGACGAGGAGGATGACGAAGAGCGGCGGGCACGCGATCTCGAAGGAGGTCAGGACGAGGAAGAGCGGCACGATGAACGCCATTACCGCGAAGAGGAGGACGATGTTGACGAGGTACTTGCCGAGGAGCACGGCGGCGGGGGGCGCCGCGAGGCGCAGGGCCGCGGCCGTCCCGCCCTCCTCCTCCTTGACGAACACGCGCGCGAGGCCCGTCATCGCCGAGAAGAAGATGACGATCCAGAGGAGGACGGCGTTCACGGTGGGCCGGTCCTCCGGCGCGAGGCGCGTCGGGCCGACGGCGTAACCGACGAGGACGAGGACGGCGAAGGCGAAGAGAAACAGCGCGTTCACGGCGATGCGCGTCCGCCACTCGGCGAGGAGGTCCTTGCGGAGGATGGCGAGAGCGGCCCCGAGGAGGGGCGCGGGCGTGCGGGCGTTCATAACGACACGGTCTCGTCGGCGAGCGCGAGGTCCCGCGGGTCGTTGGACGCGATGATCGCGATCCCCCTGGCGCGCTGAAGGGCGACGACGCGGGCGACGACCTCGACGCCGTCTGCGTCGAGGTTGGAGGAAGGCTCGTCGAGGAAGAGGACGGCGGGGTCGTGGAGGGTCGCGTACGCGAGCTTGACACGCTGGCGCTGGCCGGTGGAGAGAGAAGAAAGAGATTTCTTCGAGTATGAAGATTCGGGAAGCCCGACCCCCGCGAGGAGGTCCTTCGCGCGGGACGACGTCCGGCCTCTGACCCTTTCGAAGAAATCCAGGTTCTCTTCGGCCGTCAGCTCCCCGTACAGCGCGAGATCGGGCGCCACCCACCCGATGCACCAGGGAACGTCGCGGGGGCCGAAGCCTGCCCCCTCTTCTCCTTCAAAGAAAATCTTCGTGCTCCCCGCGCTCGGACGGATCAAGCCCGAGAGGGTCTTGAGCAGCGTCGTCTTTCCGCTCCCGTTCGAACCCGCGACGCCGAGGACCGTCCCCTCGAGGACCTCGAACGATAGCGGTCCGAAGATCCTCCGGGCGCCGTAGGAGCGCGTCAGGCCATCGACAACGAGCCGCATGCGGGCGGAAGGATAATCCCTCCCCGTGCTGCAGCGATTCCTCGGCGTCCTCCTCTTCTTCGTCATCTCCGTCTGGAAGGCGACGCTCCGGATCACGATCGTCGGCGAGGAGCACCGGCAGGCGGTCCGGGCGAAAGGGAAGAAGCCGCTCCACGCGATCTGGCATCAGCGGATGGTGGGCGGGATCCTCGCGCACCCCGGCGAGGGCTACGTCACGATGGCCTCGAAGAGCGAGGACGGCGAGATCATCGCGACGTTCCTGAAGCACTGGGGCTTCGTGGCGGCACGGGGCTCGTCCTCGCGCGGCGGCGACGTCGCGTCTTCCGAGTTTCTCGAGGCCCTGAAGTCCGCTCCCGGCGGCGCGCTCACGCCCGACGGTCCGCGCGGCCCTGCGCGCGTCTGCAAGCGCGGCATCCTCGTTCTCGCCGAGCAGGGGAACGGCCTCGTCCTGCCGTCGTCCTCGTCCTCGTCGAACCCTCGCTTCCTGAACTCGTGGGACCGGTTCCTCTTCCCGCTTCCGTTCTCGCGCTGCGTCGTCGTGTTCGGGCCCGCGCTCGAGCGGGGCCGCGACGAGCCCGACGAGGCGTTCCTCGCCCGCGCGGCCGCCGCGCTCGACGCCGTGACGGACGAGGCGGACCGGCTGTGCGGCGTTCGGGACGCCCCGCGCGAAAGGACCCGAAGAGCATGACGCTCCCCGTGACGCTCGCCGACGTCGAGGCCGCCCGTCTTCGGATCGCCCCGTTCGTCCATCGGACGCCCGTCCTGACGTCGTCGAGCCTCGACGCCCGCGTCGGCGCGCGCCTCTTCTTCAAGTGCGAGACGTTCCAGAAGGTCGGCGCGTTCAAGGCGCGCGGCGCGTTCTCGCGCCTGACGCTCCTGACGCCCGACGAGCGGCGCCGGGGCGTCGTCGCGTTCTCGTCCGGAAACCACGCGCAGGCCGTCGCCCTCGCCGCACGCACGCTCGGCGTCTCCGCGACGATCGTCATGCCGCACGACGCGCCGGCCCTCAAGCTCGCCGCGACGCGCGGCTACGGCGCCGCCGTCCGGCTTTACGACCGCGCGAAGGAGAGCCGCGAGGCGATCGCGAAGGACCTCGTCGAGCGCGAGGGGCGCATCCTCGTCCCCCCGTTCGACGACCCGGCCGTGATCGCGGGACAGGGCACGGCGGCCCTCGAGCTTCTCGAGGACGTCCCGGACCTCGACCTCGTCGTCGCCCCGTGCGGCGGCGGCGGCCTCCTGTCCGGCCTGGCCGTCGTGGCGACGGCGCTCCGGCCCGGGATCGCCGTGTGGGGCGTCGAGCCCGAAGCCGGCGACGACTTCAGGCGCTCCCTGGCGGCCGGGCGCCCTGTCGAGATCCCGGTGCCCGCGACGATCGCGGACTGCCTCCAGACGACGAAGGCCGGCGTTTACACGTTCGCGATCGTCTCGGCTCTCGCGAAGGGAATCCTCACCGTCTCGGACCTCGAGCTCCGGGTCGCCATGTCCGTCCTCTTCGCCCGGATGAAGCTCGTCGTCGAGCCCGGCGCGACGGCCGGCTTCGCGGCGCTCCTCGCCGGAAAGGTCCCCGACGCGGGCGGAAGGAGGATCGGCGTCGTCCTGTCGGGCGGGAACGTCGACCCCGAGGCGTTCGGACGCCTCGTCACCGCCCTGCCGGAAGGCTCCGTCTAAAAGAAGAGATTCACGCCCGCCGAGACGGTGATCGTGTCGGACTTGAGGCCGAGGTCCGTGACCGCGTCGATCGCGAGGGCCGTCCAGCGGCCGTCCAGCCAGAAGGAGAGCCTCTCACCGGCGCGCACGTCGACGCCGGCGCCGGCGTGCACGGCGAAGAGGTTCTGGGACGCAAACGGGGTCCCGTCCGAGAATCCCGCGCCGTACGGATTGACCCAGTGGTATCCGAGGCCGGCGACGACGTACGGCTGGATGCGGTGGGTGTAGAGAAAGAAGAAGAGGAGCGAGCCCTCGACGGGGACGTGGTCGACGTCGACGCGGCGGGTTCCGGACACGAACGTCAGTCGCTCGTACCCGGCCGAGACCTCGAGACCGAGCGCGCCGGTGAGTCGAGGGCGCCAGTGGAGGCCGGCGCTCGCGTGGGCGCCGTCCACGTCCGGGCCGGTCACGGCGCCCGCGTGGGCGCCCCACTGCGCGTCCGGATCCGAGTTTGACTGGGCCGCGGCGGGCCCGGCCGCGAGGAGCGCCGCCGTGGCGCAGGCGAGCACGAGGAATCGGCGCGGCATCGGGAGCGAACTCTACCGCGCCCGGCACGGCATCGCTCATAATCGGGATTCCCGTGGCCGGCAAAACCTGGAAAGACGACCTCCCGACGCTGATCCTCGCGCTCGCCGCCCAGCTCGGGCTCGTCCGCGCGGTGGACTGGGCGCGCGCGAACACGGCCACGCACGAGCTGGCGCGTTCCCTGGTCGAGAACCGCTTCTACTGGGCGCCGCAGATCGGTTCGGTCCTCGTCGTCCTCCTCTTCGGGCGGCTCGTCGCCCACGCCCTGAACCTGCGCGGCGTCGCGCTCGGGGAGTGGCTCCGATCCTCGGCCCTCCTCCTCGTCCTCGGCCTGGCGTGCATCCTCGCCGCTCACCTCGACCAGCTTCTCGCGATCGTGGCCGAGCTCGCCGGCGTCCCGTCGCTGCAATCGGCCGCGCAGGACGTCGCGGCGTCCGCCTTCTCCAGCCTCCTCGCCCGGACGGCCACGCTGCGGTTCGCGATCGACCTCGCGGGCCTCCTCTTCTGTCTCTTCGCGATCCGCCTCGGAAAGCCGTCGCATCCCGATGCCCTCCTCGCGCGCGGGTATCGGACCGCGAAGGACTGGACGCGCGCCGGCGACGCGTACCTGAAGGCGGGCGACGTCCGGCGCGCGCGCCGCATGTTCAAGAAGGGGCGCGCGTTCTCGCGCCTCGCGTCCCTCGAGCTCCGGGACGGCGACCCCGCCGAGGCCGCACGCCTCTATCAGGACGCGGGCGACGCCTACCTGTGGGAGGCGTCTCGCGCGTGGCAGGCGGCGGGCGAGACGGCCACCGCCGAGGAGACCGGCCTCAAGGCGCTCCAACTCGCGCGCTCGAGCACCCGGTGGGACCGCCTCGCCGAGATCGCCGAGGCCCTCGGCGACCACGACGCGCTCGCGGAGGCCTGCCGCAAGCTCGCCGAAGGGACGCCGGCCGGCCCCGTCCGGGCGGCGCTGTGGAAGCGTGCGGGAGAGGCGTACCGGATGGCGGGCCGCCCGGGCGAGGCCGCCGAGGCGTTCCGCTCCGCGCAGGAGTACCTCCTCGCGGGCGAGCTGTTCGTCGAGAGCGGACGCTCGACGGAGGCCGTCCAGTCGTTCGAGAAGAGCGGTGCCCTCACGAAAGCCGCGCTCGCCGCAGCCCGCGCCGGCGACGAGAAATCCGCGCAGGAGCTGCTCGCGCGCGAGGCCGAGACCCGTGGCGACTTCGTCTCGGCGGCGGACGCCTGGCGGCGCGCCGGCCAGCCGCTCCGGGCCGCCGGCTTCTTCGAGAGGGCGGGCGACTTCGTCAAGGCCGCCGACGCGTGGAAGGACGCGGGCCGGCCGGAGCGCGCGGCTGCGCTGTACCAGAGGGGCGGCGCGACGCTCGCCGCCGCCGAGGCGTTCGAGTCGACGTCGCAGCACGAGAAGGCCGCCACGCTGTACATGGAGCTCAAGGATTACGACAAGGCCGCGGCGCTCTTCCGGGCGGCCGGGCGGCTGCCGGCGGCGGCGGCCGCGCTGCAGGCGGGCCGCCAGTACGACGAGGCCGCGCAGCTCTTCCAGCGGACGGGGCGGAGCCTCGAGGCGGCGCGCTGCGCGCTCCTCGGCGGGCACCGCGAGAAGGCGTGGGAGTACCTCACGAGCGTCCCGCGCAACGAGGAAGGCCTCGGAGAGCTGTTCCACGACCTCGCGCGCGCGCACCTCGCCGCGAACGAGCCGAAGGACGCGATCCACGTCCTCCGGGAGTTCCTGCCGCGCACGGTGGTCGAGGCCGACAACCTCCCGCTTCACATGACGCTTCTCGAGGCGCTGCGAGCCGCCGGCGATTCGGGAGAGGGCATCGAGCTCGGCCGGATCGCGGCGTTCGACCCGTCCGTTCTCGAGGGCTCGAGCGTCGAGGCCCAGGTCCCGTTCGGGGACGTCGAGGTCGACGCGGCGATGCCTCCCGCCCTGATCCGGACGCCCGCCGTGCACAAGTCCGGGCCGTACGCGGCGTTCACGCGCTCGCCGGTCACGCAGCCCGTGCACCCTCCGCGCCTCCGGATCCCCGCGCCCGAGCCCGCGTCTGCGCCGGTGCCGGCGTTCCGGACGGGCTCGGGCCTGCCCGAGACGCCCGAGGAGCGCTACGAGATCCTCTCGGAGCTCGGGCGCGGCGGGATGGGCGTCGTCCACAAGGCGCTCGACCGGAAGCTCGACCGCTTCGTCGCCGTGAAGATCCTTCCGTGGCAGCTCCGCGGCGACGAGACCGCGATGCGCTATTTCAAGCGCGAGGCCAAGGCGATCGCGGCCCTCAAGCACCCGAACGTCGTCGCGCTGTACGACTACGGCGACGGGTTTGGCTCGCTCTACCTCGCGATGGAGTATCTCGAGGGCCCGAACCTCCAGAAGCTCATCAAGAAGGAGCCCGAGAGGATCCGGAAGCACTGGCGGAGCTGGTTCACGCAGGCGACGCGCGGGATCGCGGCCGCGCACGCCAAGGGGATCCTCCACCGGGACCTCAAGCCCGCGAACCTGATCCTCGACGAGCACGGGACGCTCCGCATCCTCGACTTCGGCCTTGCGCTCCCGCAGGCGGACGCCGGCGGCACGTCGAAGCTCATCGGGAGCCCCGCGTTCTTCCCGCCCGAGGTCCTGCGCGGCGAGATGCCGAGTCCGGCGTCCGACGTCTACTCGCTCGGCGCGGCGTTCTACACGCTCGCGACGGGCCGCTGGCCCTACGTCGGCGACGACGTCCTCGTTGCGCGTCTCGAGCGCGACCCCGACGACCCGCGGCCGTACGCGCCGTTCCTGAACGAGGAAGAGGTCCGGATCCTGATGAAGACGCTCGCGCGCCACCGGCCCGACCGCTACCCGGACGGCGGCGAGCTCCTCGCGGCGCTCCTCGCGCTCGAAGCCGGTTGAGCGGGACGCTGCGTCTCGCGGTCGTCGCCGGCGACGGCATCGGGCCCGAGGTCGTGCGCGAGGCGCTCCGGGCCCTCGACGCGCTCGGCGTCGACGCCGACGTCACGTCGTTCCCGTGGGGAGCGGACCACTTCCTCGCGACGGGCGAGGCCGTGCCTCCGGGAGGGTTCGCGCGCCTCGCGCGCGACTTCGACGCCGTTCTCGCGGGCGCGTTCGGGGACGCGCGCGTTCCGGACGGGCGGCACGCGGACGAGATCCTCCTCGGGATGCGGCGGGGCCTCGACCTTTACCTGAACGTGCGGCCCGTCAAGGCGCTCCACGACTCCGTCGTCCCGCTGAAGCACGCACACGCGGCCGACGTGGACTTCGTGATCTTCCGGGAGAACACCGAAGGGGCGTATTCCGGGCGCGGCCGCGTGGCGGACGCCCTCACGCCGGACGAGGAGGCCGTCGAGGAGGACGTGACCACGTGGCGCGGCGTCGAGCGCGTCTGCCGCGCCGCGTTCCTCTTCGCCCGGGGCCTCGAAAAGCCGCGGCGGCTCGGCCGGCCGGCGCGCGTCCTCATGGCGGACAAGCACAACGTCCAGAAGCGCGGCGGCGGGCTCTGGCTCCGCACGTTCCGGGACGTCGCGGCGGCGTTCCCGGAGTGCGAGGCGCGGCACATGTTCGCCGACGCGCTCGGGCACGAGATGCTCCGGGACCCGGCTTCGCTCGACGTCGTCGTCACGAACAACCTCTTCGGCGACGTTCTCTCCGACGTCGGCGCCGCGCTCCAGGGCGGCCTCGGGATGGCGCCGTCCGGCAACGTGCATCCGGGCCGCACGTCGGTGTTCGAGCCCGTGCACGGCTCGGCGCCGGCGCTCGCCGGCACAGGCGCGGCGAACCCGTTCGGCGCGATCCGGAGCCTCGGGATGCTCCTCGGGCACGTCGGGCGCTCGGACCTCGGACGCCGCGTGGAGGAGGAAGTCGCCGCGTGCATCGCGGCGGGGGAAACGACGCGCGACCTCGGGGGGGCGCTGTCGACGGAGGAGGCGGGGCGGGCGGCGGCCGCCCGGCTGCGCTCCTAGAGGATCCGGACCCGCACCTCTCGAACCAGCTCGGGCTCGGTGATCTCGACCTTCTCCTCGACGGCGGCGCGCTGGATGAGCCCGCGCTCGCCCTCGACGATGAGCGTCATGCCGGCCTCGATCTCGTCGAACGTGGCCTCGGCGACGGACTCGTCGGCGTTCTTGACGATGACGGACTCCACGACCGAAGGCTCGCGTCCGACGACGACGAGGCGGAACGTGGACGTTTCCTTGGAGTGCTTGTTCTTTTCCTTGCGCGCGAGCTCGCGCGCCCTCTTCTGCGCTCTTTTCTGTCTGATTTCCCAGGCCCTCATGCAGCTCCTTCCGGGCGCGCGAGGCGCCGTCCGTGGGCATGATACCCGGCGGGCGGTAACCTCCGCTCAGGAGGCATCGATGAAGGCCCTCTACCTGGCGGAGCACGGCGGCCTCGACGTGCTCCGGTACGGCGACCGGCCCGACGTTTCGGCCGGTCCCGGCGAGATCCTCGTGCGCGTCCGCGCGGCCGCCCTGAACCGTCTCGACCTCTTCGTCCTCGCCGGGATCCCAGGCGTCCCGATCGCGCTGCCGCACGTGCCCGGCGCCGACGGCTGCGGCGTCGTCGAGGCACTCGGCACCGGCGTGAAAGGCCCCGCGCCCGGCACGCGCGTCGTGATGCAGCCCGGGCTTTCCTGCGGCGCGTGCGAGTTCTGCCGCGCGGGCGAGCAGAGCCTGTGCGTCTCGTTCCGGATCCTCGGCGAGCACCTCTCGGGCACGTTCGCCGAGCTCGTCGCGGTCCCGGCCGCGAACGTGTACCCGGCTCCGGCCGGCCTGACGGACGAGCAGGCGGCCGCGTTTCCGCTCGCGGCGCTCACGGCGTGGCGCCTCCTCGTGACGCGCGCGGCCCTGAGACCTGGCGAGACGGTCCTGATCCACGGGATCGGCGGCGGCGTCTCGACGTTCGCGCTCCAGATCGCGAAGCTCTGCGGCGCCTCGCGCGTGATCGTGACGTCGTCGTCCGCGGAGAAGCGGGCGAAGGCGCTCGAGATGGGCGCCGACGACGTGATCGACTCGAAGGAGGACGTCGGCCGCAAGGTCCGCGAACTCACGAAAAAGCGCGGCGTCGACGTCGTCCTCGACTCGGTCGGCGCCGCGACGTGGAAGCACTCCCTCGTCGCCGCCGCCAAGGGCGGGCGCATCGTGACGCCCGGCGCGACCTCCGGGCCGAACCCCGAAGAGGAGATCCGCCACATCTTCTGGAAGCAGCTCTCGATCCTCGGCTCGACGATGGGAACCGACGCGGAGTTCTCGGCGCTGCTCGCGGCGGTCTCGGCCGGCCGGATCGTGCCGGTCGTCGACTCGGTCGTCCCGCTCGCCGAGGGGCGGAAGGCCTACGAGCGCATGCAGTCGTCACAGGGCCTCGGAAAGATCGTGTTGAAGGTGGAGGCATGAGCGACACGCCCGCCGACCTCGCCCTCCTGCGCCACACCGTCGCGACGCTCGCGTACCGCGCTGGGAAGGTCCTGCGCGACGCGCCGCCGGCCTTCGGCGGATTCCGCGCGGGCGAGGGCGGGAGGACGGCGGCCGAGATCCTCGCGCACATGGGCGACCTCTTCGACTGGGCCCTCACGATGGCCGACGGCAAGGCCGTATGGCACGACGCGACGCCGCTCCCGTGGAACGACGAGGTCGCACGATTTTTTTCGGCGCTCGAGCGCTTCGATGCCCGGCTCGCCACCGGCCGGCCGCTCGCGAACCCTTCTTCGAAAATCTTCGCGGGACCGATCGCCGACGCTCTCACGCACACCGGGCAGCTCGCGATGCTGCGCCGGATGTCGGGCGCGAAGATGAAGGGTGAGAACTACTTCGTTGCCGACATTGCCGCGGGCCGCGTCGGCCTCGAGCAGGCGCCGCCGAAGCGCGAGTTCGACTGACTACGCCGGGATCCAGAGCGTGAACGTCGCGCCGCGGCCGTCGTTGTTCGCGACGTCCAGCCGCCCGCGGTGCGCCTGCAGGACCTTCTGGACGACGGTGAGTCCGAGGCCGGTGCCGGGCACTGTCTCGGAGCCCTGAAACCTCAGGTAGGGCGTCGCGATCCGGGACGTCTCGGCCGGCGGGAAGCCCGGGCCCTCGTCCGCGACGTCGAGCCTCAGGAACGCCTTCCCGTCCTCGTCGACGACGCGCGCGACCACGCGGACCGTGCCGCCCTTCGGGCTGAACTTCACGGCGTTCCCGAGGAGGTTCGCGGCCGCGCGCCGGAACATCTTCGTGTCCAGCCTCACGAGCGGCAGGCTCGCGGGGACGTCCACGGCGACCGCGACGCCGCGCGGAACGGCCATCCAGCGCGCCTCCTCGAGCGGGAGGGCGAGGACCTCGCCCACGGACGCGGGCCGCCGCTCGGTCTCGGGCGCGTCGCCGGGCCGGTAGACGAGGAGGGCGTCCTCGATGAGCCCCGAAAGCCCGCGGGCCGAGGCGAGCGAGCCGTCGAGGAGCTTCGCGAGGCGCTCGTCGCCCACGCGCCGCTCCTTGTCGCGCGTGAGCTCGAGCGCGGCCGAGAGGGCCGAGAGGGGGTTCTTCATGTCGTGCACGAGCATCGCCGTCAGCCGCGAGCGGTCGCGGTCGGCGAGCTCGCGGCGGCGCTGCTCGAGCGCGAGCGCCTCGACCTGGCTCTGGAGGTTGCCGTAGAGGCGCGCGGCGCGGATCGCGAGCGCGAGCTGGTCCGCGACGCGCTTGAAGAAGACGAGCTCGTCCTGCGGGAACGCGCGCGGCCCGGCCCACGACATCCCGAGGACGCCGATCGCTTCCCCCTCGCGGTGGATCGGGATCCCGAGGAAGCTCCGGGCCCCGAGGTCCTCGAGCGCCCCGGCGGCGAGCGGGTCGGTCTCCT
Source organism: uncultured Acidobacteriota bacterium (assembly GCA_963798215.1). GTDB lineage: Bacteria > Acidobacteriota > Thermoanaerobaculia > UBA5066 > UBA5066 > Fen-183. The sequence continues at coordinate 971,658 of CAWCSP010000004.1, forward strand.
CGAGCTCGCCGCGGTCCGCGACGACGTACGGGTCCGTCGACGTCACGAGCGCGCGGAACGGCGCGCTCTCGGGCAGTGGCCGCTCGTAGCCGACGAGGGAGGCGGCGGCGTCGCCCTGCCTCCAGTCCATAAACACCGTGCAGGACTCGGCGTCGTCGTTCAGGAACCAGATCTCGACGGAGTTCGCGGCGAAGCGCGTCCCGAGCAGCTCGGTGGCCGAACCGAGGACCTGCTCGAGGTCGAGCGAGTCGCGCGCGGCGAGCGCGATCGACGCGAGGATCTCGTTGCGCCTGGCCTCGGCGCGCAGCCGCTCCTTGAACGCGTTCTCCTCGCTCGCCGAGCGCCGCCGGTGCAGGAGCAGGAGGCGTTCGAGCCGTATCGCGAGGAGCGGTCCCTCGTCACGCTCGCGCACGACCTCGAAGGACTCGAGCGGGATCCGCCGCACGAGGGGGTCCGTGATCTCGACGCCCGGCGGGACGACCACGAGGCACGGAGGGGGTGACTTCGCGACGTCGAGGAGCGCCGGGCGCGCGAGCGCGAAACCGCGCCCGAACGCGTCCGGGCGCGTGACCCACACGACGGGCCAGTGCTGGAAGAACCGCGGGTCCGTGACGTCCTTCTCGTCGTGCCGCTCGACGAGAAGGCCCGAGCCGGCCAGCGTGCGCGCGACCCAGCCCATCGCCTCCGGCTCTCCCACGAGCCGGACCGTGCGGAGCACGCCGTCGCGCTGCGGGCGCGCCAGGGCTTCGACGGGGTTCATGCGCCCATTCTCGCCGCGCGCGCGCCCCGGCGTCCACCTCGTCCGCGTGCGATGATCGCCGCGTGCTGGCCGGCCTCGTCCTCGCCGCCACCCTTGCCCCCGGCGCCGCGCCCGCGGCCTCCGTCCGGCCCGTCGTCGCCTCCTACGACGTCGTGGAATCCACGCGCACGGTCACGCCGGCCGGCGAGCGCAACGGCGGCGTGACGGGCTCCGTCCGTGTCGCGGGTCCGCGGGCGCGATGGGACCTGCCGAACGGGACATTCCCCCGCTCGAGTGCGTCGGTCGCGATCGCCGACGGACCCCTCGTGACGCTCCTCGATCCGAAGGAGCGCCTCGCGGCCTCCGCGACGCCCGACGATTTCGCGTCGCTCTTCCGCGGCCGCCCCGCGGCGGACGGCAGCGCGGCGGCGTCCGTGCAGGACGTTTCCGTGCATCTGGCGCCGGACGGCGCGGGGCGCCTTTTCGAGGGACGGCCCACGTCGAAGTTCCGGCTCGAGGCGCGGTGGACGGTCGTCTTCACCATGACGGGGCGCGTCGCGCGCGTCACGACCGAGGTCGCGGGGACGATCGAGACGCTCGACGAGCCGGCCGCGCGCTCGCCGTTCGACGCTCCCGGCCGGATGCTCGCGGCGCGGGGCGACGCTTTGGAGGCGGTCGACGCGGAGCTTGCGAAGCTCCCCGGCCTTCCGGTTTACACCGTGTTCGACGTCGTCTCGAAGGTGACGTCCGAGCAGCCGGGCATGCCGTCGGGAACGGAGCCGCCGCGGAGGCCCGCCGAGTCGCACCAGACGATCACGCGCCGGATCTCGAACCTCTCGATGCGCCCGGGCGCCGTCTCCGACGCCGGGCTCTTCGAGATCCCGGACGGCTTCCACTCCCGCGGTCTCGACCGGATCGTGCCCGGGGATCCGCCGTGAGCGCCGCGGACCTGGGCGGCCTCGCCCCGCTCATGCCGGACCTCCTCGCGGGCCGGCCGCTCGCCGTTCTCACGGGCGCGGGGATCTCGGCCGAGAGCGGGCTCCCGACGTTCCGCGGACCCGACGGGATGTGGGAGGGCCGGCGAGCGGTGGAGCTGACGACGCCGGAGGCGTTCCTGGCGAACCCGAAGGAGGTCTGGAGGTTCTACGAATGGAGGCGCGCGAAGCTGCGTGAGGCACGCCCGAACGCGGGCCACGTCGCCCTCGCGCGGATCGAGAAGGTGATCCCGCGCATGACGCTCGTGACGCAGAACGTGGACGGGCTCCACCGCGACGCCGGCAGCCGCAACGTCCTCGAGCTCCACGGGACGATCCTGAAGACGCGCTGCACCGGCTGCGGCTCGGTCGCGGCGGGGCCGGACGGGCCGTTCGAAGAGCTTCCTCCGCGTTGCGGCTGCGGAAGCCTCCTCCGGCCGGACGTCGTCTGGTTCGGCGAGATGCTTCCCGAGGGCGTGTTCGAGGCGGCGGTCGAGGCGGTGGCCGCGAGCGCCGTCTTCCTCGTCGTCGGGACGTCCTCCGTCGTCGCGCCCGCCTCCTCGCTCGCGACGATCGCGGCGCGCGCCGGCGCGAAGGTCTTCGAGATCAACCTCGTGCCGACGCCGCTCGCCTCCGGCGCCGACGGCTGCTTCCGCGCGAGCGCGTCGGCCGTGCTGCCGGTGCTCGCGGACGCGCTCGAGAGGGGGGCGGCGTGACCGAGGCAAGGCGTCCGCGGCCCGGGCCGCGCGTCGGGCGCCTCGCGGAAACACCGATCGAAGAGAGACCCCGGGAGAAATTCCTTAGAAAGGGGCCAGAGGCTCTCGACGACGCGGAGCTTCTGGCGATCGTCCTCGGCACGGGGAGCGCCGGGAAGCCCGTGATGGAGACGGCGCGCGATCTTCTGAAGGACGGAGGGCTCCCCGGCCTCGTGGCGCTGGGCGCCGACCAGCTGCGGCATCTCGCGCGCGGCGTCGGGATCGCGAAGGCCACCCGCGTCGGGGCGGTGCTCGAACTGGGCCGGCGGCTCTCGCACGATTCACTTTCGAAGAAGAATCTTCTCTCGGACCCCGCCCAGGTGGGCCGCTATCTCGTCGAGCGCCTCGCGGGTGAGACGCAGGAGGTGATGGGCGGCCTCCTTCTGGACGCGAAGAACCGCCTCGTGAAGGACGCCCCGCTCTTCCGCGGGACGGTCACGTACGCGGCCGTCGCGCCCGCGCCGCTTTTCCGCCAGGCGATCCTTGCCGGCGCGGCGGGCGTCATCCTGTACCACAACCATCCCTCGGGAGATCCCGAGCCCTCGCCGGAGGACCTCGCGACGACGACTCGTTTCCTCGCGGCGGGACGGGAGATCGGCATCGAGGTGAAGGACCACGTGATCGTCGGGCGCGGCCGGTGGGTCTCGTTCCACGAGCGGGGGCTCCTGCGCTGAAGGGAACGACGTGAAGACGTACGACGTGGCGGTCGTCGGGGGCGGCATCGTGGGCCTCGCGACGGCGTGGCGCCTGCTCGAGAAGGACCCGCGGCTCTCCGTCGTCCTCCTCGAGAAGGAGGGCGAGGCCGGCGCCCACCAGACCGGCCACAACAGCGGCGTCATCCACTCGGGCCTCTACTACAAGCCCGGCTCCGAGAAGGCGAAGACCTGCGTCGAGGGCGGGCGCCTCCTCGTCGACTTCTGCCGTGCGCACGGGGTTCCCTACGAGATCTGCGGCAAGCTGGTCGTCGCGACGTCGGAGGAGGAGCTGCCGCGCCTCGACGAGCTGGCCCGCCGCGGCCGAGAGAACGGCGTTGCGGGCGTGCGGGAGATGGAGCCCGCGGAGTTCCGGAAGATCGAGCCGGAGGCCGCCGGCATCCGCGCCCTCCACGTCCCGCCGACCGGGATCACGGATTACGGCCTCGTCGCGCGGACGCTCGCGGGCCTCCTCTCGCGGAAGGGTGCGGACGTGCGTTTCCGGGCGAGAGTCACGAAGCTCTCGTCGACTCGGCGTCCGAGGTGCGGATCACGGCCGGGCGGCGAGGAGCTCGTGGCGCGCCATGCCGTCTGCTGCGCGGGCCTGCAGGCGGACCGCGTCGCGCGGCTCGACGGCGTCGATGCGGGCGTGAAGATCGTCCCGTTCCGGGGCGAGTACTACAAGCTGGCGCCGGGGCGTGAGGGGCTCGTCAAGGGCCTTCTCTATCCCGTGCCCGACCCGCGCTTCCCGTTCCTCGGGGTTCACTTCACGCGCCTCGTCGGCGGCGGGGCGGAGGCGGGCCCGAACGCGGTTCCGGCGCTCAAGCGCGAGGGCTACACGAAGACGTCCTTCAACCTCTTCGACGCGCTCGAGGAGGCGGCGTATCCGGGCGTCTGGAAGCTCGCCGCGAAGTACGGCGGCATGGCGGCGGGGGAGCTCTACCGCTCGTTCTGGAAGCCGGCGTTCGTGAAGGCGTTGCAGAAACTCATGCCCGGCATCCGGAGCGAGGACCTCGCGCCCGGTGGCGCCGGCGTGCGGGCGCAAGCGCTCCGCCGGGACGGATCGCTCGAAGACGACTTCGTCCTCGCGCCCCACGGGCGGATCGTCCACGTCCTGAACGCGCCGTCGCCCGCGGCCACGGCGTCGCTCGCGATCGGCGGACGCATCGCGGAGGCGGTGGCCGCCATGCGGGGCTAAGGCGGCACAATGAAGGAGTCGGAGAACAGGGCCGTCATGAGTCACGTCGCTGTCGCCAAGCTCCCTGCTTCCGTGAGCGAGTCCACGCCCAACCACACCCGTCCCGCCACGCCGAGGGGCGACTGGATCTCATACGGACCGAGTCGGGTGGCCTCCGTCTATTTCTCTTGAGCCGGCTGCTGCTTCCCCGCCCCGGCGAGGAGCGCGGGGAGGCCGCCGAGGTCGATGCGGATCCGATCGGAGAGGGTCTTCTCTTCCCAGGCGCGGCTATCCGCTTCGGTCATCCCCCCGCCCAGGAGAACGCGTCCGTCCGGCGCCATGTCCCACCCGTGGCCAGGGTAGTTACGGACGTCCTTGGATGGAGCCTCGATGAGCCTCGCCGGCTGGCCGAGTGAGAGGCCGTCTCCCGACACCGTCACGCCGACACGGAAGAGGACCCAGAGGCCGGGGGTCCGTCCATTTCCCCAATAGGTGATCGCGGAGCCGTCCCGCGACCAGAGAGGCTGCCGACTTCCGAGCACTTGATCTCCCCCGGCGGAAACCTGCCTGGGAGGACCTGCGCCGGAGAGCGGCCTGACGAAAACCTCGTATCGCCCTGGCTCGTCCGACGCATAGAGGAGCCAGCGGCCGTCCGGCGAGATGTCCGGATGCGTCTCGCTGAAGCGGCTCGCGACGAAGGGGTGAGGCTCCTTCCCCGGTTCGAGGAGCCAGATGTCGTAACCGGTCTTCGGATCGGAGACGACGAACGCGAGGGTCTTCCCGTCCCGCGACCAGGAACCGACCGCGAGCCCGCCGCGGCCAGTCCCCTTCCAGAGCGTCTCGACCTCCTCGGGGCCGGCGTCGATCTTCCGGCTGTAGATCCTGGGCGGTCCTTCGTGGTTGGAGACGAACGTGATCCGGCCCGGTCCGGGCCCCCAGATGGCCGAGAGGGGATTCATCTCGAAGGTCACGTTGCGGCGGGCTCCGCTCGCGAGGTCGACGATCTCGGCCTGCTTCCCCGGATAGAAGTAGGAAACGAGGAGCTGCTTGCCGTCTGGCGAGACCCGGCCGGCAGTGATCGCCGCCTTCGGAAGGTCCACGGGCGTCTTCTTGCCCGAGCCGTCGACCCAGACGAGGGAATACTGTCCCGCGGGTATGACGGACCCGGGGACCCATGCGATGGTGTCGGCCGCCACGTCCAGGCTGGCGGCCCCGCTGTTCCCATCTTCGCCTGGCGCCCAGATCCAGTGACTCACCCCCTCGAGGACCGGGACCGGCTGGCCGCCGAGCCGCAGCGCCTTCGCATCGAACGGGGCGGCGAAGAGCCTCCCCTCCTGAGCGAAGAGGAGGCTTCCCGGCGGGACCCACCGGCCGTCCGAACCCCCTTCCGCGAGAAGGCTTCTCTCCTTCTCGCCGAGACGCTGACCGTAGATCCGAACCTTCGCCCACGTCATCCCTTCCAACTCCCAGCGGAGGGCCGTGTAAATCACGGTACGCCCGTCCGGGAGGAGGTGAGGGAGCCGGTGGCTGACCTCTCCCTCGGCGACGTCGAGCGCCGTGACCGCCTCGGGAGTGCCGCCGGCGTCGGGCACCTTCTGCAGTGGTCCTGTCATCGAGGCGAAGACGATCGACCCGTCCGCGGACCAGACCTTCCCCCAAGCGGCGTCGCACTGGCAGATCGTCGCGGCGGCCCCCCCAGCGACGGGGACCCTCTTCAGGAAGTCCTTGCCGTCCAATTTGAAGCTGAAGGCGATGTGCCGTCCATCGGGGGAGAAGACGGGATTCCTGGCCCCGGCCGTTCCGATCGCTTCCGTCCCGGGAATCGGCCGGGCCTCGAAGCTGTCGAGTGGCCGGAGGAAGAGCTGTCGGGGGCTCTCCTCCGGGTCTCCGTCCTTCCAGGCAATCGCCGAGAAGACGAGGAGTCTGCCGTCCGGGGAGAGCGCGAATTGATGCCGGAACCGTGAAAGGTAGTGCTCCTCCGGAAGGCGGATCTCCACTCGATTCACCGGAGCTGGCCCGTGGGCTTTCCCCCTCAAGAGAGAGTCCGTCACGAGGGCGGTGACGAGAACGGCAGCGGCGACGAGACCGGCGACTGCGGGACCCGGGAGAGTGCGCCAACTTCTCCTTCCAGCCGTGCTCGCTGCCGCGGCCCTCGCGGAGCCGGACGACATCCCGGCCTCCGACAGGTGGAGGCTCCAGATCCGGAGTTCTCGGGCGAGGTCCGCCGTCGATTCGTACCGTCCATGAGCGTCCTTCGCCAGCAGCCTCTCCACGAGCCACCGGACCGGGGCGGGCACCTGCGGAGCCGAGACAGCGAGCGGCTCGGGCTCCTCGCGGATGATCGCCGTCAGCGTCTCGGCGACGGACGCCCCCTTGAATGGCCTCGTCCCCGCGAGCATCTCGTAGAGGACGATGCCGAGCGAGAACTGGTCGCTCCGGAATTCGACGGTCTCCCCGCGCGCCTGTTCGGGCGACATGTAGGCCACCGTCCCGACCGCCGCTCCTTCCTCCGTCAGCTTCTCGACCGTCGGCGAGTGCGTCTCGTCGTGTCCGGTGGGGAGAGGTCCGGATCGGGCCAGGCCGAAGTCGAGGAGCTTGACGCGGCCGTCCTTCGTCACGAAGACGTTCTCGGGTTTCACGTCGCGGTGGACGATCCCCTTGCCGTGGGCGGCAGCGAGCGCCTCGGCCACCTCGTGGGCGATCTCCAGGGCGCGCCGTATGGGGATGAGGCCACGGACGACGAGTCCTCGCAGCGTCTCGCCTTCCAGAAGCTCCGTCACCGCGTAGCGGACACCGTCCGCCTCGCCGACGTCGTGGAGGGCGAGGATGTTCGGATGCGAAAGCGCCGCGACGGCCCGGGCCTCGCTCTCGAAGCGGGCAAGCGCCTTGGGATCGGCCGAGACGGACTCGGGGAGGACCTTGATCGCGACGTCGCGCTCCAGCCGCGTATCCCTCGCCCGGTAGACCTCGCCCATCCCGCCCGCCCCGATCGGAGCGAGCACTTCGAACGGGCCGAGACGGGTACCCGCGCTGAGTGTCACGAAGCTCTCACGGGATTCTAGCCGCGGCGGACACGGCCGGCCGCGCTCAGCGGGAGGTCCGGGAAGGTCGCGCGGAGGGAGAACGCCCCCGCGCGGCCCATCGGGCCGCCCCGGAGCGGTCACCGATCGAGTCCAGCGTCTGTTCGGCGAGCCGTGCCGTCTCGGGCGATGGATTCGCGCGGTACATCGACTCGAGGAGCGCGGCCACTTCGCCGCGCGCTTGGTGCTCGACGGCCAGGACGATCGCGAGTCGTGCGTAAGCCTGCGCGTTCGTGGGGTAGGCGCGGATCTCCTCCCGGAAGGCAGCGGCCGCCTCGGGCAGCCGCGAGGAGCGGGCCAGGGCATCGCCCGTCAGGAACGACAGGTTTCGCGGGAGGGAGAGACCGGCGGCCAGAACGGGCTTGCGCGCCCCGTCGAGGAGGACGAGCGCGTCGGCGGGCCGGTCGCGCCGGAGAGCCACCTCCGCGAGGACGACGGCGGCCTGCGCCTCGAGCGAAGCCCCGCCGTGGACGAGCCGCGCTTCACGCTCGGCCCCCTCGAGATCGTTCCGCTCGAGGGCCACGCGGGCGAGGATCTCGCGCGCCTCGTCGGGACTCTCGCGGAGGGCGATCCGGGCGTTCGCCTTCGCCTCGTCCGGACGCGAAAGCTCGAGAGTGACACGGGCGAGGGCGAGGGCGATGGGGCCCGCGAGCGCGGGCGACAGGCGAAGCGCCTTCGCGTACGCCGCCGCGGCCTCTTCGAGGCGTCCCATCCGGGCGAGAACCTCGGCCTCGGCATATTGGGCGTCGAAGAGGCGTGGCTGGCGCGCGAGGACCGACTTGAGGCCCGCGAGCGCCTCGGCATCGTGCCCCTCTTCGCCGAGCCTGAAGGCCTTCTTCATGTCCTCGAGGATCGGGAGGCTCGCGCGAGGGTCGGCAAGCGGGCCGGCCACGTCGGACGCACCGGCGAGATAGCCGAGAGAGGCAAGCTTCTTCAGGTCCTCGGACGCCACCTGCCCCGGAGCCGTGTAGGGCGCCTCGATCCTGTTCAAGGCGCGCTTGAAGTCTCGTGCGGTGTCGCCGGAGGACGCGAGGAGATCTCGCGTCTCGCCGGGATCCGAGACGACGTCGTACAGCTCGGCACGGACACCTTCGATGAAGTGATCGCGCGCCCCCACGAGAGAACGCAGCTCGCTCCAGCCGAGGTGGATTCGCGGGTACATCGTCTCCGCGAAGATCCGGCGCCCGGTCGCACGTCGCAGGGAGCCGCCGGCGAGAAGGTCGACGCCCGGAAGGCCCGGCGGAGGCTCGAGGCCGAGCTCCCCGGCGATGGTCGGCAGGACGTCGACGAGGCCGACCGGCTCCGCGACGCGCGTGCCGCGCCGGCGGGAGCCCGGGAGCTTGAAGACGAGAGGGACCTGGAGCGCCTCGCGGTAGAGAAGGATCCCGTGCTCCTGCTCCCCGTGGTCCCCCAGCCCCTCGCCGTGGTCCGAGAGGACGACGAGAAGCGTCCCGTCGTAGAGGCCGCGGCGTTTGAGGTCGGCGACGAGCGTGCCGACGATCGAGTCGGCGTATGCGATCTCGCCGTCGTAAGCGCTCGCCGAGCCGCTCCGGAAGGGCTCGGGCGGGTTCCAGGGCGCATGCGGCTCGTAGAGGTGGACGAAGAGGAAGAACGGGCCCGCCGCGACGGTGTCGAGCCACGCGAGCGCCCGGCGCATCGTCTCGGGTCCGGCCCGCCGGACGGCTCCCGCCGCGAACGTGCCGGCTGGAGCGTCGATGCGGTCGTCGTAGAACTCAAACGACGATGCGAGCCCGGTCGCGCCGCGGAGAACGAACGCCGAGACGGCGCCGCCCGTACTGTAGCCCCGCGCCTTGAGGAGCGTTGCGAGCGTCGGATGCTTCGAAGCGTCCAGCGTGAACCCCACGTTGTTCCGCACGCCGTGCCCCGCGGGGTCGAGCCCGGTGAAAATGGACGTGTGCGCCGGCAGCGTCAGCGGACACGGGCTGTACGCGCGTTCGAAGACGACTCCGTCCGCGGCGATCGCGTCGAGCGTCGGGGTCGCGAGACCGCGCGCCCCGTAGAGCGGCAGGTGATCGGACCGAAGCGTGTCGATCGAGACGAGGACGACGGACGAGCCCCGGGACGGGGAGGAGGCGGCGACGCTTCCGTTGGTCTCCTCAGCGGACTTCGCGCACGCGGCGAGAACGAGGAGAAGCGAAAGAACGGAAAACGCGCGCGCTCTCAGCACGAGGGGATGATGGGCCCTAGAAACGGATACCGGCCGCGACCGTCAGGGTCCGCGCCGGCTGGTAGTTGGCCGAGGAGGTCGCGGTGCCGAACGTCCTGGCCTTCGTGTTGGTCGTCGGGAGGCCGTTCGAATCGAGCGGGCCCTTCGTGTTCGCCGTGACCGACGTGTCGTACGAAACGAGGTAGGCGGTGTTGAAGAGGTTCGTGATCGCGAACCGCGCCCAGGGAACCACCGTCTTATAGACCGGCGCTTCCCACGAGAACGCGAGATCCCACCGTTGCTGGCTCGGGAAGAAGTTGTTTCCGCGGTTGCCGTAGTAAATCAACTGGGTCGCGGGAAGGCTCGCGTACCCCGGGTCGCGGGCGATCTCGATCGCCGTCAGCGGAAGCGTCGACGTGATGTTGTAGGGCTGACCGGAATCGTAAGAGTAGATCAGGCCGGGTGTGAAGCTGCCGATCTTCGACCGGATGGCGTACGTCCCGAGGAGGCGCAGCTTGTGCTTCTGATAGCCCGAGAGGTTTCCGTAGGGATCGACCCTGTTCAGCGGCAGGACCTCGGGATAGTTCCCGTAGGGGGACGCGTAGCCGGCGGGATAGGTCGCGCCGTCACCCTCGTACGTGCCTTCGAGCTTCAGCATGTACGTGTAGTTCGCCTGCAGGAAGAGGTCCCGGATTCCCGTGTAGCCGGCCTGGAACAGGAGCGCCTCGTACTTGTGACGGGGGACGTCGGAGTTCGCGAAGTAGCGGTTGTCGAACGCTCCATAGTCGACGCCCTCGTAAATGATCTCGGTCTTGCCGGAGGCCGTCGGGTTGTTGATGAAGTCCTCGAGGAAGTTCGTCGTGTTGCGATAGACGAACGTCGCTGCCGCGTTGAGCTTCGGGGTGACTCTTCCTCCCACGCTCAGCGTGTATTCGGTCGTGATCGGCGCCGAAACGCCCGGCGGGTAGAAGGAGTTCAAGAGCGGGAAGAGGACGGAGTAGGTCTGGTAGTTCCTGGGATCGAACGCCGGGGCGAAGCCGTAGCCCTCACCCGGCGGCCCCGTATAGACCTGATAGATGGCGTTCGGGTTTCCGACCACGGTCCCCTGCCCCGCCGCTGTGTCGTTGTACTTGCCGGCGTACTGCGCGTATGAGCCCGAGACCTGATACTGGCCGTTTCCCTTGACGTCCCATACCGCCCCGAGGCGCGGGACGAAGGCGTGCGTGTCGGTGATCGTCGCGCCGCCGGGGCCCGTGCCGTGCACCTTCTCGTAGCGGAATCCGATGTTGAACGAGAAGCGGTGAAGGCGGAAGGAATCGTTGAAGTAGAACGCGTCCGTCCGGATGTCCGTCTCCGCGCCGCGCGTGGCGAGGAAGATCTGCGCAAGGCTCTGGCCCGGCACGAAGACCGGGATCAGCTGGTGGGGCCCCAGCGGGCTCGGGCCGTAGACCGGGTTGCCATTGGCATCGGTCTTGTAGTCGGCATAGAAGACGTAGTTGGTCGGCGACTGCGAGTTACCTCCGGTGTGAACCGTGTGGAAGACGTCGAAGCCGGCCTTGAGGTCGTGGGCGCCCAGCTTCCCGGCCGAGAGGTAGTACGACAGGCTGCCCGCGATGTCCCTGTTGTTGCGCTCCTCGGGATCCGTCGCGTCGAAGTAGGGGGCGTTGTAATGGACGAACGTCTGGGAGCCGGATGCATTCGACAGGAATGGCGAGTCGCTGACGATGTCGCTGCCCGTTCCGCCGAAGCCCTTGAACTCGGCCTTCTTCTGGGAGTAGACGAGGTCGCCGATGAGGTTCGGCGTGAAGACACCATTGTACCGGGCCACGAAGACGTTCGCGGGGTATTCGGCAGATGTCCAGTCGCCGCTGGACTCGGCCGTGGACAGGGTTGGGGACTGGAAGGTCGGGCGGTTCGCTTGCTTTCGATTCGAAGTGGTGTAGTCGACCAGGAGCGTGTGGCTCGCGTTGAAGTTGCCCGTGAGCTTGGCCTCGACGCGCGGTTCCGTGGTCGTCATCGTGTTCGGCTCGTTCGTGAGGGCCAGCGTCGTGCCCTGCGAGATGTCGGTGTAGCGGCCGGCGAGAAAGAACCACAACCGGTCCTCGAGGATCTTTCCGCCAAGCGTCGCCGTGTACACCTCGGAAAGAGCCGACGGACGGGAGGTCTGTTGCTGTGTTTCGATCGGCGTGTAGGCCTGCCAGTCCGGGTTGGAGAAATCCACGCGGACACTTCCGGAGTACTGGTTTCCGCCGCTCCGGGTGATCGCGTTGACGATGCCACCCGAGAAGCTGCCGTATTCGGCGGAGATGTTCGACGTCATGACCTGCGTTTCCTGGACCGCGTCCTCGATGACGAGGGTGTTCGTCGCCTGTCCAATGATGTTGTCGCTGATGTCGACGCCGTTGAGGAGGAATCTGTTGTCCCACGGGAACGAGCCGGAGATCGAGACCTGTCCGGCAAAGGAGGTGCCACGCGTGGTGACGCCGGGCGCGTTCGCCGCGATCTCCGGAAGTGTGCGCCCGACGGGGAGGTTCTGTACGTCCTCGCCCTTGAACGTCGCGCCGTGGACGGCGGCGTTCTCCTCTTCCGCGGCGAGGCTCGTGCCCGAGACGGTCACGGCCGTGGCCGCGGCCGCGACTTCGAGCCTTGCGTCCTGCCGTGTGCTGCCGCCGAGCGAGACGTCGATCGTCCTCTGGACGGTCGTCATACCGGAGAGGACGAACGTGATCATGTAGGCGTTGCCGCCCCTAGCCGAGCCAGGAGGGAGCTCGCGGAAGATGTAGTCGCCACTCGCTCCCGTCACGGTCGAGCGCTTGCCCTGGAGGGCGGGAGAAGAGATCGTCACGAGGACGCCCGGAACGGGACTTTCGCCGACCCTGACGATACCTTCGATCGTTCCGGTGAGGCTGCCGCCCGCTTGCGCAAGAGCCATCTCCCTGGAGCAAGCGACGCTGAAAAGCACAGCGAGGCACACTCTTTTCACGAAGAGCTCAATTGCGGGCAACCTCGCGCCCAAGACGCGCTCCGCCCGGTACACCTCGCTCATCTCGGCTTCGGGCCTTTCTGGTTGAAAGTATCCACCATTCGCTCTCGACGAACACCGCACGGGGGCGGTCAGAACGTCGCGACCGCGTTGATCGGCCCACCTGTCCCGCCGGTCACCGGAATCGGCGCAACCGACAGCATGAACTCCCACCGATTCATCCTCGCGGCGGTCTGAGCGGGGGCTTCCAGGTCCAGCGCGTCCAGTATCGGAGCGCCGAGCCCCGCCAGGAGGGAGGTGTGGAGCGGCTCGAACAGGCCGTCGAAGCGCGCGGGTGTCACGTCCGTCGCCACGTCGCTGCCGACGATTACGACATCGCGCTCTTTGAGCCACCGCCCGACCGAGACATGGAAGCCGGCGAGGGGACCGGGCAGCTTCCACGGCCCCAGCTTCGCCCGTCTGGCCCAGCGGCCCGTGTACAGGATGAGCGCGTCGCCCGATGTCACCTTCACGCCCGCCTTCGTTTCCCACGCTTCGATGTCCTGCGTGTAGATGGCCTCGCCCGGCTCGAGGTAGGGAACGCCCTTCAGACGCGGGATGTCGATCAGAACGCCTCGCGTGATGATCCCGTTCTTCAGCGCCTCGATGCCCAGCTTCCCGCAACCCTTTTCGGTGTTGCTGCTCGAGGCGATCCCGTTGTAGAGCGAGCCTTTGTACTCGAAATGGCACAACGCGTCGATGTGGCTGGTGACGTAGCCGTGGTAGCTGGAGTAAACCTTGTCGCTGAAAAAGCCAGGTGCCATCTTCATCGCGAACGTGAGGTCCGGGTTGTCCGGCAGGCCCGTCTCCGCGATCGGGTTATGCGAGAGCGACACGGAAATACCGTTCTTCACCAGTCCAGCCGCCTCTCGCGTCTTCGCTGGCGTCACGAGGTTGATGGTGCCGAGCTGGTCATCCTTGCCCCAACGCCCCCAGTTCGAAAGCTCCTTGAACATCCTGTCGAATTCTTCCAGGTTCCTGGGCGCGGGCGAAGTGGCACCCTGGCTCTGGACCGCCGCCGTACAAGAAAAAGCAACCGCCAACGCGGCGATCAGCAGCCTGCTCGCCAGAAGCCTGCGCGTCATGATTCCTCCCATTTGGGGTTTCCTCGCGAGCACCTTCAGGGCCACCACTCGGTCGAGGCGCGCGTCCCGCGCCCGGTGGACCTCGCCCATCCCGCCAGCCCCCAGGGGCGAGAGAACCTCGTAGGGACCGAGGCGCGTACCGGCGAAAAGCGCCATCGCGATCGATTCTGTCTTCTTGAAGGAAGCTTATCCCGGATCCGCCGGGACGGGCCGCCGAGACGCGGAGGGCCCCGTCGCGCCAGACGCAAGGCCCCCCGCGGGTTATCCTCATCAGTTCATGGCCTCCCGCTACTTCACGACCCCCATCTACTACGTCAACGACCGGCCGCACATCGGGCACCTCTACACGACGGTCGTGACGGATGCGCTCGCGCGCTACTGGCGCCTGCGCGGCGAGGACGTCCGGATGCTGACCGGCACGGACGAGCACGGCCAGAACATCGAGAAGGTCGCCCGCAAGGAGGGCGTCGCCCCGATCGTGATCGCGGACCGCCACGCGCCCACGTTCCAGAACCTCTGGCAGACGTTCGGGATCGCGAACGACGACTTCATCCGGACGACCGAGCCGCGGCACCGCCACGGCGTCGAGGAGATCATCCGGCGGCTGGACGCCGCGGGCGACCTCTACACGGCCTCGCACGAGGGCTGGTACTGCCCGCCCTGCGAGGCGTTCTACCCGGAGAAGGACCTCGTGGACGGCACGTGCCCGGTTCACGGGAGCAAGCTCGAGCTCCAGAAGGAAGAAAACGTCTTCTTCCGCCTCTCGAAGTACGGCGACCGCCTCCTGAAGCTCTACGACGAGGGGGTCGACGGCAAGCCGTTCGTCTTCCCCGACTCGCGCCTCAACGAGGTGCGCTCGTTCGTGGCGGCGGGCCTGAAGGACCTCTCGGTCTCGCGCACGTCCATCACGTGGGGCCTCCCGTTCCCCGGGCGGCCGGGACACGTCGTCTACGTCTGGCTCGACGCCCTCGTGAACTACGTCACGGCGCTGGGCTTCGGGTCCGGGGACATGTCGCTCTACGAGCGCTACTGGCCCGGCATCCACGTGATCGGCAAGGACATCCTGCGTTTCCACGCGGTCTACTGGCCCGCGTTCCTCATGTCCGCCGGGATGCCCGTCCCGCGCCAGATCGTCGGCCACGGGTGGTGGCTGAAGGACGCGCGGAAGATGTCGAAGTCGGTCGGCAACGTCGTGCGTCCGGACGAGCTCGTCGAGGCGTTCGGCGTCGACGCGCTGCGCTGGCACTTCCTCGCCGCGATGTCGTTCGGGCAGGACGCGAACTTCTCCGACGAGGACTTCCTCGCGGGCTACAACGCCGACCTCGCGAACGGCCTCGGGAACACGCTCTCCAGGGCCGTGAAGATGTCGAGGGACTGGTTCGAGGGAAAGACCCCGCCGAAGAGAGATCCGAAAAGAGATTTCTTTGAATGGCCAGAGGCGGCGGGCGCCGGAAGTGCGCTTCGGGCGGCGTCGGAGAAGGCCGCGGGCGAGTGGAAGAATTCCTTCGAAGGTTATCGGCTGCAGGACGCGGCGGCCTCCATCCGGACGCTGCTCGGCGCGATCGACGCCGAGATCACCGCGAAAGAGCCCTGGAAAGCGGCGCGCCAGCCCGAACTTTCCACAGAAGAGCTCTCCATCTTCCGTGCTCATGTCCTCGGCGACTGCCTCGAGGCGCTGCGCATCGTGGCGTGTCTGCTGGCGCCGGTCGCGCCGCGCACGGCGACGGAGGTGTTCCGGCGGCTCGGGATCGCAAAGCGGGCGGAAGACGTGCGCGACTCCGATCTCGCGTGGGGCGGCCTCCCGCTCGGCGCCCCGCTTCCGCAGGCGCCGCCACTCTTCCCGAGGGCGGACGCGAAAGAATATTTTGCTTCCAGAGGCGAGCCAAAGGGCGTCGCTTCCAAGGAGAACACAGTGGCTTCCGACAGCGTGAAAGAAGATTCTTCGAAGGGTGCGTTGGCTGTTTCTGCCTCGGCAGGCGGCGTCGCGCCGGGCGTCGTCTCGGGCGCGCCGGCCACACCCGAGGCCTCCGGCTCTTCACCTTCTAAGAACTCTTCCTCTTCGTCCCCGTCTCCATCTCCCTCCGAAGCCAAAATCCCCATCGACGACTTCCTGAAACTCGACCTCCGCGTGGGCGAGGTGATCGCGGCCGAGAAGGTGGAGAAGTCGAAGAAGCTCATGAAGATGACGGTGAGGATCGGCGAGGAGGTCCGCACGATCGTCGGCGGCATCGCGGCCGCCTACGCGCCCGAGCAGCTCGTCGGGAAGAAGTTCGTCTTCGTCGCGAACCTCGCGCCCGCGAAGCTCATGGGCGTCGAGTCGAACGGGATGATCCTCGCCGCGACGCTCCCCGAGACGGGCGCGCCGTCGCTCCTCATGGTCGATCCGGCCGTCCCCTCGGGAGCCAAGGTCAAGTAGATGGCTGACAACCACGGCGGCGACAAAATGCACCGGCCGCTGCCACCGGCGCCGCCGGTACCTTCGGATCCCGACGCGAAGGCGAACCTGGACGCGATCCTCGCGTCGCCGACGTATTCCATGGCGCAGGAGGACCTCGGGTTCCTCGCGCGCCGCGAGCTGCGCGGCGTGCGCCTGATGCTCGAGCTGGAAAAGGCCGACCTGCAGATGGACGCCGAGCAGATCCGCACGACCGTCGTCGTCTTCGGCGGCGCCCGCCTGAAGGAAGGCGACCGGTGGTACGCGGAGGCGCGCGAGTTCGGGCGCATCGCCTCGACGACGTGCCAGGCGAATGGGATGTGCGACTTCGTCGTCACGACGGGCGGTGGCCCCGGCGCGATGGAGGCCGCGAACCGCGGGGCGTGGGACGTCGGCGCCAAGACGGTCGGCTTCAACATCCAGCTCCCGCACGAGCAGTACCCGAACGCCTACATCACGCCGTCCCTCTGCTTCCGGTTCCACTACTTCGGGATCCGCAAGATGCACCTCCTCATGCGCGCGCGGGCGCTCGTCGCCTTCCCGGGCGGCTACGGCACGCTCGACGAGCTCTTCGAGACGCTCACGCTCGTACAGACCGGGAAGATGAAGCGCGTCCCGATCGTCCTCGTCGGCCGCGCTTACTGGGAGAAGCTGATCAACTGGAAACTCCTCGTCGAGGAAGGCGGGATTGCCCCCGAGGATCTCGAGCTGATCTCGTGGGCCGAGGGCGGAGCCGAGGCCTGGGCCGCGATCATGGATTTCTACGCGCGGCACCCGGCCCCGCCCGGCTCGCACCTGCGCTGATGGCCCTCGAGTACGCGGACTCGCACGGCCATCTCACGATGGTCTGGGGCGGCGGCGAGATGAAGGGCGAGCCTCGCGCGCCACGGCCCGACGAGCTGCGCCTCCTCGTGGCGCGCGCGCGGGACGCGGGCGTCACGCGCATCCTCGTCCCGGCGACCGGGCGCGACGATCAGCGCCGCGCCGTCGAGGCCGCCGAGGCGTTCGACGGCGTGTACGCCGCGGTCGGCTTCCACCCGCACGAGGCGAAAGACTTCGACGAGGACCAGGATCTGAAGCTCTTCGAGGACCTCTGCGCCTCGAAGAAGGTCGTCGCGGTCGGAGAGATCGGCCTCGACTACCACTACGACCACGCGCCGCGAGACGTCCAGAAGCGCGTCGTCGCCGCCCAGCTCCGCTTCGCGAAGGGCCGCGGCCTCCCGGTCCTCCTTCACAACCGGCTCAGCGAGGCCGACCTCCTCCCGATCCTCGAGGCGGAGTACCCAGGCACGCCCGAGGCCTTGAGCGGCGTCTTCCACTCGTTCTGCGCGGACGTCGCGACGGGGGAGCGCGCGCTCGCCCTCGGCTACCTCGTGAGCTTCTCGGGGATGCTGACGTTCAAGTCCGCGGACAACGTGCGCGAGGCGGCGGCCGCGCTGCCGCTCGCGTCGACGCTCCTCGAGACGGACGCGCCGTACCTCGCGCCGGCGCCGTTCCGCGGCAAGCCGAACGAATCGAGCTACCTCCCGCGCACGGCCGCCCGCCTCGCCGAGGTGAAGCAGGTCTCCGTCGAGGAGGTCGCGCGCGTCACGACCGAGAACTTCAAGCGCCTCTTCCGGGTGGCGTAGGAGCCGCGCCGTGGCCCGCCCGCCGCGCCTCACGAAAGCCGAGTTCGAGACGCTCGTCGAGAAGGCGATCGCCGAGCTGCCCGAGGAGTTCCGGTCGCGGATCGAGAACGTCGTGATCGCGGTCGAGGACGAGCCGACGGACGAGGACTACACGCTGACCGACACGCCCGACGACGAGGATCTCTTCGGGATCTACCGCGGTCCGATGCGGACGGAGATGACGTGGGACGCGCTGCCCGGCCTCCCGCCGCAGGTCGTCGTCTTCCGCGGACCCATCCTCCGCAACACGGACACGAGCCGCGAGGCCGTCCGCGAGATCCGCGACACGATCATCCACGAGCTCGGCCACTACTTCGGGCTCGAGGACGACGAGATGCCGTACTAGATCACCAGACAGTCCGGACGCCCTTGGCGCTCCTCAGGACGCTGTCCTTGTGGAGCGAGGCGCCCCTTCGCGACGAGCATCGCGACCTCCCACGGCGAGATCGCGCTCACGGCGGACGCTTCCCTTGAGGCTGCGGATCGCCTCGGGCGCGGCCGCGGTCACGCGGGCCACGGGCCGTCCGCGCTTCGTGACGACGATGGGACGGCCCGTCTCGGCGACCTCGTCGAGGAACGCGAGGCACTTCGCCTTGAAGGACGCGGCCGGGACGACGCGCGCGGTCTTCATGGTCACGAGGATATGGTCACTTCGCCGCGGGCGGCGGGGCGGCGAGCCGCCGGGCCTCGTCGCTCGCGGGGTTCCGCTTGAGAGCCTGCTTTGCGGCCTTGCGCGCGGCGTCCGGGCGGCCGCGCGAGAGCTCGGCGCTGGCGATCGAGAGCCACGGGTCGGCGAGCTTTGGATCGAGGGACGCGGCCTTGCGGTAGTTGCGGATCGCCGCCTTCGGATCGCCGGCGCGCAGCTCCAGATCACCTCTCACGATGAAGGCGTACGGCGAGGCGCGGCGGACGTCGAGCGCGGCCAGCGCGGCCCGCGCCTCCGCCGGCTTGCCCTCGTCCACGTAGAGGGCGGCGAGATTCTGCAGCAGGGACGGGCAGCCGGGCTCGGCCGCGAGCCCACGCTCGATTGTCGCGAATGCGCCCGTCACGTCTCCCGCGCGCCACTTCGCGAGGGCGAGGTTTGCGTGGAGGGAGCCGATCTGCGGGGCGAGCTTCACCGCGATCTCGAGGTCGCGCACGGCCTCCGAGGTCTCGCCGAGGCCGAGGTGAGAGATCCCATCGTTGCTCGCGCGGATGGCGGCCACGGCCCAGTCGTCGAGAAGCGTGAGCCGGGCGCCCGGTTCCAACTGGGTGCCGTAGAAGTCGTAGATCTTCACCGACCCACCGCCGAGGGCGTACGCGGCGACCATGTGGTTGTACGTGACGATGAGGTTGCCCTCGCGCTCGGAGATTCCGCGATTCGACACGAGCGCCGCCTGCACGCGGATGCCGAGGGAGCGCGCGAGCGCGATGAAGAGGTTCGTGAAGGACACGCAGTTTCCGCGCCGGTTCTCGAAGGTGTCCACCGCCGAGAACGTCGTTCCGCGCTCGTACTCGATCGTGTAGTCGCGCCCGTTCTGGAGGGCGGCGCGCAGGCGGTCGAGCCGTTCCTGGTCCGAGCCGGCCCCGCCGACTTGTCGCGCGGCCGCCGCCATCGCCGGCGTCAGGGCCATCGGGTTCGGGACCTCGGCCGGGTCGGCCCCGCGGCGGGCCACGCCCGCGCTCCACTGTTCGGGGCTCACCTCGAAGCCGACGTGCCGCTGCTCGAACGACGCGCAGCCCGTCAGCCCCGCGGCGAGCGCGGCGGCCAGGAGCGGGAGGGGGCGCGTGCGCGACACGACATCCAATCTACGCCGCGGCGGGCGCCGAAGTTGCGGCGTCAGCGCTTCACGTGCGCCGCCGCGAAGCCCTTTGGCAGCTCCGCCACCTCGAGGTCGAAACCGTCGCGCTCGATCGGAAGCCGGGCGACGACGCCCGAGCCCAAGTCGCGGATGACCGGCCGGTCTGGCCTCCCCCGCTGAGTCGTGATATGAAACACGGCCAGCAAATCAGGCCCGGTTTCCGTTTCTGTAGACGAGGGTCGAGTCCCTCGGGGGCGTGTCGATGGCGTTTCGCCGGAGGCGCGGAGGTCTCGTGAAAGAGCCCGATGTGACGGGCTTGGCGGGGCCGTGGCTGCGCGATGAGACGACATCGCAATACCGTTTGCGCATCGTCCGGACGCTCACCGCTTCGGCGGTCTTGTGTGCCGGACTTGCAGCGCCGCTTGCCGCTCAGCCGGGCGGTGCGTTCGGGACCGCGCAACTTCAGATCTCGGGCGCGCGGCTCACGCTCTACGCCGACGCGCTGACGACGGACGCCGAGCAGACGATCAACGTCGGCGAGGCGGCGCGCGTGCGCACCTGCTACGGGACAGGCGCCGCGTGCGGCGCGGCGACGGCCGGGCCGGTGGCAGGACTGAAGGTCGTCGGCGACCTCTCGGGGCCGGAGCTGCCGCAGGCGATCCCGTACGAGACGGCGCCCGGCGGAACGTTCTTTCTTCCCGGCTTCCAGCGCGAAGGCGACTACCTGCTCTCGAACATCCGGCTCGTCGAGACCGCGACCGGGAAGGTCCTCGCGAACGCCGAGCCGTCCCTCGCGACGCTCCACGTGCGGCAGATCCTCCTCGCCTCGGCCACGGTCACGCGACTCACGCTCGCGGACCTGCAGGCCCGCGGCATCACGATCACGCAGCAGGACTTCAACGCGTTCAAGTTCGCAGTCGGGTTCGTGTTCTCCGGGACGACCGTGTCGATCGAGCTTCCGGTCCTCTACTCCGGCAACGGCACGACGCAGATGCTCTCTTTGCCGACCGTCAACCTGGACGGACTGCCGCCGGCGGTCGCGAGCGCGGTCAAGCGCTGGCAGCCGCCAAACATCGTTCCATTCCAGCTCAACGCGACCGCCCCGCGCGCGCCGAGCCCCGGCGGCACCGACGACGAGATCACCGACCCCGAATTCCCGCTCTACGGCGCGATCGTCCTGCCGGGCAGCGTTTCGTTCCTCAACCAGTTCTTCGACGCGAAGCTCATCGTCGCCAACGGCGCCCCGACTGGCTCGGGCGCGGCGCTGCAGAACGTCACGGGCTCGATGAAGCTCCCTTCGGGCGACGTCCTGCGCCTCGCCTCAACCGCGCCGCCCGTGTCCGTCGGACAGAAGCTGCCGGTCCTCGAGGCGAACGGACAGGGCTCGATCGGGCCCGGCGAGCAAGGGACGGCGAGCTGGACCGTCGAAGGCCTCCTGCCGGGCACGCACGTCCTCACCATGGCGATCGAGGCGGATCTCTCGCGGCCCGGCCGACCCGTCCTCGCGACGGGCGGCGTCGTGCAGGCGGCCGTCGAGGTCGTGGACGCACGCTTCCAGCTCGCGTTCAACCACCCCGACGTCGTCCGGACCGCCGAGCCCTACTCGCTGTACGTCACCGTGACGAATCTGTCGCGCGCGACCCAGAACCTCGTCACGGTGGACCTCGCGAGCGAGAACATCTCGGGTGCCCACAAGGCCGACGCCCAGGAGTCGTTCGCGAAGACCATCCCGACGCTCGACCCGGGGGCGTCGGAGACGCTCGAGTACCGCCTCGTCGCGGACGTCACGGGGACCTGCGTCGCGACGACGTTCCAGGCGACGGGCGGCCTGTCGGGCGTGATCCACCTGCGCGCGGCCGTGGGCGAGGCCGGAATTCCGCTTTCGCCGGCGGCGCTCGTCCTGCCGCGCTTCACGGACCTTCTTCCGAAAAGCCTCGTGGACGCCGACGTCCGCCTCCTCGGCCTCGCGTACAGCCTCGCGACGGCGCCGGCCGGCGCCGCGCCGGCCGGCCTGCCGCATCCGCTCAAGGCGGACGTCGAGCGGCGGGCGATCGACCTCGGCGAGGCCGGCCAGCGTCTCTACCTCCAGGAAAAGACCCTCGAATCCCTCGAGGCGCTCGCGCTCGACCAGCTCGGGAACCGCCACGACCTCTCCGAGTACGACGGTCTGCGCCGTGCGCTCGACCGTGGCGCGCAGGCCGGGGCGGCGCTCGGCGACCTCTTCCGGCAGGAGCAGCAGAACCGGAACCTCACGGCGGCGGATTTCGTCGACCACTTCGCGGCGACGACGAGCTACGGCCGCCCGTGGCTGGCGGCCACGCTCGTGCCGAACGGCTCGCAGCCGGCGCCGACGCTCGAAGTGCGCCAGATCGCGGCGGGAGGCGCGACGTCTCTCGCGTATACGAACGAGGACCCGTCGCGCGTCCGCAGCCTCCCGTACGGCGAGATCTACGCGATCCACGACGTGCCGGCCGGCACGAAGATGCCGTTCGCGCTCGTCGGCCGGCTCGACGCCGCGGCGGCGTACAGCGTCGACCTGCATGCGCCCGCCACGGGCGCTTCGGGCCGCCTCGTCCTCGTCGTCCCGTCCGACGACCTCGCGGGCTTCCGCAAGGTGGACTTCGGCTTCGTGACGATGGGCGCCAGCGAGGTCTGGGAGGTCAGGGCCGTCAAGGCGGCCGGCGACGCTCCGCTGGCGTTCGCTCTCGTTTACGCGAGCTCCGGCCTGCCCGTCCCCGGTGCGCCGGCGCCGTCGGTCACGAATCTCTCGCTCCCGCCCTTTCGCGTGATCGGCGCGGTGCAGGACCCCGAGCTCGACCGGTACGGCCTCGGGATTTCGTACCTCTTCAACCGCCCGCCCGACAGGACGTCGGCCGAGACGCCGTCCAGCTATTCCGTCAGGACCACGTTCCACGGCCAGGACACCTCCTCGCCCGCGCAGACGGCGGATCGCGTCGCGACGAAGTCGGGCGCGGCCGCTTACTGGCAGCCCAACAGCGAGCGCGTCGTGAACGTGCGCTACGACAGCCCGATCAGCGCTCTGAACGGGATCTTCGAGAGCGTGCCCGTGATCCGCCACGAGCACCTGCTCGCCACGAACGCGATCCGCGACACGCACGGGACGCCGCTGGATCCGCAGGTGCCGCCGGTCGTCGTCGACCCGAACCGCGTCGGAGGGCTCGTCGAAGGCAAGGTCCTGCGCGGCGACGGCACGCCGGCCGCCGGCTCGACGGTCCAGCTCCTGCGATACCGCAAGGTGGTCAATCCGGACGCCCCCGAGGGCGAGCAGCTCTTCCTCGACGTCGTGGCCGCGACGGTCGTCGGACCGGACGGCGGCTTCTATTTCGATTTCGTCGAGGAGCCGCCTCCGCCCGGGCACTCGATCGGCCATCCCCCCGGCCTGCTCCTCGAAAGCGTTCAGTCCGGTTTCACGCTCCGCGCGATCGTCCCGGCCGGCGCGGATCCGGTCCTCCAGCCCGAGGAGCGCGAGGAGATCTCGTCGGTCGTCCGCCTCCAGAACCGGCTCCTTCGCGTCAACATCGCCCTGCTCGGGCGGGGCACGGTCAAGGGCCGACTCGTCTACGCGGACAACGGGTCGCCCGTCACGGACGGATCCGTCGCGGCCGCCAGCACGCTCTTCCCCGAGCAGCGCACGGTGCAGGCGGCGGCCGACGGATCGTTCACGTTCGGCGGCCTGCCCGTGGGTCCGATCACGCTCTCGGGCCGCGACGCCGCGGGCAACCGCGTCTACCAGACCGTCGGTATCCAGAAGCCCGGCGACATCGTGAACGTGACCCTCCAGCTCGGGCGGACGGGGCCGCCGAAGACGGGCACGGTCTGGGCGAAGGTGATGCGCCTGCGGAGCGGCAGCCCGCGGCCGCCGCCCATCCCGTCGCCGGGAGCGAGCGTTGCCGTCTACTCGAACGGCAACTTCATCGGGTCGAAAACGGCCGACAACCTCGGCAACGCGACCTTCACCGGGGTGCCGGCCGGGAAGGTCACCCTGCAGGCTGCCGACTTCACCGTGTCGCGGACGCCCGCTCTCACGGACCTCACGCTCGCGGCCGACGCGACGGTCTCGGCGACGCTCACGCTCTCCGACGCCGCGCCGCGCAGCGTGGTCGGCCGCGTCCTCTTCCACGACGGAGCCACGAACACGAACGTCCCCGTGTCGGGCGCGGTCGCGTTCATCAGGGGCCCGGGGACCTTCGCGTACACGGATGCGACGGGGACGTACCGGATCGACGGCGTGCCCGTGCAGGGCACGGGCGACGCGCCTTACGCCGTGACCGTGTTCGACAACGTGCGCGGCCTGCAGGGCCAGACGTCGCTGCCGCCGGTCCTCGACACGGGAGACGGAACGCCGGTCCTCGCGGCCGACATCCTGCTCGTCTCCATGTCCGGCGGGATCGACGGCATCGTCCTCGACCCGCTCGGCCGGCCGTACGGAGGGGCGGCGGTCGAGCTCGGGACGAACATCACCACGGTCGCCTCCGGTGACGGACGGTTCTCGTTCGACGACATCGCCGTCGGGAGCGGGCTCGTGGTGGCCCACGTCGGCGACGGCCTCGTTCCGGGAAAGGTCGGCTACTTCGGCCAGGCGACGGCGACGATCGTCTTCGGCGGCCACCGTCCCTACGTGACGGTCCGCATGGCCGGGTCGGGCGTCGTGAACGTTCGGACGCGCACGTCCGCGTCGCAGGGGGTGCTCTCGCCGATCAACTACCGGCCGACGGTCTACGCGAACGCCTCGATCGGGCCCCTCCCCGGCAGCCCGATCCAGACGACGACGGACGCCGGCGGAAACCTGACGCTCGTGCTGCCGGTCGGGCGCTTCTCGCTCACGGCGATCAACCCGCTCAACGGCGACAAGTCCTTCAACCGCTCGATCGACTACGCCGGCCAGGTGATCAACCTCGACGTTGTCTTCGACACGGCCTCGACGGTGACGGGACACGTCGTCGGCGTCGACGGCGTCACGCCCGTCCCGAACGCCGGCGTCTCGTTCGCCGCGAGCGGGCTGCTTCCGCAGACGCAGCAGACCGACGGCCAGGGTGGCTTCCGGTTCGAGCTCGTCCCGCAGGGACACGTGTCCGTGACCGCGGCGGCGCTCGTCGGCAGCGTGGACCGCGTGGGCCGGGCGGACGGCACCATCACCGGGCCCGGGCAGACGCTGGACCTCACCGTCGTCATGAAGGCGCAGGGAACCGTCCGCGGGCGGATCGTTGACATCGTCGGGGGCCTCGCCGTGCCGCTCGCGTACGCGCAGTACTACGTGCAGGAATCCGCCTACCCGAACCGCCGGCTGCCCGCGGGGACGGAGTTCTTCTCCGCCGACGTTCAGGGGCAGTACGAGGTCTCCCACGTCTTCGCGGGGCCGGTCACGGTCGTCGCGCGCGACCGTAACCAGGTGACGCGGCAGGGGAGCGCGCGCGGCGAGATCACGGCCGACTTCCAGGTTCTCGTGCTGCCGGACGTCGTCATTTCGACGTCCGTCGGGTCGATCGGGGTGACCGTGCGCGACCCCGATTCCGGCGCGCCCGTGGCGGACGCGGTCCTCACGCTCTCGAACGGCGACGTGACGGTCGCCGACGCGAACGGGCTGGCTTCGTTCGACGCGCTGCCGCTCGGTGCGTACTCGGTCCACGCGTTCCACGCTCCGACCGGGCGCGCCGGTCTCGTGAGCGGCCTGAGCCTCCAGAACCCGGGCGACCGCGTGGACGCGATCGTGATCCTCGACACGCGCGGCCAGGTTGGCGGAACCCTCTGGGACGACGCCTCGAAGACGACGCCCGTCGGCGACGGGACGATCCAGCTCACCGGCCGGACGAACGGGCGCGCCTGGGGGACGTCGATCACCGCGCTCGCGACGACGTCCTCCGACACCGCGACGCTCGGCCGCTTCCTCTTCGACGGCATCCCGCCGGGCGCGTACACCCTCGCCGCGGGCGTCTCGACGTCTCCGCGCCGCGCGGCGGCCTCGGTCACGACGACGCCCACCGCCCCGGTCGTCTCGGTCGACCTCGTCCTCGAGCCCGTGGCCGACCGGTTCGTTCGCCTGTTCGAGAGCCTCACGGCCGGAGTCTCGGAGGTCATCCCCGCGAACGGCATCTATTCGCTCACGATGTCGCAGGCGGCGGGCTGCACGCGCGACTGCGTTTACGCCTTCACGGCCGGCGCGCCCTCCACGCCGTACCCCGGGCACCTGTACCGGTTCCCGGACGTCCTGACGTCGCAGAGCCTCTCCGTCGCTGCGCAGGAGTCCAGCGGCGAGCAGCGGACCGGAAGGATCTCAGGGACCGGCGCGTTCGCGGGCTCCGGCACATCGTCCGACCCGTACCGGCTCGTCCTCCGCCCGAAGGGCCGCGTCGTCGTGATCGTGCGCGACGCCGCGAGCCAGCCTGCGCAGGCGAACGTCGCGATCAACTCTTCCGGCGGGCGCTTCGAGGCCGCGACGGACGCGTCGGGCCAGGCCACGTTCGACGCTGTGCTTTCGGGCGACGTCTACGCGTCCGCGCGCGTGGTCGCCACGGGGTTCGCCGGGACCGCGGCCGGGACGCTGCAGTTCGACGACCAGACGCTGAACCTGGCGATCACGCTCGTGCCGGCGGTCTCGGCCCACGGCGTCGTCTACCACGCGCCGTCCGGCGACGTCTGGAGCGGCGACGTGTCCACGCTGACGCCCGAGAGCGGGGCGATCGTTCAGATCCGCGACTCGGGCGGCACGCTTCAGATCGCGACGACGGCCGTCGACGGCACGTATCGCTTCGAGGGCCTGCGCACGGGCGCGTACACCGTCAGCGCGACGGATGCTCTCGCCGTGGCGCTCGCGAGCGGAGGCGGAACACTCGCCGGCCCGAACGGCAACGACAACGCGCTCCCGCCGCTCGTCCTCGACGCCTCGCGGCCTGTGATCGTCTCGATCGTGCCGCCGCCCGGGAGCGCCGGCATCTCGCGCAACGCGCCGGTCGAGATCACGTTCTCCGAACTGCTTCTCGACGCCGTCCTGCCGTCGGGCGGCCCGACCTCGCCGTACTTCACGCTGCGCTCGGCGAGCGGCCTCTCGCCCGGGGGGGCCTGGACGGCCTCAACGAACGCGTCCGGGCAGCAGGTCATCCGGTTCGCGCCCGCGGGGCTGTACGACAACTCCACCGTCTACAGCCTCACGATCGCAGGCGGGCCGTCCGGCGTGCGCGACCGCGCTGGCCGGCCGCTGACCGACTCGGGCGACGTCGGGACGAACTTCACGACCTCTGACACGGTCGGCCCCGTCGTCACGGGATCCGTCCCGTC
Source organism: uncultured Acidobacteriota bacterium (assembly GCA_963798215.1). Taxonomy (GTDB): domain Bacteria; phylum Acidobacteriota; class Thermoanaerobaculia; order UBA5066; family UBA5066; genus Fen-183. Next base: position 998,524 of record CAWCSP010000004.1, read on the forward strand.
GCTCGACCGGCCGGTGGACCCTGCCGCGGCCATCCGCTTCGACTTCAGCGAGCTCGTCACCGCGACGCCGCAGGACCTGGACGGCTCGGGGCCGACGCCCGCCGCGCAGCTCTTCTGGCAGCAGAACGGGAACCCGACGTGGCAGCCGGTGCCCGTGACGATGTTCCTCTCGCGCGGCGGGTACTCGCTCGTGGTGACGCCACCCGAGGGCGTCTCCTACCAGAACGACAGCCTCAAGCGCCGCGTTCACATTTCGCTCCTCACGGACGCCGCGGGTAATCCGATGGCGGACTACGACAGGACCTTCCGCGTCTGGGACCAGAACCCGCCGAGCGTGGACGTCTCGTTCCCGGCGGGAGCACCCACGGGCCAGCTCGCCGGCGGGACGTCGTACACCCTCACCCCCGTCCTCTCGAACCTCGACGATCTCCCGCTGGGCGACGTGGACCGCGTCGAGTACTTCCTCGCGTCGTCGGGCGACCCCACGGTGCCGGCGTCGATTCCCGTCTTCACCGCGAGCGTGGCGCCCTGGACCTTCACGTTCGTCGCGACGTACGTCGGGAACGGCGTCGACCCGCGGCTCTTCCCGGTCTGGGTGAAGGCGACCGACACGTCGACGAACCCGAGCAACGTCGTGAAGCTCTCGATGACCGTCCTGCCGAACGCGCCGCCGGTCCTCGCCTCGGTGGCGGTCGCCGCGACCGCGCCCGTCGCCGGGACGTTCTACGCGGGCTCGTCGCTCGCGGCGACCGTCGCGGGCGTGGCGGATCCCGACGGAACCTCGGTCACGCTCACCGCCGAGCTTCGGAAAGACGACCCGGGGAGCCCGAACGATCCCGCCGATCTCGTCGCGAGCCTTCCGTCGCAGGCCCTCACGAAGCCGGCGGCCGGGTGGGCCGCGCTGCCGCCGCCCGTGTTCGCGTCGGCGATCCCGATCGCCATGGCCGAGGGGACGTCGCTCTTCTTCCGCGTGAAGGCGACGGACTCCCTCGGTGCGTCCGCGACGGCGGAGTCCGCGCGCTTCGCGGTCGCGCACGACCCGAACGCGCCGATCGTGGATTCCTTCGTCGCCCGCGCTTCCGGCTCGGCGTCGCCCGCCTCGCAGTTCTTCATCGGACAGAAGATCGTCCTCGAGTTCCGCGCGCGCGACGCCGAGACCGCCGTCCGCACAACGTCGATCGCGCTTTCCGCGGTTTTCCCCTCGCCGCAAGCCGCGACGCTGGTCAGTGGAACGACGAACCTCTACCGCACCGCGGAGCTGACCGTCCCGGCCACGGTGCCGCCGGGCGGTCTCCCGGTCAGCGCCACGGCGTCGGCCGCCGACTGGGGCGGAAACACCGGGACGTCGGCGCTCGCGTTCACGGTCTCGCCCACGCCGGACCCGTACGCGCCCGTCGCGACGTGGCTGACGCCCTGGGAAGGCGGCGCGTGGCCCGCCGCGTACACGTCCACGGTTTCGGCGCAGGGCGCCGCGCTCCTCCTGCGCGTGAAGGTGTCGGATCTCGACCACGTCTCGGCGATCGGACGTGCCGGGCACGATCGCGAGCGTCCAGTTCAAGGGGCCGGCCGACGCGGCGGGCACGCTCGCGCCGGCGTTCGTGGACGGCACGCTCGTCGCGGGAACCGGCGGGCCGGGCACCGGCGTCTACGAGGCGCTGTGGCGCGTCCCGAACGGCGTGGCCGCGGGAACGCAGCTGCCGTTCGAGGTGCGCGTCGTGGACGCGGGCGCGAACGTGACGACTGCCGATGCGCACCTCAGGGCCGTCCAGTCGCGCAAAGCGTACGAGGCGGCGCAGGTCGGCGTCCTTCCCGGCGACGCGATGCTCGCCGCCGGAGGCGACGCGGCGGGTCCCGTCTTCCTTCTGGACGGGACGATCCTCTCCCTCTACCCGCAGACGGCGCCCGCGGTGCGCTCGCTGCCCTCGATGTACGTTTACGCAGGAGGCGTGGCGGCGGGAGCGTCGTTCACGCCGTCGGCGAGCGTCCTCACGGCGCCCGAGGTCACGTCCTACGCGTCCTCCGTCCTCTACAACCCGCTCGAGCTCGCGGTGACCGACGCATTCGGCCTCGGTCACGGCGCGCGCGTGGACGTGAGCGCGAAAGGACTTCTCGGCTCGACGTCGACACAGTCGATGGTCCTCCCCGGCCAGACCGGCTCGCAGCAGTACGCGGGCGGCTCGCACGGCGGCTCGGGCGGACCGGGTTCGCCGCTCGGCTGGACGCGCACGGACCTCTTCGCGTCCGGATCCGTCTTCGACTCGGTGAAGGACCCGGCGTTGCCGGGTGGAGGCGGCGGCGCGGGCAGCTTGGCTGCGGCAGGCGGGACAGGCGGCGGCGTCGTCCGGCTGCTCGCTCCGGGCGCCGTCGTTCACGTCGCGGGCGACGTCCTCGCCGCCGGTGCGGACGGCCCGGGAGGTGGCATTCCGGGATACCCGATCGGAGGCGGCGGCGCAGGCGGCGCGATCCGGGTCGTCGCGGGCCGCCTCGAGGGATCGGGGAGCCTGTCCGCCTCCGGCGGGCGCGGAACGAACGGGAACTACACGGGCGGCGGCGGCGGCGGGCGCATCGCGCTGTCGTTTGCCGATCCGCTGGCGGCGAGCCTGCCAATTGCGGTGGCCGCGACGGGTGGTTTGAACAGCCTTCCCCCCGACGCGAACGCGCAACAGGTCGGCGGCGCGGGAACGATCTATCTCGAGGAGCTGGACGCTCTCGGCGCGCCGAAGGCGCCGGGCCGTCTGATCGTCACGAACGCCTCGGGCAAGCCCGCGTGGCCGACGCCGTTCTCCGGCGCTCAGCGCTTCGCCTCCGTCGAGGGACACGGCGCCGCGCGCCTCGCCTTCGCGGACGACCTCACGGTCGGTCCGGCCGACCCCGGCGTCGTCAACGATCGCTCTTCGGTCTTGCTGGATGCCGAGGCGCGCCTGCTCCTCAAGGCCGACGGCCCGGATCTCGTTCTCACCGCGACGCCGGACGGGGGCGACGTGAACGTGAACCAGACGCTCTCGATCACGTGGACGGCGTCGGACCCGATCGGCCTCGCCGCCGTCACGCGTGCCTACTCGCCCCAGGCGCCCTCGACGTCGGCCTGGGCGGACGAGCCACTCTCCGTCACGCAGGGCGCTCTCCCGCTCACGCTCACGGTCCCTCCCTCGCAGCCGGCCGGGCCGATCACGTACGCGCTCACGGCGACCGACCGTGCAGGCCGCACCGCGACCGTCCAGAAGACGTGGAACGTCCTCGCTGACACGACGCCGCCCGTCGTGAGCGTGTCCGGCCTCGCCGCGGGCGGCGTCTACCACGCGGCGCAGACCGTCTCCGGGACGGTGACGGCGACCGACAACGGCGCGCTCGCGAGCGTGAAGGTCCTCGTCGACGGCCAGACGCTCACTCTGGGCGGCGCCGGGCCGACCTACCCGTTCTCGTACCTCGTGCCAGCCAACCTCGCGGCCGCGCGCGACACGACTCTCGTGGCCGTCGCGACCGACGCCGCCGGCAACGTCGCCTCGACGACGCCCGTCGCGCTGCACTTTCTCCTCGACGCGCCGCCCACGCTCAACCTTACGGGCGTGACGCCGGGGACGTCGGTCCTGCCGGGGACGACGGTGACGGCGACCGCGACCGCGACCGACGACGTCGCCGTCACGACGGTCGTCTTCACGCTCGCCGGCGCGGTGTCGACGGTCGACACGCGGACGGTGAACGCGACCCCGGCGGTGCAGGCCTTCTCGTACAGGCTGCCGTACACGCTCACGGCAGGGCAGGCGGTGACGCTACAGGTGGACGTCTTCGACACGTTCGGCCACAAGGTCTCGGCGTCGCCCGTGACCTGGACGATCCTCGCGGACACGACGCCGCCCGCCGTGTCGCCCGTCGGCCTCGCGCCGCCGAAGACGGGCGACGTGTACCTGTCCGGAGACGTGATCACGTTCACCGTGACGGCGTCGGACGACGTCGGAATCGCGTCGATCAGGCTGACCGTGAACGGGCAGGTCTCGAATTACACGTCGTCGCCGGCCGTCCTCGTCTTCACGGCGCCGCCGGTCGACGGCGGGACGCCGATGAGCCTCGACATCGAGGTGCGCGACTACGCGGGCAACCTGACGACGGCGTCGAAGCCGTTCACCGTCAACCCGACGGGAGGCGGGACGTACCCGGTGGTCCAGTTCACGTGCCCGACGGACGGCGCCTACCTGCCGTCCGCGTACGCGGGTCTCCTTCTGACCGCGACGGCGTCGGATTCGGCCGGCATCTCGCGCATCGCGTTCTACCGCCCCGGCGACACGACTCCGTTCTTCACGTCCACGCCTGCCTCGGGGACACCGAGCCCGTACTCCGGGACCTCGACGGCGGTGACGCTGCCGACGGTCGCGGGCGACACGGTCGTGAGGTACCGCGCGCGGGCGTACAACCCGGCGAACCACTACACGGAGGTCTTCGTCGACGTCCACGCAGTCCCGACGGTCGACATCGCGACGGCGACGGCGACGGACGTCGCCGTCCTGCGCACCGGCACGCTCGTCCTCGACACGCCGAAGACGTTCGCCGGCCTCATCGTCCTGCGCGGCGCGACGATCACGCACACGGCCGCGACGGGTCCAGGCGGCGAGCATTCCACGAACCTGACGGTGAGCGGGCCGTTCTACGTCGAGTGCGGTGGATCGATCGACGTGTCGGGGCGAGGGTACGGGTCGGCGACGACGTACCCCGGGGCGACGTCGGGAGCGGACTGGGCTGGTGGGAGCCACGTGGGGGCGAGCGGGAACAACGGGAGCTCGCCGAGCGGGTCGACGTATGGGAGCGTGTACCGGCCGCAGGAGGCGGGTGCGGGAGCCGTTGTCGGCGGAGCGGGTGGCGGCATCGTGAGGGTGACGGCCGGGACGCTGACGCTGGACGGGGCGATCAGGGCGAACGGGGCCCTGTCGAGCCGCGGTGGGGGCGGCGGGTCGGTGTGGGTGACGGCCGGAGCTCTCGGGGGGAGCGGGACGATCGAGGCGCGGGGCGGCGAGCAGCAGTACGAGGCGGGCGGAGGCGGCGCGATCGCGGTCGAGTACACGAGCGGCCCGGGCGGCGTGCTGACGAACCTGCTCGCGCGGGGCGGGGCGGGCCAAAACGCGGGTGCCAGCGGCGGAGCGGGGAGCGTCCTCGTCAAGGGGCCGGCGTCGACGTTTGGCGACCTGACGGTGGACAACAAGGCCGTGAGCGGGCGGGCGACGGTGCTGCCGTCGTTCGGGAGCGGCACGGCGCAGGCGGGGACGTCGGGGGCGACGGTCGTGATGGACAAGGTGGCGTGGCCGGGGACGTACTTCGCTGGGCACTGGGTGGAGGTGAGGGACTCGGGCGGCGCGCTGAAGGGGACGTGGCGCATCGGGAGCGTCACGAACTCGGCGGCCGAGAGGAGCTTCCCTGGGGACTGGGGCAATTCGCTGCAGGACGGCAACGTGTACGACGGCTATCTCATCTGCTCGAACATCCGGGTGGTGGATCACCCCGATCTGGCAGGCCACATCAACTACAACGCGGACTCGCACACGTTCGGGGCGCGGTACTCGGGCGGGCAGTGGCAGTACGACAACAACAGCACGTTCGTTCCGTTCGTGCCGGACGCCAGCGACCGGGTGTTTGCGACGTACAAAGGGGGCGTCTCGAACGTCGTGCGTCTGACGTGTCCGGGAGGCGTCTGCCCGAGCGTGAACGGGATTCCCGTGCTGCCGATGGTCGCGGGGGACATCTTCCCGAACTTCGATCCGGGGGCTCAGAACGCGGGCGAGATCTGGGTGCGCAATCCCGTGTTCTCGTCCAGCCTCGCGGGCTTCACGCTCGTGCCCAACGGTGCCGAGACCATCGACGTGCAACCCGGCGACACCTACCAGGGCGTCTACAGATTCGACAGCGTGAGCGCGCCGCACGGCGAACCCATCACGAGCGCGGACCCGATCCGTATCGGCACCGGCGGCCCCGTGAGCCTGTCCGGTCCCACCGGCGCGGGGCAGTTCCTCGAGATCCCGTATCCCGTGGCGGGGACCGACGTCCTCGTGACGGGGCACGTTTCGGTGCCGTCGATCGCGGCCACGAACCTGACGGTCAATTCGGGGGCGATCCTCACGCACCCCGCGACAGCAGGCACGGACGCCCAGAACCTGATGTTGACGGTCGCCGGGACGCTCGTCGTCCAGGCGGGTGGATCGATCGACGTGTCGGGGCGAGGGTACGGGTCGGCGACGACGTACCCCGGGGCGACGTCGGGAGCGGACTGGGCTGGTGGGAGCCACGTGGGGGCGAGCGGGAACAACGGGAGCTCGCCGAGCGGGTCGACGTATGGGAGCGTGTACCGGCCGCAGGAGGCGGGTGCGGGAGCCGTTGTCGGCGGAGCGGGTGGCGGCATCGTGAGGGTGACGGCCGGGACGCTGACGCTGGACGGGGCGATCAGGGCGAACGGGGCCCTGTCGAGCCGCGGTGGGGGCGGCGGGTCGGTGTGGGTGACGGCCGGAGCTCTCGGGGGGAGCGGGACGATCGAGGCGCGGGGCGGCGAGCAGCAGTACGAGGCGGGCGGAGGCGGCGCGATCGCGGTCGAGTACACGAGCGGCCCGGGCGGCGTGCTGACGAACCTGCTCGCGCGGGGCGGGGCGGGCCAAAACGCGGGTGCCAGCGGCGGAGCGGGGAGCGTCCTCGTCAAGGGGCCGGCGTCGACGTTTGGCGACCTGACGGTGGACAACAAGGCCGTGAGCGGGCGGGCGACGGTGCTGCCGTCGTTCGGGAGCGGCACGGCGCAGGCGGGGACGTCGGGGGCGACGGTCGTGATGGACAAGGTGGCGTGGCCGGGGACGTACTTCGCTGGGCACTGGGTGGAGGTGAGGGACTCGGGCGGCGCGCTGAAGGGGACGTGGCGCATCGGGAGCGTCACGAACTCGGCGGCCGAGAGGAGCTTCCCTGGGGACTGGGGCAATTCGCTGCAGGACGGCAACGTGTACGACGGCTATCTCATCTGCTCGAACATCCGGGTGGTGGATCACCCCGATCTGGCAGGCCACATCAACTACAACGCGGACTCGCACACGTTCGGGGCGCGGTACTCGGGCGGGCAGTGGCAGTACGACAACAACAGCACGTTCGTTCCGTTCGTGCCGGACGCCAGCGACCGGGTGTTTGCGACGTACAAAGGGGGCGTCTCGAACGTCGTGCGTCTGACGTGTCCGGGAGGCGTCTGCCCGAGCGTGAACGGGATTCCCGTGCTGCCGATGGTCGCGGGGGACATCTTCCCGAACTTCGATCCGGGGGCTCAGAACGCGGGCGAGATCTGGGTGCGCAATCCCGTGTTCTCGTCCAGCCTCGCGGGCTTCACGCTCGTGCCCAACGGTGCCGAGACCATCGACGTGCAACCCGGCGACACCTACCAGGGCGTCTACAGATTCGACAGCGTGCCAACCGTCTCGGGCAACGCGACCCTTTCGAGCGTGGATCCGATCCGCATCGGCGGTTCGCTCCTGCGCGCCGAACCCGGCGCGCTCGCCGCCGCCGCGGTCCCTGCACCGTTCGCGATCCGCTCCTTCTCCGTCTGCGCCGATTTTGCATCGCCGCTGAAACCGGGCTCGGCCTTCGCCGTCTGCACGGATCTGGCGGGCGGCGATGCGGCGGACGTCTCGCTCGAGATCTCGGGCGCGTTCGATGCGCTCATCGCGCGCTACGGAAACTGCCGCGATCCGATCGCCATCCCGGGTTCGGCGAAGCCGGGGCCGCTGAAGATCGTCGCGACCGCGAAGAATGCCGACGGCAGGGCCGCGTCGGCCACGGCGCACACCCTCGTCGTCGGGGATGAGCGCATGCCGGTCCTCGTGTCCGTCGAGCCGGCGTCCGCGGCGGCGTTCCGTTCCGGCGATCCGCTGCGCGTGGCGGTCGAGGCGTGGGACGATGTCGGAATCGCGTCCGTCGCGATCACGGTGGGTGGGACGAGGACGGTCCTGACGGTGCCGCCGTTCGAGGTCCAAACTCTTGCCCCGCCCGTCGCGTCGCGCACGCCGCTGCCGGTTCTCGTCGAGGCCTACGACCCGTCGGGCAACGTCGCGCGTCGCGCGCGTGAGCTCGCCGTCGTGCCTGCCGGCACACCCCTGCCGGCGGTCGCGCCCGCCGCGCCCGCGACGGGCGTCTCCCTCGAGGGTGGCAGGCTCGTCATGGACGGCGGCTGGCCGTGGCGCGACGCCGACGGCGAGACGCGCGGCAGGACGCTCGAGCTCCCCGCGATCGGCATGCACGCCGTCGTCGCCGTCGACGGCTCGAACGGGCTCGTCGTCGCCCTCGACGGCCCGGTCGCGCGCGCCGCGGTGTACGGCGGAGCCGTAAACGTGCGGCGCGGGGGCGACGTGGTCGGGCGGTTCGGGATCAAGGCGGTCTCGGAGGATGGGCTCGTCCTGCGCCTCGAGGGTGGAGCAGACGGAGATGTTCGAAAGGGAGATTTCTTAGAAGGTAGTTGGGTTTTCGAGAGCATTGAGCTCACGAAGGGCGCAGGACTGAGGGCCTCCGACGTTGTCGACGCGCCGGCAATTCGCGTCGATGCTTCGTCTTTCTTACTTTCTAAGAATCTTCAAATCCCGGCCCCTGCCGAGGCGCCTCTCGAGTGCCCGGGCCGCGGTCCGCGGCCCGAGCCGCCGGGCACCGCGCCCGTGCCCAGCCCGGGAGTCGTGCCATGAAGAAGTCTCTGCTCGTCGTGCTCCTTCTGGGCGCGTCGGCGGCGCGGACGCGCGCCGCGGACGCGCCGGCCGCCGCGCTCTTCCCGGCCGCGTTCTCCGTCGAGCACGAGGTGGTCCAGACCGGGCCCGGCGGAGACACGTTCCGAACGCAGCCCGTCGTCGACACGTACGGCGGCTCGACGCTCGTCTCGGTGCGCCCCGGCGGGAGTCGTGTGATCGTGGACTTCGCGCAGCGCACGGTCACCGAGGTCAGCGTCGAGAAGTCGACGTACTGGACGCTGACGTTCTCGCAGATGGGCGATCTCGCGCGGCGGCTCGCGAAGGCCGACGAGCGCCCCTCGGCGGCGTCCGTTGCCTCCGCCCGCGCGTCGAACGCGGCCGCCCCGCAGGAGATCCGCGTCGAGGACGTGGGCGACTCCGCCCGCGAAACCCTCGCGGCTGCGGGCGTCCCCGCGCCTCGCGCGGGCGCGCGACACCTCCGGGCCTCCGTCGCGAACGGCGCCTCGGCCGACGTCTGGGTGGACGGGACCGTCCGCCTGTCGCCTTCGGCGCTCGACGCGCTGGAGTCCTTCGAGAAGGACGCGCTCGGCGCCGCGGCCGCGCCGGGCGTCTCGCCCGCGCAGCTCGTCGCCGCGGCCCGCCGCGCGGCGGGCGCCGTCCCCGTGCGGGTGAAACGGCCTCTCTCGGTCGCGGGCGGCACGGTCGAGGACGCCGTCACGTCCCTCACGCCGCTCCCGGCGTTCCCGCAGAAGCTGCTCGCCATCGGCGACGGTTTCCGCCGCGTCGCGAGCCCGCTCGAGGAGATGGTCGCCTTCGCCGAGGACGAGGCTTCGCGCGACTCGTCGAGGCTCGTGAAGTGAGAATTCCCGCCCGTTCCGCCGCGCTTGCCGCGTCCCTGCTCTGGGCGGCGGCGGCGCGCGCGGCCGACGCCCCGTTCGCGGTCGGCGCGCCCCTGGCGGCGCGGGCGATCTTCGGGTGCAGCGGCGTGACGCTCTCGGACGCGCTCGTCGGGTCGGACGGGGTGACGACCTGGACGGCGCAACAGGGCCTCGGGCACGTCGCGTCGAACGGCGACGTCGTCCTCTCCGGCCGCACGACGGTGCAGGGCGACGTGATCCCGGGGCCCGGGCGCCGCGCGGTCGTCCCGCCGCAGTCGAAGGTCACGGGCCGCACGACGCCCGCCGCCGGGCCGGCCGACTGCGTGCCCGTCGGTCTCGCGGCCTACGACGCGTTCCGCGCCGCGAACGACAACGCGCGGATCCCGAAGACGACCGCGGGCCGCGACGCCGTGAGGGACGGAGCGCTCGTGCTCGACGGCCCGGATCCGCTGACGCTCCCGCCGGGCACGTACGTTTTCTCCTCGATCGCGCTCTCAGACCGCGCGCACGTTCTCCTTTCGGGCGAGACGCACGTCTTCGTGACGGGCGACGTCACGCTCGCGGGCAACAGCCACCTGAACCCGGCGGGCGGCGGCTTCCGGCTGCGTCTCGTCGTCGCGGGCGCGCACGTGAGCCTCGACACGCTCTCGACGCTCGGCGCGTTCCTGTACGCCCCGTCCGCCGCCGCCACGTTCGCCGGCGGCAGTCGCCTCGTGGGATCCGTCTTCGCCGCCTCGGTGGCGGTGAGCGAGGCGTCCGTCGCGACACGCGCGGTGGACGACACGCCGCCGGTCCTCGACCTCCTCGAGCCCGTAGAGGACGCCGCTGTCCCGCTCGCGGCCGTGCGCGTGCGCGGCGTCGCGCGCGACGGCGAAACGGCCGTCTCGTCCGTCACCGTCAACGGCGTCGTGGCGCCCGTCGCGGCCGACGGCTCGTTCGACACGACGGTCGACGCGACGTCCACGCACGAGGTCCTCGCGTCGGCGACGAACGCGGCGGGCCTCACCGCGAGCCTCAGGCGTTCCCTCTGCAGCGGCGCGCCGACGGTGACCGTCGTCTCGCCCGCGAGCGGATCGATCGTGGGCGCGCGCACAGGCACCGTCACGGGGACGTGCGGCTCCGCGTCCACGGTCACCGTGAACGGCGTCCCCGCCGCCGTCGCGGGCGGCACGTTTCGCGTGGACGGCGTGGACTTCGGGCCGGACGGCGTCGCGACCGTGACGGTCGTCGCCGCGAACGCCTGCGCGAGCTCGACGGCCGCCGTCGCCTTCGTCGTCGACACGCTCGCGCCGGTCGTCGTGATCGACAGCCCCGCTCCGGGCACGGTCTTCGGCGCTTCGCCGATCTCCGTCACGGGCACGTTCGTCGAGGCGAACCTCGTCGGCATCTCCGTGAACGGCGTGACGGCCTCGATCGCCGGCAACCGGTTCACGGCCACGGTCCCGATCCCGCCGGGCTCCTCGTCGCTCGTCGCGGTCGCGCGCGACCGTGCGGGGCGTTCGGGTCAGTCGGCCAGGATCTCCGTCTCCCTCGACCTCGGCTCGCCGGACGTGAGGATCACGAGCCCGGCTTCGGGCACGCTCACGGCCGGCGCGACGGTGACCGTCACGGGCGTCGCGAACGTCCCGAACCTCGCCGCCGTGAAGGTCGCGGGGGTCCCCGCGACGCTCTCGGGCACGGCCTTCACTGCGGCGAACGTGGGGCTCGCCGAGGGCGACAACCGCCTCGTCGCCGTGGCGGTGGACGCGTCCGCGCGGACGTTCGAATCGGCGCCGGTCGTCGTCACGCTCGACACGCTGCCGCCATCGGTCGCGCTCGACACGACCTCTCTCCCCGCGCTCACGAACCTCACGTCCCTCGCCGTGTCGGGCACGGTCTCCGATCCGCACCTCGCGGGCGTCACGGTGAACGGCGCGGCCGCGGTCGTCTCCGGCGGCCGCTTCGCGGCGGCGGCCGTGCCGCTCGCCGAGGGCGACAACGTCCTCGTCGCGCGCGCGACCGACACGCTCGGCCACGCGGCGGACTCGAACGCGTTCACCGTGAGCCGCGACACGCAGGCGCCCGCGGTCGCGATCACCTCTCCCGCGCCGAACGCGCAGCTCGCGGTCTCGTCCGTGACGGTGGCGGGCACCGTGTCCGACGCGCACCTCGCGGGTGTCACGGTGAACGGCGTCGCGGCGTCCGTGTCGAACGGGCAGTTCGCCGCGACGCTGGCGCTGCCCGAGGGCGACGCGGCGCTCGTCGCGCGCGCGGCCGATGCCGCGGGCAACGTCGCCACGTCGGCCGGCGTCGCCGTCACCGTCGACACGCTCGCACCGGTCGTCACGATCGACCCGCCGGCCGACCCCGTCACCGGCTCGGCGTTCGTCACGGTGACGGGGACGGTCGCGGAGCCGCACCTCCTCTCGCTGACGGTGGCCGGCGTGCCCGCGACCGTCTCGGGCGGCCGGTGGGTGGCCACGAACGTCCCGCTCGTCGAGGGCGATCAGCAGCTCACGGCGGTCGCACTCGACACGTTCGGCCACCGCGGGGAGTCGGCACCCGTCGGGTACCGCCTCGACTCCACGCCGCCGGTCCTCACGATGGACGCGCCCGCCGCGGACTCGGCCGCGTGCCGCGCGCCGGGCCCGCCGGCCGCGCGTCTCCGGCCGCGTCTACGGCCGCGCAGGCGCCCGGCCCGTCGTCACGCTCGCCGTCCAGCCGGCGGGCGGCACGCCGCAGTCCTTCACGGCGACGCTCGACGCGGCGGGCACGACGTGGACGGTGCCGGCCGTCGACCTCGGCTCCGTCGACGGGATCGCGACGCTGACGGCGTCGACGACCGACGTCCTCGGCCACGACGTCCGCGTCCTGCGCACGTTCCGCGTCAAGGCTTCTTCGCCTTCGGTCGCGCTCCTCCTCGACGGCGGCGCGATGCCCGGCGCCGCAGCTGGCGCGGTGGCCGGCCCCGGCGAGACGCCCGTCCTCTTCGGCCGCGCGCTCTCGCCGCGCGTGTCCGTCTCCGACGGACCCGGCTCGGCCCCGCCGGCGCCGGTCGTCACGCTGGACGGCACACCCTGGACGGGCTCGCCGATCTCGGCCGAGGGCACGCACCTCCTCGCGGCGACCGCGACGGACTGCGCAGGGCACGCGACCTCGGCGCATGCCCTCTTCACGATCGACGTCACGCCGCCGCGGCTCCGCTCGACGACACCGGCGGACGGGGCGGCGCTCGGCTCGGCGGTCACGTCGGTGTCCGGCACGTCCGATCCGGACCTTGCTGCGGCCACCGTCAACGGCGTGACTGCCAATGTGAGTGGCGGCGCATTCTCGACAGCATCTTTTTCTTCGAAGGAAGGGGTTAACGCCGTCTCGATCGTCCTCGCCGACAAAGCCGGCAACCGCGCGACGTTCGCGCGCTCGTTCAGGGTCAAGACGATCGGGCCCTCCGTCGAGATCCTCGAGTCGGGCGTTCCGCTCGGCACGGGCGCGCAGTTCTTCCGCGCCGTGGCGCCGACCGTGCGCTCGAATGACCCCTCTGCGGCGGTCCTGGCCACTCTCAACGGAATCTCGTTCCTTTCCGGAACATCAATCTCCGTTTCCGGCGACTACACGCTCGCGGCCACCGCGACCGACACGCTCGGCCACTCGGCTACCGCGACCGCGACGTTCAAGGTGGACCTCACCGCCGGTCCGGCGGTCGAAATCACCGCGCCCTCGGACGGCGCGGTCCTGCCGGGCCCGACGGTCGCCGTGACGGGCACCGCGAGCGCGTCCGTGACGTCGGTGACCGTCAACGGCCGAGCCGCGACGCTCGCGGGTACGACGTGGTCGCTCCCCGACCTCGTCCTCCCGCCCGACGTGCCCTCCGAGATCGTGGCGATCGCCTCCGACGCGGGTGGGCGCACGGCCTCCGCCACGCGCCAGGTCACGGTTCGCCCCTCCGGGCCGCGGATCCTCATCCTCGAGCCGTCCGACGGCGCAAGGACGAACCGCAGGAAGATCGACGTCGCGGGCGCCGTCGTCGGCGGGCCGTCCGCGACGGCGAACGGGCAGGTCACCGTCGCCGGCCAGACGCTCGTCCTCGACGCGCTCGGCACGTTCCGCGCGAAGGATGTCCCCCTGCAGTCGGGCGCGAACACGCTCACGGCCTCGGCGACGGACTCGTTCGGCCGCGCGGGCACCGCATCCGTCACGGTCACAACCGACACGACGGCGCCTGCCATCGCGCTCACCGCGGACGGCCAGCCGCTCGCCGAGGGCGCGAGCTTCGCGCGGCCGTTCACGTTGCGGGTGACGATCACGGACGACGCCGTGCCGGTTCCCGTGCCCACCATCCGCGTGAACGGCGTGGACGAGGGCGCGACCGCGGCCGTCACGGACCTGCCGATCGCGCAGGCGGGCGGGTACGCGCTCTCGGTCGTCGCGCGCGACGCCGCGGGCAACGAGAGCCGGGCAGACCGCAGCTTCGTCCTCGCTTCGGGCGGCTGCGCCGTGTCGGCACTCGACCCAGGCGACGGCGCGATCGTCGCGGCGCCGAAAGTCACGCTCAAGGGTCAGAGCGGCGACGCGGCCTCCGTCGCGGTCACCTCGGCCGGCCAGACGTTCGCGGCGCAGCTCGCGGACGGCACGTTCGCGGCGGGCGACGTCCCGCTCGCCGTCGTCGGCGCCAACACGCTCTCGATCGCGTGCACGGACCGCGCGGGCGCCGTCTCGACGACGAGCCTTTCGATCACGCGCCTCGCGGACGGCGCGGGCCCGGTCGTGACGATCGTCCAGCCGGCGGGCGGCGCGCGGCAGACGGGAGCGAAGGCTGCCGTGACGGGCACGGTCTCCGACTCCGCGGCGGCCGTGACCGTGAACGGCGTCAAGGCGTCGGTGTCCGGGGGTACGTTCTCGGCCGGAGCGCTGCCGCTCGTCGAGGGCCCGAACGTCCTCGGCGCGCGCGCGGTGGACGCCACGGGCCGGAGCGGGGAAGACCGCGTCGTCGTGTACCGCGATTCGGCGGCGGCGAAGGTCGTCATCACGTCGCCGCCCGACGGCGCGCACGTCGGCACGCCCGGCGCCGGCCCGGCCGCCGTGAGCGTCTCGGGCATCGTCGACCTCACGAACGAGCCGGACCTCGCGTCCGTCGTCGTCGCCACGGGCGCGGGCTCCGTCACGGCGACCGTGGATTTCGACACGGGCGCCTTCTACGCCTCGGGCGTCCCCCTCGTCACGACGTCGCCCGGCTTCCCGCAGGCCGTGACGGCCACGGCAACAGACACGCTCGGCCAGGCCGGCACCGCGACGGTCAACGTCGTGTACGACCCCGCCGCGCCCGCGCTCGTCCTTGCGCAGCCCCTCGACGGCACCCGTTTCAACGAGACTTCACCCCCGTCGTTCGCGGCCTCGGGTGAGGCCTGGGCGAAGGACGGCGCGATCGTCTCGCTCAACGGCGGCGGTCTCGACGGCGTCGCGTGGGACGCGCCGGCGGCCGACGGGCGCCGGCACGCGAGCTTCACCGTTGAGGTCGCCGTGCCGACGGCCGAGGGGGCGTTCGGCGTGATCGCGCGCGTCGAGGAGCCCTCCGGCGCATACGCGAACGACAAGCGCCTCCTCTTCAAGGACGTTACGCCACCCACGGTCGTCGACATGCAGCCCGCCGACGGCGCGAAGCAGGTGGACGCGAACGAGATCCCGCTCGTCCTCTTCAGCGAGACGATCCGGCCCTCGTCGCTCGCGGCGGCGGACGGCCTCACGCTCACGCGCCTTTCCACGGGCGACAAGGCCGTCGGGACGTTCACGGTCGCGGGCAGCGCCGTCGCGTTCGCGCCGGGCGCCGCGATGGTGCGCGGCGAGGCGTACAGGCTCCGCGCGGGAACCGGAATCAGCGACCTCGCCGGCCATGCGCTCGCGGCCGCGAAGGAGGTCACGTTCACGGTCGCCGCGCTCGGGGCGAGCGCTCCACCCGTCCTCGACGCGCTGCCGGCCGTCCTCTGCGCGCAGCAGGTCGTCGTGTCCGGCACGGCCGAGCCGAACGCGGCCGTCCGCGTGCGCGACGGCAGCCTCTCGGTCACCGGCAACGCCGACGCCTCGGGCCGCTTCGCCGTCGCGCTGCCTCTCGCGGGGAACGGCTGGCACGCCCTGCACGCCGCCGCGATCGACTCGGGCGGGACCGCGGGGCCCGAAGCGGCCGCGCTCCTCCGGGTGGACTGCAGCGCGCCGTCCGTCGCCGGGGCGACGTTCGACCGCGGCACGGGCGCGCTCACGCTCTCCTTCAGCGAGGCGATGAACGCCGCGTCGCTCACGGTCGGCGGGGCGGGGAGCGCGATCACGGTCTCGAAGGCCGACGACGCGACGAACGCGCCAAAGCCCGCGACGCTCTCCCTCTCGACGGATGGACTGACCGCGACCCTCGATCTAGGCACGGGCGCCTCCGCGTGGTGGGCGAACGTCACCGTGCGCCTCTCCGTCGGCTCGCCCGCGGCCGACGCGGCGGGCAACGTGATGACGGCGCCGTACGCGACCGTCTTCTTCGCGAACGGGGGAGGCGACCTCTCAGGCGGCTTCCTCTCCGGCGCCGCGCTCGACGACGGGAGCGGCCGCCCGCTGGCCGGAGCGGACGCGAAGCTCTACGCCTCCGGCGCGGTCCTGCCGGGCGCGGCGCCGGCCGCGCAGGTGACGGCGCCCGTCGCGAGCACGGTGACGGACGGCCGCGGCCGCTTCAGCCTCACGGGCGACATCGCGGCCGGGCGCTACGCGCTCGTCCTCTCGCGCCCGGGATACACGCGCGCCGTGCGGCGGCTCGCCCTCGAGCCCTCCGTCGGCGCCGTGCCGTTCGGCAGCCGCCTGACGCCTCTCGCCGCGCAGGCTCCGGCGCTCCTCGCTCCGGGATCCGGAGGATCGTTCGCTGGCCCCACGGGCTCGAACGCAACCGTCGTCTTCGCGCCGAACGCGCTCGCCTCGGCGACGAACCTCGGCGTCCTCCTGACGCCGCTCTCGGGGCAGGGCCTGCCCGAGCCGCTCCCGCTCGGCTACACACCGCTCGCAGCCGCCGAGCTCCGCCTGATCCCGAACGGCGCCGGCGACGACGCGCTGCTCGAGGGCGCGGGCACGCCGTTCGCGGCGGGAGCCGTCACGCTCACGCTGCCGCTCCCGGCAGGCGTTGACACGGCCGACCTTTACGCCGCGCGGTACGACGTCGTCGCGGGCGCGTGGCTCGCGCTGCCGCTCCCGGCCTTCGTCGCGGGCGCCGGGTCGACTCCGGACGTCGCGCGCGTCGCGCTGACCGGCCCCGGCTCCGTCGCGGTCGTCGCTCCCGACGCGGACCCCGCGACGCGGCCGCCCGTCCTGCCCGTCGCCCTCGACGCGCCGCTCGTGGGCGTCGACCTGCCGTCCCCGGTGCCCACGCTCACGGCGACGATCGCGCTCGACCCGCCTGTCGTCTCGCCCACCGGCCGCGCGACCGCGCGCGTCGTCGCGAAATCTTCCGACGGGGCGACGCCGTGGCCCAGCGGCCTCGCCGTGCAGGGCTACCTCGACGAAAAGCTCGTCCTCTCGGGCGGCGCCGGCGAGCTCTACGAGGCGCCGTTCAGCGCCGACCTCGTCCTCTACCACCCGCCGCTCACGGCGGCCGACCTCGGCGGCGCCGCGCCCGGCGCGGCGGGCGCGCTGACGTTCCGCGTCTCGCCCAGCCCGCGCGCCGCGCAGGTCCTCCTCGACACGGGCTTCGAGAACGTCCGCCTCTACCCGTTCACCGACCAGCTCGAGCGCGGGCAGGTGCTCGGGCCGGCGGGCGGCTCGGTGACGACGGCGGACGGCATCGAGCTCGACGTGCCCGAGGGCGGCCTCGCGCAGCAGACGGTCGTCTCCGCGCGGCAGCTTTCGGCCTCCGAGCTCGCCGCGCTGCCGGTCGTGGCGGGCTACACGGCCGTCGCGGGCGTGCGCCTCGGCCTCTCGGGCGCGACGCTCGCGCGCGCCGCGACGCTGAAGCTCAATGCGCCGTCGGGTCTCCCCGCCGACGCGGCCGACGATCCGCGTTTCGTCCTCGCCGCCTTCGTCGACGCGCCAGACGACGGCCGCGGCGCGTTCGCGAACGCCGTCGCGCGCGTCACGCTCCTGCCCGGCGCGGGCGCCGTGCCCGCGAAGCTCATCGCGGCCCCCGAGGCCTCGGGCTCGCCGCTGCCCTTCCCGGGCCTCACGGCCGAGGGCCTCTTTCTCTACCTCCACGCGAGCGCGCCCGTCGGCTTCGTGACGGGCCGCGTCACTTCGCCGAACGGCGCGGGCATCGCGGGCTCGCGCGTCACGGCGGCCGGCCTCGGCACGGCGAACCTCTCCGTCCCCGGCGGCGTCTACGCCGTGCCGGCGCCCGCGGGCGCCCCCACGCTCGGCGCGCTCCATCCCGTCCTCGGCATCGCGGGCTCGGGGCAGGTGCCGTCGCTCGCGAAGGGCCAGGTCGCGACGCTCGATCTCGTTCTCTCGCCGGTGCCGCCGCAGATCAAGGCGCTCCAGCCCGCCAGCGGCGCCGCGGACCAGCCGGTGGGCTCGACCGTCTCGGTCGCGTTCACGACCGCGCTGGACCCGGCCAGCGTCACCGCCTCGACGCTCGCCGTCTCCCTCGCCGACGCCGTCCGGCGCCTCGACCGGCCTCCTCTTCAGCGGAGCCGTCGCGCTCTCGCCCGACAGGACGACCGTCGTCTTCACGCCCGCGCGCCCGCTTCCGCCCGGCAAGCGCATCGCGGCGCGCTTCACGGGCGGCGTCAGGGACACGGCCGGGACGCTCTACGGCGGCGCGCTGCCCGTCGACTGGAGCTTCACGACCTCGACGCAGTTCGTCACCGGCGGCGCCATCCACCCCGAGAAGATCCGCCTCCTCGTCCCGGTGAACGGCGTCGCGCAGATCGTCGGGGCCGACGGCACGCTCCCTCTCGTCACGGGTGGGACGACGCCGTGGTCCGTCTGGGCCGACGTCGACGGCCCGGTGGCGTGCCCGTCCAACGTCACGCAGCCCGCGAATGGCGAACGGCGGCTTCACGCTGAACGCCGGCTGCCCGCCGACGGTCAGCGTCACGCTTTCGAGCAAGGTCTACATCCACGTCCTCGATCCGACCGGCGCCGAGGCCGCGACGTTCCGTCTCGGCCCGTTCGCGACGCCGGACGGAAAGGGCTTCGTCGCGAGCCCGGGAGACGACACCGTGTTCACGACGGCCGGAGGGCGTCGAAGTCACCGCGCCCGCGGCCGCGTTCGACGCGCCCACGCTCGTCACGGTCACGAAGCAGCCGCTCGATTCGCTCGCAGTCGCGCTGAACCCGGGCCTCGAAGTGGGCGCCGTCCTCAACGTCGACTTCGACGGCACCGCGAAGGAGACGCTGCGCCTCAGGATCCCCGTCACGACGGCCTCGCCCGTCGGCGGCCTCGTCTTCGCGGGCACGCCGATCGAACTCCCGTGGGGAAGGAAGCTCCAGATCCTCGACGTCGGCCGCCTCGTGGACGACGGCAAGGGCGGCAAGCTCATCTCGACGCTCGAGGCCGACCAGCCGGACGACCCGGCGCTCGTCGCGACGGACGCCGGCCTCGAGCGCGACGTCGGGCAGCGGCCGGCAGGCGTTCGCGGGGCGGAAGGTGCAGGCGCTGCCGAAGAAGCTGCTGCGCGCGATCCTGCTCGAGATGACGGCGCGCGGGAACGTGGCGTTCATCGTCGGCGCCACGGTGGAGCTCTCGGCGGTCACGGGGCACATCGAACCGGCCGTAATAGGCGCGACGTTTTTCGTTCTCTACAACGCGCTCGCCGACGCTGTGGTCTACCAGGCGGTCGCGAAGAACTGGAGCGGCCGCTACGTGCTGCCGAGCATCGGATCCGACTTCACGGTCGTGAAGCGAGACCTCGCGACGGGATGGATCCTGAGCGAAAAGTCCTACTCTGCGATCGCTCCGTCGCCCGGCAGGTTCGTTGACCTCGGCGACCTCGAGCCGGCGCCTACGGACCCGCCGAGGCTGGTCGACGCCAGTCCGTTCTCCGTCATTCGCTTCAAGGCTCCGACCGTTCTCCCCGGGAAGGAAGAGAACCTGCGCCTCCGCCTCGACGTCGAGGCGCACAGCACCGACCGGGAAACCACGTCGCTCCGTGCCGTGCCGGGCAGAGCCCTGCCCGATTTCAGCGCCGTCCAGCTCTACAACCTCTCGCAGAAAGACGACGCGAAGGCGATCGTCCAGTCGGGCGACTTCACCGCTGGCCCTCTCGGCGCGAAGCCCGGTGAGGACCTTCTCGCCGTCGTGACTCCCTCGGACGTGGATGCCGACGAACTCAGCGAGATTTCGTTCAGCTTCAGCCGCCCGCTCGCGAGCGCCGCCGACCCGGCGACCCTCGTGAGCCTCGAAGACTGCGGCGCGCTCGACCGCTCGACGCCGGGACCCCACGCCTGCGCGTCGCCCGTTCCCGTATCGCTGAACGTGACCCAGGGTTCGAACTTCACGCGCGTGAGGGCGCGGCTCTTCGGGCCCCTCGCGCGCGGGCACCAATACAGGCTCGCTCTGGCGCACCTGACTTCGGACAGCACGCCCTCGGTGGCCTATCCACCGACGGACCCGACCCTCTTCTCGTTCGCGACGCGTTCTGCGCAGTCGGGCCCGATCGGGAGCACGCTGGGCGGCGCCGCGCCTGCGCTGGGCGACACGAACTCGGCGCGCGATCTCATGAAGTTCGGCAACCTTTTTC
Organism: uncultured Acidobacteriota bacterium; assembly: GCA_963798215.1. GTDB lineage: Bacteria > Acidobacteriota > Thermoanaerobaculia > UBA5066 > UBA5066 > Fen-183. The sequence goes on from CAWCSP010000004.1 coordinate 1,018,759, forward strand.
TCGTGGGCTCGGCGTCCGGCAGGCTCCTCGCGATGGATGCTTCGGACCCGACGAATCCGAGGCTCTTCGCGGTGCTCGCGCCGGACGCGGGCGACCAGCTGCGCGCGTTCGCGAGCGACGGTCACAACAGGCTCTTCTTCAACGAGAGGGTGGGCGGCTCGTGGGCGATCAAGGCCGTCCGGGTCGAGGACGTCCGGGCGGCTCTTTCCGGATCCTGCCCCCCGCGCGTCCCGGGCGACCCGGTCTGGCTCACGGCGCTGCCGTGCTTCGCGGCCGTTTCGGGCGGCGTCAAGGCCGCCTTCGCGCTCGGGAGCACGACCGGCCTCTCACCTTCCGATTACCTCTCCCTCGCGGGCTCGCTCCCCACGGGCACGCCGTCGGACCTGCAGATCCTCGTGGACGACGACACGGTCGGCCCTTATCCCCTCGAGGAGTTCTTCGACAAGGTTCCGGGGTCCGGCACGTCGCCAGCCGGCCCGCCGCCTTCGCCGGATCAGTTCTATGAGATCGCCGTGACGATCAACACCGCTGGCCACGTCTACGATCGGGGCGCCACGCCGTGCAGCGAGCCTTCGATCGACCGGAAGCAGCGGGTCACCATCGACGACCTCACGACCGGCCAGAGTTGGTCCGTGGACGTTCCGAATCCGTCCGTGGGCGGCATGACGCTCCCCGTCACGATCCGGGCCCGGAGGCGGGACCAGATCCAGATCCGCTACAACAAGACGGCCATAGGGTACTTGGCGATCGTCGGCAGCGGCGTTTCGGCGTTCGACTTGAATCGGTTCTACGACTCACCGACGCCGAGCGGCGGCGGCGCAACGCAGGGAAACAAAGGCGAGTGCGGCCGCCACCTCGGCACCTTCGAAGGCGCGGAGATCTCCTTCCCCACATGCGGGAACGCCGGACCGGACAGCCTCGCGAACACCCCGGCGCTGGCGGTGGCAACCGGCCCCGACTTCGTCGACGTCTTCTCCGTTCTGACCCACTTCGGCGCCGGCAATCTGGCGGCGAGATCGAACGCTCCCGGCTCGCTCCAGGCGGTCGAGATGAAGTGCCTCGCGGACACGGTTCCCGCGTCGACGCCGGCCGCTCCGAGTCCGATCCCCTCCTATCGTGCCGTCACGCTCGCCGTGGGGGCGACGTGGATCGACCGGGGAATCGCCTCGGTCGGTCTGGGCTCGTTCGTGGCACCGCAGCCCCCGGTCCCCTCGTCGAACGTGCGCGGCGACCTCGCCTTCTATTCGCTCGGGCCGGCGGGGATCGACGTGTACGACGTGACGAGCCGGCCCAGCATGAATCTGATCGGCCGCTTCTGGGCGAAAGACCACTCCACCTACCGCCTTGCGACGGACGCTGCGGGCCGCCGGCTCTTCGCGGGGGGGCAGGACGGGAATGGGAATCCGATTATCGACGTCTGGGACATCACGCAGGCGAACGGCGGTCCGAGCAAGGACGGCGTCTTCCCGGACCCGTCGGGCTCGGCGGACCCGCGGCTCCTCTTCACGCTCCGGGCTCCGTGGGACACGAACCACATCGGCCTCGACGAGAGCACCGGGTTCCTCTACACGTGGGGCGTCAACGGCCCTGCCGCCGAAGGCGGCTTCGTCGTGCCCACCCGGGATCCAGGCTTCATCTTCAGCGGCCTCTACAGGCCGGATGGCGAGAACCGCGCGGCCGGCACGACGCCGCTCCCGAACGTCCAGCTCGACGCCCAGACTTCGTGCCTCTCGGTGTCCAGACGCAGATCAGGACGGCCGACGAAGCGGATCCCGAAAAGGCGAAGGTGGACGAGCGCTTAGCCACCGCGGCCTTCAAGGTCCGCGTGTCCCTGCCCGGCTCGCTCGGCGAGAAGCTCGTCGCGAAGGTCCAGACGCTGCGGTCCCTCCCGGACGCGAGGCTCCTCTCGAAGGACGATGTCGGGCCCCTCCTCGCAGCGCAGGGCGGCGGAGGCTGGCCCGACCGGGACGTCTTCGTCACGCTTCGGAGGCTCGTCCCGGCGGGCGGAACGGCGGGCGATCGTCTTCAGCAGCCCTACAACCTCTACGAGTCCGACGAGGTCGTGCTCCTCCTGGCCGATCCCCGCGCGCGGCTCGACTACTGGAAGAGCAGGCAGGACCTCAAGTCACCCGCGAAGGTGGCGGACGAGAAGACGCAGTGCCGCCGGTGCGGCCGGCCGTCCTATCTCCCGACCGACCCCGCGAACAAGGACATCACCGTCAAGGAGCTGCTCGCCGCCGGACCCTGGGTGCGCGTCTATCTCGCCGAGCCGCCCGGCGGCGACGCGCCCACGGCCGCCGCCCTCGCGTTCTTCAACGCGCTGGGCGACAACTTCCCGGGCGCCCTCGGGCGCCGCGCAGGTCGCCGGCTTCGCCGACGAGGTCCCGTCGCCCGCGCAGGTCTCGCTCGCCGAGCCCGCGCTGAACCCTGCCCTCTGGAGCGCCGAAGCGGGCGCCAGCGTCTCGCTCGTCTCGGGCGAAGCGGTCCTCTCAGCCACCGATCACGCCGTGGAAGGCCGCGGCGTCGGCTTCGTCTTCGACCGGACGTACCGTTCGGGTGTCCTCGGCTACGGGCCTCTCGGCCGCCGGGTGGAACTCGTCGCTGCTTGCGCACCTCAGGCTGCTGCCGTACACGGGCGAGATCGAGTTCCACGACGGCGGCGGCCACGTCTGGAAGTTCTCGCCGTCCGCCGGCGGGTGCGCGGACGGATCCGAGGCCGACGGCGACCTCTGCGTGCCGAAAGGCCTCTACGTGAGGCTGGAGTCCCTGGGCGGCGGCGCCGGATATCGGCTCGTCGGACGCACCCACGACACGATGCTCTTCGACGCGAACGGCCGGCTCTTGGAGCTCTCCGACCGGCACCGGCGGGGCGCGGCCGATCCGTCCGCGCAGGGCAACACGCTGTCGCTCTTCTACGACGGAGGCGGCGCTCTCGTCCGCGCCGAGGACGAGCTGGGCCGCTCGTACAAGCTGTCGTACGACCAGCAGCCGTTCCTCGCCGGCGGAGCGTCGAACCCGCAGTACGGTCTCCTGACGAAGATCGAGGACTTCGCGACGCCGCCGCGCGTCGTGAGCTTCTTCTACGACGACCTCCGCCGCCTGACCCAAGTCCAGCTTCCCGACGTCACGAGCCCGATTCCGGGCTTCGAACACAAGCAACCAACCGTGACGTATCGCTACGAGTACGCCAAGGGTCTCCAGGACACGGCCCCTCTGCACGGAACAGACTTCCCGAAGCTGAAGCTGACCGGATTCCGGCTCCCCGAGGCAGGCGCCGATCGCGTCACGTTCGACTACGTCCCCGAGACCGGCCGGGTCGTGCTCGCTCGCCGTCCCTCCCAGCCCGCCGAACAGCGACACCGTCGCCTGGCGTTTCCAGGGCTTTGATCCGCCCGCCGACGCCGGCCCCCTGAACGGCGTCTCGCTCGTCGCGCCCTGGGATCTCAGGGCCGACTACACGTTCGACTCGGGCCGGATCAGCCTGGTGAAGGAGACGGTCGAGACGATCCGCTCGTCCGATCCGACCCCGGCCGCGGGCTCCGATCCGCCCGCGGTCGCGCTGACGACGAGGTACTCCTATCTTGACGACGGGAGGATCGACCACATCACGTGGCCGGACGGGCATGTGACCCGGCAGGACTACAAGGCCGGCGGCCGCTTGGACAAGGCGAATGTCGACCATGTGATGGCCGAGGTCGGCCTCGCGTCGACTGGGACCGCTCAGCACGGAACTCCGGTCAGCCAGGTCCAGTCGTACGAGGACAACATTCCCGAGAAGACAACCGACCCGCTGCTGCGGGGCGTCACGAACGCCGTGCCCGTTTCGAACGGGCAGAAGAACCCCGGCTACGACGCGGCGGACGGCCAGACTGCGGTCACGGGGACGTCGAGCTACGACCCGTTCGGCCGGATGAAGGAATTCACCGGCTCGGGCTCGAACGGAACGCACGTCACGATGGGTTTCGGCACGGACGCCAGGGGCAGACCCGGCCGCGGCTTCGCGACCGACATCGCGAGGGGCTCCATCAAGGAGACCCTGGCGTACGACGAGGACGGCAAGGGCCCGCGCGGAAACGTCACGACGCGCAAGACCAGCTTCCAGACGTCCAGCCTGTACGAGTACGACGAGTGGGATCGCCCCGTGAGGGAGACGCTCGGACTCAGCACGAGCGCCGACTTCGATCAGGTCCCGGACGCGGTCGTCACCCGCGCTTTCGACCCGGTCGGCCACCAGAAGATCGAGCGCCGCCGGCAGGCAGACCTGGACAATGGCGAGGTCGAGACGCTCTACGAGTACAACGACCGCGAGCAGCTCGTCAGCGTCACGGTCAACAACCTCGCGCAAGCCGCCGCGGGCCAGATCTCGGGCCTCGCGACCGGAAAGACGCAGTACTCCTACAACAGGTTCGGGCAGCTCTCGGACGTCACCAGCCCGCAGGGCTTCACGACGCACTACGAGTACGACGCGGCGGGGCGCGTCAAGAGCGAGCAGGTCAGCTCCTCCGGCGTCCGCAAGCGCGGCTACGACGAGATGGGGCGCGCCGTCTGGATGACGGACGGGGACATCGGCGTCTGGCGCGGCCGTTTCGACGCGTGGGGCCGGATGTACCAGGAAGACCTTCCGACCGGCGCTTCCGTCGAGCGCGAGTACGACGCCGCGGGCGGGATCGTCCGCGAGTCGACGTTCGACGGCGACCCGAAGTCCGCGTCGTCGAACAAGCTCGCCGAGACGCTCACGCACGTGACGAGCTTCGGCGCGGTGAACGAGGTCCGCGAGATGCTCACGGCGTCGCCGCTGGCGTATCGGGTCACGCTGAAGCAGTACGACGGCTCAGGCCGGCTGTCCGGCGTCACGAGCGGCCCGACGGACGCGATCCAGCGAACCGACCTGACGGTCGGGTACGACGACGCGGGCCGGCCCGTCGTGCAGATCGACGGCGGGAACAACGAGACGCACTACGACTACGGGGGCACGGCCCCGTGGCCGATGAGCATGTTCGTGCAGGAGGCGGTGCCAGGCACCGCGAGCAAGAAAACGGTTGAAAGCGAGTACCGCCGCGACGCGTTTGGGCGGGTCGTGCAGGAGAAGCGCTCGAGCGGCGGCACGCTCATCTCGACCATACAGACCGGTTACGACCAGGCCGGGAACGTGAGGAGCGTCGAGTCCTCGATCGGCAGCCGCGCCGAGTACCACTACGACGGCGCCGGGCGCCTGATCCAGGAGACGCGCCCGACGGGCGGCAAGACGAACTACGGCTACGACCTCGACGGGCGGGTCAAGGTGCGCGTGACCGAGCAGGGCAACGCGTCCGTCGGCGAGACCGACTACGGCTACGACGGCGCCGGGCGGCTCGCATCCATCCTCCGGCCGGACGGGACGACCGAGTCGTTCACATATAACGGCGACGACACGGTCGACACGTGGACGAATCGTTCCGGAATCATGGTCACGCATCGCTACGATGCTGCAAATCGGCTGACTGGCCGAACCCCCCATCTGGCGCCCAGCGGTTCGAGGGTAGTGGTCGACGGCGGCGATGCCTACGCCTACGACGAGGCCTCGCGGTTGAAGACGGCCGACCGGCTCGACAAGCCGACTGCCACGCCCGGCGTCTTCATGGCGAACGACGCGGCTCGCGCGGCCTTCGCGCTCTATGACGCCGCGGGCCGACCCACCGAGGAACGCGTCGGCCTGCGCGATCCGCTCGTGCGCGGCTACGACACGTGGTCGCGCGAGGTCGGCGTCACGCTGCCGGCAGGCGTCGGCCGGCACGGCGCCGGCTCCTTCACCGGCTACGCGCGCACCTTCGACTCGCTAGACCGTCTCGTGGTTGTGGCCGCGAACGTAGGCGGGCCGAAGCTGGGCGCCCGCTGGGACTGGGGCGGCACGGCGCGCCTCTACGGTGTCACGACCGACAACGCGCTGAAGACGGCGCACCGCATGAGCTACCTCGGCTCGGGCCTCGGCGCCCAGCCCGGCGGCACCGTCGCGACCCCGTGGCAGCTCGGCACGATCACCGTGGCGTCGGCGGACCCGGCGCAGGCCCCGACGGACGAGCCGAAGACGGCTTGGGGCCAGTTCGGTTTCGGCTACCGCACGGGCGACGCCATCAAGCGCGGGCGCGAGGTGATGGGCTCCCTTCCCGGCAAGCCGGGTCTCTTCGCGAACCAGGGCTGGACCTTCACGCCCGACAACGGCCTCCGGCTGAAGATCGCAGAAGCCGGGCGCGGCAGCCGCGACGGCTCCTCGGCACCGTCCGTCTTCGAGAAGTTCGACATCGGGTATGGCCTCGGCGACGAGGTCAACGTCCTGGCACGAGAGGGCGGCGCCAACACCGAGGCCCTCCTCGAGACCGGCGTCGAAGGCCGCATCACGAAGCGAAACGGCCTCGCCTTCGACCACGACCTCGAGGGCCGGCGGCAGAGCGACGACCGCTTCAGCTACGTGTGGAGCTGGAGGGGAGAGCTTCTCTCCGTCACCGTCAACGACTGCTGGCCCGCTGAGCAGGGAGCGCAGCCGACGCCCGACTGCCCGGCGAGCCCCGTCAAGCAGTACCACTCTCCCTACGCCGGCCACCAGATCCGGTACGAATACGACGCCCTCGGCAGCCTCCTGGCCCGCGAGCACCGCGGCGTCGCGGCGACGGCGGGCGACGACACCACGCGGCCCTTCATCGAGCGGCGCGAATACCTCTGGGACGGCTCGCACCTCATGGCCGAGGTGGGGAAGGCCCAGGACGGGACCCTCAGATGGCGGAAGAGCTACGTCCCAGGAGCCTCGGGCCTGGACGACGCCGTGCAGGAGAGGGTCGAGATCTACAGCCTCTCGGGGGCCGACGTCGTGTCGGACACGCTCTACACCCTCTTACGTGACGAACAGAACACCGTCCTTTCCCTCGTCGAAGAGAGAGACGGAGCCGACCCTCGAAGCCCGCCCACCCCCGTCCGCTACCACTACACCCCCTACGGCGAAGCCCACGCTGAAACCGGGGCAGAGCTCCTCTCGGCCCGCTTCGACCCCAGCCTCAAGAGCGTCACGAAACCCGACGGCACCCCGGCCTCGCAGACAACCGCAACTGACGCCGTCGACGGAGGCATCCGCCTCGCCCTCACCCTCGCACCCGACCCCACCACCCTCGAGGCGGGCGTTCTGGTCGAAAGAAGAAACACCGACGGCACCTGGGGAGCCCTCACGGCGGCCCAGCTGGCGCTCGGACAACGCGCGAGCGCCCCCGAAGAGCTCGAGCTCCTGCCGCTCAGTGGCTTCACGAAGGGCGCCACGTACCGCATCAGATTCCAGGGCCTCAAAGACAGCCTCGGTAGACCCGCCACCTCCCAGAACTTCGCCCTCGACATCCCGCTAGACGGCTCGGCGGTCCTTCTCGACCGCACGTTCCCCCTCGTCTACGACAGCTACTACGCGTCCGGGACGACGGCCAATGGCGCCTTCCCCGGCGGCCAGAACCTCCTCTTCCAGGGCCTGTGGACCGACCCCGTCACGGGCATGGGCTACGCCAGGAACCGCTGGTACGACGCACGGAACGCCGTCTGGCTCTCCCAGGATCCACTGGGCGACAAAGACTCCCCGAACCTCTACGGATTCGTCGGAGCAAGGCCGCACGAAGCCACAGACCCGATGGGGACTTGTGGATGGCTCGACAACGTCCCGTGCGGGGACTACATCGCCTCGATAGCTGATCAGTTCCTGAATCCTGATCACGACGCTGGAAACTTGAAGCGATCGGCTGTCTTCGCCAAGGACATGCTCGTGGGCGCGGCTAAGGCCGTGCCGCGCTTCGTGAAGTCGCTTCCTCAGACTGTCGCGACCGCGTCCACCGCCGTGAACGCGATGCAGGAGTTCGCGACCAACCCGGTGCTGACTTACAAATTAGCGTCGGCGGTCGTAGAGAACCGGGCTGCGGTAGGCCAAGCCGCGGCAGGGCTCTATCAACGCGCGGGAAATGCGGCGATGAATGCCGACCCGAAGGCTGCGGGCGAGTTTACGGGCGAGCAGCTCTTCTGGGCTGGTACGGCAGGCTTCGGCGCAACCGAGGAAGGGGCCGCACTCGCTGGGCGAATCGGCGCGGCGCTGCGTGCTAGGAACGCCTGGCCGTCGATCATGCCAGAAGGCGGGTGGACCTTCCCGAAAGGGCCTACCGCGGACCTTCCGATCGGTAGAGTGACGCCTCCAGCAGGAGCGAATTTTGGAAGCGGCAACTACGGACGACAGATCGAGCGTCCAATCTTCGACTGGCTGGAAGAGCAACACCCAACGGCCAGATTTGAGTTCACCGAATCTCCTCTAAGAGGTGTCGACGTCAGGGTCGTCAGGGGTAGGCCTGGGTTCAACTTCGCAGAGGTCAAGCCCCGTTCGAGGAGCGGGTACAACAAGTTCCTGGAACAGCTGGACAGATGGGACCTTCCTTCGAACGAGACAGTTGTCATTATGTATGACCAGCACGGTAATCTCTTTGCATATGACGCCGCCGGAAACCCCGTCCCGTTCTGATACTGACGCGTCTGACCTAATTCTGGCGGGGAGGTTTCGCGAGGCGCTCCAGATCCTCAGCGACGAGATCTCGAGGTCGCCCGATTTCCTGTCTTTAGTGAATAGGGGCACTGCCTATTTGAACCTGGGGGGACTCGACAAAGCCATCGAAGATTTCACCGCTGCTGATCGACTGGCTCGCGTCGATCCCCGAGGTCGCACGGGGGCAGCGCTGCTCAGCCTTGGAGTCGCTTACTGGCTCCAAGACCAGTATCGCGAAGCTTGTGAAAGTTGGTGCGCCGTCGTCGATGGTCTGGAAAGAGGGGAAATCATCTTTACCGACCGTGCTGGCGGGATAGGCGCCGGTGCGCTGCTATGGTTTGGAGGCTCAGAGGACGCGCAGTTTAGATTGAAGGCTGAGCGTTTTCTAGTGGTGCGGACGGCGCGCGGTGGTGCTCGGAATTGGCCGGGGCCAATAGGAGAATTTCTTCTGGGGGAGATAGGGGTGGAGGGTCTAGAGCGTGCGGCCGTCGAGTCAGAGCGGCTAGCGCCAAGGCGATCCTGCCAAGCCTTCTTCTACGCTGGTGCCGTACGGAAGGAGTCGAGCGAATCAGACGTAGCGCGACGCTACTTCCAACGGTCGGTTGAAAGCGGGCCCCTGGCACGCCTTGAAGACGAGTATTACTTGGCCGGGCACGAGCTGGCGAAACTGAACTCGGACCTTCGGTTTGAGCGTTGAGCGTTGCATCGGGACCGGCGTCGTATTCCTGGGGTCAGGTCAACTTTCACGGCTGATTGGGGTCAGGCTGATTCGGGTCAGGTCTTGTTATGTGGTATAGGGATGGAGGCGTCCCGCGCTTCTCGCGACGTCACGCCCTCCGAGAGGCGTGCGGACGAGACCGGCTTGTCCGCACTCGTGTTGGACGCGCCGCGCTGCCGGGGAGCTCATCTTGGCGCGGTCGTTGTCGCTACTCAGGGCTGATCGGGGTCAGGTCTGTGTTATGTGGTATAGGGATGGAGGCGTCCCTGCCACACTCAGCGGCAGGTGGCGCGGGCGGTCTCGAGAGCACTCGGGGATGGTCATGTGCTCATGAAGGTAAGGCTGCAGAAGGACGGGCCCCTCAAACGGGTCACGTCGCTGCGGGCGCTCCTCGAAGAGGCCCAGAAGAAACGTCGAGCCGGACGAGTGACGCTTCGAAAGTAATCTCGTGAGGCGGAGTTCTTCCCTTGGACGCCGCTCTCCGAAGGTGCAAAATCACCCCATCGTGGCTTCGCCAGAGGATCGCGAGCCCTTCGACGAGACGGCGGTGACGCGCGGCCGGCACAGGTGCTTCTTCTGCGAGGCGGACAAGTCCGACGAGTGGCGGTTCCTCCCCCGATTGAACGCGTTCGTCTGCCAGAACTGCCAGGAGCGCCTCGAGAAGACGGCGGCCGACGCGGAAAAGGCGGGCTGAGCCGCACCGCTCCTTTTCAGAGCCCGGCGTGTCCGTCACTCCGCAGTCGTCGGGTCGATCCGCGCCTTCACCTCGGAGACGCGGTTCGCAGGGAAGCCGCCACGCGTCGCGTGCTCGCGCACCGCCGCCTCGTTCGGCGCGACGTAGATGCAGTAGATCCTGTCGGGCGTGACGAAGCTCTCGACCCACTGGATCGACGGCCCCATCGCGCTGAGCACGCCGCACGACTTCTGCGAGATCGCGTGGAGGTCGGCCCCGGAGAGGTTGCCCACGCCGGGGATCTCCCGTTCGATGACGAATTTCGGCATCTGAGACTCCTTCGCATTAATTCGGGTCGCGCGAAGGATAGGACGACGGTGCCGCGGGGTCACTTGAATTCGCTGGGATCGCGGATTTCCTCCGTCAGTCGTAAATGCCGTCGGCGAACCATTTGCCGCCGGCCTCGTCGCGGTAGACGCGGTACAGGCCGCCGCCCGAGAGCTCGACGTCCCAGTACGCGCGCGTGGCGGGGACGTCCAGCCACCAGCCCTCTTCCATGCGCCACGGTCCGGACGCGACGCGGATGCCGCCCGACTGCACGGCGTCGTCGCCGGAGAGCGGGCGCAGCGAGACGGGGCGCTCGCCGTCGAGGAGGACCTCGAGCGGCACTGCGGGCCGCAGGACGCGCACGGCGAGGAGGCCGCGGCCGGTCTTCGGGAGGCGGCGCTCGGGCGGCGGCGGCGGGGGCGCGAACGGCTCGAGCGAGAAGCGCTCGGGGCGGTGGCCGTCGACGGCTCGTGGGGCCCCGAGGCGGCCCTCGCCGAGGAGCGCGAAGAGCTTCGCGAGCGTGGCGGCGAGGCGGTCGGGCGCGATCTCGGCCGGGCCGAAGAGCGTGAGCTGGCCGCGGCGCGGCGCGTCGGGCACGGCCGAGAGCGAGAAGCCGGTCACGGCGGCGCCGGGCGGGCGGCCCTCGAGCGAGAGCTTCAGGAGGGAGAGCAGCGTCTTGACGTCGCGCGTGGGCGCGGGCAAGTCGACGCTGCGCGTGTCGCAGCCGTCGGGGTCGAGGACGAGCGAGACGTCCAGGCGCACGCAGCCGCAGGCGTGCGACTCGAGGCGCCGCGCGAGGCGTAAGAGGGCGCCCTCGGCCATGCCGAGGAACGGCTCGAGCGTGAGGAGCGGCCACTCCAGCTCGACGCCTTCCGTGAAGGCCGGCGGGGGCTGGCGCGGGACGAGCGGGCGCGGGTCGCGGCCGCGCGCGATCTCGTGGAGCGCGTGGCCGGCGTCGCCGAGGCGGCTCGCGACCTCGGCCGCGGGGAGCTTCGCGAACTCGCCCACGCGCGAGAGGCCCCAGCGGGAGAGCGTCTCGACGGCGGCGGCGTCGGGGTCGAGCTTCGAAAGCGGCAGCGGCGCGAGGAACGCGGCCTCGCCGCCGTCGGGGACGACGACGGGGGAGTCGGGCAGCGACGCGGCGACGCGCGCGGCGAGCTTGCTTCCCGCTATGCCGCAGCGCGCGGGGAGGGACTCGCTCTTCGCCGCGCGCGATGAGCGCGCGGCCGAGGTCGCGCTCGTCGGGGAAGAGGCGCGCGAGGCCATCGACGTCGAGGTAGACGAGGCCCTCGCCGCCGTCCTCGACGCGCGGCGAGATCGTGCCGGCCGCGTCGAGCAGCGCCTCCTGCGCGGCCCTTTCGCCCGCCGTGTCGCGCGGGCGGGCGAGGAGGTTCGGCAGGAGCGCGCGCGCCTGCGGGAGCGTGAAGCCCGGGCGGATGCCGGCGCGCCGGGCCTTCCGCGTGGCGGCGACGACGCGCGCGGCCGTGCCGTTGCCCTCGCAGACGGCGACGGCCTCGTCGGCGAGCGCCGGCTCGCCGCGCAGCCGCGCGGCGAGGGGGAAGAGGGGAACGACGAGGCAGGCGAGACGAGGGCGCGAAATTTTCTGCTGCACGTGTGAACGCCTCGCTCGTCGCCTGTGATGCCTCGCCTCGTGTCGCGCTGGTTTCGGATTTCTTTGAAAGTGAATACCCCCGGCAGGGGCGGCGTCAGTAGCTGACGGCGACCTGCCCGGCAGCCGCAACCTTCCCCTCTTCACCTTCTAAGAAAATCTTCTTCTTCTCTTGGTTCTCTTCGAACCTTCCCGCATTGACGGCTTCCAGGAGATGGAGGCGGAGGGGCGCGTGCGTTTCGCGCACGCGCCCCTCCGCTCCGTGGGCGCGCGTCTTTTCGAGAAAGACGCGCGCCTCGAGCCCGGTGAGGAGGGGCATCGCCATGAGCGCGGCGTCCCACGCGGCGCGCGCGGAGCCCGCCGAGAGCACGGCGTGCGCCGCCGTGCCGGTGACGCGGTACGGCGACAGGACGAGGAACGCCGTGTCGTGGAAGCGCGCCCGGCGCGTGAGGCGCAGCCACACGGCGTCGTCGAAACGCCGCCGCGAGACGCGCGCGAGACCGAGATCGAGGACGACGAGCGCAAAGCCCGTGGCGAGCACCGTCTCGCACGCGGCGAGGGCCGTCTTCAGCCCGCGCGGGCGTAGCCAGAGGAGGCGGGGCAGGTCCACGCCCGAGTCGGCGGCCCCCTGCGGGTCGAAGTGGTCACCGGGGTCGACGAGCGCGGCGGCCTCGCCCGACTGCGTCGTGGCCGCCAGCGCCGAGAGGGCGGCCGAGAGGCGCCCACTGGAAGCACGGCCCGACATTTCTATCAGGCTGCCCCGCGGCAGGCCGCCGCCCAGCAGCCGGTCCAGCGCGGGCACGCGCGTGGGCAGCTTCGCGGGTCGCCTCGCGCCGCGCTCGCGGTCGGCGAGGGCGGCCCCCGTCGTCAGCTGCGAGGCAATCTCGGGCGGAAGAAGGGGCAGGGCGGGCACCCCCCGAACCTAGGGCCGCGTGAAGCGTAAGTCAAGCGTAAGTTATGAGGCCGTTACGCCGGCGCCCCGGCCTCGATCTCCGCGCGAAGCGCGGCGGGATCGAGCGTGAACGCGCGCGCAAACCCGCCCACGAACCGCGCCGACTTCGGCCGGACGACCCAGAACGAGAAGTCGCCGAGCTGGTCGACGATCTCCGCCATGTGCGGGAACTTCGCGAGGTAGATCTCCTTCGCGGAGTCTTCCTCGGCCGAGCCGTCCGAAAGCTCCGTCGCCTCGCCCGTGAGCGTCAGGCGCGCGAGCTGCCGCGGGTCCTTCTCGCCCGTGTCGGGCATCGCGAGCATCAGGCTCGCGCGTGGGTCCTTCAGGAGGTCCTGCGTGTGGCCCGAGAGCCGGCTCACGTGGAGGAACCACACGGAGTGGGTCGGGTCGGGCGCGGCCAGCACCATCGAGACGAACGGCCCGCCGTCGTGGAGCGTGCCGAGAGCGGCGACTCGGGAGTTGGAGACGAGGGAGAAGAGAAGATTCCTAGAAAGAGCGTCCATGAAGAGAGACATTAGCGCGAAGAGGGCCGGGGCGCTTCGCGGCGCACGCACGTAGAATGTCCGCATGACGGACGAGTCCCAGAAGCCGACCGACCACTCCGACGCCGTTCACGCCGCCTTCGACGACCTGCACGAGAAGCTCGGCAAGCGCGCGACGTCCGACACCAAGGTCCGCGTCGAGGCCTTGCGCGAGGCCGTGCTCGCGCAGGATGCCGCGTCCGTGAAGGCCCACCTCGAGGAGATGAAGAAATCCCACGGCTGGCTCTGGGCCGAGCTGACCACGCATCCCCGCGTCGCCGAGCTCATCGACAAGCTCGCGCTGATGGGACTCTAGTCCGCCTCGAGGCCGAAGAACCGCTTCACGCGTCCCGACCGAAAGACGAGCAGGCACGCGGCCGTCGCGAGCGTGACGCCGCCGAGGATGACCGCGAGGCGCGTGTACGGGAGCCCCATCGCCCGGCGCTGGCCCGCGAACTCCCCGAGCGCCCGCACCCACACCACCGCACCCGCGAGGAGGCCCGCCTGGACGAGGCGCGCCGCCCAGCGTTGCGGCACGAAGAGGAGAGGCAGGAAGAGCAGGGCGACGACGAAAAAGGCCACGTTACCGGCCCGGAAAAAGTGCGCCGCGAGGACCAGAAACGCGAGCGCGGGGAAGAGCGCGAGCGGACCCATGAGGAGGACTTTAGTCCCTTTTCACGGAGCGCTTTGCGCGTCGCGTCACGGTCTGATTTGTCTGCATCATTTGCGGCCCCGGCTGCGCCTGAGACCATTCGCATCGGAGAGAGGTGACCACCATGGCGATGAAGATCAGCGAAGAGTGCATCAACTGCGGGAACTGCGAGCCCGATTGCCCGAACACGGCGATCAGCCAGGGCGACTCCTATTACGTGGTCGCGGCCGACAAGTGCACGGAGTGCGTCGGCGCGTTCGACGCCCCCAAGTGCGTCGAGGTCTGCCCGGTCGAGGGCTGCATCACGGTGGACACGTCCCTGAACGAGTCGAAGGAAGTCCTTCAGGCTCGTTACGCGTCTCTTCACCCCTGAGCCCCCGGTAAATTCCCTGCGAGGGAATGCGGGCGGCGGCGCGGCGAAGCGCCCCCGCCCGCGTTCTTTTTCCCTGCCGCCCTGGCCGTCTACGGCTGGCGCGCGGCGCCCGTCGCGGGCACGTGGCCCGCGGGGCGGTGCGCCGAGAGGCCGGCGACGCCGAGGACGAGGCCCAGCCCGAGGACGTACCAGAGCGCCGTCGTGGAGTCCTTCGCGTGGAGCGCCCCGGAGGCCGCGGCGAAGAGGCCGGCCCCCGCGAGGAGCGCGAGCGCCAGCAGGATGCCGCCGGCGACCCGCGACAGGACGACGACGGCCGGCGGGCGCGAAGGGAACGCGAGCAGCAGGTAGCCCGCGACCGTGAAGAGCGGGAAGAGCGCCCAGAGCGTCAGGCCCGGCGCGACGGCGACGAAACCGAACGGCGCGAGCGCGAGGAAGAGCCCCGACGCGACGCCGAGCGCGAGGAGAAGGGCGCCCGCGAGGACGAGCATAGGGAAACCTCCGCCGCGATTCTCTCAGAGCGAACGAGGGCCTGGCGTGCGCTCCTTCCTGACGCCCGAGAGCACCGCGGCCGAGAGGACGTAGAACGCGAACGCGACGGCTGTCAGCTCGGGGTCGGCCGGGGCGGGCGGCGTCGAGCCGGGGTCGTTGAGCTGCCACGCCCAGCGCGCGAGAAGGAAGAGCCACGCGTAGAGGACCGAGACGATCGCCGTCCGCCGCAGCCACGGCGGCGTCCCGTCGAAGAACGTCTGGAAGAAGGAGCGGACGAGGGCGGGAGAGAACGGGCTCCCGAAGCGCGCCCGCGCGCGCAGCGCGAAGACGATGACTGCCGGGACCCAGGCGAGGACGATTCCGAGGTCGAAGGCGACGGGAAGGGCGGAGAGCCCGGCGGGTCGCCCCAGGATCCACGCGGCGTGCAGGGCGAAGCACCCGACCGCGCCGGCGCCGCAGAAGAGGAGAAGCGGGAGGGGCCAGCGCGGGCGCACGCGGCCATCTTAGGCGCCGGCGGCTTCAGATCCTGTCGAGCACGTTGCGGGTGAGCGGTCCGCCCGCGTCTCCCGTGTTCAGCGTCGTCGCGGGCTCGAAGAGGAGAACGTGCGCCTCCTTCTCGGCCACCGGCCGGTGCTCGACGCCGCGCGGGACGACGCAGAGCTCGCCGGGCGAGAGGCGGACGGTGCGGTCGCGGAACTCGAGGTCGAACGCGCCCTCGACGACGAGGAACATCTCGTCCTCGTTCTCGTGGCGGTGCCACGTGAAGGGCCCCTGGAACTTCACGAGCTTCACGTGCTGGCCGTTCAGCTCGGCGACGATCTTAGGGTCCCAGTGTGTCGAGAAGAGCGCGAGCTTCTCCTTCAGGTTGACCCTCTCCGTCACCGGGCGCCTCCGGGGACGAAGACCTGGTCCGGGAACGGGTTCGAGACGGGGCGCTGGACGACGTTGAAGCCGTGGTTCGAGGCCTGGTGGCAGGAGTTGCAGCCCGCCGTGAGGGCGTCGAACGCGGCGACGAACGCGGCGTGGTCTTTCGCCGCGACCGAGGCCTCCACGTTTCTCAGGGGTTCGGTCATGATCTTCGGGACGAGGCCCGAGATCGGCAGGGACGAACCCTCCTGCGTCGGGTGGTACCGGACGGCGTCGTCGAACCCCTCGCGCAGCTCGGAGACCTCGTACGCGGCGAGCGGCCAGTTCGAGGCGTCGCCTGCGAACCAGAGCTTCACGTGGCGCGCCTGGTTCGCCGCCATGATCTCGCCGAGGCCCGGCGTGAACGGCTTCGGGGCGGGCGAGACGGCGGTCTCCGGCGCGGGAGCAGCCGCGCGCCGCGCGCAGCCGGAGAGGAGGACGAGGGCCGCGGCGAGGGGTGTCGCGAGGCTGCGTCTCACGCTCACGAGCACAGCCTAACCCCGGGCCGGCCGGGGCGCGCAACTCCTCCCCTTTCAAGCGATTGCAGGGAAATGAGCCGCGGCTCATTTTTCCGGTGACGCGTTGCAGAATCCGTGCTAGTTTTCTCCCGCCATGAATCACATCGTCTGCATCGCCTACGTTCCCGACACCGAAACGAAGATCAAGGTCGCGGGCGACGGGGTCTCGATCGACGAGGCCGACGTCAAGTGGATCGTCTCGCCGTACGACGAGTACGGGCTCGAGGAGGCCCTCAAGGCGAAGGAGGCCAAGGGGGGCACCGTCACGGCGATCACGTTCGGCCCCGCGAAGGCCGACGCCGGCCTGCGCGAGTGCCTCGCGCGCGGCGCCGACGAGGCCGTCCGCATCGCGTCCGACGGGCTCGCCCAGGTCGACTCGCTCGGCGTGGCGACGCTGCTCGCCGCGGCGATCAAGGCCCTCCCGCACGACGTCGTCTGGATGGGCAACAAGGGAGTCGGCACCGACGCGCAGGTGCTCGTTCCGATGCTCGCCGAGCTCCTCGACGTGCCGCACGCGAACCTCGTGACGAAGCTCGAGTGGACGGCGACCGGCGCGACCGTGCGCCGCGAGATCGAGGGCGCGCAGGAGGTCGTCGAGCTGCCGGCTCCGTTTCTCGTCGGCGCGACGAAGGGCCTCAACGAGCCGCGCTACGCCTCGCTCAAGGGGATCATGGCGGCGAAGAAGAAGGCGATCGCCGTCAAGACGCCCGCGGAGCTCGGCGTGGACCCCAAAACGATCTCCGGCGACGCCGCGACGGTGCGCTGGACGAAGCTGGAGCTGCCGCCTGCCCGGCAGGCCGTGAAGCTCATCCCGGCGGACGACCCGGCGAAGGCGGCCACGGAGCTGCTGCGCCTCCTGCGCGAAGAAGCGAAAGTTCTGTAGAGAACGAGAGAAAGAAAGAGAAAGAGAAAGAGGAAGACGAAGATTTTCTTAGAAGGTGAATGGGGGGCGGAGCAAGCCGCATCGACCGGGCTCGCGAGGGCCGGCGCGGCGCTCGCCCTTCTTACCTTCGAAGAAATCTCTTCTTCGTCCTCCTGCTCTTCGGAGATCACATGAGCAACGTACTCGTCTTCATCGAGCAGCGCGACGGCAAGATCCGGAAGTCGTCGCTGGAAGCGCTGACGCTGGGTCTGACCCTTTCTAAGAAAACCAACGGTGCTCTCGGCGCCGTCATCGCCGGCGCGGGGATTTCTTCCCTCGCTCCCGAGCTCGCCGCGTACGGTGCGGCGAAGGTGTTCGTCGCGGACAAGCCCGAGCTCCAACTCTTCTCGTCCGAGGGCTACACGGCGGCGCTCGACGCGGCCGCGACGGCCTTCAACCCCTCGATGGTCATCGCCTCGGCGACGGCGATGGGGCAGGACGTCGCCGCGCGCTTCGCGGCGCGCCGGCGCGTGGGCGTCCTGTCGGACGTCATGGCGCTCGACGTCGAGAACGGCCGGCTCGTGGGCTCGCGCCCGGTGTACTCGGGCAAGGCCCGCGTCGCCGTGACGACGTCGCCGGCCGCCGCGATCCAGGTCGCGACGCCGCGCCCGAACGTGTTCCCGGCCGTGAAGGCCGGCGCGCCCGGCGCGGGCGAGGCCGTCGCGATCGACCCGGCCCTGAAGATCCGCGGGAAGGTCGTCAAGGTCGAGACCGCCGCGGCGGGGGAGATCGACGTGGCCGAGGCCGACAAGATCGTCACGGGCGGCCGCGGGATCAAGGGGCCGGAGAGCTGGCCCATCCTACGCGCGCTCTGCCACGAGCTGGGCGCAGCCCTCGGCGCCTCGCGCGCCGCGGTGGACGCGGGCTGGATCGGCCATGAGCACCAGGTCGGGCAGACCGGCAAGGTCGTCTCGCCTTCGCTCTACATCGCGTGCGGTGTCTCCGGCGCGATCCAGCACCTCGCCGGCATGGGCTCGTCGAAGGTCATCGTGGCCATCAACAAGGACCCCGAAGCGCCGATCTTCAAGGCCGCGACCTACGGCATCGTCGGCGACCTCTTCCTGATCGTCCCCGCGATGACGGAAGCGGCGAAGAAGATGAAGGCGTAGGAACCAGGAGAAGAGTTTCTTAGAAGGTTAAGAGGGTCGAGAGCAGGTGCCCCTCGTACGCGACGTCGAGCGACGCGCGTCCGGGGGGCCTTTCATTTCGAGAACCGATGGCGCGCGACGCTCGAGAGCGAGGGCGAAAGGGCCCCAGAGGTCCGGGGCCTGAGCGATCGCGGTAGAGGGGTACCTGTTCTCGGCCCTCTACTGCACCGTCGCCGTGAACTGCGCGTACATCTCGCCGCAGCCGTTGATGTAGAAGATGCGGAAGACATCGACGCCGGCCTTGAAGCCCGGGACGTAGGCGTAGACGCCGAGCGTCGCCGTCGTCTCGAAGAGGCTGCCGGACTGGTTCTGGAGGATGAGCACCCGGAGCTGCGTTGGGTCGGGGACGCCTGTGACGGTCACGAGCGTGTACGGCGCGTTCGTCGTCGTGAGGATGCTGTTCGGCGACAGGAGCGGCACGTACGCCTGCGGGTCCACCGGGATCAGGAGGGAGGCCGTCGTCGTGTCGCTGCTTCCGTAGGCGCCGAAGGCGGTCAGGTTCGCGGTCGTCGAGCCGGTGATCGTGACGCCCGTCGAGCCGTTCGGCGAGAACGCGTACGTCGAGGGCGCGATGTCGATCCTGACGCCGCTCGAGTTCTGCGTCGTCCACGAGAGGACGATGTTTGACGTCGCGCCGCAGCCGCGCGGCGGGTCCGCCGTGAAGGACGTGACGACCGGCGTGCCGGCGTCGACGACCTGGGCCGTGAAGGTGGCGGTCGCGGGCCCGCAGAAGCCCTGCGACGTCAGCGTGACGACGTCCGTGCCCGTCACCGACCCGGCGACGTATGTGTACTGGTTTCCGTTGATCGTGAACGTCGAGCCCGTGGAGTCCTGCCTCGTGAACACGGCCGTGACGGCACCGACGTTGATCGGGAGGACGCCCGTCGACGTGACGCCGGCGCCGGTGACGATCGAGGAGGGGGAGGGCGTCGGCGGGTCGGTCGGCGGGTTCACGGTGACGCGCCTGGGCTGCGTCGCGGTGGCGCCCGACGCGGCGACAGCCGTGAGGACGACGTCGCCGCTCGCGACGGCCGTGATGTTCGTCGAGCCGCTCGCCGGCAGGTCTCCCTGCGCGCCGGTCACGTTCACGTGGTCCGCCCCCGTCGTCGTCCACGTCGCGAAGGCCGTGAGCGGCGAGCAGCCCGTCGTCGGGGTGATCGTGAAGGAGTCGATCACGGGCGCCGTGGAGAAGGCACTCCTCACGACCGAGAGCGGAATGCCCGCGCCGTCGCTCGTGAGGTTGTCGTTCTTGACCGCGTACGGCATCGCCGAGCCCGAGGAGACGCGGGCGCGGAGGCCGAGGCTCGCCTGCTCGGCGGTCCCGGGGACGAGCGACGCGAGCGGCTGCTGCGCGGCGCTGCCGGGCGCGGCGTACATCACGGCCGAGCCGACGAGCGTGCCCCCGGCGAAGGCAGCCCATTCGACGTTGCAGCCCTGCGCGGCGAGCGGGCTGCACAGGACACCGACGTTCGTCCGCGCGCGCCCGGGCGCCGTGGAGCTCGACGCGTCCGCCCCGCCGCCCCAGGCCTCGTCGCCGGCCGTCAGGAAGTCGGAGACGGCGAAGGACGGGAAGGACGTCGAGTAGCGGCCGTCCGGCGAGTCGGCGTACGTCTCGGACCACGCGTTGACGGAGGAGTCCGAGCGGACGTGGTAGAGGAAGGCGCCCATCCCGCTGAGCGCGTCCGGCGTCGGGAGCGACACCGAGCCCTGGCCGGTGAGGGAGAAGGTGACCGCGGCGACGACGGCGCCGCCGGCGATGTAGTCGACCGAGCCGTTCGCCTCGCCGAGGGACGAGATCGTGATCGTGGAGTCGAACGTCGCGCTGGCCCCGCTGCCCTTCGCCGCGGGTCCGCCCCAGAGGTCGGTCCCGGCGGGTGCCGCGGCCGGCGCCGGAGACGCGAGAGCGAGGGCCGCCACGAAAAGGGCCACGGACGCGGTTCCGAAGAAGCTTCGGTGAGACGTCATCTCGATACTCCCGTCTGGGAACGCGTTGACAGGACGAGGGATTCCACGACTTATGTTAGCAGAGCGCCCGCGATATCCTCGGGAGTGATGATCATCACGCCGACTCAGGCCCATTTCCTCGGACTGCCGGGAACGGTGCTCTTCGCGCTCGTCCTGCTTTCCGCCCTTGCTCTCTTCGCGTACACGATGTCCCGGCGCATCCAGCTCCTCACGCTCGGCGCCGGCGCTCCCGACGACCGGCTGGACCGGCCATGGGCGCGGATCAAGAGCGTCCTGACGTACGGGCTCTTCCAGAGGAAGATGTTCCGCGACCCGTACGCCGGTCTCTACCACGCCCTCATCTTCGGCGGCTTTCTCGTCCTCACGGTTCGGACGCTGAGCCTCGTCTTCGAGGGCCTCTTCCCGCAGGCGGGCCTGCCGTTCTTCCCGCCGGGCTTCTGGGAGGGCTACCTCCTGCTGAAGGACGTCGTCCTCGTGACGACGCTCCTCGGCGTCGTGCTCGCCCTGGGAAGAAGGCACGTCTTCAAGAAAGAGCGCCTCGACCCGAGCTTCGACGCGGATCTCATCCTCCTCCTGATCGGGTTCCTGATGGTCAGCGACTTGGCGGCCGGCGCGGCGAAGTTCGCGCTGGAGACTGCCAAGACAGGCGCTGCGGTGAATATGGGCTGGGAGCCCGTGACCTATTACCTTTCGAAGAATTTCCTGTTCGGTCTTTCTCCCTCTCTCAACCAGGGCATCTATTTCGGCGCGTGGTGGGGGCATCTCTTCGCGATCCTGATCTTCGGGAACTACCTGCCGTTCGCGAAGCACTTCCACGTCATCACGGCGCTCCCGAACCTCTACTTCGCGAAGCTCGAGCCCGCAGGGAAGATGGCGACATTCGACATCGAGAAGGCGGCGGAGAGCGAACGCTTCGGCGTCTCGAGGATCGAGGACTTCAGCTGGAAGCAGAAGCTCGACTTCTTCACGTGCACCGAGTGCGGGCGCTGCCGCGAGATCTGCCCGACGCACCTGACGGGCAAGCCCCTCTCGCCCAAGACGCTCACGGTCGACCTGCGAAACGTCCTCTACGCCCAGGCGAAGGACCTCGTCGACGCGGACTCGGGCCGCGGCGACGGCACGGCCGAGGCGCGCCTCGCCGCGCGCAAGCCGCTCATCGGGGGCTTCATCGACGAGGAGACCGTGTGGGCGTGCACGACGTGCCGGTACTGCGAGCACGCGTGCCCGGTCGGGATCACGTACGTCGACAAGATCACGGACATGCGCCGCCACCTCGTTCTCGAGAAGAGCGAGTTCCCGAAGGAGGCGCAGACGGCGTTCAACGGGATGGAGCGCCAGGGCAACCCGTGGAACCTCGCGGCGACCGACCGCGGCGCTTGGGTGAAGGACCTGCCGTTCCCCGTCCTGACGATGGCCGAGGCGAAGGACGCCGGCGGCGTCGAGGTCCTCTTCTGGGTGGGCTGCGCAGGCTCGTACGAGGAGCGCGGCAGGAAAGTCTCGGTGGCCCTCGCGCGCCTCCTCCACGAGGCCGGCGTCACGTACGCGATCCTCGGGAGCGAGGAGACGTGCACGGGCGACGCGGCGCGCCGCCTCGGGAACGAGTACCTCTTCCAGACGCTCGCCCAGCAGAACGTCGAGACGATGAACGGCTACGGCGTGAAGAAGATCGTCACGAACTGCCCGCACTGCTTCAACACGCTCGCGAACGAGTACCCGGATTTCGGCGGCAAGTACGAGGTCGTCCACGGGACCGAGCTCGTCGCGAAGCTCGTCGCCGAGGGGCGCGTGACGCTCACGGAGAAGGTCGAGCAGTCGATCTCGTTCCACGACCCGTGCTACCTCGGCCGCCACAACGGCGTCTACGAGGCGCCACGCGACATCCTGAACGCGATCCCGGGCGTCACGGTGAAGGAGCTGCCGCGCAGCCGCGACGCCGGGTTGTGCTGCGGCGCCGGCGGCGGCCGCATGTGGCTGGACGAGAAGATCGGGACGCGCATCAACCAGGCGCGCTACGCCGAGATCCAGGCGAACGGGACGGACGCCGTCGGCGTGTCGTGCCCGTTCTGCATGGTCATGCTCGGGAACGCGAAGACGGAGACCGGCGGGACGACGGAGCCGTTCGACGTCCTCGAGCTCGCCGCCAAGGCGCTGCCCTCCCCTCCCGGAGCGTC
Source organism: uncultured Acidobacteriota bacterium (assembly GCA_963798215.1). Classification (GTDB taxonomy): domain Bacteria; phylum Acidobacteriota; class Thermoanaerobaculia; order UBA5066; family UBA5066; genus Fen-183. Next base: position 1,041,233 of record CAWCSP010000004.1, read on the forward strand.
CCGGACGGCGTAAACTAGCTTTCAGCGTGCCGGTCGACCCGAAACCCCCGAACCCGACCCCCGGGACAGGCGTGAAACCCGCCCCACGGGTGGTGGGCCCGATCGCGCCGGCGATCTACACGCCGGGCGCGAAGACGGGGAGCTACCGACCGGCGGCCGACGTGAACGAGCCGCTCGTGACGGAGGGGATGAAGGCCCGCCAGCGCGAGATCGAGAAGAAGCGCCGCGCCGTCGCGATGCTCCGGCAGGTCGAGGAGGAGGAGGCGGAGGACCGGTGGCGGCGCTACCGTCGCTGGATCTACCGCCTCGTCGGACTGCTCGTCGCGCTCGGCGTCTACTTCAAGATCCAGATGACGTACGGAAACCGCTGGCCGGTCTGGACGGTCTGGATCTTCCTCGGGACCGTGATCCTGACCGCGCTCTTCTGGATGATCTGGTACCTCGACTACGGCGACTGACGTCGCCACTTCCTAGTCGTCGTCGAAAATGCCCTTCGGCTTGGACGGGTCGGCCTTTGCGCGCTCGAGCGCTTCCTTGAACGTCTTGTCGAGGATGCTGGACTTGTTCTTCTCGCGCTCGACGGTCGCCGCGAAGAGGTCCTCCGCCCTCTCCTTGCGTCGCGCGTTCTCTTTCGCCGCCTCTTCGAAGGAGCCGAGCTTGTTCTTCGTGGCCGCGGACTCGTGCGAGAGGACGGCGCCGGTTTCGATTTCGACCTTCAGCGTCGAGCCGCACTCGGGGCAGTGGACGAGGAGCGTGTCGCTCATGGCGAAGGGAATTATCCTCCGGGGATGAAGTCCTCAGGAAACGAGGATTGGAAGAAGCGGCTGAAGTCGCTGGGCATCGCCCGGAAGCGAGGTCCGAAGAGAAAGAGAGAGACCGGAGATTCTCCTAGAAGGGAAGAGGGGAAGGGCGGTGCGGCGGCGAGCGGCTCGCATCAGGGTGAGGCGGCGGCGGCGCCCTCTTCATCATTCGAAGAAATCTCCCGTGGTTCTCTTCGACAGTCACACAAGCAGAGAAGCGGCCGTGAAGGCGAAGACATCGCCTCCCTCTTCCTCGAAGAAAATTCTCTTCGAATTCTCGCCCGGAACGTGCGCTACCCGGACGGCGAGATCGACATCGTCGCCCTCGACGGCGCGACCACCGTCTTTGTCGAGGTGAAGAGGCGGCGGACGCGACGCGCTCGGCGCCCCCGCCGAGGCCGTGACGCGGACGAAGCGGCTCCGCGTCGTGCGGGCGGCGCGCCGCTGGCTCGCGGCGCACCCGTCGCGGGCGCGTTCCGTGCGGTTCGACGTCGTCGCCGTCCTCGGCGACCCGCCGGCCGTGACGTGGATCAAGTCCGCGTTCGACGTGCAAGGCCCGGCGTAAACTCGCCGCGAGATCGCGACGTCTTCCTCTCGGGGAGCCTGCACACGGGAGCGGACCAGGGAATGACGGACCTCACGGGCCGGACGCTCGGGCGTTATCGCCTCGAGACGCTCCTCGGACGGGGCGGGATGGCCGACGTCTGGAGGGCGACGGACACGAAGCTCGCGCGCACGGTCGCCGTCAAGGTCATCCACGCGACGGTCGCCCAGGACCCGCAGTTCGCCGAGCGCTTCCTGCGCGAGGCCCGCGTCGTCGCCTCGCTGGAGCACCCGAACATCCTGCCCGTCTACGACTTCGGCGACGAGGGCGGGGTCCCGTTCCTCGTCATGCCGCACCTCGCCGGGGGCACGCTGCGCGACCGGCTGCGCGGCTCGCCCGCGCCGATCGGCGTCGCGGCCGCGTGGGTCCGCCAGCTCGCCGACGCGCTGGACGCCGCCCACGCCGCCGGGATTCTCCACCGCGACGTGAAGCCCGCGAACGTCCTCCTCGGCCGGGACGACCGCCTCTTTCTCGCGGACTTCGGGATCGCGAAGATGGTCGAGACGATGACGGGCCTGACGGCCACGGGCGTCGTCGTCGGCACCCCCGTCTACATGGCGCCCGAGCAGGCGCAGGGCCAGCCCGCGAGCCCGGCGGCGGACCGCTACGCGCTCGCCGTAGTCGCGTACGAGATCCTCGCCGGGCATCCGCCCTTCGAGGGCGACAACCCGCTCTCCCTCATGCACCAGCACGTCTCGACGCCCGCGCCCGCACTCTCCACGAAGGTGGGCGGCCTGCCCGCGGGCCTCGACGCCGTCCTCGCGCGCGCCCTCTCGAAGAACCCCGCCGAGCGCCCGCCGACGTGCCGCGCGCTGGCGGACGCGCTGTATGCGTTCGTGCCCACGGGCGTGCTGCCCGCGGTGGGCTCGGGAGCGTGGGGGACGCCCTCGGGCGGGACTACGGCGCCCACGGTGATCCAGCCCCGCGGCGCGACGCCGCCGGCCGGGGTGCCCGGGACGAAGCCGTGGGAGCCGCCGTTCCCGACGCCCGCGCCGGGACGCCCGGCGACGGCGGCGCCCGTGCGCGTCGCGACGCCTGCCGTCTCGCTCACCAGCGACGCGACCGTCCTGACGGCCGGCCGCAGGAAGAGGAGCGGCCTGACGTGGGCCGTCGGCGTTTCCGCGGCGGCCCTCGTCGCCCTCGTCGCCGTCGGCATCGCGGGGAAAGCGAGGAGGGACGCCGCGCGGGCGGCTCTCGCGGCGGCGACGCCGGCCCCGGCAGCGCCCGCCGTTCCGACGCCCGCCCCGGCCGTGCCGGTGACCGTCGTCGAGGTGCCCGCCGCCCCGACGGCCGCGCCCGCCGTCCCGACACCGGATCCGAGGGCGCTCGAGGACGCGAAGGTCCGGATCAAGGAAGAGAAGCGCATCGCGGACCTCGAGAAGCGCGTGAAGGACGCCGAGGCAGCGGCGCAGGAAGCGCGAGTGAACGCCGAGAAGACGGCGGCCGCGGAAAAGGCGGCGCAGGAAGCGGCGGACGAGAAGGCGGCCGCCGCCCCTCCCGTTCCTCCGGCTCCGCCCGGCCGGGCGCCGCTCGCCGAAGCGCGCGACAGGCTGGACGTCACGAAGAAGCCGGACCACCGACTCACACGGGAGGACTTCGAGTTCGCCCAGCTCGCGGCGCGACGCGTCCTTCTCGAGCGCCCGAAGAGCCCGGAGGCGCACTACCTCTCGACGTACGCGACCGGCGGCCTCGCCTACGCGAACGGCAACGACGCGGTTGCGAGCGCGCTCATCGTCGAGTCGCTCGTCGGCCTGCGCCGGGCCGGGAAGGGCGAGCCACGGATCATCGCGCTCCTCGCCGTGAAGAACGACGGGACGATCGTCCCGCCGCGCGGCTGGGAGCTCGCGCTCTGCTACGGCGACGTCCGCGGCGACGCGATGGCCCTGCTGGACGCGGCCATTCGCGAGAACCCGCGGGACGTGCGCGCCCTCCGGGCGCGCGCCCAGCTCCGGCGCGCGCGCGGCCTCCCGCCGCCTTGACAGGCGGCGCCCCCGTCGCTTATGGTCCGGTGCTCCTGAGCGGGACTAGCTCAGTGGTAGAGCGCTACCTTGCCAAGGTAGATGTCGCGAGTTCGACCCTCGTGTCCCGCTCCAATTGAAGAGACCGGCCCGGCGAAAGCCGGGCCGTTTTCTTTCCGGGTCGGGGCCGCCTGCCGGGTACTACTTGCGGCGGGCCTTCTTCGCGGCTTTCTTCAGCGCCGGCGCCGCTTTCTTCTTCGCGGCCACGGCCTTGCGCGGCGGAGGCTCGGGCTTCCCGATGCCCTCGGCGACGATGCGCAGGAGGTCGGACACCGTGACGATCCCCACGAGCTTGCCGTTCTCGACGACGGGCAGGCAGCCGATGTTCCAGCCGCGCATCACGTTCGCGGCCTGACGGACGGGCATCTCGGGGACGGCCTTGACGGCGTAAGCCGTCATCATCGCGGCGACGGGGCGGATCTTGAGCGTTTCCTCGCGGTCGCGGCCGCCGAGATCCCGGGCCGAGATGACGCCGACGACCTGCCCGGGCCCGTCCGTGACGACGACGTGGTGGATGCGCTTCCACTTCATGAGATTCCAGGCCGTCTCGGCCTTTTCGTTCATGTCGATCGTCTGGACCTTCGTGGACATGATGTCGCGCACGTTCATGGCGGAAATCTCCCCATTAAAGGTTTGGGACGGCTGGCGGGCCCGGCCATGAGCCACATGAATCAAGGGGCCCCAGGGACGGCGCCCGCGGGGGTTTCGCTCGCCGCGGCGAGCGCCCGCTGGCGGCTGCCGAGCGTGAGCGCGTTCCACACCCAGACTCCGGCGACCGGCAGGAAGGCCCACGCGAAGCCGGCGGGACCCAGCCCGAGGAAGGCGACGAGCCGGTCCGCGAGCGCGCCCAGCGCGTCGCCGCTGCGGTAGACGAACGTGTCGATGAAGCTCTTGGCCGAGTACTTCTCCTCGCGCGAGACGACCGTGAAGAGCGCCTCGCGGGCCGGCTTGATGAACGCGAACTCGGCGGCGCGCCGGGAGACCTGCACGACGAAGATCGTCCCCGCCGTGGGCGAGGCGCCGAGGGCGAGAAAGCCGCCCGCCGTGAGGACGGGCAGGAACGCGAGCGCGGGCCCGAGGCCGACGGCGGGCAGGAGGCGCCCCGTGAGGAAGAGCTGCAGGAGCGCCGTCAGGACGTTCACGGTCAGGTCGATCCTCGCGAAGAAGGCGGTCCGGGCGCCCGCGTCATGGAACGCCGCGCGCACGATCCGCGCCTGCGAGAGGTAGAGGAACGTCGAGCCGACGGTGTAGAGGAGGAGGAACGCCGCGATCCCGAGGAGGTAGCGGGACCTCACGAAGAGGGAGACGCCCGAGAGCGCGCCCGTCCCCGGCGGCACACCGGCGGGAGCGCCGCCGCCTGCGCCCGGCGCCGCGGCCTCGTCCACGCGGTAGACGTGCGCGAGGCGGCCCATGCAGAAGACCGCGACCTCGAAGAGCCCCGCGGCCACGAGGAGGAGCGGGACGGGGCCGAGCGTCCTCGCGAGACCCGCCGTGATCGTGCCGCCGGCGATCCCGCCGAGCGTCCCGCCGAGGCCGATCGCGCCGAAGAGCCGCTTGGCCTGCTCGGACCGGAAGAGGTCGGCGAGGAAGCCCCAGAAGACGGAAACGATGAGGAGGTTGAACGTGCTCACGAAGACGAAGAAAAAGCGTGCCGTCGCGAGGCGCTGCGGCCCGGCGAGGACGCTGAGCGCGACGTAGAACGCGACGAAGCTGGCGGCGAGCGCGTGGTAGACGGCCGGGACGAAGACGCGCCGGGGAACCCTGGAGACGAGCGTCCCGAAGACGGGCGTCACGAGGAACGTCCCGCCGAGCGTCGCGAGAAAGAGCCAGTTCAGGGCGAAGCCGCCGCCGGCGGACGCGCCCATCTCCTCCCGGAGCGGCCGGATGATGTAGTACCCGGCGAGGAGGAAGAAGAACGAGGCCGCGGCCCACATGAGGCCGGGGCCCTCGCCGGGCTCGACCCGCACGAAGTGGGAAACCACGCTGCGCCCGCTCACGTCGGGTCAGCCGGCCTTCGGTGCCTTCTTCGCCTGCGCCTCGTGCCACGCCGCGAGGACCGCGGCCTCGCGCTCGGCGGTCAGGCCCGACTTGGGCTTCGCCCGCCGCTCGGCCGGAAGCGTCTTCCACCACGCGAGCGTGTCGGCGCACGTGTCCTTGAGCGGCCGGAACGAGAGGCCCTTCGCGAGCGCGCGCGCGTTCGAGACGAGGTTGCCGCCCGCGTCCTCGCCGGTCGGCGGGAGCCAGCAGGGGAGATCGCTCCAGGCGGAGACCTTCTGCGCCTCGAGGAAGGCCGCGTCGGCCCACGTGAACTTCGCGTCGCTGCCGCTCACGGACTTGCAGGTGTCGAGGAGCGTCCCGACGGGGACGGGATGGCCCGTCGCGTTGAAGACGCCGACGGTCTTCGCGTCGAGGCACTTCACGATCCAGTTTCCGAGGTCGCGCACGTCGATGAACTGGACGGGATCGGACGGCCGGTTCGGGGCGAGGACCTCGCCGCCCCTCGCGACACGGACAGGCCAGTACGTGAAGCGGTCGGTCCCGTCGTCGGGCCCGACGATGAGCCCCGGGCGCACGTTCGTGACGCGGCCCGGCATTGCGGCCTCCGCGGCCTTCTCGCAGAGCGCCTTGAGGCCGCCGTAATTTCCTTCCGCGATCGTCTCGACCGTCGGGTCCTTGAGGACCGCGACCGGGCCGTTCTCGTCCACGCCGGGCTTGCTGAGGTCCGCGAAGACCGAGATGGACGAGATGAAGACGTACTGCCTGACGCGCGGGGCGAGGAGGCCGGCGGAGTCTTTCACCTGCCTCGGGAAGTAGCCCGACGTGTCGACGACGGCGTCCCACGAGCGGCCCTCGAGCGACTTCAGGTCGCCGTTGCGGTCGCCCTGGAGGTGCTCGAGATCCGGGAAAAGGCCTGGATTCGACTTGCCGCGGTTGAAGAGCGAGATTCTCCACCCGTTCCTCTTCGCCGCGTCGACGACCGCGGGTCCGAGGAAGCGCGTGCCCCCCAGGATCAGGAGCGTCTTCGGCTCCGTCCCCGAAAGAAGGCGGCTCGTGCTCAAGGCGGAGGTGGCGGCAGCTGCTGCGGCGCCCTTCAGGAGATCGCGTCGGGTGTGCGTCACGGGGGTCCCTCCTCGAGCATGCGAAGGAGATACGCACCGTATTCGTTCTTGTTCATCCGGGACGCGAGCCGGGCGACGTCCTCCGACGTGATCCATCCGGCGTTCCAGGCGATCTCCTCCGGGCAGGCGACCTTCAGCCCCTGCCGGGACTCGATGGCCTGGATGAAGTTCGACGCGTGGAGGAGCGCCTCGTGCGTGCCCGTGTCGAGCCAGGCCATCCCGCGCCCGAGGATCTCGACGTGGAGGTCGCCCGTCGCGAGGTAGGCCCGGTTCACGTCCGTGATCTCGAGCTCGCCGCGGGCCGACGGCCTCAGGTTCGCGGCCACGTCGACGACGCGGTTGTCGTAGAAATACAGGCCGGTGACGGCGTAGCTCGAGCGCGGCGCCGGGGGCTTCTCCTCGAGGCCGATCGCGCGGCCCTTCGCGTCGAACTCGACGACGCCGTAGCGCTGCGGGTCGAGGACGCGGTAGGCGAACACGGTCGCGCCCGCGGGGCGGCCCGCGGCGCGCTGGAGCATCTCGGGGAGGCCGTGGCCGTAGAAGAGGTTGTCGCCGAGCGCGAGGGCGACGCCGTCCTGCCCGACGAAGTCCTTCCCGATCAGGAACGCCTGCGCGAGGCCTTCCGGCTTCGGCTGCGCCGCGTACGAGACCCGGATCCCGAACTGCGAGCCGTCGCCGAGGAGGCGGACGAAGCCGGACTGGTCCTCGGGCGTCGTGATCACGAGGACGTCGCGCAGGCCCGCGAGCATGAGCGTCGAGAGCGGGTAATAGACCATCGGCTTGTCGTAGACGGGGCAGAGCTGCTTGGAGAGGCCGAGGGTCAGGGGATAGAGGCGCGTGCCCGAGCCGCCGGCGAGGATGATTCCCTTCACGCGGACACTCCCAGCCCGATGCGCGCCCGCGCGTTCTGACCCTCTTGCACGGTTGCGCACCATTCGGGATTCGACAGGTACCACCGCACCGTCCGAAGAAGACCTTCTTCGAATGAGTAAGAGGGGCCCCAGCCCAGCTCCCGGCGGATCTTCGTGGCGTCGATGGCGTACCGGCGGTCGTGCCCCGGCCGGTCGCGCACGAACGTCTTGAGATCGGCGTATCCCCTCTTACCCTTCAAAGAAATCTTCTCCGAAATCTTCCGGTTCTCTTCGAACGGAACGGTCTGTTCGAGCGCCGCGCAGAGCGTGTCGACGATCTGGAGGTTCGTCCGCTCGTTCCCGCCGCCGATGTTGTACTTGCTGCCCGGCGCCGCCTTCTCGAGGACGAGGAGGATGCCGCGGCAGTGGTCCTCGACGTGGAGCCAGTCGCGCACGTTGCCGCCGTCGCCGTAGATCGGGAGCGGCTTTCCTTCGAGCGCGTTCAGGATCATGAGCGGAATGAGCTTCTCGGGGAACTGGTACGGCCCGTAGTTGTTCGAGCAGTTCGTGAGGAGCGTCGTGAGGCCGTAGGTCTCGTGCCACGCCCTCACGAGGTGGTCCGCCGCGGCCTTGGACGCCGCGTACGGCGAGTTCGGGGCGTACGGGGTCTCCTCGGAGAAGAGGCCAGTCGGTCCGAGCGTCCCGTAGACCTCGTCCGTGGAGACGTGGAGGAAGCGGAAGCGCTCGCGCTCGGCGGGCGTGAGGGACGCCGCGTGCGAGCGGGACGCCTCGAGGAGGACGTAGGTGCCCGTCACGTTCGTGTGGATGAAGGCGCCCGGGCCGTCGATCGAGCGGTCGACGTGCGTCTCGGCCGCGAAGTTCAGGACGGCGCGGGGGCGGTGGGCCCCGAAGACGGCCTTCATCGCCGCGGCGTCCGCGATGTCGGCCTCGACGAAGGTGAAGCGCGGGTCCTTCTCGCAGTCGGCGAGGCTGGCGCGGTGGCCCGAGTACGTCAGCTTGTCGACGACGACGACGCGGCCCGGCGTCTCCTTCAGGGCGAGGCGGACGAAGTTCGAGCCGATGAAACCGGCCCCGCCGGTGACGAGAAGGGAGTCCATGCACGCGGGAGGATATCGGAGTCCGGCGGCTCTGTGGGCCCGGGAAGCGCGCGGGAGGCGAAACCTTCGGAGCCGGAATGCGTTCCACGGATATGATGCGTCTGCCGATGCGCAGGAGTGCATTCGCCGCCGCCGGCCTCGCCGGGGCCGGGCTCCTCGCGGTCCTGATCCCCCTCTACGATGCGCCGCAGCCGCGCGGCCTGACGGTGACGCGCGGGAGGGTCCGAGAGGTCGCCGACGCCGAGGCCCGCAGGTGGGGGATCGAGGTCGACAAGGCGTTCGTCGTGACGACCCTCGAGGACTCGCCCCTCCTCGACAAGGAACTGCGCGACAAGCCGGATCTCCGGCGGAAGGCCGAGTCCGATCCCGTTCTCGGGCCCCGCCTCTTCGGGTTCCACGTCACGTACTGGCGCAACGGCGTCGACAAGTACCCGCCGTACGGCTCGGTCAGCGTGTCGCGGACGGGAGAGGTCGCCGCGGTGCGCCGGGAGGCGCGCGTCGAGGAGGCCGGGGCCTCCCCGAAGGCGGACGACCTCAGGGCGAAGGCAGACGCGTTCGTCGCATCGCGGAATTTCCTCGGGGCGCCGGGCCCCGTTTACGAGGATGCGCGGCCGACGGTCCTGACGTCGCGTACGGACACCACGTTCCGCTACCGCGTGCCCTCGTCTCTCCCGACGGGCGACGTCGTCTGCTACCTCACCGTGAACTTCGTCGGCGACCAGCCGGCGGGCTGGTCGCTCATCGAGGAGTACAAGGACGGCCGCCGCTTCCCGTACGACACGAACCTCGCCGGCACGTTCCTGCGCTTCGGGGAGATCTTCACGCTCCTTTTCGTCCTGCTCGCGATCTTCCTGAAGAAATACCACGCGGGCGAGGTGGGCGTCGGGACCGGTGCGGTGCTCTTCGCCGCGTCGGTCGTGCTCTCGATCGCGGTGACCGCCCTCATCGCGCCGTGGTCGGCCACGGGAACGGGGCTCGGGAGCGCCGACGCGCGGACGACGACCTTCGCCGTCGCGGGTTTCAAGTTCCTCTTCTACGACATCCCGGTCTCGGTCCTCGTCTTCCTCGCCTGGTCGGTCGGTGAAAGCATCGCGCGCGAGCGCTGGGGCGAGCGGCTCGCATCGTTCGACGCGGTCCTGCGCCGCGACCCCCTGAACGCCACGGTCGGGGGCTCGCTCCTCTCGGGCCTTCTCGCGGCTCCGGCGGTCGCCGCGGCGGCGCTGCTCGTGCCCTCGCTCGCGCTCCGGAGCGGCTGGGTCTTTGCGCGGCTCGGCTCCGGCACGAGCGAGGCGCTCAACGCGGTGGCCGGCCCGCTCGGCGTGGTTCTCGACACGGCGCTCGACGCGCTCCTCTTCTCGTGCGTCGGCCTGCTCTTCCTCCTCGCCGTGTTCCACCGCAAGCGCCTCGTCGCCGTCGGGGCCGTCATGACCGGCGCGTTCGGCGTCCTGATGGGAATCCTGTCGCCGCCGGCCGGCCCTTTCGCGCGCTCGCTCGCCCTGGGATTCGGCGGAATCGCAGTCGTCCTCATCGTTTTTGCGGGATCCGATCTCCTCGCGGCGGCGACCGCCGCCTTCGGGGGCGGCCTCCTCCTTTCGCTGCTGCCCCTCGTCCTCGCCGTCTCCGGCCCGGCGCGCACCGGGCCGCTTCTCGCCCTGGCCCTTCCGCTGGGCGGCCTCGCCCTCGTGGCCGCCGCCGGCCTCGCCTCGGGGCGGACGATCGCCTACGCGTACGAGGACCTCGCGCCGCACGTGAAGCGGATCGTCGAGCGCGAGCGGATCAAGGCCGAGATCGACGCCGCGAACCGGATCCAGGCGGCCCTCCTGCCGTCCTCGCACCCCGAGCTCGGGTCGGCCTCGCTCGCGTCGTCGTACCGGGCGGCCACCGAGATCGGCGGCGACTACTTCGACTTCCTGCCGCTCCCCGACGGGCGCCTCGGCCTCGCGTTCGGGGACGTGGCGGGCCACGGCCTCACGAGCGGCATCGTGATGGCGATGACGAAGGCGGCGCTTCTCGTGCAGATGCAGCACGACGCGTCGCCCGTGCGCGTCCTCGAGGTCCTGAACGACATCGTCATGAGGACGGCGCCGAAGCGCATGCTCATGACGTTCTTCTACGGCGTCCTCGATCCGGCGACCGCGACGCTGCACTTCGCGTCCGCCGGCCACCTGGACCCGTACGTGTTCCGGTCGCGCGAGAAGAAGCTCGAGATGCTCTCGTCGTGGGGCTTCCCGCTGGGCGTGAAGCGGCGGGAGCCGTTCCGCGAGTTCGTCGCGCGGTTCGATCCTGGCGACCGCCTCGTCCTCTACAGCGACGGCCTCATCGAGGCTCTGAACGACGACGGCGAGCCGTTCGGATTCGAGCGGTTCGAGGGGGTCATCCTCTCGCGCGGGACGAAGGGCGCGGACGTGCTCAAGCAGGCGCTCCTCGAGTCGGTTCGGACCTTCACGCGCAACCGGCCGCCCGAGGACGACCAGACGCTCGTCGTCGTCTCGTTCGAGGACCGCCAGGTCGTCGCGCTCCGCGCGAGCTGAGGCCGGGTCCCTGCGCTAGACTTCCATGGGCCTTTCGGGCCATCACAGAAGGAGAACGCATGAAGAAGACCGTGCTTGCCATGCTCGCCGGCGCCGCCCTCGCCGCCGCGCCCGCCTTCGCCCAGTTCGAGGGCGAGATCACCATGAAGATGACGATGCGGGAAGGGGCCGGGACCGGAAAGAACTACGTCTCGAAGGCCGGCGTCCGCTCCGAGCTCGACATCCAGGGCTCCAGGATGCCGATGAAGATGACGACGCTCGTCAAGGCCGCGACGCCCGGCCTCGTCTACCTCATCAACGACGCCCAGAAAACCTACACCGAAATCGACACCAAGAAGACGCGCGAGCAGCTCGAGAAGACCCGCGGCAAGAGCCAGGACGCGTGGACGGTCAAGAAGCTCGGACGGGAGACCGTCAACGGCTACGCCTGCGAGCACGTCCTCATCACGCACGGCAACGACGCGAGAAGCGAGATGGAGTGGTGGACGTCGAAGGACATCGCGGGCCTGAGCTACGAGGCCATGCGCGGCCTCATGCGGCGCGGCGCCGACAACGACGAGGGCATCATGAAGGCGCTCCGGGACGCCGGCGCCGACGGCTTCGCCGTGAAGATGATCACGCGCGAGAAGGGCAATCCGACGCCCGTCATGACGATGGAGCTGACGAAGGTCGAGAGGAAGTCCGTCCCGGCGGCGCTCTTCGAGATCCCGGCCGGCTACAAAAAGCAGGAAGGGATGATGGGCGCGATGGGCGTCGCCTCGCCTGAGCAGCAGGAGCAGATGCGCAAGGCGATGGAGAACCTCACGCCGGAGCAGCGCAAGCAGATCGAGGACATGATGAAGGCGGGGCAGAAGAGTCAGTAGCCCGGAGGGGCGCGGGGGGACCGGAGACGGCCCCCCGCTCGGTCCGGCTCCTTGAGTCTGCCCTGTTCGACGGCCGGCGGGAGCGCGCTGAAGCCTACGAGTCGATTGCGGCCGCTGCGACGCCGGAGAGCGCGAGCACGGAGGAAAGCGCGAGTCTCGCCTTCATAATCGATCTTCTGCTGAAGCCGATTCCATGACCGCCCTCCTCGCCGCGTGCTTTTTCGTTTCGGGCGCCGCCGGGCTCACGTACGAAGTGCTCTGGTCGCGCCACCTCGCCCTCCTCTTCGGCGCGAACGCGGAAGCCGTCGGGCTCGTCCTCGCGGTCTTCATGAGCGGCCTCGGCCTCGGGAGCCGGGCGCTCGGCGGCCTCGCGGACCGCGTGCGCTCGCCGCTCCGCCTCTACGCGGCGCTGGAGGCAGGCATCGGGCTTTTCGCCCTGGCGACGGGGCCGCTCCTCGCGGGCGTCGCGCGCGCGTTCCCGGCCCTCGCGTCCGCCCTCGGCGGAGGCGCGGCGGCGGCGACCGCGTCGAAGGCGCTCCTCGGGGCGCTCGTCCTCTTCCCGCCCGCCTTCCTCATGGGCGGCACGCTGCCGGCCCTCGCGCGGGCGCTCGCGGGAGACCGGGTGCGCTCGCCGCGCGTCGTCCCGCTCCTGTACGCGGTCAACCTCGCGGGGGCCGTCCTCGGCGCCGCCGCGACGGGCTTCTGGCTCGTGGAGCACGCCGGTCTCGCCGCCACGATGCGGATCGCCGCCGCGGCGGATTTCGCCGTGGCGGCCGCCGCTTTCGCCGCCGCGCGCCGCATCGCGCGGCCGCCCGCGCGCCCGGCCGAGGCCGCACCGGAACCGCTGGCGCCGCTGCCACGCGCGGCCCTTTTCACCGGCCTCTTCGCGTCGGGCGCCGTCTTCATGCTCGTGGAGGTCGTCTTCACGCGCCTCCTCTCGCTCGCGTTCGGCGTCTCGTCGTATTCCTTCGCGCTCGTCCTCGTCCTGTGTCTCCTCGGGCTCGGGATCGGCGGGTTCGCGGCCTCGGCGTGGGCGGGCCGCCGGCCGGCCGGGCTTGCGGCGTTCGGACGCGTCCAGCTCGCGTCCGCGGCGTTCCTCGGCCTTGCGATGGCGGCCGTCCCCTCCGTGTCGCGCGCCCTCGTCCTCGCGCGGCAGGTGCCGGGCCTCGGTTTCGGCTCCACGCTGGCCCTCAAGGCCGCGCTCGCCGCCGCGCTCCTCCTCCCGCTCGCGGCCGTCTTCGGCCTCGGCCTGCCGCTCCTCCTCGCGTTCGTGGCGGGCCGGCCGGGAGGCGTCGGGACGTCCGTGGGGCGCGCCTCGCTCGTGAACACGGCGGGGACGCTCGCGGGCAGCCTCGCGACGGGGTTCGTCCTCGTGACCGCTCTCGGGTCGCAGGCGACGCTCCGCCTCGGGGCGCTCGCGAGCCTCGCGGCGGGACTCCTCGCGCTCGCCGCCGCACGCGGGCGGCCCGGCGCTGCGGCGACGACGGCCGCCGGGGTGCTCGCTTTCGGCGTCCTCGTCGTCCCGACCTGGCCGGACTGGGTCTTCCTGCGCTCGGACACGCACCCGCGCGAGGCCCCCGCCGCGACGCGCCTCGAGTTCGAGCAGCGCCTCCGCGTCTCGAACCGCGAGCGGCTCTTCTTCGAGGAGGGGCGCAGTGCGACCGTTGCGGTCCTCCGCGCGAGGCGCGCGCGGACGCTCCTTTCGAACGGCCACCCGGAGGCGTCCGACGTCGGCGACATGGGAACGCAGCTCGGCGTCGCGATCGTGCCGCTCGTCCTTCACCCCGCGCCGCGCGACGTGCTCGTCGTGGGCCTCGCCTCGGGAGTGACCGCCGACACCGCGGCGAGAGCGCCGGACGTCGAGCGCGTGGACGTCGCGGAGCTCGAGCCCGCGATGTTCCGGGCGGCGGCGCGCTTCGCCGACGTGAACCACGGCGTCCTCTCGAACCCGAAGCTGCATCTCCACGCCGCCGACGCGCGCGGCATGATCGCGGCCGGTGCCGGCCGGTGGGACGTCGTCCTGTCGGAGCCGTCGAACCTGTGGCGCGCCGGGGTCTCGAGCCTCTTCACGGCGGACTTCTACGCGTCCGCGCGGGGCGCCCTGAAGCCGGGAGGCATCTTCGCGCAGTGGCTCCAGCTCTACGGCCTGAGGTGGGAGACGCTCCGGACCGTCTTCGCGACGCTCGCGCGGGCATTTCCGCACGCCGAGGTCTGGCTCCTGGATGGCGGAAACGTCGTCCTCCTCGGGTCCGAGGCGCCGATCGTCGCCTCGCGCGAGCGGGCCGAGGCGAGGCTCGCGGGGGTCTGGCGCGACGACCTGAGACGGTACCTCGCCGTGGCGACGCCCTCGGAGTTCTGGTCGCGCTACCTCCTCGGTCGCGACGATCTCGATGCCCTCGTCGCCGGCGTGCGCCGGATCAACACGGACGACCGCCCCTCCGTCGAGTTCGACGCGCCGCGCGACCTCTTCCGGCCGGGGGAGGACAACGTCGGACGGCTGCTCGAGGAGAAGCTCGCCCGCGGCCTCTTCGCGCCTCCCGTGAGCGGGATTCCACCCACGCGCGGGGAAGGATGGGCCGGCCTCGCGGGGCTCTACGGTCTCGCGGGGCGGCCGGCGCTCGCTCGCGCGGCCGCCCTCCGGGCCTTCGACGAGACGCCCGACCCGGCGGTCGCGCTCCGGGCTGCGCGCTTCGCGCTCGAGGACGGCGCCGTTCAGGACGCTGCGGCCGATCTCGAGCGGGCGCGCGCCGCCGGCGCCGATCCCGCAAGCGTCGCGGACGTCGAGGGCCGTCTCCTCACGGCAGAGGGGCGGATCGACGACGCCCTCGCAGCGTTCGCGCGCGCGAACCTCGACGGCGCCCCGGGCCTCGAGCGTCTCTCGCTGCTGGCGATCTGGGGCGGCGAGGACGAGGCGCTCGCGCAGGCCGACCGCCTGCTCGCCGCGCGTTCCCGCGGGACGCTCGCCCCGGGCGACGCGGCGCGGGCGGCCGAAGACGCGGCCCTCGCCGCGCGCACCCCGGAAGGTGCCGCGAGGGCGGCCGCCTCGATCGACCGGTGGATCGGCCGCGACCCGTACGTGCCGCGGATCCCCGTCCTCGAGGCGCGCGCCTCGCTGCTTCTGAAGGCCGGGCGGCCCGCCGACGCGCTCCGCGCGTGCGCGGAGGCCGAAGGCCTCACGGCGTTCGATCTCGACCTCATGGCGACGCGCGCGGCGGCCCTGCACGCGCTCGGCCGCCACGCGGAGGCCACGAGGGTCGACCGGGAGCGCGCGCGCTGGTCGGGGGCGCCGCCCCCCGCACTGATCAGGCCGCCGCTTCCCGGTCCTTGAGCTGGAGGGTGTAGAGGCGGGCGTAGAGCCCGCCCTTCTCGAGGAGCTCGGCGTGCGTACCGCTCTCCTTCACCTCGCCGTGCGAGAGGACGAGGATGCGGTCCGCGCGGACGATCGTCGAGAGGCGGTGCGCGACGACGATCGACGTGCGGCCCGCGAGGACCCGCTGGACGGCCCTCTCGATCGTCTTCTCCGTCTCGGGGTCGACCGAGGACGTGGCCTCGTCGAGGATGAGGACGCGCGGGTCGCGCGCGAGCGCCCGCGCGAACGACACGAGCTGCTTCTCGCCGACCGAGAGACCTCCGCCTCGCTCCGTGAGCTTCGCGTCGAGCCCGCCCGGGATGCGCGCGAGGAGCGGGCCGAGGCCGACCTCGCGGCAGGCGTCCTCGATCCGCGCGCGCGGCATGGCGGCGTCGAAGAACGAGACGTTCTCGGCGATCGTGCCCGTGAAGAGGAACGTGTCCTGCAGGACGATGCCGAAGTGTTGGCGTAATTGCACGGCGTCGTAGCGGCGCACGTCGACGCCGTCGACGAGAACGCGGCCGGACGTGACGTCGTAGAAGCGCAGGAGGAGGTTCAGGATCGTGGACTTGCCCGCTCCCGTCGCCCCGACGAGCGCGACCGTCTGGCCGGGCGGCACGTGGAACGAGACGCCTTTCAGGATCTCCTCGCCGGGCGTGTAGGAGAAGCGGACGTCCTCGAAGACGACTTCTCCGCGGACCTCTCCGGCCGGGACGTGCGGGTCGACGGGTGCCGTGATCGAAGGCTCGGTGTCGAGGAGCTGGAAGATCCGCTCGGACGAGGCCATCGCGGCCTGGAGGATGTTGTACTTCTCCGAGAGGTCCATGAGGGGCCGGTAGAAGCGCTTGCTGTACTGGAGGAACGCGACGACGGCGCCGATCGTCATGCGCCCGCGGAGGACCTGGAAGCCGCCATACCAGACAATGGACGCCATCCCGAGCGCCGACAGGAAGTCGAGCGCCGGGTAGAAGACCGAGTAGTAGAAGATCGACGCGATGTTCGCGACGCGGTGCGCGTCGTTCACCTCCGCGAACGCCTTTGTCGCGACGCGCTCGCGGCGGAAGAGCTGGACGATCGCGATTCCCGAGATGTGCTCCTGCAGGAACGCGTTCACGCGCGCGATCTTCACGCGCACGTCGCGGTACGTGTCGCGCGCGCCCTTGCGGAACCAGTTCGTGACCCAGAGCATCGGGAGGAGGATCCCGAATGTGATCGCCGCGAGAGACGGGTCGAGCGCGAAGAGGATGCCGACGATCCCCGCGAGCACGACGACGTCGCCGAGGAGGGCGACGAAGCCGGACGTGAAGAGCTCGTTCAGGGCGTCCACGTCCGTCGTGAGGCGCGTCATGAGCCGGCCGACGGGAGTCCGGTCGAAGACGGAGACGTCCGCGCGCTGGAGGTGGCCGAAGATCCGGGTCCTCAGGTCGTACATGACGCCCTGGCCCATCGTGGACGTCCACCAGACCATGACCATCATGAGGACGAACGCGAGGAACGCCATCGCGACCGAGAGCGCCGCGATCCACTCGATGCCGTGCCCGGCGGTGAGGTCGATCCCGAAGAAACGGAAGAAGCGGTCGACGCCTTTCGCCGCGGGGCCCGCGCCCGTCCGCTCCCGCGTGAGGACGAGGTCGATCGCGGCCGCCGTGAGGAGCGGTCCCGCGAGTTGTGCGAGCGACTCGAGGAGGAGGACGGCGAGCGAGCCCGCCGCGAACGAGCGGTACGGCTTCGCGAGGCCGAAGAGCCGGCGCAGCAGGCGCGGCTCGACGGCCTTCCCGAGGACCTCTTCCTCGTGGGGGTCGGCCATCAGGCGGCCTCCATCTCTTCGGCGAGGCGCTGGCGCTCGGCGATCGCCGCGTACACGCCGCCCTTCTCGAGGAGCTCCTCGTGCGTGCCGGTCTCGGCGACGCGGCCGTGGTCGAGAACGACGAGGAAATCCGCGTTCCGGAGCGTCGAGAGACGGTGGGAGACGAGGAAGACGGTCCGTCCGCCCGCGGCGCCGCGCAGGCCCTGGAGGATGCGGGCCTCCGTCTCCGTGTCGACGGAGGAGAACGCGTCGTCGAGGACGAGGATCGGCGCGTCCGAGAGGAGCGCGCGCGCGAGCGCCGTGCGCTGCTTCTGCCCCCCCGAGAGCGTGATCCCGCGCTCTCCGACGACCGTGTCGAGTCCCTTCGGGAAGCGCGCGACGTCCGGCGCGAGGCCGGCGGCGAGGACGGCGGCCTCGACGTCGGCGCGGGGCGCGTCCGGCCGCGCGAACGCGACGTTCGCCGCGAGCGTGTCCGAGAAGAGGAACGTCTCCTGCGGGACGGCGACGACGCTCTTCCGGACCAGGGGCAAGGGCTCCTTCGCCAGGTCGCGGCCGCCGACGAGAACGGTCCCCTCGGGCGGGTCGTCCACGCGCAGGAGGAGGTTCAGGAGCGTCGACTTGCCCGCCCCCGTGCGCCCGACGACCGCGACGGTACGGCCCGCCGGCACGCGGAACGACACGTCCTCGAGGACGGGACGGTCGGCGTAGCCCCAGGTAAGGTGCCGGAACTCCACGTCGCCCGCGAGAGGCGCGCCGCCCTCGGCCTCCTCGGGCAGCGGCATCGCCTCCCAGATGTCCATCATCCGGTTCCACGACGCGGTGCCGCGCTGCCAGAGGTTCACGACCCAGCCGAGCGCGATCGCCGGCCAGATGAGCTCCATCATGTAGAGGTTGAACTCGACGTAGCGCGCGACCGTCAGTTTTCCTGCGAGGATGAACCGTCCGCCCGCCCAGAGCGTCAGCGCGAAGCCGAGGCCGACGAGGAACTGCAGGAGCGGGAAGAACAGCGCGTTGAGCCGCGCGAGGCCGAGGTTCCGCCGCCGGAACTCGCGGTTGTTCGCGTCGAACCGGGCCTCCTCGCTCGCTTCGCGCGCGAACGCGCGGACGAGGCGCTGGCCGGTGAAGTTCTCCTGCGCCTCGGCCGAGATCTCGCTGAAGAACTCCTGGATCTTCGTGAAGCGCCGGTGCGTGACCTGGCCCATGACCTTCGTCGCGACCGCGATGACGGGGAAGACCGCGAGGGCGACGGCCGTGAGGGGGGGCGAGACGCGGAACATCAGGACCAGGGAGACCGTGCCCACGAGGAGCGTGTTCCCGGCCTGCATGATTCCCGGCCCGAGCAGCATCCGCACCGCGGAGAGGTCGTTGACGGCGCGGCTCATGAGGTCGCCGACGCGGTTCCGCCGGTACCACGAGGGGGGCAGGCACAGCAGGTGGCGGAAGAGGTCCTCCCGCATCTCGTACTCGATGTCGCGCGAGGCGCCGATCAGGAGGCGCCGCGTCAGGAACAGCGCGATCGCGTCGCCGACCGCGAGGAGGACGATGTACGCCGAGAGTCGGAAGAGGCGCTCCGTCGTGACGCCCGTGCCGAGCTCCTCGATGGCCCGCCGGACGAGTCCCGGCATCGCGAGGAAGAGGCCCGTCGAGGCGAGCATCGTTCCGAAGCCGGCGGCGTACACGCCGGGCCGGCGGCGGAAGTACCCGAGGAAACGGGGCAGGCCTCTCACTCGGGGAATATAGCCGACACCGTCGGTGGTTAAATCCTGACACGATGGATTCACAGTCTCCCGCGAAAGCGATCGATCCCGTCTGCGGCATGAAGGTCGACCCCGCCCGCGCCGCCGCGACGGTCCACTGGGGCGACAAGGACTGGTACTTCTGCGCGAAGGGCTGCGCGGAGAAGTTCAGAAGGGACCCGGAGAGATTCTCTGCGAATGAGAAGAGCGGGGCGACGTTCGAGCCGATGACGTTCGGCGGCGGCATGAGTCTCCCGTCGTTGACCCTGCCGACTGCAATGACGGAGCCGATGGCGCCAGACGCGCCAATGTCCTCTTCACCTTCAAAGAAATCCCCGGTCTCTTCGGGCAAATGGATCTGCCCGATGGACCCCGAGGTGGTGTCGGACGTCCCGGCCGCGTGCCCGATCTGCGGGATGGCGCTGGAGCCGGCCGTCGCGACGGGCGACGAGGGAAACCCCGAGCTGGACGACATGCAGAGGCGTTTCCGAGTCGCGCTCGCGCTCACCCTTCCGCTGTTTTTCTTCGAGATGAGCGCGATGGCGGGGCTGACGCTCTTCGAGAGCGTCCCGCCGCGCCTCAACCTGCTCGTGCAGATCGCCCTCGCGACGCCCGTCGTTCTCTGGTGCGGGAAGCCGTTCTTCGAGCGCGCATGGCTGTCGCTGAGGACGCGGAACTACAACATGTTCACGCTCATCGGGATCGGGACCGGCGCTGCTTATCTGTACAGCCTGGTGAGGACCGCGCAGGCGCTCTTACCCATTCCAAGAAATCTCCCGTCTTCTCTTCCTCCTCATTCCCCGGCCCACGACGTCTACTTCGAGGCGGCGGCCGGCATCATCACGCTCGTCCTCCTCGGACAGGTGCTCGAGCTCCGCGCCCGCGCGAAGACGTCCGGCGCGATCCGCGAGCTGCTCGGCCTCGCGCCGGACACGGCGCGCGTCGTGCGCGGCGGGCGCGAGATCGACGTCCCGCTCGACGAGCTGATGAGGGGCGACGTCCTGCGCGTGCGCCCCGGCGAGCGCGTGCCCGTGGACGGCACCGTGACGGAGGGCGCGAGCGCCGTCGACGAGTCCATGCTCACGGGCGAGCCCGTTCCCGTGGAGAAGGGCCCCGGCGCCAAGGTCACCGGCGGGACGCTGAACGGCACGGGGAGCTTCCTCATGCGCGCCGAGCGGGTGGGCGCGGACACGGTCCTCGCGCGCATCGTCGCGCTCGTGGGCGAGGCCCAGCGAAGCCGGGCGCCCGTCCAGCGCCTCGCGGACCGCGTCGCGGGGATCTTCGTGCCCGCCGTCGTCGCGGCGGCCGCGGTCACGGCGCTCGCATGGGGTTTCCTCGGACCCGAGCCGCGCCTGCCGCACGCGCTCGTGAACGCCGTCGCCGTTCTCATCATCGCGTGCCCGTGCGCCCTCGGCCTCGCGACGCCGATGAGCGTCATGGTCGGCATCGGGCGCGGCGCGAAGTCCGGCGTTCTCTTCCGCGACGCCTCCGCGCTCGAGACGCTCGGGCAGTGCGACACCCTCGTCCTCGACAAGACAGGAACGCTCACGGAAGGGAAGCCGAAGATCGTCTGGCTCGGACCCTCTCAAGGACTGGAAGAGGCGGAGTTGCTTCGTATCGCTGCTTGCTTAGAAAGGGGGAGTGAGCACCCGCTCGCCGCGGCCGTCGTCTCGGCTGCCGAAACGCGGGGGCTCGCGCTCACGCCTTCCAGGGAGTTCGTTTCCGTCCCCGGCAAGGGCATCCGGGGCAACGTGGACGGCCGGACGGTCCAGCTCGGGTCCCTCTCTTTCCTACTCGAAGATAATCCGAATCTCCGTTTCCCAGGCGAAATGCTGGAGGCAGGAGAGAGCTGGAGGCGAAAGGGCGCGACGATCCTGTTCATGGCGATCGACGGGCAGCCCGCCGGCTTCCTCGCCGCCGCCGACACGCTCAAGCCGTCCGCGAAGGCGGCCGTCGCGGACCTGAAGGCGCTGGGCCTCCGCGTCGTCATGCTCACGGGCGACGCCGAGGCGACGGCTCGCGCCGTGGCTTCGGAGGCGGGAATCGACGAGGTCTTCGCGGGCGTGCTGCCTGACGGCAAGGGCGAGGCCGTGGCGCGCCTGAAGGCCGAGGGCCGCCGCGTCGCGATGGCGGGCGACGGCGTGAACGACGCGCCCGCGCTCGCGGGCGCGGACGTCGGGATCGCGATGGGGACGGGTTCGGATGTGGCCATCGAGAGCGCGTCCGTGACGCTCGCGGGCGGCGAAGTCGCCGCGCTCCCGAGGGCCGTGCGCCTCTCGCGGGCCACGCTGGGCAACGTCCGGCAGAACCTCTTCTTCGCGTTCGTCTACAACGTCGTCGGCGTGCCGGTCGCGGCCGGCGTCCTGTACCCGGCGTTCGGCCTGCTCCTCTCGCCGGTGATCGCGAGCGCCGCGATGACATTCAGCTCGCTCTCGGTCGTCGGAAACGCGTTGCGTCTCCGGAACGCCCGCCTTTGACGCCCTGATTCCGGCGCATCATGGCCGCCGGCCCCCTCGCGGTCCGAAGCTGAACCGGGGGTGTCCCATGTCCATGACCGCGGCTGCGCTCGTTGTCGCCCTCGCCGCCCTCGCCGCGGGCGGGATCGCGCTCCTCCGGGCCTGGTTCTCGTGGAGGCAGAAGCGCCTGATCACGTGCCCGGAGAACGAAAAGCCCGCGGCCGTGCGCGTCGACGCCTTGAAGGCCGTCGCGGGTGCCCTGACCGGACATGAGGGCCTGCGCCTGTCCGAGTGCTCGCGCTGGCCGGAGAAGCAGGGCTGCGGGCAGGAGTGCCTGCGACAGATCGAGAAAGGGCCGGGCGAGTGCCTCGTGCGCACGCTCGTGGCCCATTGGTACGAAGGCAAGCCCTGCGCGTCCTGCGGAAAGCCGATCCGCGACGTGGCGTGGGCCGACCAGCGGCCGGGCCTGAGGGCGCCGGACGGCAGGATCTTCGCGTGGCCGGACGTCGCGCCGGAGACGCTTCCCGAAATTTTCAAGACGCACGCCCCGATTTGCTGGGACTGCCTCGTCGTCCAGAAGGTCGCGCAGGAGCACCCGGACGATGTGACCGTGCGCCCCCCGCGCGAGCAGCTCTACAGCTGAGGAGGTTCGCCATGACGATGTTCGAAGCCGGACTGGTCATCGTCGCGATCGCGGTCGGCGCGGTCGGCCTTCTGTGGGTGTTGCCGTCGTACCGGGCGTACCGCAGGCGGCGCGTCGTGACGTGTCCCGAGACGGGCACGGCCACGGGGGTTCACGTCGACGCCGCGCGCGTCGCGCGCTCAGCCTGGCTGGGTCCCCTCGACCTTCGCCTGAGGAGCTGCGCGCGCTGGCCGGAGCGCGCCGGCTGCGGACAGGAGTGCCTGAGCCAGCTCCCGATCCGATGAGATCCCTGAAAAACGCCTGAGAAAACCGGCGGGGTCCGCCCCACGTTTGGGGAAAAGGAGACGGTATGAGCCAGCTCCCGACCCTGCGGCAGGCACTCGCCTCCCCTTGTCGCGGTGCACCACGCCCAGGGGCCCGGGGCCGTGCCGTGAGGCTCGCCGCGTTCGTCCTTGCCGCCTGTCTCGCGGCCCCGGCCGTGCGAGGCCAGCAGCCGCGCAAGGCCCCGGTCGATGCGGAGCCGGAAGTGCTGAACTGGGAGCTGACGGTCGCCGGGGCTGGCGCCTTCTGGGTCAGCACGTCGGACCTCGAGCGCGCGTTGAGCGGCGCGGGGTACGGCCATCCGCCGCCGGAGTCGCCGGGAGGGTTCCTCTCGGCGTCCGTCGTACCGTCGTTCCGCTACCGGATCGGCGACCGGTTCGCCGTCGGCGTTTCGGGCGCGTCCGCGAAGATCGGCTACACGACCGCCTCCGCGCCCGCGGCCGTCACGATCCAGCGGACGTCGGCGGACCTCGCGGCACTTTTCTTCTGGCGCCCCGCGCCGGGCGTCCGTCTCGGGGCGGGGCCCGCGTGGTACCGGCTCACCGCGACGCCGAACGGCGGTGGCGATCTCACCGCGAGCCGCCTCGGCGCGGTCTTCGAGGGAGGCGTTGCGTTCCCGGAGGCCGGGCGCTGGTACGTGGACCTCGCGTTCCAGTACCGGGTCACCGGAAAGGCCGACCTCGGCACGTACACGCCGCCCCAGGCCGGAATACGCCCCAATCCGCCGATCCCGCTGGACGGGATCTCGTTCTCGCACGCCGCGTTCCTCGGCGGGATCGGCTACCGGTTCTGACGCGCCGTCAGCGCCCCTCGACCCCGAGCCAGCCGCGCGTGCCGTAGTCGGCGAGCAGGTTGACGAGGAGAAGGAGGAGCATGAAGAGGCCCGAGAAGATCACGGCCGGGATCAGGCGCGAGTTCTCCTTCACGTGCATGAAGTAGAGGACGACGAGCGTCGCCTTCGTGATCGCGATCCCGAGGGCGACCGCGTTGTTCGCCCAGCCGAGATCCACGTACGCGGCGGCGACCGTGAGCGCCGTGAAGCCGAGGAGAGCGAGGAACACGAAGAGGTAGGTGCTCACGGGCATCACGTGCGGGGCGGGGGCGGCCGAGTCCTGCGTGTGCGTCATCAGTGGTGCCGTCCGATGAGGTAGAGGAGCGGGAAGAGGAAGATCCAGATCAGGTCCACGAAGTGCCAGTAGAGGCCGAAGCCCTCGAGAAAGTTGTGGTTCCGGGGGGTCCAGACGCCGCGCCACGCGGGACGGAGCATCCAGACGAGGATCGCGATCCCGATGATCATGTGGAGGGCGTGCAGCCCCGTCATGAGGAAGTAGAGGCTGAAGAAGAGCTGCGCGTGCGGGGCGTCCGGGCCCTCGAAGTGGAACGTGGGCCCCGGAACGTGGTGCTCCACGAACTTGCTGTGGTACTCGAAAGCCTTCACGGCGAGGAACGTCGAGCCGAGGGCGAGCGTTCCGAGGAGCATCCCGAAGGTGAACCTGGGCTTGCCGATCTGGCCGCCGCGCACGGCGAGCGCCATCGTGAGCGAGCTCCCGATCAGGACGGCGGTGTTGAACGTCCCGAGGCGGATGTCGAGCGTGTGGCTCGCCGCCCGGAAGACCTCCGGATAGAGCGAGCGGTAGAGGCTGTACGCCGCGAAGAGCCCGCCGAAAAAGAGGATCTCCGTGACGAGGAACGTCCACATCCCGAGGGTCGCGGACTCCTTCTGCTGCTCGTAGCTGTCGAAGTGGTGGGCGAGGTCCGAGGGGCCGTGGGTCTCAACCGACACCGGCGGCCTCCTTGATTGCGGCCGGCTGCGCCGCGTACGTGTACGGCGGCGCCGTCACGACCGGCCGGTACGTGAAGTTCTCGACCGGCGGCGGGGAGGTCGTCTGCCACTCGAGGCCGGTCGCGCCCCACGGGTTCGAGGTCGCGCGCGGGCCGTACCGCATGGACCAGATGAAGTAGATGAGCGGGATCAGGTACCCGACGCCGAGGATCGTCGCACCGGCGGAGGACATGACGTTCAGGACCTGAAACTCCGGCGGGTACGAGTGGTACCGGCGCGGCATCCCGAGGTAACCGAGGATGAACTGCGGGAAGAACGTCACGTTGAAGCCGATGAAGATCACGAGCGCGGAGAGCTTCGACCAGAAGACGGGGTAGAGGCGCCCCGTGATCTTCGGCCACCAGAAGTGGAGGCCGCCGAGGTAGCCCATGATCGCGCCGCCGACCATGATGTAGTGGAAGTGGGCGATGATGAAGTACGTGTCGTGCACGTGCACGTCGATCCCGAGCGTCGCGAGCATGACGCCCGTGAGGCCGCCGATCGTGAAGAGGCCGATGAAGCCGAGCGCGTAGAGCATCGGCGTTTCCCAGACGATCGAACCCTTGTAGAGCGTCGCCGTCCAGTTGAAGACCTTGATCGCGGACGGGATCGCGACGAGCATCGAGAGGACCGAGAAGACGACGCCCGCGTAGATCGACTCCCCGGCGACGAACATGTGGTGGCCCCACACGAGGAACCCGAGGACGGCGATCCCGATCGAGGCGAACGCGACGAACTTGTAGCCGAAGATCGGCTTGCGCGCGAAGGTCGCGATGAGCTCGCAGACGACGCCCATCGACGGGCAGGATCATGATGTAGACGGCGGGGTGCGAGTAGAACCAGAAGAGGTGCTGGAAGAGGACCGGGTCGCCCCCGAGCTTCGGGTCGAAGACGCCGATGTGGAGGACCCGCTCGGCCGCCACGAGGAGGATCGCGATCGCGACGACGGGCGTCCCGAGGATCTGGATGATGCTCGTCGCGTAGGCGCTCCACACGAAGAGCGGGAGCCGGAACCACGTGAGGCCGGGCGCCCGCATCCGGTGAATCGTCACGATGAAGTTGAGGCCCGTGAGGATCGACGAGAAGCCCGCGATGAAGATGCCGACCCCCACGGTGAGGACGGCCGTGTTCACGTAGTTGGTCGAGAGGGGCGTGTAGAAGGTCCAGCCCGTGTCGACGCCGCCGTGGAGGAGCGCCCAGAGCGTGAAGAGCGCCGCCGATCGTGTAGAGGTACCACGAGAGGAGGTTGATGCGCGGGAACGCGAGGTCCTTCGCCCCGATCATGAGCGGGATCAGGAAGTTCCCGAGCACGGCCGGGACGCCCGGGATCAGGAAGAAGAAGATCATCATCACGCCGTGCATCGTGAACAGGCGGTTGTAGACGTCGGGCTGGAAGAGGTCGCCCTCCGGCGTCACGAGCTCCATGCGGATCAGGACCGCCATGAGGCCGCCGAGCGCGAAGAAGATGCTCACGGAGACGAGGTAGAGGAGCGCGATCCGCTTGTGGTCACGTGTCAGAGCCACGACTTCAGTCCGTAGGCCGCGTTGAGGTAGTGCGTGCGGGGGGGCTGAACGGACACATCAGGACCTGGCGACGTCGTCATTTCCGGGCCTCCGCAGCGCCGCCGCCGGGCGCCTCGAGCGTCTTCACGTAATTCACGAGCTGGATCAGCTCCTCCTCGGTGACCTGCCCCTTGAAGGTCGGCATGATCGGCTGATAGCCCTGCACGATCTTCGCGGCGGGGTTCAGGATGGACTCGCGGATGTAGTCCTCGTTCGCGGTGACCTTCGTCCCGTCCTGGAGCGTCACCTGTGTCCCGAAGACGCCGTTCAGGATCGGTGCCCGGGCCGAGCTGTCGCTCCGGTGGCAGGTGTTGCAGGACTTCGTGACGAAGAGCTGCTCTCCCGAGGCGACGGCCGGGAGGCCGCCGCCGGCGCTCTCGCCGGCGAGCCACGCTTCGTAGGCGCTCGGTTCCATGACGACGACCTTTCCGACCATCTTCGAGTGCTCGGTACCGCAATACTGACCGCAGAAGAGATGGAACTCGCCCGTCTTGTTCGCCTTGAACCAGTACGTCGTGTAGCGAGACGGGGAGGACGTCGACGTGGATCCGGAAGGCCGGAACGAAGAAATCGTGGATGACGTCCTCGGAGATCATCCGGAGCTGGACGGCCTGGCCGACCGGGACGTGCAGCTCGTTGATCTCGCGGCGGCCGTTCGGGTGCTGGATCTTCCACATCCACTGGCGCCCCGTCACCCAGTACTGGGTCGCACCGGCGGGCGGGCGATTCTGCTCGAAGAAGACCTTCGTGCCCCACCCGAAGAGGATCAGGAGCAGGACGAGCGGGATCACCGACCAGACGATCTCGAGGGCGTGCGACCGCGGGTTCGTCTCGTAGATGTCGACGCCGATTTCGTCCGCCTGCCGGCGGCGGTACTTGACCATGAAGTAGAGGACGAGAACCGCGATGAGAATCGAGAAGACGACGAGCCCGGAGAGGGCGAAGAGCATGAGGTGATCGACGGACCGCGCGACGTCCGAACCCTCCGGCGGCAGGAGCGGGGTATTGGGCATGTTCGGCATCAGGCCGCTCTCGATCCGCGCTTTTCGCGCCGCAGAAGCGTGAGGACGAGACCCGCGACGGCTGCGAGCGTGATCAGTCCGCCGCCCCGCACGAGGTTCTGCACGGCGGGCGTGTAACGGCCCACCTTCGGATCGTAGTGGTAGCAGAGGAGCAGGAGCTGGTCGACGACGTTTCCGATCTTCTCCTCGGACGCCTCGACGAGTCCGAGACGGAGGTCCTTGGCGGGGTACTCGATGCCGAAGAAGTATCGCGCGATGCGCCCCTGCGGCGTCAGGACGAGGATGCCCGTCGCATGAGCGAACTGTTTCTGCTCCGGATCCCACACGTAGCGGAAGCCGACCGCCTTCGTGAGCGCGTCGACGGACTCCTTGTCCCCGGTCAGGAAGTGCCACCCGTCCGCGTCGCCCTTGCGGCCGTACTGGCGCATGACGGGCCCCTTTTTCGCGGAGGCCATCTCGGGCGTCTCGCGGGGGTCGAAGCTGACGGAGAGAACTTCGAAATCCGTCCCGGCGGAGAGGCGGAGCGCGCGCAGGCTCCGCACGAGGCCGTCCGTCGTCATCCCGCAGAGCATCGGGCAGTTGAAGTAGACGAGGGAGAGGACGACCGGCCTCTTCCCGAAGTAGTCGCGGAGGTGGACCGTCTTGCCGGCTTCGTCGCGGAACGCGAGGTCGAGCGGGACGGCGTCGCCGAGCTTCTGGTCGAAGCCGATGTCCTTCAGAGGCAGGGCCGGCAGCGGAGCCGCCTCGGGCGGCGCGCCCGGGGCGGTGGCGCGGACGTCGCCGGAGAACGCGGCGGCGAAAGCGAGGGCCAGCACGCAGGAGACGGGACGGATCACTTCTTCACCTCGGGAGCGGGTGCGGGAGGAGGCGCGGTGCGCGGAGGGAGGCCCTTCGCGGCGACGATCTCGAGGGCTCGGTCGGCCGGGACGCGTGCATGCGTGTGCGCCGGGTCCGCCCAGGCCCAGCCCGAGAGGACGGCGTCCTCGCGGGCCCGGAGCGTCTTCAGGTCCTTCTCGGGGTCGCGCTGCAGAAGTGGGCCCCCGGGCAGGCTCGTCACGCGCGCCTCGGCGAGGACCGGCGGCGGCGCGTCCTTCCTCACGAGGTGTGCCTTCTCCGAGACGGCGAGGCCCCACATCAGGGCGAACGCGGCCGCCGTGACGGCCGTGAGGCCGATCACGAAGCCGAAAATTCCCTTGAAGTTCAGCTCGCGGTCCACGTGGTTCTCTCCGTGAGGGGTGGCCGGGCCGGGCGTCTCAGCCATGGGCGTGCCTTTCGAGCGCGACGGCGAGGTTCGGGTCGCCGACCGGGAGGAGCGCTCGCCCGCCGAGCTCGCGCACGAAGGCGGCGAGCCAGAGGCCGGAGAGGGCGATCGGGAGCGTGACGTCGAGCCAGTGGAACGAGAAGCCCTCCGGGTGGTACGCGGGCGCGACGAGCCAGAAGAGGTCGACCCATCGCATGGCGAGGAGGAGGAGCGCAACCACCGAAAGTGTCCCGAGGTTCTTCTTGAAGTTGACCGACAGGAGGAACACGAAGGGAACGACGAACTGGAAAAGCGCGAGGCCGAGCGAGACCGCCAGCCAGCCTCCCGCGACGCGCGCCTTGTAAAACGTGATCTCCTCGGGCAGGTCGCCGGACCAGACGATGATGAGCTGGGAGACGGAGAAGTAGGCCCACAGCATCGTGAAGGCGAAGCAGGAGCTTGCCCCAGTCGTGCACGTGGCGCTCCTGGACGGCGCTTCGGAAGGGCTCGCGCCGGACGAGAAAGAGGACCGCGAGAATCGTGAACGCCATGCCCGCGATCGCCTGCCCGCCCAGGATGTAGATCCCGTAGATCGCCGAGTACCAGTGGGCGGCGGTCGACATGAGAAGGTCGATCGAGACGACCGAGATCAGAAGGCAGTAGACGGCGAGTCCCGGCGCCGCAAGGAGCTGCATCCGCCGCTCGAGGCCCTCGCCGTGCGCCGTGTCCTGCCTCTTCGAGAGACGGCTCAGGGCGACGGCGAACAGCGACCACGCGGCGAGGCAGACGGCGAGCCGGATCGTGACGAGAGTCGGATTCATGTACGCGGCCCGGTGGCGGAGGAGCTCGTCGGAGGCGACGCGCGCGGGGTCCGCCCAGGGGTAGACGTACTTCAGGCCGAAGAGAAGCGGCACGGCGAAGAGGGCGACGAGCGGGAGGGTTCGCGACGACGCCTCGAGGACGCGGCGGATCACGAGGCCCCAAGCGCCGCCCGTCATGTGGTGGAGCATCTCGATCGCGAGCGAGCCGAGCGTCACGCCGAGGACGAGGCAGAAGGCGACGAGGTACGAGCGATAGAACTGCGCGGGATTGACGAACAGCCCCGCGGCCGAGATCGCCGCGAAGACGACGCCGACGGCGAGCGCGCGGCGGCCGACGGGCGCGAGGTCCGCGGCGGGCGGCGCCCAGTCGGACGCCCGGAACGTTTTCGTGCTGGCTTCTGTCATCGGGCTTCGCTGCTTTCGGATTTCTTAGAAGGTGAATGGGGCTCGGGCGTCACCGGTGCTTCGCCGGAGGCCGGGTGCGCAGCCGCCTCGCCGCCTGCCGCACGGGCGTCGAGCTTCTGTTCGTCTTCTTTTTCAAGAAATTCTCTCGGCATGTTTTGTGATGCCTGAAGGGTGCGGATCCAGGAGACGATCGCCCAGCGGTCTTCCGGCGCGACCTGCGACGCGTAGCTGGACATCTGGCCGAAGCCGTTCGTCATGACGTCGAAGAAGTATCCGGCCCGCTCGTTGCGGAGGCGGTCGACGTGGAACGTGCTCGGCTGCTTGAAGCCGCGGGCGACGATCATGCCCTGCCCGTCGCCCGTCCGTCCGTGGCACGGGGAGCAGTAGATGTTGAAGCGCTCCTTCCCGCGCAGGAGCAGCTGCTTCGTGACGGGCACGGGGAGGTCGAGGACGAACTTTCCGTCGGGGCCCATGCCGCGGTAGAGCGCCGCGTCGTCGCGCAGGAAGCCGCGCGCGACGACGCCTTCGGGCAGCGGCCGCGCCGAACTGCCGTCGGCGAAGAACACGGATTCGCGCAGGGGCACGACCTTGGCCTGCCGGTGCATGTCGTTGCGGCAGCCGCCAAGCGCGAGCGCGAGGAGCGGGATGGCGAGGGTGGGCGGACGAACCCGGCGCATCAGTCCTCCACGTCCTGCACGTGGACGGCGCCGAGCGTCTCCATGAACCGGAAGGTGTCGCCGGCGCGGAACTTCGGGTCGCGCGCGAGAATCAGCAGGAAGTACCGGTCGCGCGAGGCGAGCTGGAAGCGGTCCACGCCGAAGACCGGGTGGTACGGCATCGGGAGGCCGTTCAGGACCAGCATCCCGAGGACCGCCGCGATGCCGGCCCCGAGGATCGTGCATTCGAACGTGATCGGGATGAACGCAACCCAGCTGTTGAGGGGCCGGCCGCCGATGTTCACCGGGTAGTCGACCACCGCCGTCCAGTACTGGAGGAGAAAGCCGCCGAGGAGGCCGCAGAGCCCGCCGACCAGGACGAGGAGCGGAACCCGCGACGGCCCGTGGCCGATCGCGTCGTTGAGTTCCTCGATCGGGTAGGGCGTGTACGCCTCCATGACGACGTAACCCTCCTCGCGCGCGCGGTGCACGGCCTGGACGAGGGCGGGCGTGCCCGTGAACTCCGCGATCACGCCGTAGAGGTGCGGGGGCAGGTCTCCGCCGCCCTCGCGGGGGCCGGGGACGCCGACTCCGGGAGCGACGTGGCGCGGGAAGAAGCGCGAGAGGACGCTCACGCGCGCGCCTCTTCCGCCTTCTTCGCGGGGCCGCCCTTCGCGATCGTCCGCATCTCGAAGATCGAGATCGACGGGCAGGAACCGGATGAACAGGAACATGAGCGAGAAGAAGAGGCCCAGAGACCCGACGAAGAACGCCCAGTCCCACCGCGTCGGCGTGTACATGCCCCAGGACGAGGGCAGGAAGTCGCGGTGGAGGCTCGTGACGATGATGACGAAGCGCTCGAGCCACATGCCGATGTTCACGACGATCGAGATCACGAAGAGCGCCCCGACCGAGTTGCGCACCTTCCGGAGCCAGAGGAGCTGCGGCGTCAGGATGTTGCAGAGGATCAGGAGCGAACCAGATCGGCCCGTACGGGCCCAGGATCCGGTTGTGAATCATGTATTCCTCGAACGGATTGCCGCTGTACCAGGCCATGAAGATCTCGATCGCGTACCCGTAGGCGACGATGAGGCCCGTCGCGAGCATGATCTTGGCCATGTTCTCGCAGGTGCCGCATCGTGATGAAGTCCTCGAGCCCGAACAGCTTGCGCAGCGGGATCGACGAGCGTCATGACCATCGCGAAGCCCGAGTAGATGGCGCCCGCGACGAAGTACGGCGGGAAGATCGTCGCGTGCCAGCCCGGGATGATCCCGACGGCGAAGTCGAAGCTCACGACCGTGTGGACCGAGACGACGAGCGGCGTGGCGAGGCCCGGCGAGGAGGAGCGATGCGATCTCGTAGTGGTGCCAGTGCCGCGCCGAGCCGCGCCAGCCCATCGCGAGCATGCCGTAGACGTGTTTGCCGATGAACGACTTCGCGCGGTCGCGGAGCGTCGCGAGGTCGGGGATGAGACCGACGAACCAGAAGAGCAGCCGAGACCGTCGCGTACGTCGAGACGGCGAAGACGTCCCAGATGAGCGGGCTGCGGAACTGCGGCCAGAGGCCCATCGTGTTCGGGTAGGGGAAGAGCCAGTAGAGCGAGCCACTGGCGGCCCGTGTGGAGGAGGGGGAAGATGCCGGCGCAGGCGACCGCGAAGAGCGTCATCGCCTCGGCGAAACGGTTGATCGACGTGCGCCACGTCTGGCGGAGGAGGAGGAGGATCGCCGAGATGAGCGTCCCGGCGTGGCCGATGCCGATCCACCAGACGAAGTTGACGATCGCGAAGCCCCAGCCGACCGGGATGTTGATGCCCCAGATGCCGACGCCCACCGATGAGGAGCTTCGCCATCGACATCAGGAGGAGCATGCAGGGCGACGAACGAGACGCCGAATGCGAAGTACCACCACCGCGGCGTCTTGTTCAGGACGACGGCGCTGATCTTGTCGGTGACCGTCGCCGGCGTGTAGCCGGGAGCGATGACGGGCGGCCTCTCGATGTTGGCGGACATCAGGAGAGACCCCCGAGGGAGGGAGGGGACGGAGACATTCTAGAAGGTGAAGAGGGCTGCGCGGCCGCTGATCGCGAGCCGATGCGCGACCTCCGCCCTATTACCTTCAGAAGAATCTCCTCATCAGCTTTTCCTGAATCGCCGGATTGGGGTTGGTCAGTTTCGCGAGGTACGTCGTCCGGGGCCGCGTGTTGAGCTCGGCGAGGAGCGGGTACTCGAGCGGGCTCTTCCGCATCTGCGCGGCGCGCGACGGCGGGGTCGTTCAGGTCGCCGAAGACGAGGGCCTCCGTCGGGCAGGCCTGCTGGCAGGCGGTCACGATCTCGCCGTCGCGGATCGCGCCGGTTCTCCTTCTCGGCGTCGATCCGGGCGCGGTTGATCGCGCTGGATGCAGTAGGTGCACTTCTCCATGACGCCGCGCTGCGGACCGTGACGTTCGGGTTCGCGAGGAGCGTGAGGGACGGGAGATGCTTGTCCTTGTTGTAGTCGTAGAAGTTGAAGCGCCGGACCTTGTAGGGGCAGTTGTTCGAGCAGTACCGGGTGCCGACGCAGCGGTTGTAGACCATCTCGTTGAGGCCTTCCTCGCTGTGCGTCGTCGCGCCGACCGGGCAGACGACCTCGCACGGGGCCTTCTCGCAGTGCATGCACAGGACCGGCTGGTTGTGGACGGCCGGATCTTCGGGCGCGCCCTCGTAGTACCGGTCGATGCGCATCCAGTGCATCTCGCGGCCGCGGCGGACCTGGTCCTTGCCGACGATCGGGATGTTGTTCTCGGCCTGGCAGGCGACGACGCACGCGCTGCAGCCGATGCAGGACGAGAGGTTCATCGCCAGGCCCCACGCGATGTGCTCGTACGTCCAGCCCGGGTAGAGCGAGATTGCGGGGACCTCCTCCATCTTCTTCGCGAACTCCGGCTCCTTCCGGTACGTCTCGTAGGAGCCGGTCCGGACGAGGTGCCGCCCTTCCATGAGGAAGTGGTGTTGCGTCGACGCGAGCTCGGCCGTCCGTCCGGTCTTCTTCAGCGTCGCGGCCGCGTTCCAGAGCGCGCCGGACGTCCGGAGCCGGTAGGCGTCGACGCCGACGCCGTTCCCGACGCGACCGGCGCGCGTGCGACCGAAGCCGACATGGACGGTCACGACGCCGTCGGGCTGGCCGGGAAGGACCCAGACGGGGAGCTCGACCTTCCGGCCGTTCGCCTCGAGCTCGACGACGTCCTCGTTCGCGACGCCGAGGTCGGCGGCGCTCTTCGGCGAGAGATGGGCGACGTTGTCCCAGACGAGCTTCGTGAGGGGCTTCGGCATCTCCTGCAGCCAGCCGTTGTTCGCGAAGCGGCCGTCGAAGATGCCGGGATCGGGCCTCAGGACGAGCTCGAACGCCCCGGCCGGACGGCGCGGCGGTGGCCGGAAGGGCGACGTCCTTGCGCGGCACGAGGTTCTTCGGGGCGAGGGCCGTGCCGGCGACGACCCCGTCGTGGAGCGCCCTGCGCCAGAACGCCTCGAATCCTTCAGGATGACGCTTCTTCCATTCCGCCTTCACGACGTCGCCGCACCGGGCCGTCGGCTGCCCGAGGACGGCTGCGAGGACCTCGTGGGCGGACTTGCCCTCGTAGAGGGGCTCGATGAGAGGCTGTGCGATCGACGCCGTCCCGTCGAACGCCCGCGCGTCGCTCCAGGATTCGAGCGGGTGGGCCTCGTTGAGGTGCCACGTGCAGTAGGCGCTCGTTTCGTCGTCGTAGAGGGAGAGGTGCGCCCGGAACGCCGCCCTCTGGACGGCGTCCGCGAACGCGAGGTCCGCCGGCGCGTCGAAGACGGGGTTCCCGCCGAGGATGAGGAGCGTGTCGACCTTCCCGGCCCCGAGGTCGGCCGCGAGCTCCTTCAGGGAGGCGAGCTGGTCGACGGGCTCGGCCTCGACGGGGTCCGAGAGGTGGACCGTCGTCCCGAGGGCGCCGAGCGCGCCGTTGATCGCGTGGCAGAGCGCGTGGACCTCGGCCGGGGCGAAGTCGCCCGGGACGACGAGGCCGCGGGCCCCGGCGGCGCGGAGGTCGGCGGCGGCGGCGGCGAGCCACGGGAAACGCGTCGCCGATTCGCCTCCGGAGACGGCGGCGAGGAGGGCGGCAGCGGCGGCGGCGACCTCGGACGGCTTCAGCGGAGAGGCGGTGGTCGGCGAGCGTCGACGACGCGGTCGGCGTCGACTCGACAGCGTAGAAGCGGGGGGGCGTGCCGCCTCCAAGAGCGGCCTCACGCCGGCGGCGCGCGAAGGCGTGCGCCGCGACCAGCGAGCCCGGGCCCGAGACGAAAGGATCGGCGTCGAGCGTGAGGACGACGTCAGCCTTCGAGAAGTCGTAGCGCGTCTCGACGGGCTGGCCGAAGGCGAGCCGCGCGCCCGCGCGGACCGCGTCGCGGTTCGCGGGCTCCCACTGGTGCCAGCGGGCCTTCGGCATCGCGGCGAGGACATCGCGGAGCTGGGCGGCGAGCGTCGGCGACGTGACGGTCTGCGTCAGGATGCGGAAGCCCTCGCCCTGGAGGGCCGCGTGGGTCTTGACGCGGCCGGCGAGCTCGCCCGTGAAGTTCGCCCAGGTCCGGATCTGGCCGAGCCGCCGGATCGTCTGCGAGCGGTCCGGGTCGTAGAGAGACAGGACAAGCGCCTGGCAGTAAGCATCCGTCGCACCGAGGCTCGCCGGGTGGTCCGGGTTGCCCTCGACCTTCGTCGGACGGCCCGTGTGGCTTTCGACGAGCAGGCCGGTCGCGTACCCGCCGAGCGTCGAGGCGGTCGCGAAGAAGAGCGGACGGCCGGGCAAAACCTCCTCGGGCTGCTTGACGTACGGGACGATGCCCTCGCGCGGCTGCTTGACGCACGCCGAAAGGCCGGCGAGGGAGAGCGACGCGGCGGAGAGCTCGAGGAACCGGCGGCGCGAGAGGCCCTCGTCCCACTCGGAAGCATGCTGCGGGAACTCCCGGCCCAGCATCTCGGCGAACTCGGGGGTGCCGGAGTACTCCTCGAGGCTGCGCCAGAACGCGCGCCCCTTCTCGGAGGCGAAACGTTCCTTGAGTCCGGGGACGGCGGGCGTGTGGTGGTTCATCGGTGGCACGTGCTGCAGTTCGTGATCGCGAACGCGGAGCGGATGCCGTACTCCTTCCTGAGGGCGGCGCCGAGGGCCGCCTGGTCGTCGGCCTTCCACGAGAGGTCGAAGATCCTGTCCTTCGGGCGCAGGTTCGCTTCGGGGTTGCGGTGGCACTCGAGACACCATTCCATCTGGAGGGGCGGGTACTGATACGTGAGCTGCATCTTGTCGATCCGTCCGTGGCACGAGACGCAGCCGATGCCCTTGTTCACGTGGATGCTGTGGTCGAAGTAGACGAAGTCGGGCAGGTCGTAGACCTTCGCCCAGTTCAGCCGCTTGCCCGTCCGGAAGCTCTCGCGCACCGGCTCGAGGAGCGGGCTGTCGTTCCAGATGAGCTTGTGGCAGTTGATGCACGTCGCCGTGGGCGGGATTCCGGCGTAGGAGCTCTTCTCGACCGCCGTGTGGCAGTACCGGCAGTCGATCCCGAGGCCGGCCACGTGGTGCTCGTGGCTGAAGGGAACCGGCTGCTTGATGGTCACTCCCTGGTTCGTGTTGTACGCGGAACGGTTCAGGACGGACGCCGCCCACGCGACGCCGGCCACGATGAACACCGCTCCCCAGATGGAGAGTCGCGCGATGGCATTCGTGGAACGATTGAAGATCTGCGCCATTCGTATTTCGGGTTCCGGACGAGCCGGCCTGGAAGGCCGGGAATTTACCAGATCGGGCCTGAGAGTGAGTTGCGGTTCCTCGGGCGGCCCCGAGCGCCTCTACGGCGGCCCGCGCGGCCGGGATTTCCCGGCGGCGTCGCCTAGAATCCGGCGTGCCTTCCGCCCGGAATCGCGCGCATCTCGTGGCGCCGCTCGCGGCGTTCGGCCTCGTGCTCGCCCTGCGCGCGGTCGCGCTCGCGTCGCTCCTCGCGACGCCTCTCGCGTCGTGGCACCTCTGGACGGAGACGGACGAGCACGCCTACGTCGAGTGGTCCGCGCGCCTCGCGGCCGGAAACTGGGCCGACGTGCCGGCGTACCGCGCGTACTTCCAGTGGCAGGCCGGCGACGGCCCCCCGGAGGTCTGGGAGCGCTGGTATCAGAAGAACGCGTACTTCGCCGGCCCGCTCTATCCCTACGGCCTCGCCGTCCTCCGGGTCGTCTTCGGCTCGCCGTTCCTCCCGGCGCGGCTTCTCCAGATGCTGCTCGCGTGCGTCGCTTCGGCTGTTCTTGCTGCGGCAGTCCAGAGAATCGGAGAAGATTTTCTTAGAAGGGGAAGAGGGGAAAGCGGGCTCGCGTCGTGGTCGGCCGTGGTTGCGGGTGTCCTCTACGGGGGTTATGGCCCCCTGGTCTTCCACGATTTCTTCCTGTACCGCGACGGCCCCGTCGCGCACCTTTCGACGCTCCTCGTCGCACTGCCGCTCCTCGCACGGGGAACGTCCGAAGAGAACGGGGAGATTTCTTTGAATGGTGAAGAGGGGAAGGGCGTACGCAGGGGTCGGTCTGCGCTGCTGCTCGGCCTCCTCGGCGGCGCCGCCACCCTCATGAAACAGACGGTCCTTCCCCTCGCGCTCTTCTCCCTCTATTCACTTTCGAAGAAATCCCCGGGCGGCGCGAAGCGCCGCCGCTCCCTCGCCCTCGGCTTCCTCGGGCTTGCTCTTCCTCTCTGCGTTCTCGCGGTGCGGAACGTCTCGGCCGGGGTGCCGCCCCTGACGTTCGACACCCGGCAGGCAGTCGGTCTCGTCTGGGGGAACGCGATCGGCGCCGACGCGACGACGAACCCGCCGCCGCACATGAAGGAGATCCTGGAGGCGGCCGGCGGCTCGACGCTGAAGACGGCCCGGCTCGTCCTCGCGGGCTACCGGGAGCAGCCCCTGGAGCTGCCGAAGCTCTTCCTGAAGAAGTTCGCGACGTTCTTCAACGTGTTCGAGGTCCCGGACAACGCGAACTTCTACTTCTTCCGGGACCGGCTGGCGATCCTGAGAATGCTCCCGGTCTTTCCGTGCGTGCTGGGAGTCGGACTCGTGGGCCTGTTCGCCGCGCTCACGCGCGGCGTGCTTCGAAAGGACGAATTCCTGCTCGCGGCCGTCGGGATCCTCGTGCCGCTCGCCGCGTGCCTCCTCGTCCAGACGACATCCCGTTATCGCGTGGGAGCGGTCGGCCCGCTCGCGCTGGGCTCCGGTCTGTTTCTTCTCTTCATACTCGAAGAAATTCGCCGGCGCCGTTGGCGATCCGTCTCCGTTCTCGCGGCGACGGCGGGCGTGCTGTCCCTCGTCCCTCTCCTGCCCTCGACGATTTACGACGCGCGGCACCGCTTCGCGGACACCCTCGTCTACGCGACGATTGCCGAAGCCCAGCGCGGCCCCGCGGCTGCGGCCGAGGAGATCCGCCGGTACGTCGAGGAGGGTGGCGACGACCGGATGTACGACTCGGCTCTGCGGGGGCTCCGCCAGTGGGTCCGGTCGGGCGACCGGTCCGGGGCGTTCGTCGATCCCGCCGGCATCGCGCCGCCGGAGCGCCGCCTCAAGGAGTTCCCGAAGACGAGCCGCGACGCCCTCTTTGCGCACTGAGCGCGCGAAGAGGCCGGAAGAGAAGAGGAAGAGATTTCTTAGAAGGTGAAGAGGGCGGATGGCGCCGCCGCAAAGCACGAGAGGCGCCCCGGCGAGGCGCCCCTCTCTTGACCCTCTAAGAAAATATTCTCTTCTTCTTCGGTGCTCTTCGGACGCGACTCGGTCAGCGGGGGCGGAAGCCGCCGCCGCCGGGCCGGCCGCCGCGGAAGCCGCCGGGGCGCGGGCCGCGGTCGCGGTCGAAGCGCCGCGGGCGGTCGTCGTCGCCGCCACCCTCGCCGGCCGCGACGGCGGTGAGGCCGAGGCGCTCGACTTCGGCGGCGCTCTCCTCCGGCGTCAGGGCCTGCCGGCGCGAGAGCTTGACCTTCCCGTTGACCGGGTCGATCGCGATGATCTTCACCTTGATCTTGTCGCCCATCTTGACGACGTCGGTCGTCTCGCGGACGCGGCCGGGCGCGAGCTCGGAGATGTGGACGAGGCCGTCCATGCCGGGGAGAATCTGGACGAAGCATCCGTAGGGCTCGATCCTCACGACCGTGCCGAGGTACTCGGTGCCGATCTCGGGAACCGTCGTGAGCTGGCGGATGGCCTCGAGGCACTTCTCGGCGGTGCCGAGGTCGTTCGAGGCGACCGTGACGGTGCCGTCGTCCTGCACGTCGATCTTGCAGGTGTACTCCTTCTGGAGCGCGCGGATCGTCTTGCCGCCGGAGCCGATGATGTCGCGGATCTTGTCCTCGGGGACCGAGATCGTCAGGAGGCGCGGCGCGAACGCCGAGAGCTCGGGGCGCGCGTTGTGCAGCGTCTGCTCCATCTTGTCGAGGATGAAGAGGCGGCCATGGCGGGCCTGCTCGAGGGCCTGCTCGAAGATCTGGGGCGTGATGCCGGAGATCTTGATGTCCATCTGGAGCGCCGTGATGCCCTTGCGCGTGCCGGCGACCTTGAAGTCCATGTCGCCGTAGTGGTCCTCCTGGCCCGCGATGTCCGTGAGGACCGCGAACGAATCGCCCTCCTTCACGAGTCCCATCGCGACGCCCGCGACCGCGCCCTTGACCGGAACGCCGGCGTCCATGAGCGCGATCGATCCGCCGCAGATCGTCGCCATCGACGACGAGCCGTTCGACTCGAGGATGTCGGAGACGACGCGGATCGTGTACGGGAACTCCTTCTCGTCGGGCAGGACGGCCTGGAGCGAGCGCCACGCGAGGCGGCCGTGGCCGATCTCGCGGCGGCCCGGGGAGCCGAAGCGCTTGACCTCGCCGACCGAGAACGGCGGGAAGTTGTAGTGGAGCATGAACGCGCGCTCGGAATCGCCCTCGAGGTCCTCGATGAGCTGCGTGTCGTCGGAGGTCCCGAGCGTGACGGTCACGAGGGCCTGCGTCTCGCCGCGCGTGAAGAGCGACGAGCCGTGCGTGCGAGGGAGGACCCCGGCCTCGATCGTGATCGGGCGGATCTGGTCGAAGGCGCGGCCGTCGAGGCGCTTGCGCTGCTTGAGGATGGTCTCGCGCGTGAGCGTCTCGACCATCTCGGACAGGGCGCGCTTGGCCAGCTTGCGCGTCTCGGGCTGGTCCTCCGGGACGAGCTCGACGCCGTACTTCTTGACTTCCTTGATCTTCGCGTACGACTCGATCTTGCCGGGGTGAGTCAGCGCCTCCATCATGGGGCCTTCCCACTGCTTGCGAACGGCGGCGACGAAGTCTGCCGGGAGGGGGGCGGGCGGCGTGAACGGCGCCTTGACGACGTTGCGCCGGGCGGCCATTGCGGCGATCGCCTCGACGATCTTCCTGACCTGCGCGTGGCCGCGGAGGATCGCCTCGAGCATGACGGCCTCGGAGACCTCGTTGGCGCCCGCCTCGACCATCGAGACGGCGTCGTGCGTGCCGACGACGACGAGGTCGAACTCGGACTCCTTGCGCTCCTTCGCCGTCGGGTTGAAAACGAACTTCTCGCCGATCTTCCCGACGCGGACGGCGCCGAGGATCGCCGGGAACGGGATCGTGTTGATCGCGAGCGCCGCGGCGGCACCGTTGATCGCGAGGACGTCGGGGTCGTTCTCGCCGTCGGCCGAGAGGACGAGGCCGACGATCTGCGTCTCGAGGTTGAAGCCCTCGGGGAAGAGCGGGCGGAACGGCCGGTCGATCATCCGGCAGGTCAGGATTTCCTTTTCGGTGGGGCGTCCCTCGCGCTTGAAGAAGCCGCCGGGGATGCGTCCCGCCGCGTACTGGTATTCCTTGTACTCGACGGTGAGCGGGAGGAAGTCGATGTCCCTCGCTTCCTTCGCGTAGCAGGCGGTCACGAGGACGACGGTGTCGCCGCACTTCACGACGGCGGCTCCGTCGGACTGTTTGGCGATCTTGCCCGTCTCGATCGTGAGCGAGCGTCCATCCAGGTCGACGGTCAGGGTGTCATGCATGGGCATTTCCTTTCGGTGGCCCGGCGCCGGCCGGCATGCACGTCTTCCTCGGGCCGCGAAACGCGGGCCGGGAGGTGCCGCCGGACGATTGCCGATGAAGAAAAGACTACTTGCGCAGTCCGAGGCGCTCGATCAGGGCGCGATACCGGTCCGCGTCGCGCTTCTTCACGTAATCGAGCAGGCGACGGCGCCGGCCGACCATCTGGAGGAGGCCCCTCCGGGAGTGGTGGTCCTTGGCGTGCGTCTTGAAGTGCTCGGTCAGCTCGGAAATGCGCTTTGAGAGGAGAGCCACCTGGACCTCGGGCGATCCCGTGTCGCTGTCGTGGCGCCGGTACGTCGTGATCGTTTCCGCCTTCTTCGTGGTGAGCTGGGCCAATGTCTTTGCTTTCCTTCTCTAATTTTTCAGAACGGGAAGTCTAGCCGACCGGCCGGGGCGGGTCAACCGACGGGAATCCGGAAAACGTCACCCCGCGAGGACGACCTTCGGCCTCGCGAGGGCGAGGGCGCCCCGGCCGAGCGGCTCGAGGATCCCCAGCGCGAGGAGGTCGCCGTCCGAGGTGAGGCGCACCATCGGGGCGCCGGCCGCGCCCTCGGGTACGCGGACGGGAACGCCGTGTCCGCTCCTCACCTTCGCGGCCTCCGCGGGCGCGAGCACGACGACGGGGAACGGGAGCGGGATCTCAGACAGGGTCATCCACGAGGGCTTCCCGAGCCGCTCCTCGCGCGGAAGGGCCTCGAGCGCCGGGAGCGTGCGCGCCTCCTCGAGGCGGAACGGGCCGATCGACGTGCGGCGCAGGCTGCCGAGGTGGGCGCCCGTGCCGAGCGCCTTCCCGATGTCGTGGGCGAGGGAGCGGATGTACGTGCCCGACGTGCAGGAGACGCGGAAGCGCGCGACGGCGCCCTCGAGGCCGAGGATCTCGAGCGACCGGACGGTCACGGCCTTCGGCGTGTCCGGCACCGGCTCGCCCGCGCGGGCGAGCTCGTAAAACTTCTTTCCGCCGATCTTCTTCGCCGAGAAGGGTGGAGGAACCTGCAGGATCTCGCCCGTGAAGGCACGGCAGGCTTCCTCGAGGCGCTCGCGGGACGGGGCGGGATCCGGATGAGGCGCGCCGGAGGGCGTCCCCTCGGTGTCGTACGTGTCGGTCGCGACGCCGAACACGATCGTGCCCTCGTACGTCTTGTCCCAGCCGGTGAGGAAAGACTGGAGCCGCCCCGCGCGGCCGACGCAGAGGACGAGGAGGCCGGTCGCGGCGGGGTCGAGCGTGCCCGTGTGCCCGATGCGCCGCGTCTCGAGGAGCCGGCGCGCGACGTCGACGACGTCGTGCGAGGTGACCTTCTCCGGCTTGTCGACGAGGAGGACGCCGTCCGGCCCCGCCGGGCGCACGTTCACGCGCGCCTCTCCGCGTCCGCCGCGACGGCGGCCGCGATCTCGGTGACGAGCGCCGCCTTCGCGAACTCGAGCGTTCCCTTGAGGCGACAGCCCGCCGCGTTGCGGTGCCCGCCGCCGCCGTGCCGGGCCGCGACGCTCCTCACGTCCACCGTCCCCTTGCTGCGGAGCGAGCAGCGGATCTCGCCGGCCTCTCCCTCGCGCAGGAGCGCGGCCGCCTTCACGCCGTGGATTCCGCGCGCGCGGTTCACGAGGCCCTCCGTGTCGGACTCCCGCGCGCCGCTCTCGGCGAAGAAGCGGGCGGGGAGCTCGACCGTCGCGACGGCGCCTCCCGCGTGGAGCGCGAGCGTCCCGAGGACGAGCGCCTCGAGCTTCAGCGAGGACAAGGGTGCCGCCTCGAAGAGGAATTCGTTCACGGGGCCCGGCTGCGCGCCGGCCGCGACGAGCCGTGCACCGAGCGCGAGGGCCTTGGGTGTCGTGTTCGAGTAGCGGAACGAGCCCGTGTCCGAGACGAGCGAGACCCAGAGGTTCGTCGCGACGTCGGCGGTGAGCGGCCACTGGAGGAGGTCGAGGAGGTCGGCCACGATCTCGCCCACGGCGGCCGCGGGGAGGTCGATCAGGTTCAGGGCGCCGTAGCGCGCGTTTCCGGGGTGGTGGTCGACGTTGACGACCTTGCCCGCGAAAAGGTTCGGCCAGCCCGTGCGGTCCGACTCCGGGCACTCCATGACGAGGATCGCGTCGTACGCCGCCGGCCAGTCGGCGGGGAGAGCGTCCTGCACGAGGACCCGGGAGACCCCCGGCATGCCGTCGTAGGCGAACGACCACGGGTCGCGCATGACGACCCGCGCGTCCTTGCCCGCCGCCTCGAGCGCCTGTGCGAGGCCGAGGGCCGACCCGAGCGAGTCGCCGTCGGGGTTGCGGTGGCCCGTGAGGAGGAAGCGCCGCCCGTTCCGGAGCAGGTCCGCGACGGCGCCGTACGCGTCGTCGAGCGCGGCGTCACGCGCCGTCATTCGCCCTCGCCCGTTTCGTGTTTCGGGATCGCGCGGAGGAGCTCCTCGATGCGTGCGCCGCGCTCGAGCGTGTGGTCCTCGACGAAGTGCAGGTCCGGCGCGTACCTCAGGCCGCAGTTCCGCCCGACGAGCGAACGCAAGTGGCCGCGGGCATGGTTGAGAGCCGCGACGGTCTTCGCGAACTGGTCCTTCGCGCCGAAGACGGAGACGTGGACGCGCGCCGAGCGCAGGTCGTCCGCCATGACGACGTCCGTGATCGTGGCGAACCCGATCGCCGGGTCGCGCAGCTCCTCCCTGAGGAGGCGGGCCAGCTCGGCCCGCACGACGTCGCCGACCTGCTTCGGGCGGCGGCTCGGAGGCCCGGCCTTCTTTTCTCGAACCATCTCAGTCTCCCGTCGCGCCGAACCCGCTGCCGGGCGCCCCGACGTCGCCGTAGTTGACGAACTCGTGGCGCGCCGCCGCGATCTCGGCGCCGTTCTCTTCCGCGTATCCCTCGACGTATGAGAGCACCCTCTGGAGCAGGGGCTCCAGCGCCTCGCGGTCCGGCCCGACCGCCGCGACGCCGAGCGCCGCGCGCTGGAGGAGGTCCTGATGCGCGACCTCCGCCGCCGAGATCTCGAACTCGCCCCTCAGCCGCGCCTTGAGCGGGCGAAGGAACGCCCGCTTCTCCTTGAGCCCCCGGCACCCGGGCAGATGGAAGTCGAAAACCGCGATTGCGACGATCATTTTTTCGGATTCGGAGGGGATTCGGATTTCGGATTCGGAGAAGGATTCGGAATTTTCTTAGAGGGGGTGAGTGAGGCTGCGGCGGGTGGGAGCGTGCGGCGGCAACTCGAGGTCGCCGTGCTCCCACTCATTCTGAGAAAATCCCCGTTCCCGTCTCCGTCTTTCTTCCCGATGCCCTTCGATCTCAGCTCAGGGACGCCGCCATCTCCTCGACCACGAACGCCTCGATCACGTCGCCCACCTTAACGTCCTGGTACCCGGCGATGCCGATGCCGCACTCGAAGCCCTGCTTGACCTCGGAGGCATCGTCCTTGAAGCGGCGGAGCGAGCCGATCTTGCCCTCGTAGACGACGCGGTGGTCGCGCACGAGGCGCACCGAGGCGGAGCGGGGGATGGACCCGTCCGTGACCATGCAGCCCGCGACCGTCCCGATCTTCGGGACCTTGAAGAGCTCGCGCACCTCGGCGTGGCCACGGGTGACGTCCTTCTTGACGGTGTCGAGGAGGCCGGCCATGGACTTCTTGATCTCGTCGGTGAGCGTGTAGATGACGGAGTAGAGGCGGATCTCGACGCCTTCGTGATCGGCGAGGTCCTGGGCCTTCTTCTCGGGCTTCACGTTGAAGCCGATGATGATCGCCTCGGACGCGGCCGCGAGGAGCACGTCGTTGACGGAGATCGCGCCGACGCCCGAATGCAGGATCGTGACTTTCACCTTCTCGGTCGAGAGCTTCCCGAGCGTCTGGACGAGGACTTCCTCGGAGCCCGCGACGTCGGCCTTGACGATGAGCGCGAGGTCCTTGGCGACGCCCTCCTTCATACGGTTGAAGAGCGAGTCGAGCGACATCCGCGAGGACTTCTGGAGCGACTCCTCGCGCTCCTTCTGGGAGCGGAACGAGGAGACCTGCCGGGCCTTGGACTCGTCGTCCACGACCTGGAGCGTGTCCCCGGCGTCCGGGAGGTCGTCGAAGCCCATGACCTCGACGGGCGTCGCGGGGCCGGCCTCCGTGAGGCGGGCGCCGTGGTCGTCGTGCATCGCGCGGACGCGGCCGACGGC
Organism: uncultured Acidobacteriota bacterium; assembly: GCA_963798215.1. Classification (GTDB taxonomy): domain Bacteria; phylum Acidobacteriota; class Thermoanaerobaculia; order UBA5066; family UBA5066; genus Fen-183. The sequence goes on from CAWCSP010000004.1 coordinate 1,085,189, forward strand.
CGCCCCCGCGAAGAACACGTCGCCGACGTGGAGCGTGCCCTGCTGAACGAGGACGGTCGCGAGCGTGCCTTTGCCGGCCTCGCGGCGCGACTCGAGGACGACGCCGCGGGCGGGGCCCGTCGCGACGGCCTTCAGCTCGAGAACCTCGGCCTGCAGGAGGATCATCTCGAGGAGCTGGTCGATGCCGATCTTCTTCTTCGCGGAGATCTCGCAGGCGACGACGTCGCCGCCGAACTCCTCGACGAGCACGCCCTTCTCGGCGAGCTCCTGCTTGACGCGCTGGACGTTCGCGTCCGGCTTGTCGATCTTGTTGATCGCGACGACGATCGGGACCTTCGCGGCGCGCGCGTGGTCGATCGCCTCGGCCGTCTGCGGCATGACGCCGTCGTCGGCCGCGACGACGAGGATGACGATGTCCGTCGCCTTGGCGCCGCGCGAGCGCATGAGGGTGAAGGCCTCGTGGCCCGGCGTGTCGAGGAAGACGATCGTCTTGCCCTTCGTCTCGACGCGGTAGGCGCCGATGTGCTGCGTGATGCCGCCGGCCTCGCCCTCGGCGACATTCTCCTTGCGGATCGCGTCCAGGAGGGACGTCTTGCCGTGGTCGACGTGGCCCATGACGGTCACGACCGGCGCGCGCGGCACGCGAACGCCGCCCGACGTGTCGCCGACACCCGCGACGACGGCGTCGGCGGCCTGGTCGATCGCGGTCTGCTGGCGGGAGAGCTCGAGCTCCTCCTCGAACGAGACGACGGCCGCCTCGACTCCGAACTCCCTGGCGATCTCGATCGCGAGCTTCTGCTCGACGGGCTGGTTGATCGTCGCGAAGATCCCGCGTGCGAGAAGCGACTTCATGAGGTCCTTCGCGAGAACGCCCAGCTTCTCGGACAGCTCCTTGATCGTGACGCCCTCGGAGAGGAAAACGGGCCCTTCGGCCTTCTTCTTGACTTCGACGACCTCGCCGGTCTCCGTGGCCATCGTCTTCTTGCCGGCGCGCCGCTGCGCGGACTTCGAGAGCGGTTTGGCCGCGAGGCCCTCGTCCGTCCCCTCGGCCGACGGCGTCGGGATGTCCTCGTACGTGTCCTGCTTGTAGGTGCCGAGGTACTCCCGCACGTCTTCTTCGAGCGCGGAGACCTCCTTCGTGCGCGGCTTCTTCGACTCGGTCTTCTTCGTGTCGCCCTTTTTGACCGCAAGGCCGGGCTTCGTCGCGTCCTTCTTCCGCCGGTCCGCGGTGTCGGGCAGCGGCGGCGCGGCCGGCCCGCCGAGCGGCGGACGTCCGAAGCCGGGGCGCGGGCCGAAGCCGGGGCCGCTCGGGCCGCCGGGGCGCGGGGCGAAACCGGGGCGCGGTGCGAAGCCGGGGCGCGGCGGGAAGCCCGCGGGACGGGGCGGCATGCCGGGCCGGGGACCGGAGGGCATGACGGGCGTCGCCGCGCGGACGGGGCGCAGGGTGCTGGGGCTCGGAGGCGCGATGACGGCGCGGCCGAGGCCGCCGGCGCCCCTCAGGGGAGCGGCCGGAATCGACGGCGCGCCAGCCTGCGCGGCCGGCGGCGGCGCCGAGGGACGCACGTGCGTGACACCGGGAGAATTCGGGCCGGCGCTCGCGCCGTAGGCGGACATCTGGTCGCCGCGCTGGACCGGCGGCGGAGCGGGAGTCGTGGTCGTGCGGGGCGGGAGAGCGCCTTCGCGCTTGAGGAGCCGCTGGAGCGCGCCGACGGGAGCGGGCGGGGCCGGTGGGGCCACGGGCCGCGCGGGCGCGGCCGACGGGCGTCCGGAGGAGGACGGCGAAGCGGGCCGGGCGACGCGCACCGGAGGAGTGGCGGGACGCGCCACGTGCACGGCGTGAGTCGTGTGCGGCGCGGGGGTGGCGGGAGCCGGAGGCGGGGGAGGCGGCTCCGGCGCCGGTTCGACCTTCGGCTCGGGGGCGGACTCGGCGACGTGAGCGGCCTCGGCGGCCGGGACGGCAGGAACCGAAGCGGCCTCGGCGGCGGGAGCGGCCTCGGCGGCGGGAGCGAGAGAGACGTCGGCGGCCGGAGTGGCGGTCTCGACCGCTTCCGCCGTCTCGGTCTCGGCGTCGCCCGTCTTCTCGACGATCTTGATGCGCTTGAGCGCCGCGCGCTCGGTCTTTGCCTTCGCGGCCGCAGCCGTCGCGAGCGCGGCGGCCGACGGAGCGGTGGGAGCCTGACGGACGATGAGGGACTTGGGCGCCTGGGTCTTGCCCGCCAGCAGGGCCGTGGCAGTGGCGGCGTCGAGGACGGATTCGGGTGTCTTGACGTCGACGCCGATGCCCTGGAGGAGGAAGAGGACCTCCTTCGGGGGCTTGCCCATCATCTTCGCGAGCTGGGCGACGGTGAACTTCGCGGCGGTCGGTTTCACTTTTCGGGAGTCTCCGTCACGGGAGCGGACGAGGACTCCTCGTCGCCGGTTTCCTGGAACTCGAGGGTCTCTTCTTCGTCTTCTACCTCGGGAGGAGCCTCGTCGAAGGCGCGCACGGCCTCGACGGCCGCGTCGCGGGCGGCGGGCTCGAGGGTCACGGCCGCGAGCGGGTTCTCGCCCTCGCCGAGCGCGGCGTCGAGGAGGTCGCCCACGGTGGCGAATCCGGCGGCCTCGAAGGCCGTCGCGGCCGCCGCGTCGAGATCCGGCACTTCGGAGAGGGCCGTGCCGCGGCGCTGGGACGCGATCAGCATGCGCTGAAGGGCCTGCGCGACCTCGGCCTTGACGGCCTGCTCGCTCTTGATCTCGATGCGCGCGCCGATGAGCGCGGCGGCGAGGCGGACGTTCTGGCCGCGCTTGCCGATCGCGAGGGAGAGCTGGTCCTCCTCGACGATGCACTCGAGGGTCGGCACCGGCTCGACGGGCTCACCGTCCGCGCCGATCTCCGGCTCGGCCTCGTCGTCGGCCGGCATGGCCGAGACGCGCGTGATCTTCGCAGGGGAGAGCGCGTTCTGCGCGTACGTGATGAGGTCGTCCGAGTACTGGATGATGTCGATGCGCTCGCCGCGCAGCTCGCGCATGATCGCCTGAACGCGCGCGCCGCGCATGCCGACGCACGCGCCGACCGGGTCCACGTCGCGCTCGCGCGACGACACCGCGACCTTCGCGCGGTCCCCGGGCTGGCGGACGCACCCGCGGATCACGACGGTTCCGTCGTAGATCTCGGGGACCTCCATCTCCATGAGGCGCATGAGGAGCTCGGGTGCCGTGCGCGACAGGATGATCTGCGAGCCCTTCGGGTTCTTGTGGACGTCCACGAGGACGCCGCGGACGCGTTCGCCCTGCGTGTAGCGTTCCGCGCGCGACTGGTGCTCGCGCGGGATCGCGGCCTCGGTGCGGCCGAGGTCGACGATCATGTCGCCGCGCTCGAAGCGCTTCACGGTCCCCGTGATGAGCTCTCCGACCTTCGGGAAGTACTCGTTGTAGATGTTGTCGCGCTCGGCCTCGCGGAGCTTCTGGTAGAGCACCTGCTTGGCGCTTTGCGCGGCGATGCGCCCGAGCCCTTCGGTCGAGCGGTAGAGGCGGATCTCGTCTCCGAGCCCGATCGCCGCGGCGTCGATGATCTCCTCGTCCCCCTTCGATTCCTCGCCCTTCGGGTTGCGGACGACTTGCCAGCTCTGGCCGGCGAGCTCGCCCGCGAGGAGCGCGTGCGCTTCCTCGGGGAGAACCTCCACCCAGGGGAGGCGGATCTCCTTGTCGGGGTCGACGGGCGCCGCGGCCGCCGCCGGGACGGGCGCGGCGGCGGCGCCGAGCGGGACGTCGTCGGGGTCGAGCGCGGCCTCGGCTTCGGGCTCCTCGGGCTTGGTTTTCTGCTCGACGACCCTGTACGGCGTCCAGGCGGTCAGGAGCCCGGTCGCCGGGTCGAACCGGGCGGACATCTCCCTCACCTTGTAAACCTTGCGGGCGGCCGTCGCGATCGCCTCTTCCAGCGCGGCGACGAGACGGTCGAACTCGATTTCCTTGTCGCGCGCGGCCGCCCTGAGAGCTTCGATGATCTCGTCGGCTTTCGTGGCGGGCGGAGCCGCCGCGGCCTTGGCCGCCTTCGCGGACTTCGCACGCGGCTTCGCCGCGCCCTTCGGCGCCTTCGTCTTCTTCTTCTCGGGCGCCGGGCCGCTATCCGTCGGGGGCTGGGTGCTCATCGTGTCGTGTTCTCCGTCGGGTTTACAGTTCGGGGACAAGCCGCGCGATCCGGACGTCGCCGAATCGCACAGTGTAGCGTCGCTTCTGATCCTCATCAAGGACCGTGAGGGAGTCCTCGCGGACGTCCTCGAGGATTCCCTTGAGTTTCGCGGTTCCTTCGACCTTCCGCTCGAGACGCACGGTCACGCGGCTGCCCTTCCACCTCAGACAGTCCGCGAGAGTCCAGAGCGGCCGGTCGAGCCCCGGCGACGACACCTCGAGGACGTACTCCGGAAGGTTCTCCTCGAGCGGGTCGAGGATCACCGAGGCCTCGCGCGACGCCGTCTCGCAGTCCTCGAGCGTCACGCCGCCGGGCCGGTCGATGTACAGCGTCAACGTGGCGCGGCCGCGCCCCGGCAGCCAGTCGAGGTGACAGAGCTCCAGCCCGAGCGCCTCGAGGCGCCCTCGAAGGAGGCTTTCCGTCCCCGCATCGAACGGCAGGTCTCTTGCAATCATCCAGTGGTCGTCGGGCTCTTCCTGCAGCCCGCAGGGGCCAAAAAAAAGAGGGCTTCTGCCCTCTTTCAAGCCCCTTGAAAGCTGCAGGGTCATTATAGGCGCCGGGCGACCTCCGGGCAAGGCGCGAAAGCCGCTAACATGCCCGGGCGTGGCACGGACTTCCCATAGGGGCGGTTCGCGCGACAACAGAGCGCCCTCTCGAGGGGATACTCCATCAGCGATCTCACCGTCATTCGTCTGAACGACGAAGCCGTCGAAGGGCAGGAAGACCTTGCCCCGTGGCCGCCTCCGCACGGCCTCGCGCCCGAGGAGGATCCGTTCTCCGCCGTCGCGCAGGCCGAGACGCCGGAGTTCCTGCCTGGCGTTCGCGCCGAGGCCACGGCCCGCGACTGGCGGCTCAACACCGAGCGCGCGATCGCGCTCTCGATCATCCTCCACCTGCTCCTCGTGATCGCGCTCCTCACGATCAAGTTCCCGGAGCGGCGCCCCGAGGAACAGTCGGACCCGCTCGGCCTGATGGCGCTCATGCAGGCGACGCCGCAGGACCCCACGATTCCCGTCCAGCTCTTTCCCGGCCCGAAGGCGGCGAAGCCCGGTCCCCGGCCCGCTCCGTCCGACCTGGACCGCCAGGCCCACGGCGGCGACCCGAAGCTCCCCGTGATGCCGGTTCCGAAAGCCTACCCGCAGGCCGGGATCCGGGACCTCGACGCCGGACGTCCGGGGGCGCCCTCCGCGGCGCGCCCCGCGCGGGGAGAAGAGTCTGGAGAAACGGGCCGGAAGCTCACGGACCTCGCCCAGGCCGCTCCGATGAGCGACCCGCCGACGGACGAGGAGCGCGCGAACGCGCGGCGCCTGCGCGGGCTCCCGTCGCTCGACCTCGGCTCCATCAGCGCGCAGGACGCGCGGCGCGCCGCGCAGGCGGACGGAGGGCAGGGCGGCGAGGGCGGCGGCGGCTACGACCGCGAGGGCGGCTTCGTGGACTCCGGACCCCTTTCTTTCGACACCGTCGGTTACGACTGGGGCGCCTACGCGGCCGAAATGATCCGCAAGATCAAGCGCAACTGGGAGGTCCCGGCGCTCGCGCGGTACGGCGTGAAGGGCCGCCTCACGATCCGGTTCTACATCCTCAAGGACGGGCGCGTGGAGGCCGAGCGGATCCTCTCGAACTCGGGCGTCCCGCCCTTCGACAACGCCGCGTTTCTCGCGATTTCGCACGCCTCGCCGTTCCGGCCTCTGCCGTCCGACCTCGGGCACGACCGCGAGGGCGTCACCGTGACGTTCTTCTACAACATCCGGCCCGAGGACGTGGAGCCGGCCGGCCGCCGTTGACGAGGCCCCCACCCGCGCCTTTGTGACGCGACAGGCCCGGCACGGACCTTGCCCCACGGGACCACGAGGCGCCGGCGACCCCACCGGCCGGCGACCAAAGAGGGCCTATCATCTATGGACGGTATGCGCACAAAAACCAAAGTTCTCTCGCTCGCCGCCCTGCTCGCGGGATCGGTCGTCTTCGGGATGATCCTCGCCGGCAGCCTCGACCTCACCCGGCTCGCGACAGCCCAGAAGGGCGCGCCGCCACCGGCCTCCGCTCCCGCACCGGCCGCGAAGGCCCCGGGCGGGACCGCCCTCGCCCTGCCGTCGTTCGCGGACATCGTCGAGCAGATCGAGCCGGCGATCGTCTCCGTCACCGCGACGGACATCGTGAAGGCCGACAAGAGGCGACACTCGTACCACAACTTCGGGGGCGACGGCGGGCAGGACCCGTTCGAGTTCTTCTTCGGCCCCGACGGCCCGCACAGGAAGGGCACCGACGACGATGAAGACCAGAAGCAGCTTTCCGGCGGCACCGGCTTCATCATCGAGCCCGACGGCTACATTCTCACGAACAACCACGTGATCGAGGGAGCCGACAAGGTCGACGTGAAGGTCGGCGAAAAGGACGACTACAAGGCGAAAGTCGTGGGTCGCGATCCCGCGACGGACCTCGCGCTCCTCAAGATCGAAGGGACGAAGCCGTTCCCGACCGTGCGGCTCGGCGACAGCGACCGGATCCGCGTCGGCGACTGGGTCATGGCGATCGGCGACCCGCTCAACTTCGACAAGTCCGTGACCGTCGGCGTCATCTCCGGCAAGGGCCGCTACGCGGGCCTCTCGCGCGCGACGAGCGCCTTCGAGAACCTTCTTCAGACGGACGCCGCGATCAACTTCGGGAACTCCGGCGGCCCGCTCGTCAACGTGAACGGCGAAGTCGTGGGCATCAACACGGCGATCTCCCGCTTCGCGCAGAACATCGGGTTCGCGGTGCCGATCAACGTCGCCAGGCGCCTCCTGCCCCAGCTCAAGAAGGGCAAGGTCGTGCGCGGCTTCCTTGGCGTGAACATCGAGTCCGTGAACAAGAAGTGGCAGGAGGCTTACGGCCTCAAGGCTCCGGAGGGCGCGCTCGTCCAGTCGGTCGAGAAGGGCAAGCCCGCCGACAAGGCCGGCCTCAAGTACGGCGACATCGTGACGCGCGTGGACGACGTGGCGGTCAAGAACAACCGCGACCTGATCGACTACGTGTCCAGCAAGGCCCCGGGCGTGAAGATCACGATCGGGTACATCCGCGACGGCAAGGAGCAGACGGCCGTCGCGACGCTCGAGACGCGGCCCGAGGACGGCGAGAAGCCGGCGACCACCGAGGAGGAGGGGGGCGCGACCTCCCGTCAGAAGATGCTCGGCCTCGAGATCGACGACCTGACGTCTCAGGCCCGCCGCGCTTACGGGATCGACAGGGACACGGCGAAGGGCGTGGTGATCACGCACGTCAAGCCGATTTCCCCGGCGGCCGACGGAAACCTCCAGGAGGGCGACGTCATCCTCGAGGTGAACGGGACCGCCGTCGGGTCGGTGGACGAGATGCAGGCCGCCATCAAGAAGGCCCCGAAGGGCAAGTACATCCGCTTCTACGTGCAGCGCCAGGGGCCGCGCGGGCAGGCGCAGAAATTCCTGACGGCCGTCAAACCCGACGAATAGGGTTCTCGTCCGGCATTCAACCTCGGAAGCGGCGGCGCGAAGGCGTCGCCGCTTTGCTTTTGAAGGTGAAGATCGGCGCTGCAGGACTCGACCCCTGCCCTTTGACGGGGACACGGACGCTTGCATGAGAATTGCTCTCGACTCTCCCCGGTTCGTTCGAGGAGGATCCACGAAGATGTTCCGCGGTCGCCGGTTCGGTGTTCTGGGTCTCCTGGCGATGTCCCTTCCCGCGCTTGCCGCCTCTCCGGACGCGAGCCTGTCGCCGCTCCCCGAGCGGGGCGCGCCGGGCGGTTCGCCCTCGCACCTCTCGTGGGCCCTGAAGCCCGGCGTCCTCGAGCGCCTTTCGCCCGGAGCGCGGCAGGCCGTCCTCGCCGCGAACGGCCTCGCGCCGGCCCCGGCGCGGACCGGGGCGCCGGCTGCGCAGGCTCGCGGGGCCGCGCGGACCTCCCTCGCCGCGGCCTCCGCGCCGCGCCAGAACGTCCGCGTGAACGACCCCGCGCTCGACGTCGACAACCACGAGACCCGGACGACGTCCATTGCGGCGCGCGGCGCGCTCGTTTTCGTGGGGTTCGAGGACACGACGAGCACGGCCTCGGGTTACGGCGTCTCGAACGACGGCGGCGCGACGTTCGCGCACATGAGGATCCAGGCGCCGAGCGACACCTTTTATTACGGAAGCCCGTCCGTCGGGATCGGCCCGGCCGGCGAGATCTACTACGCGTTTCTCCTGGCCGCGGACGGCGACCCGACCTCGATCGCCCTCGCGAAGTCCACGGACGGCGGCCAGACATTCCCCGTCCTCGGCGATCCTTCCGCGACCGTTGAGGACGGCTACGACGTGATGGACCAGCCGGCAATCGCCGTCGACGCCGGCGCCTCCTCTTCGCGCAAGGGCACGGTGTACGTCGTGTGGACGTACTACTTCTCGGATTACGGGTACACGGCGATCCTGTGCGTGCACTCGACAGACGGCGTGACGTTCCAGCCGTCGGCGCTGCCGGTCGTCCTCTCCGTGATCGACGGCAGGATCGTCGGCCATCCGGCCGTCGCGGTCGCCCCGAACGGCGACGTCTACGTCGCGTACGAGGACGAATCCCTCTCGCCCGACGGGATCGTGATCACGCGCTCGACGGACGGGGGCCAGACCTTCCCGTCGCTTCACGCGGTCGCGACGTACCGGCCCGCCGGACCGCTCTCGGCGGGTGGCGGCGGCGTGTCGTCCAACCCCGGCCCGTCGCTCGCCGTCGACGGAAACGGTGTCGTTCACGTCGCGTGGGCGGCCGTCTCGTCCGGCGCGACGACGGATCGGTCGGACGTCTTCACCGCGCGCTCGACCGACAACGGGTCGACGTTCTCCGCGGCGCGAAAGCTGAACGACGACGGCACCGCGACCACGCAGGCGTTCGCGGCCGTCGCCGCCCTGCCGGACGGCACGGTCGGCGTGCGCTGGACCGACCGCCGCAACGACGCGGGCCGGGACACGTTGAACGACGTCTACATGGCGATCTCGCGCGACGGCGGCTCGACCTGGGGCAGGAACTTCCGGGTCACGGATTGCAACTCGGAGTGGGGACCGGCCCCGCACAGCCTCGCCGGAGACGGTCACGCGTCGTACGACGGCCTCGCGGCCGACGGCGGCAATTTCTACGTGAGCTGGACGGACGAGCGCTCCGGCGACGCGGACGTCTACGCGGCGGCCGTCCCGGAGACCTTCGACGCAACCGCCCCCGACTTCAACCTGTCCGCGCTGAATACCCACGCCGCCGTGACGCAAGGCGGGTCCGCGACGTTCGACCTCTCCGCGACGGGCGTCAACGGGTTCGCGGGCACGCTCGCGCTGGCCGCGGACCTCGCGCCGGCGGGCCTGACCCTCTCGCTCGCGAGCGAGACGGTGACGGCGGGCCAGACCATTCGCCTCACGGTCACGGCGTCGGCCTCGGCGACGCCCGGCGACTACGTGCTGGGCGTCGCGGCCTCGTCCGGCGGCCTCGTCCGCGGGACCCGCATGCGCCTCACCGTGATGGACGCCGCCAGGAAGATCGCTCCCTCCGTGAACGTGACGGGGACTCCCGGCTTCTCGACGGGCTCCGTCAAAGCGGACTCTTCGGGCGTCCTGCACTCGGTCGCGGACGACGACTCACAGCAGGTGACGGGATCCGACGTCTTCTACCGCCGCTCGACGGACGGCGGAGCCACGTTTTCGGCGCCCCTGAAGCTGAACGCCCCGGGCTCCACCGCGTACGAGAGCGCGTTCACGGTCGACCCGACGGGCCGCATCTTCGTCGCCTGGTCGGGCCGCGCTTCGGGCGAGACGAGCCCGCGGATCTACTTCACGCGCTCGACGGACGGGGGAGCGACGTTCTCGGCACCTGCCGCGGTGAACGGGACGGGCGGGGCCGCCGTGCTCCCGAACATCGTCGCCGACGCCAACGGACACCTCGTTGTCGCCTGGTTCGACGTCTCCGGCTCGCCCGTTCTCAAGTGGTCGCGCTCGACGAACGCGGGGACGAGCTTCTCGGCACCCTCATCCATCTCCGACTCTCCGACCGTTTTCGCGAAGCCGGGGCTTGCGATCGACTCGAAGAACGACGCCTTTCTCGCGTGGACCCAGCAGACGTTCTCGTCCGCTTCCACGTCCGTGATCCGGCTCGCGGTCTCGAAGGCCGGCGCCGCGTTCGGCAGCGCCGCGACCGTGACCCCGTCGACGGTGTTCGCCTTCGCTCCGGACCTCGCGACCGGGCCCGACGACAGCGTCGGCCTCGCCTTCGGCGGGCTCGCCGTCACGGGCGGGACCATCGGCACGAACCGGCAGATCGGGTTCTCGCGCTCGACGAACGGTGGCGCCGCCTTTTCGAACCCGGTCCTCCTGTCGGCCGCGGTCGACCAGGCCTACGTGCCGGCGGTCGCGTTCGAGGCCTCGGGCGCGATCGACGTCGCGTGGGAGGAGTTCGGCGCCGACGACGTCCAGAGCGACGTCTTCGTCGCGCGCTCCACCGATGGGGGGAACACGTTCTCCCAGCCCGCGAACCTCTCGGCCAGCGGCGGCCTCTCGGGCAGCTCGGCCGACCCCGTGGACGGAATCGGAGGAAACGGGCGCGCGGCGGTCTCCGCGGGCTCGAACGGGACCGTCGTGGTTTCCTGGGCCGACGACACCGGCGGCGCCCTCGACGTCTTCGTCTCGACGCCGCGCACGGCCGTGATCTCGAATCACGCGCCCGTCCCGTCGATCACGAGCCCGGCGCCGAACGCGACGTTCGAGGCCGGCGTACCCGTGACGTTCACGGGCTCGGCGGCGGACGCGGACGGCGACGCCGTCACGCTCACGTGGGACTTCGGCGACGGCCGGGGTGCGACGGGCGCGGCTCCGCCCGCGCATCCGTACGCGGTGCCGGGCGCCTATACCGTGACGCTCACGGCCCTCGATCCGAACGGCGGCGTCGGCACCGCGACGCTCACCGTCAACGTGACCGTTCCCGCGTCTTCCGGCGCTTCGACGGGTCTCCTCGTGCCGGTCGTCCTCGAGGCCTCGGGCGTCGGCGGCAGCCGCTACACCTCCGACGTCACGCTTGTCTCCCGCGCGGCCTCGCCGACGGACGTCGTCCTCGCGTACACGGCCTCGCAAGGGTCGGGCTCCGGCTTCGTCCGGGTCAGGCTCGCGGCGGGGGAGATGCGCGTCCTGCCCGGCGTCGTCGGCTGGCTGCGCGGGCAGGGCCTCCCGATCCCCGCGGACGGCTCGGCGCAGGTCGGGACCCTGCTCGCGACGTTCCGCCGGCGTGACGGACGCGACCCTCGTCTGGGCCGGCGCGCGGACGTTCACGCCCGACCCGCAGGGAGACGGCGGAACGTTCGGCCTCTTCATGCCGGCGGATCGCGTCCCGCTCGCGCTGGATCCGCTCCCCGGGGCGTTCGTGACGCTCGCGGGCCTCCAGCAGAACGCCTCGCAACGCTCGAACCTCGCCGTCGTCAACGAGGGGGGTTCCCCGACGGTCGTCCATGTCAGCCTTCAGGGGCCCTCGGGCGAGGACCTCGGCACGCTGCCGGACCTGACGCTCCAGCCCGGCGGCTGGTACCAGTACAACCAGCCGCTCGCCGGCAAGGCCGAGTCCGGCCGCGCTCTCGTGCATTACGTGTCGGGCGATCCGCGGTTCACGGCATACGCCGTGCTGAACGACGCCGTCACGTCCGACGGGTCGTACGTGCCCCCGCTCGGCAACGACGGCTCGGGCGCCGACCGCCTCGTGCCCGTCGTCCTCGACGTGCAGGGGCTCGGCGCGCGTTTCAAGACGGAGCTCACGCTCACGAACCTCACGGCGTCGCCGCTGCCGCTCGCCCTCGTCTACGCAGCGGCGGCGGGGTTCGGAAGCGGATCGGGAACCGTGCCGGCGACGCTCGCCCCCGGCGAGCAGCGCATCATTCCGGACGCGATCGCGTTCCTCCGCGGGATGCTCCCGATCGAGAGCGACGGGCGCAACCTCGGAGGCTCGCTGCTCGTGCAGGCGGCCCCGGGCACGCCGGCGGGCGCCCTCGGGGTCGGGGCGCGCACGTTCGTGCCGCTCGAGCCGGCGGGGTCGTACGGCCTTTTCTACCCCGGCCTGACGGCGGCCCAGTGCGCGACGGGCACGGCGTTCGTCTACGGCCTCGAGGAGAACGCCGCGCAGCGCTCGAACCTCGCGGTCGTGAACCGGGGCGACGCGGCGGACGCGATCACGCTGCGCGTCACGTATTTCGGCGCCGACGGCGCAGCGCTGGGCGCGCCGGTAGACCGGACGCTCGGCCCGGGACAATGGCTCCAGTTCGGGCGCCCTCTCGCAGCGCTCGGGGCGAGCGCCGGGTACGCGAAGGTCGAGAAGACGTCGGGAGTCTCGCGCTTCGCGGCGTACGCCGTCGTGAACGACAACCTGACGTCGGACGGCAGCTACGTCGCGATGAGCTTCTAGGCCGGCCGGCCGCCGCGAAACCCTCCCGCGCGGCGGCCGTATAGTGCGGGCATGGTCACGACCCGCTTCACGGCGGCGCTCGCCGCCGTCCTCCTCGCCGCCCCGGCGGCCTTTGCCGCACCGCCCGCCTCGTCCGCCGCGCCGCGCGAGGTCCTCCCTTTCATCGCGGACGACTACCCGAAAGCGCTCGCGGCCGCCCGGGCCGCGAAAAAGCCGATCTTCTTCGAGGCCTGGGCGCCCTGGTGACACACGTGCCGCTCCATGAGGGCCTTCGTCTTCACGGACAAGGCGCTCGGGCGGCAGGCCGGACGGTTCGTCTGGCTTTCCATCAACACGGAGAAGAAGGAGAACGCCGCGCTTCTCGCGAAGTACCCGGTTCGCGTGTGGCCCTCGTTCTTCGTGATCGATCCCGTAGCCGAGAAGGTGATCTTCCGCTACGTGGGGGGCGCGACGACACCGCAGATGCTGCGCGTCCTCGACGACGGGCAGAAGGCGTTCCGCGGCACCGCATCCGTCGCGCTCGCCGAGGCGGACCGCCTCTACGCCGAAGGCAAGTACGCCGAGGCAGCGCCCGCGTACGAGAAGGCGCTCGAGACGATCAAGCCGGAGGCGCCGTCGTACACGCGGGCCGTCGAGTCCCTGCTGTTCGCGCTGTCGACCACCGGCCGGCGTGAGGAGTGCGCGGCCGTCGCGCGGAACGCCTACCCGCGCCTGAAGTCCTCGCCGTCCGCCGCGGGCGTCGCGGGCTCCGGCCTCGACTGTGCGCTCGGGATGAAGGACGGCGACCCGCAGAAGGCGGAGCTCGTCGCGGCGAACGCGGCCTTCGCGAGAGAAGTCGTCGCGGGCCCGAAGACCGGCCTCGCGGGCGACGACGTCTCGGCCCTCTTCAGCTCGCTCGCCGAGGAACGCGACGCCGCGAAGGACGAGGCGGGCTCGAAGAGGTACCTCGAGGAATGGGCGGCGTACCTCGAGGGCGAGGCGGCGAAGGCGAAGACGCCCGCCGAGCGCACCGTGTTCGACGCCCACCGGACGTCCGTGTGCGTCGCGCTCGGCCAGCCGGAGCGCGTTGTCCCGGCGCTCCTCCTCTCGGAGAAGGACTTCCCGGACGACTACAACCCGCCGCAGCGCCTCGCGATCGCGTACGGCGCGATGAAGAAGTACGACGAGGCCCTCGCCGCGTCCGACCGCGCGATGGCCCGGGCGTACGGGCCGCGAAAGCTCGTGGTCTACCGCACGCGAGCCGGCCTCTACAAGGACAAGGGTGACGTGGCGGCGGCGAAGAAGACGCTCGAGGAGATGCTCGCGTACGCGGAGGGGCTGCCGAAGGAACAGGTGAGCGAGCGGACGATCGCGGGGATCCGGAAGCAGCTGGAGGCGGCGAACTAGGGAGGAGCGCACGTCGCTCATGAACGGTCCGAGGAGAGACGTTTCTTCGAGTGAAAGAGGACGGGGTTGCAGCGCAGCGCGCGACAGAGCTTCGGCGCAACACCGGCCTCTTCACCTTCTAAGAAATCTCCCGGTCTTCCTCTCTCTCGTCTGCGCCGCGTCCGTCTCGGCCCAGGGGTCGTCCGGCACGAAGCGGATCATCATCTCGTCCGGCGGGTACGCCCGCGAGGCCGTCCTCCACGTCCCGAAGGGCTACGACCCGGCGGTGCCGCCGCCGCTCGTCGTGGGCCTCCACGGCGCGGGCGGCAATGGAAAGCAGTTCATGCGTGGCGGCGGCTGGGCGGAGATGTCGGACCGGGCGGGTTTTCTCTTCGTCGCGCCCGACGGCCTCCCGGCCCGCCCCCGCGAGGCGCCGAACTTCCTGACGAACCCGAGCCTGTGGAACTCGGGCCAGCTTCGTGCGGGCTCGCCCCGGACCGCGATCGACGACGTCGCGTTCGTCGCCGCGCTCCTCGACGACCTGAAGAGACGGGCGCCCTACGACCCGAAGCGCGTCTACGTGACCGGCCACTCGAACGGCGGCGGGATGTCGTTCCGTCTCGCCGGAAAGCTCGCGGACCGCATCGCGGCGATTGCGACCGTCGCCGGCCTCGTCGCCGATCCCGACCCGCGGCCCGTGCGGCCCGTGCCGACGCTCTACATCCTCGGGACGAAAGACCCGCTGACGCCGCTCGCGGGCGGCGAGTCCCATCTGCCATGGGGGAGCCGGACGACGAGGCCGGTGGCCGACTACCTCGCGACGTGGGCGAAAGCGATCGGCTGCGCGACGGCTCCCGTCGACGTTTCCGACGCGAACGGCGTGAAGTCCGTCGAGTACCGGCCGAAGGGCGACGGCCCGCGCCTGAGGGTCCTGTACCTCGAGGGGCACGGCCACTCCTGGCCCGGCAGCCGGGATCACGGCCTCCTGCAGAGGGCGATGGGCCCGGTCGCCGCCACGATCGACGCGACCGGGACGATCTGGGCGTTCTTCGCGGCTCGATCCCGCTGGCGTTCGTGAATTGAGACTACGTCGCAATTGATGTGGCATCATCCGCGGCACAGGGAGCCGCGATGACGAGCCTTCGCGTCGACGTCGAGATCGCTGCCCCCGCGGACCGCGTCTGGGCGGTCATCCGCGACGTTGCGCGCTGGCACGAATGGACGGCCTCGATCACGAGCGTCGGGCTCCTCGACGGCGCCGCGCTCGCGGTCGGCAGCCGCGCCCGCGTGCGCCAGCCGAAGCTCCCCGACGCCGTCTGGGAGGTGACCGCGCTGGAGGAGGGCCGGTCGTTCGCCTGGACGACGCGCGGTCCCGGCGTCGTCGCGACGGGGATCCACGCGGTCGCGCCCCGGGGGGACGGGAGCCTCGCGACGCTGACGGTCGAGCACTCCGGCCTCCTCGGGCCGCTCTTCGCGTGGCTCTCGCGCGGGATCACGGAGCGCTACGTCGCGATGGAGGCCGCGGGCCTGAAGGAACGCTGCGAAGGGCGGCGCTGACCTAGCTCGACGCGACCGCCGCGTCGAGTCCCGCCGAGGATGAGGCCGGACCCGAGCCCTTCGTGCCGACCTTCGAAGGATCTTCCTGTTTCTTGATCTCGAAATCGTGCCGGTTGGCTCGAATGACCCGCCCCGCCTCGTCCCGGACGACGCGCTCGTAGTACGCGTCGCGCTCGAAGGGCTCGCGGCCCGCGCCGCGGATCAGCGCCTCCATCTGCGCGCGCGTGAGGCCCGCCTCCGTCGTCGCGCCCGCGGCGTGCGTGATCGTCTCCTCCATCACGGTGCCGACGAGGTCGTCCGCGCCGAAGTGGAGGGCGACGGGCGCGAGCTTCTCGCCGATCTGGACCCAGTACGCCTTCACGTGGTCGACGTTGTCGAGCATGAGGCGCGAAACCGCGATGACCTTCAGGTCCGTCATGCCGGTCGCGGCGGGGAGGTCCGGGAGCTGCGTCTCCTCCGGGTGGAACGCGAGCGGGATGAACCCGAGGAACCCGCCGGTCACATCCTGGAGCTCGCGAATCCGTACGAGGTGGTCCACGCGGTCCGCCACGGTCTCGACGCTCCCGTAGAGCATCGTGACGTTCGTCTTGACGCCGTTCTCGTGGCAGAGCCTCGCGAGCTCGAGCCAGCGCTCGCCGGAGATCTTGTCGCGGCAGATGACGTCCCGGACGCGCTTCTCGAAGATCTCCGCGCCCCCGCCCGGGCAGGAGTCCATCCCGGCGTCCTTCAGCTCGCGGATGGCCGTCACGACGTCCTTCTTTCCGACGCGGGCGATCCAGTCGACCTCGACCATCGTCCACGCCTTGATGTGGACGCCCGGGAACCTGCCCCGGAGCGCGCGGAGAAGGTCGAGGTACCAGGAGTAGGGGAGCGACGGATGGAGGCCGCCGACGATGTGGAGCTCCGTGATCCCGTCGTGCCAGCCGGCCGCGGCCTCGCGCACGGCCTCCTCGATCGACATCGTGTACCCGCCGTCGACGCCCGGCTTGCGCGCCCACGCGCAGAGCGCGCAGTCGACCCAGCAGAGGTTCGTCGGGTTCAGGTACCGGTTGACGTTGTAGTAGCCGGTGTTCCCGTGCCTCTTCTCGCGGACGAAGTTTGCGAGCGCGCCGACCCCGAGCACGTCGGGCGAGTTGAACAGGGCGACACCGTCCTCGAACGAGAGGCGCGTCCCCGCGGCCACCTTCTCCGCGATCGGGAGGAGGGGCGACCCCTTGAACCGTTCGAGAATCACTCGACGTCGCCGACGGAGTTCGGGCGCGAGAGCGTGCGCGGCGCCTGCATGTGGCCGGCGGCGTCCGGGTCCAGCTCGTCCGACCGGCCCCTGTACCGGGCGTAGCACGTCGGGCAGTAGGCCGAATCGGGCCGGAACGTGAAGTCGAAGACGGTGCCGACGGCGTAGCGCTCGTCGAACGTCTCTCCGCAGGAGTCGCAGGCGCCCTTCTGGTGGAGGCGCTTCCACACGGGTCCAGACATGCGGGGGATCTTACCCGGCCTTGCGGCCCCGCGGAACGAGCGCCAGGAGGCCCAGAACGGCGGCCGCGGCGACGGCAGCTCCGGCGAGAAACGCCGTCTTCGAGCCCGCGCCCTGCCAGACGAGGCCGAAGACGGCGCTCGCGGGCAGCGCTGCGAAGCCGACGAGTCCGTTCATCCAGCCGAACGCCCGGCCACGCATCTCCGGGCCGACGAGATCAGCGACGAGGGCCTTCTCCGTCCCCTCCGAGAGCGAGTAGTAGAGCGAATAGACGCCGACGAGCGCGACGAGCGGTGCCGGGGACGAGACGTAGGCGAAGCCCGCGTAGCAGACCGCGTAGAGCGTCCACGCAGCGAAGAGCAGCCTGCGGCGGCCGAACCGGTCGGACAGTCCTCCGCCCCACGTCGAGAACGCCGATTTCACGCCGTTCGAATAAGCCCAGATGATGGGCAGCCAGACGGAGGCGATCCCGATCTCCTTCGCCTTGAGGAGGAGGAACGTGTCGGACGACGCGGCGAGCGCGAAGAGCGCGAAGACGCCGGCCGTGCGCCAGAAGACCGGGGGGAGTTTGGCTTCGGACCCGCTCGTGTCCGGGTTCGCCGGAGCCAGGGCACCGGTGGATTTTTCTTCGAATGGTAAAGAGGCCGGCGGGGCGCGCAGGCCCGCGTCGAGTGGCGCGCCGGCAGCCCCTGCCCTCTTCACCTTCAAAGAAATCTTCTCTTCTCTTTTCCCGTCTTCCTTCACCCCGAACGCCAGCACGAGGAGCGAGAGCGCGGCGGGAATTGCGGCCAGCAGAAACACCGTCCGCAGGCTCAGCCCCATCCACCCCACGAGCCCCGCCGCCAGCAGCGGGCCGAAGACGGCGCCCGCGTTGTCGAACGCGCGGTGCAGGCCGAAGGCGGCGCCGCGCCGCTCCGGCGGCGCGGCCGCCGCGATCATCGTGTCGCGCGGGGCGGTGCGGACGCCCTTGCCGACGCGGTCGAAGAAGCGGATCAGGACGATCGTCGGCCAGCCCGGCGCGAGACCGATCAGGGGCCGCGCGCACGACGACAGGCCGTAGCCGAGGAAGACGAGGGGCTTTTTCGCCTTCGCGCGGTCCGACCACCTGCCCGACAGGATTTTCACGAACGATGCCGTCGCGTCCGCGACGCCCTCGATCCAGCCGAGGGCCGTCGCCGGCACGCCGGAGAGCGTCACGAGGAACGCCGGGAGGAGCGGGACGATCATCTCGGACGAGACGTCCGTCAGGAACGACACCCAGCCGAGGCGGACGACGGCCTTCGGCAGGCCCTTCGGAGCGGCGGGGGGAGAATCGCCGCCGATGGCGCTCGTCTCGACCACGGCCTTCATTCTGAAGCTCGACCCGCTGTCCGAGAAGGACCTCGTCGTGGCCCTCCTCACGAAGGACCACGGTGTCGTGCGGGCCGCCGTGCGCGGCGCGCGCGGCAAATCGAAGCGTGCGGCGGCGCTCCAGCTCCTGACGGAGGTGTCGCTCACGTACTTCCGCAAGGAAGGCGCGGACCTCGCGCGCGTGGACGGGCTCGAAATCGTCCGGAGCGCCTACGACCTCGCCGTGAATCCAGCGGCCGCGATGCTCCTCCCGTACCTTGCCGAAAGCGCGCTTACGTTCGTGCCCGAGTCCGAGCTGGGCGGCGACGTCTACCGCCTCGTGCGCCACGTCCTCGACGCGCTCGAATCCGGCGTCCCGGCGCCGCTCGCGACGCGCTACTTCGAAACGTGGCTCCTGAGGTTCGCGGGCGTCCTCGACGAGGAGGCCGCGCCCGAAGCCTCGCGCGCGGCCCTCGCAGCGATCCGGAAGCTGCCCCTCGAGGAGCTGGCGAAGCGGCCGCCGCCGGAAGGCGCGCTCGACGCCGTCGAGGATCTCGTGCGCGAGGCGCGCCGGAGCTTCCTCGGCCACGAGCTGAAGAGCTACCGGTTCCTCCAGAGCCTCGGCTGAGCGGGGATTCGGTACACTCGTCTCCTCTCATGGACCTGCAGTCGCTGATCCTCAGGCTTTCCGCGTACTGGTCGTCGAAGGGCTGCCTCATCGAACAGCCGTGGGACGTAGAAGTCGGCGCCGGGACGATGCATCCGGCCACGTTCCTGCGCGTCCTGGGCCCCGAGCCGTGGAACGCCGGGTACGTGCAGCCGTCGCGCCGCCCGGCCGACGGCCGGTACGGCCAGAACCCGTTCCGGCTCGTGAAGCACCAGCAGTTCCAGCTCGTCATGAAGCCGGCGCCCGCCGACATCCAGGATCTCTACGTCGAGAGTCTCGTCGCCCTCGGGATCGACCCGAAGGAGCACGACCTGCGCTTCGAGGAGGACAACTGGGAGTCCCCGACGCTGGGCGCGTGGGGCGTCGGCTGGCAGGTGCTCCTCGACGGGATGGAGATCACGCAGTTCACGTACTTCCAGCAGGCCGGCGGCCTCGACCTCGCGCCGATCACGGCCGAGATCACGTACGGCCTCGAGCGCCTCACGATGTTCCTCGCCAAGAAGCGCAGCGTCTACGACATCGACTGGGCGCCGGGCGTTTCCTACGGCGAGGTGCGCAAGCAGGACGAGTTCGAAGTCTCGAAGTACGGCTTCGAGGTCGCCGACCCCGCGCTCTGGCAGCTCCTCTTCGAGAGGTACGAGGCCGAGGCGAAGCGCTGCCTCGAGGCCGGGCTCGTCCTCCCGGCGTACGACTTCACGCTCAAGTGCTCGCACGCGTTCAACATCCTCGACGCGCGTGGCGCCGTCTCGGCGACGGACCGCGTCGGCGTCATCAAGCGCGTGCGCGGCCTCGCCGTCGAGTGCGCGAAGGCCTACGTCGCGTCGCGCGAGGCGCAGGGATTCCCGATGCTCCCTAAGACGGTGGAGCCGGAGCCGGCGCCCGTGGATACCGCGCCCGTGGATACCGCGCCCGTGGAGTCGGCGCCCGTGGAAGCGGCGCCCGTGGAAGAGCCGCCCGTGGAGGTGCCGCCCGCGGAGGCTCCGCTCGCGGACGGGCCGCCGCCGATCGCCCCGTTCACGGAGCCGACCGATGTCTGAGTTTCTTCTCGAGATCCTCGCCGAGGAGATCCCGGCCGGAGTCCTGCCCGGCGCGCGCGAGGACCTCCTCGCCCGCGTTTCGAACGCGTTCTCCGAAGCGCGCCTCGGCGGCACGCTGGCCGTCCACTCCACGTCGCGCCGCCTGATCCTCGTCGGCGAGGGCGTCGCGGACCGCCAGCCCGACGCGACGCTCGAGGTCACGGGACCGCCGGCGTCCCGGGGGTTTGACGCCGAGGGCAAGCCGACGAAGGCAGCCGAGGGCTTCGCAAAGGCGCAGGGCGTCTCGGTGGACGACCTCGCGGTCGTCCAGTTGCCGAAGGGCGCCTACGTCGTCGCGAAGAAGACGGTGCCCGGGCGCCCCGCGTCCGAGGTCATCGCCGAGATCCTTCCGCCGCTCGTCGAGAAGATGACGTTCCCGCGGATGATGCGGTGGGGAGACGGCGGGCCGCTCTGGATCCGTCCCGTCCACTCGGTCATCGCGCTCCTCGACGGCCTCGTCGTCCCGCTGCACCTCTTCGGCGTCGAGAGTGGCCGCACGACGTACGGCCACCGGACGCTCGCGGGCGGCCGGATCATCGTGACGGGCGTCGGCGACTGGTTCGCGAAGCTCCGCGCCATGCACGTCGAGCCCGACCTCGCCGTGCGCCGGGCGCGTTTCGAGGAGCAGGCCCAGACGCTCGCGGCGGAGATCGGCGGCACGCCCGCCGCGGACCCGTCGCTCCTCGAGGCGTGGTCCCATCTCGTCGAGGCGCCCGGCCTCGTGCGCGGGGCCTTCGACGAGGCGTTCCTCGATCTCCCCGAGGAGATCCTCGTGACCTCGATGCGCGAGCACCAGAAGATGCTGCCGATTCGCAGGGACGGGGCGCTCCTGCCCGCGTTTCTCGCCGTCGCCGACCAGACGGGCGACCCGAAGGGCCTCATCGCGCAGGGCAACGAGTGGGTCACGTCCGCACGATTCGCGGACGCGCGTTTCTTCTGGGACGACGACGGGAAGACGAAGCTCGAGGACCGTCTCAGCCGTCTCGGCCGCCTCCAGTTCCAGGAGACGCTCGGCGACTACCTCCGGAAGACGGGGCGCGTGCAGGACCTCTCCGAGCGCCTCGCGGCGCGTCTCCACGTCGCGGATACGTCTTCCATCGTGCGCGCCGCGCGCCTCATGAAGGCCGACCTCGTGACGGACATGGTGCGCGAGTTCCCGGACCTGCAGGGCGTCGTGGGCGGCCTGTACGCGAAGCGCGAGGGCGAGCGCGAGGAGGTCTGGCAGGCAATCTACGACCAGTACCGTCCGGCGTCGGCCGAAGACGCGTCGCCGCGCAGCGACGTCGGCGCGGCCGTCGCGCTCGCGGACCGGCTCGACACGCTCACCGGCCTCTTCGGTCTCGGGCTCGCCCCGACGGGCTCGCGCGACCCGTACGCGCTGCGCCGCGCGGCGCTCGGGGCCGTGAAGATCCTCCTCGACCGGAACTGGCATCTCGACGTGCCGGTCGCGATCTCGGACGCGCTCCAGCTCCACGGCACGCTCGCGCGCGGGCGGGACGAGGTCGTCCCGGAGCTCTCCGCGTTCCTGACCGAGCGGCTGCGCTTCCTCCTCGAGAAGAACGGTCATGCGGCCGACACGATCGACGCCGTCCTCGCCGCGGACGCGCACGATCCGGCCGACGCCGCCGAGCGCGTCGCCGCCGTGGACGCGATGAGGAAGGAAGCCGACTTCGCGCCGCTTGCGGCCGCGTTCAAGCGCATGCAGAACATCCTGGCCCAGTCGCCCGGGGCGGCCGACGCCGCCGTGGAGCCCGACCCGGCGAAGATGACGGACGAGGCCGAGCAGGCGCTCGCCGGCGACTACCTGCAGGCGCGCGGGATGATCGACGACCTCCTCGCCCAGCGTCATTTCCACGACGCGCTCGGGATCATGGCGTCCTTCGGTCCCGCTCTCGACCGCTTCTTCACGGAAGTCCTGGTCATGGCCGAAGACGAAAGCGTCCGGGCGAACCGGATCGCGCTTCTGAAGGCGATCCGCGACCAGTTCGCCCGCGTCGCGAAGTTCGGCGAGATCCGGGGCTGAGGGCAGGACGAGGGGGCGCCAATGGGCCCACCGGTGAAGGGGCCGAGAAGCACTTGCATCATGGCCAGCCTGTAGATTTCCAGTAACCTGAAACGTTACAGGAGGCCGATTGATGACATACAGACAGGCGGGGCTTCGCCTCGCGTTGGCCGTGGCCCTCGTTCCCGCGTTCGCGTTCGCCGCATCCCCCATGGGCACAATCTCCGACGGTCCGCTGAGCTGGTCGGCCCCGCCGTTCTGGTCTGCACCGGCGGTTGGGTCAGGAGAACGGAGCGCGCGCACGGCGCTCGGGCGTCAGGCGCTTGTCACGAGCCCTGTCCCCCTTCCCTTCGTCGCCGTCACGCCCTGCCGTCTCGTCGACACGCGCGGCAACGGCGCCCCGCTGACCGGAGGCTTCCTGCCGGCTGCGACGACGCGCAGCTACACGCTCACCGGAATTTGCAACATTCCCGCGAACGCCAAGGCGATCTCCGTGAACGCCACGGTCGTGAACACCGCCGGTCCCGGGTTTCTCGTGCTCTGGGCGCAGGGCGGAGCACACCCCCCGGTCTCCACGCTCAACTTCGTGACGGGTCAGACCGTGGCGAACGCCGCGGTGGTTCCCCTGAGCGTCTCCGGAGGCATCTCGATGGTACTCGGCGTTTCGGGCGCTGACGTCATTCTGGACACGAATGGCTATTACTCGTCGATGGGAGTCGTCAACAGCCTGAACACGCTCGGCGGCGACATTACGCTGACGCCGGGCACGAACGTCACGATCACTCCCTCCGGCAACACCCTCACGATCGATGCACCGCTGACCGTCGGACCGACGGGCCCGGTCGGACCGGCTGGCCCGGTCGGCGCGACTGGTCCCCAGGGACCCACCGGAGCGACCGGAACCTTCGACACGCAGTGCGTGCTCTCGTCCACCGGCTGGGCGGAACTCCGCAACTGCCTGCTCGCTCCGGTCACCGTCTTCGACAGCATCCCCTCGCCGACTCCGCCGAACGTGCCCAGCGAAGGTTTCGAGTGCTGCTCGAACTCGGAGGTCGGCGACCAGATCACGCTCTCCGGGACCGCCCGCAAGGCGGTGTCGGCCACGGTGCTGATGTCCAGCTGGGCTAAGCACTCCACCTATCCGACGCTGAGCGCCGCCGGCTTCGTGCACCCGATCACGCTGAACTTCTACTCGGACGCCGCGCATGCGGCGGCGCACAATCCGGATCTCGGCTCGTTCACGCAGAACATGGTTCTTTCGTGGCGGCCGGAGTCCGATCCGACCTGCCCCGACACGGGGTACGGTGCCGGATGGAGAGCGGGCGACGGGAACTGCTACAACGGCTACGCGTTTCCCATCGTCTTCACGCTCTCCGGCGTCACGCTTCCGAACACGTTCATCTACGGCATCGCGTACAACACGCGCAGCTGGGGCTACTCTCCTCTGGGTCCGACTCTGGACGGACCGTACAACTCGCTCAACGTCGGGCTCAACAGCACGCCTCCGATCGCGCTTGGCACCGACGTGAATCCCGACGCGGTGTGGCAATCCCAAGGATCGCCTTCGGGGCCGTACGCTCCGGTGACCGGCTGGGCTCCCTACACGCCGGCGATCCGCTTCTCCACCAGCAACTAGAAGGCGCCTCCGGAACGAGCCCCGCGGGATTCCTCGCGGGGCTTGTCGTTTTCAGCCCTGATCTACGACTTCGAGGCGCTGGGGGTCAAGTCGGTTCCGGCGCCATCGTCAAAGTGAGCGTCAGGTGGAGGAGGGCGACGAGGTCGCCCTCCTTCACGACGACGCCCTTCCGGTCGCCGTCCGGGCTCCCCGCCGGCGCGTAGACGCCCGGGATCGTGCGCGGGGCCACGAGCGCGATCGTGACGGGATGCGTTCCCTTCATCGATTCGTCCGACGGGACGATCGCCGTCGCGCGCGCGAGCTCCGTCGAGATCACGTTGCCGACCTGGATGTGGAGGACGTCGCGCTCGGGAGAGGCGAGGAGGGGGATCTTTCCGACGAACGTTCCGATGACGGTGTTCAGGGCGGCGCCGAGAATCGGGCCGATCGCGTTCGTGCGGTCGACGAAGAGGCGCGCATGGAGATTGACGTGGTTCGAGACGTTCACGGGCCTGCCGAAGAAGGGCCTCCCCGACGCGTCGAGAGGCAGGTCCGAGGCGGCGACCGTCTGGCCGCTCACCGCCCGGAACGGCAGGCGCGCCGAGGCAAGCACCGCCCCGGGCGCCGCGGCCGGCGGCATCTCGAGCTGGAGGATGAGCGAGAGGTCGGCCGCGCGCGCGGGGTCGCCGGGCCACCCGCTGCGCTTCACCTCGATCGAGTCGAACGCGACGAGAAGCGTCGGGGACGCGGGGGACGGAGAGGATTTCTTTGCTTTCGGACCCGGTGCAGGCCGGGAGACCCGTTTCGTCGCCTGTTGGCGTCCCGCAGGCCGTTTCGCCGGTTTCTTCTTAGAAGGTGAATGGGTCTGCGGGCTGGGCATCGGCAGCCCCTTGCCGCCGCGCCTCGCGGGAGGTTTCTTAGAAGGTGAAGGGGGCCGCGGCCTGGGCATCGTCCACCTCGTCTGGTTCCGGCGTCGCAGTCCGATTCTTTCACTTTCTAAGAAAATAACGCCTTTCCCCGAGGTCACGACGTCACTCGAAGCGTTCGGGTCCGAAGCAAAGCTAGAATCGCCGTTCCGACTGAGGAGGATCCCGATGAAACGCTCCACTCTGTTCGTGCTCGCCGCCGCGGCCCTCGCGGCCGCCGTTCCGGGCCGCCCCGCCGCCGCGAGGGAGCTCGCGGGCGTGAACATGCCCGAGACGCTCTCCGTGGGCGACAAGGTGCTCAAGCTCAACGGCCTCGGACTGCGGAAGAAGGCCATCTTCAAGGTCTACGTCGGCGGGCTCTACCTCGCGACGCCTTCGAAGGACGCCGCCGCCATCCTCGCCTCCGACGAGGCGAAGGCCGTCCGGATGACGTTCCTGCGCGACGTCTCGAAGAGCCAGCTCAAGGACGCCTTTGCCGACGGCTTCGAGGCCAACGCGAAGGAGAAGGCGGCGTCCCAGAAGGCCGCGATCGAGAAGCTCTACGGGCTGCTCGTGGACATGAAGGAGACGCAGACGCTCTCGTTCTCTTACCTGCCCGGCAAGGGCACGACGGTTGCCGTCGGCGACAAGGCCCTCGGTGTCATCGAGGGCAAGGAGTTCGCGGAAGCCCTGTTCGCGCTCTGGCTCGGGCCGAAGCCGCCGTCCGAGGACCTCAAGAAGGGAATGCTCGGTTGACCGGCGGCGCCTCGCTGCAGAGCCTTCTCTCCGAGAAGCGCTTCGATCTCGTCGAGACGGTGTTCCAGGAGGCGCTGGCCGATCCCCTCCTGAACGAGGAGACGATCCTCGGAGCCCTGCGCGGCCTCGCGCGCGCGGGCCAGAAGCCCCGCCTGCAGGTCCTCGCGGGCGCGGCCGACGCCGCCCTCAAGAAGTCAGATGACCCGGAGGCGCCGAAGCTCCGCTGGACGATCCTCAAGGAAGCCGTCCGCGCCGGCGCGACCCCCTCGACGCCCGACGGCTTCCACCGCCTCTTCGAGGACGTGCTCGCGGCCGCGTGGCCCGGCGCGTCGTCGCTCACGAGCCTCCTGGGCCGATTCAAGTTCCGCGAGGCGAAGGACCCGGCCGACGGCCTCGCTCGCGCGGAGAAGGCGGAGGCCTGGCTCCCGTTCGAGACCGGAAAGGTCTTCGCGATGGCCGGGCGCGGCGCCGGCAAGGTCGTCGAGACGAACTTCGCGCTCAACGTCGTGCGGCTCGACTTCGAGGCCGCCAAGGGCGTCGCGGTCCCGATCGGCATCGCGTCGCGCCAGCTCGTGCCCCTCCCGCCGGACCACTTCCTGAACGAGAAGTTCACGGCGCCGGACGCCCTGAAGGTACGCGTCGTCGCCGATCCCGGGGCGGCGCTGAAGCACCTCATCGACTCTTTCGGCCGTGCCCTGACGATGACCGAGGTCAAGGAGGCCGTGAAGGGCCTCGTCGCGGAGGAGTCCTGGGCGTCGTGGTGGACCGCCGCGAAGAAGAACCCGCAGGTCGTCGTCCACGGGAGCGGCAAGAGCGCGACCGTCGAGTGGTCCGACTCGGCGGGCGCCGCCGACGCGATGCTCCTCGCGAAGTTCGAGAGGGCCTCCCTCAAGGACCGCATCGACCTCTTCCGCAAGAACCAGAAGCGCTCGGCCGACCTCGCGCTTGCGATGGCGAAGCTCCTCGTCGCCGACGCCGAGTCGCTCGAGGACCGGGATTCGGCGACGGCGTTCGAGATCGCCGTCCTCGTCGAGAAGGTGCCCGGCGTCGCGCACGCGACGGACGTCGAGCGTCACGTCCTCGCGCAGCCGCTCGCCCTCTTTGCGCGCCTCTCGGACCGCACCATCCGCGAGCGTGCGATCGAGATCCTCGTCCGCGAGAAGCCCGCGGAGGCTCCCGCCGTTCTCTCGGAGTGGATGTTCAAGGAGGAGGACGGGCGGACGATCGAGCTCATCGACCGCAAGCTCGCGGAGACCGACGCCGTGACGCGCGAGAAGACACTGGACCGGCTCCTCAAGAACCCGCGTTCGGGTCCGCGCGCATTCGTCTGGTTCGCGCAGCGCTCCTCGACGGACGACGCGTTCCGGGCCCGCCTCAACCCGAACGTCCTGGGCCGGCTCCTCGACGCGATCTCGTGGGAGGAGCTCGGCGGCCTGCGCACGAAGGTGCGCGAAATGTTCGACCGTACGGGCCTCGTCGCGGGCTGGCTCGTCAAGCAGGCCTCCGTGGAGGAAGCCCGCACGTTCCTGGCCGGCCTCTCGCGCCACCACGAGCTCGAGCCGCTCCGGCGCGACGGCCTCCTCGCGGCGGCCGAGATGCGCTTCAAGGACCTCCGGAAGGCGGAGGACGACACGTTCTTCGTCACGGCCGCCGCGATCGAGAGGAAGCGCGCCGAGCTCGACAACATCCTCAAAGTCCAGATTCCCGAGAACACGAAGGGGATCGCGCTCGCGGCCGCCGAGGGCGACCTCTCGGAGAACTTCGAGTACAAGGCGCGCCGCGACAAGCAGCAGCTCCTGTCGGCGCGCGCCGGCAAGCTCCAGGAGGAGCTCGGCAAGGCACGGGCGCTCGACCCCGCGACGATCGACACGGCCGAGGTCCGTCCCGGCGCGCGCGTGACGCTCGAGGGCCCGAAGGGAAAGAAGACCGTCACCCTCCTCGGCCCGTGGGACTCGAAGCCCGAGGAGGGCGTGTATTCGTACCTGTCCGAGCTGGGGAAACTGCTCCTCGGAAAGACCGTCGGCGAGCAGGCGACGGTGCTCGGGGACGAGATGACGATCGAGAAGATCGAGGTCTTCTCGTAGCCGCCATGAGCCGCGGCGCCTGGGTTCTCGCCGGACTCGGCCTCGCGTTCATCGCGCTCCTCATGATGTGGATGGGGAAGACGCTCGACACCAAGGCCCCGATTCGCATCCAGCGGCGCGAGCCCGCCGCGGCGCCCCCCGTGGAGACCCCGGCGCCCGTGGACGAGGCCGCGCGGGAGGAAGGCGAGATGAGCGTCGCCGTCTCGCGCCTTTCGGACGCGCTCGCCTCTCGCGCGGCGGCGCAGCTCTACCCGAGCGAGGACGCGGCGCGGGCGCGCTGCACGTTCACCAGGGCGCGGCTCGTCCACCGCGACGGCGACACCGCGTTCTGGAGCGCCGAGTTCTCGTGCGTCGACACGCGCCTGCCCGGCGCGCTCCCGAACCCCACGACGGTATCCGTGCGCCTCCACAAGGACGGGCCGCGCTGGGCCGCGGATGAATGACCCGAGCTACCCCCGGATGCCCTCGGGGTGCGCGTAAACGTTGAAGCGAGGGCCGCGCAGGAATCCGACGATCGTGATCCCCGCCTCCTCGGCGAGCTCCACGGCGAGGCTCGTCGGCGCCGAGACCGCCGCGACGACGCGGGCGCCCGCGAGCGCCGCCTTCTGGGCGATCTCGAAGCCGAGCCGGCCCGAGACGAGGAGGACGGGCGGCGTCTCGCGACGCTCCCGGAGAAGGGCGCCGACAGCCTTGTCGGTCGCGTTGTGCCGGCCGACGTCCTCGCGCGCGACCACGAGCGTCCCGTCGGCCTCGAAAAACCCCGCCGCGTGGAGGCCGCCCGTCGACGCGAAGACGGACTGGTGCGCGCGCAGGACGTCGGGGAGGCGCGTCAGGACCGCGGCCGGGATCGCGAACCCGGGCGCGCCCGCGCCGGAGGCGGGTCGTGCCGCGCGCGCGCGCGCCGCCTCGGCGAGGGCGATCACGTCCGAGACCGAGGTGCGGCCGCAGACGCCGCAGGCCGACCCCATGACCGTGGCGCGCCGCGGAGCGTTCCGGACGGCGCCCGGGGCCAGGGTTACGACGCGGACGTTGCGCTCGAGCGCCGGCGCGAGCCCGGGCTCGTCAGGCGCTGCCACGGCGAGAACGTCGCCAATTCCCGTGATCACGCCCTCGCCGTAGAGGAGGCCTACGGCGAGGTCCTCGTCGTCACCGGGCGTGCGCATCGTGACGACGAAGCGCGACGCCGGAGCGCCCTCCTCGCGAAGACGGATCTCGAGGGGTTCCTCGGCCGTCAGGGAGTCCCGGTCCCGCCGGACCGCGTCGCCGTCGTGCCGCACGACGTGCACCCGGACGGAGGCGTCGCGGTGGGGGGCGGGCATGCCGTCTAGCCTACACGGCGAAGTCGGGTGACATGTTCATGCTCTGGCGCCTCCCGGCGCCGGGCCCGACACTTTCAAGGTGGCCGGACCCCGCATGAGATTCATGGTCGTGTACGAGGGAGGTCTCTGGTTCGTCCACGAGGTCGGGAGCGGGCAACCGATGGCCGCGTTCGAGGTGCAAGGCGAAGCCGTCCGCACGGCGCGCCACCTGGCCTGGATCACGGAGGCCGAGCTCCTCGTCATGAACGCCGACGGGACGCTCGCCTCGCGCGAGAGCGGCGCGCTCCGCGCGACGGCCTGACGCCCGGGTCGGAGCCGGCGTGGACGAGGTCCCGGCGGGGACCCGTCGGCTAGACTCGCCGCCTTGAGCGAGCCCGAACCGTATCCGGGGGGCTTTTCGGCAGCGGCCGCGCGGCTGAAGGCCCTCGCCGCCCGGTCCAGGCGGCTCTTTCGCCGGATTCCGCAGCCGGTGCTTTTCGCCGCGGGCGCGACGGCGGTTCTCCTCGCGGTCGCGTGCGTGGTCGTCGTCCTCTACTTCTCCCGCGTCGTCACGCGGACGATGGACGGACGACGCTGGAGCCTCCCGACGCGCCTCTACTCGGACGTGTGGGTCGTTCGTCCCGGAGACGCCCTCGCCGCCGAAGACGTCACGCGCCGCCTCGGGCGCCTGCGTTACGCGGAGGTGCCGAAGCCGCCGCTCCTGCCGGGGCAGTACGCCCTGTCGCCGGGCCGCCTCACCGTCTCGGTGAACGACCGCGAGACGGCCTGGGGGAAGACGCCCGGCGTTCCGGCGGTCCTCGAGTTCTCGGGCCGCCGCGTCGCATCCGTCCGGCGAGCGGAGGACGGCTCGCCCCTGCCGTACGTCGTCTTCGAGCCCGAAGTCGTCGGGACCGTCTTCGACGAGAAGATGCAGGACCGCACGCTCGTCACGCTCGACCAGGTCCCGAAGGTCCTGCTCGACGCGATCCTCACGACGGAGGACCGAGACTTCTTCACGCACGGCGGGATCGCTCCACGGCGCCTCGTCGGCGCCGTGCTCCAGAGCGTGGCGCGCCGCGGGGGCGTCCACGGCACGTCGACGCTGACCCAGCAGCTCGTCAAGAACATGTTCCTCACGCCCGAGCGGACGCTCAAACGCAAGGCCGTCGAGGCGCTCATGGCCGTCATCCTCGAGGCGAAGTACACGAAGAACCAGATCCTCGAGGCGTACCTCAACGAGATCTACCTCGGCCAGCGTGGCTCCGTCTCGGTGACGGGTGTCGAGGAGGCCTCGCGGTTCTACTTCGGCAAGGGCGTCTCCCGTCTCGAGTTGCCGGAGGCCGCCATGCTCGCGGGCCTCATCTCGTCGCCGGGCAAGTACTCGCCGTTCCGGAACCCGGACAACGCGCGCCAGCGGCGCGCCCTCGTCCTCAGGGGGATGCTCGAGCAGAAGAAGATCGACAGGGCGGCGTTCGACGCCGCGAACGCGGCGCCGCTCACGCGGATCGCGTCGCCTCCGACGGGCGTCGTCGCGCCGCACTTCGTGGACTTCGTCCTGAAGCAGGCCCAGGAAGTCCCGGGCTTCTCGAAGGAGGACGGCTCGTCGATCTTCACGACGCTCGACCCCGACATGCAGCAGGCCGCGCAGGCCGCGGTCCACAAGGGGCTCGAGGAGCTCGAGAAGAAGTTCAGGCGCCTGCGCCCCCACGGGGAGGAGGACCAGCTCCAGGCGGCGCTGATCGCGCTCGACCCGTCGACCGGCTCGGTGCGCGCGCTCGTGGGCGGGCGCGACTACCAGGTGTCGCAGTTCAACCGCGTCGTGCAGGCGCGCCGCCAGCCCGGCTCGCTCTTCAAGCCGTTCGTCTACCTGACGGCGTTCGGCAAGCGCGACCTCGTCCCGCCGATCACGCCGGCGTCGCTCTACGTGGACTCGCCGATCGCGCTCGTGTGGGGCAAGGGCGAGGACGAGACGTGGTCCCCGAAGAACTACGACGGGGAGTACCGCGGCACGATGACGGCCCGGCAGGCCCTCGAGCAGTCCATCAACATCCCGACCGTGCGCATCGCGGTGACCGAGACCGGGCCGGGGCGGACGCTGCTGCCCGACATCGTCGAGACGGCGCGCCGCGCCGGGATCTCCTCGCCGCTCAAGCCGTATCCATCGCTCGCGCTCGGCGCGTTCGAGACGAGCCCGATGGAGATCGCCGCCGCGTACTGCACGTTCGCGAACGGCGGCTTCCGCGTGAAGCCGAACGCCCTTCTCGGTGTCGTGACGCCGTCCCTCCGGCGCATGGAGTCGAAGGACGAGCCGATCGTGCGCGGCGCCGACGCCGACGCCGTCTCGATCCTCGACTCGGTCCTCCGCGGCGTCGTCGACCACGGGACGGGCGCGTCGGCCCGGCGGCTCGGCGCGCAGGGCATCTTCGCGGGGAAGACGGGCACGACGAACGACGGCCGCGACGCGTGGTTCGTGGGCTTTTCGCCGAACCTCCTCGTCGCGGTGTGGGTCGGCTTCGACGACAACCGCGGCCTCAACCTCTCGGGGTCGAGCGCGGCCCTCCCGATCTGGGCGGACTTCGTGCGCCGCCTCCCGTCGCACTGGTTCGAGACGCCGTTCCCGAAGACGCCGGGCGTCGTGACGGCGTCGATCGATCCGACGACGGGCCTCCTCGTCACCGAGGAGTGCCCCGCGTCCCTGGAGGAAGTCTTCCTCGAGGGGACCGAACCGAAGGAGCGCTGCCCGCACGGCGGAGGCGCGGCGCCCGGCCCGGGCATCGGGACAGCGAGCCCGTTCTGAGGCTGACGCTCCCGCCCCTGGACCTCGACCTCGTCGTGCGCAGCCACGGGTGGTACGACCTGCCGCCGTTCCAGTGGGATGAGCCGAAGAAGACGCTGGGGTTTGTTTTCTTGGAAGGTGAAGACCCCGTGCAGGTCCACGTCCAGGGCGCTGCGGGGAAGCTGGTCGCGAGGGCGACGGCGGTCGCGCCTGCGGCGCGGAAGATTTCTTTGAAAGGTGAAGAGGGGCGCAGCGCGGTGGGGAACTCCGGCGCCACCCGCCACGCTCCGGCCGCGGGTCGGCCCTCTTACCCATTCGAAGAGATTCCTCTGGTCTCTTCGGACGTCCCGTCTCGCGCGGGCGTTCGTCGTGCGCTCGACCGTGTCCTCGACCTCCGAGCAGAACTTTCTTCTTTCCACTCTCTCTGCGCCGGCGATCCGCGTTTCGCGTGGATCGCGCGGCGCGGGGCGGGGCGCATCCTGCGGGCGCCGACGCTCTTCGAGGACGCCGTGAAGGTGCTCGCGACGACGAACTGCACGTGGGGCCTGACGAAGGTGATGGTTCGGAGCCTCATCGAGCGGTTCGACCGGGGCGGCGCGTTCCCGCCCGCCGCGTTCGTCGCGGGGCTCCGGGCGAAGGAACTCGAGAAGCTGAAGTTCGGCTACCGGGCCGCGTACCTCGCGGCGTTCGCGGACCGCGTGGCGTCCGGCGCGCTGGACCTTTCGCGCTGGGAGGACGGGACCCGCCCCGACGCGGACGTCGAGGAGGAGATCCGCGCCGAGAAGGGCTTCGGCCCGTATGCGGCCGACACGCTCGGGCGTCTCCTCGGGCGCCACGGCAAGCTGGGTCTCGACTCGTGGTCGCGCAAGAAGGTGTCCGCGCTGCGGTTCCGCGGCCGCAGGGTCCCCGACGCGCGCGTCGCGCGGCTCTACGCGCCGTTCGGCGCGCACGCGGGCCTCGCGTTCTGGCTGGACGTGACACACGACTGGCACGAGGAGAAGGAGCGCCTCTGGCCGTGACGAACCGCCGTAAGATGGACGGGGTGAGCGCGTGAAGAGAGTCATCCTCGTCGGGGCGACGGACGGACTGGGACGCGCGCTCGCGGCCGAGTACGCGTCGCGCGGCTTCTGGGTCACGGTCCTCGGCCGGTCGAAGGAGAAGCTCGACGCCCTCGTCGCAGAGCTCGCCGCGCGCCACCCGGCGGCGACCGTCCGGGGCATCGTCTGCGATCTCATGGACGACGCCCGGATCGAGCCCGCGTTCCGCGAGGCGCTCGAGGCGTCGGGCCACTGCGACCTCTTCCTCTACAGCGCCGGGGTGATGCCGGCCGGCGACGGTGTCACGTGCGATCCGGAGCGCGACGCCGCCACGATGAACGTGAATGCGGTCGCAGCGGTCCGGATGCTGGGCCTCGCCGCGAACTACTTCCGCGTCGCGCGTCGCGGGCACCTCGCGGCGATCTCCTCGATCGCCGGCGACCGGGGCCGCAAGGGCAACCCCGCGTACGCCGCGTCCAAGGCGGCGCTCACGACGTTCCTCGAGGGGCTCCGCAACCGCCTCTTCCCGTTCGGTGTGACGGTGTCGACCGTGAAGCCCGGCTTCGTCGGCACGCGGATGCTCGAGGGCAGGACGGGCCTCTTCTGGGTCGTCCCGCCCGACGTCGCGGCGAAGACGATCGCGGACCGGCTCGAGAGGCGGCACGAGGTCTTTTACGTCTTCCGGCGCTGGGGGCTTTTCGGCCTCGCGCTCCACCACGTGCCGCGCTTCGTCTTCAAGAGGGTGGGCCCGCCATGACGGATCCCGCGAGCCCCGCCCCCGAGCGGGTCGAGGGGTTCGGCCTCTACAATTTCTGTGTCGCGTCGGTCCACCGGCCGGCGTCCGTCGAGGAGCTCGCGGCCGTTCTCGCGGCTTGCCGCAGCCGGGGCGAGACGCCCGTCTTCCGCGGCGCGGGGCGCTCGTACGGCGACGCCGCGCTCAACCCGGACGGACCCGTCGTCGACCTCACGCGGCTGAACGCGATCCGGGCCCTGGACGCCGAAGCGGGAATCGTCCGCGCGGGAGCGGGGCTCACGCTTGGCGAGCTCTGGAAGGCGTCGATTCCGAAAGGCCTCTGGCCGCCCGTCGTCACGGGCACGATGCACGTGACGCTCGGCGGCGCGATCGCGGTGAACGTCCACGGAAAGAACGGCTGGAAGCGCGGGACGATCGGCGACCACGTCGAGTCCGTCACGCTCCTGCGCCCCAACGGCTCGCTGGAGGAGATCGCCGCCGGGTCGCCTGCGATGGCCGACGTCGTCGGGAACCCGCGCCCCTCGGACCCCGTCGTCGAGGTTGCGCTCCACCTCAAGAAGGCCCGGTCGGGGTACCTCGACGTGGAGGCGTTCGCGACGAAGGACGTCGCTTCGACGCTCGCCGGAATCGACGCGGCGAAGGACGACTGGGAATACGTGGTGGGCTGGATGGACTGCTGGGCGGTGGGCCGCTCGCTCGGGCGAAGCGTCCTCCACGTCGCGAACGAGCACATTGCCGTGCCGGGTGAAGAAACGGGCTTCTCGGTCGAGGAGCAGGTCGCCGACATCAAGACCGGTCCGCTCCCGGTCCCGCTCCTTCTCCTCGGGCTGAAGCTCACGGCCCGCGGCCCGCAGATGCGCCTCGTGAACTCCGCGAAGTTCCTCGCGGGCCGCCTCGCGGGGCGCACGCGCTACCGGCAGTCGCTCGTCGCGTACTCGTTCCTGCTCGACTACGTCCCGGGCTGGAACGAGGCGTACCGGCCGGGCGGGTTCATCCAGTACCAGCTGTTCGTTCCGAAGGAGAAAGCCGAGGAAGCGTTCTCCCGCGCGCTCGTCCTGCAGCAGGAGGCGGAGGTCGTTTCGTCGCTTGCCGTCGTCAAGCGGCACCGCGCCGACGTCTCGCCGCGCGGTTACGCGCCCGACGGTTTCTCGCTCGCGATGGACTTCGCCGTGACACGCCGCGGGGCGGACCGGCTCATCCGCCTGTGCCGCGGCTTCGACCGCATCCTTCTCGAAACCGGCGGGCGCGCCTACCGCGCCAAGGACTGCGTCGGGACCGTCGAGCGCCTCGCGGCCGCACGCCGCGGGAAGGCGGCGTGAGGGCGCCGTCTTTCGCGGCGGTCCTCGCCTGCGCCGTCCTCGCCGGCGGCTGTACGACCGAGGACACGCCGACGCAGCCGACCTCGTGCGTGCCGCTGACGGGGCAGTACTCCGCGGCGTTTGCGGATTCCTGCGGGTCGAAGACGACGGTCGACGTCACGCTCTTCCAGACGGGCTGCACGGTCGTCGCGGACGTGCCGGGTGTCGGGACGCTCACCGGCACCGTGAGCGGGCAGACGCTCGTGTTCGCGCTCGGGTTCTCGCCGTGCGGCGGCTCGGCGAGCGGCACGATGACGCTCACGGCGGACGGCGGCCTGACGGGCACGTACGCGGGACAGGCGACGGGCGGCGGCGCCTGCTGCGGCGCCCTGAGCGGGGCCGTCGTCCTGACGCGCAAATGACGTTCGCGGGCGCTCCGGAGCGTCTGCATCATGGGGTCCCGGGGCCGTGCGCGTAGAATGAGCGGGATGCGACGGGTTCTCCTTCTCGCCCTCCTCGGATCCGCCCTCGTGGCGGCGCCGGCCGCGCGGCTCGCGGCCGCCGCTCCCTGCGAGGGCGCGGCGAAGATGGACTGCTGCTCGCGGATGGCCGACGATGGAGCTCCGCCCTGCCACTGCTCGC
Source organism: uncultured Acidobacteriota bacterium (assembly GCA_963798215.1). GTDB lineage: Bacteria > Acidobacteriota > Thermoanaerobaculia > UBA5066 > UBA5066 > Fen-183. Next base: position 1,120,396 of record CAWCSP010000004.1, read on the forward strand.
TGAAACCCGTGCCGCCGGCCCCCGCGACGGTCGCCGCCGTCCACGCTCCCGCCGTCGTCCTCGCCGAAGCGCCGCTCGCGGCGGTCGCCGTCGAGATGCCGGCCGAAGTCACCCGCACGCCGCGCGTCGCGCCGCGCGCGCGCTCGGCGCCGCTTCACCTTCTCCTCTCCGTTCTTCTCGTCTGATCCTTCGTCGAGCGTTTCTCCCGCCGCGCGAAAGCGCGGCTCCGTGAGGCGTTTCCCGACGAGGTGAATCGATGACGAGAGAGAAGAAGAGAGATTTGCTTAGAAGGTCCCGTGCGCACCGGAGGCTCTGCCTCGTCGCCTGCGGGCTGTTCGCCGTGTGGTCCGGTGCCGTTCGAGCGGAGGCCGCCCGCACACCCTTCGAAGAAAATCCCCCGGCGCGCGCCGCGTCCGCGGCGCCCGCCCCCGGTGCGCCCGCGGAGGCGGGCGCGGACTCCGCACTCACCTCGTCGGCAGAGGCCGACGCGCTCGTCGCCGAGGCGCTCGCGAAAAACCCGGACCTCGCCGCGGCGCGGGGGCAGGTTGCGGCGGCACGCGCGCGCGTCTCGCCCGCCGGCGCGCTGCCGGATCCGATGCTCTCTCTCGGGTACGTGAACGACGGGACGTCGATCTCGATCGGGACCCAGCCGATGTCGCGCCTCGAGCTCGTGGCACAGCAGGCGTTCCCGTTCCCCGGGAAGCTCGGACTCGCCGAGCGGGTTGCGATGGCGGATGCCGACCGCTCCGGCACCGGGCCCGAGCGCGTCGCTCTGGCACTGGGGGCGGACGTAAGGCGCGCCTACGCATCGCTTCTCGAGGCGCGCGAGGACCTCCGTCTCGTGGACGAGCAGACCGAAGCCTGGCGCGAGATCGAGGAGGTCATCCGGGTCCGGTACTCGGCCGGCCTGGGGTCCCAGCAGGACGTCCTGCGCGCCCAGAGCGAAAAGACGCGCCTCCTCCAGCAGCGGCGAAGGGACGAGGCCGCCGAGAAGGGAGCCCTCGTCGATCTGCGGCAGCTGCTGTATCGACCGGTGGACGCCCCGATTCCGACGACGCGCCGGCTCGTCCCCGGAGAGGTGCCGGCCGCTCCCGCGGAAGAGGAGTTCCTGAAGAAGGCCCTGGAAGCGACGCCCGAGCTGAAGGAGGCCGCCCTCGCCAAGGAGCGGTTCAAGCTTGCCGGGGACCTCGCGCGCCGCAACCTCAGGCCCGACTTCGTGGCTTCCGCCTCGTACGCGAACCGCGGCTCGCTGCCCCTGATGTGGTCCGCGGCCGTCGGGGTTTCCGTCCCCCTCTGGGCCGGCAGGAAGCAGCGTCCCCTGATCGCCGAGGCCGAGAGCCAGCTCGAGTCCGCCTCGGCGGCGGAAGCCTCGCTGCGGCGTCAGGCGCTGGCGCTGACGGAGCAGAGACTGATCAGGATCCGGCAGCTCGCGGACGAGTCCCGGCTCGACTCCGGAGCTCTCCTCGTCCAGGACCGGCTCGCCGTGGAGGCCGCGCTCGCGAGCTACCGGACCGGTTCGGTCCCCTTCGTGACCGTTCTCGAGGCCATGAGCACCAATTTCACGGATCGCCGCGGCGCCATCGCGCGCCTCGCCGATCTCCTCCGCGCCGAGGCCGACCTCCGCGAGTTCTCGCTCGAGCGAACGGCAGCGACGCCGAATCGCCCCGTATCGCCCGTTGCCGCCGCCGGAATGTAGGGAGACCAGAGATGAATCTGCTTAGAAGGATCCCGGGCAAGTCCGGCGCGCTCACCCGCACGACGAGCCGCCCTCCAGCCGCCGCTGCCTTCATTCACCTTCGAAGAAATCTTCACGTTCTCCCGGCCTGCGCCGCCCTTGCCGCGCTGCTTCTCTTCGCAGCCGCGTGCGGGAGCAAGGCGCCTTCTCCGGGCGCTACCAGCGCCGAGTCCGCCCCGAGGGCGCAGAAATGGCAGTGCCCGATGCATCCGCAAGTCGTCAAGGACAAGCCCGGCGACTGCCCGATCTGTGGCATGAAGCTCGTGCCGATCGAGGAGCCTTCGTCCGCGACCGCGTCCACGTCGGCGCCCGCGAGGGCCGCGGGCCCCCGGAAGGTCCTCTTCTACCGTTCGCCCATGGGCACGGGCGAGACGTCCCCCACGCCGATGAAGGACTCGATGGGAATGGACTTCGTGCCCGTCTATGCCGACGAGGCCGGGAGCGCCGCCGGAAATCCGGAAGGCCTCGCGACCGTGACCCTCGACGCCCGCAAGGAGAATCTCCTCGGGTTGAAGACCGTCGCCGTCGCACGGGCGCCGTTCTCGACCTCGATCCGGACGTCGGGCCGCGTCGCCGCCGACGAGACGAGGGTCCACCACGTCCACACCCGCTTCGATGCCTACGTCGAGCACGTGACCGCCGACTTCACGGGCAAGTACGTCCACAAGGGAGAGGTTCTCGCGCTTCTCTACAGTCCCGAGCTCTACGCGACCGAGCAGGAGTACCTCCTCGCGCTCAAGGCGTCGAAAGCGCTCGGCACGTCGGGCGTCGCCTCTGCCGCGCAGGGTGGCCGGGACCTCCTGTCCGCGGCGCGTCAGCGCCTGCTCCTCTGGGAGATCACGCCCGCCGACATCGAGCGCATCGAGACGAACGGCGAACCGATTCGCGCCCTGCCCGTCTACGCGCCGATCTCGGGGTACGTGACGGCCCGTACGGCGTTCCACGGCATGAAGGTGACGTCGTCCGACACGCTCTTCGACATCCTCGATCTCTCGCACGTCTGGGTGCTCGCGGACGTCTACGAGTACGAGCTGCCGCGTCTGTCCGTGGGGCAGCGGGCGACGGTGACGCTCTCGTACTGGCCCGGGCGCGTCTGGAACGGGATCGTGACGTACATCTACCCCTCCGTCGACGAGAAGACGCGGACCGTGAAGGTGCGCGTCGAGCTCGACAACCCGAAGGGAGAGCTGAAGCCCGAGATGTTCGCCGACGTGACGATCCACGGGCCGACCCGGCTCGTTCTCCAGGTTCCGGACGGCGCGATCCTGGAGAGCGGAACCCGAAACATCGCCTTTGTGGTCCAGGGCGAGGGGAAGCTTGTTCCGCGGGAGGTCTCGGTGGGCGACCACGGGGACGGCGTCGTGGAAATCCGGTCCGGCCTGAAGGAAGGCGAGGTGGTCGTTCGTGGCGCGAACTTCCTCGTGGACTCCGAGTCGCGGCTCAAGGCGGCCATCGCGGCGATGGGGACCTCGAAATGATTCGAGGGATCATCCGGTTCTCGGCCGAGAACAAGTACCTCGTGATCGCGCTCTACGCGATCGTCATCGTCCTCGCGATTGGCGTCATCAAGCGGACGCCGCTGGACGCGATTCCCGACCTCTCGGACACGCAGGTCATCGTCTACTCGCGCTGGGACCGCAGCCCGGACGTCCTCGAGGACCAGGTCACGTATCCGATCGTGACGGCGCTTCTCGGGGCACCGAAGGTGAAGACGATCCGGGGCTTCTCGGATTTCGGCTTCTCGTACGTCTATGTCATCTTCGAGGACGGCACCGACATCTACTGGGCGCGCTCGCGCGTCCTCGAGTACCTCTCGAAGATCCAGTCGCATCTCCCGGCCGGCGTGACGACCGAGCTTGGCCCCGACGCCACGAGCGTGGGCTGGGTCTACCAGTACGCGCTCGTCGACACGAGCGGGAGGACCGCGACGGACGACATCCGCTCGTACCAGGACTGGTTCCTGAGGTACGCGCTGCAGTCGGTGCCGGGGGTGGCCGAGGTCGCGACCGTGGGCGGGTTCCAGAAGCAGTACCAGGTGACGCTGGACCCGAACACGCTCGCGGCGTACGGCTTGCCGCTCGAGTCGGTCGTCGAGGCGATCCGCAAGAGCAACAACGAGATCGGCGGGCGCCTCATCGAATTCTCGGGGCGCGAGTACATGGTCCGCGGCCGCGGGTACCTCAAGTCGATCGAGGACATCGGAAAGATCGTCGTCAAGACGAACGAGAGGGGCACGCCGCTGACGGTCGCGGACGTCGGACGCGTGTCGCTCGGCCCCGAGATCCGGCGGGGAATCACGGACCTCGACGGAAAGGGCGACGCCGTGAGCGGCATCGTCGTGATGCGCAGCGGCGAAAACGCGCTGGACGTCATCGACCGCGTGAAGGCCCGGCTGAAGGAGATCGAGCCCTCGCTTCCCCCGGGCGTGAAGATCGTGACGACGTACGACCGGTCCGACCTGATCAAGCGCTCCGTCGACACGCTCCGCTCGAAGCTGATCGAGGAGATCGTCGTCGTCTCGCTCGTGATCCTCGTGTTCCTCTGGCACGTGCCGAGCGCGATCGTCCCCATCGTGACGATTCCGATCTCGATCGTCCTCGCGTTCATCCCGTTCAACGCGATGGGCCTCGACATCAACATCATGTCGCTCGGCGGCATCGCGATCTCGATCGGCATCCTCGTGGACGGCGCGATCGTGGAGGTCGAGAACGCTTACAAGAAGCTCCAGCAGTGGAACGACGGCGGACGGCCCGGGGATTTTCACAAGGTCCGGCTTGCGGCGCTCATGGAGGTCGGCCCGTCCGTCTTCTTCTCGCTCCTCGTCATCGCCGTCGCGTTCCTGCCGGTGTTCACACTCGTGGATCAGGAGGGGCGCCTCTTCAAGCCGCTCGCGTACTCGAAGAACCTCGCGATGGCGATCGCGGCATGCCTGGCCGTCACGCTCGATCCGGCGATCCGGATGCTGTTCGCGCGGATGGACGGGTTCTCGTTCCGTCCGAAGTGGCTCGCCTGGCTCGTCAACCAGGTCACCGTGGGGAAGTACTACGCCGAAGAGAAACATCCCATCAGCGTGATCCTCCACCGGCTGTACGAGCGCCCCTGCCGCGCCGTCCTCCGCCGCCCGAAGACGACAATCGCAATCGCCGTCCTCGCGATGATCTCCACGGTCCCGGTCTTCCTGAAGCTCGGGTCGGAGTTCATGCCGCCGCTCTACGAGGGCTCGATCCTCTACATGCCGACGACGCTGCCGGGGATCTCGGTGACGGAGGCCGAGCGCCTGCTCCAGACCCAGGACCGGGTCCTGACGTCCTTCCCGGAGGTCGAGCGCGTCTTCGGCAAGGCCGGGCGCGCCGACACCTCGACGGATCCGGCGCCGCTCTCGATGATGGAGACGACGGTTCTCCTGAAGCCGGAGAGCGAGTGGCGGAAGAAGGACCGCTGGTATTCGTCCTGGGCGCCGCGGTGGCTCGCCGGCGTCCTCAGCCACGTGTGGAGCGACCACATCTCGCACGACGAGCTCGTGGACGAGATGGACCGGGCGCTGAAGATCCCGGGCACGACGAACGCGTGGACGATGCCGATCAAGAACAGGATCGACATGCTCTCGACCGGCATCCGGACGCCGGTCGGGATCAAGGTCTTCGGCGCGAGCCTCGGGGAGATCGAGCGCATCGGCTCCGAGGTCGAGGCGGCCGTGAAGGCCGTCCCGGGCACGCGGTCCGTCTTCTCCGAGCGCGTCGCCGGAGGCTACTTCATCGACTTCGACCTCGACCGGGACGCGCTCGCCCGTTACGGCCTCACCGTGGACGACGCGAACGCGGTCATCATGACGGCGATCGGGGGCGAGACCGTCACGACGATCATCAAGGGGCAGGAGCGCTACTCGGTGAACGTGCGCTACCCGCGCGAGCTGCGCGAGGACCTCGACCGGCTCGCCCGCGTCCTCGTCACGACGAAGTCCGGCGCCCAGGTGCCGCTCGGCCAGCTCGCGGCCATCCGCCAGATCCGCGGGCCCGCCATGATCCGGAACGAGAACGGCCTCCTGTCGGGCTACGTGTACGTCGACTTCGACACGTCGAAGGAGGACATCGGCGGCTACGTCGAGAAGGCGAAGAAGGCCGTCGCCGAGAACGTCAAGCTTCCGCCCGGCTACACGCTCGTCTGGAGCGGCCAGTTCGAGAACATGCTCCGCGTGAAGGAGCGGCTCAAGATCGTCATTCCGGTCACGCTGGTCCTCATTTGGCTCCTAATGTACGCGAACACGAAGTCGGCGATGAAGACGATGATCGTCCTCCTCGCCGTGCCGTTCTCGATCATCGGCGCCGTGTGGTTCCTGTATCTCCTCGGTTACAACATGTCCATCGCCGTCTGGGTCGGGATGATCGCCCTCATGGGCCTCGACGCGGAGACGGGCATCTTCATGCTGCTCTTCCTCGACCTCGCGCACGCCGAGGCGAAGGCGAAGGGGCTGCTCCGGGACCGGGCGGACCTCGTCGAGTCGATCATCCACGGAGCCGTCAAGAGGGTGCGTCCCAAGGCCATGACGGTCTGCGCGGCGTTCTTCGGCCTGATCCCGATCATGTGGTCGACGGGCGCGGGCGCCGACATGATGAAGCGCATCGCGGCGCCGATGGTCGGCGGCCTCGTGACGTCCTTCGCGCTGGAGCTCCTCGTCTACCCGGCGGTCTACGTGCTCTGGAAGGAGCGTGAGCTGCCGGAGCCGGCGTCGCCGGCCCCGGCCTGAGGGTTCAGAAGGAGTACTTGACTCGTCCCGCGAACGTGCGCGGCGGGATCACGTGTGTGCCGCCGAAGACGGACTGGAAGTTGTAGAGGCCCTGCGCGTCGAAAGCGTTGAGGAGGTCGAACTGGAGCTCGGCGGGAATCCCGTACGGCTGGAGCCGCGCGCCGAGGGAGAAGCTCCAGACGGTGCGGGACGACACGCGCTGCGGGTCCTGATCGAAGCGGATGTAGGGATAGGCGTACGCCGTGTCGGGGCTCGAGAGAACGTCCGCGGGGGTGCCTGCATCCGTGACGAGGCCCGAGTCGTAGCGCTGCGTCATCCCGGCCCAGAAGCCGGTCTTTCCGAGGTCGTAAAACAGCCCGACCTGCTCCTGGATGTCCTGGTCGTGGTCGATGACGAAACAGCCGCCGCCCAGCGTGTCCACGGCGCTGGCGTCGAGGAAAAGGCCGCCGACGAACGGGTTGCAGTAGACGGCGTGCACGTGGCCGACGGACGCATACCCGCGCAGGCCGCCGAGTACCGGCGCGAGGTCGAGCCGGACGTTCCAGCCCTGCAGGTGGCCGCTCTCGAAGTTGAGCGGAAAGACGATGCCCGTGTTGAAGAACTGGTCCTGGTCGGCCGCGTTCTTCACCTTCCGGTACCAGAGCGAGGCGTCGAGCCGGAGCTTCGAGCCGATGCCCTGCTGGACGCCGAAGTTCCAGACGTCGTGCCGCTCGGAGCGGTTGACGAGCTCGCCGCCTCCAAGCTGCTGGCTGTCCTGGAGCTCGGGAGGCGTGATCGAGGCCGCCTGCGGGGACGAGGAGAGCAGGATGTTCTCGTACTCGGGGGTGATGAACATCCGGTTGTACGAGGCCCTGAGGACCGTGCTCGTGGCCCCGAAAAGGTACGCGACGCCGACGCGCGGCTGGATCTGGTTCTCGCTCAGGAAGAGGTCGTTGTGGTCGTAGCGGACGCCGACGTTCACGGTCAGGTCTTTCCAGCGGATGTTGTCCTGGACGAACGCGGCGAGGTACGTGCCCGTGTTCGAGCCCGAGAAATAGAAGGGCCGGCCGCCGCGCGTGCCGTCGTACGGCGCGAGGTTCGGGTTGTACCCGTCCGCGCCCGGGTCGTTGAAGGCGGGGTCCGTGATCAGGAATGAGAACTGCTCCTGAATCGGGAACCGCTTGACCTGGACGCCCGCCTTGAATTCGTTGACGCCGACGAGATCCGAGACCGCGAGGTTGAGCCCCTGGTTGGCGAGCGAGCGGTTCTGGGACGCCTCGACGGGCGTGTCGTACGGCGACGAGTACAGCGTGAGCCGGTTGTCGCGGGCGTAGAGCTGGCCGTCGAGGACGAGCCCACTCGTGAGGACGTTCTCGTAGCCGAGGTTCAGGTTCCAGTCGTTCGAGACGACCTTCTGGTCCTGTCCGGCCGCTTCCTGGGAGGGGAGGTTCGTCACGTCGCGGTCCGTCCGGCCGACGTTCCCGGTCAGGCGCCAGTTGCTCGTGGAGTCTGCCGAGACGCCGTCGAGGCGGAGGAACGCGCGCAGCGAGCTGCCCGTGTTGTGGAAGTCGTCGAAGGACACCGGGTCGAGGAAGCGGTCGGAGCGCGAGGCGTCCGCGTCGGCGAACCAGCCGAACCGGTCGTTGCCGCCGCCGGCGGACGCAGAGCCTGACGCGGTCTTGAAGCTCGCGCCGCCGAGAGACACTTCACCCTTCATCCCGCCCGTGCCGAGGCCCGAGCGCGTCGTGAGGTTGATGACGCCGTTCGCCTTCTCGCCGTACTCGGCCGGGATGCCGCCCGTGATCACCTCGATTCCCTCGGCGACGCCGGGGTCGAGGGAGTTCGAGAACGTGATTCCGACCTGGTCGCCGATCGGCTGTCCGTCGATCACGAGGAGCTGCTGCGAGTGGCCGCCCTGGAAGTGGTAGCGCCCGTTCTCGTCCTGCGAGAAGCCGGGCGTCGAGGTCACGATCGACTCGAAGGCGCGCCCCGGCATCGCGGCGGCCGTCTGCCGGATCAGCGACTTGTCGATGTCCGTGTGCGTCATGGACGTGTCGGTCTCCAGCTCGACGCCCTCCGCCTCGGCGTGGACGGCCTCCGTCGCGGTCACGCCGAAGCTCAGGACGACGTCCTTGACGACGGGGGCGCCTCCGCGCACGTCGACGTCCGCGTGGTACGGCTGGAACCCCTGCACCTCGACCGTCAGGTGGTACGGGTTCGGCGGGACGTTGTAGAGGAGGTACGTGCCGTCGGCCCCGGTCTTCGCCTGCTGGTGGTGGCCGGAGAGGTCGTTGACGAGGACGACGACGACCGCCGCCATCGGCTTGCCGTCCGGGCCGGTCACGCGGCCGCGGACCTGGCTCGCCGTCGGCGCGGCGAGGGCCGGGGCAGAGGACAGGGCGACGGACAGCGCGAGAAACGAAAGAGAAGCGAACGATGCGGCGCTTCGCGCCGTTCTGAGAATGAACATGAGCATGCGGCCTCCTCGTGCCGGATGGGCGCGGCGAGCGCGCGGAGACGGCAGCAGGACGCCGAACGCCTCCCGCGGCCAGCGGAATTCACCTTCTAAGAGAACTTCTCTTTGGGGCGATTCGGCTACGCCGTCGGGACAGGAGGAGAGCGGCCGGGAAGCTCGGGGAGGGCGGGGGAGGGCGCGGCGCGCTCGACGTCGATCGCGGGCGCGAGGCGGATCTGCGGGCGGGACGAGGAAGACGGGCGCGGCCGCCGGCGGCATGAGGTTCGCCACCGCGCAGGCCGCGCAGGGATGTTCCTTCTCCGGGACGAACGGGGCGTGGGCGGGGTGGTCCGGCGGGAAGAAGAAGGTGCCCTTCGAGAGGACCTCGAACCCGTCCACGTGGCCGAACGCGCCGCCCACGAGGAGCGGCGCGAGGGCCGCGAGGACGAGGATCCGGAAGAGCCGCCGCGCGGTCATCGGTGAGATTTTATCGCGTCCGCGCAGCGGCTCCTCCAACTCTCAGAAGTCGTACGAGATTTGCGCCTTGACGTACACGGGCGCGACGAGCTGTCCGGACGAGTCGCTCCCGCTCGGCGCGGCGTTCGTGAACTGGTAGACGGGGAACTCGGCGTCGCCGTAGAGCCGGACCTTTCCGATCCGCGCTTCGACGCCGGGGGCGAGGAGCAGGCGCTCGTATCCGGAGTTGTCCGGGTCGGAGGCGGCGCCGCTGTCGTGCCCGCGGTAGCTGCCGATCAGCTGCAGGACCGGCGTGATCCGAATCTCGGACCCTCGTTCGCCGAGACTCCAGGTCAGCCCAAGCGCCGCGTTGAGGTCGTTACCGGGCCGGTAGTCGTTCCGGGTGAGGGCCGCGAACTGGTAGTTCGCCTGCACGAACCACGCGAGCGAGTCATCGGAGCTGATTCCGCCGACGTGGTACGCGCCGAGGACGATGTCGGTGCTGCCAGTCCCGGGCAGAGTGTCCCGGTCGAACTCCGCGCCGCCGAGCGGGCCGTTCGGCCCGGTGTAGTTGCCCGTCGGCATCTTGACGCCGAGGCTCAGACCGGTCGAGCGGTCCTCGGAGAGCCCGGTGTAGATGGCGCTGAGCGTCATGTCGCCGAGGTCGGTCAGGTTCGCGGTGTAGAGGCTGCCGGCCGGGCCGGCGACGCTGCCGTCGTCGGTCGACGTGAACTGCCGGGAGTAGACCGGCAGCTCGACCATCACCGACCAGGAGCGGTCGATCATGACGTTGCCGCCGAACGTGTAGAAGCTGGTCCTGATCCGGACGTCGCTGTTGTCCGAGGCGGGCGCCTTCGAGCTGCCCTCCCAGTTCTGGCTCTGGTCCATGTAGCTGTAGCGGAACCAGAGCGAGAAGCCGGACTCGGAGTTGACCGGCATCATCGTCCCGGCGCCGACGTCGAAGACGCTGCAGCCGCAGGCGCAGGCGAGGGCGGCGTTTGGGGCAAGGAAGAGAGAAGCGGCGAGGACGAGACCCGGAAAAACCCGCACGGCGGCGGCAGCCTTCAGGCGGGGCATCGGCCCGGAATTCTAGACGACGACGTCGCGCCCTCGGCTCCGTGATCCCGGCGTCGCCCGAGAACACCAGCTCGGAGTCGAGGTCGAGGAGCCAGACGCCGAGCGTCGTCTGGAATCCCCGGATCGCGGTCGAGCGCACGCCGATCTCGGCACCCTTGGCGCGGACGAGCGGCGTCACCGGCTCGGCGGGCTCCTTCGTGACGGGGTCGACGTGGAGCGTCGCCCCGCGCCCGTCGTTGCTGTGGAAGCCGTACCCGCCGTTCAGGTAGATCTCCGTGTTCGAGAACGGCCCGAAGACGAGGCTGAGCTTCGGGCTCAGGATGCCGCTCGTTTCCGTCCCCGAGTTCTCGGGCACGTTGCTCGCGACGTTGAACCGGTAGAGGTCGCCCCGGAGGCCCGCGATCGCCCGGAGCCACGGCGCGAGCTGGAGTGCGGCCTGCCCCCAGAGGGCGCCGCTCGTCTGCGAGGCGTGGTCGAGCCGGACGACCGAGAGGAGGTCGCGGGCCTTCGTGTGCAGGAGGCCGAGCGTCGGAATGTTGTCGTTTCGGACGTCGAGCCCGGCCGTGACCTCGGCGTCGGCGCCGAAGAGCGTGAGGAGCCGCTCGTGGCTGATCCTCCCGCCCGTGACGACGCGCCGGTCCACCTGCTGGAACTGGTCGCCGTTCACGGGGTCGTCGAGGAAGTACGTGAAGTCGTTCCACAGGTCGAGCGCGTAGTCGATGACATAGGCCTGCGCGCGCGTGCGCGAGCCCTGGCCCGTCGTCTCCCAGTCGGCGGAGAGACTGTAGCGGTGCGTCCGGCCGCCGTCCGTCGGGTCGATCGCGTCGTAGCGGCCGATGAGCCCGTCGTCCACGGCGCGAAGGGGGACCTGGTCCGTGGAGTTCCAGACGCCCTGGTAGAAGACGCCGGTGACGCTGAACCCGTTGCCCTTGTCGCCCGCTGACCACCGGAGCAGGCCGTTCACCTTCCGGAAGTCGTCCGGGTGCGTCCACGGCCCGTCGTTGTGGTACAGCTCGAGGGCCCCGAGGAGCGTGCCTCCGAGGGCCGCAGCCGAACCCGCGAAGAGGCCGCGGCCGTAGCCTCCGCCGCCGAACGAGAGATCGAGGACCGGCTTCTCGAGCGCGTTGACGTAGTTGACGTTGACCGCGCCGGCGGCCGAGAAGTCGCCCTCGTCCGCGAAATACGGGCCCTTCTTGTACTGGATGCCCGACACGAGCTCGGGGATCAGGAAGTTGTTGTCGGAGTATCCCTGTCCGTGTGCGTGCGTCGGCATGTTCACCGGCACGCCCGCGACCGCCGACGCGACGTCCGTGCCGTGGTCGAGGTTGAACCCGCGCAGGTAGTACTGGTTCGCCTTGCCCTCGCCGGAGTGCTGGCTGATCAGGAGGCCCGGTACGGACTCGAGGACGTCCGCGGGGCGGTGGACCTCGCGCTCGGCGACCTGGTCGGCCGTGACGACCCCCACCGTGGCCGAGTCCGCGATGCCGACGAGGTCGTTCACGGGCGTGTCGAGGTCCGCGAGGTTGTGAAACGTGCGCTTCCCCGTCACGACGACGTCCGTCGACGCCGTCAGATGCAGGCGCACGTCTCCCGTCACGACGCCGGAAGCCCCGACGTGGAGCCCGCGCCGGACGAACGTCGTGAAGCCGGGCAGCCGGAAGACGACGTCGAACACCCCGGGCGGGAGGTTCGCGAGGAGGTACGCGCCGTCACGGCCCGTGAAGGCCGTGCGCACGGCGAGCGAGCCGGCGCGCGCCTCGACCGTCACGCCGGGCAGCGGCCGTCCCTCGTCGTCGCGGACGACACCGCGCACGGAGGGAAAAGAAGAGAGGAGAGAGGAAGAAGGAGGAGAAAACTTCTGCGAGGGGGCCGCGGAGGCAAGGGCTGAGCAGAAGAGCGCGAGCGCTGCCAGGGCACGGGCACCTTCGAAGAGAATCCCCGGGATTTTCCGAATGAAAGGAGGCACCGAACGCCGCACGCGCGCGATTCTACGAGCGCGATGGAGGGACGGCTTCAGCGTCTAGAATCCGTCCCGGAAGCGCAAGGGGCCCGGTGGCCCTCCTGGTCTTCAAAACCAGCGTGCTCGCTCCGGAAGGGGTGGCGGGTGGGTTCGACTCCCACACGCTTCCGCCATTTCGCATGATGCAAGCTGACCGGGTGCGCGCCCAACCGGCTGGCATATGCTACCGGGGATTCCGCCCGGGCAACGCCCGATCAAGAAAGTAAGGAGATCCCCATGAAGCGTTCGATCCTCACCCTCGCCCTCGCCGGGCTCATCGCCACCGGACTCACGCTCCGCGCGGAGGAGCCGAAGCCCCAGCCGAAGACCGTCACGGACACGAGTTCCGTCAAGGTCACCGTCCTCGACGTCAACAAGGCCAAGAAGGAAGTGACGGTCAAGGACGAGAGCGGTGACGTGTCCGTCGTCGCCGTCCCCGCGCATTTCACGCTCGAGAAGGTGAAGGCGGGCGACGTCGTCACGCTGACGTACTCCGAGACCGTCACGGTCGCCCTCGCCAAGCCGGGCGAGATGGACTCCGTCGCGGCCAAGAGGACGACGGCCGGTGGGGCGGCCCTCGTCACGCGGGTCGTCACGATCGCAGCGCTCGACATGTCGGTCCCGTCGGTAACCTTCAAGGACGTGGACGGCAAGGCCCATTCGTTCAAGATCAAGGACCCGAAGGCCGCCGCTGGCTACAAGGTCGGCGACAAGGTCGCGATCTCGTACTCGGGCACGCTCCAGGCCTCGATCGACAAGAAGTAACGGCCTCTCCGTTCCTTTCGAGGCGCCCCCGGCCGCTCCGGCCCGGGGGCGTTTTTCTTTTCCGCGCGTTCCCGGCCGGAACCGCTGCCGCGGCAGTCCTCGCGCTGGGGCGCCCCGGGCCGTGCCATCATCGTCCGGGCGGCGCGGCCCCGGCGAGGAGATCCCGTGGAGATGGAAGCCCGGACGTTCGAGGTCTTCATGGACCAGAACAACAAGTGCAACTTGAAGTGCCGCATGTGCGGTTTCAGCGACCCGCGCGTGGCCGGGCTCTCGAAGTACGACATGCCGATGGCGGTGTTCCGCAGGATCGCCGAACAGATCTTCCCGAAGGCCAGTTACCTCGCGCTCTCGTGCATGACCGAGCCGCTCATGACGCGCGATTTCGCCGAGCGCCTCGAGATCGTGAAGGGGAGCGGCGTCCCGTTCGTGGACGTCATCACGAACGGCATGCTGCTGGACGAGACGATCGCCCGCCGTCTCGTCGAGGCCCGCATCTCGCGTCTGGCCGTCTCGATCGACGGCGCGACGAAGGACGTCTACGAGGCGATCCGGATCGGCGCGAACTTCGAGCGCGTCACGGGAAACGTCCGCCGCTTCATGGAGATCCGGCGCGAGATGAGCGCCTCCGTCCCGCAGCTCCGGATCAACCACGTCCTGAGCGAGACGAACATCGACCAGTTCGACGCGTTCCTCGCGCTCGCTTCGTCGCTCGGGGCCGAGGCGATCGACGTGAGGAGCATCGCGAGGTTCAGCAACGCGCTGGACACCGGGACGTCGAGCCGGGCCTTCTTCGAGAAGATCGCGGGTGTGCGCGAGCGGCTCGACCGGTGGTGCGAGCGGACGGGCGTCCAGAACGTCGGCGTGCTCCGCTGGCAGCCGACGCTGATCGAGGTGTTCGACGGAGCCGGCGCGAAGCTCACCTGCCGGCGCCCGTGGAACACGGTCGCGATCCACGCGAACGGCGACGTGATGCCGTGCATCTCGTGGACCCGCGCGCCTCTGGGGAACATCGCCCGGCAGGATTTCGACGAGATCCGCTCGGGAGCGGTCGCCGCCGGCGTGCGCGCCGAGTTCGAGGCGCAGCGCCCGGGCATCGACTGCGAGCACTGCACGATCAAGAAGGACGCGGCCGTCCCGGACGACGAGCACGACGACTTCTTCTACCGGATGATCGCCAAGCCCGCGCCGTCCGCCGCGCCGTAGCGCGCGGGCTTCCTCCGTCCGGTCAGTCCGCGAGCGTCGAGAGGTCGCCCGGGTCCTCGCCCATCTCCTTGGCCTTGAGGTAGCGCCTCACGATCTTTCCCGACCGCGTCTTCGGGAGCGACGCCACGAGGTCGATGTCGTGCGGCACGGCGATGGGACCGAGGTCCTGCCGGACGTGGTCCTTGAGGCTGCCGATCAGGCCCGCGCCGGCCTGGGCGCTGGCCTTGAGGACGACGAATGCCTTGATGCGCTCGCCCTTGATGGGGTCGGGGAGCCCGACGACGGCGCTTTCGGCGACGGCCGGGTGGCGCAGGAGCGAGCCTTCGACGTCGGCGGTGCCGATCCGGTGGCCCGCGACGTTCAGGATGTCGTCCGAGCGGCCGAGGACCGCGAAGTAGCCGTCGTGGTCGCGCACCGCGATGTCGCCGCAGGCGTAGCAGCCGGGGATCGTCTCCCAGTACTTCTCGTAGCGCGCGTGGTCTCCCCAGACCGTCCGGAGCATGTAAGGCACGGGCCGGCGGAGGACGAGGAGGCCGCCGTGGCCGTCGGGCAGCGACCGGCCGTCCTTGTCGACGATGTCGGCCGCGACGCCCGGCAGGGGCTTGCCGACCTTGCCGGGCCGCGCCTCGAACGTCGGGAGCGTCCCGAGGACCGGCGCCGCGATCTCCGTCTGCCAGAAGTTGTCGACGACCAGCCCGCCAGACTGCCCGACGAGGTGCTTCTGCGCCCAGAGGTGCGCCTCGGGGTTGAGCGGCTCGCCGGCGCACGCGATGAGGCGCAGTCGGGAGAGGTCGTAGCGCGCGGGCGCTTCCGGCCCGTGGCTCATGAACATGCGCATCGCCGTCGGGGCCGTGAACAGGATGTTCACGCCGACGCGCTCGCAGAGCTCCCACGTCACGTCGGCGGAGGGATAGTCCGGCACGCCCTCACGGGTGAAGACCGTCGCGCCGACCGAGAGCGGCCCGTAGACGATGAACGAGTGGCCGACGATCCAGCCGATGTCGGACGTCGACCAGTAGATGTCGCGGTCGCCGATCTGGTAGAAGGCGCGCGCGAGGTACGTGACGCCCACCATGTAGCCGCCCACCGTGTGGACGACGCCCTTGGGAGTCCCCGTCGTCCCCGACGTGTAGAGGATGAAGAGCGGGTCCTCGGCGTCCATCGGCTCGGGCGGGCAGTGGATCTCGCGCGCGTGCTGGATGTCGTAGAAGTCGTGCTCGCGCTCGCTCTCGAACGTGACGGCCGCGTCGCCGGGGCGCGAGCCGCGGCGGTGGACGACGACGTGCTCGACGAACACGAGGTCGCGGACCGCCTCGTCGATCGTCGGCTTGAGCGGGATCTTCTTGCCGCGCCGGAACGTGAAGTCCGAGCAGACGACGACCTTCGCGCGGCAGTCCTCGATCCGCGACTTGAGCGCCTGCGTTCCCATCCCGGCGAAGACGACGGAGTGGATCGCCCCGATGCGCGCGCACGCGAGCATCGACACGATGCCTTCGGGCGTGAGCGGCATGTAGAGGATGACCCGGTCGCCCTTCCTGACGCCGAGGCGCTTCAGCGCGTTCGCGAAGCGGTTCACCTCGCGGTAGAGGCGGCTGTACGTGTAGGCGTGCTCCTCGCCGTCCTCGCCGATCCAGAGGAGAGCCGCCTTGTTGCGCTTGTCGCCGTACACGTGGCGGTCGATGCACGAGACCGTCGCGTTCAGCTTGCCGCCGAGGAACCACTGGTGGTTCGGCGGCTGGAAGCGGCAGACTTCCTTCCAGGGCTCGATCCACTCGACGGCCGCGGCCTTTTCCGCCCAGAACTCGTCCGGGGCGAGCAGGGCGTGCTCGCGCTCCACGACGTCGTTGCGGATCGCGGCGTCCCGTGCCATCCAGATGGGCGGGTGGATGACGTTCTCGTCCCGGGCCAGTTTCTCGATCGCCACCTGCTGGGAATGGGAGAGGTCGAGGCCGGTTTTCGCCGCCGGTTCCGCCGTCATGGAGCGCTCCTTGTGAGGTTCGTCTCGCCGATCCTATCCAGAACGCCAGTCGAGACCGAGTCGCGCCCTCGCTCAATGAGGCAGCCGCATCATCGCGAGCTGGCGGGATCGGGGCTAGGGGCCTAACTTCGGGTCATGCGTGCCCTGCGCCTCCACCGGCCCGCGCCCGCCGCCACCCGCCCGCTCGTCCTCGAGGAGGTCCCCGACCCGGCGCCCGGCCCCGGCGACGTGCTCCTGAGCGTCTCGTGCTGCGGGGTCTGCCGGACGGACCTGCACGTCGTCGAGGGGGACCTTCCGCCGCGAAAGTCCCCGGTCGTCCCCGGCCACCAGGCCGTCGGGTCCGTGATCCGCGCGGGAGAGGGGGCGGAGGCCCTCGCCGGCAGGCGCGTCGGTGTCGCGTGGCTCCACGCCGCCTGCGGGGCCTGCCGCTTCTGCCGCGCGGGCCGCGAGAACCTGTGCCTCGCGCCCGAGTTCACGGGCTGGACGGTGGACGGCGGCTTCGCGGACCGCCTTCTTGCGCGCGCGGACTTCGTGTACGAGCTGCCGGAGGGATTCCCGGATCTCGCGGCGGCGCCGCTCCTGTGCGCGGGGATCATCGGCTTCCGCGCGCTCCGCCTGACCGGTCTCGAGGAGCTTGGCGGTTTTGCCGGGGCGCGCCTCGGGATTTACGGGTTCGGGGCGGCGGGCCACGTCGCGATCCAGATCGCGCGGGGCCGCGGCGCCGAGGTGTACGTCATGACGCGCGACCGCACGCGGCATCAGGCGCTCGCGGGCGAGCTCGGGGCCTCGTGGGTCGGCGGGACCGCCGACCGGCCGCCCGTCCCGCTCGACGCCGCGATCGTCTTCGCGCCGGCGGGAGAGCTCGTCGCGGCCGGCCTCGCGGCCCTCGATGCGGGCGGCGTCCTCGTCCTCGGCGGGATCTCGATGAGCGACACTCCGCCGCTGCCGTACGACCTCCTCTGGCACGAGCGCGTGATCCGGAGCGTCGCGAACGCGACGCGGGAGGACGGCCGCGAGTTCCTCACCGAGGCGGCGCGGCTGCCCGTGAAGACGCACGTCGAGGTCTTTCCGCTCGAGCGGGCGAACGACGCGCTGGTCGCGCTCAAGACGGACGCGATCCGCGGTGCCGCGGTTCTCGAGGTGCGTGGAGGCCTGGCGGCGCAGGGAGCCTAGCGGGCCTTCGCCCGGGTGCGACGCGCCGGAGGGCCGGCGACGGCGCGGGCGGCGTTCCGCGCTGCGCGCGCGCGGTGCATCGGGCCCGGCCCGGCGAGCTCGCGGAGAACGTCGAGGGTCGTGACGATTCCCACGACGTGCCCCTTCCGGGTGACGAGGAGGCGGTGGATGCGCCCCGCGACCATCGTCCGCGCGATCTTCGGGATCGCCGTCTCGGCGGGGACCGTGAAGAACGTCGGGGTCATGATGTCGGCGACGACGCGGTCGCCGTCCTCGATCTGAAGGCCGCGGAGGTCCTCGGGCGCGATCGTGTCGGACCACGCGCGCTTCGGGAGCGTGGCGCTGTCGCGATCGCGCGTGACCTGGTCGACGATGTCCGTCAGGCTCACGACCCCGGTGAGCCGCCCGGCGGCGTCCAGCACCGGCGCGCCGGAGATCGATTTGTCGACGAAGTACGAGGCGAGCTCGCGGACGGTCCAGGACTCGCGCACGGCGAGGACGGGGTGGATCATGATGTCCCCGGCGGTCCTGATCTTCTTCATGGCGTTCGTCCCGCAGGGAGTGTCGCGCGCGGCCGCCCTTCTCCACATAGCGCAGCTGAATCATCCTTGCCGTTCAGGCTGCTAGGATCGTGCCGATGGCGCGCCGGATCCTCGTCTGCGACGACGAAGCGGACATTCGCGAGTCTCTTCGCACGCTCCTGGCCGAGGAGGGCTACGAGGTCACGGCCGTCGCGTCGGGCGTGAACGCGGTGTCCGAGGCGCAGGACCACGACGCGGTCCTCCTCGACATCAAGATGCCCGGGCAGGACGGCCTCGACACGCTCGCGAAGCTCCGCGCGCGCGGGGTCTCGACGCCCGTCGTCATGATCTCGGGCCACGGCGACGTGAAGACCGCGATGGACGCGGTGCGCGCCGGCGCCGACGACTTTCTCGAGAAGCCGCTTTCGTCCGAGCACGTCCTGAACGCGCTGCGCCGCGTCCTCGATGCGAGCCGCCTCGCGCGCGAAAACCTCGAGCTGAAGTCGCGCCTCGGGATCGGGCGGATCGTGGGGTCGAGCGAGCCGATGCGGAGGCTCCTCGCGGACATCGCGAAGGCGGCGCCGACGCCGGCGACCGTCCTCATCGTCGGTCCCAGCGGCACCGGCAAGGAGCTCGTCGCGCGCGCGATCCACGACGCGTCTCTCGTCCGCACGGGGCCGTTCGTCCAGGTCAACTGCGCCGCGATCCCGGACACGCTCATCGAGTCCGAGCTCTTCGGCCACGAGCGCGGGTCGTTCACGGGGGCGGACCGGAAGCAGACCGGCAAGTTCGTCGAGGCGGACGGCGGGACGATCTTCCTCGACGAGGTCGGGGACATGTCGGCCCCCGCGCAGGCGAAGGTCCTCCGCGTCCTGCAGGAGGGTGAGGTCGAGCCCGTCGGGAGCCCGCGCGTCGTGAAGGTGAAGGTCCGCGTCGTCGCCGCGACGAACCGGGACCTCACGACGCTGATCGCGCAGGGAAAGTTCCGCGAGGACCTCTACTACCGCCTGAACGTCCTCATCCTGAGGACGCCGACGCTCGCGGAGCGGCGCGAGGACGTCCCGGCCCTCGTGACGTTCTTCGCAGAGCAGTTCGCGCGGACGAACAACTACCGGCCGAAGCGCTTCACGGACGCGGCGCTCGAGGCGCTCGCGTCGCGCCCGTGGCCCGGGAACGTCCGCGAGCTGAAGAACCACGTCGAGCGCCTCATGATCATGTCGGACGCGGACGTTCTCGACGCGGCCGACGTGGACGGGGGCGCCGCGGCCCCGGCGGCCGACGCCGGACCCGTCACCGTGCGTGGCGGCAAGGTCGTGGACCCGGCGTCCGCGGGAATCTGGGCGCGCCTCGCGGCCATCCGGACCCTCCAGGAGTTTCAGGACGAAACCGAGAAGCTCTTCCTCGTCGCGAAGCTCGCGGAGAACGGAGGCAACGTGACGCGCACCGCGGAGTCCATCGACACGCCTCGCTCGAACCTCTACAAGAAGATCGACCGGTACGGCCTGCGGCGCGACCGCGAGGGAGGCGAACCGTGACGCCCGAGGCCGTCCGGAGGCACTTCGAGGAGACGGGCGGCCTTCTCAGCGGCCACTTCCGGCTCTCGTCGGGCCTCCACGCGGACCGCTACCTGCAGTGCGCGAAGGTCCTCCAGTATCCGGACCGCGCGGGCGCCCTCGGGGCCGCGCTCGCGGCTCTCCTCGCGCCGGAGAGGCCCGGCGTCGTCGTCTCGCCCGCGATGGGCGGCGTCATCATCGGGCACGAGGTCGGACGCGGGCTCGGGCTGCGCGCGATCTTCACGGAACGCGTGGACGGCGTGTTCGCCCTCAGGCGCGGCTTCGCGCTTGAGGACGGCGAGCGCGTCGCGGTGATCGAGGACGTCGTGACGACGGGGAAGTCGACGAAAGAGGTCCTCGAAGTCCTCCGCAGGGCCGGCGCGGTGCCGGTCGTCTGCGGGTCGATCGTCGACCGGCGCGTCGCTGGCGAGAAGGTTCCAGCCGTCGACGGCGTGCCGTACCGCGCGCTCCTCTCGCTCGAGGTCCCCGCGTGGGAGGCTTCCGCGTGTCCTCTGTGCGCGCGCGGCGAGCCCGTCGTCGCGCCGGGCTCGCGGCACCTCGCGGCGAAGGCGTGAACGCCCGAGCTCGCCCGCCGCGGGCGGCCGTCGTGCTCGCGGCCGCGGCGCTCGCGGCGAAGCTGGCCGTCCTCGCGTTCGTCCTGCACGTGCGCCCGGACGCCTTCGTGTTCATCGACACGGGCACGTACCTGAGGCCCGCGCGCGCGCTCCTCGAGAAGGGCACCTTCTCGCCCTCGCCCCAGGCGGCGCCCGAGCCCGAGATCAACCGGACGCCCGGATATCCCGCGATTCTCGCCGCGACGCGCGCCGTCTCGACCGCGCCGTGGGCGCCGTCCGTCGTCGGCGCGCTCTTCGCGTTCGGCACCGCGCTCGCGACGGCCGCGCTCGCGGTCCGCCTCTTCGGACCGCGGGCGGGCGTCGCCGCCGCCGCGATCGTCTCCCTCGAGCCCGGATCGTTCCTGAACTCGCTGTCGATCCTCTCGGACACGCCGTTCACGTTCTTCCTCACGCTGGGCGTCTCCTCTCTCGCGGGGTTCGCGGCGGACCGGCGCCGCGGCGCGGCCGCCGCCGGGCTCTGGCTCGCCGTCGCGACGCTCGTCCGGCCGCTGTCGTACTACCTTCTCGCCCCGGCGGCCGTCCTCGTGTGGTGGGTCGCGCGGCGCGCGCGTCCCTTCCGCTCCGTTGCGGTGTTCCTGCTGGCGCCGGTCGTCCTCGTCGGGGGCTGGAAGGCACGGAACCTCGCGCGGGCGGGCACGTTCGCGCTGTCCCCGATCGCGAGCAGCGAGCTCCTCTTCTACCGGGCGGCGCCCGCCGCGGCGTGGGCGGAGGGCGTGCCGCTCGCGCAGATGCAGGAGCGGCTCGGCAACCGCGAACGCTGGTTCCGGACCGGAGGCGGCACCGAGCGCGAGATCTTCGGCGAGCGGCGGTACGCGGACCTGTTTCCGGAGACGTCGCGGCTGAGCCTGACGGAGCTCGACGCGCGCTGGAGGCGCGAGGCGGTCCGGATCCTCTCGGAGCATCCTGTCCTTGCCGCCGCCGCGGCCGCCCGGGGCGCCGCACTTCTTCTCCTGACGCCACCCTCCCTCATCTTCGGAGTCCGCCTCGGCCTCGTGACGCCGGGGCCGGAGCTCCTCGAGGCGTACGAGAACGTGGAGGTGGGCCGCGTCCTCGCGCGGCTCCGCGCGGCAGCGCCGGTGTTCTTCGCGGTCTCGCTCGTCCTGACGCTCCTCCTGGCGGCACTCTGGTCCGCGGCTGCAGGAGGCGTGCGGGCCTCGTGGCGCGAGATCCCGGCACCGGTCCACGCGGCGCTCCTCGGGACGTTCCTCTACGTCGTCGCGGTGAGCTCGGGCGCGGAGTCGGGCGACGACCGGTACCGCCTTCCGCTCGTCCCGATCGCGGCGGTCTACGCCGCCCGGCGCCTCGTCGCTCCATAATCGGGGACCCGTGAAAATCCTGCGCGCGCTCGTCGCGAACGTCCTCGCGCCCCTGGGGATCGCCGCGCTCCTCTTCCTCGCGCTCGAGGGGGGCTGCCGCGTCGCGCTGCGGGCGAAAACGGGCGCGTGGCCCGAGACGCGGGTCGAGGCGTACACGAAGTTCGTCGAGAAGATCGGGCGTGCCTACCGCCGGCATCCCATGCTCGTCGTCGCGGGCCGGCCGGACGCGACGCTCGAGGCCGCCGGCAAGGTCGTCCACTTCAACGCGCGCGGGCAGCGCGCAACGAACGTCCGCGACTTGCCCGTTCCGAAACCGCCCGGCGTCTTCCGGATCGTGTGCGAGGGCGGTTCGACGACGTTCGACCTGCTCGCGCCGGACGACGCTTCGACGTGGCCGGCGCGCCTCGGGGCGCTCCTCGCGCCCCGCGCCGACGTCGCGAACGCCGGATTCCCGGGCTGGACGAGCCTCGAGAGTCTCGTCTCCCTCGAGATCCGCGACGTCGACCTCGCGCCCGATCTCGTCGTCGTCTACTCCGGCGTGAACGACCTCCAGCCCGCCGGGCACGTCCCGTTCTACCCCGACTACAGCATCGGACACGCCGACATCCTCCCGAGGGTGACGGGCGTCGCGCCGGTGCCGGTCCGCCTCGTCTCGCGTTCGGTCCTTCTCGAATGGATTCTCGGGCGCCTGCGGCCGGCCGGGTCCCCGGCGCCCGCGGAGGGCTTCACGCCCTCGTACGCGTGGTCCGGCGGGCCGAAACGCGACGACATCCCCGCGGCCGCGGTCACCGTCTACGAGCGCAATCTCCGCTCGACGATCGCCGTGGCGCGGGCACAGGGCGCGCGCGTCCTGCTCGTCGCGCAGTCGGCGCGGCTCAGGGCCGGACACGAAGCGGAGGACCGGGCCTGGCTCGAGGGCTGGACGCCCGGGCTCACCTCGACGGGCTACCTGGCCGGCCTCGCGCGGTACAACGCCGTGGCGAAGAAGCTCGGCGCCGAGGGTGCCGCGTTGTTTCTCGACCCGTTCGCGGGCGGCGCGTTCCCCGACGCCGCGTTCCAGGATCCCGTCCACTTCTCGCCGGAGGGGTCGGACCGGTTCGCGAGGGCGCTCGCGGCGTTCCTGACGGGTCCCGGCGGGCCGCTCGCGGCGCGCTGACTTTCAGAGGTGCCGGTCGAAGCCGCGGTCGTCCCACGAGGACGGGTCCTCGAGAGGCTCGAGGTGTGTCGTGACCGTGCTCCCCGGCAGCGCGCCCGCGACGCCGCGCTCGATCTCCTCGCAGACGTCGTGCCCCTGCTTGACGGTCCACGAGCCCGGGACGAGGACGTGCATCTGGATGAAATGGCGCGGACCGGCGCGGCGGGTCCGGATGTCGTGGAGGACGATCCCGCGAGCCTGGAACGGCGAGAGCTCGGCCGTCAGCGCCTTCTGCTCGTTCTCGCCGATGGCCCGGTCGAGGAGGCCGTCCGCGGTCTCCTGCAGGAGCTTCACGGCCGTGTAGATGATGTTCGCCGCCACGAGAAGGGCCACGACCGGGTCGAGAACCAGCCAGCCCGTGAGCTTCACGAGGAGGACGCCGACGAGGACGCCGGCCGACGTCCAGACGTCCGTCAGGAGGTGCTGGGCGTCGGCCCGGAGCGTGATCGACCGGAGGCGCCGGGCTTCGCGCAGGAGGACGGCGGCGACGCCGGCGTTCACGGCGGAGGCGAGGACCGAGATCCCGAGCCCCAGCCCGACGTTCTCGATCGCGTGGAGATTTCTCAGGCGCTCGACGGCCGTCACGGCGATCGCGGCGGAGGCCGCGAGGATCATGAGGCCCTCGAAGCCGCTCGCGAAATACTCCGCCTTCGTCTGCCCGAACGCGTACGTCGCGTCCGCGGGGCGGCTCGCGCGGCGCAGCGCCCAGTACGCGACGATCGCGGCGAGGAGGTTCACGCCCGACTCGGCCGCGTCCGACAGAAGCCCGACCGAGCCGGTGAGCTTCCAGGCCCAGACCTTCAGGGCGATCGTCACGATTGCCGCGGCGATCGAGAGGAGGGCCCAGGTCGACGCGGAGCGGTCGCTCATGCGCGCGGGAGACTGCGTCGGGCCGGCTCGCCCGTCAAGCGGCGTCCCGGCTGCGAACGGGTCTCTCGCGTGCCCTGCTACGCTCCCTCCGTGCGCGCGCTCGTCTGCGAGGGCCCCGGGGCGCCGGTCCTGCGGGACGTGCCGGTGCCGGAGCCCGGCCCCGGCGAGGTCCTCGTCCGCGTGGGCGCGACGCTCACGTGCGGGACGGACCTGAAGATCGCACGCCGGGGACACCCGAAGATCCCGTTTCCGCTGACGCTCGGACACGAGTGGGCGGGCGTCGTCGAGAAGGCGGGCGCGGGCGCCGCGTGGGCGAGAGGAACGCGCGTCACGTCGGCCGTCTCGGCGCCGTGCGGCGCGTGCGCCGCCTGCCGCGAGGGCGAGGAGAACCTCTGCGAGACCGCGTTCGACCGCCCGCTTTTCGGGGCGTTCGCGGACTTCCTCCTCGTGCCCGAGCGCATTGCGAAGAACGGGCTTCGGAGGATTCCGGACGGAATGCCCGACGAGACCGCAGCCCTCCTCGACCCGCTCGCGAGCGTCGTGCGCGGTCTGAACCGCGTGAGAGAGGCGCGGGGTGGGGACGCATTCGTCGCCGGCACCGGCCCGATCGCGGCGATGCTGTTTTTTCTTTTGAGGGGGAAAGAGAAAGAAGAGAAGACAGGCAGCGGCGCAGAACGCCGGATCGTCGTCGCGGGCAGGAGGGCGGAGAGACTTGTTTTCTTCGAAAGGAATAGGGCGGAGATTGCGCGCATCGGACCGTCGCCACGCTCCGGCGGCGCCGACGCGCCGCCCCTTTTCACCTTCAAAGAAAATCTCCCGGTTCCTTCGCGCATCGAAAGCAGGCGTGGAGAGGGAACAAAGAAATTCTCCCTGGTCGTCGACACGACGGGCGACCCGGACGTGATCGCCGCGCTCCCCGCGCTCGCCGCCGACGGAGGCACGGTCCTTCTCTTCGCGGGCCTGCCCGCGGGGGCGCGCGTCGCGATCGACGCGCACGCCGTGCATTACCGGGAGGTCTCGATCGTCGGGTCGTTCCACTACACTCCGCGTGAGGCGGACGAGGCGCTCCAACTTCTCGCGGCCGGAGCGATTCCCGCCGCCGAGATCGTCTCGGCCCGCCGCCCTCTCGCCGAGTGGCAGGCGGCGTTCGAGCTCGCCAGCGCGGGGACCGCGCTGAAGGTCGCGGTGGTCCCGTGAGGACGATGAGGGCCGCGCTTGCGCGCTCGACGGAGGACGTCGAGGTCGTGACGCGGGAAGTCCCGGCGATCGGCCCGGGCGAGATCCTCGTGGCGATGAAGGCCGTCGGCATCTGCGGCAGCGACACGGCGGGCTGGTACGTCGCGACGAAGGCGCCCGCGGTCCTCGGGCACGAGCCCGCGGGCGTCGTCGCCGAGGCGGGGGAGGGCGCTCCGTTCGCGCCCGGCGACCGCGTCGTCGTCCACCACCACGCGGCCTGCGGGACGTGCCCGGCCTGCCTCGCGGGCGAGGACGTGCAGTGCGCCGCGTGGAAGAAGAACCGGCTCGATCCCGGCGGGTTGGCCGAGCTCGTGCGCGTCGACGCGGCCGCGGTCTCCACGGATGTGCTGCGCCTCCCGGATGCCATGAGCTTCGAGGACGGCGCGCTCGCGGAGCCCGTCGCGTGCGCCGTGAAGGCCGTCCGCCGGGCGGGTGTCCGTGCCGGCGACGCCGTCGCCGTCATCGGCCTCGGCGCCAACGGCATCCTCCTCGGCCTCGTGGCGCGCGACGCGGGCGCGCGACGCCTCGTCGGGTGCGACCCGGACCCGGCCCGCCGCGCGCACGCGCTTCGACTTGGGTTCGATTTCGCGGGAGAGCCGGAGAAGATTTTTCTGAGAAGGTGAAGAGGGTTCGAGCCCGTCGGGGCCGACGTCGTCTTCGTGCTGCCGACGGCCGAGAGACGCCGTCGTGTCCGCGGTCTCGCCGTGGCCGGTCCCGCGGGCCGCGTCGTGTTCTATTCGCCGGTCGAACCCGGCGAAGACGTGGACGCTCTTCCCTCATTCGTTCGTATCTCAGAGATCTTTCTCTTCTCTTCTCCTACTCTTCCGGCGCGCGTGACCTGCGCGAGGCACTCGCGCTCATCGAGCGCGGCATCGTGCGGGCTTCCGATTTCGTCACGCACCGCGTGCCGCTTGCGGACGCCGCCGAGGCGTTCCGGCTCGCGCGCAGGGGCGGTGACGTCCTCAAGGTGATGGTGACGATCTGAAGAAGAAGAGGCTGGACGTGCTCCTCGTCGAGCGCGGCCTCGCCGAGTCGCGCACGCGGGCCGAAGCCCTCATCCTCGCCGGCCGCGTCGCGGTCGCCGGGAAGGAGCGCGTCAAGCCCGGCACGCCCGTCGACGATTCCGCCGAGATCACCGTCGGCGAACCCGAGCATCCCTGGGTTTCCCGCGGAGGCGTGAAGCTCGCGTTCGGCCTGACGCACTTCGGCATCGACCCCGGCGGCCGGATCTGTCTCGACCTCGGGGCGTCGACCGGTGGGTTCACGGACGTCCTGCTCGCGCGCGGGGCCGCGCGGGTCTACGCCGTGGACGTCGGATGGGGGCAGCTGCACGCGAAGCTGCGGGGCGACCCGCGCGTCGTCCTGCGCGAAAAGGTCAATGCGCGCCTCCTGTCGCGCGCCGAGGTGCCGGAGGAGCCGTCCCTCCTCGTCGGCGACCTCTCCTTCATCTCCCTGACGCTCGTCCTGCGGGCCGCCGTTCCACTCCTCGCCCCTTCGGCGGACGTCCTCGTCCTCGTCAAGCCGCAGTTCGAGGCGGAACGGAGGGAGGTCGGCCGGGGCGGCATCGTCCGCGACGAGGCCGTGCGGGCCCGTGCGGTGGCGCGCGTCGCCGCTGCGGCAGCGTCCCAGGGCCTCGAGCCGCGCGGCGCCGTTCCGTCGCCGATCACGGGCGCCGACGGCAACGTCGAATACCTCGCCGCGTTCCGGAGGAATCCCGCTACACTTTCGGCGTGACGGTTCGAAAAAGGAGCGGTTCGCGGGTGCGCCGGGTGGGCCTCGTCACCCGCTACACCAGCGAGGAGGCGCTCGAGCTCTCCCGCAAGCTGGATCGCCGCCTCACGAGGCGCGGCTACGAGGTCGTGCACGACCTCGAATCCTCCGCGGCCCGGAAGTCCGACGGCGGGACGGCCCGGACCCAGATCGCGCGCGTCGTCGACCTTCTCGTGACGCTCGGGGGCGACGGCACGCTCCTCTCGGTCGCGCGGCACCCGATGCAGGGCGTCCCGATCCTCGGGATCGACATCGGGACGCTCGGGTTCCTGACGACGTGCAGCCCCGGCGACTACGAGGAGATCCTCGAGGCGGCGCTCGCGGGCACGGCGCGCCTCGAAGAACGGCGGCTCCTGTCCGTGTCCGTCGCGGAGGGGCGCCGCCCGGCTCGGACCTACCGCGTCGTGAACGACGCGGTCCTCGGGAAGTCGGCGCTCGCGCGCATCGCGGCGATCCGCGTCGACGTCGACGGCCGGACGGTCTCGCGCTACCGCGGGGACGGGCTCATCGTCTCGACGCCGACGGGCTCCACCGCGTACAACCTCTCGGCAGGCGGCCCGATCCTCGAGCCGACGATGCCGGCTCTCGTCCTGTCGCCGATCTGTCCCCACACCCTCTCGCTCCGCCCCCTCGTCCTGCCGGACTCCGTCCGGCTCGGCCTGAGGGTCGAGGAGGACGCGACGGGCGTCTTCCTGACGCTCGACGGACAGGAGGGTTTCCCGGTGAGCGCGGCGACGCGCATTGCGATCTCCCGCGCGCGGGAAACCGTCTCGCTCGTGCGGGCCTCGGCGGGCTCCTTCTGGGACGTCCTGTCGGGCAAGCTCTCGTTCGGCGGCGAGCGGGACAACGGGTCGCGCTAGCGAGGGGAGATGGCCCGGCGACCGATCCCGCCCCTCCCGCAGCTGACCCTCACGCAGGTCCGACTCGTCCGGCTCTTCGCCCTGCTCTTCGTGTTCTCGGTCCTCGTCCTGTACGGGGTATTCCGGTCGCACCGATTCCAGGACGCGATGCGGCGGAAGACGGAGCGGCTCCTCGAGGCGCAGATCGGGCGGAAGGTGTCGATCGGCGGCTTCGACCTCGCGCTCCTGCCGTTCTCGTTCCTCGTGCGGGACGTCTCGATCGCGAACGACCGCCGGTCGCTCGCCGGGCCGCTCTTCTCGGCGTCCGAGATCGAGATCCGCGGGATCCCGGCGATCACGAGCAACACGATCGAGCTCTCGAAGCTGCGGGTCGTCGCGCCGCGGATCGTCGTCGAGGTGTTCCCGGACGGCTCCACGAACGTCGACCCGATTCTCCGCGCGCTCCGCGGGGGCCGAGGCGGGGGCAAGGACATCCAGCTGCACGAGGCCGTCATTCAGCGTGCGTCCCTCCGCTTCCGCGAATGGAAGGCCGAGATCGACGCGCTCCTCAAGGACGCGGCGATCACCGCGCGCGCGGGGCGGACGCTGTCCGTCACGCACCTCGTCCTCGCGTGCCGGCAGGGGAGCTTCCGTCTCGAAAACAACGAGACGCTCGAGTTCGCAATCGGCGCCGAGGTCACGCTCGCGCCCGGGCGCGCCCACCTCACGGGCCTGCGCCTGAAGGGCCCGAAGATCTCCGTCGAGGCCGAAGGCAGTGTCGACGACCTTCGGAAGCCCGTCCTCGCGCTCGTCACCAAGGTGGAGACGACGGGGGAGACACTCGGGCAGGTCTTCGGCCTCGGGCTCCCGCTGACGGGGCCGGTCCGGCTGAACGGGGCGCTCCGCATCGGCGAGCCCGGAGGCCTGAGGATCCGCGCGGCGTTCGACCTGCCCGCCTCGCGCCTCGCCGTCTTCCCGATGTCCGGCGAGGGGACGCTCCGGCTCGACCCGAGAGGGCTGCTCGTCGACGTGACGCGCGCGAGCTACGCGGGCGGCACGCTGGAGGCCCTCGTCCAGCTCGACCGGCTCGACCGGCCGCCCCTTCCCGTGAAGATCGCCGTGCACGGCAAGGGAATCGACTTCGAGCAGTTCTTCGCGGACCTCGGCCTCCCGGGGACGGGCTTCATGGCGCGCGCCGGCCTGGATGCGACGCTGACGTTCGGGCCGGGCGGCATCGAGCACGCGGACGGCGAAGGGCGCCTCACGCTCGCGGCCGACCCGGGCCGCGCCTCCGCGGTGAAGGGACGCGTCCCGATCCCGGTCTCGGGAGGCGGCCCGCTGCGCGTGAAGGACGGCCGGATCCTCTTCGACGGCCTGCCGCTCGCCACCGCGGGCGGCGCGCGCGTCCGCCTCGACGGGTCGCTGAAGTTCGGCTCGTGGGAGCCGGACCTCACGTTCGACGTCGCCGCGGGCGACCTCGCCGAGCTCGAGCGTCTCGCCGACGACTGGTACCCGGCCATCCAGAAGGAGCCCCTCGAGCCTCCGCTCAAGCTGGGCGGCTCGGGCCATCTCTCGGCGCGCCTCACGCGCGCGTTCGGCGACCCGCGCATCGAGGGCCGGATGGAGGCTTCGGACTTCGTCCTGCGCGGCGTGCGCTTCGGCGAGGCGTCCGCGAGCTTCATCGTGGACCGCAACGTCGCGACGTTCGCGCCGTTCTCGGCGCGGGACGGCGGCGGCAGCCTCTCCCTCGAGGGGAACCTCGGCTTCGGCGGAGCGCTCCACGGCCACTACCGGCTGGACGGCCTCGTCGGCGACTTCCACGAGTGGCCGCTCGAGAAAGTGCTCGCGTTCCTCGATCTCGACCTCCCGCTGTCCGGGCGCGCGACGGGCCGCCTCCCGCTCGACGGCGTGACGCCCGCGATCCACGGCCGCGTCCCCCTCGTCCTCTCGGACGCGTCCATCTGGGGGCAGAAGCTCGACCGGCTCGAAGGGACCCTCGCGTTCCAGGACGACCGCATCGCGGTCGAAGGCGCGACCGGGCGCGTCGGCGAGGCGAGCGTGAAGGGCGGCGGCTCCTACCGGTACGCCGACGGCGGCTACAGGTTCGACCTCGACGTCAAGGACCTCCCCCTCGGCCGCGTCGCGTCCCTCTCGGACGTCCCCGCGGGCGGCCTGCTGACCGGGCACGCCTCGGGCGAGGGCTTGATCGACGCCCCGACGCTGACTGCGGACGGGGCCGTCGCGGCCCCGACGTTCGACGGCCAGCCGCTCGCGCGGGCGAAACGCGAGATCGAGCTGCACGCCCGCGCGAACCGGGGGATCTGGAGCCTGCGGGCCGAGGCGCCCGAGGAGGGCGTTCTCGAGGTCGTGTCGCCGAAGGACGCGGGCGGCCGGTGGGGCGTGCGCGCCGATTTTCCGAGCCTCGCCCCGCTGGGCGGTCTCTTCGGCCTGCCCGAGGACGCCGCGTTCGACGGCCGCTTGAGCGCGGAGGCGTCGGTGAAGGCCGGCGCGACGGCGGCCGACCTGGACGGCGAAGGCGTGATTTCGGCCGCGCAGTTCACGGCCTGGGGGCGGACGCTCACGCTGCGCGGCGGGACGCCGCTCAGGGTCTCGGGCGGCCGCGTCTCGTTCGAGCGTTTGACGCTCGCCGAAGCGGCCCGGCCCGATGCGCCGTCGGGCGTGACGACCTCGGTCACGCTCGCGGGCAGCGCCCAGTTCGTCGCGCCGCGCGCGCTCGACGTCGCGGCCTCCGGATCGGTGGACGCGTCCCTGCTGGCGCCCGCCTTCGCGCCTCTCAAGGTCGCGGGCCGGGTGACCCTGGACGCGCGGCTGGGCGGGACCGCGTCGGCGCCTGTCGTCACGGGCCGGGCGACCCTCGACGGCGTGGACGTCGTGAGCCCGGACGGCGGCGTCGCGTTCGAGTCCGCGACGGGCTCGCTCCTCTTCAGCGAGGGAAAGGTCACGATCAACGACCTCGGGCTTCGGTTCGCCGGCGGGACGGTCGATCTCGGGGGGACGATCGCGCTCGACGGATGGAAGCCCGCTTCGATGCGCGTCTCCGCGCTCCTGTCGCACGTGAAGATCTCGCCCTTCGACGGCTTCCGCGCGACGTTCTCGGGGAACCTCCTTCTCCTCGGCGACTCGCAGCCGCGCGCCGTCCGCGGCGAGCTCACGTTCGACCGGGCCCTCTACGACCGCGACTTCTCGATCGACCTCGCGGCGCTCCTCCAGAGAAAGCGCGTCGCGACCGTCGGGGCGAACCCGACGATCCTGGACCCGGTCACGCTCGACGTGCGGCTCGTCGCGCCCGCCGAGTCGATCGAGGTCCGCACGAACGTCGCGCGCCTGAAGGCCTCCGGCGAGCTCTTCGCCCGCGGGACCTGGGGTCATCCGCTCCTCTTCGGCGAGATCCGCGCCGAGGAGGGCGGCCGCCTCACGCTCCAGGGCCAGCGCTACGACCTCCTGTCGGGCCGCATCCTCTTCTCGAACCCGATCCGGATCGAGCCCTTCTTCGAGATGGAGGCCCGCGCCACGATCAACCGGTACGAGGTGACATTCGGCCTGACGGGCACGGCCGCGCGCCTGGTGCCCCGCTTCTCGTCGGACCCGCAGCTCTCCGAGGCGTCGATCGTCTCGCTCATGGCGACGGGCGACATCCCCTCGACGTCGGTCGCCGGCGGCCCGGTCGGACCGACCCCGGTCTCCTCGGACGAGTCCGTCTCGAAGGCGGCGAAGGAGCTTCTGGCGAGCCTCGCGTCGGACGCCGTCACGAGCAGGACGAAGGAGTTCTTCCGGCTCGACCGCTTCCAGATCGACCCGGCGTTCTCGACGGGAACCACGTTCGACGCGCCGCGCATCACGGTCGGCAAGTCCCTCGGGAAGGACTTCAACGCCACCGTCTCGTTCGTCCTCTCGAGCAACCAGCAGCAGATCATCACGCTCGACTATCAGCTCTCGTCGACCGCCTACCTGCAGGCCCTGCTCGACGAGTTCGGCGTGTACTCGCTCGAGCTGCGTTTCCGGCAGCGTCTGCGGTGAGCGTGGCCGGCGGCCGGGCCGCGCTTATCGCCCTGTGCGTCGCCGCCGTGTCGGCGAAGGCCGCGCCGCCAACCGGGGACGGCCTCTGGGGAAAGACCGTAGCCTCTCTTTCGTTCCGGGGCGACGGCGTCCTCGACGTGAAGCGCATGGCGGGCCTCACGGAGCTCGGGCCCGGCAGGGTGCTCACCCCGGGCGCGGTGCGCATCTCGATGAGGAACCTCTTCGCGACGAGGCGGTTTTCCGACCTCGCCGTCGAGGCCGCGCCTTCCGGCGACGGCGTCGCCGTCGTCGTCGTCTTCGCGGCGGCTCCTCGGATCGCCTCGCTCGCCCTCACGAAGGGGATCCCGGTGCGCGGGCGCGTGCTCGATGCCATGGGCCTCGGAGCCGGCGACCCCTGGGAGGCCGACCGCCTGCCGGCCATCGAGGCCACGATCCGGCGCGTGCTGAAGGACGCGGGCTACTTCGAGGCCGTCGTCTCGGCCGTCGTCGACGCGGGGGCCGACGAGACGAGCGTCGACGTCCGCTTCGACGTGCGTCCCGGCCGCCGGGCGATCGCGGGCGCGCCGCTGTGGGACGGCAGCCTCGCGCCGCTCACGGCGGAGGTCCTCCGTGCCAGGGCGAAGCTGAAGGTGGGGAAGCCGTACAAGAAGGCGACCGCGAGGGAGGACGCCGAGAGGTTCGAGAACGAAGCCCATCGCCGCGGCTACTCGCGCGCCGAGGTGCGCCTCGAGGACGAGCGGTACGACGCCGCGACGGCCGTCGTCTCGCCCCGCTATTCCGTGTTCGTCGGGCCCCTCGTCGTCCTCGAGGTGACGGGGGAGGACGAGGCCGTCGTCCGCGGCCACACCGAGTCGCCGTGGCGGAAGGGCGAGCCGCCGGACGAGGACGCCGTCGAGAGGCTGCGCCTCGCGCTCAAGCGCACGTACGAGGAGAAGGGCTACGCGAAGGCGAGCGTGAAGGTCGCGTTCGACACGCAGCCCGGCCGCGAGGTCGTCTCGTTCGCGATCGACAAGGGCGCGCGGTGGCACGTCGAGCGCGTGGACGTGACGGGAACGGCCGGTCTCCCTCCCCGAATGGTCCGGTCGGCCCTCGAGACGCGGCCGCGCGGCATCCTCGAGCCGGGCCGGTACGTCAGCGACGAGGCGGCGCGCGACCGCGACGCGCTGGCGACGCTCTACCGGGAAGGCGGCTGGCGGGACGTGCGGATCGCGCCGCCGTCGGTCGCGGACGGGACGGGGGAGCACGCGCTCGACGTCACGTTCGCGGTCGACGAAGGCGTGAGGACCTTCGTCCGCCGGACGGCGTTCGAGGGGATCCGGCTGGTCCCGGAGAAGGACCTCGTCCCGCGTCTCTCCGTCAGGCCGGGCTCCCCGTATTCGGATTCGGCGGTCAGCGGGGACGCGGCGCTGCTCCAGTCGCTCTACGTGGATCGCGGCTTCGTGGACGCGAAGGTCGAGGTGACGACGCGCTTCGCGGGGCCCGAGCCGCCCGGGAGCGAGAGCGCCGACGTGACGTACACGGTCACGGAGGGCAGGCCCGTCTTTTTCGGAAAGACGATCGTGCGCGGCATCCGCATGACAAAACCGTTCGTCGTGGAAGACCGCCTCGCGAACGCCGAGGGCAGCCCTTTCTCGCTCACGAAGCTCCTCGACACGCAGCAGGCGCTCGCGCGCCTCGGCATTTTCGACCGGATCGACGTCTCGACGCTCGAGACCGATCCCGAAACGATGTCGCGGAGCGTCCTCGTGACGGTCTCGGAGGCGCGGCCCTGGAGCCTCACGTACGCGGTCGGCGCCGAATACAACCCCCAGAACAACGCGTCCCTGAGCGATCAGCTTTCCCTCCGGCTCTCCCTCGGGGTGACGTACAACAACCTCTTCGGCCGCGCGCTCGAGGTGGGCGTCGAGGGCCGGGCCTCGAACACCGATCCCCGCCTGGTCTTCACGGCGCGGGACCGGTCCGTCTTCGGCGGCAAGATCCCGCTTTCGCTGGCCGTGTACCAGACGACGGACGTCCCCTCGACGTCGTACGACGTCAAGCGCACGGGCACGTTCCTGCAGGGCGAGTACCGCCTGACCAAGACCCTCCGCACCGGCCTGCGTCTCCAGTACGAGCTCGTGAACCCGTCCGCCGACCCGGGCCTCGGGGCCGACCAGCGCGGAAACCAGGAGAGCCGGATCGCGTCCGTCTCGAGCGGCGTCACGTGGGACAAGCGCGACGACCCGCTGAACCCGCGGACGGGGTTCCTGCTCGGGACGGACCTCAAGTACGCGTTCCCGCTCCTCGCCGCCGACGCCCACTTCTTCAAGGTCCTGTCGCAGGCGGGTCTCTACCGGCCCTGGGGGAAGACGCGCTTCGCGTTCTCCCTGCGCGCCGGGTTCATCTGGAACTTCGAACCGTGCCCGGACGCCCTCGTCGAGGCGGGCACGTGCGCGCCGAACCTCATCATCCCGGTTCCCGAGCGCTTCTTCGCGGGCGGGTCATCGACGCATCGCGCGTTCAGCCTCGACAACCTCGGCATCCCGGGGCAGACGCTCAACGCGGACGGCGTCGGCCAGGGCGGCAACGCCATGCTGATCGCCAACGCGGAATGGCGCGTGCCCGTGACCGGCGGCTTCGAAGTCGCCTTCTTCGTGGACGTGGGGAACACCTGGGCGGACCCGACGTACATCAACCTGAACCAGATCCGGACGGGCGCGGGGATCGGCCTCCACTACCTCACCCCGGTCGGCCCGCTCCGGCTCGAGTACGGGCTCAAGCTCGACCGGAAACCCGGCGAGGACCCCGGGGCGTTCGCGTTCGCGGTCGGTTATCCGTTCTGAGCCCGGGCTTACAATTCCTTCGCACATGCCGCGCTTCACCGTCCTCGAGACGTCCGCGCTGTTCTCGAACCGGGTCAAGTACGACTACCTCTTCGAGCTCGAGATGTGGCTCAAGGGGCTCGAACGGTTCTTCCAGATCGACTGCCTTCCGCTCTCGGCTTTCGAGCGCTCGCACGCGTCGCTGAAGAACTACGCCGAGGAGATCGCGGCGGCCCGCTCGGGCGTCGCACACATGGGGCTCATCGCGAGCCAGCTCATGGGCGAAGGCCAGGAGGACCTCGCCTCGTTCCTTCTCTATCTGGACACGCAGGTGCAGCGAGCGGGAACGCGCAGGCGCGGCGACGGGACCACGGAGCTCGCACGCGTCGTCGAGACGCTCGACGACTTCACGAAGATCCTCGACGAGCTCGCCAGGGCGCCCTTCATTCCGCTCCAGACGTACCTCTCGCTCGGGAGGGTGGCCGTCGCGACGCTCCGGCAGGACCCGAACCTCGGCATCCTCTTTCGCGAGAACCTGCGGCCGGTCCTCGACCGCGAGTCCAAGCAGTCGCTGGCCCGGGTGCTGGGCAGCCTGCCCGACCCGTCCCAGCGCGGCGCGCTCGCGACGCTCTTCGTGGCGCTCTTCAAGGGCCTGCGTGTCGCCGAGCGCGTCCCCTCGGCGGCCGAAGCGCCCGCGACCCGCAAGCGCGCGCTCCTCATCTTCAGCCTCCTGAAGGCCGAGAGCGACTCGTTCGTCTCGTACGTGAAGAGGCGCCTGCGCCCGCGCTTCGAGGACGGGACGAAGGAAGCCGAAGGCCTCGACCGCCTCACGGCGGCGTTCGAGGCCGAGACGAGGAAGGCGATGGACGTCGAGCTCGTCGGCGTCGCGCTCACGAAGGACCCCGAGGCCGTCCTCGGGCGGCTCGAGGACGCGGCAGGCCTGTTCCGCGACCTCTTCCAGCAGAGCGTGATCGGTCTCGCCGAGACGTTCTCGTCGGGGATCGACGCCCGGGCGCTCTTCCCGGAATACCGCGCCCGCCTCGACCAGAGCCTCCGCCTGCGCGAGGAGCTCTCTCACCTCGTCCGTGCGACGCAGGACTTCCTGAAGGCGCCGGACAAAAAGTCGCTCCGGGCGCTCGTGACCGAGATCGAGAGCTTCCGCCGCGGCGGGATGCGGGACCTCATGTTCCGGGACTGGTCTCTCTTCGAGCGCTTCCACGCGGGCTTCTCGCGCGAACGCGCGCCGCGTGCGTTCGTTCCGGCCGCGAACCAGTTCGACGGCTTCCTCAGGACCCTCGTGAAGGAGGTCGGCAAGCGCGCCGTGCTCGCGGACCACCCGTTCAAGGGTTTCCGCCCCGATGCGGGACCCGGCGGCGCCTCCCGGTACAATTGACGCCGGGGCGCGTCCTGCGCTCTCGAGAGAACCGAAAGGAAGACCTGTGGGATTCGTCTCCGTCGCCGACGCCGCCGCCGCTTACCGCCAGGGCCAGTTCGTCATCATCGTGGACGACGAGGATCGCGAGAACGAGGGCGACCTCTGCATCGCCGCCGAGCACGTCACGCCCGCCGCGATCAACTTCATGGCGCGGGAGGGGCGCGGCCTCGTCTGCGTTTCGCTGACCGAGGAGCGCTGCGACGAGCTCGACCTGCACCCGATGGTCGATCAGAACACCTCGAACTACGGGACTGCCTTCACCGTGTCCGTCGAGGCCCGCGGCAAGACGACGACCGGGATCTCCGCGGCCGACCGGGCTGCCACCGTCCTGACGCTCGTCGACCCGAAGTCCAGGCCGTCCGACCTCCTCCGGCCGGGGCATATGTTCCCGCTCCGGGCCAAGAAGGGCGGCGTCCTCAAGCGGGCGGGGCAGACCGAGGCGTCCGTCGACCTCGCGCGCATCGCCGGCCTCGCACCCGCGGCCGTCATCTGCGAGATCATGAACGAGGACGGGACGATGGCCCGCGTGCCGGACCTCCTCCTCGTCTCGGAAAAGCACGGCATCCCGATCGTCTCCGTCGCGGACCTCATCCGGTACCGGATGCGGAACGAGCGCCTCGTCCACCGTATCGCGGCCCCGGTCCTTCCGACCCCGTACGGCGAGTTTCGCGCCGTCGCGTTCCGCTCCGAGGTCACGAACGAGGAGCACGTCGCGCTCGTGATGGGGACCTGGGCCGAGGACGAGCCCGTTCTCGTGCGCGTCCACTCCGCGTGCCTCACGGGCGACGTGTTCGGCTCCGGCCGCTGCGACTGCGGCGCCCAGCTCCAGCGCGCGATGGCCCAGATCGCGAAGGAGGGCAAGGGCGTCCTCCTCTACCTCCTGCAGGAAGGCCGCGGCATCGGCCTTTTCAACAAGCTCCGGGCCTACGAGCTCCAGGAGCAGGGCCTCGACACGGTGGCCGCGAACGAGAAGCTCGGTTTCGCGCCGGACGTCCGCGACTACGGGATCGGCTCCCAGATCCTTCGCGACCTCGGCGTCAAGCGGATGCGCCTCATGACGAACAACCCGGCCAAGTACGTCGCGATCGACGGCTACGGCCTGGAGATCGTCGAGCGCGTGCCTCTCGAGATCCCGCCGACGGACGGGACGCGCGACTACCTCGCCACGAAGAAGGCGAAGATGGGGCACCTGCTGAAGCTGGTTTGAGGCGTCCGAAGAGCACCCCGGGGATCCGGATTTCTTAGAAGGTAATGGGGTGAGGGCGCGCGGCCGTCAACTTCTGTAGAGCTGCGCCAGGTCCTCGGGCGGCTCTCCCCGTCTTACCCTTCTAAGAATCTCCCAGTTCTTTCTTACGGTCTTCCAGACGCCTCTCTCGAGGTAGCGCCGCGGCGAGGTCTCGACGCGCGCGGGAAGAAGCGCGACGCGCGCGCGCCCTTCCGCCGCCACGAGGCGGCGCGAGAAGTCCCAGTCCTCGAGGAGCGGCCACGGCGCGTGGCCGCCGAGGCGCTGGTAGACGTCGTGCCTGACGAACGGCGCCTGATCGCCGTACGGGACGTGCGTGAACCGGGTCCTGAGGTTCGCCCACCACGCGACCCACGCCATGCGCGCGCTGCCTCCCGCGAAGGCCAGCCGGAACGCGCCCCCGGCGGCCCCGCGGGCCAGCGCGGCGCGAACGGACGCATCCCAGCCGGCGGGCAGAAGCGTGTCGCAATGCACGAAGAGAAGGACCGAAGACTCTTCGAAGGGTAAGAGGGCGACCGCCTCGCGCAGGCGCTGGCCTCGCGGCGCGGGGGACAGGTGGAGACGCGCGCCCGCACCGACGAAGGCGTCCCTCACCTTCGAAGAAATCCCGGGCTGCGCCGCGGCGATGAGCGAAGCCGGCCGCGCGAGGGGCGGATCCCCTCTTACCCTTTCGAAGAACATCTCCGGTGGGGGAGCTTCGTCGGCGCCCACGGGGACGACGACGCCGAATGAGAGGGACGCCAACGCGACTCTCTTCTCCGATAGCATCTTGGCATGGCGTACGGTTTCGTCCTCGTCGGGGGCAGGTCGTCGCGCATGGGGCGCGACAAGACGCTGCTGCCGTACCACGGCCAGCCCATGGCGCTCCACCAGGCGGCGAAGCTCGCGCGCGTCTGCGGACGGGCCGCGCTCGTCGGCAAGCACCCGGAGCTCTTCGCGGGCGCTCCGTACCCGTTCGTCGAGGACGGGGCCGCGCCGGTCGCGGCCGCGTTCGGCGTCGCCGCAGTGCTCGCCTTCTCGCCGGACGACACGAACCTCGTCCTCGCCGCCGACATCCCGCGGATCGGCGAGGCATTCCTCGCGGCCCTGCTCGCGATCGCCGACGCGCTTCCGGCCGACGCGGTCGTGCCCGTGTCGGACGGCGTGGCGCAGCCACTCTGCGCCGTCTGGCGGAGGTCGGCGCACGCGCCGCTCCTCGCGCGGCTCGCGGCCGGTGACTACGCGCTCGTCGGCGCGCTGAACCAGATGCGCACCGTGCTCATCCCCGAGGACGCGACCGCCGCGCTCCCCGGGGGAGAGCCGGCGAACTTCCTGAACGTGAACACGCCGGAGGACTACGCGAATGCCGAGAGAGAAGCGGGCGCCGAAGCTGAGCCACCTCGACGCTGAGGGGCGTGCCCGCATGGTGGACGTGTCCGGGAAGCGGGAGACCGTCCGGTCGGCCCGGGCGGTCGCGGTCGTGTCGCTGGGCCGCACGGGGTGGGCCGCGCTCGACGCCTCCGAGAACCGCAAGGGCGACGCTCTCGCCGTCGCGCGCCTCGCGGGGATCCAGGCCGCCAAGCGGACGGCGGAGTGGATCCCGCTCTGCCATCCGCTCGTTTTCGACTCGGTCGACTTGACCGTGGAGCGGTTCGCCGCGCGCCGGGCCGTTGCGCTGACGGCCGAGGTCCGCGGGACCGGGAAAACGGGCTACGAGATGGAGGCGCTCGTGGCGGCGTCCGCGGCCGCGCTCGCGCTCTACGACATGTGCAAGGCCGCGGACAAGGGGATCGTCATCGGGCCGGTCGCGCTCCTCGAGAAGACGGGCGGCAAGAGCGGCGCGTGGCGCCGCGGCGTCAGCGCCCCGGCAGCTTCCGCGCGAGAGCGCGCGCGACGAACCGCAGACGGTCGCCCCAGGGCAGGCGGAGGAAGTTCGTCTTCACGACGCCGCGCGTGAAGAACGTCTTTTTCGAGTAGTCGATCGCCACGTCCACGAGGACCGGGCGGCCCGCGTCCGCGAACTCCTTCGCGCTCGAGACGACGGAGCGGATCGACGCGTCCGTCGGGAGCGCGAGCGCCTCGGCGCCGAGGGCGCGCGCGAGCGCGAGGAGGTCGTGGTCGGCGATCGTGCTCGACGCCTTCCGGCCGAGCGCGGTGGCCTGGAACTGCGCGATCTGCGCGAGCTCGCGGTCCCGGAGGACGAAGACGGCGACCCCGAGGCCGTTCTGGGCGGCCGTCAGGAGCTCGAGCCCCGTCATGAGGAACGCCCCGTCGCCCGCGAGCGCGACGACCGGTGCATCCGGCCTGGCGAGCTTCGCGCCGAGCGCTGCCGGCACCGCGTAGCCCATGCACGAGAAGTCGACGGGTGCGAGCAGGCGGCCGGGCTTCTCGAGGCGCAGCCCCTCGACGGCGAGGAACGTCCCGTTGCCGCTGTCGGACGTGAAGATCGTCTCGGGACCGAACGTCTCCTGCAGGGCGCGGAGGAGAAGGTGCGGGGAGACGCGCCCGTCCGAGGGCGCCGCGAGCTCCGCGTCCACCTCCGCCCGGCCGCTCCGGATCCGGTCCCTCAGGCCGGCGTCGGGCGCGCGCCGGTCGAGGCGGGGGAGAAGCGCCGAAACGAAGGCGGCCGCGTCCGCGGCGACCGCAAGGTCCGCGGGCACGTTCCGGCCGGGCACGGCCGGGTCGATGTCGACGTGGACGAGCGGGCCCGGAGGGGTCATCCCGTAGCTTCCCGTCGCGACCTCGCCGAAGCGGCAGCCGATCGCGAGCGTCGCGTCGCACGAGGCCGCGACGTCGCGCGCGAACGCCGGCGCCGCGTCGCCGAATCCCGGCCACAGGGAGAGCGGGTGCGATTCGGGGAAGACGCCCTTGCCCTGGAACGTCGTCGAGACGGGAGACTCGAGGCGCTCGGCGAGGGCGACGACGTCCGCCCTCGCGGCGCCGAGGCCGACATAGAGGAGAGGCCTCTTCGCGGCCCTGAGAATCTCCGCCGCGCGCTCGACGGCGTCCGCGGGGGCGGAGGCGGGCGGCGCGGCCGCTGGCGGGACCATCTCCGTCTCGTGCCGGAAGAGGTACTGATCGGCGGGGACCTCGACGAAGACGGGGCCCGGCGTCCCCGAGCGCGCGATGCGGCACGCACGGCGGACGACGTCGTAGAGCCCGGCGCCCGACGACGGAAGCATCTGCGCCTTCGTGACGGGGCGCGCGAGGGCGAGCTGGTCGACGTCGTGGAGCTGGTACGCCTTGCCGGTGTCGCGCCGGATCCCGCAGCCGAGGACCAGCATCGGAACGCCGTCCAGGAAGGCCTCGGCGATGCCGGACATTGCGTGCGTCAGGCCCGCGCCCGGCACGATGTTCACGCAGGCCATGCGCGCCGGAGGCGCGCCACGCGGCGTCGGCCATGAACGACGCGCTCTGCTCGTCCGTCACGAGGACGGAGCGCACGGACTCCGAGGAGGCGAGCGCGTCCCAGAGCTCGATGTTGTGCGTGCCGGGGATCCCGAACGCGAGCGCGATCCCCTCGTCCTCCAGCGCACGGACGACGAGCTCGGCGCCGGTCCTCTTCACCGCGCGCTCCCGGGGGCGCCGAGGAGCGTGCCGGCGTCCTCGCGGATGCGCTCGGCGGCACGGTCCGCAACGGCCATGACGGTGAGGTACGGGTTGATCTCGAGCGAGTCCGGGAAAAGGGACGAGTCCGCGACGAAGAGGCCCGGCCGCCCGTGCACGCGGCCCCACGAGTCCGTGACGGAATCCGCGGGCGAGGAGCCCATCCCGCAGCCTCCCATGAGGTGTGCCGCCGAAACGGAGATGCGGCCCGTGCGGAAGTGCCGCTCGGAGATGCGCGCGTCGATCGCGCCGGCCTCCGCGCGCTCGAGGAGCGGCGGGTCGGCGGACGGGGCGTGGACGCGGAGGGCGCCGGCCGCGAAGAAGATCCGAGCGGCCGCGCGCGTCGCCTTCACGAGCGAGGCGACCGTCTCCTTCGTGAACGCGTAGTGGACGACGGCCTTTCCGTCCGCGTCGATCGCGATCCGGTTGCTCGGCACCGCCTTGTCGCACGCGAGGACGAGGATCATCTGGAGGCGCGGAAAGGCGCGCATGAGCGTCGCGTGCGGCTCGCCGAAGCCCGTGAGGTTCTTCGCCGTGATGAAGGGGAAGTACATGCACGTCTCGAGGACGTAGCCCTCCTCGACGGCGCGGTCGAGGTAGAAGCTCTTCGGGTGGCCGACGTCGTTCGTGATCGGACGGTCGTGCTCGGCGACGAGGATGTGCGCCGGGTGGCACGTGAAGCCCGCGCCGAGGCGGGGGAGGGACGGCCCGAGGCCCGAGCGCAGGAGGAGGGCGGTCGTCCCGATCGAGCCGCCCGCCGCGACGATCGCCTTCGCGTCGACGGCGTACTCGCCGGGCGCCCACTCCGACGGCGCGCCCTTTTCGCCGGACGCGGGGGCCGTGACGCGGAGGATCACGCGGCTGTCGTCGATGCGGAGAGCCTCGGCGCGCGTGACAGCCTCGACGCCGTCCGCGAGCGCCGCGGGAAGCTGGACGCGGTGCGTGCCCTGCTTGGCGCCGTTCGGGCAGCCGAGGTTGCAGAGGGACGAGCCCTTGCACCCGCGGAGGTTGAGCGGGAACTGCTCTGCCCTGAAGCCCGCCTTCGTGCAGCCCTCGACGAAGAGCCGGTTGTTCTCGTTCAGAAGGTCCGGCCCGAGGAGGTGGACGCCGTTCTCGTCCATGAACTTCCGCGAGCGCCTCTCGACGTCCGCGTGCGTGAGTCCGGGCACGCGCCAGCCGTCGATCACGCGCTTCGGGGCGATCAGGGACGTCCCCGTGTAGACGACCGTCGAGCCGCCCCAGGCGCGGCCGAACGCGAGCGTCATCGCGCCGTCCGCCGTCAGGAAGCCGCCGCCGTCCTCGTAGAGGGCGTCGGCCATCTCGCTTTCCTTCCCGGTGAACTCGTCGTCGCGGAGGCGAGCGCCCTGCTCGACGACGAGGATGCGGTAGCCCGCGCGCGCGAGCGGGCCGAGGCCTTCGGCCACCGTGCCGCCGCCGGCGCCGGAGCCGATGACGACGACGTCATAGCCCCTCGTGTTCATGCGCGCCTCGCCTCCCAGCCCCGGGCGTCCGCCCGGTACCCGATTTCCGCCGCCGCCTCGGGGCGCGCGTAATAGCCGAGGAAGACGAGCGTCCGGAGGCCCCAGAACCCGCGCCTCAGAAGGAGGACGGGCGCGCGCTCGAGGCCCGAGAGGAAGCGCGTGCGCTCGTCGGGCGTCAGCGCCGTAAAGCCGCGGCCCCAGCGCAGGCGCGGGAAATGCTCGATCGCGTGGGTGAAGAGGACGAGCTGCCGTTTGATCGCGGCTGGGCGCGGGGCGAGTGTCTTTTCGACGAGAGCCTCGAGCGTGGTCCAGCCCTCCTCGTCCAGCGCCGAGGCCTCCGGCACGACGGTGACCGCGATCGCGCGGAACGTGTCTCTCACGGGGGCGAGAAGCACGGCGGAAGACTAACCCCAAGGCGCCGCGGATATGGCACCGGTCCGGTCCTGTATGGGCTAGACTTCCCCTGCCGATGGTCAGGACCCTCGTCGACGGTCACGGACGCCGCATCACGTACGTGAGGATCTCGATCACGGACCGCTGCAACCTCCGGTGCGTCTACTGCATGCCCGAGGACCAGAAGTTCCGGCCGCTCCCGCACCTCCTGACGCGCGAGGAGATCCGCCGGTCGGCGCGCCTCCTGCACGACTTCGGGATCGAGAAGATCCGGCTCACGGGCGGCGAGCCGACGACGCGCCCGGACCTCGTGGACATCGTCCGGGACCTCGCGGAGATGGGCTTCCCGGGCGGGATCGCGCTCTCGACGAACGGGGTCCTCTTCCCGCGCATCGCGCACAACCTCCTCGCGGCCGGGCTCACGAAGGTGAACATCTCGCTCGACGCCGCCGAGGCCGAGCACTTCCGGAAGCTCACGCGGCGCGACCATTACGCGCCCGTCCGCGAATCGATCGAGATGGCGCTCGCGCTCCCGTTCGACTCCGTCAAGGTGAACTCGGTCGTGATCCGCGGCTTCAACGACGACCAGATCCTCCCCCTCGCCGCCCTCACGAAGGACAGGAAGCTCGGCGTGCGGTTCATCGAGTTCATGCCTTTCGGCGACAACGCCTGGAAGGACGAGGACTGGATCGGCTGGCGCGAGGTGTGGGACCGGCTCGCCGCCGCGGGTTACGTCCTGACGCCGATCGAGAAGACGCTCGTCGCCGGACCCGCGGACGAGTACGCCGTGACGTCGCCGGCGGGAGTCCACACGGGCACGATCGGGTTCATCACGCCGATCTCGGACCGCTTCTGCGACACGTGCAACCGGATGCGCCTCACGCAGGACGGCTTCCTCAAGGGCTGCCTCTTCGGCCACGCCGACGTCGACCTCCTCAAGCCGATGCGCGCGGGCGCGACGGACGAGGAGCTCGCCGCTCTCGTGCAGCACGCGGCCACCGTCAAGGAGGAGCGGCACCCGATGTTCGTCGGGATGGACAAGGCGATGCTGCCTCTCCACGCGCGCAACATGAGCGAGATCGGCGGCTGAGGCGGGCGTGCGCGTCGCCGTCCTGACGATCTCCGACCGCTCCTACAACGGCGAGCGCGCCGACAAGACGGGCCCCGCGGTCGCCGAGGCGGTCCGC
This sequence comes from uncultured Acidobacteriota bacterium, assembly GCA_963798215.1. GTDB lineage: Bacteria > Acidobacteriota > Thermoanaerobaculia > UBA5066 > UBA5066 > Fen-183. The sequence continues at coordinate 1,164,058 of CAWCSP010000004.1, forward strand.
CGGTTCTTCCCGGGAGCCGCCGTCGTCGAGCAGACGATCCTCCCCGACGAGCGCGACGACATCGAATGGAACCTCAAGAGGATCGCGGACACGTCCGCCGCGGACCTCGTTCTGACGGCCGGCGGGACGGGCCTCTCGCCCCGGGACGTGACGCCGCAGGCGACGCTCGCGATCGCGGAGTACGCGGTCCCCGGGATCGGCGAGGCGATGCGCGCCGCCACGCGTGCGACGCTTCCTTCGGCAATCCTCTCGCGGCAGGCGGCCGTCGTGCGCGAGCGCACGCTCGTCGTGAACCTGCCGGGCTCGCCGCGCGGCGCCGTGGACTGCCTTGAAGCCGTCGCGGACGTCCTTGGGCACGCGGTCACGACGCTGCGCGGCGAGGCCGGCGACGCCCACCCGGCCCGCGTCGAGCGGGTCTGACGTTCCCCCTACAATCGAACCCGTGAACCGGCGCCACTTTCTCGCGACGCTCGTCGGTCTCGCCGCGTCCGCGCGCGCTCTCGGCGCCATGCGGACGCGGCGGATCCTCCGGCTCAGGACGGGGAAGGTCGAGGAGGTCCCGATCGAGGACTACGTCGCGGCGGTCGTGCCGGCCGAGATCGGCGCGCACGCGCCTGCGGCGGCGCTCGAGGCCCAGGCCGTCGCGGCACGCTCGTACGCCGTCGCCCGCGCCGAACGCCACATCGAGGACGGCGCCGATCTCTGTGACGGGACCCACTGCCAGGTCTACCGGGGGCTCGCGGCCGCGACGGACACTTCGCGCGCGGCCGCGTCGGCGACGGCGGGCGTCGTCCTCGTGCAGCACGGAAAGGCGATCGCGGCGCCGTTCCACGCCGTCTGCGGCGGGCGCACGGCGCGTCCGCGCGATGTCTGGGACGACGAGGAGACGCCGGACCTCGAGCCGGTCGACGACGACGCGTGCCTCGGCGCTCCCGGCGCCCGGTGGACGTTCTCCCTTGCGCGGCGCGACGTGCCGCCGCTCGCGGCGACGGTCGGATTCCCGGAAGGACGCCTTCTCGAGATCTACGGCCACGACTCGAGCCGGCGCGTCTCGATGGTCCGCTTCGCCGCGCCGGGCGGCGCCTCACGCGTCGTGCGCGGCTTCGCGTTCCGCAAGGCGGCGTCCGACCTCTGGGGCTGGGCCTCGGTGCGCTCGACGGACTTCGAGGTCGAGGAGAGCCGCGCGGCGTACCTCCTGCACGGCCGCGGCACGGGGCACGGCGCGGGACTCTGCCAGGCGGGGGCGATCGAACGCGCGAGGCGCGGCGAAAGCCGGGACGCAATCCTCGGGCTCTACTACCGCGGGGCCGGGTTGGAGCGGCTGGCTGGCTAGAGACTGTCGCCTCCGCCTACAAATAACTGTCAGGTCCGGGTGCAGCCCCTGAGTCAAGATCGGGACGCTGACGGGGACACCGCGTTCGGGCGCAGTCCCTCAGCGTTTGACCCCCGCGGCACCTCCCTTGCTACAATTAAATGTGTTCTCTAAAGGGCTGAGACGCGATCTCTGTGAGGTCGGGTTTGTTCGCGTCGCCCTCGGCGCGACGTGCGTCGCCCTCCTTCTCGGTTCGTCGGAGGTCCGTGCCGGGTTCTCCGGCACCGACATCGTCGTGCCCGCGGTGGCGCGTTCGGCGGGCCTGTACGGAAGCCAGTTCTATTCGACGATCTGGATCACGAACCTCTCGCAGAGTCAGACGCCGTTCACGGCGGTTCTCTACCGGCAGTCCCAGTCGAACCCTTCGCCGCAGACGTTCACGGACACCCTGGCTCCCGGGGAGACGCGTCGCTACGACAACGTCGTCGAGACGCTGTTCGGGCTGACCGGGGCGGCGGGAGCCGTCCGAGTCACATCCTCCCAGTCGCTTCTCGTGACCTCCCGAACGTACGACCTGCCCGCCAGCGGCCGCGAGGCGGACAGCTACGGGCTGTTCTTCAGCGGCATCCCGTCGAGCTTTGCGATCTCGCTGGGGCAGTCGTCACAGCTCCAGGGCATCACGCAGGGAGGGACCGAGGACTTCCGGTACAACTTCGGACTCGTCAACCTCGAGGGTGGGTCGGCCACGGTTCATGTCTCCGTGAAGGACGCCCTCGGAGTCGAGCTGGGTGCGAGGGACTACAGCCTCTTTGCCTGGGAGGCGCTCCAGTACAACGTCACGGACGTCGTCCCGAACATCGCGACCACCAACGCCCAGCTCGTGGCGACGGTCACAGGCGGAACCGGCAGGGTGATCGTCTACGCGACCCAGATCGCGAACGGCAGCAACGACTCGGCGGGCTTCGAGATGTCGTTCCGGAACTCGCTGCTGGCCGCAGGCGCCGGAACCGGCGTGACGAGCGTCAACGGACTGTCGGGCGACCTGACGCTCGCGGCGGGAGAGAACATCACGCTGACGACGTCCGGCAACACGATCACGATCGCGGCGTCGGGGCTGGCGGGGCCGCAAGGACCAACGGGGCCGACGGGAGCGACGGGTGCGCAGGGACCGATTGGAGCGACAGGCAGCACGGGAGCGAGCGGTGCGACCGGCGCCGTCGGCCCGACGGGAGCCACCGGCGTGACTGGGCCGACTGGGCCGCAGGGCGTGCAGGGGCCGATCGGGCCGACGGGAGACACGGGAGCGACTGGAGCGACGGGTGCGCAGGGCTTGAACTGGAAGGGCTTGTGGGCTGCGGGGAGCTACTCGAAGAACGACGCGGTCTTCTACAACGGTAACAGCTACGTGAGCACGGCGGATGCGAACACGAACGTGCCCGACACGCTGATCAACTGGAACTTGCTTGCGCAGGAAGGTGCGACCGGAGCCACTGGAGCCACGGGAGCGACCGGACTGACCGGGGCGACTGGATCGACCGGAGCCACGGGACCGACAGGATTGACGGGAGCAACCGGGCCGACCGGAGCGACGGGACTGACAGGGGCGACTGGAGCCACGGGACCGACAGGATTGACGGGAGCAACCGGGCCGACGGGACCGACAGGCCCGACCGGAGCCACTGGTGTGGCCGGAGCAACCGGCGCGACGGGCCCGACGGGAGCCACCGGCGTGACTGGGCCGACTGGGCCGCAGGGCGTGCAGGGGCCGATCGGGCCGACGGGAGACACGGGAGCGACTGGAGCGACGGGTGCGCAGGGCTTGAACTGGAAGGGCTTGTGGGCTGCGGGGAGCTACTCGAAGAACGACGCGGTCTTCTACAACGGTAACAGCTACGTGAGCACGGCGGATGCGAACACGAACGTGCCCGACACGCTGAACGACTGGAACCTGCTTGCGCAGGAAGGTGCGACCGGAGCCACTGAGCCAGGAGCGACGGGATTGACGGGAGCAGACCGGGGCCGACCGGGACCGACGAGGCCCGACCGGAGCCACTGGTGTGGCCGAGAGCCGACCGGCGTGACTGGGCCGACTGGGCCGCAGGGCGTGCAGGGGCCGATCGGGCCGACGGGAGACACGGGAGCGACTGGAGCGACGGGTGCGCAGGGCTTGAACTGGAAGGGCTTGTGGGCTGCGGGGAGCTACTCGAAGAACGACGCGGTCTTCTACAACGGTAACAGCTACGTGAGCACGGCGGATGCGAACACGAACGTGCCCGACACGCTGATCAACTGGAACTTGCTTGCGCAGGAAGGTGCGACCGGAGCCACTGGAGCCACGGGAGCGACCGGACTGACCGGGGCGACTGGATCGACCGGAGCCACGGGACCGACAGGATCGACGGGAGCAACCGGGCCGACCGGAGCGACGGGACTGACAGGGGCGACTGGAGCCACGGGACCGACAGGATTGACGGGAGCAACCGGGCCGACGGGACCGACAGGCCCGACCGGAGCCACTGGTGTGGCCGGAGCAACCGGCGCGACGGGCCCGACGGGAGCCACCGGCGTGACTGGGCCGACTGGGCCGCAGGGCGTGCAGGGGCCGATCGGGCCGACGGGAGACACGGGAGCGACTGGAGCGACGGGTGCGCAGGGCTTGAACTGGAAGGGCTTGTGGGCTGCGGGGAGCTACTCGAAGAACGACGCGGTCTTCTACAACGGTAACAGCTACGTGAGCACGGCGGATGCGAACACGAACGTGCCCGACACGCTGATCGACTGGAACTTGCTTGCGCAGGAAGGTGCGACCGGAGCCACTGGAGCCACGGGAGCGACCGGACTGACCGGGGCGACTGGATCGACCGGAGCCACGGGACCGCAGACGGGAGCAACCGGGCCGACGGAGCGACGGGACTACGGCGCAGCACGGGCGCGAACGGGACCGACAGGCCCGACCGGAGCCACTGGTGTGGCCGGAGCAACCGGCGCGACGGGCCCGACGGGAGCCACCGGCGTGACTGGGCCGACTGGGCCGCAGGGCGTGCAGGGGCCGATCGGGCCGACGGGAGACACGGGAGCGACTGGAGCGACGGGTGCGCAGGGCTTGAACTGGAAGGGCTTGTGGGCTGCGGGGAGCTACTCGAAGAACGACGCGGTCTTCTACAACGGTAACAGCTACGTGAGCACGGCGGATGCGAACACGAACGTGCCCGACACGCTGATCGACTGGAACTTGCTTGCGCAGGAAGGTGCGACCGGAGCCACTGGAGCCACGGGAGCGACCGGACTGACCGGGGCGACTGGATCGACCGGAGCCACGGGACCGACAGGATTGACGGGAGCAACCGGGCCGACCGGAGCGACGGGGCGACTGGAGCCACGGGCGCGACAGGCCCGACCGGAGCCACTGGTGTGGCCGGAGCAACCGGCGCGACGGGCCCGACGGGAGCCACCGGCGTGACTGGGCCGACTGGGCCGCAGGGCGTGCAGGGGCCGATCGGGCCGACGGGAGACACGGGAGCGACTGGAGCGACGGGTGCGCAGGGCTTGAACTGGAAGGGCTTGTGGGCTGCGGGGAGCTACTCGAAGAACGACGCGGTCTTCTACAACGGTAACAGCTACGTGAGCACGGCGGATGCGAACACGAACGTGCCCGACACGCTGATCGACTGGAACTTGCTTGCGCAGGAAGGTGCGACCGGAGCCACTGGAGCCACGGGAGCCACGGGCGACGGAGCGACAGGATTGACGGGAGCAACCGGGCCGACGGGACCGACAGGCCCGACCGGAGCCACTGGTGTGGCCGGAGCAACCGGCGCGACGGGCCCGACGGGAGCCACCGGCGTGACTGGGCCGACTGGGCCGCAGGGCGTGCAGGGGCCGATCGGGCCGACGGGAGACACGGGAGCGACTGGAGCGACGGGTGCGCAGGGCTTGAACTGGAAGGGCTTGTGGGCTGCGGGGAGCTACTCGAAGAACGACGCGGTCTTCTACAACGGTAACAGCTACGTGAGCACGGCGGATGCGAACACGAACGTGCCCGACACGCTGATCAACTGGAACTTGCTTGCGCAGGAAGGTGCGACCGGAGCCACTGGAGCCACGGGAGCGACCGGACTGACCGGGGCGACTGGATCGACCGGAGCCACGGGACCGACAGGATTGACGGGAGCAACCGGGCCGACCGGAGCGACGGGACTGACAGGGGCGACTGGAGCCACGGGACCGACAGGATTGACGGGAGCAACCGGGCCGACGGGACCGACAGGCCCGACCGGAGCCACTGGTGTGGCCGGAGCAACCGGCGCGACGGGCCCGACGGGAGCCACCGGCGTGACTGGGCCGACTGGGCCGCAGGGCGTGCAGGGGCCGATCGGGCCGACGGGAGACACGGGAGCGACTGGAGCGACGGGTGCGCAGGGCTTGAACTGGAAGGGCTTGTGGGCTGCGGGGAGCTACTCGAAGAACGACGCGGTCTTCTACAACGGTAACAGCTACGTGAGCACGGCGGATGCGAACACGAACGTGCCCGACACGCTGATCAACTGGAACTTGCTTGCGCAGGAAGGTGCGACCGGAGCCACTGGAGCCACGGGAGCGACCGGACTGACCGGGGCGACTGGATCGACCGGAGCCACGGGACCGACAGGAGTGACGGGAGCAACCGGGCCGACCGGAGCGACGGGACTGACAGGGGCGACGGAGCCACGGGACCGACAGGATTGACGGGAGCAACCGGGCCGACGGGACCGACAGGCCCGACCGGAGCCACTGGTGTGGCCGGAGCAACCGGCGCGACGGGCCCGACGGGAGCCACCGGCGTGACTGGGCCGACTGGGCCGCAGGGCGTGCAGGGGCCGATCGGGCCGACGGGAGACACGGGAGCGACTGGAGCGACGGGCCTGGGTGGCAAGACGGTGCTGAGCGGCACCGGAGCGCCGTCGAACTCGATGGGCGTGGACGGTGACTTCTACATCGACACGGCGGCGAACGAGATCTACGGGCCGAAGGCATCTGGCGTGTGGCCGACGCCCGGGACGCCGCTCGTAGGGCCGACGGGACCGACAGGCAGTACGGGAGCCACGGGACCACCTGGAGCAACCGGGCCGATCGGTCTGACCGGGCCGACAGGATCGACTGGAGCAACTGGTCCGACCGGAGCAACCGGACCCACGGGTGCGCAAGGAGTGCAGGGACCGATTGGCCTCACAGGCCCAACGGGGCCGACGGGTCCAACCGGAGCGACGGGCCCCGTGTCGGGAACGCCGATCGTTGGCGGGACGAGCGGCACGGCCAACCTGGTCAACGGCCGGTTCATGGGAATGTTCGCGGGCAACCAGAACGGCAACGAGAATTCGGTTCAGAACATCATGCCCACCGCCGGCACGATCAAGAACCTCTGGGCTTTCATCGAGGCTGCGCCAGGGGTAGGTTCGTCCTGGACGTTCACGATCAGGAAGAACGGCGTGGATACGGCGGTGGCGTGCACGGTCACCGGCACCGGCGCCGCCAACCAGAAATGCTCCGACACGACGCACTCTGTGGTCTTCGCCGCCGGCGATCTCATCTCCGTGCGCGAGTCATCCACCGGGGCACCTGCGACGGGTGCGGGCCAGTGGACCGCGGTGTTCGCGCCCTGAGTCGCAGCTAGGGAATCTGGCTTCTCGACGGGCGCGGTTTTGGACCCGCGCCCGTCGGTGCCCGGAGCGGTCTACTTGAGCTGGCTCCTCACCCACGCGAGGTTGTTCCGTGCGAGCGTGAAGTCCGGACGGATCGCGAGAGCTTTCTCGAGCGGCGGGACCGCCTGGGCAAAGAAGCCAAGCTTCCCGAGCGTCCAGCCGAGATTGTTGAGAGAGTCCGCGTCGGCCGGTTCGAGAAGGAGTGCGGAGCAGTAGGCCAGCGCCGAGGCGACGAAGTCGCCCCTCTGCCCCAGAGTGATTCCCGTCCAGCGGCGTGCCGCAGCGTCGGCGCCGAACTCGGGTGGAACCCCGCCGCCCGCATAGGCTCGCGCCCGGGTGTTCGACGGGTCTGCGGCGAGTGCTTCCCGGGCGAGCGCTGCGGCACGCGGAGCATCGCCGATGGCCACCTGGAGATCCATGAGAAGAGCTCGAGCCGAGGATGCGCCAGGACTCAGCCGGATTGCAGTCCCCAGATGCTCCTCGGCTTCCGGTCCGCGGCCGACCCGGACAAGCCAGCGTGCAAAATAGTAGTGCGCGTCGGGCTGTCCGGGCCCGAGTTCCACCGCCCGCTTGAAGTGCGTCTCTGCCGCCGCCGTGTTGCCCAGGGAATCCTCGACGATGCCGCGGTTGATCTCGAGCGTCCAATAGTTGGGTGTCAACAGCGCAGCGCGTTCGTAACACGCCCGGGCCCTCACGTAGTCGCCGCGCCCCATCAGCGCCGTTCCGTAGTTCATCCATGCCCGGCCGTTGCCGGGACTCTTCGCCGTGACGTCCGCCCAGAGCGATTTGTCATTGAGCCAGGTGCGGTTTCGCGTGTGTGTGCCGACAGCCATTACGACGAGGACCGTCGCGCACAGGGCGACGACGAGGATCTTCCGGCCGCGACCCGCGAGCAGAAGGTGGCAGCCCCACACCGTGGCGAGAATGAGACCGATGAACGGCAGAAAGACCCGGTGCTCGTTCATCGGCTCGGCCAGCGGCAGCACGCTCGAGGTTGGCAGGAGGCCGATTGCGAACCAGGCGAGGCCGAGCGTCACGGGCCAGGCCCGCGGCGCCCTCGTGCAGCGGAGGGCCACCCAGACGAGGGCGAGCGCGGCGCAAACCCCGGCGATGACGCGCGTGTCGTACCAGTGTGGGATGAGCGTCAGGTCCGTATCCGCGGAGAGTCCCACCGGAAGAACGAAGAGCCGCAGGTAGTGAAGCCACACCCAGATCTGCGTGCGCGCATATGCGATCCGGTCGCCGCCGCCATAAGTCTGGCTCGAAAGAGGCATGTGCAACTCGACAAACCAGAACAGCAGAAGTGCCGCGACGAAGGCCGGTGCTGAGGCCCGGATTGCAATCTTCACCCGCGAGGAAAACGATCGCGCGATCGGCGCGTCCTTGGGTGGCGCGACGAGCTCCCACACGAACAGAAGAGGCGCGAGGAGGACGGCCGGCGCCTTGGCGAGGGATCCGACGGCCATGGGTAGGAGATGGAGCTGAATGCGCCGCAGGCGCGGCGAGCCTACATAGATTAGAAAACCGCCGACGAGCCCGAGCGCGCTCAGAATTTCCGAGCGCACGTGCATCAGGTTCATGGTTTCCGTGTTGACCGTGTGGACACAGAAGAGAGTCGTCGAGAAAAGCGCAAGGTACGGATTGAGAGGCCCGGGAGCGGCACGCTCCATGACGAAAAGGTAGAGGAAGAAGAGGCCAACGCCGAGAGCCAGGAGCAGGAAGAGCTGGTCGAGGTGAAAAGCGCGGCTCGACAGGCCGTGGCCGAGAAAGTAATCGATTGCAAGGCTAAGAGTGACAAGGGGGCGGTACGTCTGGTTCTGTGGAAGCGCGCTTCCCGTCCGGACGTCAGTGAAGAACTGACCCGCGTTCGCCAGGTTGCGGATATAGAGGTTGTCGACGACGACGTGGCTGTCGTCGAAATGAAACGCATTGCCGAAGACGTTGCTGTACGCCGCGAAGAGAAGAGCGAGACAGCCTGCTGCCGCGAGGGGGAAGGCGTGGTGGATTCCTGCTCTCCCGTCTTTCGGGGAGGGCATGGGGCCTGTCATCCTTGCTGGGCGCCGGCCAAAGCACGGCTGGCGTGCACGCGATAATGCTGCATTTCGCAAAGAATACCGCGAGCGGGGTTCTAGAATTGTCAGCGCCTGAACCGGCGCCATTTTTCTCGCGACGCTCGTCGGTCTCGCCGAGTCGGCGCGCGCGCTCGGCGACACGCGGACGCGGCGCATCCTTCGGCTCAGGACGGGGAAGGTCGAGGAGGTTCCGCTCGAGGATTACGTTGCGGCGGTCGTTCCCGTCGAGATCGGTGCGCATGCGCCCGCGGCAGCCCTCGAGGCACAGGCCGTCGCCGCCCGCTCGTATGCCGTGGCGCGGGCCGAGCGCCACCTCGAAGACGGCGCCGATCTCTGTGACGGGACCCACTGCCAGGTCCACAAGGGGCTCGTGGCCGCGACGCCGTCGTCGCGTGCGGCGGCTGCCGCGACGGCGGATGTCGTCCTCGCACAGCGAGGGAAGGTGATCGCGGCGCCGTTCCACGCCGTCTGCGGCGGGCGCACGGCGCGTCCCTGCGACGTCTGGGACGACGAGGAGACGCCCGACCTCAAGCCCGTGGACGACGACGCCTGTCTGACCGCGCCCGGCGCGCGCTGGACGTTTCCTCTCGCGCGGCGCGACGTGCTGCCGCTCGCGGCGACGGTCGGATTTCCGGAGGGCCGGCTTCTCGAGGTCTACGGGCACGACGAGAGCTGGTGCGTCTCCATGGTCCGCTTCGCGGTGCCGGGCGGGGCCGCGCGCGTCGTCCGCGGGTTCGACTTCCGGAAGGCCGCGTCCGCACTCTGGGGCTGGGACTCCGTGCGCTTGATGGATATCGAGGTGGAGGGATCGCGGGCGGCCTACCTCCTCCGGGGCCGCGGCACCAGTCACGGCGCCGGCCTCTGCCAGGCGGGAGCGATCGTGCGGGCGAGGCGGGGAGAGACGCGAGACGCGATCCTCGCGCTCTATCGCAAGGGCGCCGTCGTCGCCCGGCTAGACTCGCGGGGATGAAGACCCGTTCGCACGAGAAGCCGGCCCGCCTGATGGCCGGGCTGGATTTCTTCTTAGAAGGTGAAGAGGGCCGGGCGCCCCGCGGCTACGGCCTGGCATCGGGCGAGGCCCGCCCCCGCGCACTCGAAGAAAAATGCCCCGGTTCTCTTCTCTCGGGCAAGCGCCTCGGCCTCCTCTGCAATCCCGCCTCCGTCACGCTCGATTTCGTCCCCGCGCCGCGGGCGCTTCTCGAGGCGGGCGTCGACGTCCGCGTCCTGTTCGGCCCCGAGCACGGGCTGACGGGCGCGGCGCAGGACATGGAGGCGGTCGGAGCGGGGGAGCCGTCGCGCCTGCCCGTGATTTCCCTTTACGGCGAGACGTTCGACGACCTCGCGCCGAAACCGGAGCACCTCGAGGGCCTCGACGCCGTCGTCTGCGACCTGCCGGACGTCGGGAGCCGGTACTACACGTTCGTCTGGTCGATCGCGCTCGTCATGAGGGAATGCGCGAAGCGGAAGATCCCCGTCGTCGTCCTCGACCGGCCGAACCCGCTCGGCGGCGAGGTGATCGAGGGAAACCTGCCCGAGGCGCCGTGCCTCTCGTTCGTCGGCCTCTACCCGGTGCCCGTGCGTCACGGGATGACGCCCGGCGAGATCGCGCGCTGGACGAACGCGACGCAGGGATTCGGCTGCGACCTGACGGTCGTCCCGATGAGGAAGGCGGGCCGCGCGCCGACGCGGCGCGAGATTGCCGAGACGCCCGCGTGGGTCCTGCCGTCGCCGAACATGCCGACGCCGGAGACGGCGCTCGTCTACCCCGGCGCCTGCCTCGTGGAGGGGACGAATCTCTCCGAGGGCCGCGGCACCACGCGGCCGTTCGAGCTCGTCGGCGCGCCGTGGCTGGACGCGGACGAGGCCGCGGAGCGCGCGAACGCGCTCGCGATGCCGGGCGTCGTCTTCCGCCCGCACGTCTTCATCCCGACGTTCCAGAAGCAGGCGGGAAAGACGTGCGGCGGCGTGCAGGCGCACGTGACGGACGCGGCCGCGTTCCGCCCGTACGAGACGTATCTGCGGCTCCTGAAGACGCTGCGCGACATGGACCCCGAACGCTTCCAGTGGCGGACGGAGACGTACGAGTACCGCGACGACATGCCGGCGGTCGACCTCCTGACCGGCACGCCCGTGTACCGGCGGCTCGTGGACGAGGGCGCGAGCCCTGGACGCCTGGATTTCGACGTTTCGCCGCGACGAGGCGAGGTTCGACGCGGACCGGCGACCGCACCTGCTCTATTCCACTCGAAGAAATTCTCCCGGTGGTCCTCCTCGTCACCGGCGCGCACGAGTCGGGCAAGACGACCGTGGCCGTCCAGCTCATCGAGGCGCTCGCGAAGGAAGGGCTGAAGGTCGGGTCCCTCAAGCACACGGACCACGAGTACGAGACGGACGTCGAGGGCAAGGACTCGCAGCGGCACAAGGCGGCGGGGGCGGAGCCGGCGGTGCTCGTGCGGAGGCGCAGTGCGGTGCACCGAAGTGGGGGTCTTCTGCTTCGGCCCAGCTCGGGCGCTGCGGGCACAGGCCGCCTCTATCCGTTTTCCTAGAAGGTGAATATGGGCTGCGCGAGTGCGACGTCGTGGTCGTCGAGGGGTTCCGGAGCGAATCAGGCTACCCGAAGATCGAAGTCTGCCGCGCGGCGACGGGCCGGGCTCCGCTCTGCGAGAGCGATCCCTCGGTCATCGCCGTCGTGACCGATCGTCCAACCGCTCACCCGTCTTCGGTCCCCCGATTCTCATTCTCAGAAATCCCCGGTCCCCTTCTTCTCTTTCTAAGAAAATCTCCCCTCTTCTCTTCTCTCCAGCAGAATGGTCAGGACGCATGAAAGCCATCCTCGTCCCGAAGCCCGGCGGTCCCGACGCGCTCGTCTACGGGGACGCTCCCGATCCCGTGCCGGGGCCGGGCGAGGTCCTCGTCCGCGTCCGCGCGACGGCGGTGAACCGCGCCGACCTCCTGCAGGCCGAAGGGAAGTACCCGCCTCCCCCGGGAGCGTCGGCGATCCTCGGCCTCGAGGCAGCGGGGGAGGTCGACGGGACCGGAGAGAAGGTCTTCTTTCTCCTTCCGGGCGGCGGCTACGCCGAGAAGGCTGCCGTTCCGCGCGACATGCTCATGCCCGTGCCGGCGAGCCTGTCCCTCGCGGAAGCCGCGTCGATCCCCGAAGCCTGGTTCACGGCCTACCTGAACCTGTTTCTCGAGGGCTCTCTCAAGCCGGGGGAGAGGCTGCTCGTGCACGCGGCCGGCTCGGGCGTGGGCACGGCCGCGATCCAGCTCGCGAAGCGGGCGGGTTGTTCCGTCGTCGTGACGGCGCGCTCGGCGAAGAAGTGCGAGTCGCTCACGGCGCTCGGCGCCGACCTCGCCGTCGACACGTCACGGCAGGAGTTCCTGAGCAGGATCGAGGCGACGTTCGGGAAGGAGTCCGTGGACCTCGTCCTCGACTCCGTCGGCGGGCCACTCTTTTCGCCGAACATCCGTTCGCTCCGGCGCGGCGGCCGGATCGTCCTGATCGCGAGCATGGCCGGGCCCGGCGCCGAGATCGACCTGCGCGCCGTCTTGTCCAAGCGCCTCCGGATCATCGGCTCGACGCTGAGGTCGCGGCCTCTCGAGGAGAAGGTCGCGCTCACGCAGGCATTCGTCCGGGACGTCCTGCCGGCGTTTGCCGACGGCAGCCTCGCGCCCGTCATCGACTGCGCGTACCCGCTCCGGAACGCCGCGGAGGCCCACCGCCGCATGGCCGCGAACGAGAACGTCGGCAAGATCGTCCTTCTCGTGGACTGACGTGACGGCCGTCCCCTCGCCGCCCCGCGCGGTCGTCTTCGACCTCGACGGCACGCTCCTCGACTCGTACGCCGCGATTCACGAGTGCCTTTCGCTCGTCCTGGCGGCGTTCGGGCGACCCCCCGTCACGCCCGACGAAACGCGCCGGATGGTGGGCCACGGCCTGGAGGCCCTCGTCGCGCGCGCCGTGGGCGCGGAGAACGTCGCGGTGGGCATAAAGATCTTCCGGGATCGTTACGGGGAAATCGGCCCGATGGTCTCGACGCTTCTCCCGGGGGCCGACGCCGTGACGCGCCGGCTCCGCGAGGCGGGAATCCCGATCGCGATCGCCTCGAACAAGCCGGCCCGCTTCACGAGGGAGATCCTCGAGGCGCTCGGCATCCTCGGGCGATTCGCGTTCGTCGGCGGCCCGGACGACGGATTTCCCCCGAAACCGGCGCCCCACATGGTGTTCATGGCCCTTGCGACGATGGGCGCGACGGGATCCGAGAGCGTCTACGTCGGGGACATGCCGGTCGACGTCGCCACGGCCCGGGCGGCGGAGATCCCGGTCGTCGTCGTCTCCACGGGAAGCGCCACGGAGGAGGAATTGAGGGCGGTTTCGCCCGATCTGCTGATAAGAAATCTCAACGAGCTTCCCGGGGTCCTGCTTTCGTAGAATCCCGCCATGAGCAACTTCGATTCGACCACCGGAAATGCCGGCCAAGTGCGCTTCTTCAACCCGGGCCCCGTGTGGGTCCGGCCGCAGGTGCTGCAGGCGCTGACCGGCCCCATGCTCTCCCACCGCTCCCAGGCGTTCATGGACCTCTACGGACGCATCCTCGAGAAGCTCCCGAAGGTCTTTCGGACCGCGCCCGGTCACGCCCACACCCTCGCGACTTCCGCGACGGGCGTGTGGGAAGCCGCCCTCGTCTCCTGCGTCGAGGGCCCGGTCCTCTCGCTCGGCAACGGCTCTTTCTCCGAGAAGTGGGGCGAGATGTCCCAGCGTCTCGGTCTCGAGACCGACGTCCTGAACGTCGAGTGGGGCAAGGCGATCCCACCGGAGGACGTGAAGAAGAAGCTCGCGGGCAAGAAGTACGCCGCCGTGACGGTCGTTCACAGTGAGACGTCGACGGGCGTCCTGAACGACCTCGAGGCGATCGCGAAGGTGGTCCGCGAGAACTCCGACGCGCTCGTCTTCGCCGACGCCGTCACCTCCATCGCCGGGACGAAGGTCGAGACGGAAGCCTGGGGCCTCGACGTCGTCCTCACGGGCTCCCAGAAGGCGTTCGCGCTCCCGCCGGGGCTCGCGCTCTTCGCGATGTCCGACCGCACGCTCGAGGCCGCGAAGAAGAAGAAGTTCCGCGGCCTCTACCTCGATCTCATCGACATCGATGCGTACGCCCGGAAGAAGCAGACGCCGACGACCCCGTGCCTCCCGCTCCTGTACGCGCTCGACGTGCAGCTCGACCACATCCTCGCCGAGGGGATCGAGAACCGCTGGGCCCGGCACGAGGCGATGCGCGCCGCCGTGGCTGACTGGGCGGGAAAGAACGGCTTTTCGATCTTCGCCGAGAAGGGCGCGGCGTCCCCGACCGTCACCTCCATGATTCCGCCCGCGGGCGTCAACGCCGAGGAGCTCAACAAGGCTCTCCGGGCCGCGAAGTGGACGACGGGCTCGGGCTACGGAAAGCTGAAGGCCACGAACGTCCGCATCGGGCACATGGGCGACATGGACGTCCTTTCCGTGAAGAACTACCTCAAGGCCCACGAGGAGGCTGTCGCCGGTCTGCGTGCCAAGGCGCCGGTCCCCGCGTGAGCGCGCGCGTCCTCGTCGCAGAACCGCTCTCCGAAACGGGCCTCGCCGTCCTGAAGGCGGCGGGGCTCGCGGCCGACGTCAGGACCGAACTCTCCCGCGACGCCCTCCTCGCGTCCATCGGCGATTACGACGCCCTCGTCGTCCGGTCGGCCACGATGGTCGATCGCGAGCTCCTGAACGCGGGGAAGAAGCTGCGCGTCGTCGGGCGCGCGGGCGTCGGCCTCGACAACGTGGACGTGAAGGCGGCGACGGAGCGCGGGATCCTCGTCGTGAACGCTCCGTCCGGGAACGTGGTCTCCGCGGCGGAGCACGCGATCGCCCTCCTCCTCTCGCTCCTGCGCCGGATCCCCGAGGCCCAGGCTTCGCTCAAGGCGGGGGAATGGAAGCGCGCGAAGTTCGTCGGCACCGAGCTGCAGGGCAAGACGGTCGGCCTCGTGGGGCTCGGCCAGGTCGGGTCGCGGGTGGCCGCGCGGCTGAGGCCGTGGAACGTCACACTTCTCGCGTTCGACCCGTTCGTGACCCCGGAGCGCGCGGCGGAGCTCGGCGTCAGGCCGGTCTCGCTGGACGAGCTTCTCGCCGCGTCGGACGTCGTCTCGCTCCACGCGCCGGGCGGCGCCGAGACGAAGCACCTCCTCGGCCCGATGCAGTTCGAGAAGATGAAAGAGGGCGCCCTTCTCGTCAACTGCGCGCGCGGCGCGCTCGTGGACGAGGCCGCCCTCGTCGACGCGCTGGACTCCGGCCGGCTCGGCGGGGCCGCGCTGGACGTCTTCTCCGTCGAGCCCCCGAAGGACTTCGCGCTCATGAGGCACCCGAAGGTGCTCTGCACGCCGCACCTCGGCGCCTCGACCGTCGAGGCGCAGGACCGCGTCGCCGTCGAGACCGTCGAGATGCTCTCCGAGGCCCTGAAGGGGTCGCCGTTCGTCGCGGCGGTGAACCTGCCGTTCCCGCCGGGCGGAGACGCGCACGCGGCCCTGCCCTGGATGCGCCTCGCGGAGCTCGCCGGCGCGTTCCTCGGCCAGGCCGCGGAGGCCCCGCCGACACGGATCGCGGTGACGCTCGCGGGCGTGCCGGAAGGCGCGCGGAAGGCGGCTGTCGTCGCGGCGGCCAAAGGCGTCCTGTCGGGCGTCGAGGAGGTCAACCTCGTGAACGCCGCGTCCGTCGCGAAGGCGCGGGGCATCGCGCTCACGGACTCCGTGTGCGAGGAAGCCTCGGGCTACGCGAACCTGCTGACGGTCGCCGTCGAGACGCCCAGGGGGGCGCGCAGCGTTTCGGCGACGCTCTTCGGCGACTCGCACGGCCGCATCGTCTCCCTCGACGGACTCTCTCTCGAATTCAAGCCGCAGGGGACGATGCTCGTCCTCTCGAACCGGGACGTCCCCGGCGTCGTCGGGCGCATCGGCACGTGCCTCGGCCAGAAGGGCGTGAACATCGTCGACTTCGCGCTCGCGCGCGGGAGCAGCGGGCGCGCGGCCGCGGTCGTGCGCGTGGACCCGCCGGCAGGCGGCATCGGGCCCGACCTCGTGAGCTGTCTCTCGGGGCTGGAGGGCGTCGAGTCGGCCCGGCTCGTGTCGTTCGGGTGAGGCCGTGAGCGCGCCGCGCGTGAAGGCGAAAACGCGCGTCGGCGTCGTCTTCGGAGGGCCGTCGCGCGAGCACGGCGTGTCGTTCCTCTCGGCGAAGTGCCTCCTCGAGAACCTGCCCGTCGACACGTACGACGCGGTCCCGATCTTCGTCGCGAAGGACGGGATCTGGCACGGGCCGCGGGCGTCGAAGGCCGAGATGGAGCGGCAGCTCGCGCGTCCCCCGAAAGACCTCCTGCTCGACGGCGTGAAGCCGGGGACCCGCCCGGCCCGCACGGCGGACGTCGTCGACTCGTTCTTCTCGACGTGGCACGCGGCGGGGGCCGACGTGCTCTTCCCGATCGTTCACGGCACGTTCGGCGAGGACGGCGTCGTCCAGGGCCTCTTCGAGGCGCTCGGCATCCCGTACGTCGGCTGCGGCGTCGCGGCGTCGGCGGTCGGGATGGACAAGATCTTCATGAAGGCGGCGTTCGGCGCCGCGGGGCTCCCGCAGGTGAAGTACGTCGGCTTCTCGCGGGCCGAATGGGCATCGCCGGCGACGCGCGCGTCGCTCGTCACGCGCATCGACGGGCACGGCTATCCCGTGTTCGTGAAGCCCTCGTGCGCGGGCTCGTCGGTCGGGGTCACGAAGGTGAAGGAGGAAGCGCAGCTCGCGAAGGCCGTCGAAGCCGCGCTCCTCGTGGACTCCCGCGTCCTCGCCGAGGAGGGCGTCGACGCGCGCGAGATCGAGTGCGCGGTCCTCGAGGGCGAGAACGGGGGCCCGACGGAAACCTCGCGGCCCGGCGAGATCGTGCCCGGCCACGAGTTCTACGACTACGAGGACAAGTACATCGATTCCGGCTCGAGGAGCGTCGTCCCGGCGGACCTGCCCGAGAGCTCGCGCGAGGAGATCCGGCGCCTCGCGGCCCGGGCCTTCGACGTCCTCGGTGGCGAGGGCTTCGCGCGCGTGGACTTCTTCCTCGAGCGCGGGACGCACCGGATCCTCGTCAGCGAGATCAACTCCTTGCCCGGCTTCACCCCGATCTCGATGTTCCCGAAGATGTGGGAGGCGACGGGCCTCGCACTCCCGCGGCTCCTCGACCGCCTCGTGAAGAGCGCGTTCCGGCGGCCGGTCCGCGGGCGCTGACTCAGCGGGTCTCGACGAGGATCCCGGCGAGGCCCATCTCGCCGAGCGTGTCGCGCGCGGCCTCGGCCTCTTCGCGCGACGCGTAGGGACCGAACTTCACGCGCTTGAGGCCCCTGTAGTCCTCGACCCACGGGGTGGGGTATCGCGCGGCGAGCCGGTCGCGCAGCCTCGCGGCGTTCTCCTGCGAGCCGAACGCGCCCGCTTGCACCGCCCAGCCGGCGGCCGCGGGCCGGACGGGCGCCGCGGCCGGCGTGCCCTTCGTCGCGGTGTTTGCGGGCGTCGGGGCCGGAGGCTCGTCGGTCCGCGCGCGGATCCGGGAGTTGTCGCCGAGCGAAACGACCCGGAGCGTGACCGGGACGACGCCGTCCCCGACGGAGCCGATCTCGGCGGCGGCCGCCTTCGAGAGATCGACGATGCGGCCCGCGACGAACGGGCCGCGGTCGTTCACCTTCACGCGGACGCTCCTCCCGTTCTTATCGTTCGTGACGTCGACGACCGTCCCGAGAGGCAACGTGCGGTGCGCGGCGGAGATCTTCTCGGGCCGGAAGGTCTCGCCGGAGGCCGTCGGCAGCCCGTCGAACTCCTTCCCGTACCACGACGCGAGGCCGCGCTCGACGGCGCCGGGCGTGGGCGTCGGCTGGATGTACGTCTTCGCGGAAGGCGTCGATGAGCACGCCGAGATGGAAAGTCCGAAGAGCACCAGGAGAATTTCTTTGAAAGTGAAGAGGGGAGGGAGGCGCCGGCGGCGCCATGCGGCGATGTCCGCGCCGAGCACCGCCGCCGAATTCACCTTCGAAGAAAAGCAGCGTGACCCCTGCCGCTGAGCTGTCCCGACACGCTTCGCGGCGGCCCAAGCCCTATTCACCTTCAAAGAAAATCTTCTCTTCGGTTCTCTCTTCGTCTCTTCAGACCCGGACCTCTTCGTGCGTCTCGCCGGCGGCGGCCTCGGAGTTCGTCGCGAGGATGGGCTCGATCTCCGTCTCGAGGAACTCGTCCACCTGCTCCGGCGCGCGGCCGATGAAGCGCGCCGGGTCCGACGCCGCCTGGATCTCGGCCGGGGTGAGGCCGAACGCCGGCTCGGCCGCGATCCGGAAGAGGAGGTCGTTCTCGCCGCCGTCGTTCTTCATCCGGTCGCCCGCGGCCTGCGCGAGGACGCGGATCTTCTCGTGCAGCGCCTGCCGGTCGCCGCCCTTCTTCGCAGCCGCCATGAGGATGTTCTCGGTGGCGAGGAACGGGATCTCCGCGTCGAGGCGGCGGCGAACGACGGCCGGGTGGACGACGAGGCCGTCCGCGACGGAGTCCCACAGGAGGAGGATCGCGTCGGCCGAAAGGAAGGCCTCGGCGAGCGCGAGGCGGCGGTTCGCGGAATCGTCCAGCGTCCGCTCGAACCACTGCGTCGCGTGCGTCCAGTTGCCGTTGTCCGAGACCGAGAGGAGCCAGCGCGCGAGGGCGTTCATCCGCTCGCACTTCATCGGGTTGCGCTTGTACGGCATCGCGGACGAGCCGACCTGCTTCTTTCCGAACGGCTCCTCGACCTCCTTGAGGTGCTGAAGGAGGCGGACGTCGTTCGCGAATTTCGAGGCGGACGCCGCGAGACCGGACAGCGCGGAGAGGACGAGAGCGTCCTGCTTGCGCGTGTACGTCTGGCCGGAGATCAGGAGGCGGTCGGGGAAGCCCGCCTTCTCCGCGACGAGCTTGTCGAGGCTCTCCGCCTTGTCGGCGTCCCCGTCGAAGAGCGCGACGAACGAGGCCTGGGTCCCCGTCGCGCCCTTGCAGCCGAGGAACCGCAGCTCGTCGGCGCGGCGGACGAGCTCGCGGTGGTCGAGGGCGAGGTCCTGCAGCCAGAGGCACGCGCGCTTGCCGACCGTCGTCGGCTGGGCGGCCTGGAAGTGCGTGAACCCGAGGCAGGGGAGGTCGCGGTAGGCGCGCGCGAACCGGGCCAGCCGGCCCATGACGCGCACCGTCCTCGCGGCCAGGAGGCGGAGCGCCTCGCGCAGAAGGAGGAGGTCCGCGTTGTCGCCCACGAACGCCGACGTCGCGCCGAGGTGCAGGACGCCCTTGGCCGCCGGCGCCACGTCGCCGAGGGCGTGCAGGTGGGCCATGACGTCGTGCTTGGTCTCGCGCTCGTAACGGTCCGCGGCCTCGAGCTCGGCGTCCGTCGGGACGAGGTGGGCGCGCAGGGCCTCGAGGGACGCGTCGGGAATCGGGAGACCGAGCTGCTTCTCGGCCTCGGCAAGCCAGAGCCAGAGGCGGCGCCAGGCCGTGAACTTCGAACGCGCCGAGAAGAGCGAGGACATCTCCCCGGACGCGTAGCGCGTATTGAGGGGGTTTTCCCAGCGGTCCGCCGGCGACCCGTTCATTCCTCTTCCACCTCGTCGTCGGTCGGGAGACGGAATTCCTTGATCTCGTCGTTCCCGCAGATGGCGCAGAACGCGCTCAGGATTCCCTTCCTCTCGTCGTATTCGAACGAATAGCAGGGGGTGTCGCAGTTCAGGCAGACGACGAAGGCGGGCTCTTCCATGCGCTCTCCCCGAAGGCCTTCAGGTTAGCATCTCCGGGCGGCCGCCGCGCCGCTCCGTCATGCTTCTCACGATCGAGTCAGAGATCGGCCGCCTCCGGACGGTCCTCGTCCACGAGCCGGGCCGGGAGATCGACCGGATGGTCCCGTCGATGATGCAGGACCTCCTGTTCGACGACATCCTGTTCGGGGCCCGCGCGCGCGAGGAGCACCGGCGGTTCCGGCAGATCCTGAGATTCGTCGCCGACGAGGTCCTCGAGGCCCGCGACCTCCTCGAGGAGGTCCTTCAGGATGCCGACGCGCGCAACGTCGTTCTGAGCGAGCTCGCCGGGCTTCTCTCGTGGCCGCCCGCGCTCCTCGTCGCCCTGAACGACCTTCCGGCAGACCGCCTCGCGGCGGGCCTCGTGGAAGGGATCGAGCGGCCCCGGCCGGAGATCACGGGTTCGCTGGACTCGCTCTACCTCCTGCCGCCGGTCCCGAACTGGTTCTTCCAGCGCGACCCGTGCGTCGTGCTCGGAGACCGCGTCATCCGTAGCGCGATGGCGACGCGCGCCCGCTGGCGCGAACCGCTCCTCTCGGGCGCGATCTTCGCCTTCCACCCCCGGTTCGGTCGCCGGGCCGACGCGTTCTGGTTCCGCGAGTTCGCGGCGGAGGAGCGGAGCCTTTCGCTGGCCCGCATGCGGCCGACGCTCGAGGGCGGCGACGTGCTCGTCCTCTCGGCCGAGACGCTCGTGATCGGATACTCGGAGCGCACGGAGAAGATCACGATCGAGCGCCTCGCCGAGGCGCTCCGCAAGGAAGGGTCGCCCGTGAAGCGCATCGTCGTCGTCGCGATCCCGCCGCAGCGCGCGACCATGCACCTCGACACGATCTTCACCCGCCTCTCGGAGGGCGAGTGCCTCTGCCACGAGCCGATGATCCTGCCGGGCGGCGCCGAAGAGGTCGACGTCTACGAGGCGGACCTGACCGGACGCGAGGTCTCCTGGACGACGAAGGACGACGTCCTGTCCGCCCTCCGCGCCCACGGGATCGACCTCGAGCCGATCGCGTGCGGGGGCGCCGACCCGATCGACCAGCAGCGCGAGCAGTGGACGGACGGCGCGAATCTCTTCGCGCTCGCCCCCGGTCTCGTCCTCGGCTACGACCGCAACATCCGGACCGCGGACGAGCTCGCGCGGCACGGCTACCGCATCCTCTCGGACGACGACCTCCTGCTCGGGCGCGAGACGCTCGAGCGCAGGAAACCGGCCAAGCAGGCGATCCTCATGTCGGCCCCGGAGCTCTCCCGCGCGCGGGGCGGGCCGCGCTGCATGACGATGCCGCTCGCGCGCGAGCCGGTGTGAGAATGGAAGGGACATGAGACGAAAAGACCTGATCTCGATCCACGACCTTTCGTCCGCGGAGGTCGGCACTCTTTTGGCGCGGGCCGCGGACGTCAAGACCCGGCCGCACGACTACCGCACCGCCCTGCCCGGGAAGATCCTCGCGATGATCTTCGAGAAGTCCTCGACGCGGACACGCGTCTCGTTCGAGGCCGGGATGACGCAGCTCGGCGGCGCCGCGCAGTTCCTCTCGTCGCGGGACATCCAGCTCGGGCGCGGCGAGCCCGTCTCCGACACCGCGCGGGTCCTGTCCCGGTACGTCGACGGCATCATGGCGCGCACGTTCGCGCACAAGACCGTCACCGATCTCGCCGAGTTCGCGACCGTTCCGGTGATCAACGGCCTCACGGATCTCCTCCACCCCTGCCAGGCACTCACGGACTACTTCACGATGTCCGAGAAGTTCGGGAGCCTGAAGGGCCTGAAGCTCGCGTATGTCGGCGACGGCAACAACATGGCGCACTCGCTCATGTACGGCGGGCCGAAGTGCGGCGTGGACGTCGCGGTCGCGACGCCGAAGGGCTACGAGCCCGACGCGGGCGTCACGGCGAACGCGAAGGCCGACGCCACGGCCGCCGGCACGAAGATGGTCGTCACGAACGTGAAGGAAGAAGCCGCCCGAGGCGCGCACGTCGTCTACACGGACGTCTGGGCCTCGATGGGCCAGGAGGCCGAGCAGGCCAGGCGCGTGAAGGACTTTGCGGGCTGGACCGTCTCGAACGCCCTGATGTCGCTCGCGCACAAGGACGCCGTCTTCATGCACTGCCTGCCGGCGCACCGCGGCGAGGAGGTCGCGGCGGAGGTCTGCGACGGGCCGCGCTCGGTGATCTACGACGAGGCCGAGAACCGCCTCCACGTCCAGAAGGCGATCCTCGTCACCCTGATGGGCGCGCCCTGACCTTCCGCGGATCGATTCTCGCCGCCGCCGTTCTCGCCGCCGCGGGCATCCTCGCCCCGGCGTGCCGGAAGGCGCCGCCCCCCGGCGTGCCAGCCGCGGCGGCGGACGACCGCGGCGTGGTGACGCTCGAGAAAGTCGCGGGCCGGGCCGAGTCCGGCGCGAAGTCGGTCGTGACCGCCACGCTCGCTCGCGGCACTCCCGTGAAGATCCGCGAGGCGAAAGGCGACTCCCTGCGCGTCGCGGGCCCGGGCGGCGACGTCTGGGTGCCCGCCGCCGCCGTCGAGCGGCTCGCCGACCGCGAGGCGCGCGAGGCGCGCCAGGAGGATGTCAAGGCCTTCGAGGCGCAGCCGGGACGCGCCGTCGAGCCCTGCCCGATCCTCCTCGCGCCCGACTACGGCGCGGCCCGGTGGGGAACGCTGGAGGACGGCGACGACGTGGACGTGATCCTCGCCGACCACGACTTCTTCGGCGTCCGGCTCGCGGGGAAGATGCTCGCGTTCGTGCCGGCGCGGTCCATCCGGCTGCTTCCCTCCCCGGTCGCGCCCGCACCGGGGGGTCCGCCGGGGAAGGGCGTCGCTCCCGAGGTCCAGGCCCTCGGCGTTCCGGACCGCGAGACGAGGCCGACGCCACGGCCGGGAGTCCCGCCCGCGGGCGAGATCGCGTCCCTCCCGACGGCCGCGCCGCCCGTGCAGACCGGGACGCCCGCGGCGCCCCTGACCGCGCTTCCCGAGGGCTCCGAGCTTCCCGTCCTCGTGACGCGCGTGGACCCGCAGTACCCGGAGGCGGCGAAGCGGCTGAAGGCGGGCGGCGACGTCACGCTGCGCGCCGTCGTGGAGGCGAACGGCACCATCGGCCGGATCGAGGTCGTGTCCCAGGCGCCCTTCGGGATGACGGAAGCCGCCATCGACGCCGTCCGGAGGTGGACGTACCGGCCCGCGCGCGTCGACGGCCAGCCGGTCGCCGTCTGGAAAGTGATCCGCGTCAAGTTCACATTGCGTCCCGAGCGAGAGCCGCCTCCGGACTGACCGAGGCGCACCTATAATCGCGCTCCTCTCATGCCGCTGATGGAGCTCGTCTACGAGGTCGAAGGCCAGACCCGTCGGTATCTCCTGTCGGGCGCGGACGTGTCGATCGGCCGCTCGAGCGAGAACGGGATCGCCCTCAACGACTTCTCGGTCTCGCGCAGGCACGCCCTGCTCTCCGAACACGGCGGCGCCTGGACGATCGAGGACCTGAAATCCACGAACGGCCTCAAGGTGAACGGCGCGTTCACGCCGAAGGCCGAGATCCACGTGGGTGACGTCCTCACGATCGGGACGTTCACGCTCACCGTGAAGGAGCAGCCGACCTTCCGCGGGCGTCCGCCGGTCTCCATCAGCGACTCGAGCGCGACCTTCGTCCGGTCGATCGCGGACTTCAACCGCGACTTCGGCTTCGACGCTCCCGCGCCGACGAAGGTCAAGGAGGACCTCGCGGGCACGCTGGCGGGCCGCCGCCCCGCCACGCGCGAGAAGGTCTTCGAGGCGATGGTCCTCGTCGCGCGCACGCTCATCGAGGCGCGCGAGGTAGGGCAGATCCTGTCGAAGGTCGTCGATCTCCTCTTCGACTTCCTGCCGGCCGAGCGTGCGGTCGTCGTCCTGCTCGAGGCCGACGGGCGGCCGACCCCGACGCTCGCTCGGAGGCGCGGCATGGATGGGCCCGACCCGGAAGCCGCCTTCTCCCACACGATCGTCGACTCGGTCGTGCGCGACCGTGTCGCCGTCCTCACGTCCGACGCGCTCGCGGACGACCGGTTCGAGGCGGGCCAGTCCATCCGGATCCAGCAGATCCGCTCCGCGATGTGCGTCCCGCTCTGGGACCGCGACCGCGTGATCGGCGCGCTCCACGTCGACACGCCGCTTCGGGCCGGCACGTTCACGGCCGACGACCTCGACCTCCTCACGGCCCTCGGCAACTTCGCGGCCGTCGCGATCGAGCGCGCGCGCCTCCAGAGCCGGATCGAGCACGAGGAGCGCATCCGCGAGCGGCTGTCCCGATATCACTCTCCCGGCGTCGTCGACGAGATCGTGACGGGCGGGCCCCAGGGGGTCGAGAGCGTCCGGACGCGCGAGGTCACGGTCTTCTTCGCGGACATCGTCGGCTTCACGTCCTCCGCCGAGACGATGGACCCCGAGGAGCTCTCGCGTTTCCTCGAGCGCGTCTTCACGTTCGCGGCGGACGCGATCTTCGAGCAGGGGGGGACTCTCGACAAGTTCATCGGGGACGCCGTCATGGCGTTCTTCGGCGCGCCGATCCCGCAGCCCGACCACGCGCGGCGCGCCGTCGCGGCGGCCGCGAAGCTCGTCGAGAGCCTCACGACGTGGAACGCCCAGCGGGCCGTGAACGGCGAGCGCCCGGTCGCCGTCCGCGTCGGCGTCAACACGGGCCGGGCCTTCGTCGGCGACATCGGGTCCGACCGGCGCGTCGACTACACCGTCCTCGGGAACACGGTGAACGTCGCGGCGCGCCTCGAGTCGACCGTGGCGGGCCCGAACGAGGTCGTCGTGGGCGTCGAAACGGCCCGCCAGGCGGGAAGCGCGTTCGCGTTCGAGCCGCTCGGCGAGCAGAAGTTGAAGGGCCTCTCGAAGGGGATGACCGCGTTCCGCCTGAAGCTCGACGCGGCGGGCCGCCCGGTCCCGAGCGCGTGAGCGACCCGCTCGCGGGCCTCGTCTTCGTGACCTCGAACGCCGGCAAGGCGCGGGAAGCGTCCGCGTTCCTCGGCCGCACCGTCGCCGCGCGCGACGTCGACCTCCCCGAGATCCAGTCCCTCGACTTCCGCGAGGTCGCGCGCGCCAAGGCGATCGTCGCGGCGCGGGCGCTGGGCGTGCCCGTCCTCGTCGAGGACTCCGGCCTCTCCGTCGTCGGCTGGGGAGGGTTCCCCGGGCCGCTCACGAAATGGATCACGGCGGGCGGCCTCGGGCAGGAGGGCCTCGCGAAAATGCTGGACGGCTTCTCCGACCGCAGCGCCGAGGCCGTTTCGGTTCTCGCCGTCGCGCGGCCGGGGGACCGCGAGGCGGACGTGACCGTCGCCGAGGGCCGCGCGAAGGGCTCGATCGCCCTCCACCCACGCGGCACGAGCGGTTTCGGCTGGGACGTCCTCTTCATCCCGGAGGGGGAGACGCGCACGTTCGCGGAGATGGGAGAGGAAGCAAAGAATCTTGCTTCCCACCGGGCGAGGGCGTTCGAACAGCTGCGACGACTGCTCGCATCGTGAGGTTCGAAGAGGACCTTCGGATTTTCTTAGGAGGGTGAGTGAGGCGGGAGCAACGGGTGGCGCCCCGGCACGGTTCGAGCGCCGTGCGCTTTCACACCTTCTAAGAACATCTTCCTCTTCCTCTTTTTCGCTTTACTCTTTTGCTCTCTCTTTTTCCCTCATTCCTCAGCCCGGCCGGGTGAAAAAGCCGCTCCGGCCGCCCGCGCCCGCGTCGGCCGCGCGGGCGCGCAGGTCCTCGGCAAGGCGGTCGATCTTTTCCTCGAGCTCCTCGCGCGTGCCGTCCGTGCGGACGACGATGTCGGACACCTCTTCGCGCGCGGCGTCGGAGAACTGCGCCGTCATCCGCTTCACGAACTCGTTCGGGTCGATCTCGCCGCTGCGTTTGATCGCGCGCTTCAGGCGCATCTCGGCCGGCGCCGACACGGCGACGAGGACGTCGAAGCGCTCGCGGCCGCCGGTCTCGACGAGGAGCGTCGCCTCGATCACGCCGAGCGGCTCGCCCTTTTCCGCGAGATCGGCGAACCAGCGCGCCTGCTCGTCCCGGACGAGCGGGTGGATGAGGTCGTTCAGCCGCGACAGGGCCGCGCGGTCGTGGAAGACGTGCGACGACAGCATGCGCCGGTCGACCGAGCCGTCGGGGGAGAGAAAGCCGGGCCCGAACGCCGCCGCGACGGCCCGGGCGCCCGCGGCGCCGGGCTCGTAGAGGTCGTGGACCATCCGGTCCGCGTCGCGCACGGGGATCCCGCGCTTTTCGAGGCCCTCGGCGATCGTGCTCTTGCCCGACGCGAGGCCGCCCGTGAGTCCGACTTTCAGGATCATCCGCGCCGCGCCTCGCAGAGCCGGAGCGTATTGAGGAGGAGGTGGGCGATCGTCAGGGGGCCGACGCCGCCCGGGACGGGCGTGTAGCGAGAGGCCCTCGGGAACGCGGTCGCGGGGTCGCAGTCGCCGACGAGCGTCGAGCCGTTCTTCTCGAACGCGGCAAGGCGCTTCGCATCGCCCGGGAAGAAGCGCTGGAGGTCGGCGCGCGACGTGACGCGGTTCATCCCGACGTCCACGACGACGGCGCCCTCCTTCACGAAGTCGCCCGTCACGAAACCGGGCCGCCCGATCGCCGCGACGAGGAGGTCCGCCTCGCGGCAGAGCCCGGGCAGGTCGCGCGTCTTCGAGTGGGCGATCGTGACGGTCGCGTCGTTCCGGAGGAGAAGGACCGCCATCGGCTTGCCGACGATGTCGCTCCGACCCACGACGACCGCGCGCGTGCCGCGGAGCGGCACGTTTTCGCGCCGGAGGAGCTCGAGGATTCCGGCCGGCGTGCAGGGGACGGGGGCGGGCTTGCCCTGCAGGAGGCGGCCGGCGTTCTCGGGGTGGAAGCCGTCGGCGTCCTTCTTCGGGTGGATCGCCTCGAGCACGCGGGACGTCGAAATGTGCTTCGGCAGCGGGAGCTGGACGAGGATGCCGTCCACGGCGTCGTCGCGGTTCAGGGCATCGATTGTCGCGAGGAGGTCCGCCTCGGGGAGGGACGCCGGGAAGCGCAGCGTCCGGCCGGCGAATCCGGCCTCCCGGGCGGCCGTTTCCTTGTTCCGGACATAGACCGCGCTCGCCGGATCGTCCCCGACGAGGACGACTGCCAGCCCGGGGACGACGCCCCGGGCCGCCAGGCGGGACGCACCTTCGGCGGCCTCGGCCCGGATCGCCTTTGCAACGGAGCTTCCATCGAGAATCGTCGAGGTCATGGTCGTATTGTCACCTCTTCGCACCTCGTCCGGCCCGTCCCGTCGCTTGACAGGGAGGGAGAGGGGGGGTATTTTCCACTGCCCCGCGGGTCTCGGGTTCCTGTCCGAAGCCCGCGAGTCGTGTGCCGTCGGGCTCTGGTCTTTCGATGCTCCCCGGAATCCGCATCGCGAGGCAGACCCCGCATCCTCCAACGGGGTCGAACCCCCACTACCGCCCAGGCCGGAGACGACCGTTCCCGTGAGCACTCGCACGCCGCTCCCGAAAATTTCCGACCACACCCGCCGCTGGATCGTCGTGGACGCCGACGGGAAGGTCCTCGGCCGTCTCGCGACCCTCGTCGCGCGGCACCTCACGGGCAAGACGAAGGCCGTCTACACGCCGTTCCTCGACACCGGCGACTTCGTCGTCGTCGTGAACGCCGAGAAGATCGCCCTCACCGGCGCCAAGGCCCAGGCGAAGCTCTACCGGCATCACACGGGCTTCCCGGGCGGCGTCAAGACCGTCGAGTTCGAGAAGCTCCGGGCCACGCGCCCCGAGCGGGTCATCGAGGAAGCCGTCAAGGGAATGCTCCCGAAGACGAAGCTCGGCAAGAAGATGTTCAAGAAGCTCAAGGTCTACGCGGGCCCGCACCACCCGCACGCCGCCCAGGCGCCCGCGGCCGTCGCGGTCTGACCGGGTTTAAGGAGAAGCGCACCCCGTGACGAACCTCCAGTTTCAGGCCGTCGGGCGCCGCAAGGAATCCGTCGCCCGCGTGTTCCTCCGCCCCGGCAAGGGCGCGGTCCAGGTCAACGACCGCACTTTCGAGGACTACTTCCCGAACGACGTGCTCAAGATGGTCATCCGCCAGCCGCTTCAGCTCACCGAGACGGTCGAGAAGTTCGACGTCGTCGCCCTCGTCGAGGGCGGCGGGAGCGCCGGCCAGGCCGGTGCGATCCGCCACGGAATCGCCCGCGCGCTCTGCCTCTTCAACGGCGAGCTCCGGGGCGCCCTGAAGAAGGCCGGCCTCCTCACGCGCGACTCGCGCATGAAGGAGCGCAAGAAGTACGGCCAGCGCGGCGCCCGCGCCCGGTTCCAGTTCTCGAAGAGGTAATGGGGGACTCATGAGCCAGATCACGATGAAGGAGCTGCTCGAGGCGGGCGTCCACTTCGGGCACCAGACGAAGCGCTGGAACCCGAAGATGAAGAAGTACATCTTCGGCAAGCGCAACGGGATCTACATCATCGACCTCCAGAAGACGCTCAAGTGCTTCCGCGAGGCGGCGGCGTTCATCACGGACGTCGCGTCTCAGGGGAAGAACATCCTCTTCGTCGGGACGAAGCGCCAGGCGCAGGACGCGATCTACGAGGAAGCGAACCGCTGCGGCATGTTCTACGTGAACAACCGCTGGCTCGGCGGCACCCTCACGAACTTCGTCACGATCCGCAAGTCGATCTCGAGGCTCAAGGAAGTCGAGGCGATGCTCGTGGAGGGCTCGGACGCGATCCTCACGAAGAAGGAGCGCATCCAGCTCGACCGCGAGAAGGCGAAGCTCGCGAAGAACCTCGTCGGCATCAAGGAGATGGAAGAGCTTCCGGACATCCTCTTCGTGATCGACCCCAAGAAGGAAGCGATCGCGGTCCAGGAAGCGAAGAAGCTCGGCATCCCCGTCGTCGCGATCGTCGACACGAACTGCGACCCCGACGACATCAGCTTCGTGATCCCCGGCAACGACGACGCCATCCGCGCGATCAAGCTCTTCACGGGCAAGATCGCGGACGCGGTGCTCGAGGGCCTGCACGCGCAGGAAGAGCGCTTCGTCGGAAAGGTCGTCCACGGAGAGGACGAGCCGATGCCCACGAACTTCCAGGTGACCGAGGCGGGCGCGGCCAAGCCCGAGGGCCCCGCCGTCCCCGTCCAGGCCTGATCCCGATCCACGCGATTCGGGCCGGCGGGAGGACTTGGGGTCCCCCGCCGGCCTTTTTGATGTCAGAGAGGATTCCATGGCGATTTCCGCAGTGATGGTCAAGATGCTCCGCGACAGGACGGGCGCCGGCATGCTCGACTGCAAGAGCGCGCTCGAAGAGACGAACGGAAACGCGGAGGAGGCCGAGAAGATCCTTCGCAAGAAGGGCCTCGCCGCCGCCGCCAAGAAGGCCGGACGCGTCGCGGCCGACGGGCTTGTCGGCCACACGGTGTCGAACGGCGTCGCGGCCCTGGTCGAGCTGAACTGCGAGACCGACTTCGTCGCGAAGACGGAGAAGTTCAAGCAGGCTCTGCACGCGCTCACGAACTTCGTGCACGGCCACGCGGCCCTCGGCGACACGGCCGACGGCGATGCCGCGGTCCTGAACGCGGCGGCCCCCCCGTCGAAGATGCCGCACCCGGGCGCCACGATCGCCGAGTCCCTCCAGGCCTTCACGGGCGACCTCGGCGAGAAGACCGAGGTGCGCCGCTTCGCGCGCCTCGTCGCGGGCCCCGGCGCGTCCCTCACGCTCTACGCGCACCCCGGCGACAAGACCGTCGTCGTGATCGAGACGAAGGGCATGCCCGAGGACCTCGGCAAGGACCTCGCGATGCACGTCGCCGCGCTTGCGCCTCAGTTCACGAGCCGCGACGCCGTCGCCCCCAAGGCGCTCGCCGACGAGCGTGAGATCGCGCGCGCCAAGGCGATCGCCGCCGGAAAGCCGGAGGCCGTCGCCGAGAAGATGGTCGAAGGCATGATCGGCAAGTGGTTCGGCGAGGTCGTCCTCGTCGACCAGGCGTTCGCGAAGGACGACAGCAAGAAGGTCTCGCAGGTCATCGCCGAGCGCGGCGGCAAGGACGCGTCCGTGGTCCGCTTCGTCCGCTACAAGGTGGGCGAGGGCGTCGAGAAGAAGGCCGGGGGCGATTTCGCCGCCGAAGTGGCCGCGCTCACCAAGTAAGAACGTGGAACCGCACTATCGCCGGATCCTGCTGAAGCTGTCCGGGGAGGCCCTCCTCGGGGGCCAGGCGTTCGGCATCGAGCCGGCGGTCGTCGCGCGCATCGCGGACGAGGTCGCCGAGGTCGCGCGCCTCGGCGTCGAGATCGCGATCGTGATCGGCGGCGGCAACATCATCCGCGGCGTCTCGGCCGCGACGCAGGGAATCGACCGCGTCACGGGCGACAACATGGGGATGCTCGCGACGGTCATCAACGGGCTGGCGCTCCAGGACGCGATGGAGAAGCGCACGATCCACACGCGCGTCATGACCGCGTTCGAGGTGCGCGCCGTTGCCGAGCCGTTCATCCGGCGCCGCGCCATCCGCCATCTCGAGAAGAAGCGCTGCGTCATCTTCGCGGGCGGGACCGGCAACCCGTACTTCACGACCGACTCGGCCGCGGCCCTCCGCGCGAACGAGATCCGGGCCGACGCGATCCTCAAGGCGACGCGCGTCGACGGGATCTACTCGGCGGACCCGAAGGAGAACCCGAACGCCGAGTTCCTCGCCCGGGTCAGCTACCAGGACGTCCTCGAGAAGCGGCTCGCCGTCATGGACGCGACGTCGGTCGCTCTCTGCCGCGATAATCGGATGCCGATCCGCGTCTTCAACCTGCTCGTCCCCGGAAACATTCGTCGCGTCGTCATGGGCGAGCCGGTGGGAAGCGTGGTCGACGCGGGGCGCGCCTGACGCGCCGCTCTTGAAGAAGGAGACGCCATGCCGATCATCACCGAGATCAAGAAGGAAACCGAGAGGCGCATGCATGCCTCGCTCGAAGCGCTCAAGCACGAGCTCAAGCACCTCCGCACGGGGCGTGCCTCCGTGGGCCTCCTCGAGGGCATTCTCGTCGAGTACTACGGCACGCCGACGCCCCTGAACCAGGTCGCGAACCTCTCCGCGCCGGACGCGACGCTTCTTCTCGCCGTGCCGTGGGAGCACTCGCTCTGCCCGGCGATCGAGAAAGCGATCCGCACGAGCGACCTCGGGCTGAACCCGTCGTCGGACGGTAAGGTCGTCCGGATACCGGTGCCCCAGCCCACGGAGGAGCGGCGCAAGGAGATCGTCAAGAAGGCGCACGGCTTCGCGGAGCACGCGAGGGTCGAGATCCGCCACCACCGCCACGAGGCGAACGACGCGATCAAAAAGGAAGCGAAGGCCTCGGCGGTCTCCGCGGACGACGAGAAGCGCGCCCTCGACGAGGTCCAGAAGCTCACGGACAAGAGCGTGGCCGAGGTCGACCAGATCCTCAAGACGAAGGAATCGGAAGTCTTCGCCCGGTGAGTCAGGCCACGGCTCTCGTCCCGGCCGCCGGCTTCGGTACCCGCTTCCACGAAGGCGGCCCGAAAGCGCTCGTCCTCCTCGCCGGGAAGCCCCTTCTCGTCCACGCGCTCGAGCGCCTCGCGGCGTCGAAGCGCGTGTCCTCGGCCGTCGTCGCGATCCCGGGAGGGTGCGAGGCCCAGTTCCACGCCGCGCTCGCGAAAGCGCCGCTCTCGTATTTCCTCGTCGAGGGCGGCGTGACGCGTCGCGAGTCCGTCGCGCGGGCGTTCGAGGCGGCCGACCTCGAGGACGACGACGCGCTCGTCCTCGTGCACGATGCGGCGCGCCCCCTCGTCGACCCGCTCGAGGTCAAGGCGGTGGTGGACGCGGCGGATGCGACCGGCGCCGCGATCGCGGCCTTTTCCCTCGTCGAGACGATCAAGCGCATCGAGGCCGGAAAGATCCGCGCGACGGTCCCGCGCAGAGACCTCGTGGCGGCCACGACGCCGCAGGCGTTCCGGGCCGGGATCCTGAGGCGCGGCCTCGCGAAGGACGGCGGTTCGGAGGCCACCGACGACGCCGAGCTGGCGGAACGCGTCGGCGCCGAGGTCACGGTCGTCCTGACGTCGCGCTGGAACGTCAAGATCACATACCCCGAAGACCTCGCGTGGGCCGAGGCCTGGCTCGGCCGCGCGGAAGCGTGACGCGATGAGGATCGGGCACGGTTTCGACGCCCACCGGCTCGCGCCGGGACGCCCGTGCGTCCTCGGCGGCGTCACGATTTCCTCGGACCTCGGCCCGATCGGCCACTCGGACGGCGACGTCGTCCTTCACGCACTCGCCGACGCGCTCCTCGGGGCGGCAGCCGCGGGTGACCTCGGCTCGGTCTTCGGCACGGACCGGCCCGAGTGGGCGGGCGCCGCGGGCGAGGCCTTCGTGCGCCACGCCCGCGAGATCACGGACCACCCCCCGATCCTGAACGTGGACGTGACGATCCTCGCCTCGACCCCGCGCGTCGCGAGCGTCCGCGAGGCGATGCGCGCGAACATCGCGGCCCTCCTCGGGATCGAAGTCGCGCGCGTCTCGGTCAAGGCGTCGTCGGGCAACGGCCTCACGGATTTCGGACGGGGCGAAGGCGTCGCCGCGACCGTCGTCCTTCTCGCGGACGCAGGCGACGAGACCGAGTAGCGTTCCGTGATCGTCTCGGGCTTCCACCCGGTGCGCGAGGTCCTCGAGAAGAGACCACGCGCCGTCGAGGCGCTTCTCGTCCAGCGCGGGCGCAAGGACGCGCGCGCCTCGGAAATCGAGGAGTTGGCCCGTGGCGCCGGCGTCCCGGTGCGCCTCGTCGCGAAGGAGGAGCTGGACCGCTTCGCCGGGCGGGCGCACAACGGCGTCGCCGCGCGCGTCGCCGAGCGGGAGTACGACGCCGTCGAGGACTGCCTGGCCGGGCCGAAGGGCTCGCGCTGCGTCCTCTTCCTCGACGAGGTGACGGACCCGGGCAATCTCGGCTCGGTTCTCCGGACGGCCGCCGCGGCCGGGGCTTCGGTCGTCCTGACCGAGCGGCACTCGGCCGGGCTCAACGAAACCGTCTCTAAGTCATCGGCGGGCGCCTTGGAGCGTGTCAAGGTGGGGCGGGTGGTCAACGCCGCCCGCTTCCTCGAGCAGGCCAAGGCGGCCGGGTTCTGGATCTACGGAGCGGCCATGGACGGCGAAAGTCTCTGGAAAGTCGACATTTCCGGTGATGCCGTCCTCTGTCTCGGCTCGGAGGGGGCGGGGCTCAGAAGGCTGACGAAGGAAACATGCGACCGATTGATTTCTATCCCGATGAACCCCGGCGCCGGTTCGTTGAACGTTTCCGTGGCGGCAGGCGTCCTGCTTTACGAGTGGTTGAGGCGGAAAACTCCCGCGGGCTGAACTGCGGCATGAAAATGGCTTGACGCGGCTTCGAGCCGACTGATATAAACCACAGTTCGCGCCTCGCCGGGTGCGCGAAGCCGTGCATTCTCCGTGTCTCCATGGTCATCGGGTCGCACGGTCGAGCTCTCTCTGGGGAGGAATGCGAGTGCTGGCGTAGCTCAATTGGCAGAGCAGCCGATTTGTAATCGGCAGGTTGCGGGTTCAAGTCCCATCGCCAGCTCCAGGCAGAGTTTCCGGGGGCCGGATAACGGGATGAAGAAGGACGGGGACGGGCAGATGGCCGAGTGGTTAATGGCAGCAGACTGTAAATCTGCCGCACTTACGTGCTACGGGGGTTCGAATCCCTCTCTGCCCACCATTTCCCGGGAAGAGCGGGCCCACGTAGCTCAGTCGGTAGAGCACGTCCTTGGTAAGGACGGGGTCAGCAGTTCAAATCTGCTCGTGGGCTCCAGTTTCCCCGCGCCAATCGCTCTCTTGAGCGGGAGTAACTCAGGGGTAGAGTCACAGCCTTCCAAGCTGTTGGTCGCGGGTTCGAATCCCGTCTCCCGCTCCAATCGAACCTCTTTTTTCTACCCGGCGGAAACGTGCAGGGGTGTAGCTCCAACTGGCTAGAGCGGCGGTCTCCAAAACCGTAGGTTCGGGGTTCGAATCCCCGCACCCCTGCCAACCTCGGCCCTGGCCCACGACATCGAGACACGAGACGACGGACGCAATCGACACGAAGGACGAACGAAACGACATGAACCTCAGCGAACGTTGGACCACCTTCCGAGGCTTCCTTTCGGACGTGAAGAAGGAGACGGCGAAGGTCTCGTGGCCGGACCGGGAAGAGGTCACGGGAACGACGGTGGTCGTCATCGTCTACACGATCATCGTCGGCATCTTCCTCTTCCTCGTCGACGCGGCGGTCACACCGCTCGTGAACAAGCTCTTCGCCGCCTTCGGCGGCTGAAGACAGAGATAAAGGCAGCAGCGGTGAGCGAAGTCGATCCCCAGGAACTGGCCAGCGCGGCCCCGGCCGCGGCGGCGCCCCACATGGACTGGTTCATCGTCCACACGTACTCGGGCTTCGAGGACCGTGTGGTCACGGAGCTGCAGAACCGCATCAAGGCCCTCGGCATGGAGGTCCACTTCGGCGAGATCCGCGTGCCGAAGGAGACCGTCGTCGAGATGAAGGCCGGGAAGCGCCGCAACGTCGAGCGGAAGTTCTTCCCGGGCTACGTCCTCGTCCAGATGGAGATGTCCGACGAGACCTGGCACCTCGTGCGCAACACGCCGAAGGTCACGGGCTTCGTCGGCGGCTCGTCGAAGGCGCCCGTCCCGCTCACGCAGGACGAGGTCGACTCGATCCTCCACCACACGGCCGAGTCCAAGGAAAAGCCGAAGCCGCGTTATGTCTACGAGCGCGGCGAGCAGGTCAAGATCACGGACGGGCCCTTCAAGGAGTTCACGGGCACGGTCGAGGACATCAACCTCGAGCGCTCGACGCTCCGCGTCCTCGTCACCATCTTCGGAAGGCCGACTCCGGTGGAGTTGGAATTCGTCCAGGTTCAGAAGCTCTAGGAGAAGAGAGAAGATTTTGGTTTTCGGATTTTCTTAGAAAGGGAAGAAGGCGGCGGCGCAGCGGAAAGGCGGCGCCGGCGCGGTCCGCAGGGGCTTCCCCTCTTCACCTTCTAAGAAGAAAAACGACGTCGCGCAACGCTCAAAGGCAGCAGGAACAGCGAGAGAGTCATGGCAAAGAAAGTCACCGGTTACGTCAAGCTCCAGATCGAAGCGGGGAAGGCCACGCCCGCTCCGCCCGTCGGCACCGCGCTCGGTCCGCAGGGCGTCAACATCATGGACTTCTGCAAGGCCTTCAACGCGAAGACCGCGAAGGACGCGGGGCTCATCATCCCCGTCGTCGTCACGGTGTATTCGGACCGGTCGTATTCGTTCATCACGAAGACGCCTCCCGCCGCCGTCCTGCTCAAGAAGGCCGCCAAGCTCGAAAAGGGCTCCGGCGTCCCGAACAAGACGAAGGTGGGCAAGGTGACGAAAAAGCAGGTCGAGGAGATCGCCAAGCTCAAGCTCGTCGACCTGAACACCGTGGACCTCGCCGCCGCCGTCAAGTCGGTGGAGGGGACCGCCCGATCCATGGGAATCGAGGTCGTCGGCTGACGCCGCGATCAACGAGGCGGAAGCCTCCCGCGCCGGGCCTCTCCCGGCGCGCGGTTCGCCGGTGCCCGGGATGCCCCGGGGCTTCTCACCGACGGACCCGCGGGACGCGACCGACTCCGGAGACAAAAACACCATGAGTGGCAAGAAATTCACCGCGTCCGCCGCCAAAGTCGACAAGGCGAAGCTCTACGACGTCTCCTCGGCCGTCGCGCTCGTCAAGTCGGCGGCGTTCGCCAAGTTCAACGAGACGGTCGAGGTGGCGCTGCGCCTCGGCGTCGACCCGAAGCACGCGGACCAGATGGTGCGCGGCACGGTCGTGCTCCCGCACGGCCTCGGGAAGACGACCCGCGTGGCCGTCGTCGCCTCCGGCGAGAAGGTGAAGGAAGCCGAATCGGCCGGAGCGGACCTCGTGGGCGGGGACGACCTCGTCGCGAAGATCCAGGCCGGGATGCTCGACTTCGAGGCCCTCGTCGCGACGCCCGACATGATGAAGTCGCTCGGACGGCTCGGCAAGATCCTCGGCCCGCGCGGCCTCATGCCGAACCCGAAGGCCGGAACGGTCACGTTCGACGTGGCCAAGGCCGTCAAGGAGCTGAAGGCCGGCAAGATCGAGTTTCGCGTCGACAAGACCGCGATCATCCACGTTCCCGTCGGCAAGACCTCGTTCCCCGAGGTCCAGCTCGTCGAGAACACCGAGGCGCTCCTCACGGCGGTCCAGAAGGCGAAGCCCGCCGCCGCGAAGGGCAAGTACATGAAGTCCGTCGTCCTTTCGTCGACGATGGGCCCGGGCGTCCCGGTGGATCCCGCGACCGCCGAGAAGCTCGTCGGGAGGACGGCTTAAATGACCACCACCCGCGCTTCCAAGGCCGAGGAGCTCGCCGAGCTCGCGGCGACCGTGGGGAAGGCTCCCCACGCGTTCCTGATCGACTACAAGGGCCTCACGGTTCCGGCCGTGACGGACCTGCGCCGCCAGATCCGCGCCGCGAAGTCCGACTACATCGTCGTGAAGAACACGCTCGCCCTGCGCGCCCTCGAGGGAAAGCCCCTCGGCTCGCTCAAGGAGCACTTCACGGGGATGACGGGCGTTGCGTACTCGACGACGGACGTCGTCGCGCTCGCGAAGGTCCTCCACGCCTTCGGAAAGACCAACCAGAACCTGAAGGTCAAGGCCGCCCTTCTCGACGGCAAGCCCGTCGCCGCGAAGGAGCTCGAGACCCTCGCGAACCTGCCGTCGCGCACCGAGCTCGTCGGCAAGCTCCTCGGCCTCATGCAGTCGCCGGTGAGGCGCCTCGTGACGGTCCTCGCCGCCCCTCACCGCAACGTCGCCGCGACCCTCGCGGCCGTGGCCCAGCAAAAAGCCAAGTCCGAAGCAACCACGGCATAAGCCGAAGAATCAGGAGATAGAACATGGCTCTCAACGTCGAGACTTTCGTCAAGGAAATCGAGTCGATGTCCGTCCTCGAGCTGAACACTCTCGTGAAGGCTCTCGAGGAGAAGTTCGGCGTCTCCGCCGCGATGATGGCCGCCCCGGCCGCCGCCGCCGGCGCCGCCCCGGCCGCCGCCGCCGCCGAGGAGCAGACCGAGTTCACCGTCGTCCTCAAGGAGGCCGGCTCGAACAAGATCAACGTCATCAAGGCCGTGCGCGAGGTCAACTCCTCGCTCGGCCTCAAGGAAGCGAAGGACCTCGTCGAGAACCTCGGCACCATCAAGGAAGGCGTGTCGAAGGACGAGGCCGCCTCGATCAAGAAGAAGTTCGAGGACGCGGGAGCGAAGGTCGAGGTCAAGTAACCCCGAAGGGGGTCCGGGGGAAACCAGGGTCTGGTTTCCCCCGGCAAAGCTCTCGTCCGAATCCTCGATCTTCGTCGCCCCCTCGCGCGCTTCATCTCCCGGCCTGCGCGCGGCCATGAGAGGACAGAACACCCCATGATCGGACGCACCTTCGCCCCGGGCCAGAAGGAACGGACGAGCTTCGGCAAGATCCGCTCGTTCCTGCCGCTCCCGAACCTCATCGACGTCCAGCGCAAGTCGTACGAGGACTTCCTCCAGATGGACCTCCTGCCGGAGGAACGGCAGGATGTCGGTCTGCAGGCCGTCTTCAAGAGCGTCTTCCCGTTCAGCGACTTCCGCGAGACGTGCGCGCTCGAGTTCGTGTCGTACCGCATCGGCGAATGGAAGTCCCGGAGCGGCCGGCTCGAGGGACTCCAGCATCTGCGCTTCCCGTGCGCGCACTGCGGCGCGATCGTGAAGGTGAAGGATCCGCGCGCGACGCGCGTCGAGTGCGGCGTCTGCGGCCACCCGAACCCGAACAAGGTCACGATCGACGAGGTGTGCGGGACGCCGGTCGAGCTGCGCCTCCCGTACTCGGTCGCCGAGTGCCAGGAGCGCGGCGCGACGTACTCGGTGCCCCTCAAGGTGACGTTCCGCCTCAAGGTGTTCGACAAGGAGAACGCTCCGACCGGCAAGGGCGCGCCGAAGGAATGGCCGATCCGGGACATCAAGGAGGAAGAGGTCTACTTCGGCGAGATCCCGCTCATGACGGACAACGGGACGTTCGTCATCAACGGGACGGAGCGCGTCATCGTTTCGCAGCTCCACCGCTCGCCCGGCGTGTTCTTCACGCGCGAGGGCGCGCACACGCTGATCGGCAAGATCATTCCGTACCGCGGCTCCTGGGTCGAGTTCGAGATCGACCCGAAGGGCCTGTTCGGCGTCCGCATCGACCGCAAGCGCAAGTTCCCGGGGACGGTGTTCCTCCGCGCGCTCGGCCTCGAGAGCGACGAGCTCATCCTCAAGAAGTTCTACTCGGCGGTGAAGCTGTCGTTCGAGAAGGGCAAGGCGCGCCTCGTCCTCCCGCCCGACGTCCTTCCGAAGGAAGAGCTTCGCCTCAAGCATCTCCGCGGCATCCGCAAGGACGGCCGCATCTTCGCCGACGTCAAGCTGACGGCCGAGCAGAAGGAGTCGCTCGGGAAAGGCGAGAGTGTCGAGGTGTCCGTGGACCCGGCCAAGCTCGGCCGGGCCCTGTTCGCCGCCGACGTCGTCGACCTCGGGTCGGGCGAGGTGCTCTTCGAGACCGGCTCCGAGATCCCCGAGGACCTCGCGGCCCAGCTCGAGGGCAAGCAGGCGACCGCCGTCGAGGCGATCTTCCCGGACTGGGAGCCCATCGGCGAGACGCTCATCGCGACGCTCCGCAAGGACAGCGTCAAAACGAAGCGCGAGGCGCTTCTCGAGATCTACAAGCGCATGCGTCCCGGCGACCCGCCGACGGACGAGAGCGCGAAGAACCTCTTCGCGGGCATGTTCTTCGACCCGCGGAAGTACGACTTTTCGCGCGTCGGCCGCTTCAAGTTCAACATCCGGACGGGGCTCTCGACCTCGCTCGACCAGAAGACCCTCACCGCCGAGGACTTCTACGTCGTGATCGAGCACCTGCTCGAGCTCAAGCGCGACATCGGGAAGACCGACGACATCGACAACCTCGGCAACCGCCGGGTCCGCTGCGTCGGCGAGCTTCTCGAGAACCAGTTCCGGATCGGCCTGGTCCGCATGGAGCGCGCGATCAAGGAAAAGATGTCCGTCCACCAGGACATCGACTCGGCGATGCCGCACGACCTCATCAACTCCAAGCCGGTCATCGCGGCGATCAAGGAGTTCTTCGGGTCCTCGCAGCTCTCGCAGTTCATGGACCAGACGAACCCCCTCTCCGAGGTCACGCACAAGCGGCGGCTCTCGGCCCTCGGGCCGGGCGGCCTCTCGCGCGAGCGGGCCGGGTTCGAGGTGAGGGACGTCCACGCGACGCACTACGGCCGCATCTGCCCGATCGAGACGCCGGAGGGCCCGAACATCGGCCTCATCTCGTCGCTCTCGTGCTTCGCCCGCATCTCCGAATTCGGGTTCATCGAGAGCCCGTACAAGAAGGTCAAGAACGGACGCGTCCTCGACCACTACGAAATTGTCACCGTCGGCGATTCGGGGTGGAAGAAGGGCCAGATCGTCGAGGCCGAGGAGCTCGAGGAAACAGTCGCCCGGCTGAAGAGGGGCCACAAGAAAGTGGCCGTTGGGCGCCCGACCGCGTTCTTCCAGCCCGCGTGGGAAGAGGAGAACTACACGATCGCCCAGGCGAACGCCGAGGTCGACGACAAGGGCCGGTTCACGGAGGACCGCATCGTCGCCCGCGCCGGCGGCGAGTTCATCACGATCGAGAAGGACAAGATCGAGTTCATGGACGTCTCGCCGAAACAGCTCGTTTCGGTGGCGGCCGCCCTCATCCCCTTCCTCGAGCACGACGACGCGAACCGCGCCCTCATGGGTTCGAACATGCAGCGCCAGTCGGTGCCGCTCCTGCGCACGGAGCCGCCGCTCGTCGGCACGGGCCTCGAGGGCGTCGTCGCCAGGGACTCCGGCGCCGTCGTCATGTGCAAGCGCGACGGGATCGTCGACACGGTCGACGCCCGGCGGATCATCGTCCGCGTCCAGATCACGGGCGAAGACGGCGAAACGAAGGATTTCGGCGCGGACATCTACCCGCTTCTCAAGTTCCGCCGCTCGAACCAGAACACGTGCATCAACCAGAAGCCGATCGTGAAGGAAGGCGACCGCGTCGTCGCCGGGCAGGTTCTCGCGGACGGCCCGTGCACGTCGCAGGGCGAGCTCGCGCTCGGGCGGAACATCCTCGTCGCGTTCATGCCGTGGCGCGGTTACAACTACGAGGACGCGATCCTCATCTCCGAGAAGATGGTCAAGGAGGACTACTACACCTCCATCCACATCGAGGAGTTCGAGATCGAGGCCCGCGAGACGAAGCTCGGGGCCGAGGAGATCACGAAGGACATCCCGAACGTCTCGGAGCACGCGCTCCGCGACCTCGACGATTCCGGCATCGTGCGCATCGGCGCGAACGTCAAGCCCGGGGACATCCTCGTCGGCAAGGTCACGCCGAAGGGCGAGACGCAGCTGACCCCCGAGGAGAAGCTCCTCCGCGCGATCTTCGGCGAGAAGGCCGGCGACGTGCGCGACGCCTCGCTCAAGTGCCCGCCGGGCATCGAGGGCGTCGTCGTGGACGTGAAGATCTTCACGCGCAAGGACGAGGAGAAGCAGAAGGACGCCCGCGCCAAGCAGATCCTCGACGAGGAGATCGGGCGCCTCACGAAGAACGCCGACGACGAAATCCGCATCATCCGCACCGAGGCGAAGGAGAAGATCGAGTCTCTCCTCGCCGGCCGGACCGTCCTCGAGGACGTCTCCGACTCGCAGGGCAACGTCCTCGTCAAGGAGGGCGGCAAGCTCACGGTCGAGAAGATCGGCCAGATGACGCCCCGCATGCTCAAGGGGCTCAAGCTGAAGGACGAGGAGATCCGCGACCAGGTGCGGCTCATCCTCCAGCGGACGGACTCCCAGATCGACGTCATCAAGAAGGTCAGCGCGGACCGCGTGACGCTCCTCGCGAAGGGCGACGAGCTCGCGCCCGGCGTCAACAAGACGGTCAAGGTCTTCGTCGCGATGAAGCGCAAGCTCCAGGTCGGCGACAAGATGGCCGGACGCCACGGCAACAAGGGCGTCATCAGCCGGATCCTCCCCGAGGAGGACATGCCGTACCTGCCGGACGGCACGCCGGTCGAGATCGTGCTCAATCCCCTGGGCGTTCCGTCGCGCATGAACGTCGGGCAGATCCTCGAGACCCACCTCGGGTGGGCCGCGCGGGCGCTCGGCATGAACATCGCGACGCCGGTCTTCGACGGCTGCTCCGAGGAGGAGATCCGCACCCTGCTCCGCAAGGCGGACCTCCCGACGGGCGGCAAGACGGTCCTCTACGACGGCATGACGGGCTCGCGCTTCGAACAGGAAGTCACCGTCGGCTACATCTACATGCTCAAGCTGTCGCACCTCGTGGACGACAAGATCCACGCGCGCTCGATCGGCCCCTACTCGCTCATCACGCAGCAGCCCCTGGGCGGCAAGGCCCAGTTCGGCGGCCAGCGGTTCGGCGAGATGGAGGTCTGGGCCCTCGAGGCGTACGGCGCGGCGTACACCCTTCAGGAGCTCCTCACCGTCAAGTCCGACGACGTCGAGGGCCGCTCCAAGGTGTACGAGGCGATCGTCAAGGGCGAGGTCCCGGACGAGCCGGGCCTGCCCGAATCTTTCAACGTCCTCGTCCGCGAGCTGCAGTCGCTCTGCCTCGACGTCGAGCTGCTGAAGGTCTGAGGAGAAGAGGAAACCATGGAAGCCTTTTCGCCATCCTCCGCGTTCCCCGGCGCCGGCGCGGTGTCTCCGTTCCGGAACCCCGGCCCCCGCGACTTCAACGCCATCAAGATCGCCCTCGCCAGCCCCGAGAAGATCCGCTCGTGGTCGTTCGGCGAGGTGACGAAGCCCGAGACGATCAACTACCGCACGTTCAAGCCGGAGCGTGACGGACTGTTCTGCGCCAAGATCTTCGGCCCGATCACCGACTGGGAATGCCTCTGCGGCAAGTACAAGCGGATGAAGCACCGCGGCGTCGTCTGCGACAAGTGCGGCGTCGAGGTCACGAAGTCCAAGGTTCGCCGCGAGCGCATGGGCCACATCGAGCTCGCCGCGCCCGTGTCCCACGTGTGGTTCTTCAAGGGGCTGCCGAGCCGAATCGGGCACCTCCTCGACCTCACGCTCCGCGACCTCGAGCGGATCCTCTACTTCGAGCAGTACGTCGTGATCGACCCGGGCCCGCTCGCCGAGGACGAGAACCTCGAGATCAAGAGCCTCATCACGGAAGAGAGGTTCCGCGAGCTCAAGGTCAAGTACGGCGGCGACGCGTTCGTCGCGAAGATGGGCGCCGAGGCGATCCAGGAGCTCCTCCAGAGCGTCAACATCGACGACCTGGCCGAGGAGCTGCGCCTCGTCATGAAGACGGAGACGTCGGCCCTCAAGCGCCTCAAGGCGGCCAAGCGCCTCAAGGTCGTCGACGCGTTCCGCCGCTCGGGCCACCGCCCCGAGTGGATGATCCTGAACGTCATCCCGGTCATTCCTCCCGAGCTGCGCCCTCTCGTCCCCCTCGACGGCGGCCGGTTCGCGACGTCGGACCTCAACGACCTCTACCGCCGTGTCATCAACCGCAACAACCGCCTCAAGAAGCTCCTCGAGCTCCGCGCGCCCGAGGTCATCGTGCGCAACGAGAAGCGCATGCTTCAGGAGGCCGTCGACGCCCTGTTCGACAACGGCCGCCGCGGCCGCGTCCTGAAGGGCTCGAACAACCGCCCGCTCAAGTCGCTCTCCGACACGCTCAAGGGCAAGTCGGGCCGCTTCCGGCAGAACCTGCTCGGCAA
The DNA here is from genome assembly GCA_963798215.1 of uncultured Acidobacteriota bacterium. GTDB lineage: Bacteria > Acidobacteriota > Thermoanaerobaculia > UBA5066 > UBA5066 > Fen-183. The sequence goes on from CAWCSP010000004.1 coordinate 1,206,741, forward strand.
GCGCGTCGACTACTCGGGCCGTTCCGTCATCGTCGTCGGGCCGGAGCTCAAGCTCCACCAGTGCGGCCTGCCGAAAAAGATGGCCCTCGAGCTGTTCAAGCCGTTCATCTACCACCGGCTCGAGCAGAAGGGGATCACGTCCACGATCAAGGCGTCCAAGGAGCTCGTCGAGCAGGCGCCGAACGAGGTGTGGGACGCGCTCGAGGAAGTCATCAAGGAGCACCCGGTCCTCCTGAACCGCGCGCCCACGCTCCACCGCCTCGGCATCCAGGCGTTCGAGCCGGTCCTCATCGAGGGCAAGGCGATCAAGATTCACCCGCTCGTCTGCGCGGCGTTCAACGCGGACTTCGACGGCGACCAGATGGCCGTCCACGTCCCGCTCTCGCCGAAGGCGCAGGTCGAGGCGCAGGTCCTGATGCTGTCCTCGCACAACATCCTGTCGCCCGCGCACGGCAAGCCGCTCACGGTGCCGTCGCAGGACCTCGTCCTCGGCCTCTACTACCTCACCCGCCGCAAGGAAGGGTGCAAGGGCGAGGGCCGCGTGTTCTCGAGCTTCGACGAGGTCACGCTCGCGCACGACGCCGGCGAGGTCGACACGCACGCCGGGATCGCGGTGCGCTTCACGGGAAGCCTCATCGACCTCGAGAGCCAGGTCCTCAACGACCAGGACATCGTCCACACGGACCCGATCGCCTGCAACCGCACGCGCATCGAGACGACGGTCGGACGCGTCCTGCTCTCGGCGAACCTGCCGCCCGAGCTGCCGTTCCTGAACGGCACGCTCCGCAAGAAGGGCCTGCAGGACCTCGTCAACTACTGCTTCGTGACGTACGGGCTCGAGCGCACGGTCGAGATCCTCGACATCGTGAAGGCCCTCGGCTTCACGGTCGCGACCCGCGCCGGCATCTCGATCGGCGTGGACGACATGCGCATCCCGGGCAACAAGACCGAGCTCGTGAACCGCGCGCGCAAGGAGGTTCTCGAGGTCGAGAACCAGCGCCAGCAGGGCGCCATCACGGACGGAGAGCGCCACAACAAGATCATCGACATCTGGCACCGGATCACCGAGACGGTGTCGGACGCCATGTTCAAGGAGATGAAGCTGTCCGACGGCGTCGGCGGCAGCGAGTTCAACCCCATCTACATGATGGCGGACTCCGGCGCCCGAGGCTCGAAGGAGCAGGTCCGGCAGCTGGCCGGCATGCGCGGCCCGATGTCCAAGCCCTCGGGCGAGGTCATGGAGCAGCCGATCATCTCGAACTTCCGCGAAGGCCTCACCGTCCTCGAGTACTTCATCTCGACGCACGGCGCGCGCAAGGGCCTCGCGGACACGGCGCTCAAGACGGCCGACTCCGGCTACCTCACGCGCCGGCTCGTGGACGTCGCGCAGGACGTCATCATCACGGAAGAGGACTGCGGCACGATCGACGGGATCGTCGTCTCGGCGATCGTCGAGGGCGGCGAGATCCTCGAGCCGCTGCGTGACCGCATCGTGGGCCGCATCGTCCAGGAGGACGTGTTCGACCCGGCCTCGGACGAGGCGCTCGTCCACGCGAACGACACGATCACCGAGGAGCTCGCCGGCAGGATCCAGGAGGCCGGCATCGAGCGGGTCAAGATCCGCTCGGTCCTCACGTGCGAGACCCGGCGCGGCGTCTGCCGCAAGTGCTACGGGCGCAACCTCGCGACGGGCGACCTCGTCGACATCGGCGAGGCTGTCGGCGTCATCGCGGCACAGTCCATCGGCGAGCCCGGCACGCAGCTCACGATGCGGACGTTCCACTACGGCGGCACGGCGCGCGTCTCGGAAGCGGCGAAGCACGTCGCGAAGAACCCCGGCATCATCAAGCTCCTGAACGCGACCCGCGTCCGCAAGAAGGACGGCACCGAGGTCGTCGTCAACCGCAACAGCAAGCTCGTCCTCCTCGACGCCAAGGGGCGCGAGAAGGAGCGCTACTCGCTCGCCTACGGCTCCACGCTCAAGGTGACGGATGGCGAAGAGGTCAAGCCGGGCCAGCTCCTCGTGACCTGGGACCCGTTCGCGTCGCCGATCCTCACGGAAATCGCCGGCAAGGTCGTCTACAAGGACATCCTCGAGGGCGAGAACCTGCGCGAGGAGACGGACAAGGTCACCGGCCTCACGCAGAAGATCGTCGTCGAGACGACCGGCACGACCGAGAAGCGGGCGCCGACGCTCGTCGTCACGGGCAAGAACGGGGAAGAGCGCAAGTACGCGCTGCCGATCCCGTCGCACCTCATGATCGCCGACGGCGACAGCGTGAACCCCGGCGACGCGCTCGCGAAGAAGCCGGTCGAGAAGAAGCGCACCCGCGACATCGTCGGCGGCCTCCCGCGCGTCGTCGAGCTCTTCGAGGCCCGGCGTCCGAAGGAGCCGGCCGTCATCACCGAGATCTCCGGCGTCGTGCACCACGCGGGCACGGTCAAGGGCCAGCAGAAGATCGTCGTCGAGTCCGAGGACGGCCAGAAGCGCGAGATGCTCGTCCCGCGCGGCGCGCACGTCATGGTCCAGGACGGCGAGAGGGTGGAGGCGGGCGACCCGCTCACCGAGGGCGATCCGTCGCCGCACGACATCCTCGCGGTCAAGGGCGAGAAGGAGCTGCAGCGGTACATGACCGACAAGATCCAGGAGGTCTACCGTTCGCAGGGCGTCGGCATCAACGACAAGCACATCGAGGTCATCGTCCGCCAGATGATGCGGAGCGTCCGCATCGAGGAGGTCGGCGACACGGAGTTCCTCGTCGACGAGCAGGTCGACCGCTTCCGGTTCAACGAGGAGAACGAGCGCATCCTGACCGCCGGCGGCAAGGCCGCCCAGGGCCGCCCGCTGCTCCTCGGGATCACGAAGGCGTCGCTCTCGACGGACTCGTTCGTCTCGGCCGCGTCGTTCCAGGAGACGACGCGCGTCCTGACGGAGGCGTCCATCGCGGGCCGGGTGGACCTTCTGCGCGGCCTCAAGGAGAACGTCATCGTCGGGCGGCTCATCCCCGCCGGCACCGGCATGGACTACTACCGCAACGTCGTCCTCGAGCGGGAGGAGATCCCGCCCGCGCCCGAGGAGACCGAGGAGCTCTACTTCGACGACGAGACGCCGGTCATCGCGGCGGACCTCGACGACGAAGTCTAGGAACGAGGATTCTGCAAAGGGGGGAGCCGGTGGCTCCCCCCTTTGGATCCCCCTTTTGACGGATTCTCTTCGAATGGCCAGGAGGGCCGGCCCGTTAGCGACAGTTTCGCCTCGTGGACGAGCGGCTCTCTAGCCCTATTACCTTCTAAGAAATCTCCGGGGCCGGCGAAAGCCGGCCCTTTTCCTATCCGGTCTAGTAATCCCAGCTCTTCACGTCCGCCCCCGGCGGCGCCGTCTTCAGGATCCGCTCGACGATCTTCGGCAGCGAACATCTGGTGATAGCGCAGGCGCGAGATCGCGTTCGGACGGGTGTGGTCGCCGTTCCAGCAGTGCTCGGCGCGGTCGCCGTAGTCGACCTCGCCGCCGTAGGGCGGGTTCTTGGTCGTCTTCAGGAACGTCCTCGGCGAGGTAGACGGCGTTGTTCAGGTAGTAGTTGTCCATGCTCGCCGACGTAGAGGTGGATCTTGCCCTCGAGCTTCCTTCCGAGGCCCTTGGGCCAGTCGCGCTTCAGGATGTGCCGTGAGGTCGTAGTGCTCCTCCAGTACGCCGGCGACGTCGTGGTCGATGACGCCGGTCTTCTTGTCCCAGATCGGCTTCGGGTAGCCGTCGGCACCGACGGGCGAGTAGACGGCCTCCCAGATGTCCCACTGCTGGCCCGAGCGGCTCTGCGTCCCGAGCACCAGCTCGAGCCGGTTCATGTCCTCGACGGTCGCGGAGATGTCCCGAGGTCGTTGCGCATCGGCCGGGTGGGGCGATCCTCGTCCACGGGCACGGCGTGCGAGCAGTACGCGTTCTTGTCCTCGTAGAGGTTGACGACGCGTGTAGGCGCGGAAGTCGATCGGGTCGGGACAGGCGGCGAAGCAGCCGTTGTACTCGTCGGGGTAGAAGACCTGGACGGCCAGCGCCTCCCAGCCGCCGGTCGAGCCGCCGTAGAGGAACCGCGCCCAGCCCGCGCCGAGGCGCGGTACTTCTTCTCGAGGTACGGGATCAGCTCGTAGGTGATCGCGTCGCCGTAGGGGCCGAGGTTCGCCGAGTTCACGGCGTACGAGTCGTCGTAGTACGGGTTGGCGTGCTGGATCTCGATGATGACCATGCGCGGGATAGTCGGGCGCCGTCCACTCCTTGTAGAACTGGTAGGCCTGCTCCTGCTGCGATCCGGTTGTAGCCCTCGAGGTGGAACCGCTCGCTGTACTCGGGCTTGAGGTCCGGGTCGGGCGGCTCCTCGCGGAAGCCGCCGAACGTTCGGGGGAAGTGACCGTGGAAGATGACGAGCGGGTAGCGCGCGTCGGGATGCTCGTCGAAGCCCTCGGGCAGCAGGACGTGCGCGCCCAGGTGCATCGGCCGGCCCCAGAACTTCGTGAGCCGCTCGCTCTGGATCTTCTCGTGCTTGATGTACTTCGTGGTCGGGCGGGTCGGGGATGGGCGGGATGACCTTGTCGAGCCGATCGCAATCGTGCCGGGCCTTCGGCCGGGGTCGATCTCGACCTCCCGCGGCGTGCTGTAGAGGTTGCCGGGGGCCCGGTTCCACTGCTGCCCTTCGCCGCGGTCCATCGGCAGCTTGACCGTGTGCCCGTCGGCGCGGTGGAACGTCTCGTACCGGTGCAGGAGGGCCTGGACCCGGTACGTCCCGGCCGGGATCCGGCGCGAGGCTCTCGAGCGGGTAGCCGAGGACGGTCGCGTCGACGACGGCCTCCTCGCCCGGCGGGAGCCCGTCGACGTCGATGCCGAAGATCTGCTGCGTGTCGAGGCCGAGCCCGACCTGCTTGCGGGGCTCGTCCGACCCGTCCGTCGAGACGACGAGGAGGATGCGGCCGTCGAGGGGCGAGGCGCTCGCCGCTTTCGGGAAGGACACGGCGAACTTCAGCGGCGATGCGCCGGGGGCGTCGGAAGCCGCCGCGCCCGGAGCGAGCAGAAGGCACGAAAGGGAAGCGGCACACGCGAAAAAGCGGCTCACGCGGCCGCCCGGGGCGGGGAGCGTCATGTCACCTCCGTCGCTTCGGACGGAGCTTACCGCTGCTCAGATGTAGTCGGGGTGGGAGGGAAAGAAGGGGAGGAGAAGCGCGACCGGGCAGAAGTCGACCGGTGCAACCAGGATGCCGTCGGACATCATCTCGAGCGACTCGGCGTGGACGCACACGCGTCCTTCCGCCGTTTCTCGCTCGACCCCGGTTCTCCCGCATCGGGGGCAGACCCCGAACCGGTCCGCGGGATCGTCGAAGGTCCTCGATGTGTAACTTTCGACCTGAACCATGGGACTCCTCCTCCCCAGCGGGGATGGAGGCATTTTCCGTGCCGGGAGTTCGTACCGGATCTAGGTAACATCGGCCCGTGGCCGACCTCCTCGACCTCCTCGAGAAGACGAGCCGCACGTTCGCGCTCTCGATTCCGCCGCTGCCGGAGCCGACGCGCCGGGAGGTCACGGTCGCGTACCTCCTCTTCCGGATCGCCGACACGTTCGAGGATGCCACGCACTGGCCGCCCGCGGACCGGATCGCGGCGTTGGCCGACTTCCGCGCCCTTCTCGCGGCCGGGACGCGGGCGGACGCGGAACGCCTCGCGCGGGCGTGGGCGGCGGCCGGCGCGTCGCCGCACGCGGGCTATCGCGAGCTGATCGCCGAGACGCCGTTCGTCTTCGACGGCTTCCGGTCCGTCTCGCCGGAGGCGCGGGAGATCCTGCGGACGCACGTCTCGCGCTCGGCAGAAGGCATGGCCGGCTTCGTCGCGCGGACGGGCCCGTCCGGCCTCGTGCTCTCCACGCTCGAGGACCTGCGCGACTACTGCTACACGGTGGCCGGGATCGTCGGAGAGCTGCTCACGGAGCTCTTCTTACTCGAAGAATCTCCTCTTCGGGCGGCGACGCCCGCGCTCCGCGCCCGCGCCCGGGCGTTCGGCGAGGCGCTCCAGCTCGTCAACATCCTGAAGGACTCCGAGGACGACGCCCGGGAGGGCCGTCGCTACCTGCCCGCCTCCGTGCCCCGGGCCGACGTTTTCGCCCTCGCGCGGCGGGACCTCGGAGAGGCCCGGGAGTACATCGAGGCGCTCCACGGGGCGGGCGCCCCGGGCGGGATCCTCGAGTTCACCGCGCTGCCCGTCGCCCTCGCGTGGGCCGCCCTCGTGGAGGTCGAGGAAAAAGGGCCGGGCGCGAAGGTCGGGCGCCCGCAGGTCTTCCGGATCGCGCAGAGCGTACGGCGCTCGATCGCGCGGGGCGAGAGCCCCGCCCTGTATGATCGAACGCTTTCGGGGGACCTTCGATGACCCTTCTCGAAACCATCGGCGGGCCGGACGACCTCCGCGGCCTCGACCACGAGTCGCTCGCCCGTCTGGCCGCCGAGTGCCGACAGGTGATCGTCGAGACGATCACGAAGTCGGGCGGCCACCTCGCGTCGAACCTCGGCGTCGTCGAGCTGACGCTCGCGCTCCACCGCGCGTTCCACAGCCCGAAGGACCGGTTCGTGTGGGACACGTCGAACCAGTGCTACACGCACAAGCTCGTGACCGGGCGGGCGGCCGGCTTCGCGACGATCCGCAAGCCCGGCGGCCTCTCGGGCTTCGCCGAGCCCATGGAAAGCGACCACGATACGTTCGCCGCCGGACACGCGGGAACGGGCCTCTCGTACGGGATGGGCCTCGCGGCCGCGCTCCAGAGTGCCCCGGACGACCCCTACGTCGTCGTCGTCGTCGGCGACGGCGCGATGACCTCGGGCACGAGCTACGAGGCGCTCAACAACATCGTCCACGTCAAGCCGAAGCGCCTGATCGTGGTCCTGAACGACAACGGCTGGTCCATCTCGGAGAACGTCGGCTGGATCGCCCACTGGCGGAACCGTTTCGAGCTGCACCCCGTGTACAAGCGGCTCACCGAGAAGGGGCACGGCCTCTTCAAGAAGCTCCCGAAGGGCGAGGAGGCCTGGGGGCTCGCGAAGAAGATCAAGAACTCCGTCGAGGGGCTGTTCTTCCCGAACCTCGTCTGGGACGAGCTCGGCTTCCACTACGTCGGGCCGATCGACGGCCACGACTACAAGGAGCTCGAGGAGGCCCTCGCCCGGGCGAAGGACGTCGCGAAGGACGGGACCCCCGTCGTGATCCACGCCCTCACGCACAAGGGCCGGGGGTACGACAAGGCCGAGGAGAACCCCTCGCGCTTCCACCAGCCCGGCACGCCCGCGCCGGCCGCCTCCACGGGGGCCGCGCCGACGTACTCGCAGGTCTTCGCGAAGACCCTTCTCGCGATGATGGAGAAGGACCCGAAGATCGTCGCGATCACGGCCGCGATGCTCGAGGGGACCGCCCTCGCCGAGGTCCAGAAGGTGCATCCCGGCCGTGTTTTCGACGTCGGGATCGCCGAGGAACACGCCGTCATCATGGCCGCGGGCATGGCGAAGGCGGGCCTGAAGCCCGTCGTCTCGATCTACTCGACGTTCCTCCAGCGCGGCTACGATCAGCTCATCCACGACGTCTGCCTGCAGAACCTGCCCGTGACGGTCTGCATCGACCGGGCCGGCTTCGTCGGGGACGACGGCAAGACGCACCAGGGCATCTACGACATCGCCTACACGCGCGGCATCCCGAACATGACGGTGGCCGCGCCCCGGGACGAGAACGAGCTCCAGCACCTCCTTTTCACCGCGATCGGCTCCGGGAAGCCGTTCGCGATCCGCTACCCGAGGGGCGCCGGCGTCGGCGTGCCCCTCGACGGCACCCTCCGGACGATCCCCGTGGGGAAGGGCGAGATCCTGTCCCTGGGCAAGGACCTCAACCTCCTCGCGTACGGCTCGATGGTGCCGGTCGCCGAGCAGGCCGCCGCTGTCCTGAGGGCCCGCGGCGTCGACTGCGGCGTCTCGAACGCCAGATTCGTCAAGCCTTTGGACCTGGACCTCTTGCGGGCTCTGCTGGCCGCCTGCCCCCGGCTTCTGACGCTGGAAGAGCACCTTTACATGGGCGGGTTCGGCAGCGCCGTCCTCGAGGTAGTGCACGCCGCCGGCCTGCCTTCGGCCGGGGTCCGGTCGCACGCGATTCCGGACCAGTTCGTCGAGCACAGCCCGCAGGCCCTCCAGCGGCAGCAGTTCCGGCTGGACGTCTCCGGCGTCCTGGCCCGCGCCGCGGAACTCTTCCCCGGGCTCGTGCCGGCGGACGGGTCGGCTCCACCGGCGCCCGCCGGGGCACGGGCGGTCCCGGAAGCCGTCCACTGGGCCTGAAGTCTCCTTCCGCGAGGGCTTTGTCGCTTGACAGCCCCCCGGGGGGTCACTATGATTCGCGGGTTTCCCCGGGATCTGGCCCGGCGTCGTCTGCCGTGTCGCGCCAGGGAAACGGCCGCTCTGCGGCCGGGCTTGCTACCGAACGAATCGTCTTTCACCGGAATCCGACTCGCCAAGCGTTCCGAAGGAGTCTCGAAAGTCCCATGCCGACGATCAGCCAGCTCGTGAGAAAGGGCCGCGACGCCGTCCGTTACAAGACGAAGTCGCCCGCTCTCCAGTCGTGCCCGCAGCGCCGCGGCGTCTGCACCCAGGTGAAGACGACGACGCCGAAGAAGCCGAACTCGGCCCTCCGGAAGATCGCCCGCGTGCGCCTCACGAACGGCATCGAGGTCACGACCTACATTCCGGGCATCGGGCACAACCTCCAGGAGCACTCGATCGTCATGATCCGCGGGGGCCGCGTGAAGGACCTCCCGGGCGTGCGCTACCACATCATCCGCGGCACGCTCGACGCCGTCGGCGTCGCGAACCGCAAGCAGTCGCGCTCGAAGTACGGCGCCAAGCGCCCGAAGGCTTAAGGAACTAGAGATGCCGCGTCGCCGTGAAGTCCCGAAGCGCGAAGTCCTCCCGGACCCGCTCTACCAGTCCCAGCTCGTGACGAAGTTCATCAACTGCGTCATGGAGCGCGGCAAGAAGTCCACCGCCGAGTCGATCTTCTACGGCGCGATGAAGCAGATCGAGCAGAAGACGTCCGACGACCCGCTCAAGACCTTCAAGAAGGCACTCGAAAACGTCAAGCCGGTTCTCGAGGTCAAGTCGCGCCGCGTCGGCGGCTCGACGTACCAGGTTCCCGTCGAGGTCAAGCCGAACCGGCGGACCTCGCTCGCGATCCGCTGGGTCATCTCCTACGCGCAGGCGCGCGGCGAGAAGACGATGCGGGACAAGCTCGCGGGAGAGCTTCTCGACGCCGCCAACAACCGGGGCAACGCCGTGAAGAAGAAGGAGGACACCCACAAGATGGCCGAGGCCAACAAGGCCTTCGCCCATTACCGCTGGTAGAACTGCCATCTCCCGGGTGAAGGGAAACCGGCCGGCCTCAGAACCGGACAGGTCCTTTCGGAAACCCGGAACACGCCTGAAAGCGTGCGGAATCCACGGGGAGTGAGCCGGGCGACCTCGCCTCGGCCCAATTCGCGAAGCGAATTGCAGACCCGGTGGCTTCGACGGCGCAGTCGACCCGGAACGGGATCAAACGCTCATGCCGAGAAATATCGCCCTCGAGAAGTGCCGGAACATCGGCATCATGGCCCACATCGACGCGGGCAAGACGACGACCACCGAGCGCGTCCTCTACTACACGGGTGTGAACTACAAGATCGGCGAGGTTCATGACGGGACCGCGACGATGGACTGGATGGTCCAGGAGCAGGAGCGCGGCATCACGATCACGTCGGCCGCGACGACCTGCCACTGGAAGGGCATCCGCATCAACATCATCGACACACCGGGCCACGTCGACTTCACGGCGGAGGTCGAGCGCTCGCTGCGCGTCCTGGACGGAGCCGTGGCGGTTTTCGACGCGGTGTCCGGCGTCGAACCGCAGTCGGAGACCGTGTGGCGCCAGGCCGACCGCTACGGCGTCCCGCGCATCGCGTTCATCAACAAGATGGACCGCGTCGGCGCGGACTTCGACCGCTGTGTCGACATGATGGTCACGAAGCTCGCGGCCAGGCCCACGCCAGTCCAGATCCCGTGGGGCTCCGCCGAGACGCTCGAGGGCGTCATCGACCTGATCGAGGGCAAGGCCTACGACTTCAAGGACGAGACGCTCGGGGCGGAATACGAGACCGTCGAGGTGCCGGCCGACCACAAGGCCATGTACGACAAGTACCGCGAGCGCCTCATCGAGTCGCTGGCGGAGACCGACGACGCCCTCATGCAGAAGTACATGGACGGGCACATCCCGACGCCGGACGAGATGCGCGCGGCGCTGCGCAAGGCGACGGTCTCGGGCAAGCTCCACCCCGTCGTCTGCGGCTCGGCCTTCAAGAACAAGGGCGTCCAGCAGCTCCTCGACGCCGTCATCGAGTACCTTCCGTCGCCCCTCGACATCCCCGCGATCAAGGGCCTCGACGAGGACGGAAACGAGGTCGCTCTCGACACGCGCGACGACGCCCCGTTCGCAGGCCTCGTCTTCAAGATCATGACGGACCCGTTCGTCGGGCAGCTCGCGTTCTTCCGCGTGTACGCCGGGCACCTCGACGCCGGCTCCGGCGTCTACAACGCGACGAAGCAGACGAACGAGCGCGTCGGCCGCCTCCTCAAGATGCACGCGAACAAGCGCGAGGAGATCAAGGAGATCTGGGCGGGCGACATCGGCGCCGCGGTGGGACTGAAGAACGTCACGACCGGGGACACGATCTGCGAGCGCGACCACATCGTCGTCCTCGAGTCCATGAAGTTCCCCGAGCCCGTCATCACGCTTTCGATCGAGCCGAAGACGAAGGCCGACCAGGAAAAGATGGGCATGGCGCTCGCGAAGCTCATGCAGGAAGACCCGACGTTCCGCGTCCACACGGACAAGGAAACGAACCAGACGATCATCGCCGGGATGGGCGAGCTCCACCTCGAGATCATCGTCGACCGCATGGTGCGCGAGTTCAACGTGGGCGCGAACGTGGGCAAGCCCCAGGTCGCGTACCGCGAGACGATCCGCCGCGAGACGCCGGGCGAGGGCAAGTTCATCCGGCAGTCGGGCGGCAAGGGCCAGTACGGCCACGCGAAGATCCGCCTGCGCCCGCACCCGGAAGGCAAGGACTACGAGTTCGTCAACGCCATCTCGGGCGGCTCGATCCCCAAGGAGTTCATCAAGCCGATCGACCAGGGCATCCGCGAGGCGATCCTGACGGGCGTCCTCGCCGGCTACCCGACGGTCAACATCCAGGTCGAGCTCTACGACGGCTCGTTCCACGACGTCGACTCGTCGGAAATGGCGTTCAAGATCGCCGGCTCGATGGCATTCCAGGACGCCGCGAAGAAGGCGAACCCCGTCATCCTCGAGCCGATGATGGCCGTCGAGGTCGTCACGCCGGACGAGTTCCTCGGGCCCGTGAACGGCGACTTGAGCTCCCGCCGCGGCCGGATCAACCACATGGAGCCCCGCCTGAACTTCCAGGTCATCACGGCCAGCGTCCCGCTGTCCGAGATGTTCGGTTACGCCACCACCCTGCGGTCCCTCACCCAGGGCCGCGCCAACTACACGATGCAGTTTGAACGCTACGACGAGGTCCCGAAGGCGATCGCCGAGGGGATCATCGCCAAGGTTTCGGTTTAGAGAAAGCCGCGAGGAGCGAAGGAGAGACAGATGGCCAAGGAGAAATTCGCGCGCACGAAGCCCCACGTCAACGTCGGCACGATTGGTCACGTCGACCACGGCAAGACGACCCTGACGGCGGCTCTCACGAAGGTCCTGGCAACGAAGGGCCTCGCCGTCTCCAAGTCCTACGACGACGTCGCCAAGGCGGACGCCAAGACGTTCCGCCGCGACGCGACCAAGGTTCTGACGGTCGCCCTCGCGCACGTCGAGTACGAGACCGAGAAGCGGCACTACGCCCACATCGACTGCCCGGGCCACGCGGACTACATCAAGAACATGATCACGGGCGCCGCGCAGATGGACGGCGCGGTCCTCGTCGTGTCGGCTCCCGTCGGCCCGATGCCGCAGACGAAGGAGCACGTCCTCCTCGCCCGCCAGGTCAACGTCCCCGCGATGGTCGTCTACCTCAACAAGTGCGACATGATGGAAGACCCCGAGCTCCTCGACCTCGTCGAGCTCGAGGTCCGCGAGCTCCTGTCCAAGTACGGATTCCCCGGCGACAAGATCCCGGTCATCCGCGGCTCGGCCATCAAGGCGCTCAACGACCCGAACGGGCCGGACGCGAAGTCGATCTGGGAGCTCGCAGCGGCTCTCGACGCGAGCATCCCCGAGCCCATGCGCGCCACGGACAAGGACTTCCTCCTTCCGATCGAGGACGTGTTCTCGATCTCCGGCCGCGGCACGGTCGTCACGGGCCGCGTCGAGCGCGGGATCGTGAAGGTCGGCGACGAGATCGAGATCGTCGGCCTGCGCGACACGCAGAAGAAGACGGTCACGGGCGTCGAGATGTTCAAGAAGCTCCTCGACCAGGGCCAGGCGGGCGACAACGTCGGCGTCCTGCTCCGCGGCGTCGAGCGCACGGACGTCGAGCGCGGCCAGGTCCTCTGCAAGCCCGGCTCGATCAAGCCGCACACGAAGTTCAAGGGCAAGGTCTACATCCTGTCCAAGGACGAGGGCGGCCGCCACACGCCGTTCTTCAACAACTACCGCCCGCAGTTCTTCATCCGCACGACCGACGTCACGGGCGCCGCGAAGCTTCCGGCCGGCGTCGAGATGGTCATGCCGGGCGACGACGTCGAGCTCGAGATCGAGCTCATCGCGCCGATCGCGATGGAGAAGGGCCTCAAGTTCGCCATCCGCGAGGGCGGCCGCACGGTCGGCGCCGGCACCGTCACCGAGATCCTGGCGTAAGAAAGATTTTTCGGATTTCTTAGAAGGTAAGAGGAAGAGAACGCTGACCTGAAACGCCTCGACCCGGCCCGTCGCTTTCTTCACCTTCTAAGAAGAAACACAATGATGGGCCTTCCGGGGCGCAGCAGACAACGAGCTCGACCGACAGGAAAACGAGAGTCAAATGGCCAACGACAGAATCCGCATCCGACTCAAGGGGTACGACTACCGGATCCTCGACCAGTCGACGACCGAGATCGTCGACACGGCGCGGCGCTCCGGCGCGAAGGTCGCGGGACCGATCCCGCTGCCGACCACCATCGCTCGGTGGACGGTCAACCGCTCGCCGCACGTCGACAAGAAGTCGCGCGAGCAGTTCGAGATGCGGACCCACAAGCGCCTGCTCGACATCTTCGAGTGGACGCCGCAGACGGTGGACGCTCTGACCAAACTGGAGCTGCCGGCGGGCGTCGAGGTCGAAATCCGGACGATGGGGAAGTAACCGTCCCGTCGCAGACGAGACGAGGAACGAAACATGATTAACGGAATCCTGGGACGCAAGATCGGCATGACGCAGGTCTTCGACGCCGACGGCACGGTGGTGCCGGTCACGGTCGTCGAGGCCGGCCCCTGCCTGGTCGTTCAGCGCAAGACGAAGGACCACGACGGGTACGACGCCGTCCAGCTCGGGCTCGTCGGCCGCGTATCGCCGCGCCGCCTCACGGCGGCCGCGAAGGGCCACTTCGAGAAGGCGGGCGTGCCGCCGGCGAAGACGCTCGGCGAAGTGCGCTGCGACGCCGACGAGAAGGCCGCGCCCGGCGACAAGGTGCTCTGCGACATCTTTGCCGAGAAGGAGCACGTCGACGTCGTCGGCGTCTCGAAGGGCAAGGGCTTCCAGGGCGTCGTGAAACGCCACGGCTTCACGGGCGGCGCGGCGACGCACGGCTCGATGTTCCACCGTGCGCCGGGCTCCATCGGCCCGTCCGCCTTCCCGTCCCGCGTCTACCCGGGCACGCGCTCGTCGGGACGCATGGGCGGCAAGCAGACGACGATGAAGAACCTCATCGTCGTGCGCGTGGACGCCGAGAACCACCTCATCTATCTCCGCGGCGCCGTGCCGGGGGCTCGCAACACGGTCGTCAAGATCGTGAAGAAGCTCTCCCGCCGGGCCGGCGGGGCGGCGGCGTAAGGAGCGGCCATGGCAGACAAGAAGACGAAGACCGCCGCTCCGAAAGCCCCCGCTCCGAAGAAGGCCGCTCCGGCGCCGGACGCGTCCTCGCTCAAGGTCAAGGTGCGGAACCTCAAGGCCGAGACGGTCGGCGAGGCGACCCTCCCCGAGGAGATCTTCGGCGTGCCCTTCCGCCGCCACCTCGTGTGGGAGGTCGTCAAGGAGATCCGCGCGCGCGAGCACCGCGGGACGCACAAGACCAAGGTCCGTTCCGAGGTGTCCGGCTCCGGCAAGAAGCCCTTCAAGCAGAAGCACACCGGCCGCGCCCGCCAGGGCGGCGGTCGCCCGCCGATCCACCGCCACGGCGGCACGGTCTTCGGGCCGGTCCCGCACTCCTACGCGCTCAAGGTGAACGCGAAGGCGAAGAAGGCGGCGCTTCGCTGCGTGCTCTCCGAGAAGGCGCGCGGCCAGAAGCTCGTCCTCCTCGACGCGATCAAGCTCGCGACGCACAAGACGAAGGACTTCGCGGGCGTGCTCGCGAAGCTCGGGGTCGAGGGCAAGACGCTCGTGATCGACCGCAGGGACAACGAGAACCTCGGCCGCGCCGTCGCGAACAACCCGAAGGTCACGACGCTCGACCCGCTCGGGCTGAACGTCTACGACGCGCTGAACGCCGGCACGATCGTCCTCACCGAGGACGCCCTCCGCGCCGTTTCGGAGGTGCTGGCATGACGACCGGACGCACGCATCAGTCCGTCCTCGTGCGCCCCGTCCTGACGGAGCGCTCGACGGCGATGAGCCAGGCGCAGAACGTCCTCACGTTCGACGTCGCCCGCGACGCGAACAAGATCGAGATCCGCAAGGCGGTCGAGGCCCTCTTCCAGGTCAAGGTCGACGCCGTCCGCGTCGTCGCCGTGAACGGGAAGATCAAGAAGGTCGGCAAGTCGATCGGCCGCGCCCAGGACCGGAAGAAGGCCTACGTGAAACTCGCGAAGGGCCAGAAGCTCCCGGCCCTGTTCGAAGGGGTGTGACGCCATGCCCGTGAAGTCCTACAAGCCGACGTCCCCGGGCATGCGCCAGAGGACGACGTCCGATTTCTCGGAGATCACGAAATCCGAGCCGACGAAGTCCCTCACGAAGGGCAAGCTGAAGACGGGCGGGCGCGACAGCCGCGGCCACCTGACGTCCTGGTGGCGCGGCGGCGGCCACAAGAAGCGCTACCGCGACATCGACTTCAAGCGCGACAAGCACGAGATCCCGGCGAAGGTCGCCTCCATCGAGTACGACCCGAACCGCTCGTCCCGCATCGCGCTCCTGAACTACGCGGACGGCGAGAAGCGCTACATCGTCGCGCCGGTCGGCCTCGCGGTCGGGGCGACGGTCGTGTCGGGTCCGACGGCCGACATCGTCGTCGGGAACGCGCTTCCCCTGAGGTCGATCCCGCTCGGCACCGTCGTCCACAACATCGAGTTCAAGCCGGGCCGCGGCGGGCAGATCGCCCGGTCGGCCGGCGCGAGCGCCCAGCTCATGGCGAAGGAAGCCGGTTTCGCGCTCCTCCGCGTGCCCTCGGGCGAGCTGCGCCGCGTGCGCGTGGACTGCTACGCGACGATCGGCCAGGTCGGAAACCTCGAGCACGAGAACGTCTCGATCGGCAAGGCCGGCCGCAACCGCTGGCTCGGATGGAAGTCGCACAACCGCGGCGTCGCGATGAACCCCGTCGATCACCCGATGGGCGGCGGCGAAGGCAAGACGTCCGGCGGCCGCCACCCCACGTCGCCGTGGGGCTGGAAGACCAAGGGCAAGAAGACCCGCAACAACAAGCGTACCGACGCGCTCATCGTCAAGCGCCGCAAGTAGGAGACGAGGGAGAACAATGTCTCGTTCCACGAAAAAGGGGCCGTTCGTCGACGCGCCGCTCCTCGAAAAGATCGCCTCGATGAACGAAGCGGGCGAGAAGCGCGTCCTCAAGACGTGGTCGCGCCGCTCGACGATCCTGCCCGACATGGTCGGCCACACGCTGGCCGTCCACAACGGCAAGAAGTTCATTCCCGTGTACATCTCCGAGAACATGGTCGGGCACAAGCTCGGCGAGTTCTCGCCCACGCGCACCTTCAAGGGCCACTCCGGCCGCAAGATCGAGAAGGGTGCCACGCCGGGGGCTCCGGGAGCTCCCGGGGCTCCGGGCGCGCCCGGCGCTCCAGGCGCTGCCGCGCCGGCGGCGAAGGGCTGAGGAGGAACACGATGCAAGCCGTCGCCCGCCTCCGCCACTACCGCGGCTCCGCGCAGAAGGTCCGCCTCGTGGCCGACCTCATCCGCATGAAGCCGGTCGGGAAGGCTCTCGCGACCCTGCGCACGACGCGCAAGGGCTGCTCGTCCGACCTCCTGAAGCTCGTGGAGTCCGCGCTCGCGAACGCCCAGCAGAACGAGTCGGGCGTCGACGCGGACGCGCTCGTGGTCTCGAAGATCCAGGTCGACGAGGCCGGCCGCAGGCCGCTCCAGCGCAACGCGATGATCCGCTCGATCTCGAACTACAAGAAGCGGTTCGCGCGCCCGCGGTTCATGAGCGGCCCGCAGGGCCGCATGTGGCTCGTCCCGCGCCCGTTCTGCCACGTGACGGTCATCCTCTCCGACGAGGCCGCCGCGCGGAAGAGCGCCGGCCTGAAGGCCGAGGCGCCGAAGCCGCTCGTCAAGAAGCGTCAGGGCCGCGTCGCGGCCGCCGTCGCCGCGGCGGCTCATCGCCCCGGCCGCGAGGACCGGGCGGTCGAGCGGGCGCACAAGAAGGTGACCTCTGACGAGAAGCGGGCCGATCGGATCGAGGCCGCCGAAGCGGGTCACGCCCCGGGGAAAAGCGAAAAACACGAGAAGCAGGACAAGAAGAAGTCGAAGAAGCCGGCGAAGCCGGAATCGGCCGGGTAACGGGAGTACACGATGGGTCAGAAAGTCCACCCCTACGGTTTCCGCATCGGCTACAACCGGACCTGGCACTCGCGCTGGTACGCCGAGAAGGACTACCTCAAGTTCCTCCACGACGACATCAAGCTCCGCGAGGAGCTCAAGCGCGACCTCGCGAACGCCGCGGTGTCCGAGGTGGAGATCGAGCGCGGGAACAAGCTCAAGATCAACATCATGACGGCCCGCCCCGGCGTCATCATCGGGAAGAAGGGCGCGTCCGTGGACCAGCTCCGCGACCGTGCTGCAGCAGCGGCTCGGTAAGGACATCCACGTGAACATCATCGAGATCCAGCGCCCCGAGACGGACGCCCAGCTCGTCGCCGAGTCCATCGCGATGCAGCTCGAGCGCCGCGTCGCGTTCCGCCGCGCGATGAAGAAGGGCATGGAGTCCGCGTTCCGCTTCGGCGCGCAGGGGATCAAGATCCGCTGCGGCGGCCGCCTGAACGGCGCCGAGATCGCGCGCTCCGAGTGGTACCAGGAAGGCCGCCTCCCGCTCCACACGCTCAAGGCCGACATCGACTACGGCTTCGCCGAGGCGCGGACGACGTACGGAAAGATCGGCGTCAAGTGCTGGATCTACAAGGGCGACCTGCACCGCGCCAAGTCGCGCCGGAAAGTGGCGTAAGGAAGACCTCCCATGTTGATGCCGTCGAAGGTCAAGTACCGCAAACAGCAGCGCGGCCGCATGCGCGGCACGGCGCTCCGCGGCTCCGAGCTCTCCTTCGGGGAGTACGGGCTGCAGGCGCTCGAGCCTGGCTGGCTCACGGCGCGCCAGATCGAGGCGGGCCGCGTCGCGGTCCAGCGCCACGTCAAGCGCGGCGGGAAGCTCTGGATCCGCGTCTTCCCCGACAAGCCGATCACGAAGAAGCCGCTCGAGACCCGAATGGGCAAGGGCAAGGGCGCGCCCGAAGGCTGGGTGTGCGTCGTCAAGCCGGCCCGCATCCTCTTCGAGATGGAAGGTGTGGACGAGAAGACCGCGCGCGAGGCGTTCAAGCTCGCGGCGGACAAGATCGGGATCGCGACCCGGTTCGTCTCGCGCACCTTCCTCGCGGCGGTGAGGTGAACATGAAGATCCAGGCGATGCTCGACTGGTCCCCCGACGAGAAGGCCGCGAAGGTGAAGGAGTGGACGCAGTCCCTCTTCACGCTGCGCCTCCAGAAGGCGACGGGCCAGCTCGAGAACCCGATGAAGATCAAGCATCTCCGCAAGGACCTCGCCCGCCTCAAGACCGCGCAGCACATGGGCGCGGCGGAGGTGGCCGCGGCGGCCGCGCACGAGCTTCCGGCGCCGCACGCCGGGTCGTCCGAAGAGCACGTTTCTTCGAAGGTGAAAGAGGCGACCGCGACGCCGAAGCCGAAGGTCCACGCCGCGGCGTCGGGCAAGGGCGCCAAGAAGCGCGCGGCGGCCAGCAAGAAGAAGAAGACGGCCGCGGCCCCGAGCAAGGGTCATTCACCTTCTAAGAAATCTGCGGGACCGAAGGGCAAGACGGCTGCTGCGTCGAAGAGCAAGTCCGCCCCCGCAAAGAAAAGCAAGAAGAAGTAGTCGGTAACAGGAAGCAGTGAGCACGCCCATGAGCACGAACCCGAGCAAGACCGGCGCCCCCGCGGGCGCGTCCGCGCCCGCCACGCGGCGCTCGCGCAAGACCGGAACCGTCGTTTCGAACAAGATGGAGAAGACCGTCGTCGTCGAGGTGTCGCGCCTCGTCAAGCACCTCCGCTACGGCCGCTACATGAAGCGCTCCGAGCGCTTCCTCGCGGACGACCGGGTGCTGAAGTCGCAGCCGGGCGACACGGTCCAGATCGAGGAGACGCGCCCGCTGTCCGCGAAGAAGCGGTGGCGCGTCATCGCGATCGTCACGAAGGGCCACGGCGAGGTCGCCGACACGGCCGAGGTCCCGGGCAGCGCGGCCCCCAAGTCGGTGAAGAAGATCCCCGCGCCGGAAGGGAGGGCGTCGTGATCCAGATGGGAACGATCCTCGAGGTCGCCGACAACTCCGGCGCGCGCCGCCTGGCCTGCATCAAGGTCCAGGGCGGCTCGACCGGCGACTACGGCCGCATCGGGGACGTCATCACCTGCTCCGTGAGGGAGTCGAACCCGGACGCGCCGGACCCCGTCAAGAAGGGCAAGGTCGTCAGGGCGGTCATCGTCCGCACGGTGCGCGAGCACCGCCGGCGCGACGGCAGCTACATCAAGTTCGACACGAACGCGGCCGTCCTCGTCAACAACGAGAAAGAGCCGATCGGCACCCGCGTCTTCGGGCCGGTCGCGCGCGAGCTCCGCGAGAAGAAGTTCATGAAGATCATCTCGCTGGCTCCGGAAGTCATCTGAACATGAAGAAAAAGCAGCCGACCTACGGCGGCAAGCGCCGCATCCGCAAGGACGACGTCGTCGTCGTCCTCACCGGCAAGGACCGGGGCGCGCAGGGCAAGGTCCTGCGGGTCATCCCGGACAAGGGCCGCGCCATCGTCGAGGGCGTCAACAAGATCAAGCGCGCGACGCGGGCGAACCCCCAGAAGAACATCAAGGGCGGCATCCTCGAGCGCGAGGCGCCGATCGCCATCTCGAACCTCATGCTCGTCGACCCCGAGGGCGGCAAGCCGACGCGCGTCGGAATCCGCAAGGAGGGCGCCGAGTGGGTCCGCTACGCCAAGAAGAGCGGCACGACGATCGGGACGCTCCGGACGGCGGGGGAGCAGCCATGAGCGCGCGACTTTCCGAGAAGTATCGAAAAGAGGTCGTCCCGGTCCTCAAGAAGGAATTCGGCATCGAGAACCCGATGGCGGTCCCGAAGGTGGAGAAGGTCGTCCTGAACATGGGCATCGGCGAAGCGATCTCGAACGCCAAGCTCGTCGACGCCGCCGCCGAGGAGCTCACGCGGATCGCCGGACAGCGCGCCGTCGTGACGAAGGCGAAGAAGTCCATCGCGACCTTCAAGCTCCGCGCCGGCATGCCGATCGGCTGCCGCGTCACCCTGCGCGGGGACCGCATGTACGAGTTCCTGGACCGCCTCATGAACGTGGCGCTTCCGCGCGTCCGCGACTTCCGCGGCGTGCCGACGCGCGCCTTCGACGGCCGCGGCAACTACACCCTCGGCGTGAAGGACCACGTGATCTTCCCCGAGATCGACCCCACCAAGATCGACAAATCCAAGGGACTTAACGTCACCATCGTCACGACGGCAGGCTCGGATGACCGGGCCCGGGTTCTCCTCCGGGAACTCGGCATGCCGTTCGGGCGATAGGCGAAGGAGCGACCGAAATGGCTCGTCGCGCCGCCATCATCAAGGCGAACTCGAAGCTGAAGTACGTGATCCGCAAGCGCAACCGCTGCGCGCGCTGCGGACGTCCGCGGAGCTTCATCCGGAAGTTCGGCATGTGCCGCATCTGTTTCCGCAATCTCGCGCTCGCGGGGTACATCCCCGGCGTGACGAAGGCGTCCTGGTAGGGAGGAAGGCGAGATGAACGTCACCGATCCCGTCTCCGACCTCCTGACCCGCCTGAGGAACGCGATCTCCGCGCGCCACGAGAAGGCCGACGTCCCGTCGTCGCGCTTCAAGGTGGAGCTCGCCCGCATCCTCAAGGACGAGGGCTACATCAAGAACTTCAAGGTCATGGACGACCGCGGGGGGAGCCTCCTCCGTCTGTACCTCAAGTACGACGACACGGGCAACCCGGTCATCCACGGCCTCGCGCGGTCCAGCAAGCCGGGCCGCCGTCTCTACAAGGGCAAGAACGAGCTTCCCGAGGTCCTCGGCGGCCTCGGCGTCGCGATCGTCTCCACCTCGCAGGGCCTCCTCACCGGCAACGACGCGAAGAAGCGCGGCGTCGGCGGCGAAGTCGTCTGCACGGTGTGGTGAGGGAAGCCATGTCTCGAGTCGGAAAAAAGCCCGTCACCGTCCCCAAGGGCGTCGACGTCCAGATCGGCCCCGCGGCCGTGACCGTGAAGGGGCCGAAGGGCTCCGTGACGGCGCCGATCCTCGCGGGGATCGCCGTCGAGAAGAAGGACGGGACGATCGTCC
The DNA here is from genome assembly GCA_963798215.1 of uncultured Acidobacteriota bacterium. Taxonomy (GTDB): domain Bacteria; phylum Acidobacteriota; class Thermoanaerobaculia; order UBA5066; family UBA5066; genus Fen-183. The sequence continues at coordinate 1,227,765 of CAWCSP010000004.1, forward strand.
TCGCGCGCAGCGGCGAGGAGAAGAAGGACAAGGCCCTGCACGGCCTCAACCGCGCGCTCGTCCAGAACGCGGTCCTCGGCGTCACCGAGGGCTTCAAGCGGGAGATCGACCTCGTCGGCATCGGCTTCAAGGCCGAGGTCAAGGGGAAGGCGGTCGTCTTCAGCGTCGGCTTCTCGCACCAGGTGACGTTCCCGATGCCCGAGGGCGTCACGGTCGCGGTCGCGCCGGACGCGAAGGCCAAGGACGTCACGCACGTGATCGTGACCGGCGTCGACAAGCAGAAGGTCGGCCAGACGGCGACCGAGATCCGCGGGATCCGGCCGCCGGACCCGTACAAGCTCAAGGGCTTCCGCTTCGTGGGCGAGGTCCTCAAGAAGAAGGCCGGCAAGGCCACCGGCAAGTGAGGAACTGACCATGCAGAAAGCCAAAGGCCGGGTCGAGGCGCGGACGCGCATCCACGCGCGCATCCGCACGAAGGTGAAGGGGACGGCCGAGCGGCCGCGCCTCGCCGTCAGCAAGACCCTCCGCTGGATCTCCGTCCAGCTCATCGACGACGCCGCCGGCACGACGCTCGCTCACGCGACGTCGCGCGAGGAAGGCGTGCGCGGCAAGGCCAAGAGCGCCGCGAACAAGAACGCCGCCGTCAAGGTGGGCACGCTCATTGCCGAGCGCGCCCAGGCGAAGGGCATTTCCGCGGTCGTCTTCGACCGTGGCGGCCATCTCTACCACGGCAACGTGAAAGCGCTCGCGGAAGCCGCTCGCGAGAAGGGGTTGAAGTTTTGAGCAGCAACGCGCCGATCAATCGTCCCCCGCGTGGAAACCGCCCCGGCGGCCGCTCCGGCCCCGGCGGCCCGCCGCCCCGTCCGGCCGGCGCTCTCGGTGAGGGCCGCGCGGGAGCCGACCTCATCGACCACGTCGTGCACATCAACCGCGTGACGAAGGTCGTCAAGGGCGGCAAGAATTTCTCCTTCTCCGCCCTCGTCGTCGTCGGCGACGGCCACGGCCGCGTCGGCTACGGCGCCGGCAAGGCGAAGGAAGTCCCCATGGCCATCAAGAAGGGGATCGAGATGGCCAAGAAGAAGATGATCAAGGTCCCGCTCAAGGGCAAGACGATCCCGCACCCGATCGTCGGGCACTACGGCGCGGGCCGCGTCATGCTCAAGCCGGCCTCCGAGGGCACGGGCGTCATCGCGGGCGGAGCCGTCCGCGCGGTGCTCGAGTCCGCCGGCGTCCAGAACATCCTCACGAAGTCGCTCGGGACGACGAATCCGCACAACGTCGTGAAGGCCACGTTCGACGCCCTCATGCACCTGCAGCTCGAGGAGACGATCACGAAGGCCCGCGGCGTCGGCAACGGTGAGGCAAAGGTCGCCGAGCCGGCGACGGCAGCCCCGGCCCCCGAGGCCACGGAGAAGGTCTAATGAGCGAAGAGAAGAAGAAGATTTCTTCGAAAGGTCCCGAGCCCCGCGGCGCCGCCGGTGCCGAGGCGAAAGCTTCGCACGCGCCTTCTAAGAAATCCCTCCGGATTCGCCAGGTGAAGTCGGGCATCTGCGCGCCCGTCGACCAGAAGCAGACGCTGTTCGGCCTCGGCCTCCGCCGCATCCGGCAGGAGGTCGTGCGCCCGGACACCCCGGCCCTCCGCGGCCAGATCCACAAGGTCCGCCACCTCGTCGAAATCGTCGAGGGAGCGTAAAGGAACGTCATGTCGCACGGACTGCACAACCTCGGCCCCCGCAAGGGAGCGACCTCCACGCGCAAGCGCATCGGGCGCGGCCCGGGCTCCGGCCTCGGGAAGACCTCGGGCAAGGGCCACAAGGGCCAGAACTCCCGTGCGGGCTACTCGCACCTGCGCGGCCACGAGGGCGGCCAGATGCCGCTCCACCGCCGGATGCCGAAGCGCGGCTTCACGAACATCTTCCGCAAGGAATGGGTGACGATCAGCGTCGAGTCTCTCGAGCGCCTCTTCCAGGCGGGTGAGAACGTCACGCTCGAGCTGCTCCGCAAGTCCGGCGCCGTCAAGCGCAAGGGCGGCATCAAGGTGCTCGGGACGGGCGAGATCAAGAAGAGCCTCGTCGTCTCGGCGCACAAGTTCACGGACGGCGCGAAGAAGAAGATCGAGGCCGCCGGCGGACGCTGCGAGGTCCTCGCGTCGTAATGAAGATCTTCGAGTCGTTCCGCAACATCTTCGCGATCCCGGACCTGAGGAAGCGCGTCCTCTTTACGTTCGGCCTCCTCGCGATCTACCGGATCGGTTCGCACATCCCGACGCCGGGCCTCGACCCGTCGGCGCTCGAGGAGTTCTTCAAGGCGAGCTCGGGGGGCATCCTCGGGTTCCTCGACGTGTTTTCGGGCGGCGCGCTGCGCCGGCTCTCGGTCTTCGCGATGGGCATCGCGCCGTACATCACGGCGTCGATCATCCTGCAGCTCCTCACGGTCGTCTGGCCCTACCTCGAAAAGCTCTCGAAAGAAGGCGAGATGGGCCGCCGGAAGATCACGCAGTACACGCGGTACGGCACCGTCGTCCTCTCGATCGTCCAGGGCGCGGGCATCGCGCTCTGGCTCTGGAGCCAGACGACGCCGAGCGGCCGCTACCTCGCCGTGCGCGACCCGGCGTCCAATTCGGGCAAGCTCGGGTTCATCCTGATGGCGGTCCTGACCCTCACGACGGGCACCGCGTTCGTCATGTGGCTCGGCGAGCAGATCACCGAGCGCGGCGTCGGCAACGGCATCTCGCTCATCATCTTCGCCGGCATCGTCGCGAACCTCCCGACGGCGGTCCTGAACTCGATCGACCAGATCCGCCGCGGCTCCATGAGCCTGTTCACGGCGATCTTCCTCCTCGTGTTCATGGCGGCGGTCGTCGCGGCGATCGTCTTCGTCGAGCGGGCGCAGCGGCGCATCCCGGTCCAGTACGCCAAGCGCGTCGTCGGCCGCAAGGTGTTCGGAGGCCAGAACACGTACCTTCCGCTGCGCGTGAACACGGGCGGCGTCATCCCGATCATCTTCGCGATCTCGATCCTCCAGTTCCCGCAGTACATCGCGTCCGCGTTCAAGAGCGACTTCATGAAGAAGATCGCCGAGCAGCTCTCCGTCGGCCAGCCGCTCTACAACCTCGTTTACGCGGCGGGGATCATCTTCTTCTGCTACTTCTACATCTCGATCATCTTCAACCCGAACGACACGGCTGAGAACATGCGCAAGTACGGCGGCTTCATCCCGGGCATCCGTCCGGGCAAGGCGACGTCCGACTACATCGACACCGTCCTCACGCGCATCACCCTCATCGGCGCCCTCTACCTCGCGGTCATCGCGATCCTGCCCGAGTTCCTCACGATGGGCTTCAGGGTCCAGAGCATCCCGGCCATCGGTCCGTGGCTCGACGCGCATCTCCCGAACTTCGTCACGCAGGGGCTCGGCGTCTCGTTCTTCTTCGGCGGCACGTCGCTCCTGATCGTCGTCGGCGTCGCGATGGACACGGTCCAGCAGATCGAATCCCAGCTCGTCATGCGGAACTACGACGGCTTCCTCAAGAAGGGCCGCGTCCGCGGAAGGAGGTCGTAGCCGTGCCATCCGCCATCGTGTTCTTCGGACCTCCCGGGTCGGGCAAGGGAACCCAGGCGTCGCGACTCGCGGCTTCGCTGGGCATTCCCCAGGTGTCCACGGGCGACCTCCTGAGGAGCCACGTGGCCAAGGGCACGCCCCTCGGGGCGATCGCGAGGCCGATCATGGAGTCCGGCGCGCTCGTTCCGGACGACCTCGTCACGAAGATGCTGAAGGAGAGACTTGCCGAGAAGGACGCCTCCGGCGGGGCGATCTTCGACGGGTATCCGCGGACGGTCGCGCAGGCGAAGTCGCTCGACGCGCTCCTCAGGGACGCGGGCGGAAAGGTGGACGTCGTCCTCTTCATCGACGTTCCGGACGCGCCGCTCGTGGACCGGCTTCTCAAGAGGGCTGTCCTCGAAGGCCGCGCCGACGACACGAAGGAGACGATCGCGGAGCGCCTGCGGGTCTACCGCGAGAAGACGGCTCCGCTCGCCGACCTCTACGCGAAGGCGGGCCTCCTCGTGACGATCGACGGCGACCGCGCCGTCGAGACCGTCGCCGGCGACGTGACGGCGGCCGTCCAGAAATCCCGGCAGGGGGTGGCGTGATCACCTGCAAGGGCAAGTCCGAGATCCTGAAGATGGAGCGGGCCGCGCGCATCGTCCACGAGGTGCTCTCCGAGTGCGCCGCCGCGTGCCGTTCCGGGGTCACGACCGAGGAGATCGACCGGATCGCGGCGCAGGGCATCGCCTCGCGCGGTGGCAAGGCCGCGTTTCCGGGCTACCGCGGATACCCGAAGACCATCTGCATCTCGATCAACGACGAGGTCGTGCACGGGATCCCGTCGGCGACCCGTGTCGTGAAGGCCGGCGACGTCGTCGGCCTCGACCTTGGCGCGATCTTCGACGGCTACTTCGCCGACGCGGCGCGCTCGATCGCGGTCGAGCCCGTCTCCGAAGCGGTCAAGGCCCTCGTCGAGACGACCCACGCGGCGCTTCTGGCCGGCATCGAGGCCGTCCGCGTCGGGGGCAGGATCGGGGACATCGGCGCGGCCGTGGAGGCCGTCGCGAAGCGGAATCAATACGGCGTCGTGCGCGAGTTCGTCGGGCACGGCATCGGGACGGCGCTTCACGAGGAGCCGCAGGTCCCGAACTACGGCCCGGCCGGCAAGCGCGAGGTCATCCGCGAGGGGATGACCCTCGCGATCGAGCCCATGTTCAACCTCGGCGGCGCCGCCGTCACGACGGACCCGGACGGGTGGACCGTGCGCACGAAGGACCGGCAGCCGTCGGCCCACTTCGAGCACACGGTCGTCGCGACGGCCCGGGGTCCCGTCGTCCTCGGCTTCGGACGTTATGCGCCAGACGCCATCCGTGCCGGAGCCCCCGGCGCCCACGAGTACCCGCTGCCCGTGGCGGTCCAGGCGTAACGGAGGAACATGTCGAAGGAAGACGCCATCGAAGTGACCGCAACGGTGATCGAGCCGTTGCCGAACGCGATGTTCAAGGTCGAGCTGGAGAACAAGCATCAGGTGCTCGCGCACATCTCCGGGAAGATGCGGAAGCACTTCATCCGCATCCTGCCGGGGGACAAGGTCCTCGTCGAGCTTTCGCCGTACGACCTGACCCGCGGGCGCATCATCTACCGGTACAAGTGAGCCGAGGAAAACCATGAAAGTTCGCACGTCCGTCAAGAAGATCTGCAGTAAGTGCAAGGTGATCCGCCGCGCCGGCGTCGTGAGGGTCATCTGCGAAAACGTCAAGCACAAGCAGCGCCAGGGCTGAAGAGGAACCACGAATGGCTCGTATCGCAGGTGTCGACCTTCCCCCGAACAAGCGCGTCGAGATCGGACTGACCTACATCTACGGGATCGGGCGTCCGGGCTCGAACAAGATCCTCGAGGCTGCCAAGGTGGACCGCAACACGCGGGTCAAGGACCTCTCCGAGGACGAAGTGTCACGGATCCGCAAGACGATCCAGGACGGTGTCACGGTGGAGGGCGACCTCCGCAAGGACACCGCCCAGAACATCAAGCGCCTCATGGAGATCGGCTGCTACCGCGGCCTGCGCCACCGCCGAAACCTCCCGGTTCGCGGCCAGCGCACCCACACGAACGCCCGCACGCGGAAGGGGCCCCGGAAGGGCGCCGTGGCCGGCAAGAAGAAGGCGACGAAGAAGTAGGGAGGGGGCGCGGGGGAACCCGCTGGGCGGGTTCCCCCGCTTCCCAGAACCCCTAGAGGAAAAAGATGGCTACACCGACCGAATCGACCGCCGCAGCCAAGGCTTCCGCCGCCAAGGGGAAGAAAAAAGGCCCGAAGAAGGAAAAGAAGAACATCCCGCACGCTCTCGCGACCGTGCAGGCGTCCTTCAACAACACGATCGTCTCGATCACCGACCAGCAGGGGAACGTCCTGGCATGGTCGTCGGCGGGCCGCATCGGCTTCAAGGGCTCGCGCAAGGGCACGCCGTTCGCGGCGCAGCTCGCCGCGGGCAACGCCGCCCAGATCGCTCAGGAGCACGGCGTGCGCTCCCTCGACGTGAAGGTGACCGGGCCCGGCGCCGGCCGCGAGAGCGCGATCCGCGCCCTCGCCGCCGCGGGCATCGACATCCGGTCCATCAAGGACACGACGCCCATCCCGCACAACGGCTGCCGCCCGCGCAAGCGCCGGCGGGTCTAAAGAGCCGAACGTCCGTAAACCGCGCTCTCGATTCCGGGCCGGGAAGAAGGACAGACGACAAATGACGGAATCGACGGAGGCCTGATTTCCCGTGGCTCGTTATCGTGAATCAGTTTGCCGGCTGTGCCGGCGCGAAGGAATGAAGCTGTTCCTCAAGGGGGACCGCTGCTTCACCAACAAGTGCGCCGTCGAGCGCCGCAACTTCCCCCCCGGCCAGCACGGCAAGCGCCGCTCCAAGATCCTCGGGTACGGCATCCAGCTCCGTGAGAAGCAGAAGGTCAAGCGCTTCTACGGGGTCCTCGAGGGCCAGTTCCGCCTCACGTTCCAGCAGGCCGAGCGCATGCGGGGCGTCACGGGCGAGAATCTCCTCTCGCTCCTCGAGCGCCGCCTGGACAACGTCGTCCACCGGCTCGGCTTCTCGGGCTCGCGCCCGCAGGCCCGCCAGCTCGTCCGTCACGGCCACGTGCGCGTGAACGGCCGCAAGGTGAACGTCCCGAGCATGATCGTGCCGCAGGGCGCGGTCGTGTCCATCAAGGACAAGAGCCGCACGAACCCGCTCATCGCCTCCGCGGTCGAGACCGCGAAGGGCCGCGGGATCCCCGCGTGGCTCGAGCTCGACGCCGCCCAGTTCCAGGGTAAGGTCGTCGCGCTTCCGAAGCGCGAGGACGTCTCGATTCCCATCAGCGAGAAGCTGATCGTCGAGCTGTACTCCAAGTAACGCCGCCAACAGGAGCTCTCGCGCGCCGCTCAGCGGATAAGTCGCAGGGCCAGGAGAAGACACCATGCTTTGGAAAGGCTTCCAGCGTCCCAATCGCCTCGAGGTCGAGGAGGAGAAGGGCAACTACGGCCGGTTCACCGCCCAGCCGCTCGAGCGCGGGTGGGGAACGACCGTCGGCAATGCGCTCCGGCGCGTCCTGCTCTCGTCGATCGAGGGCGCGGCGATCACCGCGGTCAAGATCGAGGGCGTCGAACACGAGTTCACCGCGGTACCGGGCGTCGTCGAAGACGTGACCGACATCATCTTGAACCTCAAGAGCCTCGCGATCCGCCTCCACGACGAGGGGCCGCGCACGCTCAACCTGGACATCAAGACGAAGGGCCTCGTGACGGCCGACGCGTTCGAGGACGACGCCCAGCTCGAGATCCTCAACGGGGACGCCCCGATCGCGACGCTCGCCGACGGCGGGCGCCTGCGCCTCGAGGCGACCGTGACCAAGGGCCGCGGGTACTCCCCGGCCGACCGCAATTTCGACCCCGAGGCGCCCATCGGAACGATCCCGCTGGACTCGGCCCACTCGCCCGTCCGCCGTGTGAACTACCACGTCGAGGCGGCGCGTGTCGGTCAGGCGACGGATTACGACAAGCTCGTCCTCGAGGTCTGGACGAACGGCACGATCACCCCGCGCGACGCCGTGGGCGTAGCCGCCGTCCTCCTCCGCGACCACCTCGCGATCTTCGTGAACGTCGAAACCGACGACGCGGCCGTGACCGCCGGCGCCGAGATGCCGCAGAGCGAGCTCGACGCCCTGCTCGACACGAACGTCGAGGAGCTCGAGCTCTCCGTGCGCAGCGCGAACTGCCTGAAGAACGCCGGAATCCGCACGCTCCGCGAGCTCGTCCAGAAGACCGAGAAGGACATGCTCGAGACGAAGAATTTCGGGCGCAAGAGCCTGAACGAGATCAAGGACATCCTGCGCGAGAAGGGGCTCGCCTTCGGCATGAAGCTCGAGGCCCCGACGGGCGCGGGACGCTGAGGATTCGATGCAGCACAATCGCGCGGGCCGCAAGCTCGGCCGGACGACGGCGCACCGCAAGTCGCTGTTCCGGAACCAGCTTTCGTCCCTGATCACGCACGAACGCATCCAGACGACGCTGCCGAAGGCGAAAGACCTCCGGCCGCTCATCGAGAAGATGGTCACCCTCGGCAAGCGGGGCGGGCTCCACGCGCGGCGTCTCGCGCTGAAGACGATCCCCGAGGCCACGACCGTCAAGAGACTCTTCGAGGAGATCGCCCCGCGCTTCAAGGAGCGCGCCGGCGGCTACACACGGATCCTCAAGCTCGGCCGGCGCCAGGGCGACGGCGCCGAGATGGCGATCCTCGAGTTCATCGATTTCGACTTCGCGCAGCGCACGGCCGAGAAGAAGGTGGCGGCGAAAGCGGCGGAAGAGAAGAAGACCTCGCTCCTCGAGAAGGCCAAGAAGCTCGTCGCCGGCAAGGGTGGCGAGGAGAAGGGCGAGAAGAAGGCGGAAGAGGCCGAGGGCGGCGAAGGTGAGGCCGAGAAGAAGGCCAAGCCCGCCGAGAAGCCGAAGCCCGCGAAGATCAAGGGCCCGAAGGGCGGCGGCGGACCCAAGGGCGGCGGCAGCCACGGCGGCGGCCACCGGAAGGTCGGGAGCTGACCCTGCAGGCACGGTCCGAAGAGCACGAAAGAGAATATTTTCTTAGAAGGTGAAGAGGGGCCCCGGGAGACCGGGGCCTTTTCTCTTCGCGGCACCGCCTGCGCGCACCGCCTGGCCGCGAAAGAAGAGGCGTCGCGGCCAGCCGTAATTACCTTCTAAGAAATCCTCTCTTATCTTCTCTTCTCTTCGGGCCGCGCGCGGCGCAGCCCCCTCAGCGCCGCGCTCCGCGCGGCGCTAGCTGAGCGCCTTCTCGATCTCCTGCACGAGCACCTTCGTCGAGAACGGTTTCGTGACGTAGCTCGACGCGCCGAGGCGCAGGCCGAGGTCGCGCTCGGCGGGGAGCGTGCGGGCCGTGAGCATGATGACGGGGATCCCGGACGTCGCCGGGTTCTCCTTGAGGATGCGGCAGACGTCGAAACCCGTGAGCCCCGGCGTGAGCGACACGTCGAGGAGGACGAGGTCCGGCCCCGCCTCGCGAACGAGCCTGAGCGCGTCCTCGCCGCTCGCCGCCTCGACCGGGTCGAGCCCCGTGAGGCGCAGCTTGAACGACAGGATCTTGAGGATGTAGGGCTCGTCGTCGACGACGAGCACCTTCCTGCCCGCGAGCGCGTTGGCGATTCCGGTCATGCGGGAGCCATTCTAGAGGGGGCTGCCCGTCAGGAGCACGACGGCCGCCGCGATCTCCCGCCCGTGCGTGATCGTGACGTGCGCGCCCGTGACGCCGAGCCGCGTGCCGTGCGCCGCAGCGCGTCCGAAGAGGGCGAGGCGGGGCGGTCCTCCCGGCGCGCGCACGATCGCGAGCTCGCGGAACGCGACGCCGCGCATCCCGGTCCCGAGCGCCTTCATCGCGGCCTCCTTTGCGGCGAAGAGGCCGGCCAGGTGCTCGGCGTAGGCGGGGGAGGCCGGCGGACGCCGGACCTCGCCGGGCCGGAAGAGGCGCTCGGCGAAGCGTGCGCCGTGCCGCCCGATCGCGGCCGCGACGCGCGGGATCTCGCAGACGTCGATCCCGATACCGACGACTCCCGTCCCCGGAGGAAGGCCGTCGGCTGCGGAGACCCGGTCCGTCACGGGGCGCCTCCGGCGTCCGGGCGCGGTTCGCGCCGCCAGGCCTCGATCTCCGACACCGCGGCCCAGAGGTGGAGAAGGCCGACACCGACGAGGAAGCTCCGGAAGAACGGCGACGCGAGGAAGTCATGGGCGGGCGCGGGAGACCGGGCGACGACGCGGAGCGCCCACAGGCGGCTCCAGGGCGCGAGGCTCAGGAACGCACCGGCCTCGAGCACATAGAAGATGAACAGGGCTCTCAGGAGCCTCGATCCGATGACCGTGATGCCCACGGGAGGGATTGTAGAGGCGTCGGGCTGGACGGCCGGTCGGCGGGGCCTCGTCCCCCCGCGGGGGCGCTTGACCGCGACCCCGGCGACCGGCACTCTCTGCCCGCCGTCGCCGCTCCGTGGAAAAGGGGTTCGCGGCCGCGGAAAGGACACCGGTGGCCATTCGCGACATCGTCAAGTACGGGGACCCGCGGCTCGTCGCACGCAACGAGCCCGTGACCGATTTCGACGATCCGTCGCTCCCGGCGCTCATCGAGGACCTCAAGCAGACGTGCTGGGCCGCGCCGGGCCTTGGGCTCGCGGCGCCCCAGATCGGCGTGAACCGCCACATCGCGGTCGTGGACCTCTCCGTGGGCAAGGACCCGTCCCAGGTCCTCGTGCTCGTCAACCCGGTCGTCGTCGACGCGCAGGGTTCGATCCGGGACGAGGAGGGCTGCCTGTCGCTTCCCGACTTCGTCGAGACGGTCGAGCGGCCCGAGAAGGTCACGGTCGAGGCCTTCGACGAGCGGGGCGTCAGGCGTGCCCTGGACGGGCGCGACCTTCTCGCCCGGGCCTTGTGCCACGAGATCGACCACCTCGATCAGCGTCTTTTCGTGGACCGCCTCTCGTCCCTGAAGAAGGGCCTGATCCTGCGGAAGGTCCTGAAACGCCGCAAGCAGGGCACCTGGTAGGTCGTCATCAGGCCCGGGCTTTCGCCCGTAGCTCGTCGAGGACCTGCACGCGCCGGAGCGCGCGCCCGAAGTGGCCGGCGAAGTCCAGCAGGTGCTCGAGCTCGTGCGAGGCTCCCGGCACCGGCGCGGGGCCGCGGCGGTGGACACGCAGCGTCCCGATGAGCTCGCTCCCCGCGAAGAGAGGCGCGGCCGCCATCGTCCACTCGTCTCCGGGCTCGCTCGCGAGTCGCGGCGCACGCCCGAACCGGGGGTCCGCGTCGAGGGCGAGAGCCGCGACGTAGGACGGCGGCGCGCCGCCCGGCCAGGTCGTGGAGGCCGCCGCGTGCAGCTCGGCGACGCCCGGGCGGCGGAGGTGCAGCGTGGCGCCGTCCGCCCCGAAGACGGCGGCGATCCGGTCGAGGGCCGGGACGAGCAGGCGGGACCGGACCTCCTCGACGGAAATCCCCTCGTCGTCGAGACGCGACGCGAAGTCCTGCTCGAGCTCCAGGATGGCGGCACGGGCCTGCAGCGCGTCCACGAGCTGCTTGACGCGCAGCGCGTTCTTCACGCGGGCCTTCAGCTCCCGCGCCGAGAAGGGCTTCGTGACGTAGTCGTTCGCGAGCGCCTCGAAGCCCTGGAGGAGGTCTTCCTCCTCGGTCCGGGCGGTCACGAAGATCACCTGCGTCCCGGAGGTCGCGGCAGCCGTCTTGATCCGCCGGCAGACCTCGTAGCCCGAGAGGTCGGGCATCCTCACGTCGAGGAGGACGACGTCGGGCCGGCGCGCGTCCACCTTCTGGAGAGCTTCGGTCCCGGACAGTGCGCTCTCGAAGTCGCAGCCGAGTTCGTACGCGATGTACGACGCGACCTCGGCCTGGTACGGGTCGTCGTCGACGAGGAGGATCAGCGGCGGGGCCGCAGGTGTGCGGAACATGAGCTTCCGCGCCTTATAGCACGGCTTCGGACCAGGCCTCTGGCGGCGCAACCCCGGATGCCCGACAATCCCGCCGCGGTGACGCTGCGCCTCCACAACACGCTGACTCGCTCGCTCGAGGAGTTCCGGCCGCTCGTGCCGGGAAAGGTCGGCCTCTACACGTGCGGGCCGACCGTCTACGGCCGCGTGCACATCGGCAACCTGCGGACGTTCGTCTGGGAGGACGTCCTGTGCCGCGTCCTCAACGCCCTCGGGTACGAGGTCACGCAGGTCATGAACCTGACGGACATCGACGACAAGACGATCCGCGGCGCCGTCGCGGCCGGGATGCCTCTCCGGGAATTCACGGACCGGCACATCGCGACCTTTTTCGAGGACCTGAACGCGCTCGGCGTCGTTCCGGCGACGCGTTACCCGCGCGCGACGGACCACATCCCCGAGATGGTCGAGATCGTCAAGAAGCTCGCCGTGCGGGGCCACACCTACGAAAGCGAGGGCTCGATCTGGTACCGCATCGCGAGTTTTCCGGACTACGGGAAGCTCTCGGGCATCGACCTCACGGCGGTCAAGCGCGGCGCGCGCGTCGCCGACGACGAGTACGAGAAGGAAGACGTCCGCGACTTCGCGGTCTGGAAGGCGGCGAAGGAGGGGGAGCCCGAGTCCGCGACATGGACGACCGAGCTCGGCCGCGGGCGTCCCGGCTGGCACCTCGAGTGCAGCGCGATGTCGATGAAATACCTCGGGGAGACGATCGACATCCACACGGGCGCCGTCGACAACATCTTCCCGCACCACGAGAACGAGATCGCCCAGAGCGAGGGCGCGACGGGCAAGCCGTTCGTCCGTTACTGGCTTCACGCCGAGCACCTAATCGTCGACGGCGAGAAGATGGCGAAGAGCAAGGGCAACTTCTTCACGCTGCCGGACCTCGTCGGGAAGGGCTACTCGCCGCGCGCCATCCGCTACCTCTTCCAGTCCGTCCCGTACCGCATGAAGCTGAATTTCACGTTCGACGGCCTGAAGGGTGCGGCGTCGGCGCTGGAGCGGCTGGACTCGCTGGATCTGCGCCTCGGCGAGCGGGAGAGGTCCGAAGAGCACCAGAAGATTTCTTTGAAGGCGAATGCAGTGGCGGGAGGCGGATTCGCCGAGCGGGTTGCGTCTGCGCGTCGGGCGGTGTTCGACGCCCTCGAAGACGATCTGAACACGGCGGGCGCTCTCGGGGCGCTCTTCACGTTCGTGAAGGCGACGAACGTCGACCTCGAGGCGGGCCACCTCTCGCCGGCGGACGCCGCCGCCGCCCGCGGTCTCCTGAGAGAGGTCGCGGGGGACATCTTCGGCGTCATGGAAACGACGGCCGGAGGCGGCCGGGCCAATTCGCCTTCTAAGAAATCTTCCGTGCTCTTCGGACCTTCCGGAGATGAAGAGGCGTGGATTCTGGACCGCATCGAGGCTCGGAAGGCCGCCAAGAAGGCCCGGGATTTCAGGGCCGCGGACGCCATCCGGGGTGAGCTCCTCGCCAGGGGGATCGTCCTCGAGGACACGCCCCAGGGCGTGCGCTGGAAGCGAAAGGCTTGACAGGCAGGGGCCCGTCGCGGTCCAATCCGCGTTCCATGATTTTCACTTCGCGCCACTGGCACAGCAACCACACATAAGCCGGCAGCGCAACGCGCCGCCGGCCCGATTGAGGTCCGGAGGCGCAGGGTCATTCAAGGCCGACACCAAGCCCCTCCGGACCGGAGGGGTTTTTCGCTTTGGACCTGACCGCCGAAAAGACGCTCCTCGTCGCCTCCTTTGCCCCGGCGTCGAACGCCGAGGCGATGGGAGCCGCGCGCGACGCCGCCTCCCTGCCCGCAGGGGTCGCGCTGGAGCTGCGTCTCGACGCCATGACGGAAAAGCCGGAATTCGGCGCGCTTCGCGCAGCGTTTTTGGGGAGAACACTCATCGCGACGGTGCGCTCGGCCGCCGAAGGCGGCGGCTTCAAGGGGAGCCGGGAGGAAGAGAAGAGTTTCCTGGAAGGTGCCCTCGCAGCGGGCTTCGACCTCGTCGATGTGGAATTTCGACGCGAGGGCGCGGATGGCGCCTCGTCTCCCTCTTTCCCCCTTCCTAAGAAGATCTCTTCTCTCCACGACACCGAAGGAGTGCCTGCCGATCTGAGCGCATTGGTCGCCCGGATGCTCTCTTCCGGTGCGCGGTACGTGAAACTCGTCGCGACGCCGAACGACACGTCGGACGTCCTGCGCCTCCTCGAGCTGCAGGCCGCGAACCCCGGCGGCCGCCTCGCCGTCTCCGGGATGGGGGAGGCGGGGATCGCGACGCGCGTCCTCTCGCCGTACCTCGGCGCGGCGCTCTCGTTCGGCGCTCTCGATCCTCTCCGCGCGACGGCACCGGGCCAGATCGGCGTCCGCGACCTCGTCGACGTGTACGCGATCGGCCGTGCGCGGCGCGTGCGGCGCCTCTTCGCGCTCCTCGGTGACCGGGTGTCGCACTCGCTCTCGCCGGCGATCCACAACGCGAACTTCGAGGCGCTCGGGCTCGACGCGCTCTACGTCCCGTTCGCGCTCCGCTCCCTCGGCCGCGATCTGCCCGCGCTCGTCGCGGGTCTCGACGCGCTCGGCCTTCCGCTCGTTGCGGCGTCCGTCACGATCCCCTTCAAGGAAGAAGCGGCGCACATCGCGGACGCCGGGGAGAAGGCCGTCAACACGCTCGTGCGCGTGTCGGGTCCCGGCGCGCCCGCGCGGTTCCGCGCCGCGAACACCGACCGGGACGCCTTCGAGCAGGTGGTTCCGGAGCGATCGACGAGATCGGGCAACGGGCCCGCGCTCGTCCTCGGTGCGGGCGGCACGGCCCGGGTCGCGGTGGAAGTTCTTCTTGGAAAGGGGTGGGAGGTCCTGGTCGTGAACCGGACTGAGGAGCGCGGCGAAGAGCTCGCGAAATCGACCGGCGCCATATTCCTTTCGAAGAAATCCCGGGCGAGCTGGCCCGAGCCACTGATCGTGGTGAATGCGACCGCCCTCGGCCTGCGCGACGGCGATCCCGTTCCCTGTCCTCCCGAGTTCCTGCGGCCGGGCGTTCTCGTGATCGACGCGCCCTACCGCCCCGAGGGCACCGAGCTCGCCCGGGCCGCGTTCGCCGCCGGAGCCGCCTTGGTGGACGGACAGACGCTTCTTCTCCTGCAGGCCACGGGGCAGGCCGCGCGGTTCACCGGTATCGCGGCCCGCCCGTCCGATCTCCTCGACCGTCTCGCGCCGCGCCTCAGAGCGAACTTCACGGCCGCGTGGAAAACCCGCCTCGCGACGGCGACGGAGGGCGTCTCGTGAAGTCCGACCGCCCCGATCCGAACCTCCCGCGCGGCGTCCAGGCGCTGCTCTTTGATGCAGCGGACCGCCGGCGCCGGGCCGAGGAGGGTGTCGTCGGCGTCCTGCGCGCGGCGGGGCTGCGGGAGGTCATCCTGCCGGTCCTCGACTACGCGGACCCGTACGCGGGCGTGACGGCCGAGGGCGACGAGCGCCTCTACCGGTTCCTCGACCGCGAGGGCCAGACGCTCTCGCTCCGGGCGGACTTCACGCCCATGGCCGCCCGGGTCGTCGCCCCGCGCCTGGGCGAGCTTGGCGGCAAGGCGTCTCTCTTCTACCGGGGCGACGTCGTGCGCGACGAGGAGACGGGTGTCGGACGCCCGCGCGAGTTCGCGCAGGTCGGCGCGGAGCGCTACGGCGACGCGCGTTTCGAGGCGGACGAGGAGATGCTGAGGCTCCTCCTCTCGTCCCTCGAAGTCCTTCCGGACGGGCGGCTCCGGCTGACGCTGGGTTACGCGGGACTTCTGAGAAAGGTGATCGAGGCCGCGGCTCCGGGCCTGGCCGGGCCGGACGGGCGAGGCCTCGACTCCGTGATCCGGGGCGCGCGGGAGCGCCGCGTGTCTTCCCTCGCGAATCTCCTCCTTCAGGGGGGCGCCTCGCCGCCAGCGGCTGCCGAGATCGCCGACGGCCTGCTCCGGGGCTTCGACACCTCGTCGGATCTCTTCCGGGCGGCTCCGGTCGCGGCCGAGGCGGAGCGTCTCGGCCGGGCGGTCGCGGTCGCGCGCGAGGCGCGCGCCGGACTCTCCGTCGTCGTCGACCTGGCGGCGACGCCCGACGCCCCGTACTACACGGGCCTGACGTTCGCGGTCGACGCCGCCGGGGTCCCCGGCGTCCTCGCCGCGGGCGGCCGGTACGACGCGCTCCTCGCGCGGTTCGGCGTGTCCGCACCCGCCCTCGGCTTCTGTGTCGGCCTCGAGGCCCTCGCCGCGGCGGCCGCGGCTTCCGGCTCGGAGACGGCACGGCCGCTGCGCATCGCGGTCGGGAAGGGGCGCCTCCTCGGAAGGACGCTCGCGGCCCTGCGCGCCGGCGGGGCGTCGTTCGGCGAACCCGACGGCCGCCGCCTCCTCGTGCCGTCCGCGGACGGCGCGTTCGAGCTCCTCCTCCTGAAGGACGACGACGTCCCGACGTACGTCGCGCACGGCGGGGCCGATCTCGGCGTCGTCGGGAGCGACCGCGTCGCGGAGTCGGGCGAGGACGTCTTCTCGCCGGTCGAGCTGCCGTTCGGGGAGTGCCGGCTGTCCCTGATCGGGCGTGCCGGCGAGGAGTTCCGGCCGAGCGGGCAGCCCGTCCGCGTCGGGACGAAGTACCGGCGTCTCGCGGCACGGTACTTCGACTCGCGGAAGATCGCGCACGAGATCGTCCCGCTCGCCGGCTCCGTGGAGCTCGCGGCGGCCCTGCGCCTCACGGACGTCGTCGTGGACCTCATCGAGACGGGCTCGACGATCGCCGCGAACGGCCTCGCCGAGATCGAGACGATCGAGAGGAGCCGCGCGACCGTCATCCTCGGCCGGGCCGCGCTCGTGTCGCGCCGCGGCGAGATCGCGGCGTTCCTCGGCCGGCTGCGCGAAAAGGCGGGTGCGCCGTGCTGAAGATCTTCGACGCCGCGACGAAGGCCGGGAAGGCCGAGCTCACGAGGCTCCTCGCCTCGCGCCGCGCAGTCCCCGACTTCGCGACGCTGAAGCAGGTCCTGCCCATCGTCGAGAGAGTTCTTAGAAAGGGCGAGCCGGCGCTCCGGGAGTACGTGAAGCGCTTCGACGGGGTGGCGCCCTTGTCCGACCGTTCGAAGAGCACCGTTTCTTCGAATGGTGAAGAGGGCAAGCGGCGAGGCGGCATGGGGCCGGCGACGCCCGCCGGCGATCCGCCCTCTTACCCTTCTAAGAAAATCTTCTTCTCCCTTTCCTCGCGCGAGAAGTCCTCTCGGGCGAGTGGGTCCGAAGGAGAAATTTCTTCCGACTTCCGCCGCGCGTTCCGCGCGGCGCGCCGGCGCATCGAGGCGTACCACCGGTGCCAGATTCCATCCGGATTCGCGTTTACGGACGCTCTCGGCGTCTCTTTCGTCGAGCGCCCGGTGCCGCTCGACTCGGTCGGTGTCTACGTGCCCGGGGGCCGGGCGTTTTACCCGTCGTCCCTCCTCATGGGCGTCGTTCCCGCGCAGGTCGCGGGCGTGCCGCGCATCGTCGTCGCGACGCCTCCACGGGCCTGGTTCGGCAGCCCGGAGCTGCGCTGGGCGGTGCGCGAGCTGGGCGTCGACTCCGTCCTCCTCGCGGGAGGCGCGCACGGCGTGGCGGGACTCGTCTCGGTCGCGAAGGTCGCGAAGATCGTCGGGCCCGGCAATCGCTTCGTCGCGGCTGCCAAGCACCTCGTCTCGGGCCTCGTCGCCGTCGACCTGCCGGCCGGGCCGTCCGAGGTCGCGATCCTCGCCTCGGCGGACGCAGATCCCGCGCTGATCGCGGCGGACCTCCTCGCGCAGGCCGAGCACGATCCCGACGCGAAATGCCTGCTCTTCACGAACTCCAACAAGCTCGCGAGGGCCGTCCATCTGGCCGTGCGATCGCAACTGGACGCCTTCGAAGAGAAGTCTTCTCCGAAGGTGATGAGAGCTGCCCTGCGCCGCGGCGGAGCCCTCTTCACCTTCAGGGGAATCTCTCGCGCCGCGTCGGCCTGCGCGGCCGTGGCCGCCGAGCACGTCCAGGTCATGGGCACGGGAGCGGAGCGGTTCGCTTCTTCTCTTCTTCCCACCGCGGGCGCCCTCTTCATCGGCTCCGCCACGCCGACCGCCCTCGGCGACTACGTCGCCGGCCCGAACCACGTCCTCCCGACCGGCGGCGCAGCGCGGGGGTACTCGGGCCTCTCCACGCGCGACTTCTTCCGCTGGGGCCGGTCGGTGTCGGTGCCCGCGGCCGGCGCCCGGAAGCTCGCGCGCCCTGCCGGCGTCCTCGCGCGTTTCGAGGGCCTCGTCGCGCACGCCGCGGCCCTCGGCCGGAGGTCGCGATGACGAAGGGCATCCCGATCCGCCCCGAGATCCGGTCGCTGCGGGCGTACCGCCTCGAGGAAGAAGAACCGTTCCCCGTGCGCGCCAAGCTCGACTTCAACGAATCGCCCGACGACGTGCCGGAGGAGATCCGCGCCGAGGTGCTCGAGCGGCTGAAGGCTCGCCGCTGGGGCCACTACCCGACATTCGGCGCGCCCCGCCTGAAGAGGGCGATCGCCGCGTCCATCGGCCGGAGCCCGGACGAGATCGTCGTCGGGAACGGCTCGGGAGAGACGATCCTCGCGGCGGTCTCCGTGTTCGCAGGCGGCGGGACGCTCGTCCTCGCGACGCCCACGTTCTCGCTCTATGGCCAGATCGCCGCGATCGCCTCCGCGCGGGTCGCGTCCGTCCGCCGCACCGGCCTCGACTTCGCCGTGGACGGTCCCGCGTTCCTCGCCGAGGCCGCGAAGGGCGTCCCGCTCCTGTGCCTGCCGAACAATCCGACGGGCGGCGTCGAGAGCCGCGCGTTCGTCGAGACGCTTCTCGACACCGCACCGGTCGTCCTCCTCGACCAGGCGTACGTCGAGTTCGCCGGCGCGGAGGACGACTTCACGGGCCTCGTCGGCTCGCGGCCGAACCTCGTCGTCTTCCGGACGCTGTCGAAGGCGTACGCCGCGGCGGGCTTCCGGATCGGGTACGCAGTCGCCCCGCCGGACCTCGCCCGAGAGATCGACAAGGCCGTCCTGCCGTTCAACGTCGACCTCGCGGCCGAAGAGCTCGCGCTCGCGCTCCTCGCGCGCCCGGAAGGCGCGAAGGGGCGGGTCGCGCGTGTCGTGAAGGAGCGCGAAGGCGTCGCCGCCGCGCTGCGGGCGGCCGGACACGCGGTCGCGCCCTCGTCGGCGAACTTCCTCTTCGTGGGCCCCCGCGGGGGAGACGCCGCCCGCGTGCGGCGCGCGCTCCTCGAGCGGGGCGTTCTCGTCCGCGACATGACGGACGCCGCGGCCGGCCGCCTGCGCGTCACGATCGGGACGCCCGCGGAGAACGACCTCTTCCTCTCTTCGCTTCAGGAGGTGTCATGAGCCGCACGGGACGCGTGGAACGAAAGACGAAGGAAACGAACGTCTCGCTCGCGCTGGACCTCGACGGGACGGGGCGCGCGGACGTCGCGACGCCGGTCGGCTTCCTGTCCCACATGCTCGACACGATCGCGAAGCACGCCCGCGTGGACCTCGACGTGAAGGCGGAAGGCGACGTCCACATCGACGCGCACCACACCGTCGAGGACGTCGGGCTCGCGTTCGGCGAGGCGCTGGACCAGGCGCTCGGCACGCGCGCGGGCCTCGAGCGCTTCGGCGCGTCGTACGTCCCTCTCGACGAGGCCCTCGCGCGTTCGGTCGTGGACCTCTCGGGCCGCCCGTACATCGTGTTCGAGTCGCCGGTCGACAAGGAGCTCCTCCTCGTCACGAAGGACTTCCCGTTCGCGCTCGTCGAGGAGTTCTGGAAGTCCGCCGCCTTTCGCGGCAAGTTCAACCTGCACGTCGACGTGATCCGCGCGAAGAACGGCCACCACGCGGCCGAGGCCGTCTTCAAGTCGGCCGCCCGCGCGCTCCGGCAGGCCTGCGCCGTGACGGGGACTGCGGTCCTCTCGACGAAGGGGACGCTCACGGCATGAACGTCCCGCACGTCACCCTCGTCGACTACGGGGTCGGAAACGTCGCCTCCGTCACGCGCGCCTTCCTGCGCCTCGGCGCGGACGTGGACTTCACGTCCGACCTCGACCGCGTCGCGGCCGCGACGCACCTCGTGCTTCCGGGCGTCGCCGCGTTCGCGCCGGCGATGCAGCGCCTCCTCGAGACCGGCCTCGAAGCCGCCGTGCACGCGGCCGTGAACCGGGGCGGACGCCTCCTCGGGCTCTGCCTCGGCTTCCAGCTCCTCTTCGAGGAGAGCCTCGAGCACGGGCGGCACAAGGGCCTCGGCCTCGTCGGCGGGCGCGTCGCGCCGTTCCCGGCGGGCACGCGCAGCCCGCACGTCGGCTGGAATCAGCTGCGCCCCACGCGCGAGGACGGCCTCGTGAAGCGGCTCGAGGACGGCAGCTACGTGTACTTCGTCCACTCCTACCGGCCCGAGGGCGTCGCGCCCGCGGACGTCGGCGCGACGTGCGACTACGGCGGCGGGTTCCCGGCCATCGTCCAAAAGGCGAACGTCTGGGGCTGCCAGTTCCACCCGGAGAAGTCCTCCGAGACCGGGCGGCTCCTCCTCTCGAACTTCCTCGACGAGGACGCGGCGTGAGCGGCGCCGGCTCCGGCCGCCTCGCCCTCTGGCCCTCGATCGACCTCCGGGGCGGGCGCGTCGTCCGCCTCCTCCGGGGCGAGTGGGACGCGGCGACGACGTACGACGCCGATCCCGTCGAGGTCGCGAAGACGTTCGAGAGGGAGGGGGCCGACGGCCTTCACGTCGTCGACCTCGACGCGGCGTTCGGGAGGGGGACGAATTCGGAGGAGATCCAGAAGATTCTTCGAGTAATTCGGATTCCCGTGCAGGTTGGGGGAGGGATGCGTACGGCAAACGCAGTTGAGGATTTCTTAGAAGGGGTGAGTACCGCACGCGCGGTCGTCGGGTCACTGCCGTTCCTCGACCGCCCCGCCTTCATTCACCTTCTAAGAAAATCTTCCTCTTCCTCTTCCTCTTCCTCTTCCTCTTCTTCTTCCTCTCCCTCCTCTTCCTCGTCCTCAATATCTCCGTCCTCGGCCCTCGCCGCTCGCATCGTCGTCGCCCTCGACTGCAAGGACGGTCGGCCGACCGTGCGCGGGTGGACGGAGGACGCGGGGGCGGGGGACGCGGTGCCCGTCGCGCGCGACCTCGCGGAGATCGGCGTCACGGCTCTCCTCGTGACGGACGTCGCGCAGGACGGCGCGATGCTCGGACCGAATCTCTCGCTGCTGTCCGCCGTGCGCGCGGCGTTCCCCGGCGAGATCCTCGCCTCGGGCGGGATGCGCGGGCCGGAGGACCTCGGTCCGGTCGACGCCGCGCTCTCCGGCGGCCCGCGCGGCGCGATCTTCGGACGCGCGCTGCACTCCGGCGCGACGACCGTCGCCGCGCTGAAGTCCGCGCGCGACGGGGGTGTCTCATGACGCTCGCCGTGCGCGTGATCCCCTGCCTCGACATCGCCGGCGGGCGCGTCGTGAAGGGCGTGTCCTTCGAGAACCTGCGCGATGCGGGCGACCCCGTCGAAGCCGCGATCCGGTACGAGCACGAGGGCGCCGACGAGGTCGCCTTCCTCGACATCGCGGCGCCCGTCGAGGAGCGCGGGACGCTCCTCGGACTCGTCCGGCGGGTCGCGAACGTCCTCTCGATCCCGTTCACGGTCGGCGGCGGCGTGCGCTCGGTCGAGGACGCGGACGCGCTCCTCCGGGCGGGTGCCGACCGCGTCACCGTCAACACGGCGGCGGTGGGCGACCCGTCGCTCCTCTCCCGTCTCGCGGCGCAGTTCGGCGCGCAGTGCGTCGTCCTCGCGATCGACGGCAAGCGCCTCCGCGGTGCCGACGGCCGCGACCAGATGGTCGTGACGACCCACGGCGGCCGGAAGCTCACCGAGCGGACGGTCGTGGGCTGGGCCGCCGAGGGCGCGGCGGCGGGCGCCGGGGAGATCCTCCTGACGTCGGTCGACGCGGACGGGACGCAGGAAGGGTTCGACCTTGAGATGCTCCGCGCCGTGCGCGGTGTGGTGGACGTGCCCGTCGTCGCCTCCGGCGGCGCGGGCGAGCTCGACGACTTCGCGCGCGCCGTGCTCATCGGCGGCGCCGATGCGGTTCTCGCGGCGTCCGTGTTCCACGACCGCGTCTTTTCGATCGTCGAGGTCAAGGCCGCGATGCGGCGCGCGGGCCTCGCCGTGCGTCCCGTCCCACCGCGCGCGACGCCGCTGCAGCCCCGGTACGACACGAACGGCCTCGTGCCCGTCGTCGTGCGCGACGTGGAGACGGGCGACGTCCTCACGCTCGCCTGGGCGAACGCCGAGGCGCTCGAGAAGACTCGCGAGACCGGCCTCTCGCACTTCTACAGCCGGTCCCGGAAGGCGCTCTGGAAGAAGGGCGAGACGTCGGGCCACGTGCAGAACGTCGTCGCGATCTCGTTCGACTGCGACCGCGACACCGTGCTCTACGACGTCCGGCCGGTCGGGCCCGCGTGCCACACGGGCGCACGGACGTGCTTCACCCGGGTCGACACGCTGGCGGCGGGCGCCGGCGACGCGGGCCGTCTCGACCTCACGGCGCTCTTCGCGACGATTGCGGACCGCCGGGACAACCCCTTGGAGGGGTCGTACACGAACAGGCTCCTCGATGCCGGGACAGCGCGTATCGCGCAGAAGGTGGGAGAGGAGGCGGTCGAGACGGCGCTCGCCGCCGTCGGCGGAACGGACGAAGCGCTTGCGGGCGAAGCTGCGGACCTTCTCTACCACCTCGCGGTCCTGTTGACGGCCCGTGGCCTCGCGCCGAAGGACGTTGCGGCCGTCCTCGAGAAGCGGCGCGGCGCGCCGCGCCGGAGCGAGAAGTGAGCGCTGCGTTCCGCCCGGTCGTCGTCGAGCGGCCGGCGGATCTCACGACGCCGGTGGCGCTCATGCGGGCGCTTCTCGCGGGTGACGGCCCGTGTTTCCTTCTCGAATCGGTGGAGGGCGGGGACCGCGTCGCGCGGTGGTCGTTCCTCGGCGCCGCACCGTCCGGCGAGATCTCGGGCGCGCAGGGCGATCCGTTCGCGCTCCTTAAGACGCTGCCTTCCGCCCCGGTCGCTGGCGGGGACGACCTCCCGCCGTTCACGGGCGGGGCCGTGGGGTACGCGGGCTACGACGCCGTGCGCCGCCTCGAGCGCCTCCCGGCGACGAACCCCGATCCGATCGCGCTTCCGGACGCGTGGTTCGGGATTTTCGACTCGGTCATTGCGTTCGACCACGCCCGCCACCGGCTCCTGTATGTGACGCACGCGGGGGAGGGAGAGGAAGAGGAGAGAAGAGGCTTAGAAAGGTTAAGAGAGCTCGAGAAAAGGGCCTCCGCACGAAGCGCGCCGCCGCCGACCGCAGCCGGGGCCACTCTTACTTTCAAAGAAACTCTTTCGGTCTCTTCGTACATTGCCGCGGTCGAGAAGGCGAAAGAGCACATCCGCGCGGGCGACGTCTTCCAGGTCGTCCTCTCGCGCCGGTGGTCGGCGCCGTTCGACGGCGACGCCTTCGGGGTGTACCGGGCGCTGCGGTCGATCAGCCCCTCGCCCTACCAGTACTTCCTGAGGACGCCGCACGGCACGATCTTCGGCGCCTCGCCGGAGCGGCTCGTGCGCGTCGCCGCGGCGCCCGGCGGCGCCGCCGTGGAGACGATCCCTCTCGCCGGCACGCGCGCGCGCGGCGCGACGCGTGAGGAGGACTTCGCGCTGGAGAAGGACCTCCTCGCCGACGCCAAGGAGAGGGCCGAGCACGTCATGCTCGTCGACCTCGGCCGCAACGACCTCGGCCGCGTCTGTGTCCCCGGCTCCGTGCGCGTGAAGGACTTCTTCTCGGTCGAGCGGTACTCGCACGTCATGCACATCGCCTCGCGCGTCGTCGGAACGCTCGCCAAAGGCCGCGGCGCCGTGGACGCCCTCGCCGCCACGTTCCCGGCCGGCACGCTGACGGGCGCGCCGAAGATCCGGGCGATGGAGATCATCGAGGACCTCGAGCCCGTCCGGCGCGGAGCCTACGGAGGCGCCGTCGGCTACCTCGACTTCGCGGGGAACCTCGACGTCGCGATCGCGATCCGGACGGCCGTCGTCGCGAACGGGATGCTCCACATTCAGGCCGGCGCCGGGATCGTGGCGGACTCGAATCCCGAATCCGAGGCCCTGGAGTGCGAGAACAAGGCGCGGGCCCTCATGCGGGCCGTCGCGCGGGCGGGGGAGTTCCCGTGATCCTCGTCGTCGACAACTACGACTCGTTCACGTTCAACCTCGTCCAGATCCTCGCGACGTTCGATCCCGACGTCGCCGTCGTGAGAAACGACGCCTTGACCGTGGACGAGATCCTCGCGAAGCGGCCGGACCGGATCGTCGTCTCGCCGGGGCCGGGCCGGCCCGAGGACGCGGGCGTGTCCTGCGCGCTCATCGCGCGGAATACGGACATTCCCCTTCTCGGCGTGTGCCTCGGGCACCAGGCGCTCGGGGCCGTCTTCGGAGGCCGCGTGTCCCGGGCGCCGACCCTCATGCACGGGAAGACGTCCGAGATCACGCACGACGGGCGCGGCCTGTTCGCCGGGCTCCCGAACCCGTTCACGGCGACGCGCTACCACTCGCTCGCCGTGGAGGCGGATTCCGTCCCGGAGGCGCTGCGTGTCACCGCGACGACGGCCGACGGGATCGTCATGGGCCTCGCCCACCGGACGCGGCCGCTCGCAGGCGTCCAGTTCCATCCCGAGTCGATTCTGACCACCGAGGGCGAGAAGCTCCTGAAGAACTTCGTGGAGGGGAGGATCGCGTGACTCCAGCCCACCACGCCCTGCGCGAACTCGCGCGCGGAGGAAAGCTCACGCGCGAGGAAGCTCGCCGGGCCGTTTCCTCCCTCCTCGACGACGAGGTCCCGCCGTCCGTCGCGGGCGGCCTCCTCGCGTCCCTCGCGGCCGCGGGGGAAACGGTCGAGGTCCTCTCGGGCGCCGTCGACGTCCTCAGGAGCCGCGCGACGCGGCCCCCCGTGCCGGAGCCCCTCGCGGCGCGCTCCGTGGACGTCTGCGGCACCGGCGGCGACGGCCTCGGGACGTTCAACGTCTCCACGGCGGCGGCGTTCGTCGTCGCGGGTGCGGGCGTGCCCGTCGCCAAGCACGGCAACCGGGCGGTCTCCTCGAAGTGCGGCTCGGCGGACGTCCTCGCCGCCCTCGGCATCGCCTTGGAGATGACGCCCGGGCGGGCGGCCGCGGCGCTCGAGGCCGCGAACATCACGTTTCTCTTCGCCCCGCTCTACCACCCGGTCATGAAGAAGGTGGCGGCACTCCGACGCGAGCTCGGCGTGCGGACGGTCTTCAACCTCGCGGGGCCCCTCTCGAACCCGATCGAGGTGCGCCGCCAGATCGTGGGCGTCGACCGGCCCGAGCGCGTGCCCGTCGTCGCGGGTGCCCTCCTCGCGCTGGGCACGGAGCGGGCGCTCGTCTTCTCGCACGAGTCGGGGGGCGACGAGCTTCTGCCGTTCGGAGTCACCAACGTCGCCGAAATCAGCCCGGGCGGCATCCGGCGCTTCGGCCTGAGGGCGCGCGACTTCGGCGTGGACATGTGCGCGCCCGCGGAGCTCCGGGGCGGCGACTCGGCCGAGAATGCCGACCTCCTGCGCCGGATCCTGGACGGCGAGAAGGGGCCGTGCCGGGACACCGTGGTCATGAACGCCGCGGCCGCGCTCGTCGTGGCCGGCGCGCGCCCGGGACTTCCTCGACGGCGCGCGCCTCGCGGCGGAGTCGATCGACGGCGGGCAGGCGCAGCGCGCGCTCGTCACGCTGATGGACGTCTCGCGGGGAATCGGCACGTGAGAGCGAAGGCGAAGAGAAGAATTTCTTAGAAGGCAAGAGGGAGAAGGGCAGGAGTGGGCGGCTCGATACTGGGTGAGATTCTCGCGGCGAAGCGGCGGCGCATCGCGGCGGGGGAGTTCACGGCGTCGACGGGGGCGGCGGCGGCCGCCGGGGCGGCCGCCGCCGCCCCTCCCGACCTTTTGCCGTCTCCCGGCGCGCGGCCGGAGGGCGCCCGCTTCGCTTCTGCCCTCTCTTTCTCTTCACCTTCTAGGAGATCTTCTTCTCCTCGTGCTTTCCTCTGCGAAGTCAAGCGGCGCTCTCCGAGCGCCGGCCTCTTCCTCGCGGACCTCGACGTGCGCCTCGAGAGCGTTGCCCGCGCCTATCGGCGCGGGGGGGCGGCGGCGCTGTCGGTCGTTGTCGAGCAGGACTTCTTTGGTGGAGACCCGGCCTGGCTGCCGCGCGCGAAGGCCGCGTCGGGTCTGCCCGTCCTGATGAAGGACTTCGTCGTCGACGAGACGCAGCTCGACTTCGCGGCGGCGCTCGGCGCGGACGCGGTGCTGCTCATCGTCGCGGCGCTCGGCGACGCGGACCTCGCGCGGCTCTACGCGGCCGCAAGGGCGCGCGGCCTCGCGGTCCTCGTGGAGGCGCACGACGAATCCGAGGTCCGCCGCGCCGCGGCCCTCGGTGCGGAGATCGTTGGCGTCAACTCGCGCGACCTCGCGACCTTCGCCGTGGACCTCGCCGGAATGGCCCGTCTCGGGACGCTGCTGCCGGAGAAGTCCGTGCGCGTCGCCGAAAGCGGGGTCAGGGCGCGCACGGACGTCGAGGCGCTCGAAGCCTCGGGATACGGCGCCTTCCTCGTCGGCGAGACGCTCCTGCGCTCCCCGGACCCGGCGCGGACGCTGCGGGAGCTGCGCGGCGAGAACGCGACCGAGGTCAAGATCTGCGGGGTGACGCGCGAGGAGGACGTCGACGCGTGCCTCGAGAACTGCGTCGACTGGATCGGCCTCATCTTCGCGGCGAGGTCGCCGCGCTGCCTGACGCCGGAGGAGGGGAGACTTCTGGGAATGAGGGCAAGAGGGGAAGGAGACCGGGGATTTCTTCGAATGAAGGAAGAGGGGGAAGGCGGGGCGCGGCGAGCGGGCGGCGGCGCGGCGGGCCGCGCCCCGGGTGCCGTCAAGGGCTTGGTGGCCGTGTTCGACGGAGGCGATGAAGAGGAAATTCTTCGAGTGGTCGCCCACGTGAGGCCGGACGTCGTTCAAATGTCCGATCCCCCTCTTACCCTTCAGAAGAAATTCTTCTCTTCCTCCCTCCCGCTCTGGAACACCGTCCGTGTCGGCCGCGACGACCTCGCGGACGTGGGAAATCGCGCAGGCGCTGCACTGCACTTCGATACTTCCGTAGCCGGCGTGAGCGGCGGCACGGGGCGGACCTTCGACTGGAGCGTGCTCGATGGCCTCGACAGATCGCGGCCGGTCGTCCTGGCGGGCGGCCTGACCCCGTCGAACGTGGCCGAGGCGGCCCGGCGCGTCCGGCCGGACGTCGTGGACGTCGCGTCCGGCGTCGAGTCGTCACCGGGAGTGAAGGATCCCGCGAAGATCGCCGCGTTCGTGAGGGAGGTGCGCCGTGCCTGACGTCCCGTTCCGCCCGCCGGAGGCCGACGCGAACGGGCGCTTCGGCGCGTTCGGCGGGCGTTTCGTCCCCGAGACGCTCATGGCGCCGCTCGACGAGCTCGCGAGGGCCTACAAGGACGCCCGGCGAGATCCCGTCTTCCGCGCCGAGCTCGAGCGCCTGCTGAAGACGTACGCCGGCCGGCCGACGCCGCTCACCGAGGCGCGGCGCCTCTCGGACGCGCTGGGCGGAGCACGCCTGTGGCTCAAGCGCGAGGACCTTCTTCACACGGGCGCCCACAAGATCAACAACGCACTCGGCCAGGCGCTCCTCACGAAGCGCATGGGGAAGGGCCGGGTGATCGCCGAGACGGGCGCCGGCCAGCACGGCGTCGCGACCGCGACGGCGTGCGCGCTCCTCGGGCTCGAGTGCGTCATCTACATGGGCGCCGTGGACGTCGAGCGGCAGGCCCTCAACGTGTACCGGATGAAGCTCCTCGGCGCGACGGTCGTCCCGGTGACGGGCGGCTCACGCACGCTGAAGGACGCGATCAACGAGGCGATGCGGGACTGGGTCGCGTCGACGGCGACGACGCACTACATCCTCGGGTCGGTCCTCGGGCCGCACCCGTTCCCGACGATGGTCCGGGACTTCCACGCGGTCATCGGCAAGGAGGCGAAGGCGCAGTGCCGCCGGGCATTCGGCGGGCTGCCCGACCTCCTCGTCGCGTGCGTAGGCGGCGGCTCGAACGCGATCGGCCTCTTCCGCGAGTTTCTCGCGGACCCGGACGTCGAGATGGTCGGCGTCGAGGCGGGGGGGCGGAGCCTCGCGCCCGGCGAACACGCTGTGCGTTTCGGGCCCGGCTCCGTCGGCGTCCTGCACGGCACGCGGACGCTCATCCTCCAGGACGCGGCGGGGCAGGTCCTGCCGACGCACTCGGTGTCGGCGGGACTGGACTACCCGGCGGTCGGCCCCGAGCACGCGCGTCTCGCCGAGCTCGGGCGCACGCGTTACGTCTCCGTGTCGGACGCGGACGCGCTGCGCGCGTTCCATCGCCTCGCCGAGACCGAGGGGATCATCCCGGCCCTCGAGACGGCGCACGCCGTCGCGTGGGCGATCGCGGAGGCGCCTGGCCGGTCCGGAAAGAACATCGTCGTGAACCTCTCCGGGCGGGGCGACAAGGATGTCGTGTCGGTCGCGAAGCTCGAAGGGGTCAGCCTGTGACGCGCCTCGGACGCGCGTTTGCGCGCGCGAAGGAGGCGGGCCGCGCAGCGCTCGTCGTCTTCGTCGAGGCGGGAGACCCCGATCTCGCGACGACGGGCCGTCTCCTGCCCGCACTCGCGGAAGCGGGAGCGGACGTCCTCGAACTCGGCATCCCGTTCAGCGACCCGCTCGCCGACGGCCCGACGATCCAGCGCGCCTCCGAGCGGGCGCTCGCCTCCGGCGTCACGCTTGCCAAGGTCCTCGACGTCCTCGCCGATGCGCGGCGCGGCGGCCTCGCGGCCCCCGTCGTCGTTTTCTCGTACGCGAACCCGATCCTCGCGATGGGGGAGGCCGATTTCGCGCACCGCGCGCGCGAGGCCGGGGCCGACGGCGTCCTCGTGACGGACCTCCCGCCGGAGGAAGGGCGCGGCTTCGCGTCGATCCTGAAGAGCGCGCGCCTCGACCCGGTCTACCTCCTCGCGCCGACCTCCCCCGACGACCGCCTCCGCCGCGCGGCCTCGCTGTCGCGGGGCTTCGTCTATCTCGTCTCGCGCAGCGGGATCACGGGTGCGCGCTCCGCGCTGCCGGAGGACCTCGGGGCGCTCGTCGCGCGCGTCCGGCGAGCCGTGCCGCGCCTGCCCGTCGCGGTCGGATTCGGCATTTCGACGCCGGAGCAGGTTCGCGTCGTCGCCGGCCTCGCGGACGGGGTGGTCGTGGGCAGCGCCGTCGTCGCCGCGATGGAAACTGCGGTCCGCGAGGGGAAGGACCCCGTCGACGCAGCCTCGACCCTCGTCCGGGCTCTCGCCGCGGCGGCCGGCAAGCCGTAGAGTTCCCCCATGGACGAGCCGCTTTCCGCGCGGATCTCCCGGGCGGACCGGAAAGGGCTCGTCGCGCTCGTCGCGGAGAACGTCTCCCGGCTGACCGAACGCGACGCGGCGCAGGCCCTCCGGCACCCGCACGCCTCCGAGGCGATGATCGTGGAGATCCTCTCCTCGCGGGCGCTCATGGCGTCGCGCGCGGTGAGACGGCTCGTCGCGGGACACCCGCGGACTCCGCGTCACGACGCCCTCCACGCTCTCGACGACCTGACCTGGCGCGACCTGATGGACGTCGGCCGGGAGACCCGGACGCCGCCCCCGGTGAGGCAGGCGGCCAACCGGAAGCTGCTCGAGGCGACGAGGGGCATGGCCGTCGGCGAGAAGATCGCGCTCGCCCGGTTCGCGCCGCCCGCCCTCTTCCCGGCGCTGTTCGACGAGGCGGACGGCCGCGTTCTCGAGGCGCTCCTGCAGAACCCGCGGCTGACCCCGGAGGACGTCCAGCGGTGGCTCTCGACCGGTCGTCCCTCCCCGACGGGCCTTGCGCAGCTCGCCGCGGAAGGGCGCTGGGCCTCGCGCCCCGCCGTGCGAAGCGCCCTCCTCCTGCACCCCGCGACGCCGCGGGCGGCTGCGCTTTCCCTTCTGACGTCCGCCAGCCGTGCGGAGCTGCGGCGCCTGTGCGAGACCCCGGGCGCCGACCCCCTGCTTTCGGCCTGTGCCGCCGAATTGCTCGAACTGCCGGGGAAATCCGTTGACACCATGCGTTAAACGGCCTTAGCCTAATGAATTACGGGAGACGGCGTGCCCGGAACAGACACCGCTCGGGAGTTCGGCGAGGAGCTCCGACGTGAACGTGAACTGCGCGAAGTGAGCCGCGAGCAACTGGCTGCGGTGACAAAGGTGTCGCTGCGCCATCTCGACGCGCTCGAGACGGGGCGTTTCGAGCGGCTCCCGGCCTCCGTCTTCTCCAGAGGGTTCGTCCAGGTCGTCGCGCTCCACCTTGGCCTCGACGCCGAGCGCTGGACCGCCGCGTTCCGCCACGTGCACTCGCGGTGGGAGAAGGAGAGGCTCCAGCCGTCGAGCGGGGAGACGACGACCGCGCGCCTCAGACTCTCGCAGCCGCGCCGCGCCGTTTCGTCCTCGACGACCGTCCGGGCGCTCGGGATCGCGCTCCTTCTCGCGGCCGTCACGGGAGCCGCCGCGTTCTTCCGTACGCGCGGGAGCGCGCACCGCGCGTCGCTCGCGTCGACGCCCGTCGTGCGCGCCGAGAGCGGCCCCGCATCGCTCGCGCTGCCGCCGGCCGTCGCCGCGGCGACGGTCGCGCTCCCGGTCGGCGCGCCGGGAGGCTCGAGCGCGCTCGCCCGGTCCGGCCGGACGCTCACGCTGACCTTCCGGGACGAATGCTGGGCCGAGGTCCTCGTGGACGGAAAGGTCGTCGTCCGTGGCCTGTTCCCGAAGGGTGCCAAGCGCGAGTTCGCGGGCGGAGGCACCTTCACGCTCACGCTCGGGAACGCCGGCGTCGTCGAGGTCGCCGTGGACGGGCACTCGCTGGATCCGATCGGCGGCGAGGGCGAGGTCGTCAAGAACTACGTGATCAACCACGGCTGACCGGCGCTAATCTCCACACATGTCGTCCGTCCCCGACGATCTGCTCGGGCAGGTCGAGTCCGGCGAGGCCTCGCCCCAGATCCTCGAGTTCGTCGCGCGCGGCCTGGTGCCGCTGCCGCCCGACGAGCTCGTCCGGGCAGTGGCGAGCGTCCTCGCGCGCGGGCCGGAGCACCTCGCGGCGAAGGCAGAGAAGTCGTTCGGCGCATTCGACGAGGCGGCGCTCAAGGCGGCCGTCCTCGGGCAGGGCATCCGTCCCGAGCAGCTCGACGCGATCGCGCGGAGGACGGAGCACGCGGCCGTCCTCGAGCTCCTCATCCGTCACAAGTCCGTGCCCGACGAGACCCTCGCGTACCTCGCCGAGACCGTCGACGGTTCCCTGCAGGACGTCATCGTCACGAACCAGGTGCGCCTCCTCCAGGCGCCCGTCATCGTCGAGCGTCTCTTCGAGAACCCCCGGCTCTCGCCCGAGATCCGCCGGCGCGCCGATGAGTTCCTCGAGGAGTTCTTCCTCAAGAAGGAGCGCGAGAAGGACGAAGCCGCCGCGGCCGCGGCCGCCGCCGCCCCGGCGGCGGCCCCCGAGCCGGCGGCAGCGCCCGCACCCGTCGAGGACGAGCCCGAGCTCTCGGAGGCCGAGAAGAAGAGCCTGTTCGCGCGCCTCTCGGTCATGACGGTCGTCCAGAAGATCCGTCTCGCCTACCGCGGGAACAAGGAAGAGCGGATGTTCCTCGTCCAGGACCGCAACCGGCTCGTGTCGGCGGCCGCCCTGAAGTCCCCGAAGACGCGCGAGGCCGACGCCGAGGCGATCGCGAACATGAAGAGCGTCTCGGAGGACGTCCTCCGCGGGATCGCGTTCCGGCGCGACTGGATGCGCCACTACGGCGTCCTCCGGGCTCTCGTGAGGAACCCCCGGTCGCCCATCGACGTCACGCTCGGGCTCGTCCTGAAGCTCAACGCAAAGGACATGAAGCTCCTGTCGTCCGACCGGAACGTCCCGGAGGCGGTCCGGGCCACGGCCCGGCGGGAGGTCGCGCGCAAGGAGGCCTGAGGCTCCTTGAAATCACGCGGCGGTTCGTGAGAATCTCCTCTATCAAGTGACCGCTCAGACGCGAATTGCGCGCCTCTCGAGGTATCGGTGACGAATTACTACGACGTGCTCGGGGTCGCCCGGGACGCCTCCGAGTCGGAGATCCGGAACAAGTTCCGCGTGCTCGCGCGCGAGAACCACCCGGACCGCTTCACCGAACCGGAGAAGAAACGCGGAGCCGAGGACAGGTTCCAGCTTCTCACCGAAGCGATGAACGTCCTCACGAGCGAAGCGCGCCGCAAGGCGCACGACGCGGACCTCGAGAAGAACCGCCCGATCTCCCAGGACCCGGCCGCCCAGGCGCGCGTCTTCCTGGCGAAGGGCGTCAAGTCCTACCGCGAGGGGAACTTCCCGGACGCCATCGCGCAGTTCGAGCTCTCCGTGCACCACTTCGACAAGGACGCCAAGGCGTTCCACTACCTCGCCCTCGCCTGCATGAAGGTCGTCGGCCAGGTGCGGAAGGGCGTCGACGCGATCGAGGCGGCGATCAGGCTCGACGCAAACAACGCGCTCTTCCACCGCGACGCGGGGAAGCTGTACATCATGGCCGGACTGAACTCGAAAGCCGAGCGCCACCTCGTGGAGGCGCTCACGTGGCTGCCCGAGGATCCCGAGACGCTGACCCTCCTCCAGAAGGTGCGCCCGAGCAAGCAGTCCAGCGGCGCCCGGAAGACGCCGAGCGGAATCTTCGGGCGGAAGGGATAATCGGGGCGTGACGGTCGCTGCATTCGGGCTCACGGACGTCGGGCGGAAAAGACGTCACAACGAGGACGCGTACCTCATCGACGAGGAGCGCGGCCTCTTCGTGGTCGCCGACGGGATGGGCGGGCACGCGGCGGGCGAGGTCGCCTCGCGCATCACGGTCGAGTCGATCCAGGAGTACATCGCGGCCACCGAGGAGGAGCACGAGAGCTCCTGGCCGTTCGGGTTCAACAGCCGCGTCTCGCTCGAGGGCAACCGCCTCACGACGGCCGTCGAGAAGGCGAACGAGAAGGTCATGCGTGCCGTCCAGAACCGGCCCGAACTGAAGGGGATGGGGACGACGGTCGTCGCGGCCCTCTTCGACGCCGGCCGCGCCACGCTCGTGCACGTCGGCGACAGCCGCGCGTACCTGTTCCGCGACGGCGAGCTCCGCCGCCTGACGGACGACCACTCCTGGGTCCAGGAGCAGGTCAACGCGGGGATCCTGAGCGAGGACGAGGCCAAGAGCCACCCGCTGAAGAACGTCGTGACGCGCGCCCTCGGCGGCGCCGCGCACGTCTCCGTGGACCTGATCGAGGTGCCCGTGCGCGCCGGCGACCGGTACCTCCTCTGCTCGGACGGCCTCACGGGGATGCTCCCGGACGAGGAGCTCTACGAGCACTTCCGGACGGCCGCCGCGCTCGACGCGACCGTCCGCAACCTCATCGAGGTCGCGAACTCGCACGGCGGGGTCGACAACATCACGGCCATCCTGGTCGAGGTCAAAGACGCGGGTCCGGCCCGCGGCGACGACGCGAAGGACAACGTGAAGACCGACCCCTGCGCCGAGCGCCCGCAGTCGGGCGAGAGCACGGCCGTCAACCTCGACGGCCCGCCCCGGAATCGCCCTTCGGGCTCCTGAGCCCTCAGCGCCGGAACGGGAGCGACCCGGACTTCACGCGCTCGAAGAACTCGCGCGTCGCCTTGCCAACGTCGATGCACGCGAGCTCCGACGGGTCCTCGTCGTACCAGTGCTCGGGAAGGTACCGGCTGTACGGCGCCTGGAGGAACCGCCGGCACGCGAGGACGACGACGCCCGTGTCCGACTCGGAGCGGATCAGCCGCCCGGCGCTCTGGACGACGCGCGTCATGCCCGGGACGACGTAGGCGTACTCGAAGCCGCGCTCGAAGCGCTCCTCGAAGTAACGCCGCATGCGCTCCTGCTCGAAGCGGACCATCGGGAGCGCGGGGGAGACGACGACGACCGCCTGGAGCATCTCGCCGGGGTAGTCGACACCCTCCGCGAAGGCGCCGCCCGACACGGCGAGGAGAAGGACGGGTGCGCCCTTGTCCCGCATCGAGGAGAGCACGCTGTTGCGCTCGATCTCGGTCGAACGGTCCGACGGGCGCAGGACGCGCCGCCCCGGAAGGGCGGGCAGGTGCGTCCGCACGTCGTCGAGGAACCGGTACGACGGGAAGAGCGCGAGGACGTTGCCGGGGCACGCCCGCGCGACGTCCGCGACGAGCGCCGCGATGCGCGGCGCCCCCTTCCCGCGCGCCGCGTACGTCGTGTCCACGTCGGGGGCGATGAGGATCGCCCGGTTCTCGCGCGGGAACGGCGACGGCAGACGCAGGACCGAGGTGCGGTCCGGGTCGAGGCCGAGGAGGTCCCGGTAGAACTCCGGCGGGGAGAGGGTCGCGGACATCGAGACCGTGGCGGCCGCGGCGTTGAGGGTCTCGCCGAGGAGCCGCGACGGGTCCTTGCAGAGGATCGCGAGCTTCGCGCCCTTCGGCCCGCGCGAGGCGAGGACGTCGAAAGCCTCGGCGGCCTTGTCGCCGGCGGCGGCCTGTTTCGAGACGTCGTGGAAGCGCGCGTACGTGAAGTAGAGGTCGAGGACGGGGTCGTCCGGCACGCGCTCGCCCCCGGCGCGCATCTCGGCGAGGTGGCGGACGAGGAGGGACTCCATGTCGAGCCGCAGGTCGTCGAGGCGGGCCTCGTCCAGCGTCACGAGGTCCGCCGCCTCGCGTTCGTCCGCGGGGAGGATCGACGCGGCCTCGGCGACCAGCTTGAGGATCCGGCGCACGGTCTCGCCCGCGTCCCAGGCCGTTTTCGCGGAGGAGAGGCCGATGCGCTGCTCGAGGGCCTTGAGCTCACCCTCCGCGAGCTCGGGGGAGTAGTAGCCGCGCCCGCGGTCCACGAGATTGTGCGCCTCGTCGACGAGAAGGAACGCGTCCCCGAGGGCGGCGGGCTCGCGCGCGCCCGAGAGCGCGACGACCGGGTCGAAGACGTAGTTGTAGTCGCCGATCACGACGTCCGCCCGTCCGGCGAGCTCGAGCGAGACCTCGAACGGGCAGACGATCTCGGCACGCGCTTCCTCGAAGACCGTGTCCGGGTCGAGGTGGCGGTGCGTCTCGACGAGGCGATCGAGGAGGCCCGACGCCTCCATCTTGGCGCCGTAGTCCTTCGCGTACGCGCAATGGTCCTCATGACAGAGGACCACGTCGTTCGCGCACATCCTCTCCTTGGCGCGGAGGCGGACGGACCGGAAGGAATCGCCCTCCACGAGGCCGAGCGTCTTCTCGTAGATCTCCTGCTGGGTCGTCTTCGCCGTGAGGACGTAGAGTCGGCGGCCGGACTCGAGCGCACCCTTCAGGAGCGGGAACACCGCGGCCGCGGTCTTGCCGATGCCCGTGGGCGCCTCGGCGAGGAGGTGCTCGCCCTGCGCGGCGGCGCGGGAGGCCGCGGCCGCCATCTCGCGCTGGCCCGGGCGGTACGTCTCGTGGGGAAAGACGAGCGTCGCGGCCTCGGCCGCCTTCGCCTCGGCGAGCGCGCGTTCGTCGAGGAACTCGTCGAGGAGGACGCGCGTGCGTCGCACGAGGTCCGGCAGCGTCTTGTCCGGGTCGTGCGCGACCTCGACGATCTTCGTCGCGCCCGTCTCGATGTCCGCGAGGATCAGGCGCCCCGTGACCTCGCGGCCCTCGGCGACGGCCACGGCGTGCATGTACCAGCGGAGCTGGAGCTGGAAGCGCTCGAGGCGCGGCGAGCCCGGGAGGCGCGCGAGGTCCTCGGCGAAGTGGAGGGACTTCACCTCGTCCACGACGACGCGCCCGCCGTCCTCCCAGCGGCCGTCGAGGCGGCCCTCGAGGACGGCCGTGAAGTCGTCGACGGCGAACGTGAAGCTCACGCCCTTCTCGGCCGCGTAACCGGGGACCTTCTCGAGGTTCTCGCCCAGGACGCGGCGGTGGACCGCCTGTCCGATCCAGAGCCGCTCGAAGCCCTCGCCGCGGTCGAACCCGACGCGGCGCGCGGTCCCGGCGAGGAGAGCGCCCGGGGAGAGCGCGATCGTCTTCTTCGCGAGGTCGATCGTCAGCGCCACACGGGATTGTAACGGCGCAAAAGGCTATCGGTGGCGCCTCGAACCGGCTAAAATTCGAGCATGGGTCGTGTCCTCACGGGGAAAGTCGCGTGTCTCGCGGCGGGCGTCGCCGCTCTGCTCGCGGCGACGCCCGCTTCCGCCGCGAAGAGACGGGCCGTGCCGGCGGCGCCCACGACGCTCGAGCAGCGTCTCCTCGCGATCGCGAAGCACCCGCCCGTGCGCCACTCGGAGGCGGGCATCTTCGTCGCGCGCGTCGGCGACCCGAAGCCCGTCGTGGCGTACAACGCGGACCGTCCGCTCGTTCTCGCGTCGACCACGAAGGTCTTCACCACGGCGGCCGCCCTCGACCGGCTCGGGCCCGCCTACCGGTTCAAGACGCGCCTCTATCGCGACGCCGAGATCGGCGTCGACGGCGTCCTCCGGGGCCACCTCGTCGTCGTCGGCGGCGGCGATCCCGGGCTCTCCGGACGGTGGTACGACGACGATCCGCTCGCCGTCTTCCGTCCGTGGGCACAGTCGCTCGTAAAGCGCGGCCTCCGCGAGGTCCGGGACGGGCTCCTTCTCGACGTGTCGTTCTTCGACGACGAAAAGGTGCACCCCGACTGGCCCGCCGAGCAGGAGGCGCGCTGGTACCAGGCGCCCGTCTCGGCGCTTTCCTACAACGACAACGTCGTTCTCGTTCGCGCGTCGGGCGGCCTGAGGCCCGGCGCCCCCGCGCTCCTCGCGTTCGACCCGCTCGGGCCGCCGCTCCTGAACCTCATCTCGCAGGTCGTCACGGCGCAGCGCCGGACGTACGTCGGCGTCCGCCGCGACGCGGGCAGCCACACGGTCGTGGCCGCCGGCGCCGTCGGGAAGAACCGGACGTGGACGGGCGACGTCACGGTGCCCGACCCGCCGCTCTATTTCGCGGGCGCGCTCGCGCAGGTCCTGCGCGAGAACGGGATCGTGATCTCGGCGCCTCCGATCGTCCGGACCGAGCCCGCGCCCGCGACGGCGCGGGTCCTCCTCCACACGCACGAGACGCCGATCCTCCCGGTTCTCGCGGTGTGCAACAAACGCTCGCAGTCCTTCTTCGCCGAGCAGATTCTCAAGACGCTCGGCGCCGAGACGCGCGGCCGGGGTACGTGGGAAAACGGGCGCGCCGAGGTCAGCGCCTTCCTCGCCTCACTCGGCCTCGACCCGTCGCGGTACGAACTGGCGGACGGTTCGGGCCGCGCGCACACGAACCGGACGAGCGCGGCCGCGTACGGCGAGTTCCTGCAGGCGCTCGCGACGCGCTGGAGCCACTTCGACGAGTTCAAGCCGACGCTGGCGGTCTCGGGCGAGCCCGACGGCACGCTCCGCCACCGCCTCCAGACCGAGGCGACGCGCGGGAAGGTCTACGCGAAGACGGGCAACATCTCGGGCGTCGTCACCCTCTGCGGCTACGTGACCGCGCGGAGCGGCCAGACGTACGTCTTCTCGATCCTCCTGAACGGCGGCTGCACGGACGGCCGCGGCCACGCGTTCCAGGACCGGTTCCTGCAGGAGTTGGCCACCCGGGGCTGACCGGGAGAAGAAAGCCGAAGAGAAGATTCTTCGAGTGGTCCCGAGCGGCGCGTTGCGCCGGAGCCGCAGTCGAGCGCACCTCGCTTCCTCACCCTTCTAGGAAAATCCGAATCCGAATCCGAAGCTAATCCGAATCTCTTTCAGGCCCTGAGGTCCGCCGTCGGCAGGAAGGGAGGGGCTCGCCTCGCCTTCGTCGCCTGCTCGAAGGCGTACGCGAGCTTCAGGAGCGTCCCCTCGCTCCACGCCCGCCCGAAGAACGAGAGGCCGACCGGGAGGCCGAAGACGAAGCCAGCCGGCACCGTAACGTGTGGGTAGCCCGCGACGGCGGGGGCCGTCGAGGCGTCACCGAGCCAGCGATCGCCGTTCACGAGGTCCGTCACGCACGCGGGGCCGAGCGTCGGCGCGACGAGCGCGTCGAGCCGGTGCCTGTCCATCGTCGCGTCGATCCCCTCGGTGCGCGCGAGGCGGCGGGACTTCGCGAGCGCCTCGACGTACTCGAACGAGGTGAGCGGCCCCTTCGCCTCGGCCTTGAGGAACGTGTCCTGCCCGAAGTACGGCATCTCCTCCTTCGCGTGCTTCTCGTTGAACGCGATGACGTCCGCGAGGGACTTCACGGGCGCGCCGGGTCCGAGGCGGGCGAGGTAGGCGTTCAGGTCTGCCTTGAGCTCGTAGTGGAGGACGGCGCCCTCAGGCTCGCCGAGCTTCGCGGCGGGGGTGAGCTCGACCGGGTCCACGAGCTCGGCGCCCGCGCTCTTGAGCGCCGCCAGCGCTTCTGCCATGACCGCGTCGACGCGGTCGAGGAACCCGAAAAGGCCACGGACGACGCCGATCCGGGCGCCCCTCAGGCCCTTCGGGTCGAGGAACTCCGTGTAGTCGCCCGCCGCCTTCCGGGCGGCTTCGGCCGTGGCCTCGTCGCCGGGGTCGGCGCCCGCGAGGGCTCCGAGGAGGATCGCCGCGTCGCGCACCGAGCGCGCCATCGGACCGGGGGTGTCCTGCGAGTGCGAGATCGGGATGATCCCGTTTCGGCTCGCGAGTCCGACCGTGGGCTTGACCCCGACGATGCCGTTCGCCGAGGACGGGCTCACGATCGATCCGTCCGTCTCGGTTCCGACCGCGGCCGCGCAGAGATTCGCGGAGACGGCGACGCCGGAGCCCGAGCTCGAGCCGCACGGGTTGCGGTCGAGGGCGTAGGGGTTCCGCGTGAGGCCGCCGCGCCCGCTCCAGCCGCTCGTCGACGTCGAGCACCGGATGTTCGCCCACTCGGAGAGGTTCGTCTTGCCGAGGAGGACGGCGCCCGCGTCCCGGAGCTTCTTCACGATGAAGGCATCGGCGGGCGGCTTCGCGCCGACGAGGGCGAGCGAGCCCGCCGTCGTCGCCATGCGGTCGGCCGTGTCGATGTTGTCCTTCACGAGGACCGGGATGCCGTGGAGCTCTCCGCGCACGCGCCCTGCCTTGCGCTCGCGGTCGAGGGCGTCCGCGATCGCGAGGGCGTCGGGGTTCCGCTCGAGGACGCTCCGGAGCGCGGGTCCCGCGGCGTCGACCGCGTCGATCCGGGCGAGGTACGCCTCCGTGATCGACCGCGCCGTCCACTTCCCGCTCTTCATGCCGTCCTGAAGGTCCGCGATCGTCGCCTCGGAGAGCGCGAAGGGGCGGTCGGCCGGCGGTGCGGCGGGGGAGCCCCCGGCGCCCTCGGCGGGGCGCGTGGCGGCGGCGATTCCGGACGCGACGGACGCGGCGACGAGCTGGCGGCGGGTGAGGGTTTCCATGCCCCGACGATATCGCGCCGAGGCCTTACACTCGGTCCTGAACATGGATTACCGTGCGCTCCTCCGCAACGTCGAGAAGACCCTCGAGGCGATCGAGGGGACGGGCAACGTCTCGCAGACCATCCTGCGCGTCGCCGAGGCGATCGTGCAGAACTTCAGGAACGAGCTCGGCATCCTCGGCGGCCGGCTCTACCTCAGGCAGGACGCCCTCTACATGCTCGAGCGCGGCTTCGGCCGTTCGAAGAAGGCCCCGACGGGACTCACGGTGCCCGCCGACTACGGCCCGATCGTTCGGGCCGAGGAGGACGGGATCGTCCTGACGGACCTGAGCGACCCGACCGTGAACCCGGCCTTCGAGCAGAAGATCGGCGTCACGCGCTTCGCGGCGGTCTCGTTTGGGGAAGAGAAGTACCTGCTCTCCTTCGACGTGCACCCGCGCGTCCGGGAAGAGGACCTCCTTCTCGCCCTCGGCATCATCCGGACCGTCCTCGACTCGAAGGTGCGGACGGGCCACCTCGAAGGCATGCTCCAGGACGCGCGCCGCATCCAGATGTCGATCCTCCCGCGCCACGTCCCGCACGTCGGAGACTTCGACATTTTCGGGATCTCGAGCCCAGCGGAGCTCGTGGGCGGCGACTTCTACGACTTCATCCCGCTGAGCGAGAGCCTCGGCGTGGCGATCGCGGACGCGTCCGGCCACGGGCTCCTCGCGGCGCTCCTCGTGCGCGACATCTACGTCGGCCTCCGGATGGGAATCGGCAACGACCTGAAGATCGCGCGGACGATCGAGCGCCTGAACAAGATCTTCTCGAAGAGCCGTCTCACGACCAAATTCGTGTCGCTCTTTTACGGCGAGTTCGACTTCAACGGCGACGTCGTCTACGTGAACGCGGGCCACCCGTCGCCCCTCCACCTCCACGCCGCGCACGGGGGCTTCTCCGAGATGGCGTCGACGGGCATGGTCCTCGGCCCGATGCCGGACGCCGTCTACGGACGGCGCGCGACGCATCTGGAGCCCGGGGACGTCGTCGTCCTCTTCACGGACGGCGTCGTGGAGGCGCACGACGCCCGGGGCCGTGAGTTCGGATCCTCGCGCCTGAAGCGCCTCGTGTCGGAGGCTCGCCGGCTCCCCGCGCGCGAGATCGCGCAGCGCATCGCGAACGCCGCGAAGTCGTGGCGCGGCGGCGCCGCGCCGGAGGACGACGTGACGGTCGTCGTGATCAAGCGAGGGCCGAAGGGCTCCGGCGAACAGCGCGTCAGAGCCGCGGGCGGTCCCGGAACCACGCCGCCGTCCGGCGCAGCCCCTCCGCGAGACTGACGGGCTCTCCCAGTCCGAGCGCGGCGCGGCCCTTCGCGACGTCGAGGACGCTGCGCCGCTGCTCACCCGGCTTGGCGGCCTCGTGCGCGGCCCCAGCGGCCGACCCGCAGGCGCGCGCCACCTCGTCCCAGAGCGCGTTCACAGTCGTCTCGACGCCGGTCCCGACGTTGAAGACGCCGCCGAGGCGCCTCGCGGCGGCCGCCCGGTTCGCGGCGACGACGTCGCCGACGTAGACGAAGTCGCGCGAGTTGAGGCCGTCACCGTAGATCACGCAGGGTTTGCCCGCGAGGAGGCGCGCCATCCAGATGCCGACGACGCCCGCCTCGCCACGCCCGTCCTGGCGCGGGCCGTAGACGTTCGCGTAGCGAAGCGCCGTGACCACGAGCGGCGAACCGTGCGCGAGGCCGAAGAGGTACTTCTCGCCGGCGAGCTTCGCGACCCCGTAAGGGGAGACGGGGTTCGTGGGGTGCTTCTCGTCGGCCGCGAAGCCCTCGGGGTCGCCGTAGATCGCGCCGCCGCTCGACGCGAAGACGATCTGCGTCACCCCGGCGGCGAGCGCGGCGCGCGCGAGGCGGATCGTCCCGATCACGTTCACCTCGGCGTCGAAGACGGGGTCCTCGACGGACTTCCTCACGTCGATCTGCGCCGCGTGGTGGAGGATCGTGTCGACCTTCTCGGCCCTGAGGAGCGGCTCGAAGTCGAACGTCCGGAGGTCGCCCTCGACGAAGCGGGCCCCGGCGGGGACGCGCTCGAGGACGCCGGTCGAGAGGTCGTCGAGGATCGTGACGCGGGAACCCGCCTCGAGGAAGGCGTCGGCGAGGTGGGAGCCGATGAATCCCGCGCCGCCCGTGACGAGAACGGAGCGCGTGTCGGGCATCATGGCGGCGAGCATAGCAATGGGAGACGCGACGCCGCTTCCAGGGAACTTCTACCTCAGGGCCACCGCCGACGTCGCGCGCGCCCTGCTCGGCTGCCGCCTCACGCGGTTCCTGCCGGACGGAACGGCGCGCTCCGTGATCCTCGTCGAGACCGAGGCCTACCTCGGCGTGAAGGACCGCGCGGCCCACACCTGGGGCGGCCGCCGCACGCCGCGCGTCGAGCCGATGTGGGGACCGGCCGGCCACGCGTACGTCTATTTCGTCTACGGCATGCACTTCTGCCTGAACGTCGTGACGCAGAAGGAAGGCGTCCCCGAGGCGGTTCTGCTGAGAGCTGCCGTGCCCGAGGAGCTGTGGCTCGAAACGCAGGGTCCGAAGAGCATGTTTTCTTCGAAGGTGAATAGGGCAGGAAAGGGCGGCGGTGCGGAATGGTCGGCGGCGCGGCGCCGGGCGGCCGGCCGCGGGAGCCCCTCTTCACTTTCCAAGAAAACCCCCGGTGTTCCCGGTCTCCTTCTCGCGTCCGGACCCGCGAAGCTGTGCGCGTATCTCGGAGTGACGACGGCGTTGTCCGGCGCGTCTCTCTCCGGTCCCGAGCTCATCCTGTTCCGCGGGCCGCGGGCGCGTTTCGACGTCGTCGTTGGGCCGCGCGTGGGCGTGGATTACGCCGGAGAGGCCGCCGCGTGGCCGCTGCGGTTCGCGATCGCGGGGTGTCCGGCCGTCACGAGACGGAAGGCGCTGTCCACGCCGGCGTCTCGAGGCTGACGGTCCGGTTCCGGCCGGCGCGCTTGGCCTCGTAACACGCCGCGTCGGACCGTGCGACGAGGGTGTCCGGGTCCGCGGGGAACGCGCGGGTCCCGGCGACTCCGACGCTGCACGTCAGCGTCAACGTCCTGTCATCGGCGCGGAACGCGGGGGCCTCGATGCCGGCCCGGATCCGGTCGGCCAGTCCCGAAGCGTCCTCCGGATCGGTGTGGGGGAGGAGGACGACGAATTCCTCGCCCCCCCAACGGACGACGAGATCGTGAGACCTCACGAGCGCAGTGACACGCCGCGCGAACTGCCGGAGGACTTCGTCGCCGAACGCGTGGCCGTGCGCGTCGTTCAGGACCTTGAAGCGGTCGACGTCGATCGTCAGGACCGACAGCGACGCTCCGAGCCTTGCGCTGCGGTCCGCCTCGCGGGCGAAGGACTCGTAGAACGCGCGCCGGTTCAGACAGCCCGTGAGGGGGTCGATCCGGGCGCTCGCCTTCTCGCGGTCGCCGAGGCGTGCGAGCGAGGCGCCAAACGCGCTGCCCGTCACGAGGACGACGCCGAGGAGAAGTCCGACGAACAGGATCATTTCGTGCAGGCGCGGCAGGAGGGGCTCTCCCCGGGCGGTCACGGCGGATTCCGGGATGTGAAGCGAAATGAGCGCCATCCTCAGACCGAGCGCCGCGACCGCCGCGAGCGTCACGGAGACGAGCGCGGTCCAGCGGACGCCGTCGCGGTAACGGAAGTCGAGCTTCGGCCGGGCGTCGAACTTGCGCTCGAGAAACGTGTTTGCGCGCGGTCCGAGGAAATGGAGCACCGGGGCCGCCACGAACGCGATCTGGAGGAGATCGCCGAGGAGCCAGCCCTGCCAGAGCCGCTGGCCCGCGACGAGGTCCACATGGCGGGACTCGTTCCAGATCAGGATCGCGAGCGACGACCCGCTCGCGGCCACGATCCCGGCGGCGACGAACCGGCGCAGGTCCGAAAGGCGCGGGAGCACGGGGTCGATGTTCAGGGCGACCATCGAGCCCCAGAGGAGAAAGACCTCCGCGGGGGTCGCGAGGGCGAAGACGGCCGCCGTCGGGAGGGGGACGCCGGCCGTGAGGGCGCTCGCGAACGTCGCGAACCAGGCGGGGACCAGGCCCCAGAGCGGGCCGATCCACACGGCGAGGACGAGGGCGATCGAGAGGGGAGGGTAGACCGACACGCCGACGGTCACCGGTCCGACGCGGACGGGCAGACCGCTCCAGTCGAGCCGGGCCTCGAGGACCGCGAGGGCGACGGAAAGCGCAGCCAGGCCGGCCCACGCGGGCCCGATGCCCCTGAGCGCCCTGCCCCTGAGCGCCGAAAGGGGCCACCAGCGCGGCCCGTGGTAGTCGTCTTCGATCAAAGGGTCCTGAGGTCGGCCAGCGACCCGGCCGTGACGAGGCAATTCTTCCCGCTGCGCTTGGCCTGATAGAGGGCCTGGTCGGCGCGCTCGATCAGGAGGCGCTTCGTCCCGCCGTCCTCGGGGTACGTCGAGAGACCGAGGGAGATCGTGACGGCGAGAGCCTGCTCGACATGCGGCGCCGCGAAGAGCCGGGAGGCGACGCGTTTTCGGAGGCGGTCCGCGACGACCCAGGCCTTGGCGGGCGTCGTCTCGGGGAAGATGAGGGCGAACTCCTCGCCGCCGTAACGGGCCACCGTGTCCATCTCCCGCACGCCTTTCGTCAGCTCCTCGACGAGGCCGCGCAGGACGACGTCCCCGACGGGGTGGCCCCAGCGGTCGTTGATCTTCTTGAAGTCGTCGATGTCGAGCATGACGAGCGCGAGCGGCTGGCCGCTGCGCTCGTGCCGCGCGAGCTCGCGCGAGAGCGTCTCCTGGAAGTACCGGTGGTTGAAGGCCTCGGTGAGCGAGTCGCGCACGGACATCTGGCGGGTCGTCTCGTAGGCGCGGGCCGACTGGAGCGCCGTGACGGCCTGGTTTGCGAAAATCTCGAGGGCCTGCACGTCCTCGAGGCGCGGCACGAGGCCGCTGCGCGGCTGGTCGACCTGCAGGACGCCGACGAGCTGGTCGCCCGCCGTGAGCGGGACGAAGAGGAGGTCGTCGGGGTGCCAGGCGCCGGGCGCGGTGACGCGCCGGCGCCGGTCGACCTTGCCCGAATCTTCCATCGACGCCTGCCGGTCGAGGTGGCTCACGAAGTACGACTTCGAGATCCGGTACCGCTCTCCGAACCACCGGGCGACCTCGTCCCGCGGGACGCGGCGCGGGGGAGCGCCCGGGAGCGCGTCGTCGAAG
Organism: uncultured Acidobacteriota bacterium; assembly: GCA_963798215.1. Taxonomy (GTDB): domain Bacteria; phylum Acidobacteriota; class Thermoanaerobaculia; order UBA5066; family UBA5066; genus Fen-183. The sequence goes on from CAWCSP010000004.1 coordinate 1,272,044, forward strand.
CCGATCTGCGCACGGCGCTCGAACGCGTTCTCGGACGGCTCGTAGAGGGACAGAACGACGACCCGGTACCCGAGGCTGTGAGAGACGGCGTGCACGATGCTCTGGACGAGGTGCTCGAGCGTGAGGTGCGTCTTGAGCTCGTTCGAGAGCTCGAGAATGCGCTGGAGCATCTCGGCGCGCCCCTGGAGCCGCTCGTTGACGGCCTGCATCTGCCGCCGGAGATTCCGGTCCTGGAGCGAGAGCGCGAGGTGGTCCGCGAGAACGGACAACTCCTGGAGGGTCTGCGGCGTGACGAGGGTCGCGTCGTCCGACTCCACGACGAGGACCCCGGCGATCAGGGCCGGCGTCTGCAGCGGCAGGAAGACCTGGTAGGGGAACCTCACGTTCAGAACGAGGTCGCGGCCTTCACCCCGCGCGATCCGCGGCGCCGGAGAGGCGGGCAGAAACGGTGACTCGAGCTCGCGCTGGAGGGAAAGCCAGTCCAGGAACGCCCGGCGTTCGAGCGTCACGTCGCCGCCGAACGCGACCACGGCCAGCCCGTCCGGGTCCTCCTCGAACGAGACGGCCGCCATCGCCTGGATGGGCGCGGCCGCCTTCAGGGTCTCGAAGACGCGCGCGAAGACGGTCTCGCCCGGCGCCACGCTGGAGACGACCGCCGTGATCTCGCGGAGCGTGGCGAGCTCGCGGTTTTTGCGCGCGAGTTCGGCCGCGCCGTGGCGCGCCTGGGCCAGCTTGCGCGTGACGACGGCGACGACGAAGAGAAGGAAGAGCGCGACGAGCGTGGAAAGGGCGGGCCTCAGGTCGGCGACGGTCATTTGAACCCGATGACGCCGCTCGCCTGGAGCTTCGCGAAGACCCGCAGGACCTCGGACTCGGGGAAGGGCGAGATGCGGGCGATGGACCGGACGTCCCACATGCCGTTGATCCGCGAGACGATGAAGGCCTCGTTCGGGGTGAACGCGAACGACATGAGCTCCTCCATCGGCCTCGACAGCACGGGCACGGCCGACGGGGGGACTTTCGCGTGGGGCTCCGCGGGCGCCGGCGGAGCGGCGGGTTTCCGGGACGGCGCACCGAGAGCGGTCGTGGATCCGGCGGACGGGTTGGTGGCCGAGGAGTCGTCGAACGCCGGGGCGGCGGGCGCCGGCGTCCGGACGGCCTGCGCGGCCGACTCGCCGGACTTCGGCTTGCGCCGCAGCGAGGCGTCCGAGTCCGGGCCACGCTTGAGGAACCGGCCGAAATCCGTCGGCGGCGGGGTCCGCGGCGGCGGGGGCGACAGAAGGTACTCCTCGATGCGCGGCCGCGGCTCGGAGGACGCGTCGTCCCGCGAGGCGCCGAGGATCGGGTCGAAGGCCGACGCGGCGTCGGCCTCCGCGTCCTCCTCCGCGTCGGAGAAGACGGGAACGGCCGGCGCCTCCGCGCGCTCGCCGGTCATGGTGATGTGGCCGCTCTGCAGGAGGTCGTAGACGAGCTTCGCGACGTGGAACTCCGGGTTGTGCGTCTCGAGCGCGATCTGGTCGATCGCGCGGTGCCCGTTGATCGCCCCGACGATGAGCTTCTCGCGGTCGCCGAGGGTCTCCTCGACCGGGACGGTCACCGTCGGGATCTGCCTCATCGACGTGATCTTCGTCTTGATGCGCTGCCATTCGTCGTAACGGCGGAGGCCCTCCATGACGATGCCCGTCACGTCCGACGAGATCGGGACCATCGGGAGCTGGGGGACCTCGCCGTCGATGAACGCGAACGACCCCTCGGTCCAGAGGAAGATGTCGTAGATCGTCTCGGCCGCCTTGAGGCGCACGAGGTCCGCGAGCTCGGTTTCCTGGATCGCCCCGATCATGACGAGGATCTTCCCGAGGAGGATGCGCGATTCCTGCTGGACCTCGAGGGCGCGGATGAGCTCCTCCTCGGTGATGAACCCGAATCCGACGAGGAAGCGGCCGAGGTGCTCGCGCTCCAGCGTGGAGGAGGAGGACGTGACGCGGCCGTTCTCGAAGTAGATACGCTTCTCGCCCGGAGCCCCCCGGACGACGAGCGTGCCCGATTTCAGGCCGGTGGACAGCCACTGCAGCAATTCGGACAACTGCATCGTCCGCAGATTTCCTGCGATGGCCATGGCGGGCCATTGTAACCGCAACGATCTGAAGGGAGCGGGGTTACTCCATCGGCGGGTTGTACGCGGGGATGCCGGTCACCGCCTGCCCGAGGACGAGCGTGTGGATGTCGTGCGTGCCCTCGTACGTGAAGACGGACTCGATGTTCGCGAGGTGCCGGAACACCGGGTACTCGCCGACGATCCCGTTGGCGCCGAGGATCTCGCGCGCGAGCTTCGCGCACTCGCGCGCGACCCACACGTTGTTGCGCTTGGCCATCGAGACGTGCTCGGGCTTCATGGTCTTCGCATCCTTCATCCGCCCGAGGCGGAGCGCGAGGAGCTGGCCCTTCGTGATCTCCGTGATCATGAACGCGAGCTTCTGCTGGACGAGCTGGTGGGAGGCGATCGGACGGTCCCGGAACTGCTTGCGTGACTTCGCGTAGTCGAGCGCGCACGTGTACGTCGCCATCGCGGACCCGAGCCCTCCCCACGCGATCCCGTAGCGCGCCTGCGTGAGGCACGAGAGGGGGCCCTTGATCCCCTCGACGCCGGGGAGGACGGCGTCTTCCGGCAGCCGGACGTCCTCGAACGCGAGTTGCGAGGTCACGGACGCGCGGAGGGACATCTTCATCCGGTGCTCGGGCGCCGTGAAGCCCTTCGTGCCCTTCTCGACGAGGAACCCGCGGATGGGGCCGTCCACGCCGCCGACCTTCGCCCAGACGACCGCGACGTCCGCGATGGAGCCGTTCGTGATCCACGCCTTGGCGCCGTTCAGGATCCAGTCCGTGCCGTCCTTCTTCGCGACCGTGCGCATCCCGGACGGGTTCGAGCCGAAGTCGGGCTCCGTGAGGCCGAAGCAGCCGATCGCCTCGCCCTTCGCGAGCGCGGGGATCCAGCGGTCCTTCTGCGCCTTCGAGCCGTACGTGTAGATCGGGAACATGACGAGGGCCGACTGGACCGAGACGAACGAGCGCAGGCCCGAATCGCCGCGCTCGAGCTCCTGGGTGATGAGTCCGTAAGCGACGTTGTTCAGGCCGGGCAGGCCGTACTCGTGGATCGTCGACCCGAAGAGGTTCATCGCCGCCATCTGCGGGATGAGCTCCTTCGGGAAGCGGCCCTCGTACGCGCACGCCTCGATGATCGGCAGGACCTCGGCGTCGACGAACTCGCGGACGAGGTCGCGGACGGCCTTCTCGTCCTCCGACAGCATGTCTTCGATCCCCAGGAAATCCACTCCGGAAAAGGTCACAAGGCCTCCAGGGTCCGAAGAGTACCGAAGATTTTCTTAGAAGGGTGAGTGGAGCCGAGGCAGCCGGCGGCGCCGGGGCGGTTCCCGCCGCCGATGCCCCTCTCGACCATTCTAAGAAATCGTTCTCTTCGGACCCTGCATAATCGCCTCATGGCGAATCCCGCGTGGAAGGTGGCGACGGACGTGGCGGAGGGGTACGTCTCCCTCAACCCCGTGGTTCTCAAGAAGTACGAGAAGCACGAGATCGACGCCCTCATGAAGGAGCTCGAGAAGATCACGCGGGACACGCGCTCACAGGTTGTTCCGGTCGACGACGCGGACGCGAGCGCGAAACGCAGCCGGAGGCTGCTGCGGCTCTCGCAGGCGAACGTGGTCCTGCAGAGCTGGAGAGCGAGGATGAAGTGACGATTTCCGAACTGTCCCGCCATGTCGGCGAGACCGTGACGCTGAAGGGCTGGCTCTACCACTGGCGGAAGGGCGGCAGGATCTGGTTCCTCGTCCTGAGGGACGGGAGCGGCTATCTCCAGTGCGTCGTCTCGAAGGCGGACGTGCCCGAGGCCGTCTGGGACGCCGCGACGAGCGCCACGCAGGAGTCCACGCTCGAGGTCTCCGGCGTCGTGAAGTCGGACCCGCGGTCGCCGGGCGGCGTCGAGCTGGGCGTCACGGACGTGAAGGTCCTCGACCTCTGCCACGACTTCCCGATCACGCCGAAGGAGCACGGCGTCGACTTCCTGATGTCGCAGCGGCACCTGTGGCTGCGGTCGGCCAAGCAGGTCGCCGTCCTGAAGGTGAGGAGTGAGGTCGAGAGCGCGATCCACGACTTCTTCTACACGCGCGGGTACACGCGCGTCGACTCGCCGATCCTGACGCCGGCCGCGTGCGAGGGGACGTCGAACCTCTTCGAGACGCAGTACACGGAGGACGAGAAGGCCTACCTCTCTCAGTCCGGCCAGCTCTACCTCGAGCCCGCGGCGGCCGCGCTCGGGAAGGTCTACTGCTTCGGGCCGACGTTCCGCGCCGAGAAGTCCAAGACGCGGCGGCACCTGCGGGAGTTCTGGATGGTGGAGCCCGAAGTCGCCTTCCTCGAGGTCGACGGCCTCATGGACCTTGCCGAGGAGTTCGTCAAGGAGCTCACGGCGCGGGTCCTCGACCGCCGGAAGGAAGACCTCAAGCGCCTCGAGCGCGACGTGACGAAGCTGGACACCGTCGTCGCCAGGCCGTTCTCGCGAATCGTCCTACCGCGAGGCCGTCGAGATCCTGAAGGGCAAGGGCTTCCCCGTGCAGTTCGGCGACGACCTCGGCGGCGACGAGGAGACCGCGCTCACGGAGGGCTTCGACACGCCCGTCATGGTCACGCGCTACCCGACGTCGATCAAGGCGTTCTACATGCAGCCCGACCCGAACGACCCCGACGTCGTCCTCGGCCTCGACATGCTCGCGCCGGAGGGCTACGGCGAGATCATCGGCGGGTCGCAGCGCATCCACGACCACGACCTGCTCCTGTCGAGGATCCGGCAGCACAACCTGCCGCTCGAGGCGTTCCAGTGGTACCTCGACGTGAGGAGGTACGGCACGTTCCCGCACTCCGGCTTCGGCATGGGCCTCGAGCGGTTCGTCGCGTGGATGTGCGGCGTGCCGCACCTGAGAGAAGTCATTCCGTATCCGAGGATGCTGTATCGCATCTACCCCTGACCGGGGGATTCTTTGAAGGTTAGAATGCCGGTTCGCGCCCGCGGACTCCACGACGCGGGACTCGGCGCATTCGACCCTCTATGAATTCTCCTGGTCTCTCTTTCATTCAATGAAATCTCCCCGTTCTCTCCTCCCGTCCGTCGGCATCGTGTCCCTCGGCTGCCCGAAGAACCTCGTCGACACCGAGGTCATGCTCGGGCACCTCCAGAGGGAGGGCCTGACGCTCGGGGACCCCGAGACGTCGCGCGTCGTCATCGTGAACACGTGCGGGTTCATCGACGCGGCCAAGGAGGAGTCCGTCGGCGCGATCCTCCGCGAGGTCGCGCGCAAAGAGGCGGGGGAGATCGACCGCGTCGTCGTTGCGGGCTGCATGGTCCAGAAGTACGGGCGAGAGCTCGCGGCCGAGATCCCCGAGGTCGACCACTTCATCGGCCTCGACGAGCTCGAGAAGGCGCCCGCGGCCGCGCTGGGGCTCCCGTCGCTCCCGCGGTTCACGGACAAGCCTCTCGCGACGCGCCTCTACGACGACCTCTCCCCGCGCGTCCTCACGCACCGCAAGGGCTACGCGTACCTGAAGGTCGCCGAGGGCTGCAACAACCCCTGCACGTTCTGCACGATCCCGCAGATGCGCGGCCTGATGCGCTCGCGCACGGTCGCGTCGCTCGTGAAGGAGGCGCAGTCCCTCGAAGCGCAGGGCGTGAAGGAGCTCGTCCTGATCTCGCAGGACACGACGCGCTACGGCGAGGACCTCGGCCTCGGGCGCACCGGCCTCGCGATGCTGGTCGAGAATCTTCTCGAGAGAGACATCGTTTCCGTGGGTTCGATTTCTCTATGCATATCCGAAGACGCTCCATCCGGGTATCTTCGAGCTCATGGCGAAGGACAGGCGCTTCGTCCCGTACGTCGACATGCCGCTCCAGCACGTCTCGCGGAAGATCCTCGCGTCCATGAAACGCGGCGGCGACGCGGCGAGCTATCTCCGGCAATTCGAAGAAATCCGAAAAACCGTGCCGGACATCGCCCTGCGGTCGACCTTCATCGTGGGATTCCCGGGAGAGACCGAGGAAGACGTAAGAGAAATCGAAGATTTCTTAGAAGGTGTTCGATTCGACAACCTCGGCGTGTTTACGTACTCGCCGGAGCCTGGCTCGGGCGCTGCGGCGGCGGGGGACCCTATTTCACTCGAAGAAAAATCTTCTCGCCGTGACCGTCTGATGAAAATTCAACAGAAGATCGCGTCGGCCAAGAACCGCGCGAAGCGCGGCAAGACCTTCGACGTCCTCCTCGAAGGCCCCAGCGACGAGACCGAGATGCTCCTCGAGGCCCGCCTGGCCAGCCAGGCCCCCGAGATCGACGGGCGCGTCCTCGTCAACGACGTCCCTCCCGGCTGGACGCCGCGCGTCGGGGAGATCGTCCGCGTGAAGGTCACCGAGGCGCACGCCTACGACCTCGTCGGCCGGATCGTCGCTTAAGATCCGGCCGCCTTGCAGGTTCTTCGAGATCCGCTCCGCTCCAACGTCGACCTGCCCCGCGGGGGCGTCGTCACCGTCGGCAACTTCGACGGCGTGCACCTGGGCCACCAGGCGATGCTCCGCGACGTGGCGGAGAGGGCGCGCGCGGCCCTCGCGCCGTCGGTCGTCGTGACGTTCGACCCGCACCCGCTGAAGGTCCTCCACCCCGAGCGCGCCCCGAAGATGATCCAGACGCTGCGCCAGCGTGAAGAGGCGATCGAGGCCTGCGGGATCGACGCGCTCGTCCTCGTGCCCTTCACGCGCGACTTCTCGCTCCTGCCCGCCGGCGAGTTCGCCCGGGAGCTCCTCGGGCGGAGGCTTGCGGCGCGCGAGGTCTGTGTCGGCGCGCACTTCGTCTTCGGCCGCGACCGCGCCGGCGACCTCGACCTCCTCCGGCGGGTCGGCACGGAGGCGGGATTCTCGGTCCACGGGCACGCCGACGTCTCCGACGCGTCCGGCCCCGTCTCGTCCACGCGGATCCGCGCCGCTCTCGCCGCGGGCGACGTTTCCGGCGCGAACGCGCTCCTCGGGAGGTCCTACGCGATGGACGGCATCATCGCCAAGGGCGACCGCATGGGGCGCAAGATCGGCTTTCCGACGATGAACCTCCAGCCCGGCAACGAGCTCTACCCGAGGGACGGCGTGTACTTCACGAGCGCGAGGATCGAGTCGTTCGAGCGCACCTTCGCCTGCGTCACGAACATCGGCCGCCGCCCTACGGTCTACGAGGACTACGCGACGACGATCGAGTCGTACATTCTCGACTTCTCGTCGGACGTTTACGGCGAGCGCGTGCGGCTCTCGTTCTTCGAACGCGTCCGCGAGGAGATGACCTTTCCTTCGATGCTCGAGCTGACCGCGCAGATCCGTCGCGACGTCGAAGCGACGCGGCGTTACTTCCTGGCACACCCCGTCTCGTGAGCGTCGAGACCGTCCTTCGCGCGGCTGCGGCGGCTCTCGCCTTCCTCGCCGCGGGCCGGACGAGCCGCGGCGCGGGAGCCGTCTTCGCGGGAGCGCTCGCGGCCTTCGCCGTCTTCGGCCCCGCCCATCCGGCGTTCCCCGGCCCGGCCGAGGCGGCCGCGCTCGCGGGCGGGCTCGCGCTCGTCCTCGCGCTCGGGGCGGGCCGCAAGTTCCCGTCGATCACCGAGGAGGCGGCCCGCTCCGCGGCGCTCGGCGCGTGCGGCGCCGCGGCCGTTGCGCTCGCCGCGGGTTGGCGACTGCCGGGCGCGGGCCCCTTCGCGCTCGCGGCGCTCGCGGTGGTCGCGGTCTCCGCCGGTGCCGCGGAGTCCTGCCGCGCCGGCGGCGAGGCGGGCTGGCGCGAAGGGCTCGCGCGGGCGCTCGCCGTGGCGGGCCCGGCCGCGCTCGGGGCGGGCCTTGCGGCCGCCCTCGCGTCACTCGGGCGCGCGCAGGCCGGCTGGGCCGTCGCCGGGGCGCTCGCCGCGGCCGTCCTCGCGTGGGCGCCGGCGGTCTTCGCCGAGAGCGCGCGCGTGAAGGCGGAGCTCGCCGAGGAGGTCCGGCTCGGCCTCCTGCCGCCCGAGGACGCCGAGGCCCTGCGCTTCCCGTGGACGCGCCGCTTCGAGAAGGGTTTCGGGCGGGTGGACGAGCGACGCGAGTACGTGCGGAGCGCCCTCCTCCTCGCGGCCGCGCGGCACCAGCAGCGGCACAGGAGGGGAGAGGCGGAGCGCCTCCGGCAGCTCGAGGTCCTGACGTTCCGCACGCGCCTGAGGCGCACGCAGGACGCGCGGGCCGCCCGGTTCCGGGGGTCCGAGTCCGGCGATTTCGTGAGGGAGTCCGAGCCCCCCGACGTCCGGGCGCCGTCCTAGGACCGCGGGCCGTCCGCGTCCCAGAGAGTCGTCTCGCCGTGCGCCTCGAGGATCGGCCGGACGCGCTCCGCGTCGCCCACGGCCGCGACGATGCCGGTCGCCGGGTCGAAGAGGTCGCGCGCGGCGTCGCGCGCTTCCTCGCGCGTCACGCCGCGGATCCGGTCCCGCCACGTCGTGAACTCGTCCTCGGGCAGGCCGTGCAGAATCCGCGTGATCTCGTCCTGGACGACGCCGCCGGGCGTCTCGCGCGGGATCGGGAACGAGCCGAGGAGGTAGGCCTTCGAGCGCTCTTGCTCATCGGGTCGCGGGCCCTCTGATGCGTACGCGCGGATGAGTTCCAGGAGGCCGGCGAGCGCCTCCTCGGTGACCTCGGTGCGGCAGTCGATCGACGCGCCGAAGTGGCCTCCGAGGACGCGCGTCGCGAGCGAGGAGTACGCGCCGTACGTGAGGCCGCGCTCCTCGCGCAGGACGTGAAAGAGGCGCGACGACGCGCCGCCGCCGAGCGACTGGTTCGCGACGACGGCGGCGGGAAAGCGCCGGCTCTTTCGCGCCAGGGCGGGCCGTGCGAAGAGGAGGTTCGTCTGGACCGAGCCCGGCCGGTTCACGAGGTGGATCGAGAAACCGGTGACGCGCGGCGGCGGCGGGACGGCGATGCCCGGCTCGCCGGCCTCGCCCGGGAGGCCGCCGAACGCGCGCTCGGCGGCCGCGAGGAGCGCCGCGGGGTCCGCGGCGCCGGCCAGGACGAGCGTCGCGCCCCGGAGCGAAAGGCGGCGCCGCGCGAAGTCCTCGACGTCGTCGCGCGTGAGGGCGAGGAGGCCCTTTTCGGCCGGCGTCACCTTCCCGTACGGGTGGCCGGGGTAGAGGCGGTCGTAGAGTCGCTCGCGCGCGAGGAAATCGGGCTCGGAGCGCTGCTCCTGGAGCGTCGCGATCAGCCGGCGGCGGCCCTTGTCGAACTCCTCCTCGGGGAACGTGGCCTCCGTCAGGATCTCCGCGAGAAGCGCGAGGCCCGCGTCGAGGTCGCTCTCCAGGACGTACAGCCGCGCGACCGACGAGTCGCTGCCTGCCGAGACCTCGGCCACGGCCGCGAGGTCGTCGAGCGCCTCGGCGAGCTCGCGCGCCGACTTCGTGCGCGTTCCGCCCAGAAACGTGTCGCCCGTTACGTCCGCGGTTCCCTCGCGGCCCGGGGGGTCGGCCGTCGAGCCGGCGCCCGGGAACAGGATCGCGGCCGCGACCGTGGGCCTGCTGCCCCAGCGGGCCGCGCGCACGGCGAGGCCGGACGCCAGAACCGTTCCCTCGAAGCGCGGCAGGGCGAACGGGAGGGCCGGGCCGGGCGGCGGCGGGGTGCGGCGCGGCGCGGTCATCCGGCCTCCGCGGGGCGCACGGCGACGACGGAGCGCCGGGCGGCGACCAGCCAGCGTTCGACGGCGTCGCGGACGTGCTCGGCCTCGACGGACAGGACCTCGTCGAGATCCCGGCGCCAGAGCCCCGGGTCGCCGTCGTACACGCCGTACTCGGAGAGGAGGAAGGCGACGCTCTGCGTCGTCTGCGTCGCGCGGATCGCCCCGGCCGAGAGGACGCGCCGCACGCGCTCCATTTCCCGCGGCGTCGGGCCTTCGGCGGCGAGCCGCGCGACGTCCGCGAGGATCTCGGCCTCGAGGCGCTCCGGGGCGACGCCGGGCCGGGCGATCGCGAAGAACCGGAAGAGCGACGGGCCCCGGCGCTCGTCGAGCGAGACCGTGAGCGACAGGGCGAGCTCGTCGTCCTTGACGAGGCGGCGCCAGAGGCGCCCGCTCTCGCCCGCGCCGAGGACCTTCTCGGCGTACGAGAGCGCGAAGAGGTCCGGGTGCCGCCGGTCGGCGACCTTGAAGTTCAGGTGGAGGGCGGGGACGGCCGCGTGCGGGTCGGAGACCTCGGCGCGGCGCTCGCCCGTCGGGGGCGGCTCGACGACCGCGAACGGGGCGGGCCTCCCGCGGGCCGGGACCTCGTCGAAGAAGGTCCGGGCGCGCCGGAACGCCTCCACGGGCTCGATGTCGCCCGTGATGGCGAGGAGCGCATTCCCCGGAGCGTAGTACGTCTCGTAGAAGCGGCGGGCGTCCTCGAGCGATGCGGCTCCGAGGTCGTCCATCGAGCCGATCACGGGGTGCTTGTACGCAAACGCGTCGTAGGCGAGCGCGTCGGCCGTCTCGAAGGACGGCGCGTAAGGCTGGTTGTCGACCCGGAGCCTCTTCTCTTCCTTCACGGCCTCGCGCTGGTTGTCGAGCTTGTCCTGCGTGAGGACGAGGGCGCGCATCCGGTCGGACTCGAGAAAGAGGCCGAGGTCGAGGCACTCGGCCGGGAGCGTCTCGTAGTAGTTCGTCCGGTCCTCGGACGTCGTGCCGTTCATCGAGCCGCCGGCTCCGGCCACGAGGCGGAAGTGCTCGCCCTTCCCGACGTTCTCGGAGCCCTCGAACATGAGGTGCTCGAAGAGGTGGGCGAAGCCGGTCCGGCCCGGCAGCTCGACGCGGCTGCCGACGTCGTACGTGACGTCGACCGTGACGAGGGGGATGCCGCGCTGCGGCGACACGACCACGGTCAGGCCGTTCGCGAGGCGCTCGACGTCGTACGGGATCTCGAGTTCGAAGGAAATGTGCCCTCCCGGAAACCCGCCGCGCGCGGGGCTCGTAATATACCCGGCTGTCTTGAATCGATTCCTCCGCGCGGGCCTCGCGGCCGCCCTCCTGGCCCTCCTCGCCCTCCCGGCGGCCCGCGCGGCCGCGGACGACCCTCCGAAGGACGACGACCGGTCGCTCCCGAAATTCCGTTTCGAGGCCGTGCTCCACGACTACGAGCCCCTCTCGGACCGGTCGACGCGCGAAGCGGAGCTCTACTGGGCCGGGGTGACCGCGGACTGGACGCGCGGCAGCGTCTCGGCGAAGGCGGACGTCCGGGGAACGGAGGGCCTGTTCCGGCCCTTCTACGCGGGGAGCGTCTGGCTCGAGGAGGGCTGGGCGGCCCTGAAGACGCCCGCCGGCAGCGTGCGGGTCGGCAAGATCACACCGGTCGTGGGACTGGCGGACGAGACGTTCTCGGGGACGCTCTTCTCGATCAACGGCGTCACGCGGAACCCGGGCTGGGGCGCCCAGCTCGACGGGGGGGCGCGCTTCGACCTCGACACCCTCGCGTGGTCCGCGGCGTTCACCGGGCAGAACGACCACGTGGGCTGGGAGGAGGACGGGCGGGACGAGGAGTCCGACCCGAGCCGCGTCCTGCGCGACGGGCTCTCCGGCCGGGCCTCGTACACGCTGAACCGCGTGCTTTGGTCCGTGAGTCCCGGCCTCTCGGCGGCGACGGCCCGCCTCGTCTCCACCGGGGGCGCGGGTGAGTTCCGCCGCACGGACGTCGCGGGGGACCTCACGGCGACGTTCGGTCCGCTGGCCGTGTTCTTCGAGGCCTTCTGGCGCTCGGGGCAGCCGTGCATTCCGGGCGCGCCGTGCCGGTACGGCTACGACGACGCCCGCGCCGAGCTCGCGGGCCTCAGGGCCGAGTTCCCGACGGTCACGTACCGGTACACGTGGTCTCGCTGGCACTACCTCGGCGCGGACGTCGTCGAGGAGATCCACATGCCTGGGGCGGTCTGGACGCCGACGAAGGGGATCGCGGCCTCGATCGAGTACAGTGCGCGGAGCCTGCGGACGTCCGCGGGAACGAGCACCGTCAAGGCGTTCCAGCTCGGGTTGGCGGTGTCTTTCTGAGTTCGCGCGTCAACCTTTTCGCGATTGCCGGCGTCAAACGCCGGCTGAGGTCTGAATGAAGAACAGGATCCTGGCCGCCGTCGCGGTCCTCGTCGTCGTCGCCGGGGGGGTGTGGCTCGTGCGCTCCCGGAGGGGCTCCGCGGAGCCGAAGTACCGGGTGGTGAAGCTCGAGAAGGGCGACGTGACCGCGACCGTGACGGCCACGGGGACGCTCTCCGCCGTCACGACCGTGAGCGTCGGCAGCCAAGTCTCGGGCATCATCGCGAGGCTCCACGCCGACTTCAACTCGATCGTGAAGAAGGGGCAGCTCCTCGCCGAGCTCGACCCGACGCCGTTCCAGCAGGCGGTCGAGCAGAGCCGGGCGAACCTCGACAAGGTGAAGGTCCAGCTCCGCAACGACGAGATCGCGCTCACGCGCGCCAAGCGCCTCTTCGCGGACCAGCTCAGCGCCCAGTCCGACCTCGACGCGGCCCAGACGACGCGCGACGCCGACGTCGCGACCGTCGCGCAGGCGACGGCCCAGCTCAAGCAGGCCGAGACGAACCTCTCCTACACGAGGATCGTCTCGCCGATCGACGGCGTGGTCGTGAGCCGCTCCTACGACGTCGGGCAAACGGTCGCGGCCTCCTTCCAGGCGCCGACGCTCTTCATGATCGCGCAGGACCTCACGAAGATGCAGGTCCTCACGAACATCGACGAGGCGGACGTCGGCCGGATCCGCGAGGGCCAGGTCGCGAGCTTCACGGTCGACGCGTATCCCGACCTGACCTTCAAGGGCTCCGTCTCGCAGATCCGTCTCTCGCCGCAGACCGTCCAGAACGTCGTGACGTATCCCGTCATGCTCGACGTCCCGAACCAGGACCTGAAGCTCAAGCCCGGGATGACGGCGAACGTCCTCGTCCCCGTCGACGTGCGCAAGGACGTCTTGCGCGTCCCGAACGCGGCGCTCCGTTTCCGGCCCGACCCGGCGGACATCCTGGGCGGAGACAAGAGCACGAAGGCCGCCTCGACGGCGTCGGCGCCCTCTCCGGGCTCGACGGCGGGGACGGCGCCCGCTTCCCAGACGGGGCACGGCGGACCCGGCGGACGGGGCGGCACCGGGGGACCGGGCGGCGCCCGGAGCGGATCGCCCGGTGGTGCCGGCAGACCCTCGTCGTCGCGCGCGACGGTCTACGTCGAGGTCCCGGACGGCAAGGGCAAGGTCAAGGCCGTGACGGTCCGCACGTCGATCACGGACGGCAACATGACCGCGGTCGAGTCGCAGGACCTCAAAGAAGGGGACGAGATCATCGTCGGCCTCGCGACGGCGCGCGCCGGAGGCGCGGCCTCGTCGGCCTCGAGCGGGCCCGGCGGCGGACGGCGGCCTTTCTGAGCGGGCAGCCCTCCGTGACGCCGCGCGTCATCGAGCTCGAGGACCTCACGCGCGTCTACCAGATGGGCGAGACGGAGGTGCGCGCGCTCGACGGCGTCACGCTTCAGGTGGAGCGGGGCGAGTTCCTCGCGGTCATGGGCCCGTCGGGATCGGGGAAGTCGACGTTCATGAACATCGTCGGCTGCCTCGACCGCCCGACCTCCGGTCGGTACGTCCTCGAGGGAGTCGACGTGTCGTCTCTCGGGCGGGACGCGCGCGCCGAGATCCGGAACGACAAGATCGGCTTCGTCTTCCAGAACTTCAACCTCCTCTCGCGCACGTCGGCGCTCGAAAACGTCGAGCTCCCGCTTCTCTACTCGAAGAAGTCGAAGCTCACGGAGGTGGAGTCGCGTGCGCGGGCCCTCCGTTGCCTCGAGCGCGTCGGCCTCGGAGACCGCTGGGACCACACGTCCGCCCAGCTCTCGGGCGGGCAGCAGCAGCGCGTCGCGATTGCACGGAGTCTCGTGAACGAGCCGGCGATCCTCCTCGCGGACGAGCCGACGGGCAACCTCGACTCGAGGACCTCGGAGGAGGTCATGGCGATCTTCCAGGCCCTGAACGACGAGGGGAAGACCGTCGTCCTCATCACGCACGAGCCCGACATCGCGCAGTTCGCGCGGCGCGTCGTCACGTTCCGCGACGGCAAGGTCCTGAGCGACGTCGCCGTCGAGAACCGCAGGCGCGCCGTCGCCTCCGGGAAGCCCGCGTGAACAAGACCGGCAACATCCTGAAGGTCGCCTTCCGGGCGCTCGCGCGCAACAAGCTCCGGTCGCTCCTCACGGCGCTCGGGATCATCATCGGCGTCGCGTGCGTGATCGCGACGATCGGGATCGGCGAAGGCGCGCGCCTCAAGACGGAGAACCAGCTCAAGTCGCTCGGGACGAACTTTCTCATGATCTTCCCGGGCGCGACGACGTCCTCCGGCGCCCGCACGGGCGCGAGCAACTCGAAGCTGTCCTCGGACGACGTGGACGCGATCCGGCGCGAGGTCGGGTCGGTGGCATACGTCTCCGCGACGATCCGTACGGTCGCCCAGGTCATCTACGGGAACCAGAACTGGTCGACGTCGATCCAGGGCGGCGAGGTGGACTGGCCGCTCATCCGCTCGTGGAACCTCTCCGCGGGCCAGTTCTTCACCGACCAGGACAACCGCAACGCGTCGAAGGTCTGCGTCCTCGGCCAGACCGTCGCGACGAACCTCTTCGGGAGCGAGGACCCGGTCGGAAAAACGCTCCGGATCAAGAACATCCCGTTCCGCGTCGTGGGCGTCCTCGAGTCCAAGGGGGGCTCGATGATGGGGCAGGACCAGGACGACATCGTCATCGCGCCCTACGAGACCGTCCGCAAGAAGCTCATGGGGACGACGGCGGTCGGCGCGATTCTCGCCTCCGCCGAGTCCAACGAGCAGGTGGACGCCGCGCAGGAGGAGATCGGGGCGCTCCTGCGCCAGCGCCACAAGATCAACAGGGCGGCCGGGCAGGAAGACGACTTCATGATGCGGTCGCAGACGGAGATGCTCGCGCAGGCCGACGCGCAGAGCCGCACGATGTCGACGCTGCTCTGGTCGATCGCGGGCGTGTCGCTCCTGGTCGGCGGGATCGGGATCATGAACATCATGCTCGTGTCCGTCACGGAGCGGACGCGCGAGATCGGCGTGCGCATGGCGATCGGCGCCAAGGGCGCGGACATCCGCGCGCAGTTCCTCGTGGAGGCCGTGGCGCTCGCGATCACGGGGGGCGCCGCGGGCATCGGACTCGGCCTCGGGATCCAGCGTCTCGTGGCGAGGGTCGCGGGCTGGCCGGTGGCCCTCCAGCCGACCGCGATCGGCCTCGCGTTCGCGTTCTCGGCCGTCGTCGGGGTCACGTTCGGCTTCTACCCGGCGCTGAAGGCGAGCCGTCTGGACCCGATCGAGGCTCTTCGCTACGAGTAGCGTTAACCTCTTCGGGTGAGCGCCGGAAAGAGGGTGATCGGGGACTCGGACACGGGGCTCGTCCGCGAGGATCCTCCGGCCCGGGCGCGCGACGCGTGGCTTCCGCGCCGGTCCCTCGGTGCCCGCCTCGCCCTCTACCTCGTCCCCGTCGCCCTCGTCCCGGCCCTGATCTACTGGCTCCTCGTCGACCGGGCGACCGACGGCAGCGAGCAGAGGCTCCTCGAGGCCCTCGTCGCGGACGCGCACCGGCAGGAGGCGCAGGCCCTGCGCGAGGACGCGGACGACGCGGTCCGGGTGATCGGCGGCGCGGCGCGGAACCTCGAAACGATCGCACGGCGCGCCGCGGTCGAGACGGCGCGTGCTCTCGAGGCCGGACCCGAACCCGACGTGCCCCCGGAGCCCCTCCTCGACGAGCCTGGCGCTCCCTTGCGGACCGCCCGGCCCGGCGCCAGCGTTGGCCTCGTGAGCCGCCGCGCCGGCGGGGTGGGCGAGGCACGGCGCGACCTCGCGGCGACGCGGCGGCTGGAGGCGCCGTTCGTGGCCCTCGGCCTCGGTCCCGTGGACATCGTCGCGATCGAGGTGCAGACGGCCACGGGCGCCATGCGGATCATCCCCGGGCGTCCGCTCGCGCCGCGCGGCAAGGCGATCGTCGGACCGGACTTCACGTTCCCGTCGGCAGAGTCACGTGCCCTCGCGGCTCTCCCGCCGCCGGACGGTCCGTCGCCCGTGTCGTGGTCGGCCGTGTACGAGGACGACTACTCGGGCGCCGGGAAGATCGTGACCGCCGCCGTCCTCGTGCGCGGCGGCGACGGCCGGCCCGTGGCCGAAGTCGGAGTGGACTGGGCCTTCACGCGTCTCCTCGCAAGTCCTCCCGACCCGGCGCGGCCGGACGACGCGGAACTCCTCGTGTCGGAGGACGGCGCGGTCCTCCAGGCGGCGCCCCCGGGCGTCGTCGGAGACGAGGACCTCCGGGCCCTCGCCGACACCCTCCGGAAGAAGGGCGCCGGCGATCTCGAGACGGAGATCGCGGGCCGCCGCTTCCTCGTGGCCGCGCGGCGCATTGCCGAGCCGCGCTGGATCTACGCGAAGGTCTCGCCGCGAGCCGCGCTCGAAAAGAAGGTCCGGGCCGAGATGGATCCGATCTTCGCGGCCGGACGCCGGCGCCGAGCCGAGCTGCGCCTCCTTTATCTCGCCGTGATGATCGCGCTTTCGGGCGCGCTGGTCGCGGTCACGAGCCGGGCGCTCGCGCCCGTGCGCCGCGTCGCGCGCGCCGCGGACGCGCTCGCCGCCGGGCTCCCGATCGGCGAGGCCGCCGGCCTCGACCGCGAGGACGAGGTTGGGCGGCTCTTCCGGGCAATGAGGAACGTCGAGCGCCGCGTGCGCTGGCGGATGGCCTCGATGGAGGGCGTCCACCGCCTCGCGCAGACTGCGGCGCTCATGACGCGGCCGGACGAGACGCTCGCGCAGCTCGCGCGGCAGATCGCGCAGCTCGTCGGCGCGGGCAAGGCCTGGCTCGCCCTGTGGGACCCGGCGGCGCGATCCCTCGTTGGGGCCCCGCCGGGCTACGGCATCCCCGACGACGCCCTCCGGGGCGTCCGGATCGGCCTCGAAGACACGGGCCTCACGATGACCGTCTACCGCACGGGGGAAACCGCTCTCGGGAACGACCTGGCCGACTCGCGGCTCGCGCAAACCCTCCGGGACCGGCTCGGGGTCCGCGACAACTACGTCCTCGCGCCGCTCAAGGCCGAATCCGGCGTCCTCGGCGTCCTCGGCGTCGCCGACAAGCCGGGCGGCTTCGACGTCGAGGACCAGGCCGCCATCGAGGGCTACGCCGACCAGGCCGCGCTGCTCCTGCGCAACGCGCGGCTCTACGAGGAGCTCCAGCGGAGCTACGAGCGCCTCCGCGACGCGCAGCGCAACCGCGACTACTTCCTGCAGAACGTGAACCACGAGCTGCGGACGCCCCTCACGGCCATCCTCGGCTGGAGCGAGGTCCTCTCCGAGGACCGGCCGGACAAGGAGACCGTCAAGATCGCGGTCGACCAGATCAACCGCTCGGCGCAGTTCCTCCTCGCGCTCATCTCGGACCTCCTCGACCTCTCGCGCTTCGAGGAGGGCCGCACCCGCCTCGAGCCCGAGGAGGTCGACCTCGGCCCTCTCGTGGCCGGCGCGGTCGAGCCCGTGTCCGTGATGGCGGAGGCCAAGGGGATCGCGATGACGGTCGAAACGCCCGCGGACCCGACGCCCGTCCGTCTCGACCCGATGCGGATGAGGCAGGTCCTCTGGAACCTCGTCCACAACGCCGTGAAGTTCACCCCGAAGGGTGGGCGCATCAAGGTCGAGGCGTCCGCGGACGCCTCGGACGTCAGCTTCTCGGTCGTCGACAACGGCGTGGGCGTCGAGGCGAAGGACCTCCCGTTCATCTTCGAGCGCTTCCGGCAGGCAGACGGCTCGTCGACCCGCGCCTACCGCGGCATGGGGATCGGGCTCGCGCTCGCGAAGGCCTACGTCGAGCTTCACGGCGGCACGATCGCGGTCGAGAGCCAGCCGGGAAAGGGCACCGCGTTCCGCGTCCGGATCCCGCGGACCGCGTCGACGGGAAACTCCGGAGTCCAGCGCGGCGTCCCGTCCTGAGGGGTCAGGGCGCCCGGCGCGGGCCCACCTCTTGGCAACCGAGTCCGATTCTCATATGGTTCGCCCGGGGGGCGCGGCCCCGGCGCCCCGGGGAGGACCGATGCGCCACCGCCTCGCGTTCGCCGCCGCCGTTTTCATGTCCGGGTCGTCCGCGCGAGCCCTGACGTGGACCGTCCCCGGCACCGTAGACGTCTCGGGCCTGAACGGGACGCGGTTCGTGTCGGACCTCGCGATCACGAACCCGGGCTCGTCGCCCGTCCTCGCGACGGTCGCGCTCGTCCCGGCGAACGGGACGATGCCGGCGCCGATCACGCTAGGTCCTGGCCAGACCGTCGTGACGCGCGGCCTGCTCCAGCAGCTCTGGGGGACATCGGGCGCGGGGGCGACCGTGATCACCGCCTCCTCGCCCCTTCTCATCCGCGCGCGGACTTACAACAACGCGGCCTCGGGCACGTACGGCGTCGCGCTCCCGGTCATTCCGGACGACCGCTTCCTCGCGGAGGGCGACGCCGGGGAGAGCCTCTTTGTGTCGCAGTCGGCCGACGGATCGAAGGGCTACCGGACGAACGTCGCCGTCTTCTTCCCGGACGCCGGCGGCGGCGACGCCACCGTGACCGTTTACGACGCGAACGGGAACGCCGTGGGCTCGCAGGCGTACACGCTCGCGGACCCGGGCTTCCAGCAGTTCGCGGTCGGCAGCTTCGCCGGGGCGGTGGCGGTCGCCCGCGCGGAGCTCGTCGTGACGCGCGGCCGGGCCGGGGGCTACGCGGTCGTCGTCGACAACGTGACGGGCGACTCCTCGCTCTTCTCGTTCGAGGACCTCCCGGCCGGCAGGCAGGACGTCCTCGTGAACGGCGTCGCGCGCGCGGCGGGGCGCAACGGCACGTTCTTCCGGACGGACGCGCGCCTCTACAACCAGGCGGACTCCGACGCGCCGGTGGCGGTTACCTTTTACGCGAACCAGAATGCGAACCCGAACCCGGCGACCGCGATCGTGACGGTGCCGGCGGGGCAGATCCTCGACGTCGTGGACGTCCTCCAGACCTTCCTCGGCCTTCCGGTCGGCTCGGCCGGGGCCTTGCGATTCACATCAGGCGCGCCCGTCGCGATCCTCTGCCGGACGAGCAACGTGGACCCCTCGGGCGTCGTGCCCGGCACGTACGGCGCCCAGCAGAAGCCCGTGCCGGTCCTGTCGTTCCTGACGTCCGCCGACGCGGGCGCCGTGGCGACCGGGATCCGGCAGGGTTCGGGTTTCCGAACGAATATCGGCTTCGCCGCGGGCGCCGACGGCGCGAGCTGGACGCTGACGCTGAAGGACGCCGTGGGCGCGTCCGTCGGGACCGCGACCGGCTCGCTCGGTGCGTGGGGCTGGACGCAGCCGAACGTGCAGGACCTCTTCCCCTCGGTCACAGTCCCGGCGGACGCGACGCTGCAGGTCGCCGTCACCGCCGGCAGCGTCGACGTCTTCGACTCCTCGATCGACAACTCGTCCGGCGATTCCGTCGTGGCGCCGGTCATGCCGCTGGCCGCGGCGATCCCGTCCTCGGCGACGATCGGGCCGGCGGGCGGATCGGTCCAGTCCGCGGACGGCCGCTTCACGCTCCTCGTCCCGGCCGGGGCGCTGACGTCGCCGACGCCGCTCTCGATCTCCGCGGCGACGAACGACGCCCCGCAGGGCGTCGGCATCGCGTATGTCCTTGCCCCCGCCAACCCGGCGTTCGCGAAACCTGTTCTCGCACGCGTGACGTACGGGCCGGACGACGTCTCGGGCTCCGGGAGCGCCGCGCTCGCGATCGCCTCCCACCAGCCGGACGGCTGGTACTCGCTCGGCGACGGCCTGCTCGATCCCGACCGAAGGACCCTCACCGTCGCGCTTCCGGCGGGCGGGACGTCCGGCTCCGCGCGGCGTGCGCTCGTTCCGTGGACCGACGGGCGCTTCGCGATCTTCCAGGCCTGGCAAATCGCTCCGAAGGCCACGTCGGTCCTCCAGGGAGGGACGCTCCATTTTGCTGCGACCTACACCGGACAGCCGTCCTCGGTTCCGTGCATCACGCCCTTCTGCTACCAGAAGATCCAGACGCCCTCCGGCGTCAACCTGAAGTGGCACGCAGAGTACGGGTCCGTTTCGCCCGACTCGGGGACCGCGACGACGTACACGGCGCCGTGCGACCGGGTGGGCGAGATCGCGGTGTATTTCTCGATCGGCTTCGCGAGCATCCCGGGCTACACGTGGGCGTACCCGAACGGCCGAGCGACGGCGAGCGTCTTCGCGCGGACGTGGCAGCTCAAGATGGAGCAGAGCAAGACGGGGCTATGCCCGACGGGAACGTTCCTGTCGTGGACCTCGAAGGAGGTCGTCCAGTTCAACGTGCAAGACGGAGGAGGGGCGGTCGCCAACCTCCACAAGGTCGACGGCAACGGCATCCTCAACGCCGCCAGCGCCTGCTTCGATTCCGGCGTCTGCACGTTCAACTACGTGGACGACTGGCCGCTGGTGACGGTCAACTCCGTCACAGGCGTCCTCGACCTCCAGTCGAAGGGAATGGTCTTCACCGTCAGTTACACGGAAGAGGCGCGCGTGGTCGGGTTCACGGCCACGTGCCAGGGACACAGCTCGCCGCCCGTCCCGACGCAGGCGGGGCCCTCGTGGACCACCGGAGACCTCGTCCTCGGCCCGTTCGGGGCGACGCACCAGGACCCCCCCAACGACGACCAGAATTACGTCCGGTGGACGTTGACGCCGTTCGGGTCCTGCAATTGAATCGCGTCCTCAGGAATCGCGCGCAGACTCGTGATTCGCGCCCACGGCGGCCGCGGCCGTGACATAGAATCCGGCTCGTGACGCTTTTCACAAGCGTCTCGGAGAGCCGGATGAAGATCACTGGACCCAGCCTTCCGGTCGCGGGGAAGATCGCCCCGCCGATCGCGCCGGGCGTCCCCTCCACGGGCGGCGCCGACTTCCTGACCACGAAGCTCGACGTCGCGGTGCAGTGGGCGCAGTCGAACTCGCTCTGGCCGATGCCGTTCGGCACCGCCTGCTGCGCGATCGAGTTCATGTCCGTCGTCTCGTCCCACTACGACCTCGCGCGTTTCGGCGCGGAAGTCGTCCGGTTCTCGCCGCGCCAGTCGGACCTCCTGATCGTCGCGGGCACGGTCGTCGACAAGCTCGCGCCCGTTCTCAAGAAGATCTACGACCAGATGGCCGAGCCGAAGTGGGTGATCTCGATGGGCGTCTGCGCGTGCACGGGCGGCTTCTACCGCGCCTACCACGTCGTGCAGGGTGTCGACGAGATCGTCCCGGTCGACGTCTACGTCGCGGGCTGCCCGCCCACGCCGGAGAACCTCATCCTCGGGATCATGATGCTGCAGGCGAAGATCCAGTCCGGCGAGCTCGCGCGCCACCGCGAGGCCAAGACGTACGTCCCGATCCGCGTCGGCGAGGATCCCGTCACCGCGATCCCGGCCTACTCGAACGCCGTCATGGCCCACGTGCCGGGCCGCCACGCCCTTCCGGAGATGCCGCCGAGCGCCGAAGACGAGGCGACGCCCGATGGGAGGCGCGAGATGGACGCCGAGATCGCCGCGGCGCGCGGCCGGGAGAACCCGTGAGCGCGACGCTGGCGCCCCCGAAGGGGCTGGAGTTCCTGCCCGTCCTCGAGAGGAAGTTCGGCGAGAAGGTCACGGCCCGCGAGGGCCTTGCGGCCGACGTCCCGACTCTCGTCACCGACGCCGGGTCCCTCCACGAGACCGCGCGCTTTCTGCGCGACGACCCCGCGGCCGCTTACGACCTCTTCCTCGACCTCGCCTCCGCGGACCTCTCGCGCCTTCCGGGCGCGCAGGCCCCGAAGGCGGGGGAGCGCTTCCAGGCGAACTACATCCTCTACTCGACGAAGCGCAACGCGCACCTGCGCCTCAAGGTGAGCCTGCCGGAGAAGGACCCCTCGGTCCCGACGCTCACGGACGTCTGGCCCGCGGCGAACTGGTTCGAGCGCGAGGCCTGGGACCTCATGGGGATCGATTTCAAGGGGCACCCGAACCTCAAGCGGCTCCTCACGCACGGCGGCTTCGTCGGGCACGCGCTCCGCAAGGACTACGATGCCAAGCAGCGCTGGCTCTGCACCGAGGAGGATCTCCTCCAGACCGAGCTCGCGGCACAAACGGACGAGCCTTCGGACATGTTCGAGACGACGACCCTGAACTTCGGGCCGTCCCAGCCGGCGACGCACGGGACGCTGCGCGTCGTCATGCGGCTCGACGGCGAGAAGATCGTGGCGGCCGAGAGCGAGTGCGGGTACCTGCATCGCTGCTTCGAGAAGATGTCCGAGGCGCACACCTACTCGCAGGTGTTCCCGTACACGGACCGCCTGAACTACTGCTCGCCGATGCTGAACAACAACGGCTACGCGCGGGCGATCGAGTCCATGCTCGGCGTCACGCCGCCGCCGCGCGCTCTCGCGGTGCGGACGATCCTCGGCGAGTTCAGCCGCGTCATGGACCACCTCGTGTGCCTCGCGGCGAACCTCGTCGACATCGGCGGCCTCACGAACTTCTGGTACGCGTACCAGCCGCGCGAGGAGATCTACGGCCTCCTCGAGGCGTGCAGCGGGGCGCGCCTCACGGTCTCTTACGGGCGCGTCGGCGGCCTCGCGAAGGACGTTCCCGAAAACTTCGTCCCGTGGTGCCGGGAGATCATCAAGGGGACGCGGGAGCGCATCGCGGACGTCGAGACCCTCGTGACGCGCAACAAGATCGTCTGGAACCGCCTGAGGGACACGGGCGTCGTCACGAAGGAGCAGGCGCTCGCGTGGGGCTTCACGGGGCCGTGCCTCCGTGCCTCGGGCGTCCCGTTCGACCTCCGAAAGGACCAGCCGTACGAGTGGTACGGCGAGGTCGACTTCGACGTGCCGATCATGACGGAGGGCGACAACTACGCCCGCTATCTCGTGCGCGTCGAGGAGATGAAGCAGTCGCTGCGCATCATCGAGCAGGTGCTCGACAAGCTCCCCGGCGGGCCCGTGAGGTCGGACGACTACCGCGTGATCCTCCCGCCGAAGGAAATGGTCTACAACGAGATGGAAGCGCTCATCTACCACTTCAAGCTCGTCTTCGAAGGGGTGAAGGTGCCGCCGGGCGAGATCTACTCCGCGACCGAGGGCGCGAACGGCGAGCTGGGCTTCTCGGTCGTCTCCGACGGGAGCGGCTTTCCGTACCGCCTCAAGGTGCGGCCGCCCTGTTTCCCGCTCTTCGCCGCGTTCGAGAAGATCATCAAGGGAGGCATGGTGTCCGACGCCGTCGCGACGCTCGGCCTGCTCAACATCATCGCCGGGGAGCTGGATCGCTGATGGCCGCCAAAGTCGTGACCCTCAAGGTGCCCGAGACCACGCTCGCCGAGAGCGTCTACCTCGTCGAGATTGCCAAGGGCCTCGGCCGCACCCTCGGGCACTTCCTGAAGAACCTCACGAACATGAAGGGGCTGCCGACGATCCAGTACCCGGAGATGCTCCGGAAGTACTCGGGCCGGTTCCGCGGCCGGCACATCCTCAAGAAGCGCGAGGACGACACGTTGAAGTGCGTGGCGTGCTACATGTGCGAGACGGCCTGCCCGGCCGAGTGCATCCACATCGAGGCGGGGGAGCACCCGGTCCTCGCGTACGAGAAGTACCCGACCGTCTTCGAGATCGACCTTCTGCGCTGCGTCTACTGCGGCTACTGCGTGGACGCGTGTCCGAAGGACGCGATCTGGATGACGCGCGACTACGAGCTGTCGTTCTTCGACCGGAAGATGGCGGTCCTCGGCATCCCCGAGCTGACGGAGAAGCCATCCGACACGGCGGCGGACGGCCCGGGCTACGGCTACCGGCCGTACGAGGGCGCGAGCCCCATGAAGAAGGCGGGGCAGTTCGAGCCCTCGGGCCTCCCGCTTCTCCCGGCGCTCCTCGAGCGAGGCGTCGCGATCAACCGCATGCCGCCCCCTCCGCCGCCGAAGCCGCCGGCACCGGCCCCGAAGGCGGGCTGAGCGGCCAGACTTCTGCGGATGCAGGGACAAGCGGGCGCTGCATCTCGGTGCGGGATTCGGCCTTGAAGTCCCGGTGTTTGGGAACGTCGTATGACGGCCAATACTCAGAGAGGCGCCCGATTCGAACCTGTCGCGATCGAAAGGCGGTCCATATGCTTCGCTCGTTGATCGCCCCAATTCTCATCTCCGCATCTGCGGTTCTTGCCACCGAGTCAGGCAATGACCTGGCGGTTGCACGAGCGGAGATCGCTCCGTTGTTCGATGAAATGCAGGCAGCTGCAAACGCGCATGATGCCGACCGGCATCTCTCTTTCTATGCGCGTGAGGCATCGCTCGTATTCGTCATCAATGACCAACAGATCACCGGCTGGGAAGCCCTTCGGGACAAACAGCGTCAGTGGTGGAATGACGGAAAGACGGACGCGGTCTACTCTCGAGCGGGAGAACCGGAATACCGCATGCTGTGTCCTGGTTATGTGTTGGCCACGTACTTTCTGACCTCGCGCCGCACTCTGCCGACCGGGGAGGTGCGCCGCACCGGGTTCGGAATCACCGCGGTTTGGCAAAAACGGCCAGAGGGTTGGCGGATCATTTACGCGCACGAAGCCACAGGGCAAAAGTGAAGACCTCGGAACGTGTTCGATTCGCACACCGGGTTGACGGACAGCCCGGTCGCGTGTCGTCGGACCGATGATCGAGCCGGTCGAGGTCACGCTCGAAGGCCACGGCCTCAGGCTGGAGCCGCTCGGCCCGCAGCACGAGGACGACCTCGCCGCGGCGGCGGCGGACGGCCGCCTCTGGGAGCTGTGGTTCACGTCCGTCCCCGCGCCGGGCGAGACCAGCCGGTACGTCGCCGACGCCCTCGCGGGCCAGCAGGCCGGCCACATGCTGCCGTGGGCCGTGCGCGAGCTCGGCTCGGGGGCGATCGTCGGGACGACGCGGTACCACGACATCGTGCCCGCGATCGACCGCGTCGAGATCGGCTGGACGTGGTACGCGGAGCGCTGGCAGAAGAGCCGCGTGAACACGGCCTGCAAACTCCTGCTCCTCGCGCACGCGTTCGAAACGCTCGGGTGCGCGGTCGTCGGGCTTCGAACCGACAACTTCAACTTCGCGAGCCAGCGGGCGATCGCAGCGCTCGGCGCAAAGAGGGACGGCGTCCTCCGCCACCACCAGGCGCGCCGTGACGGGTCCGTCCGGGACACCGTGATGTTCAGCATCCTGAAATCCGAGTGGCCCGACGTGAAGCGGCACCTCACAGGCCGGCTCGCACGGCACGCGGGCGCCTGACCCGTTGGACGCCGCGCCCGCACCGCCCGCCGGGGACGCCGACTCCCTCGGTCGCCGTGTCATCGTCTTCCGCCGGCCCGCGGCGTTCGAGGTCCTCGCCTTTCTCTCGCGCCGCGCAGCGCGGCTCGTCGTCCACCGGAACGGCCTGCACCTGACCGACGGCAGGAGGCACGAGGTGGTGCTCTGGGAGGACGTCGCGGACATCGAGCCGACGTTCGGGTCCGGTGCGAACCTGGAGAGCCTCGTCCGCGTGACGATCCGGAGGCGCTCGGGCGGGTCCGTCGTCGTCCGCAACGACTGGCGCCCGCGCGCCGAGTTCCGCGGCCTGATGGCCCGGCTTCTGCGCTGGACCGAGGACTAGGGCTTCGCGCGAGGCGGGCGGCGCGGGTATCGTCTGCGCCATGGCCGCGCGAGAGGAGATCCTCACGGAGCGCCTTCACCTCCGGCCCTTCAGGGCCGCCGACTTCGAGGCGCACGCGGCCATCTGTGCAGACCCTGAGGTCATGCGCTTCATCCGGGCCGGGGCTCTGTCGCGCTCGGACGCCTGGTGGCAGCTTGCGCGGTACATGGGCCACTGGCAGCTCCGCGGCTTCGGGCTCTGGGCAACCGTCGAGCGCGCGACGGAACGCCTCGTCGGCCACCTCGGCTTTCTCGAGCCAGAGGGCGGACTCGGGTTCGAGATGGGCTGGGCGCTCGCGCGCGACGTGTGGGGGAAGGGCTATGCGCTCGAGGGGACGTCGGCGGCGCTCGCCCACGCGTTCACGACGATGGGCCGGGACCACGTCTCGTGCGTGATCCGTCCCGAGAACGCGCGCTCGATCCGGCTGGCGGAGCGGCTGGGAGGCCGGCTCGAGCGCGAGGTCGAGGAAGGCGGCAAGCGCCTCCTCGTGTACGGGATCGCGCGGGACGCTGGCGTCGAGGGGAGTGGCCCCGGGAGGACGTGATGTGCCGGAACATCAAGACGCTTTTCAACTTCGAGCCCCCCGCCACGGAGGCGGAGATCCGCGCGTCGTCGCTCCAGTTCGTGCGGAAGCTGAGCGGCTTCAGCAAGCCGTCTCAGGCCAACGCGGCGGCGTTCGACCGCGCGGTCGACGAGGTCGCGGACGCGGCGCGCCGCCTCGTGGCGTCGCTCGTGACGAACGCCGTGCCGCGGAGCCGTGACGAGGAGGCGCGCAAGGCGAAGGAACGGAGCGCCGCGCGCTTCGGCCCGAGACCGCAGGCTGGTTGAGGGGCGCGATCAGTGCGTGCGGGGCTTGTCGCCGATCAGGACGTGCGGCTGGACGTAGCTCGTGAGGCGCGAGACCTCGTCCGTGAGGCCCAGCGAGAAGGTCTGGGGGCCGGGGCGCACCTTGAGCGTCGACGAGTACCGGAAGGCCTTTCCCGAGAGCTTCGCGAGATCGGCTTCCGGGACGTCGATCGGGGCGCGCTCCGTCATGACCGGGGAGATGCGCCCGTCCGGCGTCGCCGCGACGGCGGTGAACAGGAGCGCACCTTTCGCGCGTCCGCCCTGCGGGACGAGCGTGAGCTTGTCGAACGGGACCTTGAACTCGAGGGGGACGAGCCACGTCTTGCCCGACTTTTTCGGCGTCCCGATGTTGAGCGAGGCCCCCAGAGGGTTGACCGTGCGCGGGATGTAGACGCTGGAAAGGACTCCGTCGGCGACCTTCTCCTCCGGCGTGCGCTCGACGACGGTCTTGCGCGAGCGGACGTTCGCGCCGGGGCGTTTCACCGTGACCCGGATGCTCCGCGGCACCCCGGGCTTCGCGCTGGGGCTCTCGTAACCGAGCGAGTAGTAGGCGGTCCAGTCGGCCTCCATGCTCTTGAGGGCGAGACCGAGGTCGTTGCGGCCGGCGATCAGCTTTCCGCCGGTTTGATCCGCGAGGTCGCCGAACGCGGTCTGCATGTCCTGCTGGCCGATGGATTCGTCCATCCGGCCGAGCCCGGCGGCGTTCTCGGAGCTGAGCATTTCGTCGGTCGTGAGGCCCTCGGCGTCGATCGCGACGAGGGAGACCCCCGCGGCGTTCGCCGCGTGGGTGAGCGTGCGAAACGAAGCGCCGCGATCCCAGTTCGTGAAGGTGAGGCTGTTCACGTTGGTGCTCTGCGGAAACGACATGGCGCTGCCCGTCCGCGCCCCGCCGTACAGGAGGTAGTCCCAGAGGTCGCGGCCCGGGATGGGCGTGAACCTCTCCGTGACGACGAAGAGAACCTTGCGCCCCTCGACGCCCGCCACGGCCGAGAAGGACGAGCGCAGGGCGTCGATCGTCGAATCGACCTCGGGCGCCTGCATGTCGCACCAGGCGCGAATGGAGCTGACCGCGTTCTGCATGAGGATGGCCCTGTTTCTTGCGTCCGACGTCGCCGCGGAGTCGATCTCACCGATGATCCGGTCGCGCTCGTGCTTGGCGACCTCGCCGAGAGTCGCCTCATGGCCGATGGAAACGAGGAGCGACGAGAGGACCGGGACGTTGGTCGTGAACGGGCCGCGGATGCGGAGCGCGCGGTCCCACGTCACGAACTGGACCTCGACGTTCGGCCCGACGACGGTCGGAAGGTACTCCAGCAGGCTCTTGAGCGCACGGTTCTTGCTGGAGGTGGTCAGGTGGAGCATGTCGAAGAAGACGATGAGGTGGGCCCTCACGGCCTGAGGCGTCGTCGGCTCGAGGGTGGTCGCCGGAGGGGGCGGAGCGCCCTCGGTCGGAGGCACCGTCGTCGGCGGCGCGTTGTGGATGAACGAGAAGTTCGTGAGGGGCTGGACGACGCCGTCCTGGCGAACCTCGAAATCGCCGGCGGTCAGGTCCGTAATCGGCTGCCCCTTCGAGTCCGTGACGACGACGTCGACGTTCGTCACGGAAACCTCGACCGACTTCGCCAGCGTCGAGCCGGTCTGGGATGAGGACGCCGGGAGAGCGAGGACCAGGACGAGAAAGAAATTGAGGGAGAGAGAGAGGCTTCGTCGCATCCGGGATTCAGGGTACCACCCCGTCACCAGACGAGGCGGGCGCCGAGACGGAGCTGGTAGGGGCGGCTGTACGTGTCGAACGGCAGAAAACTCCCCGGCGAGCGCGGGTTCGTGTCGTTTGTCTGGACGAGCGGGTCGGGCGGGAGCACCTTGAGGAAGGTTTCGTTCAAGTCGATCACCGCGAGCACGTGCGCCTCGCCGTCCGGGGGCGGCGTGCCGAGCGTGAAGAGCGAGTCGGGGTCGCCGGTCTGGTGGAAAAGCCGGTGCGGTTCGGTCGCCCCGGCGAGGCTGACGTGCGGGTCGGGTGCGAGATCCCGGAAAAGGCGGAAGGTCTCGCGGGGCGGGAGGCGGAGGGGCGCGGCCGGCGCCGTCTGCGCCGCTCCACCCGGCTCACCTCCGGCCGGCGCAACACCGTCGCTCCCGGCCGCGGCACGGGTGAACAGGAGCGCGAGGAGGACGGAGACGCCCTTGCGCATGGTCCGGATCTCGAATTATCCGCCCCGGAACATGAGGTTGGTGAAAGAAGTCAGTGAAGGTACGAGCCGCCGTTCAGGGGGATCGCGATCCCGTTCACGTAAGACCCGATGGGCGAGACGAGATAGAGCACGGCGTTCGCGACGTCGGCCGTGGACGCGACCCGCCCAAGGGGGATCTGGGCCAGCACGTCGGCCGCCTGCGGGCCGTCGAGGGCCTCGCGGACGGCCTCCGTGCGGACCCAGCCCGGGCACACGGAATTCGCCGTGATGCCGCGCGGGCCCTCGTTCCGGGCGAGGCAGCGCGCGAGGTTCACCATCCCGGCCTTCGAGACGGCGTAGTCCGGGTGGTCGGTCTCGGCGCGGAAGGCCGAGCGCGAGGCGATCATGACGATGCGCCCCCGCTTCTTCTCGCGCATGGCCGGCAGTGCGAGGAAGGAAAAGTGGGCCGCGGCTTCGAGGTTCACGGCCATCGTCGCGCGCCAGTTCGCGAGGAAGGCCTCGTCGTCGCTCTGCTCGAAGGGGTTCGGCCGGTAGAACCCGGCGTTGTTCACGAGGATCTCGGGCGCCCCGAGGCCCTTCGCGACCTCGGCCATGGCCCGGCGGCGCGCGCCGGCGTCGGCCGCGTCGGCCGACACGAGGAGGGGCCGGGCGAATCCGGCGGCGGCGATCGAATCGGCGACGGCCCGCGCGGCGTCGTGCGAGGAGCCGTAATGGAGGGCGACGCGCGCGTTCGCGGCGGCGAGCGTCCGCGCGATCTCGGCGCCGATCCCGCGGGAGGCGCCCGTGACGAGCGCGACGCGGCCCTCGAGGTCGAACGTGGGTTTCATCGGGGCGCCTCCTCGGAGAGCCGGCGGGCGCGGGCGAGCGCACCGACCGCCCCCACGAACTCTCCGTTCGGGAGGAACAGCGCGCGCGCGCCGCCGACGGACGTGGCGAAGGCGAGGACGTCGCGCAGGGCGACGTTCTGCTTCAGCGTGGAGCCGGCGTAGACGACGTCGAGCGGAAAGGACACGGCCTCCTGCTTCGAGAGCGCCGCCGCGAGGAGGGCGATGTTCTCGCCGACGAGGCCGGTGATCGCGTTCGCGACGTCGCGCGAGTCGCGCGACGCGATGCGCCCGAGGTTCGAAGCCGTGAGGTCGCCCTGCAGCGCGATGTCGCCCGAGGGGTAGAGGTCCCGCACGAGGAGGTCCACCCGGCGCCGGTCGCCCTGGGAGGCGAGCGCCGTGAGGGCGTCGTGGTCGGCCTGTCCGAGGAGGAGCTGGCCGAAACCGCGCAGCGTCCCGCCGCCGAGGCCCGTGCCGCCCGCGCGCGAGACGCGGCCCTCCTGCCCGATGCGCAGGATCGACGTGCCGGTCCCGAGGCTCACGAGGTAGTGCGGCGTCGTGGGCGTGAACTCGGCGCGCCGCAGGAGCACCTTCTCCCCTTCGCCCCAGGCCTCGAACTCGTCGAAGAGGACCGGGGGCTCGGCCGTCTTCACGAGGCTCGCGAGGCGGTGGGCCCCGGCGCCGGTGGCCGCGAGTCTCAGCGGCGGGCGGCTCGAGAGAAACGCGGCGAGCGCGGAGAGGTCGGTCGACGGGCACACGAACGGTTCGAAGGATTCGAGGCCGGCGCCCGCGCGCACGACGACCGCCTTGGCGAGCGTCGCGCCGATGTCGACGCCCGCCTCCTCGCGGACCTCCGTCACGACGAACGTCCCTCGCGGGCCGGGACGCGCAGCGTCTGGAAGACGCGCGCGGCGATCTCGGCGTAGCCCTCGGCGCCCGGGTGGAAGCGGTCGGGCGAGAGGCGGTCCGGCCGGCCGTCGAAGACGTCCGACGTCGGGACGACGAGCGCGCCCGGGACGCCGATGCTCGCCTCCTCGAGGGCGACGTTCCACTTCAGGAGCGTCTGCCGCGCGACGCGGCGGTCGAAGCCCTCGGGGAAGGGGTCGTAGAGACCCAGGATCCGGATCGGCGCCGAGCCGTTCGCTGCGCGAACGGCCGAGAGAATTCTCTGAAGGTTCAGAGAGGCCGTGACGAGGGCCGCGGCCGTCGGGTCGGCGGCCGACTCGCCGGGGACGACCCCTCGAAGAGAGTGGCTGAGGTCGTTGCCGGAAATCGACATGAGGATGAGCTGTGCCCCGGCAATCGCGCGCTGAACCTCCGGCTCGCTTACCTTTCTAAGCAAATTTCCCGTCTCCGCCCCGTCTACGCCGAGGTTCTGCACGGAGACGACGAGCCCCGCCTTGCGCAGGCTCGCCGCCACGCGCTCGGGGTAGCCGCCGCCGCCCGCCGCGTCGCCCGCGCCGCGCGTGAGCGAGTCGCCAAGGGCGACGATCCGGAACGTGCCGGCGGCGGCCGACGGGGCCGCCGCGGGCGTCGGGAGCGCGATCGGGCCTTCGCCGACGCGCTCGCCGAGGCGGC
This sequence comes from uncultured Acidobacteriota bacterium, assembly GCA_963798215.1. Classification (GTDB taxonomy): domain Bacteria; phylum Acidobacteriota; class Thermoanaerobaculia; order UBA5066; family UBA5066; genus Fen-183. The sequence continues at coordinate 1,303,266 of CAWCSP010000004.1, forward strand.
CGGAGAGGCCCGCGGCGGCGCCTGCGGCGAGGACGCCGGCGGCGAGAATTCCGAGCGCGGAGGGGAAGAACCAGAGAAGGAGGCGGCGGGTTCGAAGCGTCACGGGGCGGTATTGTGCCGGAACCGACCGGCGGCTCCGGGGCTACGATGATTTCGTGAGCGTCGAGCGCGACGTCGACTCGGTCCTGCGCGAGTCCGAGGCCTTTTTTTGGGGGCCGCGGGGCGGGGACTTCCCGGACGACGGCAAGCCCAAGGACGTCGCGTTTCCGGCGCCGGCCGGCACCGCGGTCGAGCGGGGCGGGATCCGTGTCGTCCCTCTCGAGACGCTCCTCGAGCTGAAGCTGGCTTCCGGGCTCTCGGCGGAGCACCGGCGGCTCGTCGACCTCGCCGACGTCCAGAGGACGATCGAGGTCCTGAAGCTGCCGAAAGAGCTCGGCGACAAGATCCATCCGAGCGTTCGGGCCGAGTACCGGCGACTCTGGGATCTGGCGCAGCGGACGGGCGAGGGACCGGTCGAACGCTGAGCCAGGTCGGAGGCTGGACCGATCTGGCACGGCGTTGCATTCAAGGCAATCCGTAAGGCCCGAAGTCCTGGAAGGAGGGCGGCATGCGACGCACTCTCGGGCTCGTGGCCGGATCGCTCCTCCTGGCCGGCTGCACGACGACGGTCCTCGAGACCCGGCTTCCCTCGCCGGCCTCGCAGCTCTGGGGCAACCGGACGCTCGTCGTGGCCGACGTCGCGGAGCCATGGCGGGCCGCGACCGAGGACGCGATCGTGCGGCGGCTGCCAGGCGCGGTTGCTGCTCACACTCTTCGGGTGAACTCGGACGCGGCGGACGTCCGGTCATCGCTCTTCACCGACGCAGGGGAAGACCCCGAATACGTGTGGGACACGCTCGTCGTGGTTTCGGTCGCGGCCACGGGGAAAACCTCCCTGGGCCCCACGACGAGGTTCGCCCCTGACACGTCGGGCTGGTACGTGCATGTGGACTTCGACGTCTCGGTGCTCCGGACCGCGGACTGGCGAGAAATTTACGGGGTGAAGGTCCGAAGCGAAGTCGGCGCTGCGGGGGTAGAGGACGCCGAACAGCTCGCTCCCGACGCCGCCGCGCGGGCCGCGAGTGAATTGATCAGGATGCGGATCTTCGACTGAGGAGCCGAGGCGGGAAACCGCCGCTTGACCGATGGCGTAAAACGTCTGCGGTGAGCGCCTCGCCCGTCGTCCTGTCCGCCGAGGGCCTCGCGAAGCGCTACGGCGACCGCGAGGTCGTCTCGGACGCCTCCTTCGAGCTGCACCGGGGCGAGGTCTTCGGGTTTCTCGGCCCGAACGGAGCGGGGAAGACGACGACGATCCGGATGCTCGTCGGGCTCGTGAAGCCCACGCGGGGGCGCGTCGTCATCGACGAGCACGACCTCGCCTCCGAGTTCGAGGCCGCGATGCGCAAGGTGGGCTGCATCGTCGAGACGCCCGACCTCTACAAGTTCCTGACGGGCCGGGAGAACCTCGAGCACTTCGCCCGGATGATCGGGAACGGCGCCGCGGGCCGGATCGACGAGCTGGCCCGCCTCGTCCACATGGACGAGCGCCTCGACGGCCTCGTGAGGACATACTCCCTCGGGATGCGCCAGCGCGTCGGCATCGCGCAGGCGCTGCTCTCGGATCCGTCCGTCCTCATCCTCGACGAGCCCACGAACGGCCTCGATCCCGCGGGCATCCGCGAGATGAGGGAGCTCCTACGGCGCCTCGCGGGGGAGCGCGGCCTCGCGGTCTTCGTCTCGAGCCATCTCCTCTCGGAAGTCGAGAAGATGGTCGACCGGATCGCGATCGTCCACCGCGGGCGCACGCTCGCGAAGGGCACGCTCTCCGAGCTGACGGACGGCGGGAAGCGCGGGCTCGAGGACCTCTTCCTCGAGCTGACGGGCGGGGAGACGGTGTGACGTGCTCCAGCGGCGCCAGGGAGATCTCGCGATGCCGGTGATGGTGGGGCTAGTCGAGAACGAGTGTTTGAAGATTCTTAGAAGGAAGAGATTCCGGCTGGTGCTCGTCGTCCTGGCCGCCCTCCTGTGTCTGGTGGTCTTCGCCCAGAACAGGCAGCAGCAGAACCAGCGCAAGGAGCATCCGGAGCGCGACTGGCGGGCGCAGGTCGAGAAGCGAGCGAGCGACCTCGAGCGTCAGATGACCCAGCGACGGGGAATTCCGCAGCAGTGGAAGCGCTGGATGCAATACGAAGCGGGCCGCCTCCGCTATCACCTTTCTAAGAATCTTGATCCGAATCTTCTGACGGGCCCGATGTTCACGCGAACGTTCGCCGGCGTTGGCAGCGTCCTGCTCATTCCTCTTCTGATTGCGGTCTTCGGAGCCGACCTCGTCTCGTCCGAGCTCTCCGAGGGGACGATCACGCTCCTCCTCACGCGTCCCGTCGCGCGCTGGAAGGTGCTGCTGTCGAAGCTGATCGCGATGGTCCTCTTCACGACGCTCACGCTCCTCGCCGCGTTCGTCCTCGCGTGGGGGATCTCCGGCGTCGCGTTCGGATGGAGCGGATGGGGCGCGCCGATGCTCACGGGCTTCCGTCTCGGCTCGGGCGGGGGCGCGGCCTTCGACCTCACGGGCGTGAGGATCCTTCCGCTCTGGCAGGACGCGCTCGCGGCGTGGGGCCTCGCGTGGGTCTCGGCGCTCGCGGTCGGGGCCGTCACGCTGCTTCTCTCGGTCCTCTTCCGGTCCGCGGCCGCCGCGATGGGGACGATGATGGCGACGCTCGTCGCCGGGACGATCCTCTCGCGCATCGCGTCGGACTGGGACGGCGCGAAATGGTTCTTCGTGACGAACCTGCCGCTTCCCGAGTTCTACGCCGGGATGCCGGCGCCGTTCGAGGGGATGACGCTCGCGTTCTCGACGACCGTGCTGGCGGGCTGGGCCGTGGCCGCAACGGCCGTGGCTTTCTTCGTGTTCACACGGCGCGACGTGACGGCCTGACGCGTCCCGGCGGCTACAATTGACCCCTTCATGAGCGACGTGTCCTCTTCGTCCCTCGTCCTCAACGCCATCCTCGAGGAATTCGGCGACAACGCGGCCTACGCGCTCGAGCTCTACGCGCACTACAGGCTGGATCCGTCGCTCGTCGAGGAGGGCTGGCGCCGGGCGTTCCGGGCGCTGGAGGACCGGGTGCCGTTCGCGATGAGCGTCCCGGCCCGCGCCGTCGCGTCCGGGGACCTGCTGATGCTCGAGGAGGCCGCTCCTGCCGTCGCGGCTCCCGCTCCTGCGGCCCCGGCCGCGCCTCCTCCCGTCCCGTCTGCCCCGGCCGGCCCGCGTCCGGCGCCTCCGGCCGCGCGTGCCGGCGAGGAGGCGGTCCCCATCACGGGCGGCGCCGCGACGATCGCCCGGAACATGGAGGCGTCGCTCGGCGTCCCGACCGCCACGACGAACCGCGTCGTCCCGGTCAAGAACATGGAGGAGAACCGGCGGATCCTGAACCGCCACCGCGAGGCGCTCGGCCTCTCGAAGATCTCGTTCACGCACTTTGTCGCGTGGGCGATCGTCCGCGCGCTCGAGAAGCACCCGGGGATGAACGACGCGTTCGGCGAGGTGGACGGGAAGCCGGCCCGCATCAAGAAGCCCGCCGTGAACCTCGGCATCGCGATCGACATCACGAAAAAGGACGGCTCGCGCAGCCTCCTCGTGCCGAGCATCAAGGGCGCCGAGAAGATGGCGTTCGGCGAGTTTCTCGCCGCGTTCGACACGCTCGTCGCCAAGGCGCGGAAGGGGACGATCGAGCCCGACGCGTTCGCAGGGACGTCCATCTCGCTGACGAACCCGGGAACGATCGGCACGACGTCGTCCCTGCCGCGGCTCATGCCGGGGCAGGGCACGATCATCGCGACGGGCGCGATGGGGTACCCCGCGGAGTTCCAGGCGATGCCCGAGGAAGCCGTCTCCACGCTCGGGATCTCGCGCGTGATGAACATCTCCTCGACGTACGACCACCGGATCATCCAGGGCGCCGAGTCCGGCCAGTTCGTCGCGACGCTCCAGGACCTCCTTCTCGGCGGCGACCGCTTCTATGACCGGATTTTCGAGGACCTCAAGGTCCCGCACCGGCCGATGCGCTGGGAGAAGGACGCGAGCTCGCCGTTCTTCGGAGGGACGAACCGCCTCGAGGCCGTCGAGAAGCAGGCGCGCGTCCTCCAGCTCATCAACGCGTACCGCGTGCGCGGCCATCTCGTCGCGGACGTGAACCCGCTCGGCGTCGATTCCGTGCCCTATCACCCCGACCTCGACCCGGCCACGTACGGCTTCACACTGTGGGACCTCGACCGGCCGTTCATCACGAACGGCCTCGCGGGCCGCGACCGCGCGACGCTGCGCGAGATTCTCGAGGTCCTGCGCCAGACCTACTGCGGAAAGATCGGCGCGGAGTTCATGTACAACCAGGACACCGCGCAGAAGCAGTGGCTCATCGAGCGGATGGAGGGCTCGCGCAACCGGGCGACCCTCTCGCGCGAGGACCGCCGCCGGATCCTGAACGCGCTCGTGAAGGCCGAGGCGTTCGAGAAGTTCCTCCACGCGAAGTACGTCGGCCAGAAGCGCTTCTCGCTCGAGGGCGGCGAGGCCGCGATCCCGCTCCTCGACCGCCTCCTCGACCGCGCCGCCGAGGCCGACCTCGGCGAGGCCGTCATCGGCATGTCGCACCGCGGGCGTCTGACCGTTCTCGTGAACACGGTCGGCAAGCCGGCCGGAAAGATCTTCGCGGAGTTCGAAGGGCAGGTGGACCCCGGCACCGTGCAGGGGTCGGGCGACGTGAAGTACCACCTCGGCGCCGTCGGGACGCACGTCGCGCCCGGAGGTCAGAAGCTCGGGGTCGCCCTCGCGCCGAACCCGAGCCACCTCGAGTTCGTCGACCCCGTCGTGGAGGGCATGGTCCGCGCCAAGCAGACTGCGATCGGCGACCAGCGCGTCCACGCGAAGGTCCTTCCCGTCCTGCTGCACGGTGACGCCGCGTTCGCGGGGCAGGGAATCGTCGCCGAGACGCTCAACATGTCGCAGCTTCACGGTTACCGCACGGGCGGCACCGTCCACGTCGTCGTGAACAACCAGATCGGTTTCACGACGAACCCGGCGGACGCGCGTTCGTCGCCGTACTGCACGGACGTTGCGAAGATGGTCCAGGCGCCCGTCTTCCACGCGAACGGCGACGATCCCGAGGCGGTCGTCCACGCCGTGGACGTCGCGATCGAGTACCGCAACACGTTCCGGCGCGACGTCGTCATCGACCTCGTCTGCTACCGGCGCTACGGCCACAACGAGGGCGACGAGCCGAGCTACACGCAGCCGCTCATGTACCTGAAGATCAAGGGCCACACGTCCGTCGCGCGCCTCTACGGCGCCGCGCTCGTCAAGGAGGGCGTCTTTTCGCAGGGCGAGGTCGACCAGATGTGGGCCGAGGCGAAGACGGCACTGGACCGCGCCTACGACGAGGCGCGCGGCGGCGGGAAGGGGGACTTCGACTCCCTGACGGCCGCGCCCGCGAAGCGTCTGAGGCCGCAGGGCTCGGTCCGCGACCGGCTCGCCGAGGTCGCGCGCGCCGTCTCGTCGGTGCCGGAGGGCTTCGAGGTCCACCCGAAGCTCAAGTCGATCCTCAAGAAACGGTCGGAGTACGCGAGCGGCCGGCCCGACATCGACTGGGCGGGCGGAGAGATGCTCGCGTTCGGGATGCTTCTCCTCGACGGCACGCCCGTCCGCCTCTCGGGGCAGGACTCGGGGCGCGGCACGTTCAGCCAGCGCCACGCCGTCCTCGCCGACGCGGCGACCGGTGCCGAATGGACGCCGCTCAACACGATCGCGCCCGAGCAGGGGGCGTTCGAGGTCATCGACAGCCTTCTCTCGGAGAACGCGGTCATGGGTTTCGAGTTCGGCTACGCCGTCGCGGACCCGTCCACGCTCGTCCTGTGGGAGGGGCAGTTCGGCGACTTCGCGAACGGCGCGCAGGTCATCATCGACCAGTTCATCTCGGGCTCTGAGCAGAAGTGGAACCAGCGCTGCGGCCTCGTCCTTCTGCTGCCGCACGGTCAGGAAGGGCAGGGCCCGGAGCACTCCTCGGCCCGCCTCGAACGATTCCTGACGCTCTGCGCCGAGGACAACATGCGCGTCGCGAACGTCTCGACGCCCGCGCAGTACTACCACGTGCTGCTCCGGCAGATGGCGGGCGAGGTCCGCAAGCCCCTCGTCCTCATGACGCCGAAGAGCCTCCTTCGCCACCCGAAGGTCGTCTCGACGATCGACGAGCTCGCGGACGGGACGTTTCATCCCGTCCTCGACGACGCGGCCGGGCCGTCGCGCGCGCGCCGCGTCGTGATCGCGAGCGGCAAGGTCGCGTGGGACCTCATCGCCGCGCGCGAGAAGGCCGACCGGAGCGACGTCGCGATCGTGCGCCTCGAGCAGTTCTACCCGTTCCCCGGGCGCGAGCTCGGGCAGGCGCTCCAGCGCTACCCGCAGGACGCCGAGATCGCCTGGGTGCAGGAGGAGCCGCGCAACATGGGCGCGTGGCGCTTCGTGCGCGAGCAGTTCCTCGACGGCCGCGTCGAGGGCCTCGCCTCGGGCCGGACGCTCCGGTACATCGGTCGGCGCGAACTCGCGAGCCCCGCGCCCGGCTCGCACCACGTCTTCGCCCACGAGCAGGAGGCCCTCGTCGCCGAGGCCCTGCGCGTCGGCGCGCGGGAGAAGGCGGCGGTCTGACGCCCGCCCGGGGACCGAGGCACGACCCTCGAGGGAACGACGTGAAACTCGGCCTTTTCGTCCTGCTTTTTTCGGCAGCACCGATCGCGGCTGCTGCGGACACGCCGTGCTCCCGGTTCGACGCCCTTGTGGAGTCGACTTACGGTTTCAGACCGTCCTCGCTCGACGAAGCAGGCCAGTCGAAGAAGGGTGCGGAGATGGACGCCGTGTGGCAGATGGTCCACAGGAACCCTGCCAGATTGCTGCCCTGTCTCAGGGATGCCCTCGATCGCAAATCGTCGGACTCCTGGTTTCTCTTCGACGGAAGCCAGCTCCTCGTCTCGGTCGACCCATCGCACGGGTCGAAGAAGACGCTCCTCGGAGCGATGACGAAGGTCTCGCTCGACGACGTGGACCTCCGGACATGGGTTCGGGACGCCGCCTTCCTCGGGGTCGACGATTTCGACACTTCGGAGCTCGGGCGCCGCTGGCTGGCATACCCGAAGGCCAAGTACTACCTGGTCGAGCACGCCGCCTACGAGGTGAACCGTGGGAACGGAGCGCTGTTCATCTTCGGGGCCCTTGCGGAACGTCTCGCGACCCCGTCTCTCGTCGAGATCTGTCGAACCTCGTCGGGCGAATCGAAGGAGATTGCGACGTGGCTGTTGATGAGCCAGGCAACGCCTGAGGCGCTGAGCGCACTCGAATCGCTCGACCTGTCGGGACTCTCCGAGAAGGCAAGAGCGAGTCAGCGGGCACTGCGGGAGAGGCCGGCGCTACTCGTTCCGAGACCGTCACCGAAGACGACACGTCAAGAATTTCTCGCCGCGTTCAATTCGTTCGTCGCCGGCGACAGCAAGCCCTTCGACCATCTCGTCGACAGTGTGCCCGACGGAGAGAGAGACGTCATCGCGGTATGCACGAGTGAGGATCTGGATCTGATCCGGAGCGTCAGGCGACGCTTTATCGCGAGGGCCGATCCGCATGCGATCGAGTACTACGAGACGTTCACGCAGATTCTCATGACGATGGTCTGGAGGCCCGGAGCCGCGGCGAGGAAGCCGTGAGCTTGACGCCGTGATCTGCTGGCCCGAGCGCTACGACCCCTCCCGCGCGCCTGTCCACGTCGCGAACGAAGTGGAGACGCCTGCGCCGCCCGAGGCCGTCTGGGCGTGGCTGGTCCGAGCGTCGCTCTGGCCGTCATGGTATCCGAACGCGTCGAACGTCGTCCTCGCGGGCGGGGCGGCGGAGCTGGCCCTCGGCGTGAGCTTCATGTGGCGGACGTTCGGCGTCGCGATCCGGTCGACGGTCGTCGAGTTCGGGCCCTGCGAGCGCATCGCGTGGAACGCATTCGGCCTCGGCGTCGACGCCTATCACGCGTGGCTCCTGACGCCGATCCCAAGCGGGACGCGGATCCTCACAGAGGAGACGCAGTACGGCTGGGCGGCGCGGGCCGGCGCGGCACTTTTTCCGAAGCGGATGTGGAACGGGCACAGGCTCTGGCTCGAGCGCCTCGCAGAGAGGGCCCGCGCCGGCCCGCCTCCGCGGTGATACGCTTTTTCAGCTGAGGCTGGCGGATTCGTCGATCCCGTCGAGCCCCGAGAGGAGCCACCCATGAAGAAGAGGTTTGCCTTGTTCGCTCTCCTGCTGGCGTTTCCCTGCGCCGCGCAGTGGGCGTACCCGCCCTCGAAGACCGTCGATGCCGCCGACACCTACTTCGGGACGACCTACAAGGACCCCTTTCGCTGGCTGGAGGACCTCAAGAGCAAGGACGTCGAGACCTGGTTCAAGGCGCAGGCGGAGCTGACGGACACGGTCATGGCGAAGATCCCCGGAACGGAATCCCTCGTCAAAGAGTGGATGGCGCTCGATAAGCTGCAGCCGGCCAGGTACTCGTCCATCACCTGGGAGAACGGCCGCGTCTTTTACAAGAAGACGCTCGGCGGCGAGAACGTCGGGAAGGCCTACTTTCGCGACGGTTGGGTCGGCCCGGAGAAGCTCCTCTTCGATCCGACCAACTACAAGACGGGGGTGACGACGACGATCGAGAGCCTCGTCCCCTCGGTGGACGGCCGGTACGTGGCGATGGGCTTCTCGGCCAAGGGGGCTGAATATTCGGAGATCCGGATCCTGGACGTGGAGAAGGGGAAGTTCCTTCCCGAGAGCTTCTACCCGTCGTACGGCCCCATCGGGTGGACGATGGACAGCAAGTCCCTCTTCTACGACGCGGGGAACACGACCGACACGAAGAGCCTCGAGATCGAGCAGAACCGGAAGACGAAGCTGCACAAGCTCGGGACCGACTTCGCCGGGGACGTCGATTTCTTCAGCAACAAGAGCTACCCGGAGCTGGGGATCCAGCCGAAGGAGTTCCCGTTCGCCTCCATCGACGAGTCGTACCCGCGCTACGTCTTCGGCCAGGTCTCCACCGTGCAGAACGAGCTGAAGGTTTTCTACGCCCCCGCCTCCGGCCTGACGTCGGGGAAGCTCAAGTGGAGCGTCCTCTGCAAGCCCTCCGACGACCTCGTCCGCGGCATGGTCTTCCGCGGGGACAGCGCCTACGCGGTCACCCACGCCGGCGCGCCCCGCTACAAGGTGGTCCGGACGAGCGTCAAGCACCCCGACTGGGCCCGCGCCGAGACGGTCCTTCCCGAGGCGAAGGACTCCGTCCAGTCGATCACGAAGAGCAAGGATTATCTCTTCGTCGTTTACTCGAACGGGATCGTCGGCCGGATGGTCCGATACGACTTCGCCACGGGGAAGACGGCCGACGTCGCCCTCCCCGCCTCCGGCACGCTTTCCATGCTTTGCCCCGACTTCCACACGAACCGGTGCATCGTCACCATCACGTCGTGGACCAGCCCGACGACGCGCTACGACCTCGACGGGGAGAAGGGGACCTTCGCGAAGAGCATCTTCAACACGGACGTCACGTACCCCGGATTCGACACGCTCGTCGCGGAGGAGGTCGAGGTGCCGGGGCACGACGGAACGCCGATCCCGCTTTCGATCATCCACAAGAAAGGGATCAAGCTGGACGGCAGCAACAGCTGCATCCTGACCGGCTACGGCGCCTACGGGATCAGCATGGAGCCCTTTTTCGACCTGAAGCGCTCCATCGCGCTCCGGGGCGTCGTCCTGGCGTACGCCCACGTGAGGGGCGGGAGCGAGAAGGGTGAGGCCTGGTACAAGGCTGGCTACAAGACCACCAAGCCGAACACGTGGCTCGACTTCATCTCGTGTGCCGAGTACCTCGTGAAGAAAGGCTACACGAGCCCGGCGCACCTCGCCGGCACGGGGACAAGCGCGGGCGGCATCCTCATCAGCCGTGCCGTCACGGCGCGGCCGGACCTTTTCGCGGCCGCCGTCTGCAACGTCGGCTGCGCGAACGCCATGCGGATGGAGTTCTCGCCCAACGGGCCCGTCAATACGCCGGAGTTCGGCACGGTGAAGGACCCCGCCGAGTGCGCGGCTCTGTACGAGATGGACGGCGTGCAGCACGTCCAGCCGGGCACGAAGTACCCGGCCGTCCTCTGCGTCGCCGGATGGAACGACCCGCGCGTCGCCCCATGGGAGCCGGGGAAGTTCGCCGCGGCCCTTCAGAACGCCAGCACGTCCGGCAAGCCGGTCCTCCTGAAGGTCAACTACGACAACGGACACTTCACCGAGGAGAAGGTCGTCACCTTTCGGAATTTCGCCGCTCAGGACGCCTTTCTGCTCTGGCAGACGGGGCACAAGGATTTCCAGCCGGTCAAGTGACCGAGGCGCTCGGGGGGGCGAAAGGCGGCGAGTCAGCCGCGCCGCGACCGCATGCCGCACCGGGCGCATACTTCTGCGAATGCAGAACGCACGCTCGCGCACGCTCCCGTTCGTCGCCTGCGTCCTTCTCGCCGCCTGCGTCGCGGGGCCGTCGAACGTGCCGGTGGCGCGTGTCCCCGAGGTCTTTCCCGGCTACCTCGCGGGGTACCTTCCGAAGGAGGCGCTCCCGGACACCGCGGCGCTTCTCCCGCCCCCGCCGGCGCCGGGCTCGGCGGCTCTGGCCGTCGACCAGGAGGCGAACCGCAAGGCCCTCGCGCTGCGCGGGACGCCGCGCTTCGCGCTCGCGACGTCGGACGCCGATCTGCTCTTTCCTCACGCCGCCGGGACGTTCTCCTGCGCTCTGAACGCGCCGGTCACGCAGGACGACACGCCGCATCTCTACGTTCTCCTGCGGCGGGTGCTCGGTGACGCGGCAGGGTCCACGGGCCGGGCGAAGAGCGAATACAAGCGTCCGCGCCCGTTTCTCGTGAACAGGGAGCCCTCGTGCACGCCGGCCGAGGAGGCCGAGCTCGGCACACAGGGCTCCTACCCGTCCGGGCACAGCGCCGCGGGATGGGCCTGGGCGCTCGTCCTGACAGAGCTCGCGCCCGACCAGGAGGACGCGATCCTCGCCCGCGGCCGCGCGTTCGGGGAGAGCCGTGTCGTCTGCAACGTCCACTGGCAGAGCGACGTGAACGAGGGCCGCGTCATGGGCGCGGCGACCGTCGCTCGCCTGCACGCGGACCCCGCCTTCGAGGCCGACCTCGCCGCCGCCAAGAAGGAGCTCGCGGCGGTGCGCGCGAAGGGCCTCGCGCCCCTCCGGGACTGCAGGGCCGAAGCCGCCGCGTTCGCGGCGGCGAACTGAGGGGGAACACATGAGACCGCTCCGCCACCTCCTTTCGTTCGCGCTCGCCGGGGCGGTGCTCGCCGCGGCCCTGCCCGCCCGCGCGGCCGACCGGGAGGCCGTTGTGAAGGCCGCGCGAGAGGTCGCGCGGAAGGCCCGGTATGCGACGTTCATCACGATCGGGTCCGAGGGCCAGCCCGAGGCGCGGATCGTCGACGCGCTCGGTCCGGACGAGGACTTCGCGGTCTGGATCGGGACGAACCCGGCGACGCGCAAGGTCGCCGAGATCGCGAAGGACCCGCGCGGGACGATCAGCTTCTTCGAGCCGTCCCTCCCGGCGTACGTGACGCTGATCGGGACCGCGGCGGTCGTGACGGATCCGGCCGTGAAGGAGAAGCACTGGAAGGAGTCGTGGGCGCCGTTCTACAGGAACGAAAACCGCGGCGCGGACTTCACGCTCCTGAAGTTCGTGCCGCACCGGCTCGAGATCGTCAGCGAGAAGGACGGTCTCGTGAACGAGCCGGGGACCTGGCGTCCGGTGACGGTCGACTTCCCGCCGAAGACGCCCTGAGCCGGATGCCGGACGCTGCGCCGCTCGCGGACCGGATCCCGCCCCGCGGGACGGACGACCCCGACGAGATCCTCGGCCTCTTCCTCGAGTGGGTCTCTTCCACCGGGCTGACGCTCTACCCGGCGCAGGAGGAGGCGCTCCTCGAGATCATGGCGGGCAAGCACGTCATCCTCGGGACGCCGACCGGCTCCGGGAAGTCGCTCGTCGCGCTCGGGCTGCACTTCAAGGCGGCCTGCGAGGGAAGGGTCTCCTACTACACGAGCCCGATCAAGGCGCTCGCGAGCGAAAAGTTCTTTTCGCTGTGCAACGACCTCGGGCCGGAGAACGTCGGGATGACGACGGGCGACGCGAGCATCAACCCGGACGCGAGCGTCGTGTGCTGCACGGCCGAGGTGCTCTCGAACATGGCGCTCCGCCGCGGTGAGGCGCTCGACGTCCCGTACGTCGTCATGGACGAGTTCCACTACTACGCCGACAAGGAGCGCGGCGTCGCCTGGCAGGTGCCGCTCCTCGTCCTGCCGAGGACGCAGTTCCTGCTGATGTCGGCGACGCTCGGGGACACGCGTGCGATCGCCGAGCGGCTCGAGAAGGACACCGGCCGCGCAGTGGCACTCGTGTCGTCCGACGAGCGGCCCGTCCCGCTCGACTGGGAGTACCGCGAGACGCCGCTCCACGAGACGATCGAGGACCTCCTCGCGGCGAAGAAGAGCCCGATCTACGTCGTGAACTTCACGCAGCGGGAGTGCGCCGAGCTCGCCCAGTCGCTCACGAGCGTGAAGATCGGGACGAAGGAGGAGCGCGAGGAGATCCGGAAGATCGCCGCTGGGATCCGCCTCGCGACGCCGTACGGCAGGGAGTTCCGGCGTTTCCTCTCGTTCGGGATCGGCGTCCACCACGCGGGCCTCCTCCCGAAGTACCGCCTTCTCGTCGAGCAGCTCGCGCAGAAGGGCCTCCTTCACGTCGTGTGCGGCACGGACACTCTCGGTGTCGGCGTGAACATCCCGATCCGGACGGTCCTCTTCACGAAGCTCGCGAAGTTCGACGGGACGAAGGTCGGCCTTCTCTCCGTCCGCGACTTCAAGCAGATCGCCGGGCGCGCCGGGCGGCGCGGCTTCGACACGCAGGGGAGCGTCGTCGCGCAGGCGCCCGAGCACATCGTCGAGAAGCGGCAGGCCGAGAAGAAGTCCGAGGCCTCGGGGAAGAAGGCGCGCACCGTGAAGGGCCCGCCGAAAGGCGAGGTTTCCTGGACGGTCGAGACGTTCCAGAAGCTGATCGCGCGGCCGCCAGAGACGCTCGTCTCGCGCTTCCGGCTGACACACGGGATGGTGCTCTCGCTTCTCCAGCGAGACGAAGCGGAGCAGCCGGCCCGCAATTTCGCGTCGCTCCGGGACCTGATCGCGCGCTGCCACGAGGACGACGGCACGAAGCGACGGCTCGTGAAGCAGGCGGCCGTCCTCGTGCGGTCGCTCTACCGCGCGGGGATCATCGTCCTGACGGGCGAACGGCCGTACCGCGTCGCCGTCGCGCGGGACCTCCAGTGGGACTTCTCGCTCCACCAGGCGCTCTCGCTCTTTGCGCTCTCCGCGCTCGAGGAGCTCGATCCGGCTTCGCCGACGTACGCCCTGGACGTGCTGACGGTCGTCGAGTCGATCCTCGAGGATCCGGACGTGATCCTGAGACGGCAGGTGGACCGCGCGAAAGGCCGCCTCGTCGCGCAGCTCAAGGAGGAGGGCGTCCCGTACGAGGAGCGCATGGAGCGCCTCGAGGAAGTGACGCACCCGAAGCCGCTCGCGGACTTCCTCTACGCCTCCTTCAACGCGTTCCGCGCCGCGCACCCGTGGACCGCGGGCTCGGACGTGAGCCCGAAGTCGATCGGGCGCGAGATGTTCGAGACGTTTTCGGGCTTCTCCGACTACGTGAAGAGCTACGGCCTCGAAAGGAGCGAGGGCGTCCTCCTCCGGTACCTCTCGCAGCTCTACCGGACGCTCGACCAGACGGTGCCCGAGACGGCGAAGACGGACGAGGTCTGGGACGTCCTCGGCTTCTTCCGGTCGCTCGTGGGCGAGACCGACGCGAGCCTTCTCGAGGAGTGGGAGCGGCTTCGCCACCCGGAGCTCCTGCTCGAGGAGAAGGCCGCCCCCGCGGCGGCGCCGAAGAAGAAGGAGTCCTCGTGGCTCACCGAGCTCCTCGCGAACCCCCGCGTTTTCGCCGCGCGGGTCCGCGCCGAAGCGCAGCTCCTCGTCCGCGCGCTTGCGCGCAAGGACTGGGAGGAAGCCGCCGAACGCGTATTCGCGGACGCCGGCGACCCGTGGGACGCCGCGCGCTTCGAGGCCGCGATGACTCCGTTCTTCGACGAGTACGGCGAGCTTCTTTCGGGCGCCGAGGCGCGTCTTCACCACCTGACGAGCCTGAAGCCCGCCGGCCCGCGCCGATGGGAGGTCGCACAGGCGCTCCTCGACCCGAAGGGCGACCACACGTGGGCGATCTTCGCGGACGTCGACCTCACGGACGCCGGCGCGCCCGATGGGCCGATCCTGAGAATCCGGAGAATCGGGACCTGAACAGGGTTATCCTGAGTCAGGTGGTGCCTGTGTCTACTCCCTTTCTCCTCGGTCTGGTCTTCGTCGGCGGCCTCGCGATCTGGTACGTTCGCGCCCGGACCGCCCGCGAGTCGAAGCGCGCCTCCGCCGCGAGCAAGGCCCGCAACAACGCGGTCCGTAGCGCGCAGAGCGTGAACGCGGCCCTGAAGGGCCGGCGCTAGAGAAGACGCCCCGCGATCGGCCCACCGGCCGGAGTCCGGCTGGCGAGTGGTACGACGCTTGCTCCCCGTGGCATTGCCGCGCCCCGTGCAAACGGGGCCGAATGCAATGAGGTGCGTCATGAACCACTCGAACCCTCGGGCGATTCCTGTAATTTTTGCCACGCTCGTCGTCTTCGCAGTCGTCGCCTCGCCGGCGGCCCGCGCGCAGGATGGCTCCCAGGACTTCCGTCAGACCGTTGCGCGCGTCGCGTTCGTGCAGGGGGACGGGTCCCTAGAGCGTGGAGACGACCCTGGCGACTGGCAGCCTCTCGCCGTCAATCTGCCGCTGACGATCGGCGACCGCGTCTGGGCGGGCAACACGGGCCGCGTCGAGCTCCAGGCGCCGGGCTTCCGGGCGTTCCTCGCGCCGGGGACCGAGCTGACTGCGCTGAACCTGACCGAGGACGTCCAGCAGTACTCGGTCGCTCAGGGCACCGCGAGCTTCCGCATCATTTCGATGGACGACGAGGACGAGTTCGAGATCGACACGCCGAACGCGGCCGTCACGCTCGAGCGGCCCGGCCTTTACCGTGTCTACGTCGACGCGGCCGGCAACACCCGCTTCGCGGTCCGGCTCGGCGAGGCCCGGGTCGCAGCCGCCGGCGGCGAGGTCTCGCTGCGCGCGGGCGAGGAGATGATCGTGTCCGGGATCGACGACCCCGAGTACGACGTCGTCGCGCTTCCTCTCACCGATTCGTGGGACCGCTGGGTGTCGACGCGCGAGCTTCGCAGGCACGAGATCGTGTCCTACGACTACACGAGCGCGGACGTCCTCGGCGCCGAGGACCTCGACGCGTACGGCACCTGGGAGTCCGTGCCTCAATATGGTCGCGTCTGGCGGCCCCGCTCCGTCGCCGCGGGCTGGGCGCCGTACCGCGCCGGGCACTGGATCTGGCAGGACCCGTGGGGCTGGACGTGGGTGTCGGCCGAGCCGTGGGGCTGGGCGCCCTACCACTACGGGCGATGGGTCGTCGTCTCGTCGCGCTGGTGCTGGGTGCCGGTGGCCCCGAGCGTCCGGCACGTCCCGTATTCACCGGCCCTCGTTGCGTTCGTGGGCGGCGGGCCGGGTTGGTCCGCGTCCGTGACGGCGGGCGGGGGAGGGTACGTCGGCTGGTTCCCGCTTGCGCCGCGCGACCCGTTCGTCCCGTGGTGGGGACGTCAGGCCGGGAACCCGGCGCCCTCGCGGAACGTCGCGTACGTGAACCGCGCGTACGCGACCGTCGTCGCTCGGTCCGACTTCGCCGGCGCGCGGCCCGCCCAGACGGCCATGGTGCGCAATGCCGCCATCGTGCGACAGGTCGAGAACGCCGCGGTCGTGAGCGGTCCGTTGCCGGTCATGCCGACGCGCGAATCCCTCCGCCCGGCAGGTGCGGCCGCGCCACGCCCGCCCGAGGCGGTGCTCGCGCGTCCGGTGGCCGCGCGCCTCGCCCCGCCACCGGCGCCGCCCACCTTCACGAAGAAGGTCGAGGTGATTCGCGAGAGCCACGGCGCGCCGCTCACGCCCAAGGCGGCGTCTGCGCTCGCCGTCAAGTCGCCGGAGGGCGCCCGGGCGGCCGTCGCAATTCGCCCGGTCGCGCAGGCGGACCGGCGCGTGGCCCTCGCTCCGCACAAAGAAGCCGTGGGCGCGCCGCCGCCGGACCCGGTCCACGCATCGGGGCGCGCGCTCGCGACGGCGAACGCGCCGCTGATCCTGCATCCGTCGGGCGGGCGTGAGGTCGTCGAGCCCCTGCGCGTGGCCCCGGGCGCCGTCGTCGCACCGGCCCCGGTGAGGGAGGAGAAGAAGCGGGAGATCGCCGTCCCGCCGACACAGCAGAACGCGCGGCAGGAAATACCGTCCCAACACGCCTCGCCCCAGGCCCACGTCACCTCGCCGCAGGCGGCCGTGGCTCCGCCCGCGCCCCATGTCGCGGCGGTTGCGCCCGAGCCGCGGCCGCAGGGCCAGCCGTTCAGCCGCCCGCCGCGGCGCGTCGTGGCGCCTGGGCCGGACCCGATCGCGCACGAAGCGCCTGCCGCGCACATCGAAGCGAAGCCCGAGCAGAAGCAAGACGTCAAGTCCGGAAAGAAGAACGAAGGGAAGCCCGAGAAGGGCAAAGAGAACGAAAAGAAGAAGCCGGAGAAGGACTGAGTCGAACGCCCGGCCTCAGGGCGCCAGCGAGGCTCCGCGCGCAGCCAGCAGCTCTCGGAGGATCGAACGGTGGCAGCGGGTCTCGTCGGCGCAGTAGCAGCCCACTGAGAAGCTCGTCTCGTGCGAGAGCGCGGCGAGGAGGTCGAGGACGCGGTTCGCGTCGGGAGCTTTCATCTCGGCGCGGTACTTCCTGACGAACGTCTTCCATGCGCGTTCGTCCTCGGCGCCGAGGGCCTGCTTGACGAGAGCTTCGCTCGGCGCAAGGTTCGGCAGCCAGACGTCGTAGAAGTCGCGCTTCGCGAAGTCCGCCTTCGGGACTCCTCGCGGCGGCCGCCGGACCGTGCCGATCCGCAGGCCTTCACCGGGAAGGCGCGGGCTTCCGAGGCGGACGATGCGGACGGGCACGGCGCGGCCGTCAGCCTTTCCGCAGGGCCGCGGCCGTCCAGATCGCTCCGGCGAGGTCGATGGAGCCGAAGAGTGCGAGCGCGGGCTTCGCGAAACCAAGGAGGACGAACGCGCCGAAGCAGACGAAGACGAACGCGCGCATGGCGATCGTGGCCCGGAAGAACGGGACGAGCCCGGCGCGCGCGGACGAAACGTAATACCAGCCGATCGCGGCCGCGAGAACTCCGACGGCGCGGATCCAGACCTCGGACGTTGGCGGGAAACCGAACGGCGCGAGGATGAGGTTCGGGACCACGATGAGCCCGAGGCCGAGCACGAGGACGTATCCCCCGAAATAGAAAACGCTCGCGGCGGCCTTGCTCACCGTGGTTCCCTCACCGCATCGACTCCATGACGCGCTCGAGGGCCTCGCGGCTCGGGCGCAGGACGTCGAGCGGCAGGTCCACGAGGGACTTGCCGGTCGCCCCGAGCACCTCGGAGAACGACGGCTTCTTCGGGTCGAGGTAGAGGATCCCCGTCAGGATCTCCTGCTTGCCGTGGCTCTCGTGGATCGTGCGGAGAGCCGTCTCCTTGTCGGTCGGGTCGTAGTTGCGGCCGATGCCGCGGAAGCGCAGCACGCTGCCGTCCGGGAACGTCACGTCCTTCGTGTCGCCCGCGGGGATCTCGGCGAGCGTGTCCTCGAAGAACGGCACGAAGCCGACGTCGTTGACGGGCGTCTCGTGCTCCTTGGCGTACTTGTAGCTCTTCGTCGAGCCCTCGTGGTCGTTGAACGTCACGCAGGGTGAGATGACGTCGATGACGGCCGTACCCTTGTGGGCGATCGCGGCCTGGAGGATCGTCTGGAGCTGCTTCATGTCGCCCGAGAACGAGCGCGCGACGAACGTCCCGCCGAGCTCGATCGCAACGGAGCACAGGTCGATCGGGACGAACTCGTTCACGGCGCCGCTCTTGCGCGTCGCGCCGACGTCCGCGGTCGCGGAGAACTGGCCCTTCGTGAGGCCGTAGACGCCGTTGTCCTCGACGATGTAGACGAGCGGCAGGTTGCGGCGCACGAGGTGGACGAACTGGCCGATCCCGATCGAGGCCGTGTCGCCGTCGCCCGAGACGCCGATGCCGTGGAGCTCGGGATTTGCGACGAGCGCGCCGGTCGCGAGGGACGGCATGCGGCCGTGGACGCCGTTGAAGCCCCACGCGCGGTTCAGAAAGTATGCGGGCGTCTTCGAGGAGCAGCCGATGCCCGAGAACTTCGCGACCTTGTGGGGCGCGACGCCCATCTCGTAGAACGCGGTCACGATCTGCTTCGTGATGACGTCGTGGCCGCAGCCGAGGCAGAGAGTGGACTTCGCGCCCTCGTAGTCGGCCTTCGGCAGGCCGATGCGGTTCGTCTTCGGCGCGGCGGGAACGGCGGCAGGAGGCGTTGCGCTCATCTCGGGTCAATCCTTCTTTCCGGACTTCTCGTGGCCTTCGAGGACGCCCTCGACGACGGTCGTCGCGTCGAGGGGGAGTCCGTCGTACTGGCGGATCGGGACGAACCGCGTCGCGAGCTCCGGGAACTCGTCGCGGAGGATCGTCACGAGCTGCGCGTCGCGGTTCTGCTCGATGACGTAGATGCGCTCGTGGCGCCGGATCCACGCCGCGGCCTCGGGGCCGACGGGGAGCGCGCGGAGGCGGCAGTAGTCGAGCGGAATGCCGAAGTCCGCGGCCAGCCTGTCGCGGCCCTCGGCCGTGCCGTAGTGGGACGTGCCGTAGGCGAGGAGGCCGGCGACAGCGCCAGGCCGGTCCTCGATCACCGGCTTCGGCACCAAGGTCCGCGCCGTGTCGAACTTGCGCGAGAGGCGGTCGACGTTCGCGACGTAGTCGCGCGCCTTCTCGGAGTACTGGGCCTTCTCGTTGTGGCCCGAGCCGCGCGTGAAGTACGCGCCGGCCGGGTGGTTCGTGCCGGGCAGCGTGCGATACGGGATCGCGTCGCCGTCGACGTCGCGGTAGCGGCCCCACGTGCCCTTGACCTTCTCGATCGCGGCCGCGTCGAGGACCTTGCCGCGGTCGAGCGGCGCCGTCGGGTACGGGAAGGCGTCCGACATCCAGTTGTTCATCCCGAGGTCGAGGTCCGTGAGGACGAAGACCGGCGTCTGAAGCCTCTCGGCGAGGTCGAACGCCTCCTGTGCCATCGTGAAGCACTCCTCGGGCGAAGCGGGAAAGAGCACCGGGTGCTTCGTGTCTCCGTGGGAGTTGAAGTAGCACAGCAGGATGTCGCCCTGCATCGTCCGTGTCGGCAGGCCGGTCGACGGGCCCACGCGCTGGACGTCGAAGATGACGGCCGGAATCTCCGTGTAGTACCCGAGGCCGATGATCTCGGACATCAGCGAGACGCCCGGGCCGGACGTCGACGTGAACGAGCGCGCGCCCGCCCAGCCGGCGCCGACGACCATGCCGATCGACGCGATCTCGTCCTCGGCTTGAACGATGGCGACGTGCTTTTTTCCCGTCTCGGCATCGACGCGCAGCTCGTCGCAGAAGTCGATGAACGACTCGCAGAGCGAGGAGGAGGGCGTGATCGGGTACCAGGCGCAGACCGTCGCGCCGGCGAAGACGCAGCCGAGGGCGGCGGCCGCGTTGCCCTCGACGATGATCTTGCCCCTCGTCGCGTCCATCCGCTCGACGCGGTACGGGATCTTGTTCGGGAAGTTCGCGGCCGCGTACTCGAGGCCGAGCTTCACGGCCGAGACGTTGAGGTCGACGGCCTTCTTCTTGCCCTTGAGCTGCTTGGCGATCGCCTTCTCGGTCTCGGCCGGGTCGATCCCCATGAGGTCGGCGACGACGCCGACGTAGATCATGTTCACGATGAGCTTGCGGAGCTTCGCGTGCTCGGGCGCGGACGTGATCTTGACGACCAGTTCGGAGAAGGGCACCGGGAAATACGTGATGTCGTCCCTTTTTTTCCCGGCGTTCTCGAGGCCGAGCTTCTTCTCGTAGACGACGTGGGCGCCCGCGCGGACCTCGCGGACGTCCTCCTCGGCGGTCTCGGGGTTCATGCAGACGAGGACGTCCAGCTCGCGCTTGCGGCCGATGTACCCGTCCCGGCTCGCCCGGATCGTGAACCACGTCGGGAGGCCCTGGATGTTCGACGGGAAGAGGTTCTTCCCGGAGACGGGGACGCCCATCTGGAAGATGGAGCGCATGAGGACGCTGTTCGCCGTCTGCGAACCGGACCCGTTCGCAGTTGCAACCTGCAGGGAGAAGTCGTTGACGACGACTCCGGAGGAAGCCCCCGCGCCGGCGGCGGCCTCGGTCAGAACGCTGGACATGGACACGTCTCCTTCCGCGGTCTGGCCGCGGCGGGGTCCGATGTTACCCGTGCCGGCCGCCGCGTGGAAGAATCGGGGTTCGTGCGCCTCGTCTCCCTGTGCCCGTCGATTTCCGAGAGCCTCGCCGTGCTCGGCCTGGCGGGCGATCTCGTCGGGATCACGCGCTACTGTGTCCACCCGAAGGAGGCCCTCGCGCGCGTGCCGCGCGTGGGCGGAACGAAAAACCCGGATCTCGCGGCGATCCGCGTGGCGCAGCCGGACCTCATCTTCTGCAATGGAGAGGAGAACCGGAGGGAGGACATCGAGGCGCTCCGCCGCGAGTTCGCGGTGGACGTCTCGCATCCGCGGACGGTGGCCGAGATCCCGGGCCTGCTGCGGCATTTCGGGGTGCTGACGGGGAGGGAGAAAGAGTCGGAGGAGATTTCCTCGAAGGTGGAAGAGGCGACGGAGCGCGTAGAGAAGGAGGTTCGGCGGCGTGCGGGCGGCGCAGAGCCGCGTTTTCGCTACGTCTACCTGATCTGGAAGGACCCGCTCATGACCGTCGGCCCGCGCACGTACGTCGCCGATCTCCTCCGCCGCGTCGGCGGCTCTCTTTCACTCGAAGAAACTTCCGACCGCGGCGGTTCCGACTATCCGGTCACATCCATGGACGCGATCCTGAGGTCGCGCCCCGACGTGTTGATCCTCCCGGACGAGCCGTACCCGTTCTCCGAGAAGGACGCGAAGCGCTGGCGGGGGAGGCTGCCCGCGGCGGCGCGCGTGTTCTGCGTTCCGGGCGACGACTTCTGCTGGCACGGCGCGCGGACCCTCCGGGGGCTTGCGGCCGCGGGGCAGCTCGCGCGGCAGCTCACCGAGAGCCCAACGTGATCTCCCTCGCGCTCGTGCTCGCCCTCGCCGGCGCGCCGACGCCCGCGCCGGGATGGGTCGTCGTCCAGCGCGACGGGAGCGTCGTCCAGCTCGCGCAGGAGCCGAAGCGGAAGGGCGGGATCCTGGTCGGGACGCTCTTCCCGGACGGCAAGCTCGTCTCGATCCGGATCGAGGACGTGGACGAGGCGAAGACGGCCGCCGCGAACCGCGCGCGCACGGGCGGGCTCGAGACTTCGCCCGCCCAGCCGCTCATCGGCGGCGCGACGGCGCTCGGCGACCGCGTGCGTCTCGCGCCGCCGACCGGGGCCGACGCAGCCCACCGCGAGCTCGACGCGGCCCGCAAGGCCCTCGCGGAGGCGCTCGCCGAGCGCGACCGGTTCGAGCGGAGCCAGCCGGCCGGCAGCCCCTCTCCGGCGTGGTCGGCCGGCCTCTCGGAGCGCACGGCCGCCGTCGAAAAGGCGCGGCTGCGCGTGGATCACGCGCGGAGGCGGGTGGAGGCGCTGGCCGCGGACGCGCGCTAGGAACGTCTCAGCCGCGGCGATTCAGGAGGTCGAGGAACTCTTCCCGGACGGCCTTCTGGGTGAAGATGCCCCGGAGGGCCGACGTCACGGTCAGCGCGCCCGGCTTCTTGACGCCGCGCATTTCGACGCAGAGGTGGCGCGCCTCGACGACGACCATGACCCCTTGCGGGCGGAGCTCCTCCTCGAGCGTCGTGGCGACCTGCTCCGTGAGGCGTTCCTGGAGCTGGGGCCTCCGGGCGTAGAACTCGAGAAGGCGCGGCAGCTTGGACAGGCCGACGATGCGCTCGTTCGGGATGTAGGCGATGTGCCCGTGCCCGTAAAACGGCACGAAGTGGTGGGCGCACATGGAGTAGAAGGGGATATCTTTCTCCATGACCATCGCGCTGTACTTCTCGTCGTTCGGGAACGTCGTGAGCCTCGGCCGGTTGCCGGCGTCGAGGCCAGAGAAGATCTCGAGGTACATCTTCGCGACCCGATGATCGGTGTCCACGAGATTCGGGTCCTTTTCGGGGTCGAGGCCGAGGATCCGGATCATCTCCCGAACGTGGCGGGCGAGCTTGTCGATGCGGGGATCGGCGACGGCGGGGGGCTCGAGGATCGAGGAAGGGGCCATCAGGGCATCATACGGCGCGACAGCGGAGGACGGATGGCGACCAGAACGGGGGACGGAGCGACGAAGATCGTCGCGACGATCGCGGGAAACGCGGAGAAGCCGGGGGCGCTCGACGCACTCCTCGCCGCGGGAGTGGACGTCGTCCGCCTGAACGGCGCGCACGCGAAACCGGGCGAAATCGCCCGGCGGACGGCCCTCGTGCGACGGGTCTCCGCGCGGCGCGGGAGACCTGTCGGCGTCCTGCTCGACCTCGGCGGCCCGAAGATCCGGCTCGGAGCGCTGCCGGGCGGCTCGGTGGCGCTCGCCAAGGGCCGAACCGTCGAGATCGTCCCCGGAGCGGCATCGGACGGCCGAAGGCCGGGCCTCCTGCGGCTGGCCGTGACGTACCCGGCCCTCCTGAAGGACGTGCAGAGAGGCGCCGAGATCAGGATCGACGACGGCAGAGTCCGGCTCGAGGTCACGCGCCGGCTCGGAAGCGCGCTCCGGGCCGTGGTGCGGACGGGCGGGCGCGTGAAGAGCGAGGCGGGCGTGAACTTCCCGGACTCGACGCTGACGGCTCCGGCGTTGACCGCCAAAGACCGGCGCGACCTCGACGAGGCGCTCGCGGCCGGTGTGGACTTCGTGGGGCTTTCCTTCGTCCGGAGCGCGGCACACGTCGCGCAGCTCCGGCGCCTCCTCGAGCGCGTCTCCCCGGACCGGAGGCCGTGGATCGTCGCGAAGATCGAGAGGCCCGAAGCGCTCGCCGACCTCGACCGGATCGCGGCGGCGTCCGACGCCCTGATGGTCGCCCGCGGCGACCTCGGCGTCGAGATCGGCCTCGCACGCGTGCCTGCCGCCCAGCGCGAGATCCTCGCGGCGGGACGGCGCCACGCGGTGCCCGTCATCGTCGCGACGCAGATGCTCGAGTCGATGATCGTGCACCCCGTGCCGACGCGGGCGGAGGTCTCGGACGTCGCGCTCGCGGTCCACGACGGCGCGGACGCCGTCATGCTCTCAGGCGAGACGGCGATCGGGGCTTTCCCCGTCGAGGCCGTCCGCGTGATGGGCGAGATCGCGAGCGTAGCCGAGGCGCCGGACGCCGCCGGCACTCCCGCGGCCCTCCCGGCGCCCGCGGCCGAAGACTTCACGGCCGTCATGGCGCGCGCCGCGGCGGAGGCCGCGCGCCTCGCCGGCGCGTCGGCCCTCGTCGTCCACACCGAGTCGGGGCGCACGGCGCGCCTCGCGTCCAAGAGCGCGCTGCCGCTCCCGATCGTCGCGTTCACGCCGAAGGAGTCCGTGAGGCGCAAGCTCACGCTTCTGCGCGACGTCGTGTCGTTCCGGGTCCCGAAGACGCGGACGGTCGAGGAACGGATCCGGGCCGCCGACGCCCTCCTCGCGAAGGTCCCGCGCCTCCGGGGGGCGACGATCGTGGAAGTCTCGGGCGCGTCGCCGACCGCCGGCGCCACGAACGTCGTGCGCCTCCGGCGGTTGCCCTGACGCTCACCTCGCGGCGGGCGTGAAGGGCTTCATCGGCGGCGCCCCCGCGGGGGCGATCTCGAGATCCTCGCCGTCCATCTCGTCGGCCCGGAAGGGGACTCCGAGGTAGCCGAGGAGCGTCGGTGCGAGGTCGACGGTGCGCGCCGCGTGGCGGTGCCCCGGTACGACGCCCGGGCCCGCGAAGAGGAACGGCACGACCATCTCGCTGCGGGAGAGCGAGCCGTGCCCGGCCGCCTTACCGGCCGTGAAGCCGTAGCCGTCGGCCGGCGTGACGTAGACGTCGGGCGCCCGCGGCGAGTCGAAGAATTCCGGGAGCTGCACGGCGAGGTCCGGGTACGGGCCGTCCGCCGTCGCGTCCAGCCAGGTGTCGGCCTCGTGGGCGCCGCCGACGAGGCCCGCAACCGACGGGTCCGTCGAGTAGCCGAGCGGGTCCTCGCCCTCGAGGACGCGGTAGCGGTAGAGAGGCGGCGTGCCGTTCCCGTCCACTCGGACGATCTCGGAGCGGCCCGCCGGCCCGTAGACGACGACGCGGCCCGCGGCCGGTCCGCGCGTGACGACGAGGCGCACCTCGGGCGCGCGGGCGAGCGTCGCGGCGAAGGCCGAGACGGGCGGCATTCTGAGGCGCGGCGCGGGCGGCCCTTTCGCGCGCTTCTGCTTGCGCGTCCGGAAGGCGCCCGGAACCTCCTCGGGGGGGCGCTCGGAGGGGAGCCAGATCATCGCACCCCGGTAGGCCCCGACGGCGATCATCGCGTCGCCGACGTCGTACTTCTTGTCCTTGCGCGGCGCGGGGACGAGGACGCAGTCGCCCTTCGTGCAGTCCGCCTCGGTCGGGTTCGCGCGAAGGACGCGGTTCACGAGCTCGCTCGCGTCCACGAACGTGTGGTACGAGCGGTTGCCGTGGTCGCCGAGGACGACGAAGAGGATGCGGTCCTCGACCTTCGCCTTCCGGAGGCGCCTCACGAGGCGGCCGAAGGCCTTGTCGGCGGACGCGAGCGTCGCGTGGAAGTCCGGGCTGGCCGGCCCCTCGGCGTGCGCGACCTCGTCGGGGCCGAGGATGTGACACCAGACGAGGGGCGGGAGGCGCCCCTCGCTGGCGGCGCCGGCATAGGCGTCGCCGGCGTCGTCGAGGGTCTTGCGGTCGAGGAACGGCCAGTCGTACCGCGCGTACGCGGCCATGACGTAGACCGTGTTCTTCACGTGGACCGTCGCACCCCGCGCGATCGGCGCCGTCACGGCGACCGTGCCGGCCGGCAGGCGCTCGTAGAGCGTCCGGGCCTGCGGCGACAGGAAGTCGCTCGCCGCGTAGATGCGGAAGATGTTCGTGTGGGCCTCGCGGACGCGGAGGCGCCGGTCCAGCCAGACGTTCGCGGGGATGCCGTGGTGGCCGGGCAGGAGCCCGGTGAGCATCGCCGCGAGGTTCGGATACGTCTCGCTCGGCACGGAGGCGATCGCGTTGTCGACGACGAGGGCGCGGTCGACGATCTCCTTTTTCAGGTTCGGGAGCGCGCCCTCGGCGAGGAGGTGGTCGAAGGCCTCCTTCGAGAGGCCGTCGAAGAAGAGGACGCAGACCGACACGTCGCTCCGCGCGCCGGAGGCCTCGACGGCCGTTTCGACGCGCGAACGGACGGTGCAGCCGGCGACCGCGAGCGCGAGCGCCGACGCGGCGGCGAAGGCGGAACGGGGCGGGCGACGCACGAGGGAAGGGTACAGGAAGGCCCGTGCCGGGCTCCCGCTGCTACCATCTCCGGATGCCTCCGTTCCGCGGCGCCGACCTGCACTGCCATTCCACGTTCTCCGACGGCGTCGACACGCCCGCGCGCCTCGTCGCCCAGGCCGTCGAGGCGGGTCTCTCGGTCCTCGCGCTCTCGGACCACGACGCGCTGCTCGGCCTTTCCGAGTTCGAGGCCGCGGCGAAGGGGACGGGTCTCGTGACGGTCGCCGGGAGCGAACTCTCGACGCGCTGCGACGGCGACGACGTCCACGTCCTCGGCCTTTTCCTCGACCCCGAAGAGCCGGCGATGAGGGCGCACCTCGAGCGGTTCCGCGTCGACCGCGACACGCGCGGCGAGGCCATGGTCGAAAAGCTCGCGGCCCTCGGGATGCCGCTTTCCGTCGCTGCGATCCGCGAGGTCGTGGGCGCGGGCTCCTTCGGCCGCCCGCATGTTGCGCGCGCGATGGTCGCGAAGGGCTACGTGAAGAGCTTCGACGAGGCCTTCGACAAGTGGCTCGCACACGGCAAGCCCGGCTACGTCGCCAAGCCGAAATGGGGGCTCGAGGAGGCGATTGCCGCGATCCGCGCCGCCGGCGGCCTCTCGGTCATCGCGCACCCGATCTGGTACGAGGATCCGGCGAAGGTCGTCGCGACGGGCGTTGCCGCCGGACTCGACGGCCTCGAGGTCTTCCACCTCGACCAGGCCGGCAAGGAGAACGAGTTCGCCTCACTCGCGGACCGGCACGGGCTCCTGAAGTCCGCCGGCTCGGATTACCACGGCCCCGCGGAAGGCAAGCGGCGTGTCGGCGCCTGCCGGCTCGACGCCGCGGGATGGGAGCGCATGACCGCCGCGGCGCACCGGAGGCGCGCCGAGACCGGCCGAGCGCCGCTCGACCTTTCGCCGCGCTGACGGAACGCCCGGACGCGCGCCGCGAGCCGGGTCAGATGTGGCGCCAGTGGCCGGCCGCGTAGGACCAGTGCCCGTGCTCGTGATACCAGTGCGCTGGCACCCAGACCTCCTCGGCGCGGCGGGTTTCCCAGCGGCCCGGCTCCCAGACGTGCGCGCCGTTTTGCCAGCGCCAGTGGCCCGCCACCCAGAACGACTCGGGACCGGGCGGCGGCGGGACGGTTTCGACCCTGACGGCGGGCGGCGGCCCGCTCGCGACGACGATGCTCTCCGCGGGCCCAGACCCCTTCACCCAGTGGCCCGGGTAGAAGAACCACTCGTTTCCGCGATGCGCCCAATGGTCTCGGACCCAGACCTGGCCGGGCCGGGACTTCACCCAGCGGCCGCCGACCCAGACGTGGCTGTGTCCGTTCCAGCCCCAATGTCCCGCGACCCAGAAGTGGGCGGGCGACGGGGCGACGGTCATGACTTCGACCCGGGGCGCCGGCGGGGCGACGCCGATCCGGAACGTGAAGCTGTCGGCGACGGCGACCGACGCGGAGAGGGCGAAGGTGGCCACGACGAGGAACCGGACGAAAGCGCGGGTCATATGAACCTCCTTCAAAACAGCGTTCCATTCCCGAAGACGCAAGACGCGGGCCCGGGATTACAACTGGCGGCGACTCCGTGAGGGCCGTCACGCCTCCCGGCCCGGCTCTTTCCGGGGGGCTCCGCCCGCGATATATCCTCTGCGGTCCCGATGTCGGCACTCGCGCCCGTCAGCCCGGATACCCTCCCGTCGAGGCCCGACGTCGAGCGGAGCCTCCTCGGCGCCGTCCTCATCGACGGGGCCCTGATCTCACGGGTCATGGAGTTCCTCGCCCCGGACGACTTCGCGAACGAGGCCCACCGCGTGATCTACGAGGCCGCGCTCGCGCTCGCAGACCGGCGCGAAGGGATCGACCTCGTGATGGTCCAGAACGAGCTCGACAAGACGGGCCGGCTCGAGCGCGCCGGCGGCCCCGCGTACCTCTCCTCGCTCGTGGACCTCGTCCCGGACGTGGAGAACGTCGAGGGCTACGCCCGCCTCGTCCGCGAGGCGTCGCTCCGGCGGCTCGTGATCCTCCAGTCGCGGCGCGCGATCCGCGACGCCGTGTCCGCCCCGGACGCCGAAACCGTCCTCGAGAACGCGCAGCGCGAGCTCGTCGAGATCGCGAAGGGCTCCATCAAGGGCGGCTTCGTGAAGCTCTCGCACATCGCGGAGAAAAACGAGGACGAGATCCAGAAGATTCACGGCCGCGGGACGATGCTCACCGGCCTCCCGACGGGCTTCACGCGGCTGAACGCCCTGACGCAGGGCCTCCAGAAGACCGACCTCGTCGTCGTCGCGGCCCGGCCGGGCATGGGAAAGACGGCGTTCGCGCTGAACATCGCGTCGACCCTCACGATCCGGGAGAAGTACGTCGTCGGGTTCTTCTCGCTCGAGATGTCGGCCCAGCAGCTCGGCTTCCGCATCCAATGCTCCGAATCGCGCGTGAACCTCCAGCGCCTGCGCGAGGGCCGGCTCAGCAAGGAAGAGAAGAAGGCCCTCTTCTTCTCGACGCAGCAGATGCGCGAGGCCCGCCTCTACGTGGACGACACGCCCGCGGTCACGCTCCTCGAGATGCGCGCGCGGGCGCTCCAGCTCAAGCAGCGCGAAGGGCTCGACGCCCTCTTCGTGGACTACATCCAGATCATGGGGACGCGCGGCAAGGTCGAGAACCGGACGCAGGAGGTCAGCGCCTTCTCGCGCGGCCTCAAGGCGCTCGCCAAGGAACTCGACGTGCCGGTGATCGCCCTCTCGCAGTTGTCGCGCCGCACGGAGCAGCGCGGCGCCGAGAAAGAGCCCGTCCTGTCCGACCTGCGCGAGTCGGGCGCGATCGAGCAGGACGCCGACGTCGTCCTGTTTCTGTCGCGGCCCGAGTATTACGACAAGGACACCGAGCAAAAGGGCGTCTGCGACGTCATCATCGCCAAGCAGCGCAACGGCCCGACCGACCGCTTCACGCTCGGCTGGGCGGGCGAGTACACGCGCTTCTCCGACCTCGCGATGATCGGCGAAGGCCCCGGCCTGTGACGTTTCCGCTGCGGCCGACGCGCGCCGTCGTCGACCTCGACGCGCTGGCCTCGAACTACCGCGCGCTCGGGACGGGCCTGCCGCCGGGCTGCACCGTGCTGCCCGTCGTCAAGGCGGACGCCTACGGCCACGGCGCGGTGCACGTCGCCCGCCGGCTCGCGAGGGAAGGCGCGACGGCGTTCGCGGTCGCCCTCGTCGAGGAGGGGCTCGAACTCCGCCGTGCCGGGATCACGCAGCGGATCCTCGTCATGGGGTGGATCGGGAAGGACCAGATCCAGAGTGTCGTTGACGGCGGGCTTACCCCCAATGTCCATTCCATCCCTCAGCTTGAAGAGCTGGTCCTCTTCTTAGAAGGTGAAGAGGGGAAGGCGGGGGCGGCGCGCCACGGGGGCGCGCCGCCCCCGCCCCTCCCGGTGCATCTCAAGCTCGACACCGGCATGACGCGGCTCGGGCTGCGCCCCGAAGAGCTGCCGCGCGCGCTCGAGCTCCTCGAGCGGCTCAAGGGCCGCGTCGTGGTGGAGGGTGTCTTCCAGAACTTCGCGACCGCCTACGACCCGGAGGCGGAGCAAAACGAAACGCAGCGGGGGATTTTCTTAGAAGGGTTGCAGACGATACGCGCGGCGGGTCACCGGCCGTCGATGGTCCACACCGACAACAGCGGCGCGACGCTCGCTCGAACGGGGCCGGCGGCGCCCTCGCGTTCTTCACCTTCGAAGAAATCTCTCTCTTCGGTCGTCACCCACGTCCGCCCCGGCCTCGCTCTGTATGCGAGGGTCCCTGAAGTTCCCTCCGCCGCCGGCGACCTCCTCCGCGACGTCATGTCCTACGTCTCCGTCGTCGACCAGGTCAAGACGGTCCCGGCGGGGACGAAGGTCGGCTACGCCGGGACGTTCGTCTGCGGACGGACGACGACGCTCGCGGTCGTCCCGGCGGGTTACGCGGACGGCGTGAGGCGGCACCTGGCCGGGCGCGGCCACGTGCTGATCGGCGGCCGCCGATGCCCGATCGCGGGGCGCATCTCGATGGACCTCACGGAAGTGGACGTGACGGACCTGCCGTCGCCGCCCGTGCGCGGCGACGAGGCCGTCCTCTTCGGGTCGCAGGGCGGCGAGCGGCTCGGCGTCGGCGAAGTTGCGGACGCGGCGGGCACCGTCGCCTGGGAGATCCTGTGCGGCATCGGCCCGCGCGTGCCGCGCGATGTCGTCGAGGGCGGCCACGAGGTGGCGCGCGTGTCGAGGTTCCGGTGAAGTCGGTGCTCGAGGCCGTCGGCCGTCCGGTCCTGCGCCTTCTCGAGGGCGTCGGCCGCTTCTTCGAGCTCCTCGGCCAGACGCTCCGGGGCTTCGTCAGGCCGCCGTACCAGATCTCGATGACGGCCAGGCAGGTCGTGCGCGTCGGAGTGGACTCCGTCCCGGTCGTCTTCCTCACGGCGCTCTTCACGGGAGGCGTTCTCGCGCTCCAGACGTTCAAGGGCTTTCAGCGTTTCCACGCCGAGGGCTATATCGGGTCGGTCGTCGCGCTGTCGATGCTGCGCGAGCTCGGGCCGGTCCTGACGGGGCTCATGGTGACCGGCCGCGCGGGCAGCGCGATGGCCGCCGAGCTGGGCTCGATGCGCGTCACGGAGCAGATCGACGCGCTCGTCTCCCTCGCGACGGACCCGGTCCAGTACCTCTTCGTGCCGCGCGTCCTCGCGTCGATCATCGTCGCTCCCGATGCTCGTCGTCCTCGCGGACGCGACCGGCATCCTCGGCGGCTACGTCGTCGCGGTGCAGTACCTCGGCGCGAACCCTGTCGTCTACATGAACAACACGTTCCAGTACCTGAACATGGAGGACCTCACGTCGGGCCTGATCAAGGCCGCCGTGTTCGGATTCCTCCTGTCGATGATCGGCTGCCAGACGGGATACGACACGAAGGGCGGAGCGGAGGGCGTCGGCAGCTCGACGACGGCCGCCGTCGTCCTGGGCTCCCTCGCGATCCTGATCGCGGACTTCTTCCTCACGAAGGTGCTCTTCTGATGGCGGGCGTGGCGGCTCCCTCCGGCGTCCCGGCGATCCGCCTGCGCGGCGTCACGAAGGCCTTCGGGACGAAGGTCGTCCTCGACCATCTCGACCTCGCGGTCGAGAAGGGAGAGTCGCTCGTCCTCCTCGGCCAGTCGGGAATCGGCAAGAGCGTCCTCCTGAAGCACGTCGTCGGCCTCCTGAAGCCCGACGCGGGCTCGGTCGAGATCGACGGCGAGGACCTGTGGGCGGTCTCGTCGCGCGAGCGCGACGTCCTCCGGCGGAAATTCGGGATGTCGTTCCAGGAAGGCGCGCTCTTCGACTCGATGAGCGTGGGGGAGAACATCGCCTTCCCACTCGTCAGGCACACGAAGAAGTCGAAGAAGGAGATCGCCGACCGCGTTGCGGAGTGCCTCGAGCTCGTCCGGCTGCCGGGAATCGAGGAGAAACGCCCGTCGGAGCTGTCCGGCGGGATGCGGCGGAGGGTCGGGTTCGCCCGGGCGATCGCGCTCCAGCCGCAGATCCTCCTCTTCGACGAACCCACGACCGGCCTCGACCCGATCACCACGGACGTCCTCGTGCGCGTCATCGAGGAAATGCGGAAGCGCCTGAACCCGACCGCGATCACGATCACGCACGACCTCAAGGTGGCCTTCGCGATCGCGGACCGGGTCGGCCTCCTCGCACGCGGCAAGATCGAGATCGAAATGCCCCCAAAGGAATTCGAGGCGTCCGCCGACCCGCGCGTCGCGGCGTTCGTCAAGGGCGACAGCGAGCTGTCGCCGCCCGAGCTCGAGCCGGAACGCCGCCCGGCCTCGCCCTCCGCGGCGGCCCCCGTATGATGGAGACCGCATGACGACCACCGCGAAGATCGGCGCCTTCTTCGTCGCCGTGCTCGTGGCGCTCGCCGTCCTCATCCTCAAGATCGAGGACATCCACTTCGGCAGGAAGGCGCGGACGAACACGGTCGATGCGCACTTCAAGGACGTCGCGGGGCTCGACGACAAGTCCGCCGTCCGCATCGCGGGCGTGCGGATCGGGAAAGTGGACGGGATCACGCTCCGCCCCGACGGGACGGCGATCATTCACCTCGCGCTGGACCCCGGTGTCGAGCTCCGCGAGGGCGCCTCGGCGCAGATCCGGAGCCTCGGCATGCTCGGCGACAAATACGTCGAGCTGCAGCCCGGGACGCCGGGCGCGCCCCGCCTCGCGCAGGGTGCCCTCCTCGAAGGCGTCTCGTCCACGGGCTTCGACGACCTCACGAAGATGGCCACGGACATCGGCAAGGACCTCAAGGAGCTGTCCTCGGCGCTCGCGGGCTCCATGGGGGGCAAGCAGGGCGAGGAGAAGCTCAACCGGATCGTCGACAACGTCGGCGCGCTGGCCGAGGCGCTGCGCGAGATGGTCGAGCAGAACCGCGGCAACATCGACTCGACGCTCGCGAACCTCAAGGAATTCTCCGGCCAGATGAAGGAGACGCTCGCGCGGATGGACCGGATCCTCGACGAGAACCGGTCGACCTTCAAGTCCACCATGACGAACGCGGACGAGATCTCCGAGAAGCTCAAGACGACCGCCGACAACCTGAACTCGATCACGGGGAAGATCGACACCGGACAGGGGACGATCGGAAAGCTCCTGAACGACGACGAGACGCACAAGAACCTCAACGACGCGCTCACGTCGGTCAAGACGGGCGTCGAGTCCCTGAGCCAGACGCTCGGGCGTATGAACCGCCTCCAGCTCGACCTCGGCTTCCGGCTGGAGTACGCCTCGCGCCCCGGGGACGGGAAGTACTACTTCACGCTCGACGCGATCCCGCGCGACAACAAGTTCTACCGGCTCGAGATCGGGGCGACGCCGAAGGGCTTTCGCGAGAACATCGACCAGACGACGACGGTGACATTTCCGAACGGCGGCCAGCAGACGATCTCGACCACCGGCGAGCAGTACGTCGACAAGCTGGTCCTCTCGCTCCAGCTCGGCTACCGCCTGCACGACACGATCCTCCGGGCGGGCCTCATCGAGTCGCGCGGCGGCGCCGCGGTCGAGCAGACGTTCAAGGCGGATACGTTCCGGCTCGCCGGAGAGGCCTGGGACTTCTCCCGGACGGGCTACCGGGGGCACGTGAAGCTCTACGGACGCTGGAACGCGAGCCCGAACCTCTACGCGACGAGCGGCGTGGACGACGTCCTGAACCCCGGCCTGCGCTCGCTCTTCATCGGGGCCGGCATCCGCTGGAAGGACGAGGACCTCAAGGGGCTCATCGGCTCGATCCCGATCCCGAAGTAAGTGGCACGAAAACCAGCCACCGTCTTCTCCTGCTCGGCCTGCGGGGCCCAGAGCCCGCAGTGGCTCGGGCGCTGCCCCGAGTGCGGCGGGTGGAACACGCTCACGGAGGAGCGCGAGGCGCCTCGTGCCCCGGCGGGCGGCGCCGGCGCCGCGGCTGCCGTGGCGGTCCGGCTGTCGGACGTCGCCGCCGCGGCGGTGCCGCGCATCCCCACCGGCCTCGCCGACGTGGATCGCGTCCTCGGCGGCGGCCTCGTGCCGGGCTCGATCGTCCTCCTCGGCGGCGAGCCGGGCATCGGGAAGTCGACGCTCCTCCTGCAGGTGGCGTCGCGCCTCGCGGAGCGCATGGGGGACGTCCTTTACGTGAGCGCCGAGGAGTCCGCGCAGCAGGTGAGGATGCGCGCCGTGCGTCTCGGGGCCGAGGCGCGGGGCCTCTTTCTCCTCGCCGAGACCAATCTCGACGCGATCCTCGACGCGGCGCGCGCCGGGCGGTACGCGGCCGTCGTCGTGGACTCGATCCAGACGATCGCGTCACCCTCCGCGCAGGCGGCGGCCGGCTCGGTGACGCAGGTCCGCGAGTGCGCGTCGCGGCTTCAGGTCTACGCGAAGACGACCGGCGTGCCGGTCTTCCTGATCGGGCACGTCACGAAGGACGGCACGCTCGCCGGCCCCAAGACGCTCGAGCACCTCGTCGACGCCGTCCTCTCGTTCGAGGGCGAGCGGTTCCACGCGCAGCGCGTCGTGAGGGCGCTCAAGAACCGCTTCGGCCCGGCGCACGAGCTGGGCGTCTTCGAGATGACGGGCGGCGGCCTCGTCGAGGTCGCGAACCCGTCCGCGCTCTACCTCGGGACGGGCGCCGGCTCGCGGCCGGGCTCCGTCGTCCTCGCGGGTGTCGAGGGGACGCGGCCGCTCCTCCTCGAGGTGCAGGCCCTGACGGTCGAGGCGAAATACGGGTCGCCGCGCCGGACGGCGATCGGGTTCGACGGGACGCGTCTCGCGCTCCTCCTCGCCGTCCTCGAGCGGCACGGCGGCCTGAAGCTCGCGTCGCACGACGTCTTCCTGAACGTGGCGGGCGGGGCCGAGAGTGTCGAGCCCGCGGCCGACCTCGCGGTGTGCGCGGCCGTGGCGGGCAGCCTGCGCGGACGGGCGCTCCAAGCCGGGACGTTCGCGTTCGGCGAGGTCGGGCTGCTGGGCGAGGTGCGCGCGGTGTCCGATGCGGCCCTGCGCCTCAAGGAGGCAATCTCGCTGGGCCTGAAGACCGCACTCGTGCCGGCGGGCAACGCGGGGGAGGCGGCCGCGTTTCCGGACCTCGCGGCCGTGCCCCTCAGGAGCGTCGAGGAGCTTCTCGAAAGGACCTGAGCCTCACGCCGGGCGGCCCGAGAGGATCCGGGCGGGCAGGAAGAGGAGCGCCTTGAGGAACGCGAAGACGCCGCCGACGGCGAACCCGACGAGCTTGAACGGGAGCAGAATCAGCCAGACGAACGGGAAGGCGACGAGCGCGAAGACCGCCAGCGGCCAGCACAGGACGAAGAGGATGAGCCAGAGGAGGAACTTCGCCATCGGAGCCTCCGTGCCTGATACGGACCCTTCCGCCCGGGGGTTTCGGGTTGATCCGGTTGCATCATTTTGCCGCACCGGGCTCCGTGCGAGCGTAACGTCCGGAGAACAGCATGACGAAGACGCTCGATCTCTCCCGGCTCGACCTCCAGGACGCTCTCGACCTCGCGATCCTCGTGGAAGAGGAAGCGAAGGAGCGCTACGACGAGCTCGCGGCCCAGATGGAAACCCACCACACGGCGGAGGCAGCCGCGTTCTTCCACCTCATGTCGGGGAACGAGGCCCGTCACGGCGAAGAGCTCGCCGCGCGCCGCGCGCAGCTCTTCGGCGACGCGCCCCGGCGGGTGGACCGCTCGATGGTCTGGGAGATCGAGGCGCCCGAGTACGAAAAGGTCCACGCGTTCATGACGCTCCACGAGGCGCTCACGGTCGCGATGGCCGCGGAGGTCAAGGCCCACTGGTTTTTCACGGACGCCCTGAAGCTCCCGATGGCGGACCCCGTCCGAAAGCTCTTCCTCGAGCTGCAGGAAGAAGAGGTCCACCACCAGGCTCTCGTGGGCCGCGAGCTCGCGAAGCTCCCGCCCGACGAGGCCGCTCCTCCGGAAGAGTTCGCGGACGAGCCGGTCTCGCAGTAGAGGGCCGGCGCCCGCGCCTCAGACCCTGAAGGGAGTCCCGGTCAGGCGTTCGTACGCCTCCGCGTAGCGGGCGCGCGTGCCCGCGACGACGTCGGGCGGCAGGACCGGCGCGGGCGGCGTCTTGTTCCAGCCCGTGCTCTCGAGGAAGTCGCGCACGAACTGCTTGTCGAAGGACGGGGGCGACCCGCCGGGCCGCCAGGTGTCCGCGGGCCAGAAGCGCGACGAGTCGGGCGTGAGCGCCTCGTCGATCCAGACGAGGGCGCCCGAGGCGTCGAGGCCGAACTCGAACTTCGTGTCCGCCAGGACGATCCCGCGGCCGGCCGCGTACGTCGCCGCGCGGCCGTAGAGCTCGAGCGTGAGACTCTTCAGGCGCGCGGCGAGGTCGCCCCCGACGGACGACGCCATCGCGTCGAACGAGACGTTGATGTCGTGCCCGGACTCGGCCTTCGTGGCGGGCGTGAAGATGGACTCGGGGAGCCGGTCGGCTTCCCTCAGGCCCGCGGGCAGCCGGATCCCGCACACCGAGCCGGAGGCCTGGTACTCCTTCCAGCCGGAGCCCGCGAGGTACCCGCGGGCCACGCACTCGAACGGGACGACGGAGCACTTCTTCGCGAGGACGCTGCGGCCCGCAAGGAGCGCCGCGTGCGCGGCCGCGGGCTCGGGAAAGCGCAGGGCGTCCGTTTCGATCAGGTGGTTCGGCGCGACCTCCGCGAATCGGCGAAACCAGAAGTTCGAAAGCTGCGTGAGGATCTTCCCCTTCTCGGGGATCCCGGGCGCGAGGACGCAGTCGAAGGCGGAGATGCGGTCGGTCGCGACGAGAAGGAGGCGGTCGCCGAGGTCGTAGACGTCGCGGACCTTGCCGCGGCGCGGCGGCGGGAGCCCCGGCAGGGTGGTCTCGAGGACGGCTTCGGGCATGGGCCGGATTCTAGGGCGGAGACGGAAGGGGCGCGCTAGACTTTGGCTGCCCCAGGGCACAGGAGGACATTTTGCTCAAGATTGCGATTCGAAGCCGCAAGGGCGGCGCCCGCGCGGACGCTCTCGTGTCGTTCGCCGTCGGCGCGACCCCGAAGGAGGCGCTCGCGGCGCTGCCCGCCGCTGTGCGCGCGAAGGCTTCCACCGCCGCTCCGGCGCAGCCGGCGGCCGAAGGCGCCGTGTTCACGGTGCCGCTCGGCGGGGCCCCCGCGGCGCGCCTGTACGTTTTCGGCGGCGGCAAGAGCCTCGAGGTGAGCCCGCGCAAGGCGCGCGCGCTCCTGCGCACCGTCGCGAAGACCCTGAACCGGAGCGGGGAACGCACCGCGATCCTCGATTTCCCGTACTCCCTGAAGCGGATGGACGCCGCCGAGACGCGCGAGTTCCTGCTCCGCGCCCTCGCCCTCTCGGACTACTCGTTCCCCGTCTACAAGACGAAAGAGCGCGAGAAGAACACCCTCAGGTCCGTGTCCGTCACGCCGTCCGGCGCGTTTCTCGGCGCGACGGCCGCCGAGGCGCACGATGCGGAGTCGATCGCGAGCGTCGCCGCCTTCGTGCGCGACCTCGGGAACACGCCGTCGAACGACCTCGTGCCGCGCGATTTCGCGCAGTGGGTCTCCGAGGAGGCCCGCGCGCGCGGCCTGAAGGCGAAGGTCCTCGACAAGAAGGCGATCCGCCGCGAGCGGATGGGCGGCCTTCTCGCCGTGAACCGCGGATCAGCCGAGGAGCCGCGCGTCGTCGTCCTCGAGTGGAAGGGCGGCAAGAGGGGCGACCCGCCCGTCGCGTTCGTCGGCAAGGGCGTCACGTTCGACTCGGGCGGCATCTCGATCAAGCCCGCCGAGAAGATGGGCGACATGAAGTGGGACATGATGGGCGCCGCGACGGCGATGGGGATCGTCCTCGCCGCGGCGGACCTGAAGCTGCCGGTCAACGTCGTGGGCGTCGCGGCTCTCACGGAGAACCTCCCGTCGGGTTCGGCGTACAAGCCCGGCGACATCGTGCGCTTCCGCAACGGGAAGACGGCCGAGATCGACAACACGGACGCCGAGGGGCGCGTGATCCTCGCGGACGCGCTGGACTACGCGGCCGGGTGGAAGCCCGCGGCGATCCTGGACTTCGCGACGCTCACGGGAGCCGCGCTCGTGGCGCTCGGGCTCGAGGCCGCGATCCTCTTCACCGACCAGGACGACCTCTCCCGCGCCCTCGTCTCGGCCGGCGAGCGGACGGACGAGCGGATCTGGCGCCTCCCGATGTGGGAGGAGTACAAGGAGAACATCCGGTCCGACTGGGCGGACATGAAGAACACGGGCGGCCGTTTCGGCGGCTCGATCAACGGGGCGATGTTCCTCAAGGAGTTCGTCGACCCGAAGACGCCGTGGGCGCACCTCGACATCGCGGCGACCGCGAACTACGACCGCGAGTACGCGGGCTACCCCGTCGGCGCGAGCGCGTTCGGCCTCGGACTCGCCCTGCGCTGGCTGCGCGACCGCGCCGCGACGAAGAGCGGCGCGCGCCGCAAGCGCTAGAGCGTGCTGACGTCCCTCCGGGTCCGCGACCTCGCCGTCCTCGAGGACGTCGAGGTCGCGTTCGGCGAGGGGCTGACCGTCCTGACGGGGGAGACGGGCGCGGGCAAGTCGCTCGTCGTGGACGCCCTGCTACTCCTCGCGGGAGGGCGCGCCGACCCCGCGCTCGTGCGCGCGGGGGCCGAGCGGCTCGTCGTGGAGGGCGCTTTCGACTGCGACGACGCCGAGGCACGCGCGGCGCTCGCCGCGGCCGGGCTCGTCGAAGAGGGCGGCAAGGGGCCCTTCGAGGTCGTCGTCCGCCGCGAAGTGGCGGCGGCCGGATCGAGCGCCAAGGGCAGGCTCCTCGTGAACGGCTCGCCCGCGCCTCTCAAGGCGCTCCAGGAGGCCGCGGCGCGCCTTCTCGTCCTCTACGGCCAGGCCGAGGCGCGCGAGCTCCTCGACCCCGCCGCGCCGCGCGAGCTGCTCGACCGGTTCGGGGGCCTCGAGGAGGCGGCCGCGAACGTCGCGGCCCTCCATCGCGAGTTCGTCGCGAGGCAGCGCGACCTCGCGCGCCTCGCCGAGGCGGGCGCGGACCGCGTCCGGCGCCTCGAGCTCCTCGACTTCCAGATCGCGGAGATCGACAAGGTCAAGCCCGAAGAGGGAGAAGACGAGAGAATTTCTTCTGAAAGGAAAAGGCTGGGGAGCGTCGAGAAAACGGGCCAGCTGCTCGCACAGGTCCTCGCGGCGCTGGAGGACGACGAGTCGGGCGCCCTTCGTGCCGCCGGGGCGGCGCGCGCCGCCCTTTTTTCACTCGAAGAAATCTCTCCTTCCTACGCTCCCCGGAGCGCGTTGCTCACCGAGGCGATCGAACGGCTCACGGAGGTCGCGTTCGAGACGTCGCGCGAGCTCGAGCGGCTCGAGGCCGATCCCGCACGCCTCGCGTTCCTCGCCGAGCGTCTCGACGCGCTCGCGAAGCTCAAGCGCAAGTACGGCGCGACGCTCGCCGAGGTCGTCGAGCGCCGCGCGGCGCTCGGACGGGAGCGCGACGAGCTGGCCGACCTCGAAGGAGCCGTGAAGAAGGCCGAGGAGGCCGCACGGAAGGCCTTCTCCGCCTACCGCAAGGCGGCGCTCGACCTTTCCCAGTCGCGCGCGGCCGCGGCGCCGCGGCTCGGCAGAGCGGTCGAGTCGCACCTGGCCGACCTCGCGTTCCGCCGGGCGGCGTTCGCGGTCGAAGTCGCACGCCGGCCCGACGCATCGAGTGCCTTCGCGGCCGGAGGGGAGAGCGTCGCCTTCGGCGCGTGGGGCATCGACGCGGTCTCTTTCGCGTTCGCCCCGAACCCGGGGGAGCCGCCGCGGCCGCTGCCGAAGATCGCCTCTGGAGGCGAGCTGTCGCGCGTCCAGCTCGCGCTCGCTGCTGCGCTCGCCGAGGAGGAGGCGAGGGCCCGTCCGGGCGGCGGCGCCCGCCGCGGCGGCCCGGTGAGGACCTTCGTGTTCGACGAGGTGGACGCGGGCGTCTCGGGGGCGACCGCCGATGCCGTCGGGCGGAAGCTCCGCGCCCTCGCCGCCCGCGAGCAGATCCTCGTCGTCACCCACCTTCCACAGGTTGCCGCCGCCGGCGCTTCCCACCTCGCGGTCGACAAGGTCGCTGCGGGGGGGCGTACGCGCACGAGAGTGACCCTCCTCGACCCGAAGGGGCGCGTGGAGGCCCTGGCCGCGCTCCTCGCGGGGGCTGCCGTCGGTGAGGCAGCGCGGGCGCAGGCCCGGCAGCTTCTGGAGGGCGCGGCAAAGGGCACGTCCCGGGCGCATTGAAGCTCTGTTCACAGCCCCCGCCGAGACCCCGTCAAGAAGTCCCCAGATAAATGTGATGTCGTGACGGTAAAAGTCTGATGGTGAATGGTTTGGAGGTTTAGACCGTTTCTGTGCAAAAGCCTGTGCATTGGGCGGCGAAAAGGGCCCCAACCCCGCAACTTCACGCGGTTTTTTCCGCCTCGCACAGAGGACTGTGCAGCGGCGGTCCCGGCGCCCGGCGTTTGGTATCGTGCCCGGCGAAATGGTGCTGCGAAGCTATCTCGGCCACACCCCGAAACTCGGCGAGCGGGTCTTCCTCGCGGAGACCGCCGCGGTCATCGGCGACGTCGTCCTCGGCGACGACGTCTCGGTCTGGTACTCCGCCGTCGTGCGCGGGGACTGCTGCCACATCCGCGTCGGCGCGCGCTCGAACGTCCAGGACAACTGCACGCTCCACGTCACGCGCGACACGGGGCCCCTCGTCCTCGAGGAGGAGGTCACGCTCGGGCACAACGCGGTCGTCCACGCCTGCACGATCCGCCGCGGCGCCCTGATCGGGATGAACGCGACGGTCCTCGACGACGCGGACGTCGGCAGGAGCGCTCTCGTCGCTGCGGGCGCCGTCGTCCTGCCGGGCACGGTCATCCCGCCCGCGACGCTCTGGGCGGGAAGCCCCGCGAAGAAGAAGCGGGACTTGACGCCGGAGGAAGTCGCCGGCCTCGAGACGTACTGGAAGAACTACCTCGTCTACAAGGCGGAGTACCTGAAGCCGTGATCGGAAGCGTGAAGGGCACGCGGGACCTCCTCCCGCCCGAGACACGTGTCTGGAACCGCGTCGAGGCCGTCGCGCGCGAGGTCTTCGCGCTGTACGGGTACGACGAGATCCGGACGCCCGTCCTCGAGTCCACGGAGTTGTTCGTGCGCTCGGTCGGCGAGGCGACGGACATCGTCCACAAGGAAATGTACACGTTCACCGACCGCGGCGACCGCTCCGTGACGCTCCGGCCCGAGAACACGGCGGGCGTCGCCCGCGCGTACGTGGAGCACTCGCTCGCGCAGGCCGGCCGGCCCTGGAAGCTCTTCTACATGGGGCCGCAGTTCCGGTACGAACGCCCGCAGAAGGGCCGCTACCGGGAGTTCCGGCAGATCGGCGCGGAGGTGCTCGGGCCCGCGGACGCGGCGACGGACGCCGAAGTCCTCGTCATGCTCTTCGACTTCCTCGGGCGGCTCGGCTTCACGGGCCTCTCGGTGTCGCTCAATTCGGTGGGAACCGAAGCCACACGGCCAGCGTACGTCGAGGCCATTCGGACTTTTTTTTCTTCGAATGAGAATTCGCGAGCGCTCGGCGAAGACGACCGGCGGCGCCTCGCCGACAACCCGCTGAGGGTCCTCGATTCGAAGGACCCGGTCGTGCAGTCGCTCGTCGCCTCGCCGCAATTTCCTCGGATGACCGATCTGCTCGCGACGCTCGATCCCGCCTCGGACGCGCACCACCGCGAACTCGTCGCGCACCTGCGCGCCGCCCATATACCTTTCGAAGAAAATCCCCTCCTGGTCCGGGGTCTCGATTACTACACCCGCACGGTCTTCGAGGTCACGGCCGCCGGCCTCGGCGCGCAGAACGCGCTCCTCGGCGGCGGGCGGTACGACAAGCTCGTCTCCGACCTCGGCGGCCCGAAGACGCCCGGGATCGGCTTTGCGATCGGCGAGGACCGGCTCGTGGACGTGCTGCCCGGGGAATTCCGCGAGCAGGCCGTCGCCGCCGTGCGCGGCGTGACGCTCGTCCCGCTCGACAAGGGCGATCTCGGCGACGCGCTCGCCCTCGCGGGCGAGCTCCGGCGCGCGGGCGTCGCCGTCGACCTCGTGACGGCCGCAAAGGGGCCTGGCCCCGGACTCAAGGTCGCCGAGCGCACGGGCGCGGCGTTCGCGCTGCTCCTCGGCGAGAAGGAACGCGCCGCGGGCACGGTCGTCCTCAAGACCCTGGAGACCCGTTCACAGGAAGAAGTGCCGCGGGCCTCGGTCGCCGGGACGCTCCGGGCGCGTCTGTAAGATCCGGCCATGTCCGCTCTTCCTCGCACGCCCGCCGGCACGCTGCGGCCCTCCCACACCGGCCAGACGATCCGGCTGCAGGGCTGGGTCAACCGCCGCCGCGACCACGGCGAGCTCGTCTTCATCGACCTCCGCGACCGCTCGGGCCTCGCCCAGGTCGTCTTCGACGCCGAGTTCCTGTCCGACGCCGCCGTCCTCGCGCTCGCCAAGGAGCTCAGGAGCGAGTTCGTCGTCGACGTGACGGGCGCCGTCATGGCCCGTGGCGAAGGCGCCGTGAACCCCGATCTGCCGACGGGCGCGATCGAGGTGCGCGCGACCGCTCTCGCCATCCTGAACCGCGCGGAAACGCCGCCGTTCCCGATCGAGGACGGGATCAAGGCGTCCGAGGACCTCCGCCTGAAGTACCGCTATCTCGACCTGCGCCGCCCCGAGATGACCCGGCGCTTCGTCGCTCGCAGCGCCGTCACGATGGAGATCCGCGAGGTGATGCACGAGGAGGGCTTCCTCGACGTCGAGACGCCGATCCTCACGAAGTCGACGCCGGAGGGCGCGCGCGACTTCCTCGTGCCGTCGCGCCTGCACGAGGGCGAGTTCTACGCGCTTCCGCAGTCGCCGCAGCTCTTCAAGCAGCTTCTCATGGTCTCGGGGATGGAGCGCTACTACCAGATCGCGCGCTGCTTCCGCGACGAGGACCTGCGCGCCGACCGGCAGCTCGAGTTCACGCAGGTGGACGTCGAGATGTCCTTCCCGACGGAGGAGACGGTCTACGCGCTCGTCGAGAAGGTCTTCACGCGCGTCTTCCCGAAGTGGGGCATCGCCTGCGAGGCGCCGTTCAAGAGGATGACGTACGACGAGGCCATGGAGCGCTTCGGGATCGACCGTCCGGACACGAGATTCGGGCTGGAGTTGCAGAGCCTCGACGGGGCGAGGTTCGAAGAGAACGTTTCTTCGAAGGTAGAGAGATGGAAGGGTCTCTGCGTTCCGGACGCCGGCGGGTTTTCCCGGAAGCGCCTCGATGACATCGAAAAGGGGGCTCGGGCCGCGGGTGTGGCGTGGTTCTTCTGGGTGAAGACCGGCGGTCCCGGCGCCTGGAATTCCAACTCTAAGAAAATCTTCAGCGACGAATCGGTCGCGCAGCTGCGCGAGTCGTGTGGGGCGGGCGATACGGACCTTCTTCTCATCGCCGGCGGGCAAGCGAAGAACGTCTTCGACTTCCTCGGCGCGCTCCGCCTCCAGATCGCCCGCGAGGAGAAGCTGATTCCCGAGGGGCGCTACGACTTCCTGTGGGTGACGGACTTCCCGCTCCTCGAGTGGCACGAGGAGGACGGGCGCTGGTACGCGACGCACCACCCGTTCACGTCGCCCCGCGAGGAGGACCTCGCGTTCCTCGAGAGCGAGCCGGGGCGCGTGAAGGCCCGGGCCTACGACGTCGTCCTGAACGGGATGGAGCTCGGGGGCGGGTCCATCCGCATCCACCGGCCCGACGTGCAGTCGCGCATCTTCGCGAGGCTCGGCATCGGAGAGGAGGAGGCACGCCACAAGTTCGGCTTCCTTCTCGACGCGTTCCGCTTCGGCGCGCCGCCGCACGGCGGCATCGCGCTGGGCCTCGACCGGCTCCTCATGATCCTGACGGGCTCGACGTCCATCCGCGACGTCATCGCGTTCCCGAAGACGGCCTCCGGCACGGACCTCATGACGGAGTGCCCGAACCCCGTCGCGCCCGCGCAGCTCGCCGAGCTCCACATCGCGCTCGCGGAGCCGCCCAAGGCGACGGAATAGCCGAGGACAAGAGAAGACCGGGGATTTTCTTAGAAGGTGAAGAAGGCGAGGGGAAGGGAGGAGCGCGGTTGGGGACGCCTCGGCTGACTCGCGGCCTCCGATCCTTCTCGTTCACCGCGGCGGGAGCGCGGACCGACGTCGTCGTGGGCCCCGGGGCGCTGGCTGGCCTCGACGAACGCCTCCGCCGCATCGCGCCGGGCCGCTGGTTCCTCATATCTTCCAAGAAGATCTTCAAACTGCATGGCGACAAGGTCCTTGTTGGAGGCGCTGAGAGGGTCTTAAGCAAGAAACCCCTCTTCGTTCCCGACGGCGAGGCCGCGAAAACCTGGTCCGTCCTCGGACGGCTCATCGAGGACCTCGTCCGCCGCGGCCTGCGCCGCGACGGGGGCGTCGTCTGCCTCGGCGGCGGCACCGTGGGGGACGTGGGCGGCCTCGCGGCGGCCCTCGCGCTGCGCGGGGTCCCCGTCGTCCAGGCGCCGACGACGCTGCTCGCGGCCTGCGACAGCGCGCTCGGCGGCAAGACCGCCGTCGACCTGCCGCAGGGCAAGAACCTCGCGGGCGCGTTCCACGCGCCGCGCCTCGTCCTCGCGGACACGTCCGTCCTCGCGACGCTTCCGGAGCGTGCGTTCCGGTCGGGACTGGCGGAGGTCGTCAAGACGTCGTTCCTCGACCTCGCCTTCCACCGCGCGATGGGGCGGCTCGAAGGACCGCTCGTCGCGCGCGAGCCCGCGTCCGTCGCCGAAGCCGTACGCCGGAGTCTCCGCGTGAAGGCGTCCGTCGTCGCCGCGGACCCGTTCGAGCGCACGGGCCGCCGGGCCGCGCTGAACCTCGGCCACACGGCCGGGCACGCCCTCGAGACGGCCTCGCACCACCGGCTCGAGCACGGCGAGGCCGTCGCGTGGGGCCTTCTCGCGGCCCTCCGCCTCTCCGTCGCGCGCGCCGGCCTCGCGCCCGCCGCCGCGGACGCGCTCGCCGCGCGCGTCCTCGCGCTCGCGCGGCCGCCCCGCCCGCGGCCCGCGGAAGTCCGCGCGGCTCCGCATCTCCTCGGCGCGGACAAGAAGGCCGACCGGCGAGGGCTCGTCGCCGTGCTCCTCGAGAAGCCCGGCTCGGTCCGTGTCGAGCCGGTCGCCGCGGCGGACGTGGCGGCGGCGCTGGACGAGGCTCTGGCGCGGTACAATTGAGTCTGGATGGGTGTAGCTCGGATTCCGCGTTTGCGGATCGTGACGGCTTTGCTCGCCGCGCTCGTCGTCGTGTCGATCGTGCCGCTCGTCCTCCTGACGCTCAACGTCACGCGAATCAACCGGGACGCGCTCGAGACGGCCGAGAAGAAGTACCTGAAGAACAGCTCCGTGGGCCTCGCGGACAAGTTCGAGACGGCGATCACGAACGCCCAGGCCCAGCTGCGGAAGATCGCGGACGGGCTGCGCCTTGCGAGCTCGATGTCGCCGGATCCCTTCTACTACCTCTCGAAGAAGGAGCTCCTGCGCGAGTACGCGGACGCCGACGCGAGCTTCCTCGTCATCCGGGCGCTCGACCGCGACGGCGTCGGCGCGGTCGCCGAGTCGCGCACGCTCGACCTCGACGCGGAACGGACGCTCCGCCAGGCGTACGCGGCCGGC
Source organism: uncultured Acidobacteriota bacterium (assembly GCA_963798215.1). Lineage (GTDB taxonomy): Bacteria > Acidobacteriota > Thermoanaerobaculia > UBA5066 > UBA5066 > Fen-183. The sequence goes on from CAWCSP010000004.1 coordinate 1,348,197, forward strand.
GTGCGCGGCGAGACGTACGTGGGAGACCCGATCTTCTCGCCGGCCGTCCCCGAGGGCGGCCTCGTCCTGTCGGTGCCGGTGCGGCCCGCCGACGGCCAGGAGCCGATCGGCGCCGTGGAGGCACTTCTCTCGCTCGGGCCGCTCCGGGCCAAGCTGGAGGAGGAGGGGCGCGGGACCGGCGTCCTCGCCTACGTCGTGGACCGCTCCGGGACGCTCATTCTCTCGAGCGACGGGAAGGCCTTCCCGTCGCGGGACCTCCACCAGGCCGACCTCGTGAGCGAGTTCATCGCCCACCCGGTGCGGATGACGAAGTCGTACACGCGTGGCGGCCGCCGCGTCCTCGGGACGCTCGCCGCGATGGCGACGCCGGACTGGGGCGTCATCGTCGAGAAGGACGAGGCGCAGGCCTACGCCTCCGTGGCGCAGACCCAGAAGGCGTCCCTCCTTCTCGCCGTGTTCTCCGTCCTGTTCGCGGCGCTCGTCGCGTTCTTCGCGGCGCGGATGCTCGCGCACCCGCTCGAGGAGCTCGTCGAGAAGGTCCGGTCGATCGCGGGCGGCGACCTCAAGCAGCGCGTCTCGGTGCGCGGCGTCCGGGAGCTGGCGGAGCTCTCCGAGACGTTCAACTCGATGTCGGACTCCCTCGAGAAGTCCATCGAGAAGCTCAAGCAGGCCGCCAAGGAGAACCAGGAGCTGTTCATCAACTCGGTCCGGACGCTCGCGGCCGCGATCGACGCCAAGGACCCCTACACGCGCGGCCACTCCGAGCGCGTCGCGCGCTACGCCGTCGTCCTCGCCCGCCACATGGGCCTCAGCCCCGAGGAAGTCCGCATCATCCGCATCTCGGCGCTCCTGCACGACGTCGGGAAGATCGGGATCGACGACCGCATCCTGCGCAAGCCAACGGCGCTCACGAACGAGGAATTCGAGATCATGAAGACGCACCCGATCAAGGGCGCGCTCATCATGGGCCAGATCCCGCAGCTCAAGGACGTCATCCCCGGGATCAAGCACCACCACGAGAAGTGGCTGGGCGGCGGGTACCCGGACGGGCTCAAGGGAGAGAACATCCCGCTCGTGGCGCGCGTCGTCGCCGTGGCGGACACGTTCGACGCGATGACGACCACACGGCCGTACCAGAAGGCCATGCCGCTCAACTATGTGATCCGCCAGATCAAGTCCTTCTCGGGCCGGTCCTTCGACCCGGCCGTGATCGTGGCGCTCGACAAGGCCTGGTCCTCGGGCGACTTCGAGTTCCTCGGCGAGGAAGTCCAGCTGAAGGCGTCGGCTTGAGGACGCGCGTCACGTCTCTCTGCGCGGCGGCGGCCGCGCTCGCGGCGGTCCTCGCCGGCGCCGGCTGCGGGCCGTCCATGGCGTCCCCGCCGAAGGAGAATCCGATCCTCGCGGACCTCGTGGACTACCGCAGCGGGCTCGTGATGCTGCGTGAGGGGCGCGCGGACGAGGCGATCCAGCTTCTCGTCCAGGCGCGCAAGAGCTCGCCACGGGACCCTCACGTCCCGAACGCGCTCGGGCTCGCGCTCCTCTACAAGAAGGACTACCCGTCGGCCATCAGGGCGTTTTCCGACGCGCTCTGGCTCGACGCGACGTTCGTGGAGGCCCGGAACAACCGCGGCGTCGCGTACCTCCAGGCGGGCAACTGGGACGACGCGGAGACCGACTTCCAGGCCGTCCTCGACGGCCCTCCGGCGCCCGACAAGGTCAACGCCCACTACAACCTCGGCCTCCTTTACGAGAAGCGCGGGAGGATCCGCGACGCGGAGCGCGAGTACTCGCTCACGATCGCCGACTCGCCGGACGACACGCAGGCCTTCCGGTCGCGCGGGCTCGTGCGGATGAAGCTCGAGCAGAACTCCGGCGCCCTCGAAGACTTCCTCGTCGTGCTCAAGGAAGATCCGAAAGACGCCGTCGCGAACTACCAGGCGGCCATCTGTTTGCTCGCGAGCGACCGGCGCGACCTGGCCCGGAAGTTCATGCAGCGCGCAGCGGACGCCGCGCCCGAGACGGACGAGGGCCGCAAGGCGAAGCGCTGGCTCGACAACGAGCCCGTGCCCTCAGGAGGGACGCCGTGAGCCTCGAGACGATCCTGTCGGGCCTCCTCGAGTCGCCCGGGGCCCTCGGCGCCGCGTTTCTCGACCCGCAGGGGGAAGTGATCGCCCGGGCGGGCGACGAGTCCGCGACCGACGTGATCGGCGCGTACCAGTCGGTCTGGCTGACCGAGCTCGGGCGCGCCGCGGACCGCGCGGGACTCGGGCCGATCTCCGAGCTCGCGCTGGAGTTCGAGGGGCGAAAAGTCCTCACGACGCCCGTGAAAGCGGGCTTCTTCCTGCTCGTGGTCCTCTCGCCGGAGGGCCGCCCGTCCGTCGTCCGCGCCGGGATGGACGCGGCCCGGGGCCGCCTCGCGGCCGAAGTCTCCTGACGCCCCGCTACGCTGAGCGGGCACTGCCAGGAATTGAGGACGAGCACCACGAGGTTGACCGCATTGAGCGCCGCACCGGTCGAAGACCGAGGGAGAAAACGGCTCAAACGGCTCGTCCCTCACTCCAGCGACGACTCGTGAACGTGCCGGATCCTCCACTCGTGATCAACTCTGTGGAGGACGAAAGTGAAGGCGCTTCGAACCTTCACGGGCTTCCCGGTGGCGTCTTCACCTGTACCGCGGAAGATTCCCGTCGCGACCGCGACATCGGCGGCGAGTGCATCGATGGAGCAGCGCTCAAGCTCGAGGCTGACCTTCACCAGGAAACGGAAGAAGCCTTCCGCGAATGCGGCGAAGTCCTTCCAACCATACGTCTCTCTGTTTTCGAAGACGGTGAAGGGCTCGCACTCTTGGAAGCACGAGAGGAACGCGTGGAGGTCGCGTCTCTCGATCGCCGTGAAGTACCCATCCAGCCACTCCCGCACCTGGCGCTCGGTTTCAACCAGCGTGCTGCCCGGAGATACGGAGATTGGACTCATCGCCGTCTCCTCCCGAGACCTTGGCCTCTCGACTGACGGGCGTCCTTTCCGGTTGTCCGCCGAACGATATCGTCTTCGGCGGTGGGAAGGAAGGAGCGCCGGGACGGATGTCGAGTCCGCCGGGAGACCCTGATTCGTGGCTCTTCTCCTGCTAGTCTCGCGCTCCATGGCGTCCGACGAGACCGCTGCAAAACCCTCCCGCACGTCCGTGCTCGCCCGCCTGAAGCGCGGGCTGTTCATGACGCACACGGAGCTGATCTCGAAGGTCGGCGGGGCGATCCGCGCGAAGTTCGAGCCCGACCCGCGCGCGCTCGAGGCGCTCGAGGACGCGCTCCTGTCGGCCGACGTCGGCCCCGCGACGGCCTCCGAGCTGGTCGCCGCGGTCAAGGAGGAGGCCGGAAGGCGCGATGCGGGCGAAGCCGACGTCGTGCGTCGCGTCCTGAAGGCCGAGATCGCGCGCCGCCTGTCCGTCCCGGGCCCTCCCATCGCGGTGGGGGTCCCGCACGTCGTCTTCCTGGTCGGCGTGAACGGGACCGGCAAGACGACGACGACGGCAAAGCTCGCCGCGCGCGCCATCGCGGACGGAAGGTCGGTCGTCCTCGCGGCCGCGGACACGTTCCGGGCCGCCGCCGTCGAGCAGCTCCAGATCTGGGCCGAGCGGCTGGGGGCGACGCTCGTCAAGCAGAAGTCGGGGGCCGACCCGGCGGCCGTCGTGCACGACGCATGCACCGTCGCCGTTGCGAAGAAGGCTGCGATCCTGTTCGTCGATACGGCGGGCCGCCTCCACACGAAACACAATCTCATGGAGGAGCTCTCGAAGATGCGGCGCATCGCCGCGCGGCTCGTCCCGGGAGCGCCCCACGAGGTCCTTCTCGTCCTCGACGCCGTGACGGGGATGAACGGCGTCTCGCAGGCGCGCGAGTTCACGAAGTCCGCCGGCGTGACGGGCCTCGTCCTCACGAAGATGGACGGGACCGCCCGGGGCGGCGTCATCCTCGCGATCGTGCGGGAGCTCGGCCTGCCGGTCCGGTACGTTGGTGTCGGCGAGACGGCCGACGACCTCCTCGACTTCGACCCCGCCGCCTTCGCGGCCGCGCTCGTCGATGACTGACTCGTCCCCGTCCTCCCCGAGCGCGCTCGACGTCCTGTGGAGGCGCGTCCTCGAGCTCGCGGCCCGCGGGCGCTTCTCCGTGTCGCCGAACCCGCGCGTCGGCTGCGTCGTCGTCAATTCCGACGGCGCCGTCGTCGGAGAGGGCTGGCACGAGCGGGCGGGCGGCGCCCACGCCGAAGCCGCCGCCCTCGCGGCCGCGGGGGAACGCGCGCGCGGCGCGACGCTGCTCGTGAACCTCGAGCCGTGCTCGCACTTCGGGCGCACGCCTCCCTGCACGGAGGCGATCCTCGCGTCCGGGATTGCCCGCGTCGTGTGCTCCGTGGAAGACCCCGACCCGCGGATCTCCGGCCGCGGCATCCGGAGGCTCCGGGACCACGGGGTGGAAGTCCTCGTCGGGGCGTTCGCGGCCGAGGCGGAGCGCGTGAACGAGCCGTTCCTGGTCTCGGCGCGCGAGCGCCGGCCCTTCGTCCACCTGAAGTGGGCGGCGTCCCTCGACGGCAAGACGGCGACGCGGACCGGCGAGTCGCAGTGGATCTCCGGCGAGACCGCGCGGCGGGATGCGCTCCTTCTGCGCGAGGAGCACGACGCCATTCTCGTCGGGGCGGCGACCGTCCTCGCGGACGACCCGCTCCTGACCCGGCGCCTCGCCCTTTCCACGTCGATCGTGCCTCACCGCCGGATCGTCCTCGACGGCGCCCTGCGCGTCGCGGCCTCCGCGCGGGTCTTCTCGGCGGCCGGCGGCGAGGTCTGGCTCGCCACGGCGGTCCCCGGGCGCGACCCCCGGCTCTCCGCGTTCCGGGACCGCGGCGTCCACGTCGTGTCGAAGCCCGACCCGCACGGCGGCGTGGACCTCGCCGCGCTCCTCGCGGAGCTCTACGCCGCGGAGGCACGGTCGCTCCTCGTTGAGGGCGGCGGGGTCACGGCCGCGTCGTTTCTCGCGGCCGGCCTCGCGGACCGCGTGACCGCCTACGTCGCCCCGAAAATCCTGGGCGGCGTCGGGGCGCGTGTGCCCGTCGCCGGGGAAGGCGCGGGCCCGATCCTCGACGCGATCGCGCTCTCGGACATGGAAGTCGTCCGGATCGGCGGCGACGTCCGCCTCTCGGCCCGGCGGCGGCCCGTGGCGTAGGATCGACGCGCGTGTTCACAGGCCTCGTCGCCGCGACCGCGAGGGTCGTCCAGCGCCGCTCGTCGCCGGGAGGGGGCGTCCTCTCTGTCGAGCGGCCCGCGGTGTGCGCCGACGCGGCGCTCGGAGAGAGCATTGCGGTCTCGGGCGTCTGCCTGACGGTCGTCCCTCCGCTGGAGGCGAAGGTCCTCACGTTCGACGTCTCGTCTGAGACGCTCGCGAGGACGACGCTCGGCGGCCTCGAAACGGGCGCACGCGTGAACCTCGAGCGGGCGCTCCGCCCGCCCGACCGCCTGGGCGGGCACGTCGTGGCGGGGCACGTGGACGGCACCGCCGAGGTGCTCTCCGTCGACCGGGCGGGCGACTCGTGGACGTTCACGTTCGCGCTGCCGGCCGACCTCGCGCGGTACGCGGTCGAGAAGGGCTCCATCGCGATCGACGGGATCTCCCTCACGATCGCGTCCCTGCGCGCCGGCTCGTTCGACGTTGCCGTCATCCCGCACACGTTCGCCCAGACGACGCTCGGCGACCGCAAGGCAGGCGACCGCGTGAACCTCGAGGTGGACGTCCTCGGCAAGTACGTCGAGCGTCTCCTCGCGGCCCGGCTCGGCGACGCGGACGCCCTCGCGCGCGACGAGCGCCTGAAGCAGCTCCTGGCCGAAGGCGCGTGACGCAGGACCTCTCCGGCCTCCCTTCGGGCGCCACGGCCGCGCCCGGCGCGTACGTCCACGTGCCCTTCTGCGCGCACCGATGCACGTATTGCTCGTTCGTCGCGCTCGAGGGGAGGTCCGAAGAGAACGATTTCTTCGAAGGGGTCGAGAAAGAGATTCGGAGAAGAGGGAGAGAAGAGAAGAACTTCCTAGAAGGTGAAGAGGGGCCAGCGCTCCCGACCGAGGTTGGGCTTGGCGGCGCCGCTCCTGCTGCGACGTGCGCCTTCGATTCCGTCTACTTCGGCGGGGGTACTCCGTCGTACGTCGACGCGCACCGACTCGGCCGCCTGCTCGGGACACTCGAAGAAATCTTCGGAATTTCTTCGAATAGTGAAATTACCGCCGAAGCGAATCCGGACGATCTGACCTCTGGAAAGCTTTCCGAGCTGCGGGACCAGGGCGTCAACCGCCTCTCGATAGGCGTCCAGTCCCTCGTGGATGCCGAACTGGTCCTCCTCGAACGCCGGCACGACGCGGCATCGGCCCGCAGGGCCGTCCGGGCGGCCGTGGAGGCCTTCGGGAACGTCTCGGCGGACCTCATGATCGGGATCCCCGGGCAGACCCGGGAAAGCCTCCAGGCGAGCCTCGAGGGCCTCCTGGAGGCCGGTGTCGCCCATCTCTCGGTCTACCTCCTCGAGATCGAGAAGGCGCCCCGGCTGGCCGCTCTGAAGCGCGACCAGCCCGGGCTCTTCGCGGACGACGACGAGATGGCGGACCGCTGGCTGGACGTGGACGAGCGGCTCGAGAAGGCCGGCCTGCCGCGTTACGAGCTCTCGAACTGGGCGAAGCCGGGCCGTGAGAGCCGGCACAACCTCAAGTACTGGACGCAGGTTCCTGTTCTCGGCTTCGGCGTCGCGGCGCACTCGTTCGACGGAAGAAGACGAACTGCGAATACGGGGATGCTCAACGAGTACCTCAGGCGGACGAGGGCGGGCGAGAGCGCGACGGCTACGTCCGAAGAGACCGAAGATTCGGATTTTCCTAGAAAGAAAGAGGGGCTCATGCTCCGCCTGCGCCTCGCCGACGGCGTTCCCTCTCATTCATTCGAAGAAATTCGCAGGACCCTTCCCGATACATCTGCATCGCAGTTGAGGGACGCCTTCGCGGCCGGGTTACTCGAAGAAACGCCCGCGCCCGCGTCCGCGGGCGCAACGGGCGCGCCCGCAGGAGCGGGCGCGCCCCCCGCGTCCGCCTGACGCGAAAGGGCGTGTTGCTCTCGAACGAGGTCTTCTCGGCCCTCGTCTGATCCGGCTGGGCTACGGCTGCTGGGTCTGGCGGCTCTTGAAGAAGTAGAAGGCCGGCACGCCGAGGGCGACGATCGCGAGACCCGGGAGCGTATAGGCCGGCTTGTAGATCGCGAGGGCGACGGTCACGTAGAGGGTCGCCGCGACGTAGAGGACCGGCACGACCTTGTCGGCCCACGTCTTCGGCGCGAGGCCCGGCACCGTCGCCGCGAGCTTCCAGCGGCCCGCGATCGTCGCGATGTAGAAGATGAGGACGGTCGTGATGACGTAGTCGAGGAGGTCGCCGTACTTGCCCGAGAGGCAGAGGACGGCCGCCCACGTCGCCTGCGCGCCGAGCGCGTTGACGGGAATCATCGTCCGGGGCGCGACCCTCGCGAGCGACTTCAGGAACAGGCCGTCCCGCGACATGGCGTAGAGGACGCGCGAGCCGGACAGGATGAGACCATTCAGGCAGCCGAACGTCGAGACGAGGATGACGACGGCCATGATGAGCGCCGGCGTGCCCGACTCGGCGCCGCCGGTCACGGCGCCGATGGCGGCCGTGGCGACGCGATCCTCGGGAGCGGAGGCGATCCCCGAAAGCGGCAGGGCGTTCAGGTAGCCGACGTTCGCGAGGACGTAGAGCGTCGTCACGAGGCCCGTCCCGTAAACGAGCGCGCGCGGCACGTTGCGCTCGGCGTCCCGAACCTCCTCCCCGAGGAACGTCACGTTGTTCCAGGCGTCGGCGGAGAAGAGGGACCCGACCGTCGCGACGGCGAACGCCCAGATCAGGGGCATCTTGAGGTCGGCCGCCGCGGGGAACGACCAGGACGTCGTCGCGAGGTTGTTTCCCGCCGTGAAGCAGATCGCGAGGAGGCCGACGAGGGAGAGGACCTTCGCCGTCGTGAAGACGTTCTGGAGGCGGGCGCCGTTCTCCACGCTCGTCGTGTTCCACCAGGTGAGGAGGAGGATGAGCGCGATCGCGACCAGCTCGACCGGCGTGACGCTGAGGAAGCGCGCCTTGAAGAAGACGTGCCGGCTCGAGACGGCCGGGATGAGGACGCCGAGGTACTTCGCGAACGCGACGCCGACCGCGGCGATCGTGCCCGTCTGGATCACCAGGAGGACGGCCCAGCCGTAGAGGAAGCCACCGAGATCGCCCCAGGCCTCGCGCAGGTAGACGTACTGGCCGCCGGCCTTTGGAAAGGCCATCGCGAGCTTCCCGTAGCTCCATGCGCCCGCCACGGTCACGAGCGCCGTGAAGATCCAGACGAGGACGAGCAGCGAGCCGCTCCGGACCTGGCGCACGATGTCCGCGGACGTGATGAAGATTCCCGACCCGATCATCGAGCCGGCGACGATCGTCGTCGCGTCCAGAAGCCCGAGCCGGCGGGGAAGCGTCCGGGGAAAGGCCGGCTGCGTCGTGCCGGACTTGGTCATCGTGCCCATCGACCCTCCTTGAGTTGACGGGATTCTAACCACCCCGATGAAAAAGGGCCGCCCGAAGGCGGCCCGTGGCGCCCCGGGAACGGAAGCGTCAGGAAATCGGCGAGCTCTCGATCCGCATCCCGTAGAACGAGCGGTAGACGAAAACGAGCGAGATCGCGAAGAAGACCGCCGCGAGCGTGGCGCTCGTCCCGCGCGAGAGGCCGACGGCGAGCTCGACGGCGAGGAGACCGAACAGCGTCGTGAACTTGATGATCGGGTTCATCGCGACGGAGGACGTGTCCTTGAAGGGGTCGCCGACCGTGTCGCCGACGACGGTCGCGGCGTGCAGCGTCGGTGCCCTTCTCCTTGAGCTCGACCTCGACGAGCTTCTTCGCGTTGTCCCAGGCGCCGCCGGCGTTCGCCATGAAGATGGCCTGGTAGAGGCCGAAGAGCGCGATCGAGATGAGGTAGCCGATGAAGAAGAACGGCTCGAGGCACGCGAAGGCGAGCGTCGAGAAGAAGACCGTCAGGAAGATGTTGAACATGCCCTTCTGCGCGTACTGCGTGCAGATCTCGACGACCTTCTTGCTGTCCTCGACGGAGGCCTTCTCGACGGCGCCGTCGAGCTTGATGTTCTTCTTGATGAACTCGACGGCGCGGTAGGCGCCCGTCGAGACGGCCTGCGTCGATGCGCCGGTGAACCAGTAGATGACCGCGCCGCCCATGATGAGCCCGAGCAGGAACGGCGGGTGGAGGATCGAGAGCTTGTCGAGGTCGGTCTTGAGGCCGTGCGTGAGGAGCATGATGATCGAGAAGATCATCGTGGTGGCGCCGACGACGGCCGTGCCGATGAGCACCGGCTTGGCGGTCGCCTTGAAGGTGTTGCCGGCGCCGTCGTTCTCCTCGAGGAAGTGCTTCGCCTTCTCGAAGTTCAGGTCGAAGCCGAAGTCCTTCTTCACCTCGCTCGGCGACGTTCGGGACGTCTCGATGACGGAGAGCTCGTAGACCGACTGGGCGTTGTCCGTCACCGGGCCGTAGCGAGTCGACGGCGATCGTGACCGGGCCCATGCCGAGGAAGCCGAACGCGACGAGGCCGAAGGCGAACGACGGCCGGCGCGAGCATGATGCCGGCGAGGCCAAGGTCGTGGAGATCGACGTAGCCGATCCCCATGAGCGTCGACGATCGCGAGCCCCATCCAGTAGGCGCTGAAGTTGCCGGCGGTGAGGCCGGCGAGGATGTTGAGCGAGGCGCCGCCCTCGCGCGAGGCCGTCACGACCTCGTGCACGTGGCCCGACTTCGGTCGACGTGAACACCTTGACGAGCTCCGGGATGATCGCGCCGGCGAGCGTGCCGCAGGTGATGATCGCGCGAGAGCTTCCACCAGAGCGTGCCGTCGCCGAGCTCGGGGACGAGGAGGTACGACACGACGAACGTGATGACGACCGAGACGAGCGACGTGATCCAGACGAGGGACGTGAGCGGCGCCTCGAAGTTCATCTTGTCGGCGTTCGCGTAGCGGGCCTTGGCGATCGCCTCGTTGATCCAGTACGAGCAGACGCTCGCGACGATCATCACGATGCGCATCGCGAAGATCCAGACGAGGAGCTGGACCTGCGTCGGCGCGTCGGGGACCGCGAGGAGGATGAACGAGATGAGCGCGACGCCGGTGACGCCGTAGGTCTCGAAGCCGTCGGCCGTCGGGCCGACGGAGTCGCCCGCGTTGTCGCCCGTGCAGTCGGCGATGACGCCGGGGTTGCGCGCGTCGTCTTCCTTGATCTTGAAGACGATCTTCATGAGGTCCGAGCCGATGTCGGCGATCTTCGTGAAGATGCCGCCGGCGATGCGCAGCGCCGAGGCGCCGAGCGACTCGCCGATGGCGAAGCCGATGAAGCACGGGCCCGCGAGGTCGGCCGGGATGAAGAGAAGGATGCCGAGCATCAGGATGAGCTCGGTCGAGATGAGCAGCATGCCGATGCTCATGCCCGCCTCGAGCGGGATCGCGTAGCAGGGGAAGGGCTTGCCGCGCAGGCTGGCGAACGCGGTGCGCGAGTTCGCGAACGTGTTGATCGCGGATGCCGAACCAGGCCACGCCGTAGCTCCCGGCGATGCCGACGAGGCTCGCGAGGAGGATCACGACGACCTTGCCGGCCTCCATGTGGCGGAGCCAGCCGAAGTAGACGACCATGATCGTGCCGATGAAGAGCTCGAGGACCAGGATGAACTTGCCCTGCGTGACGAGGTACGTCTTGCACGTCTCGTAGATCAGCTCCGAGACCTCGAGCATCGACTTGTGTACGGGCATGTTCTTCAGCTTCCCGTACATGACGAGGCCGAACGCGAGGCCCGCGAGGCACACGAGGATGCCGCTCATGAGGAGCGTGCGGCCGCTCATCCCGAGGAACGTCACGGACGCGAGGTCGGGAAGCACGAGCTCCGACTCGTCTGCTTTCGCGACACCGGAAGCGAGCAGCGCTCCGAGGGCGAAGAGGAACGCGGCGGCGCGGCCCCACGAGGCGAGGGCCGTGCGGACGAGGCGAGTGGACGTCGTCATCGGTTCAGTTCCTTTCTTTCATCGGCAAACACACGACGTCCCCGGTGCGAGCCGGGGACGTGCGCTAAAAAGGCGGTCTTGCGGCGGGCGTCAGGGCGCCGTGGACGCGGCGGGGTTCACCCAGTCCATGACGATGCCGATGTTGACCTTGTGGTCCCCGGAGCCCGAGTTGCGCACGATGTCCATCAGGGTCATCGCATCAGCGTACTTCACGTTGTCCTCGGCGGAGAAGAAGACGATCTTCGACGCGCGATTCCGGAGGATCTCCTGGAGGCGGACCGCGATGTTCGCGGGCTCGACCTTCTCCTTGTTCAGGTAGTACTCCTTGTTCGCCGTCAGCGACACGATGATCTGGTCCGTCGGCGGCGGCGTGTTCGGAGGAGTCGCCGGCGCGTTCGGGGGAACCTGGACGTCGTAGCCGCGCTGGAGCAGCGGCTGGACGACCATGAAGATGATCAGGAGGACGAGAACGACGTCCACGAGCGGCGTGACGTTGATCTCCGACTTCGGTCCGCCGCCGCTTCCGACTCCCATGCTCATGGCTGAATCCTCACTTATCGCCCCTCTTCTCGGTGATGAGGCCGACCCGCTCGAAGCCGCCGTCCTTGACCATGCGCATGACGTTCTTGACGTCCCCGTAGGTCAGACGCTGGTCGGCCTTGATGAGCACGTCCTTGTTCGAGGAGCGCTCGCCGATTTCCTTCATCTTGGCCGCGAACTCTTTGTCGGGATACCACTTCGTGTCGATGAAGATGGTCTTGTCCGCCTGAACGGAGATGAGGAGCTCCTTGTCCGACTCGGGCTTCTTGTCGGGGCGTTCCGTCTGCGGAAGCATGACGGGTTTGCCCTTCTGCAGCATCGGCGTGACGACCATGAAGATGATGAGGAGGACGAGGCACACGTCTACGAGCGGCGTCACGTTGATGTCGCTCTTCATGTCCTGCCGGCCGCCGTACTGATCCATTCCCATCGAACTCGCTCCTTAACTGTCCCGTGTGGTCGGTGCGGGGAACCCTCAGGCGGCCTTTTGGGCCTGGCGCTTCATGAAATAGTCGATGAGCTCGGAAGCCGAGTTCGACATCTCCACCTGGAAGCGCTCGATCTTGTTGAGGAAGAGGTTGTAGAGCCACACGGCCGGGATCGCGACGAAGAGGCCCATCGCTGTCGTGACGAGAGCCTCCGAGATGCCGGCCGAGACCGAGCCGAGGCCGCCGGCGCCGGACGCCGCCATGCCGCGGAACGCGTTGATGATGCCGATGACGGTGCCGAAGAGGCCGATGAAGGGTGCGGTCGTCGCGATCGTCGCGAGGCCGCCGAGGCCCTTTTTCATGTCGGCCGTCGTCATCATCGAGGCGCGCTCGATCGCGCGCTCGGCCGCCGCGACGGTGTCGTGGCCCTGCGCGGACGAGCCGTGCGCCTCGTAGGCGAACTCGAGGAGTCCCGCCGACACGACCTTCGCGACGTGGCTGTGCTTGTACTTCTTCGCGAGGTCGATGGCCTCCTTCAGCTTGTCCTGCTTGAGGAGCTGGCCGACCTCGAGAGCGAACTTGACCGACTGCTGCTTGGCCTTCTGGAACGTCATCCAACGCTCGACCGAGACCGCGAGCGAGTAGACGGACAGAAGGCAGAGCAGGACGAAGACGAACTTCGCCATGGGCCCCATCGAAACCCACAGGCCCATAATGCTCATATCCATGTGAATCGTCCTCCTTAGTGTTTCAACGAATTTTGATTCTACGTCGTCGTGTTCAGCGAATCGTGTGACGGTTCCTATTGGAGCGTGAAGGTGACCGTGACCGTCAGGTAAACGGGAACCGGACGACCGTTGAAGGTCGCCGGCCTGTACTTCCACTGCTGGACCGCTCGAATCGCGGCGTTGTCGAGAAGCGGGTTGAGGCCGCGCAGCACGCGCACGGACTCCACGTCGCCGGACTTCGTGATGATGGCCTCGAGGATCACGACGCCCTGCATGCGGGCCTTGCGCGCGGCCTCGGGGTACTGCGGCTTGACGCGGTTGATCTCGACGGGCTCTTTGACCTCGCCACCGACGCGGAGGGGCTCCTCGACGGCGCCTCCGATCACGCCGCCCTTGACGCCCCCGAGGACGCCGCCCATGACCCCGCCCGCGACGCCGCCTTCGACGCCGCCCTCGACGCCGCCCTCGACGCCCGTATCGGCGGGCTCAGGCGCGCTCGTCGGCGGGGGAAGCGTGTCGGGAACGACGACGGGGGACGTGACCGTCGTGGGCTTGACCGGCTCGACCTTCGCCTGCTGCTTCGCCGGCGCGGCCTTCGGCGGCGGCGGCGGGGGAGGCGGCGGGGGAGCGGCCTGCGAGTAGAACTGCACCGGGATCGGCGGCTCCGGGATGTCCTCGATGTACCACATCGAGAGGCCGAGGGCCGTGCCGATCACGACCACGTGAATGAGGATCGAGAGCGGGAGCGTGTACCAGCGCCTGGAGGCGCCCTTCTGCTTCCGGGACTCGATGAGGGAATTCTCGAACATCCGTCCTCCTCGCGTCCCTTACATCGCCTCGAGCGGGTTCTTGGCGGCCTGCTCGGCCTTCTGCTTTTCCTGGACCTTCTTGCGGACCTCGAGGGCCTTCGTCTGCCACTCGGTCGCCTTGGCGGTCAGCTCGGCCACCTTGGCCGGGTCGCCCTCGATGCGGGCGTACTGGCGGTACATGAGGTTCTTGTAGAGCATCGCTTCGAAGTAGTCGGGCTTGAGCTCGATCGCCTTGTCGAGCGACGCCATCCCGAAGTCGAGGATCTCCTTCCGCTTCTCCGGCGTGAGGCCGTGCTCGGGAGAGACGTCCGCACCGGGCGCGTTGTACGACTTGTCCCACGCCGTGACACCCATCGTGTAGAAGACGTCGGCGTTGTTCGGCTCGAGCTCGGCGCGCTTCTTCTGCCACTCGATCGAGTTCTCGTAGTCACCCTTCCTCGCGTAGAGCATCGCGACCGTCTGGACGGCCTGCGCGTCCTTGGGGTGGCTGACGATGAAGTCCTTGAAGTACGCGATGGCGTCGTCGTACTTCTGGGCGTTCATGTACGTCGTGACGAGGAACTTCGCGGCCTTCTCGTCGTCGGGGCGCGCCGCGAGGTACTTCTTGAAGTGCTCGATGGCCTTCGAGAGGGCCTCGAGGTCCTTCGGGTGGGTGGAGCCCGGGTTGTAGAGAGCCATGTTTCCCATCGCGACGAACTTGTCGAGGCGCACCTCTTCCGGATCGAGGGCCTGGGCCTGCTCGTACTTCTTGAGCGCGTCTTCGTAGAGCTGCTCCTTGAAGTAGGCGTTGCCTTCCCGGATGAGCTGTTTGCTCTTGAACTTGTCGCAGCCGGCCGCCGCGAAAGAGAGGAGGACGAGCGCCGCCGCGGCGAACCGCTTCCCCATCTCTCCGCCGGTCCGTTTCGTCGTCATCGCCCGTTCACTCCTTTCCGAAACACCGAGCCGCCCCGCAGGGTCCCGAGTTGGACCCGCACCGGGCGTCGTCAGTTCCCGGGCGGCCTCACCACGCCGCCGGAAACGACGAGCTTGATCCCCTCCTCCACCGAGAGGCGAGGGTCGAGAATATCGCGTTCCTGCGCAAACACCAGAAACCCGCTCGTCGGGTTCAAGGCCGTCGGCACGTAAACAGAAATCATGTCTCCCGGGAGGGGCTTGATGCCGTCGCCTGTCACAAAACCCAACGCGTAGGTTCCCTTCTTCGGAAATTCGACGAGCACGACCCTGCGGAAGGCACGGCGCCCGCCCGGCGAAACGGCCTCCACGAGCTGCTTCGAGGCCGTGTAGACCGTCCTGACGAGGGGGAGATTTTCCAAGACGCGATCGAAAACTTCAAGGAGTTTCTTCCCGGCGAAATTCGTCGACAAAACCCCCGTGATCCAGACGAGAAGCACCGTCAGGAGAAGGCCGAGTCCGGGCACCGGTCGGCCGAAGAGCTGCCGGGCGAACGGCTGCATCCAGTCGTCGAAAAAACCGAAAAGGAACCGCAGGACGGCTGCCGTGACCGCGATCGGGACGATGAGCAGGACCCCTGCGGTGAGATGGCGTCGCACGTGGAGGGGCATCGGAAGGGGCATTCTAAGCGGGCCGTACAATCCCGGGAATGATGCGTATGACCCGTCCCGTGACCGTCTTGGCCGCCCTCGCGGCCGCCCTCGCCGCCTGGATCGCGGCGCCTCACCTCCGCGCGCAGGCGCCCGAAAAGCCGGGCGCCGGTTCCATGCCGTTCATGGCGAAGGAGGGCGTCTCGGTGACGAACCTCGACGTCGTCGTGACCGACTCGAAAGGCGAGCGGGTGACGGGCCTCAAGAAAGAGGACTTCATCGTGATCGAGGACGGGATCGAGCAGCCCGTCACGAACTTTTATGCGGTCGAGCAGGGCAAGGTCATGCTTCCCCCCGAGGAGGCGCCGGCGGCCGCCCCGGCGCCCGCGACGGCGCCCGAGCCCGTCCCGCCGCCGCAGCCCGCGCCGAAGACGCGGATCGTGATCTTCGTCGACAACCTCCACATCACGGCCTTCGACCGGAACCGGGTCCTCCGGAACGTCGAGGCCTTCGTGCGGGAGAACGTCAAGGGCGACGTCGAGGGGATGATCGTGACGTTCAATCGCACCCTCAAGGTGCGGCGCAAATTCACGGACGACGGGCGGGACCTCTCGGACGTCCTCAAGCAGATCGAGGAGGAGTCGGCACTCGGGTCCAACAACGACGCGGACAAGCGCGACGTCATCAAGGCGATCGACGACTCGAGCAGCGCCGATGAGGCGGCCGGCCGCATCCGGTCCTACGCGCAGGCGCTCGAGAACGACCTCAAGTTCACGTTCGACGCGATGAAGGAAACGATCAACCATCTCTCGGGCGTCGAGGGCCGCAAGATCCTCGTCCACGTCTCGGGCGGCCTTCCGCAGTCGCCGGGCCTCGAGCTGTGGAATTACCTCCAGCAGGCGTACCCGAACTCGACGTCGTACAGCATGCAGCAGTTCGAGTTCGACAAGACGTCGAGCTACCTCGGAATCATCCAGGCTGCGAACTCGGCCGGCGTCTCGATGTACACGATCGATGCGGGCGGGCTCTCGGTCGACTCCAGCGTCACGGCCGAGCAGCGGACGACATCGCACCGGATCGACACGTTCATCGAGCGCACGAACCTCCAGTCGATGCTGAGCCTGATGTCCGAGGAGACGGGCGGCCGCGCGATCATCAACCGGAACGACGTGTCGGTCGCCCTCAAGGACATGCAGAAGGACTACAGCTCCTACTATTCCCTCGGATACACGAGCGTGCGCTCGGGCCTCGACCGGCCGCACAGGGTCGACGTCAGGCTGAAGAACAAGAAGAAGATGACCGTCCTCGCGCGCCGGAGCTACGTCGAGAAGGGCTTCGACACGAAGGTCCGCGAGGCCGTCACGTCGGCACTCTTCTTCCCGCGCGAGGAGAACGCGCTCGCCGCGTCCCTCAAGGTCGGCGACCCGTCGCCGGACGGCCGCGGGAACTTCCTCGTCCCGATCACGATCCGCGTCCCGTTCTCGCGGCTCGCGATGCTCCCGGAGGGGACCAAGGTCCGCGGACGGGTCGTCTTCTACTTCGTCGTCGTGGACTCGGAGGGAAAGCAGTCCGAGCTCACGACCCAGCCAGTGCCCGTCGCGGTCGACGCGAAGGAGTTCGACGCCGGGGCCGCGCGCCGGGACTTCGTGTACGACGTGAAGCTCGTGATGATCCCGGGCGGGCAGAAGCTCTCGCTCGCGATCCGCGACGACGTGACGAACAAGGTGAGCTACCTTCAGAAGGCGATCTTCGTCTCCGCGTTCGCCGGGGAGCGGCCCGCGAAGTAATGGCGCGATGACCGGCCCCGTCCGACGCGTCGTCCTGTTCGCGCGCGAGCCCGTCGCGGGACAGGTGAAAACGCGTCTCGCGCGGGAGATCGGCGAGGCGGCCGCCACCGCGCTCTACGGGGCGTTTTTGCAGGACCTCGCGGTGGCGCTGCCCGACCCGGCGCGCTGGGACGCCGTCCTGGCGCACGCCGAGTTCGAGCCGGGTCCCTTCCTCGCGGGGACGTTCCGGCCTCCGTGGGAGCTCTTCCCCCAGGGCGATGGCTCCCTCGGGGACCGGTTGGTCCGGGCCGTCGTCCGCTCGCGCATGGAAGGCCGGCGCGACGTCGTCCTCGCGGGCAGCGACGCGCCGACGCTCGGGCGCGACGACCTCCATGCCGCGTTCGCGGCGCTCGAGGAGGAGGCTGACGTCGTCTTCGCGCCGGCGCCGGACGGGGGCTTCTCTCTCGTGGGGCTGGCGGGCAGCTGGGACCTGCGGGATTTCTTCGATGGGGTGCGATGGTCCACGACGCACGCTCTCGAGGACGCGCGTCGCTCGGCAGAAGTGAGGGGGGCGCGCGTGGCTCTCCTCGCGACCGTTCCGGACGTCGACGAACTGAAGGACCTCGAGGCCCTTTCCCCGTTCTTCTCGGCAGATCCCGATCTCGCGCCGGCGACCCGCCGCGCTCTCGGGTTCTTCGAGCGGAGTCGGCCTTGAGAGTCGTCACGGCGGACGAGTCGCGCGCCCTCGACGTCCGCACGATCGCCGCCGGAACGCCGGGGATCGTCCTCATGAGGCGCGCGGCGGGCGCCGTCGTGCGCGAGATCGCGGGCGTCCAGGCGCGGCGCCCGGCCCTCGGCGCGCGCATGGTCGTCCTCGCCGGTCCCGGGAACAATGGAGGCGACGGGTTCGAGGTCGCGCGCCTCCTCATGGCGGCGCGCCTCGCCTCGAACGTCGAAACGCTCCTCCTCGGAAACCCGCAGCACCTGACGACCGACGCGCGGAAGACGTACTCCCGCCTCGAGCAGGTCGGCGGAGCGATCCGCGAGGTAAACGACGCGCGCGAGCTCGAGCCCCTCTCCTCGGCGTCGCTCGTCGTGGACGCCCTGTTCGGGACAGGACTCAAGCGGCGCGTCGCGCCCGACGGCCTTCCGGCCCGTGCGATCGGGCTCGCCTCGCAGGGCAGGGCCTTCGTCGTCTCGGTGGACCTGCCGTCCGGTCTCTCGGCGGACGAGCCCGACCCGTGGATGCCCTCGGTGCGGGCCGACCTGACCGTGACGTTCGGCTGGCCGAAGCCCTGCCACGTCGAGCGTGGCCCCGCCGCCCGCTGCGGCCGGGTCGCGGTCGCGGACCTCGGGTTCGTCGAGCCCGAAGGGCCCATTTCGCGCGAAGCGGTCGCCGTCCGCGACGTTGCGGTCCTCCTCCCGCGCCGCGCGGCCGAGTCGCACAAGGGCACGTACGGGCGGCTCCTCGTCCTCGGGGGCTCGCGCGGGATGGCGGGCGCGCCGGCGCTCGCGTGCCGGGCCGCGCACCGCTCCGGCGCCGGCCTCGTGACGGCCGCCGTCCCGGACGACGTCCGCGCGATCGTCCACACGCTGACGCCCGAGACGACCTCCATCGGCGGCGAGCCCGACTTCGGGCGGTTCACGGCGCTCGCCGTCGGGCCCGGCTGGGGCGATGGCGCGTCTGCCCGCGAGATGCTCGCGCGGGCCGCGGCGGCGCCGGTGCCGGCGGTCTTCGACGCGGACGCGCTCAACCTCGCCGGCGGCGCGGCCTTCTTCGCCGGGCGCCGCGTCGCGACGGTCCTGACTCCTCATCCCGGAGAGGCGGGCCGTCTGCTCGGGATTTCCGCCGAGGCCGTCAACGCCGGCCGCGAGGCGGCCGCGGTCCGGATCGCGCGAGCGGCGAACGCCGTCGTCGTCCTGAAGGGGTTTCGCTCTCTCGTGGCGGACCCGTCGGGCCGCGTCGTGCCCGTCCTCGCCGGCAACGCCGCGCTCGCCTCGGGGGGCACGGGCGACGTCCTGACGGGCGTCGTCGGGGCGCTTCTCGCGAGGGGGTTCTCCGCGTGGGACGCCGCGTCCGCGGGCGCATGGCTGCACGGCACGGCCGGGGACCTCGTCCGTGAAGAGCTCGGAGACGAGTCGGCGACGGCGTCCGACGTGGTCGAGGCGCTGCCCGGGGCGTTCCTCCTCGCGCGTGAGGCCGCGGCCGGATGACGCCGGTCGAGAGCGCGAGCGAGGAGGACACGCGCCGCGCGGGGGCCGGCCTCGCGAAGCGGCTCGTACCGGGCGACGCGGTCCTTCTCGAGGGCGACCTCGGCGCGGGCAAGACGGTCTTCGTGAAGGGCCTCGCGGAGGGGCTCGGACTCGATCCCGACGAGGTCACGTCGCCGAGCTTCGCGCTCGTCCACGAGTACGGGCCCGCCGGAAGGCCGCCCGTGCTCGTGCACGCCGACCTCTACCGGCTACCGCCCGGGGGAGGCCCCGTCGAGGACCTCGGCCTCGAGGCGCGGGGCCGCGCGATTCTCGCCGTGGAGTGGCCGCGCCCGCCGCTGACGGCGTGGGACGCATGGCGCGTGACGATCGCGATCGGGGAGGGCGGCGCGCGCCGGATCGACGTCGCGCCGCCCGGGCGCCGTTAGAACGCGAAGATCAGGCCGCCCGTGAGCTCGCCGCTGTAGTACCACGTCGTGTGGTAGTGGTAGCAGTAGCCGTAGTAGTCGCAGGTGGTCCCGGAGTTCGTCGTGTTCGGGGTGTCCGTGTACCGCCAGCGGCCGTCGATCCGGAAGCCGAAGCGCGGCGTCACGAAGCCCTTGAACCCGAGTGACATATTGCCTGTGAACCGGCTGTCGGACGAGGAGCCCGCGTTCGTGAAGTCGGTCTTCATCACCGCCACGCCGGCACCGATCCCGAAGTACCCGACCGCGCGGCGCTTGCCGAAGTTGAAGAGCGCGTTCGCCTCGTAGATGTCCTGCGTCAGGCTCCCGACTTTCCCGTTCGTCGGGAACGGGCCGCCGCCGAGGTCATGCGCGTCGAGGTCCGCCTTCGAGTGCGTCCAGTCGAACTCGACGCCAAAGACCCGATTCACGTTGTAGGCGAGGCGTCCGCCGTACGCCCAGTCCGAGGCGACGTCCAAGTGGCCGTGACCCGCGTCGTAGAGCGTCCCGCCGAAGTAACCGCCTCCGAAGGGGGAGATCTCAAACGTGCCCGTACGGTCCTGTGCGGCAGCCTTGCCTGCCATTGTGGCGAGTGCGAGACACGCGGTGAGAACCGGAATCCTGAGTCGCATGGTCCAACCTCCTCGAAAATAGGGCCTTATGGCGTCGAATCGGTCCTTTGTCCAAAAGGGGGGACGCGGGCGACACGAACGGGTTTACGCAAGCAACCCCCGTTCCGCGAATGCTACGCCGCCGGGAAGAGCCCTGGCCAGACCGTTGTCACGACGAGCCCGAGCGTCAGGGCGATCATGACGACGGTCGTCCCCCAGGCGATCCAGTTCCAGGTGCGGCCGTTCACGTGCTCGCCCATCAGGTCCACCCGGTTGATGAGAAGGCACATGAAGACGAGGACGAACGGGAGAAGCAGTCCGTTCAGGACCTGGGAGAGAAAGAGGACGGGGAAGAGGGGTACGCCGGGAATCAGGATGATGCCCGCCCCGATCAGGATCATGCCCGTGTAGAGCGCGTTGAACTGGGGCGCCTCGGACCACGACTTGTCGACGCCCGCCTCGAACCCGAGGCCTTCGCAGATGGAGTACGCCGTGGCGAGCGGCAGGATCGACGCCGCGAAGAGCGATGCGTTCGCGAGGCCGAACGCGAAGAGGGCGCCCGCCCACTTCCCGGCCAGCGGCTTGAGAGCGAGGGCCGCCTGCTCGGCGCCCGCGATCCGGATTCCCGCGGGGAAGAGCGTCGCGCCGCAGGCGACGATGATGAAGAACGCCACGACGTCCGTCAGGACGCAGCCGACGATGACGTCCCAGCGGGAGAGCTTGTACTCCTCGGGGCCGATGCGCTTTTCGACGATCGACGACTGCAGGTAGAACTGCATCCACGGGGCGATCGTGGTCCCGACGATGCCGATGATCATGAGGACCCACGCGGCGCTCGACTCGATCCGGGGATGGAACGTCTGCTTGAGGACGTCCTTCCAGACCGGCTTGGCAAACAGGGCCGAGACGATGTACGTCAGGTAGACCGAGCAGGCGATCAGGAAGATCTTCTCGACCGTCTTGTAGTTGCCCTTCACGACGATCCACCAGACGACGAAGGCCCCGATCGGCACCGAGACCCAGCGCGGGATCCCGAAGATCTCGAGCGCGGCGGCCCAACCTGCGAACTCGGCGACGGTGTTCCCGACGTCGGTCACGAGGAGCGCGACGAGGAGGTAGAACGTCGCGCGCAGGCCGTAGTTCTCGCGGATGAGCTCGCCGAGGCCCTTGCCCGTGATCGCCCCGAGCCGCGCGGACATCTCCTGCACGACGATGAGCGCGAGGGTGATCGGGATCAGCGTCCAGAGGAGCGAGTACCCGAAGTGCGCGCCCGCGATCGAATACGTCGCAATGCCGCCGGCGTCGTTGTCGACGTTCGCCGTGATGATGCCGGGGCCGAGGATCGCGAGGAAGATCGTGAGGCGCCGGCGCCAGGTCCTCGCGTCCGGACGCGTCGGCGATTCGGCGGCCGGAGCGATCAACGGAGCCTCCGGCGGCGGCGCTTCGGGAACTCGTGGAGGCGGTCCACGACGTCGTCGATCGTGATGATCCCGATCAGGACGCCTTCCGGGTCCGTGACGGGCAGCGCGAGGAGGTCGTACTTCGACATCGTCTCGGCGACCTCGTCCGCCGAGACGTCCGGCGTAACGCTCCTCACGGGCGACGTCATCACCTTCTCGAGCGGCAGGTCGTCGTCGGCCGCGAGCAGCTCGCGCACGGAGATCGCGCCGAGGAGGATCTCGCGCTCGTCGACGACGTAGAAGTAGAACAGGACCTCGGCGTCGCGCGCGATCGGGCGCAGGCGCTGGAGCGTCTCCCGCACGGTGAGGTGCGGGCTGAAGGTCACGAAGTCCGTTCCCATGAGGCCGCCGGCCGTGTTCTCGTCGTGGACGAGGAGCTCGGTGACCTCCTGCGCGGCTTCCTTCTCCATGAGCTGGACGAGGCCGCGGGCGTGCTCGCCCTCGAGGTCGCCGAGGACGTCGGCCGCCTCGTCGGCGGGCATTTGCTCGAGGATCTCGGATGCGTGCCGTTCGGGGAGGTCCTCGAGGATCTCCGCCTGGATCTCGGGCTCCAGCTCGTGGAGCGTCTCGGCCGCCGTCTCGACGTCGAGCTTGCGGAAGATCCCGGTGCGCTCGGTCCCGGAGACCTGGCTCAGGATGTCGGCGATGTCCGCGGGGTGCAGGCGCTGGAGCCTCTCCTGCGGGAGCGTCGTCTCGAGGCGATCGAGCTTCGGATGGAGCGGCTGCATCGAATCCCACGGGATGAGCCGCGAGGGGAGCGAGCGGTCCGAGAGGCGCCCGCCGCGCGGCGTGATTCCCGCGCCGAAGACGCGCCGCATGAGACCGCGCACGCCGACGTCGGCGGCCGTCAGGACGAGGTCGCCGGAGACGACGTCGAGCTTCAGGTCGTTCACGCGGACGACCTTCACGCCGTTGATGTCCACGATCTGCTTGTCGAGGAGGTGGCGCGCGAGGAGGATCTCGTCCTCGTCCGGCGGGCGGTGGAGGAGGTCGTCCCTCATGAGGCGCGTCCGGACGGTCCCCCGCTGGAAGATCGCGACGTCCTCCCAGGGCAGGACGAACGTGTCGAAGCGGTCCCTGAGAAGGAGGCCCGTGATCTTCGGGAACGGGGACCTCACGCCCGTCGAGACCGCGAGGTCGCGGATCTTCCCGACGGGCTGGCGCGCGACGTCCCGCACCGTCTCGCCGAGGAACTCGGAGAGAAAGAACCCCTCGTGCGCCGGGACGGCGGTCGAGCGGGCGGGCGCGGTGCCTGGAGAGACCACGCTCGCATTGTCTTGGCGCCCGCGGGCGGCGTCAACGAATTCGGGTAATCTCGCGCGCCAAATGTCCGAAATCGGCGCGCGCGGCGTCCCCCGGGGCGTGCCCCTCGTCGTCGTGACGCGAGGCGGGCGGGTCGAGTCCGTCCACCGCGGCTCCGTCGCGGTCGTCTCCGAGGACGGGACGCTTCTCGCCTCGGTGGGCGACCCCCGGCAGCGCGTCTGGATGCGCTCGTCGGGCAAGCCCTTCCAACTCGCGCCGTTCCTCGCCGCGGGCGGGGAAGAGCACTTCGCCCTTTCCACGGAGGAGATTGCGCTCGGGGCCGCGTCGCACTCCGGGGAGCCTGTGCACGTCCGCCTCGCGGCCGGGATGCTCGCGAAGGGGGGCTTCACGGAAGGCCACCTGCACTGCGGTGCGCACCCCCCGATTCACGAGGCGTCCGCCCGCGCGATCTGGGCGGCCGGGCAGAACCCGACGCCCCTCCACAACAACTGCTCGGGCAAGCACGCCGCGATGCTCCTCGCGTGCCGCCTCTTCGGCTTCGACGCCTCCTCGTATTGGAAGGCGGGCCACCCGCTCCAGAAGCGGATCCTCGCCTCGGTCTCGCGGATGACCGGCGTCCCCGCGGCGCGGATCCCGCGGGCCGTGGACGGCTGCTCCGTCCCCGTCTTCAGCGTGCCGCTCGCCTCCCTCGCGCTCGGCTACGCCCGCCTCGTCGGCGCCGGGCCGCGGGGCGAGAGCCCGGCGGAGGCCGCCGCCCGGCTCCGGATCGCCGGGGCGATGGCCGCGGCGCCGGAGATGGTCGGGGGAACGGGCCGGTTCACGACCGACGTCATGCGCGAGTACCGCGGGGCGCTCGTCGCCAAGGAAGGCTACGAGGGCGTGTACGCGGTGGGAGTGTCCCCGGCGCTCGCGGGGCGGGGCGGCAAGGCCGTCGGGATCGCCGTCAAGATCGCGGACGGGGCCGAGCGCGGCCGGGACGCGGTCACGGTCGAGGTCCTGCGCGCGCTGGGCCTCGCGAAGGGGGCGCGCCTCTCGCGACTCCGCCGGCTCGCCTTCCGCCCCGTCCTCAACGTGCGGGGCGACGTCGTCGGAGACCTCCGAACGGTCTTCCGGATCGCGGGGCCCTGAATGCGCACGGTCCACGTCGGGAAGAAGACGGAGGGGCTGCTGCTCGTCGGCTACACGGCGGTGCTCCTCGCCGTCACGCTCCTCGTCAAGGGCGGGAGCGGCGTGAGGACGAACCTCGCGCCGTTCGAGGACATCTCGCGCATCCTCCTGCGCGCCGGGCACGGCGGGGTCCTCTCCAACGCCTTCGTCTACGCCGTCGTCGGCATCGTCGGGAACCTCGCGATGTTCGCGCTGTGGGCGTTCCTGATGTGGAAATTCCTCGACGGGCCCGGCCGCACGCCGACGCGCAACCATGCGGACGTGATCCTCGTGGGCGTCCTCTTTTCGCTCGGGATCGAGAGCATCCAGCTTTTTCTTCCGACGCGCGCCGCCGACATCAACGACGTCTTCTGGAACGTTCTCGGGACGATCGCGGGGAGCGCCTTTGCGCACCTCCACCGCAACGTGCGGTTCGAGTGGGAGTGACGGGACCGTAGAATCGGAAGGACGACGGCCTGCCGGAGTGGCGGAATGGCAGACGCAGGGGACTCAAAATCCCCCGGCCCACAAGGCCGTGCGGGTTCGACTCCCGCCTCCGGCACCAGTTACGGAATCCGCGAAACGGGCCCAAAGAGGAGGAGGGCGACGACGTCGCCCTCCTTCATCTCACACTCATCCTGAAATTGTGTTGATGCGCCGGCTCTTCGGCCGGTGACGTTTGATGCGCTTGCCGTCTCAGGCTAGTTGTGAAGGTCGCCGGAGTTGCCGTGATCGGTGTTATCCCACGAGCCATTGCCGGACGTGGTGTAGTGGAACTGCCATGCATAGGAGTCCGGGAACGTCGCACCGAAGAAAGTCGAGAAGAACTGCGAACCCGTGCATCCCGTCGGACACGTCCCCTTGAAATTGAAATTGAGACCGACCGGAGTCTTGATCGCGTAGTTTCCGTAGAACTGACCCGTGATGCCCGCGTTGAGAAGACGTGGAGCAGTTGGAAGTGGTCCCGACGGGGGGGCTGCTGTTCAGGGTGACGAACGTCCCGTCGAAAAGCTCCGTGATGGCGAACGAGCCGTCGGAGTTCGGCGTCACGATGTACGTCCGCGTGAAGGTATCGTTTGCCCAGATGACGGCTCCATCAGCGTCCACGGGAAGGCTACCGGTCTGGGGGCAGCCCGACGTGTCCTGCGAGCTGGAGGCATACGGCCCGAAGACGAGCGGCGAGTTGACGCCACTTGCGCCGGGCGCGCCAGGAGCGCCAGGAGCGCCAGGAGCACCAGGAGCGCCGGGAGCACCGGGGGCGCCGGGATCGCCCTTGGGCCCGACGGTGAGCGGGGCGTCGATCGTGAGGGTGTTGCCCGAGGGAGTGATGGTGACGTTCGTGCCCGGCGCGAGGGTGATGTCGCCGCCCAGCGTGTTCAGGCTGTTGACGATGCCGGTCGGCGCGTAGTAACCGTTGACGTCGAGGACGAGATCGAGATTCGCGTAGGAAAAGGCATCCAGATCTCCGCACGGTGAGCTGCAGCTCGAGAGCGGAACGACGGCCGCGTTTGCGACCGCACTGTCGTTCACCGCCGGGAAGTTCACGCGTCGATGTTCCGGGCCGGGTCGTGCCGTCTGGCCAAAGGGCGAGCCAGCCTCTCGCCGACTGGATTCACAACCGTCGCATTCAGGGAGACCGCCTGGGCATTGGCCGGGATCCCGCAAGATCCCTTGATGAAGAATGCGCGCGTTACGGTGGCCTGCAGGCTCGGCGTCCCGTTCAGGAAGGCACCCACGTTTAAGGATGCGTCCCGCGTGTCCGCCACACGGCACGGGGTGACGGCGACGAAGGGCATGGGGCTGGAGGCCGTCGTGACGAGGGCTGGCTTCCCGATGCGAGCGCCTCGCGTCCACCGGTCTCGCCGCTCCCTTGCGTCGCTGCCTGCTGAGGCATCCAGTACGGCGGCGCGGCCCAGTTCTTGATCTCGTCGACGGGCTGGGCAATCGCCGAAAGCGAGCCCATGAGCACGGCTGTGGCAGACAAAACCCATCTGATCTTCATTTCGTGACTCTCCTGATCACCCAAGTCGAGCAAGATCGCGGCCACGTCGCGAGAGCGCCGTCAGCCGACGATTTCGCGACTTCAAAGGAGTTTTGGTTGCGCCTGATGCAGATGTATTAGTCGCAAAAATGCCGGAATGGCCGGCAGCGACCGACAATTAATCGCATGAGCCGCCGTCGATCCAGACCCCGCTTGATGGCCGGCGGTTAAGCCAGTTCGAGCAGCGGCCGCAGCGAGTGCGACTCGTACCGCGGCTGCGCTCCCGCGACCGGCGGAAGGTGCCGGCGGTTGTGCCAGAAGACGGGCATTCCGGCGGCGGAGGCTCCCGGCACGTCGGCGGCGGAGCCGGCGACGAAGAGGACGGACGCGGCGGGGAGGCCCAGCCGCGCGAGCGCCATGCGGTACGGCTCCGGCCGCGGCTTGTAGAAGCCCGCCTCCTCCGCGGTGACGACGGTCGGGATCGGGACGCCGAGGGCTTCGACCGCGACGCGCGCAAGTTCGATCGAAGCGTTCGTCGCCACGGCGACGGGCACCCTCTCCATCAGAGCGCGCAGCACCTCGCGGGTTTCCGGCCACGGCTTCGCGTCCCCCCAGCGCCGGATCAGGTCGTCGGCGCGTCGCGGCGGTATGCCGACGTCCCGCGCGGCCTCCCGAATGACGCCCTCGTACGGGCGGTACGCACCGGCTTCGTAAGTCAGGAGGAGATAGCGCGTCCTCCACGCGACGCCGGACGCCTCCGAGCCCGCCGTGTCGTTCCAGAGGGTCCACGAGTCGAGGAGGGCCGTGAACAGGTCGAAGACGACGGCGTTGTACTTCTCGAGAGCCACGGCACGCTATCGTGCCAGCCGGCGTGTGCGAGGGCATCAGGATTCGTCCTCCGCCGCGCCGGCGCTCGTCGCGCACGGGCACGCGCTCTTGCGACGGCGTCGCATGCGACGTCTCCTAAACCGTTTGGAATCCGGCACAAACGCCTGCGCCTGTCATACTCGTTGACGCCCGAGGAGGGGGAGAGTAGTCTCTCGTTCCCCATTCCAAGGAGGAGTTGGCCGTGGCGTTCAAGATCGGCGACAGGCTCGTCTACCCGAACCACGGTGTCGGCGTGGTGGAGACCATCCAGGAGTCGCTCCTCGAGGGCTCGCCCGCACCGTGCTACCAGCTCCGCCTCCTCGGGAACAACTCGCGCGTCATGGTGCCGGTCGGCAACTCGGACCGGATCGGTCTGCGTCCGCTCACGCGCCGCAAGGACGTGGGCTCCGTGTTCCGCGTCCTCGAGAACGGCATCCTGCCGCCGAGCGGCGACTGGAAGGGCCGTTACAAGCAGAACCTCGACAAGATGCGCTCGGGACGCCTCACGGACATCGCGGACGTCCTCAAGAACCTCAGCTGGGTCCAGAAGCAGAAGGCACTCTCGTTCCGTGAGAAGAAGATGTACGAGCGCGCGCGCTACCTGATCGTCTCGGAGATCGCCCAGATCAACGGCCTGCCCGAGGGCGAGGTCGCTTCCGAGGTCGAGAAGGCCCTCGACCGGGCCATGGTCAAGCGGCACGCGGGGAACAACCGGGACCATTAGGCCTCGAGTTCCGTATAGTCCGCAGGATGGTCGGAAGGGGAGCGCGCTGGGCCCTGGTCGCGGCGGTGACGTTCGCGATGCTGGCGTCGGCGGCTCCGTCCGCGCCGTCGCGAACGGGCGACCCCGTCCTCGACGTCCTCCTCCTCAGCCTCGACATGGAGAAGAAGAGGGCCGGCGAAGACGCCGAGGAGTTCGAGAGAGCGTCCGAGCGCCTCGCCGTTGCCGAGGCGGACCTCACGGCCGCCGTGGCGCGGCTCGCGCGACTCGTCCGCGACGGGAGCCCGGAGCGGCCCGCGCTCGAGAGCGCGGCCGATGCCGTCGACGAGGCGCGCGCCCGCTCCCTGGTCCAGCAGGAGCGCCGGCGGTCGATCGGCGAGAGCCTCGCGGAGCACGGCCGCCGGGCCGCCGCCCTGCGCGAGGAGATCGCGAAACGCCGCGAGGGGCTGCGCGTGACGTCCGACCCGGTGACGGGCCGGTGGGACGTGACGATCAGCCCCGGCAACCGCCGCGGGACCCTGCGCCTCGCCCTCGACGGGACGATCGTCTCGGGCGACTACGTCCTCGACGGCGGCTTCCGCGGGTCCGTCCGGGGCACGTTCGTCGGAGACAGGCTGTCGCTCGACCGGATCGACGCCGAGCGCGGATTCGATGCAAAATTCTACGGACGCGTGACGACCGGAGCGGCGCGCCGGATCGGCGGCACCTGGGAAGCGACGATGATCGCCCCCGCGACCGGCCCCTCCGGCGGGACCTGGAGCGCCCAGCCCGCGCGCGAAGATGAAGGAGAGCCCCGATGACCGAACCGGATGACCACCTCCCGCCGCCCGCGCCGCCCCGGAAGGAGAAGGGCAGGCGTGCGGCGGCGCCCGCCGCTCCTCCCCGCGCCCTCGGGCCGTGGGCGGACCGGCTCCTGTTCGCCGCGATCGGCCTCCTCGCCGGGTTCGCGGCGGCCTACGTCTACCTCGACAGGGTTCCGCAGGCCGCTCCCGCGGGCGAGGCGGACGCGCACGCCGGCCTCACGGGCGTGGGCCCCGGCGCGACGCGCGACCTCCCCGGCAGCGGCGGCGGCCAGCCGTCGCTCGCGGCGGACCCCGTCGCCCAGCGCAAGCTCGCCGACCTCGAGGCCGCGGCCGCGAAGGAGCCGGGGAACTACGCGCTCCTCGTCCAGCTCGGCAACACGGCGTACGACGTCGAGAACTGGCAGAAGGCCGTGGACGCCTACGAGGGCGCGCTCAAGCTCCAGCCTGGCGACGCGAACGTCATGACGGACCTGGGCGTCTCGTACCGCAATCTCGGGAACGGCACGAAGGCGCTGGAGTACTTCGGGAAGGCCCTCGCGAAAGACCCGTCGCATTGGCCCGCCGCCTTCAACCAGGCCATCGTCTACGGCGTCGACCGGGGCGACAAGGCGAAGGCGAGGGAAATCCTGCTGAAGATCAGGAAGGAGCACCCGGAGGTCAAGTCGGTGGACGGGCTCCTCCAGGCGCTCGGCCAGAAGGGCTGATGGCCGAGGCGCCGGGCGACCTGTTCGACGACGACCAGCCGTCGCCCGGAGCCGAATCCCCCTCGGACGCGCCGCTCGCGGACCGCATGCGGCCACGCGACCTGTCCGAGGTCGCGGGCCCGCCGGACCTCGTCGGCGAGGCGTCGTTCCTCGCGCGGGCGATCGCCTCCGACCGCGTTCCCTCGCTCGTGTTCTGGGGTCCGCCGGGGAGCGGCAAGACGACGCTCGCGCGGATCATCGCGGCGAAGACGAAGGCCCGCTTTCTCGCGTTCTCGGCGGTCGTGTCCGGCATCAAGGAGATCCGGGCGGTCATGGAGGAGGCGTCGCGCGCGCGGCGCCGGGGCCGGCGGACGCTCCTCTTCGTGGACGAGATCCACCGCTTCAACCGGGCGCAGCAGGACGCGTTCCTGCCATTCGTCGAGGCGGGGGACATCGTCCTCGTCGGCGCGACGACGGAAAACCCGTCCTTCGAGCTGAACGGCGCGCTCCTGTCGCGCCTGCGCGTCGTGATCCTGCCGGCGCTGAAGGAAGAAGACCTGATTCTGCTGATGAAGAGGGCGCTGGCGAACCGCACAAGGGGCCTCTCGGCTGCAGGTCACGGTCGATGAAGATGCCTTCGAATGGTTAGGACGCTTTGCGGACGGCGATGCCCGAAGGGCGCTCACCGCTTTGGAGGCCGCCGCCGCCCAGCTCCTTTCAGAAGAAGATCTTCGGATCTCCTCGAAAGGTGTCCCTGCGGCGGAGGCTCGGTCGACGCGCGCAGGCGGCGCCCCGGCCTCTTCACCTTCAGAAGAAGATTTTCGGATTTCTTCGAGGGGTTCGAAGGGCGAGGCGGCCGCCGCAGCGGGTTCCCGTCCGCCTGTGCTGACCGTTCCGATCCTCGAGGATCTCTTCAAGCGGAAGGTCCTGCTCTACGACAAGTCCGGCGAGGAGCACTTCAACCTCATCTCGGCGCTCCACAAGTCGCTGCGCGACTCGGACGTGGACGCCTCGCTCTACTGGCTCGCGCGGATGCTGGAGGCGGGGGAGGACCCGCTCTACGTCGCGCGGCGCCTCGTGCGCTTCGCGTCCGAGGACGTGGGACTCGCGGACCCGCAGGCGCTCGCCCTCGCGGTGGCGGCGAAGGACGCCGTGCACTTCATCGGGATGCCCGAGGGCGCGCTCGCGCTCTCGGAGATCGCCGTGTACCTCGCGCTCGCGCCCAAGTCGAACGCCCTCTACGTCGCCTACGGCGAGGCCGCGGACGACATCCGCGAGCGCCCGAACCTGCCGCCGCCGCTCGCGATCCGGAACGCGCCCACGAAGCTCATGAAGAACGTCGGCTACGGGAAGGGCTACCGGTACGCGCACGACCTGCCCGAGAAGACGGCCGGGCTCTCGTGTCTCCCCGACGCTCTCGAAGGCCGGAATTACTACAGGCCCGACGGCGAGGGCTTCGAGAAGGACCTCAAGGCGCGCGCCGACGCGCTCCGCGCGCTGCGCGAGAAGGTCCGGAAGAAATAGTATTGCTTCGGACCCGGGTGCGTCGGGCAAGCGTCCGAGCAGCGGGAGTTGGTCTGAAAACTCTCTTAGAAGGGAATACAGGCGGTGCCCGGGCGCGTTCGAGCCGCATGCGTTTTGCCGGCCCGCGCACCCTTCTGCTCCTGGCATTCGCCCTTTCCCTTTTACCTTCCAAGAAAATCCTCTCTTCTCCTTCTTCTTCTCCCCCCGTTTCCGCCCCCCTCGGCCTCTGGCACGCCGCGCTCGTGCCGTCGTCCGATTACCCCGTGCTGTTCGACCTGCGCATCGCCGCCCGCAGGGACGGCAACCTCGCCGGCTCGATCGTGAACGGCTCGGTGGAGACGCCGCTGTCCTCGGTGACGTGGGACGGCTCGACGCTGCTCCTCGAGATCGCCAGTTACGACATGACGATCGCCGCCGAGCGCAAGGGCGACGCGCTCGACGGGGCGTACCGGCGCACAGTCGTCGGCGGGACGGCCGTCGTGCCGTTCGCGGCCTCACGGACGGCGCCGGCTCTCCCGGCAACGCGGAAGGACGGGAAGTCGCTCGCGGGCTCGTGGGGCGTCGAGATCGGGACGGCACCCGGGAAAATCGAAAAGCTGACAGGCGTCTTCGCCGAAAAGGGCGCCGTCCTCACGGGCACGCTGCTCTCGACCACGGGCGACTACGGCGCGCTCCACGGCTGGTTCGACGGGGAGCGGATGCTCCTGACGGCCTTCGACGGCGTCCATGTCTACCGGTTCGACGGCGAGCTCCTGCCCGACGGCTCGCTCGCGGGGGACTTTCGTTCGCGAACGTTCCCGCCGGCGCCGTGGCGCGCCGTCCGCCTCGACGCCAAGGCGGCCGCCGCGAACCTGCCGGATGGGTTCGAGGTCGTCCGGCCGAAGGACCCGAAGGCGCCGTGGGGGTTCTCGTATCCCGACGCGGACGGAAACGTCGTGTCGTCGTCGGATCCTCGATTCGCGGGCAAGCCGATGGTCGTGACGCTCATGGGCACTTGGTGCCCGAACTGCGCCGACGAGGCGCCGCTCCTCGGCGACCTGCATGCGCGTTACGGCCCGAAAGGCGTCGGGTTCGTCGCGCTCGCGTTCGAGTACACGGACGACGTGCAGCGTTCCAGCAGGCAGGTCAAGCGCTTCGCCGAACGATTCGGCGTGACGTACCCGGTGCTCATCGCGGGCACGACGTGGGAGGCCCACGACTCCGCCGCGATCGCGCCGCTCGACGGCTGGCAGGGCTATCCGACGACGCTCTTCCTCGACAAGGCGCACCGCGTCGTGAAGATCCACTCGGGTTTCGACGGCCCCGCCGCGGGCGAGCGCCACGCGAAGGTGAAGCGAGAGTTCGAAGAGGCCGTCGCCGGACTCCTGCGCTGAGGGGTCAGCCGATCCGCCCCGCGCGCAGGGCGAGCGGCCACGAGATCGTCTTCTCGGCATCGACGTCGCCCCAGGCCGCGCCGAGGCGCTCCCGGTATTCGCCCACGGGGTCCCGCCCCGTCTCTTTCGCGCAGCGCTTCACCGAGGACCACGTAGAGAGGTAGCCGAGGACCCTCTCAAGGCTCCACGCGGCCGTCATCGTCACCGGCCGTACGGGGATTTCTTCGAAGGGGAAGGGGACGTCGGCGTAGCGCCGGGCGACGAGCGCGCGCTCGGCGGGCCAGAACGCCTCCACCGACGCGTGGAAATCGCGGATCGCGGCGTGTGCGGCCCGGTCGTCCGGGATCTCGAAGAGGTCGTATGCCCAGACCGCGATGGCGCCTCCCGGAGCCCCGACCCTTCTCACACCTTCGAAGAATCTCTTCTGGTCGAACCAGTGCAGCGCCTGCCCGACGGTCACGAGGTCGACGGTGGCCTCGTCGAGCCCCGGATCCTCGGCGGGCGCCACGCGGTACATGACGCCCGCGCAGGGGGTCGCGTGCGCGATCTGTTCGGCGCTCGCGTCCGTCGCGACGACCTCGGCGAAGTGCTCCGCGAGGCCGCAGGCCGCCTGGCCGTTCCCGGTTCCCGCGTCCCAGCAGAGCGTGTGGCGCGTGACGAGCGCGGCGAGCGTCTCGAAGAGCTTCGGCGGGTAGACGGGCCGGAAGCGCGCGTAGTCGCCGGCGTGCCCGGAAAAGTGGTCCTTGAAGACCGGAGCGCTCAGATCTCTTCCCGGCGGTAGTTCGGCGCTTCCTTCGTGATGATCACGTCGTGCGCGTGGCTCTCCTTGAGGCCCGCCGCCGTGATCCGCACGAATCGTGCCTTCTTGACGAGGTCGGGGAGCGTCGCCGCACCCGAAAGGCCCATGCCCGACCTCACGCCGCCCGTGAGCTGCGCCAGGAGCGTCGACACGGGGCCCTTGTAGGGGACCATGCCCTCGATGCCCTCGGGGACCATCTTCCGCGGCTCTTCCTCGTCCTGGAAGTAGCGGTCGGCCGAGCCCTGTCTCATCGCGCCGATCGAGCCCATCCCGCGGTACGCCTTGAACGTGCGGCCCTGGTAGAGGATCGTCTCGCCGGGCGCCTCGTCCGTGCCCGCGAAGAGGCTCCCGATCATCACGGAGTGGGCTCCGGCGGCGAGCGCCTTCGTCACGTCGCCGGAGAACTTGATCCCGCCGTCGGCGACGAGCGACACGTTCGACGTTCCGACGCCCTTGACGGCTTCGAGGATCGCGTGAATCTGCGGCACTCCCGCGCCCGTCACGACGCGCGTCGTGCAGATCGAGCCGGGTCCGATGCCGATCTTCACGGCGTCGGCGCCGCGCTTGACGAGGTCGCGCGTCCCCTCCGCCGTCGCCACGTTGCCCGCGAGGACCGGTGTCGACGGGAAGGCCTTCTTGAGCGCCGTCAGGCCGCGCAGGACGCCCTCGCTGTGGCCGTGCGACGAGTCGAGGACGAGAAGGTCGACCTTGGCCGCGATCAGCTCGCGGGCGCGGTCCTTGAGGTCGGCCGAGGCCCCGACGGCCGCGGCGACACGCAGGCGGCCGAGCGAGTCCTTGCAGGCGTTCGGGTACTTGATCTGCTTCTGGATGTCCTTGACCGTGATGAGGCCCTTGAGGTTGCCGCCCTTGTCGACGACGAGCAGCTTCTCGATTCGGTGGCGGTGGAGAAGCTCCTTGGCCTGCTCGAGCGTCGTCCCGGGCGGACACGTGATGAGGTTCTCCTTCGTCATCCGCTCGGAGATCGGGAGGTCCATCCGGGTCTCGAAGCGCAGGTCGCGGTTCGTGAGGATCCCGACGAGCTTGCCGCGGTCGTCGACGACAGGGACGCCCGAGATCCGGAAGTTCGCCATGACCTCGAGGGCCTCGGAGATCTTCTGCGTCGGCCGGCACGTCACCGGGTCGACGATCATCCCGCTCTCCGAGCGCTTCACCTTGTCGACCTCGGCGGCCTGCGCCTCGATCGTGAAGTTCTTGTGGATGACGCCGAGGCCGCCGTTCTGCGCCATC
Source organism: uncultured Acidobacteriota bacterium (assembly GCA_963798215.1). Lineage (GTDB taxonomy): Bacteria > Acidobacteriota > Thermoanaerobaculia > UBA5066 > UBA5066 > Fen-183. The sequence continues at coordinate 1,382,262 of CAWCSP010000004.1, forward strand.
GCGATCGCGAGGCGGGACTCGGTGACGGTGTCCATCGCGGCCGACAGGACGGGGATGTTCAGACCGATCCCGCCCGTGAGCGTGGTGCGGAGGTCGGTGTCCGCGGGGTGGACGCGGGAGTGGGCGGGGAGGAGGAGGACGTCGTCGAAGGTCAGGGCGAGAGGGATGTCCCGGTCGTTCACCATGGGGATTCATACCACACGGCGGAAAAAGGGGGCCCGGGCGTCAGCGGACGGGGGCCGCGGGCTCGGGCGCGTGCGCGCCGTGGCACTTCTTGTACTTCTTCCCGGAGCCGCAGGGGCAGGGGTCGTTCCGGCCGACCTTCGGGCCCGCGGCCTTCACGGTCGAGACCTCGAAGTCGCCCCCCGACGTCGGGTCGTAGGTGCCCTGGTAGTTGAGGTCTTTCTCCTTGTGCCGCGCCTTCTTCTCGAGCTCCGCGGCCGCGCGTCGCGAGGAGGAGGAGCCCACGGAAGCCGCAGTCGCGGCCTCGCCCGCCGGGACCTCGACGGCGACCTCCTGGCGCGAGGCGCGCTCGACGGGCGCCTGCTGGACCTCGAAGCGGAAGAGGTACTGGAGGATCTGCTCCTCGATCCCTTCCTTCATCGCCTCGAAGAGCTGGAAGGACTCCTTCTTGTACTCGACGAGCGGGTCGCGCTGGCCGTAGCCGCGCAGGCCGATGCCTTCCTTGAGGTGGTCGAGGCCGAGGAGGTGGTCCTTCCAGAGGGTGTCGACCGTCTGGAGCATGACGAACTTCTCGAAGTCGCGCAGGACCTCGGGCCCGACGGACTTCTCCTTGGCCTCGTACGTCTCGCGCACGGCGCTCCGCAGCTTGTCCTTGAGCTCGACGTTCGAGTCGCGGGTCGACAGGCCCTTTTCGGAGGGCTTGAACCCGTACGTCTCGAAGACGAGGGCCTCGAGGGCGTCCCAGTTCCACTCGGAAGGGTCCTTGGCCGCGGGGCAGTGGCGGTCGACGTAGTCCTCCGAGACGTCCTCGGCGAGGGCGACGACGTATTCGCGCGAGAGCTTGCCGGTCAGGATCTCCTTGCGGAGCCGGTAGATCTCCTCGCGCTGCTTGTTCATGACGTCGTCGTACTCGAGGAGGTGCTTGCGGGTGTCGAAGTTGCGGCCCTCGACCTGTCTTCTGCGCCCGCTCGATCGACTTCGTGACCCACCGGTGCTCGATCGGGACGCCCTCTTCCATGCCCGAGCCGCTTCATGAGGCCCGACAGCCGGTCGGACCCGAAGATCCGCATGAGGTCGTCCTCGAGCGAGAGGTAGAAACGCGAGGAGCCGGGGTCGCCCTGGCGGCCCGCGCGGCCGCGGAGCTGGTTGTCGATGCGGCGCGACTCGTGGCGCTCGGTGCCGATGATGTGGAGGCCGCCCAGCTCCGACGACCTGTTCGTGGGCTTCGGCGCGTCTCCTTCTGGAGCTCGGCGAGGAGCGTCTTCGTACAGCTCCTCGTCGTCCTTCGCTTTCTGGCGCGCGAGGTACTCGGGGTTGCCGCCGAGGAGGATGTCCGTGCCGCGGCCGGCCATGTTCGTCGCGATCGTGACCGCCGCGACCTGGCCCGCCTGCGCGACGATCGTCGCCTCCTGCTCGTGGTACTTCGCGTTCAGGACGACGTGCGGGACCTTCTTCTTCTTGAGCATCGTCGAGAGACGCTCGGACTTCTCGATCGAGATCGTGCCGACGAGGACGGGCTGGCCCTTCTCGCTGCTTCTCGGCGATCTCTTCGACGACCGCCTCGAACTTCTCGCGCTCGGTGCGGTAGACGAGGTCGTGCTCGTCGATGCGGATCATGTCGCGGTTCGTCGGGATCACGACGACGTCGAGCTTGTAGATCTTGTCGAACTCCGCGGCCTCGGTGTCCGCCGTGCCCGTCATGCCCGAGAGCTTGTCGTACATGCGGAAGTAGTTCTGGAACGTGATCGTCGCGAGCGTCTGGTTCTCCTTCTCGATCTTGACGCCCTCCTTCGCCTCGACGGCCTGGTGGAGGCCGTCCGACCAGCGGCGTCCGGGCATGAGACGGCCCGTGAACTCGTCGACGATGATGACCTGCCCGTCCTTCACGACGTAGTCGACGTCGCGCTTGTAGAGCGTGTGCGCGCGCAGGGCCTGCTGGCAGGCGTGGAGGATGTCGATGTTGACCGGGTCGTAGAGGTTCTCGACGCCGAGGAGGCGCTCGCACTTCGCGACGCCCTCCTCGGTGAGCGAGGACGTGTGCGCCTTCTCGTCGACGAGGAAGTCGCCGGTCGTCGTCTTGTTCCCGTACTTGTCCTTGACCTCTTCGCCGCGGACGAGCTTCGGGATGATCCGGTCGACCTTGTAGTAGATGTCCGTCTCGCCCTCGGACGGGCCCGAGATGATGAGCGGCGTGCGCGCCTCGTCGATGAGGATCGAGTCGACCTCGTCGACGATCGCGAAGACGTGCCCGCGCTGGACCATCTGCGCGAGCTCGAACTTCATGTTGTCGCGCAGGTAGTCGAAGCCGAACTCGTTGTTCGTGCCGTAGGTGATGTCGCAGCGGTAGGCCGCGCGGCGGTCCTCGTCGGGCATGTCGTGCTGGATGCAGCCGACCGTGAGGCCGAGGAACTGGTAGATGCGGCCCATCCACTCGGCGTCGCGGCGGGCGAGGTAGTCGTTCACGGTGACGACGTGGACGCCGCGGCCCGAGAGCGCGTTCAGGTAGACGGCGAGCGTCGCGACGAGCGTCTTGCCCTCGCCCGTCCGCATCTCGGCGATCTTGCCCTCGTGGAGGACCATGCCGCCGATGAGCTGGACGTCGTAGTGGCGCTGGCCGATCGCGCGCCAGGCGGCCTCGCGGACGAGGGCGAACGTCTCGACGAGCTCCTTGTTCAGGACCTCGCGAGCGAGCGAGCGCCTCTCCTCGATGTTCTCGGGGAGGACCTTGAGGGCGTCCTGAACGCGGGCTCGGATCTCCGCCACGCGCGCACGGATCGCGTCGTCGGAGAGCGGCTTGATCCCGGCCTCGAGCTCGCCGATGGCCGCGACGCGGGGCCGCATGGCCTTCACGTCGCGCTCGTGCTTCGTGCCGAAGACTTTAGAGAGGGCCTTGTCGATGATCATGAAAGGAAGGCTCCGCGCGCGTCGCGCGAAGAAAGGGAGTTTAGCAGGAGCGGAAGACCGGAGATTTTCCTAGAAGGTAAGAGGGGCACGGGCTGCGCGCGCCGTCAGGGTTGCGGGCGCGGGGGCGGCGAGGTCCGGATCGCATCGATCAACGCCGCGGCCGCCTCGGGGAGCGTCCGCGTCCCGTCGACATAGGGTTTCCACGCGCTCTCCAGTGGCTGTCTGTACTCTCCCCAGGTCCCCCGGTCGTAGATCTCGTAGAGCATCGGCGTGTACGCCGGTGCGTGACCCTCGTCGAGGATGCCGCGCACGACCTCGCCGGTCGTGTAGAAGAGAACGACGTGCCAGAGATCGCCGGGCAGAGGGTATCCCGCGGCCCTCGCGGCGTCGTCGAGGGCCTGGCGCACGGGGGCGCCGCCGCCCATCAGGATGTGCGAGGCCTCGTGGAAGACGACCTCTACGGCCGCGCGCTGTGGATTCTCGATCGAGATCAGGACGTGCCCGCGGCCCGGGTCCCGGAGGATCGTGTTCGCCCCGCTGAAGTCCACGGTCTGGACGACGTCCACGGGGATCGGCTCGGCGGCCCATTCCCGACCGTAGAGCGCCTCCAGCCGCGGGCCGATCTTCCCCTCGTCGGCGATGAGGCGAGGTTTGAGCTCCTCGATCCAGCGCCGGTTCGCCTCGTCCTGCGCGGCCCACCGGCACGCGCGGTAGGCGGGCCCGGCGGCCGCGCGGAAGCCCCGGGCGATCGCCGCGAGCTGCCGGTCCGCGTCGTCGCGGAGCTCGTCGTCGAAGCCCGCGATCTGGGCGCGGATGAGGAACCGCTGCGTGGAGTTCGAGCCGGAGGGGGAGACGATTCTGGCGTAGAAGTCGGCGGCGCCGTCCCAGCCCGCGCGCACGGGCTCCGGCAGCTTCGCGAAGCAGCCCGTCTCGGGGCCGGCCTTGAAGAGCTCGGGCTTGCGGAATCGGCGCGCGACCCCGGCTTCGATCAGCGCGTCGTTCAGGTTGGGCTCGAAGTCGCTGTAGAAGACGAAATGCCGGGTTGTCGCGACGGGGACGCGCACCGGAGTTTCGCCGAGCAGCGGGAACGCCGGCAGAGCCACCCCGAGGATCAGCAGGGCGATTCGCCGGCACTCGCCGCGCCGCGATCTCCTTGAGAAGAGAAGAGGAGATTTCCTAGAAGGTGAAGAGGGGCCCGCAGGCTGTACACGGCCGAGGCCGAGGAGCTCCGGCGCCGCGATCTTCATCATTCAGAAGAAAAGTCCGAAATCCCGGCGGCCCGGCCGCGCCTCAGAAGGCGTTGAGAACGTAATCCAGCGGGTTTGCCGGCTTGCCGTCCACGCGCACCTCGTAGTGGAGGTGCGGGCCCGTGGAGCGGCCGGTCGTGCCGACGAGGGCGACGAGGTCGCCCCGCTTGACGCGCTGGCCCTCGGCGACGCGCGCGGCCTGGAGATGTCCGTAAAGCGTCGTGACGCCGTATCCGTGGGCGATCTGGACGAAGCGCCCGTAGCCCTTGTCGATCCCGACCTTCACGACGGTGCCCGCGGCGGGCGCGACGACGCGGTTTCCCGCGGGAGTCGAGATGTCGATTCCCGGGTGGTACTCCGCCGTCCCCGTGAACGGGTCCGGCCGCTGGCCGAAGCCGGCGGTCAGGACGCCGGCAGTCGGAGCGATCGTCGGCGTGAGGGCGAGCTGGTCGGCCTCCGTCGCGAGCCGTTTCTCCACGAGCTGGAGGCGCGACGAAAGGAGCGCACCCCGCCGGCCCGCCTCGGTGAGGCCCGTGTCGGCCGACGCCGAGGGGTCGATCGGAGCGGCGGTCAGGCCGCCGACGCCGCCCGTGCCCGGGTCGCGAACGGCCGAGAGCCCGGCGACGATCGAAAGGCGACGGGTGCGGTCCTCGAACTCCGCGAGCTGTTTCTCGAGGGACTCGAGCCGGCTGTTCGTGAGGGCGGCGCGGGAGCGCAGGTCCGAGTTCTCGGCCAGGATGGCGGTGACCTCGCGGCTCTTGTTGATCGAGCGGACCCAGAGGACGGAAAAGGTGGAGCCGAGAAGGACCGACGCCAGGAACGCGGATCCGAGGCCCCACAGCAGACGGGACGAAACCCTGAATTGACGGAAACGTGCCCTGGCGTGGGGGACGAAGATGATCGTGTGCTCGCGCTTCGGCATCTCGTCTCGCTTCCGTCCGCTCGTGCCTTCCGGGGAACCCCCGGACAAAAAATTGCACGGCCTACCCATGAAGGCGTTTTGCTGTGCCCGTGAAATTTGGGCCTCCCGCCGAAGCCTGTCAAGGGAAATGGATGCTTCAGGGCAAGTTGAACGGGCGCAACCGCTTACGAAGGATACTGAGTCTCTCTTTCGGGCCTGAAACGCAGCGCTTCGGCCACCGCCGGGGCGCCCACGGCGCCTGCGCCGGCGAGGTCCGCGATCGTCCGGGCAACGCGCAGGACCCGCTGGTAGGCGCGGGCGGACAGCGTGAGGCGGTCCACCGCCCGGTCGAGCAGGGCCTTGCCGTCAGGCGTGGGTTTGAGCGCGGCACGGCCCGTCCGGCCCGAGAGCGCGGCGTTCACGAGACGAGGGTCGCCCGTTCTCGCGATTTGCCGCTGCCGAGCGGCCACGACCCGGGCCCGGACGACCCGGGTGGGCTCGCCGTCGCCGTCGGCCCCGAAGTCGGACGAGGACAGGCCGGGCACCTCGACGTGCAGGTCGATGCGGTCGAGGAGCGGCCCCGAGATCTTCCTGCGGTAACGGGCGACGTCGCGCGGCGAGCACGCGCACGCCCGGCGCGGATCCCCGCGGTAACCGCACGGACACGGGTTCATGGCGCCGACGAAGAGGAAGCGGGCCGGAAACGTCCGCGCGCCCGCGGCGCGCGCGACCGAAACCACCCCGTCCTCGAGCGGCTCGCGGAGAGCCTCGAGGGCGTCGCGCCGGAACTCGGGAAGCTCGTCGAGGAAGAGGACACCGAAGTGGGCGAGCGAAAGTTCTCCGGGGCGCGGGTCGGAGCCTCCTCCCGCGAGCGCGGCGGCCGAGGCGCCGTGATGCGGGGACCGGAACGGGCGATGGACGAGAAGTCCGCTCCGCGCGGGCAGACGCCCGGAGACGCTCCAGATGCGCGTGACCTCGAGGCTCTCCTCGCGCGAGAGCGGCGGAAGGAGTCCGGGGAGGCGCCGTGCGAGCATCGTCTTGCCGGATCCGGGCGGGCCCGACATGAGGAGGTTGTGGCCGCCGGCCGCGGCGATCTCGAGAGCGCGCCGGGCGACGGCCTGGCCGCGGACGTCGGCGAGGTCCGGCTCGGATTTCGCGTCCGCGCACGACTCCTCGAAAGGCGGGGACTTCGGGAGCGGGAGTTTTCCAAGAAGGTGGGCGATGACGGCGCCGAGATGGTCGGCGGCCCGGACCTCGAGGCCGTGAATCGCCGCCGCTTCCCGGGCGTTCTCCACGGGCACGATGATTTGCCGCCCGTCGCGAAAGGCGGCCTCCGCCAGGGCGAGAACGCCGGGCACAGGCCTGATGGCTCCGTCGAGCCCGAGCTCGCCGACGAGCGTGACGCCCGAGAGCGCCTCGGCGGGGATGTCGCCGTTCGCCGCGAGAATGGCGAGCGCGACCGCAAGGTCGAGCGCCGTGCCGGACTTCGGGAGATCGGCCGGCGCGAGATTCACGACGACGTTCTTGCCCGGCGCCGGGAAGCCCACGTGGCGAAGGGCCGAGCGGATGCGCTCCCGGCTCTCCTTGACGGCGGCGTCGGGGAGGCCGACGAGCGTCAGGCCGGGCAGCCCCGCGCCGACCGCGCACTCGACGACCACCTCGACCCCGTCGAGGCCCACGACCGTGGCGGAGTGCGCACGGGCGACCGTCATGTCGGTGCGGCGTCAGTTCAGGACGGCGAGCGTGAGCGTGAGGGTCTGCCCGGCACGGAGGGAGGCGGACTTGAGCCGGTTCTCGCGCCGGATGGCGTCGACGGTGGTCCCGTACCGGTTCGCGAGCGAATACAGCGTGTCGCCCTTCTTGACCGTGTGGTGGACGGTTTTCGCGGGCACGGCGCCGTTCGCGGCGGGACGCGCGTCCGCGAAGCCTTCCGCCGGGATGTCGACGCGCGCCGGAGGCGGAGCGGCCGCTTCGTGCAGGGGGGCGGCCGCCGTGAAGGGGCCGACGTCCGCGGCGCTTGCGACCGCCGAGGCGGGCGTCGGGACGGCGCGGACTTCGCCCCTCGGGAGGACGGAGCGGGCCGCGGCGTGCTCGGGCGCGTGCTTCCTCTGTCGGGACGGGATCACGAGGACGGTCCCCCGCTGGAGCCTCGCCGTGCGCGGAATGTCGTTCCAGTCGCAGAGCTCGGCGACGGATACGCCGGAGCGTGCCGCGACCTTCTTCAGCGTGTCGCCCTTGCGCACCGTGACGCGTCTCTCGGCGACCTCGGGCGCGGCCGGGATGTGCGGCAGCCGCGCCTCGACGAGCGCCGCGGAGCCCTTCGGGACGCGCAGGTCGTAGGACGCGACGCCGTGCGGCGTGGAGCGCGTCTTGAGCTCGCTGTTCAGGAGCTGGAGGTCCCCAAGCGTCGCGCCGGCGGCCTCGGCGACCCGCGCGAGGTCGACGGGCTTCCTGACCGTCACGTCGTCCCATGCGAGGGGCGGGTCCGGCACCACGTCGAAGCCGAAACGGGCGGGATCCTTCGCGATGAGCGCCGTCGCGAGGACGAACGGGACGTAGTCGCGCGTCTCGCGGCGCAGCGTGTTCCCCTGCGCGAGGCCCCAGAAGTCGCGGGCCCCGGTCCGCTGGAGGCTCTTGAGGATCTTGCCCTCGCCGGCGTCGTAAGCCGCCATCGCGAGGTGCCAGTCCCCGAACATCTCGTAGAGGTCGCGGAAGTACGCGGCCGCCGCCCTCGTCGACTTCACGGCGTCGCTGCGCTCGTCGTACGCCCGCGTGCGGTGGAGCCCGTAGCGCTTGGCGGTGCCGTCGATGAACTGCCAGAACCCGTGCGCCGCGGCGCGCGAGTGCGCCTGGTACTTGAAAGCCGACTCGACCATGGCCACGTAGACGAGATCCTCGGGCAGGCCCTCCTCCCGGAGGATGCCGCGCATGAGGTCGAGGTAGCGGCCGCTGCGCTTGAGAGCGGATGCGAAGGCCAGCGGCGAACGGAACTGGTAGAAGGCCACTGCGCGGAGGACCTGCTCGTTGACGACGATCGGGATGTCGAACGAGGCGGCCTCGGGAGAAGCGTCGATCTCTCTTTTCGCCTTGTCGAACTCCTCCGGGCTCGCGGTGGGCGCCGCGGCGACGAGGCTGTCGTGCGGGTCCTCGGCCGGCGGGCGTTCGGGTTCGGCGAGGCGCGCCGGGACGTCGACGACCGGCCGGTACACCGCGATGCTGTCCCAGAGCTCGCCCGCGAACGCGACGTCCGACGCGTCGCCGGGTCTCGCGACGGCGCGGAAGGCCTCGAGCGCGTCGGTGAAGGCGTCGCGCGCGCAGTCCCCCTCGCCCGCGAGAGCGAAGGCCTTGGCGCGGTAGAAAAGGTCCGTTGCCTGAGTGCGCCCGGCGAGGGCCGCCTCGTCCGGCGACGGGGGCGCCGGCAACGCAGCCCGGTCGGCGGGCGCCGACGCGCAGCTCACGGCCGCGAGCGCCACGAGGACCGCGAGAAAGCGTGCGCCCTTCATTCGGCGCGCACGTTGAACTTGAGGGAGAGGAGGAGCTTCTGGAGGTCCTTCACGCCCGCGAGCTCGACGTCGAAGCGCTTCTCCGGTCCGATCACGCCGCCTTCGCCGTCGCCGAAAGACAGGCCGACCGTGACGCGCCGGCTCTTCGCGAGCGCGTCGCGCGGCACGAGGACCTCGAAGCTGTGCGCGACGTCTCTCCGGTTGTTCTTCGTGGAGCCGAGGAGGTCGTCGAGCGAGACGTCGGCGGCGCTCTTGATCTTTCCGTGGGAGGGCGAGGAGGGCCTCTGCGTCGCGATCTTCCGCAGCTTCTCGAGCTCGGCGAGGATGTCGACGTTCGAGCGGACGCGCACGTGCTTGACCACGGAATCGGGCGACGGCTCGTCCGGCGGCGGCTGGATCTCGGCGAAGCTCACCTCGGACGCGGGATCCTCCACGGGCGGCAGGTTGGCGGCCTCGAAGGGCGCGTCCGGCGGCGGCAGCTCAGGCCCGCGCACGGCCGCGGGCGGAGGCGTGAGGGCCGCGAGGCTGGCTCCCGCCGCGCTCGCGGCGTGGAGGTCGACGCCCTGCCGGTGCAGCGTCTGGAGGCGCTGGAGGCGGGAGATCGTCGAATCGAACGGGTTCCTCGCCGGAGGGGCCGCGATTGCGCCGGCGCCCTCGGCGTCGCCCAGCGACTCGACGGCGGCCGTGATCCCGGAGGTGTGCGCAGGCGCGCCCGGGGCGTGGAGCGCGGCGGCGGGAATCGGCGCGGGCGTCTCGCCCGAGACGACGACGGTCGGGCGCCGCTGCTCGACCGTCATCCGCCCCTTGAGCGAGCGCAGCGTGAGCTTCGAGATCGCCTTCAGCGTCTCGAAGACGCCCGTTCCGTTCGTCGCGGAGGACTCGTGCCACTCGACGGACCCGTCCGGGTTGAGCGACTCGTTCAGCTCGTCGATCGACAGGATGTTTTGGAGGTCGCGCTTGTTGTACTGGAAGACGCGGGGGACGCTCTCCAGCGTGAGGCCGATCTCGGCGAGGTTTTCGCGGAGGTTCTTGAGGCTCTCGACGTTCGGATCGCGCATGGGGCGCTGGGAATCGGCGACGAACACGATCCCGTCAACGCCCTTGAGGACGAGCTTGCGGGTCGTGTTGTAGAAGACCTGGCCGGGGACCGTGTACAGCTGCAGGCGGGTCTTGAACCCCCCGATGACCCCGACGTCCAGCGGGAGGAGGTCGAAAAACAGCGTGCGGTCCGTCTCGGTCTCGAGACAGACCATTTCACCGCGTGACGTGGGCGCGGTGCGCCCGTAGATCACGTGGAGGTTCGTCGTCTTCCCGCAGAGGCCCGGACCGTAGTACACGATCTTTGCGGCCATCTGCATCGTCGCGTAATTGAAAAAAACCATCTATTCCTTCGCCAAACCTCCGGGGCGGAGTAACTTGCATCTTACACCGGTGGCGGACTGCGTTCCGTGTTCGACGCCACGGGACGCGCGGCGTGAAGCCGGGCGTGACGCGGCGACCGTTTGTTATGATTCGGCGATCCGGAGTCCGGAATCTTCAAGGCAGTCTCGGAGGCGCGGTTCCCCGAATATGAGTAGTGAATTCAAGGGGTTGGACGGCCGATCCCGCGAGGTGCTCGCGTCGGTGATCGTCGCGTACATCGAGAGCGCCGTGCCCGTGTCGTCGCGCCAGCTCACGAAGGGCGGAAAGTTCGGGCTCTCGTCGGCGTCGCTCCGGAACGCGATGGCCGACCTGGAGGACCTCGGCTTCCTCACGCACCCCCACGTCTCGGCGGGCCGTGTCCCGACGGACCTCGGGTACCGCGCGTTCGTGAGCGAGCTCATGACGACGCGCCTTCCGAGCGCCGAGGAGCGGGCCCGGATCGCCGAGGAGCTCGCGCCGGAGCCGTTCGAGACGGATCGCTTCTTCCAGGCGACCTCGCGCGTCCTGGCCCGCCTCACGGGAGAGGTCGGCGTCGTCGCGGCGCCGGCGTCGGCCCGCTTCGTCCTCGACTCCGTCCACTTCACGCGCCTCACCGAGCGCAAGATCCTCGTCGCCGAGGTCTCGGACGCGGGCCTCGTCGAGAGCCGTCTCATCGAGACGCGCGACGACTATGCGCAGGTCGAGCTCGACGCGATCTCGCGCCGGCTCACGGTGGACTACGCCGGGCGGACGCTCGACGAGATCCGCGCGCACCTCCTCGAGGCGCTCGCGGAGGAGAAGAGCCGGGTGGACCGCGCCCTCGAGCTCGGGCGCCGCGCGTTCGCGGAAGGACGCGCGGAGAACGGCGCCGTCTTCGTCGACGGCACCGAGTCGCTCCTCGAGAAGCCCGAGTTCCGCGGGGACGTCGAGGCCCTGCGGCGCATGTTCCGCGCCATCGAGGAGAAGGCGCGCCTCGTGAGCCTCCTGACGGACTGCCTCTCCTGGAACGGGGCCCGCGTCGTGATCGGCTCGGACAGCGCCTTCACCGGGGAGACGCAGACGGCCGTCGTCACGGCGCCGTACCGCAAGGGCGACCGCGTTCTCGGGGCGCTCGGCGTCGTCGGCCCGCGCCGGATGGAGTACGAGCGCGTCGTGCCCCTCGTCGAGGAGCTGGGCCGCTACGTGAGCGGCCGGCTCACGGAAGGAGCGGCGTGAAGGGCCGGAAGGGGCACGGGGGCGATGACGAGATCATCTTCCTCGAAACGGAGAGCAAGGACGCGGTCGCGAAGGCCCTCGAGGAGGCCGAGCGTGCCATCGAGGCCGTCGAGGAGCGCCATCGCCTGAAGCTCGACGAGACGGTCCCGGCGAATCCGCCGCCGGCTCCGGCCGCGCCCGCGGCGCCGCAGCCCGACCCGCGGGTCGCGACGCTCGAGACGGAGCTCCAGGGCGCGATCGACCGCGCGCGCCGCGCCCACGCCGAGCTCGAGGGCACGAAAGAGCGCGCGATCCGCGCCGAGGAGGAAGCGGGCCGCCTCCGCGAGGCGCTCCTCCGCAAGTCCGCGGATTTCGACAACCTGAAACGCCGCACGGAGAAGGACAAGGCGGAATACTTCAAGTTCGCCCTCGCGGACGCGTTCCACGACCTCCTCGCGGTCCTCGACAACTTCGAGCGCGCGCTCGCGCACCGGGGCGACGCCTCGGGCGAGGACTTCCAGGCCGGGATCGACATGATCGCCCGGCAGCTCGGCGAGTCGCTGCGCAAGTACGGCCTCGTCGAGGTTCCCGCGCTCGGCCTGCCGTTCGACCCGAACGTCCACGAAGCCGTCGTGCGCGAGGAGACGGCCGACGCCGCTCCCGGGACCGTCCTCGAGGTCTTCCAGAGGGGATACACGTTGAACGACCGCCTCCTGAGGCCCGCGCGCGTCAAGGTCGCCGGCGCGCCGGGCAAGGAGAACGGAACGGCGAAGGAGGCCACCGTTGGCTAAGGTCCTCGGGATCGACCTCGGGACGACGAACTCGTGCGTCGCCGTCGTGGAGGTGGGCTCGCCCCAGGTCGTCCCCAACCGCGAGGGCGCCCGCACGACGCCGTCCATCGTCGGCTTCACGGAGGACGGCGAGCGTCTCGTCGGCCAGATCGCCAAGCGCCAGGCGATCACGAACCCGACGCAGACGATCTACGCCGTCAAGCGCCTCATCGGCCGCAAGTGGTCGGACGCCGAGGTCAAGCACGCCCGCGAGCACCTGTCCTACACGCTCGTCGAGGCCCCGAACGGCGACGTGAAGATCCGCGTCCGCGACCGCGACTACTCGCCCGAGGAGATCGCGGCGTTCGTCCTGCGCGAAATCAAGGAGTTCTGCGAGGAAGCGCTCGGCGAGGAGATCAAGGAAGCGATCATCACGGTCCCGGCGTACTTCGACGACTCCCAGCGCCAGGCCACCCGAGACGCGGGCCGGATCGCGGGCCTCGAGGTCCTCCGGATCATCAACGAGCCCACCGCCGCGGCGCTCGCATACGGGCTCGAGAAGAACCGCAAGCAGGAGACGATCGCCGTCTACGACCTCGGCGGCGGCACGTTCGACATCTCGATCCTCCGCATCGACAACGGGATGTTCGAGGTCCTCTCGACGTCCGGCGACACGTTCCTCGGCGGCGAGGACTTCGACCGCGCGATCATGGACTGGCTCCTCGCCGAGTTCCTGCAGTCGAGCGGAATCGACCTCCGCCAGGACCGCCTCGCGCTCCAGCGCCTCAAGGAGGCGGCCGAGAAGGCGAAGTGCGAGCTCTCGACGGCGCTCGAGACGATGGTGGCCCTCCCGTTCATCGCGTCCGACGCTTCCGGCCCGAAGCACATCAACAAGCTCCTCACGCGCGACACGTTCGAGGCGCTCGCCGCCGAGCTCATCGCGCGGACCGAGGGCCCCTGCAAGAACGCGCTCGAGGCGGCGGGCCTCTCGCCCGACCAGGTGGACACCGTCATCCTCGTCGGCGGGCAGACGCGCACGCCGAAGGTCCAGCAGATGGTCGAGACGATCTTCGCGAAGCCGCCGAACCGCTCGATCAACCCCGACGAGGTCGTGGCCGTCGGCGCGGCGATCCAGGCGGGCGTCCTGCGCGGCGACATCAAGGACCTCGTCCTCCTCGACGTCACGCCGCTCTCGCTCGGCCTCGAGACGCACGGCGGCATCTTCGTGAAGCTCATCGAGCGCAACTCGACGATCCCCACCAAGAACACGCAGATCTTCACGACCGTGGCGGACAACCAGACGACGGTCGAGATCCACGTCCTGCAGGGCGAGCGCGACATTGCCAAGGAGAACAAGTCCCTCGGCAAGTTCCAGCTCGTCGGGATCCCGGCCTCCGCCAAGGGCGTCCCGCAGATCGAGGTCACGTTCGCGATCGACTCGTCGGGCATCGTGAACGTCTCGGCGAAGGACCTCGCGACCGGCAAGGCCCAGGGCCTCCAGATCAACCCGGCGGGCGGACTTTCGCAGACCGAGATCGAGAAGATCATCGAGGAAGCGGCTTCGAACAAGGCGGCGGACTCCAAGCGCAAGGAGATCCGCCAGCTCAAGAACAAGCTCGAGGGGATGATCGCCGCGAACGACCGGATCTACCGGGAGTTCGGGAACCTCCTGCAGCCCGACGAGAAGGACCGCGTCCAGCGCACGCTCGAGAACGCGCGCGAGGTCCTCACGGGCGACGAGCGGGGCCCGATCGACGACGCGATGATCGACATGAAGGGCGTCTCGAGGATCCTGACGCAGGCGATGCTCTACAAGCCGGAGTCCAAGGAGCGCCGCAGCGGCGACGCCGACAAGACGGACAAGTCCGACAAGAACGCCGAGAAGCCGGCCTGACCGCCGTTCCGCAGGATTCCCCGTGAGCACGTCCACACGCGACTATTACGAAGTACTGGGCGTCGGACGCGACGCGTCTGGCGACGACATCAAGGCCGCGTACCGAAAGGCCGCCCTCCGGCACCACCCCGACAAGAATCCGGGCGACGCGGCGGCCGAGGAGCGATTCAAGGAAGCGGCCGAGGCCTACGCCGTCCTCTCCGACCCGGACAGGCGGGCGCGCTACGACCGCTTCGGCGTCGAGGGCGTCCGCGGGGCCGGCGGCGGCCCGGGTTTCGACCCGAACCAGTTCGTCGACTTCGCCGACATCCTCGGCGACTTCTTCGGCTTCGGGTTCGGCGGCGAGTCGTCGCGCACGGCGCGCCGCAACGGCGAGGACCTCAAGGCCGACGTCTCGATCTCGTTCGAGGACTCCGCATTCGGCACCGAGGTGACCGTCCCGCTCCAGCGCTTCGAGCCCTGCGAGAGCTGCCGCGGCCGCGGCGGGAGGGGCGGAGCGTCCGCTTCGACGTGCCCGACGTGCCGCGGGCAGGGCCGCGTGCAGTACCGCCAGGGGTTCTTCGCGGTCGCGCGACCGTGCCCGGAGTGCTCGGGCTCGGGAGAGAAGGTGAAGGACCCCTGCCCGGACTGCCGGGGCGAGGGGCGCGTCCGCAAGTCGCGCACGCTCACGATCGCGATCCCCGCGGGCGTCGACGACGGCGCGCGGCTGCGCCTCACCGGCGAAGGCAACTCCGGCCGGCCCGGCGGCCGCCCGGGGGACCTCTACGTCCTCATCTCGGTCGCGCCGCACGAGATCTTCCGGCGCGACGGCAACGACGTCGTCCTCGCGTGGGCGGTGCCGTTCCCCCTCGCCGCGATGGGCGGGCCCCTGAAGGTGCCGACGCTCCACGGCGAGGCGACGTTTGAACTGCCGGCCGGCACGGCCGCGGGACGCGTCTTCACGCTCAAGGGCAAGGGCATCCCGCGGCTGGACGGCCGCGGGAAGGGCGACCAGCACGTCCTCGTGACGATCCGCGTGCCGAAGAAGATGACCCACGCCCAGAAGGAAGCCGTCGAGAAGCTCGCGGCCGCGTTCGACGGCGAGTCCGGCGCGCCGACGAAGGACGAGAAGGGATTCTTCGAACGACTGAAGGACTTTCTGGGAACTTGACGAGCGACGACGCCGCTTTCGTCACGGCGCTTTTCTTAGAAGGTGAATGGGGCCGTGGCTGAGGGTCGTGCGGTGCGGATCGAGATTCCGGCCGCCCAGAGCGGGTCACTCGAAGAAATTCTCTTCGAAGGGTTGGGTGACCTGCAGTTCTCCTCGACCGCCGCGCCGGATGGTCGTCTCTTCATCTGGGTCGATTCGACCGACGTTTCCGATGCCCTGGCCCGCCTCGCCGCGCTCGGGCTTCCCGGCCTTTCCACCTTCAAAGAAGAATTCACCGATTGGGTCAGCGCATCGGCGGCATTGAGGAAGTCGGTCCTCGTCGAGCGCTATCTCTTCGACCCCCACGATGGCGATCGCGCGGCCCCCGCGCCGCCCGGCGTCCGCCGGCTGTATCTCCCCGCCGTCCGCGCCTTCGGAACCGGCTCGCACGAGTCCACGCGCCTCGCGGTGCGGCTGCTCCTCGCGGAGGACCTGCGCGGGGCGCATGTCCTCGACGTGGGTTGCGGGACGGGCACGCTCGCGTTCGTCGCGGCGCTCGAGGGCGCCGGCCGCGTCGTCGCGTTCGATCTCGACCGCGAGGCCGCGTTCGCGACGCGCGAGCAGGCGCTCGCGAACGCCGTTCCCCGCGTCGCCGCGTTTGCGGGGCCGCTCGAGGCGCTGCGCCCGTCGGCGCGCTTCGACGTCGTCGCCGCGAACATGATCCACGAGGAGACCGCGCCGCTCCTCCCGGCGCTCCGCGCGCGCCTCGCGCCGGGCGGGAGGCTCCTCTGCTCCGGGCAGCTCGTCGAGAGGGAAGGGGAGTGGGAGGATCTGCTTCGGAAAGAGGGTTTCCGGAAAGTGCGCTCGCTTCGGGAGAATGAATGGCTCGGGACAGGGTGGATTTCCTCGAATGAGTAGGAAGGACTCCTCTCCCGCGCGCCCGCCGCGGGTGCTCGTGCCCGATCTCGCGGAACACCTGGGGAGGTCCGAAGAGCACGAGGAGATTTCTTTGAAGGTGGAAGAACGGGAGCACGTCCGCTCGAGGCGCCTCAGGGACGGCACCGAGGTCGTCGCGTTGGACGGCAGGGGTGCCCGGGCCCCGGCCGTGCTCGCGCGGGGCGGCTCTGCCATTACCCTATTACCCTCTAAGAGAATCTTCTCTTCCTCTTCCTCTTCCTCTTCTTCCCTCGTCTTCTCCCCTCCCCGGGGAGCCCGCGAACCGCGTCGTGGTGGCGCTCGCGTGCGCGGAGCCCGCGCGCGTCGAGTGGGCGATCGAGAAGGGGACCGAGTGCGGCGCGGCGGGCTTCGTCCTCCTGGACGCCGAGCGCTCGCAGCGCGCGCACGTCGCGGCGCTCGCGAAGCGGATCCCGCGGCTCGTGAGGATCGCCGAAGAGGCGACGAAGCAATGCGACCGGACGCTGGTGCCTTCCCTGGAGGGTCCGAAGAGCACGGAGGATTTTCTTAGAAGGGTAAGAGGGGAGATGCTGTTCGTGCTGGACCCGGCGGCGCCTGCGGGCGGTCCCCGCGCCGTTCCGGGCGCCATGTCGGTCGTCGTTGGTCCCGAGGGTGGCTTCGCTCCGGCCGAACTCTCTCTATTCGCAGAAAAATCCCCGGTCTTCCTCTCCCTCGGCCCCCGCATCCTCCGCCTCGAGACGGCCGTGGTCGTGGCGCTCGCGCGGTTGGTCGACCCGGCCTGACCCGCCGCCCGAAAATTCGACGCTTTCGGATAGGATCTCGGCTGGAGGCCCGGATGAGCTTCGAAAACGTCAAGAAGATCTGGATGAACGGGAAGCTGGTGGATTTCGCGGACGCGAAGATCCACGTCTTCACGCACGCGCTCCACTACGGTTCCGGCGTCTTCGAGGGCGAGCGCTGCTACGACACGGCGCGCGGCCCCGCGATCTTCCGGCTCGACGAGCACCTCGACCGCTTGTTCTGGTCGGCCAAGATCTACCGGATGGCGATCCCGTACACGATCGACCAGCTTCGCGACGCGACGCTCGAGGTCGTCCGCGCGAACGGCTTCCCGGCCTGTTACATCCGGCCGCTCGTCTACCGCGGCTACGGCTCCCTCGGCGTCAACCCCTTCCCGAACCCCGTCGACGTCGCGATCGGGTGCTACGAGTGGGGCAAGTACCTCGGAGCGGAGGCGCTCGAGAAGGGAGTGGACGTGTGCTGCTCCTCGTGGATGCGCATCGCGCCGAACACGATGCCCGCGATGGCGAAGGCCACCGCGAACTACGCGAACAGCCAGCTCATCAAGATGGAGGCCATCACGAACGGGTACCACGAAGGGATCGCCCTGGACCACAACGGGCGGATCTCCGAGGGCTCGGGCGAGAACCTCTTCCTCGTCTGGAAGGGCCGCCTCTACACGCCGCCGCTCTCGGCCTCCACGCTGCCGGGCATCACGCGGCTCTCCGTCATCCAGCTCTCACGCGAGCTCGGGTTCCAGATGGAGGAGAAGACGATTCCGCGCGAGATGATCTACGCGGCCGACGAGATGTTCTTCACGGGGACGGCCGCCGAGATCACGCCGATCCGCTCGGTGGACCGGATCCCCGTCGGAAACGGCACGCGCGGCCCGATGACGGAGGCGATCCAGAAGTCGTTCTTCGACATCGTCGAGGGACGCGTCGAGGACCGCTACGGCTGGCTCACGCCGGTTCACGCGGGCGTCGAGGCCGGCCACCCGTAACGGAGTCTTCAGGCCCCGCGGCCACGCCGTACTTTAACGACCTCGGCCACGATCGCGATCGCGATCTCCTCGGGCGTCTCGGCGCCGATGTCGAGGCCGATCGGGCTCCGGGTCCGCGCGAGCTCTTCCTCGGTCCACCCTTCGGCGCGGAGCTCGCCGAAGAGCGCCTTTCTCTTCGCGTTGCTTCCCATCATCCCGAGATAGGAGACGGGGACGCCGCGGAGCCGGCGGAACGCGAGCCCGTCCGTCACGTGCCCGCGCGAGACGATCGCGACGGAGTCCTCCGGGCCGGGCGCCGGCAGGTCGGAGTAGTCCTCCTTCACCCGGAGGAGCGTCACGCCCTCCGGGAACGCCGCGGGGTCCAGCTGTTCGGGCCGCTCGTCCGCCACGGTGACCTCCCAGCCCGAGAACGCCGCCGCGCGCGCGAGCGCGCGGCCGCAGTGGCCCGCTCCCACGACGAGGAGCCGGGGGGACTTCTCGACGATCTCGAGGAGGACCGTCGCGGTTCCGCCGCAGACGGCCCCGAACGCGCTCGGCCCCTCGGGCACGAAGTCGTACCGGCGCGTGAAGGGGAGGCCCCGGCCGTCGAGAAGCTTTTTCGCGTCCGCGATCACGAGGGACTCGAATTTCCCGCCGCCGATCGTCCCGCGCGTCGTGCCGTCCGGAAGGACCAGCAGGCGCGCCGTCATCCCGCGGGGAGTGGAGCCCGTCGCGGCGACGACGGTTGCGAGCGCGATGCGGCCGTGCGCCTCGAGGATCGCCGGAAGGTCGAGGAGAAGCTGCGTCGTCATCCGCGTGCTCCCGCGGGAACGGAAGCGGCCGCAAGGTCGGCCGGCCGGTCGACGTCCGCGAGGATCGTCTCGTCGAAGCCCTCGAGGTGAAGCACCTTCACGTCGGGCTCGGCGAAGAGGCGGTTCAGCCGCGCGTCGGCGGGCCAGGCAAGGACGCGGGCCACGAGAAACGTCGGGATCACGAGAGGATGCCCGCGGCGAAGGCCGCAGACCGGAACGAGGATCGTGCGCGAGTCCGCCTCCGGCAAGTTCGTGGCCGAGAGAACCGTCCGAAGAGAGGATTTCCCTAGAAAGGGAAGATCAGCGGGGGAGAGCGCAGCGTGCGTCGACTCGGGTCGAATCGCTGCGAGTCCGGCGCGGACGGACGAGAACATGCCGGATTCCCAGTCGAAGTTCTCGACCCAGCGCACCGGGGCAGGGGGCGGCGCGGCCGCATCGAGCGGCCGCGCCGCCCCTTCCCCGTCACCGTCGAGGCGGGCGGAATCCCTGACGCCGGGTTCCCTCCTGGCGATTCGAAGAAGTTCCTCTTCGGTCGTCTCCCGAAGGTCCGCCGCGCCATGTCCGAGCACCACGACGATCTCCGCGAAGCCCACGCCGCGCCACGTGTCGATCACGTGCGCGAGCATTGGCCGCCCTCCGGGCGGAACGGGCGCCAGCATCTTCGGAGAGCCGAAGCGCATCGAGGCGCCGGCGGCGAGGAGGACTCCGGAGACGTGAATGGGCACGCCGGTCAGCCTTCGCCCTCGAAGCAGGCGCGGCCGGCGCGGCAGTCGTCGAGGCAGGCGGGCTGGCCGTCCGGGCCGACGGGCCCCATGACCTGAAGGCACCAGTACGCCGCCGACGTCGACGGGTGCTCGCGCGCGTGCTCGTCCCACTCTCCCGTCGCGACGAACATCGTCTTCGTGCGCAGGTGCCGGCAGCGCAGCGCGGGGTCCAGGGCGACGGCGTCCGAACCGCCGAAGCCGTCCGACGCGCTCACGACTCCGCCTCCGCGTCCACGGACAGGCCGGCCGACGCGAGAAGCGCGCGACGGACGGCGGCGGCCACGATGGGAAGCTTGTAGGCGTTCTTGCCGAGCGGCGTCGCGCCGTCGAGCGCCGCCTCTCCGGCCTTCGCCGCGAGCGGCGCGTCGATCGTCTTGCCCTCGACGAGGGCCTCGGCCGCCTTCGCGCGCCACGGCACGGGTGCCGCGGATCCGATCACGATCCGCACGTCCCTCGCGACGCCGCCTTCGTCGCGCCACGCGACCGCCGCGTCGGCGAGCGGCCAGTCGAAGGCCTGCTTCTGCTTGATCTTCCGATACGCCGAGCGCAGGCCCTTCGGCCTGTCGACGTGGATCTCGACGACGAGCTCGCCCGGCTTCAGGGAGTTCTCCGTGAAGATGTCGACCTCGGGCCGCTGGAAGAAATCCGCGGCCGCGAGCGTGCGGCCGCCGCCGGCCGCGAGCGTCTCGATGCGGGCGTTCAGGGCGACGAGGGCGACGCCGGCTGCCGACGGGTGGACGATCGCGCAGGTGTTGTTCCCGAAGATGGCGTGGAACTCGTTTTCGCCGGACTTCGCGAGGCACTCGACGCCGCCCTTCTTCAGGCACTGGAACTCGGAAGACCGGAAGTACCAGCAGCGGGGGCGTTGGCAGAGGTTCCCGGCGAGCGTCGCCGCGTTGCGGATCTGCGGCGTCGCCGCGCCGAGGCACGCGTCCGCGAGGGCGGGCAGCTCCGACTTCAGGCCCTCGGCCACGGCCGCGAGGGTCACGAGCGCGCCAATGGACACGCCGCCGGAAGAATTCCTTCGAATGGAAGAGTGAGAGGTCAATCGCCTCAGGTCGATGACGAGGTCGGGCGCGAGGTTGTATTCCTTCATTCGATCGAGGAGCTCGGTCCCGGCTCCTTTCACCTCGGAAGAAATCTTCTTCTCTCGCGCCGCAGCCATCTGCGCTGCGGCGTCCTCCCAGCTCCGGGGCTGAACCCTTTCGAAGCTCTTCACGCCCTCACCTCCCGCTTCGGCACCTTCCCGAGCGCGTCCAGGATCCTCGCCGGCGTGATCGGGAGCGCCGTCGGCCGGATGCCCGTCGCGTGCGCGATCGCGTTTGCGACCGCGGCGGCCGTCGGCACGGTGGCCGGCTCGCCGATTCCGCGCGCGTGCGCGTTGTTCTTGCCGGGGTAGAAATCCACGACGAGCGGGACGATCTCGGGCGTGTCCTTGCTCCCGAGGACCTTGTAGAACTCGACGTTCGGGTTCATGACGCGGCCCGAGCGCTCGTCCACGACCCTCTCCTCGAAAAGCGCGTAGCTGATGCCCTGCAGGATGCCGCCGCGGATCTGGCTCTCGACGCCCGTCTTCCAGACGGGTTGGCCGCAGTCGTGGACCGCGACGACCTTCTTCACCGCGACGACGCCGGTCTCGACGTCCACGACGACCTCGGCGAACTGCGCGCCGAAGAGGCGCGTGTCGGTCCCGTCGTAGTCCTTCGCGCGGTCGCCCGTCGCGACGAGCGCCTCGCCGGGCAGGCGCGAGCAGACCTTCCGCAGATCGGCGGTCTTCCCGTTCGCGGAGAAGACGCCGTTCGCGATCGTGATTTCGGATTCGGACGCGCCGAGCACCTTCGCGGCGACGGCGATGAGCTTCTCGCGCGCGTGGACGGCGGCCGCGCGGACCGCGGGGATGAGCGAGCCGGTCGTCACGGAGCCGCCCGACGCCGGCCCGAACGGGTAGCGCGAGTCGCCGATCTTCACGTGTAGCGCCGCGACCGGGAGCCCCATCTCCTCGGCGACGACCATCGCGATCGGCGTCCTCACGCCGCCGCCGATGTCCTGCACGCCGTTCTCGACCTCGACCGTGCCGTCGCGGTGGATCCGGACGAGGACTTGCGATCCCATCGAGACGAAGGTGTACCAGAGCGCTGCGGCGCAGCCGAGTCCGCGCCGGAGCGGGCTGCCGGCCGCCGTGGCGGCCTCGTTCGCCTTCGTGATCTCCGCGCGGCGCGACCAGCCGATCTCCTTCGCGCCGATCTCCCACTCGGCCCGCCGGACCTCGGAGGGATCGTTCCTGAGGCGGAGCGCGAGGGGGTCCATCCCGAGGCGGCTCGCGAGCTCCTCGAGCGCCGTCTCCACCGCGAAGCAGCCCTGCGGGTGGCCCGGCGCGCGCATCGCGCAGCCCGGACCGAGGTGCGTGAAGACGTCGGACTCGGCGACCGCGACGGCCGGGAAGCCGTAGGCGGACTTCACGAAGCCGCCCGTGCCCGTGCCGGTCGCGACGCCGGCCGTGCCGAACGACTCGTACTCGACCGCGGTGACGATGCCGTCCTTCCGGTAGCCGAGTTTCACGCGGTTCCAAGAGTCGGGCCGGTTCCCCGCCGCGAGGCTCTCCTCCTTGCGGTCGAGCGCCATCAGGACGGGCTTTCCGGCCTTCTTCGCGAGCTTCGCGGCGAAGACGCCGTAGTCGCCCGCCCCGAACTTCGATCCGAAGCCGCCGCCCGTGAACTCGGCGTGGACGATCACCTTGTCCCTCGGGAGCTTGAAGACCTCCGCGAGCTCGTCGCGGACGCTGAACGTGCCCTGCGTCGAAGCCTGGACCTCGAGCGTTTCGCCGGTCCATTCCGCGAAGAGCGAGTGCGTCTCCATGCAGACGTGGTTCTGGACCGTCGTCGTCGTGACGACCTCGAGCGTGGCCTCGGCCTCGGCGAAGCCCTTCGCGGCGTCTCCCTTGCCGGAGGTCTTCGGCCCGCGGACGTTGCCCGTCTGAGGCAGGGCCGCCGCGGCGCCGGGCTCGTCGCCCGCCGTCCGCTTCTCCTCGACGGCCTTCTGGAAGACGAGCGGCGAGCCCTCCTTGCGGGCGGCGGCGAGGCTCACCGTGTGCGGCAGGACGTCGTACGTGACGTGGACCGCGCGCATCGCGTCCTCGGCGGCGGCGGCCGTCGGCGCCGCCAGCGCGACGACGGCCTCGCCGTGGTAGCGCACGACTTTCTTCCCGGGATTCTCGATCACGACTCCGGCGATCTTCTCGGCGACCGAGGTGTCGACGGACACGATGTTCGCGTGGGCGTACGGCGAGCGGACGACGCGCGCGTGCAGCATCCCGGGCCTGCGGGCGTCGTGCGTGTAGACGGCGCGGCCGGTGACCTTCTGCGGGCCGTCGAGGCGCGGGCGGCGCTTGCCGGTGATGGGGCGCTCCCCCATCGGATACGGAGGCGGGTCGCCGGGAGAGAGGACCACCGAGATTTTCTTAGAAGGGTATGGGGGCGCGAGGCCAATTTCGACCGTCACGGCGTTTCCCGCCGCCTCTGGCACCTTCTCAGAAATCTTCTCTTTCTGTTCTTCTTTGATCTCTTTTCCCTTCTTCTCTTCAGCCATGTTTCACCCCCGTCTTCCCCGCGGCGTCGCACGCGGCGAAGACTCCCGTGTAGGTCCCGCACCGGCAGAGGTTGCCGGCGACGGCTTCCCTCACGTCGTGGGGGGAAGGGTGCGGGTCTTTCGCGAGAAGGCCCGCGCAGGAGACAACCATCCCCGGCGTGCAGAAACCGCACTGGAGGGCGTCGGCCTCGACGAAGGCCCTCTGGATCGGCGACATTGCCTCGGGCGAGCCGAGGCCCTCGATCGTCGTCACCTTCCGCCCGTCTGCGTCGTGGACGAGCGTGAGGCACGAATTCACGGCGAGGCCGTCGAGGAGGACCGTGCAGGCGCCGCACGCGCCGCGGTCGCATCCCACCTTCGTGCCCGTCATGCCCCAGGCGTCGCGCAACGCTTCCGCGAGCGTCGTCCGCGGCTCGAAGACGCCCTTTTTCACGGCGCCGTTCACCGTGAGGGTGACGGGGAGCCCGCGTCCCACGTCGGTCTTCGCCCGTTCTTCCGCGAGGACCGCGGCGCCCGCCGTCGCGGACGCGACCGCGGTCGTGGCGAGGCCCTTGATGAGTCCGCGGCGCGTGAAACCGCCGCTCCCGTTCGGATGGTCTTTCTCGTCGGCCATGACCCCTCCTCGAGCGCCGGGAACTATACCGCCGGAAGCCTGCGATCGGTTCTCTTTCGTTGACTGGAAGTGCCTGAAAAGCCTATTCTTGCCTGAATTCCGGACACGTCGGGAGGGCACCGATGCACATCAACGACCTCCTCAAGATCTCGG
This sequence comes from uncultured Acidobacteriota bacterium, assembly GCA_963798215.1. Classification (GTDB taxonomy): domain Bacteria; phylum Acidobacteriota; class Thermoanaerobaculia; order UBA5066; family UBA5066; genus Fen-183. The sequence goes on from CAWCSP010000004.1 coordinate 1,405,992, forward strand.
TGGAGCGGAAGGCCTCCGACCTCCACCTGAAGGTGGGGGCCCACCCGATCATCCGCGTGGACGGCGAGCTGATCCCGCTGGTCGACCTCAAGCGCCTCATGCAGGAAGACACGATCGCGATGGCGTTCTCGATCATGTCCGCCCGCCAGAAGGAAAAGTTCAAGAACAATTTCGAGATCGACATCGCGTACTCGGTGCCGGGCCTCGGGCGCTTCCGCTGCAACATCTTCCAGCAGCGCGGGACGGTCGGTCTCGTCTGCCGCGTCATCCCGGCGCGCATCCTGACGATCCGGGACCTCCTGCTCCCGCCCGTCCTCGAGAAGATCTGCGAGGAGACGCGCGGTCTGATCCTCGTGACGGGGACGACGGGCTCGGGCAAGTCGACGTCGCTCGCCGCGATGATCGACTACATCAACTCGACGCGCGCCGAGCACATCATGACGATCGAGGACCCCGTGGAATTCCTCCACAGGGACAAGAAGTCGATCATCAACCAGCGCGAGCTGGAGGTCGACACGCGCTCGTTCGCGAGCGCGATCCGCGCGGCCCTCCGCCAGGACCCCGACGTCATCCTCGTGGGCGAGATGCGCGACTTCGAGACGGTCGAGACCGCGCTCGTCGCGGCCGAGACGGGCCACCTCGTGATGTCGACCCTCCACACGATGGACGCGACGGAGACGGTCAACCGCATCATCTCGGTCTTCCCGCCGCACCAGCAGAAGCAGATCCGCCTCCAGCTCGCGGCCGTCATCAAGGCCGTCTGCTCGATGCGCCTCCTCCCGCGCGCGGACGGCCTCGGCCGCGTGCCGGCCGTCGAGGTCATGATCGCGACGAACTACATCCGCGACTGCATCGAGAACAAGGAGAAAACGAAGTACATCACGGACGCGATCAAGGCCGGCACGTCGCAGTACGGCATGCAGACGTTCGACCAGTCGCTCTTCCAGCTCTACAAGACCGGCCTCATCACGCTCGAGGAGGCCATCCGGCGGTCGACGAACCCCAACGAGTTCAAGCTCAAGATCCAGGGGATCCAGTCCACGTCGGACGTCGCGAACGAGCTCATGGAGGGGTCGCTGCAGGCGCCGGAGGGCGTCGGACCGCGGGACGCGGACTCGCCCTTCGACTTCTCGAACCAGTCGACGGGTTGACGGGCAGCGGCGGAGCGTGTCCGATGGCGCCCGAGCGGCGGGGACGGATGTATTTTCTTTGAAGGTGAAGAGGGGAGGGAGAGCGCCATCGGGCGGGTGGACCTTTCGCCGCGACTCTTCTTCGACCGATTTACCTTCTAAGAAAAGCGCCGATCCCCGAAACTCGGCTCTCGCCTTATTGGCGATCCGCGCGCACACGCGTCTCGAGATACGCAGAAAACTCCTCCAACGGGCGTTTTCGGAGGCCGACATCGAGGCATGTCTGGACGACCTGGCCGCCCGCGGCTGGCTGAACGATGCGGCAACGGCGGCCGCGCTCGCGTCCGCCCGCTCGCGCGGGGGCCGGGGGCGGAACCGGATCGCTGCGGAGCTCGCGTCCAAGGGCGTCACCCGCTCGGACGCCGACGCCGCGCTCGCGGGACTCGACCCCGCGGACGAGGCTCGAAACCTGAGGCGCGCGCTCGACAGGCGCGCCCGCGCGCTGCCGGCCGGTTTGACGCGGCAGGCGCGGTCGAAGAAACTGTTCGATCACCTCGTGAGGCGTGGCTTCGCGCCGTCCGCCGTCCTCGAGGCGCTCCGCACGAAAGGCGAACCGACCGATGACGACCCCTGAAGGCTGGACCTCACGCAAGGTCCGCGAGACGTTCCTCTCCTATTTCGAGGGCAAGGGCCACGCTCGCGTGGCGTCCTCGTCCCTCGTTCCCGCCGAGGACCCGACGCTCCTCTTCACGAACGCGGGGATGAACCAGTTCAAGGACCTCTTCCTCGGCCGCGAGAAGCGCGCGTACGTTCGCGCGACGTCCTCGCAGAAGTGCGTGAGGGCCGGGGGCAAGCACAACGACCTCGACAACGTCGGGTACACGGCGCGCCACCACACGTTCTTCGAGATGCTCGGGAACTTCTCGTTCGGCGACTACTTCAAGAAGGACGCGATCGACTTCGCGTGGGAGCTCGTCACGTCGAAGGAGTTCTACGGGCTCGACCCGAAGCGGCTCTGGGCGACGGTGTACACGACCGACGACGAGGCGGCCGCGCTCTGGGCGAAGCACCTTCCGAAGGAGCGCATCGCGCGCTTCGGCGAGAAGGACAACTTCTGGTCGATGGGCGAGACGGGCCCCTGCGGGCCGTGCACGGAGCTCCACTACGACCAGGGGCCGTCGGTCCCGGGCGACGCGACGCCGAACGGCGCCGGCGACCGCGTCATGGAGATCTGGAACCTCGTCTTCATGCAGTTCGACCGCGACGCGTCGGGGAAGCAGACCCCGCTCCCGAAGCCGAGCGTCGACACCGGCGCCGGCCTCGAGCGCATCACGGCGATCCTCGAGGGCAAGAACAACAACTACGACACGGATCTCTTCGCCGGGATCATTGGGAAGATCGAGGAGGTCTCGGGGAAGAAGTACGTGGGCGGGATGGCGGTCGAAGATGCTCCCTTCCGCGTGATCGCGGATCACGCACGAGCCGCGACGATGCTCATTGCGGACGGCGTCATTCCTTCGAATGAAGGAAGGGGATACGTCCTGCGCCGGATCATCCGGCGTGCCCTGAGGTACGGCCGCAGGCTCGACCTCGGAATCGAGGCGTCGTTCCTCGCCGACCTCGCCGCGCCCGTCTTCCATTCATTTGAAGGAATTCAACTTCACGATCCGAACGGCAGTCTGCGGAGGACGACGGCCGAAACCATCCGGGTCGAGGAAGAAGGCTTCCGCCGGACCATGTCGGTCGGCGCCGATCGAGTCGGCGAGGCGATCTCCGCGGCGCGGCGCGAGGGCCAGACGACGCTTTCGGGCGCCGCCGCCTTCCGCCTCTACGACACGCACGGCGTCCCGCTCGAGCTCATCGAGGAGATTTCTTCCGATGAGGGTGTCCAGGTGGACCGGGCGGGCTTCGAGAAGGAGCTCGACGCGGCGCGCGAGCGAAGCAAGGGCGCGTCGAAGTTCGAGCACGAAGGCGGTCTTCCGGCCGACGACCAGATCGACCCCTCCTGGACGACGGAATTCCGCGGGTATCCCGAACAGGATTTCGTGCGGCTCGAGGGCGCAAGAGTTCTGGGCCTGATTCCTCTGAAGCAAGAGGAAAAGGCGAATTCTCTTAGAAAGGGTAATGAGGGGTGGGTCATAACCGACCGCTCCGTCTTCTATCCGGAGGGCGGCGGACAGGTCGCCGATGTGGGGACCTTCTCGTGGGCTCCCGACGGCGTCGCCGTTGTCGTGGACACGAGACGCGCGCCAAATGGGCGAAGCACTCTTCACCTTCTAAGAATCTCTTCGGGTTCGCTTTCTCCCGGTCAATCGGTGACCCTCGCCGTCGACGAGTGGGCGAGGCGCAAGACGCAGGCGAACCACACGGGCACGCACTTGCTGCATGCGGCGCTGCGGCAGGTTCTTGGGGAGAGCGTGCGGCAGATGGGCTCGCTCGTCGCGCCCGACCGCCTGCGGTTCGACTACGCCGCCTCGCGCCCGACGACGGCGGAGGAGATCCGCGAGATCGAGCGCCTCGTGAACGAGGAAATCCTGCGGGACCTCGAGGTGTCGAAGGCCGTCATGTCTATGGACGACGCGAAGAAGAAGGGCGCGATGATGTTCTTCGGCGAGAAGTACGGCGAGCGCGTCCGCGTCGTGGACGTGCCCGGGTTCTCGACCGAGCTCTGCGGCGGCTGCCACGTCGGCCGGACCGGGGAGATCGGCGCGTTCAAAGTGCTCTCCGACAGGGGCCTCGCGGCCGGCGTCCGGCGTATCGAAGCCGTCACGTCGCTGAACGCGGTCGACAGGCTTCAGAAAGACGAAGAGATCCTCGCGAGCAGTTGGCCCACATCGCGAACACGTCCCTCGACGAGCTGCCGGCGAAGCTGAGGGACGCGCTGGATTCTCTTAGAAGGAAAGACAAGGAGATCGCGGCCCTCAAGCGCGACCTGGCGTTGGCGGGTGTCGGCGCTGCGGGCGCGGGAGGCGGCCCGTCGGGCGCGCAACCGGGCGTCTCTGCCTCCGGACATTCACCTTCTAGGAAAGGTATCTCTTCGGACGGAACGTCGAGTGACATGGATGGCATCGAGGAGATCTCCGGCGTCAAGGTCCTCGCCCGCCGCGTCCCCTCGCTGCCGGTGAACGAGCTGCGCAACCTCGCGGACACGTTTCGCGGGAAGCTGAAGTCGGGCGTCGTCCTCCTCGGCACTGAGTTCGAGGGGAAGGTCACGCTCCTCGCGGCGGTCACGCCCGACATCGTCGGGCGGGTTTCGGCGCACGAGCTCGCGCAGACGATGGCGCCGCTCGTCGGCGGCAAGGGAGGGGGAAAGCCCGACCTCGCGCAGGCCGGCGGGAAGGACGCCGCGGCGATCGGGCCGGCCCTCGCGGCGGGCGTCGCCCGGGTGCGGGAGAGGCTGTCGGCACGGGCCACTTGAGCTTTCGTCTATAATTTGTAGGCCATGTCCTTCGGACGTTTCGCCGCCCGGGGAGCGATTGCGGTGTCGCTGTGCGCGACGGCCGCGCGTGCCGACGTGCACCTCGTCCGGCAGGCGGACGGCTCGGCCCTCATTTTCAATGACGCGATCGGAAGCGGCTGGCGCGTCAACGGTGCGGCTCCCTCCGATTCGTACCTCATCGAGCGGCGCGCGGCGCCGTCACCCTTCGACCCGATCATCGAGGCCGAGGCCCGCGCCGAGGGCGTCGACGCGGCGCTCGTGAAGAGCGTCATGCTCGTCGAGTCCAACTTCAACCCGAAGGCCGTGTCCCGCAAGGGCGCGCGCGGCCTGATGCAGCTGATGCCGCAGGCCGCGAAGCGCTTCGGCGTTTCCGACCGCTTCGACGCCGTCCAAAGCATCCGCGGCGGCGTCCGGTACCTCGCGGCACTCCTCGCGCAGTTCAAGGGGGACGTCGCGCTCGCCCTCGCCGGCTACAACGCCGGCGAGAACGCCGTGACGAAGCATTCGGGCGTGCCGCCGTACGCCGAGACGCGGGAATACGTCCGGCGGGTGCTCGTCGCGCACCACGGGACGTCCGCAGCCGCCGTCGGCGGAGGGTTCCGCGGCGTCCCGACCGGCTCCGTGCGGCGCGCGTCCCTGGCGGCACCCGTGACAGTCTCGCGCGTTGACGGGACCGCTGTCCTCTCGAACACGGGCGACGTCTCCTCGGCGCGCCCCGCTCCCGTCCTCGGGCGGGTGCAGTAGGGAGCGGCATGGCGGCGTCGCGCGGCTCCGAGACGACCCGGGCCTTCAGGCCCGCACCGTTCTTCGACCACGGCCTGTTCCTCCTCCACCTCAACCGGGGCAAGGAGGAGATGTCCCGCGGCCACCACGAGGCGGCGCGGCGGGAGTTCGACGAGGCCCAGCGCCTGCGCCCGCAGGATCCCGAGGTTCTCCTCAATCTCTCGATCACGCTCTTCCACCTCGGTCAGTTCGGCGCGGCCGAAGCCAAGACCCGGGAGCTTCTCCAGGAGCACGACGATTCGGTGCCCCTCCTCTTCAACCTCGGCCTCATCCTGTTCAAGTCGGGCCGTGACGCCGAGTCGAAGGAGCCGCTCGAGAAGGTCCTCGCCCTCGCCCCCGCCCACCGGAAAGCGCACCTGACGCTCGGGCTGGTCGCGCAGCGCGAGGGTGAGTACGAAACCGCGCAGAAGCATTTCCGTCTTGCAGGGGCCGAGCTCAAGGACGGCTCCGAGGGTGACGACTCGGTCGCCCGGACGGCGCGTGCCGCCGCGGCCGAGGTGCGCGCCGCCGCCCTCCGCCCGACCGCGGGCGTGAACGACACGCACCCGTCTTTCGTGGTGAAGGACGACGCGAAGCCCACGCCGGTCGTGAAACCGGAGCCTCTCGACTCGCTGGCCTCGAGCGGGAAGCGCAACCTCGTGAGCTCCGGCGTCCGTCCGCGCTCGGGGAGCTTTCCGCGAGTCGACGTCGCGCCGCCCGTGGGCCCGTTCACTCCGAAGCCTGGCGGGTTCCTCTCGGCGGCGTGCGTGGGCGGCCTCAGGGTCCGGCGCGGGGTCGTCGTCGGCCGGCAGGGCATCTCGGCGCTGACGACGGACACACGCCTCGCCGGTCCCCTCGCGGGCATCCTCGTGGCGGCCTCGGGCGAGGGAACGCTCCTTCTCGCGGATCAGGGCCGCGTCCCTTACCTGAAAGCGCTCTCGAACGAGTTTCTCTCGGTCGAGACAAGCCGGCTTCTCGCGTTCGACGAGGTCCTCACGTACCGCGAGGACCCGGCTTTCGAGTACCGCGACAAGATCCCGCAGCCGTTCCTGAAAGTCTTCGGGACGGGGACGGTCGCGCTCGCGGTCGTCTCCGAGCCCGCGCGTTTCGAGGTCGAGCGACAGAATCCGTTCACGATGGCCGCGCGCGCGGTCGTGGCGTACGGGGGAGACCTGACACCCGAGCTGCTCGAGGAGTCGGACCCGATCGCTGGCCTCGGCGCCGGTCCGGTGCTCCGCTTCGTCGGCTCCGGCTACGTTTTGGCCGACGCTCGCTGAACGGGTCGGGTCCGAAGAGCACCGAAGACTTTCCTAGAGGGCAATAGGGCAGGGGTGAACGGCCGTCGTCAGGCGCGGTGCCGGAGCTCAGTCTCGGTCCGGTCCAGGAGCTTCTCGACCACCGCCGCGTCCTCGTGCTCGGCGTAGATGCGGATGATCGGCTCCGTGCCCGAAAGGCGATGCAGGATCCAGCCCTTCCCGCCGAAGAGGAGCTTGACGCCGTCGAGGTCCTCGACGCCCGTCACGGCCTGCCCGGCGCGGGAAGCGGGCGGCGACGTCTTCAGCTCCCCGACGAACGCCTTCAGGAGCGGCATCGGCAGGTGGAGGTCGCGCCGGCCGTATGCGAAGGCGCCGTACGTCGCGTCCTGCTTCTTCAGGAGGGCGTCGAAGGACCCGCCCGAGTGCGCGATCGCCTCGAGGACGAGGAGCGCCGAGAGAACGCCGTCGCGCTCGGGAAGGTAGAAGGAGACACCGAGGCCGCCGGACTCCTCGCCGCCGATTGCGACGTCTCCCGACATCATCTTCTCGGCGATGTACTTGAATCCGATCGGAGTCACGTGGAGCGGGACGCCGAGGCGCGCGGCGACGCGGTCGAGGAGGAGCGACGTCGAGAACGTCTTGGCGATGCCTCCGGAGATCCGCCCTCGCTCCGTGAGGCTCTCGGCGAGAAGGGCGAGGATCCGGTGCGGCGTGACGAAAGCGCCGCCGCCGTCGAGAACGCCGAGACGGTCGCCGTCGCCGTCGCTGGCGAGGACGATGTCGTATCGCGCGCGCTTCAGCTCGTCCCGCGAGGCGCCGAGGTGCTCGGGGATGGGTTCGGGGTTGACGCCCCCGAACAGCGGATCGCGCGCCGACCGGAGCGTCGTGACGAGCGTCGGATGGCCCGCGCCGACGATCTCCTCGAGGAGCGTCCCGGCCGCGCCGTGCATGGCGTCGAAGAGGACGTGGAGGCCCGCGCGGCGGACGGCATCGAGGTCGACGGCGGCGGCGATCGCGGCGCCGTACGCACGGCGGAGGTCGACCCTCTCGACGGCGCCGCCCGCGCGCGCGGGAAGCGGGCGATCCGCGCGGCGGGAGACCGCGTCGTACGTCGCGGGCCTCGCGCTGCCGCCGAACCAGGACTTGACCTTCACGCCGTTCCAGAGCGCCGGGTTGTGCGACGCGGTGATCGCGAGGCCCAGCCGGAGGCCGCGGGAGTGGACGTGCCACGACGCGCACGGCGTCGGCACGGGCCGGTCGGTCAGGAGAACCCGGAAGCCCTGCGACGCGAGGCGGGCCGCGCTTTCGGCCGCGAGCTCGGGCGACAAAAAGCGGGTGTCGTGTACGAACGGCAACGTCCACGGGTCGCCGGGCTCGCTGTTTTCCGGCGAGACGTTCCAGGCGCCGGCGGCGTCCACGACGCGCAGGACGGACCCGAACGTGAGGTCCCGGGCGATCTGGCCGCGCCAGCCGTCCGTCCCGAAGACGATGGAAGGCGCGGACATGAGCAGGGAGATTCTCGGCCCCGGGGAGCGGGCTGTCCAGCGCACGCGGATCACGGGGTCTAGAATCGCGCCTCGGTGTTCTTCAACGTCCCAAACGCCCTGACCCTTCTCCGCATCTTTCTCGTTCCGCTCCTCGTCGTCCTCCTCCTGACGAAGCTGCCGGCGCGCGAGTACATGGCGCTGGCCGTCTTTCTCCTCGCGGCGATCACGGACTGGGCGGACGGCTGGTTCGCGCGGAAGTACAAAAAGGTGACGACGGTCGGGATGCTCCTCGATCCGATCGCCGACAAGCTGCTCGTCTCGGCCGCGCTCATTTCGCTCGTGGACCTCCAGGAAGCGGACGCGTGGGCCGTCTGCATCATCATCGGGCGCGAGTTCGCGGTTTCGGGGCTCCGCTCGATCGCCTCGACGCGCGGGATCACGATCTCCGCGAGCAAGCTCGGCAAGTGGAAGATGGGGACGCAGATCGCCGGGATCTCGCTCATGATCCTCGGCGCGAAGCTCGACGACATCGGCCTCTGGCGCAAGACGGGACGAGCCGCCCTCTATGTCATGACGGCGATGGCGCTGATCTCCGGCTTCGAATACTTCCGGAAGTTCCTCAAGCCACTCCTGGCGATGGAGCGGACCGAGGAGTCATGACGCGGCGAAAGACGGCCTTCCGGATGGGGCGGCCGCTCTTCAGGAACTTCAGCTCGTAGTTCGTCCCGGTCGACCACTCGCCGGCCTCCTCGTCGGAAAGCTCCGCGAGGAGCGGCTCGGCGGAGAGGACCGCGTTCATGACGGCCCAGTACTCGGCGTGGTCCGAGGCGACACGCAGGAGTCCGCCGGGCTCGAGCGCGCGCGCCGCCGCGGTCGCCCACGCGGGGTCCACGAGGCGCCTCTTGTGGTGCCGCTTTTTCGGCCAGGGGTCCGGAAAGTAGACGTGAAGGGCCGCGAGGCAGCCGGGCGCGAGGCGCGAGGCGACGAAGGCCTTTCCGTCGAGCCGCTCGACGCGGACGTTCGTGAGGCCCGCGCGCTCGGCCCTGAGGCGCACGATCGCCGCGTACTCGGCCTCGATCTCGAGGCCGAAGAAGTCCCGGTCCCGGTTCCCGGCGGCCGCGCTCAGGAGAAAGCGCCCCTTGCCGACGCCGATCTCCATCTCGACGGGAGCCGTCCGCCCGAAGATCGCGGCGAAGTCGACCGGGCCGGCCTCCGGCCCCTCGCCCGGCAGGAACACCTTCGGCGGCGGGACCTTTCCGAGGTTGCGCGGCCCGGTGCGCGGCGGGCGCGGGGGCAGGACGGCCCCGGAGCGCTTGAGCGCGCGGCGGACGGATGGCCGGCTCACGTCAGACGACCAGCGCCTTCGGGATGACAAGGACCCTCACGCCGACGTCGCCGAGGACCCGGGCCTGGCACGCGAGCCTGACGTTCGGGCCCAGCTCGTAGGCGATCTCGTTCTCCTCGAGCGGGGTGAGGTTCTCCGTCCCGGCGACGACCTCGACGCGACACGTCGAGCATGTGCCCCCGCCGCCGCAGACCCGCCCGATCGGCACGCGGAGCGCGTCGGCCGCGGCGAGAAGCGTCGTGCCGGCGGCCACCTCGGAGCGCCGGCCCTCGTTCAGGAAGACGACTTTCGGCATCACAGCCGGGCGACGACCGCCTTGGCGTACGCGGCGGTCGTGGCCGTGCCGCCGACGTCGCGCGTCTTCGCGCTGCCGTCGGCCATCGCGGCGTTGAGGGCCTTCTCGATGCGCGCGGCGCGGCCGTCCTCGCCGATGTGGCGGAGCAGCATCGTCGCGGAGAGGAGGAGGGCGGTCGGGTTCGCGATGCCCTTGCCCGCGATGTCGGGCGCCGAGCCGTGAACGGACTCGAACACGGCGCACTGCGTCCCGAGGTTGGCGCCCGGCGTGATGCCGAGGCCGCCCACGAGGCCGGAGGCAAGGTCGCTGATGATGTCGCCGTAGAGATTTTCGAGGAGCAGCATGTCGAACTGCTTCGGGTTCATCACGAGCTTCATGCAGGCCGCGTCGACGATGACGTCGTCGGCCTGGATGTCCGGGTACTCTTTCGCGACCGTGCGGAAGCAGTCGAGGAAGAGGCCGTCCGAGAGCTTCATGATGTTGGCCTTGTGCACGGCCGTGATCCGGCGGCGGCCGTGCGTCCGGGCGTACTCGAACGCGAAGCGCGCGATGCGCGTGGACGCCTTTTCCGTGATGATCTTGATCGACTCGACGACGCCCGGCACGACCACGTGCTCGATGCCCGAGTAGAGGTCCTCGGTGTTCTCGCGGACGACGACAAGGTCGAGGTCGCCGTAGCGCGAGGCGACGTTCGGGAGGTTCTTCACGGGGCGGAGGTTCGCGTAGAGGTCGAGCGCCTGCCGGAGCGAGACGTTCACGCTCTTGTAGCCGCCGCCGACCGGCGTCGTCACCGGGCCCTTCAGGCAGACCTTCGTCCGGTGGATGGACGCCACGATCTCGGGCGGGAGGGGGTTGCCCGTCGCTGCCATCGCGGCGATCCCGGCGTCGTGGCTTTCCCAGGTGACGGGAGCGCCGGCGGCGGCGAGGATTTCGACGACGGCAGCCGTGATCTCGGGACCGATGCCGTCGCCGGGGACGAGGGTGACGATGCGGTTTTTCGGAGTCACGTTGGGGAGGCCTTTCGGTTCTCGGCGACGACGGCAGGCCGCGGGGCGTCCGGCCTCAGGATGCGAACGCGCTCGATGGCCCGAGGGGTCGCGCGCTCGACGAGGAACTCGACGCCTCCCGCACGCGTCCGTGCGCCCGCGCGAGGGATGCGTCCGAACTTGCGGAGAAGGAATCCGGCGACCGTTTCGGCATCCGGATCCTCGAACGAGACCTTGAGGTCGCGCTCGAGAGATGCCAGAGGATACGCTCCCTCGACGAGGAGCGACGTCCCCTCGGCGACGGGCGGGCGGGCGGGCTCGTCGTGCTCGTCGAAGATCTCGCCGACGATCTGCTCGATGAGGTCCTCGAGCGTGACGAGGCCGGCGACGGCGCCGCTCTCGGCCACGACGACCGCCATGTGAAAACGGCGCCGGCGCATCTCGCGGAGGAGGTCCTCGGCCCGCTTGAGCTCGGGGACGAAGACGGCGGGCCGGAGGTAGCGGGAGACGTCGAAGCGCGCCTCGTCGGCGTCCGTCACGTCGAAGAGGTCCTTGACGTGGAGGATCCCGATGATGTCGTCCTCGTGCCCGCGCGTGACGGGATAACGGCTGTAGCGGTGATCGCGGCAGACCGCCTCGACCTCGGCGAACGTCGACCCGACGCCGAGCGAGACGATCTTCGCGCGCGGCACCATGGCGTCGCGAACAGGCGTGTCGCCGAAGGCGAGCACGGCGTGGAGGAGGTCGCTCTCCTCGCGCTTGAGGCCGCCCTGCTCCCGCGAGAGGGAGATGACGCTCTTGACGTCCTCTTCCGTGACGTCGGCCGACTCCTCGACGCCGAACGGCCCGAGGATCCAGCGGGCCACGGCGGAGAGGAGCGCCGTGGCGGGAGACAGAAGCCTCACGAACGTCTCGATGGGCCCGACGAAGAGGAGCGAGAGCGCCTCCGGCCGGCGCGCGGCCAGCGTCTTGGGCGTGACCTCGGCGACGACGAGGAGGAGGATCGACGTCAGGACGGTCGCGACGAGGACGCCCCACTTCTCGCCGAAGGCCGAGATCGCGAGACCCGCGCCGAGCGACCCGGCGGCCGCGTTCGCGAGCGTATTCCCGACGAGGAGCGTCCCGAGGGTCTTCGGAAGGTCCGCGCGCAGGCGCTCGAGGCGCTCGGCGCTCCGCCTCCCTTCGGTCTTCATGCGGAAGATCGCCGAATCCGTCACGGACGTGATCGCCGTTTCGGCCGACGAGAAGAAGGCCGAGCCCATCGCGCAGAGGACGTAGAGGACGAGGAGGAGGCCGTCGTTCACGCGTCGCCTCCCGACAGCGCCCAGCCGGTGCCCTGCGGCTCGACGGCGACACTCTCGAGCGACTCGCCCGCGCAGGGTCCGGCGACGCAGAACCCGTCCTCGACGGCAAAGAGCGCCCCGTGGTTGCGGCACGCGAGGAACCCTTCCTCGGTCATGAGCGGCTCACCGCCGCGGTCGAGCGGGATCGGGACGTGAGGACAGACGTTCCGGTACGCGCGCGCGCCGTCCGGCGTCGCGACGAGGATGCCGGAGACCGTCCCGGCGCCGTCCAGGCGCGGCTTCCGGAACGCCAGGGCGCGAAGAGAGGAGAGGGATTCGGAGTTTTCTATGAAAGGGGTGCGGGAGGCGTGCTCCCGAACGAGGGCGAGGCCGGCCGCGGACTCCGTGTCCGCGAAGGTGCCTTCGCCGGCGGCCCTTTCGAGGAGGCGTGAGAGCGCGGACGCGTCCGCCGGGGGCATCGGGAGGATCTTCGCCTCTGCGGCCGCGCACCAGCGCACGGCGTCCACGGTCACGGCTCGAGGCTCGCCGACAATCCCATTCACTTCGAAGAAAAGCAGCGTGACGTGGCGCGATGAGTCGCCCGGCGCGGCGCCGGCCGTCGTCTCGAAGTGGAATGGAGCGAGCCCGACCGGCGTCACGTCCATCTCCTCCCGCCACTCCCTCACGAGCGCGTCCTCCGGCGTCTCGCCAGCCTCCACCTTGCCGCCCGGGAACTCCCAGAGGCCCGCCCACGCGCGGCCCGCCGGCCGGCGCGCGAGAAGGAGCCGGCCTTCGCGTACGAAGACGCCGGCCACGACGAGGAGCGTCCCCGGTGCCCCGCTCATCGCCGTACCGCCGCGCGCGCGTTCCGGACGAGGCCGCTCCACGTGGCGCGCCAGATCGCCGAGCGGAAGAAGCGCTCGCGGAACCCTTCCTCGTCGAGCGCGAGGATCTCCCCGGGATCGAGCGACGCCGCGGGGCCGCGCGCGGGCCCGGCCGGGTCGAGGGCGGCGTTGAACGGGCAGACGTCCTGGCAGTCGTCGCAGCCGAAGAGGCGGCCGCCGAGCGCGGCTTCCTCGGAGGAAGAGAGCGCCCCGCGCTTCTCGATCGTGAGGTACGAGAGGCACTTCGCCGAGTCGAGGACGCGCGGCGCCACGAAGGCCTGCGTCGGGCAGGCCTCGAGGCAGGCCGTGCACGAGCCGCAGCGGTCCACGCCGCCCGCCAGCGGAGCCGCCGAGGGCGCGAGAGTGACGTCCGTGAGGATCTCGCCGAGGACGACGTGCGAGCCGACGCCCGGCACGATGAGCATCCCGTTCTTGCCGATGAAGCCGAGGCCCGCCCGGACGGCAACCTCGCGCTCGAGGAGAGGCGCCGTGTCGACGCAGACGCGGAAATTCGAGCCCTTCGGCGCGAGGGGCCGGAGGTCCTCGACGACGTCCTTGAGGTGCCGGCGGACGACGCGGTGGTAGTCCTCGCCCCGGGCGTAGGCGGCAACGTTGCCGGGGCCCGTGCCGGGCACGGCGTGCGCGACGGCGACGACGGATTTCGCGAACGGGAGGATCGAGTCGAAGCGCATGCGCGCGGCCGCGTCGCGCTCGAGGTACGCCATCTCTGCGTGCCGCCCCTCGCGCAGCCAGTCCCGGAAGACGTCCCACGTCACGGGCCGGGACGCCGCGAGGACGCCCGCGGCCGCGAAGCCGCGAACCCGCGCCGACGCCACGGCCGCCCGCGACAGGGCGGCGGGGTCGGCGGGCTCGGGCGGGGGAGGGCGGCGCGGGACGCGCGCCACGGCAGGCCGCATAACCCCCCAGTTTATCAATGTGTTTCGTATCATCGGACTGCCATGCCTCAGTACCGCTCCGCGCACCTCTATCCAATCGTGTTTCTGCTGGTCCTCCTGGTCGCCGTGGGGGGACTGAGCTACCTCGTCCTGCGCCCGTTCGTCGCGGGGATCCTCTGGGCCTCCGTCATCGCCGTGGCGCTCTGGCCGCTCTGGGCGCGCGTCCGCTCTCGCGCCGGGCGCCGGCAGGGGCTCGCGGCGGGCCTGTTCTCGCTCGCCATCGCGCTCGTCGTCCTCCTGCCGGCCACGGTGCTCGGCCTCGCGGTCGTCAACCAGGCGAGCGGAGCCGCGGCGGCGATCGGAGCGAACCTCAAGGCGCGGGACGTTCATTCGTGGAGCGACCTCTTCGCGAACCCCGTCGCCGACCGGGCTCTCGCCTGGCTGCACGACAGCGCCGGCGTCTCGACGGAGGATCTCCAGTCGAAGGTCGCCGAGCTGGCGGGGAAGGCGTCCGGTCGGCTCGCGACGGCGGGCGGTGCGGCCGTCCTCACCTTCCTCGACGTCCTCATGACGTTCGTCGTGACCCTGTTCCTGCTCTTCTTCCTTCTCCGCGACGGAGAGGAGATGGTCGAGGCGATCACGGACCTCATCCCGATCGACGACGTCGAACGGCGGCGGATCGTGCGCTCGCTCGGCGGGATGATGGAGTCCATCTTCAAGGGCTCGCTCGTCTGCGCGCTCGTCCAGGGCGCCTCGGGAGGTCTCTCCTGGGCCGTCGCGGGCCTGCCGTCGGCCGTCCTCGCGGGCGTCGCCATGGGGGTCCTCTCGCTCCTGCCGATCGGCGGAACCGCCATCGTCTGGGCCCCGGGGCTCGTCGCCCTCCTCGTCCAGGGCCGGACGGGGACGGCGATCGCGTTCCTGCTCTGGAACGTCCTCGTGACGTCCACGCTGGCGGACAACGTGCTGAAGCCTCTCCTGATCGGGAACAGTGACAGCGAGCTCTCGACGCTCCTCGTCTTCCTGGGCGTCTTCGGCGGCCTGACGACGTTCGGGCTCCTCGGCGTCTTCATCGGGCCGATGTCGCTCGCCGTCGGCGTGATGCTCGTGAGGATCCTGCGCGAGATCGCCCGCGCCTCGCGCGCGCCTAGTGCAGAAGCCTGACGACGAGGACCTGCAGAACGGCCAGTGTCGCGCCGCCGATCACGGCGAGGAGGAGCCAGGGGACGAGGTGCTCGTACGAGCGGCGGATCTTTCTCATCGATCGCGCTTAATATAAGCGAGAGATGAGCCCGAACAAGGACGACGCGGCCGGGCGCGACGTGGCCGCCCTCGCGCGGGACCTCGTCCGGCAGATCGGGGCGATCTCCTCGAGCCTCTCGTCGGGCCTCGAGTCCCGCTCCGGCGCCGCGGCCCCGGGCACCGCCCCGGGCGCGGGTCCGGCCTACGAGTGGCCGCGCGCGCTCCTCGAGAACGCGGGCCGCTTCGTCAGTCCCGTCCTCCCGGCCGAGGCCGCGCTGCGCCCGCTCAAGGCGGCTCTCCTCCGTCTCCTCCGCGTCGTCACGCGCGACCAGACGACGTTCAACTCGGCGGTCCTGGAAGCCGTGCGCGGGGCGCTCCTCGAGACCGAGACGGCGCTCCGCGACGTCTCGGCGTCGGCAGGCGCGGCGCGCGACGCGGCGCGGCGCGCCGAAGAGGCTGCGGGCCGGGTCGGTGCCGAAGCGGCCGTCCGGCTCTCCGAAGCCGTCGCCGCGCTCGAGGCGCGGCTCGACACGGAAGCGGGCGCCGTCGAGCGCGACCTCCACGCGGGCCTCAGCCGCATCGACGCCCTCGAGAAGGACCGCGACGTGCGCTTCGAGGCGCTCGCGCGGGCGAGAGAAAGAGATTCTTCTGAAAGGGAAGAGAGCGGGCGGCGGCTCGACGAGGCGCGCGAGTCGCTGCGCATGCTTCGCCTCGAATGGTCTTCCCTTCGCAGCAATTTGCAGAACGTCGGGGGTGGCGCGGCGCCTCGGGAAACGCGAGGGTCCGAAGCAAAGGGCTCTCTCCGCGCCGACGACCCCCTGCGTGCGGGACTGTACGTGGACTTCGAGGAGCACTTCCGCGGGAGCGAGTCCGAGATCCGCGAGCGGCAGAGGAAGGACGCGGCGCTCTTCCGCGGGGCGCCCGGGCCCGTCGCGGACCTCGGCTGCGGCCGCGGCGAGTTCCTCGAAGCGCTGGCCGGCGAGGGCGTGAAGGGAATCGGCTGCGACGCGAACCCGGTCATGGCCGCGCGCGCGAAGGAAAAGGGGCTCGCGGTGGACGCGGCCGACCTCTTCGCGTGGCTCGCCGCGCGGAAGGACGGTTCGCTCGGCGGCGTCACGGCGTTCCAGGTCGTCGAGCACCTCGCGCCGTCGTCTCTCTTCGACCTCGTCGAGCTCTCGGCGCGGAAGCTCGCGCCGGGCGGCCGGGTCCTGTTCGAGACCGTGAACCCGGAGTCCGTCTACGCGATGCGCTGGTTCTGGATGGACCTCACGCACGTGCGGCCCGTGCCGGCGCCGTCGCTCGCGCAGCTCCTGACGGCGAACGGGTTCCGGGACGTCTCCGTGGACTACCGGTCGCCCGTGCCCGAGAGCGAGGGCCTCCCCGCGGATGCCGCGAAGGACCCGCGCCTCGCGCCGGTCGCGCGGCTACTCTTCGCGCCGCAGGACTACGCCGTCACGGGCGTGAAGTAGGCCCGCGCATGGCGCGCATCCTCGTCTGCAACGCGCAGGTGCCGTTCGTTTCGGGCGGGGCCGAGCGGCACGCCGACGGTCTCGTGCGCGAGCTTCGCGCGGCGGGGCACGACGCCGAGCTCGTGCGCCTGCCGTTCAAGTGGTACCCGCGCGAGGAGATCCTGGCGTCCGCGCTCGCGTGGCGCCTCCTGGACGTCTCCGAGGCGGACGGCCGGCGGGTCGATCTCGTGATCCCGATGAAGTTCCCCTCGTATCTCGTGCGGCACGAGAACAAGGTCGTCTGGCTCATCCACCAGTTCCGCCAGGCGTACGACCGGTTCGGGACGGAGGGCAGCGACTTCACGGCCTCGGCCGCCGACACGCGCTGGCGCGAGCTGATCGCGGACGCGGACTCGACGGGCCTCGGGGAGGCCCGGAAGATCTTCACGAACGCGAAGAACACGGCCGACCGGCTCGCGCGCTTCAACGGCATCGCGGCCGAGCCGCTCTACCATCCTCCGCCGCTCGCGGGGCGGTACCGCTCGGAGCCCTCACAGGGCTTCGCGCTCGCCGCAGGCCGCCTCGACCCGTGGAAACGGATGGACCTCGCGATCGGCGCCGCGGCAGCGGGCAGGTTCCGCCTCGTGATCGCGGGCGACGGCCCGGACCGCAGCCGGCTGGAGGCGCTCGCGAAGAAGAGCGGCGCGGACGTGCGCTTCGCCGGCCGCGTGTCGGACGACGACCTCCTGACGCTCTACGCGACGTCGAGCGTCGTGGTCTTCCCGCCCGCGGACGAGGACTACGGCTACATCGCGCTCGAGGCGTTCCTCTCGAAGAAACCCGTCGTGACGTGCACCGACTCCGGCGGCCCGCTGGAGTTCGTCGACGACGGCGAGAACGGCAGGGTCGTTCCGCCGGACGCCGCCGCGATCGGCGCGGCAACCGCCGATCTCCTCGCGAATCCGGAGAAAGCCCGGGGGTTCGGAGAAAGAGGCTTTGAAAGGGTAAGAGGGATTTCCTGGTCGAGTGCCGTTCGCGCCCTTCTCGGGGCGGGTGGCATCGGGTGAGGATCGAGGAGAAGAGAAGATTTCTATGAAGGTGGAAGAGGCGGGCCGTCACGGCGGCGCCGAGTCCGAGCTGCCGGCGCTTTCCGTGGGGTTCATCGGTCCGCTGCCGCCCACGCGCTCCGGCATCGCCGACTACGACTCCGAGATCCTCTCTTCACTTTCGAAGAAATCTTCTCTTTCTCTCGTCTCCTATGAACCGGACGAGGCGGAGAAAGCGCTTCGGGCCGGGCATGACGTTCTCCTTTTCCAGATCGGCAACGACCCGTTGCACGCGCCGTCCGTCGAGGCGCTGTGCGCGCCGGGGCGGACGACGCCGGCCGTCGTCGTCCTGCACGACTTCGTCCTGCATCACCTCTTCGCCGCGGCCTACCTCGACCGGGGCCGCGAGGCGGACTACGCCCGCGCCCTCGAGGCCGCACACGGCGTCCGCGGCCGCGCGTTCGCCGAACAGGGGCGGCGCGGCCCGCGCATCCCGGTCTGGGACCTCGACCCGTGGGCGTTCCCGATGTCGGCGGCCGTCGTCCGCGCAGCCGACGCGGTCATCGCGCACTCGGCGCTCGTGCGCGGCGCGGTCCTGCGCGAGAACCCGAAAGCGCGTGTGGTCGAGATCCCGCACCACGCCGTCGAGGCGCCGCGCACGCCGCGGAACGAAGCGCGGCGGGTGCTCGGATTGCCAGTGGACCGGCCGGTCGTGGCGTCGCTCGGCCTCGTGACGCCGGCCAAGCGGATCGGAAAGGTTCTCGAAGCCCTTGCGGAGCTTCCGGCGGGCCGCCGCCCGTTCCTGTTCGTGGGGGGCGCGGTCGGGAGCGACGACCCGCTGCACCGGTTCGTCGAAGCGCACGGCCTCGCCGGCGACGTCGCCTTCGGCGGCTACCTCTCGGACGAGGACTTCTGGCGGGCCGCGTCGGCGGCGGACTTCGGCGTCAACCTCCGGTATCCGACGATGGGCGAGACGTCCGGCGCGGTCTGCCGGCTGGCCGGGTTCGGCCTGCCTCTCGTCGTCTCGGACACGGGCTGGTTCCGCGAGCTGCCCGGCGTGTTCGCCGCGAAGGTCCCCGTGGGGGGCGGCGAGATCGCCGCGCTCGCGGCGGAGATGGAGCGCCTCGCATTCGACACCGAGCAGACGCGAGTCCGCGCGGCCGCCGCCGTGCGCTGGGGCGAAGAGCGAAGGCCCGACCGGATCGCCGAGGCGTACGCGGACGTGCTTCGGGAGACCGCGGAAGGGCTCGCGCGTCCGCGTGGACTCGCGGGCTTCGTCGCGCACGGTCTCGCCGGCCTCGGCGTGGGGCGCCCGGGACCATTCGGCAGCACGAACCGGGAGTCCGACGCGGCCCTCGTCGCGGCGGTCGCGACGCGGGTGGCGCCGCTGCTTCCGGAGACGGCCGAAGAGACGAGATTTTCTTAGGGGGAGAAGAGAAGACCGGGAGATTTCTTAGAAGGTGAAGAAAGCGAGACCGCGGAGAGAAGAGAATTTCTCAGAAGGTGAATGGGGCAGGCCGGAAGAGGCGGTCACAGCCGCAGCTCTTTCGCGGCCTCGTCCGGCGCGACGCCCTCGCGCAGCCGCTCCTGAGCCGTCGCAATCCCCCTTCTAAGAGAATCCACCGTGACCCCTGCCCAGGCGTTTCCGAAGCGCTTCAGTTTCTCGTCCGCGAGCGAAAGCAGGCGCGTCCCCGGCGCGGCGTTGCCACGCGTCAGGTGGTAGCAGGCCGCGGCGACCTGGATGAGGGCCTGGAGGAAGATCTTCTCCTCGCCCGCGGCCTCCAGCCAGAGTTTCTCCCACTCTTCGTGCGCGTCGAAGAACCGGCCCGCGCGGAATTCCTCGAGGCCGCGGACGAAGAGAGAGTGTGTGGACGGACCGCCGTTTGCGCTCAGCCGCGGGCTCCGGAAGAGCGGCCGAGCCGCTCGAGGAAGGCGTCGGCGGACATGTAGCCGTCGAAGCGCCCCACGACCTCGCCGTCGCCGTTCACGACGAGGAAAGCCGGGAGACCGGTCACGCGGTAGCGCACGGCGACCTTCCGGCCGCCCCGGTCCGCATCCACCTTGATCGGGATGTACTCGAGGAGGGCGCGCTGCACCTGCGCGTTCGAGAAGACGTCCTCGTCCATCCGCGTGCACCAGCCGCACCAGTCCGCGGCCACGTCGACGAACACGAGCTTCCTCTCGGCGCGCGCCCGGACGAGCGCCTCGTCGAAGGTCAGTGAGGAAAACGGCAGAGAAAGAGAGGACGAAGAGGAGGATTTCTGCGAATGCTCCTGAGCGGCGGGAGGCGCCGAAGAGTCTTCGTGGCGGCCGGAGCAACCGGGAGCGCAGAGCGCCGAAGCCGCCGTGATCGCGACGAGCATGAATCCACGAGCCCTCGCCCTTTTCACCTTCGAAGAATACCCCGGTTGCGCCGCGTCACGAGACGAGCAGATCTCTCGTGCGGAGCCCGTGCTCCAGATCGTCTGTGCTGCCCACCGCGAACGCGTCGATCCCGAGCGCCCGCGCCGCGGCCACCATCTCTTCGCGGTCGTCGGCGAACACGGCCTCGCGCGGCGCGGCGCCCGCGAGGGCGAGCGCGGCCCGGAAGTGCGCGGGGTCGGGCTTTCCGGTGCCGATCTCGAAGGACAGGGCACGGAGGGGGAGAAGCCGGGGCAGCTCGGGTGCCACGGCGAGGACGCCCTCCCAGTGGAGCGGATTCGTGTTCGAGACGAGGACCGGCGCCACGTCCGGCGCGAGGCGCGGGAGAAGCGCGAGGGCGCGCTCGTCCCGGAAGAAGATGTCGCGCCACGCGGCGGTCCAGACGGCGTCGGGCAGGCGGGGCAGCCCGGCGGCGCGTTCCACGGCGCGGAAGAACGCCGTCGCGCCGATCCGCCCCAGGTCGAAATCGCGCTCGAGCGGGCCGAAGACATGCGGCCGGAGCGCCTCCGCGGGGACGCCGGTCGTCGCCTCGAGCCGCGCGAGCGTCAGCCCGTGGTCGAAGCGGACGAGGACGTTCCCGAGGTCGAGGAGGAGAGCGCGCGGCACGCTACGGCTGGGCCGCCTGCCCGGGAATCAGGTACGGGTCGCCCGTCCGCAGGTCGGTGACGGTCGCGTAGCAGAGGACTGTCGCGCCGTTCGAGAGGTTCACGAAGACGTTCAGGCGCCACGGGCCGCCCTGTGGCGGGCTGGACGAGGCGAAGTCCTGGTTGAAGATGTCGTTGAGCTGGTGGAGGGAGTACGGCGGCACCGTGACGACGACCGTCTTGTAAGGGTTGCCGACGGAGTCGACGAGCTGGACGCCCGCTTCGAGCGGGATCGCGCCCGGGTTCATCACGACGGCGTTCGTCCGGTGGTTCGAGTCGTTGACGAGGCCCGTCACGTAGAGGTCCCCGAAGATCGAATTGTCGAAGCCGAGCGCGTTGCGGAGCGCCTGCCCGGGCGAGAACTGGCCGTACGTGCCTGCGACAGCGCCGGCGACGTTGTACGTGTTGCTCGTGACGATGACGGGCTGGCCGGTCGGAGGGGATCCGCTGCGGCTCGCGCTCACGTGCAGGAGTCCGTAGCTCGAAGTCCTGCCGAAGACCTGGGACACGATGTCCGAGAGCGTGACGGACTCGCGCGGCGCGAGGTCCGGCGCGATCGCGGTCCCCGGCGTGGACGTGCCGTCCGTGTCGGCCTCCGTGTAGTAGAGGGTGACCGTCGCCGCAAACGCGGGATCGGGGTTGAAGATCCAGACGTCCGTCCGGTAGACGCCCGAGGCGCCGTCGATGTGAACGGCGGGCAGGAAGGCGTCCGCCGTGACGATGGAGTCGAGTGCGACGCGGCTCGCCGCACCGCGAGGCGGAGCCGGCACGGCAGCGCGCGGCACCGGTGGAACGCCGCGCGGTGCGGACGAGGGCTCGACCGCCCGCGCGTGCGTCGCGGTGAGAAGCGTCACGAAGGCGAGGGCGGGGATAGGGCCGTTCTTCATGGTCGGTCTCCGTCCCCGATCATCGCAAGGGAACGCGCTCGCGCGGCCAGAGAGAAAAGAAAAACGCCCCGGCGAGCCGGGGCGCTCTCGTGCTCCCGGGGGGAGCGGGGCCTTACTTCGTGGCGGGCGCGGACGTCGTCGTGGTCGTCGTGGTCGTGGAGGCCGTCGTCGCCGAGGTGGCGTTCGGGGCCGTGGTGGTCGTGGAAGTGGACGTCGTCTTCGTCTCCTCGACGACCTTCGGGGCCTCGGCCTTGACCTCGGGCTTCTTCTCCTCGGGCTTGCTGCAGGCCACGAGCGAGGTGGCGAGGGCGACGAGGGCGAGGGCGGAAGTGAGCTTCTTCATTTTGGGTTTCTCCTTCTTTTGTCCGGTTTCGTTCTTCGCGAACGTTGCGCCTTCTGGCGTCTTCGTGGTTTCGAGTGAGTCGTCGGTATGGCGTGCGTTGCGGCGGGCATACTCCAACCCAGACGGAACGCACTCCGCCTCGAGCTTCGCGTGGGAGCATACTGGAATCGATGGATCTGTCAAGCGTGTCAGTGACTTGGCCACGAAACGGCGCCTGATACACTCCCGCCGGCGATGTTCGAGTCCCTTTCCAACCGGCTGCAGCGCGTCTTCAAGGAGCTGCGCGGCGAAGGCCATCTGACTGAATTCCACGTGGATGAGGCGCTCAAGGAGATCCGTACGGCGCTCCTCGAGGCGGACGTCAACCTGAGCGTCGTCAAGGACTTCGCCGCATCAGTTCGTGAGAAGGCCGTCGGGCAGGAAGTCCTCACCTCGTTCTCGCCAGCCCAGCAGGTCATCAAGATAGTCCGGGACGAGCTGACGGCCATCCTCGGGGGGCACCAGGCGCCGCTGGCCATCAAGAAGCGGCCTTCCGTCATCCTGCTCGTCGGGCTCCAGGGCTCGGGCAAGACGACCACGGCCGCCAAGCTCGCGCTCCACCTCAAGAAGAGCTACGGCAAGCAGGTCCTCCTCGTGCCGGCAGACGTCCAGCGGCCCGCGGCCACGGAGCAGCTGCGCACGCTCGCGAAGGAAAACGGCCTCATGGCGTTCGACCCGAAAGGGGAGCCCGATGCCGTGACCCGGGCGCGGTCGGCCGTCAAGGACGCGAAGCTCTTCGGCTACGACGTCGCGATCGTCGACACCGCGGGGCGCCTGCACGTCGACGAGGTCCTCATGGACGAGGTCGCGCGGATCCGCGAGGCCACCGAGCCCGACGAGATCCTGTTCGTCGCGGACGCGATGACCGGCCAGGATGCCGTGCGCTCGGCGGAGGCGTTCGGCGCGAAGCTCCCCCTCACGGGCGTCGTCCTCACGAAGACGGACGGCGACGCGCGCGGTGGCGCCGCGCTCTCGCTCGCGAAGGTCGTCGGCAAGCCGCTCAAGTTCACGGGCACCGGCGAGAAGGTCGCGGACCTCGAGCCCTTCCACCCCGACCGGGCCGCGTCGCGCCTCCTCGGTCTCGGCGACGTCATGACGCTGATCGAGAAGGTCTCGGCCGAGACGGACGAGGCTGCCGCCCTCCGTGCGGCCGAGAAGCTCCGCCGGAACACGTTCACACTGACGGACCTGCGCGAGCAGATGACGCAGCTCAAGAAGATGGGGTCGCTCGGCTCGCTGCTCGGCCACCTTCCGAAGGTCGGGCCCATGAAGCAGCTCGCGAACCTCGAGATCCCCGAGGACGCGACGAAGAGCCTCGAGGCGATGATCGACTCGATGACGCCCGCCGAGCGCGAGGACCCGAAGCTCCTCGACGCAAGCCGCAAGAAGCGGATCGCGAAGGGCTCCGGCACGAGCGTGCCCGAGGTCAACCAGCTCCTCAAGCAATACCTCTCGATGAAGAAGATGATGAAGGGCGCCGCGCGGATGCGCGGCTGACACCCAGGAGAAAAGGAAAGACATGCTCAAGATCCGTCTGCGCCGCGTCGGCGGCACGAATGCCCCCGCCTACCGCATCGTCGTCTCCGACAGCCGCCGAACCCCGACCGCCAAGGTCGTCGAGGAGCTAGGCCACTACGACCCCACGAGGAACCCGCCGACCCTCACGCTCGACCGTGAGAAGGCGAAGGCGTGGATCGCGAAGGGCGCCGCCGCCTCCGAGACCGTGCGGAAGCTCATCGCGAAGCCGGCCTGAGGCGCGCCCGCGAGCGGGCGCGCCCGGGAACGATCGCATGACCGCGCCGGAAGATCGCGTCGTCATCGGACGGGTCGTGAAGCCGCACGGCCTCGAGGGAGAGGTCGTCGTCGAGGTGTTGACGGATTTTCCGGAGAGATTCTCAGAAGGGTTGAGCGTCGACCTCTCGCTCGACCCCGGCGCCGTCCGCCCGGCGCGCATCCTGTCTTCGCGGAGCCACGGCGACCGCCTGCTGATTTCCTTCGAAGGAATATCGGACGTTGGGGCTGCGGAGCCGCTGAGGAATGCGGAGCTGAGTGTGAGCGCGCAGGACGTTGCCGCGCGTCCGCCGGGCTACGTCTATCACTGGGAGGTCCAGGGTGCGGTCGCGGTCGACGCAAATGGAATTGAGCTCGGCCGCGTGACGGATCTCGCCGACGTCGCGGGACGGCCGCTCCTCATTCTCGCGACCCCGCGGGGGGAGCGCGAGGTCCCGTTCACGGCCCCGATCGTCGTCTCGGTGGACGTCGCTGCAAAGCGCGTCGTCCTCGACCCGCCGCCGGGCCTCCTCGACTAGGAACGTCGAGATGCGATTCGACGTCGTCACGCTCTTCCCGGGGTTCTTCGCGTCGCCTTGGGGCGAGTCGCTCGTTGGCCGGGCAGTCGAAGCCGGCCTCCTCGACCTCCGCCTCGTGGACCTGCGCGATTTCAGCGAGGACGCCCATCGAAAAGTGGACGATGAGCCCTACGGAGGGGGCCCGGGGATGGTCCTGACGGCGCCTCCCGTCTTCACGGCCGTCGAGGCGCTCAGAGCCGAGGGGGACGCCCCAGCGCCGCACGTCGTCTTCCTGTCCCCGCAGGGACGGAGGTTCGAGACGGTGCTCGCGAAGGAGCTCGCGGCGCGGCCGCGTGTCGCGCTCGTGTGCGGCCGGTACGAGGGCATCGACGAACGCACGCGGGAAGCCGGGCTTTTCGACGAGGAGATCTCGCTCGGGGACTTCGTGCTTTCCGGCGGGGAGGTCGCGGCGCTCGCGATCGTGGAGGCCGTCTCGCGCTACGTGCCGGGCGTCGTCGGGGACGCCGGAAGCGTGCGCGCGGACAGCTTCGAGGACGGTCTCCTCGACCACCCCCACTACTCCCGGCCGCGCGAGTTTCGGGGTCTGTCCGTGCCCGACGTCCTGTTCTCGGGGCACCACGAGAAGATCCGGCGCTGGCGCCGCGAGATGCAGCTACGGGCCACGCTCGAGAGACGGCCGGACCTGCTCGACAAGGCTCCCCTCTCGGCGGAAGAAAGAGCCTTGCTGGAGCGACTTGCGGCAAGGCCGCGATCCACGTAAACTCACCCGTCACGGGTGAACGTTCCGGGGTGCGGGTGTACGTGTCCCTGCCTGATTCCCCTGTCAGTAAGGTGTTGGAGGTTCCGCGATGACGGACAAGCTTCTGTTGGCCGAGAAGGCCGGACTCAGGTCGGACGTTCCCCCGTTCGCTCCCGGCGACACGGTCAAGGTGCACGTCAAGGTCAAGGAAGGCGAGAAGGAACGCATCCAGGTCTTCCAGGGCCTCGTGATCGCGCGCAAAGGCGGCGGCGTCCGAGAGACGTTCACGGTCCGGAAGATCTCCCAAGGTGTCGGCGTGGAGCGCACGTTCCCCGTGCACTCTCCGGTCCTCGAGCGCATCGAAGTGGAGCGCCACGGACAGGTCCGCCGCGCGAAGCTGTACTACCTCCGCGAGCGCCGTGGCAAGGCCGCGCGCATCGCGGAGAAGCGCGACAACTAGCTCCACACTCCCCGCCTCGGGTCGCCCGTGGCGGGGTACAGTCGAGGCACGATGGGACCTGGCGCCGGCCGGAATGCATGCGACCTGGGGTCTGAAAGGGAACGTGTCTCCGCGCTGTTCCGCATCGAGGAAGACGCCCGCGCGGAGGGCTACGGCGTGATCGCCGGCGTCGACGAGGTCGGGCGTGGCTGCCTCGCCGGGCCGGTTTACGCGGGCGCGGTCGCGTTCGAGCGGCCCGAGCCGCTCCTCGGGCTCGACGACTCCAAGGCCCTGCTCCCCGAGGTCCGCGAGAACCTCGACGCGCGGATCCGCGCCTCGGCCGCAGGCGCCGCCGTCGGCGCCGCCACGGCCGCCGAGATCGACGCCCTCGGCATCGTCGACGCGACGCTTCTCGCGATGCGCCGGGCGCTCGAGAACCTCGCCCGGGCCGGCGCTGCGCCCGCGCTCGTCCTCTTCGACGCCGTCGTCCTGCCCGGTCTCGACGTCCCGCAGCGGGCCTACATCCGGGGCGACGCCCGGGTCGGGGCGATCGCGGCTGCGTCGATCGTCGCCAAGACCGCGCGCGACGCGCGAATGGACGAGCTCGACGCCGTCTTCCCGTTCTACGGGTTCTCGTCCCACCGGGGCTACGGAACGCCCGAGCACCTCGCGGCGCTGCGGCGCCACGGGCCGAGCCCCGAGCATCGCCTCACGTTCGACCGCGTCCTCGTGCGCCGCCGCGCCGGGGCGTCAAGGGCGGCCTGACGCATGGCCGGGACGAAGCGCGAAGCGCTCCTCGCCTCCGCCGAGAAGAGCCTCCAGAAGGGGAAAGTCGATTCGGCTCTCAAGGACTACCTCAAGATCCTCGAGGAGACGCCGGGCGACATCAACATCCTCAACAAGGTCGGGGACCTCTACACGCGCCTCAACCGCAACGAGGAGGCCATCCCGTACCTGACGCGGATCGCGGAGCATTTCGCGCGCGACGGCTTCTTCCTGCGCGGGATCGCGATCTACAAGCGCATCAACCGCCTCGACCCCGCGCGCCTCGACGTGTACGAGAGGCTCGCCGAGCTTTACGCCAAGCAGGGCCTCACGACCGACGCGAAAAGCCAGTACCAGGTCCTCGCCGACTACCACGCCCGCAACGACAATGCGATCGGCGCCATCGGGATCTACCAGAAGATGGTGCAGATCGATCCGCAGAACATCCAGCTGCACGTCAAGCTCGCGGATTTCTACACGCAGGCTCGGCGCAAGCCGGACGCCCTCAAGGAGTACACGGTCGTCGCGGCGCTCCTGCGCGACCGCGGCGCCGTCGACGAGGCGATCCAGGTCTACGAAAAAGCGCTCCAGATGGCGCCGGACAACGTCGAGATCCTGCGGTCGTTCGTGCCGCTCCTCGTCGGGGCGTCCCGGACCAAGGAGGCGCGCCTCTTCGTGAAGCGCGCGCTCGAGACGACGCCGCGCTCTGCCGCGCTCTTCCTCCTCGCCGCCGAAGCCGCGCTCCAGGACGGCGACGTGAAGGACGCGCAGGAGTGGCTCGCAAAAGCGCAGGCGATCGAGGCCTCGAGCGACGAAGTCCTGCAGCTCGCCGTGCGGGTCCAGCAGGCGGGCGGGGTCGCGACGCTCACGTTCGAGGCCGCGGCCGCACTCGCGGACCAGTCCATGCGCCGCGGCGAGGCGAAGAAGGCTCTCGGAATCCTCAGCCCGCTCGCGGAGGCCTCTCCCGGGCGGGAGGACGTGCTCGCGCGCGTCGTGCAGGTGGCCGAGGCGGCCGGCGACCACGCCGCCGTGCTGCGCTGGCGCTCTGCGCTGGTCGACCTCCACAAGTCGCAGGGCCGGATCGGGGACGCCGCCGAGGGACTGCGCACGCTCCTGAAGATGGTGCCCGACTCGGCGGAGTACCGGACACGGCTTTCCCAGCTCGATCCTTCGCTCGGCCGCGGCGTCGAGCGCAGCGGCTCGCGCGAGCGGCCCGTGATCTCGCCGCCGCCGGCGCTCGAGACGAGCGGTTCGCTCAGGCGCCCGGCGCCGGAGGCGCCGACGGCCCCGCCCCTGTACGAGGAAACGACGCCGCCCGTGGCCGAAAAACCCGCGGCCCCGTCTCTCGAGCTGGCCACGCCGCCGTCCGGCCCGGCCGCCGGCGAATCCCCCGGCGAGTTCGTCTTCGAGCTCGAGGATGGGGACCTCGTCCACGATCCGGGCTCCACGGGCCCCGTGCCGGCCGCGGTGCGCCGTCTCTCGCAGCCGGGCGCGCCAGCGTTCGACCGATCCGGGTCCGGCAAGCGCCGTGTGATCTCCTCGCCGGCCCTCGGCGCGCTCGAGCAGCTCCCCGAGGTGCCGCCGCTCTCGACCGCGCCGAACTTCGGCGCGGCCACGCCGGGCGAGGCGGGCTTCGACTGGGGTGCGTCGCAGCCGCTTCCAGGAGGCCCTCCGGTCGCCCTGCCTCCGGCCGAGGAGGTCGAATCCGCGGTCGAAGTCGAACCCGCGGTGGAAGTCGAGCCCGCGGTCGAGGCCGAGCCCGCGGTCGAGGTCGAGCCCGTGGTCGAAGCCGAGCCTGCGGTCGAAGCCGAGCCCGCGGTCGAAGCCGAGCCCGCGGTCGAAGCCGAGCCCGTGGTCGAAGCGGCGGCCCGGCCCGCGCCGCCTGTGGAGCCCGCGGGCGAACCCCTGCCCGCCGCCGTCGAGGAGCCGCCCGCCGTTCTCTCGTCCGACGCCGTGGAAGGCGCTCTCGGCGAAGCCGAGGTCTTCCGGAAGTACGGCCTCTACGACAAGGCGATCGAGCACCTGCGCGCGGTCCTGAAGCGGGCGCCCGACACGCTCGCGCTACGCGAGAAGGTCTTCGAGCTCGCCCTCGAGGGCGGCCGGCGGAAGATCGCGCTCGCGGAAGCCGAGAGGCTCAAGGATCGCTACCGGGCCGAAGGCCGCGAGGACCGCGTGGCCGCGATCGACGCGCTCCTCGTCGAGCGGACGTCGGTCGAGATGGGGGAGCCCGGGGAGGCCGAGCGCAGCTCGACGGCGACGAAGCCGCGCTCGCGCGGAGCCCGGGCGGCCGCGCCCGTGGAGCCGGCCCCAACACCGTCGGCACCGGCCGAGGAGCCGTCGGCCGAGGAGCTCCTCGAGATCGACTTCTGCCTCGAACAGGGAATGGTCGTCGACGCTTCCGAGCGCCTCCAGTCGCTGGAGCGGAAGTTCCCCGGTCACCCGCAGATCGCGAGGCGCCGGGCGCGCCTGGAGGGCGGGTCGGGAGAGGACGCGAGACCGGCGCTCTCCGACATCCTGTCGGAGGACTTCGAGTCGGTCCTCGACGCCGAGCTCGGCCGCGCCCTGACGGACCAGATGGCGAAGGGGGCCGAGGAGCCCGCCCCGCCGGAGGCCCCCGAGACGCCGGCGGGCGCCCCGGTCCTCACCGACGAGTCCTCGCTGTTCTCCGACGAGCAGGAGTTCTTCAACTTCGCCGGAGAGCTCCAGTCGGAGATGCGGCAGGAGACCCCGGCGGTCGAGGCCTCCGTCGATGCGTCGGGACGCGAGATTCCGCTCGAGGAGATCTTCCGGGAGTTCAAGAGGGGCGTGGAGCAGCAGCTCTCGCCCGAGGACTACGAGACGCACTACAACCTCGGGATCGCGTACAAGGAGATGTCGCTCACGGACGAGGCCATCAGCGAGTTCCAGCGTGCGTCCAAGAGCCCGCAGTACGCCGTGGAGTGCTGCTCGATGCTCGGCCTCTGCTTCCTCGAGAAGGGGATGCCTCAGCTCGCGATCAAGTGGTACCGGAAGGGTCTCGAGGCCCCGAACATCCGCGACGACGACCGGCTCGGGCTCCAGTACGACCTCGCGAGCGTGTACGCGGGCCTCGGTGATCGCGACAACGCCTACAAGACGTTCCTCGAGATCTACGGCGCGAACGCGTCGTTCCGGGACGTCGGCGAGCGCCTGCGCGAGTTCTCGCCGGCGTGAGCGCCTCGCCGGTTCCCGCCGAGTCGTCGCTTCTCTCCGTCCGGGCGCTCACGATCGCGGTGCCGGGCCCGGCGGGCGAGGAGGCGACCGTCGTCGACGGCATCTCCTTCGACGTCGCTCCGGGCGAGATCGTCGCCCTCGTGGGCGAGTCCGGCTGCGGCAAGAGCCTCACGGGCCTCGCCCTTCTCGACCTCGTGCCGCCGCCCGTGCGCATCAAGTCGGGGGAGGTGTTCTTCGAAGGTCGCGACGTGCGCTCGCTCTCCCCCCGCGACAAGGAAAAGGTCCGGGGAGGCGGAATCGGCCTCGTCTTCCAGGAACCAGGGAGCGCCCTCGACCCCGTGCGTTCGATCGGCTCGGAACTCGTCGGCGTCCTTCGGCGGCACCGCGGCCTCTCGCGCTCCGAGGCGAGGGCGGAAGCCGTGCGCTGGCTCGCGCGGGTCGCCCTGCCGGACCCCGAGCGTCAGATGGACGCGTACCCGCACGCGATGTCGGGCGGGATGCGCCAGCGCGCGATGCTCGCCCTCGCGCTCGCGGGGGGCCCGCACCTGCTCGTGGCGGACGAGCCGACGACGGCGCTCGACGTGACGATCCAGGCCCAGATCCTCGAGCTCCTCCTCGAGCTCCGGCGCGAGCTTTCCCTCGCGATCCTGCTCGTGACACACGACCTCGGCGTCGTCGCCGAGGCGGCCGACCGCGCCCTCGTCATGTACGCCGGCGAGATCGTCGAGAGCGCGTCCGTGCAGGACCTGTTCGACCGTCCGGCGCATCCGTACACGCGCGGGCTTCTTGCGTCGCGCCCCGCCGCCGGCGAAGCGGGTCGCGGGCGGCGCCTGACCGCGCTCGCGGGGACCGTGCCCGAGCCCGGGCTGCGTCCGCGGGGCTGCGCGTTCGAGCCGCGCTGCCCCGAGGCGTTCGGCCGCTGCCGCGCGGCGCGCCCGACGCTGCTCCCGGCCGGCGGCTCGTCGGAGGCCGCGTGCTTCCTCGTGGACGCGCCCGCGGAGACGCGGTAGGTGAGCGCGCTCCCGCGCCCGGACGCAGGCGAGCCGCTGCTCTCCGTCCGCGACCTCCACAAGGCGTTCGTCCGGCGGGGCGGGCTGCTCGCGCCTCCCGTGAGCGTCGCGGCGGTGAACGGCGTCGCCTTCGACCTGCCCGCGGCGAAGACGCTCGCCCTCGTCGGGGAGTCCGGCTCGGGCAAGAGCACGACGGCGCGGCTGATCCTGAGGCTTCTCACGGCCGACCGGGGCACGGTGCTCTTCGGCGGGACCGACTGGATGGCTCTCGGCCCCCGCGAGCTGAACGCGCGGCGGCGCGAGATGGGCGTCGTCTTCCAGGACCCCGCGACGTCCCTCGACCCGCGGCAGTCGGTCGCCGAGATCGTGGGGGAGCCGCTTGTCATCCATCGGCTCGGTTCGCGCGTCCAACGCCGGGAGCGCACCGTGCGGCTCCTCGCCGCGGTCGGACTGCCAGTATCGGTGCTCGGGAGGAAACCCCACGAGTTCTCGGGAGGCCAGAGACAGCGAATCGCGATCGCCCGCGCCCTCGCGACGGAACCGCGCCTCGTCGTCCTCGACGAACCGGTCTCGGCGTTGGACGTGTCGGTGCGGGCGCAGGTGCTCAACCTGCTCCTGGACCTCCAGCGCGACACCCCGTCGCATCCCGCGTATCTCTTCATCGGTCACGACCTGTCGGTCGTCCGCTGGATCGCCGACCGGACCGCGGTCATGTACCTCGGACGGATCGTGGAGGAAGCGCCCACGGAGGCCCTCTTCACATCGCCGCGGCACCCCTACACGGCGCTCCTCCTCGCCTCCCAGCCGCGCCGCCGCCCCGGCGACGACGCCGCGCCGCTCCGGGCGCCCGGTGAGCCGCCGTCTCCCGCGGCGCCTCCTCCCGGCTGCCCGTTCCACCCGCGATGCCCGTCGGCCCGGCCCGTGTGCTCTCAGGAGATGCCGCGCCTTGCCGTGGACCCCTCGGATCCCGAGCGCTCTCGGGCCTGTCACGCCCCGCTCGAAACGTGAGGAAACCCGTCTGGCGGAAACCTTTCCGTGTGGTTGACGTACTGTGGAGCGGTGCCCGTCCTCTATCATCGGCATTCGGTTCGAGGAGGTTTTCGTGATTCGTGAGCAGAACCCCGGCGGCCAGAGGCGTGCCGGCCGGCGGGCGGCCGCGGCGGCCCTCGCCCTGATCCTGACCGCGGCACCGGCCCTGGCGGACGACACCGTCTCGGTGCCGGTCGCCTCCAAGTCTCGCAAGGCGATTCCGCTCCCGCCAGGAGAGAACATCGAGCTGTCTCTCAAGCAGGTGGTCGAGCTGACGCTTCAGAACGTGCTCGACCTCGACGTCGCGGCCTACAACCTCGAGGAGTCGAAGTTCGGCATCCTCTCGGCGCGCGGGGCGTACGACCCGGCGCTCGAGGTCGACCTCGGGCTGAAAGACTCGCAGACGCCCCGGAGCTCGATCTACCAGGCGTCCGAGACGAAGACCGGGTACGGGAACCCCTACCTGACGGGGCTGCTGCCGTACGGCACGACGTACAACTTCGGCTGGACGAACACGCGCAGCGACATCGTCGGGGCCGGCACGCTCCTGAACCCCACGTACTCGAGTAACCTCTCGCTGGGCGTCACGCAGCCGCTGCTCCGCAACTTCGGACGGGCCGTGAACGACCGGTTCATCGTCCAGGCGCGACTCGGCCAGGATACGAACGCCTTCGCATTCGTCATCGCCGTCCAGACGGCGATCCAGACCGCGGACAGCGCGTACTGGGACCTCGTCTACGCGGTCGAGAACCTCAAGGCCAAGAAGGAAGCGCTCACGATCGCGAAGGACCTCAACCGGATCACGCAGATCAAGATCGACGTCGGCGCCGCCGCGCCGATCGACATCGTCCAGACCGAAGTGACGATCGCGCAGCGCGAGCAGGACATCATCACGGCGGAGGGCCTCATCGGCGACGCGCAGGACCGCCTCCGCCGGCTCCTGAACGTTCAGTCCATCCCGGACTGGAACCGGCCGATCGTCCCGACGGACCGTCCCGAGAAGGTCGCCTTGGCGAAGCGCTACAAGGCCGACGTGAACGAGGGCTTCGAGATGGCCCTGAGGATGCGCCCCGAGATCAAGCAGGCCCTCGTGGCGATCGAATCGAAGAAGGTCACGGCCGTCTACGAGAAGAACCAGCTCCTGCCGCGACTCGACCTGTCCGCGGGCTACGGGCTCGCCGGACTCGGAGCGAACGGCTCGCTCCCGGACCCGAACGGCGGCGCGCCGACCGAGCTCTCGTACTCGTCCGCGCTGACGCAGATCGGCCACGCCGACTATCCCGCCTGGAGCGTCGGCCTCGTGTTCGCGGTCCCCATCGGGAACCGCGTCGCGAAGGGCAACGTCGCGATCGCCAACACCGACCTCGAGCTCGCGCGCACGAACCTCGCGATCGCGAAGGCGAACCTCAACGTCCAGGTGCGCGCCGCGGGCCGGGCGGTCGACGTCGGGTACCGCAGCATGCTCGCGGCGGACAAGGCGCGGGAGCTCGCGGAGCGGAACCTCGACGCGGAGAAGAAGAAATACGCGAACGGGATGTCGACGACGTTCCAGGTGGCGAGCGTCGCGAACGACCTCACGACGGCCGTCACGAACGAGCTGCAGGCGATCCTGACGTACCAGAAGGACATCACCGCCTGGCACCAGGCGATCGGCGACCTCCTGCCCAACCGGAACATCGTCCTGACCGGACTGCCGATCTCTCTCGACGCGACGCCGGCGGAGGAAGGGGCGGTCAAGTGACCGACGCGGCCACGATCGCTCCGGACCCCGAGCGGTCTCCCGCTCCGGGCATCGGCGCCGTGGCCGCCGTCGTCGGCACCTTCACGAAGCCGTCCGACACGTTCGGGAGGCTCATCGCGCGCCCGACGTGGTGGCTGCCGTTTCTTCTGAGCCTCGTGATCGGCACGCTCACGTACGCCGTGATCGCTCCCAAGATCGACCTCGAGGGGACCATTCGGGCGTCGATCGAGAAGTCCGGCCGGTCTGTTCCGGCGGGAACGGTCGAGCGGCAGGTCGCCTTCATGCACACGTGGGCTCCGGCCTTCACCGCGGGCGTCGCCGTCGTCGGGGCCGCTGCCTTCTTCGTCATCGCGCTCGTCCTCTGGGGAGGAGCCAGAGCGATGGGCGGCGACGTGCGGTACCCGCAGATGATGGCCATCTGGGCGCACTCCGGCCTTCCGAGCGTGATCGGGTCGCTTGTCGCGATTCCCCTCTATCTCCGGGTGCCGGACGGCACTCTGACGCAAACGTCGGCGGAGAAGGTCCTGGCCTCGAACGTCGGAGCCTTTCTCGACGACTCGGCGTCCGCCGCGCTCCGAACCCTCGGCAGCTCGCTCGACATCTTCTCCTTTGCGGTCCTCCTCCTGCTCGTTCTCGGCTTCCGCCGCATTCCGGGTCTCTCGAAGGGCGCCGCGACCGCCGTCCCGATCGTAGTCTGGGGCGCCTACGTCGCCGTCAAGGTCGCGTGGAAGGCGGTCATGGGGTGAGGCCGATGCTCATCGAGATGCGCGACATCGAGAAGACGTACGTCGTGGGCGAGGAGAAGGTCCGCGCCCTGCGCGGCGTCACCTTCTCGATCGACCGAGGCGAGTACGTCGCGATCATGGGCCCGTCCGGTTCCGGCAAGTCGACGCTCATGAATCTCATCGGCTGCCTCGACACGCCGACGGGCGGGGAGTACCTCCTGAACGGCACGCAGGTGCAGTCGATGACGGACGACGACCTCGCCCGCATCCGCAACCGGGAGATCGGCTTCGTCTTCCAGACGTTCAACCTCCTCGCCCGGACGAGCGCGCTCGCCCAGGTGGAGCTGCCCCTCGTCTATTCCGGCCTTCCGAAGAAGGAACGCCGCGAGCGGGCCGAGAAGGCCCTCGAGCGCGTCGGCCTCTCGGACCGGTCGCACCACAACCCGAACGAGCTGTCGGGCGGCCAGCGCCAGCGCGTCGCGATCGCGCGGGCGCTCGTCACCGGGCCGTCGCTCCTCCTCGCGGACGAGCCGACCGGCAACCTCGACTCGGCGACGGGCGAGGACATCATGCGGCTCTTCCGCGAGCTGAACGACCAGGGCAACGCGATCATCCTCGTCACGCACGAGGAGGACATCGCGGCGCACGCCCGCCGGATCATCCGCATCCGGGACGGCCGCATCTCGGACGACCGCCCGAACGACTCGAGCCGCGCCGAGCTCGTCGCCCGCGCCAAGCGCGAGGCCCTCGAAGGCGCGTTGAGCGAGCCGTCCGCGATTCCCCCGCCTCCGGCCTGACCGGCGGTCACCGGCTACACTCGCGCGGTGCTCGCTGGCGTCCTCGCGCTCGTCCTCCTGCAGCTCGCCGCGGGCGTCCTTCTCTTCACGCTGCTCACGCCTTCGAGGGACCTGTCCGGGGGTTTCTTCGTTCTGCACGGCGCGATCGCCTCGGTGTGCCTTTTCCTGTCGTGGCTCGTTTCGGGGCATGGTGGTTTTCTTCTTAGAAGGTGGAATGAGCGTGGAGCAGCTGCCGCGGGCGAGGCGGCGGGTGGGGGCGGCCGGGATCGAGACGCTGCTGACGCCGGGGCTGCTGCTTACCGTGGCGATCGCCGGCGCCGTCGCCGCGACTCTCGTCGCGCGCGTCGCCGCCCCTCCAGCCCTATTACCTTCTAAGAAAATCCTTTTCTTTCTCTCGGTCTTTTCTTCTCTCGTCCTCCTCGTCTCCCGCGCCGGCGTCGAGCCGTTCGCCTCGCGCCCGGCGCTCGGCCCCTGGTGGCTCGCGGGCGGGCTCCTGCTCGGCGCGCTCCTCTTCGGCGTCGTCGTCTGGGCGATGAATCTCGGGCACTGGTACCTCGTGTCGAAGTCGCTGCCGTTCGGCCTGCTCGTGCGGGCGACCGAGGCGTTCGCGCTCGTCGCGCTCGCGCGGACCGTGTTCGCGCTCGTCGCGCTCGGGGGGCTCGCCCGGACGTCGCGCGGCCCGGCCGGCGACGCGCTCGCCGGCCTCGTCGACCCGATGCGCGACGGCTTCTTCTTCGGCTCGCGCGTCCTGTGGGGCCTCGCGGCGCCGCTTCTCCTCGCGCCGTTCGTCGTGAAGACGGCGCGGATGAGGTCCAACCAGGCGGCGACCGGCCTCCTCTACGTCGCCGTCGTCTTCGTCCTGGTCGGCGAGCTCCTCGCCGCGTACCTCACGCTGCGGTCGGGACTGCCCGTCTGACGAGCGGGCGCCCGGACAGCGTGAGGGCGAGCGCGGAGGCGATCACGGGCAGCGCGGCGATCGGCCCGAAGACCGACGCGACGCCCCAGCGGTCCGCGACGAGGCCGAGGAGCGGCACGCCGGCGCCGCCGAGCCCGATGGCGAGGCCCATCGTGACCCCGCCGGCGATGCCCTCGCGTCCCGGCAGGTACTCCTGCCCCATGACGACCGCGACGCTGTAGCTCGCGATCGAGAACGCCCCGGTGAGGGCGAGCGGGACCAGGACGGCCGGGCCCGGCGTCGCGAGCGTGAGCGCAATGAGCGGCGCGAGCGGCAGCAGCGAGCCGAGAAGGACGCGGCGGCGTCCGAAACGGTCCGCGAGGCGTCCGCCGGCAAGCGTCGCGGCGGCGCCCGCGAGGAGCATGACCGTGAGCGCGAGCGTGGCGCGGGAGCGCGGCACGCCGCGCGCGCTCACGAGCCAGAGCGGAATGAAGGCGGTGAGGCCGAACGACATCATCGAGCGGACGGCGATGATCGAGGACAGGGTCAGGAACGCGCCCCAGCGGGGCTCCTCGGGAGAGGCCGCGCGGACGGCCTCGGCGGCCGGCCGGAACGTCGCGAGTCGGGGCAGCTCGCGGGTCAGGAGCAGCGCGGCCAGAGTGGCGGGCGCCGCCATCCAGGCGACTCCGCGAACGCCGCCCGCCGTGGCGAGGACGGTGACGGCCGCGGGGCCCAGAGCGATCCCGAGATTTCCGCCGACGGAGAAGATGCTCATCCCGGTCGCGCGCCGCTCGCCCGAGGCGTAGTTCGCGTGGCGCGCGGCCTCCGGATGGAAGACGGCGACGCCGGCGCCCGAAACGAGGACGGCGGCGGCCGTGAACGCGTACCCCGGAGCGAGCGCCGCGGCCGCGATGCCCGCCCCCGCGAGGAGGATGCCGAGGGGCATCAGGAACGGCAGGGCCCGGCGGTCGGACGCGGCGCCGAGGAGCGGCTGCAGGAAGGACGACACGGCGGACGCGGCGAGCACGAGCCCGCCGGCGGCCGCGTACGTGAGCCCGCGCTCGGCGACGAGGAACGGGAGCAGCGCCGGGACGGCGCTCTGGTAGGCGTCGTTCACCGCGTGCGCGGACGCGAGGATCGTGAGCGCGTTGCGGTCGGGGGGGCGAGGCATCCTTCGCCGCCAATCGTAGTGCGGCGGGAGAGGTTCGAAGGGAGATTTCTCTGAAGGTGAAGAGGGGAGAGGCGCGGGGGGACTGGCGGCGCGCGACGACGGGCGGCGGCGCGAGCCGTCCCCGCGTCCACTATCCTTCCTCCGTGCGCATCGCCGTGTATTGCTCCGACTGCATGGAGCGCATCGAGCTCCCGCCCCCCTCGCAGCACCGCGCCGGCGAGGTCAGCTGCTCTTCACCTTCTAAGAAATCTTCAATTTCTTTCCTTCATTCCTCGGCAGTGGTCGCCGGAGAACGGGTCGACCAGTGCTCCCGCTGCAAGTCGACCGCCTTCTACGTCCAGAAGGACTTCGACCAGCGACTCGGCTGCGCGATCCTCGCTCTCGGCGCGGCGCTCGCGCTCCTCGCGGCGT
The DNA here is from genome assembly GCA_963798215.1 of uncultured Acidobacteriota bacterium. Taxonomy (GTDB): domain Bacteria; phylum Acidobacteriota; class Thermoanaerobaculia; order UBA5066; family UBA5066; genus Fen-183. Next base: position 1,443,045 of record CAWCSP010000004.1, read on the forward strand.
GGCGGTTCGGCGGCATCTGGCTCGTGCCGGTCCTCCTCGCGTTCGCGGCGATTGATTTCGTCCTCGCGCGGCGCGTCCCGCCCGTCGTCATCTGCTACCGCTGCGACACCGAATACCGGGACGTGCCGGAACCGCGGTCCTACCGACCGTACGACCCGCACGTCGCTGAACGCGACGCCAGGGTGAGAACCGTTCGCGCGATGCATCCGTAATCCGATCGGTTATCCTCCGCGCTCCGATGAGACCGCTCGGGACCTACCGCGCGGCACCGAAGCTCCCGCCGGAGCTCGCGCCGCTCGCCGACCTCGCCCACGACCTGCGCTGGACGTGGCGCCCGCACGCCCGCGCGCTCTTTCGCGAGCTGGACCCCGACGGATGGCACCGTGCGGGGAATCCCGTCCTCCTCCTGAGATCGGTGGACCCGTCGAGCCTCGCGGCGCTCGCGGCGAACGCGGACTATGTCGCGCGCGTGCAGGCGGCGGCGGCGGCGTTCGCGGCCGAGGACGCGGCGCCGCCGTCGCTGCCCGAGATTGCCTCCCTCGCGGGCCGCGGCGACCGCGTCGCGTATTTCTGCGCCGAGTTCGGCCTCACCGAGATGCTGCCGATCTACTCGGGCGGCCTCGGCGTCCTCGCGGGCGACCACCTGAAGTCCTCGAGCGACCTCGGCGTGCCGCTCGTCGGCGTCGGGATCTTCTACCGCGAGGGCTTCTTCCGGCAGACGCTCACCGCCGACGCCCGGCAAAAGGAGAGCTACCCGATCGTCGACCCGCTCGACCTGCCGGTCGAGGTGCTCCCGACCTCCGCCGGCGTCTCGCCGATCGTGACCGTGAGGGTCGGTGAACGCGACGTCCACCTCCTGATCCGGCGCGTGCGCGTCGGGCGGACACCGCTCCTCCTGCTCGACGCGCACCTTCCGGCGAACCGGCCGGCGGATCGCGAGATCACGAACCGCCTTTACGGCGGCGACCTCGACATGCGGATCCGGCAGGAGATCGTCCTCGGGATCGGCGGCATGCGCGCGCTCGACGTCGCAGGCCTGAGGCCCACGGTGCGCCACGCGAACGAGGGCCACGCGGCGTTTCTCGGCCTCGAGCGCATCCGGCAGCTCCGGGCCGAGCGCGGGCTCTCGTTCGCCGAGGCGCGCGAGATCGCGACGGCGGGCAACGTGTTCACGACGCACACGCCGGTCCCCGCGGGAATCGACCTCTTTCCGCGCCACATCATGCAGCGCCATTTCGAGGACAAGCTCGAGGACTACGGGATCGGTCTCGAGGAGCTCCTCGGCCTCGGCCGTCAGGTCCCCGAGGACCGGAACGAGTCCTTCTCGATGGCCGTGCTCGGCCTGCGCCTGTCGTCGCGCGTCAACGCCGTCTCGCGGCTCCACGCGCGGGTGTCGCGCCGCCTCTGGCGCGGCGTCTTTCCGGACGCGCCGCTCTCGGAGGTCCCGATCGGGGCCGTCACGAACGGCGTCCACGGCCCCACGTGGACCTCGAAGGACATCGGAGGGCTGAACCCGCGCGAGGACGGCGGCCCGGACCCGGCCGAGCTCTGGCGCCGGCACGAGCGCCGGCGCGCGGCACTCGTCGAGACCGTGCGCATCCGGACCGTGGCCGCCCGGAGACGCCGGGGCGCGCCCGACGGCGAGGTCGACGCCGCGTGGCGGCTCCTCGACCCGTCGGCCCTCACGATCGGGTTCGCGCGCCGTTTCGCGACGTACAAGCGCGCGACGCTCATCTTCCAGGACTCCGCCCGCCTCGCGCGAATCCTCGCCGACCCGAACCGGCCCGTGCAGCTCGTCTTCGCGGGAAAGGCGCATCCGCGCGATCACGCGGGCAAGGACCTCCTGCGGCGCGTCGGAGAGCTCGCCGTGCGGCCCGAGTTCCTCGGCCGCGTCGTCCTCGTCGAGGACTACGACATGCGCCTCGCGCGCCGCCTCGTCCAGGGCGTCGACGTCTGGGTCAACAACCCGCGCCGGCCGTTCGAGGCCTCGGGGACGTCCGGAATGAAGGCCGCGATGAACGGCGTCCTGAACCTCTCGGTCCTCGACGGCTGGTGGGACGAGGCCCCGCGCGACGGCACCGGATTCACGATCGGCGACGCGACCGAGGGGCGACCCGACGACGAGATGGCGAACCTCCTCTACGAGCTCCTCGAGTCGGAGATCATCCCGCTCTTCTACGACCGGAACGGGGATCCCGCGGGCGTGCCGGTTGGCTGGGCCGCGCGGATGGCGGCGGCCGCCCGGACGCTCGGCCGCATTTTCCACTCCGACCGGATGGTCGGCGAGTACGTGTCTCAGGCGTACATCCCCGCCGCGGACCGCGTGGCGATGCTCTCGGCGGACGGCGACGTGAAGGCGAGGGAGCTCGCCGCGTGGAAGGAGAAGGTCCGCGCGGCCTGGGACGAGGTCGGTTTCGTCTCCGTCACGACCGTGCCGGACGACCCGGCGCGGGTCGCGCCGGGAGAGTCGTTCGCCGTGGAGGTTCAGATCCGCCTCGGCACGCTCGAGCCGTCGGACCTCGCCGTGGACTGGTTCGAGGGCGCGCCCGACCACGACGGCGTCGTCGACGAAGGCTTCTCGACGCCGCTCGCCTCGCAGGGGCGGCTGGACGGGACCGCGACGTGGACCGGAACGGTCGTGCGCCCTTCCGACGACAGCCGCGGGTACTCGGTGCGCGTGCGCCCGTCGCACGGGCTGCTCCTCCACCCGAACGAGACGCACCTCGTCCTCTGGGCGGAGTAGGCCCTAAAGCCGCCGCACCGCCAGTTGGAAGGAGAGGTTCTCCAGGAAGAACGTCAGGTCGACGTTCCGCACGAACCGGCCCTCGGCTTCGGGAATGGAGACCGGCGCGAAGTTGAGGATCGCCCGGACGCCCGCGTTCTCGACGGTGCGGGCGGCCTCGAGGGCTCCTTCGGCGGGCACGGCGAGGACGCCGATCTCGGCCTTGAGGTCGGCGGCGCAGGCCTCGAGGTTCGCGAAATCGAGGATCGGGACGCCCGTCCGGGACCGTCCGCCGACCTTCCGGCGGTCGACGTCGAAGAGAGCAGCGACCTTGAACCCGTCCATGTTGAAGTTGCGCGAGTCCGCGAGCGCCTGCCCGAGGTTTCCGGCACCCACGACGACGACGACGCGCGTGCGCTCGAGGCCCATGAGCTGCTTGAGCTTCGCCTTGAGGTCCGCGACGCGGTAGCCGACGCCGCGGACCCCGAACTCGCCGAACTGGGCGAGGTCCTTGCGGATCTGCGCGGGATTCATCCCGAAGCGCTCGGCGAGCTGGTAGGACGAGACGGTCTGGACGCCCTGTGTGTCGAGGGCGCGCAGGCCCCGGAGGATCAGCGAGAGCCGCTCGCTCGTGGCTTCCGGAACCCCGTCGGGACGGTCCCAGTTCTTCTCGGGCATCTCAGCGGCCGATGAGGGCGAACGCGGCCTGGCGCGCGACGCCGAGGAGGGCGCGCGGGAACACGCCCCAGAAGAGCATGAGCGCGCCCGTGAGGAGGAACGCCGCTCCCGAGAGAATGTCGTCCGGCACGAGGGAGACCTCGCGCACGGGCTCCTTCATCCAGAGGTGGTAGACGACCCTCAGGTAGTAGCCCACGGACACGAGGCTGCCGAAGACGCCGATGATCGTCAGGGGGACGAGGCCTCCGTCGACGGCCGCGCGGAAGACGAGGAGCTTGCCGATGAATCCCACCGTCGGCGGCAGCCCGGTCAGCGAGATCATCGAGAGCGTCAGGACCGTCGCCGCGAGGGGGCGGCGCCGGCCGAGGCCGGAGAGGTCCGTGAGGAGCTTCGGCTCCGTCTCGCCCGCGGAGAGGGCCGCGAGCGCGAGAAAGGCGGCGGCGTTCGTGACGAGGTAGCCGGCCAGGAACACGCAGACGCCCTCGAGGGCGTCCGCCGTGAACGTCGCGAGCCCGATCGCGACGTACCCCATCTGCGCGATGCCCGAGTACGCGAGCATGCGCTTGAGATCGCGCTGGGACAGGGCCACGACGTTCCCGAAGAGAATCGAGAGCACCGCGAGGATCGCGAGAAGCGGCCGCCAGGGGTCGCCGAGGCCGAAGGGAAAGAGCGCGTGGAGGACGCGCGCGAGGACGAGGACCGCGCCCGCCTTCGGCGCCGTGGACAGGAACGCGACGGCGGGCGTCGTCATCCCCTGGTAGACGTCGGGAGCCCAGGAGTGGAACGGGACGAGGGCGATCTTGAAGGCGAGGCCGGCGACGACGGCGAGGATGCCGGCCGCGAGCATCGTGTCGAAGGCGACGAGGCCGGGCGCCGAGGCGAGGCCCTGGAGGCGCGCGAAGGAGGTCGTGCCGAGGCGCCCGTAGATCGTCGCGACGCCGTAGAGGAGGAACGCCGAGGCGAGCGCGCCCATCAGGAAGTACTTCAGCCCGGCCTCGGTCGCGGCCGGGAGGTCGCGGTACCAGGCGGCGAGGACGTAGAGGCAGAGCGACATCAGCTCGAGGCCGATGAAGACGACGAGGAGGTCTCCGCCGCGCACCATCAGGATGAGGCCGGCGGCCGAGAAGAGGAGCAGGGCGTAGAACTCGCCCTGGTTGCGCTTGTCGCGTTCGAGGGCGGCCGCTCCGCCGAGGATCGCGATTGCGACGGCGCCGAGCGCGACGAGCTCCATGTAGCGCGTGAAGCCGCTCGACTCCACCGCGCCGGAGAAGAACGTGCCGGTCGTGTTGCCGCCCGCGAGGTTCGCGATCGCGAGGGACAGGAGGGCCACGTACGGGAAGAACGCGCGGAGAGGCCGCGCGAACGCGTCGAGGAGGAGGATGAGCGTCGCCGCGAGGCAGAGCACGAGCTCGGGCGCGACGGCGGCGAAGTCCGCGCCGGTGACGTGCAGGAATCCCGTCATCGGAGCGCCCCGGCCGCCGTGGCGGACGCGGCCGTCGCCGTGGCGGCGGGCCTCTGGAGGTTCTTCACGGTGCCGTCCACGAGGTTCAGGAGCGGCCCGGGGAAGACGCCGAGGAGAACGATCAGGACGACGAGCGGGAACGCGCCCGCGAGCTCCCAGCCGTTGATGTCGGTCAGGTTGCGGTTCGCCGCGACCGTCTCGGGTCCCCAGAAGACCTTCTGGACGAGCGTGAGGAGGTAGATCGCCCCGAGAATCATCCCGGTGGCGGCGACCGCGGCCCACGCGATCTTCACCTGGAAGACGCCGCCGAGGATCAGGAACTCGCCGACGAAGCCGTTCAGGCCCGGGAGGCCCACGGAGCCGAGCGTCGCGATCAGGAAGAGCGCCGTCGTGACGGGCACCCGCGAGGCGACGCCGCCGTAGTCGGCCATCTCGCGCGTGTGGCGCCGTTCGTAGAGGACTCCGACGAGGAGGAAGAGGAGGCCGGTCGTGAGGCCGTGTCCGACCATCTGGAAGATCGCGCCCGAGAGCGCGGCGCCCGTCCCGGCGACGATGCCCAGGACGACGAGCGCGAGGTGGCTCACCGAGGAGTACGCGACGAGCTTCTTCATGTCCTTCTGGGCCGCCGCGACCCACGCGCCGTAAACGACTCCGATGAGCGCGAGGATCGCGAGGAACGGGCCGTACCGTGCCGCCGCGTGCGGGAAGAGGGGCCACGCGAAGCGCAGGAGGCCGTACGTCCCGAGCTTCAGGAGGACGCCCGCGAGGATGATCGAGCCGCCCGTCGGCGCCTCGACGTGCGCGTCCGGCAGCCACGTGTGGAGCGGCCAGAGCGGGACCTTGACGAGGAAGGCGAGCGCGAACGCGCCGAAGAGGAGAGCCTCGGCGGTCGGGTCGAGGCCCCACGCGCCCGAAGAGGCCGCGCGGATCCAGTCCACGACCGAGAAGGTCTGGATGCCCGTCGACCGGCTGTGCACGAAGGCGGTGTACAGGATCGCGATGAACATGAGGAGCGAGCCCGCCATCGTGAAGAGGAAGAACTTCATCGTGGCGTAGATGCGCCGCTTGCCACCCCAGATCCCGATGATGAAGTACATCGGGATGAGCATGACTTCCCAGAACACGTAGAAGAGGAGCATGTCGAGGGCGACGAGGCTGCCGAGCATCCCGGTCTCGAGGACGAGGAAGGCCGCGACGTAGCCCTTGAGCCGGTCGATCTTCTGGCCGCAGGCTACGAGGAGGACCGACACCGACAGGACCGTCGTGAGGAGGATCAGCGCGACGGCGAGGCCGTCCACGCCGAGCTGGTAGCGGATCCCGAAGCTCGGGATCCACGCGCGGTCGATCGCGAACCCCGTGATGCCGGGCGCCGTCGCGTCGAAGCCCCGGAGCATGACGGCGCTCACGCCGAACGTGAGGACGGAGGTGACGATCCCGACCGCCTTCGCGGCCGCTTTCGACTCTCCGGGCAGGAGCGCGAGGACGAGCGCGCCGAGCGTCGGAAGGAAGACGAGCGTCGTGAGGAGGTCGGCGCCGAGCGGATGGAAGTTCATCGCGCTACCTCACCCACACGTACAGGACGAAGACGAGCGCGCCGAGCGAGAACGCGAGCGCGTAGTTGCGGACGTGGCCGGTCGTGAAGAAGCGCATGAGGTCGCCGGCGAGCTCCACGAGGAACGCCGATGCGTTCGCGACGCCGTCGATCACGAGGGAGTCAAAGCCACGCCAGAGGAACGTGCCGATCTTCCGGAACGGCGAAAGGACGAGCGCCTCGATGCCTTCGTCGACGTTCCACTTCGCCGCGACGAGGCGGCCGAGCGCGCCCGTCCTGGCGAAGAACGCCTCCGCCTGCGGCGAGACGGCCTCGGCGGGGCCTTCCGCGCGTCCGTACCACCGCCACGCCCATACGAGGCCCGTCACCGCGATGCCGAGCGAGACGAGCATGAGCCCGATCTCGACGCCGTGCGACATCTCGCCGATCTCCGGGTGGGCGACGGAGGCCTCGAGGAACCGCCCGATCCGGTCGGAGCCGCCGAGCGCGGCGGGCACGCCGAGGAAGCCGGCGACGACGGAGCCCGCCGCGAGGATCCAGAGGGGGACCGTCATCGTGGCCGGGCTCTCGTGGGCGTGCTCGTGCGCATGGCCGTCGCCGCGGGCCCTGCCGAAGAACGTCATCGAGACGAGCCGGAACATGTAGAACGCCGTCAGGCCGGCCGTGAAGAGGCCGACCGCGTAGAGCGCCCAGTGGCCCGAGGCGGCGGCCGAGCCCAGGATCATGTCTTTCGAGAAGAAGCCGGCGAGCGGGAAGATGCCCGCGATCGCGAGCGTCGCGGCGAGCATCGTCCGGAACGTCTGCGGAACGCGGGACGCGAGGCCGCCCATCTTCCGCATGTCCTGCTCGTGGTGCATGGACATGATCACGGACCCCGAGCCGAGGAAGAGGCACGCCTTGAAGAACGCGTGCGTAAAGACGTGGAAAATGCCGGCCGAGAACGCGCCGACGCCGCAGGCGAGGAACATGTAGCCGAGCTGCGAGACCGTCGAGTACGCGAGGACTTTCTTGATGTCGTTCTGCGCGAGGCCGATCGACGCCGCGAAGATCGCCGTGCCGGCGCCGATCCACGCGACGAGCGTGAGAGCGTCGGGCGCGAGGACGAAGACGGCGCTGCAGCGCGCGACGAGGTAGACGCCCGCGGTGACCATCGTCGCGGCGTGGATGAGGGCCGAGACGGGCGTCGGGCCGGCCATCGCGTCCGGGAGCCAGACGTACAGCGGGACTTGCGCGCTCTTGCCGCACGCACCGAGGAAAAGGAGGAGGCAGACCGCGTAGACCGTGACGGGAGCGCCGGGTGCGAGGGTCGCGCGCTTCGCGAGCTCGACGAACGAGAAGTCGGCCGTCCCGAAGAGCGCGAAGATCCCGAAGATCCCGAGGACCATCCCGAGGTCGCCGACGCGGTTCACGATGAACGCCTTCTTGCCGGCGGCGGCCGCGAAGTCCTTGTCGTAGTAGTAGCCGATCAGGAGGTACGAGCAGAGGCCGACGCCCTCCCAGCCCACGAAGAGGAGCGGGAGGTTGTCCGCGAGGACGAGCGTGAGCATCGCGAACATGAAGAGGTTCAGGAACGCGAAGTAGCGGCCGTACCCCTCCTCGTCCTGCATGTACCCGACGCTGTAGACGTGGATGAGCGTCCCGACGAGCGTGACGAACGAGAGCATGAGCGCCGACAGCGCGTCGAGGCGGAACGCGACGTCGACGGAGTAGTCGCCCGCGGCCATCCACGTGTAGACGTGCTGGACGACGGGAGCGAGGCCCTCGGGGCTCTTCACGGACTCGAGGACGTACGGGACGAGCGCGGCGAAGGAGAGGACGGCCGCGAGGCCGACCGAGCCGACGCCGACGACGCCGTGGAACAGGCGCTGCCCGTAGGGGAGGCGCGCCTTCGGCTGGTCCTGGCCGCGCTCGGCTTCGGCCCGGGCGCTCGCGAAGAGCAGGGCCACGAGGCCGTTCAGGACGAAGCCCGCGAGGGGGAGGACCGGGATGAGCCAGAGCTGGTTCACGCGCGGCCTACCACTTCAGGAGCGCGATCTTGTCCACGTCCACGGTGCGGCGGACGCGGAAGAGCGCGACGAAGATCGCGAGCCCGATCGAGGCCTCGGCGGCCGCGATCGCGATCACGAAAAAGACGATCATCTGTCCCGCCATGTCGCCGCGCATGCGCGCGTACGTGAGGAACAGGAGGTTGACGGCGTTCATCATCAGCTCGATCGAGAGGAAGATCGAGAGGGCGTTCCGCTTGACGAGCGCGCCCGCGAGGCCGATCGCGAAGAGGAGCGTCCCGACGACGAGATACGCGCCGGGCGGCACGGCCATCGGGGCGACGCCGGGGAGCGCGCCGGTCATTCGAACCTCCTCTTGGAGAGCAGGAGCGCGCCGACGGCGGCCACGAGGAGGAGGAAGGACAGGGCCTCGAAAGCGAGGAGGTAGTCCGAGAAGAGGAGCCGCCCGATCATCGGAATCTCGTCGGCGAGGGGCGTCATCGCCGGCGCGGGGCCCTTCGGCATCGGCGCGCGGAGCGCCGCGCCGGAGAGGACGCCGCCGAGGGCGAGCGCCGCGATCAGGCCGAGCCAGCGCTGGACGGGCCGCGTGTCTTCGTCCGTCGCTTCCTGGCTCAGGTTGAGCAGCATGATGACGAACAGGAAGAGGACGAGGATCGCGCCGGCGTAGACGAAGACCTGGATGACCGCGATGAACGGCGCCGCGAGCTGGATCGAGAAGATCGCGAGGCCGAAGAACGTGACGACGAGCGAGAGGACGCTCCTCACGGGCGTCTTCTGGACGACCATCGCGAGCGCGAACCCGATCGCGAGGACGGACGCGATCGTGAAGACGACGAGCTCTCCGCTCAAGGCCGGCATCAGATCACCTTCAGGAGCACGAGGGCTCCCGTCCAGAGGAGGTTGAGGAGCGACAGCGGCAACAGGGCCTTCCAGCCGATGTCCATGAGCTGGTCGAACCGGAAGCGCGGGAGCGTCCAGCGGACCCACATGAAGAGGAAGACGAAGCACATCGTCTTCGCGAAGAAGACGACGATCGACAGAAGTCCGCCGGCCAGCCCGGCGTGCGGGAGGAACGGGAACGACCAGCCGCCGAAGTAGAGCGTCGCCATCATCATCGACGAGGCGACGAGGTTCAGGTACTCGGCCATGAAGAACGCGCCGAACCGGAACCCGGAGTACTCCGTGTGGTAGCCCGCGACGAGCTCGGCCTCGGCCTCGGGGAGGTCGAACGGCACGCGGTTCGTCTCGGCGAAGGCCGCGATGATGAAGATGATGCAGCCGAGCGGCTGGGTGAAGCAGTTCCAGAGCGGGAGGAGCCCGAGGAAGGTGCCGTTCGCCTGGTACTCCACGACGCGCGTCAGGCGGAGCGAGCCGGCAGCCATGAGCGTCGCGATCGCGGCGAGGCCCATCGAAAGCTCGTAGCTGATGACCTGCGCGGACGAGCGGATGCCGCCCATGAGCGCGAACTTGTTGTTCGAGGCCCAGCCCGCGAGAACGAGGCCGTACACGCCGACGGACGCGAGGGCGAAGACGTACAGGATTCCGATGTTCACGTCCGCCACGACGAGCGGGATCTCGCGGCCGAAGAGCGGGATCTTCGAGCCGAACGGAATCACGGCGAACGTCGCCATCGACGGCACGAGGAGAATGAACGGCGCGAGCGTGTGGAGGAGCCGGTCCGCGTAGATCGGGACCACGTCCTCCTTCATGAACATCTTCAGGACGTCCGCGAAGGCCTGGAAGAGGCCGAACGGGCCGACGCGGTTCGGGCCGGGACGGTCCTGGATGAGGCCGGCGACGCGCCGTTCCATCCAGATGAGGTTCGGGAGCATCGCCGCGAAGACGACGCCCCAGACGAAGGCGATCTTGGCGGCTCCTTCGAGGGCGGCCGAAAGCGTCGGGCTCACGGCTTGCGATCCGGCGCCACGACGGACGGGCGGTTGAAGACCTCGACGTCCGCGTCCTTGTTCAGGCCGAGGACGTCGTAGGCGGCGGCGGGGGAGATGGACGGCGGGTTGCCGACGACGGCGTCGGCGTCCCAGTCGAGCCCGGCGTAGCCCGGGACCGACGCCTTCATCCGGTCGAAGACGTCCCTGGGAGTCCACCGGGCGTCGAAGGCGTCGTACTTCGCGCCGAGGTGCAGGAAGATCTCGAGGCTCGTGCGGACGATGGGCGGCGCGAGGATCGCGAAGTCGACGCGCTGCACGCGGCCCTTCGCGTTCACGAACGTGCCTTCCGTGCCCGCGAGCGACGCGACCGGCAGGACGATGTCCGCGGCGTCCGTCAGCGCGTTGCGCTTCCTCGCGTGGACGATGAGGACGGAAGCCTTGCGCAGCTCGGAGACGAACGCGGGATCGTCGCAGCGCTCGGAGAAATGCGCGTCGGTGATGTAGAGGACGGAGGGAGAAGAGGAAGAGGAAGACGAAGATTTCTTTGAAAGTAAGAGGGACAGGGGAGAGCTTCCGCCTTCCTTGGCGCGGGTGAGGCCGGCCGCCTCGCAGCCCCTGCTGTTGGGGGCGGCCTCGGTACCGTAGAGCCAGCCGTCCTTCTTGTTCCGGATACGCCTCTTCGGCCCGATGTCCACGGTGAACTCGGGTGCCTTCACCTTCAAAGAATCTTCGCAGAGCGTCGCCAGCAGCCACGCCTCCTCGGTCGTGAGGAAGGCGGACCCGATGACTCTTACACTCGAAGAAATCTTCTCTTTGTCTTTCTTTTCTTCTCGCGCCTTCTCGATCGCGGCCTTGATCGCGTCGAGCGCCTCGCCCCAGTTCGTCCGGCGGCGCTCCGCGTCGCCGCCCGCGACGCGGATCTCGGGCTTCGTGAAGTCGCGCGCGTTGAGATCCTCGGCCCGGAAGCGGCCGTAGTCGCAGAGCCAGTAGTCGTTCACGGCGGGCTGCACGCGCGGCGTGTAACGGTAGACGACGCCATCGCGGTGCTCGATCGAGAGGCTGCATCCGATCTCGCAGCCGTCGCAGACCGAGCGCGTCTTGTCGAGCCACCACACGCGCTTGCGGAACCGGAACTCCTTCGTCGTGAGCGCGCCGACGGGGCAGACGTCCGCGGCGCACGCGGAGAGATCGTTGTCGAGCGGCTTGCCCTCGTGCGTCCAGACGATCGTGTGGCCGGCGCGCTCGATGAACGTGAGCTCGCCGGTCTCGGTGATCTCCTGGCAGAAGCGGATGCAGCGCGTGCACTGGATGCAGCGCGTCATGTCCGCGATCACGTGGGGGCCGATCTCAGTCCGGTCGTAGCCCGGGAACTGGCGGCGCGGCTCCGACGTGCGCGAGACCGGCAGGCCGCCGGCGACCGCGTTGTCCTGCAGCTTGCACTCGCCGGCCTGGTCGCAGATCGGGCAGTCCAGCGGATGGTTGATGAGGAGGAACTCCATCGTGGCGTTGCGCGCCGCGAGGGCCTTTTCCGTATTGGCCTTGATGACCATGCCGTCGCGCACGGGGACCGTGCACGAGGCCTGGATCTTCGGTACGCCCTCGACCTCGACCATGCACATGCGGCACTGGCCGACGATCGAGAGGGCCGGGTGGTAGCAGAAGTGCGGGACGTCGACGCCTGCGGCGCGGCACGCCTCGAGGGCGTTCGCGCCGGGAGGGACTTCGACGGTCTTCCCGTCGACGGTTACTTTCGCCATGCGACGTCCGAAGAGAACGAAGAGAAAGAGAAGAATTTCTTTGAAGGGTGTGTGTGGCCCCGGCGGCGGGTAGTCGCCGCGCGGTTCCTCGAGCGGCTCTCGCCCCATTCACCTTCTAAGAAATACATCGTCGCGGCCTGCTGCGGCATCACGAGTGAATCCCTGCGGCCGTGCGGTCCGCGATCTTCGCCGTCAAATCCTCTGGGGCTTGCTGTTCGAACCGGGGCTTCTGTGACTTCTCGACGTACGCCTCGAACTCCGCCCGGAACTTCGTGATCCCGGAGATGACCGGCGCGATGGCGGCGTCCGCGAAGACGCAGATCGTCATGCCGTTGCCCATCTGGTTCGAGATCTGGAGGAGAAGGTCGAGGTCGGTCTTCTTCCCCTCGCCGTTCACGATCCGCCGGAGCATCTTGAGGAGCCACGGCGTGCCTTCGCGGCAGGGCGTGCACTGGCCGCAGGACTCGTGCGCGTAGAACTTCGCGATGTTCGTGACGGCCTTCGGGATGTCCGTCGTCTCGTCCATCACGATGATGGCGGCCGAGCCGAACATCGACTTCGCGGCCGCGATCCCGTCGAAGTCCATCGGGATGCCGGCAATCTCCGCGGCCGTGAGTATCGGCGCCGACGATCCGCCCGGGATGACGGCCTTGAGCTTCCGCCCGCCGCGCACGCCGCCCGCCATCGCCAGGAGCTGCTCCCACGGGATCCCGATCGGGGCCTCGTAGACTCCGGGCTTCTCGACGTGGCCGGAGACCGCGTAGAGCTTCGGTCCGGTGTTCTTCTCGTTGCGCCCGACGCCTTTGAACCAGTCGGCGCCCCGGTCGACGATGTGCCTGACGCAACAGAGCGTCTCGACGTTGTTGACGACGGTCGGGCAGCTCCACGCGCCCTCGACGGCGGGGAAGGGCGGCTTGATGCGCGGGTGGCCGCGCTTGCCCTCGAGGCTCTCGATGAGCGCCGTCTCCTCACCGCAGATGTATGCGCCGGCCCCGCGGTGGATCGTGATCGTGAGGTCGACGCCGGAGCCGAGGATGTCGGTCCCGAGAAAGCCCTTCGCGTGGGCCTCGTCCACGGCCGCGTTCAGGATCTCGGCGCCGTGGACCATCTCGCCGCGGATGTAGACGTACGCGTGCTTCACTTCGAGGGCGAAGCTCGCGAGCATCATCCCCTCGAGGATCTGGTGCGGGTCCTGCTCGATGAGAAGCCGGTCCTTGAACGTGCCGGGCTCGGACTCGTCCGCGTTGCAGAGGAGGTAGACGGGCTTGTCGCCGCGTTTCTCCTTCGCGGGGACGAACGTCCACTTCAGGCCGCACGGGAAGCCGGCACCGCCGCGGCCGCGCAGGCCCGAGGCCTTGACCATGTCCGTCAGCTTCGCGGGCGTCCACTCGCCGGTCTTCGCGCCGGCGAGCACCTTCTTCCACGAGGCGTATCCGCCGTCGGCGACGTAGCCGTCGAGCGCGCGCGAGTTCGCCCTGCCGAGGCGGGCGAGCAGCACCGGGGGTATCGCGTCGAGACCGCTCATCGCCTCAGCCCAGCCCCTTCAGGAACGCGTCGAGGTTGTCCTTCGTGATCACGGCGTAGTCGTCGTCGTTGACCATCACGGCCGGCGCCTTGTCGCACTGCGCGAGGCACTCGACCTCGATCACGGTGTACTTCCCGTCCTGCGACGTCTCGCCGGTCTTGAGGCCGCCGAGCCGCTTCTTGCACTCGTGAAAGACCTCCTCGGCCCCGTTCAGGTGGCACGAAATGGACGTGCAGACCTGGATGAGGTGCTTGCCGACGGGCGCGCGGTTGTACATCGTGTAGAAGGTCACGACGCCCCACACGAATGCCGGCGAGAGGCCGAGGTGCGCGGCGACGAGGTCGACGGCCTCGCGCGAGATCCAGCCCCACTCCTTCTGGGCGAGCCAGAGCGTCGGGAGGAGCGCCGCCTGCTTCGTCGGGTAACGGGTCAGGAGGCGGTCGAGCTCGGCGCGCGCCTCCTTCGAGAAGGAAAGCGTCCTGCCGCAGGAGACCGCGCCGTGCTCGCCGGCCCGGGGATTTCCTGCCTGTTCGGCCACCGGGACGTTCGCTCCGCCGCTCACATCATGTCCAATCGAAAGCGCCCTTCTTCCAGAGGTAGCCGAAACCGAGGAACAGCACGACGACGAAGACCAGCATCTCGACGAAGACGGCCATGCCGCCCTGGCGGAAGACGACGGCCCACGGGTAGAGGAACGCGGCCTCGACGTCGAACAGGATGAAGATCATCGCGACGATGAAGAACTTCACGCTGATGCGCTTGTGGCTGTCGTCGAGGAGGGGCATGCCGCTCTCGTAAGGGGAGAGCTTGCGTTTCGTCCTGACCTTCCGGCCCAGGACGTAGTTCAGGCCGAGAAGCAGCGCTCCGACGCCCATGGCGCCCACGAGCATCATCAGGATCGGAAGGAAGGCCAGCGGGCTGCCCATTCGTCGCTCGTGATACTTTTCACAAACCGGGCGCTCTCGTCAATCCCCAACCGTCATGTCCCAGAAGATTTACGAAGAGTTCCGCCCCGCCGCGCTCGTCCCGGCCTTTCGCTGCTCCGCGACGGTCGGCGGCGTGGTCGAGGGATTGAAAAGGGTGGTCGCGGACGTCCTCGTCGTGGACGACGGCAGCGGGGACGGCACCGCCGAAGCGGCCCGCGCCGCCGGAGCGAGAGTCCTCGCGCGGCCCGCGAACGGGGGAAAAGGCTCGGCCCTGAGAGACGGTCTCGCCGTCCTCCTGAAGGAGCCCATCTCGCACGTCGCGTTCGTGGACGCGGACGGCCAGCACGATCCGGCCGACCTGCCGGCGCTCCTCGCCGCCGCACGGGCCGGCGCTGACTTCGTCGTCGGGTCGCGCCTCAAAGACACAGCCGCGATGCCGGCGAAGAACTACTGGGCGAACACGATCGGCGACAAGGTGCTGGGCCGCATGACGGGCCTGCCGGTCGAGGACGGCCAGTCGGGGTACCGCGTGATCGCGGCGGACCTCCTCCGGGCGCTCCGCCTCCACGCCGAGCGGTACTCCATCGAGAACGAGATCCTCATCAAGGCCGCGCCCCTCGTCCGCCGGTTCGCCTCCGTGCCCGTCAAGACGATCTACGGCGTGCGGTCGCACTACCGCCCGTTCCGCGACACGTGGATCACGTCGTGGCTGAGCGTCTGGTACAAGACGCTCGATTCCGACGCGTCATAATCCGCCGATGGCCGCCCCCATCCTGACCGTGGACGTGGAGGACTGGTTCCATGTGTGCGGCCACGCCTCGTACTCGGACCCCGCCACGTGGGCGACGCGCAAGAAGCGCGTCCACGTCGGGACGGACCGGATCCTCGACCTCCTCGCGGGGACGGCGTCGAAGGCGACGTTCTTCGTCCTCGGCTGGATCGCCCGCCAGAGTCCGGCGCTCGTGAAGCGGATCGCGGAGGCCGGCCACGAGGTCGGCTGCCACGGCGATGCGCACCGGCGCGTCTTCGAGCTTTCGCCCGCGGAGTTCCGCGAGGACGTCCGGCGGAGCCGCGACACGCTGCAGGAGATCGTCGGCCGGCCGGTCACGGCCTTCCGCGCCCCCGAGTGGTCGATGCTGAAGGCGGACAGCCCGGCGCTCGCGGTCCTCGTCGAGGAAGGCTTCACGCTCGACTCGTCCCTCACGACGGCGCCGCCCGTCGGCGACCCGGCGAACCCCGTCCGGCCCACGACCCTCGCGACGGCCTCCGGGCCGATCCTCGAAGTTCCGCCGCTCATGGGCACGTTTTTCGGGCGCCGCGCTCTCTGGGGCGGCGGCGTCTGCTCCCGCCTGACGCGCGAGAGCCGGATCGAGGCCGCGATCGGCCGCTCGCTGGCGGCGGGCGTGCCGCCCGTCCTCTACGCGCACCCATGGGAGTTCGACCCCGAGCACCCCGCGATGCCGGGCCTTTCGCCCGTTCAGCGCCTCGTCCACTTCGCGGGCCGGACGCGGACCGAGGCGCGCTGGGCGCGCTGGCTGTCGCGCTGGACGTTCGAGCCGATCTCGTCCGTGACGTCCGAAGAGCACCGGAAGATTCCTTTGAATGGTAATAGGGCCGATGGCAGCGGCGGCTCGTCGCGGGCGGACTCGCCGCACAGCGCAGCGCCCGCGGGTGCCGCCGCATGAACGCGGCGCGCCTTTCCGGAGAGGGATCCACGTTCGGCGCGCTGTTTCCCGGCCAGCTGTCCGAGAGAGCGGGAATGGGCGAGGCGCTGGCCGCGCGCTACGCCTATGTCTCTTCACTGTTCGAAGAAATCTCTCTTCGGTCGGGAGTACCGCTCTCCGACACCTTTTTCGGGGCGGGTCTACCGTCTCTCCACGACGACAGGCCCGCCCAGGTCGGCGTCTTCGCCGCGTCGCTCGCCGCGCTCGAGGTTCTTCGCCGCGAGCACGCTCTCGTCCCCGACGGACTCTGCGGCTACAGCCTCGGCACGTACGCGGCGTTCGTCGCGGCCGGGTGCCTCTCCCGCGAGGCCGCGCTGGACGTCCTCCTCGAGGCCGAGCGGCTTCTCGCGGAAGGGAAGCGCGCGGGGGACTTCGAGGGCACGATGGGATTCGTGATCGGCCTCGGCCGCCCGGACGTCGAGGCCGCCCTCGCCGGCGTCTGCCCGGACACCTCGCGTCTTTCGATCGCGACCGAGAACGCGTCCGCCCAGTTCGTCCTGACCGGCGAGACGGACCTCGTCGAGGAAGCCGTCGCGCTCCTGAGGCCCCGGTCGTTGAAGGCGGAGATGCTGCCGATCGGGTTCCCGATGCACTCGAGAAGCCTCGATCTGGTGACCGAGAGATTGAAAAATTTCTTAGAAGGTGGTGTGAAGGTGGAGCACCCCCGCGCGCCTCTTTTTGCCCCCATGCTGGGGCGCCGGGTGGAAAGCGGGGCGGACGCCGCCCATGTCCTTTCCAAGCAGATCTCTCGTCCGTCTCTCTTCGGGCCTACCCTCCAGGCCATGAGCGCATTCGGAATCCACCGCTACGCCGAAGTCGGCCCCGGGGACGTGCTGACGCGGCTCGTCCGCTGGACGCTGCGCGACGCGATCGTCGCACGGCCCGCGCTCGAACGCCCAGAGGACGTCGCCGTGTTCGCGGCGACAGTCGCGCCCACGCTCGGGCCGCGGCCGGTGGGAGCCGCGTGAGCGGGAGCCAGGCGCGGCAGCGCGTCGCGCTCGTGACCGGCGCGTCGCGCGGCATCGGCCGCGCCGTCGCCGAGCGGCTGGCCGCCGACGGGTTCCATGCCGTCCTCACGTACCGCGCCGACGCCGCCGGGGCCGAAGCCGCCGCCGGCACGATCCGGGCCGCGGGCGGCAGCGGGGAAGCCGTGAAGTGCGACGTGACGTCCGCCGCGGACATCACGGCGCTCGCGGACCGGCTCGACCGGGAGCGCGAGGGGATCGACGTGCTCGTGAACAACGCGGCCGTCCTGAAGAACGGCCTCTTCGCGCTCATGCCGGATGCGAACTGGAACCTCGTGATGGACACGGCCCTCGGCGGCACGTACCGCATGACGAAGGCGTTCGTGCGCGGGATGCTCCGACGCCGCTGGGGCCGCATCGTGAACGTCTCGTCCCTCGCGGCGTTCTCGGGCAGCGCGGGCCAGACGAACTACTCGGCGGCCAAGGGCGCTCTCGTCGCCTTCACGAAGTCTCTCGCGGCCGAGGTCGGTCCGTTCGGCGTGACGGTGAACGCGGTCGCCCCGGGCTTCGTCGAGACCGAGATGATCTCGTTTCTCGGCAAGGAGGCCCGCGAGGACTTTCTGAAACGCGTCCCGGTCCAGCGTTTCGGGCGCCCTGAGGACATCGCGCCATTCGTCTCGTTCCTGTGCACGGAAGGCGCGGCCTACCTCACGGGCCAGACCGTCCGCGTCGACGGCGGCTTCGTCGGCTGAGCCTGATATCCTCGAAATTCCGGTTCCCGCCGGCATGGGAGAAGAACGTTGTCATCAGAGGACCTGAAGCCACGCGTCAAGGAACTGATCGTCCGGCAGCTCAAGCTGGACGTCGACCCCGCCTCCATCAAGGACGACGCCCCCCTCTTCGGCGACGCCGACGGAGGCCTCGGCCTCGACTCCATCGACGCCCTCGAGCTCGTCCTCGGCGTCGAGAAGGAGTTCGGGATCAAGGTGCAGGACGAGGAGGTCGGTGTGAAGGCGTTCGCCTCGGTCGACGCCCTCTGCGATTTCATCCGCGCGAAAGCCGCATGACGTTCCAGCCCCTTCCGCACGTCTTTCCGTTCCGCTTCGCGGACGCGGTCGTCGCGTCCGCGGGCCGGGCCGAGGGCCGCGTGCGGGCGGTGGTATCGGCGGACGCGCAGGCGTCGCGCGGCGGCCCGCTCGCGGCGACGCTCTACGGCGAGCTCATCGCGCAGGCCGCGCTGCTCCTCGAAGGCGGCGACGCGGACCTCGGACGGAGGGGGTTCCTCGCCGGGATCTCGGACCTCGTGGCCCTTCGCGAGGCCGTCCCCGGAGACGTCCTCGACGTGGACGTGGCCGTCGCCGGGAGATTCGGCGACTCGGTGAAGTTCGACGGCAAGGTCTCCGACGCCTCCGGCGCCGAGATCGCCCGCGGCTCGATCGTCGTGCGGCACGGGAGCGCGGCGTGAGAGGGGACTCGGGCACGTTCCCCCGCGACTCGGGCCTCTTCGCCAAGAAGAAGGTCCTCCTCGCGGGCCCGACCGCGGGCCCGCTGCGCGGCGCGGCCTCGGTCCTCGCCCTCGCGGGCTACGCCGTGCGCGTCGCCGAGAGCGTCGAGGAGCTTCAGGCGCTCGCACCCGAGAAGATCCCCGACCTCGTGATCCTGGACTCGTCCTTCCCGCCGGACGGCGGCGTCGCGGCGTGCCGGCGCCTCCGCGAGGCGGCGCACTGGCGGGCCGTGTCGATGATGCTGGTCGTGCCGGCCGGCCTCCCGCACGTCGAGGAGGCGCTCGTCCCGGGCATCAACGACTTCATGCTCGCGCCGTTTCCCGCCGGCGAGCTTCTCGACAAGGTGAGCCGCCTCACGCTCATTCCTGCCCGGCGCGAGCTGAACACAATCGCCCGCGTCACGGGCGAGGGCTCGCTCCGGCTCGGGAAGATGCTCAACGTCTCGTCGAACGGCGTCCTCGTCGAGATCGAGACCCCGATCCCGATCGGCAAGCCGGTCGCGCTCGAGTTCTTCCTGCCGGAAGACGCCGCGCCGCTCAAGGCCGCGGGGAAGGTCGTCCGGCGCACGAACGACCTCGACCACTTTCACCCGGCATTCGGGATCCGCTTCACGGAGATCTCCGAGGCCGACCAGCTCCGCATCGACGGCTTCGTCGCCGTGCGCGAGCGGGCGGGGTTCCGGCGGTAGGTCGGTTGACGGGGCCCGCTCGGGCCGCTTATTCTCCTCGCCCGCGCGAAAGTGGCGGAATTGGTAGACGCGCAAGGCTCAGGACCTTGTAGCCCTTACCGGCTGTGGGGGTTCGAGTCCCCCCTTTCGCACCAGCCTGACGACGAGCCCCGCGAACGCGGGGTTTTTTCGTCAGGATCGCCATGGGACCTTTCGGCGCTATTAAAGTTTAAAGCTCTATACTTTAATAGCGCTCGGCCTTATTAAAGGTTCCTCGAGGAGGGTGCGATGCGGCGGGGGTTGACCGGGGAGTTCTCCGTACGAGTCCTTGGCGGGGAAGAGGTGCGCTCGTTCATGCCGCGTGATTTGCCCCCGGTGCCGGCGCTCGTGGCAGAGGCGATCCGGGAGAAGCTCGACCGCGCCCTCCTGGCCCTCGGGCGTCTCGACGCCGTCTCCTCCCTGCTCCCCGACACGAAGCTCTTCCTCTACACGTACGTTCGGAAAGAGGCCGTCCTCTCCTCGCAGATCGAAGGAACGCAGTCCACGCTTTCGGACCTTCTCCTCTTCGAGCTGGAAGAGATGCCCGGAGTCCCGATCGACGACGTCGCAGAGGCCTCGAGTTACGTCGCGGCGCTCGAGCACGGCCTGAGACGGCTGCGCTCCGGTTTCCCGCTGACGAACCGGCTCATTCGCGAGATTCACGACGTTCTTCTCTCCAAGGGGCGGGGCTCGGAGAAGAGGCCGGGGGAGTTCAGGACGACGCAGAACTGGGTCGGCGGTTCGAGGCCGGGGAACGCGCTCTTCGTCCCGCCGCCTCCCGAGCGGGTCGAGGAGTGCATGGGCGCTCTCGAGCGGTTTCTGAATGACGAGCCGGCGCGCACACCACCTCTCGAGAAGGCCGCCCTGGCGCACTTGCAGTTCGAGACGATTCACCCGTTTCTCGATGGCAACGGGCGTGTCGGCCGCCTGCTCGTGACGCTCCTCCTGTGGAAGGAAAGCGTCCTGACCGAGCCGCTGCTCTATCTGAGCCTCTACCTCAAGCAGAACCGGACCCGCTACTACGATCTTCTTCAGTCCGTTCGTCAGGATGGAGACTGGGAGGCGTGGCTCGACTTTTTCGCCGAAGGCGTCACGACGACGGCGGAGGGCGCCGTCGAAACCGCGCGCTCACTCGCGAAGCTCTTCGAGAAGGACAGGCGCCGCATCGAAGGGGTCGGCAGAGGAGCGGGTTCAGCGCTGCGTGTGCACCACGAACTGCAGAAGCGACCGCTGAGCACCATCGGCCGGCTCTGCGCGGCGACGCACCTCACGGTCCCGACCGTCACCAAGGCGATTGCGGCGCTCGAGAGGCTTGGGGTGGTTCGCGAGGTTACGAAGAGGAAGCGGGACAGGGTGTTTTCGTACTCGGCCTACCTGCGGCACCTGATGAAAGGAACGGAACCAGGCTGACGGCCCTTCGTGCCGCGCGCGGCCGGGGGGAAGGGCGGGCCCGCCAGGCTTCAGTCGGGGATCATGACGACGAGGTAGCGGTCGCCTCTCCAAAAGGCCTCGACGTCCTTCACCTCGAGCCTCGACGTCTTCGCGCCCGGGCCCGCGTCGACGATCTGGTAGCTTTCCTTCGGCTGCGTCGTGACGACGCGGATGCTCTTCGCGGGCGCGGGGAGCTGGACCTCGAGGTCCTTCGTCACGTCGATCGCGCGGAAGACCTCCGCGTCGAACTTCCCGGTCTGGGTCCATCGGCCGCCGACGCCGGCGCGCTCGACGACGCCCTTCTTCAGGAGGTCCTTCTTCGAAGCGACGGCGACGTACGCGGTGTTCGCCTCCAGCGTCTTTTTTGCGAGCCGCGCCTCGCCCTCGCGCAGGGCGGCTTCCTTTTCCTTGAGGCTCGCGGCCTGCGTCCTTACGGTGGCGGAAAGGTCCTTGACCCGCTGATCCAACTGGCCCGCGAGGGCTTCCTTTTCCTCGAGCGACCGCCTCAGCTCCATCGTCAGCTTCTCGAGGGACGCCGTCTTGAGCCCGGCCTCTTTGCTCTGCTCCTCGAGGCGGGCCAGCTTTGCGAGGTTCTCGTGGACGGCATCCCGGATCGTCCGGACCTCCGCCCGGAGCTCCTCGCGGAGCGCCTGCGTGGACCGCCCTTCCTTCGCCACGCGGATCGAGGAGCGGATGGCGGCCAGCTCCTTGCCGCGGATCTCCTCGAGACCGTTCCGGACCTCGAGAAGCGCGATCTCCAGATCCCGCGTCTCCACGTTTCTCGCCTCGAGCTCATCCGAGAGGCGCCGGTCCTCGGCGGCCAGGTAGGTCTTCTCCGAAACGAGTCGCGCATGCTCCCGTCTGGAGCCGCAGCCCGCGGCCGCGAGAGCGGCCCCGACCGCGAAACCGATCATTGCTGCGCGGAACTTGCTGACGGGGCTGGCGGTGCCGTGCGTTGTTCTCATGGCGTCCTCCTCGGACAAATCCCGAAGCGCAATCGGCATGCCGTCTCCGGCGGCGCAAGAAAGGGCGCGGGGGCGTCTCCGTGGTAGCCTTCCCCCGGCAAGGCGCGGCATCGGGCATCCCGCCCGGACTCGCCCGCTCAGCCAGAAATTCCCTGCCCAGAGTCACTTGGACTCGAAACGGGCAGGTTTGAGACCCCGAAATGACATCCCAGAACCTCCGTGACGCGGCTCTTGCGGCTCTCAAGCCGAAGGGCCAGCGCGTCCTCCCGTTTTCCGACCTCGCCCGCAAGGTTCTCGGCCCGTCGCCCTCGGCGGCGGACGAGGCCGCGCTCAGCGACGCCGTCGCCGACCTCGAGCGGCGCGGCGAGATCGTGCGCGTCCGTGGTGAGAAGCTCTCGCTGATCGAGTTCACGGACTTTCAGGCCGGGACGCTCGCCGTCCGCGGCGAAGGCCGAGCGTTCCTCCTCTCGGGCGTCGCCGGCGTCCCGGACACGCCCGTGATCGCGCTCGGCAGCGCCCTCGACGGCGACTTCGTCCTCGTCCGCGTCGAGGAAGCGAGACCCGCGCCGAAGCCGAAGGGCGGCGGCCGCCCGCCGCGCTTCGACCCGCGCCCGCCCGGACGGGTCGTCAAGGTCCTCGTCCGCCGGCGCGAGACCGTCGTCGGCAAGATCGTGCACGGGCCGGAAGGGACGTTCGTCGTCCCGTTCGACCGTCGGATCGACGCGCGCCTCGCGGTGCCGGACGGCAAGGACCTGAACGCGCCCGAGGGAATCTTCGTCGAGGCCCGCATCACCGCCTGGCCCGACGACAAGCGCCTCGCGCTCGCCGAGGTGACGGACACGATCGGCTTCGAGGGCGACCCCGGCGTGGACGTCGAGGTCGTGGCCCGCAAGTGGGGGATCCCGCGCAAATACCCGGAGACCGTGATCGCGGAGGCCGAGGCCTCCGTGCGCGAGGTGGACGAGGGCGAGCGGCGAGCGCGGACGGACTTCACGAGCCGCACGATCGTCACGATCGACGGCGAGACCGCGCGCGATTTCGACGACGCGATCGAGGCCGAGCAGCTCCCGAACGGCGGCTTCCGGATCGGCATCCACATCGCGGACGTCTCGCACTACGTCCCGGTCGGCAGCGCGCTCGACGCCGAGGCGTACGAGCGCGGAACGTCGGTCTACTTCCCGGACCGCGCGATCGCCATGCTTCCCGAGCGCCTCTCGAACGACCTCTGCTCGCTGCGCCCGGACGAGGAGCGCCGGACGGTCTCGGCCGTCCTGACGCTGGACAAGCACGGCGAGACCGTGAAGAGCGAGTTCTACCGCTCGCTCATCAAGTCACGAGCGAGGCTCACGTACACGGCAGTCGGGGATTTCCTTGAGGGAAAAAAAGAAAAAGAGAAGAGCTTCTTAGAAAGTGAAGAGGGGGAGGGGGGGCGGCGCGGAGCACCGCATGCGGCTCATTCCAAACCTACAGCGCAGTCATCGACGCAGGCAGGCGAACCCGGCTCATCCGCGACCGCGCCTCTGCTGCATTCACCTTCCAAGAAATCTTCCTCTTCGGTCTCTTCGGACATCACCCCTGAGGTCGGCCGCATGCTGCGCGTCGCGCAGCGCGCGGCGCACGCGCTGCAGTCGCGCCGCGTGCGGCGCGGGTCGCTGGACTTCGACCTGCCGGACGCGGACGTCATCCTCGGAGAGGAAGGCGACGTCGTTGCGATCCTGAAGGCCGCGCGCAACGAGGCGCACCGGCTCGTCGAGGAGTTCATGCTCGCGGCCAACGAGGCCGTGGCGCGGCACCTCGTCTTCGTCCCGACGCCCGCGCTCTACCGCGTCCACGACCGCCCGGACGAGACACGTCTCGCGGCGCTCCGCGTCGTCCTCGGCCCGCTCGGCTACGACCTGCCGGAGGACGAGGAGGAGGTCACGCCGGCGGCCTTCCAGTCCATCCTCGACCAGGCGCAGGGCAAGCCCGAGGAGCGTTTCGTGGACGACCTCGTCCTGCGATCGCAGAAGAAGGCCCTCTACTCGGAGGAGTGCCGCGGGCACTACGCGCTCGCCGCCACGTACTACGCGCACTTCACGTCGCCCATCCGTCGCTACCCGGACCTCCTCGTCCACCGCGCCCTCGTCGAGTGGATCGCGACGCGGCACGCGCCGAGGCCCGAGGAAGCCGAGGGGCGCACGCGCTGGTTCCGCGAGGCCGCGCTCCACTGCTCGTCGCGCGAGCGCCGCGCGGAGTCTGCCGAGCGCGAGGCCGTGGCGTGGAAGAAGTTCGTGTTCCTTTCGAAGCGCGTGGGCGACGAGTTCTGGGCGTTCGTCTCGGCCGTCGTCGGCTTCGGCCTCTTCGTGACGCTCGAGGACATCTACGTGGACGGCCTGATCCCGATCTCGTCGCTCCAGGACGACTTCTACCGGTACGAGGACGTCGAGCACCGCCTCGTCGGCGCGTCCACCGGCCGCGTCTACCGGCTTGGCGACCGGCTCCGCGTCAAGCTCGTGAAGGCGGACTCCGAGAAGCGCGGCCTCGACTTCGTCCCCGTCGGGGCGAGCGCGGGCTCGAAGAGCGCGAGTCGCGTGGAGGCGCTCCAGCACCACGCGCGCAAGCCGGTCCCGCGCCGTGGCGCCGCGCCGCGCCGGGGCCCGGCCCCGCGCAGGCGACGCTGATGGCCACCTTCAAGGTCGTCCTCGTCGGGCGCCCGAACGTCGGGAAGTCCGCGCTCTTCAACCGCCTCGCCGGTTCGCGCCGCGCGCTCGTCCACGACCAGCCCGGAATGACGCGCGACGCGCTGGCGGTCGCCGCGAAGACGCCGAGCGGCCGGACGTACGAGCTCGTCGACACGGGGGGCCTCGACCTCGACGCCGCGGGCGGCTTTGCGGCGTGGACGAGCGACCGCACGCTGTCCACGGTGGCCGACGCCGACCTCCTCATCTTCGTCCTCGACGGCGTGGCGGGGCGCCTGCCCGAGGACGAGCGCATCGCCCAACGCCTGCACGCGCTCGGGAAACCCGTCCTCGTCGCCTGGAACAAGGTGGACGCGAAGGCCGCGGCAACCTCGACGGCCGACGGCTTCCAGCTCGGGTTCCCGCAGGTGGTCGGCGTCTCGGCGCTCCACGGCGAGGGCGCGGACGAGATCTTCGACGCGATCGAGGCGGCGCTTCCGCCCGACCTCGACCCCGACACCCGCACCGAGCCGCTTCCGATCGCGATCGTGGGCCGCCCGAACGTGGGGAAGTCCTCCATCGTGAACGCGCTCCTCGGGCGCGACCGCGTGATGGTGTCCGAGATCGCGGGGACTACGCGAGACGCGATCGACTGCCGGCTCTCCGTGAACGGCCGCGAGTACGTCCTCGTCGACACGGCCGGCATCCGCAAGAAGGGCCGGACGACGGACGCCCCCGAGGTCCTGTCGGTCGTCGCGGCGCGCAAGTCCATGGAGCGCGCCCGGCTCGTCGTCATCGTCTTCGACGCGGGCGACGGGATCACGGCGCAGGACGCCCACATCGCGGGCTACGCGGAGGAAGCGGGCCGCGGACTCCTCCTCGTCGCGAACAAGTGGGACCTCGTCGAGAAGGACCTCGAGAAGGTCCGCGAGATGAAGCAGGACGTCGTCCGGCGGTTCGTGTTCCTGCGGAACGCGCCGTTCCTCCCGATCTCCGCGAAGACGGGGAAGGGCGTCGGGCGGATCCTGCCCGAGGCCGACGCGCTCGCGAAGCGCTTCGCGACGCGCATGTCGACCGGCGAGCTGAACCGCGTCCTCCAGAAGGCGTTCGAGCGCGAGCTGCCGAAGGGCCGCTCGGGCCGCGAGCTGCGCATCCGGTACGCCGTCCAGGTGGCCGCAGAGCCGCCGCTCGTGCGGCTCTTCGCGGACCGGGCTGAGGCGCTCCATTTCTCGTTCGAGCGTTTCCTCCAGAACCGCATCCGCGAGCACTGGAAGCTGGACGGCGTGCCCGTGAAGTTCATCGTGAAGCCGGGGGATACGAAGAACGAAGAACGGAGGAAGACTTCTTAGAAGGTCCCGAGCCGGACGGCCGCGCCGAGGCGTTTCTTGGGAGGGCAGCGCTTCCTTCACCTTCTAAGAAATTCCACGTCTCCGGACCCTCGCCGGGGCCTCCGTCGCGAGCGCCTCGCCTTTTCGATCTTCTAAGAAGGTCTCTCTTCGTCCCTTTCCCCGGTTCCCCCTCTCCACCTTCTAAGAGAATCCGAAGATCCGTGTTAAAAACGGGTCACAGATGGCCGAAACGAACGGTTCCGGCGGCGAAACCCGTTACAAGATCGGGGACGTCTGCCGTATCGCGGACGTGCAGCCGTACGTGCTGCGCTACTGGGAGTCCGAGTTTCCGGTCCTCGCGCCCGACAAGTCGATCCCCGGCCCGCGCACGTACAGCGCGCGCGAGCTGAAGCTCATCGAGCAGATCAAGCGCCTCCTCTACGACGAGGGGTACACCATCGCGGGCGCCAAGAAACGCCTCGAGAGCGAGGGGAGCGGCAAGCCCGAGGCGAAGGAGGCCGGCGCGGACACGAACCCCGCGGTCGTCCCGGTGGCCGCCGCGCCGAAGCCG
Source organism: uncultured Acidobacteriota bacterium (assembly GCA_963798215.1). Classification (GTDB taxonomy): domain Bacteria; phylum Acidobacteriota; class Thermoanaerobaculia; order UBA5066; family UBA5066; genus Fen-183. The sequence continues at coordinate 1,469,414 of CAWCSP010000004.1, forward strand.
GAGAGGGCCGAGAAGCCGGCCGAGAAAGCGGAAAAACCCGAGAAGCCCGAGCGGCCCGAAAAGCCGCGCGCGCCGCGGCCGCCGAGGGCGGCCGCTCCGACGTTCACGGATGCGTCGGAAATCGAGCTTCCGGCCCCGGAGATCACGAAACCGATCGAGGCGTCGGCCCGAGCGGAGATCGCGGCTCAGGCTCCGGAGGACGACCGCGTCCCCCGGGCCGTGGCCGAGCTCAAGGCGATCCTGGCGCTCCTCTCGCGGTCCGAGCCCTGACGGGGCTCCGCGCCGTCGACCATGGTATAAACCGCTACCCCCGAAGGGCTTTACGCCTTTCGACGCGTGTCTCGGTCGGGACGTGGCGCAGCCTGGTAGCGTACTTGAATGGGGTTCAAGGGGTCGCGGGTTCGAATCCCGCCGTCCCGACCATCTCCAACGGTGAGGTTCGGGTCTCCTAAGGGCCGGCGACGAGCCGCTGGAGTTCGCGGCCCCAGCCGAGGACGAGGATGATCCGCTGGAGGTCGCTCTCTTCGTCGACGAGCCGACGCACGAGAATGCGCCCGTCCCGGGCCGCGAACGCTCCCTCGGTGGAGATGCCGGACCTTCCGCTTGCGGTGACCGAGAGGCGGCCGAGCTCGAACGCCTCGCCCTTCGCCTCCACCTCGCGCCGGCACAGCCCCTGACTCGACCAGTAGAAGACGGCCCGTCCGTCCTGCGACCAGAGCGGTTTCGTGCCGCCGCCCTCGGAGACCTGCCAGCGGCCCCCCGGGCCGGAAAACGCACGCACGTAGATCTCGTCCGCTCCGGAATCGTCCGACTGATACAGCACCCATCGCCCGTCAGGCGAGAACACCGCCGCGCTCTCGTTCGCCGGCGTCTGCAGGAACGGCTCGGGGGCGCGGCCCGGATCGTTGGGCCACGCCACGAAGATGTCCGCGTGCGTCTGGGGCGACAGCTCCGTGATCAGCAACGCGCCGCTCTTCGCCCAGGAGGTCGGAAAACGCATGTTGGGGCTGGAGGCGAACGGGACCGGATCGCCGACGCCGTCCGCGCGCACCTTCGCGAGCCTGTACCCCGAGCCCTCGCCGATGTAGGAGTAGGCGATCGACGTCCCGTCGGGACTCCAGACCGGGTTTCTTTCCCGGCCCCCGAACGTCAGCCGGCGTCGACTGCCGGTCGCAATGTCGAAGATCCAGAGATCGGATCGCCCGCCCTGGTTCAGCTGAAGGGCCAGAGACCGGCCGTCCGGCGCGAGCGCCGGGGACCGGTAGGGGCCGGGCGCCCCTCCGATCTTCTCGAAGGCGCCGCTCCTGGGGTCGTACCACGAGAGCTGGACCGTTTCCGCGGAGGCGCCCCGAGGGGAGTAGACGAGCGTCCCGTCGTCGGCGACGTCGAACTGCGCGCCGCCGTTCAGAGTCGCGTACGCGACGTCGTCGAGGACACGCACCGGGGGACTCGTCAGTCGTCCCGCGCGCGCGTCCAACGACGCCGCCCAGATCGCGTTGTCGCGCGCGAAGAGGAGCTTCCCGCGCGCGACGCGCGGATAGCTTCCGCCCCGATACACGGTGGTGCGCTTTCCGGTCACGAGATCCAGCATCTCGATCGTTCCCTCGTCGTATCGCTTTCCGACGTTCTGCGCGAGGAAGAGGACGCGATGGGTCCCTCGAACGAAGAACGGCCAGCGGTGCGAGCGCTCGCCCTGCTTCTCGTCGGGGGCGGTCAGCCTTTCGGCAGTGCCCCCCGCGGCAGGGACGCGCCAGAGGCCCCCGGACACGTCGCGGTTGAAGATGACGTAACCGTCGTCTGTGAAGGTCGCACCGCGCGGCTCGCCGACGTCGGCCAGGCGCTGGGGCGCGCCGCCGCCGACGGAAACCTTCATCAGTGAGGTCGGATCGAAGTACGCCAGCTCGCGCCCGTCGGGCGAGAAGGCGAGATCGTGGGCGCCCTCGGTTCCGTCGAGCCGCCGAACCACGCCGGAATCGAGATCACGCACCAGGATCCGGCTCTCGGTCTGGCGACCGCCGACCCAGGCGATCCGCCGGCCGTCAGGCGAGAGCACGACGGCCGCGCCGACGCTCATGACGAGCCGGTCCTCCCCGAGGTCGAGCGGGAGGATCGTGGGGGCCATGACGTTGCCGCTCCGGCCGGCCGCGAACCGGGAGACGACCCAGCCGGAGAGAGCGAGGACGAGCAGAGCCCAGGGCAACGCCCGTCGCCACCCAGGCGCGCGCCGGGAAGCGCTGCCCGGCTGAACCGCTGCCGGTTCGCCGGACGAGCCCGAGAGCACCTCCTCGATCACGATCCGCGCGTCGGCGATGTCGTGGAGGCGGTTCCGGGGATTCCGGTCGAGGCAGCGCCGCAGGAGCTGCCGGATCGCGACGGGCGTCGTCCCCGGCAGGGAGTCCAGGTCCGGAGAGAGCGTCAGCACCCGTGCCAGGATTTCGGGCACGGTCGGCGCCTCGAAGAGCCGCTTGCCCGAGAGCATTTCGAAGAGCACGACGCCGAACGCCCAGACGTCCGCCCGCCTGTCGACCGCCATTCCCTTGGCCTGCTCGGGCGACATGTAGGCGGCGGTCCCGAGGATCACGCCCTGCACCGTCGCGCCCAGACTCAGCGTCGGGGAGGCCGTGAGCTGCGACGCCGTCCGTGGGCCCGAGGGCCCCGCCGGATCCAGAGCCTTCGCGAGGCCGAAGTCGAGGAGCTTGACCCGCCCGTCGGGCGTGATCTTGACGTTGGCGGGCTTGAGGTCCCGGTGGACGATCCCCTTCTCGTGCGCCGCCTCGAGCGCCTCGGCGATCTGACGGGCGAGGGAGAGCGCCTCTTCGAGCGGAAGAGGGCCGGACGAAATCCTCCTGGTGAGGTCCTCCCCCTCGACCAGCTCCATGACGAGGAGATGGCGAGGGGGAGGGCCGGAGATCTCCTCGAAGGAATGGACGGCGGCGATCCCCGGATGGTTCAGGCTCGCCAGCGTGCGCGCCTCGCGCTCGAACCGCAGCCGCCTCTCGTCGTCTTCGAAGAATTCCTCCGGCAGCACCTTGATCGCGACCTGTCGCCCGAGCTTCGAGTCCGCGGCACGATAGACCTCGCCCATGCCGCCTTCGCCGAGCTTGGCGGTGATGCTGTAGTGGGCGAGGCGATCGCCGGGGGCGAGAGTCATCGTCGGTGGGCTCGATCGCGAGTCTAGCTGCTGAAGCGCCGCGTCACGCGCCGCGGTTTCGGTGTGGACGAGGATCGCTCTCCGCGCTGACGGCGGGCCCGCCGTGCGGCCGGTGGAGCCTTGTAGACTCCCCGGCGCGGAGAATCCCGCGAATGTCCCCGTCGCTCAGACCGTTCGCGTTCTTCGCGCTCGCCGTCGCGTGCCTTCTCCCGTGGGTCGGCCCCGCGATGGCGCTCGCCGCCGGGATCGCCTTCAGCCTCCTCTTCGGGAACCCCGGACCGCAGAGGATCGCGCGCTGGAGCACGATCCTCCTCCAGGCGTCGGTCGTGGGGCTGGGGTTCGGGCTCAGCCTCGAAACGGTCTGGCGCGTGGGAGCCCGGTCCGCGGGCTACACCGTCGCCGGAATCACGGCCACGCTCGCCATGGGCGCCCTCCTCGGGCGGCTCGCCGGGACGGCGGGGCCGCTCTCGACTCTCATCTCGTTCGGAACCGCGATCTGCGGCGGGAGCGCCATCGCCGCGATGGCACCGGTCGTCAAGGCGAAGACCGACGAGATCGCGGTCTCGCTCGCGACGGTCTTCACGCTGAACGCGACGGCGCTGGTGCTTTTCCCCGCCATCGGCCACGTCCTCGGCATGGGGCAGGCCGCCTTCGGCCTGTGGGCGGGCCTCGCGATCCACGACACGAGCAGCGTCGTCGGCGCGGCCTCGACGTACGGCGCGGAGGCGCTCGCCGTGGCGACGACGGTCAAGCTCACGCGCGCCCTCTGGATCATGCCGTGCGTCCTCGTGGCCTCCCTGAGGACGCGATCCGAGCGGAGGGTCAAGTTTCCGTTCTTCGTCCTCGGGTTCCTCGCGGCCGCGGCCCTGCGGACGGTGCTCCCGTCGTTCCAGCCGGTCTGGGCCGTCCTCGTCGCGGTGGCGCGGCAGAGCCTCGTCGTGACCCTCTACCTGATCGGCGCCGGGTTGACGCGCGAGATCCTCCGGCGCGTCGGAATCCGCCCGCTCGCCCAGGGGGTTTTGCTCTGGATCCTCGTGAGCGGCGCGACCCTCGCGGCCATCACGTCGGGGCTCATCACCCCGCCGTGAGCGGTGCGCCGTTCGTCAGTTGCGAAAAAGGAGACCCGCCATGTCCGGAAAAGCCGCCGTGCGTGAAGCTTCTTCCGAGGCGTCCGAGGCCGTCGTCATCTCCCGCTTCTTCGACGCGCCCCGCGCCCTCGTCTGGGAAGCGTGGTCGTCCTACGCGCACCTCGCGCGCTGGTGGGGGCCTATGGGCTTCACGACGCCGCGCGGCGAGGTCGAGCTCAGGCCCGGCGGCCCGTTCACGCTCGTCATGCGCGCGCCGGACGGGACCGAGTACCCGATGGAAGGCTCCGTCCTCGAGGTGGAAGGGCCGTCGCGTCTCGTGTGGACGGCCCTGGCCCACGGCGACGTGCGCGTCGACACCGTCGTTACGTTCGAGGAGGAGGGCGGGAAAACGCGGCTCACCGTGCGGCAGACCGTCCCACGCGACCCGATGATGGCGCGGGGCCAGAAGCCGGGCTGGTCGCAATCCCTCGAGCGCCTCGCGACGGCGCTCGTGGAATCCAACGCGGCGGGCGCGTCGTCCCGTCCGACGGCCGACCGCGAGATCGCGACGTCGCGCGTTTTCGACGCCCCGCGCGACCTCGTCTGGGAGGCGTGGACCGACCCGAAGCACCTCGCGCGCTGGTACGGGCCGAACGGCTTCACGGTCACGACGCACGAGATGGACGTGAGGCCCGGCGGCGTCTGGCGCCTCACGATGCACGGCCCGGACGGGACCGACTACCCGAACCTGACGCGCTACGTCGAGGTCGTCCGGCCCGAGCGCCTCGTGTACGAGCACGGCTCGGCCGACCGCGACGAGGACCGCTTCGACGTGACCGTGACGTTCGCGGACGAGGAGCACGGGAAGACGCGCGTCTCGTTGCGGATGGTGTTCGCGACGCGGGAGAAGCGCGACCGCGTCGTGAACGTCTTCGGGGCGCTCCAGGGCAACCGCCAGACGATGGACCGGCTCGAGAACCACCTCGCCGCGCTCTCGGGGGGGCCGAAGCTCGTCCTGACGCGCACGTTCGACGCGCCGCGCCCGCTCGTGTGGAAGGCGTGGACGGAGACCGCGCGGCTGGCGAAGTGGTGGGGGCCGAAGGGGTTCTCGTGGCTGGGCGGGATGATGGACTTCAGGCCCGGCGGCATCTTCCACTACGGCATGACGAGCCCGGACGGCAAGGCGACGATGTGGGGCCGGTTCGTCTACCGCGAGGTCGTCGAGCCCTCGCGTCTCGCCTTCGTCGTGTCCTTCTCCGACGTGAACGGCGGCGTCACGCGCCACCCCATGGCCCCGGAGTGGCCGCTCGAGGTCCTGAACGTCCTCACGCTCGAGGAGGCCGGCGGCAGGACGGTCCTCACGCTCGAGGGCCGGCCTCTCCACGCCACCGAGGCCGAGCGCAAGGCTTTCGAGGCGGGCATCGGCTCGATGCAGCAGGGCTTCAAGGGCACGCTCGACCAGCTGGCCGCGTACCTCGCGACGGTGTAGCCAGGAACGCGATCAATGGCGTGTAGGATGCGGGACTGAGAAGGAGTTGCAAATGGCGATGAAGAAGAAGTCGAAGAAGCCCGCCGCGAAGTCCTCCGCAAAGAAGAAGAGTCCGGCGAAGAAGGCGCACGCGAAGGCGCGCCCGGCCGCCCCGAAGTCGGTCGCTCTCGCTGTACGACGTGGCGCCGGGGTTCACCGCGAACGACCTCGAGAAGAGCCTCGCGTTCTATCGCGACGTGGTCGGCTTCGCGGTCGAGGAGCGCTGGGAGAAGGACGGAAAGCTCGCCGGCGTCCAGCTGCGGGCCGGGAAGGCCGTCTTCATGCTCGGCCAGGACGACTGGCAGAAGGGCCGCGACCGGAAGAAGGGCGAGGGATTCCGCCTCTACCTCGAGACGTCGCAGGACGTCGACGCGATCGCGAAGAGGATCGAGGCCGCCGGAGGCACGCTCGACCAGCAGCCTAAGGACCAGACCTGGGGCATGCGCGACATCGCGCTGACCGACCCCGACGGATTCAAGCTGACGATCGGTAAGCCTCTGAAGAAGAAGCGCTAACCCCGGAGGATTTCATGGCCCGAACGACCCTCAGCGTCGGCGAGATCAGAAACCACGTCGGCACCGAGATCCTGAGCGAGTGGCACACCCTCACGTTCGAGAACATCCGCGCATTCGCGGACGCGACGGGCGACCACCAGTGGATCCACGTCGACCGCGAGCGCATCGCCCGCGAGTCCCCGTACGGCGCTCCGATCGCGCACGGGTACTACACGCTCTCGCGCGTCTCGGACCTTCTCCTCTCGAACCTCGAAGTGACCGGGGCGAAGGCAACGATCAACTACGGCCTGAACAAGGTGCGTTTCCCGGCCCCGCTCAAGGAAGGCGCGTCGTACCGGCTGAAGACCTCTCTCGCGTCCGTGGCGGACGTGAAGGGCGGCGTCGAGTGCATCTTCCCCTCGGCGATCGAGATCCAGGGCGAGGCGAAGCCGGCGATGGTCGCCGAGGTGGTCTTCCGGTACGTCGTTTGAGGGGTGCAATCCGGCCCGGGCCGTGCCAGTGTCCGGGCATGCGCCGCCTCCTCCGGCCCGCCCCCGCCCTTCTCGCCGCCTTCCTTCTCATCGCCTTGGCAGCCCGCGCCGGAGTCGTGCGCCCCTTCGGCGACGTCGCGCGGAAGAAGGCCGACGTCACGATCGTCGTGACGGACACCGGCCTCGGCGGACTCTCCGTCGCGGCCGACCTCGCGGCGCGCCTGCCGGCGAGCGGCATCGTGAGATCGGCCCGAATCGTCTTCGTGAACGCCGAGCCGGACGCGACATGGGGCTTCAACGACCTGAAGAGCGACGCCGACAAGGTGCGCATCTTCGACGGCGCCCTTGCGGCGATGGAGGCCCGGTACCGGCCCGACCTGATCCTCATCGCGTGCAACACGCTCTCGGTCGTGTGGCCGCGGACGGCACACGCGAAGGCGGGCGGCGTCGAGACGGTCGAGATCGTCAGCCTCGGCGCAGGCCTCATCGAGAAGGAGCTCGCGGCGACGCCTGGCGCGACCGCGCTCGTCTTCGCGACGAAGACGACGATCGAGTCGGGCGCCCACAAGCAGCTCCTCGTCGAGAAGGGCGTCGCGCCGGACCACGTCGTGGGCGAGGCCTGTCCGAAGCTGGCGGGCGCGATCGAGCGCGGGGTGGCCAGCGACGAGACGGTCTCGTACGTGAAGGCGTTCGTCGCGGACGCGCTGGAGAAGAGGCCGGCGAAGGGCGGCCCGCTGGTCGTGAGCCTGAACTGCACGCACTTTCCCTACGTGAAACCGCTCTGGGAGCAGGCGTTCGCGACGGCGGGCTACCCGGGCGTGAAGGTCCTCGACCCGAACCCGCTCATGACGGACCTCGTCCTTCGGGAGGGCGGCGGGATGCGCTTTCCGAGGACTTCGGTGACGGTCGAAGCCATCTCGAAGGTGCCGGTCGGCCCGGGAACACGCGCGAACCTCGCGGCGCTGCTGCGGAAGACGTCTCCCGAGACGGCCGACGCCCTGCTGCACATCCGCGAGGATCCCGGGCTGTTTCCGGCCGTGGTCGAGGCCGGGGCCGTCATCCCGCGCTGAAACCCTCCGGACGTGGACTCCGGTGCGGGCGATACACTGGTTCCGTCCGGGGGAGGCTTCGTTGGCCTTTAGCCGCTCGATCGGAACCGCGGTAACCGAACTGGCCGTCCGGCTCCGGAGGCGAATGAGGAACTCCCATCTGTCCCTCGAGCGCCGGATGAAGCGGGTGCTCGACGAATCCGCGAGCCCCTCGTGCTGCGTGCAGGACAAGGTCGAGCGGGTCAAGGGCCTCGCGATCCCGGAGGTCCGCGAGCCGCCCGCTCGCGAGCCCGATCCGAAGTGAGCGGCTCCGCGCCGTCACACCGGGATCGCGGCTCCGTTCACGAGCTTCGCGTCGTCTCCGCACAGGAAGAGGACGACGCGCGCGATCTCCTCGGGCTTCGGCCACTTCGAGAAATCGGCGTCCGGCATCGACCTGCGGTTCGCGGGCGTGTCGATGATCGAGGGCAGGATGGAGTTCGCTCTCACGCCGGTGCCCTTGAGGTCGGCCGCGAGGGACGCGATCAGCGCGATCGCCGCCGCCTTCGAGGCCGTGTAGGCCCCGAGGCCCGCGGGCGGGACGAGCGCCGCCTGTGCGGCTACGTTCACGATCGCGCCGCGGCCCATGGCGAGCATGACCGGCGCCGCTGCCCGGGCGAGCGCCCAGCCGGAGCGCAGGTTCAGGGCGAGCATCCTGTCGAGGGCGGCCGCGTCCGCCTCCCACAGCGGCTGGCCGCCCGCAAACCCGCCGACGGCGTTCACGAGGACGTCGAGGCGTCCGCGTCGAGCCCGAATGTCCGCGACGACCGCGTTCGCGACGGCCGCGTCCGTGACGTCGGCGGCGTGGCCTTCGAGGCGGGGCGACGCGGCGCCGGAGGCGGACCGGAGCGCGTCGTACTCGCCCGGCACGACGTGCGTCACGGCGACGTTCGCGCCCGCCGAGAGGAAGGCGAGCGTGATCGCGCCGCCGAGGCCGCCGGTCCCTCCCGCGACGAGGACCGATGAGTCCGCGAACGTCGCCATGCGTGTGCCTCCTGCGCCCGCCCCCGGAACGAGACGCCGTCGCTGAAGATACATCACCCGCTCCCGACACGAGGCGCGCGCGACGCCGGGCGGGCGCTAGACTCTGATCATGGAAACCGGAAAGCTCCGCATCGCGATCCTCGGCGCGGGAGGGGTGGGCGGCTACTACGGCGGCGCGCTCGCCCGTGCCGGGTATCCCGTCGCCCTGCTCGCGCGCGGCGCGCACCTCGAGGCGATCCGCGCGCGCGGGCTCGAGGTGAGGACGCCGGAAGGCGCCTTCACGGTTCGCGTCGCGGCGGCCGACGACGCGGCGGCGCTCGGGCCGGCCGACCTCGCCGTCGTCGCCGTGAAGACGTACTCGCTGGGCGAGGTCCTGCCGGCGGCGCGGCTCCTCGCCCAGAGAGGAGCGGCCGTTCTCCCGCTCCTGAACGGCGTCGAGGCCGCCGAGCGGCTGATCGGGGGCGGCGTGCCGGAAGGCAGCGTCCTCGGCGGCCTCACGCAGGTGAGCGTCGCGCGGATCGGCCCGGGAATCGTCGAGAGAAAGAGCCCGTTCCAGAACGTCGCGCTCGGCGAGCTCCGAGGCGGCCCGTCGGTCCGCGCCGCGCGGATCGTCGACGCCTTCCGGGACGCGGGCGCCGAGGCGCGCATGTCCGAGGACATCGTCGCCGACCTCTGGCGGAAGTTCGCGTTCATCGCGCCCATGGCGGCGGCGTGCGGCCTCGCCCGCGCGGCGATCGGCCCGGTGCGCGACGCGCCCCACGGGAAGCTGCTCCTGGCCCGCGCCGTCCACGAGGTGCTGGCCGTGGCGCGCGCCCGCGGCGTGCGGCTCCCCGAGGACGAGGACGCGAAGATCCTCGCGTTCGTGGACGGCCTCGGCGCCGGCATGAAGCCCAGCTTTCTCCTAGACCTCGAGGCGGGCGGGCCGAACGAGCTGGACGACCTCAGCGGCGCGGTCGCCCGCCTCGGCCGCGAGGCCGGCGTCGAGACCCCGGTCCACGACACCGCCACCGCGGCACTCGGGGCCGTCCGCCCCCGGACGTCCTGACGACGCTCCCGCGTCAACGCGGGGCGCGATAGCCGCCCGCGACGCCGCGGGGCGACAGGACGATCTGCCAGACGTTGTTGTAGCGCGCCCGGAAGGCCCCGGCGCACGAGAGCAGGTAAAAGCGCCACATCCTGAGGAACCGCCCGCCGTAGCGCGCCTCGATCTCCTCGCGGTGCCTCTCGACGTTCGCGTTCCAGGCGAGGAGCGTGCGGTCGTAGTCGGGTCCGAAGTTGTGGACGTCCTCGACGACGAAGCGCCCCTCGGCGGCGGAGGCGATCTGCGCGAGGGAGGGGATCAGGCTGTTCGGGAAGATGTACCGGTCGATCCACGGGTCGGTGGTGCTCGAGGATTCGTTCCCGCCGATCGTGTGGAGAAGGAAGAGGCCGTCGTCCGCGAGGCGGCGGCGGACGACGTCGAAGAACGTCGCGTAGTTCTTGAGCCCCACGTGCTCGAACATCCCGATCGAGGCGATCGCGTCGAACGTCCCGGCGTCGAGACTCCGGTAATCGAGAAGCTCGGTCGCGACGGGCAGCGCGCCGGCGGCGCGGTCCGCCCACTCCTTCTGCTCGCGCGAGACCGTGATCCCGGTCGCCGTCACGCCGTACCGCTCGGCGGCAAAGCACCCGAGGCTGCCCCAGCCGCAGCCGACGTCGAGGAAGCGCATCCCGCTCTTCAGGCCGAGCTTCCGGCAGACGAGGTCCAGCTTCGCCTCCTGCGCCTCGTCGAGGTCCCGGGCGTCCTTCCAGTACCCGCAGCTGTAGACCATCCGCCGGTCCAGCATCCGCTCGAAGAGGAAGTTCCCGAGGTCGTAGTGGCGCTCGCCGATCTCGAACGCCCGCGTGCGGCCCGGGTTCGTCAGGAATGCGGCCGCGCGGCGCGTGAGCTCGTGGCCTTTTCCGTGTGATTGGTGAATGCCCGCGCGGATGAGCCGGAACACGAGATCGTCGATCCGGTCGCACTCCCAGTCGCCGTCCATGTAGCTCTCGCCGAGGCCGAGCGAGCCGGCCGCGGCGACACGCTCGAAAAAGCGCGCGTCCCGCACCCGGATGTCATGGGGCTCGGAGCCGTCCACGCGGACACCCGCCGACTCGAGCGCGGACTCGATCCGCGCCTGAACGCCGCGGGGAGGGGCGACCAGGGCTTCCATCGCCTGCCGTGGTCAAGATGATTCCCGCCCCGGCACGTGTCAAGGGAGAGAAAAGTGGAAATCGAACGTCGGCGCGAGACGGATCGGGTCTACGCGAACATCGCGTCGCCGAGGCGTTTGAGCATCGGGACGCCGCGGATCTCCGTCTCGTAGAGCGGGACGATCGCCCGGACGCTGCCGTCGAACTTCTGCCAGACGGTCTTCATGTGCTCGTCCTGCATCGCGACGCGGTTCTTCACGAAGTCGGCCGCGTCGCCGTGCACGGAAGCCTTGTCGATCAGCATGTTCACGAGGACGCCGCCGACGGGGATTCCGAAGTCGTGGAACCACTGGATGAAGCGCGTGATGACGGCAATCGGAAGCGCCTCGGGCAGCGTGACGAAGAAGAACGAGGTCTTCGCGGGATCCGTCAGGAGGACGCGGCCGTGCTCCATCCGGTCGCGGAACTTGAGGAGGTAGGCCATGAGCGGGTCCTCCTCCTTCTTCTTCGTGAACGAGAGGAGCTCGCGGAGGGTCTTGGCCTCCTCGCGGCTCTTGAGCATCTTGTTGACCCACAGGCCGTACACCTTCGACATCCCGAGCAGCCGCCGCGCGTTCGCGGTCGGCGCCGTGTCGAAGACGTATACGTCGTACTCGTCTTTGAACATGAGGTCGATCATGTTCTCGAACATCGCGGATTCCTCGAACGCCGGGTTCATCGTGGCGGACTCCACGAAGTCCTCGGCCTTGGTCGAGATGTCGGCGAACTTCAGGAACCACTGGATCTTCTCGCGGATCTCGACCTTGCTGCGCTCGATCGTCTCTTTCGTCTCGATCTCGTAGGCCCAGAGGTTCGGAACCCCCTCGACGGGCGTGTGTTTGCCGAGGACGTTCTGGCCGAGCAGGCTCGAGAGACTATGCACGGGGTTCGTGGACGCCAGGATCGTCCGGCGGCCCATCTGCGCGTTGTGGACGGCGGTCGCGGCCGCGAACACGGTCTTGCCGACGCCGCCCTTGCCGCCGAAGAAGATGTACTTCAGGCCGGCGTGTTCCTTGATGTAGGCGCTCATGGAGGTCTGGATTTCGGGCATGCCGTTTCCTCTCAGCCGAGCTTCTGGTCGCCGTACATGATCTTCGCGAGCTTTTCGATCATCGCGAGTCCCGTCACGTCGCGCTCGAGCTCCGGGACGTAGGCGAGGACGTCCTTGCCGAACGTCGTCTTGATCGTCCCGATGTACTTGTCCTGCATCTGGATCCGGTTGCGCAGGTAGTCGGGGATGTTCTGGTCGACGAGCTCGTGGGGGATGACGCGGTTGACGACGTAGCCGCCGATCGGGACGTCGAACTGGGCGAAGAGCTTCGCGGCCTTCTCCGTGTCCACGATGATCATGTCCTCGGGCGTCACGACGAAGAAGAACGCGGTCTTCTCCTTGTCGGTGAGGATCCTGGAGGACGCGTTGATCCGGCCCTTGATGTAGATGAGCTCGTTCAGGATCGCGTCCTGCTCGGTCTCCTTCTCGCGCTTGAGGCGGCTGACCATCTCCTCGTACTCGCGCATGTCCTCGCGGAGCTTCGTGACCTTGTTGATCCACTCGTCGTAGACCTTGGCCATCGAGAGGTAGTAGAGCGCGTGGCCGAGCGGGACGAGGTCGTAGATGTAGTAGTCGTAGTCACCCTGGACGACGACGTCCACGACGGCGTCGAAGATCGCGCTCTCCTCCATGGCGGGCTCGGCGCTCGCGGCCTGAATGTAGCTCTCGATCTCCTCGGGCACGGCCGGCAGGCCGTACATGTCGCGGATCTTCTTGCGGATCTCGTCCTGGTACGCCTTGATGTGGCTGTCGGCGTCGATCTCCTGCGCCCACAGGTTCTCCATGATCTTGACCGGCCCCTTCCCGAAGATGTCCTTCTGGAAGATGTCCGTCAGGGAGGCCTGCGGGTCGACGGAGAAGACGAGGACCTTCTTCCCCTGCGACGCGAGCCAGTAGGCCGTGGCGGCCGAGAACGTCGTCTTTCCCAGGCCTCCCTTGCCGCCGAACATGATGTAGCGGCGGCCGGGGTTCTGCTCGAAGACTTCCTTCATCCCCATGTGTGCTGCCTCCCGTTCGATCGCGTACCGGACGTGCCCCTGGACCTCAGAACATCGCGTCCGAGACGTCCTTCTCGCGCAGCATCCGCCGCTTCCACGTCGCGATCTGCGGGACCACGTGCGGAAGGAGCCGGAGGCTGTAGTACGGCGGGAGGATCGGGATTCCGAGGAGGTCGCCCATCGTGATCAGGATGAACAGATGCTCCATGGACGCGCGCGTCCGAAGGGCCGCACGGCTCATGTCGTGGGCCGACATGCCGTAGATCGTCTCCTTGAAGCCCTGCCAGAGACCCTTCATTCCGCCGGCCCGTTCGGCCTTCTTCTCGACCATCCGGTCCTCCTTGTCCGCCATCCCGAACTTAATGGCTTCGGAAGGCGCTGGCGCAATGCAGATGCACTAGCGAGACTAGCGCAACCCGGTCGCGCGCGTCTCAGATCCCGTGAAGATGGTGCTCGTGGTCGTCCCCGAGGCTGCGCTCGCGCAAAATCCGGCGCTTCCAGCCCGGCAGGGCCGAGAGCGTGTAGGGCAGGAGGCGCAGGCTGTAGTACGGCGGCAGGATCGGCAGCCCGACCATGTCGCCGAACGTGACGACGAGGAACAGGCTCTCGAGGGAACCCCGGGCGTCGCGGGCCAGCTCGACGTGCTCGTGCAGGAACATTCCGTACAGGAACTCCCGCACCGCCTTCTTCCAGCCGGCCTTCTCCACGCGCCCTCCCCGGAGGTGACGCTAGCACGCGGGCTGTCTGCTATCGTCGTGCGCGGTCGCAAGCCCGACATGTCGCAGGCTCTTCTGGCCCTCGTGGCCTTCGTTCTCGGCTGGTTCGCGCTCGGGAGCGCCGCGAACGTGAAGAGGGGCAACCGGGCGCTGACGTGGCTGCAGGGCGGCCTGAAGGCGCTGGGCGACAAAGCCACCGTCCGCTGGATCGGCACGACTGCGGTGGACCTCGGGCTGGCGAGCGCGAAGCCTCCTTTCGAGTCGGCGTCCCTCGTCGTCTTCCTCGCGCCACGGGACCTGCCGTGGCTTTGGGTGGCGTCCCGCGCACGCGGCCGGCGAGACACGCTCATCCTCAGGACCCGCCTCCAGAAACCGCCGATCGCGGACGTCGAGCTCCTCGATCGCGCGAGCTGGTCGGGGCGCGACGCGCTGCGCACGATGAAGGACGAGCGCTGGTCGGTGCGCGAGCCGCAGGAGCCCGGCGGCCTCGCGGCCTTCACGCGGTTCGACGAGGCCCTTGCCCGGGCCGACGCCCTCTGGCAGGAAGCCCGGGGCGCCGGCGCGACGGTGCGCCGCCTCTCGGTGCGCCGGAAAGAACCGCACCTCGAGCTCCACGTGGACCTTCCCGCGGCGCCTCTCGACGCCGCGGGGTTCTTCCGGACGGTCCGCTCTCTCGGCGTGCTGGCGTCCCGCCGGTAGCGGCCTCTCAGACCGTCGCGGGCTTCACCTGGGGCTTCGCCGAGTACTTGCGGTACGCCTTGAGGCCGTCCCACCCGATGACGAGCGAGGCCACGAGGAGCAGCGCCGCCACGATGATCATCGCCCACGCGCCCCAGACGGGGAGGCCGCTCATCGCGGGGTTCGCGGCGATCGTGACGTACAGGTTCCGGGCCGTCACGACCGTCGCGAAGAGCGTCGTGAAGTACATGAAGAGCATCGGGTAGAGGGCGAAACTCGGGTTCCGTCCCTCGGACTTCAGCCACACGGTCACGACGAGGAGCGAGAGCGCCGCCATGAGCTGGTTCGAGGCGCCGAACATCTGCCAGAGGTAGACCCAGGTACCCGTGAGGACGAGGGCCGCTGTGAGCGCCATCGAGATGATGCTCGAGACGTGCATGTTGCGGAAGAGCGGGACGGTGTCGCCCATCCACTCGGCCAGGGTTACGCGCATGACGCGGAAGACGAGCTGCGTCACGGTGAGGACGATCATGACGAACGCGCCGAAGCCGAGGGCCGTGCCGAAGACCTCAGGGATGATGCCGAACGTCCCGGCGAAGATGAGCTTGCCGACGCCGGCCGCGAACCGGCCGCCGCCACCGCCGACCCCCGCGATCGAAACCGCGGTGAGGGAGAGGATCGCGAGCGAATACTCGCCGAGCATCGAGCCGGCGCCGACGGGCAGGCCGTCGGTCTCGTACTCGAGCTGCCGCGCCGTGCCGATCGAGCCGACGAGCGCGTGCCAGCCCGAGATCGCCCCGCAGGCGATCGTCACGAAGAGCATGGGCCAGAGCGGCTGCCAGGCCTTGCCGGCGGCCGGCCACGCGAACCCGAGGTCCTTGACCGCCGTGAGCGCGAACGCCCCGATCGTCTTGCCGGCCGCGTCCGTCACCCCGGTGAGCGGCGCGACGACCATGCCGACCGCCGAGAGGACGATCGTGATGAGCATGATCCAGAAGCCGATGTAGTTGACGGGCTGCGCGAACCGCCAGATGGGCATGTTCGCGCCGCAGTACGAGAAGACGAAGAGGAACGCCATCCAGAGGATGTAGTTCGGGAGAGTCTTCACCTGGCTCGTCGCGGCGTCGTACGCGGCGGTCGTGGGCCTCTTGCCGTCGGGGCCCGGGACCGGGATGCGCGGATCGGCGTTGGTGGGGTCCGCGAGCTGCATGAGCGGCTGCTTGCCCGTCAGGTTGTCGACCGAGGCGTTGAGCGACACGACCGCGCCCGCGACCGGCCCTTGGACGAGCTTGCCCTGGGCGTCCTTGTGCTGGCCCCACGGGCCGAGCGCCATCGCGACGATCGTCGCGACGACGACGATCGCCGTCACGAGGACCAGGTCCATCTTCCAGCGGTACATCATCTGGCCCGCGAGGAGGCCCATGAGGGCGAGCATGACGATCCCGAACGGAACGTCGGGCCGCGCCGAGAGGATCGCCGCGAGGATGCCGACGAACGCGCCCGCGAGGAGCATCAGGTAGAAGAAGATGAAGACGAAAAGGATGCGCCGGGTGCGGGGCGCGATGAGCCTGTGAGAGATCGCGCTCAGGCTGTTCCCGTCGTTGCGGACGGCCACCATGATCGCCGAGTAGTCACTGGCCCAGCCGATCAGGCTCACGCCGACGACGAGCCACAGGAGGGACGGCCCCCAGCCCCAGATGTTCGCTGCGGTGATGGGGCCGACGATCGGCCCTGCCGCGGCGATCGACTTGAAGTGGTAGCCGTACAGGACGTTCTTGGACGTCGGCATGAAGTCCACGCCGTCCATGTACATCTTCGCGGGGGTCGCTCTTTTCGCGTCTGCCTGGACGACGTTGCGATCGACGCGCCTCGCGTAGTTGTAGGCCACGTAAATCACGAGGACGGCGATCAGGACCACCCAGAGCGTGTTCATGAACGGGCTCCTTTCGCGGCGATCACATTCCAGTTTGGACGGAAATCTAATCCTAATCGGCCCGGTCCGCCATGATTGAATCGCATCCCGAAAGTTGAGTGTGAACAGTCACTTGGCGGGAGGGCCCCGTCGCTCTAAAGTCGGGCAAACGGAGGCGCGCATGCCGGCGAAGAAGGCGAAATCCCTCGGCGACCAGTTCCAGGACGCCAAGGCGCGGGTCGAGAAGCTCCAGTCCCGGCCGTCCAACGACCAGCTCCTCGACCTCTACGGCCTCTTCAAACAGGCCACCGACGGCGACGCGTCGGGCCCGCGGCCCGGCCTGCTCGACCTCAAGGGCCGGGCGAAGCACGACGCGTGGGCGAAGCGGAAGGGCGTCTCGAAGGACGACGCGATGAAGAAGTACGTCGCCCTCGTCGACGCGCTCGAAGCCGGGATGGGCTGAGGCCGGGAGCCCCGGGGCCGTCAGAACACGTAGACGACATTCAGCGCGGCCGTCGTCTGGCCCTTCGACGTCGCGCCGTGCTGCTCGAAGACCGGCGCGCCGGACCAGTCGTGCCGCACCTCGCCCCGCACGGCGAGGCCCTTCGCGGGCTTCCACTCGGGCGTGAGCGTCACCTCGCGGAGCGTCTGGCTCGTGCCCGTCCTCTCGCCCTGGGGGTCGCGAAAGAACTCGGCGCGCACGGAGACGGCGAAGCGCTCGTGAAGCGTGACCCGGGCATAGCCCGCCACGCCGCCCCACCACACGCCGCCGCCGCCCGACTCGTCCCCTTCCTCCGTCCCGTAGTCGCCGTTCACGGCGAAGGACCACCGGTCCGACGCCTTCCAGGTGACCCACGCGTCGAGGGAGGTTCTCCGGTCCGCGTCGTTTTCCGGCTTTTCCGGTCCGGTCATCAGGTTTACCGCCGCGGTGACGGCGGGAACGGGCGTATAGAGGAGCTGCGCCCCGAACGACTTCTTGCCGTTGTTGTCCGTCGCGTCGTCCCAGCCGCTCACGACGACGGCCTGCGCGGAGAACGTTTCGGTCACGGGGTACGTCGCCCGGAGGCCGACGTGGCTGATCGGCACCGCCCAGCCGTAGAGGAACGAGCGGCTGACGTTGTCGTTGTAGCCGTCGGGCCCGTCGACGACCTCGTAACCCATGTGCGTCGTGAACTTGCCGGCGTCGAGCTTCAGGCCGCGGCCGAGCGGCGCGACCCAGGTCGCGAAGGCCTGCAGAAGATCGAAGTCCCCGGCCTTGCCGGTGACGTCGTCGCGGAAGAGCCCGGAAGCCGCGGTGACGTGCGGGATCGAGGACCCGGCGAGCGCGTCGATGCGGAACCCGGTCTCGCCCGGGGCGGACGCCTTCTTCTGGACGACGACCTCGGCCACATCCAGCCGGATGGAGCCCGCGACCGTGTCGAAGACCCGGAACTGGTTCGCGTTCGAATCGGGGTGGTTGAAGTTCTCCGTGTAGGTGGATTCCAGGAAGACGCCGAGCGTGATCGCCTCGTACCAGGGCCTCTCCTTCGGAGGTGGCGCCTCCTGGGCGCGGACGGGCGCGGCCGCCAGCAGGACGGCCGCGCCGAGAAGCGCCGCGGAGACGCCGGAGCGCGGGCCCCGGCGCTTCATGTCAGGCGACGTCTTCTTCGAGGTAGGCGCGCTCCCCGTGAAGGCCCGCGTCGAGGCCCGACGCCTCGGTCTCGTCCTCGACGTGAACGGGCGTGAACTTGTTGATCGCCCAGAGCATGCCGAGCGTGAAGACGAACGCCCAGATCGAGGAGAAGAGGACCGCCGCAAGCTGGATGAAGAAGAAGCGGGGATTCCCGTGGAGAAGCCCGTTCACGCCGTTGGGGTTGAAGCTCGTCGTCGCGAAGACGCCGAGGAGGACGATCCCGAGGAACCCACCGACGCCGTGGACGCCCCAGACGTCGAGGGCGTCGTCCCATCCGAGCTTGTTCTTCAGAGCCACCGCGTAGAAGCAGACAATGCCGGCGATGACGCCGATGAGACACGCGACGGTCGGCGAGACGTATCCGGCGGCGGGCGTGATCGTGGCGAGGCCGGCGACCGCGCCCGTGAGGAGCCCGAGGAACTTCGGCTTCTTCGACGTGATCCAGTCCATGGCGAGCCACGCGACGGCCGCGAACGACGCCGCGATGTCCGTGTTGAGGAATGCGACCGCGGTGACGGAGTCGACGCGGAACTCGCTGCCCGCGTTGAAGCCGTACCAGCCGAACCAGAGGAGGCCCGTGCCGAGGGCCACGAGCGGGATGCTGTGCGGCCCGCGGTCGACGACTCTGCGCTTCCCGACGTAGAGGACGGAAGCGAGGGCCGCGATGCCGGCGATGTTGTGCACGACGATGCCGCCGGCGAAGTCGAGGACGCCCAACTTCGCGAGGATGCCGCCGCCCCAGACCATGTGGACGAACGGGAAGTACACGAAGAGGAGCCACCCGGTCAGGAACGCCATGTACGCCTTGAACGTGACGCGGTTCGCGAAGGCGCCAGTGATGAGGGCCGGCGTGATGATCGCGAACATCATCTGGTAGGCGCAGAAGACGATCATCGGGATCGTCTCGTTCGGGCTCGCGAGATCCAGCGTGATGTTGCGCAGGAACGCCCAGTCGAAGTTCCCGATGACGCCGAAGTAGTCGGTCCCGTTTTTGAGGTCGCCGCTGAAGCACATCGAGAATCCGCAGAGCCACCAGAGGACCGTCGTCCAGCCCATCGAGACGAAGCTCTGGATCATGATGCCGAGAACGTTCTTCCGGCCGACGAGCCCGCCGTAGAAGAACGCGAGGCCCGGCGTCATGAGCATGACGAGGCTGCAGCAAAGGAGCATGAACCCGGTGTTGCCGGTGTCGAGGTGGAGCTGCGGCATGGACTTCTCCTTCGGCGCGCGAGGAGCGCGCGCCATGAAGCGAGAAGCGTGTTCCCGCCTTTCAGGAGAAACTACGGCGGTGGATGCGCCGCGTAAATGAGGCAAATGATCCAGAGATCGACGTCATGCAATTGATCGACGACCTGCGCGACGAGCACGTCGTGATCGAGCGGACGCTCGGCGCGCTCGCGGCGTACGTCGACGCGCGTCTCGCGGGCCGTGGCGACCGCGCCGACGCGGACGCGTTCCTCGCGTTCTTCCGGCTCTTCGCGGGGCGGTACCACCACGCGCGGGAGGAGGACACCCTGTTCCCGGCCCTTCTCGCGCACCTGCCGATCCGGCCGGACTCGGGCCCCGTGCGGTCGCTCGTCGACCAGCACGCCGCGATGGTGCGCACGCTCGAGGAGATGGCGCCGCTCCTGCGCGAGCCGGGAGGGGAGGGGCACCGCCTCCTCGACCTGTCGACGCGTCACCGGCACGCCCTCCTCGCGCACATCGACGCCGAGAACTCGGTTCTGCTGCCCGAGAGCGAGGCCCGGCTCCGCCGCGCGGGCGTGCCGGACCTCGCCGGCCGCGCGCCCGACGCGGAAGAGCGCGCGGCGCGGGACGGGGCCAGGCGGCTCCTCGCGCTCTACCCCCCGCGCGAGGACGCCGGCGCGATCCGCGGGGAGGGCTGCGTCATCTGCCCGTCCTACGGAACCACGTGCCAGGGGCTCGAGCGCGAGTGGTGGAGCGAGCAGGAGTGGGACGACTTCAGAGAGCGCGACGGATAGGGAGCCCGATTCCCCGTTGCGCCGTCCGGGCGGCCTTGCTAGCGTCGCGCTCATGACAAAGCCACCCCTCGTCTCCTCCGCTGCAGCCCTCCTTCTCGCCGGGACCGCTTCCGCCAAAGTCGTCACGAAGTCCGTCGCGTACGAGCACGCGGGCGTCAAGCTCGAGGGGTTCCTGGCGTACGACGACGCGAAAACCGCCAAAGGCAAGCTCCCCGGAGTGCTCGTCCTGCCCGAGTGGTGGGGCCTGACGGCGTATCCGAAGGCCCGCGCCGAGCAGCTCGCCTCGATGGGCTACGTCGCGTTCGCGGCCGACATGTACGGCGCGGGCGTCACGACCGAGGACGCGAAGAAGGCGGGCGAGCTGGCTGGGCCGTTCTACGGCAAGCCGCTCATGGCCGAACGCGCGCGCGCCGGCCTCGACGCGCTCCTGAAGACCGGGCTCGTCGACCCCGCGAAGGTCGCCGCGATCGGCTTCTGCTTCGGCGGCAGCGCCGCCCAGGCGCTCGCGTACACGGGCGCACCGCTAGCCGGGATCGTGAGCTTTCACGGCGGGCCGGTGAACGCGCCGGCCGAGGCCGCGGGCAAGGTCAAGGCGAAATTCCTGCTCCTGAACGGGGCAATCGACCCGATGGTCACGGCGGAGGCGAAGGCGGCGCTCGAAAAATCCCTCGAGAACGCCGGGATCGACTACGTGTCCGTCGACTACGGCGGAGCCCTCCACGCGTTCTCGAACCCGGGCGCGACCGAGCTCGCGAAGAAGAACGGCCTCACGTCGGCGATCGGCTACAACGAGGCGGCCGCGCGGCGCGCGTGGATTGCGATGGAGGTCCTCTTCAAGGGGATCTTCGGGGGGCACTGATGCGGACGCCGCAGGCCCTGCTTCTCGCCGGCGCCCTGGCCTCGGGCGCACTCTTCGCGGCAGATCCCGTAACCCCGGCCTGGAAGGAAGCCGCGGCGGCCATCACCGCCGACGGCCTCAGGGCCGACATCCGGTTCCTCTCGTCCGACCTCCTCGAGGGGCGGGGGCCGGCGACGCGCGGCGACGCGCTGGCCGAGAGCTACATCGAGGCTCGGATGGAGGGGATGGGACTCAAGCCGGGCGCTCCCGGCGGCGGCTGGGTCCAGAAGGTCCCGCTCGTCGGCGTGAAGCCGGCGTACGCCGGCCCGGCGGCGTTCGCGTCGCCGAAGGGGACGGCGACGGGCGTCCTCGGCGAGAACTTCGTCGCGGTCGCGGGCGATCAGAAGCCCGAGTCGAGGATCGAGAATGCCGAGATCGTCTTCGTCGGGTACGGGATCGTCGCCCCGGAGTACCGCTGGGACGACTACAAGGGGGCCGATCTCAGGGGAAAGGTCCTCCTCGTGATGAACAACGACCCGGAGGGGACGCCGGAAGAGCCGAACCTCTTCGCGGGGAAGACGCGCCTGTGGTACGGGCGCTGGGACTACAAGTACCTCATGGCGGCTAAGGTGGGCGCCGCCGGCGCGATCGTCATCCACACGACACCCTCGGCCGGGTACGGCTGGCAGGTCATCCAGACGTCGTGGAAGGGGGAGCTCTTCGAGCTGCCGGCCGACGGCGGACCGCGCGTCGCGATGAAGATGTGGGCCACGGACGACCTTGCGAAGCGGATCGCGGCGCTCGGCGGGAAGGACCTCGACGCGCTGCGCGCCTCTGCCGAGTCGCGTGCGTTCCGGCCCGTGCCGCTCGGCGTCACGATGTCCCTCGCGTTCTCGAACGCCGTGCAAAAGAAGGAATCCGGAAACGTGATCGGCGTCCTGCACGGTTCGGACCCCTCGCGCGCGGGCGAGGCCGTCATCTACACGGCCCACCACGACCACCTCGGGCTCAAGCCGGGCGCGAAGGAGGGCGACGACGCGATCTACAACGGCGCGCTCGACAACGCGTCCGGCGTCGCGGGGATCCTCGCGGTGGCCCGCGCGTTCACGCGCCTGAAGACGCCGCCCGCGCGCAGCGTGTACTTCGCGTTCGTCGCGGGGGAGGAGCAGGGGCTCCTCGGCTCCGAGTGGCTCGTGAAGCACCCGCCCGTGCCCGCGGGACGCATCGCGGCGAACGTGAACGTCGACGGGATCGGGTTCTACGGGAGGACGTCCGATGCCGGGCTGATCGGCCTCGGCAAGTCGTCGCTCGACGCGGACTTCACGGCCCTCGCGAAGGCGCAGGGCCGCGTCGTGCACGGCGACGAGTTCCCGGAGAAGGGCGCCTTCTACCGGTCCGATCAGTTCAACTTCGCGCGGGCGGGCGTGCCTGCGGCCTACGTGAAGAAGGGGACGGACGTGATCGGCAAGCCCGGCCTCGGCAAGTCGATGATCGAGGCGTACGAGAAGAACGATTACCACCAGCCCTCGGACGAGTTCAAGGAGTCGTGGGACTTCTCGGGCGCGGTCGAGGACATGCAGCTCGCGTTCTGGCTCGGCTGCCGCGTCGCGGACGCGCGGGAGATGCCGCACTGGAACCCGGGTGACGAGTTCGAGGCGGCGCGGACGAAGGCGCTCGCCGAGGCGAAGTAACGAACGGGAAAAGAGGAGGAAGCATGAACACGCGCGAGTACTTCATCCAGTGCTTCAAGGCCGAGGTCCCGAAGTTCGTCCGCGTCCTGAAGGCGGTGCCGGAAGCCGGCGCGGACTACCGCCCGCACCCGCGGTCCATGTCGGCGAAGGACATCGTCTGGCTCCTCGCGAGCGAGCTCGGGGACGCGTGCGCCCTCCTCGACAAGGGCGAGGTGAGCTTCGCGATGCATCCGGCGCCCACGACGGTCGCCGAATGCGTCAAGGCGTACGAGAAGAACGCGGCCGGCGTGAAACGGCGCCTCGCGAAGGTGAAGGACGCGGGCTGGAAAAAGAAGGCCCGGTTCCTGATGGACGGGAAGGTCGCGTGGGAGACGTCGCTCGGCGACATGCTCTGGGGCTTTCTCTTCGACGCGATCCACCACCGCGGGCAGCTCTCGACGTACCTCCGGCCGATGGGCGCAAAGGTCCCGTCGATCTACGGCCCGTCCGCGGACGATCCGGGGAAGTGACGCCCGGCGTGGCTATTGAGACTCATTCTGCTAATCTGGACGCCATGAAGACGCCCCTCCGAACCCTCGCGCCCGCCCTCCTCCTCGCCGCCGCCTCCCTCGCCCTTCCCGCCGCCGCCGCGCCGCCGGCCGTCGGCTCCGCGGCCCCGGCCGTCTCGCTCCCGAGTCAGGACGGGAAGACGGTCGCGCTCGCCGACAACAAGGGGAAATGGGTCGTCCTCTACTTCTACCCGAAGGACTTCACGTCCGGATGCACGACCGAGGCTCACAACTTCCAGCGCGACCTCGCAAAGTACGAGAAGGCGAACGCGGTCGTCCTCGGCGTGAGCCACGACACCGCCGACTCGCACAAGAGCTTCTGCGCGAAGGAAGGCCTGAACTTCAAGCTCCTCGCGGACACGACCGGGGCCGTCTCGAAGGAATACGACTCCGTGATGACGATGGGCGACAAGACGCTCTCGGCGCGGAACACCTTCCTGATCGATCCGACGGGTGTGATCCGGAAGGTCTACCTGAAGGTCAACCCGGCGACGCACAGCGACGACGTCCTCGCGGACCTCGCGGCGCTCCAGGCGAAGAAGTAGCTACTCGGACGCGCCGAGGGCGGCGAGGGCGCGCTCGAGGTTCGCGCGGGCAAAGTCGTAGTCCGGCTTCAGCCGGAGGGCTTCGCGGAAGTGCGCGGCGGCCTCGGCGACCCGGCCCTGCTTCATGAGGGCCACGCCGAGGCCGTTGTGCGCGATGTGCGCCTGGGCGGTCCCGAGCCGCAGGGCCTCCTCGTAGAGAGGGACGGCGGCGTCCGCGTGGCCGAGCTTCACGTCGACCGTGGCGAGGTTCACGAGGACGGCGGAGTCGGCCGGGTCGATCCGGTACGCGGCCTCGAGGCGGGCGGCGGCCTCGCCGAGGCTGCCCCGCTGCTCGGCGATGCGGCCGAGGTTCAGGAGGGCCGGGACGTTGTCGGGCCTGATCTTCAGGGACGTTTCGAAATGCGCGACGGCCTCGGACGTCCGTCCGGCGTTCGCGAGCCAGAACCCGAGGTTCGTCTCGCACATGAAGCACGAAGGGTTCTTTGAAAGGGTGTCGCGCCAGAGAGTCTCCTCTCCCTCGTAGACGCGCGTCTGACGGAAGGTAAGGAGGCCGAGGGAGACGAGGACGACGGCCCCGATTGCCGCTGCGGTGCGCCGCCCGAATTGCGGCGCCTTTGCAAGGGCCGACGCCGCGCCACAGGCGAGGCCCGCGGCGGCGACGGCGACGGCCTGGTATGCGAAGTGATCCGCGACGTACGAGTAGCGCATCGCGTACACGTTGAAAAAGCCCATCGCCGGGAACAGGACGCCGCCGAACAGAAGAAGGAAGGCGACCGGTCCGCGCCCGATACGGTCCCGGAAGCGCCAGGCGAGGACGAGGAGTGCGACGGCGCCCAGAACCGGCAGCCACTGGAGAGGCGCGCGCGGGTCGACGTTCCAGCGCGGGTAGATGAAGGCGAGGTCGAGGGGGAGAAGGAATTTCTTCGAATAGAAGAAGAAGACGCGTCCGGCGAGGACGGCGCGGCCGAAAAAGCCGAGCGCCCACTCGGATCCCGCGGCCCGGACCATCGTGCGCTCGAGCCATGCCGTGTGCGCCGCAAGGGCGATTCCGGCCCCGAACCACGGGACGAGCGGCCCGACGTCCTTCCCGCGGATCTCGCCGCGCTTCCACCAGACGAGGACGAGCAGGACGGCCGGTACGACGACGGCGGTCGTCTTCGCGAAGAGAGCGAGGACGAAGAAAGAGAAACCGAGAATTCCTGCGAATGAGGAGAACGGGCGGCCCGCCGCGGCGGAAAGCTGCGCCGCGGGTGAACTCTGCTGCGCCCGCGCCCTCTTACCCTTTCTAAGAAACTCTTCTTTCTTCTCCTTCCGTCTCTCCTTCGCCTCCCGTGACCCGAGGTACGCGAGCATCGCGAGGAGCGACAGGAACAGCGACAGCGTGTTCTTCCGCTCCGTGACCCACGCGACGGACTCGACGCACATCGGGTGGAGCGCGAAGAGGGCCGCGGCCCAGCCGGAGCCCGGCAGGCCGAGGCGGGCGAGGAGCGCCCAGAGGAGGAGCGCGCTGGTGGCGTGGAGGAGGACGTTCACGAGGTGGTAGCCCAGCGGGGCGAGTCCCCAGAACCGCTTCTCGATCCAGTAGGACGTGAAGACGGTCGGGTAGTACTGCTCGTTCGCCTTCGGCTCGGTCCAGATGAGCTTGAGGCCGGTGAAACCGTCCAGGGTGGCGTTGTCCGTCACGTACGTGTCGTCGTTCCAGACGAACCCGGCCCTCAGCGCCGGGAGGTACGCCGCGACGACGGCGAGGACGAGCGCGGTTCCGAGCGCGAGAAGGGCCTTCTTCGGCACGTCGCAAAGGATAAGGCCTCTAGAATCGTCTCGGTCCCGTTCCGGGACGAGGAGTCTCGCCATGCGTATCCCTCGCCGGGCCCTCGCCTGTGTTCTTTTCTGCGCCTCCCTGCCCCTCGCGGCCGCCGGGCTTCCCCCTGACGCGCGGGCGGCGATCGACGCGAAAGTCGCCGACGTCCTGAAGGAGACCGGCGCGCCGGGCGCATCTCTGGCAGTGGTCAAGGACGGCGCGATCGTCTACGCGAAGGCGTATGGCACCGCGCGCCTCGGCCCGCCGCCGCTCGCGGCGACCGAGACGATGCGCTTCAGCATCGGGTCGATCAGCAAGCAGTTCACGGCGTCCGCGATCCTCCTCCTCGCCGAGGAGGGGAAGATCGCGCTCGACGACCGCGTCGTGCGCTGGCTGCCTGGCCTCACGCGGGCGAAGGACGTCACGGTCCGGCAGCTTCTCTCGATGACGTCGGGGTACGAGGACTTCTGGCCGCAGGACTACGTCATGCCGCCGATGCGGAAGCCAGTCTCGTCCGCGGAGATCCTCGACACGTGGGCACGAAAGCCGCTGGACTTCGAGCCTGGGACGAAGTGGCAGTACAGCAACACGAATTACGTCGCGGCGGGCGTGATCGTCGAAAAGGCCGCGGGACAGCCGCTCCTCGATTTTCTCCGGGCGCGAGTCTTCGGCCCGCTCGGGATGGCGAGCGTCGCGGACACCGACTCGGCGCCGCTCGGCCCGGCGGACCCCGCCGGGTACGTGAGGTACGCGTTGGGCCCCGCGCGTCTCGCTCCGAAGGAAGGGAAGGGGTGGATGTTCGCCGCCGGCGAGCTCGCGATGACCGCGTCCGACCTCGCCCGCTGGGACCTTTCGCTCCTCGGCGGGACCGTGCTCTCCCCGGCGTCGACGCGCGAGTTGACGCGGGACGTCCTTCTTGCGAGCGGCGCCGGGACGCGCTACGGGCTCGGCGTGGGCGTCGCGGTGGTCGACGGGCGCCGGATCCTCTCGCACGGTGGGGAAGTCTCGGGTTTCACGGCGACGAACGAGGTCTACCCCGACGACGGGGCGGCGGTCTGCGTGCTCGTGAACCTCGACGCGACCGACGCGTCCGCGACGATCGCGAAGAAGGTTCGCGAGGTTCTCTTCGCCTCCGCCGGGGACGGACGCGAGGAGGCGACGGCCCAGGCGCGGAAGATCTTCGAGGGCCTGCAGAAGGGCCTTCTCGATCGCGCGCTCTTCACCGAGAACGCGAACGCGTACTTCAGCGAGGAGACGCTGCGTGACTTCGCCTCGAGCCTCGGGCCGCTCGGCACGCCGAAGACCTTCACGCAGTCGGCCCAGAGCCTCCGCGGAGGAATGACGAAGCGCCGCTTCAGGATCGCGTTCGAGAAGCGGACGCTCACGCTCACGACGTTCACGATGCCCGACGGGAAGCTCGAGCAGTACATGGTCGCGGCGGCCGAATAGCGGCGCGCCGGGCCCGCTCCCGGACGCGGGAGGGGGAGAACGGTCAGGCTTTTGCGCCCAGGAGCCGCATGAGGGCGGCTGTGCCGACGCCCCATGCGCCGTTCAGAAGCAGGGCCCCGACGACGATGTCGGGCTTCCAGCCGCCGCCCATCCCCGCCCCCTTCAGCGGCAGGACGACGAAGAGCGCGACCAGCGTCGGAAGGACAGCCCCGAAAGCGAGTGCCGTGACCCAGTGAGCCGCCCCCGTCCTGTTTCGGACGACTTCCCAGAGCAGGATGCCCCAGAGCCCGCCCCAGAACGCGAGCGAAAGGACGGCCGGGATTCCCATCGGCGGGACGGGCGCCATGACCCACGGCTTTCGGGTCGTCATCCCGCCGGCATTCAGGAGGGCGAGGAGTCCCTGGTGGAAGACGAGGGTCGACAGGAAGCCCGCGAGGAAGCTCTTGCCGTATCTCATGCGGGCAACTCTGACACGAAACGGCCCCCGTTTCGAGGCGGGGGCCCCCTGCTCCCCGGACAGCCCGGTTTCAGAGCGACTCGAGGTGCATGTCGATGAGGCCGTGCTGCTTGAAGGCTCCGATGCGCGGGGCGACGAGGCCGATCAGGAAGAGCACGAGCCCGCCGCCCGCGAAGGCGGAGAGCACCAGGAGCGAAGGCACGCGGGCGGCGCGGACGCGCTCGGCGTCGTTGAGCCGCACGGCGGCGTCCGGGACCACGAGCGTCGCGGCGCCGTTCTCTCCGGCGAGCAGGAGGCGCTTGTCGGCGATCGCCTTCTGGAGCGGCACGCCCGCGACGAGGACCTCGAAACGGTCGGCCACCGCGGACAGGGGAGGCGCGAGGTGCGCCGGGGTCAGGCTCGTGTCCACGGGGGCGGACTGGACCCTCCAGAGACCCGCCAGCGCGAGCGCGAGGACGACGCCGCCGCCCAGGAGCGCCCAGAGCCGGAAATGACTCTTTTGCATTTTCACCTCCGGGGCCGGGGGAAAAGCCGGTCCTGACAAGAACCTAGGCCCGGCGTCCCGGGGCCGCAAGGGAGCCGGATGGACTATCCACGAGGGAGGCACGGAGGTTGGTCCGTTTGCATCATGTCTCGGGCGAGACTGGTTCTCTAAGCTCCGGGACATGGGAAATCGACGCCGAATCGTGTGCGACGGCAACACCGCCGCCGCCTCCGTGGCCTACCGCCTGAGCGAGGTGGTGGCCGTCTATCCGATCACCCCTTCCTCCACGATGGGTGAGCTCGCCGACGAGTGGATGGCCAAGAGCCACAAGAACGTCTGGAACACGATCCCTCAGGTCATCGAGATGCAGTCCGAGGGCGGCGCCGCCGGCGCGGTCCACGGCTCGCTGCAGGCCGGAGCGCTCACGACGACCTTCACGGCCTCGCAGGGCCTGCTCCTCATGATCCCGAACATGTACAAGATCGCGGGGGAGCTCACCTCCTACGCGATGCACGTGTCGGCGCGCACGCTCGCGACGCACGCACTGTCCATCTTCGGCGACCACTCCGACGTCATGGCCTGCCGCCAGACCGGGTTCGCCCTCCTCGCCTCGGCGTCGGTACAGGAGGCGCAGGACCTCGCCGCGATCGCGCACGTCGCGACCCTCGCGTCGCGGATCCCGTTCCTCCACTTCTTCGACGGGTTCCGGACGTCGCACGAGCTCGCGAAGATCACCGAGCTCACGGACGACGACCTGCGGTCGCTGGTCGACGAGTCGAAGATCGACGCCCACCGCGCCCGCGCGCTCACGCCGGACCGGCCGCTCCTGCGCGGCACGGCGCAGAATCCCGACGCGTTCTTCCAGGCGCGCGAGGCCTGCACGCCCTATTACGTCGCGTGCGCCGGACACGTCGCGGACGCGATGGCGACGTTCGCGAAGGTCACGGGCCGCACCTACAACCTCTTCGACTACGTCGGGGCGAAGGACGCCGAGCGCGTCGTCGTCGTGATGGGCTCGGGCGCCGAGACCTGCGACGAGACCGCGAAATGGCTGAACGCGAAGGGCGAAAAGGTGGGCGTCCTCAAGGTGCGCCTCTACCGCCCGTGGTCGCTCGCGCACTTCGTCGCGGCGCTGCCCGCCACGGTGAAGACGATCGCGGTCCTCGACCGCACGAAGGAGCCCGGCGCTCCCGGAGATCCGCTCTTCCTCGACGTCGTCGCCGCCCTCGCCGAGGCGAAGGCGACGGGCGTCTCGCCGTTCAAGGCCGACCCCCGCGTGATCGCGGGCCGGTACGGCCTCTCCTCGAAGGAGTTCACGCCCGCGATGGTCGCGGCCGTCTTCGCCGAGATGGCCAAGAGCGCCCCGAAGCGGCAGTTCACGGTCGGAATCATCGACGACGTGTCGCACACGTCCCTCCCGTGGGACGAGTCCCTCGACATCGAGCCGAAGGAGCGCGTCAAGGCCGTGTTCTTCGGCCTCGGCTCGGACGGCACCGTCAGCGCGAACAAGAACTCGATCCAGATCATCGGCGAGGACGCCGGCAAGGAGGCGCAGGCCTACTTCGTCTACGACTCGAAAAAGGCGGGCGCCGTCACGACGTCGCACCTGCGCTTCGGCGACGATCCGATCCGCGCGGCGTGGCTCGTCTCGAACGCGGGCTTCGTCGCGTGCCACCAGTTTTCGCTCCTCGACCGCTACGACATGCTCTCCTGCGCGGCCGACGGGGCCGTGTTCCTCCTGAACGCGCAGGCCGGCCCCGACGAGATCTGGGGGGAGCTGCCCTTCGAGGTGCAGACGCAGATCGTCCAGAAGAAGCTGCGCTTCTACGTGATCGACGCCTATCGCATCGCGAGGGACGTGGGGCTCGGCGGACGGATCAACACGATCATGCAGGCCTGCTTCTTCGAGCTCTCGGGCGTCCTGCCGGCGGCCGAGGCAATCGAGCGCATCAAGAAGGGCATCCGCAAGAGCTACGCCCGGCGCGGCGAGGAGGTCCTCCAGAAGAACTTCGCCGCCGTGGACGCGGCGAAAGCCGGCCTCAAGGAAGTCAAGGTCCCGGCCTCCGTCACGACGACTCGCCACATGCCGCCGCCCGTCTCGAAAGACGCCCCGGACTTCGTCCAGCGCGTCTCGGGCGTCCTCCTCGCGGGCAAGGGGGATCTCCTCCCGGTCAGCGCGTTCCCGCCGGATGGCACGTGGCCGACGGCGACCGCGCAGTGGGAGAAGCGGAACATCGCCCTCGAGATCCCGGTCTGGGACGAGAAGATCTGCATCCAGTGCAACAAGTGCGCGATGGTCTGCCCGCACGCGGCCATCCGCGCGAAGCTGTTCGAACCAGAGGCCCTCAAGGGGGCGCCCGCGACGTTCAAGTCCGTGGACTTCAAGGCGACCGAGTGGAAGGGCTACAAGTACACGATCCAGGTCGCGCCTGAGGACTGCACGGGCTGCACGCTCTGCATGATGGTCTGCCCGGCGAAGGACAAGTCGAACCCGAAGCACAAGTCGCTCGACATGGCGCCGCAGGCGCCTCTCCGCGAGCCGGAGCGCGCGAACTACGAGTTCTTCCTCGACCTGCCCGAGGTCGACCGGACGAAGCTCCGGATCGCCGACGTGAAGTCCGCCCAGTTCCTCCAGCCGCTCTTCGAGTACTCGGGCGCGTGCGCGGGCTGCGGCGAGACGCCCTACATCAAGCTCCTGACGCAGCTCTACGGCGACCGCACGATGATCGCGAACGCGA
This sequence comes from uncultured Acidobacteriota bacterium, assembly GCA_963798215.1. Classification (GTDB taxonomy): domain Bacteria; phylum Acidobacteriota; class Thermoanaerobaculia; order UBA5066; family UBA5066; genus Fen-183. The sequence continues at coordinate 1,499,988 of CAWCSP010000004.1, forward strand.
CCGGGTGCTCGTCGATCTACGGCGCGAACCTCCCGACGACGCCGTACACCGTGAACCGGGACGGGCGCGGTCCGACGTGGTCCAACTCGCTCTTCGAGGACAACGCCGAGTTCGGCCTCGGGATGCGGCTCGGCGTCGACCACCACACGACCACGGCGAAGATGCTCCTCGAGGCCCTCGCGTCCGAGATCGGCCCGGAGCTCGTCGGCGAGCTTCTCGCGGCCGACCAGTCCACCGAGTCCGGGATCGCGGCCCAGCGCGCGCGCGTCACGGAGCTCCGGAAACGGCTCGCGGCGAGCCCGAAGGTCGAGGCCAAGCGCCTCGCATCCATCGCGGACTACCTCGTCAAGAAGAGCGTCTGGGTCGTGGGAGGAGACGGCTGGGCCTACGACATCGGTTACGGCGGCCTCGACCACGTCCTCGCGGTCGGTCGCGACGTGAACATCCTCGTCCTCGACACCGAGGTCTACTCGAACACGGGCGGTCAGGCCTCCAAGTCGACGCCGCTCGGCGCCTCGGCGAAGTTCGCGATGGCGGGCAAGGCCGTCTCGAAGAAGGACCTTGGCCTGATGGCGATGGCCTACGGATCCGTCTACGTGGCGCGGGTGGCCTTCGGTGCGAAGGACGCCCAGACCGTCAAGGCGTTCCAGGAAGCCGAGTCCTACCCCGGGACCTCGATCATCATCGCGTACAGCCCGTGCATCGCGCACGGCTACGACATGGCCTTCCAGCTCGACCAGCAGACGAAGGCCGTGCAGTCGGGTTACTGGCCGCTGTACCGCTTCGACCCGCGCCGATTGGCGGCGGGGGAGAGCCCGCTCGTGATCGACACCGGCACGCTGAAGGGCGACATCGGGGCCTTCATGCGCAACGAGGCGCGCTTCCGGGTCGCCGAGGAGCGCAACCCCGAGCTCTACAAGGGCGTCATCGAGCAGGCGCGCCGCGAGGCCGCCGAGAAGGTCCTCATCTACGAGCAGATGGCCAAAAAGCACGTCGCCGAGGCCGCCTCGCGGCCGGGGAACTGAGGAAGAAAGCACATGGACCTGAGAACGACCTACCTCGGCCTGCCGCTCGCGCACCCGCTGATGCCGGGCGCCTCGCCCCTCGTGGACGACCTCGACACGGTCAAACGACTCGAGGATGCGGGAGCGTCGGCGATCGTCATGCACTCGCTCTTCGAGGAGCAGATCACACGGGAACGCGAGGGAATCAACCGCGCGATGGACTCTCACGCGGAGTCCTTCGCCGAGGCCCTTTCGTATTTCCCGGCGCCCGAGGAGTTCCACCTGGGACCGGACCGTTATCTCGAGCAGATCCGCAAGATTCGCGCGATGGTGTCCGTCCCCGTCATCGCGTCCCTGAACGGGGTCACGGACTCGGGCTGGCTGAGCTACGCAAAGCTCATGCAGGAAGCCGGGGCGCACGCCCTCGAGCTGAACGTTTACCGGATCGCGGCCGACCCGACCGTCCCGGGGACGGTCATCGAGCACGAGGTCGAGAACATCCTCCGGTCGGTCAAGCGCGGCCTCGGGATCCCCGTTGCCGTGAAGGTTCCGCCGTTCTTCTCGTCGTTCGCGAACGTCGCGCGGCAGCTCGACGATCTCGGAGCGGACGGCCTCGTCCTGTTCAACCGGTTCTACCAGCCGGACATCGACGTCGAGCTCCTCGAGCCCGTGCCGGCCCTCCAGCTCTCGGATTCCTCGGACCTCCTTCTCCGCCTGCGCTGGCTCGCGATCCTGTCGGGCCGGGTGCGCTGCTCGCTGGCCGCCACGGGCGGGGTCCACACGCCGCTCGACCTCGTCAAGGCGATCATGGCGGGCGCGAACGCCGTCCAGATCGTCTCGGCGATCCTGCGGCACGGGCCGCGCCAGCTCACGGCGCTCAAGCAGGGCCTGACGGAGTGGATGGAGAAGCACGAGTACGAGTCGGTCGCCCAGATGACGGGCGCCGTCAGCCACCGGACGAGCGCGGACCCCGCGGCCTTCGAGCGCGCAAACTACATGAGGGTCCTGCAGAGCTTCCGCGTCACCGTCTGAGGCCCCGCCCGCCGGAAACGAAATGAGCCCGAGGGCGCCGGTTCCCTCGGGCTCGCTACGCCCCGCGTGGGGTCGCCGAGAAGGATTCCTTGTTGGCTTGCGCCGTGCGGCGCGTGTCCTTGAGGCGGCGTCGACCGTCGGCCGCCGTCTCGTGGGAACCGGCTTTCGCCTGCCTTCGTCCTCCTCCTGGCCACTCCCGCCGTCCCCGGCGCGCAGGGCCAATCAAGATATGGGTCCGGATTCCCCGGTCGTCAAGGGGCGCGCGAGACCGAACGTCTCGTAAACTCCGGACGTGACGACCCCTCTCGAGAGCGGACAGAGGATCTACCTGCGCGGCGGTCACGACGGGGACCCCCTCTCGTTCTCGATCCGCTGGTTCGTGCCGGCCGGCTTCGATGCGGGCGGCGCGTCCGAGATCGAGTCCGTCGCAAGCGGGAAGCAGGAGCTCGCGTCGTGCCTCGCTCTCCTGGGCGTCTGCGCTCTCGCCGTCATGGTCGGCGACGTGATCGACGGGACGCCGGTCTTCGAGACGCGATCCTGCACGGCGGTGGACGCGGCCGAGCACATCGTGCGCGAGGGCCAGCGGACGAGAGGAATCGCGTACTCGCAGACGCTCTGGGTGGACGCGACGCCCACAGAGGTCTACCGCAGGATGCGTCTCTGGGCGTCCTCGCGCGAACGGTGGGCGCGGTGAGCGGCCCCGCCGTCCGGATCACGACGCTGGCGCATTTCTCGTCGGCCCACCGGCTCCACACGGAGGCGCGCGACGAGGAGTGGAACCGCCGCGTCTTCGGGAAGTGCAACAACCCCCACGGCCACGGGCACACGTACGGCCTCGAGGTCACGGTCGAGGGACCCGTCCAGCCCGAGACGGGCTGGGTCATGGACTTCGCGGATCTCAAGAGGGTCGTCTCCGAGCGCGTCGTGAAGCCGTGCGACCGGAGGAACCTGAACGTGGACGTGCCGTTCCTCTCCGGCGTGAACCCGACGGCCGAGAACATCGCCGTGAGGATCTGGGACGAGCTCGCGCCCGCCGTCTCTCCCGCCCGCCTCGTGCGCGTCGTCGTCCACGAGACGGAGAGGAACAAGGCCGTCTACGAGGGCCCCGGGGCGCGCGCGTGAGGGCGCTCATCTCGAACGACGACGGCGTCCACAGCGACGGACTCGCGGCCCTCGGGCGCGCGGCGCGCGCGGCGGGATTCGAGACGTACGTCGTGGCGCCGGACCGCGAGCAGAGCGCCTCCTCGCACGCCCTCACGATGCACCGCCCGCTCCGTGTCCGCCAGGAGGACGAACGGACGTGGATCGTGGACGGGACGCCGACGGACTGCGTGAACATCGCCCTCTGCTCGATCCTGAAGGGGAACCCGCCCGACTTCGTGTTCTCCGGGATCAACGCGGGCCCGAACCTCGGGGACGACGTCACGTATTCCGGGACCGTCGCCTGCGCGTTCGAGGGGACGCTTCTCGGCGTGAGGTCGATCGCGTTCTCGCTCGACTACGTGCGCGACGCCGTGGGCGCCGTCGACTGGTCGAACGCGGAGGAAGCCGCCCGCGTCCTCATCGGCTGGGCCACGGACCACCCCCCGGCCCCGGACACGCTCTGGAATGTGAACATCCCGGCCGGGGCCCCGAAGGGCTTCCGTCCGACGCGGATGGGGCGGCGCCGCTACGGGGAGAACATCGTCGAGAAGATCGACCCGCGCGGGAAGCCCTACTTCTGGATCGGCGGAACGTTCGTCGACACGAAGGCCGAGGGAACCGATCTCCTCGCCGTGGCCGAGGGCTGGGTCTCCGTCACGCCGCTCCACATGGACATGACCGACTACCGCGCGCTCGCCGAGCTGGACAGCCTTCCCCGGACGATCCCGGCGCGCGAGCGCGGCTAGGATCCGCTGCGTGAAGCCGCAGGATCCCGAGGTCCAGCGCGCGGCGCGCGCGGGCGCGCCGGAACGCCGTGCCCTCGTGGAGCGCCTGCGGTCCGCCGGCCTCGTGACGGATCCCCGCGTGGTCGAGGCGATCGCCGCCGTCCCGCGCCATCTCTTCGTCCCGGCCGCTCTCGCGGGCGAGGCCTACGGGGACCACGCCCTCCCGATCGGCCACGGCCAGACGATCACGCAGGCCGCGAACGTCGCGCGCTCGGCGGAGCTCGCGGCCATCGCCCCGGGCTCGCGAGTGCTGGAGATCGGGACGGGGTCGGGCTACCAGGCGGCGGTCCTCGCCCGCCTCGCGCGGTGGGTCTTCACGCTCGAACGGATTCCCGAGCTCGCGAAGGGGGCACAGGCGCTTCTTCAGGCGCTCGGGATCGCCAACGTCTCCGTGAAGGTGTTCGACGGCTCGTACGGGTGGAGCGAGCACGCGCCGTACGACGCGATCGTGGTCGCGGCGGCGGCGCCCGAAGTCCCTGAGCCGCTCGTGGCGCAGCTCGGCCCCACCGGGCGCCTCGTCGTCCCGGTCGGGGCGCCGGGCCGGCAGCGCCTCCTCGTCGTCAAGAAGCTTCCAAACGGGCGCGTCCGGACGGAAGACGCCGGGGACGTGGCGTACGTCCCGCTCGTGGGGCGGTTCGGCTTCGCGCCGAAGGAGCCCGTGCGTTGATGGAAGACCGCGACGTCGACGAATCCGGCGGCTGGAGCCTCGCCACGCGGCGGTTCCTCGTCACGGGCCGCGTGCAGGGCGTCGGGTACCGGGCCTTCGCGGCCCGGGCGGCCCGCGCGCTTCGCCTGTCGGGCGGCGCCTCGAATCTCGAGGACGGACGCGTCGAGATCGTCGCGCACGGCCCCGGCCACGCTCTCGATCGGCTGGAGGGCGCGCTGGCCGAGGGCTCGCGCTTCGCGCGCGTCGACCGCGTGGACGTCGAGGCCCTCGCGGGGCTTCCCACGGATGCCTCGTGGGACGTGGAATTCTGACCGGCGTTTAAGATCGGGGCCCTGTGAACGAGCGCAAGGTGCTGATCGTCGACGACGACGAGGACATCCTCCTCATCGTCCAGACTCTCCTCGGAAACGCCGGCTACGCGACCGTCGCCGCGCGGAACGGCAAGGAAGGGATCGACCAGGCCGCGGCCCTGCAGCCGGACGTGATCCTCCTCGACGTCACGATGCCGGAGGTTTCGGGCTGGGAGGTCTGCGCGACCCTGAAGAACCTGCCCGAGACGGCGGGGATCCCGGTCGTCATGCTGACGGTGAAATCCGAGATCAAGGACCTCATCACGGGAATGCAGGTGGGCGCGGACGACTACATCACGAAGCCGTTCACGAAGCGCCACCTCCTCGAGACGGTCGAGCGCCTCCTCGAGCCCCGCGAGGGGCAGCGCTCGCCCTTCTTCCCGAGGGAATCCGGCGACGCGCGGACACGGAACCTCCTCTTCGACGGCGTCACGGGCCTCCCGACGATCCCCGTGATCGTGGACGCGCTCCGCGAGTGGCTCCTCGTCGACCAGGAGGTCGGCGTCCTGTTCGTGGACTTCGAGAACTACGCCCACATCGAGGACTTCTACGGGTGGGAGGTCTTCGACGACGTCCTGCGCGAGGCCGCACGCGCGCTCAAGAGGCTGCTCGGCACGCTCTTTTCTGCCGAGGACCTCATCGCGGTGAACCGGCCGTCGGGCTCGGAGTTCTACGTGTTCCTCTCGGTGCCGCCCGGCCTCAGGGGCGAGGAGATTCTCGAGCGGCTCCAGCGAAAGGCGCGACAGGTCGAGGAGACCCTGAGGACCCAGCTCAACGAGAAGTTCCGGGACCGCATCCAGAGGAAGATCGCGCTCTTCGTCGGGTGGTCGAAGCTCCTCCACAGCCCGCAGGTGCGCCTCGAGCGGCTCGTCTACCGGGCGCTCCGCGAGGCGATCACGATGGCGTCCACGAAGGAGGGGGAGCGCGCCGCACTCCTGCGCGAGCAGTTCAAGGACATCCTCGTCCGCAGGCAGATCGACACCGTCTACCAGCCCATCGTCGAGCTCGCGTCCGGAAAGATCTTCGCGCACGAGGCCCTCTCGCGCGGGCCCGCCGACTCCCCGTTCGAGAACCCCGAGGTGCTGTTCGACTACGCGCTGAAGTCCGGCCAGGTCTGGGCCCTCGAGAAGGTCTGCATGCAGTTCTCGGCCGAGCGCTTCGCGGGGATGCGGGAGGGAGGGCTCTTCGTCAACGTCGAGACGGAGCTCATCCACGACCTCAAGTCCCGGGGACACGACGTCCTCCAGCCCCTTCTCGCGCTGAAGAGCGGCGTCGTCCTCGAGATCACGGAGCGCGCCGCGATCCGCGACTACGACCTCTTCCGCGAGAGCATCCAGATCCTGCGCGGCCTCGGGTTCAAGATCGCGATCGACGACGCCGGCTCGGGTTACGCCTCGCTCCAGTCGATCGCGGAGCTGAGGCCGCACTTCCTGAAGATCTCGAACTACCTCGTGACGGGCCTCCACAACGACTCGATCAAGGCGGACGTCGTCGAGATGCTCGTGCGGCTCGCCGCGCGCATCGACGCGGCGACGGTCGCCGAAGGGATCGAGACCGAGGAGGAGCTCGAAGCCGTGAAGCGCCTCGGCGTCACGTACGGGCAGGGTTACCTGCTCGGGCGGCCGGCGAAGCCCTGACGTTCCGGCGTCGTGGGTGTATATTTTGGCCGGGGCGAAGTTTGCTCTGCACCCGGTGCCAGACCCCGAATCCTGAGGGGGCGGCCGCGTGCTCAGTGTGTCACGAGAGCCTCGGAGAGTCGGGCGGCCCGCAGGCCGACTCGAAGGCCGGGCTCACTTCTTCCCCCACCGTGACGCCTGCCCCGAGGGCGCCGGGCGTCAGCCATCATTCGTCGTCAGACGTGGCGATGCTTCCCGAGGGCTTCGAGATCGGACCTCGCTACCGCGTCATGAAGCTGCTCGGCCGTGGGGGGATGGGAGCCGTCTACCGATGCCACGACGAGGAGCTGGGGCGGGAGGTGGCGCTCAAGATCATCCGCCCGGAGATCGCCAACGACGCGGGTGTGATCGAACGATTCAAGCGGGAGATCCAGCTCTCGAGCCGTGTGACGCACCGGAACGTCCTCCGCGTCTACGACATCGGCGAGGCTGAGGGACTCCGGTTCCTGACGATGCAGTTCGTCGAGGGCGAGGACCTCGCGAGCCTCCTGAGACACACCGGGCCCCTTCCGCTGACACGTCTCGTTCACGTCTTCCGGCAGATCTGCGAGGGTCTGGCGGCCGCGCACGACGAAGGCGTCGTGCACCGCGATCTGAAGCCGCAGAACGTCCTCCTCGACGCGGAGGACCACGTCTGGCTCACCGACTTCGGCCTCGCCAAGAGCCTGGGCGGGTCGGCGATGACCCAGATGGGCGCCGTCATGGGGACGCCGTCCTACATGTCGCCCGAGCAGGTCCGCGGCCAGGTCGTCGACAACCGGTCGGACATCTACTCGCTCGGCATCGTCCTTTACGAGATGGCCACGGGCCGGACGCCGTTCGCCGGGGGCTCGATGTACGAGGTCATGATGCGACGGCTCACCACGCCGCCCCGGCCCGTCGCCGACTTGAACCCCGCGGTTCCTCCTTACCTCAGCAAGGTCCTCGAGCGATGCCTCGAGGTGGACCCGAGGTCCCGGTTCCATTCGGTCGGGGAGATTCTGATCGATCTCGATGCGGCGGCCTTCCAGACCAGCTTCCGTTACGAGCTTCATCGCCGGCGGCGGCTCTTCGTCGCCCTGGGGATCGTCTTCGGCGTGGCCCTCGGCCTCGCGGCCGTTTCGTGGTTCGTGGCGCGGAAGCCACCCCCGCCCGCAGCCCCGGGGCCGGCTCGCTCCGTCCTCATCGCCGATTTCGAGAACCGGACCGGCGACCCGGTCTTCGAAGGAACACTCGAGACGGCCCTCGGGGTCGCCCTCGAGGACGCCTCCTTCATCACGACGTTCAACCGGGGGACCGCACGAAAGGAAGCCGCGGAGCTGCGTTCCGGCGGCGCCGGCGGGCTTTCGGAAGCCGCAGCGCGGCTCGTGGCGGCCCGGGAGGGGATCGGGACGGTGATCGCGGGAGCGGTCGAAGGAGGTGGCAACGGCTACCGCGTCTCGGTGGCGGCCGAGGACGCGCGGACGGGGAAGTCGATCGTCTCCGTCGAAACCACGGCCGATGGCAAGAAGGACGTCCTCGGTGCCGTTGCGAAGCTGGCATCGAGGGTGCGCGGCGCGCTCGGCGACACCGGGCCCGAGTCGGAGCGCCTCGCAGCGGCCGAGACCTTCACGGCCGGCTCGCTCGAGGCGTCGCACGAGTACGCCGTCGCGCAGGATTTCCAGTGGGCGGGCCGTTTCGACGAGGCGGTGGCGCACTACCGGAAGGCGGTCGAGCTCGACCCAGAAATGGGCCGCGCTTACTCGGGCCTCGGGGCGATTTACGAGAATCGCGGGCGTCACGTCGAGGCGCAGAAATGGCTGGAGGACGCGATCAGGCGACTCGAGCGGATGAGCGAGCGCGAGAAATTCCGGACGCGCGGGCTCTACTACCTCATCACTCATCGGCCCGACAAGGCCCTCGAGGAGTTCAGCGCTCTCGTGAAACAGTACCCCGCCGACACGGCGGGAATCGCGAATCTCGCGCTCGCCTGCTTCTACAAGCGCGACATGGCGTCCGCCCTGCGCGAGGGGCGCCGCGCCATCGAGATCTACCCGAAGAACGTGATCCAGCGGAACAACGTCGGCCTCTACGCGATGTACGCCGGCGACTTCGAGACGGCCATGAAGGAGCAGCGGATCGTTCTCGACCTGAATCCCGAGGTTCCACCTCGCCTTCGTCGGTCTCGCCCTCTCGCAGCTCGCGGAGGGAAAACCGGACGACGCGCGCGCGACGTGGCAGAGGGTCGCCGCGCTCGACGCGCACGGGGCCTCGCTCGCCGCGATGGGGCTCGCTGACATGGCGCTCGCGGCCGGGAAGCCCGCCGAGGCGGTCTCGCTCCTTGAGAAAGGAGCGGCCGACGACCTCGCCGCCAAGGACTCCGAGGCGGCGGCGGCCAAGCTCGTCGCCCTCGCCGAGGCCCAGCTTGCGCTCGGAAAGCAAAAGGACGCGATTGCCTCGGCCGAAAAGGCCGTCTCGCTGGCGAAGGGGGAGAACATCCTCTTCCCGGCGGCGGGGATCTTCCTCGCGACCGGGAAGCCCCAGCGGGCCCTCGCCTTCGCGGCGGATCTCGGCAAGACCCTCGAGAACGACCCGCGGGTGTACGGCAGGCTGATCGAGGCCGAGGCGCACCTCAGGGCCGGGAAAAGAGCCGAGGCCATCAGGACGATCGAGGCGGCCAAGGCCATCGCCGATACCTGGATGGGCCGGTTCCTGGACGGGCGCGCATACGTCGAAGCTGGAGCCTACGCCGAGGCCGAGGCGGAGCTGGAGAAGTGCATGAAGCGTCGGGGGGAGGCGACGGCCGTCTTCCTGGACGAGGTGCCGAGCTGGCGGCTCTACGGTCCCGTTCTTTACTGGCGTGGCCGGGCGCAGGAGGGGTTGAAGAGCCCGGCTGCGGCCGAGAGCTACAAGGCCTTCATCGCGCTACGGCCCGGCGCCGACGGGGATCCGCTCGTCGCGGACGCCCGCCGGCGGCTGGAGCGCCCTTAGTGCCGCCCCCTTTACGCAGGCTAGATCATTGGAACTGGCGGATCATTGAATCAAGAAACTAAAGGGTCCGTAGCCTTGTAAACCGCTGCAGATCCCAAAGCCCAGGTTCACTCCACTACTTGAAGTTGCTGCGTTTATCCCTAACTGGTAATGCTCGCCTGGCGCACTGCTCGGAAGGGAAATCGTCCAAGAGGTGCCCGATGTCTGCTGATAAGCATAAACGGTACCCGAGCTGGCCGTGTACTTGTAGATCACGACGTCATACTGAGTGGCATCGTCCACTGGATCCCATTGGACCGTGAGTGGGGACGTGAAGGTCGGTCGCGCGGTGACATCACAGGGTGTAGCGTTGTCGACTGGCTGCCGCAATCTGATGAATACGCCGGCATTCAGCGTGAGGTTCTGGCGCTGTGCTGGAGTCATGGCCGGCAGGTCGATACAGCATTGGTTGACCTGATAGTCACCGGGCAGTCCGCCGAACGGGGATTCCGGTCGGATGAAATCTACCCGGAGAAAGATCGTTTCCGGAAGGATGTCGGACACTGAGTAAGAGGATGTTGCCGGGTCGAAGGACGCAACGATCGACGTGGCCTGACCCGTGGACTGGTCGCTAGCCCAGAAGAAAGGCGTGAGAGATGTCTTCGAGGTGATGGGAACCGTGTTGTTCCAGAGGATTCTGCCCTGGAGCGTGTATCCGCCCGACGGGTAGAAGAGCTCGGTCGTCGGCATTGAGGAACCTCCGGCAACGAGGACCCTTCCCGTGGAAAGGAGGACTGCATTACCCCACGAATGGGGGATCACGAGAGGGCCCGTTGGCGTGAAGGTGCCTGCGACAGGATCAAACACCTCGGCCGTGGGACCAAAGCCGACGAGGACCTTTTCGGACGGGAGCGGGACGGCGTAGGGAGCCATGCGCGGCGCGTTCATTGAGGCAGTCGGCAAGAAAGCGCCCGTCGCCGGGTCGTATATCTCGGCGGTGTTGATTGCGACCGCGGACGAATCGTTTCGAGGCGTCGTTCCCCCGGCGACGAGGACCCTGCCGTCGGAGAGACCAATAGCTGCGTGCTGGAAACGCGCGCCCGTGAGCAAACCGGTAGTAGGCGTGAAAACGCCAGTAACCGGATCCCACAACTCAGCCGACGACAGAGCGTTGCCGTCCGCACCGACACCGCCCACCACAACGACCCGGCCGTCCGGGAGAAGGGTCGCGGAGTGGTAGTAGCGTTCTGTGGTCATGGCCCCCTGCGTCGGAGTGAAGGTCTCCGTCGCCGGGTCGTACAACTCAGTGCTCGCGGTGACGACCCCGAGGTAGTAGCCGCCGGCGATCAGCACCTTCTGGATCGACGGCACCCAAGTCGCCGTGAAGCCGTAGTCGCGAGCCAGACCAAGATCGCCCGTCGTCCGGGAGAACGTTCCGGTCGCCGGGTTGAAAAGCTCGGCGACCGTGCCGCTCGAGAAAGCGCCTCCGACGATCAGAACTGTTCCGTCCGGAAGAAGAACGGCCTGATGGCCGGCCCGCGCGACGTTCATCGTACCGGTAGTCGGGGTGAAGACGCCCGTCACCGGATCGTAGATTTCGGCTATCTTTTCAAGGGTCCCGGTTAGCCCACTTCCGCCAGCGTAGAGGACGTGCCCATCAGGGAGCTTGGTCATGGTAGCGATGCTCCGGGCTGTGGACGTGCTGCCCGTGGCGCAGAAGCCCTCGACGAAGATCGGGGGGCTTACGCCGACGACGGTACCGTTACCGCTGCGTGTCGACGCGGCCGCGATCGTGAAGCCGGGTCCGCCACGGTCGATTGAGACATTTGTGAATTGAGCCGAGCCGGCCGCGTCAGTCGTCGCGCTGGGCGCGCTCGAAAGAATGGCCGCAGGACACGGCGTCGAGGCGAATGAGAGCGAGACGATGGCGCCGGGGATCGCCGCACCGAGGCTGTCCTGTACCCGGACCGTGACGTGAAGGGCTGGCCGCCGACGACGCTTGACGGCGCGCTTGTGAGGACGAGGGTGGGAGGGCCCGCGGGGATGATGGTGATCCTCAGCGCCTACGTGACGCCCTGCGCGGGGGACGCCGAATCGGTGACCTTGACCGTGAACGGATACGTTCCGCTCGCGGTCGGGGTGCCGGCAAGAACACCGGCTGTCGAGAGGACAAGACCGGGCGGCAGGCTGCCGCTCGCGAGGCTCCACGTGTACGTCCCGGTGCCGCCCCCGGCAGCGAGAGGCTGCGAGTAGGCCGTGCCCACGGTGCCGTTCGGGAGCGAGGCGGTCGTGATGCTGAGAGGACTCCATATCCGGAGGGTGTAGGTGTGGCTGCCGGTTTTCGAGGCCGAGTCCTTCACGGACACACCGACGGAGAACGTGCCGGTGGCCGAAGGCGTCCCCGAAATTACACCCGTGGTCGTTCCGCTGATCGACAGGTTGGCCGGCAGGCCCGTCGCTGTCCACGTGTATGGCGGCCTTCCGCCGAGTGCCGTGATCGAGGCCGAGTAGGCCTGTCCGCTCACGCCGTCCGGGAGAGCCAACGTCGTGATGGCGGGCGGGGAAGTCGCCGGCTGGTTGGTCGCGTCGTTCGTGTTCGGCGCGTGCGCCACGACAACCGGCGCCACGTTCTGGAGGATGTTTGTCAGCGTCGGGACGTCGACCGGAGCCCGGATCGTGACGAGAATCGACTCCCCGGGTCCGAGAACGAAGGTGGCATTGCCGTCAGACGGGTCGGTGATTCCCGGAGCGGGGGGACTGTTCGGGCTGAGGAACTCCGGGTTGACGACGTTGGCGACCGGGATGTTGTGCTGCTGCTCGAAGAGAACGCAGTTCAGCGAGGCCGGGTTCGTGTACGGCTTCGTGATGATGAGCTGAAGCGGCGTATCCGTCGGGGCTGTCCCGACCAGCTGAATGCGGTATGTCGAGGCCGTGTTGCCCGTGTTCGTCACCGTGTAGGTCGCGTCCGAGACCGGGGCGTTCGACACATTCGGATTCGAGACGTTGGGGTTCGAGACGTTCGGGTTGGAGACGTTAGGGTTCGACACGTTGGGGTTGGAGACGTTCGGGTTGGAAACGTTCGGGTTCGCGAGATCGGGGTTCGAGACATTGGGATTCGAGACGTTGGGGTTGGAGACGTTGGGGTTGGAGACGTTCGGGTTCGAGACATTCGGGTTGGAGACGTTCGGGTTCGAAACGTTAGGGTTCGAAACATTCGGGTTCGAGACGTTGGGGTTGTAGATCTCGACGGTCGTGACGCTCCCGGCCGAGTTGTTGTCGGGGTCGATCAGGTTGGGAGCGGAAGAATCGGTATTGAAGATGACGAAGCCGGTCAGGCCGTTCGCCTTGAGGGCGCTGCCCGGCGCGCCGCTTACCTCCGCCACGTCGACCTCGATCTGGGCGTGAGGATCCGTGGAGAGTGCGTAGACCGAGCGGGCGATGGCCGACTTCGGCGGGATCACGACGTCGAGGGTCGTCGTGGCCGGGGGAAGCGGGCTTGGGGGCGGGTTAGGCGCCGGGACGAACGAGGCCCGGCCGCCGGTGGGCTGGCCCGCGATCGTGAGCCGAAAGGTCCGCTCCAGGGGCGTGAGGTTTTCGACGCTGAGAGCGAGATCGCGCTGGAGGGCGGACGACAGAGGCTTGGCGTTCTGGGCCGACGTGACGGCGAGGCCCTGCGAGATCCGGGATGCGTAGATATTCTGGTTCCGCATCCCATCCTGGCCGATGACGCACGGCGGTCTCTGGCTCCCGGGGTTGAAGACGCTCTGGGCTCCGCTCGTCGTGCTTCCCGCCGGCGTGTAGTGGGTCCAGTCACCGTCGAGGGGCGGGCGGACATCCTGATTCGACGTCCACGATGCGAGAAAGACCGGAGAGGTGCCCGGCAGGCTGTTGAATCGCCAGCGGCGGCCGGGAGCCGCCGGAGGCAGGAACGTAGGACCGGCCACGTCGACGTAGTCGCCGATGAAGGGGACCGACCCCTGCTGGAAGAGTCGGAGATTCGGGCGGGTCGATCTGCAGTTGCTGAAGGGCCGTGATGGCGCCGACCTCGTCGCCGCGCGTTCCGAACGAGTACTGCGAAAGGCGTGCCGACGAGAAGGCCGGCGAGACGGCGGAATCGGCCTGGGCGAAACGCAAATCGAGCGTGTGGCGCCATTCCGTCATGCCGGTCTCGACAAAGAAGGGAGTGAAGACCTTCGCAGAGCCGCCGGGGTCGAGCAGCTCGCCCCGGAGGGCGCGAGTCTCGAGATAGAACTTTCCGGTGACTGGGTCCGGGAGGAATGAGTTGTACCAGCCATTCCAGGGTGAGAACAGGCCGAAGGTGTGGTCGAAGCGGGCGTCGTAGTAAATGATCGTGATCTTGTCGGCCGTGACCGTCATCTGTGGCATGAACTGGTGGCCGCGCGAAAAGACGTGGCCGGTGTCGTCGGTCAAGTCGGAGTTGTCGACGGCCTTCGGCGTCGACCAGGTCGAGCCGCCGTCCGTCGAGACGGTGAGAACGACCCTCGCGTCACCACCGGGTCCGATGCCCCGCTGTGACCAGGCTACAAAGACCTTCCCCCGGAAGGCGGGGGTGTCGGGCTCATCGTCATCCTCGGATCCAGCATCCGGGCGGCGGTCGATGCCGATCACCGGGTAGGCGGTCGTGCGGAACGAGTCCCCCGTCGTTCCCTGATCGAAGAACGATGGAGCCGTCGGGTTCTTGTTGCTGTAGGCGGGAAGCGAGACGACGACGGACGGGGTCGAAAAGAGTCGACCGCGGAACGACCGGGTCATCATGATCGCGTCGGTTTGCGATCCGCTGGCAAGGCGGCGCCAGACGACGTAGACGACGCCGGTCGCCGGGTCGATCGCGATTGAGGCACCTTGGTTGACCTTGTTCGTGTCGTTGAGCTTGACCGGTCGGTTCCAGGTTCCGCCGCAATCGCTCGAGGACGAGAAGAAGACGTTCGTCGTCAGCGCGCTGCCGGTCCCCGATACCTCGGTCCAGGCGGCGTAGACGGCCCCGGCTGGCACCGTCTGCGAAACCGTGGCGTTCGGATTCGACGGCAGCGGCTGCAGAACGATCAGATGGCAGACGCCGTCGAGGAGGCGCGGTTTGTCGACGGCGATCCAGGGCTTGTCGATGAAGGGCGCGTTTGGTGCCGCACTGTCGACGACCGTCGTGCCGATGTAACGAATCGGGTCCGAATTCGTGGTCGGGTCTCCGTTCTCCTTGTCGTTGAGGTCCATGAAGCGGGCGACAAACACGACGCCGCCTTTCGTGTCCCGGTTGAACGCGATTCCCGAGTAGTAGAAAAGCCCGTTCGTGCCGGCGCGGACGACCGGGTCGGCCGCCGTCGTATACCCGGCGAGCGGGCCGGTCGGTCCTCCCGGCTGCTGCGGGTAACCCGGCAGGAGCGTGCTCCGCCACGTGACGCCGCCGTCGAAGGACTTGAAGACGCCAAGCCAGGCGTCGCCGGTCTCGGGGGCGTTAGGCGTGGCGAAGGGGATGTCCACCGTCCGGTAGTCGTTCGCGCCGGCCAGGAGATGCCGGGGATTCCGGCTCGACATGGCCACGGAAGGCTCGTTCTGTCGCTGGAGGAACGGATCGCCGCCGGGCCACTGGATACCGGACACCATGTTGACGCTCTGACTCGCCACTTGTCCAGCGGCTGGGCCCGATGACACGGTGATGGAGGCGAGGAAAACGCTGGCGGCGAGCGCACGCAGAGCCGGGCCCGCCGGCACGGGGGCCTGGAGAATCGACATGGGGCTTCTCCTGTCAGGGGCCGGCTTCGGTGGGCGGGGCCGGCCGGGGTTTGGGCCGACAATGGTGCAAAACTCGACCACTCTCCCTGTTTCGGGAGTTCGCCTTACACGGCGTGGATTCCTTTCGCAAATGTGGGTCTGCGGATTCAGCCTGTCAATGCGGCCCGTGTGTCTTTTCCGGCCTCCGGGTTCGGCCGGCTGGTCCGAGTTGCGGTCTCGTCCTACCTTTTCCGACGTGGAGTGAAACAGTGAATCAGCGGAAGTTCCTTTTCCAGGGACTTTGGGCAGGCCTTGTCTCTGCGGCGTTCCTCGGATTTGCTGGCGAGCCCGCTCTCTGCCAGATCCCCCCTGAAACACCATCCGATCAACCCGTTGCCCCCGCAGCGAACACGGAGGTTATCGTCACGGCGCCCCGGATGGAGATTCCCCTCCGTGAGAACCCCGCCGCTACGTCCGTCATTGACGCCGAGACGATCCAGAAGACGACGTCGAAGTCGATCGCGGCCGACGAGGCGCTGAAGCTCGTTCCGGGCGTGAAGGTCGACAACCAGGCCGACGGCGAGCGCGTCCATCTCTCCATTCGCGGACAGGGCCTTCTGACGGAGAGGGGAATCCGCGGAATCAAGGTCCTCCTCGACGGCCTGCCGCTGAACGACCCGACCGGCTTTGCCCCGGATCTCTTCGACGTCGACTGGGCCACCGTGCAGCGTGTCGAAGTCTTTCGCGGGCCCGTCTCGGCCCTCTGGGGGGGCGGCGGTTCCGGAGGCGTCATCAGCATCGTGACGCGGGACGGGGAGGCGCATCAGGATCCTGTCGACGTCGCTGGGAGTTACGGGTACCGGCGCCTTCTGGAAGGTCCTCGGAGAGGCCGGCGGAGTCTCCGGACCGATGAACTACCGGGTCTCGGCGTCGCGGACGATGGGGGACGGCTATCGCGATCACACGGCGTACGACGCGACGAATCTCTACGGCAAGTTCGGATTCGATCTCGGAGGCTCGACACACCTGACGGCGATCGTGGCGGGGACCAGCTTCTTCAACGAGAACGCCGAGGGATTGAATGAGCAGCAGGTGATCGAGAACCGGCGGATGGCCAACCCCGACGCGCTCACGTACAACGAATACCAGCAGACCCGACGCGCGACCTGGGGCGTCACCGGTCAGACGGCGCTCGCGGCGAACCAGGAGGTCGCGTTCTCTCTCTACTACCGGTACACCCAGTGGACGGAGTCGGTCCCCTCGACGGTCCAGCACCGCACGTACGACTCGCCCGGAGCTTTCGCTCAGTACTCGATCCACCTCGGAAGCGGTGCCGTCAAGAATCATCTCAGCATCGGGGTGGACCTCGACGGCCAGTCGATTGCCGACACCAGGCGCCCCAATCTCGGCGGAGCCCAGGAGGGGGCGATCGTCGTCGCCGACCAGGACATCCGTCAGAATGGCCTCGGCGTCTACCTCCTTGACCGCGTCGATTTCGGCCCTCAATGGGGAGCCGTTCTCGGCCTGCGCTGGGACCGGGTCACGAACCGGCTTGACGACAACCTGAAGGCCGGCGGCGTCGACCAGTCCGGTGACGCGAACTTCGACAAGGCCACTGGCCGGGTGGGCGTGACCTGGAATCCGGATCCGAACCTCGGGTTCTACGCGAGCTGGGGACAGGGCTTCCTTCCCCCAGCGACCGAAGAGCTGGCCAACAACCCGGCGGCCTTCGGCGGCTTCAACACGAACCTCGTCCCCGCCACGTCGCAGGGCGTGGAAATCGGCGCGCGCGGCGTCCTCTGGCGGAGCGTGGCGTGGGACGTGGCCGCTTTTCGCCTCGACACCGATAACGACTTCGGGAGGTACCGAGTCCCGGGCCGGCCGCTCGAGACGTTCTACGGGAATCTCGGCGCGAGCCGGCGCTACGGCATCGAGACGCAGCTTGGCTGGTCCCCTTCGCCGCTCTTCTCGACGCAGCTGGCGTACACGTACAACAACTTCAAGTACACGCACGTTCAGAGCCTCGCGGGCTCGTATTCCGACGTCTACATGCCCAACTCGCCGGAACACCTGCTCAATCTCGACCTTCAGGTGACGCCGATCTCGAACCTGGTCCTCGGCTTCGGTGTGACGCTTCAGACCCGTTCCTACGTGGACGCTTCCAACCTCACCTGGGCGGGGGGCTACACCCTGCTGAACGCGAGGGCCGCGTACAGCTGGAAGGGGCGCCGTCACCGGGGCGAGGTCAGCCTCGCACTTCTCAACCTGACCGGAAAGGAGTACATCGCCTTCACAGAACCGGATCCGGACGGGAACTCTTACCAGCCGGCCCCGACGGCCCAGGTTTTTGCCGGCGTGCGCCTCTGGCTGGGCCCGAACTGAGATCGCCGCGCGAAAATCTGACCGGCCAGATCGCGAGCGCGATCCCCGCGGAGATGAGGGCCGCCGGTTATCATCCGGGCTGAACGCGATGATCTGCACCCACTGCCAGACCCCGAATCCCGACGGGGCTCCGACGTGCATGCAGTGCCATGAGAGCCTCGACGAGTCGGGCGCCACGCTCGCCCCGTCCGGGGCCGGAGTCACTTCGACCCCGACGATCGCGCCGGCTCACGCGTCCTCGGGTCAGGCGTCGTCGCGGCGCACGCCCGCGGGGAGCTTCGCGTCCTTTTCGGGTCCGTCGACGCTGCCCGCGGGATTCGACATCGGGCACCGCTACCGGGTCGTGAAGCTCCTCGGCCGGGGCGGGATGGGGGCCGTCTACAGGGTGCGCGACCTCGAGCTGGAGCGCGACGTCGCCCTCAAGCTGATCCGCCCCGAGATAGCCGAGGACCAGGCCACCCTCGATCGTTTCAAGCGGGAGATCCAGCTTTCGAGCCGGATCACGCACCGCAACGTGCTTCGCGTGTACGACCTCGGCGAAGTGGAGGGCATCAAGTTCCTCACGATGCAGTATGTGGACGGGGACGACCTCGCGAGCCTCGTCAAGCGAGAGGGCCGCCTCCCGGTCCCGCGAATCCTCGCGATCTTCGGCGAGATCTGCAAGGGCCTCGCGGCCGCGCACGAGCAGGGAGTCGTCCACCGCGACCTCAAGCCGCAGAACATCATGCTGGACGAGGCGGGAACGGCCTATGTGACCGACTTCGGCCTCGCGAAGAGCCTCGCCGGCACGGGGATGACGGAGATGGGCGCGATCCTCGGAACGCCCTTCTACATGTCTCCGGAGCAGGTCAAGGGCCAGCCGGCCGGCAGGCCCTCGGACATCTATTCGCTCGGCGTGATCCTGTACGAGATGGCAACGGGCCAGGTCCCGTTCACCGGCGACTCGGCCTACCAGGTCATGATGCGACGGCTGTCCCAGAAGCCGAACCCGGTGGCCGAGCTGAACCCGGAGATCCCCGCGTTCCTTCAGAAGATCATCGAGCGTTGCATGGCGACCGATCCGGCGGCGCGCTACGCGAGCGTGGACGCGATCCTCGCCGACCTCGCGGCGGGGACGTTCTCGACGAACGTTCGCTTCGAGCTGCTGCAGCGCCGGTGGGTGCTCCGGGTGGGGGTCGCAGCCGTCGTCGTCGCCCTCGCGCTCGGAGGAGTCGTCTGGTTCTCGAGGCGGGAGCCGGCGCCAAAGGCGGTCGTGCCGACGCGGCCGGTCCTGGTGGCGGACTTCGAGAACCGGACGGGCGACCCCGTCTTCGACGGGACGCTCGAGGCGGCGTTCGGCATTGCGCTGGAAGATGCCGCGTTCATCACGTCGTACCGGCGCGACGCGGCGCGAAAGGTGGCGGCCCAGATCCAGCCCGGCACGACGGGCCTGCCTGAGAAGGTCGCCCGGCTGGTCGCGGCCCGCGAGGGCGTTGGCGTCGTCACCTCGGGCTCGGTGTCGACGGAGGGACCGGGCTACAAGATCAATGTCCGGGCGGTCGACGCGATGACCGGGAAAGAGATCGTCTCGGCCGAGGCCTCTGCCCCGGACAAGAACGCCGTCCTCGGTGCCGTTGCGAAGCTGGCCTCGAAGGTCCGCGGCGCCCTCGGCGACACGACGCCCGAGTCCGCGCGGATCGCGGCGGCGGAGACGTTCACCGCCGGCTCGTTCGAGGCGGCGCACGAGTACGCGGTCGCCCAGGAGGCGCAGTTCGCCGGGAAGTGGGACGAGGCGGCGCGTGGCTACCGCAGGGCCGTCGAGCTCGATCCGAACATGGGCCGCGCCTACGCCGGGCTCGCCGCCGTTTACCAGAACCAGGGAAAGCACGAGGAGGCGAAGAAGACCTTCGAGGACGCCCTCGCGCGTCTCGAGAGGATGAGCGACCGCGAAAAATTCCGGACGAGAGGTCTCTATTACGTCACGGTCCGCAAGCCCGACCGGGCCGTCGAGGAGCTGAAGAACCTCGTGGCCCAGTACCCGTCGGACACGAACGGAATCGCGAATCTGGCCCTCGCCTACTTCTATAAACGCGACATGGTCCAGGCGCTAGCCGTGGGCCGGCGGTTCACCGACATCTACCCGAAGGCCGTCCCGCAGCGCAACAACGTCGGCCTTTTCGCCATGTACGCCGGGGACTTCGAGACGGCCGTCCGGGAGCAGAGGGCCGTCCTCGAGCTGAACCCGAAGTTTCACCTCGCGTTCGTCGGTCTCGCGCTCGCGCAGCTCGCAGAGGGAAAGCCCGACGAGGCGGGAGAGACGTGGAGGAGGCTCGCCTCGATCGACGCGCACGGCGCCTCGCTCGCCGCGATGGGCCTCGCCGACATGGCGCTCGCGGAAGGAAAGTCGGCCGAGGCCGCCGCGCTGCTCGAGAAGGGGGCGGCGGACGACCTCGCTGCCAAGGACACCGATGCGGCGGCGGCGAAACTCATCGCCCTCGCCGAATCGCAGCTGGCTCTCGGAAAGGAGAAGGCGGCGCTGCTCTCGGCCGAGAAAGCCGTTTCTCTCGCAAAGGGCGAGAACATCGTGTTCCCGGCGGCGCAGGTTTTCATCGCAGCCGGGAGAACGCCGCGGGCGCTGGAGCTCGCGGCCGATCTCGGCAAGCGCCTCGAGGACGATCCGCGGGCCTACGGCCTGCTGATCGAGGCCGAGGCTCAGCTCAAGGCCGGAAAGGCGGGCGAAGCGGTCCGGACGATCGAGGCGGCCAGGGCGATCTCCGACACGTGGCTGGGCCATTTCCTCCTCGGCCGCGCGTACGTCGAGGCGGGCGCGTTCACCGAAGCCGACGCCGAGCTTGAGACGTGCATGAAGCGCCGCGGCGAGGCGACGGCCGTCTTCCTCGACGAGGTGCCGAGCTGGCGGCTCTATGGCCCCGTTCTCTACTGGCGCGGGCGCGCGCAGGAGGGGCTGAAGAGCCCCGCGGCGGCGGACTCGTTCAAGGCCTTCCTCGCGATTCGCGGAAACGCCGGCGGGGACACGCTCGTCGCGGATGCCCGCCGGCGGCTGGAAGCGAAGAAGTAGTCCCTTGCCTCAGGGCACGATCACCTTGCCGATGTAGCGGTTGGGCGTCGGCGGGCTGTGCCAGTAGGGAGGCACCGTCACCCCCGGGGTGGTGGGCTGGAAACAGCCCCAGTCCAACGACCAGTCCATCGCGAGGTAGTAGACACCGGGCGTCGAGGGAGCCGTGAGGCTGACCGGCGCAGTCCCGCTCTGCGGCGGGTACGGAGTGCCGTTGTACGTGCAGACCGGAACGCTGACGACAAACCCGATCTCGATCTGATCAATGCATCCGGGACAGTAATCCGGAGGGTTGGCGATCGTGTAGTCGTAGCTCAGGTTGAAGGCTTGGCCCGCCGGTACCGTAAGGACGTTCGTTCCTCCGTTCAACTTGATGTTCGAGAGCGTGGTCCAGCCATAGAGGACGGGCGGGAACTCGACCGCGCCGATGTCGCAGCCCGCACCGGTCGGTCGTGTCGCGCCGCGCTGGTCGGTGGTCAAACTCGTCCCGCACCCGTTTACGTTGGGGGCAATCGCGTCCACGGCCGGGCTGCCGGGCAGCGGCACGACGACCTGGGTCGGGCCGCCGGCGGACGAGAGGCCGCCTGGATCGAGTTGCGGGTCCGTGCTGCTCAGCGAGCCCGTCGTGGGGAGGAAGCCGCAGCTCGCGTCGCTGGAGATGTTGTAGCCGCCGTCGTTTGCGGCGCCGGTGCCGGCACAGTTGGCCCCGGCGCTGCCGGAAACGAGCGAATTGCTGAGAATAAGGGGGATGGCCTCCGTCGTGATGGTGCCGTTGGCCCCGTTTCCCGAGAAGGTCGAACTCGTGACGGTCAGGGGGCCGCTGGGGGAACCCTGTCCCCATCCCGCGTAGCTCTGGTTGTAGATGGCGCTGCCGGTCTGGACGGCCCCCCAGAAGGTCCCGTACGCGGTGTTCCCGACGAAGCTGCTGTTCGCGATCGTCGAGGCATTCGGCGAGAAGGCGACGATCGCTCCGCCGACGTTCTGGGCGGTGTTGCTCGCGAACGTGCTGTTCGTGACCGAGAGGGTCCCGCCCCAGTTGAAGATCGCGCCCCCGTTGTTCTGGGCCTGGTTGGACGTGAACGTGCTCCGGTCGACCGTCAGGGCGCCGAAGCTCTCGATGGCGCCTCCGCGCGAGTTGGTGGTGTCCACGCCCGTCTGGTTGCCGGTGAAGTTGCTGAGGACGACGTTCAGCGTCCCGCTGGCGTAGACGTAGGCGCCGCCTCCCTCGAGGTTGTTACAGGACGCGCCGTTGCCGCATCCGCCATTCGTGATGCTGACGCTGTTGAGAGTCAGCGTGCCGCCGCCGTCGACCGCGAAGAGCCGGAAGGGGGGCGTGCCGGATGCAGACGAGCGTTGGATCGTTGCGCCGTTGCCGTTGATCGTGAGGTTCGTCCCGGACGTGATGTGCGGGAGAGCCGTGAGGGTGTCGCCGGCGCTTCCCGCTGTGAACGTATAGGTGCAGCCGGCGGTCAGGTTGATGGTCTGCGTCGTGCCGCTCGCGGCCGAGATGCTCGCCGCGAGAGCGGCCGGGTCGCCGCAGCCGACCGTGATCGAGAGGGGCTGAGTGGCGGTCTGCTGGGGGCTGCCCGAGTCGACGACCTGAACGGTGAAGGGATACGTGCCCGTCGCGGTCGGTGTCCCGGAGAGGACTCCCGCCGTGGAGAGGCCGATCCCGGGCGGCAGCGGCAGGCTGCCGGTTGCGAGGCTCCACGTCTGCGTCCCAAGGCCTCCGGCCGCCGCGAGCGTTTGCGAGTACGCGGCGCCGAGTGACCCGCTCGGGAGCGAAGCGGTCGTGATGACGAGAAGATCCGCGATCCGGAGCGTGTAGGAGCGGCTGCCCGTTTTCAACGCGGAGTCTGTCACCGAGACTCCGACGGAGAACGTGCCGGCGGCCGAAGGCGTCCCCGAGATCAGGCCGGTCGTCGCGCCGATCGAAAGGCCGGCCGGCAGGCCCGTCGCCGCCCAGGCGACGTAGGGACGCGTGCCGCCGAGCGCCGTGAGCGTGGCGGAGTAGGACTGGTTGCTCACGCCGTCCGGCAGAGACGACGTCGTGATGGAAGGCGGAGACGTCGCCGGAACGTTCGTCGTGTCGTTGCTGTTCGGGGCGTGCGCCACGACGACGGGCGCCAGGTTCTGGATGATGTTCGTGAGCGTCGGGATGTCGACCGGCCCGCGGATCGTCACGAGAATCGACTCTCCGGGCCCGAGGACGAACGTCGCGTTGCCATCCGACGGGTCCGTGATGGCCGGGTTCGGGGGCAGGTTCGGGTCGACGAACATGGGGTTCACGATGCTGGCGACCGGAAGGTTGTGCTGCTGCTCGAAGAGGACGCAGTTCAGGGAGGCCGGGTTCGCATACGGCTTCGTGATGATGAGCTGAAGCGGCGTCCCCGTCGGGGCCGTTCCCGCCAGCTGCACGTGGTACGTCGAAGCCGTGTTGCCGGTGTTCGTCACCGTGTAGGTCGCGTCGGAGACCGGCGCGTTCGTCACGTTCGGGTTGGTCACGTTCGGGTTCGTGACGTTCGGGTTCGTGACGTTCGGGTTGGTGACGTTCGGGTTCGTGACGTTCGGGTTCGCGAGGTCGGGGTTGGTGACGTTCGGGTTCGTGACGTTCGGGTTGGTGACGTTCGGGTTGGTCACGTTCGGGTTGGTCACGTTCGGGTTGGTCACGTTCGGGTTCGTGACGTTCGGGTTGGTCACGTTCGGGTTCGTGACGTTCGGGTTGTAGACCTCCACCGTCGTCACGGGGGGAGCAGTCGAATTGTCGGGATTGACGAGCGTCGGAGCGGACGGATCACTGTTGAAGATGACGAAGCCGGTGAGGCCGTTCGTCTTCAGCTGGCTGCCGGGCGCGCCGTTCACCTCGGCCACGTCGACCTCGATCATGGCGTTCGGGTCCGTGGAAAGGGCATAGACCGAGCGCGCCACGGAGGAGTTCGCGGGGATCACGACGTCGAGCGTCGCCGTGGGCGCAGGGAGCGTGCCCGTCGGCGGGTTCGGCGCCGGCACGAAGGAGGCGCGGCCCCCTGCGGGCTGGCTCGCGATCGTGAGCCGGAAGGTCCGGGACAGCGTCGTCAGGTTCTCGACGTTGACGGTCAGGTCGCGCTGGAGCATGGTCGATAGTGGTTTGGCGTTCTGCACCGAGGAGACGGCGAGACCTTGCGAGATCCGGGCGGCGTAGATGTTCTGGTTCCGCATGCCCTCGTTGCCGGGCCTGCAGGCGGGAAGCGGCGAGCCGTCGAACGTGCTCACGCCGCTGGTCGTCGTGGGCGGCGTGTAGTTCGACCAGTTGCCGTCGGCCGGCGGGCGCACGTCCTGGTTCGACGTCCAGGAGGCGAGAAACACGGGATTGGTGCCAGGCAGGCTGTTGAAGCGCCACCGGCGGCCCGGCGCGCTGGGCGGGAGGAACGTCGGACCCGCGACGTCTATGTAGTCGCCCAGGAACGGGACGGTGCCCTGCTGGAAGAGTCGGAGGTTTGGCGGGTTGATCTGGAGCTGTTGGAGGGAGGCGACGATCCCGGTCTCGTCGCCGCGCGTGCCGAAGATGTACTGCGAGAGGCGGGCAGACGTGAATGCGGGGGAGACGGCGGAGTCGGCCTGCGCGACGCGGAGGTCAAGCGTATGGCGCCATTCCGTCATTCCGGTCTCGACGAAGAATGGTGTGAAGACCCGGGCGGCGCCGCCCGGATCGAGGAGCTCGCCCCTCAGGGCCCGCGTCTCGAGGTAGAGCTTTCCGGTGACGGGGTCCGGCGTGAGCGGATTGGCGCGGGGCGAGAAGAGACCGAACGTGTGGTCGAGCCGGGCGTCGTAGTAGATGACGGTGATCTTGTCGGCCGTCACCGTCATCTGCGGCATGAACTGGTGGCCGCGGGAGAACGAGGTTCCGGAGTCGTCCGACAGGGAAGAGCTGTCGATGGGCTGCGGCGCCGACCAGGTGGACGCACCGTCCGTGGAGACCGAGAGGACGACCCGGGCGTCACCGTTCGGCGGCATTCGCTGCGACCAGGCCACGAAGATCCGGCCCCGGAAAGTGGGATTGTCGGGCTCGTCGGTATCCTCCGTCCCGGCGTTGGGGCGGCGATCGATGCCGATCGTCGGATACGCGTTCGTCCGGAAGGAATCGGTGGATGTTCCTTGATCGAAGAATGACTTGCCCGTCAGGAGGGTCGCCGCGTTGTAAGGGGGAAGAGAGGCGACGACCGACGGGGCCGAGAAGAGGACGCCGCGGAGCGACCTCGCGATCATGATCGCGTCCGTCTGCGATCCGCTGGCGAACCGGCGCCAGACGACGTTGATGACGCCCGTCGCCGGGTCGATCGCGATCGAAGCCCCCTGGTTGACCCTGTTCGCTCCGTTGACCATGACCGGCCTGCTCCACGAGCCGCCGCAGTCTCTGGAATACGAAAAGTAGACGTTCGTCGTGATCGAGCTCCCCGTCCCGGTCGCTTCGGTCCAAGCCGCGTAGACCGAGCCGGCAGGCACGGTTTGCGTCACGGTGGCGCCGGGGTTTCCCGTCTGGGGCTGCGGAACGGTCAGCCTGCAGACTCCGTCCAGGAGGCGCGGCTTGTCCACGGCGATCCACGGCTTGTCGATGAAGGGGGAGCTCGCAGCCGATGAGCGATCGACCACCTGCGTGTCGATGTACCGGATTGGGTCCTGATTGAGGACCGGATCGCCGTTTTCCTTGTTGTTCAGGTCCATGAACCTCGAGACGAAGAGGACGCCGAGATTCGTGCCCCGGTTGAACGCAATTCCTGAGTAGTAGAACAACCCGTTGGTGCCGGCGCGGACGACCGGGTCGGCCGCCGTCGTGAACCCGGCCAGCGGTCCGACCGGGCCCCCGGGCTGCTGCGGGTAACCCGGCAGCAGGGTGCTCTTCCAGGTGAGGCCGCCGTCGAAGGACTTGAAGACGCCGAGCCAGGCGTCGCCCGTCTCGGGGGGAGTATTCGGCGGCGACGGCGGAAATGGAATGTCCACGGTCCGGTAGTCATTTGCGCCGGCGAGAAGGTGACGCGGGTTTCGCGAGGACATGGCGATCGAGGGCTCGTTCTGGCGCTGGAGGAAGGGGTCGCCGCCGGGCCACTGGATTCCGGACACCATGTTGACGCTCTGGCTGGCAACCTGCGCGAGCAACTGGCCGGGGGCGGCCGCGGCGAGCAGGATGCAGAGCGAGAGGCTGCTGCGTAACCCGCGGGCGATCAACTGAGCGAGGCGCGTGCCCAGGGTCATCATCGGACTCCTTTGAAAGGTCGTACGTACCCGCGTGGTGCGTCGGTGGGAGACCTCGGGGATTCTTGTGTGCGCACGGCGAACTGTCAACTGAGACTCAGGCGCACGAGTTCGATGGAACGGGGCGAGGACCGTAAAGCGCGTCAGGCGGGCGCGGTTCGCGAGCGGCCGGACGGCCAGGTCGCGAGCGCGATCCCTGCGAAGATCAGCACCGCCGCGGCCGCCGTGCGCGGCGACGGCGACTCGCCGAGGACGACGCGCGCGAGCGTGATCGCAACGAGCGGCTGGACGTAGATGAACATGGCCGCCGTCGACGGGCTCGTCCGGGCGAGGCCCCAGGCGTTGAGGGAATAGGAGACGATGGTCGCGAGGACGACGGTTCCCGCGATCCCCGTCCAGGCTCGCCCCGTCAGGGCTCCAGGCCGGAAGCGCGCGAGGTCCGCCGCCGCGAGGACGAGCACGGGCAGAGCGGCGTACCGGAAGATCGCCGCCGTGACGCGGATCGCCGAGTGGCGGCGCAGGATGTCGCGCGAGAGGACGAGGAAGATCGAATAGGAGAGCGCGTTCGCGAGGATCAGCGCGTTGCCGAAGGAGGTTCGGTCCCCGAGATCGATCCGCCGGATGTCGAGGAGCCACAGGAGCCCGGCGAAGGCGACCGGGATCCCGAGGAGACGGCGCGCCGACGGGCGCCGCCGGCCGACGACGGCCGCCACGACGAGAGTCAGGACGGGCACGGTCGCCGTGAGCAGGGTCGCATTCGTCGCGGTCGTCTTCGACAGGCCGACGATGAAGAGGACCTGGTTCGCGACGATGCCGAAGAACGCGAGCACGAGCAGCGTCCGGCGGTCCTTGGCGTCGAAGGCGCCGCCCGGGTCGGGCCTCCGCGCGAGGAGCGTCAGGACCAAGGCGCCCGCAACGGCACGAAAGGCCGCGAGGACGAGCGGCGCGGTTTCGGCGAGGGCGAGCTTGCCGAAGACGGGGAAGGTCCCGAAGCAGAGCTGAACGGCGAGAAGCGCCAGGTAGGGGAGGAGCGCACGGTGACGCGGCGCGCCGGAGAGCTCAGGCAAGGGGGCCGGCGAGGACGGAAGCCCGGAGATTTCCTGCGGATGAAGAGACGGTCAGGGTCGTCCCCACGGCCGCCTGCTCCCTCTTAACGTACGCGAGGGCCACGGCGCTCCCCGCCGCCGGAGAGACGCTCGTGAGCGCCCCCGTCTTCTCACCTTCGAAGAAAACGGCGTCTCCCGTCGCGGGAACGCCGCCGGTGACGACGAGGGAAACGAGCCGTCGGTTCACGTGCCCGTACGTCTTGATGCGCGCGACGATCTCCTGGCCGACGTAGCAGCCCTTGTTCTCGGCGACGAAGCCGCGCTCGCGCAGGCCGGCCTCATCCGGCAGGACCGCCTCGGTCAGCTCCGCGCCCCAGCGCGGGATGCCGGCGCCGACGCGGCGGCTCTCGAGATCGGAGTCCGTCGCGACCTGCGCCCCGGCAGAGAGAAGCGCCCTTCGGATTTTCTCTGAAAGGGAAGAGGGGCAGCGGAGATCCCAGCCCGGCACGCCGGTACGGTTTTCGCGGACGAGGTGGATTGCGCCGCCTGCGGCGGCGCCGGGGGAGATTTCTTCGAAGGTGAATATCGACGCTGCGTGTGAATGCGGCTCGACAGGCAAGGGGCGCCCCGCCGCCCGCCCGATTACCCTTCTAAGAAAATCTTCATCTGTGATTTCCGGCGCTTCACCCGTGAGGTGCAGGACGTGCGTCTCTTCTGTTTCGTTCGTGATCGTCACGTCGTTGAACACGAGGTACGTGCGCAGCAGGCTCTCGACCGTGGACGACAGTTCCGGCGGCGTGTCGAGGACGAGCCGGCCCTCTTCGCAGAGGACGACACATTCCGCGAGGAGCTTCCCCTTCGCGGTCAGGAACGCCGCCGCGCAGCCCTCGCCGGGCGCGAGCTTCTTCACGTCGTTCGTCACGAGGCCGTGGAGAAAGCTCGCGCGGTCCTTGCCGGTCAGGACGATGCTGCCGCGGCCCGCGAGGTCGAAGAGGAGGGGCGGGGCGCTCACGGGGCGATTCTCGCATCCGGACCGCCGCGGGGTTCCGTGCGACAATGCGGGTCTGTGACCGAACACGAAGCCGCCCCGAAAGCGGGCGGCGTCCGGCGCCGCCGCCGAGGCGGACGCGGCCGGACCACCGCCAAGAAGCCCGCCGCCGACGCCACCGATCTGCCCTTCCCGGAGGCCGAGCCCCCGGCCGTTCCCGCGGCACCTGCCCTCGCGGCCCCGGCCCTGCCCTTCGCTCCGGGCTGGGTGCCGGCCGGGTTCGGCGAGGGAGTCGGCGGCCCGCCGCCGGCCGGAGCCATGCACACCGAAGAACAGAACCTCGCCCTTTTCATCGACATCGACAATCTGCTGATCGGCCTCCGCGAGTCCGGGCATCCGAAGTTCGACGTCAAGCTCCTGATCTCGCGGCTCCTCGAGAAGGGGAAGATCGTCTACAAGCGCGCGTACGCGGACTGGAACCGCTACCTCGAGTACAAGCGCGCGTTCCACGAGTCCGCCTTCGAGCTCATCGACATCCCCCAGCACCGGATGACCGGGAAGAACTCCGCGGACATCCGGATGGTCGTGGACGCGATGGACCTCGCGTCGAACAAGGCCCACATCACGACGTTCGTGATCGGCTCGGGGGACTCGGACTTCTCGCCGCTCGTCTCGAAGCTGAAGGAGAACAACAAGCAGGTCCTCGGCTTCGGCGTGAAGGGCTCGACCTCCGAGCTCCTGATCGACAACTGCGACGAGTTCCTCTACTACGAGGACCTCATCCGCGAGAAGACGAAGGCGCCCTCGCTGCAGGGGCTGCCTGAGAAGACCGCCGAGGCATTCTCGCTCCTGATCGACTCCATGCTCGCGCTGAAGCGCGAGAACAAGGAAGTCCTCTGGGGCTCGATGGTCAAGCAGACGATGCAGCGGAAGTACCCGTCGTTCAACGAGAGCTACTACGGGTTCCGAGCGTTCTCGGAGCTGCTCGAGGCCGCCGAGAAGGCCAAGGTCATCACCCTGAAGCGCGACGCCAAGAGCGGGTCGTACATCGTGACCGGCTTCGGCAATGCCTGAGACGTTCGAAGAGCACGAGAAGAAAGAAGAGAAGAAGATTTCTTTGAATGGTTAAGAGGGCAGGTGCCGTCCGCGGCGGCGGCGCGCGGCGAGCGAACCTTCGTCGTAGCGCTGCTGCGACGCGGTTGCCCTCTTCACCTTCTAAGAAGATCCCCGGTGCTCTTCGAACGTCACCGTCCGTGTGGCCTCTCCTCGAGACCCGGACTCTCGGCGACTACAAGGTCTTCTCCGTCCGCGGCGAGCGCACACGCTCGCCGCGCAGCGGAAGGCCCCACGACTTCTACGTCCTCGAGTGCTCGGACTGGGCGAACGTCATTGCGCTGACTCCGGACGACGACGTCGTCCTCGTGCGCCAGTTCCGGGCCGGGACGCGCTCGATCACGCTCGAGATCCCGGGCGGGAGCGTCGAGAAGGGCGAGTCGGCGGCCGCCGCCGTCCGCCGCGAGCTCCGGGAGGAGACGGGCTACGCGGCGCGCTCGTGGAAGCGCATCGGTGTCGTCCATCCGAACCCCGCGATCCAGGGGAACCGGTGCTCGACGTATCTCGCGAAGGGCTGCCGGAAGGTCGGCGACCTGATGCCGGACGACGGCGAGGACCTGGCCGTCGAGCTCGTGCCGCTGCGGCGAATCCCCGACCTCATCCGGCAGGGCCGGATCACACACTCGCTGGTGATCGCGGCATTCCATTTTCTTTCTCTCGCGTAGTCGCGGTCGCCGTCCCTAGAATGGTTCTCAAGGAGGAACCATTCCATGAGGAAGTCGAGTTACGCGCTCGCCGCCACGGGTCTCGTGGCGGCCGTGACTCTCTCGGGCGACACGGGGTCCAGGGCCCCGGCCGTCCGGTCATTCGAGGCGACGTGGGTCGGCACGATCCTGGCCGTGCCCGCCGCGGCGAAACGCGTGGACGTCTGGGTCCCGCTTCCGTCCGACGGGGCCTATCAGTTCGTGTCTGACGTCAAGGTGGAAGCTCCCGCGCCCTGCACGCTGGAGAAGGACTCGGCCGACAACCGCCTCGCTCATTTCGTCCTCGACCAGCCCGGCCAGCTCGGGAAGGATGTCGAGGTGAGGGCCCGCTACAGGGTTGTGAGGCGGGAGGCCGTGAGCGGCCAGCTCGTGGAGAAGACCGCGCCCGCCGACCTGTCCGCCTACCTCGGCGCGAACCGCCTCGTCCCGCTAACGCCGCGGGTGAAGGAGCTCTCCGACCGGCTCGCGGCCGGGAAGACCGGCGCCGTCGAGAAGGCCCGCGCGTTCTACGACTACCTCGTGGACAACGGCACGTACGACAAGACGGCCCCCGGCTGGGGAAGAGGCGACTCCGAGCGCTTCTGCGACGTGAAGAAGGGAAACTGCACGGATTTCCACTCGGCGTTCATGGCGCTCGCGCGCGCGCAAGGCATCCCGGTCCGGTTTTTCATTGGATTTCCGCTGATGCATGAGAAGGAAGGAACCGTACCCGGGTACCACTGCTGGGCGGAATTCTGGTCGGGCTCCGCATGGGTTCCAGTCGACGCTTCGGACGCGGCGAAGTACCGGGACCCCGCGAAGAAGGCCTACCTCTTCGGCAACCTCGACGCGGATCGCTTCGAGATCACGACCGGGCGCGACCTCACGCTCGCGCCCGTCCAGAAGGGCGGCCCCGTGAACTTCTTCATCTACCCGTACGTCGAGGTGGACGGGAAGGCTTACGCGGAGACGAAGATCCGCCTCGAATATCGCGATCTGTGACGGTGACGGGCCCCGATCCGTCCAGCGCGAAGGCGACGCGCGCGAGGCGGGTCGGGGTCTCGGCCTCCAGCCAGGTCACGGCAAGGCGGTTGGCCGTCAGCGCGAGCGACCCCGGGACGGGAAGCAGGGGAGCGTGGAGGACGCGGCGCGAGGAGGCCGCCTTCGGCGCGTCGGGGCGTGACGCGACGACGAGTGCGAGGTCGCCGATCTCGCCCTCGATCCTCACGACCGAGGCGCCGGGCCCGTGCGTGAGCCAGATCTCCTGCGGGAACGGAGCCGTCCCGTCGCCCCGGAGCCTGCGCACCGCCCTGGCCGCGTCCCGGAGGCGCCGGGCCTTGGACGGGTCGGGCTCGAGCGCCTCGAGGCGCTGGCTCGCGTCCGTGAGCCGGCGAGCCAGCGCCGTCAGGTCGTCCGTTTTCCCGGCGGCGAGGAGCAGCCGCGCGAGCTCGGGGGCTGAGCGCTCCAGCCGGCGCGAGACGCCTTCGGCGACGCGCGGGGTCCTGACCGACTCGGCGAACGAAAGCCACGCGACCGTCTCCTCCCATTTCGCGATCAACGTCGGACCGGGTAGCGCAAAGCGCGCGCGGAGCGCGCCGGCGAGCGCACGCTCGCGGAGCTCGAGGAGGGGTTCCTCGGCGTCTTCGGGAAGGTCGCCGAGCGCCCGGCGGAACGCCTCGCCGTCGTAGACGCGGACCTTCTTCCCGAGCTTCGGGTCGAACGGCGCGTGGAATCCGACGCCTTCGGGAGCCGCGACCGGCTTCGGCGCGAGGCGTTCCGCTGTCTCGCCGAGAAGGACCTCGGCGCGCGGGTCGGGCGTTCCCTCCGCCCGGAGCCGGTCGGCGCCCCGTGCGAGGAGCGCCGCCGCGAGCGGGAGCCGGGTGGCGTCGGCCGAGAGGTAACGGCCGACGACGACGAGGTTCCTGCCGCCCTCGGGGCCTTCGAAGAGGGAGTCGGGGGAGAGGGACGACGAGGAAGACGATGATTTCTTAGAAGGTGATGAGGGCTGCTGCGCGCTCGAAGGAAGGCACAGCAGGATTGCGCAGGCGGCTCCGAGGACGATGTCCTTCTTCACTTTCATGGAAATCTCTTTCTCTCGCTCTTTCGCCTTCTCTTTTGCGGTGTTTCTCATTCCGCTCGCTTCGCGAGCGCGGGCTGGCCGTTCGCGACGCGCCTGCCGGCTTCCTTGCCGAGGATGTCGGCGGTGAGGTTCGGCATCACGATGACCTGGACCTTGTCGCCCAGCTTCTCGGCGAGCGTCTTGTTGACCCAGGTCGGGTTCTTCTCGATGAGCTCGACTTCGCGCTTGAGGTTCTCGAACTGGGCGAGCGACGTCTGACGGATCGCATAGGCCTCGGCCTCGGACAGCGTGCGGCGGCGCCCGGCCTCGGCCTCCGACTGGATCTTCATCGTCTGCGCGGCCGATTCCGCTTCGCGCAGGCGGCGCGCCTTCTGGGCGTCAGCCTCGAGCTCCTGCTGCTTGATCGCCTTTTCCTTGAGCGGGAGGATGTACGTCATCGCGTCTGCTTCGGCCTTGGCCTCGATGAGGCGCCGGTTCGCGGCGGCCTCGGCCTCCTTGTCCGAGCGCGCCTTGCGCGCCTCGGCCTCGAGGCGCTGCTGCTCGATCTCCTGCTTCTTGAAGCGGAGGTTCGCCTCGGTGCGCTCGACGAGCTGCGCCTGCTCGAGCAGGGCCAGGCGGCCGCGCTCGAACTCGGGCGGGAGTCTGAGATCGCTCACGACAACGTCCTTCAGGACGATTCCCGACTCGACAAGGCGCTCGGCGGCCTGCTTCGTCGCGCGCGACGCGAGCTCCTCCCTCTTGCTCGCGAGGAGGGACGGGGCGTCGTACTCGGGCGCGAGAGAGCGGAACGCCGACGCGAGGACCGGGCCGACGACGTCCGTGCCCGGGTTGGCGGGAAGCCCGACCCAGCGCGCGAGGAGCTGGTCGCGGTCCAGCGCCCACCGCGCCTGGAGGACGAGCCCGACGGCGAATCCGTCCTTCGTCGGAACGGTGAACGTTGCGGCCGGACCCGAGAGCAGCTGGTCCGAGACGCGCATTCGCGTGAGGACGTAAAACGACTCCGGGAGGAAGTGGCTGCCCGGCGACACGATCCACGTCCCGCCCGTGAACCTGCTCACGACGAGCCCGGCCTCGCCGGGAGCGACGGACTGGAAGCTGCTCCCAACCCAGCGCGCGCCGGACCAGACGGCGAGGACGAGCGCCGCGCCGAGGAGCAGCGGGCGAGCGGGTAGGCGCTTCACCCAATCAAGGGGAAGAGAAAGGCGAGGCTTCGGGAGGTTCGAAGGGTTCGGAGGGTCGGGAGGGTTCTGGAAGATGTCGCTCATGTCGTCTCCTTCGCGGCGTAAAGCCGTCCGCGGACGAGCAATCCACGAAGGGTGCCAACGCACGGACGCGCCCCGGCGCGCCCGGACCAGGCCGCGTAATCTTCCTATTCGAAGCAATCTTCTTCGAAATGCATAATGTGATGGGGCCGGCATGCAGAGGGGCATGCGTTGCTGCCGGGCACGCGACGTGAAACAGGTGGGCAGGCGCGGAAACAGACCCCGCGCCGGGAGGTTCACATGGTCCGCCGGTACGTCGCCCCCATCCTCAGACTTCTCGCGTTTCTCGGCCTGCTCGCGTCCCCGCTCCTCCTCGCCGCGATCGCCCGCGCGGAGGAGACCACCGCACGGCCGGGCGCCGTTCTCCCGGGTACGCACCTCGTCGCGCTCCGCTCGGTCGTCCTCTCGGAACGGCCGGACGACCGGGTGCCTCGCGGCGGGCGCGTCGCGGCCAGCGCGCCGGCGACCCTCGTCGAACGCTCCGGGGGCAAGCTCCTCGTGGCGTCCCCCGGCTGGGGCGGCTCCGTCGCCGTCAAGGGCTGGGCGGACGCTTCGGCGTTCTTCGTCCTCGACGACCCCGAGACGAATACGGCGGACCTGATCAAGAACGCGCGTCTCCTCCTCGATTCCCGCGACCGGCCGGTCCTGGCGGCTGCGTACCTCGGCGAGGCGGTCCGGCGCGAGCCCGGCAACGCCGAGGCGTTCGAGCTCCTCGGCCACGCCGGCGAGCTCCTCGCCCGAGGCGCCCATCCGACCGCCACCGGCCGTGCGCCCTCCTCGGTACAGGTCGCCGCGCTGTGGGGCGTCGGAGTCGTTCCGGCCGGCGACGGCGGTACGTTCCGCTACGACGGCGAGGCGTACCGCCGCGCGATCGCACTCGCCCCGCCCGCGGATTTGGCCGAGCGCGTCCGGCTCCGGCTCCTCACGGCGTGCGGGTCGATCACGGACGGCCGCGGCGCTTTCGACCCGAAGGCCGCGTCCCGGCGCGAGAAGGACCTCGGCGAGTTCCTCGCGTCGTTCCCCGAGTCGTCCCGCCGGACGTCGCTGCAGCTCGAGCGCGCGCGTCTCCTGACGTCGCTCGCCGAGAACGCCGCCCGCACGGGCGACGCCGAGGCGTTCCCCGGGTACCGGGACGCCGCGATCGCGTCCGCCTCCGAGGTGTCGGCGACCGCCACGGACCTGGGCCGCCGGCGCACCGCCGACCGGCTCGTCGCGCGCCTCACGAAGTCGCTCCCGAAGCGAGTCGTTTCCGAGAAGCCCGTCGTCTCCCCGGGCGGCCTCAGGGCGCAGTTCGTCGCGAGGGGTGGCGCGACGCTCCTCGTCGTCACGAAGCCGGACGGCAGGGACGCAATCCAGCCCTACACGGTCGTCGGCGCGGACCCCGCGAGCCTCGCGTTCGATTCCACGGGGCGGAGGCTCGTGTGGGACGAGGCGCCGGTCTCCGGCCGCCGCCGGACACGGCTTCTCGACCTCGCGCGCGCCCGCGTCTTCGACCCGGCAGCCGCTGCCGAGCCCGAGATTCTCGCGCCGGGCGGGGCGCCCGGGGCGGACGCCGCGAGCGCGGACCGCTACACCACGTCTCTCGGCTTTTCGCCCGACGGCCGCCTGCTCCTCGTCGTCTGCGAGGGCTTCACGGCCGACGGGACGCGCATTCCGAAGAGGCACGTCCTCTGCGACGTGGAAGGCGGCAAGAGGCCCGTCCTCGTCGACCGGCCGTTCTCGGCGCCGGGCGTCGTGGACTGGCCGCGGCTCGAACAGATGAGCGATCGGCTCAGCGGATAATCGGAGACGATGACGAATTCACGCGATGTCGAGGACCGGAGGCTGCGGCGCAAGACCGCAGCCTTCCGTTTGAAGCACGACGTGGGGAAGGCTCTGCGCTGGAGCGCGCCGGAGGAACGGGAGAAAGACGCGGCGTCTCTCCGGAAGCGTCTGGCCGCGGACCTCTTTCCCCGCGCGACTGGCGCCGGAGTGAAGCGTGATGTCCTGCAAAGTTTCTTAGAGTGGAAGAGAGAGGAGGGAGCGATGTTCGAAGCGGGCGATCCCGACCTGGCCACGATCGGCCGCGCCGTCGATCGCATCGCGGCGGCGCGACCCCTGCTTCGTTCACTCGAAGAATCTTCTTCTCTTTCTCTCTCTTCCTTGCTCGCGCTCGACGACGCGTGCCTGGAGGCGTCCCGCGCCTGCACGGCGTTCTATCGCCGCGTCGCCGTGGAGGAGGGCCCGGAGATCGTCCGGGAGTTCGGCCGGCGCGGAGACGGCGCGTGAAGGGCGGGCCGCGCCTCCTCGTCGTGGACGACCAACCTCGCACGGCGGAGCTCTTCCGGAAGTTCGCGCCGGATCTCGTTCTCTCCGGACCGTTCGAGGGCAAGCCGTTCGCCGCGTGCTGGGCCGAGGCCGAATCCGCCCTGTCCCGCGGCGGGCGCCTCCCCGACGCCGTCGTTCTCGATCTGCGCTTCGAGATCGCCGACGAAGAGCTCCTCCCGGACCTGCGGCCCCTCGGCGAGTCGGCGGCGGGGAAGCGCGAGCGGCGCGACCGGCGGGACCGCCAGGGCCTCTACATCCTCGAGCGCCTGCGCCGCCGGGCGCCGGACCTGCCCGTCGTTCTGACGACGGCGCACGAGGACATCCCGTTCGAGGACGAGGCGCGCCGCCTGCGCGCCGACGCGTTCACGTACACCGTGGGCGAGGACGAGACGACGGGTGAGGGCCTGGTGCGCGTCGTGAGGCGCGTCCTCGCCGAGCGCGAGGCGCCGCTCTCGACCGGCCGTTTCTTCTGGGGCCGCACGCCGGCGATGCGCGAGCTGCGGCGCCGGATCGCGTCGCTCGCGCCGACGCCGCTGCCGCTCCTCGTCACGGGGCCGACGGGCTCGGGCAAGAACTTCCTCGTCCGCGAGGTCCTGCACCCGCTCTCGGGGCGCAAGGGGCCGCTCGTCTCGTTCGACTGCGCGACCGTGCCCGACACGCTGCTGCAGGCGGCGCTCTTCGGCTCCGTGCGCGGCTCGTACACGGGCTCCGTGTCGGACCGGCCGGGCGTTTTCGAGGCGGCCGCGGGCGGCACGCTCTTCATCGACGAGATCGAGAACCTCTCCCTCGACGCGCAGAAGTCTCTCCTCACCGCGCTCAACGACGGCGTGATCCGGCGCGTGGGCGCCACGGCGTCCACCCCGCACACGGCCCGCATCGTCGCCGCCTCGAACGTCGACCTCCGGAAGAAGGCTGCCGAGGGAACGTTCCGCGCCGACCTCCTCATGCGTCTCAACCCCGCGCTCGCCCTCGCCCTCCCGCCGCTCACCGAGCGGACGGAGGACCTCGAGGACCTCGCGGACGACCACGCGTCGGCGTTCTTCGCCGACCCCGGCCACCGCGCGGAGATCCTCGCGCAGGTGCGCGCGGCCGGAGCCCCTGAACCGGAAAAGGGCGACGCGTTCGAGCTGGCCCGCGGGGACCAGGAGCTCGCGCGCAGCCGGGCGCCCGTCGTCTTCCTCGTGCCGCGGAAGGGCTGGGCCGCGATCGCGAAGCACCCGTGGCCGGGCAACCTCAGGCAGTTCGGGATGGTCCTGTCGGACCTCCTCGCGGCCACGCTCTACGGGCGCTCGGCCGCGTCGCTGGACCGGGCGGGCCGCGTCGTCTTCGCGTTCGAGAACCGGCTGCTTTTCGACCTCCTCGCCGAGGCGCGGCAGGAGGAGGCCGGCCCCGGGGACGACGTCCTGACCCTTCCGCGGCCGAAGGTCACGAACGTCGAGGACTTCCGGCGCGAGCTCGAGCGCGCGGCATTCCGGCAGCTCTTCCACGAGTGCCACGGCGACTTCGCGCGGATGGCCGAGCGGATGACGGGCTCGGCCGCCGACGAGAGGGCCGTGCGTCTCAGATTCAACAAGCTCGGCCTCTCCGCGCGGCAGGAGGGCTGAACTCCGTGCTCGGTCCGGCCCTCGCGCTCGCGCTGGCGGCCGCCCCCGTGTCCGCGGGGTGCGAAGACGACGCCGACAATCTCTCGGAAGCCGCGGCGGCGATCGTCGCGGCGTCGCCCCGGGACGCCGAGAGCGTCGCACGGGCGCGCGACCTGGTGCGCCGCGCGCGGCTCTCGTCGCTCTGGCCGCCCCTTCTCCTCACGCTTCGCGCGGCCGACCTCGCGGCCGCGGCCGGAGACGTGGACGACGAAGCGCGGCTCCTCCAGGCGGCGGCGCGCGACGCCCCGGAGCTGCTCTCGGCGCCAGACCGCCTCGTTCTCGCCCGGCAGGCCGAGGCGCGCGGCGACCGGCGGGACGCGATGCTGCAGTACGGCCACGTCCTCGCGGCGCAGGAGCGGCGCGGTCTCCCGGCCGGCGCGTGGATCGGCGAGCGCATTCGCCGCCTCGACGCCGAGGAGGAGGCGAAGAGCGTGCCCGCGCGCCCGGGGTTCGCGCCGCCGTCCGCCGACGCACGGGCCGCGTTCGCGGAAGGGAGGGCGTTTCTCGCGCGAGGCGCGAGCGCGGGAGCGCGCGGCGCCTTCCGCCGCGCGCTCGGGATCTCGCCCGGCTACGTGGAAGCCGCCCTCGCCCTCGGAACGCTCGAGGAGCGCGAGGGTCGCGACGTCGAGGCCGCGGCGGCGTTCCGGACCGCGCTCGCGGCGGACCCCGACCGGTTCGATGCGGTCCTCGCGCTCGCGAACCTCCTGTGGAACGAGCCCGACCGCCCGGCGAAGGAGGAATCGCTCGTCCTTCTCGACCGGGCGATCGCGCTCAGGCCGGGGATGCCGCGCCTCTTGCGCGAGGCCGCGGACCGCTGGGCCGCGTGGGGTGATCCGGCGCGCGCGCTCGAACGCCTGGACGCGTGGCGGGGCACGGCAGCCGCCGCGGAGCGGCAGGCGACCGACTCGTTCCGGGAGAAGCTCGTGGCGAGCCTCTCGCGCCCGGCCGGGCGCGAGACCGGCGCCGGACCCCTTGCCGAGGCATCGCTGGCGGCGCCCTCCTTCCGGCTCGCCCAGGTGTACCTGCGCCGAGGCGACGCGTCCGGAACGGAACACGCGATCCGCGAGCTCCAGGAGGCCGTGCGCCTCGACCCCGCGTTCGTGCCGGCCTGGGAGCTCCTCGCGACCGTGCGGAGCCAGGCCGCGGACGCTCCGGGCGCCGAGGAGGCGCTGAGGAAGGCGCTGGACGTGGACCCGTCGCGGGCCTCTTCGTGGGAACGGCTGGCGGAGCTCCTCGAGCGCCAGCCGGGCCGCAGGGCCGACGCGAAGATCGCGTGGCAGAAGGCCGAGCAGGCGGGCTCGCTCGAGGCCCTCTGGGCCCTGGGGCGCCTGGCCTCGGCCGAGGGCAGGGAGCTGGAGGCGATCCGGTGGTGGCGGCGATACGTCGACGAGGCGCCGGACGGCCTCCACCTGGACGAGGCGCGCGCGGCGGTGGACCGGATGGACCGGCGCTTCCAGACGCTGCGGGGCGCGGGAATCGGCCTCGCCTCCTTCGCCGTCCTCCTCGGGGCGGGGCTGATTCTCAGGTGGCGGCGGGGCCTCACGCTGGCCGCGTGGCTGCGGCGCGATCCGGGAGCGGCGCGCGAGGTGCGGCCCGTCCTCGGCCGCCTATCGCACGAGGTCTTCAAGCACGGGGGCCTGTTGCTCGGAGACGCCGAGGAGCGACTCGCGTCGGGCGGCGACTTCCGGCCCAGCGCCGAGATCCTCGCGGCGCGCCTCTACGGCTCGGGCGCGGGGCCGGGCCTCGTGGCCGAGGGCCGGACGGCACTGGAGGACCTGGCGGCCGTCGCGCGCCGCCGCGGCGCCGCCCTCAACCTGCGGCACAAGGACGCGCTCTTTTCCGCCGTCGCCGCCGGCCTCGACGCCCTCGACGCCGCCCACGACGACCTCGCGTCCCTCGCGGCGGGGCGCTCGCTGCCGGAACGCCGCCGCGCGGCCCTCGCGGCGCGGTTGGGCAGGGCGGCCGCGGCGCTCAACCCGCGCGCAGGGCAGGAGCTCAACCGGCTCGTCGACGCGGCAGGCTCGACGGAAGCCTCCTGGGAGACGCTCGCGGGGCTCCTCGCGTCCGTCGCGCGGGAGAAGAGGGCGGCCGCACCGGGCCTGGAGCCGCTCGGCCTCTTCGCGGCGGGAGGCGCGCCGCTGCGTGTCAAGCTCCCTGCCGCCGAGTGGGAGACGATCTTCCGGAACCTCTTCGCGAACGCGCTCGGCTCGCCCCGCCTCGGACTCCTCGCCGAGGAGAGGCGCGATCCCGTGACCGGGCAGGCGCAGGGGCGCTTCGTCCTCTACGACGCCGACCCGAGGCCGCTCACGGCCGAGATGATCCGGGGGCGCGCCGCCGAGCGAGGTCTCGGCGTCGTCGCCGACGTCGTGCGCCGGTGGGACGGCGCCGTGGACGTCGTGCCGGGCGCGTCGGGCTGGGCGAAGGGTGTTTCCGTGGAGTTCGCGGTCGTCGAGGAGGCGTCGTGACGGCGGCGCGGATCCTCGTCGTCGAGGACGGGCGCGAGTACGTGGACGGGTTCGCGCGTCTCGCGGCGGCGAAGGGCGTCGAGGCCGTATTCGTCCGCGCGGGCAACCTCTCGGAGGCGCGGCACGCCCTCGCGGAGGGAAGGCCCGACGCGGTCTTTCTCGACGTCGTCTTCGACCGGATTCCCGAGGCCGACCTCGCGGGCGGCCTCGACGCGCTCGTCGCGCGCACCGGCGGCGACCGCGAGCGCGCCGTCCGCCACCTTGCGACGCACCAGGGCTTCTACGTCCTCGACGCGCTCGCGGACGAGCTCGCGGGCGTCCGCGTCGTCCTCGCGTACGACTTCACGGGGGAGGAAAAGCGACTCGCGGCTTTGAGGGAACGCTTCCCCGGGCTCAGTGGTCTGCCGGATGGAACCTCTCTGGGTGCCGCCCTTGAAGATCTTCTGAGAAGGAAATAAAGAGAAGAGAAGATCGGGAAGATTCTTAGAAGGTAATAGGCCACCGGGGGTCGCCGCTGCTCGCGAGGGGTGGCCCGGCTATTGCGCCGCCGCCTCTTCACCTTCTAAGAAAATCTTCTCTTCGGCTTCTCTTCGGTCTTTCTCTTCGCCTAGATCTCCGTGAAGACGAAGCGCTTCAGGACCTGGATGCGCTGGCTCGCGTGGTCGGGGTCCATGAGCCAGATCGCGCCCGCCACGGAGGAGAGCAGCGAGTTGCCGTCCTGCGGCGTGAAGCAGAAGCCGACGATCTCGCGCCCCTCGTCGGCGACGGCGAGCGTCGGCGTCGAGATGACGGTCTGGGAGAGGATCCGGCCGTAGTAGCCGTGGTCACGCCCGAACGAGAAGACCTCGTTCGCGCTCTTGCGCTCCGTGAGCGCGACGAGCGGGTTCGCCTTGAGCCGCTCGATGACGCGCTTCTTGTCGGTCTTCTCCTTCAGCTCGAAATTGAACCAGACCGTGTGCATGTACTGAGTGTTGAGCTTGATCGCCGAGGAGAAGACCTTCGGCTTGAGGTGGAGGGTCTCGTAGAGGTGGAAGACGTCGCGTGCATGGTGCGTGCCGAACTCGTCGTCGTCGTGCTTGCCGACGGTCGGCGCGGGCGAGTAGTCCTTCGTCTGGGAGATGTCGTTCGAGCGCCTCATGCAGACGAACTGCGCGCGCTCCATCGTGAGCGCGCCGCGGTCGCCCATTCCGAGCGTCTTGATCAGGATCGCGAGGTTGTGCGTGTTGCACGAGACGACCTGGAGAAACTTGTCCTCGCCGGGAATCAGCGTCGAGTCGTTGATCCCGCGCGCGTACATCTTCCCGAACCCGAACTCGGAGCCCTGCGCGAGGAACCCGAGCGGGCCCTTGAGGCTCTTGTAGACCTGCTCCTTGTTGTCGTTTCCCGCAGGCGTGCAGTCGAGGACGACCGTCGCGCGCTCGAGGGCCTCCTGCGCGGTGTACGACACCTTGTGGCCGAGCGCCTCGAAGTCCGAGACCTTGTCCTCGTCGGCGGCGAGGTGGGCGCCGCGCGTCATGAGGTGGCTCACCTTCGCCCGCTCCGTCTTCATCGGCGTGCGCTTGTGGAACGTGACCTCGTCGATCCCGAGATGCTGCTTGAAGTCGGTGAAGAGTCCGATGAGGGGCTCGCCGATCGTGCCCGTGCCGACGATGTGGACGATGTTCTTCATTCGACGCTCCTCGCGCTATTGCTCTGGGGCCACTGAGTTTATAGGAGCCGTCCGCGGGCTCCCCGAGGATGCCGATGAACGACGCCATGCTAACGTCGCCGGCGTGACGCCCGCCCCGGCCGCGACGCTCGTTTCCGTGGAAATCCAGGGGCCCGCGGGACCGCTGGAAGGCCTCCTGAGGGCCCCGGCGGCACCGGCCGGCGCTGCGGTCGTCGCCCACCCTCACCCCGGGCACGGCGGCACGATGCACACCAAGGTCGTCCACCGGGCGGCAAAGCTCCTGTCGGACCGGTTCTCCCTCGCCGCGCTGCGGTTCAACTTCCGGGGCGTCGGGGCTTCGGGGGGCTCGTACGACGAGGGCCGAGGGGAGACCGACGACCTCGTCGCCGCCGGACAATGGGTGAGGACGCGCTTCCCGAACGGGCCCTGCGTTCTCTCGGGCTTCTCGTTCGGTTCGCTCTGCGCCCTCCACGCCGCGGCCCGCCTCGGGCCCGACGTCCTGTTCCTCGTCGGCCTTCCGGTGGACCGCTGGGACGGCGCGGCGCCGGCTGCTCCGGCGTGGCGGGTCGTCTGGGTGCAGGGGGACGAGGACGAGTTCAGCCCCCCGGCGAAGGCCCGCGCGATCGCCCGCGCGCGCGGCTGGACGTTCCTGTCCGTGCCGGGCGCCGACCACTTCTTCGCGGGGAAGCTGGACGAGTTCGAGAAGGCGGCGGGCGACGCGCTCCAGGCCGCGCTGCACGGAGTGTGATGTTCGAAGAGAACGAAAGAGATTTGCTTGGAAAGGTCGCGAGGGAGGCGGCGACCCGCGCGATGGGGCTGCGGCTCGCGCCAGCGGCCGCTCGACCCGCCGCGGCCTTCGCTCCGCCTGCATCGCCTCTTTCACTCGAAGAAATCTCCGGTCTCTTCGTCACCTGGCTGAAGGACGGCCGGCCTCGCGGAAGAAGCGGGACTCTCGCCCCCGATGCGCCCCTCTTCACACTCGTGGAAAAGCACGCGGTGGATGCGCTTCTGCATGACCCGCGCGTACCACCCGCGACTGCGAAAGAGTTCCCGCGCTACGCGCCGCAGATTTCCCTGCTATCCGCCTTCGAAGAAATCTCGGGGGCCGAAGGCCTCGTCGTCGGGACGCACGGCGTCGTCGCCGAGAAGGGGAAGCGGTGTGGAGTCGTCCTTCCGCAGGACGCGGACGGGCTGGGCTGGGATGCCGGCCGCCTCCTCGGGCAGGCCTGTCTCAGGGCCGGCCTGCCGGAAGAGAGCTGGAGGGCCGCCGGATCGGTCCGTCTCCGGCGCTTCACGGCCGAGAC
Source organism: uncultured Acidobacteriota bacterium (assembly GCA_963798215.1). GTDB lineage: Bacteria > Acidobacteriota > Thermoanaerobaculia > UBA5066 > UBA5066 > Fen-183. The sequence goes on from CAWCSP010000004.1 coordinate 1,542,526, forward strand.
GTTCTGATTCGGGCGGCCCGTCGGACCGGACGTTCTATTTCTTCGCTTCGGGCGGCTTCGGGGCGTCCTTCTCGATCGAGAGGAGCTGGACGTCGAACACGAGCGTCGCCCCGCCCTTGATGCGCGGCGGGCGGCCCTCGTCGCCGTAGGCGAGGTCGGACGGGCACACGAGACGGGCCGATCCGCCTTCCTTCATGAGCTGCAGGCCCTGCGTCCAGCAGGGGATGACGCCGTTGAGCGGGAACGTGACGGGCTCGTTGCGGTCGATCGAGCTGTCGAAGACCGTCCCGTCGATCAGGGTGCCCCGGTAGTGGACCTTGACCTTGTCGGTCGGCTTCGGCGTCGCGCCCGTGCCGGCCTTCGTCTCCTTGTAAAGGAAGCCCGAGGGCTGCTTCTTCGCGCCGGGCTGCGCGGCTTCCTTCTCGAGGAACGCGGCGCCGGCCTTCTTCTCGGCGGACGCCTGCGCCGCCATGCGGCTCTTGGCGAGGTCGTTCAGCTTCGGGCCGTACGTCTCGAGGTTGACCTTGGGGGTCCTTCCGAGGACGCCGTCCGCCATGCCCTGCTCGACGACCGCGAGCTCGGCGGCCGAGAGCTTGAACCCCGTGAGGTTGCGCGAGATGACGAGGCCGAGCGCGTAGAGCGTTTTGTCGGCTTCGCTGGCGGGAGCGCCGGCGACGGCCTTGGCGGGCGCCTTCGGGGCGGGCTTCGGAGCCGCGGGCTTGGCGTCCTGGGCGGCGGCCGAGAGCGCCAGGGACAGGGTGAGACCGGAGGCGATGAAGAATCGCCGCATGTGTGTGTCCTCGCTTTCTGATGTGGGCGGCCGGCAGGGCGGCCGATCCGGGATCGTAACCCGGCCTCAAGCCCGCGCGAGAATGAAAAGGAGAAGCCCCGCGGCCACCGCGGCATTGAGGGACTCCACGTTTCCGCCGAGCGGCAGCGTGAGCCGCCGGTCCAGCGCGGCCTCGAGGTCCGGGGAAATGCCATGACCCTCGGACCCGACGACGAGGACGAGGGGGCGGACTCTCGCGACCCGCTCGGGCGGCTCTCCGCCGTGGGCCTCGGCGCCGGCGAGGACCGCGCCGAGGGCGCGCGCCCACGCGACGGCGTCGCCGGGAGCGACGCGCGCCGCGATCGGCACGCGCAGCGCGCTCCCCGCCGAGGCGCGCAGGGCGCGGGGCGAGAACGGCCACGCGCAGCCGGGCGTCAGGATCGCGGCGGCGACGCCGAACGCCTCGGCCGAGCGCACGATCGCGCCTACGTTCGCGGGGTCCTGGACCTCGTCGAGGAGGAGGAAGAGAGAAGAAGAAGAGGTTTCTGCTTCGGACCCTCTGCACGGACGCGATGGCTGCGCCTTTCGGGCGACGTCCGAAGAGGACCGTTTCTTAGAAGGTGAATAAAGAGAGGCCAGGGTGCGGTGCGGGGGCGGAGCGAGAGCCGCGATGCCGCGCGTCGAGGGAAGGTCGGAAAGGCGCTTGAGGACGCGCTTCGACACGACCGTTCGCGAGGGGGCGGCTCGCGCCGCCAGCCGGCGTCGCTCCGCCGCCCCCGGCGCTCTTCCCCTTTAACCTTCTAAGAAAATCCTCGTTCTCTTCGGACAATTCATCGAGGACGAAGACTTCGTCGAGGCGCACTCCCGCGTCGAGCGCCTCCTCGACCATCCGCTTGCCCTCGAGGAGCATGCGGTCGCCGCCGGCGACCGCGCGGACGGCCGCGGCGATGCGCGGGTTGGACGGAGAGTCGATCCGGGGCATCGGGGCTGAAGTCTAGCCCGCGCCGTGCTGTAATCCGGACCGAATGAAGGCGGGACTTCCCGAAGCCGGGGCGGCGATCGTCGCGAAGGCGTCTCCGCTCGCCGCGCTCTGGACGTTCCCGGCCGTCCTCTTCTCGGCGTTCCTCGTCGCGTGGGGCGCCGAGGCCGCGCAGTTCCTCGTCTCGCAGGGGCTGGCACTCGCGATCCTCGCGTGGCTCCAGACGCTGCCCGAGTTCGCGGTCGAGGCGGTCATCGCGTGGGAAGCGGGGAAGGACCCCGCGAAGGTCCACCTCGCGATCGCGAACTTCACGGGATCGATCCGGCTCCTCGTCGGCCTCGGCTGGCCGCTCGTCTACTTCGTGGCGGCGTTCTTCGCGCGACGGACCGGGAAACGCAAGACCTGGATCGCGATCGAGTTCGACGACGAGCACGCGCTCGAGGTCATGGGCCTCCTGCCGCCGCTCGCGTGGTTCACCGTGATCTGGTGGAAGGGGACGCTCGGCCTCTGGGACGCGCTCGTCCTCTCGCTCTGCTACTTCGGGTACCTCTTCGCGCTCCTGCGCGTCCCCCCGCGCGAGGGCGACGTCGAGGAAATGGAAGATCTGCCCGCCGTCTCGAAGTGGGCGCTCCGCCAGGGTCCCGGCCGGCGCGGGTGGGCGATCGCCGGGATCTTCGTCGTCGGCGGGGTCGTCCTCCTCGTGTCGGCGCACGCGTTCGTCGAGTCCATGCTCGCGCTGGCGATCGCGGCGGGCGTCGCCCCGTTCGTCTTCGTCCAGTGGGTCGCGCCGTTCCTGTCGGAGTTTCCGGAGAAGCTGTCGGCGTTCAACTGGGCGCGCCAGATCACGAAGGCTCCGATGGCCGTGATGAACCTCGTTTCGTCCACGATCAACCAGTGGTCGATCCTGTCCGCCCTGATCCCCGTCATCTACTCGTTCTCGCGCGGGACGCCGTCGGCGATCGTCTTCGACGAGCACCAGCGCCTCGAGATCCTCCTGACGATCCTGCAGAGCTTCCTCGGCTGGCTCCTCCTCGTGAACCTGGACCTCAGGGCGTTCGAGGCGGGGATCCTGTTCGTCTTCTGGTTCGTGCAGTTCGCCCTTCCCTCGACGCGTGAGGTCATGGCCGGCGTTTACGCCGCGTGGTGCGGCGTCGAGATCCTGTTGATCGCGATCGGCCGGCGGAAGCCGCGCGCGGTCGCGGCTGTCTGGAGGGTCCTGAAAGCCTCATGAGATTTGCCACCCGTGCATCCCGCGTCGCCGGCTCGGCGACCCTCGAGGTGATGAGGACGGCCGGCGTCCTGAAGGCGAAGGGCGTCGACGTCGTCGACCTGGGCGCCGGCGAGCCGGATTTCCCGACGCCCGAGTTCATCAAGGAGGCCGCGATCCGGGCGATCCGGGCGGATTTCACCCGGTACACGGACTCCGTCGGAACGTTCGAGCTGCGCGCGGCGATCGCGGAGCGCTACGCCCGCGAGTGGAACGCGCCCTGGGGCCCGGGCGAGGTCGTCGTGACGAACGGCGGCAAGCAGGCGCTCCACACCGCGGTCCTCGCGCTCTTCGAGGAAGGGGACGACGTCCTCGTTCCCGTGCCCTACTGGGTGTCCTTTCCCGAGATGGTCAAGCTCTCCGGCGCGCGGCCGGTGTTCGTGCCGACGTCGCCCGCGCACGGCTTCCGCCTGACGGCTGCGGACGTCGAGGCCGCGGCGACGCCCGCGACGCGCGGCATCCTCGTGAACACGCCCACGAACCCGTCGGGCGCCGTCATGGATCCCGCCGAGATCGAGAAGATCGTCCGCCTCTGCGCCGCGCGCGGCTGGATGTTCCTCTTCGACGAGTGCTACGACCGCTTCGTGTTCGAGGGGAGGCACCTCTCGGCGGCCGCCCTCGCGGCCGAGTTCCCGGAGACGGTCGTCCTCGCAGGCACGTTCAGCAAGACGTACGCGATGACGGGGTGGCGCATGGGCTACGCCTGTGCCGCGAGGCCCGTGGCGGAGATGATCGGACGGCTCGTCGGCCACGCGACCTCGAACGTCTGCTCCGTGACACAGGCCGCGGCGCTGGAGGCGCTGAGGAGGCCCGAGGAGAGCGCGCGGGCGATCGAAGCGATGCTGGATGAGTACCGGCGCCGCCGCGCGTGGCTGATCCCGGCCCTGAACGCGCTGCCGGGCTTCGCGTGCGCGCCGCCGGGCGGGACGTTCTACGCGTTTCCGGACGTTTCTGCCTGGTACGGGAAGTCGGTCGGAGACGTCGCCGTGAAGGACTCGGCCTCCTTCGCGAAGGCGCTTCTCGACCGCGTGGCCGTCGCGCTGACGCCGGGCTCGGCCTTCGGCGAGGACCGCTGCGTGCGCTTCTCGTTCGCAACGTCTCTCGACCGGCTCCGCGAGGCCGTGCGGCGGATCGACGGGCTCCTCCGGGCCGGTCAGCGGTAGACGACCTCGGAGGCTTCGCCCGCGCGGGCGGGGCCCTCGACCATGACCTTGTTGCGGCCGGCCTCCTTCGCGGCGTACAGCGTCGCGTCGGCGCGGGCGATGAGCCCTTCGAGCGTCGCGCGCTCGAACCGGGGCTCGTGGACCGCGATCCCGGCCGAGATCGTGACGGGCCGCGCGACACGCGGCGGCTCGAGGGCCGCGACCGCCTTCCGGAGGCGCTCGAGGGCCCGGACCGCCGCGACGGCGTCGGCCTCGACGAGAAGCAGGACGAACTCCTCGCCGCCGTACCGCCCCGCGAGGTCGATTGCGCGGATCGTCCGCGTGATCACGTCCGCGACGGCCCCGAGCGCCGCGTCCCCCGCGGGATGGCCGTGAGTGTCGTTGAACGCCTTGAAGTGGTCGAGGTCGAGCATCGCGAGCGAGAGGCACCGGCCCGTCCGCCCGGCGCGGACGATCTCGGCGCGCGCGCGCTCCCGGAAGGCGGCGCGATTCAGGAGGCCCGTGAGCGGGTCGGTCGTCGCGCGCGCGAAGAGGCGGCGCTCCTCGTCCACGACGGTCGGGAGGAGGAGCAGCGTGAAGAGAAGGAAGCCCGCGCCGAGCGGCGGTACGACGGTCCTCGCGAGCAGGACGCCGGAGCGCTGTGCGACCTCCGCAAGGCCGGCGAGGAGGAGGCAGCTCGCGGCCGCGAAGATGAACGCCCGGGTGCGCCGGGACCCCTCGCGGAGGTCGAAGAGGAGGAGGCCGGCCGACAGGACGAGGACCACGGCCGCGGCGGTCGCGGCCGCGCGCGGCGCGGCGGGAGCGGCGAGCGGGAGCGCGAGGACGGCGCCGGCGGCGAACGCGAGGACGGCGTACAGGCCGAGCGTGCGCCGGGTCCGGGAGGCGACGAGGAGCGTGAGGGCGACGAGGCCGAACGCGGTCGCGGTGAGCGCGCTGAGCAGCGCGGCGACCTGCCCGGCCGTGAGCGTCATGTCGGAGACGATTCTACGTGCGCCGTGCCATCATCGCGCCGGGAGAATCCGATGAAGCGACTCGTCCTCGCGGCCGCCGCGGCCGCCCTCGTCCCGTGCCCGTCCTCGTTCGCCGTGTCCACGTACAAGCTGCCCCCGAAGGAGGTCGTCGAAATTTTCGACGCCCCCGTTCCTCCACAGGTTCGCCTCAGTCCGGCAGGCGACGCAGTGATGCTCGTCGACGTCGTGCCGGACCCGCCGCTCGCGGTCGTGGCCGAGCCGTTCCTGAGGCTCGCCGGCGCCCGCCTCGTGCCGGCGCGCGGCGCCCTCCAGCACCTCTTCTACGCTTCCGGCCTGTCGGTGCTCTCCCTGCCAGACGGCCAGACCACGCGCGTCACGGTGCCGGCCGGGTCGCGCCTCGGGATGCCGGTCTTCTCGCCGGACGGCTCGGCGTTCGCGTTCACGCGCGACACGGACGACCAAACGGAGGTCTGGCTCGGCGTGACGAAGACCGGCCGCGCCGCCGCCCTTCCGGGCGTGAGGCTGGACGACGTCGCGGCCGAGGCCCTGCGGTTTTCGACGGACTCGCGCACGCTGTGGCTCCTCGCAATCCCCGCGGACCGCGGCCCCGCGCCGCCCGAGCCGGCCGTCCCGGAGGGGCCCGTCGTCGAAGAGACGGCCGGGAAGAAGGCGCAGGTCGCCACGTACGAGGACCTCCTCAAGAGCCCGCGCGACGAGGAGCTCTTCGCGCACTACGCGACGTCGCAGGTCCTGAAGGTCGACGTCGCGTCCAGGCGGGTCTCGCCGGTCGGCGCGCCTGGCCTGTACGCGCGGCTCGAGCCCTCGCCGGACGGGCGTTACCTCCTCGTCGCCCGGATGAAGCGGCCGTTCTCCTACCATGTGCCGTACCAGGACTTCCCGCACGCGCTCGAGGTCTGGGACGGCGCCGGGCGCGTCCTGCGCACCGTGGCGGACCTTCCGCTCGCGGACGAGACGCCGCGGCAGGGAGTGCCCACGGGCGCGCGCCACGTCGAATGGCAGCCGATGGAAGAGGCGTCGCTGTTCTGGACCGAGGCCCTCGACGGCGGCGACCCGCTGAGGAAGGTCCCGTTCCGCGAGTCGCTCCGGACGATCCGGGCGCCGTTCGCAGGCGAGGCCCGCGAGGTTCGACAGCTCGTGAACCGCTTCGTGGACGTCGAATGGACCGTAACGCCGGGAACGGCCATCGTGACGGAGTACGACCGCGCCCGCCGCTGGCGGACGACGTCCGTGATCGACCTCGACAACACCTCGACGCCGCCCAGGGTCCTCTTCGACCTCTCGGCGCAGGACGCGTACAAGGACCCCGGCCGGTTCGTTCTGGCGACGTCGCGCCGCGGCCGCCGCACGATCGTCCAGGAGGGCGTCGTCGCGTTCCTCGCGGGCGAGGGCGCGACGCCCGCGGGCGCACGGCCGTTCCTCGACGCGGTCGACCTCTCGACCGGCCAGACGCGCCGCCTGTTCGAGTCGCCGGACGACGCGCTCGAGCGCTTCGTCGGATTCCTCGGCGGAGGCCGGACGAAGATCGTGACGCGCCGCGAGACGCCGTCGGAGCCTCCGAACCTCTGGCTCGTCGACCTCGCGCAGCACCAGAAGAAGCGCCTGACCGACTTCAAGGACCCGGCGCCGCAGTTCGCCGGCGTGAAGAAGGAGATCCTCAAGTACACGCGCGCCGACGGCGTCCCGCTCTCGGGCACGCTCTACCTGCCCGCCGGCTACGAGTCCGGGACGCGGCTCCCGTGCCTCCTCTGGGCGTACCCGCTCGAGTACTCCGACGCGGGCACGGCCGGGCAGGTCCGCGCCTCGCCGAACGCGTTCACGCGGCCGCAGGGCGCCTCGCCTCTCTTCTTCCTCACGCAGGGCTGGGCCGTCCTGATGGACGCGACGATGCCCGTCGTGGGCGATCCCGAGAAGATGAACGACACGTACGTGGACCAGATCACGGGCGCCGCGAAGGCCGCGATCGACGCGCTCGACGCCCGCGGCGTCGTCGACCGGAAGAAGGTCGTCGTCGCCGGGCACAGCTACGGCGCGTTCATGACCGCGAACCTCCTCGCGCACAGCGACCTCTTCGCCGCCGGCATCGCGCGGAGCGGCGCCTACAATCGCACGCTGACGCCGTTCGGCTTCCAGAGCGAGCGCCGGACGTACTGGGAGGCGCCCGAGACGTACCTCAGGATGTCGCCGTTCACGTACGCGGACCGGATCAAGACGCCGCTTCTCCTCATCCACGGCCTCGCCGATAACAACTCCGGGACGTTCCCGATGCAGTCCGAGCGCCTGTACGCGGCGATCCAGGGCAACGGCGGGACGGCGCGGCTCGTCCTCCTCCCCGACGAGGCGCACGGCTACCGTGCGCGGGAGAGCGTCCTCGACACGCTCGCCGAGATGCTTGAGTGGGGGAAACGCTGGACGGGGGAGAGCGCGGCTCCGTAGGCGATTCAGCCGGGGGGAAACATCCTCGCGAGGAGGTGCTTCTGCACCTTCCCGAGGGCGTTCCTGGGCAGCTCGGGCAAAGCCAGCACTTCGCGCGGCTTCTTGTAGTCCGCGAGGTGGGCGGCCGCGAAGGCGGCGACCTCCGCGCAGGCGGCGGCGGGCTCGCAGCCCTCTGCGAGGACGAGGGCCGCGGCGATGCGCTGGCCCCAGAGGCGGTCGTCGACGCCGACGACGGCCGCGTCCTTCACCAACGGGTGGCGCCGGAGCACGTCCTCGATCTCGCGTGCGGCGATCTTGTAGCCGCCGCTCTTGATGATGTCGACGGACTTGCGGCCCGCGATCGTCACGTAGCCGCCCGCGCCGCGGCGGGCGACGTCGCCGGTGCGAAACCAGCCGTCGCGGAAAGACGCGGCCGTTTCGGCCTCCCGGCCCCAGTAGGCGCTCATCATCCCGTCGCTCTTCACGACGATCTCGCCGAGCTCGCCGTCCGCGACGTCGCGCCCGTCGTCGTCCACGATCCGGACGGCGCAGCCCGGCGTCGGCAGGCCGACGGTGCCGGGCCGGCGCTCGCCGTCGTACGGGTTCGAGAGCGTGAACAGCGTCTCGCTCATCCCGTAGCGCTCGAGGATCGCGTGGGAGGTCTTCGCGCGGAACGCCTCGAAGTCCGCCGCGGGCAGGGGAGCGCTGCCGGCCGTGAAGAGGCGCGCCCTTCGCAGGGCCGCGGCGGCGTCCGGGTGCGCGTCGAAGTGCTCGAGGAGGCGCACGTACATCGTCGGGACGCCCATGAAGACCGTCGCACCGTCGCGGGCGAACGCCTCGGCGACGCGGGCGGCGTCGAAACGCGGCTCGAGAAGGAGCGTCAGGCCGTTCACGAGCATCCCGGCGACCCCGAGAACGAGGCCGTGCACGTGGAAGAGCGGCAGCGCGAGGACGAGCCGGTCCTCCGGCGCAAAGCGCCAGAGCCCCGTCACGGACGCCGTGTTGTCCGCGAGGGCCCGGTACGACAGCGCGACGCCCTTGCTCTTGCCGGTCGTGCCCGAGGTGTAGATGAGCATCGCGACATCCCCGTCCTGGGGCGCCTCGGCTCGAGCGGGGTCCGAAGAGAAGACTTTCTTAGAAGGGGAAGAGGGGGAGCCCGGAGCGGCCGCGGCCGGCTCGCCAGCCGGGAACGCCTCTCGAAGCGCAATCACGTGTTTCAGATGCTTCGGGCACCTTCTAAGAATCTCTCTTAGGACCTCGCGGCATTCCTCGCCCTCGCCCCCGACGAGCACCGCCACCGCCCCCGAGTCCTCGAGGATGTGCCGGGCCTCGTCCGCCTTGTACCGCGTGTTGATCGGGACGTGGACGACGCCGGACGCGAGGTGGGCGACGAACGCGGCGATCAGCTCGGGGCACGTCTCGGCGAAGACGGCCACGCGGTCGCCGCGGCGGATGCCGAGCGCGTGAAGCCTCTGGGAGTAGAGAGAAGAAATACGGGAGATTTCTTCGAATGAACAGGAGCGGCCGCCCCACACGACCGCCGGATGCGCCGCGCGGGAGCGCAGGCACGACAGGAGACGCGAGATGGCCGGGATCTGCTGCATCCCCTCTTACCCTTCTAGGAAACTCTTCTCTTGGTCTTGTCTTCTATCTTCGTCTCTAGACTGACGCATACCCGAGGTACCGGTCGCGGACGCCGTTGTCGTTGCGGAGGTCGGCCGAGGTGCCCGTCAGCGTGATCGTGCCGGTCTCGATCACGTACGCCCGGTCCGCGAGGGCGAGCGCGTGCGGGACGTTCTGCTCGACGAGGACGATCGTGACGCCGCGGTCGCGGATCGCCCTCAGCGACGCGAACACTTCCCTGACGAGGAGAGGGGAGAGGCCGAGCGCCGGTTCGTCGAGGAGAAGGAGGCGCGGCTGCGCCATGAGCCCGCGGCCGATCGCGCACATCTGCTGCTCGCCGCCCGAGAGCGTGCCCGCCTTCTGGTGGATCCGGCTCTTCAGGACCGGAAACATCGCGAAGACCTCCTCGAGCGTCGCGTCGGCCTTTGCGCGCGCGGCGCGTGCGTAGGCCCCCATCCGGAGGTTCTCGAGAACCGACATCCCCGGCCAGAGCTGGCGGCCCTCGGGGACGAGGACGAGCCCGCGGGACGCGAGGACGTGCGCCGGCGAGCCGCTCACGGCGTCGCCGCCGAAGACGATCCGGCCGGCCCGTGGGGCGAGGAGGCCCGCGACGGTCTTCAACGTCGTCGACTTTCCGGCGCCGTTGGCGCCGACCAGCGTCACGACCTCGCCCGCATCGACCGAAAAGCTGATGCCGCGCACCGCCTGCACGTCTCCGTAGAAGACGTCGATCCCCTCGACGGAGAGGAGGCTCACGAGGCGGCCTCCTCGTCGCCGACATACGCCGAGACGACGGCCGGGTCGGAGAGGACCACTCGGGGAGGGCCCTCCGCGATCTTCTCGCCGAAGTTCAGGACGAGGATGCGGTCCGTGACGCCCGCGACGGCGTGGACGTGGTGCTCGATCATCAGAACCGTCACCCCCGCGTCGCGGATGCTCCTCACGAGCGACATCGCGGCCACGATCTCGGAGGGATTCAGGCCGCCCATGACCTCGTCGAGGCAGAGGCAGGCAGGTTCGGCGGCGAGGGCGCGGGCGATCTCGAGCCGCTTGAGGTCGCCGATCGGGAGCGTCCCCGCGAGGGCGTGGGAACGCCCCGCGAGGCCTGTTCGCTCGAGGACGTCGGCGACGCGCCGCCGGGCCTCGGCCCCGCGGCGGCGGCCCGCTCCGAAGTGCGCGCCGATCGAGACGTTTTCCTCGACCGTCATGTCCCGGAAGGGCCTGACGATCTGGTGCGTGCGGGCGAGGCCGCGCCGGACGACGGCGTTCGTCGAGAGGCCGTTCAGCCGCTCACCCCGGAACCGGATCACGCCGGAAGTCGGCGTCTGCGCGCCGACGAGACAGGAAAAGAGCGTCGTCTTGCCCGCGCCGTTCGGCCCGATCACGCCGAAGATCTCGCCGGCCGCGACGTCGAACGACACGTCGGTGAGCGCGGTCAGGCCGCCGAAACGCTTCGTGACGCCGCGGACGGAGAGGAGCGCTTCAGCCGGCACGCGCGGCCTCCGGCGGCGGGGCGGGCGTGCGGCGCATGCGCGCGGCGAAGCGGCGCGCGAGGCCGACGAGGCCCTTCGGCTCGTAGAGCATCACGAAGATCAGGAGCCCGCCGTAGATGAAAAGGTAGGAGTCGCGGAGCGCGGGAATCGACAGCAGCTTGATCTGGAGCGTCGAGAACACGATCGCCCCGAGCACGGGCCCGGCCACGGTCCCGACGCCGCCCACGATGGGCGCGAGGACGATCGCGAGGCTCAGGCGAAAGTCGAAGACCGAGCCCGGCGCGATGTACTGGAAGTTGATCGCGTAGAGGGAGCCCGCGAGGGCGACGAGCGCGGCGGACAGCGCGTGCGCGCCGAGCTTGAACCGCGTCGAGCCCACGCCGAGCGCCTCGGCGGCGTCGATGTCCTGCTTGATCGCGGCGAGCGCGTGCCCGAACGCGCTCCTCTTCACGAGGGCCGAGATCGCGACCGTGACGACCGCGAGGGCGGCCATGGCCTCGTAGTTCAGCGTGAAGTCGAACGACCCCGCGGGCATCCTCAGGCCGCTCGAGCCGCCCGTGAACGAGACGCTCGAGGCCACGACGCGCACGGCCTCGCCCACGCCGATCGTGGCGATCGTGAAGTACGGCCCGCGCAGGCGGAAGGCGGGAAGGCCGATCGCGACCGAGAAGAGGGCGGAGAGGACGGCTCCGAGCGGCAGCGTCCAGAACGGGTTGACCCCCTGCAGCGAAAGGAGGACCGTCGTGTACGCGCCGATCCCGAGGAACGCCGAGTACCCGAGCGAGACCTGTCCCGCGAAGCCTCCGAGGATGTTCCAGGCCGAGGCGAGGATGACGGCGAACGCGAGGTTCCACACGTCGTTCAGCGTGCCGCGCTCGAGAAAGAGCGGGGCGGCGAGCGTGAAGCCCGCGAGGGCGGCACCCACGGCGAGAGGAAGCCGCTTCATCGGAACGCCGTCCTCACGCGCGCTGCGAGGCCGGGGAGGCCCTGCGGGAAGACGACCAGCGCCACGAAGAGGAGCGTGAAGCTCGCGGCGTCCTCGAGCGACGTCGGGAGCGTCGTCCACGCGCCGAGGGCGTTCTCGAGGAACGCGAGAACGAGCGCGCCGGCCGCGACGCCGGTGACGCTCTCCATGCCGCCGAGGACGATGATGCAGAACGCCTTGAGGAGGAAGCTCCTGCCGAAGTCAGGCGTGAACGCGTAGAGCGAGGACAGCATCCCGCCCGCGACCCCGGCGAAGGCCGTCCCGAGCCCGAACGCCGTCGCCGAGATGCGGTCCGCGTCCACGCCCGCGAGGAGGGCCGCGTCGCGGTTCTGCGTGACGGCGCGGATCGCGCGCCCGAGGTACGTGGTCTTCAGGACGACGTTCAGGAAGACGAGCGAGAGGACGCTGCCGAGGAACACGAAGAGCGACGGGACGCCGACCCTCACGCCGAGGATCGGAACGGACTTCATCGTGTACGCCGTCAGGATCGACTGCGTGTCGCCGCCCCAGACCGCGTACGCAAAATTCTGGAGGACGAGCCAGACCCCGAAGAGCAGCAGGAGCGACTCCATCGACGGCGTCGCGCCGGAGCGGGGGAGCCGCCGCACGACGAGGCGGTACAAGACGACGCCGAAAACGTAGAAGAGCGGGCCGACGGCGAGCAGCGACAGGAACGGGTCGAGCCCGAACCGCGTGAAGAGGGCGAACGTCGCGTACGCCCCCAGCATCATCAGGCCCGCGTGTGCGAGGTTGATGATGCGCATGACCCCGTAGATCACCGCGAGGCCGTACGCCATCGTCGCGTACAGCGCCGCGGAGATCACGGTGTTGACGAGGACCCCGGCAATGTCCTGCAAGAGGCCCGAGATTAACAGGCTAGGCGAGGCTCGCCGCGTCGATCACGAAGCGGTAACGCACGTCGCTTTTCAGCATCCGGTCGTAGGCCTCGTTGATCTTCGCGGCCGGGATGACCTCGACGTCCGCCGTGATCCTTCTCGCCGCGCAGAAGTCGAGCATCTCCTGCGTTTCGGCGATGCCGCCGATCATGGAGCCGGCCAGTTTCTTGTTCCCGAAGATGACGGACATCGCGGAGAGGCTCGCGGGCACCGGCGGGACGCCGACGATCACCATGGCTCCCGACGTCCGGAGCATCCCGAGGTGCGCGTTCAGGTCGTGCGGGACGGAGATCGTGTCGATGATGAGGTCGAACCGGCCGGCGAGCGTCCGGAACGTCGCGGCGTCGCTCGTCAGCGCGAACGCGTGCGCGCCGAGACGCTTCGCGTCGGCTTCCTTCGAGCGGGACGTCGAGAGCATCGTGACCTCGGCGCCCATCGCGGCGGCGATCTTCACGGCCATGTGCCCAAGGCCGCCGAGGCCCACGACGCCGACGCGGTCGCCCGGCTTGCAGTTCCACTGGCGGAGCGGGGAGTACGTCGTGATCCCGGCGCACAGGAGCGGCGCCGCGCCCGCGAGATCGAGGCCCGCGGGCACCTTCAGGGCGAAGCGCTCCTTCACGACCACGCGCTGCGAGTAGCCGCCGTACGTCGGCGTCTTGCGGTCCATCTCGGTCCCGTTGTACGTGAAGGCGGCGCCGTCCAGGCAGAACTGCTCGAGGTCTCGCCTGCAGGGGTCGCACGCGAGGCACGAGTCCACGAAGCAGCCGACACCTGCGAGGTCGCCCGCCTTGAACTTCGTCACGCCCGGGCCGACGCGCGAGACCTTCCCGACGATCTCGTGGCCGGGGACCATCGGGAAGGTCCCCTTGCCCCACTCGTCGCGCACCTGGTGGAGGTCGGAGTGGCAGACGCCGCAGAAGAGGATCTCGATCTCGATGTCGGTTGCGCCGGGTTCGCGGCGGTCGATTGCGAGGGGGACGAGAGGCGCGCTCGGGGCGGGCGCGCCGAAGGCACGGACGTGGCTGGTCATCGGGTCTCCTTCCGGCAGTCGTCCGGGGAGGACGGCCATCGGCGGGGAGTCTAAACCGGACCGGCGGGCGTCAGGGTTCGCACGCGTCTCCGCTCACTTCGACTTGCCGGACCGGTTGAAGGCGACCGCCTGCCGGACGAGCGCCTTGAAGGCCGACGCGTCGACCTGCTCTCCTTCGCGGATGTCGATCGCGCGGCGGACGTTGCCGTCGAGGCTCGAGTTGAAGAGACGGGCCGGGTCCTTCAGGGACGCGCCCTTCATGAACGTCAGCTTCACGACGCTCTTGTAGGACTCGCCCGTGCAGATGACGCCGTCGTGCGACCAGACCGGCGTGCCCATCCACTTCCACTCCTCGACGACGTCCGGGTCGGCCTCCTTGACGAGCTTGCGCATCCTGGCGAGCGCTTTTCCGCGCCAGTCTCCGAGCTCCGCGATCTTCCTCGAGATGAGCTCCGATGCCGACTCGGACTGGCCCGCGTCCGGTTTCTTCATGACTCCTCCCCTGGATGTTCCGGAATCGAACGCACCTGACTACGGGATTGCCTGTTCGTCGATGAACGTGCGGACGAGGCGGAGCACCTCGCCCTCCTTCTCGCGGTGCGGCACGTGCCCGCACGACGCGATCGTCAACGCCATCGCGCCGCCGACGCTGTGCCCGAACAGGACGTACCTCTCGAAACCGAGCCCGCGGGCGACGGCCGGGAAGAAAACCTCGGCCTCCTCTTCGATGAAGCGGAAGGACGGGGCGTCCGTTCTCGGCGAGGACAGGCCGAATCCGAGACGGTCGTAAGCCGCGACCGTCCTGCCGGTCGTCGTCGCGAGAGCGGCGGGGAAGTCCCTCCACTGCTCGACGGAGCCCAGCGAGTCGTGGAGAAGGAGGATCGGGGCCCTCTCCGAACGCCCTGGGTCCCACTGCCGCACGAAGACGTAGCCGCCGGGAACAGGCACGAGGGATTCACGCACGGCCGCTGCCATCGCGTCTGGTCGAGTGAGGGGTTCGACGCCGGTCCGGAGTTGCGCCGACTTCCTTGCCCTTCTCACTCTTCGCATTCGGACCTCTGTCTACTTCAGCGGCTTCGAAGCCGCGTCCTGACGAAACGCGATGTCGCGAGGGCGGCGACGAGCGTCGGCGCCACGAGGGCGAGGATCGACACGGGCAAAAAGACGTCGGGCGGCAGGAGCCTGGTGACGTAGAGCGCCCAACCGGCCGCGGCGCCGCAGACTGACGCGACGATCAGGCGGCTGCCGAAGTACGCGTTCGCCTCGTACCAGAGATCCTCGTCCGTGAGCGTCGCCCGCGTGCGGTATCCGTACACGACGTTCGGGCGCACCTTGCGCAGGGCGAGCGGAAGCGCGACGAGGACCATGACGAGCGAGAGCCCGAGGATGGTGAACAAGCCCTTCTCGAAGATGGTCACTCGTCGCGACCAGCTTTCTTCGGCGGGCCCGGCGGCTGGGGTGCGAGATTCCGGGACGCGCTCATCGGGCGAAGTCCCGCGTCACGCCATGAGCCCGCGAATGTGCTTCGAGACGGCTTTGAGCTGGGCGGCATCGGCGCCGCCGAGGACGGACCGGACGATCGGCGACATGACGCGGACGGCTCCCGCGACGCCGAGGCTCGCGGTCTGCCGCGCGACGAATCCCAGCTTCGCGTCCGCGACGGCCCTCAGGAAGTAAAAGCCCATCCCGGACTCGGTCAGGTCGAGGACCAGCGCGCACAGGTCGTCCGCGTGGCGCACGGGGTCGGGATCTCCGTCGATCTTCGCGAGGACCTTGAGGGTCCGGGTCCGGAGCGGGGCGGGAAGCGTGAACCGGAGCGACGTCGGCGCGGCGGGCATGGCGCTGGCCCTCCCGCGCGAAGTCTAGACCCCAACCTGCTTGTCGCTGCCCTTGAGACGCCGGCTGGGGTCGGGAAGGCCGATTCCTTGGAGGAAGAAGAGACTAACCCAGCGCGGATAGAGGGCGATGGATAGCACCGCATGTGAAGTGCGCTCGGTGGGGGAAAACCCGATCGCAAGGGCGTTGTAGTTGTCGTAGACGAGCTGGTAGGCACCGGGGATTCTGTCGCCCACCTTGCGAAGGGCCGCTCGCGCGACGGAGCGGACCTCGGGCGAGTACTTTGCGAGGAAGCTAGACAGCTGGGCGCGCGGTGACACAGTTTTCATTAAGTGTGACCGTTAACGCTGACGGCATGCTCAGACGTACCTCGGACCCGCCTGACGATATCAAGCTCAGCGAGCGAGGAGGAAGGAGTGCAACGACTGCCACCGAGTCCGCTGCAATGAGGTGTTAGAAGGCGCTCGGGCTAGCGGAAAGCGATCCAGAGCGAACCGTAAGAAAGGGCCAGGCAGAGCGGGGAAAAGAGGCGGGTGTCCCAACGCGCGAACGAAGTGCCGCGGACGCGCTTCGTGAAGCCCACCAGCCCTCCTGCCCCGACAGCCCTCATGAGGAGGGCGAAGCCAAGAATGAAGACAGGCCACTTGAAGTGCTCCGCTGCGCGCGAGCCGAACACGCCCGCTCTGCCCAGAACAAGGCAGGACGCCAGGAAAAGCGCGAGCGCGACGGCGAGGGTGGCCAGTGGCGTGGGCGTGAAGGCGCGCTCGCCGTTGACTTCTGGAATTACGGAGGCAGAGCCCAGCCGGCCGCCGAGGGCCCAGAACACATGTAGGGCGCCGAGAAGAGCGAATACGACGGCGAGAGAAGACGCGAGAGCGAGTTGCAGGGGCGTGACCTCTCTTTGCGCCTTCTAACGATATCAAGCTCAGCGAGCGAGGAGGAAGGAGCGCAGCGACTGACACCGAGTCCGCTGCAATGAGGTGTTAGGCGGCCCCGCTCGAGCCTGGTGAAGGCGGGTGACCTTCCAGGTCGAGCGTCATCAGCATCGTGCCCTCGACACCTGTTATCGCGGAGAACACGTGCTGCCCACCGTAGGCGAAGTCGCGGTAGCGAGCCGTCGCAACGCCCTGGAACCGAGCCTTCCGAAACACGTGTTGAGACGCGGCTCCGGTCGCCTCCGTGACCGCCGTTTGATAACCGAGGCGTTGCGCCTGCGCGATGCACGCACCCACAAGGTGGCCCGCAATGCCACGTGACCCGGCCTTCTCGTCAACGCCGACCATGAAGATGTGAACGTGTGTACCAGGTGCTACCGACGTAGTGGCGCGGTATTGTTCGTCCAGGCCGTCCAGGAGCGCTCCCACCGGCGCGAACAGGGGAGCCGCTTCTTCCAAGCCCGTCGGGGGAGCCGTGCCAAAGTCGTCAGCGAGCAGGGCACCTACGAGCCGTCCGCGAGACGGGTCTCGAGCGACGATGGTGAGCTGCTCAGAAATGGCTTTTGGTACGAATGCGGCGACCAGACGCTCAACCTGAGCATAAGGGAGCTTGACCGCGACGGCCATTGGCTCAAAGCGACTGAATGCGTCGGCAAGCAGGCTGGCCATGCGCGGCGCGTCTGCTGATTCGAGAAGGCCGTAGTCGATGCCACTGACGACGTTGAGCAAGCGCATAGGCTCTTGTGCCGCCTAACGATATCGAGTGCGGCGGCGAGAAGAAAGGAGCGCCAGCGACTGACGCCGAGTCCGCTGCAATGAGGTGTTAGGCGCGGTGTGCCGCGAGCGTGTCAACGTAGACCAAGTAATCGGTATGGGGCGGGACAAGGCCGAGCTGACGCAGCAGAGAGGCGACTTGGCCACGATGAAAAGCCGAATGGACGACTAGGTGTTGCACCATCTGGCGAAGCGGGTACGCCCACGCTTGGCCCTGGAAGTTAACGTAGGTGATAGGCCGATCGAACGAGGAGTCCGAGGTGCCGGAAAGGAAGGCGACCTGTTCAGCGTGCACGGCCTCGAGCGCGTGGTCCAGGGACTGGGCCGTCGGGTACGCTTCAGGATCAATTGCGGCTGCGAACGACTGGGCCTGCCAGCGCGCCAGCCAGAGAGACTCGGCCCACAAGATATGCACGAAGGTAAGGTGCACCGAGGGGAAGCTGCCGCCGAGTGGCCTCGTGAAGGCCTCTCGCTCAAGTGCTGAGGCGGCGTCGAGTAACGCCCGGTTGGCCCAGCGATCGTAGTTCAGGTGGGTAACGAGCGAATTCATGAGACTAATCTAATTCGGACCGTTTCCGCCTGACGGGTGGCGCGTCAGGGGCGAGCGACGAGCCGAAGGCGACGAGCGAGTCCGCTGCACGCGCATGTTAAGCGCTCGACCCTGGATGTATCGCTTGAACGAGCCGCATGAGGGCGAACAGGGTTGCGGACCAACTTCCAAGCAAGAGTGCAAGACGTATGTAATTCGCCGCGGTCCACTGCTTCGCGGCGAGTGTGACACGCTCTGCCGCTACGGTGAGCGGCGCATCGAACATTATACGGAGTCGGGGATAGTGGTATGCAAACGTGATCACGTCACAGAGAACGAGGGCCACAAGTGCCCCGATCAGAGGCCATCTGCGCTCAGGGTCAGACCAGTTGGCGACAACAGCCACGAGCGAGAGAGCCTGTGTTGTGGGGGACAGGACGCGGAAGAGATTCGCCGGCGTTGCATTTGCCATGAACAATCGCCCGTGCTCGAGAGCCGCCGGCCCGCCTTTGAGGTTAGGCGCGAGCACGACGGTGTCATAGAGCGACGCGCCAAATAGGCCGCTGAAGCCGAGACACGCGAGACTAGTGGCAACTAACTGTAGCGTGACCATGTTCTCACCCCTGATACGGTCTCATGCGAGCGCCTAACGATATCAAGCTGAGCGGCGAGCATAGCGAGCCCCGCTGAAGCGCGTTGTCAGGCAGCGCTGTGCCTGGGCGCGACCGCGTAGAGGACGAAGGCACCGATAGCCAGAGCTACCCCGGCCCAGATACGAACGAGGGGATCGCCGCCGGATGACCACCAGGCCAAGATGACGTTGGCTCCACGCAGGCCGATCAACGGAGTGAGAAGCCCGCCAACGACGATAAGAGATCCGAGGATGCGTAGAGCCACGGGCATGCGCGAGGTAGCTGCGGCGTGGACGAGGACAGCGCCAACCACGACCCGAATGACCGCCGCACCATAGAGGACAGGCGGCGTTTGAAAAACGCGGATAAGCGAAACAAAGCGATCGGGAAAGACGAGGCCAAATATCCCCTGCGCCGCGATGCCGAGCCGAGGAACACGGGGAGAGCTGCCACACGTTTCTCCTTGCTCTGCGTGAACGATATCGAGTTCAGAGGCGAGAAGGAAGGGAGTCGCAGCGGACCGATGACGCCGAGTCGCCGCTGCAAGTGAGGTGTTATGTGGCGCTATCGATGACCCAGCGAACGGCGTGCGCGTAGCCAGCGGATCGGACCACGAAATGACTGATTTCGTCTTCTGCTACATGGAACCAGGCCCAATGGGCGTTCATGGTAGGCGAAGCCGCCAGTGGTTCTTCGAGCCATGCGTCGACCGCCTGGCGATGCGGCGAGTGTGGCGCGGCGGGTATCGGCTAGGGCGTGAGGTAGGAGCGCCAGCGACTGAAGCCGAGACCCTGCAATGAGCTGGCGCCGACCCTCGTCTCCCAGGTCCAGGGCGGCCGACAACGGCGCGGGGCTTCGTCTGCGGATGGCTCGCGGTGCGCCTCGAAAGTCAGGACTTGAACTGCCACCGCTCGACTGCGGCGACATGCGCGAGAAGGGCGCCGATGGAATTGCTCTGTGCGTCGTGCAGGTGATCGAGCTCAGCGCGGGATAGGCCTTCGCAGCTGCAAGCACGTCAGGATTGAACCAGCGGGTCGTAGCCACGAGCATTCATTAGGGATGAGAGCGCGCGAGTACGTGACGCATGCTGACCAGGCGCCCGATCTGGGGGAGTAACCAGGGAGGGGTTCGATTCGGAGTGAAGTCAAGTGTTTCCCGCGGAGAAGGAGAAGATCGGGCGCCACCTAAGAGCGATATCAAGCTCAGCGGCGAGCGTAGCGAGCCGCTGCAGCGCGTTGTTAGACGGCAGCCCCGGTAGAGGCTGGGCCAGCGCTTGGGCTCGAAGGCGTGGCCGTACCCCAGCAATTGAAACTCGCTGGCTTCCAGCCGGGAATGTACATGGTGGACATCTCGACGGCTTGGAACCGGCCGTCGCGAAGCGATGCGGCGGGATATCGCGATTGAGGTGGCAGCCCCCACCGAACCGACTCCATAAGGGATTGAGACGGTTCTGCCAGTCGCGGACCCGTTCGTCACGCGAGAGCCAGAAGAGGAGGCGGCCGCCTGCCCGGAGGACGCGGGCGACTTGAGCCAGTGCACGCGGGACGTCTGGAAGAGTGCAGAGGGTGTAGGTGATGACTACCGTGTCGACGGTACGATCCGGGAGCGGCACGTCTTCAGCCGAGGCCTTGAGAAACTCCACCGGAAAAGAAACGCGAGTGACCTTTTGTTGAGCGAGCGCCCACATCTCTTGAGAGGGTTCCAGGGCCCAGAGATGTTGAACCGCAGCGCTGTCGTAGAAGGGTAGGTTCAGGCCTGAGCCAAACCCGATCTCGAGGACCTTGCCCGATGCGCCAGGTACGATCTTGGCCCGCTGGCGCATGCTCGGGTTGCTGCTACAAGTTAAGTGGACCACCCGAGGGAGAACGAATCGATTGTAGATGTTCACCAGGAGATGTCTCTGCCGTCTAACGATATCGAGTTCAGCGGCGAGAAGAAAGGAGCGCAGCGACCGACGCCGAGTCCGCTGCAATGAGGTGTTAGCGGGCGCTTTACTTCTTTGACTCGGGAGTAGGAACGCCGCGCAGGAGGCCCTCGACGCTGAGGTCTTCGTCGACTTCGGGCCAATGGATGCCTTCGCCGTTGCCGAGGAGCTCCCAGTGCCCGCGCTGTGCCTCCGAAGCGGCGAGCAGGCGAGGGAACCAGACCAGCGGCACACAGATAGTGCGGCCGTCGGTAAGGCCCACGACGAGCTCGGACGCGGTGACCTGCACCGAGCCTGCCTGGGACGTGTGATTAGCGAGCGAAGTACTCATGCCACGCAGTGATTAGTTTACCGCGATTCTCGACCACGAGGCCCCGCACGATGCCGAGCTCGTGCGCGGGGAAATTCGCCGACTGAGCGAGCGCCACAGGCTCGAGCCAGAACTTAGCGAGGGCGCGGTCGCGCTGCACGTGAATGTGCGGAGCCTCGTCGCCTTCGTTACTGAAGAAGAAGAACCGGTAGGGACCGATGCGAAGAACCGTCGGCAAAGCCCGCTAACAATATCAAGCCCAGCGGCGAGCGTAGCGAGTCCGCTGCAGGCCGGGGTCAGGCGGCTGTTGGTGAGGATGCATGGTTCTGATGCCGAGCGCGGGCCGGAACGGGTCATTCGCGGGTGTGCGAGAGCTTGCGGTCGATGACGAGAATGCGGAGGAAGGCTACTGCAAGCAGGATCTCGACGGCGACGCTGATGAGCATGCCGGAGCCGACGAGACCTGTGGAAAGCGACTGAACGCCAGTGAACGCCAGAAGGGAGCAGGCGACCACAGTGCCTGCGGACAGCGCCGTTCGGGCGGAGGAGGGGCCAAGGCAGCGGGCAAGGAAGAAGATGACTGAGAGACCAAGGTAGAGAGCGCCGATGCGCCGGCCCATTAGGAGCACGCCGGCAGTGGGTTCGAGGCGCCAGCGGCCGACGATAAGGGGCCCGACGAAGAGGTAACCGGCGCCGAGAACGAAGGTAACGAGGGCTGCCACGATAGAAGTGGTTTTGAAGCTCATGACGTGCCTCGCGGGTTCGACGAGAGGCGTGGAGAAGGACCGGAGTCGTGGGACGACGGCGAACGCAGGATGAGGCACCACGGTGGCCCCACCGAGAGACCGCCTAACGATATCAAGCTCAGCGGCGAGCGTAGCGAGTCCGCTGCAATGAGGTGTTGGGCAGCCGCCGGCCTACCCGGGCACGCGCCGCCATAAGTGGAGCCACCAGCGAAAGAACCGATGGCCTGGATCCACGGGCTGGCAGTACATGAGTGGGCAGCCACCGACGATAGGCTCGATACCGAGCTCCCGGCACGCTGCAAGCGCCTCGGGCGAAACGCTGCCAGCGCCGAAAGACCGATGGAACCAGATGCGGCGAACGCCGCGCGCAGCCGCCTCGCGCACGATGGCCGCACCGACCGACGGATGTGCTGCGATAAGGACGCCGTGCACTTCACCCGGTACGGCCGCAACGCTAGGGTACGCACGCACGCCTTCGAGTTCGGATGCGTTGGGATTGACGGGAATGGCATCATGCCCGCACTGCTGGAGACGCTTGAAAATGGCGTTGGCGGGCGCGTTACCCGTGCGCGACACGCCTGCGACCACGATGCGCTTTCCCGTGAGGAACTCGGCTACGGACGAAGGAATCCGCTTCACTGCTGCGACCTTTCTTCTCGGCTGCCCAACGATATCGAGTTCAGCGGCGAGAAGGAAGGAGCGCAGCGACTGACGCCGAGTCCGCTGCAATGAGGTGTTAGGCCTCGTCTTCGGTGAAGTAACTCCCGACCCCTTGGATTCGGCCGGCGAAGGCGAGAAGGAGCTCCTCGAAGGCTTGAAATGGCGCACTGCCGAAATCCACGGAGAACTCCATGTGGCCCCGCACGGGTTCAGGTTGCGTGACGGAGTGAATGATGCCGGTGAGGCCGTCTTGAATGCCGAGTGGCGGAGCCTCGTCGTGAATCCACCGGTTGCCCCAAGCAAGGAGCTTCTCTTCCGGAAATGCGACGGCAATGCACCGGAAAGTGATGCCGTTCCAAGCGACAGGGGTCTCAATGTTGAGTTCGGGATAGGACGCAGCAACTGGATCCGAGTTGAATTCAACTACCCCGACCGTGCCATCGGGCTTCTTTTCGAGCGCATCAACGACGAATAAGCGATAGAGCTCGTGTGACGACTGCTTATTGAGTTCGAGGCGAACTTCCCCCGTGACGCCCGGCCGATCCCTCTGCCGCGCGAGCAGTGCCTTATTGAAGAACGCTATGTAGCTCGTGCGTGCATCACGCATGGTGAAAGAGTTCGAGGCCTAACGATATCGAGTTCAGCGGCGAGAAGGAAGGAGCGCCAGCGACTGACGCCGAGTCCGCTGCAATGAGGTGTTAGGTTGCGCCGCCGCTACCAGAAGAAGGTGCGCCGGATGGCTTGAACGAGGCGAAACAGCACCCCGGCCTCAAGCGCCGCCTAACGATATCAAGCTCAGCGGCGAGCGTAGCGAGTCCGCTGCAGCGCGTTGTTAGACGGCGGCGCTGGATGCCTCCGCGACGAGGACCTCAGATGCGATGCCTTTCGTTACGACCACTTTATGGTGGCGCAGGACCCACATTGCGGCAGAGGCGTACGCTGTGATGCGAATAGGTCGACAACCCCCGACGATGGAAGGGCCCACCGCGTATGCCACCCTCCACAGTCCCATGACCACACTCGATAGCGCTGTCTTACCCGGTGTGATGCCGGCGACGCAGAGAAGACCGCCCGACTTGAGAATCCTGTGGGCCTCCGCGAGAAGAGCGTGGATGCGGGCGGGGGGCAGGAGATCGAGAACATATGTTGAGATGAAACGGTCAACCGAGCCCGCGGCGACGGGTAAGCGTGGCTCGCCAGCCGTAAGGGCCACGTTTGCGCGCCCCGAAAACCGCGAAAGCTGTTGGGATGCGAGGGTGACCATGGTGTTGCTTAAATCGATCCCGAGGTATGTCGCTGATGGTGGGAGATGGTTGGAGAGGAGGTCTGCGGCGAGCCGTCCGGTGCCGCAACCGAACTCGAACACGGACTGCGCGTTTTCGAGGTCGGCATGAAGCAGAAGATCTTGGACGGCCTCGGCCTCGTACCAACCCTGCTCGTCCTGCTTCGCGCCGAAGCGGTCATAGAAGCGCTTGGCGTCAGCCGTTGAGAGCGCTGGCATGCAGATCGGCCTTCCTTCCGCTGCCTAACGATATCGAGTTCAGCGGCGAGAAGGAAGGAGCGCAGCGACTGACGCCGAGTCCGCTGCAATGAGGTGTTAGGCGGGGTTGCCCTTGCGCTTCCGACCCCTTTCGGTTGCTCGAGCCAGTGCCTGCTTCACGCGGAGGCGCACGACTCGCCTGATGAGCGTGTACGGGATAGGCCTATCGAGCGGGAACTTGAGATTCCCCTTCGGCCCCGTATAGGGCGAAAGCGCCTTTTCGAGCCTCGCGTCGCCGGACACCGGCGGATATAGGCCGATGTGATTCTTGAAGGCGGCGAAGTACACCAAGATGCCGCGCTGCCGGAACGCCGGCATGCGATAACTGATGAGTTCTTGGGCGTCTGGTGCGGCGCTGCTGATGGTTAGACGGAGCTTCTTGAGGATCGGCCGTACGTTCGGGGCGGACGCTGCAATGTAGTCGTTAATGCTGGTTGGTGCCGATGTGCGACTGGCCATGATGGCTTCCCCGCTTGATGGTATTTCGCGTGCCCCGCCTAACAATATCGAGTTCAGCGGCGAGAAGGAAGGAGCGCCAGCGACTGACGCCGAGTCCGCTGCAATGAGGTGTTAGGCGGCGCTGTCTAAGCGCTCGTCAGGCTTGTACTTATCGCGAACCTTCGCACCAGACAACGGACCACCCAGCACCGCGCTGACGTAGCAGATGTCAAATGCTCCGGCGCTCAGCGGGAGAACACTCCACGCCATAGACAGGACACCGAGCGAACGGTGCCGATACGCGTAGCCGACGATGAGGAACCCTGTGCCGGCGACCAGGCGAAAGATCCGACCTGCGGGACTGTTGAGGAATCGTGAGAGGAGCGAGCGGTTGAAGAGTTCTTCGAGCGTCCGCATGGAGCATTTCCTCAAGAGTAGATCCGACCAATCACACCCTGAAATCTCCGCCGCCGCCTAACGATATCGAGTTCAGCGGCGAGAAGGAAGGAGCGCCAGCGACTGACGACGAGTCCGCTGCAATGAGGTGTTAGGCGGCAACTTAGCCAGCGCACGTTGGACTGCCGGCGTTGCGGCGGCCACCTACAGCGAGTCGTGGAAGATGCCGCCAACGATGATGAGAGTGGTTAGCGGGAAGGCGGCGCCAAGAGCCGTGCTGAAAATGATTGAGGCGACCGCTAAGGCCATACGTGCGGGGGGCTCGCGGCGGGCGCCGAAGAAGGCGAAGAATGCGCCGGGTGCCCATGTGATGGCGACTACTACGCCGTAGGCGAAAAAGACCGCGATGCGAGGGTGCGCAAGCTCTGGCGGCTGAGGCCAGAAAGTGAGCACCAGAGTGCTGAGTAGCGGGAAGAGGAATGCGAAAGCACGTGCGAAAGTGCGCCGCGGCGGAGTTGTAACAAGAACGATGCTGGTACAGAGGGCGTTGACCAGGGCGAAAAGGACGGCTAAGGAAAGCATGCAGCCAGCGTTTGCCGCCTAACGATATCGAGTTCAGCGGCGAGAGAGGAAGGAGCGCAGCGACTGACGCCGAGTCCGCTGCAATGAGTTGTTGGGCGGCGACTAACGCTGGCCGATGAGACGCTCGTACTCGTCGTGCGAGCCGACCCAGAACCAGACGATGTCCTCGCCCTCCCGTACGCCGAGAGCGCGATAGTGGATGCCGATGCGAACCGAGTAGATGGGGCGCGAAGGGTGCACCGGCCTGAAGCGCAGGCCTGGGTGATTAGGGTCGGAACGAAAGAGGGTGTAAGCGCGCTGGGCCTGTGCACGGACTTGGGGAGGAAGCGCCTCGAGTGCCTTCCGGAAGGCGGCGGTAGTACGCGACCTCACCGAGGCTTCGGGTCGAGATCCCGAGTGTTGCCCGAGCGATGCTCCGCGAGGGCCGCATCAGCGAGACGCTCGAGCGTGGAGCTGGAGCGGGAGAAGGACTCGGCCCAACGCGCCTCATCCTCGAGCTCGGCGAGCAGCCACAAAGCGACTTCCTCCTGCTGGGGAGGAGGGAGCTTTGAGATTTCTGCGAGGGCCTTTTCGAGAAGCGCTGTCATGACTTTACCGCGAGAGATTCTACTCTCCCTGAGCCGCCCAACGATATCGAGTTCAGCGGCGAGAAGGAAGGAGCGCAGCGACTGACGCCGAGTCCGCTGCAATGAGTTGTTAGACGGCTTCTTCGCTCGAGGGAGGGGGCGCCGCAATGAACGGCCCCGTTCCGTTCTCCCGCTCGAATGCAGAGCCCTCCGGTGCCGAGAGGAACGGGATGATCTCGGGGTCGTAGTTCGCGATCGTGTTGATTGCATAGACCGCGTGGTGCTTCGGTTCGTCCATGTACGCGTCGGACTCGTCTCCTGCCAAGAAGCGCCAGCCGCTGTCCCGTGGGTCGTCGGGCTCTTCGCGATACATGTAGCCGACCTTCGAGCCGTCGACCGTAATTCGATCGCTTGCAATGCAACCCCCGGGATAGGTGACTAGGGGGGCGATCTGATCCGCGGCGAGGCGAAACAGCTTGTCGCTCAGATGTTTTCCCTCTTTAGCCGTCTAACGATATCGAGTTCAGCGGCGAAGAGGAAGGAGCGCAGCGACTGACGATGAGTCCGCTGCAATGAGGTGTTAGGCGCTTCCGGGGCGACAGCTACCAGCCGCCGACGGGTTCACGGAGGACGGTCTTGAGATGCGCCAGGTACTTCGGGTCCTCAGCTGCGAAGAGTTCGCTGCCGCCGCCCATGTACGCACGCGCCAGTTCGTCGTTGGCACGTGGAACGTTGCCGAGCTCAAACTGACACTGACCGAGCCGGAGATGCAGGAATGGGTTGCCGATTGCGTCAGGGCAGTGCATGGCGTTGTTGAGCGTTTCACATGCTGCTTTGACGCTGCCCGACTGGAACTGGGCGTCTCCAATGGCGGCGAGGATCCATGTGGCCGCTTTCCACTCGAACCGGGGTTCCGGAAGGAGCGCCCAGGCTTTCTCATACACCGCGACGGCTAGTGAGAACTGACCCTTTTCCGCGGCGGCATCGCCCGCCGCACAAAGTGCCTTGATTTCTTCGTGCACCGAGTCGGCTAGCTCAGCCATGCGATGACCATTGAAGCGCCTAACGATATCAAGCTCAGCGGCGAGCGAAGCGAGTCCGCTGCAGCGCGTTGTTAGGCCGCAGCGCCCGCTCGGATACGGAGAAACCGCGGGATTTCGCGAAATGCGATTAGCACCCAGAGCGCGAGAATGAGCGCGCGAAACGGCCAAGTGAGGACGTACTCGCTTGTGCGCGATGGCGAGAGTGACGATGGCCAAGCGAGGGCAGCTACTACGAGAGCGACCGGAAGCAGCGCGAAGAACAGCAGAACGGGGATTAACTGGCGCGGACGTAGGGTGCGTTGGAATTCTGACACTGGCGTGGCGACGATGGTGCCGAGCGCGACTAGCCACAGCGAGAAGTTCGCGACGGGGGGTCGAGTGCAGGCGGCAAGGCCAAGGCCAGCGCTGGTGAGAACGAACCAGAGCCAGAAACGAATCGGGCCGCGATCCGAAGGCCTTGTGCGAGCACGGGCGCTGTCAGGTTCCATTCTGCGGCCTAACGATATCGAGTTCAGCGGCGAGAAGGAAGGAGCGCGAGCGACTGACGCCGAGTCCGCTGCAATGAGGTGTTAGCCGGCGGTGTTCCGGTAGAGCTCGGACCACGCCAGACGCTCGTTACTAAACTCTTCGACCTCGGACTCATCAAGCGTGCCTAGAAGTGCGCCGAGACGGATGAGGCCCTTGGCCAGGGCAACCGTGCCGAGTGCCGACCGGACAAGGAATGGCTCACGTGACGAACCGAGCGCAGCGAGCGCCAGATCGCTTGCACGCCGGAGTGCCTCGCCATACTCGGGCACGAGCCACTCAGGAAGAGGAGGGTTCGCCTTGCGGTGCCGCTCCGTTTCGACCGTGTTTATTAAGGCGTAGAACTGCCAGCCCAGAGTGCGCTTTCGCGCCTCGAGCTCGACAAGAAGAGGCACCGCAACGTACGACGCCTCCCCAAGGTCTCCCTGATGATGCAGCTCCTGCCAGAGTTCGTCCCATGCTGCGGCGTCGTTGGCGGTGTCGAGACGTTGAATCGCGGGGCGCGGGTCGTATGGGACGCGATACCCGCCGCGAAGCTGTGACCAGAGGGGACTGCTGGCTTCAAGCATGCGTTCCGCCGGCTAACGATATCGAGTTCAGCGGCGAAGAGGAAGGAGCGCAGCGACTGACGATGAGTCCGCTGCAATGAGGTGTTAGGCCACACCGCCCTCCTCGGACATGGCAAGCCATGTCGTAGGGCGTAACCTGACTCAGAGAGCGAGTGAAGTGGGAC
Organism: uncultured Acidobacteriota bacterium; assembly: GCA_963798215.1. Taxonomy (GTDB): domain Bacteria; phylum Acidobacteriota; class Thermoanaerobaculia; order UBA5066; family UBA5066; genus Fen-183. The sequence goes on from CAWCSP010000004.1 coordinate 1,570,304, forward strand.
GGACGATTGAGAGCAGGCGATAGTACTCACGCGACCACTCCGCGGCTCGCTGCGAGCCAATAAACCCGAAGGTAAGTGGCTCGGCCGCGCTGCTATTGAGACCATCCTGAACCCATTGTGAGAGCGCTTCGCTCGGGATGGAGACGGGCTCTACGCCGGTCGATGTGAGACGCGCAGGAACGAGGTAACCAGACCCGACGAGCTCGACTGCGAGAGTGAGCGTAGTTGGGACTGATTCGGCGTTGCGCTCTGCACCGAGTGCGTCCTCAACGAACCCATGTAGCAGTGAGACGCTTAACCAGTCCTCGGTCGATTCGAGAAGCGCGTCTCGAGTGACGTGTGCCAGAGCGCGCCAGCGGATGAACTCCCAGGAGACTTGGCGTGAAGCGTTCATATGGATGTGTGGCCTAACGATATCGAGTTCAGCGGCGAAGAGGAAGGAGCGCGAGCGACTGACGATGAGTCCGCTGCAACGAGGGGTTAGGTGCCCGCGGGCTTTTGAGTGGGCGCCGCCTCCGCGATGTTCATGCGCCTAACGTCACTTACGACGCCCGAGGCAGAAAAGTACACGTACACGGCCTGGTCGTTGCGCTCATTAACGAGACCGAGTTCGGGCTGGAAAAGGGCATAGGCCCACTCCGTGCCGTAAACGCGAGGGCTCTCCTTGCGAGCGAGATCGCGGGTCCAATCGGGACGACCGAGAGCGGACACGACCTGATGCCTCGACATGCCAGGGCGGACGGCACTAAGGCCGACGAGAACCTTGGCGCGACGCTCAGGCGTTGCCTGGAACGCGCTGCCCGGGTGCGCGGCTCGAAACTGCTCGTACGTAGGAAGCGCGCGAGGGCCAGGCTCGGGTACCTGCGGCTTTTGCGCACAAGCGGAGATTAGGAGTGCGGGTGCCATGAAGCAGAGATGCTGGCGCATTCGGGCACCTAACGATATCGAGTTCAGCGGCGAGAAGGAAGGAGCGCAGCGACTGACGCCGAGTCCGCTGCAATGAGGTGTTAGGCGGCAGCCGCACGCCTCGACGGCCCGATCATGAATACCGCGGCCATTCCGATAATGAGCCCGACGAAAGCTCAGAGCGAGCGTCAGGATCACCGGCACGCGCGCCCGAAACGCAGCGCCTGAAATGCGGAGAAGATGGCGCCGACGACTGACGCTGATGAGGTAAAGGCGGCTCTGATGTCCGCTAGGACGCCGTGCCACCAGGACGTAGCGCCAAGACAGCGCGAGAGCATGACGCAGCGCGTTGAGGTGGCCAGCCGAGCGCGTGCGAACCGCCTGCGCCGAAAGTGTGAGATGTGAGCGGATGAGCAGTGCTCGCGAATCCCGTGGGAGGCGCCGACGGCGAGCCCGCGACGCACGGATTCGACCTGAACCGAGAGCAGGCCGTATTCAGGCACGGACCGCGAGCCCGGCGAAGATGAGAGCTTCCAGCCACACGAGGCATTTCTGCTGCCTAACGATATCGAGTTCAGCGGCGAGAAGGAAGGAGCGCGGCGACTGACGCCGAGTCCGCTGCAACGAGGTGTTATGCGGCGCCTCGCGCCGTGCCTCGGAAGTAGGCGCTGACCCTACGGGAAGCGAGATACCAGAGCAGAAGTGCAACGATGGGGACGCCATACAGGGCGCGAGTCTCGATACCGAAGGCCGCATTAACGAGGTCGCCGGCTAGGTTGGCGACGATGAGGGCGACGCCGAGCCAGTAGCCCCAGAGCCTTCCGGTGAAAAAGCCGAAGGCTGCCGCCCCGCATGCCAGGCAGACGGCGCCGAGGAGAAGCGGAGCCCAGAAACCGATGTGCGAAAAGGCTTCGTGAGCGCGCGGGTTCAGGCGCCACATGGGCTCGAGAAAGCCGCCCGGCGTGAGCAGGTAAATGAACGACAGGCCGCTCGCAAGCGTGCCGAAGACAAAGAAGCACGCGAAAGCAGTGATACCGGGCGGCCGATGAGGCGAAAGAGATGTGTTCACAGTCCGAGGGACGCGCGCTCAATGAAGCCGCATAACGATATCAAGCTCAGCGGCGAGCGTAGCGAGTCCGCTGCAGCGCGTTGTTAGACCGCCCCTCAGACGTAACCGGTGAGTGCGACCGATGCCAGAGACTCCTCGTAACTCGTGACTCTCGAGGCCTCCGGTTCGAATGTGATGCCCGTGACGTCGAAAAGAGTAGGAAGGTGCTCCGGCGCGTTGAATGCCGCTGGGGCTTCGTGAAGCCACGCCTCAATGTGCTCGGGGGCAGTGAGAACAAGTTCCGACGGGTCAAGTGCGACGTATTCCTCTGGCACCTGCTCGATAAGTTGCTGCCATAAAGCAAGCTGCGGCAACAACGCAGCGGGAAGAAGCGAATGCAGGAGCTTGACCCGAGAGCGAAAGCGCGAGCCCGCTGACTTCGTGGTGCTGAGCAGGGCGGGAACCGAAATGGAAATGCCGCTATTTAGAGCGAGGGAAAACTGGTGCGACGGGCCCGGTTCAAACAGAGCAAACCAGAGTACAGGGATTGAGTTCGAACTCTCCCGAATGACACGAGTGGCGTCGGGGTCCTCCGTAACGACGGATAGGGCACGCAGGAACGCGTTGTTTCCCATGGGCGGTCTAACGATATCGAGTTCAGCGGCGAGAAGGAAGGAGCGCAGCGACTGACGCCGAGTCCGCTGCAATGAGGTGTTAGGCGAGCCGGGCGGATGAACGGCGCGATCCCGGCGGATTCCTCTGGAGAGCCTGGGAACCGCAGGAAATAGATGGTTTCGGAAATGGGCGGGCTGATTGCAGCGGAGCAGCGAGGCTAGCGGGCCGGGTTTCCGAAGCGCCATGAGACCGCCGCTTGGAGCCGGAAGAAGCGAGGCTTCTAAGTGCGCGCGCTGCTCAACGCTCAGCATCCAGGGATGAGAGGGACCGACAAGGCCCTCATATGCCGGGTCGTACGAACTCCACGTGAGGGTTAGCGTGCCGGCGTCGTTGTAGAGGAAGCCGAGATTGGAAAAGCCGGCACTGAAGGGGGTGTGGCTGGGCAAACTCGATCAGGGCATTGCAAGACGGGCACTTGAGTTCCATAACGTGCTTCGAGCCTGGTGGCTCTGGCTTGTACGGGCATGGAAGCGCGGGGCTCGCCGTCCCCGGTGCGCCCAGCTTCGAGCGAAGAAAGGTGGCGAAGCGCTTGAACATCGCCTGCATCTTCCGGCTGCCTAACGATATCGAGTTCAGCGGCGAGAAGGAAGGAGCGCAGCGACTGACGCCGAGTCCGCTGCAACGAGGTGTTAGATGCCGCCCACCCTGGTTACCGCCACGGGTCGCTGGGCTTTTCGCCGTGCCACCTGCAGAACATGCCGTCGGCAAACACGATGTCCGCGCCGGCGGCCTCGCTTGACCCGGTGCAAACGCCCGCCTTAAAGAGTTGATAGCCCTGTTTTGCGAGCTGAGGGTACGAAAAATCCGATGCTGCGTCGCTCGAGTAGCTCACGATGATGTAGTCGGTACCGTTGGACCAGTAAAGGTAATCCGAACACCAAGGATCTCTTGCAGGGACAGCCGGCAGGTACGCGGGAGCGAGGAACCTGGCGAGACGGCCCGTGGGCATAGGTTCAGGCCCGAGAACCGGATACGCGTTGTGATCGACCGCGTAGGCCTCCAAGGCGACGGCGACCAACCAGATTTCCTTATTTGCGATGACTCGGCGGTCAGCGTCGAGCGACGCGAGCTTACCGACCGGTGTTTCTGGTGCCGAGGCGGCGTGTGCTCCAGACGATGCAAAGAGGACTACCGAGGCTACCGCCAAGCAGCGCCGAATAGACGGTTTCACGATGAACCTCCTACGGCATCTAACGATATCGAGTTCAGCGGCGAAGAGGAAGGAGCGTAGCGACTGACGATGAGTCCGCTGCAATGAGTTGTTAGCTGCCGCCGGCGGGAATGGGGTCGAGCCCGAGACGAGCCACAACCGCTTCGACGACGGCCTGGGCCCCCCAGACGTACGTGTCCGTGACGGGAAAGCCGCTTCGGATATGAATAGGTGGACCGGTTGGGCGAGTGAGGACTAGCTCGAGCGAGCCGCCATCGACCATTCCGGGGAGAGAGATGTCGCCGCCTATGAGCTGAGGCTGGGATTCGAACCAGGCGGCGAGCTCGGCAAACGGGAAGTGAGCCCGGAAGCGACCGATGCGAGGGACGTTACTTAGGCCGGTGTACACCGCCGTGTCGTCGTCGCGAAACGTGACGACGAAGGCCGCACCACGAGGGGCCAGGCCCGGAGTTCGCTCGAACGTGATGGATGTGAGGGTAATGTGGGCCTCGCGCGCGGTGACCGACGGCCGCGCGAGCTGCCGTTCAATAACCTGCTCGTCCGTGGGGCGCCGCGGCGTACGGCTGCAGGCGACCAGGCTAAATGCGAGTGTGGCGACGAGAGAGATGCGCACGACGCCTTGGACCCGCGAAGTGCTCACATGGTTCCCTTCGGCAGCTAACGATATCAAGCTCAGCGGCGAGCGTAGCGAGTCCGCTGCAGCGCGTTGTTAGGCTGCGGCGGGTGTGAGCGCCGCCACCGCGTTTGACCCCGGGAGGAGCGCCGGAATGAGGGGCCTTTCATGCAGCGGAACGATTGAGGTGCGCTGGGCTTTGGGGGGCACGCGGTGCGTGCCTAGAGGAGAGACGCGCCGCCGAAGACCAGAAGGAATAGAGCGAGCGCGAGTAGGGACCAGGCCTGAAAGCGAATAGCTGGTTCGGGTTCCTCGAATGGGCGCCACTCGAATGTCTTGATGGCAACGGCTCGGCTGAAGTAGCGATAGAGGATCCGCGTTAGGGCGTTGCGCTGGGGATGGCTGTAGGTTTGAAAATGAAGAACGGATAAGCCCACACAGAGTACGAGAGCCCACGCAAGACCAAGGATGTCGAGAGCGTGCTGGCTCATCCACTAGGTTTCCGCAGCCTAACGATATCGAGTTCAGCGGCGAGAAGGAAGGAGCGCCAGCGACTGACGCCGAGTCCGCTGCAATGAGTTGTTGGGCGGCGTTCAGCACGCCGCGCTGCGCGAACGCCGTGATGATGTTGCGCCCTTTGACCGCGACCCGAGACAAAGGGCACCGAGCCCGTGGCCTGAACTAGAACGTAGATGGAGTCTGGCCGGAGCGGCGGCGCTCGCGCGCTGCTAATCCGAGCTGAGAAGAATGCGGGCAGGGATGCCGAAAAGCAGAGCCCAGGCGAAGATGCTGGCTAGCACGGTTACGCCTTCGTCCGCGCTGTGAACGTTGCCGCCACTTAGGACGAGGCTAACGGCGAAACCCGGAAGAAGGAAGGGCGCCGCAATCGCGGGCGGGAGCGCATTCCGCGACGCGAACACACAGGCGACGACCATGATGCAGAGGGCCACGAGAAGGCCAATGCCCAGGATCTTGCGCCGGCCGACACTCATTTCCGATTCGCCGCCCAACGATATCGAGTTCAGCGGCGAGAAGGAAGGAGCGCCAGCGACTGACGCCGAGTCCGCTGCAATGAGGTGTTGGGCAGCAGCAATGCGGTGCGGCGAGGACTGCGGGCGCGGACTATGGCCGGGGCTTCGGACGCCAGAGGTAGGTGTACGTGAAGGAGCCGATGAGTATGAGCGTGACGGCGACGCTGGCAGCCACCCGTGAAAACGGTAGGAGAACGAGGACTGCGAGGGCGACCCAATACTTCGCGCCGTACGCCCATAGCTGCTGCGATTCCGTACGGGTTTCGAGTGTATTGCCGAACGCCTTACCGAGGTAGGGGAGGGTCATGAAGTACACGAATACGATGGGTAGCCCGATCTTGACCGCGAGGGGCGCAGTCATGCGCGGCACGACGAACTGGATGTAAAGCCAGAGGGCGACGAATAGGAGGCCAGTCATGAATGCCACGAACGGAAGAAGACCGCGTTTCATGCCCTGCGCTCTGCTGCCTAACGATATCAAGCTCAGCGGCGAGCGTAGCGAGTCCGCTGCAGCGCGTTGTTAGGCGTACCCCGCCGAAAGTACTCGGTAAAGCTCGACGGTAAGGGGTAACAAGCGGGAGCCTTTCCGAGTGCAGACGCGTAGCCGGGGGCTGGGGGAACCAGGAACCACCTCGCAACGAGTGACCTCGAGCAGCGGAAGCGACCATGAGAGGGACTGGAAAGGGGACAGGTACGCGATGACGTCGGGCCCGATGACCCGCCTCGAATGTGACTCTGCATACGCTGCGGCGGACGCGACCGCTGCGATTGCGATGCCGATGAGGGCTACCACCCACGATGGGACGGTGTAGGCGAAGATGAAGACGCCTACTACTGAGACGAGCACAACCATGTAGGAGTAGCCGATAAGCTCGGCGCGACCAGGCACGTACACTCCGAAATAGGGCTTTAGCTCGTCCGGGTACAAGACCCGAATAGCAGCGAAGCCGTGGGGGCGCGTTTCGCTTTTGAGTGTCCGAGCCCGCCGGAGGCGAAACAGAAAGAACGCCGCGGCGACGAGGGAGGCGACGACGAACAGTAACGAGGACGGCAAGGTACGAACGCCCCTATGGAAGCGAAAGTGGACGTGGCCGGTACAGCGAACACGGGATGCGAGGACCCGCCATTGGTACGCCTAACGATATCGAGTTCAGCGGCGAGAAGGAAGGAGCGCAGCGACTGACGCCGAGTCCGCTGCAATGAGGTGTTGGGCGGCGACCAACCGCGAGTAGGAGGACACCGCTACCCCCAGAAGATGTGAGTGGGGTCGGTTTCGAGCTCGCGAACAAGACGGGCCGTGTCCTTGGTGGGACGGGCGTTTTCGTACGGGTACCAGCGACCAGTGTGCCGAAGCCAGAAGAGCCGCCAGCGCCCGTCCGGCTCGTAATGAAAGCGCGCGACAGGGTGTTCGGTTTCCTTGGAGTGGTCCCGGTAAAAAGGGCGACGTTCCACGACCGTTACGTCGTTACCACGCGCTTTGATTTCGAGCCGCACCTGACTACGCGATTGCGGTGGGAACCTGCGCCACGCGAACTGCTCGAGCTGAGTGATGAGGCGCTGGCGTTCGGCTTCCGGCACAGGCACGACGATGGTTCGCTTTCGCCGCCCAACGATATCAAGCTCAGCGGCGAGCGTAGCGAGTCCGCTGCAGCGCGTTGTTGGGCCGCACCGCATGGAGCGAGCGTACAGAGGGGAAATGCGTATTCCGAATGCTAGCCGGCCCGGGCGGAAGGAGGGCGAGGTGCATCCGTTGGGGGGATGAGCCCCAGAGCGACTACGCCTACGGCAGCGAGCGGAAGAAGACCGAGAAAACCGAGCGGCCCGGCGCGGGGAATAACAAGGACCACGTACGACGCCAAGACGAGCCATAGGGCAGGCGTGAAGAGACGCAGATTGCGAGGGCCGGTGCGCATGGACCAAGCAGCGAGCGGAGTCATGAGTAGCGAAACGGCCGTGCTGGCGAAGAGGGCGACGGGAACGACAGCGGGTAGGAGAAGCGTTTCGAGACTGAACTGGCTCATTGACGCTGCGCACCAGAGGCCGAGGAGGACGGAGAAGATCCACGTCGCGACCGCAGCTATGAGGATGCGCTTGAGCATAGTGTGGCCCAACGATATCGAGTTCAGCGGCGAAGAGGAAGGAGCGCAGCGACTGACGATGAGTCCGCTGCAATGAGGTGTTAGCTGGCGCCCCACCTTGGGGCGCACGCCACGGCAGGCCCGGTGTGCGGCTAGTAGGGTTACGGTATGCCTTTGCCATGTGAACGACGGAACCGTACGAGACGCGCTGCTAGCGCGATACCCGCCAGACCAAGAACGCTAGAACGCCGACTGCTAACCAGACTCCGAGTGCCACGCCGAACAGGCGGTAGGCCTCGCGCGTGGAGAGTGGTGCGGGCGTGCTTGATGGGAGGACGGTACCGCCGCGAATTCTTTTGAACGCGAAAGCGCAGGCGAAGCCATACGCAGCCCCGGTTACGCCGAGCCACGGCCCGAAGAGGAGCCCGAAGGAGATGCCGAAGACCGCGGCAAAGAGAGCCGCCAGCACCATGTACGCGCGAGTTTCGGCCGCCAGTGATCTTAAGGGCATGAGTGGCCGTCTAGCCAGCTAACGATATCAAGCTCAGCGGCGAGCGAAGCGAGTCCGCTGCAGCGCGTTGTTAGGCGCGACGACGATAACGCGCTAGGAAAGACCAGGCGATAGGGACGAGCGAGAACACGGTGAACCAAGCGGCAGCGACGACGGAGGCGAGGGCGACGGTGCCGAAAATGCCGCCCGCGAAGGACTCGTCGATGAGACGGTACGGGAGATAAACAACGAAGGGCATTGCGGGAAGGGCAAACAGGATTGCGAGAGGCTGAACGTAGGCGTGCCAGTACGGCTCGATGCGGTCGCCAGCCCCAGCGATGCTCATCCAGTAGTGACCGAAGTGAAAGGCGGTCGGAACCATTACGCCGACCGCTGCCGCACAAGCAGCCGACGTAAGCAGCGCCCGGCGGGAAGGCCGCACGCTTGGGAGAAGTGCGATGGAAACGAGTGAGAGGAGCCAGAACAGACGGAACAGCGCTGTGATGAGGCTGAGATGTAGGCGAAAGGGCAAGCCGGGGTAGAAGTAAAGCGAGTACCCGAGAGGCGGGTGCGTGAGGTGACTCGTGAATACGCCGGGAGCCTCCCGAGCGGACGGCCCAAGAGGAAACTCGTAATAGTGCCCGTCAGCAACGAACCATGGAGGGCGACCCATTGCCGTCCCGATGGCGAAAGAGCACTTCCAAAGCGGCAGTGCGACAGGCAGGCGCGTAAGAACTACTCCTGCTAAGGCGGCGAGGACAAAGAGACGGATGCGACGCGCGATCATTTAGCTTTTCGCGCCTAACGATATCGAGTTCAGCGGCGAGAAGGAAGGAGCGCCAGCGACTGACGCCGAGTCCGCTGCAACGAGGTGTTGGGCGGCACCAGCCATAGGGAGAGGGACGGCGAACGGCAGGCCCACGACCTAAGCCCGGCGCCACTTGCGGCTCGCAACCCAGGCGGCTGCGCCTCCGCCCAGCGTAAGGCAGGCGAGCTCCAAGCTTATGGCCCAGCCGTCCCCGTAAGGGCCGCAGATACCGAGTAGCCCCGAATGAGTACGACTAGAAATGAATGACGTGAGGATGAGCGTGACGCCAAGAATGGCAAAGGCCAGAGGTATGCCTGAAAGGCGCCGCGCACTGGCAGCTGCTTCGGCCACGGGCGACAGGACTGGCTCCAAGAGAGACTGCGATGCCGGATCGAGCGAGACACCGCACTGGCACAGGAGTTCGCCTGCCCGATTCACGAAGCCACAGCGCCTACAAGTGACGGTGGTGTCAGGCATTTGCCGCCCAACGATATCGAGTTCAGCGGCGAAGAGGAAGGAGCGCGAGCGACTGACGATGAGTCCGCTGCAATGAGGTGTTAGGCGCCGCCGCCGAGCCGTGGCAACCAGTATGAGTGGAGAGCACGCTCTGCCACCTCCGCGTCGGCGTCATCGGGCGAGGCCGCCATGGCCTTAAGGAACGAGACCACCGCGCGAACCTGAGCAGGAGAGAGCTGCACGTAGCGCGAGACGCTGTACTCGGGCTGCGACGCGCTGGGAGCAAGGGCGTAAATGGTGGCGTCGGACGTGAACGCAGAGTTAGCGCGGAAATTGAGAAGCGACCACCTCATGTACGCGGGCAGATAGAACTGAAACGCGGGCGCGCTGAGTGCGGTTAGGCCGGCATGTTCGAGCTCGATGGTGCGGTCAGGGATGGCCTGCCAAGACGTGAAGCCACGAAGCGCGCCGATGTCCGACTCGTGATCGTCGAGACACGCGGGATGAAGCATGTTGGCCTCGCCCGGATGCTGAACGTCCCGGAACGCCGCCTCAATTTCATGCACGACCGCGACAACGGTGTCCATTCGGCGCCTAACGATATCAAGCTCAGCGGCGAGGAGGAAGGAGCCTTCGGCGACTGACGACGAGTCCGCTGCAGCGCGTTGTTAGACGGCCGGAACGCCGGGGCGTACGAGGACACGCCTAGCGACTAAGAAAACGATAAACCAAAACGACGCGTTCACGAACGCGAGCTCGAGGTACGCGAGGTTTACTGCCCGCCTGGATTGGACTGCGTTGTATAGCCAGAGACGGAAGGGCTCCTTGGGTGCCGGGCCGTCGGCCGAACCGGCCATTCCGGAGGTGAGGTGTTCGAAAACCGGAAGCACGGGCCACATGAAGGCCCGCGACGCGAGCCACGTGACACGAGTGCTTTCAGTTGGAAGCCGAAGGTAAGAGAGGCTTGTCCGAGAGCCCGTGTCGTACGAGCAGTTCGAGAACGCGACATAGTTCAGGACCAAGAGGCCGCTGGCCACGCCGAGGAGCGAAGCAGTTCGGCGAATGCGAGGAGTCATGGTGCGCGTGGTTCCTCTTCGGCCGTCTAACGATATCGAGTTCAGCGGCGAAGAGGAAGGAGCGCGAGCGACTGACGATGAGTCCGCTGCAATGAGGTGTTAGGTGGCCCTCAGCTTGCGATTAGTGATTGCGCGCAGGAGCGTCGAGAGCCGCAGGACGAGCCACACCGCGCCCGCGGTGACCGCAATTGAAACGGCCTCCACGATGACGTCGAACTGCCAGGGAGAACTGTAGGCCACGTGGTCGAAACGATAGCCGAGTGCATGCGCGACGCGGGCGCCGAGCACAAGCGGGCTCCAGTAAAGCCACCGCACCACTTGCGGTGCATCGTCGACTAGCGAGGTGAAAGCGATGGGGGAAAAAGCGAGTACGACTTCGCGAACTACATGGAGCGCCACGGCGATGCCGAGGGCGACTAGAGGCAGCCGAAGCCGGCGAATATTCACTGGAGGCCGCTTTGTACTATCGGACAGAGGGTGAGGCTGGTCCATGGTTTCTATAGGCCACCTAACGATATCAAGCTCAGCGGCGAGCGTAGCGAGTCCGCTGCAGCGCGTTGTTAGGCAACCTCTTTGCAGCGCGTGCCTTTACCCGAGCAGGTGGAAACTTAGAACGAAGTTACTACCGAGCAGGAGCAGGAGTAAGCCGTTTAGGATGAGACCCATGACGGCCGGCGCAAGCACCCCGCGCCACCCGGCGGTGCGCAGCCGCGAAAGGGCATAAACAGCGACGACGAAGCCGGCGAAGTAGAGAGGCAAGCTGACGATGCCGATGACGAGAACGCCATACTCTGTGTCGCGAATGCCTGCGCCCTTAATGACGAGGCCTAGGATGAATACGAGGAGCGGCGCAATCCAGGATGCCCGCGCCGCCCGCTGGGCGCGAGACGGCGCAGCGCCGGGTAGCACGACGGGCGGAACGCGCTGAGGTACGGCCGGAGGTGCCGAAGGAGTTACCGGGGCCATGGCGCACCTGCTTCTGTCTGAACTGTTGGTTGCCTAACGATATCAAGCTCAGCGGCGAGCGTAGCGAGTCCGCTGCAGCGCGTTGTTAGGCAGCCCCGCCGCCGTCCTTCAAGTGCCGCCGAAACACATGAACGCGCGGTTGTGACAGTGGCCGATTACCCGATGCTGCGCGTTCAGGAAGAAGATGAGCTGGTCTCTATGCGGTTTCGAGTAGTAGAGCGCCGCATAGGCCCCGCTTACCGAGCATGAAGGCGCGTTCTCTGTAAGCAGGGGTGTAAAGGGCGCCATGAAGTAGCAGTCCGGCTGGCCGAAGCGCGCGATCACGTCTTGTTCCGAGCTGCCTTGACCGAGAGGGCCTGGCGCCGTGGGTGCGAAGTTAGCCGGTTCGGAGCGAACCGGAATACGGGTGCGCAACCAAAGCAGCCGGGCGGCGAGAAGCGAAACCGCGAGGCCGAAGACGGCAAGCCCAGCGACCATGAAAACGCTTCCGCGATGCTTCGCCGGGTACGCGGTACTCATGGGCTGCCTAACGATATCGAGTTCAGCGGCGAGAAGGAAGGAGCGCAGCGACTGACGCCGAGTCCGCTGCAACGAGGTGTTAGCCAGCACCCTGGGCTCTACGGTTTGGCTCCGCCACCGCAAGAACGAATGCTCCAGAGACCTAGCCCGCAACACAGGATGGCTCCTGGAACTGCGACCGTGGGGCCGCCGACCGCCTCCATTCCGAGCACGACGAGCGCGAGACCGGCATGCCCCGAGCGCGGCGCCAGCGATGCCGACAAAGATGCGGTAGCCGCGCCAAGTGCGGCCATAGGCTGTAGCGACCGCGAACAGGACGAAGCTGGGCAGCAAGAAGGAGAGCGCCGCGGACCCGGAAGTGGAAAAGGGTGACCGGAGAGATGAGATGACGCTGGCGCCGAACAGGAGAGCACCAAGCCCGGCCCACGCTCCGACGAACGGCGCGTTGGTAGGGTTCAAGTGGGTGCCGCTCGGGCTTAGCCATAGGAAGTGAGGCCGGGCTTCCTTTGTGCTGGCTAACCATATCAAGCTCAGCGGCGAGCGTAGCGAGTCCGCTGCAGCGCGTTGTTAGGCGACGCCGGCCTGCGCGCCCTGCGCCTGGAAATACTGGAGGCGCGTGAGCCGGCAAAGCACGGACGCAGCCAAACCGAGGGCGGGCCCGCCAAGGAGACCGAGGTAAAGGTTGAACAGCGTGGCGAACAAGGTGAAGACGGCGGCTAGGGCGATAACAAAGGCGGCGCAACGATGAAGATTCCGACCCCGGACGCAGAATAGAGCGATGGGATAGAGAAGGAGCGCGATGACGGAAGCGACCGGTATGGCGACCGATGAGGACAAGGGGTCGAGAAGAATGAGGACACCGGCCTGTTGGTTCGGACCGGCCCGTGAAAACGGTCGCGAGAATGAACGCTGCCGCGCAGATAGGCGCAAGGAAGCTGCAAGCCGAGGACGCGTAGGCAGAACCTTGAGCTGGCTCTGTTTCCATGATCGCATTTCGTCGCCTAACTAGTATTCGACCTCAGGGGTGGTTGCCAGATCTGGGAGCGTTGGGGCGTGGGTTTCCATAGGTATTAGCTTTCTGGTTTCCAAGGATATTAGCTTTTGACGGCTTGCCCGGGGCGGGGATTGGCTGGCGGGGGAGGCTTCTCGTCCGGCGCTCCAGCCCCAGCTTCTTCGCTTTTCCCTTCGCCAGGACCCACATCCCGAGCTCCCGGTTCCACTTCCCGCCCGCGGCGACGATCGCGTCGCGGAGTTCCTTTTCCCAGCTTCGGATCTCGACGCCGCAGTCCGCGTCGCTCTTCCGTTTCCACGCGGCCTCGTCGACGACGATCTCGACGGTCTTGAGCCGCATCTTCCGTGCGGCGTTGTAGCGGTAGCGGACGCAGACGAGCCGCTCGCCCCAGTCGCGCAGCAGCCGGCGCGTGCCTTTGTCGCCCGGCCGGAAGGTCGAGAGGACGACCCAGGCGTCCTGGGGGCGGGGCCTCTTCACCACATCCTCCTGGCGCGCGCGGAGCCCCCTCGTTCTCTCACGGCGCGTCCAGGGGGCTGCGGACGCCGTGGCCGCCGGTGTTGAGGACGTGAGTGTAGATCATGGTGGTGGCGACGTCGCGGTGGCCGAGGAGCTCCTGGATGGTGCGGATGTCGTAACCGCTCTCGAGAAGGTGGGTCGCGAAGCTGTGGCGCAGGGTGTGGCAGCTCGCCTGCTTCGTGATGCCCGCCCGCTCGACGGCCTTCTTGACGGCCCGCTGGACGGAGGTCTCGGGGAGGTGGTGGCGGCGCACGTCGCCGCTTCTCGGGTCGGTGCTCTCGCGGCCCGCGGGGAAGACGTATTGCCACGTCCAGCTCTTCGCGGCGCCCGGGTACTTGAGGCGGATGGCGTCGGGGAGGTGGACGTCGCCGCCGCCGCGGCCGAGCTCGCGCTCGTGCCGGGCGCGCACGGAGGCGAGGTGGGCGGCGAGGCCGGGCTTGAGCGCGGCGGGGAGCATCGTGACGCGGTCCTTCTGGCCCTTGCCGTCGCGGACGAGGATCTCGTTGCGAGAGAGGTCGAGGTCCTTGACGCGCAGGCGCAGCGCCTCGAGGAGGCGCAGGCCGGAGCCGTAGAGAAGGGACGCGACGAGGCGCGGCTCGCCGTCGAGGTGCGCGAGGACGCGGCGGACCTCGTCGCGGGTGAGGACGACGGGAAGGCGCGCGGGCCGGCGCGCACGGACGAGCGCGGGCATCTCCGGGAAGGGCTTCTCGAGGACGTGGCGGTACAGGAAGAGGAGCGCCGAGAGGGCCTGGTTCTGCGTGGAGGCGGCGACGTGGCCGTCGGTGGCGAGAGAGGAGAGGAAGGCGTTGATCTCGCTCCCGCCCATCTCGCCGGGGTGGCGCTTGCCGTGGAAGAGGATGAAGCGCTTCACCCACGCGGCGTAGGACTCCTCGGTGCGCAGGCTGTAGTGCCGCGCGCGCAGGGCGGCGCGGAGGCGGTCGAGGAGGCGGGGCGGGGGAGGCGGTTCGCTCACATTTTCGGGATCGGAGCCACGGGCGGTCCCGTGCGGTCTTCCTTGGGCCAGACGAGGTCGAGCTTGCCGTTCGGCTTGTTCTGCGTGACGACGAACGGGAGGACGGCCTGGCCGGTCTTGCTGAACTTGAACACCCCGCTCGGGAGGATCGAGTCCTTGAGCTCCAGCGAGACGAGGGCGGCGCGGATCGCGTCGGGTTTGAGCGAGCCCGCCTTGTGGATCGCGGCGAAGATCGCGCGGACGGTCTCGTACGCGCAGGCGTGGTACCACTGCGGCGTCGTCCCCGTGGCCGACTTGTACTTCTGGCTGAAGGCCTTCACCTGCGGGTAGGGAAGCAAGTCCGACCACCAGCCGCTCGCGAAGATGTAGTCCGTGGCGGCGCCGAGGCCCTTGCGGGCCGCCTCGTCCGAGCCGCGCGCGCCGTACGTGACCATCTGGTGATACAGGCCCATCTGCGTGTACATGCGCTGCATGGAGATGTAGTCCTCGAGGTGCGCGTCGGCCATGAAGAGATCCGCCTTCGCGTTCTGGACGCGCGCGAGGAGCGGCCTGAAGTCGGGCGCGTACATCTCGAAGTTCTCGTCGAGGGCCACGGAGAACTCCTTCGGGTGGGCCTTCACGTAGTCGTGGATGCCCTTCCGGAAGTCCTTCCCGTGCTCGGTGTTCTCCCAGACGATCGCGATCTTCAGGGGCGGCTTGAGCTTGCCCTCCTTGACGAGGTCGGAGAGAAACTCCATCTGCGTCGTGGCGAGGTTCTCGACGGGGGAGAGCGTGCCGAAGACCCACTTGCTGCGCCCGTAGATGCTCGTCGCGCCCGCGCCGCCCGCCACGTACGGGATGCCGTAGCGGTCCGGGACGACGCTCTGGGCCTGGACGAGCTGCGAGCCGTAGCCGCCGACGACGGCGTGGACCTTCTGCTGGGCCATGAGCTGCTCGACGAGCTGGGCGCTCTTGCTCGCGTCGGACGTGTCGTCGAGCAGGCGGAGGTCGATCTTCATCTTCTTCCCGCCGACGTCGAGGCCGCCCGCGTCGTTCACTTCCTTGACGGCGAACTCCGTCGCCTGCTTGTACGCGCCGCCGATCTTCGATTCCTTTCCCGTCACGGGCAGGACGGCGCCGAGGCGGATTTCGTCCTCGGAGCGGGCGGGGAAGGTCGCGAGAATCCCCGCGGCGAGGACGGCCAGGAGTCGCGGAAGGCGGGTGGGCGTCATCTTGTCCTCCGGAACGAAAACGCCCCTCGGGGCGAGGGGCGGCGGGTTACGCGAGAAGGCGCGGCGGGCGCCGGTACGGGATCAGAAATAGAACGCCTGCATCTGGATCGTGAACTCGCTCGTCCCGACCCCGACCTTGGGGGCCACGTACTGCCACCAGACCTTGATGTTGAAATTGTTCGGCGCGTTCGGGTACGGGTAGAAGTTGAGCCCGGTGGCGTACCGGGTCTCGTTCTTGCCCGTGTTGGCGGTGGCCGTGAACGTCTTCTGCTCGTACCGGATGATCGGCGCGATGCGCGAGTCCTTGAAATAGAGGCCGCCCTCGGCCGAGAACGTGTTCTCCTGGGGGAGCGTCGGGATGAGCGTGCCGCCGTTGATGTACTGGTAGACGACCGTGGATTCGAAGGAGCCGAGGTCGATCGGGAAGTCCATGAAGAGGTTCGCCGAGGCCATCTTGTAGCTGCCCTGCGCGTCGTAGCCGGCGCCGAGGGCGAAGATCTTCTTCTTGCCGTAGTTCGCGCCCGCGTACGAGGGCATGTTGTAGACCTCGGTGTCGAAGAAGTTCCACTGCGCCCACTGCGTGAAGCGCGGCGAGTTCTGGGCACCGGGCGCCCGGTAGCCCGAGAGGACCGCCGAGCGGTACTCGAGGCGGTCGCAGAAAAAGTAGCCGCGGTACATGAAGCCCGTGTCGCGCCCGGAGTAGTTCTGGAGGCCTGAGCTGTAGAGGTTGTTGTAGGCCGACTGGTCGAGCATGAAGGTGGACGAGCTGCTCGTTAGGATCCAGCGGTTCGTCGGCACGAGGATCTGGCCGAACTGGATGTTGAACTGCTTGGCGATGCGCCACTCGCCGACGGCGTCGAGGAGGCTGAAGCCGGTCCCCAGCGACTTGGCCCCCGTGGACCCGCTCTTGGTCTGCGTGGACTTGCCGAGGTTCGCGTTCTCGGTGTCGAAGTAGAAGAAGACGTCTTTCGCGACCTGCCCGCCGAGGATGAACCGCACCCGGCGGACCAGCATGTTCTGCGCGAACCCCCCGGATCCGTCGTTGGTCGCGTTCGCGACCTCCTGCCAGTCCGCCTGCCCCTGCAGGAGGAGGCCGAGCTTGAAGTTGACGTTGTCGTTGACCTTCACGATGGCTTGCGCGGAGGCCGGGGAGGCCGTCCCGAGCAGGACGAGGAAGAAGGCCGCGAGCAGGAGGGAACCGATCCTCCGGGGTGCGGGGTTCGCGCAAATCCGCATGAGAACTAATCTCCTCTTCAGCCGGACGTTAGGCGTCTCAGAAGGATAGTCCAACGGGGCGACCTGTCAATCGTCTGCCGGGGGGCCGGGAGGGGTTTATGCACAGAGGAAGACCACCGACAGCACCCCGGCCGCAAAGGCGGCCAGGCATGCACCGACGACGCCCGGCCAGCCCCACGCCTGCCAGGCGTAGCCCGGCAGGACGGACCCGAACGTGGCCCCGAGGTAGTAGAAGGTGCTGTAGAGGGCCCCGGCCCCGCCCTTGGCCTCGCGAGCCGTCGCGTTGACGAAGGCCGGGGCGGTCCCCTGCACCATGAACATCCCCACGCAGAGGACGACGAGGGCGCCGACGATGGCCGGGACGGACCCCGCGAGCGTCCCGAGGGTGCCTGCCGCCGCGACGACGAAGCCCGCGCCCATGATCGTCCGCCTGCCCAGGCGCTCGGCGGCCCGGCCCGCCAGCCACGAGGTCCCGATGCCGGCGGCGTAAACGAGATAGACGCCGGAGACCGTCGCCGTGGAGAGCCGGAACGGCGGGGCCGTGAGGTAGTAGGGAAGGTACGTGAAGACCGCGATGAACCCGAAGAAGACCGTGAACCCGATCGCGAGGCCGCCGACGATCCGCCGGTCCCGGACGTGGCCGGCCATCTCGCGGAACGCGCTTCCGACCGACCGCGACCGGCTCCGGGGCGACGCCGGGAGGTACAGCGCCATGCCGGCGGCGGCGAGGAGCGTGACGGCGCCGAAGGCGAGGAACGGGCTCCGCCAGGTGAAATGGCTCGCGATCCACCCGCTCGCGACGCGGCCCGTGAGGCCACCGAGGACCGACGCGGCGACGTAGCTGCCCACCGCGGGCCCCAGCGCGGCGCCCGCGTACTCGTCGCCGATGTACGCCACGGCCACCGCCGCGAAGCCCGGTGTGAGGAGGCCCTGGAGCGCCCGGAGGGCGACGAGGACGGGAAACGTCGGCGCCACGGCGCAGAGGAGCGTCGGGACGGCGAGCGCCGCGCAGCTCGCGACCATCACGGGCTTGCGGCCGACCGTGTCCGCGAGCGGGCCGTAGGCGTTCGAGAAGAGAGCGATCATGAGGACGACGACCGAGATCGTGAGCGCGGCCGTCGGCGCCGGCACCCCGAACTCCCGCGAAAGGAGCGGGAGGATCGGCTGCGTGACGTAGAGGTCCGCGAAGACCGCGACCGACGCGGCGAAGAGGGCGAGGAGCGCCGGCTGGGACCCGGGCCGCGGGCCGGCGCGTGCGCGCGTCACAGCCCGAGGTACGCCTGCCGGATGCCCGGGTCGTCGAGGAGCTCCGCGGCGGGTCCCGTCCGGACGATGCGGCCGGTCTCGAGGACGTAGCCGCGGTGGGCGTGCTCGAGCGCGACCTGGACGTCCTGCTCGACGAGCAGGACGGCCGTTCCCCTCTCGTTGATGCGGGAGATGAGGTCGAGCAGGTGGTCGACGACGAGGGGCGCGAGGCCGAGGGAGAGCTCGTCGATGAGGAGGAGGCGCGGGCGGCCCATGAGGCCGCGCCCGATCGCGCACATCTGCTGCTCCCCTCCGGAAAGCCTCCCGGCGAGCTGGGAGGCGCGTTCCTTCAGGCGGGGGAGGAGCTCGTAAACCCACTCCAGGTCGGCCTCGACGCCGACCGCGTCCTTTCGGGCGTAGGCGCCTTGCAGGAGGTTCTCCTTCACGGTGAGGCCGGCAAAGAGGCGCCGGCCCTGCGGCGCCTGGACGACTCCGGCGCGGACGACCGCGTCCGGCGGCGCGGCCGTCAGGTCGCGTCCGGCAAACGAGATCGTCCCGGCCGTCGGCTTGAGGAGCTGCGAGACGGTGTTCAGGAGCGTCGTCTTGCCGGCGCCGTTCGCGCCGATCAGGGCGACGATCTCCTTCTCCCTCACCTCGAGGGACACGTCGCGCAGGATCTGGACGTCGCCGTAGCCGGACGAGAGGCCGTTCACCGAGAGGAGGGCGCCGCCCGCGGCGGCGGGAGCGGCCTTCCGGAACTCGCCGGACGTCACGGACGTCGCGCCCTCGTCGCCCGCGGCGAGGGCGCGTTTCGCGAACCGCTCGCCGAGGTAGGCCTCGACGACGTCGGGGCTCTCGACGATCTCCTTCGGCACCCCCTCGGCGATCTTGCGGCCGTAGTGGAGGACGACGAGGCGGTCCGAGATCCCCATGATCGCCTTCATGACGTGCTCGATCACGAAGATCGTGACGCCGCTCCGGTTGATCGAGACGATGAGCTCCATCGCCTTTTCGATCTCGGACGCGTTCAGGCCCGCCATGACCTCGTCGAGGAAGAGGAGCTGCGGGTCCATCGCGAGGGCCTTCGCGAGCTCGAGGCGCTTGAGGTCCGGGATCGTGAGCGTGGTCGCCGCGCGGTCGGAGAGGTCGGCGAGGGAGACGCGCTCGAGGATCTCGTCGGCGTGCGCGCGGGCCTGGGCGGCCGTGCGCGCGCGGCCGCGGGCGCCGAACATCGCCCCCGTCGCCACGTTCTCGCGGACCGTGAGCTGGTGGAGGGGCTTGACGACCTGGAACGTCCGGGCCATCCCCATGCGGCCGATCCGGAAGCTCGGCGTCTTCGTGACGTCCCGGCCGGCGAAGACGATCGTCCCCGACGTGGGCTTGTCGAGGCCCGTCATGCAGTTCACGAACGTCGTCTTGCCGGCGCCGTTCGGGCCGAGGACGCCGAGGATCTCGCCGCGGCGGATCGTGAGGTCCACGCCGTCCACGGCCGCGAGGCCGCCGAACTTCTTCGTGATTCCCGTCGCGACGAGGATCGGGTCGCCCGCAATACGGGGCGTCGGGACGGGGACCGCGCTCATCAGGTCACCCGGTGGGCGCGGACGTTCGCGAGGAGGTCGGACGCCCGGAAGCGCCGCTCGCCGGCCGCCCGGCGGCGCCCGATCACGGTCATGAGGCCGCGCGGGAGAAAGACGATGAAGAAGACGATGATGAGCCCGAGGACTGTCGGGTGGAGCTCGAGGAACCGGCCCCAGACGTACGTGGAGAGGAGCTGGTAGATCCCGGCCCCGAGGACCGGCCCGGCCACCGTCCCGACGCCGCCGATGATCGTCGCGATGATCATCTGGAGCGTGTAGTCGATCCTGAAGAAGTCGCCCGGCGTCACGTGGACGTTCTGGTACGCCGTGATCCCGCCCGCGACCGCCGCGAAGACGGCCGAGATCGCGTATGCGACGACCTTGTAGAGCGTCGTGTCGATCCCGAGCATCCGGGCCGCGTCCTGGTCCTCACGGATCGCGACGCAGCCGTGGCCGAGCTTCGACCGTGAGAACCGCCACGTGACGAGGAGACCCGCGAGGACGAAGCCCAGCGCCGTGTAATAGAAGAACGCGCCGTCGCTCCGGATCGGGAGGTCGATGCCGGTCGAGCCCTCGGTGACGCTGTCCCAGTTGTCCGCGACCTGCGCGAACGCCTCGGCGACGCCGAGCGTCGCGATCGCGAAGTAGTGGCCCTTCAGCCGCAGGATCGGCAGGCCGAGGAGGATCGCGACGGCGGCCGAGAGGAGCGCGCCCGCGGCGAGCGCCGGAAAGAACGGCACGTGCCACCGCCCGAGCATGAGGAGGCCGGTCGTGTACGCGCCGATCCCGAAGTACGCCACGTTGCCGAACGCCGCGTAGCCCGTGTACCCGCCGATGAAGTTCCAGCCCTGAGCCGTGAGCGCGAGGACGAGAAAACGCGTGAACGTCAGGAGCCGGTAGCTCGAGACGAGGTTCGGGAGCGCGGCGAAGAACGCGAGGACGAGGAGCGAGCCGACGACGGCGAGGCCCTTCCTCACGCCGGCTTCCCCGCGATGCCCTGCGGCCGGAGCATCAGCAGGATCACGAGGATCGCGAACGTGACCGCGCGCGACAGGGAGGGCCAGGTCGCGCCGACGAAGACGTCCACGAAGGCGTAGACCGCCGCGCCGAGGACGACGTTCGCGACGTTCCCGAGGCCGCCGAGGACGCAGATCGCGAACGCCCGCTGCGTGTACGTTCCGCCGAGGTTCGGGTCGAACGGGACGATCATCGAGAGGAGCGAGCCCGCCGCGCCGGCCATCGCCGCGCCGATCGCGAACGTGGACGCGTAGACCACCGCGACCTTGACGCCCGTCAGGCGCGCGGCGTCGAGGTCCATCCCGGTCGCGCGGATCGCGCGGCCCGTCCGCGTGCTCTTGAGAAACCAGGCGAGGCCCGCGACGAGGGCCAGGGAGACGCCGAGGGCGCCGAGGCGGACGTACGGGATCCGGACCGCCCCGAGCGTGAGGCCGGTACCGCTGTAGGGGGTCGTGACGGAGCGCAGGTCGGCCTTGAAGAAGAAATTGATGAGGTTGACGATCAGGAGCTCGAGCCCGAACGTCAGAAGAAACGTCGCGAGGAGCGGCGCCCGGATGACCTGGTTCACGAGCCCCCGCTGGAGGACCCACCCGAGCGCGAAGAGGACGAGCATCGAGATCGGGATCGAGAGGAACGGGTCGACGTGCAGGAGCTCGTGCAGGAAGAACGTGACGTACGCGCCGAGGACGATGAACGCCCCGTGCGCGAGGTTCACGATGTTCATGATCCCCCAGACGAGCGCGAAGCCGAGCGCGACGAGCGCGAGGATTCCGCTCAGGAGGACCGCGTTGACGAAGATCTGTTCGAGCTCGCCGGCGCTCACTTCCGCTTGTCCCAGGGCACCATCGGGTAGATCGCGTCCTTCTCGGCGACGCTCGGCGGGAAGACGGTGTACTTGTGGCCGTCCGGCTGGAGCTGCTCGACGGCCATGGGCTTGGTGATGTTGATCCCACGCGGGTCGAACTTGACCGGACCGTAGAACGTCATGATGTCGAGGCCCGCGATCGCGTCGCGGACCTTCGTCGGGTCGAGGGAGTTCGCCTTCTCGATCGCCCGCCAGAACGCGAGGACCGCGGCGGAAGACTCGGCGACCTGGTACGGAATGTCGTGGTACGTCGGGTTCTTCGCGCGGAAGGCGTCCGCATAGGTCTTCGGCGTCTTCCACGGGTCGTCGCCGTTGTACTTGAGGGCCTCCGTCCACTGCGTCGCCCCGAAGATGTAGTCCGCGTTGCTCTTCAGGTTCGCCCGGAACTCCGGCGACGACGGCCCGACCGAGAAGCCCATCGCCTTGGGCGAGAGGTCGAGGTCCTTGGCCTGCTTGACGACGAGCAGCGAGTCCTGCAGGTGGCCCGCGCCGAGCACGATGTCCGGGTTCTTCGATTTGATGTTCGTCAGGAGCGCGCTCACGTCCTGCGTGCCGGACGGGTAGAGCTCCTGGTAGACGACCGTGAGGCCCTTCTCCCTCGCGTAGTCGGCGCCTCCGGAGGCGACCTCCTTGGAGAACGGCTCGTTCTCGCCCAGGACGGCGACGGTCCGTGCCGTCCTGTCCCTCGAGACGACGAGGTCGATGATGCCCTTGAGGTAGAGCTTCGCGGGGGACAGGACGGCGAACGTGTACCGGTAGCCCTTGTTGAAGATCGACTCGGCCGAGCCGTTCGCCTCGATCATCGGGATCCGGTACTTCTCGCAGATCGGCGCGGCGGTCCCCGAGGGTGCCGAGCCGTAAGGCCCGAGGATGAACGTGACCTTGTCTTCGTTGATGAGCTTCTCGATGAGCTGGGCCGTCCGTTCGGACTTCGACTCGTCGTCGTAGTACTTGACCGAGACCTTGTACTTCTTCCCGCCGACCGTGATTCCGCCCGTCTCGTTGATCTTGTCGACGAGGAAGTTGTAGCCGTCGCGCGTGTACTCGCCTTCCTTGGCCGTCTTTCCCGTCAGCGAGACGGCCGCGCCGAAGACAATCGTGTCGGCCGCGGGCGCGGGCCGCGAGCCCGCGAGAAGAACGAGGGCGAGGAGCGAGACCGGCGCGGTACGCTTCATCGGATGCCTCCTGAGACTCAGATGCGCCTGATGTGCGCGAACTATACCCGAGGGTTCTCGGGGCGAGGAAGGAGAGGATGAGCGATTTCGAGCGGTTCGTCGGGGTGTGGGAGCTCGAGGAGATCAGAGACGAAGAGGAAGAGAAGAATTTCTTAGAAGGTAAGAGGGGAGGGGCGGCGCCGCGGTGGCGGCCGGCCGTCGGGTTCGAGAAAGCGGCCGGGCTGTTGATCTATCTGCCCTCCGGAGAAATGTCCGTCAACTTCATGGGCCTCGGCCGCAAACCCTTTCTAAGAGAATTCTCTCCTACGCCCTCGGAACTCGCGGCGGCGGGCGCCGCGTACGGCGGGTACGCCGGGCGCTGGGCGCTGGACGAGCCGCGCGGCGAGGTGCTGCACCACGTGGAGACGGCCTTCGTCCCGAACCGCGTCGGCCGGACGATCCGCCGCTCTTACTCATTCTCAGAAGATCTTTCTCTTCTCTTTCTCCGGCCTCTTGCGCTCGCGCCGCACGACGCGGCGCCCAACCGCGTCCTGACGTGGCGGCGGCGCCCGACGCCGTAAACTGGCGGCGTCACCGAAGGAGTCCGCACATGCTCGCGCAGAAGAAGATCGCCGTCATCGGGTCGGGAACCATGGGCCGGAGCATCGCCTCGGGCCTCCTGCGCTCGGGCAAGGTCAAGGCGCAGGCTCTGCGCGCGACCGCGCGCACGAAGGCGAGCGCCGAGAAGGTCGAGAAGGAGCTCGGCGTTCCGTGCACGACGGCGAACGCCGAGGCCGCCGCGGACGCGGACATCGTGATCCTGTGCGTGAAGCCGAAGGACGTCGCGAAGGCCGTCGAGTCGCTCAAGGGCAGGCGCAAGAAACCGCCGCTCGTCATCTCGATCGCCGCGGGCATCAGCACCGGGTTCATCGAGGGCCTCTTCGGCGACGCGACGCCCGTCCTCAGGGCGATGCCGAACACGCCGTGCCTGATCGGCAAGGGCATGACGGTCCTCTCGAAGGGGAGCCGCGCGACGGACGCCGACGTCGCGCTCGCGACGGAGATCTTCGAGCCGCTCGGGAAGGTCCTCGAGCTCGAGGAAAAGCACATGGACACGGTCACGGGCCTCTCGGCGAGCGGCCCGGCCTTCCTCTACATCATCATCGAGGCGCTCGCGGACGGCGGCGTGATGCGGGGCCTTCCGCGAAGCGTCGCGACGACTCTCGTCGCCCAGATGACGCTCGGCGCCGCCGAGATGGTCCTGACGACGGGCCGGCACCCCGCGGCGCTCAAGGACGACGTCACGACGCCGGCCGGCTGCACCATCGCGGGGATCCTCGCCCTGGAGGACGGGCGCATCCGTTCGGTCCTCGCGCGCGGCGTCGAAACAGCCGCGAGGGTGGCCGGGGAGCTCGGGAAGTAGCGCTCCTTTCCGGTCAGACCAGGGTCAGGTCGTCGAGGATCGCGAGCGCGACTTCCTCGACCGCCCCGGCGACCGCGGGCGTGACGCGGGCGCCCGGGTCGACCCGCGCGGCCTCGATGCCGTAGACCGTCAGGGACGCAGGCAGGCGGCCGAGGACGCGCGCCGTCTCGATTCCCTCGGCGACGCCCGGCGAGTGGGACGAGAGCCATCCCGCGTCGCCCGGGACCGGCCCCTCGGTCGCCTCGAAACGGAAGACGGTGCCCGGTTCGTGGCCGGAGCACAGCGCGTCCACGACGACGACGTGGTCCGTGGCGCGCCAGTGCTCCATCAGCGAGAGTCCGTCCCTCGTGTGCTCGACCGTGCGCACGCCGCGGCACGCGTGGAGCCGGCGGGCCGCGAGGAGGCCGGCCGCGTCGTCGCCCCGGAAGTCGTTCCCGACGCCGATGACGAGGACGCTCTGCACGTCAGTCCCTGTCGATCTTCAGCTTCAGGAAGTGCGTGGCGCACGAGATGCACGGGTCGTGGTTGCGGACGACCTGCTCGCAGAGGAGCGTGAGGCGGTCTTCCGCGAGGTCGAGGTGGTCCTGGACGAACCCGCGCAGGTCGGCTTCCATCGCCCGGAGGTTCTGCGCCGTCGGCGGGACGATCCGCGCCTCCTGGATCAGTCCGTCCGCGCCGATCCGGTAACGATGGAAAAGAAGGCCGCGCGGGGCTTCCGTGGCCGCGGCGCCGGTGGCCGCGCACGGGACGAGGTCGACGAACGACGGCTCGGGCGGCTCGTACGACCGGAGAATGCGGAGCGACTCGTCAACCGCCCAGAGCGTCTCGACGCAGCGCACGAGGATGCTCTTGAAGGGGTTCCGACACTCCTTGCCGAGGCCCGCCTCCTTCGCGGCGGCCTGGACGGGCGCGCCCAGGCGGTCCCAGTTGAGCGTGTAGCGGGCGAGAGGCCCGGTCTGGATGATCCCGCCGCCCTTGCGGCGCGCGTGGAGGGCGTTTGAGCGCCGGACGTGCTCTTCCTCGAAATGCTGCTCCCAGTCGGAGGCCGCGATGTCGAGGCCCTCACTGGAGACGATCCGGCCCTCGTTGAGCGGGTACTCGGACGGGTGGCGCAGCGAGACGAGCTCGTGGTGGAGGTCGAGCTCGGGGAACGTGAACCCGGACGCCCACTTCAGGAGGGCCTCGGCCTCGCCGCGCGCCGTCTCGAGCTTCGGGACGAGCGGCGCGAGCTCGGCGGGCGACGGCGCGCGCCAGAAGCCGCCGACGCGCACGTTCACCGGGTGGATCTCGCGGCCGCCGACGGCCGTGACGATCTCGTTGCCGGCCTTCTTCAGGCGCAGGCTGAGCGTGACGGCCTCGGGGTGGTCCTTCGCCATGTCGAGCGCGCTCTGGTAGCCGAGGAAATCGGGCGCGTGGAGCATCGCGGCGTGGAGGACGTGGCTCTCGATCCACTCGCCGCAGTAGAGGAGGCGCCGGAGCGCGCGCACGCGCGGGCCGGGGTCGGCGGCGCAGGCGGCCTCCATCGCGTGGACGGAGCTCATCTGGTACGCGACGGGGCAGATGCCGCAGATGCGCGCCGTGAGGTCGGGCGCCTCGCCGAGGGCGCGGCCCTTCAGGAACGCCTCGAAGAAGCGGGGCGGCTCGTAGATGTCGAGCCTGGTCTCGACGACCCGGCCGTTGCGGATGCGCACGGCGAGACCGCCCTCGCCCTCGACGCGCGCGAGGGCGTTCACCGTGATGGTCCGGACCTTACTCATGCAGCTCGCTCTCCTTCCGGAACGCCTCGGCGCTCGCGTTGAACGAGCGGAGCGCGCGCACCAGGCCCGCCGGCGGGACGCCGAGGCCGGTCCAGAGGGCGGCGAGCGAGGCGGTGTTCGGCGATTCCATCGGCCCGAAGCAGGCGTAGCAGCCGCGGCCCCAGGACGGGCAGAGGGCGTCGCAGCCCGCCTGCGTGACGGGCCCGAGGCACGGAATCCCGCGCGCGACCATGACGCAGGGCGTGCCGCGCCGCTTGCACTCGAGGCAGACGCTCGAGGCGGGAATCACGGGCTTGCGGCCCGCGAGGAACGCGCTCACGACTTCGAGGAGCTGGACCTTGCTGATCGGGCAGCCTCGCAGCTCGAAGTCCACGAAAACGTGGTCGCGGATGGGCGTGGATTTGCCGAGGACCTCGAGGAACTGCGGCGAGGCGTAGACGGCCTTCTCGTAGTCGCGGACGTCCGTGAAGTTCCGGAGCGCCTGGATGCCGCCCGCGGTCGCGCAGGCGCCGATCGTCACGAGGAACCTCGCCTTCCGCCGGATCTGGTGGATGCGCTCGGCGTCGTGCGGCGTCGTGATGGAGCCCTCGACGAGAACGAGGTCCCACGGGCCCTTGCCGACGGCCCGCGAGGCCTCGAGGAAGCTGTCGATCGAGACGGCGCCCGCGACGGCGAGGAGCTCGTCCTCGCAGTCGAGGAGCGAGAGCTGGCAGCCGTCGCAGGACGCGAACTTGAAAACGGCGAGGGTCGGCTTCGGGTTCTCCATTCAGAGCTCCCGCTTGGACATGAGGCTCAGGACGTCCCGGCACGGAAACACCGCGCCGTCCCGGCAGATGAACTTCGGACCGCACTGGCAGTGGCCGCAGAGCCCGACGCCGCACTTCATGTTCCGCTCGAGAGAAAGCCAGATCTTTTCGGCCGGCACCCCGCGACGCTCGAGCTCGAGGACGGTGAATCGCATCATGACTTCCGGTCCGCAGACCATCGCGACCGTGTGGTACGGGTCGAACGGGACGCGCGGGATCAGCGTCGTGACGACGCCGACGTTGCCGCGCCATTCGCCCGTCGCGCGGTCCACGGTCACGTGGACGTCGAGGTCGAAGTCCCCGCGCCACTCCCTGAGCTGCTTGCGGTAGAGGATGTCCTCGGGTGTGCGCGCCCCGTACAGGAGGACGACGCGGCCGTAGCGGTCCCGGTGCGAGAGGATCTCGTAGAGGGCCGGGCGGAGGGGGGCGAGGCCGATTCCGCCGGCCACGACGACGACGTCGCAGCCTCGCGCCTCTTCGACGGGCCAGCTCGTCCCGAATGGGCCGCGCACCCCGAGCGCGTCGCCGCGCTTGAGTTTTCCCATTCCCTTCGTGACGGCGCCGACGGCGCGCGTCGTGTGGACGAGCTTCTGCGGGAACGCCGGGTCGCCGCTGATCGAGATCGGCACCTCGCCGATGCCGAGGACGTAGAGCATGTTGAACTGGCCGGGCGCGAAGCGGAACGCGCCGCGTCCCTGCGGCAGGAGCTCGATCGTGAACGTGTCGGCCGTCTCGCGCTGGGTCCGCTCGACGACGCACGGGACGGGAAGCATCGGATCGAGCCCGGCGGGCGCCGCGGCGGCGGGGGGCGCCATCTCGAGGACCTCGGTCATCGGCGCCGCCCGGCCGGCTCTGAGGCGTAGACGTCGAGGAGCTGCAGGCGTGTCGCGTCGAGCCGGTGGCCGACGACGTCCGCGAACCGCTTGAGGAGCTCGTAGCCGAGATCGTGGTCCTCCTCGCACTTCTGCCTCAGGCAGCGGCCGTCGAGCGCGATGACGCGCGTGAGCTCCTTGGCCAGCGCGCTGAAGCGCCAGCGATACGGCGGGACGAGCCAGGACCAGCCGAGAATGTCGCCGTCGGACACCGTCTGGATCGTGAGGACTCCGCGCGGCGGCGCGCTGACCTCCACGGATACCTTCCCGTGGCGGATGATGAAGAACCGATCGGCTTCCTCTCCCTGGCGGAACAGGAACCGGCCGGCCTGG
The DNA here is from genome assembly GCA_963798215.1 of uncultured Acidobacteriota bacterium. Lineage (GTDB taxonomy): Bacteria > Acidobacteriota > Thermoanaerobaculia > UBA5066 > UBA5066 > Fen-183. The sequence goes on from CAWCSP010000004.1 coordinate 1,598,138, forward strand.
AAGGTCTCGTTGCGGGCACAGCCCGCCACGATCGCGATCTCCGCGCTCGTCATTCCCTTGAGGAAAGGGTGCTCCGCGAGGAGCGGTTCGAGGTTCTCCATGGGTCCTCCGTCAGGCGGCCGGTGCGGGCCGGCTCTCCTTGAGAATGCGGGCTTCCTCCGTGAGGTCGATTCCCGCCGGGCACCACGTGATGCAGCGGCCGCAGCCGACGCAGCCGGTCTCGCCGAACTGGTCGACCCACGTCGCGAGCTTGTGCGTCATCCACTGGCGGTAGCGCGAGGCCGGGCTCCGCCGGATGCTGCCCCCGTGGATGTAGGAGAAGTCGAGCGTATGGCACGAATCCCAGCGCCGCCAGCGCTCGGCGGACGCGCCCGTGAGATCCGACGAGTCCTCGACGGTCGCGCAGAAGCAGGTCGGGCAGACCATCGTGCAGTTCGCGCACGACAGGCACCGGGCGGCGATCTCTTCCCAGCGCGGGCTCTCGACGCTGGCCTCGAGGAGGTCCTTCAGGCCCGCGAGGTCGAGCGTCCGGCCCATCAGATCCTCGGCGCGGCGCGTGGCCGCGCGCGCGGCCGCGAGGTCGTCCGGCGTCGCGGGGCGGGACTCGATTCTCCCGAGGAGGGCCGCGCCCCGTTCGGTGCCGGTCTCGACGAGGAAGTCGTGCCGTCCGCCGTCGAGGAGCTCGGTGAGGGCGAGGTCGAATCCGGCGGCGGCGCGCGGGCCCGTCCCGAGGGAGGAGCAGAAGCACGTGCTCTCCGCCTCGCCGCACTGGACGGCGACGATCAGCGCCTTCTCCCGGCGGGCGCGGTACGCCGGGTCGGAGTAGTGCCCGCCCATGAAGACGCGGTCCTGGCGCGCGATCGCGGCGAGGTCGCACGGGCGGACGCCGAGAAACGCGTCCGGCCGCGCGTCGCCGGCGTCGTGCTCGACGTGGAGGGCCTTCTTCTGCCGGGTGACGCCGAAGAGCCGGAGCGACGGGGGGAAGAGGAATCGCTTCCACGCGTGCGGCCCGACGGTGTAGCCGAAGAGCGCGCCGTCGCCGCGGGCTCGCAGGCGGTAGCGGCCGTTCGTCTGTTCCTGTCCGACCCCCGCCGGGAGCCGGGCCGCCGAGGCGATCTCGTCGTAGACGATCGCCCCGCCCTTCACGGTCGGTCCGAGGAGCCGGTAACCGGATTCGAGGATGACGTCGAGGAGCGCGGAGATCTTGGGCGCCTCGACCAAGCGGGACGAGGCGCCGGGCGCCTCCGCGGAGGCTTTCATGCAGGCCCTCCCCCTAATCGATAGGGCGGCGAGGCTCGGGCGTCAAGGGATGCAGGGGCGCGAGCCCGCGGCCTCGCCGGTCAGACGCCGAGGTAGGCCTTCTTGACGTGTTCGTCGTTCAGGAGGTCCTTGCCTGTGCCCTCGAGGACGATGCGCCCGTTCTCGAGGACGTAGGCGCGGTCGGCGACTGCGAGCGTCTTGAATACGTTCTGCTCGACGAGGAGGACCGTGACGCCCGCGTCGTGGACTTCCGCGATGACGCGGAAGATGTCCGCGACGAGAATGGGAGAGAGACCGAGCGACGGCTCATCGAGCATGAGCAGGCGCGGCTTCGACATGAGGCCGCGGGCGATCGCGCACATCTGCTGCTCGCCGCCCGACATCGTGCCGGCGGCCTGCTTTTCGCGCTCCTTGAGCCGCGGGAAGATGCCGTACACCTTTTCCAGCATCTCCGGGCGGGCCTTCTTCGCGTCCGGCGTCAGCGCCCCGAGGAGGAGGTTCTCCTTGACGGTCATGTCCGGAAAAAGCCGGCGCGCTTCGGGCACGTGGGCGATGCCGAGGCCGACGAGCTCGTGGGGCTCGCGCGTGTGGAGAGCCTGTCCCTCGTAGGTGATGGCGCCCTTCCGCGGGGTGAGAATCGAGGAGACGGCGTTGAGGCTCGTCGTCTTGCCGGAGCCGTTCGCGCCGATCAGGGCGACGATCTCGCCCTTCTGGACGTTGAACGACACGTCCCACAGCACCTGCACGTCGCCGTAGAAGACGTCGATGCCCGTGACCTCAAGCATGCGCGGCTCCCAGGTACGCCTCGATCACCCGCGGGTCGTTCGCGACCTCGGCAGCCGAGCCCTCCGAGATCTTCTCCCCGTAGCAGATGCACAGGAGGCGCTGCGAGATCGACATGATGACGCGCATGTTGTGCTCGATGATGAGGATCGTGACGCCGCTCTCGTGGATCTTGCGGACGATCGTCATCGTCTTCTCGACCTCGGAGGGGTTGAGCCCCGCGAAGTTCTCGTCGAGGAGGAGGAGGTCGGGCTTCGTCGCGAGAGCGCGCGCCATCTCGAGCCGCTTGCGCATCCCGAGGGGGAGGCTGCCCGCGAGGCGGTCGCGCCAGGCCTCCATCTCGGTGAATGCGATCGCCTCGAGCGCGATGTGGCTCGCCTCGCCCCGGTGGTCCGTGCGGGAGAACGCGGAGACCATGACGTTCTCGAGAACCGTGAGGCGCGCGAGGGGCTTGACGACCTGGAACGTCCGCGCGAGGCCGCGCCGGCAGACCTGGAAGGGCTTGAGGCCGTCGATCCGCTTGCCCTTGAAGAGGATCTCGCCTTCCGTCGGCGGGAAGTAGCCGTTGATGAGGTTGAAGATCGTCGTCTTCCCGGCGCCGTTGGGGCCGATGAGCCCGAGGATCTCGCCCTTGTCGATCGTGAAGGTCATGCTCCCGACGGCCTGCAGGCCGCCGAAGCGCTTCGTGACGCCCCTCAGCTCGAGAAGGCTCATGCGGCCCTCTCCGGCGGACGGGGCCGGGGACGCGCTCCTCAGGCGCCGGCCCGCCCAGCGCTCGCGGAGAGTCCCGACGATCCCCTGCGGGAAGAAGATGATGATCACGATGATGAGGATCCCGAAGAAGAGGAGGTGTCCCGACTTCAGGAAGACGCGGAACGCCTCCGACATCAGGATGTAGAGGACCGCGCCGACGGCCGGGCCCTCCATCGTCGCCGCGCCGCCGAGCATCGTGACGAGGATCATCATGATCGAGATGTCGGGGAGCGAGAAGACGATGCCCGGGTCGATGAACCCCATGTAGTTCATGTAGAAGCTCCCCGCGACGCCCGTGAAGAACGCGCTGATGAGGAGCGAATAGAGCTTGTACTTCGTCGTGTTGATCCCGAGCGACTCGGCGCAGTCCTGGTCCTCGCGGATGGCGAGGAAGTAGAACCCGAGCTTGCTCCGCATGACGGTGCGGATCGTCAGGAAGCTCAGGGCGGCGAGCGCGAGGATGATCCAGTAGTACGCGGCCTTCGAGTTGAAGGCCGGGATGAAGAGGATGCCCTCCGCGCCGTTCGTGAGGTCCTTCCAGTTCACGGCGACGAGCCTCAGGACCTCCGAGAGCGCGAGGATCGAAAGGGAGAAGTACGGGCCGCGGAGGCGGAAGCAGATCCAGCCGAGGACCGCCCCGACGATCGCCGCGAGGATCCCCCCGAGAAGGAGCCCCCACCAGGCCATCGCGGGCGAGAGGCCCGACTTCACCATGATGGCCGTCGTGTAGGCACCCACGCCGAAGAACGCGGCGTGCCCGTAGGACACCTGGCCGGTGTACCCGCCGAGGAGGTTCCAGGCCTGCCCGAGAAGGACCCACAGGAGGACCATGACGAGCATGTGGAGGACGTACGTGTTCGAGACGAACAGCGGGAGCGCCACGAGCGCGGCGACGGACGCCGCGGCGGCGAGAAAGCCCTTCGTCATCGCTCAGGCCCGTCCTTTTCCGAGGAGGCCCCTGGGCAGGAAGATGAGGACGAGAACGAAGATGATGAAGCCGAACGCGTCCTTGTAGCCGAGGGAGATGTAGACCGATCCGAGCGACTCGGCGAGGCCGAGGACGAGGCCGCCCAGAACGGCGCCGGGGATGTTCCCGAGGCCGCCGAGGACCGTGATCACGAACGCCTTGCTCGTGAAGGGCCCGCCGATCTGCGGGTAGAGGTAGTAGACCGGATCGAGGAGGGCGCCCGCCGCGCCCACGAGCGCCGCGCCGAGGCCGAACGTGATGTACGTGATGCGCTTCGTGTTGATCCCCATGAGCGACGCCGCGCGCTTGTCCTGCGCCGTCGCGCGGATCATCCGGCCGGTGTCCGTCATCCCGAGGAACACGAAAAGCGCCGCGCCGAGGACGACGGCGATCGCCGAACGCGACGAGGAACGGGTAGCTGAAGGAGAGCGAGATCGTCTGCCCGCCCATCCTGACGTCCCAGTAGATCGTCTTCGACGCATACGAGACGGGCACGGAGCGGTAGTTCGCCGTGAAGAGGAGGAGCGCGAGGTTCGAGAGGACGAGGCCGATGCCGACCGTCAGGAGCACCTGGTTCTGCGGCAGGACCGAATCGGCGTTCATGACCGGCGTGATGAGGAACTTCTGGATCGCGACGCCGAGCAGGAACATCGCCGGGCAGACGACGAGGAGCGAGACGTACGGGTCCACCTTCGCGAGCGTGAACAACCAGTACGTCGCGTACATCGCGACCATCATCAGCTCGCCGTGCGCGAGGTTGATGATCTTCATGACGCCCATGATCAGGGACATGCCCGAGCCCGATCAGGGCGTAGAGCCCCCCGAGCAGGATCCCCGAGATGAGGACCTGCCCGAGAAGCTCGATCTGTCCGGCGACCTGGGGCGACATCGGCGGCCCGTGCGCGCCGTTACTTGCGGTCGCGCCAGTGCGGGACGGGGTAGACGTACTTGGCCGTCGCCGCTTCGGGCGGCCAGACGGTCTCGTACTTGCCCTTGATGACCTGCAGGACGAGCGTGTCCATCCTGTTCTGGTTCGTGAACTTGCCCCACGAGACGAACTTCACGGGGCCGAAGGCCGTCGTCATGTCGGTCGCGGCCAGCGCCGTGCGGAGATCTTCCGGCGTCAGCGACTTCGCGCGCTTGACGACGTCGGCCAGGACGTACGCGGCCGCGTAGGCCTCGACGCCGTGGTAGTCGGGCTCCTTCCCGAACTTCTTCTTGAAATTGTCGAAGAACTCCTTGGCGCCGGGGTACTTCGCCTGCGGGGTCCAGAGGGTCGCGGACATGCAGAGCTCGGAAGCGTCGGCCGCGTTCTGGAGGAACTCGGGGAGCGTGTGGCCCGCGCCGCCGCCGATGAAGGCCTGCGCGTTGAGGTCGAGCTCCTTGGACTGCCGCATGAGGAGCGACGCGTCCATGAGGTACGAGACCATGTAGACGATGTCGGGGCGGAGGGACTTGACCTTCTGGAGGATCGGCTTGAAGTCGACGCCGCCGGCCTGATAGCCCTCGGAGAGGACGACGTTCACGCCGTGGCTGTCGCAGTACTCCTTCATGGCCTTGCTGGTCGAATTCCCGAAGTCGGTGTTCTCGTAGAGGATCGCGATCGACTTCGGCTTGGCGACCTTCTCGAAGAAGCCGAACACGCCCATGTTGTAGAGGCTCGCGGGCGGGTTCAGCCGGTAGACGTACTTCCAGCCTTCCTGGGTGATCTTGTCGGCCGCGCCGGTCACGACGAGGTACGGCACCTTGTACTTTTCGGCGACGCCGGCCACCGCGTACGAGCACTGGCTCGAGTACTCACCCACGACGATCGGGTACTTGTTGGTCCCGATGAACTTCTCGACGATCGCGGTCGCCGTCTCGGGCTTGCCGCCCGAGTCCTGGATGTCGAGGGCGAGCTTCATGCCTTTCACGCCGCCCTTGGCGTTGATCTCCTCGATGGCGAGGTCGTACGCCTGCTTCTCCATCTCGCCGAACTTCGCCTCGGCCCCGGTCAGCGGCAGGGGCACTCCGACCGTGAAGGTCTTGCCCTGGGCGAGGAGTGGAGACGCCGCGAACGCCGCGGCAGCGGCCATCGCGAGCACTGCGGTCATGCGCCTGATCGTCATGAGGGGTCCTCCTGTGTTAAGGGTGCGTTCGTGGATCGGATCGAGCTGTTATGTCGAGAATCCGTCGCATGTTCGATGATTCGAATGAATCAATTTGAAAAAGGTGCGCCGGGGCGGGGCCCCGGCGCGGAGAGAGGCGGGGATCCCGGCGAAGGGACCCTGCCCCGGAATCAGTCGGATTCGACGCGGGCGTCGCCGTAGGCCTTCGCGAGCTCCGCCTTGAGGACGTCCGGCTTCGGGCACTCGACCCGCATGATGAGCTCGCGCTTGCCCGCCGGGACCTTGGCGTACGAGCCCAGGATCGAAAAGATCCTCCCGCCCGCGGTCCGGCAGAGGTCGGCGACCTCGCGGATGGACCCGGGCTTGTCGGGAATGAGGAGATCGACGCGGAGCCGCCCCTTGCCGACGCCGGTGATGTCGACGAGGGCCCGGAAGACGTCGCCCTCGGTGAGGATCCCGACGAGGGCGCCCTTTGCGTCGAGGACGGGGAGCCCCTCGACGCGCTTTTCCATCATGATCTGCGCGGCGCGTTCGATCGGCGTGTCGGGCGTGACGGTGACCGGCTTTTTGGTCATGATGTCGCCGATCTTCAGCTTGTCGAGGACGTAGTGGAGCTCCCAGATGTCGAGCGTGGTCGCCCGCGAGGGGGAGACGTCTTTCAGGTCGCGGTCCGACACGATCCCGACGAGCTTGCCGTCGCCGTTCACGACGGGGATGCGGCGGATCTTCTTCTCCTTCATGAGGTGAATCGCCGCCGACAGCGAGTCCGTCGGCCTCAGCGTGATCACCTTCGGGGTCATCCATTTGTCGACGCGCATGCGCGATGCCTCCAGACTTCGCGTTATTACGGCCCCGGAACGGCCGGCGGGCGATGATTCGTTTGTATCAGGCGCCGGCGGCGCGCGAGGCGAGACCGAGCGATTTCTCGACGTCCTCGGCGGGCGCGGGACGCGCGAAGAGGTAGCCCTGCACGTCTTCGCATTCGAGGGCGGCGAGCGCCGCGGCCTGCTCTTCCGTCTCGACGCCTTCCGCCGTCACCGCGAGGCCGAGGTTCCGGGCGATCGAGATGACGGTGGCGACGATCGCGTGATCCTTGTCGTGGCTCGTCATCCCGGCGACGAACGACTGGTCGATCTTGAGCCGGCGGATCGGGAAGTGCTTGAGGTAGTTCAGGGACGAGTGGCCGGTCCCGAAGTCGTCCATCGAGATCTGGATCCCGAGGTCCGCCAGCTCGGAGAGGACGCGGCCGGTGTGCGCGACGTCGTGCATGGCGATCGACTCGGTGATCTCGATGTCGAGGCAGGACGGCTCGAGGCCGGTCTCTTTGACGATGCGCCGGACGTTCGCGGTGAAATCGCGCTGCTGGAACTGGCGGGGCGAAACGTTCACCGACACGCGCATCGGCGGTGCCCCCTGCGCCTGCCAGGACCGCATCTGCTCGCAGGCCCTGCGAAGGACCCACTCGCCGACGCGTGCGATGAGCCCGACGTCCTCGGCGAGGGGGATGAACTCCCGCGGCGAGAGGATCCCCTTCTCGGGGTGGCGCCAGCGAACGAGCGCCTCGACCCCGACGACGGAGCGGTCGCGGAGCCGGAGAATCGGCTGGTAGTGGAGGACGAACTCGCCGCGGGGCAGCGCGCGCCGGAGGCCGGACTCGAGGGCGGCGCGCTCCTGCGACTGCTCCTGCATCTTCCGCGTGAAGAACTGGAAGCTGTTGCGTCCCGTCTCCTTCGCGCGGTACATGGCCGTGTCGACGTTCGTGACGAGCGTCTCGGCGTCGGCGCCGTCCCCCGGGTAGATGCCGATCCCGATGGACGCCTCGACGAAGAGCTCGCGCTTCTGGACGAGGAACGGCTCGGCGAGGATCGCGAGGATCTTGCGCGCCATGCCCGCGGCGTCCGCTTCGCGGGTGATCCCGTTCAGGAGGAGCAGGAACTCGTCGCCGCCGACGCGGGCGACCGTGTCGTCCTGCCGGACGCACCGGCGGAGCCGGTCGGCGACTTTGACGAGGAGCTCGTCGCCGGCCGAGTGGCCTAGCATGTCGTTCACCCTCTTGAAGTGGTCGAGGTCGAGGAACATGACGACCAGCGACTGCTTCCGCCGCTGCGCGTGGAGGATCGCGAGCGACAGCCGGTCGTTGTACAGGACCCGGTTCGGAAGGTCGGTCAGGGCGTCGTGGTTCGCCTGGTGCCAGCTCTGCTGCTCGGCGCGCTTGCGGTCCGTGATGTCGATCAGGCTGCCGTCCATCACGGAGACGCCGCCGGGCTCGTCCATGAGGCTCTCGTTCGCGAGGACCCAGACGGGGCTTCCGTCGCGGCGCCTCAGACACAGCTCGAAGTTCACGAGGACCCGCTGCTGGGAAAGGCGCGCAAGGAAGGAGTCGCGGTCTCCGGGGTCCGAGTAGAGCTCGAGCGCCGAGACCTTCAGGACGTCCTCGCGGGACGGGTACCCGAGAATCCGCGCGAAGGCCGAGTTGCAGTCGAGGATCCTGCCGTCCACGGTCGTGCGGTAGAGCCCGGCGAGGTTCCGCTCGAAGAGCAGGCGGTAGCGCGTCTCGGAGGCGCGGAGCGCCGAGTCGCTGCGCTTCAGCGCGCGGGCGATGAGCACGGCCGCTCCGACGCCCAGCCCGCCGAGGAGCAGCGTCATCGCTCCAACCGCGGCGTAGAGCCGCGAGCGGAACGCACGGGAGGCCTGGCCGAGCGTCGCGGAGAAGGCGTCCTCGAGGAGCGCCGCCTGCTCGTTGAGCCGCTCGAGCCGCTGGTCGAAGCCGGCACGCGCCTCGGGCGTCAGACGGCCGGCCTCGACGTCCTGGTGCACGACGATCCCGAGCGCCTCGAGCTCGTCGACGACGGCGTCACCGCGCTCCCAGATCTGGAGGGCGCGCTGGATCTGCTCCGTGTCCCGGAAGCGGGCGAGGACGGAGACCATGTCGTCGGCGTCCGCGGGGGAGTTGAGGCCCTCGAGAAATCCCTGGAGAGCGGCCTTCGGGTCGGGTTTCGGACCGGACATCGCGACGCGCGCCTTGCGGTCGCCCCGGGGCACGGCAAGACGCGCGTGGAAGCTGCGGTAATACGCCTCGTCGCCGGTGTCGAGGTAGCGGGTGAGGACGTAGACCGCGTCCTTCTGCGCTTTCGACCAGTTCGCCTGCCCCATGACGAACGAGCGGATGCCCGAGAGCGCCGACACCCCGACGGCTCCCGTCGCGAGGATCGCGGTGATGATCGCGACGAACACGACGACGAGCAGGGCGACGAGGCGCGTCGGCTGCGCCGGGCTGTCGCCGGGGATCCGCGCGCTCCGGGGTCCCCCTCCCTGTTCGCGCATGTCGCGGGGCACACGCAATTATAGGGAGGTGCGAACCGGCGCCTCGCCGATGTTGAGGCCCATCGTGCCGAGGAGCCGGTCCTCGTAGCGGGCCGACGCGAGGCCGGCCTGCTCCATGAGGTCCCGGACGCCGCGTTGCGCGGGATAGCGCTCGAGGGACTCCGGGATGTACCGGTAGGTGTCCGGGTCGCCGTGGAACAGCCGCCCGACGACGGGCATCGCCGCCCGTAGGAACGCGCCGTACGCGGCACTCGTCACGGGACTGGCGGGCTTCCCGAAGTCGAGGACGACCACGCGTCCGCCCGGGGCGAGGACGCGCCGGACCTCTTTCAGGCACGCGAGCGGGTCCGCGACGTTCCGGAGTCCGTACCCGATCGTGACGGCGTCGAACGAGGCGCCCGCGAACGGGAGGCGGAGCGCGTCCCCCTGCGCGAACGCGAGGGCGCCGGGAATCCCGGTCCGGCGGGAGCGGGCGACGCCGAGCATCGGGAGGGTGAAGTCGAGGCCGACGACGCGAGAGCCCGATGCCGCGGCCGCGCCCGCGAGGAACGCGAGGTCGCCCGTGCCGCAGCACAGGTCGAGGACGCGACACGGCAGGCCCTCGCGCCCCGCGAGGGCGAGCCCCACTGCGTCGCGCTTCCACCGCCGGTGCAGTCCGAGGCTCATGACGTCGTTCAGGAGGTCGTACCGCCCGGCGAGGCGCGAGAACATGGCCCGCACCTTCGGGCCGCGCTCGCCGTCGTACGAGAGATACTTGTTCGCCACGGGAGGGATTGTAGGTGGAGCGCTTTCTCGCCGACGGCCCCGCGCGCGCGCCTCTCACGCTCGTCCTCGCGCACGGCGCCGGTGCGCCGATGGATTCTCCCTTCATGAACGCCATCGCGGCGGGCGTCGCGAAGAAGGGCTTCCGCGTCCTGAGATTCGAGTTCCCGTACATGCACGCGCGGCGCGAAGGGAAGAGAAGGCCGCCGGACCGCTTGCCCGTCCTCCGGGCGAGCTGGCTCGACGCGATCCGCGAGGCGGCGGGGAAGAACGGGCCTTCCTCCGTCGCGATCGGCGGAAAGTCGATGGGCGGGCGGATCGCGAGCATGGTCGCGGACGAGGCGGGTGTCGCCGGGCTCGTCTGCCTCGGCTACCCGTTCCACCCGCCCGGCCAGCCGGACAAGCTCCGCGTCGCGCACCTGGAACATCTCAAGACCCCGTCGCTGATCGCGCAGGGCGAGCGGGACACCTTCGGCACCAGGGACGAGGTCTCGCAGTATTCCCTTTCAAAGAATATCCGTGTTTTCTTCCTCCCCGACGGGGACCACTCGTTCAAGCCGCGCGCGTCGTCGGGACGGACGGAAAAGCAGAACCTCGAGGAGGCGGTCGCCGCCGTCAGCGGATTTCTCGCGTCTCTCCGATCCGCATGACCCAGGCCCGGTCGTCCGCGTAGCCCGCGGCCCGCGCGGCCGCACGGAAGCGCACGGGCGGCTCGAACGGCGGGCTCGTCCGTGAGGACGATCGTGCCCCAGTGCATCGCGACGAGCGTCGAGGCGTGCAGGTCGCGCCCCGCGGCGACGGCTTCCTCCGGGCCGAGGTGCACGGGCCGCATGATCGACGCGGGCTCGTAGGCGCCGATCGGGAGGAGCGCGACGTCGAACGGGCCGTGCTGTCGGCCGAGATCCGCGAAGACGGGGCCGTAGCCGGTGTCGCCCGCGAAATACAACGAGAGCGACGGCGACTGGATCTTCCACGAGCACCAGAGCGTCGCATTGCGGTCGAACGGCGTGCGGCCGGAGAAGTGGATCGCGGGGAGACACGAAAGAGAAACCGAAGAGGAGGACGAAGAAGAAGGCGAAGAGGAAGATTTTCTTAGAAAGGTGCCCGTGCCCCACGCGAGCTCGCGGATGTCCGGGTACCGCCGCGTCTGGAAGAACGCGCCGAGCCCCGTGGGCACGACCGCCGCCGGTGCGCCACCGCTCCGGTCCCCTCTTACCTTCAAAGAAAATCTCTCTACGGACCTCGCGTCGAGGTGGTCGTAGTGATTGTGGGAAATCACGATCGCGTCGACGGGCGGAAGCGCCTCGATCGGGAGTCCCGGCGGGACGTAGCGCTTCGGCCCGAGGCCGGCGAGGGGACTCGCGTAATCGGACAGGAACGGGTCGGTCAGGATCGTGAAGCCCGAGGTGCGGATCAGGAAGCATGCGTGGCCGAGCCACGTGAGGCTCTCGGGGCCCGCCGCGGCGAGCATCGACGTCGCGACCTCGCGCGGCAAGACGTGCCCGTCGGGGACCGCGGGCGGGCGGCCCGTCGCCCGGCGGAAGAAGAACGGGACGAAGTCGGAAAGGCCGGCCGCCTGCTCCGGGCTGCCGGGAGGGTTACGGAACCGCACGCGGAAGGATACCGGTTACGATCCGGCGCGTGCGACGGGGTCACGCGGACGAGTTCGACGAGAGAACGGCGGGCCGGTTCGCGGACCTCGCCCTCGCGTGCGTGGGCAGGGAGTATCCGAACAGGATCGCGCACACGATGGAGTCCGACGCGGACGCGAAGCCGCCGCGCCTGCTGACTCCCATGTTTTTCGGCTGCTACGACTGGCATTCCTCGGTCCACGGCCACTGGCTCCTCGCGCGGCTCGCGAAAAAGTTCCCGTCGGCCCCGTTCGCGAAGAGGGCACGTGCGGCCCTGCGGGCGTCGTTCACCCCGGAGAGGGTGGCGGGGGAGGTGGCGTACCTCTCGGCGAGGGGGCGCGCGACGTTCGAGCGGCCGTACGGCCTCGCGTGGCTCCTCCAGCTCGCCGCCGAGCTGCGCGGCTGGGACGACGCCGGGGCGCGCGGCTGGGCGGCGACGCTGGCGCCGCTCGAGCGCGTCGCGTGGTGGCACCTCGCGGACTGGGTTCCGAAGCTCGCGTACCCGATCCGCGGGGGCGAGCACGCGCAGACGGCCTTCGCCTTCGGTCTCGTCCTCGACTGGGCCCGGGCGACGGGCGACGCCGAGGCGGAGCGCCTCCTCGCGGCGCGCATCCGCGACCTCTACGGCAAGGACCGGGCCTGCCCGCTTTCGTACGAGCCGTCGGGGCAGGATTTCCTCTCGCCGTGCCTCGCCGAGGCGGATCTCATGCGCCGCGTCCTCGAGCCGCCCGCGTTCGCCCGCTTTCTCCGCGCGTTCCTGCCGGGGATCCCGCGCGGCGGCGCCGCCTGGCTGCCCGTCGCGACCGCGACGGACCGTTCGGACGGGAAGCTCGCGCACCTCGACGGCCTCAACCTCTCCCGGGCCTGGATGCTGGACGGGATCGCGGCGGGCCTCCCGCCGGCGGACGGCCGCCTCCCGGCGCTCTGCGCCGCGCGCGACGCGCACGCAGCGGCGGGCCTCGCGTCCGTGACGGGCGCGCGCTACGAGGGCGGGCACTGGCTCGGGACATTCGCGGTGTACCTCGCGACGAAGCGCGGCATCGTGGAGGGCGCGGCGTGACGGCGGCGACGGTCGCCCTCCTCTTCGGCTCGGCGCTCGTGGCGGGGATCATGAACGCGCTCGCGGGCGGTGGGACGATCCTCACGTTTCCGGCGCTCCTGCTCGCGGGGGTCCCGGCGATCCAGGCGAACGCGACGTCGACCGTGGCCCTCGTCCCCGGGGCGCTCTCGAGCCTCGCGGGCTACCGGCGCGAAGTGCGGGCCCACCGGCGCTGGCTCACGACGCTCCTCGTCCCGAGCCTCCTCGGCGGCGCGATCGGGTCCGTGCTCCTCCTCATGACCCCGGAGAAGATCTTCGAGCGCCTCGCGCCGTGGCTCGTCCTCTTTGCGACGATGCTCTTTCTCTTCCAGCTCTACTGGGCGCGGCGCGAGCCCGAGGCGCGCGTCCCGGAGCCGGCGTCGGTGGGGCTCGCGTCGATTGCGCAGTTCTTCGCGGCGATCTACGGCGGCTACTTCGGAGCGGGCGTCGGGATCGTGATGCTCGTGATCCTCGGCGCGCTCGGCCTCACCGACATCCACGCGATGAACGGTCTCAAGAATTTCTTCGGGATCTGCATCAACAGCGTTGCGGCCCTGTACTTCATCGTCCGCGGCGCCGTCAACTGGCCGCTCGCCCTGCTCATGACGGCGGGCGCGATCCTCGGCGGGTTCGTCGGCGCGAACTTCGCGCGGCGGATCGGCAAGGATAAGGCGCGCGTCGCGGTCGTCGTCATCGGACTCGGAATCACGGTCGTCCTCTTCCTTCAACGCAAGTAGAACCACGAAAGGAGTCACACATGCCGGCACGCACCGCCAGCGCCATCTGGACCGGAGACCTCAGGAGCGGAAAAGGCACGATGAAGCTCGGGAGCGGCGCCTGGGAAGGCGCCTACTCGTTCCAGTCCCGATTCGAGGAGGGCACGGGCACGAACCCCGAGGAGCTCGCGGGCGCGGCCCACGCGGGCTGCTTCTCGATGGCCTTCTCGAACGAGCTCGCCAAGGCGGGCTTCGTCCCGACTCGCGTCGCGACGACCGCGAAGGTCCACCTCGAGAAGGGTGACGCGGGTTTCTCGATCACCCGCATCGACCTCGCGACCGAAGCGACGGTCCCGGGGATCGACAACGCGAAATTCCAGGAGATCGCCCAGGTCGCCAAGAAGGGCTGCCCGATCTCGAAGCTCTTCACCGGCGCGCAGATAAACCTCGACGCGAAGCTCGCCTGAGGTTCGTGGAGGAAGACTCTGCACGGCGCTGCGCGCCGTGGAAGACCGGCGCTTCGCGCCGGAGATTTCTTAGAAGGTAAGAGGGGGAGGGCGCCGAAACAGTCGACGCCCTCTTCGCGTATTCAGGGCAATTCAGCCACGAACGCAGGAGGCATCAATGGTGAAAGCGCGCAACAGCATTCTTACCTTCAAAGAAATTCTTCTTCTCTCTCTCGTGTTTCCTTTTCTCGTCGTAGCTGGGGTGGCACGAGGCGACGACAAACCCGCGGCCGCGCCGCCGGCAGCGGCCGCTCCGGGCCAGGACGAGATGATGAAGGCCTGGGTGGCGCAGGCGACGCCGGGCCCGACGCACAAGGCGCTCGAGGCGGCCGTCGGGTCGTGGGACGTGAAGACGAAGGCGTGGATGGCGCCGGGAGCGCCGCCCACCGAGTCAGCCGGGACATCCGAGAACCAGATGATTCTCGGCGGCCGCTTCCTCGAGCAGCGCTACACGGGGACGATGATGGGGCAGCCCTTCAACGGGATCGGCGTCACGGGCTACGACAACTACAAGAAGAAGGTCGTCGCGACGTGGATCGACTCGATGTCGACGTCGATCATGGTGATGCAGGGGACGGCCGACAAGTCCGGCAAGGTCATCACCTGCTACGGGACGATGGACGACGTCGTCGCGAAGAAGCCCGTGAAGGTGAAGTCGCGGGTCACGATCGTCGACGCCGACCACCACAAGTACGAGTCGTGGCACACGGGCCCCGGCGGGAAGTGGTTGCAGGACCTCGAGATCACCTACACGCGCAAGAAGTAGCTCAGAGACTCTTCAGGGCCTCGAGCGCGGGCTCGAGGCGCTGGCGCTTCTCGAAGAAGCCGGTCCACGGGTCACGCTTTTTCAGGCGCGCCGCGAAGTTCCCGAGCGTGAAATCCTCCGCGCGCAGCGACGGGACCACCTCGTTCCAGGCGAGGGGCGTCGAGACGGGCGCGTGCGGGCGGCGCCGCACGGAATAGGGGGAGACGACGGTCTGCCCGAAGGCGTTGCGGAACGAATCGAGGAAGACGCGCCCCTTGCGGGCCGCGATCCGCATCTCCATCGTCAAATCCTTCGGCCACGCGGCGGCGAGGCGCGTCCCGAGCGTCTTCGCGAACCATGTGACGGCTTCCGTGTCCGGGCCGCGCACGATCGGGACGAGGACGTGGAGGCCCTTTCCGCCGGAGGTCTTCACATACGAGACGAGCTTGAGGGCGTCGAGGGCCTGCTTGACCTTCAGCGCCGCCGAGACGGCGTCGGAGATCAGGCCGGAGTCGGGGTCGAGATCGAAGCAGACCCAGTCCGGCCTGTCGAGGTCGTCGGCGCGGCTGCCCCAGACGTGGACGGCGATGCAGCCGAGGTTCGCGAGGGCGAGCTGCGTTTCGAGCGCCCCGCCCACGACCGTGTTCGTGACCTTGCGGTCCTTCCCGTGGCGGACGGCGACCGTCGGCGTGCCGGGAGGCATGCTGCCCGGTTTCTCCTTCTGATAGAAGCACTCGCCGCCGAGCCCGTCCGGGCAACGCTCCAGCGAGAGCGGCCGGTTCTCGACCCACGGGCGCAGCCTGTCGAAGACGCCCGCGTAGAACGCGACGAGATCGCCCTTCGTCCAGCCCTCCTCGGGCCAGAAGACTTTCGTGGGATTGGAGAGAGGGACGGGGAACGAGGAAGAAGGGAGACCGGGAGATTTCTTAGAAGGTGAAGAGGAAGAGGGGGAGGGAAGCGAAGAGGGGGACGAAGTCGAAGATTTCTTGGAAGGCGCGTGATGCGGCTGCGCCGGCTTCGCCCGGCTCGCCGCGCGTGTGGCCCCGTCCCTCTTCACCTTCAAAGAAATCTTCTCTTCGTTCTCTTCGGACCTTGCTCCTCGGGGTCTCGAATGCCAGACGGCGGGAGCGTCTCTCTTCCTTCGCTCGAGGAGTTTCGGATTGCTCAGGAGTTTCTCGATTTCGGCGACGGGGTCGCCCGTAGAGGCCTTCTCGACGTCGCCGCCCTCGTCGATCGCGATCTGCGTCAGGAGCCGGTTGGAGAGGACCGACCGCGGGCGCGTCTCGGCGACGTCCTCGTCCGAGGCGAAGTCGTCGCGGTGCTTGATCAGGAGCCACGCCGGCTTCGACGAGCCGCCCCGGCCCTTCGTCCGCACGAGGACCCACGAGCCCTTCAGCTTTTCCCCGTGAAGCGTGAACTTGAGGTCGCCCTTCCTCAGCGTGGCGTCGACGTCCGGCGACTCCGGCGCCCACGTCCCGCGGTCCCAGACCATCACGGTGCCGCCGCCGTACTCCTCGGCCGGGATGATCCCCTCGAACGCCGCGTACTCGAGCGGATGGTCCTCGACCTGGGAGGCCATCCGCTTGACCTCGGGGTCGAGGGACGGGCCCTTCGGGACCGCCCACGAGAGCAGGACGCCGTCCCATTCGAGCCGGAAGTCGTAGTGGAGCGCGGTCGCCCTGTGCTTCTGGACGACGTACGCGAGCCCCCGCCGGCGGCTCTTCGACTTCGTCGCTCCCGCGGGCTCGGGCGTGACGCCGAATCGGCGCTTCCGACGGTATTCCTCGAGCGGCATCCTCCGGACGATACGGGGAAACCGGGTGCCGCCGCCAGATCCGGCGGGACTTCTGCGTGCTAGCATCGTTCGCTTCGAGGACGGTTGCGGCTCCTGTGGGTGAGGCTCGTCGCGGGAGCGCACGGAGGAGGTCGAGGCCGGGCCGATGGACGACACGCAGCAGCCGCTCGACCCGGACGTGAAGGAAGCGCTCATCGAGCTGCAGCGTTACCTGTCCGACAGTCTCGCGCCCCTGATGGTGGCCGATTCGGTCAATCTCCTTCTCGACTATCCGGCCGCCCTCGCGGCGAACGAGATTCAGGCGTGGACGATCGCCCAGTTCCGCGGCCGCGGGCAAAACGTCCCGATCGCCGATTTCCTCTACCACGCGGTCGAGAAGCTCCATGCGATGGGACAGTACGAGCTCGTGCCCCGCGACCCGCTCCGCCGGTACCTCGACGACCTCGGGAACGCGCTCCTCGCGTTCTGCCCTCCCGTGGACCGCGACATCCTCCGGCAGAACCTGGGGCGCCTCGGCCAGGCCGAGAGCGTGCTCGCCGCTCCGGTCGAGGTGCTCCGCCGGCAGGGCGGGACGGGCGCGGGACCCACGATGAAGACCGTCTCGGGGGAGAACGCCATCCCTCTCTCGGCCGGGACGGTCTCCGACCTCAGGCACCTCTCGATGCTCCTTGAGAGGCTCGGCCCGCTCGGCGAGACCCCGGCCCTTTCGTTCGGGTCCTCGGCCCGGGCCGAGGCTCCGCCGTTCCCGGCCGCGGACGGGACCGCCTCGCCGCCTGCCGCCGGCGCCGCGGCCGCTCCTTTCGGGGCCCTCGTCCAGTCGCCGCGCGAGGCCCTCGTGTCCCAGATCCTCGCCGTCTCCGCGATGGCGGCGCGCTCGGAGGGAGAGCTCAACTCCGCGCTCGAGCGTCTCCGGGCCGCGGGGGTGGACGTCCCGTCCGGCGAGGTCATCCGGACCCTCGGGCGCTCGATCCCGCCGTGGCCGCTCTCGCTCCCGCCCGAGCCCGTCGAGCAGGCCCTGTCGTCGGCCCGCGCGTCCGCGACGGCGGCGATCCGCCGCGTCGTCACGCTGCCGCACGACCAGGAGGAGGTCGGCAAGCGCTTCCACGAGATGGTGTCGGCGGCCGTCGAGCAGCTGAATCAGGGCTCGCTCACGCGCGCCTCGCGGATGTTCGACGTCGCTGAGAAGCTCGTCGTCGAGAACAAGGTCAGCCCGCTCTCGCTCGACTCGACGCGCCGGAAAGCGCAGGAGGCCGTGGACCTCGAGCGCGTGCGGAGCCTCGGCGAGGACGCGCGGAACCAGCAGCCTCTCGCGCGCATCCTCTCGTTCTTCCCGGGACTTTCGGTGGGTCCCCTCGTCGAGGAGCTGCGGACCGAGGAAAAACGCGAGCGCCGGCGCCTCCTTCTTTCCCTCCTCGAGATCTACGGTCCCGAGGCGCGCGCGGCATGCCTCGGGACCCTCGCGAAGCTCGCCGCCGACGGGACGCCCGGGCAGGACTGGCACTTCAAGCGGAACCTCCTGTACCTGCTCCGCAAGACGGCGCGAGCGCCGGAAGCCGCGCCCGACGCCGAGCTGGACGCGCTCGTCCCGTTCGCGGACCCGTCGCTCCCGCCTCCCCTCGTCAAGGAGGCGGTGGCCGGCCTCGCCGGGATCCGGCACGAGCGGGCGGAGGCGGCTCTGGCGGCCCTCGTGCAGGGGCTCGAGACGATTCTCGCGAAAAAGGGCGACGCGCCCTTCGACGAGGCGGAGCTGCAGCCACTACTCGACCGTGCGGTGGCGGCGCTCGCACGCTTCGGGAGCCCGACGTCCCGGCGCATCGTCGTCGAGCACGGCCTCAAGCGGAAGAGTGGTCTGGGCGACGCCGGGGCGCGTCTCGCCGAGCTCGCGACCCAGGACCTCACGGAGGACGCCGAGCTCCTCGCCACGCTCGTGAAGGCCGCGCGGGCCGAGATGCCGTTCAAGGTGTTCGGGCTCACGCTCAAGAAACGCGAAGACCGGCTCGCGCCGATCGTCGAAGCGCTTTCCGGCACGCCGGCGCCGGCGGTGCGAAAGGTCTTCGAGGAAATCGTCGAACGTCACGGCGACACGCCGGCCGCGAAGGCCGCCGCGCGCGCCCTAGCGGCGTTCGATGCGCCGAAAGACGCCGACCAGGGCCCGGCGAGCCTGATGGGGGACCTCGCGATCTTCGAGCTGCCGGCCCTCCTCCAGAGCCTCGCGTCCACGGAAGTGACCGGCACCCTGACGCTGCGCGACACGTCCGGCGGCGTCGCCGGGAAGTTCGTGCTCGAGAACGGCCGGATCCGGTCGGCGGAAACCGGATTAATTCGCGGGGACGACGCCTGCTACCAACTCTTCGAGAGGCCGACGGGCGGGACGTTCTCGTTCGTCCGCCAGGCCTCGGTGCCGCCCGGGCGCGAGGGCGAGGAGGCGCGGGAAGTCGTGTCGATTCTCCTCGAGGGAATGCGGCGCTACGACGACTTCCAGCGCTTCTCGGCCCTCGTCCCGGACGACCTCGTTCTCGCGCCGACAGACCGGAAGCCCTCGACGGAGCCCGAGGAGAAGGACGGAGCGCTCCAGAAAGCCGTCTGGACGAAGGCCTCGGCCGGGGCCACGGCCAGAACGATCGAGTCGGCGGTGGCCGCCGACTCGTACCGGGTGCGCAGGCTGCTCGTGAGGTGGGTCGAAGAGGGGAGCCTGAAGGCGGCCTGAAGGGGACGTTCGGCCGGCCCGCCTGCGCCCGCCAGCCCCGAGTCCGAATGAAGCTCCGTCGGGGCGGGCAGAGCGCCCGCCCCGACGAGCCACGGCAATCAGTAGTAGGCGACCTGCAGCTGGATCGTGAACTCGTTCGTCGCGGGCACGTTCGTGGCGTTCGGGATCACGCGCGAGAAGGCCGGCGTGAACTTCAGGTTCTGGCCGTGAATGTAGTAGTTGAAGCCCGCCTGGTACTTGTCGGTGTTCAGGCTCGTCTTGGAACTCTGCGAGTAACGCACGGTCTGGTAGAGGAGGAAAGGCTGGAGATTCAGCTTCGAGAGGTAGTAGCCCCCCTGGAACATGTAGTCGTTCTGCTGCGGCAGGGCCGTGAACATGTCCTCTCCGTCATAGTGAAGCCAGGAGGCTTGGCCGCCGACGGAGTCGCCGTGGAAGACCGGGAGGTCGAGGAAGATGTCGGACCCGTAGGCGTGGTACGAGCCCTGGTTGTCCGAGCCGACACCGAGGGCGAGGACCTTCTTCTTCCCGAGGTTCGTGCCCGCCCACACGTAGTTCGTGACTTCGGTGTCGAGGAAGTCGTACTGGAGGTGCCCGGCGTACCGGAACGAGTTATTGGCGCCGGGCGCGCGGAAGCCCGAGAAGACGTCCGCGCGGTACTCGAGGCGGTCACCGAGGAGGTAGCCTCGGGCCCCGAAGCCCGTGTCGCGCGTGCCCGAGGACTGCGTAACGCCGTTCGCCGTTGTCGAGACGCTGCTGATGTCGAGCGTCAGGAAGGTCGCGATGCTGGTCAGGCAGTCGCGGCAGAGCGGAACGAGGAAGAGGCCGGCGTCGAGGCGAAAGGCGTTGTCGACCTTCCACTCGATGAAGGCGTCCTGGAGAAGGAAGCCCGTGCTCAGCGACTTGGCGCCGGTCCCGCCGACCGTCGTCTGGGTCGACTTGCCGATGTTCGGGTTGTCGGTCTGGAAGAAGAACGAGACGTCCTTCGTGACGTTCCCGGTCAGGAGGAAGCGGGCGCGCCGCAGGAAGAGGTTCTGGGCATACCCTCCCGCCGCGTTCTGCTGCCAGTCGGCCCATCCCTGCATGAAAACGCCGAGCCTGAAGTTGACGTCGTCGTTGACCTTGATGACCGCCTGGGCGGAGGCGACGCCGGGCAGGAGGGCCATCACGACAGCGAGGGCGATGAGGGCCACGCGACCGAAGAAAATCCTTGAATGCACACCTTCCTCCTTCATCTCTTCTACACGCCAAGAGCGGAACAGGCGTCTGTCAGCCAATGTCGAAACGATAAACACCCGGTAGATTCCGCGTCAACTGTTATCTCCGCCGAGAATCTGTCTCTTCCGGGTACCGGGCCGCTCGAGACGAGAACCAGTCTCGGAGAGTCGGTTTGCCGATTCGCGTTAACGCAAACCCCTGTTTGCGCTTGACATCCGGTCGGACTCTGAAAGACTTCCGCCAGATTTTTCAAACGAACTCAGGGGGGCTATGTGTTCGCCTGTCCGACGGATGCCAAACGGTCCCGGGAGTGGGTCTCGTGCAGCATCCGGCGGAAGGGCCGTCGAGGCCGGTACCGACCTGCCGCAGCGACGAACGGGCCGCTCCGGACCTCCGGCGCAATTTCGAATCGTCCCGAATCGCCCGGGATAACCGACTGACCGTCCGATCCCAGACCAAAGGACCGCGAAGCCGAAGGAGGAGAACAGACCATGGCAAACGTCGCTCCGGAATCCGCCAGCCCCGAAACGCACCTAAACCGATGGTGGCACGTCGTCGGCGGGCTCCTCATGAACCTGGCGCTCGGCTCGCTCTACGCCTGGAGCGTGTTCGTCGCGCCGCTCGAGAAGGAGTTCGGCTGGAAGCGGGCGGACACGTCCCAGGTCTTCACATGGGCGGTCGTCGTCTTCGCGTTCAGCTTCATCCTCGCGGGGCGGCTCCAGGACAAGCTGGGACCCTTCAAGATCTCGATCACCGGCTGCATCCTCCTCACGGTGGGCTTCATCCTCTGCATGTGGACGAGCAGCCTCACGTACCTGATCATCTGCTTCGGGATTCTCGTCGGGATCGGCAACGGGTTCGGCTACGCGACGCCGATTCCCGTCATGGCGAAGTGGTTTCCAGACAAGCGAGGCCTCGCGGTCGGGCTTGCGGTGGCCGGATACGGCGGGGGCTCGGCGATCTTCGGGCCGATGGCCAACCTCTGGCTGATCCCGGCCTACGGGTGGCGCGCCACCTTCGCGATCCTCGGGGTCATCTTCTTCTTCATGACCCTCGCGGGCGCGTTCCTGCTGAAGAACCCTCCGGTCGGATACAAGCCGGCCGGCTGGACACCCGCGCCCGCCTCCAAGGTGCTCGCGACGACGTACGAGTTCACTCCCGGCGAGATGTGGAAGACCCCTACGGCCTATTTCATGTGGATCGGCTATTGCCTCGGTTGCGCGGCCGGTCTCATGGTCATCAGCCAGCTCATCCCGTTCGCCAAGAGCGAGGGGATCCCGGGCGCAGCGCTCCCCGTCATCGGCCTCGTCATCGGCGCGGCGGGCAACGCGTCCGGCCGGATCCTCTCGGGCTGGATGTCCGACGCGCTGGGACGCCTCAACGTCCTGCGTCTCATGATCGCGATTTCGGCGATCTCCATGCCGATCCTGTACCTCACGGGCAGCAACGTCGCGATGCTCTACATCATGGTGTTCATCGTGTACTGGTGCTACGGGACGCAGCTTTCGGTGAACGGCGCGGCGACCTCCGACTTCTGGGGGACGAAGAACGCCGGAATCAACTACGGCATCCTCTTCACGGCCTGGGGCGTGGCCGGCTTCGTCGGACCGCGGATCGGCGCCGTGCTCTTCGACAAGTACAAGAACTACCAGGCGGCTTTCTACACGGCCGCGGTGCTCGCGGTGGTTGCGCTCATCTGTGAGTTCCTCGCGAAGCGCCCCACTCCGCTCGTGGCGGCTAGGGCCTGAGGAGCGAGGCCGGCCTTTCCCGTCCCTGAGAGGGCGGCGCCCGGGCCGCGGTGGTCCGGGCGCCGGTTCGAAACCATTCCACGAGCGGATCGAAACGACCGCTCGAACGAAACGAGAGGTACGACGCCATGGCAGACCCGAAAGTCACCGACACCAACGAAAGCCAGATCGCGGTTCACTGGAAGGAAGAGGAACGTTACACGCCCTCCCAGAAGTTCATCGAGCAGGCCAACCTCACGGACCCCGCGATCAACGAGCGCTTCGCCGAGAAGAACTTCCCGAAGTGCTTCGAGGAATATGCCGACATGCTCACCTGGTACGAGCGTTGGCACACCGTTCTCGACACGAACGACCCGCCGTTCTGGAAGTGGTTCACGGGCGGCAAGATCAATGCGTCCTTCAACTGCATCGACCGCCATCTGGCGAAGCACAAGAACAAGGCCGCGATCATCTTCGTCCCCGAGCCCGAGGACGAGGACCCGCAGGCGATCACCTACCAGGAGCTCTACGCCCGCGTGAACGAATTTGCCGCCCTGCTCCGCGACTTCTGCGGGCTCAAGGCCGGCGACCGCGTCACGATCCACATGCCGATGGTGGCCGAGCTGCCGATCACGATGCTCGCCTGCGCGCGGCTTGGCGTCGTCCACTCGGTCGTCTTCGGCGGCTTCTCGGGCGAGGCATGCGGCCTGCGCGCGGCCGACTCGGGCAGCCGCGTCCTCATCTACATGGACGGCTACTACCGCGGCGGCAAGATGATCGACCACAAGGCCGCCGCCGAGATCGCCGTGGCCGCCGCCGAGAAGGAAGGCCAGAAGATCGACAAGGTCCTCGTCTGGAAGCGCTATCCGGAGAAGTACACCTCGGCCACGCCGATGGTGAAGGGCCGCGACTTCTTCGTCGACGAGGTCCTGAAGAATTACCACCGCTCCCGGATCGAGCCGGTCCCGATGGACGCCGAGGCGCCGCTCTTCCTCATGTACACGAGCGGCACGACCGGAAAGCCCAAGGGCTGCCAGCACCGGACGGGCGGCTACCTCGCCTACGTCACGGGGACTTCGAAGTACATCCAGGACATCCACCCGGAGGACGTCTACTGGTGCATGGCCGACATCGGCTGGATCACCG
The DNA here is from genome assembly GCA_963798215.1 of uncultured Acidobacteriota bacterium. GTDB lineage: Bacteria > Acidobacteriota > Thermoanaerobaculia > UBA5066 > UBA5066 > Fen-183. The sequence continues at coordinate 1,621,361 of CAWCSP010000004.1, forward strand.
GGCACTCGTACATCGTCTACGGGCCGCTCGCTCTGGCGGCGACGTCCGTGATCTACGAAGGCGTGCCGAACTTCCCGGACGCGGGCCGCGTCTGGCGCATCGCCGAACGGCTCGACGTCAACATCTTCCACACGTCGCCGACGGCGATCCGGATGCTCCGCAAGACCGGGCCGGACGAGCCCGCGAAGTACCACTACCACTTCAAGCACATGACGACGGTCGGCGAGCCCATCGAGCCGGACGTCTGGAAGTGGTACTACAACGTCGTCGGCAAGAAGGAAGCGGTCATCGTCGACACGTGGTGGCAGACGGAGAACGGCGGATTCCTCTGCTCGACCAAGCCGGCGATCGACCCGATGAAGCCCGGGAGCGCGGGGCCCGGCATGCCCGGGATCTATCCCGTGATTCTCGACGAGAAGGCGCAGGTGATGGACAAGGGGACCGGCAAGGCCGGGAACATCTGCATCAGGAACCCCTGGCCCGGGATCTTCCAGACGATCTGGGGGGACCGCGAACGCTTCGTGCGGCAGTACTACGCCAAGTACTGCAAGAACCCCCAGAGCAAGGACTGGCGCGACTGGCCGTACTTCGCGGCCGACGGGGCCGTGCTGGCCTCCGACGGCTACTTCCGGATCCTGGGCCGCGTGGACGACGTCATCAACGTGGCGGGACACCGGCTCGGGACGAAGGAGCTCGAGTCGGCCTGCCTCACCGTGAACGAGGTCGCCGAGGCGGCGGTCGTGCCGGTCGTGGACGATGTGAAAGGCCGCGTGCCGGAGATCTACATCGCACTGAAGCCGGGCTACGCGCCGACCAAGGAGATCAAGGACAAGATCGTCGTGACGCTCGAGACGATGATCGGGAAGATCGCCCGGCCCAAGCAGGTCCACATCGTCCCGGACATGCCGAAGACGCGATCGGGAAAGATCATGCGGCGCGTCCTGGCCGCCATCTCGAACACGCTGGACACCGGTGACATCACGACGCTCGCCAATCCGGACGTCGTCGAGCAGATCCGCGTCGCCGTCCAGGGCAAGGAGAAGAAGGCGACGCAGGAAGGGCCGGAGGACCTGAAGCAGTTCGGCAAGGAAGAGTAAGCTCCATCGTCAGAACCCGGGATCGCGGTGACTCCGGAGCCGGGGCACCGCGATCTTTTTTTTGAGGTCACTTCGATGCTCGTGAAGGACATCATGCGCAGCCCGGCGGTCGGGATCGCGCGGGAGACCACGCTCGAGGACGCGTACCGCACGATGCGGGAGAAGGGGATTCGCCACCTGCCGGTCCTGGAGTCCGGCCGGCTCGTGGGCGTGATCACGGACCGCGACCTGCGCCTTGCGACGAGCTCTCTCGCGCCGTCGCCGTTCCCGCCGGGCAGCCGCGTCGACGAGGTGATGAGCCGCGCTCCCCTCACCGCGGACCGGCTCGACCCTGTCGAGGACGCCGCCCGGACGATGCGCGAGAGGAAGATCGGCTGCCTTCCCGTCGTCGCAAACGGGACGCTTGTCGGGATCATCACGGGCCTCGACCTCCTGGACGCGCTGATCCGGATGACGGGCGTCGACAAGCCCTCGGGCCGTCTCGAGGTCCGCCTCGCGGACCAGCCGGGCGAGATCGCGCGCCTCACGGGCCTGCTGGCGGCCCGGGGGCTCAACGTCCACTCGATCCTGACCATGCCGGACGGGTCGCGGACGATCCGGGCGGTCCTGAGGATCGGCTCGATGGAGACCCACGCGATCGCGCACGACCTCAGGCGCGAGAAATTCGACGTCGTCTGGCCCCCCGAAAAGCCGTTCTCCGGGTAGCCGCCGCATGGCCTCGGTGATCTATCACCCGGCTTACCGGACGTATTCGTTCGGGGACGACCATCCGTTCAGCCCTCTGCGCCTCGACATGACGCTCGAACTCTGCGAGGCGCTCGGGCACCCGCTGGACACCATCGCCCCGGAGCCCGCGTCCCGCGAGGACCTGCTCGCCGTTCACGAGGAGTACTACGTGCGGAGGGTGGAAGCGCTGAGCGCGGGCGAAGAAGTCCCCGACCGCGAGGACTACGGCCTCGGGACGCCGGACACACCCGCGTTCCCCGGGATGGACCTCGCGTGCCGCTGGCTCGTGGGAGGGACGCTGCACGGCGCGCGCCGCATCATCGAGGGGGAGCGGCGCGTCCTCCAGCTCGGAGGCGGGCTGCACCACGCGCGGCGCAACTTCGCGTCGGGGTTCTGCATCTACAACGACCTCGTCATCGCGATCCGCGAGCTGACCCGGGCCGGCCTCTGGGTCGCGTACCTCGACATCGACGTCCACCACGGCGACGGCGTCCAGCAGATCCTCTACGAGGACAAGCGGGTCATGACGATCAGCCTGCACGAGTCGGGGCAGTACCTCTTCCCCGGCACGGGGCAGGTCCACGAGCTGGGCACGGGCGTGGGCCGCGGGCTGAAGCTGAACTTCCCGCTCCAGCCGTACACGGACGGGGAGAGCTATCTCGAGATCTTCGAGCAGTTCGTCCCGGCCGCGCTCCGGCATTTCCGGCCGGGAGTCCTCGTGGTGCAGGCGGGGGCCGACGCGCACTTCTCCGACCAGCTGGCCGACCTGATGCTCACGACCCGCGACTACGAGAGGATCTTCCGCCGGATCCTCGAGTGGGCCGATCTCTTCACGAACGGCCGCGTTCTCTTCACGCTCGGGGGCGGCTACTCGTTCTGGGCGGCGCCGCGCGTCTGGACGCTCCTCTCGCTCCTGCTGCGGGACCGGCCCGTTCCGGAGGAGATCCCGGCCGCCTGGCGGCAGAAGTGGACGCCGGTCATCGGGCGGATGACGCCGCGGCGCTTCCACGACATCGAGATTCCCCGGGACGCGATCCCGGACCGGCACGAGATCGCGCAACGAAACCGCCAGCAGGCGCAGCTCCTCCTGGAGCAGGCGCGTCCATACTGGTTCTCCTAAGAGAGGAGCGCGGGCCGATGTTCCGGATCATCCCCGAGGGAAAGACCTTCAGCGAATACGTGCTCCTGCGCGACGGCGAGAGCCTGCTCCTCCGGACGGCCACGTCCGAGGACGTTCCCGCGGTCGAGGACCTGATGAAGAGCGTGTCGCGCGAGAGCCTCCAGATGCGTTTCATGGGCGCGGTCGCCTACGTGGCGCGCAGCGTCGTCGAGACCATGTGCAAGGGTGAGCCCAAAGACCGGCTCTGCCTCCTCGCGATCGAGGGTGCCGACCCCGGACGGGTTGTGGGAATGGGCGACTACATCTCGCTCGGGACGGGGGGGCGCGCCGAGGTGGCCTTCCTCGTCCGTGACGAGTTCCAGGGTCGCGGCATCTCGACGCTCATCCTCGAGCGCCTCGCGGGAATCGCGGCGGCCTTCGGATTCATCGGATTCGAGGCCGAGGTCCTCTACGAGAACCAGGCGATGATCAACGTTTTCCGCGACTCGGGCTTCGAGGTCCATCAGGCCGCGGTGAACGGCGGGAGCCTGCACGTCGAGTTCCCGGTGGGAGGCCTGGCGTCCCTGCGCGAGCGCGTGGAGCTGCGTGACCGGATCGCCACGGCCAGCTCACTCGTCCCGCTTCTCGCCCCGCGCACCGTGGCGGTGGTGGGAGCCTCTCGCGACCCGTCTTCGATCGGCAGCCTGATCTTCCGCGCGATCCTCCGCGGCGGCTTCAGCGGCACGGTCACTCCCGTGAACAACCAGGCCGGCTCGGTGCACGGCGTGCGCGCGTGCGCCTCCCTGCGCGATCTGCCCGAGCCGCCCGAGCTCGTCGTCGTCGCCGTGCCGGCCCCCGCGGTTCTCGACGTGGCCCGGGACGCGCTCGCGGCCGGCGCCAAGGGGCTGCTCGTCCTGACCTCGGGGTTCGCGGAGACCGGACCGGAGGGGGCCGCGCGCCAGCGCGAGCTCGTGGATCTCGTCCGCTCGCACGGAGCGCGCCTCATCGGCCCGAATTGCCTCGGGCTCATGAATACCCACCCCGGCGTGAGCCTGAACGCGAGCCTCGCGCCGACAATGGCCCCGCGCGGGCGGATCGGCTTCTTCTCGCACTCGGCGGCCCTCGGGCTTGTGATCCTCAACTACGCCGAGGAGCGGGGGCTCGGCTTCTCGAGCTTCGTCTCGGCGGGAAACCGCGGCGACGTCTCGGGCAACGACCTTCTCCAGTACTGGGAAGAGGACCCGGCCACGCAGATCGCGCTCCTCTACCTCGAGACGTTCGGAAATCCCCGCCGCTTCGCCCGGATCGCGCGCCGGATCGCGCACCGCAAGCCCGTCCTGTGCGTGAAGAGCGCCCGGAGCCGGGCGGGGCGCGACGTGGCGCGCGCGCACATCGGCGCGGTGGCTCAGAGCGACACGAACGTCGACGCCCTGTTCCGGCAGGCCGGCGTCATCCGCGCCGACACGCTCGAGGAGATGTTCGACGTCGCCGTCCTCCTCGCCAGCCAGCCGCTCCCGCGCGGCGACCGCGTGGCCATCGTCAGCAATTCGGGCGGCGTCCTCACGATCTGCGCCGACGCCTGCGAGGCGCACGGACTCGTCGTCGCCGGCCCCGGCGTCCTCGACCTCGGCCCCCTCGTGACCGTGGAGGCGTACGAGGAGGCGGTGAAGAGGACGCTGGAGCACGACGAGGTGGATGCCCTCATCGCGATCTACGCCTGCGTCGGGAACTGCGACCCGGACGTCGTCGGACGCGGCATCCGGCGCGGAGTCGTGAAGGCCGAGCGGAAGACGGGCGTGGAGAAGCCGGCGCTGCTCTGCCTCATGGGGGCCACGGGAGCCGTCCGGTTCGGCTCGGAGGGGGCCAGCGAGTCCTCGGCGCGCCACGTCTTCCCTTCGTACCGGTTCCCGGAGTCGGCCGCGCGGGCGCTCTCGCGCGCCGTGCAGTACGCGGCGTTCCGCCGGCAGCCCGGCGGGCGAATCCTCTGGTACGAGGACGCCGACCCGGGGGCGGCCCGGCAGGAAGTGACGGCGCTCCTGGAGGAAGCCGCCGGCCAGACGCTCTGGCTCGAGGGGGACCGCGCCGCGAGGCTCCTCGGCCACTTCGGCATCGCGACAGGTGGCGTGCCGGCAGCGCCGGCGGCGGACGCGGAAAGGGCCTTCCTCGAGGTTCGCTCAGACCCGAGCTTCGGGCCGCTGCTCCGGATCCTGCGCGAGGGGAAGGAGCCGGTGCTCCGGATCACCCCGCTCACCGACCAGGACATCCGCGAGGTGGTGAAGGCGGCGGAGATCCCGACGGAATGCGGCGTCGAGGAGCTGCTCGGCCGGATCTCGCAGGCCATCACGGAGCTCCCGTGGCTCTCGGCGATGACGGCGGAGATCCATCGCGTGGAACACGGCGAGAAGGCGTGTCACGTCGCGCTCGCGTCGGACGTGAGGATCGGCTTTTCCGAATCGGGCGTGGGGACGTCGCAGGGCGCGCCGAGCCGCTGAGAGGCGAACCCGGCGCCGCTACGCGTTCTGGACGGGCCTGATCTCCCCGGTCGACATGTCGTAGACCCACCCGTGGACGTTCAACGTCTTCTCCTTGAGGGCCCGCTTGATGAACGGAAACTCGCGGAGGTGCTCGAGCTGGAGCCGGACGTTCTCCTCCACGATCAGCCGCATCCGCTGCTCCTTCGTCATCGTGATGTGGAGCGCCCGGATCTTCTCGTCGATCCGCTCGCGCGCCTTCGCGGCGTTGATGAGCCAGATCGGGACGTACTTGTACTCGCTCTCGTCGTCGTCGAGCGCCTCGATCCCCCCGCATTCGTAGTGGCCGCAGATCACGATGTCCGGGATCTTCAGGTGGCTGATGGAGAACTCCAGGACCGCGGCCAGGTTCCAGTCGTTCGTCGCGACGACGTTTCCGACGTTTCGGTGGACGAAGACCTCCCCCGGGCGGGTCGACGTGATGCTGTTGACCGGCGCGCGGGAGTCGGAGCAGCTGATCCAGAGAACCGTCGGCTGTTGCCCCTTCGAGAGGGACAGGAAGAACTCCCGTTCCCTCTCGAAGGTCTCCGCCACGAAACGGCGATTTCCGTCCAGGAGCGCTGAAATCATCGGACACCTCGGAACTGCTCTCATCTTAGCCGGGCTTCACCTCGAGCGGGCGATGTCCGCCGTGTCGGGATTGGCGAAGCGTGCCCGCCGCTCGCTACACTCCCCGCCCATGCCCGCGCGCGAACCGATCCGCCCCCTCGCGTTCCTCCAGCAGTTCCTGAGAACCGAGGCGGCTTCGGGCGTCCTCCTGCTCGCCGCTGCCGTCGCCGCGATCGCCCTCGCGAACTCGCCCCTCAAGGAGGCGTACGCCCACGCGACGCACCTCGCGATGCGATTCGGAGAGGGTCGGTTCCACGTCGACACCACGCTCACCCACGCGATCAACGACGGCCTGATGGCCGTCTTCTTCCTCGTCGTCGGTCTCGAGATCAAGCGTGAGTTCCTGACGGGAGAGCTCTCGGGCAAGGGCGCCGCGATTCTCCCGGTCGCCGCGGCGTGCGGGGGAGCGGCCGTCCCCGCGCTGATCTACGCCGTGTTCAACGCCGGGACCCCCGCCGCGCACGGCTGGGGAATCCCGATGGCGACGGACATCGCGTTCGCGGTCGGAGTCCTCGCGCTTCTGGGCCGGCACGTGGCGCCCGTCTTCAAGGTATTCCTGACCGCCGTGGCGGTCGTCGACGACCTCATCGCCGTCCTCGTGATCGCGTTCTTCTACACGTCGGGCCTCGATCTCCGCGCGCTCGCGGTCGTCGCGGGCGCGTTCGTGATCCTCGTGGCCCTGAACCGGTCGGGGGTGGTCGCCCTCACGCCGTACCTCCTCGTGGGCGCCGTCCTCTGGGCGGCGATGGCGAAATCCGGCGTCCACGCGACGATCGCGGGCGTCCTGCTCGGCATGACGATTCCCGCGACCGGGATGGACGTGTCGCCGCTCCGCCGCCTCGAGCACGCGCTCCACCCGTGGGTCGCCTACGGGATCATGCCGGTCTTCGCCCTGGCGAACGCCGGCGTGACGGTGCCGGCGGGACAGGCGGGCGCCATGCTCACGTCCCCGATCGCGCTCGGGATCGTCCTCGGGCTCTTCTTCGGGAAGCAGGTCGGGATCTTCGGGACCACGTTCGTCCTCGCGCGGCTCAAGGTCGGCGCGTTGCCGGTCGACGCGCGGGCCCGGCGGTCGCTCTGGGGAGTCGCGCTCCTCGGCGGGATCGGGTTCACGATGTCCCTCTTCGTGAGCGGTCTCGCGTTCCGCGCCGAGGCGTGGACGGACGTCTCGAAGGCCGCGATCCTCGCGGGCTCGTTGATATCGGGTTTCGCCGGCGCGGCCGTTCTCGCGAGCGTTCCCGAGCCGGTGGCGGGAGACGAGATCGCCGGTTAGACTCCGGGCGCGGCGATGGCCATCTTCGGGAAAAGCTCGCAAGGCCCGGCACATGCGGGTCGCGACGAGCCGGCGCGCGGGCCGTCCGTCATCGGGCCCCACATCCGTGTCCAGGGCGAGCTTCTCGGCGACGAGGATGTCCTGGTCGAAGGCCGCGTGGAGGGCAAAGTCCTCCTCGCCCGCGAGTTCCGCATCGCCGCGGGTGGGGTCGTCGTCGCGGACGTGCACGCGGGCACCGTCGTCATCGCCGGGCAGGTCACGGGCGACGTGAGCGCGACCGAGCGCGTCGAGATCCTGCCCTCCGGGTCCCTCGAAGGAAACATCCGTGCCCCGAAGGTCGCCGTCGGCGAAGGGGCGCGATTCAAGGGGAGCGTCGACATGAGCGCCGGGCCCCCGCCCGGCGACGGCGAGCCCCGCTGACCGAAAGGAAACTCCGCACATGGCTCCGTCCACTCCCGTCCACGGCAACTGGATTGCCGGCAAGCACGTGGCCTCCCGCTCGAATCGAACCTTCGAGAATCGAAATCCCGCCGACGTGACCGAGCTCATCGGCCGCTTCGCCGACTCCGACGAACGCGACGTCAGGGACGCTGTCGACGCCGCGGCGGATGCCTACAAGAGCTGGCGCCTCGTCCCGGGTCCGCAGCGCGGGGAGATCCTCTACCGGCTTGGCGAGATCCTCCGCGACCGCAAGGAGCAATACGCCCGCGACATGACGCGGGAGATGGGCAAGGTCCTGAAAGAGGCCCGCGGCGACGTGCAGGAGGCCATCGACATGGCGTTCCTGATGGGAGGCGAGGGCCGGCGCCTGCACGGGCAGACGACGCCGTCCGAGCTCCCGAACAAGTTCGCGATGTCCGTGCGGTCGCCGATCGGCGTCTGCGCGTTCATCACGCCATGGAACTTCCCGATGGCGATCCCGGCGTGGAAGTCCACGGCCGCGCTCGTCTGCGGGAACACGATCGTGATCAAGCCCGCGACGGACACGCCGCTCTCGGTCGTGAACTTCGCGAAGGCGCTCGAGGACGCGGGCCTCCCGCCCGGCGTCTTCAACGTCGTCACGGGCTCGGGCTCGAAGGTCGGAAACCCGCTCCTGAAGGACCCGCGCGTGAAGGTCGTCTCGTTCACGGGGTCGACGTCCGTCGGCCGGGCGATCAACGAGGCCTGCGCGCCGTCGTTCAAGCACGTCCACCTCGAGATGGGCGGGAAGAACCCGATCATCGTCCTGGACGACGCGAACCTCGAGCTCGCGGTCGACGGCGCGATCTGGGGCGCCTTCGGGACGAGCGGCCAGCGCTGCACGGCCTCTTCGCGCCTCCTCGTGCACCGCAAGGTCGTCGAAGAAGTTCACCGCGATGCTCGCCGAGCGCGCTGCGGCGCTCAGGGTCGGCAGCGGACTCGACGAGAAGAACGAGATGGGCCCGGCGATCAACGAGAGCCAGCTCGACACGGTTCTCGACTACATCTCGATCGGCAAGGACGAGGGCGCGAGGGTCGTCGCGGGCGGCAAGCGTCTCACCGGCAAGGGCCACGACAAGGGCTGGTTCGTCGCCCCCACCGTTTTCGCGCGACGGCGACCGGAAGATGAGGATCGCGCGCGAGGAGATCTTCGGGGCGGTCACGGTCGTCGTCCCGGTCGGCTCGCTGGAAGAGGCGATCGACGTCGCGAACGAGTCGGAATACGGCCTCTCGTCGGCCATCTTCACGCAGGACATCAACAAGGCGTTCACGGCGATGCGCGACCTCGAGGCCGGCATCTTCTACGTGAATCTCCCGACGATCGGCGCCGAGACGCACCTGCCGTTCGGCGGCACGAAGCAGACCGGCAACGGGCACCGCGAGGCGGGCCTCGCCGCTCTCGACGTCTTCAGCGAGTGGAAGTCGATCTACGTCGACTACTCCGGGACGATCCAGAAGGCGCAGATCGACGTACCGGCCGGCGAGGCCGCCGCGAAGAAGAAGACACGATAGCGGGAGACCGAGAGAGTCTCTTAGAAGGTGAAGAGACGGCCGGCGCGGCTCCTCGTGGGGCGCGCGCCGGTCAGGTCAGGCCGCGCGCCTTCCGGTACGCCGGGAGCGCCTGGCCGAGGATCGCGACCGCCTCGCGGAGATCCGTCTCGTTCAGGACGTAGGCGATCCGTACCTCGTCCTTGCCGAGGCCCGGCGTCAGGTAGAAGCCGCTCGCGGGCGCGACCATCACGGTCTTCCCCCCGTGCGAGAAGTCCGTGAGGAGCCAGGCGGCGAAGTCGTCGCTGTCCGCGATCGGGAGGCGCGCGATGAAGTAGAACGCGCCCTCGGGCTTCCTGAGGAAGACGCCCGGGATCTTCGAGAGTCCCTCGAAGAGCGTGTCGCGCCGCTTCTCGTACTCGACCACGACGCCGCGGTAGTAGTCGGGGCCGAGCTCGAGCGCGCCCGGCGCGATGACCTGGGCCAGTCCCGGCGGGGACAGGCGGCCCTGGGCCATGCGATTGCAGGCGGCGGCAACTTCCGCGTTACGGGTCACGAGGGCGCCCAGGCGGATGCCGCAGGCCGAGAAGCGCTTGGAGAGCGAGTCGACGACGACGACCTCCTCCTCGAAACCGGCGAGGGAGAGCGCGCTCTCGGACACGCGGCCGTCGTAGAGGAACTCGCGGTAGACCTCGTCGCAGATGAAGAAGAGGCCGTGGTCGCGGCAGAGCTCCGCGACGAGGCGGATCTCGGCCTTCGTGTAGACCGTGCCGGTCGGGTTGTTCGGATTGCAGAGGAGGACGGCGCGCGTCTTCGGCGTCAGGGCCTTCTCCCATTCGGAGCGTCCGGGAAGGTGGAAGCCATCGTCGCCACGCGTCACGATGGGCTTGAGCGCGAGTCCCGCCATCTCCGCGAAGGACCGGTAGTTCGTGTAGAGGGGCTCGACCGTGAGGATCTCGCCGCCCGGATCCGAACAGGCCATGAACGCGAAGAGCAGCGCCTCGCTGCCGCCCGTCGTCGCGAGGGCGTCGCCGGGCTTGAGGGCGATCCCGAGCTTCCCGTAGTAGGCGTGCAGGAACTCGAGGTACTCGGGCGTCCCGTTCGACGGCGAGTACGCGTAGACCTTGTCCTTCAGCTCGAGGAGCCGGCGTCGCATCGGCTCGGGAGTCTCGAGATCCGGCTGGCCGATGTTCAGGTGAAGGACTTTCACGCCGCGCTTGCGGGCTTCGTTCGCGAGCGGCATGAGCTTGCGGATCGGAGAAGCGGGCATGGCGAGCCCGCGCGCGGAGACATGGACTGACGTCCTGACGGTACTCATACCGGTCAGATTATCAGGACTTCCATGCCCGCCGCATGAAGCAGGCGCTCCATGTCCGCCGGGATCGGCGCCGTGAACGTCATCGGCGCGCCCGAAACCGGGTGCCGGATCCCGAGCCGCCACGCATGGAGCGCCTGGCGCGGGAACGTCCGGCACGCCTCGCGAAGCGCCTCGTCCTTCAGGCCCTTCCAGCGCGGCGAGCCGTAGACGGGATCACCCACGATCGGCAGGTTCAGCGCCTTGAGGTGGACGCGGATCTGGTGCGTGCGGCCGGTGACGAGCTTGCACTTGAGCAGGGAGAGGCCCGAGAGGGGACCGGAGGATTCGGAGAGGATTTCATAGAAGGTTGAAGAAGCGCGGCCTTCGCTCTTCGACGTCGTCATGCGCTTCCGGTCGCGCGGGTCGCGCAAGATGCCGAGCTCGATCTTGTCCCTTGGTGACGGCCGGGCGCCCGTAGACGACTGCCAGATATTCCTTTTCTAAGAATCTCTCTTTCATTGCCCGCCCAAGAACCGACATCGCCCGCTCGGTCTTCGCGATGATGAGCACCCCGGACGTGTCCTTGTCGAGCCGGTGGACGAGGCCGGGGCGGTCGGCGGGGCCGGCCCAGTCCTTCGAACGGTGAAGGAGCGCGTTCACGAGCGTCCCTTCCCGGTGGCCGACCGCGGGGTGAACGACGAGGCCGGCGGGCTTGTTCAGGACCAGGATCTCGGAATCTTCGAAAAGGACGAACAGGGGAATGTCCTCGGCGAGGATGTCGGCGCGGGGCGGGGGAGGCGGAGGCAGAACGACCTCGATCAGATCCCCCTTCTTCACCTTCTCGGAGGTCTTCTTCGGGACCCTGCCGGCGAGGGTGACGCAACCGCCCGCGATCCACTCCTGGATCTTCGTGCGCGAAGCTTCGGGCAGGTCCGTCAGGTGCCGGAGGAGGACGTGGTCGAGGCGCTCGCCGACGTCGCCCCTGTCCGCGCGGATTGCCCGGGCCGGCCGCGGCGCGTCGCTCACGCCGGCTTCGGGGCGGACGGGATCCGGCGGCGGAGCACGAGGATCGCGATACCGACGAAGACCCCGCAGACCGCGATGAACTGCGACGTCGACATGATTCCGAGGACCTCGCCGCGCGGGTCGCCGCGGAAGATCTCGATCGTCCCGCGCAGGAGCGCGTAGCCGAGGATGTACCGGGCGAACGTCTCGCCCGAGAACGCCCGCCGCTCGAAGCGTACGAGGAGCACGCAGAGAAGGAGCGTGCCGAGGACCTCGTAGAGCTGCGTCGGGTGGAGCGGAACGTCGAGCGGGACGCCGACGTTCTCGTGGGCGACCGGGTTCGTGAACGTCACGGCCCAGGGCAGGGAGCACTCCCGGCCCCAGCAGCAGCCGGCGAGGAAGCAGCCGACGCGGCCGAACGCCTGCCCGAGGGCGACGGACGGGGCCGCGGCATCCGCGAACGTCCAGAACGGGATCCGGCGGCGCCGGAGCAGGATCGCCGTCGCGAGCACGGCGCCGATGAGGCCGCCGTAGAAGACCCCTCCGGCCCGCGCGAGCGAGGCGAACTCCCGCCACGAACTCACGTACGTGGGCCACTCGACGATCACGAGGAGGAGCTTCGAGCCGAGGAGGCCCGAGAGGAGCAGCCAGACGCCGACGTCCGACGCGGACTCCGGCTCGATCCCGAAGGCGGGCGCGCGGCGCCGCAGGAGCCACAGACCCGCGAGGAACGCCACGGCCATCATGAGGCCGTAGCTCGGGAGCGCGAACGAGCCGATCCGGAAGAGCTCGGGGTGCATCGGCGTCAGGTCCTCGCCGCTTTTCGTGCCGGCTCGGCCTCCGGACGGCGCCAGATGTCCCAGGCGAGGAGGGCGACGCCCACGGAGATCGCGCTGTCGGCGACGTTGAAGGACGGCCACTCCCAGCGGTCGACGTAGAACCGCAGGAAATCCGTGACGGCCGAGAAGCGCACGCGGTCGACGAGGTTGCCGACCGCGCCGCCCATGATCAGGCCGAGGGCGGTCTGGAGGAGCCGGTGGTCCGGGGTCGTCGTCAGCGACCAGACGAGGACGGCCGCGAAAACGGCGACGGCGAGCAGCGTCACGAGGAGCGGCCGGGCCGAGCCCGCCGCCGCGAAGACCCCGAAGGCGGCGCCGGTGTTCCGGAGGTGCGTCAGGTCGAAGAAGCCCGGGATCACGTGAATCGTCCGGTAGAGAGGGATCTTCGCGATGACGATCGCCTTCGTGACCTGGTCGAGGACGACGACGCCCAGTGCGAGCGCGAGATAGGGGAGACGCCGCGTCACCGTCGGATTCTAACCGCCGACGACCTTGCGGCAGCGGGCGCAGAGCCCGTCTTCGCCCGGCTCGACGTCCTTCCGCACCTGCCAGCAGCGCGGGCACTTCGTGCCTTCGGCGGGGCGCGCGAGGACGGCATCGGCCTCTCCCTCCCGCACGACCGATGGAGTCCCGAATACGTCAGCGAGCTTTTCTTCTGAAAGGTGAAGAAGGGCAAGCGCGCGGTCGATGTCCTCGCTGCAGCCGATCGCGGCAACGGCCTGGGACGCGGAGCCGACCTTGCTTTCGCGCCTGAGCGGCTCGAGAGACTGCAGGAACGCCGCTCGAAGCGCGAGCACTTTTCCCCACGCCCCTCTTTCACTCGAAGAAATCTCCGAGAGGGTGAGGTCGCTCCAGCTCCTCAGGAACAGCGCGGAGGGGTCCGCCGCGTTCCCGGGGAGCGACTCGAAGATCTCCTCGGCCGTGAACGGGCAGATCGGGGAGAGGGCGACCGCGATCGCCTCGACGAGCTTCCACGCGGCCGTCTGGGCCGAGCGGCGGACGGGATCGCCCGGCGCGAGGACGTAGAAGGCGTCCTTGCGCACGTCGCACCAGAACGCGGAGAGGTCGGTCGTGACGAGGTCGAGGAGACGGCGCGCCACGGCGTGGAACTCGTAGCGGTCGTAGGCGTCGCGCGCCTCGGCCGCGAAACGCGCCGCCGCGTCGAGGACCCAGCGCTCGAGCGGCTCGAGCTTCGCATCCGGCACGGCGTCCTTCGCGGGGTCGAAGTCGAAGAGGTTGGACAGGAGGAACCGCGCCGTGTTCCGGATCTTGCGGTACGCCTCGGCCGTTCGCTGGAGGATCTCCTTGGAGAGCGGGTCGTCGTTCGTGTAGTCGAGCGACGCGACCCAGAGCCGGATCACGTCCGCTCCCTCCGTCTTGAGAAGGTCCTGCGGCTCGATCGTGTTGCCGAGCGATTTCGACATCTTCCGGCCGTCTCCCGCCACGACGAATCCGTGGGTCAGCACGGTGTCGTACGGGGCGCGGTCCGTGAGCGCGACCGAGGTCAGGAGCGACGACTGGAACCAGCCGCGGTGCTGGTCGTGGCCCTCGAGGTACATGACCGGGACGGAGGGCTGCGCCGTGTACGGATCCGCGAGGCCGTAGTCGCCCGAGCGCAGGACGGCCGCGTGCGACACGCCGGAGTCGAACCAGACGTCCAGGATGTCCTTCAGCTTCTCGAAGTTCGTCCCGCCGCAGGAGGAGCACGCGGCCGCCGTAGACGACGAAGAGAAAGACGAAGAGGAAGAAGAAGATTTTCTTAGAAAGTAAGACGGGGGGAATGCATCGTCGTACCAGGCGTTCGCTCCGTGCTCGCGAAACGCCTCTCGTACCCCCTCAAAGAATTCTTCTCTTTGTCTCTTTTCCTCTTCGCTTCCGCCACCTTCGACCCTGGGGAAGTGGCTCACGACGCCGTTCTGTTTGCAGTCCACGCAGCGCAGGAACGTGATCGGCGAGCCCCAGCGGCGCTGGCGGGAAATCGTCCACTCGAGGCGGTTGTCGACCATCGCGCCGATGCGGTTTTCGCTGTAGGAAGGGATCCACTCCACGCGGCCGCGGATCTCGCCCATCGCGCGGTCGCGCAGGGCCCCGAGGTCGATGAACCACTGGTGAGTCGCCCGGAAGATGACCGGGTTCTTGCAGCGCCAGCAGTGGGGATAGGAATGCGGGGATTTCTTCTGAGAAAGGAGAACGGCGCCCGAGCCTTCGCCGACGGTCAGGGCTTCGAGCACAGCGGTGTTCGCGTCATCAGCGGGGGTCTTGGGCGTGACGACCCTTTTCCCTCGCAGAGATTCCGGTGCGTTCACGTCGTAGTAGCCGCCCTCGTCCACCGGGCAGAGCGCCGGGTCGTCCACCTTGAAGCCCGCCCGCCTCACGACCTCGTAATCGTCGCGGCCGTGGCCGGGCGCGGTGTGGACGAGGCCCGTGCCGTCCGTCGTCGAGACGTGCTCGCCGAGGAGGAAGCCGAAGTTGTCCGTGGGATCGTTCGAGAACGGGCATCGTAGCGCGGCGGGAGAGACGCCTTGGCGATCGTCTCGCCGCTTTTCTTCGAATGGGGAAGAGGGGCGGCGTCTCTCCAGCCGAGCGCGGCCGTCACCTGCGGGACGAGGAGGTCGGCGACGAGGTAGGCCGTGCGCGGCTCCTCTTTCCTTCTAAGAAGCACGTAATCGACCGTCGGGTCCGAGAGCGATTGCCCGATTTGCGGGGAGTGTCCACGGGGTCGTGGTCCAGATGACCGCATAGAGCTTGTCGATTCCGAGCCCCGCGAGGTCCCAAACGCTTCCGGAGCGATCTTCGACCGGCATCGGGAACGCCACGTAGATCGACCAGTCCGTCTTGTCCTCGTACTCGATCTCCGCTTCGGCGAGCGCCGTGCGGTCGTGGACGCACCAGAGGACGGCCTTGAAGCCGAAGGAGACGAGGCCTTTTTCGACGAACCGCCCGAACGCTCGGGCGATCTCGGACTGATACGAGAAGTCCATCGTCCGGTACGGCGTCATCCACGCGCCGAGGACGCCGAGGCGCATGAAGTCGGTCCGCTGGACGTCGATCCACTTCTCGGCCGAGGCACGGCAGGCGTCGCGGATCGCAACGTCCGACATCCCGCGCTTCTTCGGGCCGAGCTCCTTGTCGACCTTGAGCTCGATCGGAAGGCCGTGGCAGTCCCAGCCCGGCACGTACGGCGCATCGAAGCCGGCGAGCGTCCTGGACCGGACGACGAGATCCTTGAGGATCTTGTTCATCGCCGTGCCCATGTGGATGCGCCCGTTCGCATACGGCGGACCGTCGTGGAGGAGGAACCCGGGGGCGCCCTTCCGTGCGGCGCGGATGCGGCCGTAGAGGTCGCCCTCCTGCCACCGCGCGAGGCGCGCGGGCTCCCGCTTCGGGAGGTCCGCCTTCATGGGGAACCCCGTCTTCGGGAGAAGGAGCGTGGACTTCCAGTCGCGGCCCATGTGAGCCGCGGAGGTTACATGATTCAGATGGATCAGTCGGCACGCGGGCGGCCCGTTCGTCCTTTACACTGCGCGGCACATGACGTCTCTCCGGACCGGCATCGTCGGCTGCGGGTATCTCGGGCGCCATCACGCACGCATCCTGTCGACGCTCGAGGGCTCGAGCCCCGCCGGTTTCGTCGAGACCGACGACGCCGCGGCCGCCGCGATCGAGGCTGCCCACGGGGCTACCGGCATGGTGCGCCGCCGTTCGATCCGCGACCTTCTCGACGCGGGCGCGACGGCCGTCGTCGTCGCCTCGCCGACCGTCACGCACGCCGCCGTCGCCGAGGAGCTCCTCCTGGGCGGGGCCGACGTGATGGTCGAAAAACCAATCACGGCCACGCTCGCAGAGGCCGACCGCCTCGTCTCCGTTGCCCGGGAAAGGGGCCGGGTTTTGCAGGTCGGGCACATCGAGCGATTCAATCCCGCCGTCGCGGCCGTGCGCCCGCTCGTGACCGACGTGAAGTTCATCGAGGCGCACCGGCTCGGGGTCTTCGTGGCGCGCGCCCTGGACGTCGACGTCGTCCTCGACCTTCTCGTCCACGACCTCGACATCGCGCTCGACCTCGTCGGGCGCCCCGTGACCGAGATCCGAGCCGTCGGCGTGCCGATCCTCTCGAACAAGATCGACATCGCGTCCGTGCGCCTCTCGTTCGAGGGCGGATGCGTCGCGAACCTGACGGCCTCGCGCGTGTCGCAGGAAAAGACGCGGAAGTTCCGGTTCTTCCAGCCGGACTGGTACTTCTCGATCGACACCCAGAACCGCGACGTCACGGCGTTCCGACTCGATCGGATGACGGGCCCGCCGCGCATCGTGCCGTGGCCGGTGGCGGTCGAGCCGCAGGACGCGCTCACCGCCGAAGACGCGGCGTTCCTGAAGGCCTGCCGCGAGCGGAGCGAGCCCGAGGTCACCGGCGAGGCCGGCCGCGCGGCGTTGAAGCTCGCCCTCGACATCCTCGAGGAAATGGGCCGGAACCGCTGAACATGAAGCGTCCGAAGAGCACGAAGACGAAGAAGAGGATTTCTTCGAGGGGAATAGGGCGAGGCGGAGGCACGTCGCGCGAGCGGGCGGCGCTGCAGATGAAACGCGCGAAGAGACCCGTTTCTTCGAATGAAAGAGGGAAGGCCGGCGGCCGCAAGGCGCGCGAGAAGGCCGCGGCGCGCTCCCGCCCCTCTTCACATTCTAAGAAATCTCCCTCATCGCGCGGCGGAGCCGCGCGTCCCGGGATCCCCCGCATCGGTCTCATCGGAGGCTCGGGCCTCTATGCGCTTCCCGGCTTGCAGATCACCGACGAAGTCGCGCTTTCGACCCCCTTTGGAAAGCCTTCCGACTCTTACTTTCTGGGAAATCTCTCCTCGGTCCCGGTCGTATTCCTCGCCCGGCACGGGCGGCACCACCACCTGCTTCCGACCGAGATCAACTACCGGGCGAACGTGTGGGGCTTCCGGAAACTCGGATGCTCGTGGCTCCTGTCCGCGTCCGCCTGCGGGTCGATGAAGGAAGCCTACAGGCCGACCGAGGTCGTCCTGCCCGACCAGTTCCTCGACCTCACGAGGCGCCGCGCCTCGACGTTTTTCGGCGAGGGCTGCGTGGGCCACGTCTCCTTCTCGCACCCCGTGTCGGAGACGCTTCTCGACGCCCTCGAAGCGGCGGGGAAGGCGGAGAAGGCCGTCGTCCACCGCGGCGGCACGTACGTGTGCATGGAGGGGCCGCAGTTCTCGACGAAGGCCGAGTCGCTCCTGTACCGGTCCTGGGGCGCCGACGTGATCGGCATGACGAACGCGACCGAGGCGAAGCTCTGCCGCGAGGCGGGGATCGCTTACGCGTCGGCGTGCCTCGTGACGGACTACGACTGCTGGCACGAGGAGGAGAGCCCCGTCAGCGTCGAGGCGGTTCTCGCCGTGCTCAAGGCCAACGCGGTCATGGCGAACCGCGTCCTCGCGAACGCCGTCCGGCGCCTCGACCCCGCGCGCCCGAGCGACTGCGCCGGCGCCCTCGACTTCGCGATTCTCACGCCTTCCGCGCGCGTCCCCGCCCGTACGCGGGGGCGGCTCGCGCTCTTCACGCAGAAAGGACGCGCATGACGCCCCCGCGCATCGTCGTCACCGGATCGGTCGCCTTCGACTACCTGATGACGTTCCCCGGCAGGTTCCTCGACGTCGTCGTCCCGGATCGCATGCACCGCCTGTCGGTCTCGTTCCTCGTGGACTCGATGCGCCGCGTGCGCGGCGGCGTCGCGCCGAACATCGCCTACGGCCTCGCGCTCTTCGGCCTCAGGCCGGTCATCATGGCGACGGCGGGGGTCGACGCGCTCGACTACGCCCGGTGGCTCGCGGACGAGGGCGTCGACACGTCCGAGCTCCACATCAGCGACGACCTCTTCACGGCGTCGTTCTTCGTCTCGACGGACGAGGTCCAGAACCAGATTGCCACGTTCTACACGGGCGCCATGGCCCGGGCCGTCCAGCTCTCCTTCCGCGCGTTCGGGCCCGGCACCGTCTCGCTCGCCGTCATCGCGCCGAACGCCCCCGAAGCGATGATCAAGTACGCGGAGGAATGCCGGACCCTCCGGATCCCGTTCGTCTTCGACCCCAGCCAGCAGGTTGCGCGGCTCTCGGGCCCGGAGATCCTCGCCGGGCTCGAGGGCGCCGCGATCCTCGTCGCGAACGAGTACGAGTTCGGGGTCATCGAGAAGAAGACGGGCCTCTCCGAGGCCGAGGTCCTCGAGCGGGTCCCCGTTCTCATCGTCACGCGCGGCGAGGAGGGCTCGACGATCGCCCTGCGCGGCGGCGCATCCGGCGAACCCGGCGACGCCCTCACGCACCGGATTCCGCCGGCGAGCGTCCGGGGCGCCGCGCTCGACCCGACGGGCGTCGGGGATGCGTTCCGCGCGGGCTTCCTCGCGGCGCGCCAGCGCGGGCTGCCGTGGGAGGTCGCGGGCCGGGTCGGAAGCGTCGCGGCCGTCTTCGCCCTCGAGACGGTGGGGGCGCAGCCGAAGCGCTACACGATGGCGGACTTCCTCGAGCGCTATCGCGAGAACTACGGGTCCGAGGGGGTCCACGGGACCGTGGACCGGCTGCGCGCGGGAGTCTGAGCTTCAAAGAAGCCGCGAGGCGGGGTACACTCCTCAGTCCCATGACCGTGATCGAAGGACATCTCAGCTCCGCCGGGCGCCGTTTCGGAATCGTGGCCGCGCGCACGAACGACCTCGTCGTGTCGCGGCTGATCGACGGCGCGCTCGACGCCTTCCGCCGCACGGGCGCTTCGGACGGAGACGTCGTCGTCGTCCGCACGCCGGGCGCGTGGGAGCTCCCGCTCGTCCTGCGCGACCTCGGCCGCTCCGGCGGCTTCGACGCGCTCGTCGCCCTCGGCGCCGTCATCCGCGGTGGCACGCCGCACTTCGACTTCGTCGCGGGCGAGACGGCGAAGGGCGTGTTCCATGTCGCGCTCGACCTGGACCTCCCGATCTCGTTCGGCGTCCTCACCTGCGACACGCTCGAGCAGGCGCTCGAGCGCTCCGGCGCCAAGACCGGCAACAAGGGATTCGAGGCGGCGATGGCCGCCGTGGAGTCCGCCGACCTGCGCCTCCGTCTGAAGGCTCCGGCCGCGAAGCGTCGCGCGCGCTGACGGGCGGCGGAGGGACGCGTGAGCGGCCGCCGGCGCAAGTCCCGCGAGCTGGCCCTCCAGCTGCTGTATCAGAACGATCTCGCGGGCACCGAGCCCGCCGAGATGTTCCTACGCACGGAGGAGTTCGTCGAAGCCCGGCCCGACGTGCAGGAGTACGCGGCGCGCCTCGTCGAGGGAACGCTCGCGCGCCGCGACGAGCTGGACGCGAAGCTCTCGGAACGCTCCGAGCACTGGCGCCTCGGCCGGATGGCGGCCGTCGACCGGAACCTCCTCAGGCTCGCACTCTACGAGCTTCTCTTCGAGAACGAGACGCCCGACGCCGTCGTGATCGACGAGGCCGTCGAGATCGCCAAGAAGTTCTCGACGCCGTCGTCCGGTCCGTTCGTGAACGGCGTCCTCGACGGGATCCGGCGCGCGACGTACGGCCCGCGTCCGGCCGCGGAGGAGGAGCCAGCTTGAAGAGGCTGCTTCTCGCCCTCCTGGTGGCGGCGGCGGCCCGCGCCGAATCTCCCCGGGAAGAGTGGGCGCAGTACCGGGTCGCGGGGGAGTCGCCCTGGCGCTACGCGCGCCCCGTGGAAGACGCGGGCTACCGCGTGGTCCTTTCCAGCCCGGACGGACGCACTCTGCTCGCCCGGGTGGAGGTCGACGCGGCTCCCTTCGCCTCCGACGCGCCGTTCCCTCCGCCCGTCGCCGCGCTGTCACCGGAGGCCCGGGCCACGCTCGCCGAGCCGCGTGCCGACGATCCCGCGCTCGACGCCGCGTCGCGCCGCCTGCTCACGGGAGCCGCGACGACGCTCGAGGCGGTGGAGCGCGTCATTGCGTTCACGTCCCGCAGCGTCACGTACGTCCTGCCGGACGGCGGCGAGACGGCCTCCGAGGCGCTGCGCACGGGCCACGGCTCCTGCGTGGGGCGGTCGCTCCTGGCGGCCGAGCTCCTGCTCCGGGCGGGCGTGCCCGTGCGCCAGGTCACGGGCCTCCTCGTCGCCACCGACCCGAAGGAGCTCACGCCCGAGTCCCGCCTCGTCTACAACGCCGATCTCGGCGGGGTCCGCCACCGCTGGATCGAGGTTTTCGTGCCCGGCCTCGGCTGGGTTCCCTCCGACCCGGGCGGGCTCGCGAACACCGTCACGGCCCGCCACCTCGCGCTCTCGCGCCAGCCACCCTCCGCGTTCCACGCCGGCGTCCTCTCCCGCTCGGCGGAAGTCCGCCTCCCGGCCCTCGAGGGCGGCGACGGGCGCCTCACCCTCGCACGCCCGCGAGGCCCCTTCGAAGGCGCATCGTTCGACCCCGCGCCCCTCGCGGCGCCGCGTCCCGCGAGCCGGGACGACCGGCATTGACCGCGGACGCGGGCGCCCAGGGCGCGCCGCTCCGGGTTCTCGTGGTCCTGTCGTCGCCGCCGCTGCGCCTGCTGGCCGCGGAGGCTCTGCGCGAGGCGCTGGCCCGGGCGGGGCAGGGCGTGCGGACGACCGAGGCCGAGTCCGCGTTCGATGCGCTCTGGCTCCTTTCGCGCGAGCGTCCGGACCTCGCCCTCGTCGCCCTGGACCTGCCGATCCTGTCGGGCGAGGAGCTCGTCGCCCTGCTCCGGGCGCGACCCGGGCACGCTGACCTGCCGGTGGTGGCCGTTGCTCCGGCTTCCGATTCCGAGGCCCCGCGCCGCGCTGCGACGGCCGGGGCGGCCGCGCTCCTGACGACGCCATTCGACATCGAGGCCGTTGCAACGGCGCTCGCGGCCGCCGTGCCCTCCGGGAGCGCGCCGTGAGCGGGCACCCGCTCGTGTCGGTCGTGCAGGAGGCGTCCTCGCCGAAACCCGAGGTGCGCCTTCACGCCGCGGCCGTACTCGCGGGCCTGGGAGGACGGGAGGCCGAGGAGGCGCTGGCCGGACTCCTCTCGGACCCGGATCACCGCGTTCGCGGCCGGGCCGCGTGTGCCCTCGGCGAGGCGGGGCCGGGCGCGGGAGAAACCTGCACCGCCCTCCTGCTCGACCCGGCCTCGGGTTTTGGCGGAATCGCCGCGGCCCGGGCCCTCGCATCGGGACCGGGGGGCGGAGAGGCGCTCCTCGAGGCGCTCTCCCACGCCTCGCCCGCCGTACGCCTCCGCGCGGCCCGCGAGCTTCCGCTCCCGTCGTCGGGTCCCGTCGCGGTTGCCCGCCTCGACGCCGCCCTTCGAAGCGAAACCGACCCCGACGTCGCCGCCGAACTGCTGGTCGCCCTTGGACGCACGGGCCGCACCGACGCGGCGGCGGCCCTCCTCCGGACGCTTCGCGACGGCCCGCCGTACGCGCGCGCCCACGCCGCCTGGGCTCTCGGCCTCCTCGGTGATCCGCGGGCCGCCGCGCGTCTCCTGTCGGTGCTCGACGAGCCCGGGGTCGGCCTCTGCGCGCTGGCCGCTCTCGCGCGCCTGCCCTCGTCCGAAGCCGCCGAAGAACTCGCCATGCGCGGTGCCCGCGGGCAGGGCGGCGACGGGACGCTTCTCGCTCTCGCGCGAGGAGTCGTCTGCGGCCCCCCGGGTCTTGCGCGGCGGGTGCGCGCCCTCTGGCCCGGCGTCGCGGAGGCGGCTCAGGCGCTTCTCGCCGAACCCGGACTGCCACGCGAGGGCGCGGGCGCCCTCGCGCACCTCCTCGCGCGGCTCGATGCGTCGGGCGCGGCTGGCCTGATCATCCGACTCGGTCCGTTCCCGGACGGCTTTGCAGCCCTTGCGGACCTCCCGCTCGAACGCCTCCCCGAGACGGTACGGACGGCCCTCGTGGTCGACGACGCCGAGCCGGCCCTCACGCTGCTCGTCCGGGACGCCGCCGGCGTGGAGCCGGCCAGCCTTCTCGCGCACGTCCATTCGCGCGTGAGGACCGGCGCTCTGAACCGGCTCGCGCCCGGTACGACGCCGCTGGCGGACCTTCTCGAGATCCTCGCCGAAGACGACCCGGACACGGCTCTCGCCGCCGCCTGGGCGCTCGCGCGCGAGGCGTGCCGCGCGGGAGGGGAACGGGCCCGTGCCGCTGCCGCGGCGCTCAACGATCGCGCGGTCGGCCACGACGGCCCCGGCCGGGCCGCAGCCCTCGCCACGCTGCGCGAGCAGCCGGGCGCCTCGGCCGACGTCGCGCTGCGGGCGGCGTTCGCGTCCCGCAACGCGGGAGCTCGCGCGGCGGCGGCCGGGGTCGCCGCGTTCCGGCTCGAGACGGGGGAGCGCGAGCTCCTGCCGCTCCTCGACGACGGGGACGCGACCGTTCGCGCCGAGGCGCTCTGGAGCCTCGGGCGCCTCGCCCGCGCCCGCAAATCCGGGCTCGAGCCGCGGCGGCTCCTCCGCTTCCTCGACGACGAGCCGGCCGTGGCGGCGGCCGCAGGAGCGCTCCTCGTGGTCCTCGCGCGGACCGACCGGCCGCGCGTCGCGCGGGAAATGCTCGCCCAGCGAGGCGCCGTGCGGCGCGCGGCGCTCGAGGCAATCGCGGAGCTGCGCGACGCGGCGGCGGCGACGGCCGTCGCCTTTGCCGTCTCTCACGAAGACGTTTCCACGGCTCGCGCCGTGCTCGAGGCTGTGGCCGTCGCTCCTCCGCTTCTCGCGGCCGACGCCGTCGCGCGGGGGCTCCTCGATCGCCGGGCCGAAGTCCGCATCGCCGCCGCGTCGACGGCGGCCCGCGCGGGGGACGACCTTGCCGCCGCGCTCGCGGTTCCGCTTGCCGAGGCGCTGGACCGCGAGACGGACGACGAGGCGCTCCGCGTGCTTTTGCGCGCCGTGACCGCGTCGGGCCGGGCCGACGCCATCCCCGCCGTCACGCGCGCTCTGGAGTGCTGTGCCGAGCGCCCCGAGGCGCGCGAGGCGGCCGAGGCCCTCGCGCGCCGGCACCCGGAAGCGGCACGGGCCGCGTGGGCCGCCGCGTCGCCGCGGACCGGACGCGCCTGGGGCGCGGCGATCGAGGCGGCCCGGCGTTCCGCGGCGCCCGCCTTCCCGGACGATGAATCGGACGCGGTCCGCCTCCTCGTCTTCCTGGCGCGGAGGCGCACCGGTCTCGCGCTGGACGCCGAGACGCTGCGGCCGAGGCTGGCGCTCCTCCTTGCGGCTGAGGCGTGGGCGGCGGGGTCGTTCAGGCAGCTCTGGACGCGGATGCGCGACCTGCCGGCGGATCATCCGCTTCTTTCGCGCCTCGTGGACTCCGTCACGGACACGGCGTCGCGGTTCTTCGCGAACCCCGGGGCCCTCGACGCCCTCGCGGGCGAAATCGCGCCCGAGCGGCTCCTCGTGCTCGGGGCCGGCGAAACGCTCGACGTCTGGTGCGTCGGGTGCGGAACGGGCGAGGAAGTCTGGTCGGTGGCGATCCGGCTCGCCGAGCGCGGCTTCGGCCCCGAGCGCCGCGTGAGGATCCGGGGCACGGACCTCTCGCCGGCGGCGATCCGGCACGCGCGCGCGGGCGTTTACGGTGCTCACGCGCTCCGCGGCGTCCCGGAGGCGGCGAGAACGCGGCACTTCCAGCCTTTGTCGAACGGCCGCTACCGCGTGCGCGAACCGCTCCGCGACGGCGTCTTCTTCGAGGCGCGCGCGCTCGCGGACGAGCCGCCGGGCGCCGGCAAGCACGACGCCATCGTCTGCCACGGGCTCCTCCAACAGCTCCCAAAGGCCGCGCGGCCGGAAACCGTCGAGCGCCTCGGCGCCTGCCTCAAGCCGGGCGGCTACCTCCTGCTCGGGCGCGAGGATCACGCGGACGCCGCGTCGTCGCCGCTCGCGCCCGTCCTTCTCGGGAGCGACCTCGTTTACCGGACGCCGGGCGCCGTCGTTTACACTCGCCCGCTCTGATGTCGACCAGCGCAGTTCCCTCACGAGGCGACGAGATCCGGCGAATCGAGACGAAGTGGCGCGAGCGCTGGGAACGGGACCGCGCCGCCTTCGTCGACACGGGCAAGCCGGCGGGCGACGGCACGTACCTCCTCGTCATGCTCCCGTACCCGTCGGGCGACCGCCTCCACGTCGGGCACGCCCGCACGTACTTCCTCACGGACGCGCTCCACCGGTACCTGCGCCAGCGGGGACGCACGATCTTCTGCCCGATGGGCTGGGACGCCTTCGGGCTGCCCGCCGAGAACTACGCGATCCAGAAGGGCATCCACCCGCGGACGTCCACGCTCGCGAACATCGCGGCGATGAAGGAGCAGTTCCGCGCGTGGGGCGTCCTCTATGACTGGACGAAGGAAGTCACGACCTGCGAGCCCGCGTACTACCGGTGGAACCAGTGGTTCTTCCTGAGGCTCCTCGAGAAGGGCCTCGCGGTGCGACGGAAGTCCGCGGTGAACTGGTGCCCCTCGTGCGAGACCGTCCTCGCGAACGAGCAGGCCGAGGGCGGCGTCTGCGAGCGCTGCGGCACGCCGGTCGTTCCGCGCGAGCTCGAGCAGTGGTTCCTGAAGATCACCGACTACGCCGAGAGCCTTCTCGCCGGCCTCGACACGCTCGGGAAGTGGCCCGAGAAGGTCGTCACGATGCAGCGCAACTGGATCGGGAAGTCGACGGGCGCGGACCTCGACTTCGCGATCCCCGCGCTCGGCGAGAGCGTGCGCGTCTTCACGACGCGGCCCGACACCGTCTTCGGAGCGACGGCGCTGATCCTCGCGCCCGAGCACGCGCTCGTGCCGCGCCTCATCGCGAACCACCCGCAGAAATCGGAGCTCCAGGCCTGGGTCAAGTCCGTCCGCGACCAGGAACGCATCGCCCGCGAGGCCGAGGGCGCCGAGAAGGACGGCCGCGACACGGGCGTCAGGGCGGTCAACCCGTTCACGGGGCAGGAGATCCCCGTGTGGCTCGCGAACTTCGTCATCGCGGACTACGGCACGGGCGCGCTCATGGCGGTCCCCGCGCACGACACGCGCGACTTCGAGTTCGCGAAGAAGTACGGGATTCCAATCGTCCGGGTCATCGAGGAAGAGAAGAAGGAAGAGAAGAAAGAAGATTTTCTTAGAAGGGAAGAGGGGGCCGGCGCGACCCCGGAGAGGGACCATCCGAAGAAATCTCCCTCCGGCGACGCGGCCTTGGGCGGCCTTCCCTATACGGGTGAAGGCTGGCTCGTTGCTTCTGGCACCTTCTCAGAAAATCCCTCTTCGACCGCTCGCGAACTGATTGCGCAGGATGCCGCTTCGCGAGGGATCGGCGGCCCGCGCATCCGCTACCGCCTTCGCGACTGGCTCATCTCCCGGCAGCGTTACTGGGGGACGCCGATCCCCATGGTCAGGTGCCCGGTGGACGGCTGGGTCCCGGTCCCGGAAAAGGACCTGCCGGTCGTTCTGCCGCCCGACGCGCCGTTCACGGGCAAGGGCGGCAACCCGCTCGAGAAGGTGGCGTCCTTCGTGAACACCTCCTGCCCGAAGTGTGGCGGCCCCGCCCGCCGCGAGACGGACACGATGGACACGTTCATGGACTCGTCCTGGTACTACCTGAGGTACCTCGACCCGGCGAACGACGAGGCCCCGTTCGACGTCGCCCGCGCGGCCGAGTGGGCGCCCGTCGACCAGTACATCGGCGGGATCGAGCACGCGATCCTCCACCTCCTGTACGCGCGGTTCTTCGCGCGCGTCATGAAGGACCTCGGGCTCGTGACGTTCGAGGAGCCGTTCTCGGCCCTCTTCAACCAGGGAATGATCACGCGCGTCTCGCCGACGGGCCGCGTCGAGAAGATGTCGAAGTCGCGCGGCAACGCCGTGTCTCTCGACCCCCTCATCGCCGAGAAGGGCGCCGACGCCGTGCGCGCGTTCGTCCTCTTCCTCGGGCCGCCCGAGAAGGACGCCGAGTGGAGCGACGAGGGCATCAGCGGCCCCGAGCGCTTCCTCGGGCGCGTCCGGACCGCGGTGGAGCGCTTCGTCGCCTCCGGCGCCGACCCGCGCCGGGAGCCCGCCGGGGCGGACACTCCGGCCGCGCGCGTTCGCCACATGGCCGTGAAAAAGGTCACGCAGGACTTCGACGCCTTCTCCTTCCACACGGCCGTCGCGCACCTCATGGAGTTCGGCACGCACGCGGCGGGCCTCGTCGGCGACCCGAAGGCCGACCCGGGGGAGACCGCGACGACGCTACGCACCCTCGTCGCTCTCCTCCACCCGATCGCGCCGCACCTGTCCGAGGAGCTGAACGAGAAACTCGGCGGGACGAAGAGCCTCCTCGTCTCGGGCTGGCCGGCATTCGACCCGAAGCTCGCAGTGGACGAGATCGCATCGGTCGCCGTGCAGGTCTCGGGCAAGGTGCGTGGCGAACTCAAGGTCCGAAGGGGATCTTCTGAGAAGGAGGTCGTGGAGGCCGCCGCGGCCGAGCCCGTCGTGGCTCGCTGGCTGGAAGGGAAGCAGATCGTCAAGACGATCTGGGTCCAGGACCGGCTGCTGAACCTCGTCGTGAAGTAAACGCGAGAGAGATGGAAGACCGAAGAGAAGATTCTCCGAGTGGTCGCAGGCCGGCGCTGCACGCAGCGAGCCGGCGGCGCCGCGCCCCGGGGTCTTCCTCATTCAAAGAAATCTTCTTCCTCATCCTCTTCGTTTCTCCGGTCCTCTTCCTGGCGGGTTGCGGCTACACGCTGGTCGGGACGGGCGCGAGCGCGCTGCCGCCGAACGTGAAGACCGTGTGGGTCCCGACGTTCGTCAACGACACGACCGTCGTCGGCGTCGAGCAGAACCTGACGGACGCCGTCCTGAGGGAGCTCTCGTCGCGGGGCCGTCTCAAGCCGTCGAAGGACCGGACGCAGGCCGACTCGGACCTGAACGGGCGTCTGACGTCGCTCAGCGTCACGCCGGTGCGGTTCGACACGAACGGCATCGCCGTGGAGTACCAGGTGACCGTCACGGCCTTCCTCACGCTCGTCGATCGGGCGACGGACAAGCCGATCTTCACGGAGCCGTCGTTCGTCTTCCGGCAGCCGTACGTGGTCCCCGGAAGCTCGCGGTCGTACTACGACCGCGAGCGGGAGGCCATCCTCGCCCTCGCGCAGCCTTTCGCACAGAGCCTCGTGACCACCATCCTCGAAGGCTTTTGACCCGGGAGGCCCGGAGGCGGTCACTTCGGGGCAGGGACGGCGCTTCCGGTTTCCGTGAACGACTTCAAACGCTGGAGCTGCTCTCCGAGCACTCCGTCGACGGCGAGGGCGATCTTCTCGAAACCTCCCGGCATGTACCCGCCCACGCCGTAGGTCAGGACGATCCTCGTCCCGCTCTCGATCTTCGCAAGGTTCACCGTGAGACTTCCCGCAAGGCCGGAGCCCTGCAGGGGACCGAGCGCGCCGGTCATCCGGAGCGCCTTTCCGGGAGCGGCGTAGACGACGGTCATGTGGAGGACTCCGCCGCCCGGGAGTTTCTCGCAGAAACATCCGCCCGGAGCCGCAGCGATCGAGAGGTTTCTCGCGTCGCCGGAGTACGTGTGCACGGCGCTCCACCAGCTTCCGACCCCGGCCGTGAGGGCTTCGTAGACAGCCGCGGGCTCGGCCTTCACGTCGACCTCGTGCCTGACGAGAAAGCCGCCAGCGGCGACATCGACGACTTCGGAGTGCGCCGGCGCGCAGGCGACGATGAGCGCGATCGCCGTGAGAAGAGCTCGACGAACCATGACGACCTCCCCAAAACGGAAAAGGCCACCTCGCGGGCGCGCCCGCGGGGTGGCCAGTCGATCCGACGTCGCTACTTCTTCGCGGCGGACTTCTTCGCCTTGTTCGCGGTCTTCGAGATCCGCGACTTGAGGCGGGAGGCCGTCTTCCGGTGGAGGACGCCCTTGCGAACGGCCACGTCCAGCTCGGACACCGCGTTCGAGAGCATGTCGCCGACCTTGGCGGCCTCGGTCTCGGCGGTCTTGCGGAGGTTCTTGACGACGTTGCGGACGCGCGTGACGACGGAGCGGTTGCGCGTGCGCCGCTTCTCGCTCTGACCCGCGCGCTTCTTGGCCTGCTTGGTGTTTGCCATTCGGGGGAAGTCCCTTTCTCTTTTCTACCGGGCGTCGCCGCCGAGAGCCTTCAGCCGCTGGCGCGCGCTCTTGGCCTCGTCGGAGCCCGGGAACTGGTTGACGACGTAGTTGAGCTCGACCATCGCCTGGGCCTTTTCCCCGAGGTCGAGGTGGGCGAGTCCCTTCTTGAGGTGCGCGGCGGGAGCCTTGTCGCTCTGGGGGTAGGTGCGGAACAGCTTGTCGTACGCCGCGATCGCCTCCTGGGGCTTCTTCTGCGCCGACCAGCACTCGCCCGCCCAGTAAAGGGCGTCGTCGGAGAGGTCGGTGCGGGGGAACTTCTCTGCGTAGTCCTCGAAGCCCTGTCGCGCGAGGTCGTAACGGCCGCGCTGGTAGTCCGCGGTCGCCTGGGCGAAGAGGTCGGCCGGGGAGATCCCGCCGCCCTTGGAGGGGGGCGCGGAGCCCGCGCCGGCGGCCCCCACCGCGACGAGGCCGCCGGCGGCGACCGGGGCGGCGGGAGAAGCGCCGGGCGCCCCGGGAGCGACGGCCGGAGGCGCCGCCACGCCGGCGGCGGCCCGCGCCTGGACCTCCGCGATCTGCTGCGAGAGCTGGGCGAGGCGGCGGTTCGTGTCCTCGAGATTTCCGGCGAGCGCCTGCATCTCGCGGGTCAGGTCGTCGAACTTCGCGCCGAGGTCGGCGTTCGAGCGCAGGAGCGTGTTCGACTGCTTCGCGAGCGATTCGTTGAGCTTCTCCACCTCCTCCTTCGAGGACGACTGCTTCTGGAGGGCGTCAACGTCCTTCTCGACGACGCTGATGTGCTTGTGGAGCTGGTCGATGTCGCTCCCGCTCACGCAGCCGGACGCGGCCGCGAGGAGGCCCGCGGCCGCGAGAGCCCGGGCCCCCCGCACGCGGATCACTTCGCGGTCACGACGAAATGCGCGCGGCGATTCTTCGCCCACGATTCCTCGTCGTGCCCGGTCGCGAAGGGGCGCTCCTTGCCGTACGACACCGTCTTGGCGCGGCCGGCGTCGATGCCGAGGGAGACCAGGTACTCCTTCGCGGCGTTCGCGCGCCGGTCGCCCAGCGCGAGGTTGTACTGGGCCGTGCCGCGCTCGTCGCAGTGGCCCTCGATCGTGAAGACGACGCTCGGGTGGGCCTTGAGCCAGGTCGCGTTGGCCGCGAGGACGTCGCGCGCGTCCGCGCGGAGGTCCGCCTTGTCGTAGTCGAAGAACGCGGGCTTGAGGTAGCTCGAAACGCGGTCGAGGGACATCGCCTTGATGTCCTCTTCCGGCGAGCGCGGCGCGGGTGTCGGTGTGGGAGCGGGCGTCGGCTCGAGCGTGACGACGGTGGGGGTCGGCGTCGGGGCCGGCGGCGGGGGCTCCGGCTTCGGCTTGGGCGAGCAGGCGACGACGAGGGCGGCGGCGGCGAGGGCGAGGGTCGCGGATTTCACGAAATGCTTCATGGATCCTTCCGTTCTAGAGGGCCGGGTTGATGTCCGGGGGGCGCGACGTGCGCTCCCGGCGGGTGATTTCTATTCTAGCGTCTTGTTCCACGCGGGCGAGAAATTGTTCCCGGCCGAGGTCACGATCCGCATCGAGGAGCCGTCCGCGTTCGCGACGGCGATCTGGGTCGAGCTGCCGCGCGTGACCTCCCAGGCGATTTTGGTCCCGTCGGGCGACCACGTCGGGTTCTCGTTGGCGCCCGGGCCCTCGGAGATTTGGAGCGTGCGCCCGGTTCCGAGCTCCATGACGCAAATCTGGAAGTCCCCTTCGTTGCGGCAGGCGAACGCGATGCGCCCGCCGTCGGGGGAGAAGGACGCCTCGTCGTTCCAGTTGCCCGCGAGAGACACGCGGCGGACGTTCGCGCCCTCGAGATCCATCATGTAGAGCTGGGGCGATCCCTGGCGGTTGGACGTGAACGCCAGCTCGCGGCCGTTCGGCGACCAGCGCGGAGTCGAGTCGATGGCCAGGTTCTCCGTCAGCCGCTTGAGCCCCGTGCCGTCCGACTGGACGGTGAAGATCTCCGGGTTTCCCTTCACGCTTCCGCAGAACGCGATCGTCTTCCCGTCGGGCGAGAAGGACGGCGACGCGTTCAGTTGCGTGGAGAGAGGGACACGGAATTTTCCGGTGCCGTCCCGGCCGATGAGGAAGACGCCCGGCGTGTCCCTCTCGTACGACTGGTAGACGATCTTCTTCCCGTCGGGCGACCAGTCCGGCGCGAGCGAGAGGGTGTGCGAGAAGGTCAGGCGGCGCTGGTTCTCGCCGTCGAAGTCCATCGTGTAGATCTCCTTCACGCGCGGCTCGTCGCGGTCGGAGACGAAGGCGATCTTCGTGAGATAGGGCCCCGGCTTGCCGGTGAACTGGCGCGTGAGGTCGTTCGCGAGGGTGTGCGCAATCCGCCGGGCGGCCCGCATTTCCCCCGAGTATTTCCTGCTCAGGATGGGCTGGAGCGTCCCGAGGTCCCAGAGCTGCGCCTCGACCACGACGTTCGTGCCGTTCTCCGGCGAGAGGCGCGTGTCGAGGAGGTACTGCGCCGACGAGGCCTTCCACTGGTCGCCTTCCTCTCGCGTGCGGGGCGGGCGGAGGCCCTTCGGGTAGAGCGTCGGGTCCGAGACGAGGAACACGCGCGACCCCGAGAGGTCGTCGTTGAGCGTCGTGAAGAAGGGGTCGACCGCGCCCTTCTGGAGCTCCGCCGTGAGAGGGGCGATCGTGACCGGGATCGCGATCGGGATCCGCGCGCCCTTCGCGCCGAGGATGTCGACGACGACCTGGCTCGGGAGGCTTGAGACCGGCGGCGCGACCGGCCCGGTGCCCGGCGTCTGCGCCGAGGTGGACGGCTGGGCGCCCGCGCGGGCGGCAGCGGCGAGAACGAGGGTGGCCAGGATGCGGGTCGGGTACGGTCGGATCACGGAGCCTCCCATTCGATCGGTTCCCTTGCTCGGTTTCAACGGAAGCGCAGGTGCACGCCGAGCTGGTCGTTGTGGTAGTCGTTCGGCAGCGGCGGCAGCGGGTTGGCGGCGTAGACGGCTCGGACCGCGGCGCGGTCGTAGTAGCTCACCCCCGACGAAGTCTCGACCTTCACGTCGGTGACCTGCCCGGAGCGCTGGATGCGGAACGACACCGTGCAGAGGGCGCCCTCGGAGGCGTCCGGGCGAAACCAGTTCGCGCCGATGAGCGACACGAGCTGCTGGACGTAGTAGGAAAAGGGGAAGTCGGCGTCGAAGCCGGCCACGTCGGCGCCGAAGTTGAGCGAGGTCCCGGCGGCGCCCGCCGAGCCGCTCGGAAAGCCCGGGGCGCTCGGGAGGTCGACCGCGGGAGCCGTCGCCTTCCCGGGGGCAGCCGCCTTCGGGGGCGTCGGCTTCGGCTTCGCATTCTTCAGGGCCGGCATCGCATTCGGCGAGGGCTCGACCTTCTCGACGGGCTTCTTCTCGATCACCGGGCGGGCTTTTGGAGGCTCCGGAACCGCCTCGGCGGAGGCCTTCGGGACGGGCGCGGACGCCGCCTCGGGCCGGCCGAGGGCCGCGGGACTCACGACGCGGACCGGGAGCGAGATCGGGATCGCCGCCGGCACGTACGAACGCCGGCTCGTGAGGATCACGACGCCGATGAAGACCGCGTGGGCAAGGATCGAGAGCCCGGCGGTGACGGGGGCCGGAGCCTGGCCGGCGTGCGCGCGCCCGGCGAGGATCTCCGAGACCGTGAGCGGCGCGCCCGCGGTCGCCGTGTTCACGGCCACGACGCCGCCTCTCTCAACGACGGTCCTCCGACTTCAGCTCCGTCACCATGCCGAGGCTCTCCACGCCGAGGCGGTTGAGCGTGTCCATCGTTTCGACCACCGTGCCGTACGGGAGGTTCCGGTCCGCCTTGAGGTAGACGGACTTGTCGCGGCGCCGCGAGAGGACGAGCCGGAGGCGGTCCTTGAGCTGGGCCTTCGCGACGGGCGACTCGTTGAGGTAGTACGTTCCGCTCTTCGTGATCGAGAGGATGAGCGGGTCCTCCGGAGTCTTCGGGAGGTTCTGGGCGACGGACTTCGGAAGCTGCACCTCGACCCCCTGGTGGAGGAGCGGCGCCGTGACCATGAAGATCACGAGGAGGACGAGCATGACGTCCACGAGCGGCGTCACGTTGATGTCGTGGAACGAGTCGGCGTCGTCGTCGAGCTTGATCGCCAAGGCAGCCTCAGGTGAAGTGGCGCTCGGCCAGGTTCATGAACTCGAGGGCGAAGTCCCGCATCTCGGCGCGCGCCGCCCGGACGCGGGCGCTGAAGTAGTTGTAGGCGATGAGGGCCGGGACGGCCGCGACGAGGCCGGCCGCCGTGTTGACGAGCGCTTCCGCGATCCCGGGGGCCACGACGACGATGGACGTCGACCCCTTCGACGCGATCTGCGAGAAGGAGATGAGGATACCCATGACGGTACCGAAGAGGCCGATGAACACCGTCGCCGACGCGGTCGTCGCGAGGAAGGGGAGCCCGCGCGTGAGGCGGGTCGTCTCGACGCCGGCCGCGCGCTCGAGGGCGCGCTCGATCGAGGCGAGGCTCTTGACGAACAGGCGGCCCGAGTCCGCGGGCGCGACTTCCCGGCCGTCCTTGACCTGCTGGTCGAGCTCGGCGTAGCCCGCGCGGAAGATTCCGACGAGCGGGCTCGGCTCGCAGCGATCGCAAATGCCGAGCACGTCGGCGAACTTGCGGCTCTTGCGGAAGTGGGCGAGGAAGGCGCGCGAGCTGCCTGCCGCGCGTGAGAAACTCCAGATCTTGCCGATGATGATCGCCCACGACACGAGCGAGAAGAACGCGAGGACGACGAGCACGGCTTTGGCCGTGGGCCCGGCGTTGAGGAACAGCTGGACCAGATTCGATCCGTTCGGTTCGGACATGAGTGCTCTTTCGGCCTCCCTCGGAAACGGGGGACGGGATCCGCGACGGTCCGGTCGCCGGCCGTCTCGTCAAGGTAGCACGGAAACTCGAAGGGGGTCAAAGCGTTGGGGGGCTTTCGCCGCTCTCGCGCTGGCCCTCGCCGCGGCGCTTCCGGCGGCTCCGGCGCCGCTCCCGGCGGACGTCCTGCCGCTCTCGGCCGTGCATGCGGGGATGAAAGGCTGGGGCCTCACCGTCATGAAGGGAACGGCGCCGGAGCGCTTCGAGGTCGAGGTGCTCGGCGTCCTTCCGAACACGCTCGGGCGGAGCCGGATCCTCGTGAAGGTCTCGGGCCTCGGCCTCGAGAGAACGGGCGTGATCGCGGGGATGAGCGGCAGCCCCGTCTACCTCGACGGCAAGCTCGCGGGCGCGGTCTCCTCGACGTGGGCGTTCGGCAAGGACCCGATCGGCCAGGTGACGCCGATCGAGAGCATGCTCGACATCGACGCGGCGCCCGCCGCCGCCGGTGCCCGCGCCACCGTCTCGTCGATCGCGGCGTGGGACGCCCTCGCGGCGGCCCACTCGCTGCCGCCCGAGGAGCGTGCCCTTGCCCTGGAGAAGATCGCCGCGCCGTATCGGCCCGCCGCGGGCCGCGAGGAGGTCTCCCTGCTCGCCCCCGTCGCCGCCGGGATCCCGTCCGCGACGCTCGCGCGCTTCGCCGACGATCTCGGGCGCCTCGGCTTCCCCGCGTCGTTTCTCGCGGCTGCGGGCGGCGCGGCGGCGGCCCGCGCGCCCGAGCCGGGCGCGCCGCCGGCGAAGCTCGTGAACGGAGGCGCGGTCACCGCGTTCCTCCTCGACGGCGACATCCAGCTCGGCGCGACCGGGACCGTGACGCGCGTGGCGGAGGACGGGAGCTTCGTCGCCTTCGGCCACCCGTTTCTCGGGATGGGAGAGCTCGAGCTGCCCGTCGCGGCGACCGACGTCGTCCAGGTGGTCCCGAACGAACTGATGTCCTTCAAGCTCGCGGCGCCCGACGCGCCCGCCTACCGGCTCACGCGCGACCGCGACTCGGGCGTCTCGGGCCGGACGGACCACGTCGCGCCCGTCGTGCCCGTCACGTTCCGTTTCGAGAACGGCGGCGGAGTCCCCCGGGAAATGCACTGGGGCGCGGCGGGCGTGCCGGCGATCTTCCCGCTCCTCCTCGCGATGTCGACCGACGTCGCGCTCCTCCTGAACGACCCGACGCCCATGCAGAAGACCGTCTCGCTGCACCTCTCGATCGGGACGAAGGCGGGACCGTTCGTCTACGACGACGTCCTGTCCGGCCCGCGCGCGCGGGACATCGCCCTCCTCACGACGATCGCGCTCGCGGGCCTCGTCGCCGACAACGAGTTCGAGGACCCGGAGATCTCGGGCGTGGAGATCGCGCTCTCGAACACGGCTGGCGAGCGCCGCCTCCGCGTCGTGGACGCCGCCGTCGCCCCGCGGAAGGTCGCGCCCGGACAGACGCTCGCGGCGAGCATCCGGCTCGCGGGGCGACGAGGCGAGGAACAGACGCGCGTCGTCACCCTCCGCGTGCCACGCGAGGCGCCCGAGGGCCGGGCGACGCTCGTGATCGCGGACGGCGCCTCGGCTTCGGCAGCCCGGGTCGTCCTCGACCCGGCCCCGCCGCGCTCGCTCGCCGGCCTCCGCCGGTCAGTCGAGCGGCTGCTGCCCGCGAACCGCCTCGTGGCGACGCTTCTCGTCCCGACGCGGGGCGTCACCACGGGCCCTGCCACGTTGACAGCGCTCCCGCCGTCGGCCGCCGCGATCCTCTCCGACGGCGACCGCGGCGATTCCACGCGCTCCGCCGTCGTCGCGCGCCCTCTCGCCGAGGAGATCCTCACGCTCGACCGCCCCGTGACCGGCACCGTCCGGCTCGAGGTCGAGATCGAAAGGCCGCGCTCGTGAAACGTCTCGTCGCCTGCTCCGCGCTCCTCGCGGCCTCACCCCTCTTCGCCGCCACCTCGCGCGTCGCCGTCACCGCGGGCGCGCGCGACTTCCTCGCGGGCGAGGCGAAGGGAACCGCCGTCTCCGCCGACGGGCGCCTGACGCTGGCCCCGCCGCTGGCGCCTCGCGCCTGGCCGGAGAACGCAGCCGACGCCGCCGTCTTCGCCGCGGCAGGCGACCCGTCCGGCCGCGTTTTCCTCGCGACGGGCGGCGGTCTCGGCCGCCTCTTCGTCTCCGACGCGAAGGGCGTGACGCTCCTCTTCACGGCGCCCGAGCCGAACCTGACGGCCGTCGCGGTCGCGCCCGACGGCACCGTCGTCTGCGCTTCGTCCCCGAACGGGAAGGTCTACCGCGTGAACCCCAAGGAGAGCGACCCGGCCAGGGCCGGGACTGTTCTCGGCGACCCGAAGGAGGCGGCCATCTGGGCGCTCGCGTTCGGCCCGGACGGGACGCTCTACGCCGGCACGGGCAACAAGGGCCGCATCTACCGCATGCCGCCGTCCGGCGCGCTCGAGCTCTTCCACGAGGTCGAGGACGTCCACGTCCGGTCGCTGCTCGTGGGTCCCGACGGGACCGTTTACGCCGGAACGTCGGACCGCGGCCTCGTCGTCGCGATCGGGCCCAGGGGCGCGCGGACGCTCTACGACTTCTCCCGGCCCGAAGTCACGGGTCTCGCGCTGGACGGGAAGGGCGTCCTCTACGCCGCAGCCTCGCAGATGGACGCCAGCGTCGGCCGCGCGGCGCCCTGGGATGGCCGCGTCCGCCCGACGCCCACGCCGACGCCCAAGCCGGCCGCCGCCGAGGAGGCCCCGAAGGGCAGCGTCTCGATGACGGCGACGACGTCCACGGTCCGGCCTCCGAGCCTGGTCGCGCCTTCGAACAACTCCGAGATCGTCGCGATCGCGCCCGACGGCTTCGTCGAGCCCGCGTGGACGTTCCCCGAGGAAGCCGTGTTCGCGCTGCGGTTCGACGCGGCCAGCGGGTCGCTCCTCGTCGCGACGGGGCCCCGTGGCCGGCTCTACGCCTGGAAGGACCGAGCCGTCCGACTCCTCGCGCAGACGGGCGAGAAGCTCGTCGTCGCGGCGCCGGCCGCCGGCTCGGGTTTCGCGGCCGTCACGAACGGCGCGGCCGGGATCCTGCGGCCCGCGTCCTCGGCGGCGCCGGCCTCCTTCGTCTCCGCCGTCAAGGACGCCGTACGGCTGTCCACGTTCGGCCGGGTCCGCTGGGAAGGCTCGGCGCCGGCCGGCTCGTCGGTGGTGCTCTCGGTACGCGCGGGGAACAGCGAGAAGCCGGACGCCACGTGGTCGCCGTGGGTCGCCGCGGCGGCGGGAGGCGACGCGCGACTCCCGGCCGCCCGCTTTTTCCAGTGGAAGGCCGACCTCGCGCCGAACGCAAAGGGGGAGTCCCCGTCCGTCGAGCGCGTCGAGCTGACGTACGCCGAACGGAACGCGCGGCCGGTCCTCGAGAACCTCACCGTCCTCGAGCCCGGCGTCGTCTTTGCGCGCGCGGGGGCGAGCGGCGCCGGCGTCCTCTCGGTCACGAACCCGGACGAGAACGGGATCTTCGCGGGACTCGACCAGCCGCGCGAGGGCGCCCCCGCGGAGGGCCCCGGCCGCCGCCTCTGGCGCAAGGGCTTCCGGACGCTCACGTGGAAGGGAACCGACCCGAACGGCGACACGCTGCGATACGACGTCGACGCGCAGCGCGAGGGCGGCCCGTGGTTCCCGGTGCGCAAGGACGTGGAGGACTCGTTCCTGTCCTTCGACTCGACGGCGCTCGCGGACGGGCGCTACCGCTTCCGCGTGACGGCCTCGGACCGCCTCTCGCAGCCGGAGGGCGAGGCGCTGACCGCCGCCGAGGAGAGCGTGCTCGCCGTCGTCGACAACACCCCGCCCGTCGTCAAGGTCGAGGCGGCGAAGGCCGACGGCGACGCCCTCGTGCTCCGCGTCCTCGCGACGGACGCCCTGTCGCCGGTCGTGAGGGCCGAAGGCTCCGTGAACGCCGACCGCTGGCGTGTCCTCTCGGCGGAGGACGGCGCCGCCGACTCGACCGTCGAGCGTTTCGTCTTCCGCGTGCCGAAGCCCGCGGGCCCCTCCGTCCTCGCCGTGCGCGTCCTCGACGCTTCCGGAAACGTCGCAACGCTCTCCGTCGAATGGCCGTCCGGGTTCTGACCCCGCGGCGCCGGCGCGCGATCCCGCGGCGCTTCTCGCGCTCTCGGGCCTCGCCTGCGGCACGCGCGGGAAGGACCAGGCGAGCGTCATTCACCGCCGGCTCGACGGCGAGCCGAAGACGCTGAACCCGATCCTGACCACGACCGACCCCGAGCAGGTCGTCGTCGCGCTCCTCTCGCGCAACCTCCTCGACTACGACGAAAAACTGAACCTCGTGCCCGGCCTCGCGGAGGGGGTCTCGGAGTCGGCCGACCATCTCGTGTTCACGATCCGGCTGAGGGCGGACGCGCGCTGGGAGGACGGGACGCCCGTCACGTCGGCCGACGTCGTCTTCACGCTGAACGCGATCATGGACCCGAAGACGCCCGCCCTCACGCGCCGGCCCCTCTTCGAGGGCTTCGAGAAGGCCGAGGTCGTCGATCAGCGGACGGCCCGCGTCACGTTCCACGAGGTCTCGGCGGGCCGTCTCGACGCTTTCCACCTCCCGCTCCTCTCGGCCGCCGCCTGGAAGGACGGCGACGTCGCCACGCACCCGCGCAACCGGCACCCGCTCGCGAACGGGCCGTACCGCCTCGGGGCGTGGGAGAGCGGGCGCTCGATCACGCTCGTGCGGAACACGCAGTACGCGGGGCCGCCGGCGCCGGCGGAGCAGGTCGTCTTCCGCGTCGTGCCGGAGACGGCTCCTGCGTTCGCGGGCCTCCTGTCCGGCGAGCTCGACGAGATGCGCCTCACGTACGCGCAGAAGAAGGAGCTCGACGCGGGGGCGCCCGGCGCGCCGCGGGCCGTCACGTTCGACGAGCTCGCGTACCAGTACTTCGGCTGGAACAACCGCTCGCCGCTGTTTTCGGACCGCCGCGTGCGCCGGGCGCTCACGATGCTCGTCGACCGTGAGAGCATCGACCGCAATCTCTATGGCGGCCTCGCGAAGCTCGCGAACGGGCCTCTGCCGCCTGCCCACTGGGCGTGGGACGCCTCGATCCCGCCGTGGCCTTACGACCCCGCCGAGGCCGGGAGGCTTCTCGACGAGGCGGGCTTTCGCAACGGGCCGGACGGGGTCCGGCACAGGGGCCCTCTCCGCTTCTCGTTCACGTTCTCGCTCGGGATGGGCAGCGACGTCCAGCGGCAGATGGTCGAGCTGGCCCAGCAGTCTTTCCGCAAGGCCGGGATCGAGATGAAAATCGAGCCGCTCGAGTGGGCGGCGTTCGTTGCGAAGGTGGACGCGGGGGACCTCGAGGCGTGGGCCGCCGCGTGGAACCTCGACCCGTACCCGGACCTCGCAGCCCAGTGGCACTCGCGTCAGACGCCCCCGAGCGGATTGAACAACTGCTTCTACCGGAACCCGGAGGTCGACGCGCTCCTGGAACGGCTCAGGACCGCATTCGACCGCGACGAGGCAAAGCGCCTGCTCTCGGAGGTCCAGCGCCTCGTCCACGAGGATGAGCCCGTCACCTTCCTGAACACGCCCCTCACGAAGTGGGGAATCTCGGGCCGCATCGAGGGCGTCCGGACATCGCCCTACGGCCTGTTCCTGTTCTGGCCGGGCGCTTCGGCATGGCGGCCCGGCGCGGGCACGAGGCCCATTTCGTGAGCCTCCGCAAGTAACATCCGCCCATGCTCCGATTCGCCCTGCGGCGTGCGGCGTCGGCCCTGCTGACGCTGCTGGGCGTCCTCGCGCTCGTCTTCGGCCTCCTCGCGGCGGCCCCCGGCGATCCTGCGGCCATGGCCGCGAGGGCGGGCGCGCGGGCCGTGGCCGTGTCGCCGGAGTCGCTCGCGGCGTTTCGGAGCCTCTACGGGCTGGACCGGCCGGCGCCGGAGCGCTTCGGTCTCTGGATCGTGCGCGCGGCGCGATTCGACTTCGGCCGCTCCCTCTCGGATGGGCGGCCCGTCAACGCGCGGATCGCGGGCGCGCTCCCCGCGACGGTGACGCTCAACGTCGCGGCGCTCCTCCTCGCGCTCGCCCTCGGCGTCCCCGCCGGGGTCGGGGCGGCGCGGCGGCCGGGAGGACGCCTCGACCGGATCTCCGGCGCGCTCGGCGACGCGCTCTTCGCGACGCCGGCCTTCGTCCTCGGACTCGTCCTCCTTCTCGTCTTCTCGGGCTGGCTCCGCTGGACGCCGCTCTTCGCGGACGCGGGCGGCTTCCGCGGCTACGTCCTCCCCGTCGTCACGCTCGCACTCCCGACGGCCGCGTTCCTCGCGCGGTTCGTCCGAGCGTGCGTCGGGTCCGCGCTCCGGGACCCGGCGACCGTCGCGGCGAAGGCGCGCGGCGAGGGCGGCGGTGCCGCCGTGCGGCGCGCGCTTCGGCGCTCGGCGGCTCCGTTCGCGGCGATGGGCGCGGCGCTGGTGCCGTCGCTCGTCTCGGGCTCGGTGCTCGTCGAGCGGGTCTTCTCGCTTCCCGGTGCGGGCGGCCTCCTCGCCGACGCCGTCTTCGCACGCGACGTCCCCACGGTCCTCGCGCTCGCGCTCCTCTCGGCGGGTGCCGTGGTTGCGGCGTCGTTCCTTGCGGACGTCGCATCGGCCGCGCTCGACCCGCGCGCCCGGGACGCCGGCGCTCCGCTCGCGCCCGCGGGAGAGGCCGCGTGAGCACCGCGCGGGTGAAGACCTGGCGGGCTGCGGCGCTGTTCGCGCTCTTTCCCGCGCTCGCACTCCTCGCCCCGGTCCTCGCACGCGAGAAGCCCTGGATCGAGACGAGGACGGGGGAGACGATCCTCAACGCGCCGGTGCCGTTCGATCCCGACGCCGCCGACCTCGACCGGCGGCTCCAGCCGCCGGGGCGGACCCACGTCCTCGGGACGGACGAGCTGGGCCGCGACGTTCTGGCCCGGACGCTGCACGGCGCCCGCGTGTCCGTCGCGGCGGGCCTCCTCGCGTCGTCGCTCGCGCTCGTCCTCGGGGCCGGCCTCGGGGCGGCGGCCGGCTGGGCCGGGGGAGCCGCGGACCGCGGCGTCCTCTTTCTGGTCAACGTGGTCCAGGCGCTACCCGCGCTCGTTCTCGTCGTCGCGGGCGCGTCGTTTCTCCCGCCTTCGTTCGTCGTGGTTGCCCTTCTCATCGCCGTCACGGGCTGGACCGACACGGCCCGGGTCGTGAGGGCCGAGGCGCGCCGAATCCGCGCGGCCCCGTTCGTCGACGCCGCGCGCGCTTCGGGCGCGTCGTCCCCGCGCCTCGTCCTCGTCCACGTCCTTCCGCACGCTCTGCCGCCCGCGCTCGCGCTCCTGCCTTACGCGCTGGGCGCGGCGGTGCTCACGGAGGCGGCGCTATCGTTCCTCGGCCTCGGGGCGCCCCCGCCCGAAGCGTCCTGGGGCCGCGCGCTCGCCGAGGCCCGCAATCTCCTGCCGGGCGCGTGGTGGTGCGTCCTGCCTCCCGCCGCCGCGCTCTTCCTCCTCGTGCTCTCGGCGCGGCGCCTCGGAGACGCGGCCGCCGCGCGGGACGTACAATCGCCGTCCGCGTGAAACAGACCGCCGTCTACCCGGGCACGTTCGACCCCGTCACGAACGGCCACGTCGACCTGATCCGCCGCGGCTGCCGCATCTTCGACCGCGTCCTCGTCGCCGTTCTCATCAACACGGAGAAATCGCCTCTCTTCACCGTCGAGGAGCGCCTCACCATGATTCGGGCGATCTTCCGGCACGAGCCGAAGGTCGTCGTGAAGTCCTTCCGGGGTCTGCTCGTGGAGTTCATGCGGAAGGAGAACGCCCGCATCGTCGTCCGGGGCCTGCGCGTCGTCTCCGACTTCGAGCACGAGTTCCAGATGGCGCTCATGAACCGCAGGCTCGGTCCGAAGGTCGAGACGCTGTTCCTGACGCCCAAAGAGGAGCTCTCGTACACGTCCAGCCGACTGGTAAAGCAGGTCCACCAGCTCGGCGGCGACGTCTCGGGCCTCGTCCCGCCGGTCGTGAGGCGGGCGCTCCTGAAGAAGCTGCCGCACGGCGACTGACCGCCGGCGAGACCGGATCAGCCTTGCGCTGCGTCCGGGCCCATGAACGCCCGGAAGGCTTCCGTGATCGCCCGCGGCGCCGTGCGGAGACGTCCGTTCGCGTCGAGGAAGAGATGGCGCGTCTCGCCCTCGACCGCCAGGCTGCCGTCCGGCAGGAAAACTTCGTAGGCGAAGGCGCAGCCCCGGCTCTTCATCTCGGTGCACCGTGTGCGCACCGTCACGACGTCGCCGTAGCGCGCCGACCGGCGGTAGCGCGCGCGCACGTCCACGACCGTGATGAGGATGCCTTCTGCCTCCATCCGCGGGTACGGGTATCCGGCGCGCTCGCAGTACGTCGTCCGCCCGACCTCGAACCAGACGATGTAGTTGCCGTGGTAGACGACGCGCTGGGCGTCCGTCTCGGCGTAGCGGACCGCGAACGTCGTCGAGACCGATGGGCCGTTCGGTTCCTGCATGGCCCGGGCAGAATAGCGGAGTGGCTGCAAGGGCTTCTTTTGCCGGCGATGGATGGGGGCTTGGGGAGAGGTCCGAAGAGAGAATTTTCTTAGAAGGTGAAGAGAAGAGGATCTGCGCCGAAACGGTGACGCAGCTACCTGAGGTTTTCGCTGCGCTCGACGCCGTCGCCGCGTCCGGCGACCCGCACCTCCTCGCCACCGGGTTCATCTCCTATGAGGCGGGCGTCTGGATCGAAGGCTCGACCTCTCTCGTGCGCAACCACGACTTTCTTCCCTTCGCAGAATTCTTCATCTTCGACATCCGCTGCTCCGGCAGGTCCCGGAACGACCAGCCGCCCCCCACCGCGTTCCCCTCTTTCACACTCGAAGAACGGGCGAGCGCGCAGCGCTCGCTTTCTTCGGACGAGTGGGCGAGGGGCGTCGCGACGATCAGGGGCGGGATCGAACGGGGCGACGTCTACCAGGTCAACCTGTCGCACCGGACGCGCTTCTCCGCGCGCGTCGACCCGTTCGCCTTCGCGCGCGAGCTGTTCGCCCGGAATCCCGTCCCCTACGCCGTGACGCTGGCCACGGAGGACTGGGCGGTCGTCTCGAACTCGCCCGAGCTCTTCCTCGATCTCGATCTTCGAGCGGGCCGGGCCGTCACGAAGCCGATCAAGGGCACGGCGCCGCGGGGACGGACGCCGGGCGAGGACGGAGACCTTCGCGCGGGCCTCCTCTCGTCCGCGAAGGACCGCGCCGAGAACGTCATGATCACGGACCTCCTGCGCAACGACCTCGGCCGCGTCGCCGTGCCCGGGGGCGTCTCGACCACCGCCCTCGCGGAGCTCCGGACGTTCGCGCACCTCCACCACCTCGAATCGACCGTCGAGGCCCGGCTGCCGCCGGGCACGCGCCTCTCGGATGTCCTCGCCTCCACGCTGCCCGGCGGCTCGATCACGGGCGCGCCGAAGCGCGCGGCGCTCGGCTTCATCCGGCGTCTCGAACCGGTCGCGCGAAGCGCCTACACCGGCGCCGCCGGCTTCGTCCGCGGGGACGGGAAGGCCGTCTTCAACGTCGCGATCCGGACGGCCCTCGTCTCCCGCGATACAGTCGACTATCACGCGGGCG
This sequence comes from uncultured Acidobacteriota bacterium, assembly GCA_963798215.1. GTDB lineage: Bacteria > Acidobacteriota > Thermoanaerobaculia > UBA5066 > UBA5066 > Fen-183. Next base: position 1,664,293 of record CAWCSP010000004.1, read on the forward strand.
GCGGGATCGTCTGGGACTCGGACGCGGCCCGCGAATGGGAGGAGACGTTGACGAAGTCGCGCGAAATGGAGGCCTTACTCCGTGGGTGAAGAGGCGCCGCTCCCGTACCTCTCGGCGGCCGTCCAGCGCGGCTTCGGCTTCTTCGAGACGGCGCTCCTCGTCGGCCGCCGCGCCGTCCTCTGGGACGCCCACGTGGACCGGCTGCTCCGCGGCCTCGCGCGCCTCGCGCTGCCGGCGCCGGGCCGCGACGAGCTCGACGCAGCGGCGCGCCGCGCCCTCGACGAGTCCGGGATCTCCGGCGTCGCGCAGGCGGGGATCAAGGTCACGTGGCTCGCCGCCGCCGAGGACGTGGAGTCGCCGGCCTCGTGGCGCCTCGACGCGTTCGTGACGGCGATTCCCGAGAGCCGCCTCGCCCGCCGCAACGGCTCGCACGCGATCTCGCTCCCGCTCGACCTGCAGCGCGACACGCCCGCCGTGAAATCCACGAGCTACTTCGCGGCGATCCAGGGAGGCCGCCTCGCGAAGAAGGCGGACGCCGACGAGGGCCTGTTCCGGGGCCACGACGGCCGCTATCTCGAGGGGACGACGACCGGTCTCGCCGCGTGGAACGGCGGAACGCCCGTGCTCGCGCCCGAGGGCGTCCTCCCGAGCGTCACGGCCGCCGCGTTCTTCGAGGGCGGAGAAGCCGTGGCCCCCCTCGGCGAGAGCGATCTCCGGGCGGGGGCCGATTCTCCTGGGGTCGCTCACGACGGCGGCGCCGCTGCTGTCGCTGGACGGGACGCCCTGCGCGCAGCCGCCCGCGATGCTCGCGCGGATCCGCGCCTTCCGCGAGCGGCTGCTCGAGGACACGTCGCTCTCCCGGGAGCTCTGAGCCGCAGTAGACTGAAACCCAAATGGCCACGCGCAAAGCCCGGAAGCCCGCCTCCGAACGCTCCACCGGCGGGACCATCCTCTTCACCGGGTTTCCCGGGTTCATCGGGGCCCGGCTCATCCCGCGCCTCCTCGAGCTTCGCCCCGAGGCGACGTTCGAGTGCCTCGTCCAGGAGAAGTTCCTCCCGGCCGCGGACGCCTCCGTCGCGGCGCTCGCGGCGTCGCACCCGCACACGAAGGGCCGGATCCGTCTCGTGACGGGCGACATCACGGCGCCGGGCCTCGGCCTCGGGTCGGGCGCGGCAAAGGCCCTCGCAAAGAGGGTCACCGGCTGCTTCCACCTCGCGGCCGTCTACGACCTCGCGGTCGCGAAGGACGTCGGGATGCGGATCAACGTCGAGGGCACGAAGAACGTCCTCGAGTTCCTGGGCGGGGCGCCGCACGTTCGCCGGTTCGACTACGTGTCGACCGCGTACGTCTCCGGCACCGCCGTCGGCACGTACCGCGAAAAGGACCTCGACGTCGGCCAGTCGTTCAAGAACCACTACGAGGAGACGAAGTTCCTCGCGGAGGTCGCCGTCAAAGAGAGCGGGCTCCCGTCCGCGATCTACCGGCCCGGCATCGTCGTCGGCGACTCGCGGACCGGGGAGACGGCCAAGTTCGACGGGCCGTACTTCGCGTTGAACGCGATGAGCCTCCTCCCGTCGCCCGGCGCGTTCCTCCGCATCGGGGACGGCGAGGCGGAAGTGAACCTCGTGCCCGTCGACTACGTCCTCGAGGCGATCGCGCGGCTCGGCGCGTGGGACGGCGCGATCGGGAAAACGTACCATCTGACGGACCCCGCGCCGGAGACGGCGCTCTCGCTCGCGGACCTCCTCGCGAAGTCGATCGGGAAGTCCTTCGTTTTCGTCCCCGTGCCCCTCCCGCTCGCGAAGCTCGCCTTCGTCGTGCCGCAGGTCTCCGGCTGGCTCGGCATGCCCGGCGAGACGCTCGACTACTTCGACCATCCGGTCCATTACGACGCGGCGCAGGCGACGAAGGACCTCGCGCGGTTCGGCCTGGAGTGCCCGCCGTTCCGCTCGTACGTCCAGCGGCTCGTCGCGTTCTGGAAGAAGAAGAGGGCCGAGATCACGCGCGGGGCGATGATCTGAGGAAATAGCCCGTGAAGAAACGCGCCTTCACGAACAAGCCCATCATCGACGGCCAGGACGTCGACACGGGGAGGACGTTCAAGGCCGTCAACCCGTCCACCGGCGAGCCCTTCGCGGACGTCGTCCGCGCCGGGCCGGCCGAGATCGACGCCGCCGTCGCGTCCGCCCGGAAGGCGTTCCTCTCGTGGTCGCGGACCCCCGTGACGGTCCGGCAGAAGCATCTTGCGAGCCTTCTCGAGGAGGTCCGGAAGGCACACGAGGAGATCGCGCGCCTCATCGCGACCGAGCAGGGCAAGCCCGTCGGCGAGGCCCGCGCCGTGGACATCGTCCCGGCAGCGGACACGCTCCGGTACCTCTCGCGACACGCGGCCGCGATCCTCGCCGAGCGCCCGGTCGACTACGCGCAGATCCTGTTCGCCCACAAGTCGGGCTCGGTCCGGCTCGAGCCGCTCGGCGTCGTCGCGATCGTGACGCCGTGGAACTTTCCGTTCGGGATCCCGTTCGTGGAAGTCGCGGCCTGCCTCGCCGCGGGAGACACGGTGGTCCTCAAGCCGGCGTCGGCCACGGCCCTGACGGGCCTCGCGGTCGGCGATCTCTGCCGGCGCGCGGGGATCCCGCCCGGGGTCGTGAACGTCGTGACGGCCGGCGGAGACGACACGAACCGCCTCGTCGAGCACCCCGGGATCGCGAAGATCCTGTTCACGGGCGCCGTCGAGACGGGCATCGGCGTCATGCAGCGCGCGGCGAAGAACCTCACGGGCGTCGTTCTCGAGCTGGGCGGAAAGGACCCCGCGGTCGTCGCCGCGGACGCCGACCTCGACCGCGCCTCCTCCGGCCTCGTCTGGGGCGCGTTCGTGAACGCGGGCCAGGCCTGCGGCTCGGTCGAGCGTGTCTACGTCGTGAAGGACGTCGCCGAGGAGTTCCTCGGCAAGGTCGTCGCGAAGGCGAAGGCTCTCCGCCTCGGCGACCCCCTTTCGACCGCGACCGACATGGGCCCCCTCACGACGGAGGCGCAGCGCGCGCTCGTCGAGGAGCACGTCGCCGACGCGCGCGCGAAGGGCGCGAGGGTCCTCACGGGAGGCCACCGGCCGCGCGCGAAGGGCTGGTGGTACCCGCCGACCGTCCTCACGCGCGTCGACCACACGATGCGGTGCATGCACGAGGAGACGTTCGGCCCGCTCCTGCCCGTCATGGTCGTCGACACGCTCGACGAGGCGATCCGCCTCGCGAACGAATCGGAGTACGGCCTCACGGCCTCCGGCTGGACGCGCTCGCGGCGGACGGCACTGCGGCTCGCCGAGGAGCTGCACGCGGGCACGGTCACCATCAACGATCACCTGTTCTCGTTCGGCGAGCCCACGGCGACGTGGGGCGGCGTCAAGAAGTCCGGCGTCGGGCGCAGCCACGCCGCGTTCGGCCTCCACGAGCTCGTGAACGTCAAACACGTGAGCGTGGACATGGGGAGCTCCGCCGCCATGCCGTGGTGGTACCCGTACGACTCGGCGTTCCACTCCTTCACGAAGCGGGCGTTCGGGACCCTCTATTCGAACGACCCGCGGACGAAGGTGCCCGACGCGATCGGCCTCCTCGGGAGCGGCCGCTTCTTCGGTTACGTGAAGGTCTCGACGCTGGCCTCGCGCCTCGGGAAGGTGTTCTGACTTTCCGAGGTCCGAAGAGCCCGATTTCCTAGAAGGTAAGAGGGGCACCGGCCGCCTCTTGTCCTGCTTCCTACAATCAAGGCGTGGGCGACGCACCCGACCTTTCCCTCTATCCCGACCAGCCCGGCATCTATCTCTACAAGGACGCCGCCGGGAAGATCCTCTACGTCGGCAAGGCCCGGTCGATCCGCAAGCGCCTCGCGTCCTACTTCAATGCCGGGCCGAAGCACCCCAAGACGGAGGCCCTCCTCGCCGAGTTCGCCTCGATCGACACGGTTGTCGCGAAGACCGAGAGCGAGGCGCTCGCCCTCGAGAACGCGTTCATCAAGCGGAACCGGCCCCGCTACAACATCCTCCTCCGCGACGACAAGACCTACCCCTACATCAAGGTGACGACGGGGGAGGCCTGGCCCCGCGCCTTCGTGACCCGCAAGGTCCTCAAGGACGGGCACAGCTATTTCGGCCCCTTCCTCCCGGCCCGGACGTGCCGCGGCGCGATGAAGATGGTCCAGCGGATGTTCCAGATCCGCACGTGCCGCATCGAGATCGACGGGAACCTCCCGCGCCCGTGCCTCTACTACGACATGCACGCCTGTCTTGCGCCGTGTGTTTCCGGACTCACGACGGCGGCGGCGTACGCCGAGGCCGTGCAGGACGTCCTGCTGTTCCTCTCGGGCCGGAACGAGGAGCTGAAGCCGCGCCTCGAAGAGAAGATGCGCGCCGCCGCCGAGAGGGAGAGCTACGAGATGGCCGCGGCCTACCGCGACTGCCTCCGCACGGTCGAGGAGCTCGCCGCCAAGCAGCGCGTCCAGTCCGTCTCGGGCGAGGACGTGGACGTCTTCGGAGATTTTCTCGACGGAGGAAATCTGGCGGTCGCCGTTCTTCTCGTGCGTGGGGGCGTGGTCCTCGATTCGCGCGAGTACTTCTGGGAGGGGATCGGCGAGATTCCTCCCGAGGAGTTCTGGGTTTCGCTCCTCTCGCAGTATTACGACGCCGTCGCTTCGAGCTTCCTGCCCAGGGAGGTCCACGTCCCCGTGGACCTCCCCGACGAGGCTCTCGAGCCCCTCGAGACGTGGCTCTCGGAGCGACGGGCCTCGAAGGTCGTCGTCAAGACGCCGCGCCGGGGCGCCGCCCACGACCGCGTCCGGATCGCCCGCGACAACGCGCGGCAGAACCACGTCCGCCGCTTCCGCCGCGTGCGCGAGCGCGGCGAGAAGGCGACGCTGGCCCTCGCGCGCGCCCTCGAGCTGCCGGCGCGCCCCGCCCGGATCGAGTGCTTCGACATCTCCCACCTGCAGGGAACGGAGACGTACGCCTCCTGCGTCGTGTTCGTGGACGGAGAACCGAGAAAGGACGAGTATCGCCTCTTCCGGATCGAGCGGCCCGGCGTGGACGACTTCGCGTCGATCTCGGAGGCCGTCACCCGCCGCTACGCGCGCGCCGCCGAGGAGGGCAGGGCGCTGCCGGACCTTCTCCTGATCGACGGCGGGAAGGGCCAGCTCTCCGCGGCCCTCGCCGCGCTGGACCGCATCGGGATCGAGATGCCCGCCGCGGGCCTCGCGAAACGCGAGGAGGAAGTCTTCGTGCCGGGCCGCTCGGCGCCGATCCTCCTGCCCCGCGCAAACGCCGGCCTCAAGCTCCTCCAGCGCGCCCGCGACGAAGCGCACCGCTTCGGCCTCAAGTCGCACCGGCGCGCGCGGGCCAGGCGCGCGCTCGAGAGCCCGCTCCTCGCCGTGCCCGGTCTCGGCCCCTCGCGCGTGAAGACGCTCCTGTCGGCGTTCGGCGGCGCCGAGGCGGTCCTCGCCGCGAGCGAGGAGGCGATCACGGCGGTTGCGGGGAAGGCCGTCGCGGCGCGAATCGCGCGCTGGCGCGTTTCGGCGCGCTGAATCGCGCGGGAAGAAGCCTTCCCGCTGCTACACTTTGCGGAGAATGGTCGCCGAGCGCTCGGACGCACGCAGCCGCATGGTGATGGGCGGCTCCTTCGAACGGACTCCGTTCGCCGAGGTCCTGCGCATGCTCTACCGCGAGCGCGCGACGGCGAAGCTCCTCGCGTCCCACCTCGGGGAAGAACGGACGTTCTGGTTCGACCGCGGCCAGATCCTCTCGGCCAGCTCCAACCGCGAGGCGCAGCTCGTCGGCGACCTCCTGCGCACGTTTGGCCTCGCCGAGGAGAACCTCCTCATGTCCGCGTTCGAGAAAGCGCTGGCCGAACCGGGGCGCGGCCTCGCCCGCGCCCTCACGGAGTCGGGCGCCGTGCCGGCCTACGTGGCCGACGCGGCCGTGCGTGCGCTCTCCGAGCGCCTGTTCTTCGAGACCTTCCGGTGGACGAGCGGCGTCTTCACGGTGACCCCTCTCGACACGCCGCCCGACCTCCCCGTCCGCGCGGACCGCCCGACCGGCGGGCTCCTCCTCGAGGGGCTGCGCCGGCTGGTCGCCCCGGCCTCCCAGCTCAACAGCCCGATTTCGCCTGCGTCGCGGCCGGCCTACGCGTCCGATCTCCTCATGCGGTACCAGGCCTTCACGGTGTCCGCGGTCGAGGCCGAGGTCCTCGGACGCATCGACGGGACGCTCACGGTCGAGCAGATCCACCCCGATCAGAGGGTCGTCGCGCGCCTGGCCGCGACGGGGCTCGTCCACCTCGTCGCGCCGGGGCGCACCTTCGAGAAGTCCGGCGTCCCGGAGGGTCTCCTGTACCTGAACGTCGAGATCGCGGGAGCGGCGCCGCCGGCCCGCGTCGCCGAGGGGCTCGAGGCGCAGCGCGACATCGTCCGGCACACGTATCGCCGCCTCGACTGGGCGAACCTCTACGACGTCATCGGCGTCGAACCGGACGTTCCCTACGAGGCCCTTCTGAGGGCCGTCCACGAGCGAGCGCGGATGTTCCATCCGGACCTCCACCTCAAGTCGCACCTCATCGACGACCGCGATGCTCTGGAGGCCCTCTTCGCCCGCGTCCGGGAGGCGGAGCGCGTCTTTCGCTCGACGGAGAGCCGCGCCCAGTACGACCGCACGCTGCTCGTCCACGGCGACACCGTCGCCCTGCCGGGGAGCGCCCCGACGGTCGAGATCCAGAAGGAGATCGCGCGGAAAAACTACGTGCGCGCCAAGCTCCTCTACGACGAGGAGGACTACTACCCGGCCTACGAGATGGTGCGTCAGGCCGTCGAGTTCGACCCGGACCAGAAGGAGTACTGGGTCCTCCTGTCGCGCATCCAGCGCAAGAACCCCAAGTGGATCAGGCAGTCGACCGAGACGATGCGCCGGGCCGTGAAGAAGATGCCCGAGAGCGTGGACCTCTGGTGGGAGCTCGCCGAGGCGTGCGGCCACGAGCGCAACGAGACCGATCGCGTGAAGGCCCTCAAGGAGGTCATGCGCCTCGACCCCGTGAACCGCCGGGCGCAGCAGGCCCTCGCGGAGATCAACGCGAAAGCCAGGTGACATGAACACTCTCCCTCAGCTCTTCGGCACCGGGCTCGGCCTGTCGGCGGCCGCCGGCCTCAACTCCTACGCCGTCCTGCTCGTCTACGGGGCGATGGCGCGCTTTTTCCCCGAGGACTACCCCGGCGCGATCGCGCGCCTCCTCGCCTCGACCCCGGCGCTCGGCGTCGCGGCCGTGCTCTTCCTCCTCGAGTTCTTCGCGGACAAGATCCCCGGCCTCGACCATTTCTGGCACCTCCTGCACTCGATCGTGCGTCCGCTCGTCGGCGCGCTCGTGGCCGTGGCCGCCGTCCAGGCCGAGGGCTCGCCGGTCCTGAACGTCGTCGCAGGCGGCGCCGGCGGGGGAGTCGCGCTCGTCTCCCACCTCGTCAAGAGCGCGACGCGCCTCACGTCCACGGCGGTCACGTTCGGCACGGCGAACGCGGGGCTCTCCCTCGCGGAGGACATCGTCGCGTTCCTCCAGAGCCTCGTTTCGATCTTCCTTCCGCTCGTCGCGCTCGTCGTCGTGATCGCGATCGGGCTGATCTTCGTGTTCACGATCCCGCGGATGGCGCGTTTCCTCGACCTGTTCGGAAGGCGGCGGCCCGGACGCGAGACGCCCCCGCCCGCCTGACGCGTCAGGGCCGGCGTCGCCCGCGCACTACCCGACGGAGGGACTCCTGATGAAACCGCGCTCGCTGCGCCCCACGATCCTCGCCGCCCTGCTCCTCGCGGTTTCCGCGTCGGCGCCCGCGATGCAGCCTGCGGAGTCGCGGGACGTCGCGGCGGTGCCCTCCGAGGTCGCCCGGGCGATGGACGTCGGCCGGCTCGACGGGGACGTCCGGATCTCTCGCGCGGTCCTCGTCCTGCCCGTGCGCGACCCGGCGGGGCTGGCGCGGCTTCTCGCCGCGCAGCAGGATCCTTCGTCGCCCGACTACCGGCGCTGGCTGACGCCCGACGAGTTCGGCAGCCGCTTCGGCGCCAGCGAGGCCGACGTCGCGGCGCTCCGGACCCACCTCGAGGCGAACGGCCTCGAGGTCGAGGACGTCCCGGGAGGCCGCACGGCGCTCGTCTTCTCGGGGCGCGCGGCCGACGTCGAGCGGGCCTTCGAGACGGAGCTGCGCGAGGTCTGGGTGGACGGCGCCGTCGCCGTCGCGAACGTGCTTCCGGCGCGCTTGCCGCTCGGCCTCGCAAGACGCACCGCGGGCCTCCTGTCCCTGAACTCGCTTCCCGAGGAGGCGCCCCCTCGCGGGGCGCATCCCGGCCACGACGTCCGGCAGCTCGCACAGCCTCGCGCCCGCGGACTTCGGGACGATCTACGGGATCGACGCCCTTGCCGCCGACGGGATCAACGGCTCGGGCCGGAAGATCGCGGTCGTCGCGCAGACGAACGTCACGCTCGCGGACACGCATTTCTTCCGGTCGTACTTCGGACTGCCCGCGAACGACCCCACGGTCATCGTGAACGGGGCCGACCCCGGCGTGACCGCGGACGAGATCGAGGCGGACCTCGACATCCAATGGGCCGGCGCCATCGCACCCGCCGCCCAGGTCATCCTCGTCGTGACGAAGGGCAACGAGCCGGTCACGTATGGCGTGGACCTCTCGGCGCTCTACATCGTGAGCAACGACCTCGCGGACGTCATGACGCTGTCCTATGGCGCCTGCGAGGACTCGTTCGCGGCTTCGGACACGGTTTTCTACACGAACATCTGGGCGCAGGCCGCGGCGCAGGGGATCACGGCATTCGTCGCGTCCGGCGACACCGGCGTGGACGGTTGCGCGGACATGAACGCCACGAGCGGGACGATGCAGTCGGTGAACGGGCTCGGCTCATCGCCCTACGCGACGTGCGTGGGCGGGACGCAGTTCCTCGACACGGCGAACCCGTCCGCGTACTGGAGCTCGACGAACGACCCCGTCACGAAGAAGTCCGCGAAGGGCCCGATTCCCGAGAGCGCGTGGAACGAGACGGGGTCGCTTGGACCCCTGTCGGCGAGCGGCGGCGGGCTGAGCGTCCTGTTCGCGCGGCCGCCGTGGCAGAACGTGGCGGGCATTCCCGCCGGGACCGGCCGCGCCGTGCCCGACATCTCGGTCGCCAGCGCCGGCCACACGCCGTACACCATGGTGATGGGCGGGTCCGGAGGCGCGGCGGGCCTCACGCGCGTCTACGGCACCTCCGCTTCGGCCCCGGCCTTCGCCGGGATCGCGGCCCTGCTCTCCCAGCGCGAGGGCTCCCGCCTCGGAAACCTGAACCCGCTCCTCTACGCGCTCGGGGCCGCGCAGTACGGGACGACAGGCGCTCCCGTGTCGGGCACGGGGCCCTTTCGCGACGTCACGACCGGCACGAACACGATCCCCGGCGTGACGGGGTATGACGCGGGGCCGGGGTACGACGCCGTGACCGGCCTCGGATCGCCCGACGTCACGGCGCTCGCGGCCGCGCTCGCCTCGCCGTCCGTCAGCGGAGTGGACTTCGCGCTCTCGGCCCAGCCCGCCGTCGCGTCGATCGCGCCCGGAACCTCCACGTCGATCACCGCGTCGCTCGTGCAGGCCGCGGTCGCCCCGGACGTGGTGGCGACCCTCACCGTGTCGGGCCTTCCGGCGGGCCTCACGGCTTCGTTCAGCCCGTCGAACATGACCGACGCGACGTTCGGCATCGTCTCGCGCGCCGAGCCGGCCGTCCTCACGCTCTCTGCCGCGCCGACGACGGCGGCCGGTACGTACACGCTCGACCTCGCCGCGACGGCGGGCGCCGTGACGCGGCACGCCGCGCTGTTCGTCACCGTGGGTTCGCAGGCCGCCGTGCCCCCGTCGGGTCCGGGCGTCCAGGCGCCCGTCGTCCTCGACGTCTACGGCGCCGGCGGCTCGCACTACACGTCGGACCTCGTCGCCGCGAACCGCGGCGCGACCGACGTCACGCTGCTCCTGCGTTTCGCCCAGACACCCGCGCCCTCGTCGCCGGGTCCCGTGGTCGCGCGCTCGCTCGGCGCCGGGCGGCAGCTCTACGTGCCCGACGTGATCGCGTTCCTGAACGAGAACGGCTACGCGCTGCCCACCGACGGGAGCGCGAAGCTCGGCACCCTCTTCGCGACGTTCGTCGGCGCCGCGGACCCGCTCGCGGTCTACGTGGGTTCGCGCACCTCGACGCCGAACCCGAACGCCTCCGTCGGCGGCTCGTTCGGCACGTTCTCGGCCGGCGCCCCGACCGGCGGCGCGGAGTCGGGGGACGCGTGGGTGTACGGCCTCAGGGAGAACGTGCAATTCCGCTCGAACCTAGCGCTCGTCCACGCGCCGGGCGCCGCGACCGGCGTCGCGTCCGGGCCCGTCACGCTCGAGGTGCAGCTCTACGACGGCGACAGCGGCGCGCCGGTGGGAGCGCCACTCGTGCAAACGCTCCAGCCGGGGCAATTCTTCCAGTACAACCGCGTCCTCGCCCTGACGCCCACCGGCGTGACGAACGGGTACGCGCGCGTGCGCCTCACCGACGGAGCCGACCGCTTCATCGCCTACGGCGTCGTGAACGACGGTGGGAGCACGGGCGGCGGCACGTCGGACGGGAGCTTCCTCCCGGCGAACGCGACGGACGGCCTCGTCCCGATCGTCCTCGACCTGCCGGGCGCGACGCACTACTCGAGCGACCTGACGCTCACGAACCCGACGTCGTCGCCCGTCACCGTGACCCTGACGTACACGGCGGCGGTCGTGGCCCCGTTCTCCGGCCTGGGAAGCGGAACGAAGACCGTGACGCTTTCGGCCCGGCAGCAGCTCGTCCAGTCGAACGCGATCGATTTTCTGAGGAGCCTGGGGCTCGCGATCCCCGCGACCGGCAGCCAGGGCGGCACGCTGCTCGTCTCGGGCGCGCCCGCCCTCGTCCGGACGTCCAACCCGAACCCCGACACGACCGTCGGCGGGTCGTTCGGCGTCGCCTATCCCGCGGTCGCGGCCTCCGCGCGCGCGACGGCCGAGGCCTGGGTCTACGGCCTCAGGCAGGACGCGAACGCCCGCACGAACCTCGCGATCGCCGACGCGCGCGCCGGGAGCGGGACGCCCGTCACGTACGTCGTGGACGTCTTCGACGCGGACAACGCCGCGTCGGCGCCGGTGACGCTGACCGTGACGCTGACGGGTGGCCAGTGGAAGCAGTTCGACACCGTCCTCGCCGGCGCCGGGATCACGCACGGGTTCGCTCGCGTCAGGCCTTCGGCCGGCACGTCGGACTTCGTCGTCTACGGCGTCGTGAACGACGGCCCGACGGCGGGCTCGCGCACGTCGGACGGCTCGTACGTCCCGATGGTGGTCGTGAACTAACGAGCGAAAAGGAGAGGAAGAATTTCTTAGAAAGTGGGAGGCACCCCGCGTTCTCGAGCGTGGCGCCCGCGCCCACAGCATGGTCGTCCCTCACCCTTCTAAGAAAGTCTTCTCTTCGAACCGCGGTAGACTGCTCAGGACTCGGGCCGGACAGGCGGTCGCCGCTCTTGACGCCTCGGCGGAAGGAGGGGAGGAAAGTCCGGACTCCCGCGGGCAGCGTGCCGGAGAAATCCCGGTCGGGGCAACCCGAAGGAAAGTGGCACAGAAAACATACCGCCGACGCGCCGCAAGGCGCAGGTAAGGGTGAAAAGGTGCGGTAAGAGCGCACCGCGGTTCCGGCAACGGAACTGGCAGGCGAAACCCCACGCGGAGCAAGGCCAAATAGGGTGACGGCAGGGACGCCCGCTCCCGCGGCTCACGCCGACGTCACCGGGTCGGTCGCTCGAGCCCGCCCGGAAGGGCGGGCCTAGAGGAATGACCGCCAGCCGGAAGGCGCGAGCCGACCGGTCACAGGATCCGGCTTATCGTCCGGCCCGAGTCACTTTCTCCGCTCCAGGCTGCGACAATTCACCGATGCCCGAGATTGTCGACGGCAACAACCTGATCGGCCGCCTCGGCGGCGGCACGCGGGAAGGGCTCGTCACGGAGCTCTGCGAGGTCGCGCGACGCAAGCGCAAGAGGCTCACCGTCGTCTTCGACGGGCCGCCCGAGGGCGGGCGCGCGAAAGTGCAGGCCTTCGGCGACGTGCAGGTCGTCTACGCGGCGCCGCGCTCGGCCGACGAGGAGATCATCCGGCGCATCCGCGAGGCGCGCGACCCGCGCGGTGTCACGGTCGTGACCGACGACCGCGGCCTCGCGTCCGCCGTCGCCGCGGCCGGCGCGCGCACGGCGGGCATCGAGATCTTCCAGCGCGACGCCTCAGCCCGGATGCGGGCGCCTGCGCCCGCCGAGACGGGAAAGCCGGCGGCTCCAGGGAATCCGAAGGACTGGGAGCGCTGGTTCTCGGACCCGAAGAACAGGCTCGAATGACGGCAGGTGTCGTGTGTCTCGCGCGCCTCGTCCCCGGCGACACGGTCGGCGTCGCGGCGCTTTCGGGCCCTCCCGACCCGGACGCCCTCGCCGCGGGCGTCCGGGCGCTCGAGGGTTTCGGATACCGCGTCCGCCTCGCGCCGAACGTCCTCGCGTCAGAGCCGCTCCTCGGTCTCGCGGGGACGGCCGCCGAGCGCGCCGCGGGCTACCGCTCGCTCCTCGTGGATCCGGACCTCAAGGCGATCTTCTTCGCGCGCGGCGGCTACGGAATGGCGCCTGCGCTGCGTCACCTCGATCCCGACGAGGCGGCGCGCCATCGGAAGATCCATTGCGGGTTTTCGGACCTGACGGTTCTCTCGTCCTGGCTCCTGAAGGCAGGTGTCCCTTCGTTTCACGGCCCGATGGTCGCCGCCGACCTCGCGCGCGGCCTCGACCCGCTCTCCGCGTCGTTCTTCCCGTCGATGCTGGAAGGGAAGGGACCCCGGGAGATTTTCTTCGAAGGGGAAGAGGGGGGGCTGGCGCTTCCGCGGGCGGCTCGCCCTCGAGGTGCGTCGTCGTGCCGGGCGCCGCAACGGGGAGACTCGTCGGCGGATGCCTCTCCCTCCTCGCCGCCTCCGTCGGAACGCCCTGGGAGTACGACTACACCGATGGCCTCCTCTTCTTCGAAGAGATCTCCGAAGAGGCCTATCGGATCGACCGGATGCTGGGAACCCTGATCGATTCCGGGCGATTCGCTAAACTGTCCGGCATCTTGATCGGGAGCCTGTCCGCCGTGACGTTCGGGGGAGTCGAGGATGCCAGGCGGTTGCGCGCCGTCCTGACGGCGCGGCTCGAGCCGCTGGGCGTCCCCGTCGCCCTCGGCCTTCCCGCCGGCCACAGCGGTCCCAACGTCACGCTGCCCGTCGGCGCGGTGGCTTCGTGGGACGGGCGAGGGACGCTGACACTTCTCGAGGAGATCGTAATTTGAAGGTCGTCGTGAAATCCGGAACCCCGAGCGGCTTCACGGACTACCTCATGAAGGTCCCGGGCGGGAAGGACGTCTTCGCCGAGGGAGAGGTCGGCACGGAGATGTACGTCATCCAGGCCGGCACCGTCGAGATCTACAAGAAGAACCGCAAGGGAGAGGAGAAGATCCTCGCGACGCTCGAGAAGGGCGACTTCTTCGGCGAGATGTCGATCCTCGAGGACGTGCCCCGCACGGCGTCGGCGCGGGCGAAGACGGAATGCGAGCTCGTCCGGATCAACCAGACGACGTTCGACGAGATGCTGCGCCACAACGCGGAGATCGCCGTCCGGATGCTCCGCAAGCTCTCCCGGCGGCTGCGCGAGACCACGAAGCTCCTCGAGCAGTCGACGGGCGTCGCCCCGACGCTCGACCAGTCGTCGTCGGACATCTTCGCCAAGGAAGCCGACCGCCACGACGTCTTCCGCCTCGCCGCGGACGCCGGCGGCGAGTTTTTCCTGAACCGGGAAGGGGAGACGACGGTCGGGCGCATCGACCCGGTCACGGGCATCCGGCCCGACGTGGATCTCGCGAACCTCGACACCCAGCGCTCGGTCTCGCGGCGCCACTCGAAGATCGTCCACTCGGGGAACGAGTTTCGCGTCGTCGAGGAGATCGGGACGATGAACGGCACGTTCGTGAACGGGACCCGCATCGTGACGGGGCAGCCCGTGCCGATCAAGGACGGCGACCGGATCCGCTTCGGGCTCGTGGACGTCACGTTCCGCGTCGCCAAGGTCTAGGGGACGCGCCTCGCTCCCGACCCTCGCGTCCCTCCCCGGCATCGGCCCCTCGCGCGCGAAGGAGCTGGCCGAGGCCGGCGTCGAGACCGCGCTCGACCTCCTCCTCCACCTCCCGTTCCGGTACGAGGACCGCACGCGCATCGGCCCGATCTCGCAGCTCGTCCCCGAGGGCCCGGCGACGACCGTCAAGGGCACCGTCCTCTCGTCGCGCCTCATCCGCACGCGGCGGCGGGGCTTCACGATCTTCGAGGCGATCCTCGACGACGGCTCCGGCACCCTCCGGCTCGTCTTCTTCAACCAGCCCTACCTGCAGCGCTGGATGGCGCCGAAGAAGACGTTCTGGGTCTACGGGATCCCGACGCTGTCGTCGCGTTTCCGGCGAGGGCTCGGGATGGAGAATCCGCAGATAGAAGAATTCTTAGAAGGTGAAGAAAGCGGAGGCGCGGCCGGAGCCGAAGGCACCGATCCCCTTTCCGTCGGGCGCGTCGTGCCGATCTACCGCAAGCTCCCCGGCCTCACTCCGCGGATGCGGAGGCGAACGGTCAATTACCTTCTAAGACACTTTGCAGACCATCTCCCGGAGCGCATGCAGCACTCGCGAGAGGGGGAGCAAAAGGCTCTTCCTTCGCTGGCCGACTCGTTGCGCGAGGCCCACTTCCCGGGCACGGGCGGAGGGCCGGCGGACGCCGAGCCGTGGACGGAACGCACGTCGCCGTTCCTGCACCGGCTCGTGTACGAGGAGTTCCTCGAATTCCAGGTCGGCCTCCAGCGCCGACGCGCCGAGCGCGACCGCGTGGCGGCGCCCCTCCTCGCGGCCGACGGCGCCATCCGCGCCCGCCTGAAGGACGCCCTGCCGTTCACGCTCACGGCCGCGCAGAAGCGCGTCATCCGCGAGATCGGCGAGGACTTCCGCGCCGGCCGGCCGATGCGCCGCCTCCTGCAGGGCGACGTCGGAAGCGGCAAGACGATCGTCGCGGTGCTCTCGGCGATCCTCGCCGCCGAGTGCGGCCGCCAGACGGCGCTCATGGCGCCGACCGAGATCCTCGCCGAGCAGCACTTCACGACGATCTTCCGGATCTTCGGCAAGACGCGCTTCCGCGCCGAGCTCCTGACGGGCCGCGTGAAGGGCAAGGCGCGCGCGCAGGTCCTCGACGCCCTCGCGGGCGGCCGCATCGACCTGCTCGTCGGGACGCACGCCCTCCTCGAGGATCCCGTCGAGTTCCGCCGCCTCGGCCTGATCGTCATCGACGAGCAGCATCGCTTCGGCGTCGCGCAGCGGACGGCGCTGACGGCGAAGGCCGACAACGGCGACGAGGCGGACCCGTCGGGCGCCCGTCCCCACCTCCTCGTGATGTCCGCGACACCGATCCCGCGCTCCCTCGCCCTGACGCTCTACGGCGACCTCGACGTCTCGACGCTCGACGAGAAGCCGCCCGGCCGCACGGCGATCGCGACGCGCGTCCTCGCCGAGACCGAACGGGAGGCGGCGTTCCGGGAGATCGAGGCCGAGATCCGCGCGGGCGGGCAGGCCTACGTCGTCGTCCCGCTCATCGAGGAATCGGACGCGATCGACGCGAAGGCCGTCGAGAAGCACGCCGGCGAGATCCGGAAGGCGCTGCCCGGGCGGCGCGTCGGCGTCCTGCACGGCCGCATCCCGCCCGACGAGCGCGAGCGGACGATGGGGGAGTTCGCTTCCGGGAAGCTGGACGTCCTCGCGGCGACGACCGTCATCGAAGTCGGCGTCGACGTCCCGAACGCCTCGTACATGCTCGTCGAGAACGCGGAGCGCTTCGGCCTCGCCCAGCTCCACCAGCTCCGGGGCCGCGTCGGCCGGGGGCGCCGGACCTCGCGCTGCGTCTTCCTGTTCGGCGCGAAGACGTCGCCCGAGTCGCGCGAGCGCCTCGCGGTCCTCGAGAAAACCGACGACGGATTCGTCGTGGCGGAGGAGGACCTGAAACGGCGCGGCCCCGGGGACGCCCTCGGCACGCGGCAGAGCGGCATCCCGATGTTCCGGATCGGCGACCTCGTCCGCGACGTCGCGTGGATGAAGGACGCGAAGGAGGAGGCGGTGCGCCTCATCGCCGGCGGACGCGACTCGGCATTCCGCGAGCCCCTCTTCCTGCGGCCCGGGACCGGCGCAGCGGGCGACTGACGGCCCGGGTTCCGGGTTAACATCCGCGCCCGCGCGGCGCTTGAAGCGCGGCGCCCAAAGGCACCGTGGACCCGCAGAAGATTCTCGAGATCGTCATCCAGGTGGTCGTGCTTCTGTTCGCCGTCTCGTTTCACGAGTCGGCGCACGGGTACGTCGCGATGAAGTGCGGCGACAACACGGCGCGCGACCTCGGCCGCATCACCATGAACCCGCTGAAACACCTCGACCCGATCGGCAGCCTGCTCTTCCCGGCCGTCCTCGCGTTCTCGGGCCTTCCGGTCTTCGGCTGGGCGAGGCCCGTGCCCGTCTCGCTGCGGGGGGTGCGGAACCCGCGGCGCGCGAACCTCCTCGTCTCGGCGGCGGGCCCCGTCTCGAACCTCGTCCTCGCCGTGGCCTTCGCCGTGGCCTTCAGGCTCGTGAACCTCGCGCCGATTCCTTCGAAGTCGAGCCCCCTGTACCCGCTGTCGCTGGTCTTCGGTCTCTCGGTCCTGGTGAACATCTCGCTCGCGATCTTCAACCTGCTGCCGATCCCGCCGCTCGACGGCTTCGGCGTCGTCGAGAGCCTCGCGCCGGCGGCCGCCATTCCTGCGGTCCTCTGGCTGCGCCGCTTCGGTTTCGTCATCCTGATCGTCATGATGTTCACCGGAGTCCTCGGTTTCATCATGCGTCCGGTGCAGACCCTCGTGATCGGCTGGCTGAGGTCCTGATGTCCGACCCTTCCCGGAAAATCGTTCTTTCGGGCCTGCGCCCGACGGGCCGCGTCCACCTCGGGAACTACTGGGGCGCGGTGAAGAACTGGGTCGATCTGCAGGAGACGTACGCCTGCCGTTACTTCGTGGCGGACCTCCATGCGCTCACGACGGACTACGCGGATGCCTCCCAGATCCGTCAGGCCTCGCTCGACGCCGTGACGGACTGGCTGTCGGTCGGCCTCGATCCGCAGAAGAGCGTCATCTTCGTGCAGTCGCGCGTGCCGCAGACCGCCGAGCTCGCGCTCGTCTTCGGGATGATCACGCCCCTCGGCTGGCTCGAGCGCGTGCCGACGTACAAGGAGCAGATCGAGCAGCTCCGCGAAAGGGACCTCGGGACGTTCGGCTTCCTCGGCTACCCGGTCCTCATGACGGCCGACATCGCGCTCTACCTCGCGCACTACGTCCCCGTCGGCAGGGACCAGGAAAGCCACCTCGAGATCTGCCGCGAGATCGTCCGGCGCTTCAACGGCTTCTACGGAGACGTGTTCCCCGAGCCGAAGGCGCTCTTCACGGCGACGCCGAAGGTGCCGGGCCTCGACGGCCGCAAGATGTCCAAGAGCTACGGGAACACGCTCGCGCTCTCGGACTCCGCCGAGGACGTCGCGAAGAAGGTCATGGGGATGGTGACGGATCCCGGCCGCGCGCGGCGGTCGGACCCGGGCGACCCGGACGTCTGCAACCTCTACCCGTTCCACGTCCTCTACTCGACGCCGGAGGAACAGAAGGTCGTCGCCGAGGAGTGCCGCTCGGCGGCGCGCGGCTGCGTGGACTGCAAGAAGCACCTGATCCGCAACATGAACGCGGCGCTCGAGCCGATCCGCCAGAAACGCGCGGAGATCGTCGCGAAGAAGGACTACGTGAAGGACGTCCTCGAGGACGGTAACGCAAGGGCCCGGGCCATTGCCGCAGGGACGATGGAAAAGGTTTCGGATGCCATGGGTTTGCTGTGAAGAGAAGAGAAGATCTTCTTAGAAGGGTGTGGGGGCGCCTCGCTCGGTCGCGCGACGGAGCGGTGACCAGGCCTCTTCACCTTCAAAGAAATCTTCCTCTTTCTCTTCGCCCCGGGATCTCGCATGGCTGAATTCCGCATTCCCGTCCCCGCCGGCTCGGACCTCATGCAGCCGTACCCGGTCAAGCTGCCGCAGTTCGAGGGGCCGCTGGACCTGCTCCTCCACCTCATCCGCAAGAACGAAGTCGACCTCCGGAACATCCCCGTCGCCGACATCTGCCGCCAGTACCACGAGTACCTCGTCCTGATGCAGGAGCTCGACCTCGAGGTGGCGGCCGAGTTCCTGTACGTCGAAGCGCTCCTCGTCCACGTCAAGTCGCAGATGGTCCTCCCGCGCGCGGTGCTGCCGGACGGGACGCCTCAGGAGGACCCGCGCGACGAGCTCGTGCGCCGCCTGATCGAGTACCGCAAGTACAAGGGCGTCGCCGAGACGCTCCACGAGATGGAGGCGTTGCGTCTCGGCCTCTGGAGCCGGCCGCCCGCGAAGCTCGAGGCCGCGGCGGACGCCGAGGCGGAGGAGACGGACATCTCCGAGGTCTCGCTCTTCGACCTCCTCACGTTCTTCAAGGGTGCCCTCGATCGCTACCGCGCGGCGCACCCGCCGTCGATGGAGATCGCCCACCAGAAGTACTCGATCAAGGAGAAGATGGAGGACATGCTCGCGCGCGTGAAGGGCGGCAGCGGCCCCGTGCCGCTGTCCGACGTCTTCAGGGGCCTCGCGGGCCGAGCCGAGGCGATCGCGGTCTTCCTCGCGGTCCTCGAACTCCTCCGCCTGCGCGTCGTGCGCGCAAGGCAGGACGCCGAGTTCAGCGACATCCTCCTCGAGTCGACGGGCGAGGAGGCCACGCTGGACGGCTACGAGGATTCGTACCGATGAGCGACGAGACCGGGATCCCGGCCGTGCCGCCCGTCGAGGCGGCTCCGGAGGCTCCGGCCTCCTCGTCCGCGCCCGCGGCGAACGTCGCGCTCGTCGAGGCGCTCCTCTTCGCGTCGGGAAAGCCGGTAACCGTCGAGCGCCTCGCGGAGGCGTGCGAGCTGACGCCCGCCGAGGTCGAGGCGGCGCTCGACGTGCTGGAGCGCGCGCTCGACGCCGGCGCCCGCGGGGTCCGGCTCGACCGCGTCGCGGGCGGCGCGCGCCTCGTCTCGCGCAACGAGTTCGACGTCCCCGTGCGGAAGCTGCTCGGCCTCGAGGGCAGGAACAAGCTCTCGATGGCGAGCCTCGAGACCCTCTCGATCATTGCGTACCGCCAGCCCGTCACCGCGCCCGAGATCGCGGAGCTGCGCGGCGTGAGCTCGGCGTCGTCTCTCCGGACGCTGCTCGACAAGAAGCTCATCACGACGGCGGGCCGCAAGGAAGTCGTCGGGACGCCGTTCCTCTACAAGACGACGAAGGAGTTCCTCGTCCACTTCGGCCTCGACGACGTCAAGGACCTTCCCAAGCCCGAGGACCTCGACGCGCTCTACGGCGTGGAGACGAACACGTCGCAGACCGAGCTGTTCCCGGAGGACGCGCATCCGCCGGAAGAAGAGAAAGAAGAAGATTCTTCGAATGGTTAAGACAAATGCCGGCTGAGCGTCTTCAGAAGCTCCTCTCCGCCGCGGGAATCGCGTCGCGGCGCGAGGCCGAGAAGATCATCCTCGAGGGCCGGGTGACCGTGAACGGCCACAAGGTCACGGAGCTCGGCGTGAAGGCCGACCCCGCGAAGGACCACGTGAAGGTCGACGGGAAGCTGCTGCGCATCGCGGTCGTGCGGCGCTACGTCCTCATGAACAAACCCAAGGGGCTCATCGTGACGCGCGACGACCCCGGCGGGATCCCGACCGTGTTCGAGCTCCTGAGGGGCCGCGTCGGCGAGCGCGTCGTCGCCGTCGGCCGCCTCGACGTCGAGTCCGAGGGTCTGCTCCTCCTCACGGACGACGGACCGCTCGTCCACAAGCTCACGCATCCCTCCGGCGGCTGCCGCAAGGAGTACGAGGTCAAGGTCTCGGGCGTCCCGACGCCGGCGCAGCTCGAGAGGCTCCGGCGCGGCGTGACCCTCCCGGACGGCGTGAGGACGGCGCCCGCGGACATCGCGCTCAGCGAGACGACCCCCGAGAAGAACGGCGTCGGCGGCAACGCGTGGCTCAAGGTCGTCCTCGGCGAGGGGCGCTCGCGCCAGATCCGGCGGATGTTCGACCTCGTCGGCCACCCGGTCACGAAGCTGCGGCGCGTGGCGATCGGGCCGATCCGCGATGCCAAGCTCCCACCGGGAGCCTTCCGGGACCTCGCCCCCGAGGAGGTCGCGGCGCTCAAGGCGATCCCGCCGGCGCCGCCCCGGGGCTCGCGCCCCGCGCGGACTGCCGCGCGCCGGCCCGGCGCGACGCCCGAGAGGAAGCCGGAAAAGAGGCTCGAAAGGAAGAAGTGGCCCGCCCGCTGATCGTCGCGATCGACGGGCCGTCGGGAGTGGGGAAGTCGACCGTGGGCAAGGCCGTCGCTTCGCGCCTCGGCCTTCCGTACCTCGACACGGGCGCGATGTACCGGGCCGTCGGCCTCGCGGCCAGGCGCGCGGGCGTCGCGCTGCCGATCGCGGACGCCGGCGCGGTCGTGGACCTCGCGAGCCGCCTCGACGTGCGCGTGACCGGGAGCGCGGGCGACGCGCGCACCTGGCTCTCCGGCGAGGACGTCTCGCAGGAAATCCGGACCCCGGAGATCTCGAAGTACGCGTCGGCCGTCTCCGCGATCCCCGGCGTGCGCCGCCGCCTCGCGGGGATGCAGCGCAGTCTCGCGCTGGAGGGCGGCGGCGTCCTCGAAGGCCGCGACATCGGGACGAAGGTCGTCCCGGAGACGAAGCTCAAGTTCTTCCTGACCGCGACCCCCGAGGTGCGCGCGAAGCGCCGGCACGACGAACTCGTGGCGAAGGGGTCGACGCACACGTACGACGAGGTCCTCGCGGACATGCTCGCGCGCGACCACGCGGACTCCACGCGGGCCGACTCGCCCCTCACGGACGACGGGACGTACGTCCGCGTCGACACGTCCGACCTCACGGCGGACCAGGTCGTCGACCGGCTGCTGGAGACCGTCGAAACGGGCTGAACGGACCCCCGGTTGACCGTTTCCGGGCCGGGCGTCTAACATCACCGGTTCCGGCCTCTTAAGCGCTTGCCTCGCGGACATTTAGGCGGCCGGAAATCTCGACGAAGACGAAGGAGCACGACCAAATGTCGCCGACCGACCTGAAGAAGACTGGCCCCAAGGCCGAGGAAGGCGAGAACGGCGAGTTCGCACGCCTCCTCGCCGAGAGCGAACGCTCTCTGAAGGAGGGCGAGCTCATCAAGGGCCGCGTGCTTCAGGTGACGAACGACGAGATCCTCGTGGACATCGGATACAAGAGCGAGGGGATGATCCCGCGCTCCGAGTTCCACCACGTTCCCGCCGACAAGCTGCCGCACCCCGGCCAGGAGATCGAGGCGATCCTCGAGCGCACCGAAGGGCCGAACGGATACGTCGTCCTCTCCTACGAGAAGGCGCGGCGCGGCCGCGCGTGGGACCTCGTCGAGGAAGCCTTCGCGAAGAACCAGCCCGTCCACGGCCGCGTGATCGACCGCGTGAAGGGCGGCCTCTCCGTCGACATCGGCGTGCGGGCGTTCCTGCCCGGCTCGATCGCCGACTCGCGCCCGCTCAAGAATCTCGACGTCCTCAAGGGCCGCGAGCTGGACTTCCGCGTCGTCTCGCTCGACAAGAAGCGCGGCAACATCGTGCTCTCGCGCAAGGCGATCCTCGACGAGGTCGCCGAGGTCAAGAAGAAGGAAGCCGCCGCGGCCCTCGCCGACGGGCGTGTCCTCAAGGGCGTCGTCAAGAACCTCACGGACTACGGCGCGTTCGTCGACCTCGGCGGCATCGACGGCCTCCTCCACGTGACCGACATGACCTGGGGCCGCCTCGCGCACCCGTCCGACGCGGTTCAGGTCGGGCAGGAAGTCGAGGTCAAGGTTCTCCGCTTCGACGAGGCGACCGGCCGCATCTCCCTCGGGATGAAGCAGCTCAAGCCCGACCCGTGGCAGGACCTCCCGGCCCACTACCCGGTCGGCGCCCGCGTCCGCGGCAAGGTCGTCTCCCTGACCGACTACGGGGCTTTCGTCGAGCTTGAGGAAGGTGTTGAAGGCCTGATCCACGTCTCGGAGATGTCGTGGACGAAGCGGGTCAAGAACCCTTCGAAGGTCCTGAACACGGGCGACACGATCGAGGCCGTCATCGCGGACGTGAACCCCGAGACGCGCCGCCTCTCGCTCTCCCTCCGCGCGACGGAGCCGAATCCCTGGGAGCAGCTCGCCGAGAAGTTCCACATCGGCGACCGCATCACCGGCACCGTCCGGAACCTCACCGACTTCGGCGCCTTCGTCGAGATCGAAGACGGCATCGACGGGCTCATCCACGTCTCCGACATGTCGTGGGGCCGCCGCGTGAAGCACCCGTCCGAGATCCTGAAGAAGGGCGACGAGGTCCAGGCCGTCCTGACGGCCATCGACGTCGAGAACCGCCGGATCAGCCTCTCGATCAAGGAATTCCGCCCGAACGAGTGGGAAGAGTTCGCGGGCAAGCACCAGCCCGGAGACGTCGTGGACGGTAACGTGGCGAAGGTCGCCGACTTCGGCGTCTTCGTGCGCCTCCCCGAGGGCCTCGAGGGCCTCATGCACGTCTCCGAGACGCCGCTCCCACGCGGCGAGAAGCCCGGCAACGTCTATCACGAGGGCGATCCCGTCCGCGTCCGGATCCTGCGGATCGAGCCGGCCGAGCAGCGCATCGGTCTTTCCTCGCGCGACGTCGAGCAGCCCGAGCCCGGGACCCACGCCGAGGCCGCGTCGCCCGAAGTGGGCGGAGCGGCTCCGGACGAGCACGTTCACGCGGACACGGAACCGGCCGAGTAGCGGAGCCGCCGTGAGACGCGCGGGATTCGCCCGATGAAGCGCTCCACCGTCGCGTGGGGGATCGCCGGCATCGGCTGCGCGTTTCTCGCGCTCCTCGTCGGGACCGCCGTCCT
The DNA here is from genome assembly GCA_963798215.1 of uncultured Acidobacteriota bacterium. Taxonomy (GTDB): domain Bacteria; phylum Acidobacteriota; class Thermoanaerobaculia; order UBA5066; family UBA5066; genus Fen-183. The sequence continues at coordinate 1,687,409 of CAWCSP010000004.1, forward strand.
CGTGAGCGGCGTCGCGTCGCGCGACGGCTCCACGGACGGCCTCGGCTTCGGCATCGGCGGCCGCGTGGGCGTCGCCGACGTCGAGGGCGTCATCCTGTCGGCGGACCGCTTCCGCGAGACGCTCAAGCGCTTTCGCGACGCCTCGAACGTGAAGGCCGTCGTCGTGAGGATCAACTCGCCGGGCGGAGGCGTCGCGGCCTCGCAGGAGCTGAACCGCGAGATCGCGCGCTTCCGCAAGGAGACGGGAAAGCCCGTCGTCGTCTCGATGGAGTCCGTCGCGGCGTCCGGGGGCTACTACACCGCCGTGGCGGCCGACCACATCGTCGCGAACCCGGGGACGATCACGGGCTCGATCGGGGTGATCATCCAGTGGGTCAACTACGCCGATCTCCTCGAGTGGGCGAAGCTGCGCGCCGTGACGATCAAGAGCGGCGCCCTGAAGGACTCCGGCAACCCGACGCGCCCGCTCACGGACGAGGACCGGGCGTACTTCGACGACCTCATCCAGAAGCTTCGCGCGCAGTTCGTCGCCGCCGTCACGGAGGGCCGCAAGGGCAAGCTCAAGCCCGGCGCGATGGACAAGATGGCGGACGGGCGCGTCGTCACGGGCGAGGAGGCCCTCGCGCTCGGCCTCGTGGACGAGATCGGCGACTACCGGGACGCGGTGGACCGGGCCGCGCGCATGGCGCGCATGTCCCTGCCCGCCGAGGTCTGGCATCCGCGGCCGGCGCGTCCGGGTCTGATCGATCTCCTTACCGGTGGACCTTCCGAATCGTCGTTTGCGGGGCGCCTTCTCTCCGGCGCTCCGGTGGGGGGCGGATGGAACGTGTTCTTTCTGTGGTAGGGCGCGCGGAGGGCACGACCACGAAGGCCGACCTCGTGGAGGAGGTCGCGAAGGCGACCGAGCTCACGAAGAAACAGGCCGAGGTGATCGTCGAGTCCGTCTTCGACGGGATCATCGCGTCGCTCCGCTCGGGGCAGAAGATCGAGCTGCGCGGGTTCGGGAGCTTCCGCCTGCGCCAGCGCGGAGCCCGCATCGCCCGCAACCCGAAACGCAGCGGCGTGAAGGTCATGGTGCCGCCGAAGCGCGTGCCGTATTTCAAGCCCGGCAAGAAGCTCAAGGAGCTCATCAACCAGGCGGCACCGGCCGCCGCGGCGGGGGAGCCGGACAAGCTCTGATGGAGGCCCTGTTCACGCCCTGGCGCGCGGTCTACCTCGCGGGTGGCGGCGTCGATCCCGGGGGCTGCCTCTTCTGCGAGCTCCCGAAGCACGACGACGCCGAGGCGCTCGTCGTGTGCCGCGGGCGGGCCGCCTACGCGGTCCTGAACCGGTACCCGTACACGAACGGGCACGTCCTGATCGCGCCCTTCGCCCACCGCGCGTCCCTCGCGGACATGACGCCCGAGGAACGCCACGAGCTCTCGGACCTCGCGGCTCGTTTCGAGACGGTCCTCACGGAGACGTACCGGCCGCACGGCTTCAACGCGGGGCTCAACCTCGGCCGCACCGCCGGGGCGGGCGTCGAGCACCACGTCCACCTCCACATCGTCCCGCGCTGGGACGGCGACACGAATTTCCTGACCGTCCTCGGAGGCACGCGCACGATCCCCGAGGACCTGCCGACGACGCGGGCGCGCCTCGCGGCGGCGTTCGCGCGCGCTTCGTGACGAAGCGGCCCGGAGAGGCCGCCCTCCTCGCCCTCGTCGCGGCGGCCTTCCCCGGAATCGGGCACGTCTTCCTCGGGCAGCGCGCGCGCGGCGCCGCGTTCTGCACGATCGTCCTCCTGACGGCCGGGACCGGCCTCCTCCTCGGCCTCCGCGGCGACGTCGCGCCGATCGCGGAATACGCCCGCACGTTCCTGATCGTGGCGGGCATCATGCAAACGCTCCTCGTCCTCGACGTGTGGGAGCGTGCGCGCGGGAGGCGGGGATGAGCCTCCTCACCGACCATTTCGTCCTCCTCGTCTGGCTCGCGGCGCTCCTGTCCGCGTTCCTCGCGCTGCTCTGGCGGGACGAGGCGCGCGCCCGCGGCCGGTTCTTCCTCTCGGCGTTCGGCGCGCTCGTCGGCGGCTCGGTCCTCGTGGCCTGGCTCCTCGCGGCGGTGACGGCGTGAAGCTCCTCGTCGTTGCCGGAGAGGTCTCGGGCGACCAGCACGCCTCGGCTCTCCTCGCGGCGCTCGGCCCGCGCGTCCCGTCGCTCGAGGTCTTCGGCGTCGGCGGCGAGGGGATGAGGGCGCGCGGGGCCCGCCTCATCGCCCACCAGAAGGACCTCGCGATCATCGGCCTCGTCGAAGCCTTCTCGAAGGTCCGCTTCGCCCGGCGCCTCATCAGGGCTCTCGTGTCGGAAGCCGTCCGCGAGAACGCCGACGCCGCGGTCCTCATCGACTCGCCCGACTTCAACCTCCCGCTCGCGAGGCGCCTCACGCGGGCCGGCGTGCCCGTCGTGTTCTACGTCTCGCCGCAAGTCTGGGCCTGGCGGCGCCGGCGCGCGAAGACGATCGCCCGCATCGGCCGGGCCGTCCTCGTCCTCTTCGGGTTCGAGAAGCGCTGGTACGACGCGCGCGGGCTCGGCGCGAAGGTGACGTGGGTCGGGCACCCGCTCGTGGACGCGGCGGCCGCCGAGCTCGCGCATCCGGCGTCTCCTCCGCCGCCGGGCGTCCGCCGCGTCGTCCTCATGCCGGGCTCGCGGAAGGGCGAGGTGAAGTCGATTCTTCCGGTCTTCCGCGACGCCGTCGAGATCCTTCGAAGAAGGGCGCCCGGCCTCGAGGTCGTGCTCATCCGAGCGGACTCGATCTCCGACGCCCTGCTCGAGGAGCTGGCGGGTCCCGCCCTCGCGCACTGGCGCGTCGTCTCGGGCGAGCATCTCGCCCTCCTCGCCGCCTCCGACGTCCTCCTCGTCGCCTCCGGGACCGCCACCGTCGAAGGCCTGCTGACTCAAACCCCGATGGTCGTCGTCTACAAGGTGCATCCCGTCACGTTCTGGGTCGCCAAGATGATCGTGAGCGTCCCGCACGTCGCGATGGCGAACATCGTCTCGGACGACGGGACGGGTCTGCGGACCGTACCCGAGCTCCTCCAGGACGAGGCGACGCCCGAGAACGTCGCGGCCGAAGCCGAGAAGTTCCTCTCGGACGCGGCCCTCGCGGCCGCGACGCGCGCGCGCCTCGCGAGAGGCGCGGCCGATCTCGGGCCGCCCGGCGCCGGCGTGAGGACCGCCGAGGCGCTGCTCGCCGCCCTCGGCGCCGGGAAGGCCGCATGAACGACTTCCGCCGCCTCGCGATCCTCTTCAAGCCGCACCGCCGCGCGGCCGCCGCGGCGATCGGCGCGATGCTCGGCGTCGCGCTCTTCACGTCGCTTGTCGCGTACCTCATCGGCCCGCTCTTCGACGAGGTCCTTTCGGCCGAGGCGAAGAGCGCCGTGATGGAGAAGGCCGGCACGTCGGGCGTCGGGAGCTTCGTCGGCGAGAAGGCGGCGGTGAGACGAACAGCCGTCGCCCGGACGCTGGACCGCGGTCTCCAAACACTCGAAGAGTCTTTCGGCGTCACGGAAAAGGGCCGTCGCCTCTTCCTGCCCCTTCTCCTCTTCGTCTGCTTCCTTCTCAAGAATCTCTTCACGTTCTTCGCGGAGTACCGCTTCAACGCCGTGGGCCTCGCGTTCGTGCGCGACCTGAGGCGCCGCGTCTACGAGAAGATTCTCGGCCAATCGGGCTCGTTCTTCGCCCGGCACCCGTCCGGCGACCTCATCTCCCGCGTGACCGGCGACGTGGACCGCATCCAGAGCCTTTTCGGAACCGACCTCGCGGACCTCGTCCAGTCCGTCGCGACGCTTCTCGGGCTGATGATCCTCGTCGTCTCGCTGTCGCCCGAGCTCACGGCCGCGGCGCTCCTGATCGCACCGGCGATCGTGGTCCCGGTCGTGCTGATCGCGCGGCGCCTGCGGCAGCTCTCGAAGGCGGCGCGAGAGAGGATGGGCGACCTGACGGGCGTCCTGTCGGAGACGATCCGGGGCGCGCGCGTCGTCCAGGCGTACGGAGCCGAGACGTGGGAGTCTGGCCGGTTCTCCGACGTGAACGAGCGCACGTTCCGGCTGGCGAAGAAGGGCGCGCGCGTGATGGCGTTCGCCTCGCCGCTCGTCGAGTCCGCGTCCGTCCTCACCTTCCTCCTCCTCCTCGGCTACGCGTCCACGCGGATCGCGTCCGGGAAGATGACGCTCGGAACGTTCCTCTCGTTCGGCGTCGGCCTCGTCATGACGTACCAGCCGTTCAAGCGCGCCACGCGCACGAACCTCGCGCTCCAGCAGGCGCTCGCGTCGGCGCGGCGCGTCTTCGAGGTCGTCGACGCCCCGAACGACGTCGCGGACCGAGCGGGGGCGCCCGCGCTCGCCGGCCTCTCGCGCGAGATCCGCTTCGAGCGCGTCACGTTCGCGTATCCCGGAGGAGAGCCGGTCCTCCGGGAGATCGACCTCGTCCTCCCGCGGGGGTCCGTCACGGCGCTCGTCGGCCCGTCGGGCGGCGGCAAGTCGACGCTCGCGTCGCTCCTCCCGCGCTTCATGGACCCGACCGGGGGCCGCGTAACCGTGGACGGGACGGACCTGCGCGACGTCACCCTCGCGTCCCTGAGGGCTCAGATCGGCCTCGTGACGCAGGAGGTCGTCCTTTTCGACGAGACGATCCGGCGCAACGTCGCGTACGGGACGCCGGGCGTCCCCGACGCGCGGATCCGCGAGGCGCTCTCGGCCGCGAATGCGCTCGATTTCGTGGACGCGCTCCCCGAGGGGCTCGGCGCGCGAGTGGGGGAAGGCGGAGCGCGGCTCTCGGGCGGCCAGCGGCAGCGCCTCGCGATCGCGCGCGCGCTCCTGAAGGACCCGCCGATCCTCGTCCTCGACGAGGCGACCTCGGCCCTCGACGCCGAGAGCGAGCGCGCCGTCCAGCAGGCGCTCGAGCGCCTCATGGCGGGGCGCACCACGCTCGTGATCGCGCACCGCCTCTCCACGGTGCGCCGCGCGGACCAGCTCGCCGTGATCGAGGCGGGCCGGATCGTCGAGCGCGGCTCGCACGGCGACCTCCTCGCGTCGGGAGGGTTGTATCGTCGCCTCCACGACCTGCAGGTTTTCGACGCCGAAGACAGCGGGGGAGGAGCCGCCCCATGAAGTCCATGACCGGGTTCGGCAAGGCCGCGGGCGCCCTGCCGGACGGCACCGAGGTGAGCGTCGTCATCAGGGGCGTGAACCACCGCTTCCTCGACGTCGCGCTCAAGCTGCGCGACGAATACGCGTCGGCCGAGCCCGCGATCCGGAGAGCCGTCGCGAAGATCGCCCAGCGCGGCCACATCGACATCCTCATTCGGACGACGAAGGGCGCCGCGACCGCCTCCACCGCCAGGATCGACATGGACGCGGCGGAGCGTTATGCGAAGGCGTGGAGAGAAGATTCTTCGAATAGAGGTTTGCCCGGCGAGCTCTCCCCGCGCGACCTCCTCAGTCTGCCGGGAGTCGTCCGTCAGGAGGAGACCGCGCCGGGCGAGGGCACCTTCGAAGAAATCTTCGTTTCGGTGGTCGAGCAGGCCCTCGGGGATTTCGACGCCGCGCGGGCGAGGGAAGGCGCCGCTCTTTCTCTTACCTTCAAAGAAATCCTTGGGCGAATCGACATGGGAGTGGCGTCCCTCGACGCGGCACGCGCGGGCATCTCCGAGCGCATCGCCGCCTCGCTGCGGGAGCGAATCGAGAGGCTGGCGGCCGGGATCCCGCTCGACGAGGGAAGGCTCGCGCAGGAAGTCGCGCAGCTCGCGGACCGCGCCGACATCACCGAGGAGATCGACCGCCTGAAGACGCACCTCGCCGAGGCGCGGCGCCTCCTCGCCTCGGACGGGCCCGTCGGCCGCCGCCTCGACCACCTCGCGCAGGAGCTCCACCGCGAGGTGAACACGTCCGGCTCGAAGGTGCGGGAGGCCGGAGCGACGAAGCTCGTCCTCGACCTCAAGTCCGAGCTCGAAGCCTTCAAGGAACAGGTCCAGAACGTCGAATGAGAGACGCCCGATGACCCGCGGAGACCTCTTCATCGTCTCGTCCCCGTCCGGGGCGGGCAAAACCACGCTGATCCGGCGCGTCCTGCAGGACCCGGCGATCGGCGGCAGCCTCCATTTTTCGGTCTCGCACACGACGCGTCCTCCGCGCGCTGGCGAGACCGACGGCGTCGAATACCACTTCTGCGACGAGTCGGCGTTCCGCCGGCTCGAGGCCGAGGGGGGGTTCCTCGAGTGGGCGACGGTGCATGGGAACCTCTACGGCACCTCGCGCGGGGAAGTCGAGCCCCGCCTCGAAAAGGGCCTCGACGTCCTTCTCGACATCGACGTCCAGGGCGCCCGGCAGGTCCGGTCGAAGGCCCCCGAAGCGGTGAAAGTGATCGTCTTTCCGCCCTCGAGGGGGGTCCTCGAGGCGCGCCTGAAGGCCCGGGCGTCGGACGCGCCGGACGTGGTGGCCCGGCGACTGGCGGTGGCGGCCCAGGAAATGGCCGAGTTCGGCGAATACGACTATGCGATAATCAACGACGGCCTCGAGCCCGCGGTGGACGAGCTCCGCTCGATCATCGTGGCGCGCCGCGCGGGACGCGGGCGGAGACGCGAGCGCCTCGAAGCGATCCTCAAGACCTTTGCACCCTGATTTCACGGAGGGCTAACCCCAGATGGCGCAGAATCTTCCCCCCAACGTCGAATCCAAGTTCCGCCTCGTCCACATCGCCTCGCGGCGGGCCGAGCAGCTCGTCCAGGGCGCCCGCCCGAAGATGGAGAGCAAGCACGCGAAGGTGACCCGCGTCGCCCTGGACGAGGTCAACGCCGACCTCGTGCGCTGGCAGCTCGCTTCCGCCGAGCCGGTCGTCGAAGAGGCGCCGGCGGTCGACCCGCTCCCGACGGAGTGACCATTCGCGTCGTCCTGGGGGTGAGCGGCGGGATCGCGGCGTACAAGGCCGCCGAGATCGTCCGCGCCCTCGTGGACGGCGGCGCGGAGGTTCGGGTCGTCATGACGCCCGCGGCCACGCGCTTCCTCGGTCCGCTCACGCTTTCCGTCCTGTCGAAGAACCCCGTGATCGCCGACCTGTGGGACCCGTCCTCCGGGGCGGTGGACCACGTCGCGCTTGCGCGCTGGGCGGACGTCCTCGCGGTCGCGCCCGCGACGGCCGACGTCCTCGCGAAGCTCGCGCGCGGGATCGGCGACGACGTCCTCACGACCTACGCGCTCGGACACCGCAAGGCGCTCCTCGTCGCGCCGGCGATGAACACGTGGATGTGGGCGCATCCCGCCACCGGGGAGAACCTCGCGATCCTGAAGTCCCGCGGCGCCACGGTCGTCGAGCCCGACGCCGGGGACCTCGCCTGCGGCGACGTCGGCCCCGGCCGGCTCGCCCCGCCCGCGCGGATCGCCCGCGCGATCCTCGCCGAGGGCGCCGTCGCCCGCTCGCTGGAGGGACGCCGCGTCCTCGTGACGGCCGGCCCGACGCGCGAGCCGGTGGACCCGGTCCGCTTCCTCTCGAACCGCAGCTCCGGGAAGATGGGCTACGCCCTCGCGCGCGAGGCCGCGCGCCGGGGGGCCGAGGTCGTCCTGGTGAGCGGGCCCGTGTCCCTCGCGCCGCCGCCGGGCGCACGGCTCGTCCGGGTCGAGCGGGCGTCGGAGATGCGCGACGCCGTCGTCGCCGAGATCCCGGAGTGCGACGTTCTCCTGATGGCCGCCGCCCCCGCGGACTTCGCCGTGTGCGTACCAGCGGCCACGAAGATCAAGAGGGCCGCCGGCGTGCCGCACGTCGAGCTCGTCCCGACTCCCGACATTCTCCGGGAGGCGTCCCATACCGCGCGAAAGACGGCGGTCCTCGTCGGGTTCGCCGCAGAGACGCAGGACCTCCTCGCGAACGCCGCGAAGAAGCTCGCGGACAAGGGCATCGACCTCCTCGTCGCGAACGACGTCTCGCGCCCCGGCGTCGGCTTCGACACCGACGAAAACGAGGTCGTCCTCCTCGCGCCCGGCGCGGAACCGGCGCGCATCGAAAGATCCTCGAAGACCGTGGTCGCCGGCCGTATCCTCGACCGCGTCGCGGAGCTCCTCGACGTCAAATGCCCGAAGAACAGAAACGCGCACGCCCCGACGGCCCGCTGACCGACCTCCTCGCCTACTACCGCGACCTCGGGGTGGCGGAGCTGTACCTCGAAGAGAAGATTTCTTTGAAGGTGAATAGGGCGGGGGGCGGCGCCGCGGCAGGAAACGCACCGCCTGTGCAGGCCGCTGCGCCGCCTTCGTTCACCTTCGAAAAAAATGCGCCCTATCCCGCCGCTCCGAAGTTCGCCGAAAAGGCGCGGGCCTCGGACCTGCCGTCTTTAGCAAAGGAAGTCTCTTCCTGCGTTTCCTGCCGCCTCTGCAAGACCCGCAAGCAAACGGTGTTCGCCGACGGCTCGCCCGACGCGAAGATCATGTTCATCGGCGAGGCGCCGGGCGCGGACGAGGACGCCCAGGGCGTGCCGTTCGTCGGGCGCGCGGGCCAGCTGCTCACGCGCATGATCGAGGACGGTATGGGGCTGCCGCGGAAGTCCGTCTACATCGCGAACGTCCTGAAGTGCCGGCCGCCTGACAACCGCAACCCGGAGCCGGACGAGATCGCGTCCTGCCGCGGGTTCCTGGAATCGCAGATCGACCTCGTGAAGCCCGAGGTTCTCGTCGCGCTCGGGAAATTCGCGGCGCAGTTCCTGCTCGAGACCGAGGAAGGGATCATGAGGCTTCGCGGCAAGTGGGGGACGTACCGGGGAATTCCCGTCATGCCGACGTTCCACCCGTCGTTCCTGCTGCGCCAGCCCGGCCAGAAGAAGGACGCGTGGGAGGACCTGCTGAAGGTCCTCGCGAAGGCCGGTCTGCCGGCGCCCGCGCGGAAGGGAGTGAAGGCGTGACTCTGCGTTTTCGGCACGTCCTCGGCGTCGCGGCCCTCGCGCTCCTCGCCGCCGGCGCGGCTCTCGTCCTGACGCGCCGTCTCCCGGCGCCCGCCGCGCCGAAACACGCGTCCTCCGATGCGCCTCCCGCCACGTGGACGCCCGCCGAGAAGCGCGCGATCGACTCGGCCGTCGACGAAGCCGCCGCGGGCGCCCCGAAGCTCTCGCTCCGCGCGGCCGCCGACGCGGATGCGACGGACACGGACGATCACCGCGACCTCGACGCGGTCTACGGGACGTACCACCCGTACTTCGCGCGCGGCGACGTGAACGGGGACGGCCGCCTCGACTTCGTTCAGGCCTTTGTCGAGAGGGGGCGGAGCGGGCTCTGGTTCCACGTCGCCGTGTTCTTCGGAAAGGCCGACGGGTCGTTCGAGAAGCCCGTCTGGGTCGAGAAGGCCATCTCCCTCGCGGACGGCGACATCACGGTCGAGCGGAGCCTTGTCGTCGTCACGCCCGACCTCGCCGCGGACCCGACCCGCCGCTGGCGGTGGGAGCCGTCGGAGCACGCGTTCGTCGACCCGGACGCCGAGCCGCGGCCGGGTCCGACGGACGACGACGCGCCCGAGGAGACGCCCGAGCAGAAGCCGCGCGCCCGCATCTGACGCCGGGGTAACCTCGCGCGCGCGATGCGCCGCGTCGGACTCCTCCTTCCGAACCGCTTTCCGGGACTCCCGTCGTACCGCCTTCCGGACGACGCGGGAGACGCGGTCGTCGGCGCGCGCGTCGCCGCGCCGTTCGGGAGCGCGCTCGTGACGGGCCTCGTCGCCGACCTCGACCCGCCTCCCGTCCCGGAAGGGACGGCCGAGCGCGACGTCGTCGCGGTCCTCGAGGACGAGCCGTTCCTTCCGCCCGCCCTCGTAAAGGTCCTCGTCCGCGCCGCGGCCTACTACGTCGTGGCGCCCGGAGAAATGCTGCGCGCGGCCGTGCCGGGGCGCCTGCTCGGCGGCACCGAGGCCGTCTACGTCGCGACGAACGCGGCGGTCGGCGCGTCGGCCGGGGGCGTTTCCGGCGCGGTCCTCGCGATGCTGCTCGAACGGGGGGAAGCGCGGCTGCCCGAGCTCGTGGAGGCCGTCGGCCGCAGGGGTCTCGCGGCCGCGCTCAAGGAGCTCGTGGCGGCGGGTCTCGCCCGAATCCGGTCGGAAAACCTGCGCGCGGCGGCGGCGCCGTCCGACCGCGCGTGGATGGCCCGCCCCGCGCCGGAGAACCATCCCGCCTTCGTCCGCGCGCCGAAGAGACGCGCGCTGCACGTCCATCTCCTCGCCCTCGGCCGCCCGGCGTCCTCCGAGGAGGTGCGCGCCGCGGGCGGGACGCCTGCCGTGCTCAACGCGCTCGCGAAGGCGGGCCTCGTCGCCGCCGTGGAGACGGAGCGCCGGGTGAACCTCGAGCGGCACGTCGGCGCCGCGGGCGCGGACCGCCGCCCGGTGCCGACCGCCGCGCAACACGAGGCGATCGCCGCGATCGCCGCGTCCGTCGCGTCCCGCAGAGCCCGCGAGTTCCTCCTCGACGGCGTCACGGGGAGCGGCAAGACCGAGGTCTACCTGAACGCGCTCGAGCAGGCCGTCGCGGCCGGACGGCGCGGCATTCTCCTCGTCCCCGAGATTGCGCTCGCGCCCGCGCTCGTCCGGCGGCTCGTCGCCCGCTTCGGAAGCCGCGTCTCGCTCCTCCACAGCGGCCTGTCCGACGGCGAGCGCGCCTCCGAGTGGGAGCGGGCGCGCCGCGGCGACGTCGACGCGGTCGTCGGTCCGCGCTCGGCCGTCTTCGCGCCCCTGCCGGACCTCGGCCTCGTCGTCGTCGACGAGGCGCACGACGCCTCGTACAAGCAGGCCGAATCCCCGCGGTACGACGCCCGCGACGTGGCGCGCGTGCGCGCGAGAGAGGAGGGCGCGACGGTCGTCTTCGGGTCCGCGACTCCCTCGATGGAGCTCGAGCGCGCCGCGCGGGAGGGCCGCCTGCCGCGGCTCGTCCTGCCCGAGCGGCCGGGCGCCCGGCCGCGCGCCGCCGTCGAGGTCGTCGACCTCCGCGCCGAGACCGCGCGCGAAGGCGACCACGGGCGCGTCCTCTTCGCCGCGCGCACGGTCGAGATCCTCCGCGCGTGCTTCGAACGCGGCGAGCAGGCGATCGTCCTCCTGAACCGGCGGGGGTTTTCTCCCTCGCTTCTCTGCCGCGCATGCGGTGAGGATTTCCGGTGCCGTAACTGCTCGGTGGCGCGGACATACCACCGCCGGAACGAGACCCTCCTCTGCCACTACTGTGGCGACGTCGTCCGCCGGCCTCCGAAGTGCCCCGCCTGCGGCTCGGACACCCTTCAGCCCGTCGGCTTCGGGACCGAGCGCCTCGCCGAGCGCTTCGCCGAGGAGTTCCCCGGGATCTCGCACGCCGTACTGGACCGCGACGCCGCCGCGCGCCGGGGCGGCGCCGCCGGCGTCCTCCTCGACTTCGAGTCCGGCAGGGCGCAGGCCCTGCTCGGGACGCAGATGGTCGCGAAGGGGCACGACTTCCCGAACGCGACGGCGCTCGCGGTGCTGGACGCGGACGCGCTGCTCTCGTTCCCCGACTTCCGCGCGACCGAGCGCACGTTCCAGCTCGTGACGCAGGCGGCGGGTCGTGTGGGCCGTGGTGACAAGCCCGGCGTCGTCGCCGTCCAGACCTCGCGTCCCGGCCACGAGGCGATCCGGGCGGCCGTGCGGCAGGACCACGTCGCGTTCGCGGACGCCGAACTGCGCTTTCGCAAGGCGTTCCGGTATCCGCCGTACACGCGCCTTCTCCTTGCGCTCTTCGCGGACACGGACCTCGCGAAGGCGCACCGCGCGGCGGGGGAGGCCTTCACGGCGCTGCTGTCCTCGCCCGTGGCCGCGAAGGTGAAGCTCCTCGGCCCGGCACCCGCGCCGCTCGAGCGCCTCAAGGGCCTCTGGCGGTACCACCTCGTCGTGAAGGCCGAGAAGCGCGAGGCGATCGCGGAGGCCGCGCGCGTCCTCGCCGCTCTGCCCGACCCGCCGAAGCTGGACGTCGACCCTCAGAACCTGCTCTAGCCGCGCCGAACCTCGAGGACGAGATCGGGATTCAGCGGCGTCCCGGCGAGCCACGCGAAGCCGGGGACCGAGGTGAGCGCGTAAAACGCCCTCATCGGGGCACGGAAGGCCCTGCCGTACCAGTGGCTGCCGACCTGGTGAAACCGCAGCCGGCGGTGCGGAGAGCGGACGGACACCCGCCACGCGGGCCCGGCGGATCTCGCGAGCTCGGCGATCTCCTTCAGTTTCGGAAGAAATCCTTCGAAGGGTGAATGGAGCCGGGCGCCGCCCGCGCTCGTCCCGTGCCAGAAGTCGATCGGAAAGGCGCCGTTGGGGAAATCCAGGTAGAGAGAGCCTCCCGGTGCGAGGACCCTCAGGAGCCCCGCGAGGAACGCGAGCCGCCGCGCGTCGCGATCGGGCAGGGGAGAGACCTCGTAGACGCCGGGTCCCCCACGCTCGGAAACGCCCACGTGCTCGAGGACACCCGAAGAGATCACGGCGTCGAAGAACCCGTCCGGGAACGGCAGGGTGAGGCCGTTCGCGACGACGAGGCGCTCGCGGTGCGTGCGCGTCTTCCACTGCCACTTGCGGAACGCCGAGAGGTCGTGTCCCCACGCCTCGAAACCCGCGGCCGAGAGCGTGTCCACCGCCTCGCCGTTCCCGCAGCCCGAATCCAGGACGCGCCGCGCGCCGGACGCGCGAAGGATCGGCAGGTAATAGTCCTCGATGCGGCGCCCCGCGTTCTCGTTCGCCATCCCGCGCCGGGCCTCCTCGGAGAGCGCGCCGGGATCCGGATGGTCGCCGAAGTACCGGCCCTCGGCGAAGTCGGCGATCCCGTCGTCGACGGGAAACGCGCGGCCGCAGCTCCGGCACGCCAGCGCCGACGGTGAGGAGGAAAGCGCTCCCCGGCACGCCGGACACACGAAACGCGAGGCGACCGCGGTCACGTTCTCTTCCACTCGAAGAAATCTCTCCTCGGAGCTTGCCCTCAACGGGGTGGCCTGTCGAGCGACGGGAGAGTGCCTCTGCTACAGTCTCCTCGTGGCGAACGAAGCCCAGTTCGAGCAGCCCCTCGACCGCGTGCGGCGGCGGCTGGAAGAGCTGCAGGGCTTCGCGGAAAGCCCCGCGAAGACGCGCGAGATCCAGAAGCTGCGCGAGAAGCTGACGAAGCTCCAGCGCGAGATCTACGAGAACCTCACGCCCTGGCAGAAGACGCTCGTCGCGCGCCACCCGAACCGGCCGTTCACGCTCGACTACGTCCGCGTCCTCGTCCAGGACTTCGTCGAGTGGAAGGGCGACCGCGCGTTTGCGGATGACCCGGCCATCGTCGCGGGCTTCGGCCGGCTCGGGGACCGGTCCGTCGCCGTGATCGGCCACCAGAAGGGCCGCGACACGAAGGAGAAGATCCGCCGCAACTTCGGGATGCCGCGCCCCGAGGGCTACCGAAAGGCCCTGCGCGTCATGAAGCTCGCCGAGAAGTTTGGAAAGCCGGTCCTGACGTTCATCGACACGCCGGGCGCGTATCCCGGTCTCGAGAGCGAGGAACGCGGCGTGTCCGAGGCGATCGCCCGCAACCTCCTCGAGATGGCGGGCCTGAGAACGCCGATCGTCGCGACCGTCATCGGCGAGGGCGGCTCCGGCGGCGCGCTCGGGATCGGCATCGCGGACGCCGTCCTCATGCTCGAGCACTCCGTGTACTCCGTCATCTCGCCGGAGGGCTGCGCCGCGATTCTCTGGAAGGACCAGGGGAAGGCGAAGGAGGCCGCGGAGGCGCTCCGCCTCACGGCCGCCGACTGCAAGGCGCTCGGCGTGATTGACGAGGTGATCCCCGAGCCCGCCGGCGGCGCCCACGCGGACCCGGTCGCGGCGATCGACGCCGTCGGCAAGTCCGTCGCCCGGATCCTGGACCGCCTCGCGGGCCTGCCGGCGGACGCGCTCGTCGACGCCCGCTACGCGAAGTTCCGCGCGATGGGGGCCTGGGAAGGCGCGTGAGCGCGCGGGTCCGCGCCCCGCGGCTCGTCCGCCGCCGTCTCCGGGCGCAGAACCCTGAAGCGGCCGCGCGGCTCGCGCGCGAGCTGGCCCTTCCCGCGGCGGCCTCGCGCGTCCTCGCGGCCCGGGGGTTCGACGACGTCGAGGCCGCGCGCACCCACCTGACGCCGGCGCCTGACGGTCTGCACGACCCCTTCGGCATGGGCGGCCTGCCGGAGGCCGTCGAGCGTCTCGCGGCGACCGCGGCGCGCGGCGGGCGCGTCGTCGTCTTCGGCGACTACGACTGTGACGGGATCGGCGCGCTCGCGATCCTCACGACCGCGCTCCGCAGGCTCGGCGCCGACGCCCGACCGTTCATCCCGCACCGCCTGCACGACGGCTACGGCCTGAGGGCGCCCGCGCTCCGCCGCGCCCTCGAGGAGCACGAGCCCGAAGGCATCGTGACGGTCGACTGCGGGATCACGGCGGTGCGAGACCGTCGCGGAGGCGACGAGCCGCGGCGTCTACGTCGTCGTCACGGACCACCATCTTCCGCCCGCCGCGCTGCCCGAGGGAGCGGTCCTCGTGGACCCGAAGCTGCCCGGCTGCCGGTACCCGTTCAAGGAGCTCTGCGGCGCGGGACTCGCGTGGAAGCTCTCCGAGGCCCTCTTCATCCACTCCGGCGCGCGCGTCGGCGTCGACGCGGCTCTCCGGCGCCGCTGGCTCGCGTCGCTCGCGAAGATCGCGGCCCTCTCGACGGTCGCCGACATGGTGCCGCTCACGGGCGAGAACCGCGTCCTCGTGGCGTGGGGCCTCGCGGGCCTGGCGGACCCGCGCTCCCCGGGCCTCGCGGCGCTGCTCAAGCGCGCCGGCGTGCCGGCGGGCCGCGCCCCGTCGACGAGGGAAGTCGCGTTCCGGATCGCGCCGCGGCTGAACGCGACGGGCCGCATCGACCACGCGGCGCGGGCGCTCGAGCTCCTCACGACCGCCGACGCGGCGCGCGCCGAGGTCCTCGCGGACGAGATCGAGACCGCGAACGACGAGCGGCGCGCCGTGCAGGAGAAGCTCGTCGAGACGGTCCTCGCGCGGCTCGAGACGACGTTCGACCCGGCCCGCGACGCGATCGTCGTGGAGGCGGGCCCGGCGTCGGAGGGCTGGCACCGGGGCGTCCTCGGGATCGCGGCCTCGCGCGTCGCACAGCAGGTCGGTCGGCCCGTCCTCCTCCTTTCGAGCGACGGCGACGTCGTCGCCGGCAGCGGGCGCTCGTACGGCCGGACGCCTCTCTACGAGCGCATCGCGCCGGTCGCGGGCCGCTACACGAAGGAGTTCGGGGGCCACGCCGCCGCGCTCGGCCTCACGATCCCGGCCGCCTCGTGGGAAGCCTTCCGGGAGGACCTCCGCGCGGCTTTCGCTGCCGCGCGCGACGACGAGGAGTGGGCGTCCGAGCTCGAGATCGACACGGAAGTCGAGGCGCCCGAGGCCGACGAGACCCTCGCGCGAGTACTCGAGCGTTTCGAGCCGCACGGCCAGGAAAATCCGAAGCCGCTCATCCTCCTCCGCGGCCTCGCGTGGGACGGGCGGGGCCGGCCCGTCGGAGACGCGGGCCTTCGGGTCTCGTTCGCGTCGTCCGGCCGCCGGCTCGACGCGGTGGGATGGAACCTCGCGGAGATCGCAGCCTCGGCGCGCGCGGGCCGCTGGGACGTCGCCGCGAACCTTGCGATGGACTCGTTCACGGGGCGGCCGGGCCTCACGATCGTCGACATGGCTCCGGCCGCGAACGCCTCCGGGGTCGCGTGAGCCGGTTCGCGCGCCTCGCCCGCGCGGCCGTCGCGGTTCTCGCCGGAGCCTTCGCTCTGCTCGTCGTCTTCTCGTACCGCAAGCCCGGCGCCCGGACGGAGGACGCGAGCGACCCGGTTGCCGAGACGCTCATCGCCGAGGCAAACGGCGCCCGCGACCGGATGCGCTTCCGCGACTTCCAGTACGACGAGACGCGCGAGGCCGAGGGACGCTACCGCGTCACCGCCTCCGAGGCCGTCCGCTTCGACGAGAAGGGCGAACGGTTCTTCCGGCTGAAGGACGTCGTCTTCGAGTCGCAGGAGGCGAAGGAAGGGCAGGCGGTCTCCATCCGCGCGCCCCGCGCGGAGCTCGCGGAAGGATCGCGGGCGTTCCGCGTCTTCGACGGCGTCGAGGTGGCGGGAGAGGAGATGCGCGTGACGGGAGCCTCGTTCCGTTACGACCCGGCCCGCCGACTCCTCGCGTCCGAGGGGCCCGTCGACGCGACCCGCGGCGGCCTCGTCGCGAACGCAGACCTCGGCTCGATCGACACGCGCGACGGGGTCCTCATCCTCGACGGAAACGCGCGGCTGCGCGGCCGTGGCGACGAGGGCAGGCCCGTCGAGCTGCGGGCCCCGAAGGTCGTCGTCGGCCGGGACGGCCGGCTGGAAGCGTCCGGCGGCTCCGTCCTGAAGACCGACCGGTTCCTCCTCCGGGCCCAGACGTTCCTGCGCGAAGCGCGTCCCGGGGGCAGCCACCTGAGAGCGGCGGCGGACGCGCGGCTGCTGGTCCCGCCCGACGGCGGCCAGCCGCCGGCCGCCCTGACCGTTGCGGGCGACGTCCTCGACCTCACGGTCGACGCCGAGGGACGGCCCGCCGGTTTCGAGGTGAGCGCGTCCCCGGCGGCGCGTCTGGACCTCGCCCCGTCGGACTCCGCCGGCGCGCGCCGGGCCGAGGCACCGCGGTTCACGGGGCGCTTCGAGAACGGGCATCTCGCCGAGCTGAACGTCCCGGTGGACCTGCGCGCCGCCGAATCGGGGCGCGCGGGAGGCCCGCCCGGCTCGGGCCTCCGGACGCTGTCGGCCGGTTTCGCGCGCCTCACGTTCGGCGCAGGCCTCACGCTGGACACGGGCACGTTCGACAAGAACGTCGCGGCGACGGACGGCACGCGCGCGGCGATCAAGGCCCCGCACGCCACGCTCCGGGGCCGGGACGAGACGGCCGTCTTCTCGGGAGAGCCCGGCGCTCCGGCGGATTACCGGGACGAGCACGGCACGATCCGCGCGCGGACGCTCGCGTGGAACCGCCGGGAGGAGCGCGTGGACGCGGCCGGCGACGTGAAGGCGACGTACCTCGGCGGCACGGGCGACACGCGCGTCGGCCTCCTCGGGAGCGACAGCTCGGCGCCGTTCTTCTCGGAGTCCGACACGCTCCGCCTCTCGAGCCGGACCTCGAAGGTTCTCCTGACGGGCTCGGTGCGCGCCTGGCAGAACGAGAACGTCCTTCGCTGCGGCACGCTCGAGCTGGACGACCGGGAGAAGACGCTGCGCGCCGAGCAGAACGTCCGGGCGTTCTTCCGCCGGGAAGCTCCGCCCCCGAAGACGAAAGCGGGGAAGGGCCAGGCGCCGGCGGGCCCCGAGACCGTGAACGCCTCGAGCGACGTGCTGACGCACCGGGAGGCCGACCGGTTCGTCCGGCTGGAAGGTCATGCGACGATCACGTCGGGACCCTGGACGATGAGCGCCGACGTGACCGACATCCGCCTGACCGAGACGCGCGCCATCGAGTACGCCGAGGCGCGCGGAACCGTCGTCGTCGAGGACCGCGCCGAGCACCGCCGCGGAGAGGGGACGAAGGCGATCTGGCGCCCCGTGACCGAGGCCGTCACGCTCGAGGGCTCGCCCGCGACGGCCCTGGACGGACGGGGCAACAAGTCGACGGGCGCCGCGCTCACGTTTCGGCAGGGGCGCTCGGAGGTGGACGTGGAGACCGGCAGCAAGGTACCGACCGAGACCGTTCTGCGCCCGGAGGGCTCGTGAGCGCTGCGGCCCCGCTGCTGGAAGGGCGCGGCCTGCGGAAAACCTACCGCGGGCGCACGGTCGTCAACGACGTGCACCTCCGCGTCGAGGGCGGCGAGGTCGTCGGGCTCCTCGGCCCGAACGGGGCCGGCAAGACGACGACGTTCTCGATGACGGTCGGCCTCGTGATGCCGGACGCCGGCGTCGTGCTCCTCGACGGCGAGGACGTCACGACGCTCCCGATGTTCCGCCGGGCGCGTCGCGGCCTCGGATACCTGCCGCAGGAAGCCGTCGATCTTCCGGCGGATGACCGCCCTCGAGAACCTCCTCGCGATCCTCGAGACGCTCCCGGGCGACCGCGGCGAGCGGGAGGACACGGCGCACGGCCTTCTCGACCGCTTCAAGCTCTCGCACCTCGCGCACTCGGTCGCGGATACGCTCTCGGGCGGGGAACGGCGGCGCCTCGAGATCGCCCGGGCGCTCACGCTCTCGCCGCGCTTCATCCTCCTCGACGAGCCGTTTGCCGGGATCGACCCGATCACCGTCCTCGACCTCCAGCAGGTCATCCGGGACCTGGCCGGGGCGGGGATCGGGATCCTCATCACGGACCACAACGTCCGCGACACGCTGGCGATCGTGAACCGCGCCTACATCATCCACTCCGGCACGATCTTCAAGGCGGGCTCGCCCGAGACGCTCTCGGCGGATCCCGAGGTCCGGCGGGTTTACCTGGGGGAGACTTTCAGGCTCGACTGAGCCGAACCCGGCACCCTGGGGAGTCTCAGAGCTAGAATCGTGCCAATGCCGGACCCGAGGGGCCGGACTTCCGATTCAAATGGGACTCGAACAAAAACTTTCGCTGAGGCTCTCGCAGCGCCTGGTCATGACGCCGACGCTGCAGCAGGCGATCAAGCTCCTGCAAATGACGCGCCTGGAGCTCCAGGACGTGGTGAACCAGGAGCTCGTCTCGAACCCCGTCCTCGACGAGGAAGACGCCGCGCAGGCGGGAGGGCCCGACGAGGAGCCGGGCGCCGCCGAGACCCGCGAGCTCGAGCTCGCGTCCTCAGCCGAAGCCCCCGACGCGGCGCTCGAGGCCGCCGTCGCCGACGACCGGGAGTTCGCCGCCGCGGCGACGGACGCCGACGCCCGCGCCGAGTCCGCCGAGGCCCTTCCCGCGCCGACCTCCGACGTCCCCGCCCCGGAACCCGTCGTGGACTCCTCGACGGGCGCCACGGACGAGCCGTTCTCCGACCTCGACCTCGAGGCCTACTTCGGCGACTACATGGAAGGTACGTCCACGGCCCCGAGAATGAGCGAGGAGGGCGAGGAGTTCTCGCTCGAGAACCGGCCCGAGTCCCCTCCCGGGCTCGAGGCCCACCTCACGGAGCAGCTGGGCGTATCGGATGCGCCCCCGGACGTGCGCGAGACCTGCGGCTTCCTGATCGGGAACGTCGATCCGGACGGCTGCCTCCGCGTGACGCTCGAGGAGGTCGTCGCGGCCGTCCCGTGCCCGATGGAGACGGCGGAGAAGGCGCTCGCGCTCCTGCAGTCTTTCGACCCGGTCGGCGTGGGCGGGCGCAGCCTTTCCGAGATTCTCCTCATCCAGGCGCGCGCAGCGAACGTGGCGACGCCGCTCCTCGTCGAGCTCGTCACCCAGCGATTCGCCGAGCTCGGGACGAAGCCCCCGGCGCTCCTCGCGCGCCAGATGGGCGTCCCCCTCGAAGAGATCCAGCAGGCCCTCGAGTGGATCCGCAGGCTCGACCCGAAGCCCGGCCGGCGCTACGACTCGACGCGCACGATCTACGTCGAGCCCGACGTCGCCGTCTTGAAGGTGGAGGACGAGTACGTCGTCGTGTTCAACGACGACGGCCTCCCGCGGCTGAAAGTGTCGTCCCTCTACAGGCGGATGCTTCTCTCGCGCGACGGAAATCTCGACGGCGAAGGGAAGAGCTACCTGCGCGAGAAGATGCGGGCGGCGCAGTGGCTCCTCAAGAGCCTCGACCAGAGGAAGCGCACGATCGTCCGCGTCGCCGAGTCGATCGTCAAGAAGCAGCGCGACTTCCTCGACTACGGCGTCGCGCACCTCAGGCCGCTCGTTCTCCGAGACGTCGCCGAGGACATCGGGATGCACGAGAGCACGGTCTCGCGCGTCGTCTCGAACAAGTGGATGGCGACGCCCCGCGGGCTCGTCCCGATGAAGTTCTTCTTCCACTCGGCGATCGCGTCGTCGGCGGGCGAGGACGTCTCGTCCCTCGCCGTCAAGAACAAGATCCGCGGCCTCATCGAGGCCGAGGACACGGCCCATCCGCTCTCGGACGCCCGCCTCGCCGAGCTGCTCGCCCGCGAGGGAATCCAGATCGCGCGCCGGACCGTCGCGAAGTACCGCGAGGAGCTCCGGATCCCCGCCAGCTCGATCCGCCGGATCGGGGCTCCGTCGCTTCCGGCGCCGCTCCCGGTTCAGCCCGATTCCGCGAACGGGGCCGTGGAAGGCGCTGGCGTGGCGGACGTCACCGCGGAGCTCTCGGAAGAGGAGGAGCCATGAAGACGGACTACACCGCCCGCCACATCCGCATTCACTCCGGGGTCCGCGAGGTCGTCGAAACGAAGCTCGCGCGCCTCGAGCGCGTCCTCCCGCCTCGCGCGGAGGCTCGCGTCGTCGTGACAGCCGGCAAGCAGGACGTCGAAGTCGAGGTCAGCGTGATCGGCAGGACCCGGACGATCACCGGGGTCGGGCGGGGCGCGGACCAGCGGACGGCCGCGCAGGCGGCGGTGGAACGCCTCGCGGGGCAGGTCCGCAAGACGAAGGCGATCGTCAAGGAAACGAAGAAGCACCGGCCCTCGGGCGTCCGCGGCCTCGAGACCTGGACGGCCGCCGTGCCGGAGCCGGCGCCGGCGCCCGTCCCGGGGCCGAAGCGCGAGAACGTCAGCCCGCGGGCGATGTTCGAGGAGGACGCCCTCACGCACTTCGCCGCGTCGCGGCGCGAGTTCATGGTGTTCCGCGATGCCGCCTCCGGCCACGCGATCCGATTCCTCTTCCGGCGGCGCGACGGGGGATTCCACCTCGTCGTGCCCGAGTAGGCGATGCGCAATCCGCCCGAGCCGAAGGCCCCGTCGGTGCGGGCGATCGATCTCAGGTCGCCGGCGCTCGCGTCGTTGAACCTCAAGCTCGTCGCGGGTCACAAGGGCCTCGACCGCCCGGTCGACTGGCCCCGGGTCCAGAAGCCGGGCCTCGCGATCGCGGGCTTCCTCGACTACGTGAAGGAGAACCGGGTCCAGATCCTCGGGGCGTCGGAGTTCAACTACCTGAAGACGCTGCCGGCCTCCGTCGTCCGCGAGCGGCTCGAGGCGTTCACGAGTCTCCCCCTCTCGGCGGTCATCGTCACGAAGGCGATCCAGCCGGGGTCCGTGCTGACCGGGCTGTGCCGCCGCCGCAACATCCCGCTCTTCACGACGGAGCGGATCACGAGCGTCGTGATCGAGGGCCTCACGGCCTTCCTCGAGGATTCGCTCGCGCCCCGTGCGACGCTGCACGGGACCCTCATGGAGGTCGGCGGCCTCGGGACGCTCCTGCTCGGCGACTCGGGGATCGGCAAGAGCGAGTGCGCGCTCTCGCTGGTCCAGCGCGGGCACCGTCTCGTCGCGGACGACCTCGTCGTCGTCCAGCGGTTCCCGAACGACGTCCTGATCGGGTCGTCCTCCGGGCTCATCCGCCACCACATGGAGCTTCGCGGCCTCGGGATCGTGAACGTCCCGATGCTCTTCGGCGTCGCGGCGGTCCTCGAACGCCACACGGTCGAGTTCGTCATCCAGCTCAAGGACTGGAACGAACAGACCGAGGTCGACCGTCTCGGGCTCGACGAGGAGTTCGAGAACATCCTCGGCGTCGCCGTACCCCGGGTCCGGATGCCCGTTGCGACGGGCCGCGACGTCGCGCTTCTCGTCGAGATCGCGGCCCGCAACCAGCTCCTCAAGCGCCGGGGCTTCAACGCCGCCCGGGAGATCGCGCAGAAGGTACACGACGAGATCGTCCGCAAGGCGTCGGCCGACCACGTCGCGCGGCGAGCCCGGCGGAAGCTCGCGGCCCGGGAGCGCGCGCGATGAGTGAGGGGTCGCGCCTCGTCATCGCGACGGGGCTCTCCGGCTCGGGAAAAAGCTATGTCGCGCACGCCCTGGAGGACATCGGCTACGCGACCGTCGACAACCTGCCACTTTCTCTCCTCGAGGAGTACGCGGGGGAGGTCGCGGCCGACCGGACGCCGAACAAACGGAACGCCGTCGTCCTGGACGTCCGGAACCCGGACTTCGCGACGCGCTTCCCGGAGCTCCTCGCCTCCCTTCGCGCCCGCGTCCCGATCACGGTCCTCTTCCTCGACTGTGAGGAGAAGTGCCTCCTGAACCGTTTCTCGGAGACGCGGCGCCCGCACCCGCTCGGGGAAGGGCGATCGCTCGCGGAGGCCGTCGCGTACGAACGGCGCCTCCTCGCCGAGGTCAAAGCGACCGCGGACCTCGTCATCGACACGACCGTCATGACGGTCCACGAGCTGCGCGCCGCCGTCGCCGAGCACTTCCGCGATCCGGGGGACCCCGGCGTCCTCGCGGTTTCGCTCGTGTCCTTCGGGTTCAAGCACGGCCTCCCGCCCGCGCTCGACCTCTGCTTCGACG
Organism: uncultured Acidobacteriota bacterium; assembly: GCA_963798215.1. GTDB lineage: Bacteria > Acidobacteriota > Thermoanaerobaculia > UBA5066 > UBA5066 > Fen-183. Next base: position 1,709,802 of record CAWCSP010000004.1, read on the forward strand.
TGAGGTTCCTCGCAAACCCGCACTTCGTTGCGGACCTGCGCCCGCGCACGGGCAAGGACCCCGAGGTCGCGCGGTTCATCGAGGCCGGCGAGCAGACGGAGCCGTTCTACCGGCAGCTTCGTGGGTTCCTGGAATTCTGCCTTCCGAACTACAGGCGGGAGAACCGCGCGTACCTCACGATCGGGATCGGATGCACCGGCGGGCGCCACCGCTCCGTGTACGTGGCCGAGCGCCTCGCGCGCGACCTGGCCGCGCCCGGGTATCCCGTGCGGGTCGCTCACCGTGACGAGGCGCTCGACTGACATGACCGCACCTGCCGGCCCCACCGTGGGCCTCCTCCTCCTGTCTCACGGCCCCCTCGCGAACGCGTTGCGCGAGACGGTCCACATGCTCGAGCCGGACGAACCGGAAGACATCGGGGCCCTCTCTCTCGCCTGGGACGAGGCGACCGAGGCCGCCACGCGCCGGCTCGAGAAGGCGATCGGCGAACACGACAAGGGCCGGGGAGTCGTCATCCTGACGGACATGTTCGGCGGGACGCCCTCGAACCTCGCGCTCGCGTTCCTGGAAGCCGGCAAGATCGAGATCGTCACGGGCATCAACCTCCCGATGGTCGTGAAGGCGCGCGCGCTCGCCCGCGAGGGGAAGGGCGCGCGGGAGATCGCCCACGCCCTCGTCGAACGCGGCCGAAGGGCGATCGTCGCGGCGGCCGAGCTGGTGGACGGCGCTTCGAAGGGAGCGCCGTGAGGGAAGAGGTCCTGACGCTCCGGAACCGCCTCGGCCTCCACGCCCGGGCGGCCGCGAAGTTCGTCCACACCGCCGCGAACTTCGAGTCGAAGATCGCGATCACGAAGGACGGCGACGAAGTGGACGGCAAGAGCATTCTCGGCCTTCTCCTCCTCGCGGCGGGGAAGGGCACGCCGCTCGTCGTGCGCGCCGAGGGAGCCGACGAGGAGCAGGCGCTCTCGGCGCTCCGCGCGCTCGTGGAGCGGAAGTTCGACGAGGCGGAATGAAGGGGGTGCGGGGGAAACCGCGGGGCAGTTTCCCCCGCCCGAAATCTTCTTCTTCTACAATGAGAAGGTGAAGCGCCCCCTCTCCCTCAGCGGCATCGCGGTTTCCCCCGGCGTGGCCGTCGGCCGGGCCGTGCTCTGGGTTTCCCGCGGGGACACCTCGCCGCGCCGGACGCTCGAGCCCGAGGAGATCCCGGGCGAGATCGAGCGGTACCGCCGGGCCGCGCAGGCGGCGGTCGCCGAGATCGAGGAGACGGCCCGCCACGTCAAGGAGCGCCTTGGCTCCGAGTACGCCGGGATCTTCCACGCGCACGCGCTCTTCCTGCAGGACAAGGCCTTCGTCGGCCCCGTCGAGCGCCGCATCGCGCACGACGCCGCGAACGCGGAGTGGGCGGTTTCCCAGACGACCGAGGATCTGATCGCGCGTTTCCGCAGCCTGCCGGACGAGAGCCTCCGGGACCGCGCCGCCGACCTCGACGACGTGTCCCGCGTGCTGAGGCGCCACCTCGGCGGCGAGGAGCAGTCGCGCGTGAAGATGAGCGACCTCGCGGGAGAGGCCGTCATCCTCGTCGCGGACGAAATCACGCCTTCGGACGCGGTCCGGATCCCGCGCGACCGTGTCATCGGATTCGTGACGGAGCGGGGGGGCAAGACGTCCCACGCGGCGATCCTCGCGCGCTCGTTCGGCCTCCCGGCGGTCGTCGCGGTCCACGGGCTCCTGACGGCCATCGGGGACGGGGATCGGATCGTCGTCGACGGGCGCGACGGGGTCGTCTGGCGCGAGCCCTCGGAGGAGGTCGTCGCCCTCTTCCGCGAACGACGCGACTCCGAGTCGCGGCGGGAGCGCTCCCTCAAAGAGCGGGCCCTCTCGGGACCGGCCTACTCGGCCGACGGGACGCCGATCGAGATCCGCGCGAACATCGAGCTCACGAGCGAAGTCCCGGACGTCATCGGCTACGGCGCCGACGGCGTCGGCCTCTTCCGCTCGGAGTTTCTCTACCTTTCGAAGGAGGGCGTCGAGTTCCCCAGCGAGGAGGAGCAGGCGGCGGTCTACCGCGAAGTCGTCGCGGGCCTCGCCCCGCGCCCCGTCGTGATCCGCACGTACGACCTCGGCGGGAAGAAGGGCGCGCGCCACCTGGTGGGCGCCGACGAGATCAACCCCGTGCTGGGCCTGAGGGGCGTGAGACTGTGCTTCGCGCGTCCCGAGATGTTCATGACGCAGCTGAGGGCCCTGCTCTCGGCGGCGAACGCGGGCGACCTCCGGATCCTCGTCCCGATGGTCTCGAGCGTCGAGGAGTTCCGGCGCGTCCGCGAGCTCGTGAAGACGGCCCGCGAGGACGTCCTCGCCAAGGGAATCGCCGTCCCGGACGACATCCCGGTCGGCGCGATGATCGAAGTGCCGTCCGCCGCGATCACGGCCGACCTCCTCGCGCCGGAGACGGACTTCCTCGCGCTCGGGACGAACGACCTCATCCAGTACACGCTCGCGGTGGACCGCGCGAACGAGACCGTCTCGAACCTGTTCCGTCCGACGCATCCCGCGGTCCTGCGCCTCGTCGCGCAGGTTGCGTCCGCCGCGCAGGCGGCCCACAAGCCGCTGTCGGTCTGCGGCGAGATGGCGGCCGACCCCGCCCTCATGCTCCTGTTTCTCGGCCTCGGGATCCGTGAGTTTTCGATGGGGCCGCGGTCCGTCCCGGTCCTCAAGGAGTTCGTGCGCGGCGTGCACCTCGCCGAGGCCGCCCGGATCGCAAGGGCCGCCCTCTCGCTCTCGACCGCGGACGAAGTCTCCTCGCTGCTCGCCCAGGAGCTGCGGGGATTCCCCGCGGGAGACTCCGTGCGCCAGATGGAAGTGTCCGCGTGAGCCTCGGGAGCAGCCGCCCGCGGATCGTGAACAAGCCCTGGGGCGAGGAGCGGATCTTCGCTCAGACCGGCCGCTACGCGGGCAAGCTGCTCCTGATCCGGAAGGGCGAGACGCTCTCGTACCAGTACCACAACCGCAAGGACGAGACGATCCACGTCCTCGAGGGCGTCCTCGGCCTCGAACTCGAGCGCGACGGCGAGGCTGCCGACCTCCGCGTGCCGTCCGGCGAGGCGTTTCACGTCACCCCCGGCACTCGCCACCGGATGTATGCCCCCGAGGGCGACTGCCTGCTCGTGGAGGTCTCGACGCCGGAGCTCGACGACGTCGTGCGCCTCAAGGACCGGTACGGTCGCGCGGGGACGACGGCGCCATGACCCGTCGCGCGGGCGCCGCGCCCGCACTCGCGCTTCTCGTCCTCTCGGCGGGATCCGGACGGGCCCAGTCGCCGGCGCTCTCCGGGCTGTCGCCCACTCCCGAGGCCCATGCCGCCACGAGCGCCGAGTCCACGCCCGTCCCGACTCCGGCGCCGAAGCTCAAGGGCGTGGCCGCTCCCGCGTCCCAGGCCGGCCAATCGGGGCAGTCCCTCGCCGACGTCGTCCGCCTCTCGCGGGAGGCCCGCAAGGGCCAGCCGCCGAAGAAGTCGCTCGGGACGATCACGAACGAGACGCTCGTGAAGGGAGGCGCCGCCGGTTCTGCGGCGACGCCCGCGAAGGGCTCGGCGAAGGCCGCGGCCGGGACGGTGCACGCGACCCGGCCGACGCCGGCTCCGACCCCGGCGCCCACGTACGACGTCCCGCGAGACGACAAGGGCCGAAGCGAGGCCGAGTGGCGGCAGATGATGAACCACGCCCACGCACTCGTCGTGGGCGGCGAGCAGCGCGTGAAGGACCTCGACATGAAGTCCAGGCAGCTCGAGAACGACTTCTACGCGCAGAGCGACGGGTTTCGCCGCGACGGCGTCATCAAGCCGGCGTGGGACAAGGCGCGGGACGACCTCGCGAAGGCACGCGCCGACCTCGAGGCCGCGCGCAAGTCGCTGGACGACCTCTCCGAAGAGGCCCGGCGCTCGAACGCGCCTCCCGGCTGGCTGCGCTGAAGAGAACCGAAGGGACCGGGGATTTCTTAGAAAGTAGATAGAGCGGGCGCCCCAGCCGCTGGCCCCCTTTCAAAGCAATCTTCTCTTCCTCTCCTGCTAACCTCTCCCTCTTGTGAGCGTGAATCCCGATCTCAAGGGCGCCCCCCGCGTGTTCGTGGAGACGTGGGGCTGCCAGATGAACGTCCTCGACGGGAGGCGCTTCGCCGGCCTCCTCGCGCGGGACGGGTACGCCGAGACGTTCGACGAGGGCGACGCGGACGTCGTCATCCTCAACACGTGCTCCGTGCGCGACAAGGCGGAACAGAAGGTCTACGACCGCATCGGGCGCCTCGCGAAGCGGAAGAAGGACCGGCCGGGCCTCGTCGTCGGCGTCTGCGGCTGCGTCGCGCAGCAGGAAGGGCAGTCCCTCCTCGACCGGCTGCCCGCCGTCGACTTCGTCCTCGGAACCGGCCGCATCGAGACGCTGCCGTCCGTCCTCCGCCGGGTCCGCGAGGAGGGAGACCGGCCCTGCGAGACGAGCATCGATCCGGACGAGGTCGTCTACACGCCCGGCGCGATCGCGCGGCTCGTGCGCCACCGGGCCTCCCTGACGGTGATCGAGGGCTGCAACAAGAACTGCACGTTCTGCGTCGTCCCCCGGACGCGCGGCAGGGAGCGGAACCGGCGCCTCGCGGACGTCGTCGAGGAGAGCCGCCGCCTCCTCGCGGACGGCGTCGTCGAGATCGAGCTCCTCGGGCAGACCGTGAACGCCTTCCGGGACCCCGGCACGGGACAGGACTTCGCGGACCTCGTCCGCGCGGTCGGCGCGCTGCAGGGGCTCCGCCGCCTGCGCTTCGTCACCTCGCACCCGAAGAACTTCGACGGGAAGCTGATCGGCGCGATGGCCGAGACGCCCGCGGTCGTGCCGTACCTTCACCTGCCCGTCCAGTCCGGCTCGAATGCCGTCCTCAAACGCATGAAGCGCCAGTACACGCGCGCCGAATACGTGGATCTCGCGGCGCAGCTCAGGGACCGCCTGCCGGGGCTTGCGCTCTCGACCGACGTGATCGTCGGATTCCCGGGGGAGACCGCGGCGGACTTCGAGGACACGCTGTCTCTCCTTGCCGAGTTGAGGTTCGCCCTCGTCTTCTCGTTCACGTACTCGCCGCGCCCGCTGACGGCCGCAACGCGCTGGGAGCACGACGTCACGCCCCGGGAGGCGTCGCGCCGTCTCGCGGTCCTCATGGAGCTCCAGCAGGGCATCCAGCGCGAGGAGCACCGGAAGCTGGAAGGCCGCGTGATGGAGGTCCTCGTGGAGGGGCTCGACCGCCAGGGCCGGCACAGCTCGGGACGGTCGCCTTGCAGCCGGGTCGTGAACATCGCGCGGGCGGAAGGGGAGCCCCCGATCGCGCCCGGCACGTTCGTGAACGTCCTCATCGAGCGCGGCTATCCGAACTCGCTGCTCGGAAGGCGGGTCGAGGAAGCCACCCCAGCGGCACTGCTGGATCACGCGGCGAACGTCGCCGCGAGATGAGCCGTCCGAAGAGATATTGCTTCGAGTGGTTAATAGAACGGGGCTCCGTCAGCCGATGCGAGGAGGCTGTTCGCGTGCGCCGACATTCCCGTAACCCATTCTAAGCAAATATCTTAGGTGCTCTTCGGACTTTCTTTTTTGCGTTTTCTCCTTGCGGAAAGGCTCCACGCTCCCTAGATTCAGTCTCAGGAGGCGTCCCGTTGAGCATCAAGATGGACGTCAAGGCGTTGATCGTCGATCCGATTGCAAACGTCCCGGTCGTGATCCTGCGCGACGAAGACGAAAAGAACTTCCTGCCGATCTGGGTGGGCGTCTTCGAGGCCAACGCGATCGCCCTTCAGATGGAGGGGGTCACGACGCCGCGCCCCATGACGCACGACCTGCTGCGAAACGTCATCCGGCAGATCGAGGGCGACGTCACGCGCGTGGTCATCAACAACCTCGAGGAAAACACGTTCTACGCCCAGATCCACATCAAGGTCGCGAACCGCGAGCTCACCGTGGACAGCCGCCCCTCGGACGCCATCGCCCTCGCCCTGCGCACCCACGCGCCGCTCTTCGTCGAGGAGTCCGTTCTGGAAAAGAGCCGGAGCGCGGACGACTCTGCCGAAGCTCACGGCGCCGAACGGCTGCGCAAGTGGCTCGAGGACGCCGACCCGGAGAGCCTCGGCAAGTACAGGATGTAGCGGCTCCACCGGATTCCCTTGAACGCGGGAGAGAGCCTCCGTATCATGCGCTCCTCTCGCGCATGATCATCACCGTGGCGAACCAGAAGGGCGGAGTGGGGAAGACCACGACGGCGATCAACATCGCCGCCGCCTTTGCCCAGAAGGGTCTGCGCACCCTTCTCATCGACCTCGACCCGCAGGGCAACTCCACGATGTCCTTCGTCGACCGGAAGGAGATCGCGAAGTCGATGTACGAGGTCCTCACGGATCCCGCGACGTCGGTGTTCGAGATCATCCGTCCGTCCCCGCTCGCGAAGCTCACCATCGCGCCGGCTCGCATCGCGCTGGCCAAGGTGGAGTCGAAGCTCCTCGGCGAGCTGGACGGCCACTTCCGGCTGAAGGACAAACTCCAGGTCGTCAAGGAGTCGGGAGAGTACGACGCGATCATCATCGACACGCCACCGACGCTCGGCATGATCACGGTCAACGCTCTCGTGGCGTCGTCGCACATCCTGATCCCGATCCAGTCGTCGTACTTCGCGCTCGAGGGCACCGACGATCTTCTCGAGACGATCGAGAAGATCAAGGCCCGCCCGAATCCGAACCTCCAGATCCTGGGCGTCGTGATCACGCTTCACGACCGGCGCACGACGCTCGGCCGCGACATCCAGAAGCAGATCGACGAAGTCTTCAAGGACAAGGTGTTCAAGACGACGATCTCGAAATCCATCCGCCTCGAGGAGTCACCGGCGTACAGGGAGTCCATCTTCACATTCGCACCGCGCTCGTCGGGCGCGCTCGAGTACTACAGCCTGACGGAGGAGATTCTCTCCCGTGTCTAAGCGTCGCGGCCTCCCCGAGACCTCCCGCATGCGCCACGATTCGCACTTCGTCGAGCAGCTGGTTCGCGCGGACGAACTGCCGGTCGGGCGGCGCATCCCGATCCACCTTCTCGAGGCGAACCCGGAGCAGCCGCGGAGCTCGCTGGGGGACCTCTCCGAGCTCACGAAATCGATCACGGACAAGGGCGTCCTCGAGCCGATCCTGGTCCGTCCCCGCGAGGACGGGCGCTACACGATCATCTCGGGCGAGCGGCGCTTCCGCGCCTCGCTCGAGGCCGGGCTCACGGAAATCCCGTGCATCGAGATGGAGGTCTCGGACAGCGAGGTCCTCGAGATCGCGCTGATCGAAAACCTCCAGCGCAAGGATCTCAGCCCCTTCGAGGAGGCAGACGGGTATCGCGCGCTCCAGGAGCGGCATGAGTACACGCACGAACAGATCGCGGACGCCGTGGGCAAGTCCCGCGTCACGATCACGGAGGCACTCGCCATCGGGAGGTTGCCCGACGCCGTTCAGCAGGAATGTCGGCGCGCCGACATTCAGTCACGTTCCTTCCTTCTCGAGCTCGGCCGGCTGAAGGACGAGGACCTCATGCTCGCCATGGTCGCCGCCATGGCGAGAGGCGAGGACGTGAGCCGCGACGTCCTGCGCGAAGCCAAATCCGCCGCACGACGCGGCTCCGCTCCCGCGAAAGCCGGTGCGCTCAAGAAGGCGTACACGCTCGACTACGCGCCCGAAGATCGCCGGTACAAGGTGAGCCTCGTCCTCAAGGGAAAGCTTCACAGGAAGGACGAGATCCTGGATGCGATCCGCGATCTCGCGAGACGCATCGAGGCGGGCGAGATCGACCTCGAGGCCCAGGGCCGGTTCGTGAAGGCGAAGCCGAAAAAGTAAACAGCTTGCCCTGGATTAACGGGTCCGAGGAGCACTGGCGGATTCGTAGAAGGTGAAGAGAGCGGCGGGGTGCTGCCTCGCCGCGCCTCATCCGAATCTCTGATCGAAGGGCCGACGACGGTCGCCGAGTGACCGCGACGCCCGTGCCTGTGGTTCGGCCCCACAAATAGCTTCTAAGAAGTTCCGCCCCGGCAAACTGGCTGCTCGGCCCGCGCCTAATAATTTCAGGCAGTCGCCCACTAGAATTTAACATAATAAATATTATCGGACGTAGTCGATTGCCCTGCGAATGACCCTGGGTGGCAGCCTCCGCGGACAGGCGCGGTCTGCACCTCGGCCGATTAACCTTCTAAGAAATCTCCGGTTCTCCGGCTACCATCGAGCCGTGCTGAGGCGGCTGGATCGGTACGTGTTCGGCGAGGTCCTTGCGCCGACGCTCGTCGGCTTTCTCGCCTATACCGGGTTCATGGCCGTGCGCGGCCTCGTCCAGTTCTCGGAGCTTCTCGTCCAGAGCGAGCAGCCCCTCGCCGAGGCCGGACTCGTCCTCGCGCTCTCTCTCCCGCACATCGTCGTTCTGACGCTTCCGATCGCGTTCCTTCTCGGCCTCCTCATCGGCATCGGCCGGCTCTCCGCCGACTCCGAGCTGACGGCGCTTCGGGCCTCCGGGATCGACCTCGCGAGCCTCTACCGCCCGATCGCGGTCATCGCGACCTCGATCGCCGGAATCACGCTCTTCCTGATGCTGGCGGTCGTCCCCCGGACCAACCACCTGCTCTACACGATGAAGCTCCGTCTCTCGAGCTTCGCGTTCGCCCAGCGGATCCAGCCGGGCGTCTTCAGCCCCGAGTTCGCCGGCCTGAGGGTCTACGTCGAGAAGGCTTCGCCCGACCGGCGCGAGCTCACGGGCCTCATCATCTCGGACCGCTCGAACCCCGACGAGGGCGACCGCCTCACGCTGGCCCGCCGGGGCTGGCTGGAGCTCGAGGAGGACCAGGGCCGCCTCTGGCTCCGCGTCGAGGACGCCGAGACCCACCACCAGTCGGACGGCGGCAAGCACTACGACGTCACGTCGTTCTCGAAGCAGCGGATGGTCCTCCAGGACAACGGCCCCGCGGGCCTGACCCAGGAGAAGCAGATCCGCGAGCAGACCCTTCGCGAGCTTCTCGTCCGGGCCGCCACCCAGGCCCGCAGGCCCGAGGAGCGTCGCCTCGCGATGACGGAGGTCCACAAGAAGTTCGCGTTGCCCGCGGCGTGCCTCGTCTTCGGGCTCATCGGACTCCCCCTCGGCATCGTCAACCGTCGCGGCGGCCGGGCCGCGGGGTTCGCGGTCTCGATCGCGATCGTCCTCATCTACTACGCCCTCCTCGCCACCGGCGAGGCCCGCGCAATCGAGGGCCGCATGTCGCCCGCGCTCGCGATGTGGCTCCCGAACATCCTGCTTTTCGCGTTCGGCGTCTTCGCTCTCGACCGCGTCCGCCGGGACCGCACGGTCTTCGAGCTGAACTTCCGCTCGCCCGCAAGGCCGGAGGCCCCGAAGCCCGCCGTCGCCGCCTTGACGGCGCCTCCCCCTCCGACGTCCGCCGCCCGCCGCCGGACGATGCGCCTCCCCGGCCTCCTTCTGATCGACCGTTACGTCGCGCGCCGGTTCCTGGCGACGTTCGCGCTCGTCGTCTCTTCCATCGCCGCCCTCTACGTCCTGATCGACTACCTCGAGATCTCCGACGACATCGCGCGCAACAAGACGCCCATCGCGATGGTCCTTCGGTACTACCAGGCGTTCATCTCCCCCATCCTTCTCGACATCGTCCCGTTCGCGTTCCTCGTCGCGGCCCTCGTAACGACCGCGAGCCTCGTGCGCTCCGCCGAGACGACGGCCCTCCTGTCTCACGGCGTCTCGCTGCACAGGGCCGCCGCCCCGCTCCTCGTGATGGCGGCCGTCGCGGGCGCGTTCCTCTTCTTCTTCGCCGAACGCGTCGTCCCGGCGGCCGCGGCGGAGTCCGACCGGCTGCGGTACCTCCTCAAGGGCCAGACGCCGCCGTCCGCCGGAGCGACCGGCGTCTGGGTTCGGGGGGACCACGGGCGCTTCTTCGCGTCGGCCGGCTACGACCCCGCGACCAGGCGCGTGACCGGCCTGACGATGCTGCAGATCGACCCGAAGACGTGGCACCTCGAGGCCCGGACGGACACCGAGCGGGCCACGGTCGTCCCCGGCCGCGGGCTCGTCGCCCACGGCGGCTGGGTGCGCACGTTCAACGGACCGAATGCGATGGCGGCGCGTCGCGACGACGACTTTCTCCTCGACGCCCCCGAGGCGGCCGCGGCGTTCTCGGCCGGCCCCTCCGACATCAAGCGGATGACGTTCCTCGAGCTCCGGCGGTTCATCGCGGTGAGGCGGCACGCGGGCGCCGACACGGCGGTCCTCGCGACCGGCCTGTACGAGAAGACGGCGACTGCGGCGGCGGCGCTCCTCCTGACGCTCGTCGGCCTCCCCTTCGCCTTCAAGTACGGAAAGAGCGGCGCCGTCGCGGGGATCGGCGTCGCGCTGTTCCTGGGGCTGAGCTACCTGTTCCTGACGTCCCTGTTCGTCAGGTTCGGAGAATCGGGTTCGCTCCCTCCCCTCCTCGCCGCGTGGGCCCCGAACGTCTTTTTCGGCCTCGGCGCGGCGTGGGGGCTCCTCGGCGTAAGAACTTGAGGAAGAGAGAGGAAGAGAGGAGAAGAGATTTTCTTTGAAGGTGCCCGAGCGAGGCAGGCGGGTGGTGCCGCGCGGCGGGTGGCGGCCCGCGCCCACCGCCGCCGGTAACGGACGGCCGCACTCCCCGGCCCCTATTACCTTCTAAGAAATCTGTCTCTCTTCGTCCTCTTTCCGAATCCTGTCTTACGTCCCCTCTTCCCAACCAGCCAGATATTTCTCCTGCTCGGGCGTGAGGACGTCGATCGCGACGCCCATCGACGCGAGCTTGAGGCGCGCGATCTCGGCGTCGATCTCCTGCGGAATCGAGTAGACCTTCTTCCCGAGCGTCGCGTGGTTCTTCACCATGAACTCGGCGCCGAGAGCCTGGTTCGCGAAGGACATGTCCATCACCGAGGCCGGGTGACCTTCGGCGGCGGCGAGGTTGATGAGGCGGCCGTCGCCGAGCAGGAACACGGTCCGGCCGTCCTTCAGGCGGAACTCCTCGACGAACTCGCGGATCATCCGCCGCGAGGAGGCGCGCTTCTCGAGCGACGGGATGTCGATCTCGACGTTGAAGTGGCCCGAGTTCGAAATGACCGCGCCCGACTTCATGACGGCGAAGTGCCGTCGGCAAGGACGCTCTTGTTGCCCGTGACCGTGACGAAGACGTCGCCGATCTTCGCGGCCTCGTCCATCGTCATCACGCGGAAGCCGTCCATCGCGGCCTCGATCCCGCGGACCGGGTTGATCTCCGTGACGATCACGTTCGCGCCGAGCCCCTTGGCCCGCATCGCGACACCCTTGCCGCACCAGCCGTAGCCGGCGACGACGACGTTCAGCCCGGCGATGAGGAGGTTCGTCGCGCGGATGATCCCGTCGATTGTGGACTGGCCCGTCCCGTAGCGGTTGTCGAAGAGGTGCTTCGTCTCGGCGTCGTTCACCGCGAGGACGGGGAACTTGAGGACGCCCTCCTTCTCCATCGCCTTGAGGCGGATGACGCCGGTCGTCGTCTCCTCGGTCCCGCCCACGATCCCGTCGAGAAGGGTCTTCTTGCCGGCCGCGGACAGCGCCTTCGCCCACGCGGCGAGCGAGGGCTCGAGCTGTTTTTCTTTGCCGAGCGCGATGAACAGGAGCGACGACACGAGGTCCGCGCCGTCGTCCATCGTCATGTTCGGGCGGTGCGCGAGCGCCGCCTGGATGTGCGCGTAGTACGTCTTGTGGTCCTCGCCCTTGATCGCGTACGTCGAGATCCCGAACTCGGAGACGAGCGCCGCCGCAACGTCGTCCTGCGTCGAGAGCGGGTTCGACGCGCAGAGGACGACGTCCGCGCCGCCGGCCTTCAGCGCGCGGGCGAGGTTGCCCGTCTCGGTCGTCACGTGGAGGCACGCCGAGAGGCGGAGGCCCTTGAGCGGCTTCTCCTTCTCGAACCGCTCGCGGATGCGGGCGAGGACGGGCATCGAGCGGTCGGCCCACTCCATGCGGAGGCGGCCCTTCGCGGCGAGCGCGAGGTCCTTGACGTCGTGGGCAGGAAGGGTGGCGGTCGTCATGAGGGCTCCTTATTCGCCGTTCCGCGTGCGGACGGCGTCGACGAGATACGCAGGCAGGAGCGTCTCCCCCGCTTCAGAGGGGACGCGGTAGGGCTCGAGGGCGGAGAAGCGCGCGTCGGCGAACCCGGCGCGCTTGAGGCCGGCGCGCACGGTCTCACGCGGCAGGCCGAGGTGGGTCGAGCCTGTGGCCTCGCGCAGCGCGCGGTGGCCGTGAGGCTCGAGCTCGACGAGGACGGCGCGGCCGCCCGGCTTCACGACGCGGCCGAACTCGACGAGGGCGCCCGCGGGCCTCACGAGGTGGCGCAGGAGGTGAAACGCGAAGACCGCGTCGAGGGACGCGTCGCCGAACGGGAGGCTCTCCGCGGCGGCCTTCTTCACGGTTACGTTCGAGAGGCCGGCACGCCGGACCTTCTCGCGCGCGAGCCGGACCATCCGCTCGCTCGAGTCCACCGCGTGGACCTCCTCGGCAACTGAGGCGAGGCCGAGAGTCAGGAGGCCCGTCCCGCAGCCGACGTCGGCGACCGAGAGACCGCGCGGCACGAGCTTCAGGAGCGCGGCCTCCCGGGCCCCGGACGCGTAGAAAGGCCCCTGGATCCGGTCCCAGTCCCCCGCCACGGCGTCGAAGCCGCCCTCGGGCGAGACGGCGGCACGTTCCTCGAGAACGTCGCGGAGCCGGTCGTCGTCCGCCGGGAAGGCGATATCCGTCACGGCGTCCGAAACCGACTCCCAGAGCCGCACGCCGCCCGCCGTCGCCGCATACCGTTCCGAGCCGTTCGTCTTCCGCGTCTCGACCAGCCCGGCGTGGCGCAGGATCGCGAGGTGGTTCGAGACGCGCGACTGCGTGGCCTCGAGGATCCGCTGGATCTCGCGGACCTGTAGCTCCTCCTTGGCGAGAAGCCTCACGGCCCTCAAGCGGAGGGGGTCCGCAAGCGCGGCGAGGGCGGAAGCGGCGTCCAGCACCCCGCTCTTATATCATAAAATCAGACTTACGTGATGTAACGACTGGGACGGGGACGTCAGGCCGTGGCCGGGACCCGCGCCCCGGCGGCCGAGGCGAGCGCCGCGGCCTTGTCCGTCTGCTCCCACGTGAACTCCGGAAGGCGCCGGCCGAAATGGCCGTACGACGCGGTCTTCCGGAAGATCGGGCGGCGGAGCTGCAGCGCGTCGATGATCCCCTTCGGCGTCAGCGGAAAGTGGTCCCTCACTAGCTTCGACAGCGCCTCGGGGTCCACCTTCGCGGTTCCGAACGCGTCGACGTACACGGACACCGGGTCCGCGACGCCGATTGCGTACGCGAGCTGGACCTCGACCTTGTCGGCGAGCCCCGCCGCGACGAGGTTCTTCGCGATGTACCGCGCCATGTACGAGGCCGAGCGGTCGACCTTCGTGGCGTCCTTGCCGGAGAATGCCCCTCCGCCGTGTCGGCCATAGCCGCCGTACGTGTCGACGATGATCTTCCGGCCCGTGAGGCCCGTGTCGCCCTGCGGGCCGCCCGTGACGAAGCGTCCGGTTGGATTGATGTGGAACTTCGTCTTCTCGTCCATGAGCGCCGCAGGGACGACGGGGCGGATGATCTCCTCCCGGATCGCCTCGCGAAGCTCCGGCGTCGGGATCGACTCGGAGTGCTGCGTCGAGATGACGACCGTGTCGACGCGCACCGGCCTGCCGTCCTCGTACTCGACGCTGACCTGGCTCTTGCCGTCCGGGCGCAGCCACTCGAGCGTGCGGTTCTTGCGGGCCTCGGCAAGGCGGAGCGTGAGCTTGTGCGCGAGGGTGATCGGGAGCGGCATGAGCTCCTCGGTCTCGCGAATCGCGAGGCCGAACATGAGGCCCTGGTCGCCGGCGCCGCCCGTGTCGACGCCCATCGCGATGTCCTGAGACTGCTTGTCGATCGTCGAGATCACCGCGCAGGTCTCGAAGTCGAAGCCGTACTTCGCGCGCGTGTAGCCGACGTCCTTGATCGTCTGCCGCACGATGCCCGGGATGTCGACCCAGGTCTTCGTCGTGATCTCCCCCGCAATGAGAGCCAGGCCCGTCGTCACGAGCGTCTCGCACGCGACGCGCCCCATCGGGTCGTCCGTGAGGATCGCGTCGAGGATCGAGTCCGAGATCTGGTCAGCGATCTTGTCGGGATGCCCCTCGGTGACGGACTCGGACGTGAAGAGGTGCCGGCTCTTGCTCATGGAATGTCTCCCCGCCGCGCGCGGCGAAAGGCGGATGTTAACAGGCGGGAACGGCCTCACGGCCGGTAAATGAGGAAGCGCGTAAGACCGTATCGCCGGACGTCCGCGGGCGCGAGTCCGCCAGGAAAGAACGCACGGTCGTCGCCGCGCTCGTGGAACAGCCACCCGCCCGCCCGCACGAGGGCGAGGAGAAGCTGAATGTCGGATTCGGAATCTGCTTCGAAAGGGGGATCGTGGAAGATCACGTCGTACGCCGCTTCCCCTGAGCGCATGCCAGGGCCTGCAAAGTTCTTAGAAGGTGAATGCGGCTGTAGCGCGCCGAGGCGGCCGGGCTCGCGAGAGGCGCTCGGGCGCACCGAGGGCTCAATCACCTTCGAAGAAAACCGGGCCACAGACGCCTCGTGTATGACGACGCTGCCCCCCGCACCAAGCCGTTCCACGTTCCCCCGCAAGAGATCGGCGACCTTCCGGTCCGACTCGACGAACGTCGCGTGCGACGCCCCGCGCGAGAGCGCCTCGAGCCCGTACGCGCCGGAGCCCGCGCACGCGTCGAGGACGCGCGCGCCGCGGATCGCGTCGCCGAGAATGTCGAACGCGGCCTTGCGAGCGAGCTCGGTCGTCGGCCGGATCCCGCCGGGCACCTCGAGGCGCCGTCCCCGCCACGCGCCGCCCGTGATCCGGACCATCAGCGCACGGCGGGCGGAGCCGGTGTCGGCCCGGGACCGGCCTTCACGGGATTCTCGAAGAGCCTCGGCAGGTCGCCGCGGTAGAGGAAGAGCTCGATCTTGTGACTGCCCTCGCCGCCCGTGACGACGAGCTCTTCGAGCTCGAAATCGTGGTCGAGCGCGTCGTCGTGGACGATCCGGTACCAGACGCCGTCGGAGCGCTTCTTGAGGAGCGAGCCGGCCCTCAGATCCTTCGTGTCCCAGTTGACCTCGTTCGGGTCCTCCTTCGAGAAGCGCGCGCGCAGGTCCTCGATGGCGCCGCGCGCGCGCCCGACGGCGAGCGGCAGCGTCGCGAAGTCGTCGAAGGGGTACGCCCGGATCTTCCCGGGACCGTCCGCGATCTCGAGACGCATCCGGCGCGCACCGGTGTCCGAAAGCACCATCCGCCCCGGGTCCTCGACGTCGCGCCGCTCGACGACGAGCGCGTCCTGGCACACGCGCTTGATGACCTCGATCTCCTGCGGTGACACGACGCGGCGCTCGAGCGTCTCGACGCCGCGGAAGCTGACCACTCTCACGAGTGTCCCGTCGTCGAAGAGGGCCGTGCGCTCGCGGCCCACGCCCTGCCACGATTCGAGGGCGATGACGAGGTGCGGATCCCGGACCTCGGGAGTCGGGGTCGGGGGCGGGAGCGGCGTGGGCGTCGGCGGCGGGGCGTCCGCGGCCGCGAGGACGAGCGCGAGCGCGAGCGGCGCGAGAACCGTCACGCCGCAACCCCCGCGGCGTGCCGGAGCTTCCGCGAGAAGTTCAGGCGCGCGGCGGCGGCGGCGCGCTCGGGCCCCGGCAGGGGCTCGAGCAGCCGGCGCCAGATCTCTTCTGCTTTCGGACGCGCACCTGCCGCCAGGAGCGCGTCGAGCGGCGGCGGAGCAACCGCATCGCCATTTGAAGATTTCTTAGAAAGGTAATGGGGGCCGGACCAGCCCGGCAGGACGTCGCCGAAAAGGGAGAGGTCGTTCGCGAGCGCCGCCGCTCTCCCCCATTCACCTTCTAAGAAGATCTCTTCGAATCCCCTCCTCATGCGATCGCCCGAAAGGGCGTCGAATGCTCTCGCGCTTCGCGCGGCCTTGAGCGCCCTCTCGAAATCTCTTTCCCACGCGAACCCCAGCCTCACCGCGTACTTCACCGCACGGTACGCGCGCGTCGGGTCGTCCACGAGCGACTTCGGGTGGAGAAGGCGGAGCGTCTTCCCTGCGAGGTCGCGCCTGCCGCCGAAGGGGTCGAGCGTCGAGCCGACGAGGCCGCGCTTGCCGACGCGGCGTGCCATCGCGTGGATCGTGAAGTCCCGCCGGCCGAGGTCGTCGTCGATCGTGGCCGTGCCCGTGATCACGGGGAGGCTCGCGGGGGAGGCGTACTCCTCGCGGCGCGTGGCCGCGAGGTCGACCCGCACGCCGCCAGGGGCGGCCAGCGTCGCCGTCCCGAAGCGCTCGTGCCGCGCCTCGAGCGACCACCCCGGCAGCTTTGCGAGCCTGGCCGCGAGCTCCAGCGCGCTCCCGGCGCCCGCTTCGACGGCGAGATCGACGTCCTTCGTCGGCCGCCCGAGGAGCAGGTCGCGCAGCGCCCCTCCGACGAGCCAGAGACCCATCTCGCGACGGTCGGCAGCCTCGCCGACGCGCGCGAGAAAGGTCCGGAGATCCTCGGCGTCGGCCCACGGGCGCTCGGGCACGGACGTCGTCATGGCGACGGCGCGTACGCGTAGCGAACCGAGCCCGGGCCGAGCAGCGTCTCCATCGACGCGGTGAAGTCCGGCGTGGGCCGCACCCAGAACCTCGACGACAGCCGGAGCGGCGCCGCGAATTGACCCGAGCGCCGCATCTCGAGGAACACCGGCGTCGAGCCGGGGTATCTGCGCAGGATCTCCCCCATCGCCGACTCGTCGAACGTGTCGAAGTTCGAAGGAGCGATGACGACCTGCCGCGCGCCCTGCTCCTTCATTCCCTCCAGCGGCTGAATCTCGCGCGCGATGACCTCGATCGGCATCGAGGCGCTCTCGCCCTCGTGGTCGGCGGACGCGGCGGCCGCCCCCATCTGCATCGACGAGCGGACCGTGCCCGTCACGAGGATCGCCTTGCCCGGCGCGAACCAGCCGTTGATGCGCTCCAGGAGGCTCGCAAACACCGTGACGGCCACCGTGCCCGTGAGGTCCTCGACGACGGCTTTCGCCATCATCTTCCCCTCGTTCTGCCCCTTCTTGATCTGGTTCTTCTTGATCGAGGACACGAGCCCGACGAGCTTCACGGGCGCGTCGATCCGCTCGTGGAGCGTCTCGCACGTCGCGTCGCCGAACATGCGGATCTCGTCCTCGAACCGCGTCAGCGGGTGGCCCGTGATGTAGAACCCGAGCGTCTCCTTCTCGAACCGGATCTTCTCGTCCGCGCTCATCTCCGGCTTGTCCGGGAAACGGTCCTCGACCTGGGAGTCCTTCGGCACGTCGAAGAGCAGGCTCTGGTTCGACGTCGCGGCCTCACGCGCCGCCGCGGCGACGTCGATCGCGTTGTCCAGCCCGTCGAGAAGCGCGGCGCGCGTCTTGCCGAGCGAGTCGAAGCACCCGGACTTCACGAGCGCCTCGATGACGCGCCGGTTGTTCAGGCGCAGGTCGACCCGCGAGCAGAAGTCCGTGAGCGACCTGAACGGACCGTCGCCGGCCCGCGCCCCGAGCACCGACGCCACCGCACCTTCGCCGACGCCCTTGACGGCGCCGAGACCGAAGCGGATCGAGTCCCCGTCCGGCGTGAAGGACAGCTCCGACTTGTTCACGTCGGGCGGCAGGACCGGGATCTTCATCTCCCGGCACGTGTTGACGTACTTCACGACGTCGTCCGAGCTGCCGGAGTTCGCCGTGAGCGTTGCGGCGAGGAACTCCACGGGATGGTGGACCTTCATCCACGCCGTGCGGTACGCGAGGAGCGCGTAGACGACCGAGTGAGATTTGTTGAAACCGTAGCGCCCGAACGGGAGGATGAGCGCCCAGAGCTCCTCCGCCTTCTTCTTCGGCGTGCCGGCGGCGGCCGCCTTCTTCAGGAACTTGTCGCCCTCGGCCTTGAGGAGCGCGTCGTCCTTCTTGCCGATCGCCTTGCGGAGCTTGTCCGCCTCGCCGGGCGAGTAGCCCGGCCACGGCGCGCGCCGCGAGCATGACCTGCTCCTGGTACACGAGGACCCCGTGCGTCTCCTTCAGGATCGGCTCGAGCTGCGGGAGCGGGTAGTCGAACTTCTTGCCGCGCCGGCGCTCGATGTAGACCTCGACGGTTCCGGCGTCCAGCGCGCCCGGGCGGTAGAGCGCGTTCAGGGCCGCGAGGTCGTCGAACACCTCGGGCCGCACGCGGCGCAGAAGGTCCCGCATGCCCGACGACTCGAACTGGAAGACGCCGTCCGTCCGCCCGTCCGCGAAGAGCCTGTAGACCTCGGGGTCGTCGAGCGGAATCGTCGCGAGATCGGGCCTCACGCCCGTCTTCTTCTCGACGAAGCCGAGGGCGTCGTCGAGGATCGTGAGCGTGATGAGGCCGAGGAAGTCCATCTTCAGGAGGCCCATCTTGTCGACGGACTTCATCTCGAACTGGGTCGTGATCTCGTCGTTGCTGTTGCGGTAGAGCGGCAGGTACTCGACGAGCGGCCTCGGCGCGATGAGCACGCCGGCCGCGTGGACGCCCGCGTGCCGCGAGACGCCCTCGAGACGCTCCCCGAGGTCGAAGAGGCGGCGGTACGGTCTCGTTGTCGCGCAGGGCGTCCGCGAGCTCCTTCACGTCGCGGCGGGCCTCGGCGAGCATGGTCGGCTTGCCCGGGTTCGCCGGGATCAGCGAGCAGAGGCGGTTCACCTCGGCGAGCGGCACGTCGAGGACGCGCCCCACGTCGCGGATGACCGCCCGGGCCTTCATCGAGTTGAACGTGATGATCTGCCCGACGTTGTCGCGGCCGTACTTCCGGCGCACGTACTCGATCACCTCGCCGCGGCGGCGCTCGCAGAGGTCGACGTCGATGTCGGGCATCGAGATGCGGTCGGGGTTCAGGAAGCGCTCGAAGAGGAGGTCGTACCGGAGCGGGTCGACGTCCGTGATGCCGAGCGACCATGCGACCAGCGAACCGGCTGCGGACCCGCGGCCGGGCCCGACCGGGATGCCTTCGTCCTTTGCGTACTTGATGAAGTCCCAGACGATGAGGAAGTAGCTCGAGAGCCCCATCTTCAGGATGACCGAGAGCTCCCAGGTCAGGCGCTCGTCGTACTCGGCGCGGGTCTTCGGCGGCCTCGACCCCGCGGGGTACGGCGCCGGGTGGGCCAGGCGCTTCTCGAGGCCCTCCTTCGCGAGGTCCTCGAGGTACTCGTCCGGGTTCCGGTCGGGAACCGGGACGGGATACGTCGGAATCTTCAGGCCCGTGTCGATGATGACGCTCGGCGTGATCCGGTCCGCGATGGCGGCCGTGTTCCGGACGGCCTCCAGCGTCCAGGGCCGGAAGACGTCGCTCATCTCCTCGGGGCTCTTCACGTAGAACTCCGAGTTGTAGAACTTCATCCGCTTGGCGTCGTTCAGCGTCTTCCCCGTGCCGATGCACAGGAGGACGTCCTGCGCCGCGGCGTCGTCGCGCGTCAGGTAGTGCGAGTCGTTCGTCGCGACGGGCGGGATGCCCGTCTCCTGCGAGAGCCTCAGCAGGTCCGGCAGGATCTGGCGCTGCTCGGGCAGGCCGTGGTCCATGATCTCGATGAAGTAGCGGTCCTTCCCGAAGAGCGCCTGGTACTTGAGCGCGACCTTCTTCGCGCCCTCGTAGTCGCCCGCGCGGAGGCGCTTCGGCACCTCGCCGTTCAGACAGCCGGAGAGGGCGATGATCCCCTCGTGGTACTTCTCGAGGAGCTCCCAGTCCATCCGGGGCTTGTAGTAGAAGCCCGAGAGAAACGCCTCGGAGACGAGGCGCGCGAGGTTCTTGTACCCCTCGGGCGTCTCGACGAGCAGCGTCAGGTGGTAGTTGTTGCCCTCGCCGTCGAACGTCTTGACGTTCTCGCGGTCGTGGCGCGAGCCGGGGGCGATGTAGGCCTCGACGCCGATGATCGGCTTGATTCCCGCCTCGAGCGAAGTCGTCTGCAGGTCGTACGCCCCGAACATGTTCCCGTGGTCCGTCACGGCCACCGAGTCCATGCCCGACGCTTTCACGTTGCGGATGAGGTCCTTGACCCGGTTGGCGCCGTCGAGGAGCGAATACTGGGTGTGCAGGTGGAGGTGAACGAAGTCGCCGGACATCCGGTCCGGATTCTAGCGTCCGCCCGGAACGTCTGACCGGGCGGCGCCGGCCCTGCGCCCTACAATCGCGACATGGACGCAGCGCGCGCGCGACGCCGCCTCTGCGAGGCGAAGCGGATCGTCGTCAAGGCCGGGACGAACGTCATCATGCGCGACGACGGCGCCGTCGCCCTGGGACGCCTGTACGGGCTCATCGAATCCGTCGCGACGCTGAAGAAGCAGGGGCGCGACGTGCTGATCGTGTCGTCGGGTGCCGTGGGGCTCGGTGTGCAGCGCCTGCGCCTCGAGAAGAAGCCGGGCTCGCTGGCCCTGAAGCAGGCCTGCGCGGCCATCGGCCAGAGCCGCCTCATGTCCGTCTACGAGGAAGGCTTCGAGAAGATGGGCCTGACGACCGCGCAGGTCCTCCTCACCGAGGACGACTTTGCCGATAAGGCGCGGTACTCGAACCTCTCGGCCACGCTCGAGAAGCTCTTCGAGCTCGGCGTCGTGCCGATCCTGAACGAAAACGACACGGTCTCGACCGCAGAGCTCGTCACGCCCGACGGCAAGGGCTCGTCTCGCGGTTTCTTCGGCGACAACGACCGGCTCTCCGCCCTCGTCATGAGCAAAGTGAACGCCGACGTTCTCGTTATCCTCTCGGACGTCGACGGCCTCTACACCGGCAACCCCGCGCACGACCGCTCGGCGCGCCTCGTCCCGCTCGTGCGGGACGGCGACGACGTCGCGCGCTTCGCGGACGGCGGCGGCACGCGCGGCCGAGGCGGCATGGCCTCGAAGCTGGACGCCGCGCGGATCGCGACGAGCGCCGGCGGCATCGCGGTGATCGCGAATGGCCGGACGCCGGGAATTCTGGATCGGCTACTCGGAGGAGAGGTGGTCGGGACCCTCTTCGTGCCGACCGCCTCCCGCAGGTCGTGATGTCCGAAGAGAGACCTTTCTTCGAAGGTGAAGAGGGACCGGCCGCGATCGCGAAGCTCGCCCGGCAGGCGGCTCGCGGCCTCGCGGTCCTTCCTTCGGAGAAGAAGGATTCGATCCTCCTCGCCGTCGCCGACGGAATCGACGCGACGCGCGACGCAATCCTTGAAGCGAACCGGGGGGACGTGCTCCAGCTTCGCACCACCTTCGAAGAAATTTCCTCTTCGTCTCCCTCTTCCTCTTCAGCAGAAACCTCGTCTTCGTCCCGTTCCCTCCTGGACCGTCTCGTCCTCGACGAGGCGAAGGTCGCCGCCATGGCCGCCGGCGTCCGCGCCGTCGCGGGCCTGCCCGACCCCGTGGGCCGCGTCCTCTCGCGCACGCTCCTCGACGACGGTCTCATCCTCGAGAAGGTGACGGTCCCGATCGGCGTTCTCCTCGTCGTCTTCGAGTCGCGGCCCGACGCGGTGCCGCAGATCGCGTCGCTCGCGCTCAAGTCCGGCAACGCGGCGATCCTCAAGGGCGGGCGCGAGTCCACCCGGTCCACCGCCGCCATCCTCGACGTCTTCGCGGAGGCTTACGCGTCCCACGGCGTGCCCGAGGGCGCCCTCCAGTCCGTCGGGGCCCGTGCCGACGTGGACGCTCTCCTCGCGCTCGACGACGACATCGATCTCGTGATCCCGCGCGGCGGCTACGATCTCGTGAAGCACGTCAAGGCGAAAACGCGCATCCCCGTCCTCGGGCACGCCGAGGGCGTCTGCCACGTCTACGTGGACCGAGCCGCCGACGAGGCGATGGCGGCCGCGATCGTCCTCGACGCGAAACTCCAGTACCCGGCCGCGTGCAATACGGCCGAGACGCTCCTCGTCCACCGCGAGGCGGCCGAGCGGTTTCTCGTCCCGCTGCTCTCGCGCCTCGCGGACGCCGGCGTTGAGCTCCGCGCGTGCGCGGCGACACGGGCCCTCGCACCGACGCTCCCGGTCGCCGCCGCCACCGACGCCGACTGGCGGGCGGAATACGGGGCGCCGGTCCTCGCCGTGAAGATCGTCGAGTCGATCGACGAGGCGGTCGAGCACGTCAACCGGTACGGCTCGCACCACACGGAGGCGATCGTGACCGCCGACTCCGCAGCCGCCGACGCGTTTCTCGCGCGCGTGGACGCGGCGGGCGTCTTCCACAACGCCTCGACGCGCTTCGCGGACGGGTTCCGGTACGGCTTCGGCGCCGAAGTCGGCGTCTCCACCTCGCGCCTCCACGCCCGGGGCCCGGTCGGGCTCGACGGCCTCGTGACGTACAAGTACGTCCTCCGGGGCAGCGGCCAGGTCGTGGCGGCGTACATCGGCAAGGACGCCAGGCCCTTCCGCCACGACAGGATCAGCTAGCTCCTCGCCTCGTGTGGTTCCGCAGATGGTCGGATTTGTTCCTTGACGTGCCCTCAGGGCAGCACCAGATTCTTCCTGGACAGTTTCGAGCCCTGAGGGTCCCACCCGATGCTCTCCCCGGGGGTTCGGCTTGGCCCGTACGAGATCCTCGCGCCCCTGGGCGCGGGAGGGATGGGTGAGGTCTTTCGGGCGCGCGATACCCGGCTGGGGCGTCAGGTCGCCGTCAAGATCCTCCCCGACGCGGTAACGCAGGATCCTCTCCGCGTCGCCCGCTTCGAGACGGAGGCCCGGGCCCTCGCCGCGCTGTCCCACCCCAACATCCTCGGCATCCACGACTTCGGAAGGAGCGACGGCCGCCTCTACGCGGTCACGGAACTGCTGGAAGGCCAGTCCCTGAGGGATCGGATGGCGGGCGAGCCCGTCCCCTGGCGCAAGGCCGCCGAGATCGCCGCCGCGATCGCCGACGCCCTCGCCTCGGCCCACGCGGCCGGAATCGTGCATCGGGACCTGAAGCCGGAGAACGTCTTCCTCACGGCCGACGGGCGTACGAAGGTTCTCGACTTCGGCCTCGCCAAGGTCGTCGAGACGGTTTCCGACAGCGCCGAGACGCTGACCTCCCCTGCGCCGAACCCGGCTTCAGCCGACGGGGGGATCCTCGGGACCCTCGCGTACATGGCGCCCGAGCAGCTGCGCGGCCTCAAGGTGGACGGCCGCGCGGACATCTTCGGCCTCGGGTGCGTCCTCTTCGAGATGCTTACCGCGAACCGTCCCTTCGCAGGAGCGACGCAGGCCGACACGATCTCGGCCATTCTCCACGCCGAGCCGCCGACGCTCGACGTCGCCGGGGTGGAGATTCCCCCGGCCCTCGGGCTCGTCGTCTCGCGTTGCCTCGAAAAACGGGCCGAGGACCGTTTCGACACGGCGCACGACCTCGCGCTTTCCCTCCGCAGCATCTCCACCAGCCTGCAACCTCCCGCGAGGTCGGGAGAGAGGCCTTCGGCCGCGCGCCCGCGGCAGCTCGGGACCGCTGTCCTCGCCGGCGCCGCGGGCCTCGCCATCCTCGCGGCCGCGATCTTCCTCGGGCGGCCGCGCGCCCCGACGGGAACCGCGACCGAAAACGTCGCATGGGGTCCTCCCCGGCAGATCACGAGCACGCCGGGATGGGACGGGGAGCCAGCGATCTCGCCTGACGGGACCCTCGTGGTCTACAGCTCGAACTCGGCCGGGAAAGCCGACGTTTGGGTTGTCGACCCCGAGGGAGGCGAACCTCTCCGCCTGACCGACGGCCCGGGCGAGAACCGGAAGCCGGCATGGTTCCCGGACGGGCGCGCGATTGCGTTTGCCTCCAGACGAAACGGGTCGTCTTCCATCTGGAAGGTCTCGCGCCTCGGCGGAAGTGCGAGCCTGCTGCTAGAGAACGGGGACATGCCGGCCGTCTCTCCCGACGGCACGCGCATCGCGTTCGCCCGGCCGGGTCCCACCGGGCTTCCCCGCATCTGGGTGGCGCCCCTCGCAGATCCGTCCCACGCCGAGCGCCTGACCGGAGACGACGGCGGCGAGTGGGAACACATGGATCCCGCCTGGTCCACCGACGGGAGCGCTCATCTGCTATGCGGCCTTCAGCAGACCTCTGGCTCGTGTCCGCGAGCGGTGGCAAGCCGCGGCGGCTGACGGACGACCGGAAAGAAGACAGGCAGCCGGCCTTCTCGCCCGACGGTACCTCCGTCTTTTTCGACTCCACCCGATCCAATCCCGTGTCGATCTGGCGGCTGGCTCTGGGCGACAGCGCGCCCAAGCGGATCCTCGCCGGGACGGGAACGGCCGTTCACGCCTCCCTTTCCAGCGACGGGCGCCGACTCGTCTTCTCGACTGCCGTGAGGCACCGCTTCGTCGTCGTGGCCGATCGCGAAACGGGGACCCTGTCGCGCATCGCCAGCAGCCGGAACGACGAGACGCCGGCGATGGCCCCCGACGGGAGCGCCGTCGCCTACTGCTCGAACCGCCTTGGAACCGACGACCTCTGGCTGAATGCGCTCGAGGCGGGCCGTATCGCCACGAAGCCCCCTCGCCGTCTCACCAGCTTCACCCCCGGACCCGCCACCCCCGCGTTCTCCCCGGACGGGCAATGGATCGCCTTCTTCCGGCCCTTCAATGGGCATCGCGATCTCTGGGCGGTGCCTCTTCACTGGAGGCCCCCCGCACGCTCTCGTCGAAGGCACCGGAGACAACGTGCACCCCTCCTATTCACCGGACGGGACGCGCCTGGCCTTCGTGTCGGACCGCTCCGGTCACGAGCACATCTGGATCCTCCCGATCCGAGCCGGACTGCCAGCCGGCGAGCCTTGGCGCTTGACGCAGGGGGACGTGACGGACTCTTTCCCGGCCTGGTCCGCGGACGGCGGGCGAATCGCATTCGTTCGGGGCGAAGAGGTCTGGATCGTCGAGGTGCGGCCCGACGCGGTGCCCCGCCGGATCACGGCCGGCGCCGAGGCCCATGTCCTCGCATGGGAACCCGGTGGGATGTCCCTCGTCGTGAGCGGCCTCTTCGGGACCATGTCCATGCATGTGCGCCAGGTCCGGCTTCCGTCCGGGACGTCCGAATTGCTGAGGCCGCAACTCGTCCTGGGCGACCTTAACGCCAACGGCTACGTCAGCCTCAGCCGCGACGGCCGCTTCCTCGCCGCCGACATCACCGAGCTCACGGGAAACCTCTGGGGCACCTCGGCGTCCCGCATTGGCCGGTAGCAGGATGCCTCCGTCTTCCACCCGGCCGACTGAACAAAGGAGATTTCGATGGCCCAAATCTCTGTAGATGCCAGGACGATTGAGGACTCCCTTCGTTACCTCTCGAAGCAAGTACGAGCCGGCCTTAAGTGGGTCAAGCCGAAGAAGGGAGGGATCGTACTCGACGTGCCGGAACCTTATGAGCATGACCTCCCCAGGGGTCCGCTCGCCAGAGCGTGCCAACCCCTCGACGTCTGCGCCGACGTGGGGATCCTGTTGGCGGTTTACAAGAGGATGCATCCCAAAAAGAAGCGGTAATCGATCTCTGTCAGATCGTCGGCGACGCTTCCAATGTCCCGGCCTGTCCGCGCCCCCACCCGTCCTGCGCAGGTCCTCGACTTTGGCGTTAGGACCGTGGAGTTGATGCTCACGACGGGGTGCAACCTTCGCTGCTCGTATTGCTACCAGACGCGACGAGCGCCAAGGATGATGGCGCCGAAGGTGCTCGACGCGGCGATCCGGCAGCTCGTCTCCTCTCGCCTCGACCGGCCCCGGCTGATTCTCTACGGCGGAGAGCCGCTTCTGGCGGCGTCACTCGTCAGGCGGGCGCTGGACCGGGTACGGCAGTGGGCGCCCTCGCGCATGCGGCCCGACGTCCAGATCGTCACGAACGGCACCCGGCTCGACGGGGAGACGACCCGTCTGCTCGTCAGCAGGGACGTTGCCATCACCCTGTCGTTCGACGGGATCGCCAGCGCCCAGGACGACCGCGGCAAAGGCACATTTGACCTTCTCGACCGGCTCGTCGTGGAGCACCGGAGAAGATACCCAAGACACTTTCGCGAACGTTTCGGCGTCAAGGTGACGCTGACCTCGAGGAATGTCAGGTTCCTCGCCGAATCATTCCATTACTTTCTCTCGCGCGGCGTCCGGGACGTGGACATCTATCCCGTCCTTCCGGACGACGCCGGCTGGAGCGCTCGGTCCCGGTGCGAGCTGGGTCGCCAGCTTGGCGAGGTCGTCGAACAATCCGCACGGAAGTTCCGCCGCTCCGGCCAGGTGCCGTTCCATGTCTTTCGGGGCGTCGCCCCCGACCCGCCGGCCGATGGCGATCCTGCTTGTGGTTGCGGCAGCCGGGGCCTCGTCTTCGTCGACGTGGACGGCGCGCTCGCCCCCTGTTCTCTGCTCGCGAGGTCGACGCTCGGCTCGCAGCCGAGGGCGATCCGACGCGTCGTGGCGACGCTTGGCGGGCCTCACGTGACGGACCCGGACCTTCCCGACGCTCTCCTCCGGCGCGCCAGGCGCGCCCGGCGCCTCCGATTCCTCAGGGGCCTGCAAGACCGCCACGGCCCTCGCGGCGCGTGCGCCCGATGCAAGGCCCGCTCCATCTGCTTCGTCTGCCCGGTCGCGGTCGCTTGCAACGGCGGCCGGGTCCCTCAGTTTCACTGCGACGTGAACTGGCTCTTCGCCCGGCACCGGGACGTTTTCCGGGCCGTGAAAGAGGATTCGAGCTCCAAAGTTCACCCGAAAGACAAGGAGGTTTCATGACGTGTCCGGGTCTGCTCAGAGACGCGGGCGACGACAAAGCCTCTGCGATGCGAGCCGCGCTCCTCTTCTGGGTCGTCGGCGTCTTCGTCGCATGGGCCATCGCCAGCTGGCATGCGAAGAGCCTCCAGGTGATCCCCGACTCGGTCGTCACCGTCCTCGGTCTGTTGACCGGCGGCAAGGCCGTTCAGAGGTTCGGCGAGAAGAAATGACGACGGGCCACGGCGAGAACGGCGAGCCTCACTCCCACTCGATCGTGCCCGGCGGCTTGGACGTGACGTCGTAGACGACGCGGTTCACGCCGCGCACCTCGCCCACGATGCGCCGAGAGACCTTGTCGAGGAGGTCGTGCGGGAGACGCGCCCAGTCGGCCGTCATGAAGTCCTCGGTCGTCACCGCGCGCAGCGCGAGGACGTTCTCGTACGTCCGCCCGTCGCCCATCACGCCGACCGTCTTCACGGGCAAAAGCACGGCGAACGCCTGCGCCGTCCGTTCGTACCAGCCCGACTCGCGCAGCTCCTCGATGAAGATCGCGTCGGCTTCCTGCAGGATCCGGACGCGTTCGGGCGTGATCTCCCCCGGAATGCGCACGGCGAGGCCCGGACCCGGGAACGGGTGCCGGGACAGCATCTCCTTCGGGATCCCGAGCTCTTCGCCCAGCCGCCGCACCTCGTCCTTGAAGAGCTCGCGAAGCGGCTCGACGAGCTTGAAGCCGAGCTTCTCGGGCAGGCCGCCGACGTTGTGGTGCGTCTTGATGACGGCCGATGGCCCCTTGATCGAGACGGACTCGATGACGTCCGGATAGAGCGTGCCCTGCGCGAGCCACTGCGCCCCGTCCACGGCCTTCGCGTTCTCCGTGAAGACGTCGATGAAGAGGCCGCCGATGATCCTGCGCTTCCTCTCCGGATCGACGACGCCCGCGAGGCCGTCGAAGAACCGCTTCGAGGCGTCGACGCCCACGACCGGGAGGCCGAGATGGCGGAAAGCCTCGAGGACCTGCCGGCCCTCGTTCTTCCGGAGAAGCCCCGTGTCCACGAAGACGCCGCGGAAGCGCTCCCCCACCGCCTCGCGCAGGAGGACGGCCGCGACCGTCGAGTCGACACCGCCCGAGAGGGCGCCGAGGACGACGCCTTCCTTCAGCTCGCCGCGCAGGCGCTCGATCGTGGCGTCGCGGAAGCCCGCCATCGTCCACGAGGGCTTCGCGCCACAGACGTCGTAGAGGAAGTTTTCGAGCATCTGCGCGCCGTGCTCGGAGTGGTGCACCTCGGGATGGCCCTGGATGCCGAAGAGGGCGCGCGCGGGATCCTCGAACGCCGCGACGGGCGCGTTCTCGGTCGTCGCGGTGACGGAAAAGCCCGGAGGCGCCGCCTCGACGTGGTCGCCGTGGCTCATCCAGATCGTCTCGACCGGCCCGAGGCCGCGGAACAAGCGTCCGCCCGAGATCCTCACGTGCGCCCGGCCGTACTCCCGGCCCGGAGCGCTCCCCACCTTGCCTCCGTAGCGCTGCGCGAGCCACATCATCCCGTAGCAGAGGCCGAGGACGGGTACCTTGAGATCGAAAAGTCCCGAGTCTCCTTGCGGAGCTTCCTTGTCGTAGACGCTGGACGGCCCGCCCGAAAGGATGATCCCCTTCGGCGTGAGCTTCGCGACCTCGGACGCCTTGGCGTCGAACGGCAGGACGACCGAACGGACCCGCGCCTCGCGAATCCGGCGGGCGATGACCTGTGTGTACTGGGAGCCGAAATCGAGGACGACGACGGTGTCGGCGGCGGCGCTCACGCCGCGGAGTATAGAGGCGCAGCCGGCCGCTTCAGGCCGACGCTCCGAAGCGCCTGGCGATCGCCCGCGGCAACCCGACGACCCCCGCGACGACGAGGCCGGCCCCGACCGCGCCGAAGGCCGCGATCACGACGAAGACCGGCGACACGTTCACGCCCCCCGGCAGGTCGCCGCCGTGCCCGACACGGTGCAGCAGGATCCCGAGCGCGAGCGCGACGCCGAGGCTCACCACGAGGAAGGCCCACCGGCTCTCCGGCGGAGGCGGCGCGGCGGGCCGGCGCGCCCCCCTTCGCCACAGCGGCGCCGCGGCCGACACGCCCGCGTCCGCGACGAACAGAAGGAGCCCGGCCACGAGGTAGGGCGGCACGAAGAACGCGGTCGATGCGAGGACGAACCGGATCAGCGGCCGCCTGTTCACCCAGGCTCCGAGCGCATCGGCGAGGAACGGGTACGCGACGAAGGAGTCCGCGGAGCCCGGGTGCGCGACAAGGTACGTCGCGAGACTGACGGCAAAGGCCGCGGGCAGGACGAGCAGAAAGGCGCGCGCCGTTCGAAACATCAGGCCGCCCGGACCCTCAGAACGCCGCCGCGGCCGCCGGCAGACCGGCGGCACCCCAGAACGCGAGCACCCTCCGGACGTACTCCCGCGTCTCGCGGTACGGCGGTACGCCCTTGAATTCCTCCACGGCGCGCTCCCCGGCGTTGTACGCCGCCAGGACGAGGTCGGGACGCGTGTCGCCGTAGCGCGCGGCGAGCTCGGCGAGGTAGGCCGTCCCGCCGCGGATGTTCTCCTTCGGATCGAAGGGCCTCCTCACGCCGAGGCGCCGCGCGGTCGCCGGCATGAGCTGCATCAGACCGCGTGCGCCCTTGCGCGACACGGCCGTCGGGACTCCGTTCGACTCTGCGCGGATGACGGCCGCGATGAACGCCGGGTCGACCTTGTGCTCCTTCGCTGCCGCGAGGATCTGCGAGGAATAGGGAGAAGGAGAGGAGAGAGAAGGAGATTCTGAGAACGCGCGAAGCGACCGCGTGCCCGGGGCGCCGTCCGCACCCGCGAGGCGCTCGTTCTGCCCGAGGTCCGGCGCCGGAGGTCGCTCGTACTCGTCGTCGACGACGCGTTCGACGACGTCGAGCGAGACTGTCATCGAGCCGCCGCCCTCGAACGTCATCGAGAGGCGGTCACCGTCGTCGCCCGGGACGACGGCGTACGTCTCGACGCGCAGCAGCCGCCCGTCCTCGAAGACGACGAGCGTCGCGGCCGCCGGCCGCGACGCAAGGACCGACCCGAGCGCGACGAGCAGAAGGATGAGCGAAGAGCCACGGTGGATTTTCTTAGAAAGTGAATCGGGCGCACCGGCGTCGAGTCGAGCCGCGACGCCGCCCGCAGCCCCGGCGTCACTCACCCTTCTAAGAAATTCTCGGGTTCCCCGGTGCTCTTCGGACATCACAGCCATGGCGCGCCGGCGGCTACGCCCTCGGGTGCGTCCGGTCGTAGACCTTGCGCACGCGCGAGCGGGAGACGTGGGTGTAGATCTCGGTCGTCGCGATGTCGGCGTGGCCGAGCATGAGCTGGACGGCCCGGAGGTCGGCGTCGTTGTCGACGAGGTGCGTCGCGAAAGCGTGCCGGAGGACGTGCGGCGAGACGGCCGATGTCTCGATCCCCGCCTTCAAGGCGGCGGCCTTCAGGGCGAGAAAGACGGTCTGGCGGGTTACGGGCCGGCCCTTCGTCCCGGGGAAGACCCAGCGGCTGCCGGCGCCTCCCGTGTCGCGCCCCTCGGCGAGCCAGCGCTTTACCCACCGTCCCGCCGAGTCCGCGACGGGGACGATGCGTTCCTTGCTTCCCTTGCCGCGCACGAGGACGAACCCCTCGTCGAGCCGCAGGCTCTCGACCGGCAGCGCGGAGAGCTCGGAGACTCGGAGTCCGCACGCGTAGAGGAGCTCGAACATCGCCCGGTCGCGCAGCCCCTTCGGCGTCGTGACATCCGGCGCGTCGAGCAGTTTCTGGACCTCCTCGATGGAGAGGATTTTCGGAAGCATCGCCCAGCGCCGCGCGTTCGTGAGGTCGGCCGTGGGGTCCCCGGCGACTACTTTCTCCGCGGCGAGAAAACCGTAGAGGCCGCGCAGCGCCGACGTCTCGCGGGCGAGCGTGCGCGGGGACATTCCCTCGGCGCGCCGCGTCCCGAGATAGGCGACGACGTCGCCGCGTGAAACCTTGCCGGCGTCGACGCCCTTCTCGCCGAGAAACGCTCCGAAGCCCTCCAGGTCTCTCCGGTACGCCTCCAGCGTGTTCGCCGCAAGCCCTTTCTCGGCAGAGAGATAGTCGAGGAAAAGAGGCACGTGCCGCTCGAGAAACACGCCACTGTGGCCGCCGGCGGAACTGCGAGGGCTCACGTCAGGATTTTACGGGAGCCGGGTGGCTCGCGTTGCGCGGGGCCGCCCGGTCGCCTTCCTCCGGGAACGAGCCGAGGATGGCGCGGATCTCCGCGTCGGCCAGCACGTGGTTCGCGAGCTTGGCGGCGCGGAGGATGGCCGAGACGCGCTCGTGTCCCTCTTCCAGCCCGCGCTCCTTCAGCCACGCGACGACGTTCGACTCCCCCGACATCGGCCCGACCTCGATGACCTGCTTGAGGCCGAACATCCCGGCGGGCACCCCGGAATAGACCCGGTCCGCGAGCCAGTCGTCGCCCTTCGCCCGCGCCTTCACGATCGCAGCGGCGTGGCCGCCGGTGCCCGTCCGGAACGCGTCGCGCCCGACGACCGGATACCCGTCGGGAATCGGGACCTTCGCGTACAGGGCGACCTTCTGCACGTACTCCGCGAGCGAGGAGAGGTCTCGGTCGATCCAGCCGAGGAGGCGCAGGTTCACGAGGATCTGGTCCATCGGGGCGTTCCCCACGCGCTCGCCGAGCCCGAGGCCGCAGCCGTGCACGCGGTGCGCACCCGCGCGCAGCGCCGCGAGCGAGTTCGCGACCGCGAGGCCGCGGTCCTGGTGGCCGTGCCAGTCGATCCGGACCGCCGCGTTCTCGCGCGCGACGAACTCGGCGAGGAAGCCCACGAGGGCACCCGTCCCCTCCGGCGTCGCATGTCCGACGGTGTCGCAGGCGCAGATGCGCGTCGCTCCGGCCTGGATCGCCGTCCCGTAGAGCGCGACGAGGTCCTCCGGGCGCGCGCGCGTCGTGTCCTCCGTGACGTACGTGACGCGCAAGCCCTCGCGGACGCCCATCGTCACGGCGTCCCGCGTGAGCTTCATCATCTTCGAGAGGTCCCAGTCCTCGACGTACTGCCGGATCGGCGAGGACCCGATGAACGTCGTCATCTCGAGCGTCCGGCCGACGCGCTGGGCAATCTCGACGACCGGTTCGATGTCGGAAGGCAGGGTCCGCGCCGCGAACCCCGGCAGGACGGAGAGGCGGGCGTCCGTCACGAGGCGCGCAAGGGCCTCGCATTCGGCGCGCGCCGTGGATCCGGCCGCCGGAATCCCGAGCACCGCCGTATCCACGCCGAGACGCTCCATGAGGCACACGAGCTCGAAGCGCTGGTCCACGGTCGGTGCCACCGCGGACGGCGACTGGAGGCCGTCCCGGAGCGTCTCGTCGACGAGCTCGACCGGAACGTGGCGCGGCCGGCCTTCGCCGGCGGCGCGGTTCCAGTCGTAGACGAGGCGGCTGCGGTCCATCGGGCCCTTTCGGGGCCGGGTGGGTGTTCCCGCGACGGGTCCACCCGGCTTACACTGCGGATTATGGTCGATTCGATCGGCATTATCGGTTACGACTCATTTCACTTCGTCGTCTCAGACCTCGCCCGGAGCCGCCGGTTTTACGCGGAGGCGCTCGGCTTCACCGAGGTCGCCCGCGCCGGCCGGGAGAAAGTCGAGCGCGGCGGCGAGGAGGCTTCCGTCTTCGGAGCGGGCCACATCCGCGTCCTCGTGTCGATGCCCGTGCGCAAGGACTCGCGCGCGGCGCGTTACCTCAGGATCCACCCCGACGGGATCTCTTCCCTCGCGTTCCGCGTGAAGGACGTCGAGGCCGCGTGGGAGTTCCTCGACGGGCGCGGGGCGACATTCCTCTCCGACATTCAGTTGGACGAGACGCCCGAAGGGGCGTTCCGGACGTTCAGCATCGCGACGCCGCTGGACGACGTCACGTTCCGGTTCATCCAGCGCGACGGCGATTACCCGCACTTCGCGCCCGGATTCGACACGATCGGCGACGGCAGGCCGAAGGAGAACCCGCACGGATTCGCGACGATCGACCACGTGACGTCGAACGCCTACACGATGCTCCCCGTCGTGAACTGGTACCGTGACGTCCTCGGATTCACGCACTACTGGGACGTCGAGTTCCACACGACCGAGGTCGCGGGCGCAAGGAAAATGCATGGATCCGGCCTGCGCTCGATCGTGATGGCCGACCCGACGAGCGGCATCAAGTTCGCCACGAACGAGCCCATGCGCCCGTTCTTCCGCGACAGCCAGATCAACCGTTTCTGCGAGGACCACCACGGCGCCGGCGTCCAGCACGTCGCGTTCCTCGTGAAGGAGATCATCCCCGCCGTCGAGGCGCTCCGCGCGAAAGGCATCGCGTTCCTCCCGGCACCCGGGGCGTACTACGACCGGCTCCCGAAGAGAATGGCCGACGTCAGGATCTCGAAGATCGCCGAGCCCATGGACCTCCTCCGCAAGAACCACATCCTCCTGGACGGCGCGGACGAGAAGTACATGCTCCAGATCTTCATGCTCGACGCGATGGCGATGTACGGCGACGAGAAGGCCGGGCCGTTCTTCTACGAGCTCATCCAGCGCGAGGGCGACCGCGGCTTCGGCTACGGCAACTTCCGCGCGCTCTTCGAGTCGATCGAGTCGGTCCAGCAGAAGGACTCCTCGGCCCTCGAGGTCGTGGGATGAACGGGAAGGAAGAAGGGGATTTTCTTCGAATGAGTAAGAGGGGGGTGCCGGCACGGTCCCGGCCTTCGCGATGCGCCAGCCCTCTTCACCTTCTGAGAAGATTCGGTTCTCTTCGGGCAACGCATGATTGACCGCATGGTCGCGGGAGAGGTCCCCGCCAAACCGCATACGGCCTTTCGATCGCGGGAAGGCTCGCTCCGCTTCGAGGAGTGCCTCACACGGCGCGGGTTCGACGGCGAGTTCTCGATCCTCTACCACGAGGGCCCGCCGATGGCGGACCTCCTCATCGGCCCCGCGGTGCCCGGGCGCTGGGACCGGAAGGCGCCGGTCCCGGCGGACCACCAGCCGCTCCGCCGCCGCCTCCTCCTCGGAGAGATGGCGCCCGAGGGGTACACGCCCGTCCTCTTCAACGAGGACGTGACCGTGTCGTTCTTCAGACTTCCTCGGGAAGCGGAGACCCCTGACGGGTTCAGCAACGGCGACGGGGATGACCTGTATTTCTTCTATGAAGGTGAAGGGAGCCTCGAGACTCCGTTCGGGGACGTTGCGGTCCGCGCAAACGACTACCTGGCCATCCCGCGAGGCGTGATCCATCGCCTCCGCGTCTCTTCACCTTTCGAAGGAATTCTCCTGGAGCTCCGTGGCGGCCTGCACCTGCCGAAGGAATTCCGGAACCCCGTCGGCCAGCTCCGGATGGACGCGCCGTACACGCACCGCGACTTCGTCCGGCCCGCCTTTAACGGCCCCCGTCCGGGTCCGAAGCGCATCCTCGTCAAGAAGGACGACGCGTTCGTCGAGCGGTTTCCGGCCGCGTCTCCGTTCGACGTCGTCGGCTGGGACGGCACGGTCTGGCCCTTCGCGTTCGACATCCTGAAGTACCAGCCGAAGACCGGGCTCGTCCACCTGCCGCCGACGATCCATTCGACGTTCGCGGGCCGCAACGCGCTCGTCTGCTCGTTCGTGCCGCGCGTGACGGACACGCACCCCGACGCGATCCCCTGCCCGTACCCGCACACGTCGGTCGACTGCGACGAGGTCATCTACTACGTGCGCGGGAACTTCACGAGCCGCAAGGGCGTCGGCCCGAAGGCCGTCTCGCTCCACCCCGCGGGCGTCCCGCACGGGCCGCACCCCGGCGCGTACGAGGGGTCGATCGGCACGCGCTCGACGGATGAGCTCGCGGTCATGATGGACACCTTCGCCCCTCTCCGCCTCACGCAGCAGGCGCTCGCCCTCGAGTCTGCCGGGTACCACGACAGCTGGATTCCGCGCTGAGGGCGCGCCCGTTCCTCCAGTAGGCGCGGCAACGCGCCGCGCGGGAGGTTCATACGGAAGCGCTAGGATGGTCCGGCAGGAAGGAAATGAGCCGCTGGCCGGGCGTGTCGCGTTTGGATGCCGACGAGCGGGCGCTTGCCTCGGTCGTGCGCGGCCTCCTCTGGACGTTCGTGCTCCTCACGGCGGCCGTCGCCCTGATCGGGATCCTGGATGGGAGCTACGGACACGCTCTGATCGCCCTCACCGGAGGGAGCGTGTATGGACTGCTGCTGCTCGGGCTCGGGCGCCTCGGGGCCAGGCGAACCGGAATCCTCTGTACCGCGTGGTACCTCCTCCTCGCGACCGTTGCCATGGCGAAGGGACGGGGAATTCACGACATCACGATCGTGCTGTTCCCCGCCGGGATCCTCCTGGGCGCGGTTCTCCTCGAGCGGAGGCAACTTCCCCGGCTGATCCTGGCCACCGTGCTGCTCCCCTCCGGAGTCGGAGTCCTCCAGGTCCTCCGGCCCGGCGTCTGGGGCCCGCTCGATCGGGCGCGTGCGGCCGACGTCGCGGTCCTCGCGCTTCTTCTCCTCGTCGCCGGGATCCTGACCAGTCTCGTCGTCAGAAGCCTCCAGGACCGGATCGCCGAGAGGCAGCGGGCGGAGGAGGCCGCGGAGGGCTCGCGGCAGGAGCTCGAGATCCGGCTCGAGGCGCTGGGCCTCCTCAACGGACTCGCGGCGAGCCTCCAGCAGCGGCTGGGCATACCCGCGATCGCCGAGGAGGCCGTTCGCGTCCTCGTCCGGCACAGCCGGTCCCCCCTCATCGCCGTGTACCTGCTGTCGGACGACGGCACGAATCTCCGGGTCGCCGCCAACCACGGATTCACGCCCGAGGAGTGGGTGATCGGAGAGAGGCTGCCCATCGACGGGAGCCTGAGCGGGCTCGCACTGCGCGAGAAGAGAGCGGTTGTGTCGGAGGACCTCGCCCACGACGAGCGGGTCTTCCGCGCGACTCGCGTGGCGCTCGCCGCCCGGGGGATCGCCTCGGGCCTCGCGATCCCCCTCGTGTTCGGCGAAGAGGCCCTTGGGACCGTGAATCTCCTGTTCCGCGGGCAGCAAAAGCCGAGCGCGATCGACCTCGAGACGTACCAGGCCGTCGCCCAGGCGGTCTCGCTCGCGATCACGAACGCTCAGCACCTCGACGGACTCGAGTTCCAGGCCTTCCACGACCCGCTGACCCGCCTGCCGAACCGGGAGAGCCTTCATCGCGACTTCCGGGTGCTGGCGGCGCGGAGCGGGCCCCCGGGGCGGATCGGACTCGTCCTCCTGGACATCAACCGCTTCCGTGAAGTCAACGACGCCCTCGGCCACAGCGTCGGCGACCGGATCCTCGTCGAGATCGGCTCGCGCTTTCTTCACGACAGGTGTGGCGTTCAGACTACCGTCTATCGCCTCGGCGGCGACGAGTTCGCCGTCCTCCTCCCCGGCATCCCGCGCGGGGAGGACGCGGAAGCGGAGGCCCGCCGCGTTCTCGGGCTCCTCGCGCGCCCGTTCGACGTGTCGGGGATCTCCCTCGAGGTGCGCGCCAGCGCCGGTGTGGCGACGTTCCCTGACGACGCCGCCGACAGCCACCAGCTTCTCCGCTGCGCCGACGTCGCCCTCTATCGTGCGAAGCAACTGCCGGGCAGCGTGACCCGCTATTTTCCGGAGCACGACCGCAACACCCCTGAGCGTCTCGCGCTCATCTCCGAGCTCTCACGGGCGATCCGAAACGGGGAGCTCGTCGTCCACTTCCAGCCGCAGGTCGCCCTCGCGTCGCGCGAGATCACCGGGTTCGAGGCCCTGGTGAGGTGGCCGCATCCCCGGCTCGGTCTCCTGCCTCCCGGGGAGTTCGTCCCGCTGGCGGAAGAGAACGAGATGATGAACGGGCTGACCCTCTTCGTCGCCGAGAACGCGCTCTCCCGGCTCGCCTCGTGGCAGGCGCACCGGCCGGATCTGACGATGGGCATCAATCTCTCGGTCCGGAACCTGCTGGACCGCAACTGCGCCCAGCAGCTCGACGAGGTCATCCGGCGGATCGGCGTCGACCCCGCCCTCGTGGAGTTCGAGCTGACCGAGACCGCGGTGATGTCGGATCCCGAGATGGCCCTCTCCATGCTCGGGCGCATCACGGCGACGGGCGCCCGGCTCGCGATCGACGACTTCGGGACGGGATTCTTCTCCCTCGCGTACCTCAGGCAGTTCCCGGTGCACGGCATCAAGATCGACCGCTCCTTCGTCTCCGAGGTCTCCCAGTCCGGGAAGAGCCGCGCGATCGTCCGGTCGAGCGTCGAGCTCGCGAAGAGCCTCGGCCTGCGCGTCGTCGCGGAAGGGATCGAGGACAGCTCCACGGCGGACGCCCTTCTCGACATGGGGTGCGGCGTCGGCCAGGGGTTCTTCTTCTCGGTGCCCGAGCCCGCGGACGTCATCGACCGCTTCCTCAGGCGTTCCATGCACCTCCCCGCGCCCCCGTCGGGGTTCTTCCCGCGGCAGCCTTGAAGAAGCTCGCGGCCGAGCTGAGGGGGCTCGGTCTCGACGCAGTCGCCGCCGGCGGGGGCCTCACCCGAGGAGAGGGTTTCGGACCTTCAGCTCCGGGAACCGGCCAAAGTCTCGGTCGGCGGACCACAGCTCCTTGACGCCGTGCAGCGAACAAAGCGCGGCGATCCGCGCGTCGTGGATTCGCGGTCCGGCCACCCCGCCCGCGCGGATCAGGGTGGAGAGCTGGTCCCAGTAGCCGGCCCCCTCGCCGAGAAGCGCGAGCGACGGGGATTCCAGCCAGAAGGAAACCTGCCGAAGCGCCCGTTCCATCGGGGTCGGCGGCCTGAAGATCTTCGGATGGGTCACGACCGCCAGGAACTCGTGAACGCAGGGCCACGGGATCGCCCAGGTCTCATCCGAGCCGGCCAGTTTCGCGATGCAGGTCTTCGCGGCCGCGTGCCACTCCGACTCGGCACGATGGGCATGCACCAGGACGTTGGTGTCGACGGCAATCAACCGCCGCGCTCCTCGTAGATCAGGGACCGGATCGTCTCCCAGTCGGAGAGATCCACGCCGGTCTGAAGGCCCTTTCCCTTGAAGCTCCCGTCGCGCAGCCGGAATTTCCGCTTCCGTTCCCGGCCGGCCAGGACCTCGCGGAGGCCCTCCTCGAGAAGGGAGCGCAGTGTGCGCCCCTCCCGTTCCGCCGCCTTCCGCGCCTCGCGCATCAACGGGTCGCTGATCTCGACCGTCGTCTTCATATGGGTGACTATATCACCCGATACGGCGACCCATATCGAGGGTTTCGGGCGTCAGCGCCCCGTGAACTTCGCCGGCCGCTTCTCGAGGAACGCCGCGACGCCCTCCTTCATGTCCTCGGTCGCCACGCAGAGGCCGAAGAGCGTCGCCTCGTGGTCCTCGGCCGCCGCGAATGGCATCTCGAGGCCCGCGTTGACGGCGTCGAGGACGTAGCGCACCGCGACGGGGGCCTTCCCGAGGATCTTCTTCAGCGTCTCGCGGCAGGCCGGCAGGAGCTCGGCGGGCTCGACGACCCGGTTCACGAGGCCGATCCGGAGCGCTTCTTCCGCGGGGATCGCGTCGCCCGTGAGGAGCAGCTCCAGCGCCCGGCCCTTCCCCACGAGGCGCGGCAGGCGCTGTGAGCCGCCGTACCCTGGGATGAGTCCGAGGTTCACCTCCGGCTGCCCGAGCTTTGCGTTCTTCGACGCGTAGCGGAACGTGGCGGCCATCGCGAGCTCACAGCCGCCGCCGAGCGCGAAGCCGTTCACGGCGGCGACGACCGGCTTGCCGAGGTTCTCGATCAGGTCGAGGGTCGCCTGGCCCTTCCGG
This sequence comes from uncultured Acidobacteriota bacterium, assembly GCA_963798215.1. Lineage (GTDB taxonomy): Bacteria > Acidobacteriota > Thermoanaerobaculia > UBA5066 > UBA5066 > Fen-183. The sequence goes on from CAWCSP010000004.1 coordinate 1,748,394, forward strand.
GCGAAATCCCGCGCGCCGGCCGGCGTGAAGGCCTTGAACCCCGCGATGTCGGCACCGGCCACGAACGCCTTCTCGCCCGCGCCCGTCAGGATGACGGCGCCGACGTCGGGGTTCTCCGTCGCGGCCGCGAACGCCGACTGCAGGCCGTCCATGACCTCGGCGTTCAACGCGTTCAGCTTCTCGGGGCGGTTGACCGTGACGGTGAGGATCCGGTCGGAGATCTCCGTGAGGACGACGCTCATCGCGCTCCCCCGAACGGGTTCTCGTCCGCGCTCGGCCCGTAGATCGCCGGGACCGGAACGTCGAGAAGGCGCAAGTAGACCGTGAGCTGCCCGCGATGGTGGATGAGATGGTTCAGGAGGATCGTCCGGACGAACGCGATGCGCGGCATCTCCATGATGACCTTCGCGCCGTGCCGCAGGGTCCAGGGACCCATCGCCCGTGCGTCGTCGAGCTGCGCCATCGCCGCCTTCGCGGCCGCAAAGGATTCTTCGAAGGTCTTCAAAAGGGCCTCGACGCTCGCCGGTTCCTTGGGCGAAAGGTCCCCGCCCCCCTTCGCCATGTCGAAATCGCCGGGCAGAAGCGAGCCCGCGATCCAATGTGGCAGCCCCGCGAGGTGGCCCGCGAGCTGTCCGAGCGAGTACGACTTCGCGTGCGGCTTCCAGGACAGCTTGTCCCCCGGAACGCGCGAGAGAACCTTGCGGGTCGTCGAGCTCTCGCGGTCGAACTCCATGAGGAGCGGGTCGATCATCCTCATCGTGTCTCCCTTCGAATCTCCGTGGCGCCCGGGGTTCGCCGCAGCCGGATCGGTCTACGCACGCCGGTTCCCCCGCTCGTCATATTCATAGAATCCTCTCCCCGTCTTCCTTCCGAATCTTCCCGCGAGCACGAGCCGCTTCAACAGCGCGGGCGGCGCGAAGCGAGCTTCACGGTACTCCGTGAACATGATCTCCGCGATCGCATAGCACGTGTCGAGGCCCACGTAGTCGAGCAGCTCGAACGGCCCCATCGGGTGCGCGCAGCCGAGCTTCATGCCGGTGTCGATGTCGTCGAGCGTGCCGACGCCCTGCTCGTACGCGCGGATCGCGTCCAGGAGATACGGCACGAGGAGGCGGTTCACGATGAAGCCCGAGTTGTCGCGGCAGGCGACCGTCGTCTTGCCGAGTGCGCGGGCGAACGCCGTGACGGCGGCGACCGTGGCGTCCGACGTTGCGAGGCCGCGGACGACCTCGACGAGCTTCATGACGGGCACCGGGTTGAAGAAATGCAGGCCCGCGAAGCGGTCCGGCCTCTTCGTGGCCGCCGCCATCTCGGTGATCGTGAGGGACGACGTGTTCGAGCAGAAGATCGTCTCCGGAGGGCAGATCGCGTCCAGCGCCCGGTAGACCTCGCGCTTCACGTCGAGGTTCTCGACGATCGCCTCGATGACGAGGTCGACCGAAGAGAATTCTTCGAGTGAAGAGGAGAATTTCAGGCGCGCCCGGATCTCGTCGCCTGCCTTGGCGTCCAGCTTGCCGCGTTCGACTGCCTTCGAGAGTGAGTTCTCGATGCGCCGCCTGCCCGCGGCGAGCGCCTTCTCATCGACCTCGCGGACGACGACCGTGAAGCCGGACTTCGCGCACACCTCGGCGATCCCGGATCCCATCAATCCGGCGCCCAGAACCCCGACCGTACGAATCTCACTCATGAGTTCTCATCTCCCTCGCCGCGCGAAACGCCCGCGGCTGTCCTCTTCACCATTCGAAGAGACCTTCTCTTCGTGCTCTTCGGACGCCCCGATCACGCGAGCGCCTCCACGACGAGTGCCATCCCCTGGCCGCCGCCGATGCACGCCGAGGCGAGGCCCCAGCGCTTGCCGCGCCGGCGCAGCTCCTTGAGGAGCGTGAGCGTCAGGCGCGCGCCGCTCGCGCCGAGCGGGTGGCCGAGCGCGATCGCGCCGCCGTTCACGTTCAGGGTCGCCCGGTCGAGGCCGAGCTCCTTGATCACCCCGAGGATCTGGCCCGCAAAGGCCTCGTTGACCTCGACGAGGTCCATGTCGGAGAGCGTCTTGCCGGCCCGGGCGAGCGCCGCGCGGCACGCGGAGACGGGGCCGAGGCCCATCTCCGAAGGGTCGCACCCCGTCACGGCGTCCGCGACGATGCGGCCGAGCGGCACGATTCCCTTTTCCCGCGCCCGCTCCTCCGTCGTGACGACCATCATCGCGGCGCCGTCCACGATGCCGGACGCGTTGCCGCCCGTCACCATGCCGTCCTTCCCGAACGCGGGCGCGAGCTTCGCAAGCCCCTCGAGCGTCGTGCCGGGCGTCATGTGGTCGTCCTTCTCGACGCGCACGCTCTTCCGGCCCTTCTTCGCCTCGACCGCCACGACTTCCTCCGCGAGGCGCCCGGAATCCCACGCGTCGGCGGCCCTCCGCTGGCTCTCGACGGCGTAGGCGTCCTGCTCCTCGCGCGTGATCCCGTACCGGCGCGCGACCTTGTCCGACGTCTGCGCCATCGCGAGGCCCGGGAACGTGTCGAAAAGGCTGCTCATGAGCGAGTCCTCGAGCTTGCCCTGTCCGAGCCTCAGGCCCGTGCGCGCCCCGCGGATCACGAACGGCGCCTGGCTCATGTTCTCGGTCCCGCCCGCGAGGACGGCCTCGGCCTCGCCGAAGAGGATGCGGTGCTTCGCCTGGACGAGCGCCTCGAACCCCGAGCCGCAGAGCCGGTTCACGGTGACGGCGGGCACGGGAACGGGAACGCCCGCGCGCAATCCGACGTGCCGCGCGAGGTAGATCGCGTCGGCCGACGTCTGGAGGACGTTCCCGACGATCACGTGGCCGATCTCGGCGGGCTCGAAGCGCGCGCGGCGGAGCGCTTCGAGGGACGCGAGGACCGCGAGGTCGGTGGCCGTCGTCTCCGCGAAGTGCCCGTTGTACTCCGCCATGGGCGTGCGGACGCCCTCGGCGATGACGACGGAAGGTGAGGCCATGGGGCCCTCCGGGCGGGGGGCGGGTCGATCGCCCGCCGGACGCGCGCCGATTCTACCGGGGCGCCCGCAGGGAGAACCGGTCGCAGGACGGAAACTCAGAGCGCCGCGACGATCTCGTGGAACCGGCGCCGGAACACGGTCATCTCGGCCGGGCGCGCGTCCGGATGCAGGCGGTTCGTCAGGAGGACCGCGACGCGTCCGCGAGCCGGGTCCACGAAGAGCGAAACCCCGGTGAAGCCCGTGTGCCCGAACGCGCCGGCCCCGAGGGGCTCGCCCGCGCTCCCGGGCGTCGACGCGAGCTGCCAGCCGAGGCCGCGGTCCTCGCCGAGGCCCGCGGTCGTGTTCTCCGTCGCAAGGGCGAAGAAGCGTTCGGGCAGGAGACGTCCGTCGCGGGCGAGCCAGGCCCGGCCGAGGGCGGCCGCAGCCGCCGCCGTGCCGAAGAGGCCGGCATTCAGGGAGACGCCGTTCCCGCGGCGATACGCGTTCCCGTCGTTCACCTGCCCGTTCACCACGCCCTGCCGGAAGCCGCTGTACTTCAGCTTGCGGTCGGCGGTCATTTGACGCTCGGTCGCGTCGTCGCGCTCGCCTCCCGCGCAGCGGGCGAGATCCTCAGGAGAAGAGGGGGAAAAGAGAAGATTCTTTGAAAGGGTAAGAGGGGTTGCGATGTGCTCTCGAAAGAGGGCGTCCAAGGGTGCGCCGGCGGCACGCTCGACGATTTCGCTGAGAAAGAGGTAGCCGGGGCACGAGTAAATCACCTTCGTCCCGGGAATCGCCGCGGGGTCCAGTTCGCCCAGCGTCCGGACGTACGCGGCGCGCCCTTCCCCGCGGGAATACAGAGGAAACCAGTCAACGAGGCCCGCTGTGTGCGAGAGCAGCTGGCTGATCTTTATTCCTTCTAGGAAACTCTTCTTCCACCGGTCGTCAAATCGCGAGACGGTGTCATCCAGAGAGAGGGTCTTCTCCGCAACCAGAGAGAGAACCAACGCCGCCCCCGCGAGCGGCTTCGTCAGCGACGCAAGGTCCCAGAGGATGTCGGGGCCTGCGGCGCGGCGCTCGCCCGCGGGCTCGACGCGCGCGTCGCCCGCGTGCCGCTCGGCGAGCGTTTCGTTCTCCGAAACCACGAGAGCCGACGCGCCCGCGAAGAAATTGCGCTCGAGCCCCTCGTCGAGGAGGGCGCCGATTCCCTCCGGAGGGTTCACGGTTTTCCGGCCGCGGTCTGCGTGGGCTCCTTCGCCGCGGGCAGCAGGGGGCGGTCGAGCGCCTCGTGCGCGGCCGTGAGGCGCGCCCGGAAGGGCTCGAGCGTCTTCATGTTGGCCCGGACGGAGTCCGGCTCCTTCTCGCGGGACTCGCGCCGGACGCGCTCCGCCTCCGCCTCGAAGTTCGCGATCTGCTCGCCCACGAGCTTTCTCGATCCCTCGTCCGCGGCGTCCGCTTTCCGCGCCTTGAGGTCGGCGAGTGTCCGTTCGAGCATCGCAAGAACGGAGGCGTTCAGGTGGGCCGTCATCGACGCGGCCTCGGCCTCGAGCACGCGCTCCTTCACCCAGAGGAACTCCTCGGTGTTCACGCCCCGGACGCGGGCCGCCGCGAGGTCCGCCGGGACGGACGTGAGCGGGTCGGAGGGCGGCGGCGTCTTTCCCTCCTTGCGGTCGAGGCGCAGCCGGTCGAGGACGCCGAGGTAGATCTCGACCTGCTGCGGCGTCACCCGGCCGTCCGCGGGCGGGCGGTAGACGTCCCTCGAGCCGCCCGCGCGCGGAAGAGGCGCCGCGGACGGAGGCGAGGACGGCGCTTCCGCGTCTCCGCAGCCGGCGAGAGCCGCCGCCGCGACGAAGACCGGGAGAAACGCGGCATGGCGGCGGAACACGGGCGAATCATAGCCGCGTGATACGATTTTTTTCTTCAACATGCTGACGCAGGTCGGGAAGTACCTGATCGAGGAGAAGGTCGGGGTGGGCGGCTTCGGAACCGTCTACAAGGGCCGGGATCCGTTCATCAAGCGGGCCGTGGCGATCAAGACCTGCCAGAGCGACGAGGAGGAGATCAAGAAACGCTTCTTCCGCGAGGCCGAGTTCGCGGGAAATCTCCACCACCGCAACATCACCACGATCTACGACTTCGGCGTCACGGACGAAGGGACGCCGTACATCGTCCAGGAGTTCCTGACCGGCGAGGACCTCGACAAGCTCGCGAAAAAGCGCGAGCCCCTGTCTCTCAAGCGCAAGCTCGCCATCCTCCTCGACGTCTGCGAAGGTCTGGGATACGCCCACGGGGCGGGCATCATCCACCGCGACATCAAGCCCTCGAACGTCCGGATCCTCGAGGACGGGACCGTCAAGCTCATGGACTTCGGGATCGCGAAGTCCATGGTCTCCCAGTCCACCCTCACGCAGACCGGCATCACGCTCGGGACCGCCTCGTACCTCGCCCCGGAGCAGATCCGCGGCGAGGACCTCGACACGCGCACGGATCTCTTCAGCCTCGGCGTCCTCGCCTACGAGCTCGTGACGGGCTCCAAGCCGTTCACCGGAGACCACATCTCGACGGTGCTCTACAAGATCATGAACGAGCAGCCGGCCCCGCCCTCGACGCTCGCCCCGGGGCTCCCGCGCGCTCTCGACGCGATCGTCTTGAAGGCTCTCGAGAAGGACCGCACGCGGCGCTACGGAACCTGCGCCGAGATCAAAGCTGAGCTCGCCGCAGTCCTCGCCGGGATCTCCGACGAGCCTGCGCGCGAGGCGGAGCCCGCGTCCGACATGGACCGGACGGTCGCGACGCCGTCCACCGGGTACCAGACGGGCGCCGCAGGCCGGCCGCCGTCGCGCGTCCTGGACACGCCGCTCAACTCCTCCGCCCCTCTCCGGCAGACGCAGGGCGGTGCCGCCGACGTCCGGCTCCGCACGTCCGGAGGCTCGGCGGGCGTCCCGGCCGTGACGGCGGCACACGCAACCGAGAGCGGCCCGGCGCTTCGGGTTTTCCTCTCGGCCGCGGTCGTAGTGGCGGCCGGCATCGCCGCGTTCTGGCTCTACACGCAGAAGAAAGCGGCGCATCCCCAGTCCGTGTCCGCGGAACCCTCCACCGCCACGGCTCCTGCGACGGTGGCGACGTCGGCATCCGCGGCGCCGGAGCCCGCCACTGCCGCGGCCTCGACGTCGGCCGCTCCCGGCCCGTCGACGGCGGCCGCAGCAGTGGCCACCCCCCTGCCCGTCGCCGTGGAGCCGACGGTACCGCCGAAGCCGTCCGGCCCCGTCACGGTCACGTTCCGGTCCAACCAGCTCGCGTCGCTCACGGTGGACGGGAAGAAGCAGGGCTCCGTCCTGCCCGCCGGGACGCGCCTCTCCCTGAAGCCCGGGCCGCACACGGCGGTCTTCGAGGTCCCGGGCTTCATGAAGCTGCCGCCCCAGGCGTTCGACGTCACGGGCCCCGACACGAAGCCCGTCACGGCGGTCTTCCCGGCCAAGGGCCAGATCGTCCTCACGGTGAGCCCGCCCGGCGCCGAGATCCGGATCGACGGCGTGTCAGCCGGCTCCGCCACCGGCGCCCCGCTGAAGAAGCTCCTCGCCGCCGGACCGCACGAGATCGTCGTGAGCCTTCCGGGCTACCGTTCCGAGACGAAGGCGATCGACCTCGACGAAGAGGCCCAGTCCACCTACCGGATCGATTTGAAGAAAGAGTAGCTAGAATCCGTCCGTGCGCATCCGGATGGTTCTTGCCGTGGCCGGGGCGGTCCTCCTGATCGGCGCGCCCGCGATCGCCCAGGAAGGGTCGGAATCGCTCGAGAAGGAGGCACGCAAGGCCTTCAACGCCGGCCAGTTCCGGCGCTCCGCGCTGAAGTTCGAGAGCGCCGCGTCCGCGGCGGCCGACGCCACGCGCAAAGGGCGGATGCTCGTGCAGTGCGCCTGGGCGCACTTCAACGAGGGCAAGCGCTCCGAAGCTCAGGACGCCCTGCGCCGCGCGTATGCCGCGAGCCCGGACCTCGAGATCGTCCCGGACTTCTACTCGCCGGAGTTCGTGAGGGTCGCGAACGACGTGAAGGCGGCGGCGCGGCCCGTTCCGCCCGCGCCCGCCGCCGACGTCGCGGAGCTCAAGCGCGTCGCGAGGGAGAAGCTCGCGGACGGCGCCGCCGAAGACGTCATCCACGACCTCACGTACGACGTGCCCCGCGACGAGCTCGACGCCGAATGCCTCGACCTCCTCGCCACCGCGTACGAGAAGCTCGGGAAATTCAACGAGGCCTCGCGCATCCGGGCCGCGAAGGGCGACCCCTCGAAGGCACCGCTCCCCGCCGCCTTGCCTGCGCCGGCGAGCACTCCCGCCGCGGCGCCGGCCCCGGCCGTGCCCCCGGCGACGCCCCCGGCCGTCCCGAGCGTGGCTCCGGCCGCCGGCCCCGCAAAGGCCGTCGTCCTCCCGGCCGCCGGAGGCGTCGACTACATTGCACTCGGCCGCGCGGCCCTCTCGCACGGGGACGCCCTGAACGCGCAGGCGGCGGCGAACCGCCTCCTCGAAATCGACCCGCAGTCGAGCGAGGCCTACCGGCTCCTCGGCAACGCGTTCTCGATGCGCGGCGAGAAGGTGCTCGCCGAGGCGAACCTCAGGCAGGCGCTCAAGTACAACGAGAAAAACGAGGGCGCTCTCCTCGACCTTTACGATTTCTACATGGCGGACAAGAACTGGGAGCCCGCCCTCGACGCGCTCCGGAAGGCCGCCGAGCTGAACCCGGACAATCGCGACAAGCTCGTCGCCCTCGGGCGCAGGGCGCGCGCGGATGGCGATCTCGTCCACGCCCGCCAGGTCTTCGCGACCGCGGCCGCGGCGGCGCCGAAGGACACGTCGATCCTCACCGAGTACGCGTCGCTGCTCCTCCAGGTGAAAGACCTCGACGCCGCCCTCGAGCCGCTGACGAAGGCGGCGACCGTCGAGCCGGACCGCGAGATCGTCCGCGCGAACCTTGCCGCCGTCCTCCGCCGGAAGGGCCTCTGGAAGGAGGCCGAGAAGGAGTACCGCGAGGCGCTCCGCGCCGACCCCGACTACGCCCCGGCCCTCACGGGCCTCGGCGGCCTCCTTCTCGAGCGCGGTCAGGCGGCCGACGCCATCGAGCCCCTGAAGAAGGCCGTCCTCCGCGCGCCGCAGAGCGTCGGCGCCGCGTGGGCGCTCGCCCGCGCGCTGAGGCAGACGGGCGCCCTGAAGGACGCCGCCGACACGCTCGAGAAGTCCCTCGCGCTCGACGCGCCCGAGCTGTGGAACGAGGCCGGCGCGGTGGCGATGGAACGCGGCCGGTACGACGAGGCGGTCATCTACTTCGACAAGGCGATCTCGCGGGACGCCGCGGTCCCGCTCTACAAGGCGAATCGCGAAAAGGCCGCCGCCGCGGCCGCGTTCGTCAAGAGCACGGCGCCCGCGTCCTAGCGCAGCCCCTCGACGGAGTAGAGCCTCGAGAGGCTGCGCATGAAGGTGTAGCAGTAGCACGCGCCGTCGGGCGTGAGCTGGACGCCGCGCACGTGGTCGAGACCGGTCGGGTCCGAGGGGGCGATCTCCTTCCAGAAGGAGCGTTTTCCGGTGGCGACGTCGAGCCGTTCGATGCGCATGGGAAATTCCCTCTTCGCCACGAACAGGCCGGTTCCAGTCGAGTCGAAGTTCAAGACCTCCTCCTCGGTCCTCGAACCCGGCATCGGCCGCGACGCACCGCCCTCGACGGAAACGAGGACGACGTGGCCGTCCTTGTCCTTCGCGACGACGACCCTTCCGTCGGGAGACAGCGCGGCAAAGCCGAATCCTTCCCGGGTGAACGGACGGGGAGGGCCGGCGCCGAGGTCGCGCACGTACAGGCGCGCGGGCTTCCCTCCCGAGCGCGCCTGGACGACCAGCCGCTTGCTGTCGGAAAACCACGCGGCCGTCCGGTACTCGAGACCTTCGTCCCGGATCGTCCTCGTCTCGCCCGGGCCGACAGGGAGGAGGACGAGCCGGTCCGGCCATACCTGGACGACCCACTTCCGGTCCGGGGACAGGCCCCGCGCGTTCTCGCCGTCCCCGAGGCGCACGGCCGGCGTCGAGCCGTCGGTCCTGCGCATGTAGACGCCGCCCTTGGCACCCTCGCCGGCGCCAGCCTCGCAGAAGAGGAGGTCGCGTCCGTCGCTCGACAGGTCCGCTCCATCCGAAAAGTCCAGCCAGTTGAGGTCCACCTCGCGCGACGCGCCCGGCGGCAGGCACCTCATCGTCGTCGGCCAGTCGTCGCTGCGCACAAGGACGCTCCCGTCCGGCGCGATGTCCTCGACGACGAGGAGGGTCGGGGCCCGCGCCACGACGCGCCTCTTCCGCGAGAGTGAAATCGACTGGAGCTCGATGACGCCGAAAAGTGAATTCCGCTCGCGGGCCGAGAACCAGATCTCGCCCGTCTTCGGATGCCACGCGAGCGATGTCGCGAAATCCAGCCCGTCGAGGAGGATCGTCTCCTTGCCGGCCAGGTCCGCGACGCCGATCGCGAAGTGGCCCAGGGTGCCCCGGATGAACGCGACCTGTCGTCCGTCCGGCGAGAACCTCACGCCATGAACGGGACCGGCCGGCGAGCGCGGCAACAGCACCTTGCCCGCGGGGAACTCCATCTGGCCCTCACGGACGAAGGCGAGCCCTTCCCCGTCCGGCGACCAATCCGCCACGGCCGGCAGAAACGGCAGGGAGAATGCGGCCCCGTCGACGAGCTCGCGCGGCGCGCCCCCCGCCAGCGAGACCTCGGCAAGGACCGCGGCCGGCTCGCGCCGCAGAAGAACCGCGAGGACACCCTTGTTCGAGACGGACGCGAGGTTCGCGCTCGGGAGAGGAAGCGCCGTGGACTCCCTGCTGTCGAGGCGCGTCGTGAAGAGTTGAGGGGCCTGTCCCTGCCAGGCGGCCGCGTAGATGACGGTCTTCCCATCCGGCGCGAACCGCGCGCCGCCGATCGTGCCGCGTCGGAACGTAAGCGGACGCCAGATCGGCGGGCCTGCGGGCGATCTCCTCGTCGCGAGGACAGCGAGCACGGCAGCAGCCGCGAGGCCCGCCGCTGCCAGCGGGATCGCCCGGCGAGGGGTGCGCGGCGCCGCAGTTGCGCGCGCCCCTCCCGACGTGAGGAGGTCCGACGCGCCGTCCCTCAGGCGCGCGAGGTCGCGCGCCAGGTCGCGCGTCGACGCGTAGCGCTCGTCGGGGTCCTTCGCGAGGCAGCGCTCGACGATCCAGCGCAGGGGGACGGGAACGCCGGGCGCCGCGGCCGCGAGCGGCTCCGGCTCGTCGCGGATGATCGCCGCCATGGTCTCCGGGCCGCTGGCCCGCGCGAAGAGACGCCTTCCCGTGATCATCTCGTAGAGGATCGATCCGAACGAGAACTGATCCGAACGGAAGTCGAGCGACTCGCCCCGGGCCTGCTCGGGCGACATGTACACGACCGTTCCGAGCACGACTCCCGACTCCGTGAGAGCCGACACCGTCGCCGTCTTCGTGGTTTCGCCGCTCGCCTCCGGGCCGGCCAGCTTCGCGAGCCCGAAGTCGAGGATCTTGACGGCGCCATCCCTCGTGACCATGAGGTTTTCGGGCTTCAGGTCCCGGTGGACGATCCCGGAGGCGTGCGCCTTCGCAAGCCCCTCGGCGACCTGCGCCGCGAACGAAAGGAGCTTCTTCAGCGGAAGCGGCCCGGCCGCGAGGCGCGCGCGCAGCGTCTCGCCCTCCACCAGCTCCATGACGATGACGTGTCGCGAAGAGGAAGAAGAGGAAGAGGGAAATTCTTCGAATGAGTAGATGGCGGCGATTCCGGGATGATTGAGCGCTGCGAGCAGCCGCGCTTCTCTCTCGAATCGCTCCTTCTTTTCTTTACCTTCCAGGAATTCTTCCGGCAGAACCTTGATCGCGACATCGCGGTTGAGGCGGGGGTCCCTCGCCCGGTAGACCTCGCCCATCCCTCCGGCGCCGAGCGGCGCGAGGATCTCGTACGGGCCGAGGAGGGTCCCCGCGGAGAGCGTCACGTCTTGAGAGCGATTCTACGTCGCTGAGTCCGTGTCGCCCCGCAGCGCCGTCAGGAAGTCCGCGAGGATGCGCGCGGTCGCGCCCCAGATCGCGTGGCCCCGGTAGTGGTAGACGAGCGTGGCGATCACTCGCGCCCCTTCCACTTCACGGGCAGTTCCTCGACGACCATCGGGTCGAGGAGGTACGAGACGGGCACTTCGATGATCGACTCGACTTCACCCGCGTGAGGCGCGAACTGCGTGGGGTACGGGATCGCGCCGACGAACGGAGAGATCTCGAAGTCGGTCACCGTGACGAGCTTCGGGAGCGCGCCGAGGATCTTCACGCCGGCCCGCGGCACGCCGATCTCCTCCTCCGTCTCGCGAATCGCCGTCTCCCAGAGGTTCGCGTCCGTGGCGTCCTTCGTGCCGCCCGGAAACGAGATCTGACCCTTGTGGTGCTCGACCGTGTCGGTCCGTTTCGTGAAGAGCGTCCAGAGCGCCTTCTCGCGCACGAAGAGCGGGATCAGGACGGCCGCGGGGCGCGCGGGGCCCGCGTCCGGCCCGCGCTCGAGCTCGAGCCTGCGCTCGGGCCAGTCCCGGAGGAGCCGGGTCCGCACGTCCTCGATCCAGGTGCGCGGACCTCCGCCGCCGCTGCCGCCGTCGCCGCTCACGCCGGCTCGGCCGCGTTGAAGCCCGGGCGATCCGTCGCGGCCTTCTCGCCCTTCTTGACCATGGTCTGCAGGAACGCCTCGATGAACCCGTCGAGGTCGCCGTCGAGGACGCGGTCCACGTCCCCGACCTCGAAGTTCGTGCGGTGGTCCTTGATGAGACGGTACGGCGCGAGGACGTACGAACGGATCTGCGAGCCGAAGCCGATCTCCATCTTCGTGCCCGCGCGCGCGTCGTTCTTCGCCTGCCGCTCCTCGAGCGCCATCTGGTAGAGGCGCGAGCGGAGGACCTTCATCGCCGAGGCCTTGTTCTTGTGCTGCGACCTTTCGTTCTGGCACTGGACGACGAGGCCGGTCGGGAGGTGCGTGATCCGGATGGCGGACTCGGTCTTGTTGACGTGCTGGCCGCCCTTGCCGCCCGCACGGAACGTGTCGATCCGGAGGTCCTTGTCGTTGATGTCGACCTCGATCGTGTCGTCGATCTCCGGGGAGACGTACACGGCCGCGAACGAGGTGTGCCGCCGCGCGGCGGCGTCGAACGGCGAGATGCGCACGAGCCGGTGGACGCCGCGCTCGGCCTTCATGTGCCCATAGGCGTACTCGCCCTCGAAGCGCAGCGTCGCCGTCTTGATCCCGGCGTCGTCCGCGTACGTGACCTCCAGGACGTCCGTCTTCCAGCCCTGGCGCTCGCCGTAGCGGAGATACATGCGCATGAGCATGTCGGCCCAGTCCTGGGCCTCGGTGCCGCCCGCGCCCGCGTGAATCTCGACGATCGCGGGGAACGGATCCTCGTCGTTCGTGAGCTTGAAGGTCAGCTCCTTGCGGCGTGCCCACGGTCCGACCGTTGCGATCGCGATGTCGGCGTCCTTCTCGACGGCCTCGCCGGACCTCAGGAACTCCACGAGGATCTCGAGCTCCTCCTGGCGTTCCTTGAGGTCCTTGTCGTCGGCGAGGATGCGCTCGGCGCGCTTCAGCTTCCGGAGGGTGTCCTGGGCTTCGAGGGCGTTCGACCAGAACCCGGGCTCGCCCGTCTTCCGCTCCAGCTCGGCTTTCTCGCGGTCCGCCTGGCGGACGTCAAAGATAGCCCCGGAGGGAGCTCACGGACGACGCGAGTTCGAGCAGCCGCTCAATGCGTTCTTCGTTCACGTGTTTCCTCTCGGCGGCGCGGGGGACGCGGACGCCACGGGACCCCGGGGCGAAGGGAACCGCGCGCGCAGGATACCGGCGAGGAGGCCGGCGGCGCAAACCCACAGCACCGCGTCGCCGAGGGCGACGGCCGGCGCCGTCCCGCGCGCGCGAAAGACGGGCGCAGAGAACGCGCCCTTTCGCCCTGCCGGCAGCGACACGAGGACGCGCCCGTCCGGCTCCACCGCGCCGCTGATCCCCGTGACGGCCGCGCGCACGAGCGGCCGGCCCGTCTCCACGGCGCGCAGGACCGCCGCCTGCCAGTGCTGCCGCTGCGGCCCCGGCGCGCCCGTACCAGGCGTCGTTCGTCAGCGTGAAGAGGACGTCGGCACCCGCGCGCGTCTCCGCGCGCGGGATCCAGGGGTAGACGACCTCGTAGCAGACGGCGCCTCCCAGCTTCCAGTCCCCCAGCCTCAGGAGAACCGTCGCCGAGCCAGGCGTGAAACCGCCGGGAACGGCCCGGCTGATGGGCTTGATCATCCGGAGGAGGGGCGCGAGCGGGACGTACTCGCCGAACGGCACGAGGCGTTGCTTGAAATACGGCGGGAGGACCGGGCCGTCCTTCGTGACGAGGAGCGCGGCGTTGTAGTACGGAGCGTCCTCGTCGCCCGGCGCGTCCGACCACGCCGTGCTCATGAGGATCGCGACGTCCAGCTCGCGGCAGAGCGCGAGAACCCGCTCGCGGTAGGCGGCGTTGAACGACCACGAGTACGGCGACGCGCTCTCGGGCCAGAGGACGAGGACCGGGCGCTCGACCCGGCAGAGCGCGCGCGTCTGGTCCTCGAGATCGTCCTGGATGCGCTCGGCGGTCGCGCGGTCCCACCGGATGTCCTGCTCGACGTTCGGCTGGACGACCCCGACCTTCAGAGCCTCGACCGGCGGACCGGGCCGTGGCGGCCTCGTCGCCGAAGCGCCGAGCGCGCAGACGGCCGTCCCGAGGAGCCAGCCGAGGCGCGCTTCCCGCGAGCGGCGCGTCAGCGCGACGAAGAGCGCGGCGTTCAGGGCGGCGAGGAGGAACGACGTGAGGAAGACGCCTCCGATCGCCGCCGTGCCCAGGAGGACCGGAACGTCCGCGAGCGGGTTCGCGAGGAGGTTCCACGGAAAGCCGCCGAAGACGTACACGTACGTCCGGAACCCCTCCTGCGCGACCCACGCAGCTCCGAACGCCGCGACGACGCCGAGACCCGAACGGGGCCGCGCCGCGGCGTAGAGGGAGGCCATGAGGCCGAACGGCACGGCACAGATCGCGGCGGTGATCGCGAGGGCGAGGCCCGCGAGGACGGGCCCGACGCCGCCGAAGCGGTGCACCGTGTACGCGATCCAGGGGATCGTGACGAGCCAGAAGACGGCGCCGAACACGAACCCGGGCAGGAACGCACGACGCCACGAGAGGCCGTCGAGAGCGAAGAGAAGCGGGATCAGGGCAACCGGCAGCAGTGGGAGGATCGAGAAGTTCGGGAAACACAACGCCAGCAGCACGCCGGAGGCGAGAGAAAAGAGAAGCCGGGAGATTCTCTTAGAAGGTAATACGGGCAGCATGCGATGGCCGCGCCACGCGGCGCCCGGCGGCGCACAAGCAGCAGCTGATATTCACCTCCGAAGAACTCCTTATATTCACCCTCGAAGAAAACGGGCCCCGGCCTCGAGGCGGGCGTTGGTGTGACTCCGCGTGCCCCCCCTCGGGAGGTGCGATTCCCCTCTTCACCTTCTAAGAAACTCCTCTGCGCGGTAGCTCGACCGCACGAAGGGGCCGGCGAAGACTGCCGTGAAGCCCATCTCCATCCCGCCCTTCTCCAGCGCCGCGAAGCGCTCGGGCGTCGCGTACTCGACGACGGGCAGGTTCCACGCCGACGGGCGCAGGTACTGCCCCACCGTCACGACGTCGACGCCGGCGCTGCGCAGCGCGCGGAAGAGGTCGAGCACCTCGTCGTCCCGCTCGCCGAGCCCCAGCATGAGGCCGGACTTCGTCGTCATCCCCGGGCGCCGCGCCTTGACGCGGGCAAGGAGGTCCACCGACCTCCGAAAGACGGACTTCGGGCGAACGGCGTCATAGAGCCGCGGCACGGTCTCGACGTTGTGGTTGTAGACGTCCGGCCCGGCGTCCGCGACGCGGTCGATCTGCTCCGCGACGCCCTGGAAGTCCGGTGTCAGGACCTCGACGGTCCGCGCGGCGTCGTCCTCCTTGAGCGCGCGGACGACCGCCGCCCAGTGCGAAGAGCCCCCGTCCGCGAGGTCGTCGCGGTCCACGGACGTCACGACGACGTGCGCGAGGCCCATGTCCCGCGCCGCTGCCGCGAGGCGCTCGGGCTCGAGCGGGTCGAGCGGCGCGGGCCTGCCGGACGCGATGTGGCAGAAGCCGCACGCGCGCGTGCAGACGTCGCCCGCGATCAGGAACGTGGCCGTCTTCCGCTCGAAGCACTCCGTGCGGTTTGGGCAGCGCGCCTCCTCGCACACGGTCGAGAGCTTTCCGAGCCGCATCCGCGCCTTGAGCGCGTGCAGGTCGTCGAGGCGCAGCTTTTTCTCGCGAATCCACGGCGGGAGCGCCGGCTCGCCGCGGACGGGCAGCGGACGGCTCACGGCACCACGAGGGGGACGTTCTTGATCTGCTTGTCGGAGGCCTTGATCTTCTTCGCGAGAGCCTCCGCCTTCGCGCGGTCCTTGAACGGGCCGACGTGGACCCGGAACCAGCCGGGCTTGCCCGGGATGGTGGCGACGTCCGCGGCGAACCCTTCGCCCTTGAGGCGCTTGGCGAGCTCGTCGGCGCGCGCGGCGTCCTTCGTGGCGAGGACCTGGACGTAGAACGGTCCCTTCGGCGCGGGCTTCGGCGTGGCCTTCGGCGTCGGCTTCGGCGCCGGCGCAGCCGTGGGCGCCGGCACGGGCGTGGGAGGCATCGCCGTCGGCGCGGGCGCGGGAGCCGGCTCCGCAGCCTTCTTCGCGTCCCGTGCTTCCTTTTCCTCGGCCGCCGCGGCCTTCTTCTCCTCCGGCTTGATGCCGAGCGCGTCGTCGGGCTTCTTCTCCTCGCGAAGACCTTCGGCCGGCGCGAGCGTCGGGACGGGAATGTCCGAGGCGGAGGCGATGATCGCGGCAGCCCCCCCGGGACCTTTCCGCGCGGCGGCCCCCGTCTTCATCCCGAAGAAGAACGAGAGGCCGAGGGCGGCGAGCAGGGCCAGGAAGAAGAATCCCGCCTGCCGCCCCGTGATCGAGATCTGGTAGTGGACGGGCGCGGCCCTCTCCGCCTCTTCCGGGCGATCGTCGAGTCCGAGCCCCGCCATCAGGCCTTGTCCTTCTTCAGAAAGGCGCTGATGAGGTCCATCGGCAGCGGGAAGATGATCGTCGAGTTCTTCTCGGTGGCGATCTCCGTCAGCGTCTGCAGGTAGCGGAGCTGCAGCGTCGCGGGCTCGCGGCCGATGATTTCGGCGGCCTCGGAGAGCTGCTTGGAGGCCTCGAACTCGCCGGAGGCGTGGATGATCTTCGCGCGCTTCTCGCGCTCGGCTTCCGCCTGCTTCGCCATCGCGCGCTGCATCTCGATCGGCAGGTCCACCGCCTTCAACTCGACCATCGTGACCTTGATGCCCCACGGGTCCGTGTGCTTGTCGAGGATCTCCTGGAGGCTCTCGTTCAGCTTGTCGCGCGAGGAGAGGAGCTCGTCGAGCGTCGCCTGCCCGAGGATCGACCGGAGCGTCGTCTGCGAGAGCTGCGAGGTCGCGTAGAGGTAGTTCTCGACCTTCACGACCGCCTTGGACGGGTCCATGACGTGGAAGTAGACGACCGCGTTGACCTTCACGGACACGTTGTCACGCGTGATGACGTCCTGGGGCGGCACGTCGAGGACGACCGTGCGGAGCGAGATCCGGATCATCGTCTCGAACGGCCAGAAGATGAACGTGAGCCCCGGGCCCTTGGGCTGCGGCGAGAGGCGGCCGAGCCAGAACGTGACGGCGCGTTCGTACTCGTTGAGGATGTTGATCCACTTCGAGATGAAGACGATCGCCACGAAGACGACCGGGACGATCCACGGGAGGCTGTTCATGAAGGCTCCTGGCCCGTCTTGCGGGCCGGCCTCACGACGAGCGCGAGGCCTTGAATGCCGACGATCTCGACGAGGTCGCCGGCGGCTACGGGGACGTCGGAATGCGCTTCCCAGAGGTCGCCGTCGGCGAACACCTTGCCGACCGGCGCGATGGGCGAGCGCGCGGAGACGACCTGGCCGACGAGGACGCCGGCGCCCGTGCGCTCGGGCAGGCTCTTCATCGCCAGGGCCTTGAACGAGAGGACCGCGAGGATGGCGGCCGTCGCGACGGCGGCCGCGACGAGGAGCGCGAACTCGCCGCGCGGGGCACCCGCCTGCTCCGGGAACAGCAGGACGCCGCCGAGCACGATCGCGGTGGCACCGCCGATCGCGAGGACGCCGTGTGCGGCGATCTTCACCTCGAGGAAGAAGAAGAGCGCCCCGACGAGAAGGAGCGCGACGCCCGCGGCGTTCACGGGGAGCACGGACATCGCGAAGAGCGCGAGGAGGAGCGCGATCGCCCCGAGGACCCCGGGCAGGATGCCGCCGGGGTGCGAGAGCTCCGAGTAGAGCCCGACGAGGCCGATCAGGAAGAGGATGCCGGCGACGGCCGGGCTCGCGAGGACGCCGAGGATGCGCTCGCGGCGAGTCATCCCGACCGCGACGGTCGAGAGACCCGCCGTCTTCAGGACCACGTCGGGTTTCCCGACCCGCTTCACGGTCCGCCCGTCGAGCTGGGTGAGAAGGTCCTTCTCGTCGCGGGCGACGACCTCGATGAGCTTCCTCTTCAGGGCTTCGGTCTCGGAATACGACGCGGCGTCACTCACGGCCTTGACCGCGTCGTCCACGGGACGGCCGCGCGGCTCGGTCACCGAGCGCAGCAGCGCCGAAACGTCCTGCCCCGCCTTCTTCGCGAGCGTCTTCGGAAGGTCCTCGCCCTGCCCGCCCACGGGCGACGCGGCGCCCGCGTTCGTGCCCGGCGCCATGGCGGCGACGTCGCACGACATGAGAATGATGAATCCGGCCGAGGCGGCCTGGGAGCCCGGCGGCGCGACCCAGCCGACGACCGGCACCGGCGAGGCGAGGATCGCCTGCGTGATCGTCCGCGTGGAGTCGAGGCGGCCCCCCGGCGTGTCGATCCTGAACACGACGAGCGACGCGCCGCTCTTTTCGGCGTCTTTCAGGACGCGCGTGACGAAGGCCGCGCTGACGGCCTGGATCTCGGTGTTCAGGTCCGCGACGACGACCGTTCCGGCGGCCGGAGGCGCCGGGGCCGCCGAGGCGGCGAGCGCGCCGGACAGGAGAAGGATCGCGGCGCTGCGCACGACGGTCATTATAGGTTCGTGTGCTAGAACGCGTCGGTGCGCTGGAAGCCCGTGGACGTTCTGACGTCGCTCTTCGCGGCGGCGCTGGTCGTGGCCGGCCTCGCCCGATTCGGAAATCTGGAAGACAAGAGAATTCTTCTTAGAATGGTCGTGGTCGCGGCCGTGCCTGCGGGCATCGCATTCCTGCGGGGTCGCGTTTCTTCACCTTCTAAGAATCTTCAGATCCTCCTCGATTACTACGTCGTCGTCTGCATCGTCGTGATCTTCGACGGGCTCGGGCCGCTCATCCGCGCCGTGAACCCGGTCGACAAGGACGCCTCCCTCATCGCGTTCGACCGCTGGCTCACGGGAACGGACCCGACGGTCGCACTCGCGCGCTTTGCGACGCCGCTCCTGTCAGACGTCCTCACGGTCTTCTACGCCCTCTACTACTTTCACCCGATCGTGTTCGGCGCGATCGTCCTCCGGGACGACCGCGAACGTCCGCCCGCCGCGCGCGACTTCGACCGTTACGCGTTCGTGATGGTCTTCGTCTTCTTCGTGAGCTACGTCGGGTACTTCCTCGTCCCGGCGGTCGGCCCGCGCTTCACCGTGCATCACGCCGGTCCCCTGCCGCGCGGCACGGTGTCGCGCGTCATCGACGACACGCTGAATCGGCTGGAGAGCAACAAGCGCGACTGCTTCCCGTCCGGCCACACGATGGTCGTGACGGCCGTCCTCCTCGAGGCGGCGCGACGGTCGAAGAAGACGTTCTGGTGCTTCCTGCCGTTCGCGGTCGGCCTCGTCCTCGCGACCGTCTACTGCCGGTACCACTACGTCGCGGACGTCCTCGCGGGCCTCACGCTCGCGTTCGTGACGGTGCCGATCGGGAACCGGATCTATTCGAAGCTCAGCCGGCGGCCGCCGGTCCCTAGTTGAAGTATCCGTTCACGTCGATGATGAGCTGCACCGTTCCGCTCGGCTGGTCGCAGGAGACGGCGAGGTTTCCTGAAGCGGAGGGAGCGGCGATGGCGTTGTTCGCCCGCGTCTGGCCCGCTTTGTAGCTGATGGCGGTGGCGACCGGGACCGAAGTGCCGGCCGCGAAGAGTTTCAAATCGCCGGCGGAGGTCGCGGACGTGACGGTGACGTTTAGAGAGAGAGATTGAGCCCCGGCCGGGATGCCGCACGTCCCGGTCAGCGTGAACGAACGCTGCGCTCCCGCGTTGAGCGCGGGGCCGCCGAGCGGGCCGGTGGGATTCCGCGTGTCGACCAGACGGCAGGGCGTCACCGTGAAAAATCGCGAGGCGGTGCTGCAGGACGCGGAGATCGGGATCGAGGCGGAGCCGGTCGACGCGCAGCCGCTCCCGCTCGTCACCGTGACGCTCAACCCGACGCTGCCGCTCGCGCCGGCCGAGAAGGTGATCGCGCGCGCGCCGGAGCCGGCTGTGATCGTCCCGTTCGTGATCGACCAGGAGTACGTGGCATCGGGCCCTGCATCGGGCACCGAGGCGGCCTGGCCCGTCGCGCCCGGGCAGAGCGTGGTCGGCGCGGTCACCGTCGTGGAGGGGAGCGGATTGACCGTGGCGGCGGTCGTCGCGGGCACCGACGTGCATCCGGCGACGGTGGCCGTCACGGTATAGGTGCCGGAGGCGGCGGTCGTCGCCGAAGCGATCGAGGGGTTCTGCAGCGCCGAGGAAAAGCCGTTGGGGCCGGTCCACACATAGGTGGCCCCGGCGACCGTCGAGGCGGTGAGCTGCAGGGTCTGCCCGGCGCACTTCGGCCCGTTGTTTCCGGCCGTGGGAGGCGCTGGAGGGGTGCAGCCCGCGAGCGTCAGCCGGAAGACGACGCCGGCCTTTCCCGGGCCGCCGCCGTTCGTGACGCCGTAGAGCTTGCCGTCGCTCGCCTGGATCAGGCCGCCGACAGGACCCGCTCCCTCCTCGAGGGTGAGGCTGTGAAGCATGGCGAAGTTGGTGCCGGCCGTGTCGATGCCGAACACCGTCCCGTGGCCGTAGGCGCCGCCCCCGTACGTGGTGCCGTAGAGCTTGCCGTCGGCGGCCCGGAGGAGGTTTCCGTACGGCTCGCTCCCGTCGCTGCCCGAAAAGCTGTGGATGGTGGCGTAGATGCCGGCGGAGCTGATTCGGTAGACGTTGCCCGAGCTGTTCGTGCCGCCGGCTCGCGTCGTCCCGTAAAAGTTGCCGTCGGTCGCACGGATGAGGCCGCCCATGGGCCACATCCCGTCGTCGTCCACCCCATTTGTGTGGTTGAACTCGTGGAGGACCGTCACGACCCCGGCGGGCGTGATCTTGATGACGTTGCCCTGCGCGACCGTGGCTCCTCCGCTCGCCGTCGTACCGTAGAAGTTCCCGTCCGGCGCGAGCAGCAGGCCATCGCTCGGGTAGGCGCCTTGCGCGAGGGTGAACGCGACGAGCGAGGTGACCGTACCGCCGGTCGTCATCTTGAACACGTTTCCGAAACCGGTGCCGCCCTGCTCGGTCATCCCATAGAGGAGGCCGTCGGCGGGTCGCAGAACGAACGGAGCGTCGCGCGGCCCGAGCCCGTCGGTGCCGTTGAAGCTGTGAAGGAGGGAGTAGCTTCCAGCAGTCGTGATGCTGAACGCCGCGCCCCAGTGCGACGTACCGCCGCGGCTCGCGGTGCCGTAGAGCGGACCGCCGGCCGTAAGCTGGACGAGCTTCGCCCACGGCTGGCCGCCGTCGGTCTCGACGAAATTGTGAAGGACCGTGCGCGTGCCCGCGAGCATCAGCATGTAGACCGTCCCGTTGTTCGTCGGGCCGCCCCAGAACGTCGTGCCGTAGAGGTTCCCGTCGGAGGCCTGCATGACGTTCGACTCCGGCTCGTAGCCGGTGCTCGCGTCGCCGAAGTTCTCGAGCGTCGTCACCATGCCGACCGACGTCATCTTGAAGACCGTGCCGCCGCTGGCGTTGCCGTTCGTGCCGCCGTGCCCGGTGGTTCCATAGAAGTTGCCGTCCGTCCCCTGCACGACGTCGGCGACCGGATACGCGCCGTCCGGACCCGCGAAGGATTCGAGCGTCGTCAGGGTACCGGCGAAGTCGATCTTGAAGACGGTGCCGAGGTCGCTCGTGCCGCCCGCGGAGGTCGTGCCGTAGAGCTTGCCGTCGCCCGCGAGGACGAGGCTCGCGGTCGGGGCATGACCGTCGCCTGCGCCCAGGTGCCTGAGCGTCGCGAAGGTCCCGGCCGAGTCGATGCTGAAGATCGTCCCGAAACCGGCGCCGCCGCCCGACTTGGTCGTGCCGTAGAACTTGCCATTTGCCTGGACGAGGGCCGCGGACGGGGCGGCGCCGTCGGTGATGGCGAAGCTGTGGAGGCTCACGAAGTTCGTGCCGGCGAGGTCCATCTCGAAGACCGTCCCCGAGCCGCTGCCGCCGACCTGCGTCGTCCCGTAGAGCTTGCCGTCGGCGCTACTTTGAACGAGCCCCGCCACAGGGTAGACGCCGTCGGTGCCCACGAAGCTGTGGACGATCGTCACCGTACCGGCGGGCGTCATCTTGAAGACCGTGCCGTAGTCCGAGTACGCCAGGCCGCCGCCCGAGGTCGTGCCGTAGAAATTGCCGTCGGTCGCCTCGATGAGACCCGCCAGCGGGTAGCTGCCGTCGCCGACCGGTCCGGCGCCCGCGAATGAGTGCAGCACCGCCAAGTTGCCGCTCGAGTCGATCCGGAAGACGGTGCCGAAGCCGTACGCCCCGCCACCGTATGTCGTGCCATAGAACTTCCCGTCGCTCGCCTGCACGAGCCCTGCCTCGGGGTCGTTCCCGTCCTCGTACGAGAAGGTGTGGAGCGTCGTGAGGTTGCCGCCCGAGTCGATCTTGAATACGGTCCCGCCGTTGTTGGCCCCGCCACTCCTCGTCGTGCCATAGAAGAGGCCGTCGGTCCCCTGAACGAGACCCGCGACCGGCTCGGCGGCGGGAACTGTGAACGCGTAGACGACCTCGTACGTCTGCGCCGGGGCGCGTAACGGACACACTGCGGCCGCCAATACCCCGCTGAGAAGCACCGGGAAGCGGGCGGGGGAAGACAACGAGATGACCTTGACGAGATTCTACGCGAAGCCGGGACGGGATCAGCCGAGCGCCTTTTCGACGATCCGGTAGCGGCGGTAAATCCGGCCGCCGAAGACCTCGAGCGGGCGCTGGATGTCGAGGTTGTCCTCGAGCAGCCAGGAGAACTCCGCTTCCCGATACTTGAGGCGCACGCCTTCCTTGATGGCCTCGAAGTAGAGCAGCGCGTCGAAGCCGCGGCGGCGGTACTCGGGCAGGATGCCGAGCGCAAGCGTCCGGACGCGGTCGATCTTCTTCTTCAGGAGCAGGAACTTCAGCCACCCAAACGGCAGGAGCGAGCCGCCGAGCTCTTTCAGGACGAGGTTGTAGTCCGGGAGCGCGAGGTGAAAGCCGACCGGCTTGCCGTCCAGCTCGACGAAGAGGACCCACGGCGGGTAGAGGATCGGCTTGAGCTTCTTCGCCATCGCGTCGATTTCGTCAGACGTCATCGGGACGAAGCCCCAGTTCTTCTCCCACGAGCGGTTATAGAGGTCCTTCACGATCGCGAGGTCGTCGTCGAACCTGTCCATCCGGATCTGGCGGACGACCGCGCGCCCCTTTTCGCGCTTCCTCACGATGTCCGTCACGCGCTTGAGGCGCTCGAACGAGCGTCCGTCCACGGGCGCGAGGATCGCGACGAGGTCCTTGACCTTGGCGTACCCGGCCGCCGCGAAGAGGTCGAGGTAATACGCCGGGTTGTACGTCATCATGATGAACGGGACGCCGGGGTCGCTCTCAGCGGGCACGAGCGCGCCGCATTCGTCGTTAAGCGACGGGTTAACCGGACCACGGACGTGCGTCGTTCCCGGCTGCGACTGGCGCACCCACGCCTCGGCTGCGCCAAGAAGGGCGATCGCAGCCTCCCGGTCCTCTCCACATTCGAAGAATCCGAAAAATCCCGCTTTCTCCTGGTGCACCCGGTTGTGCTCGTCGTCGACGATCGCGGCGATCCGCCCCACCGCCTTCCCGCCCCGCCGCGCGAGGAAGAGCTGCCTCTTCGCGTGCTTCCAGAACGGGTTCTTCCCCGTGTCCAGCATCCAGCGGACGTCCGACTTGAGCGGCGCCGCCCAGTCCTTGTCGTCCGCGTAAATGCGGAACGGAAGATCGACGAATTCCTTCAGGTCGCGCGAAGACTCGACGGGATCGATCTGGATCGTGCTCACGGTGGGCGAACTATGCCACGGTCTTCGTGGTCGACCCTCCCGCAAGGGCGGCCCGGTAGACGAAGGTCACGAGGCCGAGCCTGACTTCGTCCCCGTCGACCAGCGAAACCGGGCCTGAGACGCGGACGCCATTCACGAAGGTTCCGTTCTTGCTCCCGAGATCCGTGAGGATCGCTGCCCTGCCATCCCGCCTCAGGTGCGCATGCTGGCGGGAGACTGAAGCGTCGTCGATCGTCCCCGGCAGTCCCGGTTCGCGGCCCAGGACGAGCTCGGACGACACGACGACGATCTCGTTCGTTCCGCGCACGAGCCGGGGGAGCGACGCGCGCGGCGTGGGCGTTCCTTCGACCGCGAGCGCGTACCCGAATCCGTGGATCGTCCGTATCGGCCCCCGCCGTCCGGCCTGTCCGAGCTTCCTCCGGAGCTCCTTGACGAGGCTCGTGAGACTCGCCTCGGTGACGATCGTCTTCGGCCACAGCGCTTCGTGGATCTCGTCCTTGGAGACGGCGCCCGGTCGCCTCGACACGAGGAGCGCCAGGAGCTCGAATTCCTTCGTCGGGAGTTCGACGGCGCCGCCTGCCCCGATGAGCTGGCGGCGAGCGACGTCGAACGCGAGAGCGCCGATCGAGACTTGCTCCGGAGGATCCGAACCTTCGCGCATCAGGAAATCCTCACGATTCTATGAGGACTTCGGCTGATCATGAATCCAGATTGAGCGAGAGACCATTGAGAAAGAGACCAATGCGCAATGTGATATCGTCCACTAAGAGTTCAGTAGTGGAACGTCTCCTGGGTCGGCTCGCAATTGCGGGGCTGGTCGCCTTCGTCCCGGCGCCCGCCCTCGCGCAGGCGTTTTCTCTTCCGAAGGGCGTCGCGGGAGTCACCTTGCTGACTCAGTACTACGACGACACCGGCCGCCGATTTACCGACGGAACCCGCGCGTCGGTCGGACAGACCGAAACGGTCACCGTGCTGCTCGAAGCCGACTACGGCATCACGGACCGGCTTTCCGCGACGCTCGGCCTTCCGTACATCTTCGCGAGGTACAGAGGCGACCCCTACGGGCCGCCCCTCTTCCCACCAGAGCCTTCCACGGACTCATGCCACTGCTGGAACTCGTCGTTCCAGGACTTTTCCCTCGCGGCGCGGTATCGCCTGGGAGACGACCCGTGGGCCATCACGCCCCTCGTCAGGTACATCAATCCCAGCCACGACTACAACTATCAAGGTGAAGCCGTCGTGGGTTTCAACCGGCGGGAATTCGCGGTCGGCGTCAACGCGTCCCTGCGGCTCGTCGGCCTTCTGCCGAAGGCCAGCATCGAGGCCGGCTACACGTACTCGTTCGTGGAGCGGTTCCTCGGGATTCCGAACAACCGGAGCAATGGCTCTGCCGAGATCGACTATGCCGTGACGCGCCGCTTCCACGTCGAGGCGACGGGCACCTGGCAGCAGACGCATGGCGGCTTGAGGTTCGGGTCCCCGAGTGGGGATCCCTTCTACCCTCCCGGTGAAGTGGCCATACTCGACACGCCTGAGAAACTCGAGGAGTTCCATCGCCTGTTTCGCAACAACTACTGGCAGGCCGGAGGCGGAATCTCCTACTCCATTGGTTCGTTCGACGTTTTCGCGTCCTTCACGAAGTACGTCTGGGGAACCGACACACATGACGGGCAGGCCTACACGGTCGGCGCGACGTGGTACTTCGGCGGCGCAAAGTGACGCGGAGGCCGCTTTTTGCTAGTCTACTGACAGATTGAGATCGGCTCTCGACCGGCCATGCAGGCCTGGGAGGGATTCATGAGATATCGCACTGGCGTGATCGGACTCATCGGCGTCGCGGGGCTGTGCGTGGGCCCCAGCCTCCTCGCCTGCGGTGACAAGTTCCTCGTGGCCGGGCGCGGCGCACGCTTTCAACGTGAAAACACGCGCGTAACGGTCGTGATCTATGCGCCCCTCTCCTCCACCCTGCGAAGCGGACAGGGGAATCTGTCCGTCGACGGCGCCCTGAGCCGCGCGGGTTACCACCCCGCCGTCGTCGCCTCTCCGGAAGAGCTGGGCCGAATCCTGAAGGACGGGAACCCGGGCATCGTCCTCGTGGACGTCGCGGACGCGCGGACCGTCGAAAAGCTGGTGCCGGCCGGGGCCCACGGCCCGGTCATCGTCCCCGTGCTGCCCAACGCATCACGACAGGAAGTCGCTGCGGCCCGCAAGACGTGGGGGGTCGCGCTCAAGTCGCCCTCGAGCAGCGATTCTCTCCTCGATGCCGTCGACGAGGCGGTCGACCTGCACGCGAAGGCACTAAAGGCCGCCAACCCGAAGCTCTGAGGGCACGAGCGGAGACCCGATTCAGGGGATCCCGACCTTCTTGACGAGCGCCGCGAACCGGGCGTCGTCGCGGATTTTGTCCCACGCCGTGTCCACTTTGAGAAGGACGAGCCCGGGGGAGCGCTCCGCGAACGCCGCCTCGAGGTGTTGGAACGCCTTCTCTCTCTCCCCCACCTGCGCCTCGAGCCGCGCCAGATCGAGCGGAGAGACGTACCGTTCCTTCGCGAGGGACCGCAGGTCACCGAGTCTGACCCGGGCCACCACGACCTGCGCGTTCTCGTAGTCTTTCTCCGTCCGCGCCGCCGCGAGCGCCTTCACGCCGTCGTCCTCCCCGGAGAGTTCGTACGCTTTGCGAAGGGCAGCGATCGCGCCTGTCATGTCGCCCTGTCGCCTCAAAACTTCGGCCAGGCCGAATTGTGCGCGCGGGTCCGAAGGCTCGAGTTCCATGGCGGCTCGGTAGCGGCCGATCGCATCCTCGAACCGCCCGGCCTTTGCGAGATAGTCGGCCGTGTCGATCGTCAAGCTCAGGTTCCCGGGGTCGACCCGCCGCGCCTCCTCAATCACTGCGAGCGCCTCGTCGGTCCGGCCACTCGCCCAAAGGAGGAGGGCGAAGACTTGCCCCTTTTCTCGGATCGACCCCGGACCGTTGCCCGATTCCCGGAACTCACGCTCCGCGCCGGCCCAGTCCCAGTCGGAAAAAAACCGGGGGACCGCGAGCGCGGCGCGCGCTTCCGAGAAGCCCGGGTCGAGGGCGAGGGCCTTTCGCGCTCCCTCGTTCACTCCTGCCCAGGCTTCGGAGGGCGGGATGTAACCGTCCATGGCCATCAAGCCATACGTGTCCGACACGCCCAGTTGGGCCCGCGCGAAGCTCGGGTCTTTCTCGACCGCCTGGAGAAAGAGCCTCCTCGCCTGAAGGTATCCCTCCTCGGTGTCCTTGGTTGCAGCATAGCGAGCCTTCAGGAAGAGCTCGTAGGCCTCCGTGTTCTCGGTGCCGTGTCGGCCGAGGGTGCGCTTTTCCGGCTCCGTGAGGCGCAGGCGGAGCCCGTCGGAGATTTCCGACGCGATCTCGTCCTGCACGTGGAGCAGGTCCGCGGACGGCCTGTCGTAGTTGGCGCCCCAGAGGCGTGCCCCCGACGCGACGTCCATCAGCTCCGCGGATATCGAGAGGCGGTCTTCCCGCCGTGAAATCGTTCCCGTGAGGACGGCTCCGACGCCGAGCTTCCGCCCCACCTCCTGCGGGTCCGTCGAGCCCTTGAAGCGAAAGACCGTAGCGCGGGCCATGACCCTCAGGGCCGGCAAGCGAGTCATCTGCTCGATCAGGCTCTCGGTGATGCCGTCGCTCAGGTACTCGCTGTCGGGATCGCGAGTTCCGTTCTCGAACGGCAGGACGGCGAGCGATTCGATCGCGGCGTGGCCCCGGCTCGTTGGCGGATCCAGAGGGCCGCTCCGAGAGCCACGATCGCGCCCAGAGCCAGGAGCCCAAGGACGGCCGGCGTCGCAAGGCGGCGCCTGGGGCGAGGAGGAGGTTCAACGGTGAGGCCGAGGTCCGACGGCCCGTGCGCGTCCGAGGTCTGGTCCGCGAGGTACTTGACGTCCCGGGCGAGGTCGCGGGTCGAGCTGTACCTCTCGTCCGGGCTCTTGGCGAGGCATCGCCCGACGACCCGGCGCACGCGTGCGGGGATCGGCGATTCGGCGGAGGAGAGAAGGGGCGGGTCCTCCCTCATGATCGCCACGAGCGTCTCGGCGGGGGTGGCCTTCCTCCAGGCCCGGCGCCCGGTCACGAGCTCGTAGAGGATCGTTCCGAAGGAAAACTGGTCCGAGCGGAAGTCCACGATGCTTCCCGAGGCCTGCTCGGGCGACATGTAGCCGACCGTTCCGAGAAGCGTGCCCGCCTCGGTGGCGGGCGCCGCGGACATCGTCGGCTCGTTGTCGCCGTGCGAACCGGCGAGCGGTGACGTCTTCGCGAGGCCGAAGTCGAGGATCTTGACGACGTTGTCCGTCGTCAGGATCACGTTCTCGGGCTTCAGGTCCCGGTGGACGATGCCTCTGGCGTGCGCGGCGGCCAGGCCGTCGGCGATCTGGGTCGCGATCTGGAGCGCCTTCGAGAGCGGAAGCCCGCCGCCGTCGAGGAGCTGCCTGAGGTTGACGCCTTCGAGGAGCTCCATCGACAGGTAGGTCCGGCCGCCGTCCTCGCCGATGTCGTAGACGGTGACGATGTTCGGGTGGTTGAGCGCCGAGGCCGCGCGCGCCTCGGCCCGAAAGCGCGCGACGCGGCCCGTGTCGCGAACCATCTCGTCCGGGAGAACCTTGAGGGCGACGTCGCGCCCGAGCCGGGGATCGCGGGCGCGCCAGACCTCGCCCATGCCGCCGGCCCCGAGTGGGGCGACCACTTCGTAAGGACCAACCTTCGAGCCCTCGCAGAGGGGCATGAGACGTCGGCCAATTATGACTGAACTCAGGCTTTCAGATTCGCCAGAAGCGATTTCTGGCGAAAGCGCGTGCGAAATCTCAGGAAACCCTCAGGACTGTCCAAGGACTTCACGGCCCTCGCCGGGCGACATTGCCCCGGAGAACAGCTCAGCTCAGGAGAGAGGAGAGGGCATGAGAGTCGGAGCGACGAGCCAGCCCGGAGCCCCGGCAGTCGCCTTCGCTCCGCTGCGGTCTCGGGCGCCTCCGCACGGTTGAAATCGCACGAATGCCCGAACGCAGTCAGCACGTCACGACCAATCCATCCGCCACCTCATCCATGGCGCCACGCATCGTCAACAGAAAGGGAGAACCTCATGAGGTCCATCCTCAAGACCGCGATCATCGGCACGCTCGCGATCGCTTTGCACGGGACGGTTTTCGTCTCCAGGGCCAGCGCCCAATGCGGGTATTCCCAGTGGAACGCGACAGAGGCCCTGCAGCCGCTGTCACCGGAAGCGGCGGTTCAGCCAGAGCCGGCAGCGCTTTCGCGAGCAGCGGACGGCCGAGGCTCCGACGGCCAGATCGTAGGATTCTGGAAGTTCCAGTTCGTGTCCGAGGGCAGTTCCGGCATCCCCGACGGCGCGGTCGTCGACAATGGATTCACGCAGTGGCACAGCGATGGGACCGAGATCACGAATTCCTTCCGTCCCCCTTCGACCGGCAATTTCTGTCTCGGCGTATACCAGCAGACCGGACCGTCCACCTACTCGCTGAACCACTTCGCGCTGGGCTGGGATCAGCTTGGGAATTTCATCGGCCCGGTTCAGATAAAGGAAAAGGTCACGTTGAGCCACGGCGCAAATCAATTCACGGGGACCTTTACGATCGATCAATTCAACCCCGCGGGGAACGTCCTCGCCCACGTCCAGGGCCAGGTCACGGCAACGCGCATCACCGTCAATACACCTCTGGGAAACTGGTTCTAGCGCGAACGAGGTCGTGTCCGGCGAGGGCGAGAAGCGCCTGGTCGTAGGAACCTTGATCGATGCCCCGAAACCGGTCCGGGCTCGAGCGCCTCAGGCGAACATCGCGTCGCCGGGGCGCTTGAGCATCGGGATTGCCTCGCCGCCGCAGACGGTCACACAGCGGATCCGGGCGATCAAGCCCGGGCCGCCTTCGTTCCTGCATGCGACCGGCGCGCGTCAGCGCACGGTCTTCGTGGTCGACGCGCCGGTCGGACGCCCGCAACCAGGGAACGCGTCTCAATCTCAGAACTTCCTCAGGAAAACGCGAGGACTTCCCCGCCTCCGCGCCCCACGTTCACGGGCGACGCCGGTTCCGGGGACCCGGGGCGACCAGCGTCGAAAGGAGAACCACATGAGGAACCCGAAGGCTCCCCGTCCGTCCCTGCGCCTCGCCAGTCTCGCCGCAGCGGCAGTCCTCGCGCAGACGCTCGTCGGCCCCGTCGCGGCCGCCGCCCAGGCCGCCGCCCGGGCCGCCACCCAGGCGGCCACGCTCACGGTCTTCGCCACCGGTCTCAACAACCCCCGGGGCCTGAAGTTCGGGCCGGACGGGAATCTCTACGTCGCCGAGGGCGGGACGGGCGGCTCTAACTCGACGGTCGGACAGTGCGACCAGGTGGTCCCTCCCGTCGGACCCTACACGGGGAGCCAGACCGGCTCGCGGATCTCGAGGATCGACCACAACGGCGTGCGCACGACCGTCGTGGACAACCTCCCGTCCAGCCAGACGGACCCCTCGCAGGGCAGCCTCGTCAGCGGAGTCGCTGACGTCGCCTTCGTCGGCGACACCCTTTACGCGGTGCTCGCCGGCGCCGGCTGCTCGCACGGTGTGCCAAACATCCCGAACGGCGTCATCCGCGCGCACGTCGACGGGACGTGGGAGATGGTCGCCGACCTGAGCTCCTTCCAGAAGGCCCACCCCGTCGCGAACCCGGAACCCGACGACTTCGAGCCGGACGGCACGTGGTACGGCATGGTGGAGGCACGCGGCGCGCTCTACGCGGTCGAGCCCAACCACGGAGAGATCGACGTGATCGCGCCGCAGAGCGGGGAGATCCGCCGCCTCATCGACATCTCGGCGAGCCAGGGCCACATCGTCCCGTCGGCGATCGCGTACCACCGGGGGGCGTTCTACGTGGGCAACCTCCGGACGTTCCCGATCGTCGAGGGCTCGTCGAAGATCTACAAGGTCACCCTCGACGGCCAGATCTCGATCGTCGCCGAGGGGCTCACGACCGTCCTGGGCGTGGCATTCGATCCGCTTGGACGCATGTACGTCCTGGAGAACACGACGGGCAACCCGTTTCCGACCCCGGGCACGGGCCGGGTCCTGCGGGTGAAGGCCTCGGGCGAGCTCGAGGTCATTGCAACAGGGCTGTCCGTGCCGACCGCGATGACGTTTGGACCGGACGGAGCTCTCTATGTCTCCAATTTCGGGTTCGGCGCACCGCCCATCGGGCTCGGCCAGATCGTGAAGATCCAGCTCGGCGATTCCTCGTGGCTCCTCCCGACGAGCGCGAGCCTCGTTTCGGGTGCCTCGGGCGTCCGGTACACGACGGACCTGACGCTCGCGAACACCGGCGACGCCGACGCCTCGTACACGCTGCGTTTTCTCGGCCACGATGCCGACGGGACGGCGGGACCCTCGAGCAACTTCACGCTCTCGGCCGGCAAGTCGGTGACGTACCAGGACGTCGTGTCGTCGGTCTTCGACCAGTCCGGCAGCTACGGCGCCATCCTCGTGACGGCTTCGACGCCCGACCTCTCGGTCTACGGGCAGGTCCTTGCCCAGACCTCGACGGGACACATCGGGCAGGGGCTTCCGGCCGTATCGGACGCCGGTTACATCCGTCCAGGCCAGGCCCGCTCGCTCCTCGCGATCCGGGAGGACGCGCGCGCCCGCACAAACCTCGTTCTCGCGAACGCGACGTCCGCGAGTCTGGACGTGACCCTCGCGCTCGTCTCCGAGGCCGGAGAGGCGCTCGGGTCGGCCGTCGTCACGTTGCCGCCGCTTGGAATGACGCAGCTCAACAGCGTCGCGCGCTCTCTCGGCGCCTCGGGAGCGATTACGGGCGGGCGCATCGTCGTCTCGACGCCGACGACCGACGGCGCGTTCGCGGCGATCGCCTCGGTGATCGAGAACGACTCGGGCGACGCGCGGACGATCCTGCCGCGGTGAGCGTACGGCCGATCCCGGACGGCGGCGTGAGTCCCCTCGGCCGCCGTTCGGGGTTCTTCGCGAGACTGCCCTTAAGAGACCAGCCCCAGCTCCCGTCCCACCTTGTGGAACGCCTCGACCGCGCGCGTGAGGTGCTCCTTCGTATGCGTCGCCATGTAGGACGTCCGGATGAGCGCACGCCCCGGAGGGGACGCGGGGCTCACGACGGCGTTCACGAAGACGCCTTCGTTTTCCAGCATCTTCGCCATCTTGAAGGCGACCATGTCCGGCCCGACGACGATCGGGATGACCGGCGTCGACGAGTCGCCGCAGTCGAAGCCGATCGCGCGGAGCGCGGTGAGCATGAAGCGGGTGTTCTCCCAGAGCCGGTCGCGCCGCTCGGGCTCGCTCTCGATGATGTCGAGGGCGGCGAGGACGGCCGCGACGGAGGCGGGCGGCGGCGCCGCCGTGAACATGAGCGAGCGGGCGCGGTGCTTGACGAACTTGATCACGTCCGGCTCGCCCACGACGAAGCCGCCGACGGTCGCAAGCGACTTCGAGAACGTCCCCATGATGAGGTCCACCTTGCTCTCGAGGCCGAAGTGCTCGGCGGTCCCGCGGCCGTGCTTGCCGAGGACGCCGACGCCGTGCGCGTCGTCCACCATGATCGCCATGTCGTAGTCGTCGCAGATGGCGGTGTACTCCGGCAGCGGCGCGATGTCGCCCTCCATCGAGAAGACGCCGTCGATGACGAGCATGCGGCCGCTGCGGTCCCCGTTCAGGGCGAGCAGCCGCCGGAGGTCGGCGGGATCGTTGTGCTTGAACTTCTTGACCTCGGCGCCGACGGCGAGGCGCGCCCCGTCGAAGATGCAGGCGTGGTCCTGCCGGTCGAGGTAGATCGAGTCGCCCTTTCCCGCCAGCGAGGAGATGACGCCGAGGTTCACGCCGAAGCCCGTCGAGAACGTCACGCACGCCGGCTTCTTCATGAATTCGGCGAGGCGCTCCTCGAGCCTCACGTGGATGTCGAGCGTCCCGTTCAGGAGACGGCTCCCGGCGCATCCCGCTCCGTACTTCCGGACGGCGGCGATCGCGGCTTCCTTGATCTTGGGATGGGAGGTCAGTCCGAGGTAGTTGTTCGAGCCCAGCATGACCATCTCGCGGCCGCCCATCATGACGACCGGGTCCTGGCCCGACTCGATGGTCCGGAAAAACGTGAAGAGGCCGGCCGCGCGGAGCTCGTCCGGGGCGGTGTACGTCCGACACTTTTCGAAGATCGGGCGGTTCCCGTATGAAGGAGACCCCGCGCGCGACCCCGCGGACATCGCTTCACCCTCAGCGGCCCGAGGCCGCGCCGAACGAGACTGTGTCATCTGGTCTCCCCTGAACGGATTTTACCATCCCGGTCCCGAAGCCACCCCCGTTCGACATACCAGTCCCACGTGAGGCGCGCGCCCGTTTTGAAATCGGTGCGAAAGGGTTGACCCAGCTCGATTTGCGCGTCCGATACGTCACAGAGCCAGGCAGATTGCAGCATCTCCTCGGCCTTCTCGGTGTTGAAGACCGGAGGCCCGTTTCCGAAGGCCGAGACGGCTCCCACGACGTGACCGGCGGCACGGACCAGGGCAGCCGGGACCGGGAGCCGGAACGGCCTCCGCGAGGGCAGGCTCGCGAGCCTCCCGGCGATCGCGGAATAGTCGAGGACCTCCGGGTGGGCCACGAAGAACGTCTCCCCCCTCGGCCCGCGCTCGAGCGCCCCGGCGACGGCCGCCGCGGCGTCCGGGCCGTAGACGAGCTGGATCTTCGGGCGGCCCGCCGGCCAGGACCGGGACGACGCCCTTCGACGCCGCGACGAACAAGTCGCGGATCGCCGTCTCGCGCGGCCCGTAGACGGCGCAGGGACGGAGGATCGTGAACGGGACGCCCGAGCGGCGGAGCGCCTCCTCCCCCGCGAGCTTGGACCGCCCGTACGAGGACACCGGCCGTGGCGCGTCCGAGGCCCTTACCGGTTCCCCGTCCCGGCTCGGCCCGGCCGCCGCCTGCGACGAAACGAGGACGACGTGGGCGGAGGGGGCATGCGCCCGCACCGCGGCGGCGACGTTGGCCGTACCGGCCGCGTTCGCGGCCATGTACGCCTCTTCGTTTCGGGCGGAGGTCTTCCCCGCCGCGTGAACGACCGCGGCCGCGCCCTCGACGAGCGGGGGGAGCGTCGCGGCGTCGCGCACGTCGCCCTTCACGAGCTCGGCGCCCGTGCCTTTCAGCCACGCCACGTCGTCCGGGCGACGCACGAGCGCCCGCACACGGAAGCCGGCGGCGAGGAGTGCGTCCGCGACGTGGCTGCCGACGAAGCCCGTGCCCCCGGTCAGCGCGACGAGGTCGCCCTTGCGCATCGAGCGACTCTATCGCAGGGCTAGAATCCCCGGCGATCATGAGACAACTCGTATTCGCCGCCGCCGCGACGATCACGCTCGCGCTGCCCGCCGTCGCCCTCGACGCTCCGCGCAAGATCGTCGACTACGACATCCAGGTGTCCCTCGACCCCGCGACGAAGCTCGTCGAAGGGTCCGAGACGCTGAAGTGGACGAACCCGTCGGACGTCCCCGTCGGCGAGCTGCGCTTCCACCTTTATTGGAACGCCTTCCGCAACGACCGCTCGACGTTCTTCAAGGAATCCGGCGGCCAGCTGCGCGGCGACAGGGCCGACAAGGGCAAGGGCTGGGGCTACACGGACGTGACCTCCATGAAGTGGGATGGCGCCGAGCTGATCAAGGGCGCCCGCTTCGACAGCCCGGACGACGGGAACCCGGAGGACCGGACCGTCCTCGTCGTCCCGCTTCCGCGCCCCGTCGGCCCCGGCGAGACGGCGACGCTCGCCATCATGTGGAAGGCGAAGGTCCCGAGGGTCTACGCGCGCGCCGGCTACGTCCGCGACTTCTTCTTCTTCGGACAGTGGTTCCCGCAGATCGGAGTCTTCGAGCCGAAGGGCCGCCGGCGCCGCGCCGAGGCGGGCTGGAACTGCCACCAGTACCACGCGAACTCCGAGTTCTACGCGGACTGGGGCGACTGGAAGGTGGCAATCACGGTCCCGGAGAAGTTCGTCGTCGGCTCCGCCGGCGCGCTCGTGGACACGAAGACGTCGGGCGGGAAGAAGACGCTCACGTTCGAGCAGAAGGCCCTCCACAACTTCGCGTTCACGGCCGATCCGCGGTACGTCGTCGTCGAGGACGTCTTCGACCCCGCGAAGGACATTCCGAAGGACGAGCTCCTTCGCGCCTCGAAGACGCTCGGGCGTTCCGAGGCGGATCTCCTCGCCGGCTTCCACAAGGTCGCGATCCGGCTTTACCTGCAGCCCGACCACCGCGCGTTTGACCGCCGGCACATCGACGCGCAGAAGTGGGCGCTCGCGTGGACGGGGCTCTGGGCGTTCCCGTATCCGTACGCGCAGATCTCGATCGTGGACCCGCCCGAGGACGGCATGGGCGCGGGCGGGATGGAGTACGAGACGATCTACACGACGTTCACGCTGAAGTGGATGGAGCGCTGGCCGTTCGACAGGCTGTACGGCCCCGAGATGGTCACGATCCACGAGTTCACGCACGGCTACTGGATGGGGCTCGTCGCCTCGAACGAGTTCGAGGAGAGCTGGATGGACGAGGGGATCAACACGTTCACCGAGTGCGTGATGGTGGACCGCAAGTACGGCTCCCTCCTCTCCGTTCCACCCGGGATCGGATTCACGGACGAGGAGTTGAACAGGGCGCAGGCGGCCCTCACGCAGGACCACGACCCGATCCTCTCGAGGGCGTGGAAATACGCGGACGGCAATTCGTACGGCCGCAACTCGTACCCGCAGACCGGGACGACGATCCAGCAGATCCGCCTTCTCCTCGGCGAGGAGACGTTCTGGAAGGCATTTCGCGGCTACGCGGAGCGCTGGCGCTTCGACCACCCGACGTCGGAGGACTTCTTCGACTTCATGCGCGCGAGCGGGAACCCGCTCGTCGCGGACCTCATCAAGAAGACGTGGTACGGCCGCGGCTGGGTGGATTTCTCGATCCTGACGGCCGCCACGCACAAGGACGACGGCTTCACGGGCTTCGACGACGCGGACAAGCCCGTCAATTTCGATCCCGACCCGAAGAAACCGGAGAAGAAGAAGGACGGCAAGGACAAGGACTTCAAGGGGCCCTGGCAGTCGCTCGTGACCGTCGTCCGCGACGGCGACATCACGATGCCGGCGCACGTCGTCATGACGCTCAAGAACGGCACGAAGATCGAGCGGACGTGGGACGGCGCGGGCGACTGGATCAAGTACCGCGTGACGTCCTCCTCGCCGCTCGTGAAGGCCGAGGTGGATCCGGAGCGCCGGACGGTCCTTGACCGCAACCCCTGGAACAACGTCCGCTACTCGCAGAAATACGAGGGGCCGTCGGCCGCCGCCAAGGGCCGGACGTACGCCCTGCATCTCGTGGAGATCCTGCTCTCCACGCTGTGGGGTGTCCTGTGAGCTCGTTCTCGACCGGCCTCCGCGCCGCCCTCCGCCACCGGCGCCTCGCCGCCGTCCTCTGGCTCTCGCTCCTCGGGTCCGCGCTCGTCGCGCTGCCCCCGATCAAGAAGCTCTTCGAGGCCTTCGACGAGGGCGCGTTCCGCGAGGCCCTCGTCAAGGGCTGGGACGGCTGGGCGATGCTCTCGTTCCTCACGGTGCGCGGCCCCGAGATCGCCGTCGCGCTCGCCGCCGTGTCGGGAGCCTTCGTCGTCTTCGCGCTCCTTCAGATCTTCCTCACGGGCGGCGTCCTGCGCGCGCTCATCGCGGGCCGGAACCGGCCCGTCTTCCGCTTCGTCGTCGCCGAGTCGGCGGGCCTCTTCAAGGCGAACGTCTGGGCGACCGCGCGTTTCGCGCTCACGGCCGGGATCTGGATCGGCCTCCTCGTGGCCCTGCCCGTGTTCGGAATCCACAAGGTCTTCAAGGAGGCGGCGCCGCATACGTTCTGGCCCGACCTCGCGTTCTGGTGGCGCTACGGCGTCGGGGCGATCGTCCTCCTGAACGTCGGCCTGAGGTACGACCTCGCCCGCGTCGCCCTCGCGCGCGGCGAGGCCGTGAACGCGCGCGGCGCCTACCGCGTCGCCAAGCGCCGCCTCCGGGGCAGCCGGATCTCCGCAATTTCCCTTGCCGTCATCTGGATCGTGACCGGCCTCGCGGTCCAGGCGGTCTTCACGGCGTGGGGGCTGCGCTGGAATCCGCACACGAACGGTTCGACGTTCTGGCTCTTCGTCTTCCGCCAGGTCGGGTTCTGGTTCCTCGCGATGGTGCGCGTCGGCTTCTGGGCCTCGCTCCTCGCGTGGGAGGACCAGCGCCGCCCGGCGCCGTCGATGTACGGGGTGTAGCGGCTAATCCGTCAGCGGCAGTGCCAGCGGGGGCTCGACGTGGAACGCGAGCCCTCCGATCCGCGAGAGTGCAGCGTCGAGGGCCGACTGCGCGACCGGCTCGAGCGTGATGACGAACGGCAGCGCGTCCTTGTCGTCCCACGGCTCCTGGAACACGGCCTCGATGTTCGCGCCGTGGTCCGCGAGGATCCGCGCGAGGTCCGCGATGATTCCCGGGCGGTCGCGGACGACGAACCGGAGCGAGTAAGCCGAGACGAACTCGCCTGCCGAGGCGGCCTCGCACGGGAACAGGTCGGCGAAGCCCAGCGGCGGCACGCGCGGCTCGCCCTTCGACCGCGCGAGCTCGACGACGTCCGCGAGGACGGCTGTCGCCGTCGGGTCGCCGCCGGCCCCCCGGCCCGAGAAAACGAACGAGCCCCCGACGGCCGCCTTGATCTCGATCGCGTTGAACGGTCCCGTGACTTTCGCGAGGAGCGACGTGCTCAGGACGAGGTGAGTCCTCACGGAGAGGAGCAGGTGCCCCGACGCGAGCTCCCGCGCGACGCCGAGCTGCCGCGGCGTCCGGCCGAGGCGCTTCGCGTAGAGGAAGTCGCACGGCAGGAGGCGCGTGATTCCCTCCCGGGCGATCTGCGGGACCTGCGCGTCGCGCCCGAACGCGAGCCGCGCGAGGAGCGCGAGCTTGTAGGCCGCGTCCTCGCCCTCGACGTCGCTCGCGGGATCGGCCTCGGCGTACCCGAGGCGCTGGGCGTCCTTGAGGACGTCCGCGTATGGCCTGCCGGTCGCCTCCATCTCCGTGAGGATGAAGTTGCACGTCCCGTTGAGGATCCCGGCGACCGACACCACGCGGTCGCCGGCGAAGCTCTCGCGCAGCGCCCGCAGGATCGGGATGCCGCCGGCGACGGCCGCCTCGATCCCGAGACCGGTCCTTTTCTCGCGCGCGAACGCCTGCAGCGCGGCGCCCTCCTTCGCGAGGAGGAGCTTGTTCGCCGTGACGACGCTCTTTCCCGCGCCGAGCGCGGCGCGGATGAGCGCGTTCGCCGGCTCGTGCCCGCCGATCAGCTCGACGACGAGGTCCACGTCCGGCGCGGCCACGACGGAGGCGAGGTCCGTCGTCCACCGGACGTCGCCGAGGCCCGCGTCGCGCACCTGCGCGGCGCGGCGCGTGCCCACCGCGACGAGGCGCAGGTCCACGCCGCGGCGCGCGGCGAGTTCCGGCCCGCGGGACGCGAGAAGGCGCGCGAACGTGCGCCCCACGTTGCCGTAGCCGAGAAGCCCGACGCGGACCGCCGTCACTCTCTCCCCGCTCATGCGCGCGCAATCTACGGTACCCCCTCCCCCGGGTCAAAGGAGTCCGTCGCGTTCGGACGGGAACCTCCCGGCGCCGGCGGGGTCCAAGCGTGCGAAGGAGAACGCCATGAAACTCCGCACGCCGCTCCTCCCGCTGCTTTTCGCCGCCGGCACCGCCTTCGCGAACACGCCCGCCGGCTTCGGCCTCGAGGTCCTCGTGGACGGGTCGGCCCGCCCCGAGTACCCCGCGCGCGGCACGGTCTACGTCGAGGCGCTGCGCGGCCGCGACTTCACGCTCCGGATCACGAACCCGCTCGGCGTGCGCGTCGCCGTCGCGCTCTCGGTGGACGGCCTCAACACGATCGACGCGAAGCACACGACCGCACGGGAGGCGCGCAAGTGGGTCCTCGACCCGTACCAGACCGTCGTGATCCCCGGCTGGCAGGTCTCGAGCGACACGAGCCGGAAGTTCACTTTCACGGGCGAGAAGCGCTCGTACGGGGCCGCGCTGGGTCAGACGTCGAACCTCGGGACGATCGAGGCGGTGTTCTTCCGGGAAAGGCAGCCGTATCGGGTGAGGTACGAAGAGAGAATTCCTTCGAGTGAAAGAGGGAAAGACGAAGAGAAGATGTCTTCGAATGAGAAAGACAGGCGGCTCGATGCGCCCGCGGCCGGAGCGCTTGCGGACGCGGCCGCGCCGTCCGCACCGCGCGAGCCGATCGCCCGTGACCTTTCTCAGAAATCTTCGTCTTCCTCTCCCCTCTCCGACGAGCTCGCCGCCACCGGCATCGGCCGGAGGACGCGCTTCGACGTGACCCGCGTGGACGTCGATCTCGAGGACCCGCCCGCGGCGTCCGTGCGGATCCGCTACGAGTTCCGGCCGCAGCTCGTCGCCCTCGGCGTTCTCCCGCTCGAGTTCCGGGACCCGATCTCCCGGCGGGAATCCGGACGGGGATTCTCGGATTTCTGCCCCGAGCCGGACTGACCCGTCAGGCTCCGAGCTGAACTTCTGCCACGAATGTCTCGACGGAGCGCCGGAACGCCGCAGGCCCGATGGCGGGGTAGCGATAGAGAGCCGGCACGATCGCCTCGAAGAGCTCGAGGAGACGTGCCGGCTCGACGAGCCCGCGGCGGACCATCTCGCGCGCATCGGACAGATCCTGAACGTGGCCGCGTTCGATCTTCGCCAGGGCCTGAGAGTAGAAGTCGAAATGAAGGAACCGGACGCCCCCTTCACGGGCAAATTCCCGGCTCCGCTCCCTCCATCCCGGGAGCTCGGGGATGAAGTCCGGCGGCGCGGCAAGCTCGACGTTGATTCCGAGCTCTTCCTTGATCCTCGGCATCTCGCGCAGGAGCGCATCCCGATCGGGCTCGATCCTGAGGTCGACGTCGATCGTCGACGGCCGCCAGCCCTCGAGAACAGCCGAGGCTCCGCCCGTCAGATAGACACAGGTCCCGGCCGAAGCGACTCGCGCCGCTTCGGCCACGAACCTCTTCAGGCGTCCGGAATCTACGGGAGCTCGCACTCGAGGGCGTGCTCGAAGCTGACGAGCCTGCGGAGGAGGGCGTTGTAACGCGAGTGCGCGGAGGATTCGTCCCCCGCCTCCAGCATCGCGTAGAGCCGGCGCTCCGGAGCATCGAGCGATCGAGGAACGTCGAGGCCCAGGCGCCGAAGGCGCGGTGCGCCGATCGAAACGAGAAGGGCTTCGCAGGACTCCTCGCCGCGAGCGAGGTCTCTCAGTCCGGCCGCCACGAGATCGCCGCCCGGCAAGGGCGTCAGGTCCATGGGGAGAGTATAGGGAAAGGAACGCAACTCTTTCGGCTCTCCTCCGTATGCACTGGGGATAGATTCCGCATACGAAGGAGAGCCCCGCATGCGCCTTTTCAGGCCCCCTGCCCTCATCCTCCTCGCCCTCTTTGCCGTGCGAGGAAACGCCGAAGACCCCAAACCCGCCTCCCCCGCCCCCGCGAAGCCGGCCGCGAAGACCGCGAAGGCCGCCGCCGACATCCTCCCCTTCAAGGCCACGGAGAAGACCCTCCCGAACGGCCTGAAGGTCATCGTCGTCCCGACCGGCTTCCCGAACATCGTCTCGATCCAGATCCCGGTCCAGACGGGCTCGCGGAACGAGGTCGAGCCCGGCAAGTCCGGGTTCGCGCACTTCTTCGAGCACATGATGTTCCGCGGGACGAAGGCGTACCCGCCGGAGAAGTACCAGGCGATCGTGACGCGCGCCGGCGCCCGCCAGAACGCGTACACGACGGACGACTACACGAACTACCACACGACGTTCCCCAAGGAAGACCTCGAGACGATGCTCAAGATCGAGGCCGACCGCTTCCAGAACCTCGACTACGGGGAGTCGGAATTCAAGACCGAGGCCCGCGCCGTGCTCGGCGAGTACAACAAGAACAGCGCGAACCCGATCGAGAAACTGTACGAGGTCACGCGCGACAAGGCGTTCGACGTCCACACCTACAAGCACACGACGATGGGCTTCCTCAAGGACATCGAGGACATGCCCAACCAGTACGCGTACTCGAAGACGTTCTTCGACCGCTGGTACCGGCCCGAGCACACGACGATCATCGTGGCGGGCGACGTGAAGCCCGCCGAGACGATCCGCCTCGTCGAGAAGTACTGGAGCGGCTGGAAGAAGGGCGCGCCCCCGGTCTCCGTGCCGCAGGAGCCGCCCGCGAAGGGCCCGGTGTATGCGCACGTGCCGTGGCCGTCCGACACGCTCCCGTGGGTCGTCGTCGCCTTCCACGGCCCGGCGTTCTCCGAGACGAAGAAGGACCTGCCTGCCCTCGATGCGCTCTTCGACCTCTCGTTCGGCCCCACGTCCGACCTCTACAAGAAGCTCGTCGAGAAGGAGCAGAAGGTCGACGCGTTCGAGCCGAGCGTCGACATCCACGAGGACCCCGAGCTCGTCGGCGTCTTCGCGCGCCTGAAGAAGGGGACGGATCCCGTGTACGTCCGGGACGAGATCCTCCGGACCGTCACATCCCTGCGCGACGCGCCCGTCGACGGCAGGCGGCTCGCCGAGGTGAAGTCGAATTCGCGCTATGGCCTCGTGCGCGGCCTCGACGACACCGAGCGCATCGCCGGCCTCCTCGCGCGCTTCGTGCGGCTCCGCCGCTCGTACGACACGATCAACGAGTACTTCCGCCTCATCGACGCGCTCACGCCGGCCGACCTCCAGGCAGCCGCCCGGACGTATCTCACGGACGCGAACCTCGTCCTCACGACGCTGTCGAAGGATCCGATGCCGCAGGCGATGGCCATGGTGCCGCCGCTCGCGACATTCGCCGCGAAGCCCGCCGAGGGACCCGAGGTCCCGTGGATCGCCCAGAAGTCGCCCCTGCCGCGTCTCGAGGTCAAGCTCGTCTTTGCGGCGGGCTCCGCGTTCGACCCGCCCGGCAAGGAGGGCCTCGCGGCCCTCACGGCCCGCATGATCTCGGACGCGGGCTCCACGGACCAGAGCATCGACGAGATCCGGAAGGCGCTCTACCCCGTCGCCGCGAGCTTCGACTCCGGCGTGGACCGCGAGATGACGGTCTTCACGGGCGTCGTCCACAGGGACGCCTGGGAGACGTTCGCCGACGTCGCCCTCCCGCAGCTCGTCACGCCCGGCTTCCGCGAGGAGGACTTCCGCCGCATCAAGGACGCGCAGAGGAACGCCCTCGTCCAGAATCTGAAGAACTCGAACGACGAGGAGCTCGGCAAGGAGCAGCTCCAGGCGCGGATCTTCGCGGGCACGCCGTACGGCCACCCGACGCTCGGGACGGTCGCGGGAATCGACGCGATCACGCTCGACGACGTGAAGGCGTTCGCGAAGAAAGCCTACACGCGCGCCGCGCTGACCGTCGGCGTGGCGGGAGACGTCCCGGACGCGTTCGCCGCCCGGATCAGGGCCGACCTCGCGAAGCTCCCCGCCGGGCCCGCCCTCCCGGCGCCCGCCGGAGTCGTCGGGAAGATGCCGTCCGGGATCGTCGTCGACATCGTCAAGAAGGAGACCCGGTCGACGGGCATCTCGTTCGGCTTCCCGATCGACGTGACGCGCACGAGCCCGGACTTCGCCGCGCTCTCCGTCGCGCGCTCGTGGCTCGGCGAGCACCGCTCGTCCAGCTCGCACCTCTACCAGCGCATCCGCGAGGTGCGGGGCATGAACTACGGCGACTACGCGTACCTCGAGGCGTTCCCGGCCGGCATGTTCCGCATGCTTCCCGAGCCGAACGTCGCGCGGCGCGCGCAGATCTTCGAGGTCTGGATCCGCCCCGTCGTGCCGCAGAACGCCCACATGGCGCTCCGCATCGCGATCCACGAGCTCGACAAGCTCGTCAACGACGGCCTCTCCGAAGAGCAATTCGAGACGACGCGCGACTACCTCATGAAGAACGTCTACCTCCTGACGGCGACGCAGGACCACGCGCTCGGCACGGCTCTCGACCAGAAGTGGTACGGCCTGCCGGACTATGTGACGGACATGCGCGCGAAGCTCGCGAAGCTCACGCGCGCCGACGTGAACGCGGCGATCAAGCGGCACCTGCAGGCGAAGAACCT
Source organism: uncultured Acidobacteriota bacterium (assembly GCA_963798215.1). GTDB lineage: Bacteria > Acidobacteriota > Thermoanaerobaculia > UBA5066 > UBA5066 > Fen-183. Next base: position 1,790,868 of record CAWCSP010000004.1, read on the forward strand.
CTCCGTCGTGATCGTCACGAAGGACGCCGAGGGCCTGAGGGACGCGCTCGTCTCCGACGCGTTCTCGCCGATCGCGTACGACGGCGAGAAGCCGAAGGCGCTCCTCGACGAGGACAGGGTGATCGGGGCGATGAAGCTCGGCATCAGGGCCGACGCCGTGACGATCACGCCCGTCGAGGACGTGTTCGCGAAGTAGGCCGCCCTTCGGCGCTTGACGGTCCCATGGGTATGACCTAGAGTCATACTCATGAGGACCGCCAAGGTCGCCGTCTCCCTCGACCGCAAGACGCTCACCCGGGTCGACCGCCTCGTCGCGCGCGGCGTCTTCCCGAGCCGCAGCCGCCTCGTTCAGGAGTCCGTGGACGTGACGCTCCGCAGGATCGAGGGCGGGGCGCTCGCGCGCGAATGCGCGAAGCTCGACAAGCGACGCGAGCGCGCTCTCGCCGAGGAAGGGCTGGAGCCAGTCGCCGAATGGCCGCCGTACTGAGGGGCGACATCCTCTGGGCGGACCTCAACCCGGTCCGCGGAAGCGAGCAGGCGGGCCTCCGGCCCGTCCTCGTCCTCAGCGCGGATGTCTTCAATCGCCGCTCCGGAACCGTCGTCGCCGTCGCGCTGACGAGCCAGCCGCCGCGCGCCGGCTTTCCGCTGACCCTGGCCCTCTCGGACCCCGCGCTCCCGCGGAGGTCCTGGGTCAAGATCGGCCAGATCCGCACGCTCTCGACGGAGCGGCTCGGCAAGCGCCTTGGTCGCGCGACGCCGGACGAGCTCGAGCAGGTGCTCGAGGGCCTCGTCGAGATTCTCGGCGGCTGAGGATGGCGATCGACAACATGTACCGCAGGCGGCGGCTCGGCCCGCCGCTCGGCGTGCGGATGGCGCTGTCGATCCCGCCGTCCGTCCTCTTCCCGACGCTCGGCTTCCTCTACATCGCCTTTCTCGACCACCCTCGGCGCCCGCGCCCGCTGCTCTTGTACGTCTTCGCGCCGATCACGACGCTCGGCGCCACGAAGGACATCGGCCTCGCGGCGATGCTCGTGATCCTCGACATGCTCCTGTGGCTCGCCGCGATCAACGCGGTTTTCACCGGGATCGGCTGGCTGTTCGAGAGGCCCGAACCGAAACCCTGAGGGCTGGCCCGCCGGGCCGAACGGGTCCATATTGTCCAGCAGCGGGGTGAGCGATGGCCTCCATCGCCGAAGCCACACATCCGACGACCCACTGGCACGTCGAAGGCGACCGGATCCAGTGCGACGTCTGTCCCCGATACTGCCGGCTGAAGGAGGGCCAGGAAGGACACTGCTTCGTCCGGGCCGCGCGCGGCGGCGCAATCGTCCTGACAACGTACGGCCGGTCGAGCGGCTTCTGCGTCGACCCGATCGAGAAGAAACCCCTCAACCACTTCCTGCCCGGCACGTCCGTCCTGTCGTTCGGGACCGCCGGCTGCAACCTCGCCTGCCGCTTCTGCCAGAACTGGGACATCTCGAAGTCCCGCGAGATGGACACGCTCGCCGCCGACGCCACGCCCGGACGCATCGCGGCCGCCGCCGTGGAGCTCGCCTGCCGGAGCGTCGCGTTCACGTACAACGACCCCGTCGTCTTCATGGAGTACGCGATCGACGTCGCCGCGGCCTGCCGGGCCGCGGGCGTCAAGACGGTCGCCGTGACGGCGGGCTACGTCTCGCCGAAGCCGCGCGCGGAGCTCTTCGCCGCGATGGACGCCGCGAACGTGGACCTCAAGGCGTTCACCGAGGACTTCTACGCGAAGACGTGCGGCGCCCACCTCCAGCCGGTCCTCGAGACGCTCGAGTACCTCGTGAAGGAGACGAAGGTCTGGGTCGAGATCACGACGCTCCTGATTCCCGGCCTGAACGACACCGAGGCGGAGATCGACGCCATGACGCGCTGGGTCTTCGAGCACCTCGGGCCGGACGTGCCGCACCACTTCACCGCGTTCCACCCGGACTGGAAGATGCGCGACGTCTCCGCGACGCCCGCCGCGACGCTGGCGAGGGCGCGGGAGATCGCGAAGAGAAACGGGCTGAAGTGGGTCTACACGGGAAACGTCCATGACCCCGAGGGACAGAGCACGACGTGCGCGGAATGCGGGGAGATTCTCATCGAAAGGGACGGATACGAGATCGGCACGTGGGGCCTGAAGGCCGGCGGCCGATGCGGCGCGTGCGGCGCCCGCTGCCCGGGAACCTTCGAAGAATCCCCCGGATCCTGGGGGGCCCGACGTCTCCCGGTCCGCCTCGCCGCATCATGAAGTGATTTCCTCCTCCCGCGTCCGCCGCCCCGCCGTGGCCGGGATGTTCTATCCGGCGGAGGCGGCGGCGCTCGCGCGGCACATCGACGGGCTGCTCGCCGCCGCGGACGCCGCTCCCGGCCCGCTGCCCATGGCGCTCGTCGTCCCGCACGCCGGGACGATCTACTCGGGGCCGGTGGCGGCCAGCGCGTACGCGCGACTCGTCCCGCATGCCGCGTCGATCGCGCGCGTCGTGGCGTTCGGCCCGGTGCACCGCGTCCCGGTGCGCGGCGCGGTCGTGCCCGCGGCCGACGCGTGGGCGACGCCGCTGGGCGAAGTCCCGATCGACGCCGCGCTCCGCTCGCGCGCCGTCGCGCGCGGCGCAAACCTCGACGACCGGCCTCACGCCCCCGAGCACGCTCTCGAGGTGCAGCTGCCCTTCCTGCAGCGCGCCCTCGGCGACAGGTTCACGTTCCTGCCGGTGGCCGTCTCTGAGCAGTCCGCGCGTCTCACGGCGGACCTGATCGGCGAGTTCCTCGACGAGCCCGGAACGCTCGTCATCGTGAGCACGGACCTCAGCCACTACCACGACCTCGCGACGGCGCGCCGTCTCGACCGCCGCACCGCAGACATCGTCCTTGCAAAGAGGCCCGAGATGCTCTCGGGCGACGACGCTTGCGGCTTCTACCCGCTCCGGGGCCTGATGGAGGCGGCGCGCCGGAGGGACCTGCCGATCGAGCTCCTCGACCTCCGGACCTCGGGCGACACGGCGGGAGACCCGGACAGCGTCGTCGGTTACGGGGCGTTCGAGCTGAAGAGTGGAAGAAGGGACGAAGAGAAGAGTCGGATTTCCTAGAAAGTAATAGGGCTGATGGGACGCCTTGCATGGCTCGATTCGTCTCGCGTCGGCCCCGCAGGCGCTGAGATTCATTCTCAGTAACTCATTCCAAGAGAATCTCTTAGCCCCGTCTTTCCCCCTCTTGACCAAATCCGTCCTATTTCATATCGTACTGATCCGGTTCGATATCCTCCACGGAGTCGCACCGGGGAGACCACGATGTTTCGAATGACGAAGATGACCGACTACGGGATCCTGCTCCTGACGCAGTTCGCGGCGCATGAGGACCGGCCCGCGTTCAACGCCCGCGAACTCGCGCACGAGACGCGGCTGCCGCTCCCGACCGTCGGCAAGCTCCTCAAGCAGCTCTCGCACGGCGGCCTGCTCGCCTCCCAGCGCGGCACGCGCGGCGGTTATTCCCTCGCGCGGCCCCCGCGCGAGATCAGCGTCGCCTCCATCATCGCGACGCTCGAGGGGCCCGTCTCGATCACCGAGTGCGGCGGCGCCGTCCACTGTGAGCACGAGAGCTTCTGCTCGACGAAGCCGAACTGGCAGATCATCAACGACACGATCCGCGCGTCGCTCGAGGGTCTCACGCTCTCCGACATGACGCGGCCTCTCGCGCCCCGCTTCGGCGCCGCGCCGGCCGCCGCGCTTCCGGCACACCGGAGCCCGGCATGAGCGACGCCCTCCTGAACGAGCTGACTCAGCGCGAGTACCAGCATGGCTTCGTCACCGACGTCGAGACGGAGTCGATCCCGCCGGGGCTCAGCGAAGACGTCGTCCGTCTCATCTCGAGGAAGAAGAACGAGCCCGAGTGGCTGCTCGAATGGAGGCTCAAGGCCTACCGGCACTGGCTCACGATGGAAGAGCCGACGTGGGCGCGCGTGTCGTACCCTCCCATCGACTACCAGAAGATCGTCTACTACGCCGCGCCGAAGTCCGCGAAAGAGGGCGCGAAGAGCCTCGCGGACGTCGACCCCGAGCTTCTCGCGATGTACGAGAAGCTCGGCGTCCCGCTCAAGGAGCGCGAGATCCTCGCCGGCGTCGCCGTCGACGCCGTCATCGACAGCGTGTCCGTCGCGACGACGTTCCGCGAGAAGCTCGCCTCGGTCGGGATCATCTTCTGCTCCTTCTCGGAGGCCGTGCACAGCCACCCCGACCTCGTCCGGAAGTGGCTGGGCTCCGTCGTGCCGTCCCGGGACAACTTCTTCGCCGCGCTCAACTCGGCCGTCTTCTCGGACGGGTCGTTCTGCTATATCCCGAAAGGCGTCCGCTGCCCGATGGAGCTCTCGACGTACTTCCGGATCAATCAGGCGGACACGGGCCAGTTCGAGCGCACCCTCATCGTGGCCGAGGAAGGTGCGACCGTTTCTTATCTCGAGGGCTGCACGGCGCCGAAGCGCGACGTGAACCAGCTCCACGCGGCCGTCGTCGAGCTCGTCGCGCTGGACGACGCGCAGATCAAGTACTCGACGGTCCAGAACTGGTATCCCGGCGACCGCGAGGGCAGGGGCGGCATCTACAACTTCGTCACGAAGCGCGGGAAGTGCCTCGGCAAGCGCTCGAAGATCTCGTGGACGCAGGTCGAGACCGGCTCGGCGATCACGTGGAAGTACCCGAGCTGCATCCTGATGGGCGACGACTCCGTCGGCGAGTTCTACTCGGTGGCGCTCGCGAACAACTACCAGCAGGCCGACACGGGCTCGAAGATGATCCACATCGGGAAGAACACCCGCTCGACGATCGTCTCGAAGGGCATCTCGGCGGGCCACGGGCAGAACACGTACCGCGGTGGCGTCACGATCCTCAAGTCGGCCGAGGGAGCGCGCAACTACTCGCAGTGCGACTCGCTCCTCATCGGCGACCAGTGTGGCGCGCACACGTTCCCGTACATCGAGGTCAAGAACAGCTCGGCCACGCTCGAGCACGAGGCGTCCACGTCGAAGATCGGCGAGGACCAGCTCTTCTACTGCATGCAGCGCGGGATCTCGGCGGAAGACGCCGTGTCCCTCATCGTCAACGGCTTCGCCAAGCGCGTCCTCAAGGAGCTCCCGATGGAGTTCGCGGTGGAAGCGCAGAAGCTCCTGGGCGTCTCGCTCGAAGGATCGGTCGGATAGGAAGGACGAGAAACAGAAGAAAGAGAAGAGGAGATTTTTCGAGTGGACGGGCGCTGCCGCCGCTCGCTCGGAGAGGCGCATCCCGAGCCATGATCCCTGCCACAGCCGTGAGCCAGAAATCGAAATCACGCTCGCGAGGACGGCACGGAGATCCTCCGCGGCATCGACCTCGTCATCAAGCCCGGCGAGGTGCACGCCGTCATGGGCCCGAACGGGTCCGGCAAGAGCACGCTCGCGCACGTCCTGTCCGGGCGGCCGGGATACACGGTCACGCAGGGCACCGTCTCGTTCCTCGGCAAGGACCTCCTCGCGATGAAGCCCGAGGAGAGGGCGCGCGAGGGCGTGTTCCTCGCGTTCCAGTACCCCGTCGAGATTCCGGGCGTCTCGAACACGTACTTCCTGCGCACGGCCGTGAATGCCGTCCGCCGCCACCGCGGGCAGCCCGAACTCGACGCGATGGACTTTCTCGAGCTCCTCGACGCGAAGGCGAAGCTCGTCGAGATGGAAGAGGCGCTCCTGAACCGCTCGGTGAACGAGGGCTTCTCGGGCGGCGAGAAGAAGCGGAACGAGGTTCTCCAGATGGCGCTCCTCGACCCTAAGCTCGCGATCCTCGACGAGACGGACTCGGGCCTCGACATCGACGCCCTGCGCATCGCGGCCGGTGGCGTCAACGCCCTGCGCGACGGCAAGCGCGGCCTGCTCGTCATCACGCACTACCAGCGTCTCCTGAACTACATCGTCCCCGACGTCGTCCACGTCCTCTCGGACGGGAAGATCGTCAAGTCCGGCGGCAAGGACCTCGCGCTCGAGCTCGAGGCGAAGGGCTACGGCTGGATCGAGAAGGAAGCCGCGGCCGCGGCGAGCTGACGATGGCGGCAACCGCAAAGGCCTCGAGCATCCGCGACGGCGTGGACGTCCTCGCGGCGCAGGCCGGGGAGTACGCCTCGGGCCTCGCCGGCCCGCCGTGGCTCACGCGGCTTCGCCGGGACGGGGTTGCGTCCTTCGTGGAGGCCGGATTCCCGTCCCTCAAGGACGAGGAGTGGCGCTACACGAACCTTCTCCCGCTCGCGCGGACGGTCTTCGGGCTCGCGCCGCGCGACGTCACGATCGCCGAGCGCACGCAGGCCGTCGAGCTCGAGGCCCGGCTCGGGACGCTCGGCCTCTCCTCTCCCGGCCCGCGCCTCGTCTTCGTGAACGGCCGCCTCGTGCGGCGCACCGCGCACACGCTCCCGCCCGAGATCCTCTTCGAGAACCTCGCGACCGCGCTTCGCCTCGCCCCCGAGCGCGTCGAGAAAGCGCTCGTCGCGGCTCCGTCGGCTCACCCGTTCGTCGCCCTGAACGACGCGTTTCTCGACACCGGCGCTCTCGTCCGCGTCGGGAAGGGCCTCGCGGCGCCCGACCCGCTCGTCGTCCTCCACGTCTCCACGTCCGCGAGCGGGACGCCCGCGCCGCTGATGTCGCACCTGAGGAACCTCGTCGTCCTCGAGGAGAACGCCTCCGCGACCGTCGTCGAGGTGTTCGTCGGCGCCGACGAGCTCTCGTTCACGAACGCAGTGACGCAGGCCGTGCTCGGAGAGAACGCGCGGCTCACGCACGTCAAGGTCCAGTTCGAGAGCCGCCAGACCTTCCACGTCGGCAACCTCTTCCTGTCGCACGCGAAGGGCGCGCGCTCGGTCTCGCACGTGTACTCGTTCGGGGCCCAGGCGGCCCGCAACGAGATTGCCGCGACGCTCTCGGGCGAGGGCTCGGGCACGGAGCTCTACGGCCTCTTCGCGGCGGCTTCCGGCCAGACCGCCGACTGCCACACTCTGATCGACCACGCGGCGCCGCACGCCGACAGCCTCGAGCTCTACAAGGGGATCCTCGACGGGACGGGCCGCGGGGCCTTCGACGGCAAGGTCATCGTGCGCGAGGGCGCCGTGAAGACGGATGCCCGCCAGACGAACCGGAACCTGATCCTCTCGGACGAGGCGCTCGTCGACAGCAAGCCCCAGCTCGAAATCCACAACAACGACGTCCGGTGCTCCCACGGCTCGACGACGGGCCGGATCGACGCGGACGCCCTCTTCTACCTCCGCTCGCGCGGCCTCTCGGAAGGCGCCGCGCGCGCCCTCCTCACCTACGCGTTCGGCAGCGAGGTCGTCTCGAAGGTGGCCGCCCCGGACGTCAGGGCGCTCCTCGAGGACCGCCTCCACGCGTGGCTTCCGGCCGCACAGGCGGTGACTGCATGAACGTCGTTCCCGAGACCGCCGTCCCGGGCGTCGACCCGGCCTTCGACGTCGAGAAGATCAGGGGCGAGTTCCCCATCCTCCGCCGGGCCGTGCACGGCAAGAGGCTCGTCTACCTCGACAACGCGAACACGACGCAGAAGCCGCACGCCGTCATCGACTCCGACCGCCGGTACTACGAGGAGACCAACGCGAACATCCACCGCGGGACGCACTTCCTTTCCGAGAAGGCGACCGCCGAATACGAGGGCGCCCGGGCGACCGTCGCCCGCTTCCTCGGCGCGCGCGCGCCGAAGGAGGTCGTCTTCACGCGCGGCACGACGGAGGCGATCAACCTCGTGGCCGCGGGGTTTGCGACGTCGGTCCTGAAGGAGGGCGACGAGATCCTCCTCACGGGTCTCGAGCACCACTCCAACATCGTCCCGTGGCAGCTCGCTTGCGGCCGCACGGGCGCGAAGCTCGTCGTCGTCCCGATCACGGACTCCGGCGAGGTGCCCGTCGAGGAGTTCGGAAAACGCCTGTCGGAGCGGACCCGGATCGCCGCGGTGTCCCACGTGTCCAACGCCCTCGGCACGATCAACCCCGTCGAGGAGTTCATCCGCCTCGCGCACGAGCGGGACGTGCCCGTCCTCGTGGACGGCGCGCAAGCTGCGCCGCACCTTCCGATCGACGTGGCCGCCCTCGGCTGCGACTTCTACGCGGTGTCCGGCCACAAGATGTACGGGCCGACGGGCATCGGGGCTCTCTACGGGACGGAGGCCTGGCTCGAGAAGCTTCCGCCATACCAGGGCGGCGGCGACATGATCTCGTCCGTCACGTTCGAGAAAACGACATACAACGAGCTGCCGTGGAAGTTCGAGGCCGGCACCGCGAACATCGCGGGCGGGATCGGCTTCGGCGTCGCGGCGGCCTGGCTGACGGACGTCGGCCTGCCCGCCGTCGCCGCGCACGAGCACGCGCTCCTCGTCCGCGCGACGGAGGCGCTCTCCGCGATCGACACTCTCCGCATCGTCGGCACCGCGCCCCGCAAGGCGGCGGTCGTCTCGTTCCTCCTCGGCGACGTCCATCCGCACGACATCGGGACGATCCTCGACCGCGAGGGCATCGCGATCCGCACGGGCCAGCACTGCGCGCAGCCCGTCATGGACCGGTACGGCATCGGCGCCACGGCCCGCGCCTCGTTCGGCGTCTACAACACGGAGGAAGAAGTCGACCTCCTCGCGACGGCCCTGAAGAAGGTGCAGGAGGTCTTCGCCTGATGAGCGACCTCCGCGACCTCTACCAGGAGGTCATCCTCGACCACAACAAGACGCCCCACAACTACCGCGAGATGGCCGACCCGAGCCGCGTGGCGCTCGGCCACAACCCGCTCTGCGGCGACCGGCTGCGGCTCTACGTCCGGCTGGACGGCGACCGGATCGCCGACGTCGCGTTCCAGGGGTCGGGCTGCGCGATCTCGAAGGCGTCCGCGTCGCTCATGACGGACGCCGTCAAGGGGAAGACGGTGGAGGAGGCCGAGGCGCTGTACGGCAGGTTCCACGACCTCCTCACGGGCCCGCCTGACGTCAAGGCGACGGGTGCGGGACTCGGCAAGCTCGCGGTCTTCTCCGGCGTTCGCGAGTTCCCGGCGCGCGTCAAGTGCGCGACGCTCGCGTGGCACACGCTCGAGAGCGCTTTGAAGAACATGCCTGAAGTGGCGAGGACGGAATAGACGGTTATGTCCGAAGAGAGAGATTTCTTAGAGGGTAATCGGTCTGAAGGCCGCGACGCCCCGGACGTGGCTGCGGCGGCGCAGACCGCGGCGTCCTCAGACGCGCCTTCTAAGAAATCTTCCTCTTCTTCTTCGTCTTCCTCCCGCTCCCCCCTAGAGCAGAAGGTCGTCGACGAGGCGCTGAAGAAGTGCTTCGACCCCGAGATCCCCGTGAACATCTGGGAGCTTGGGCTGATCTACTCGGTCTCGGCGTCGCCCGAGGGCGTCGTCGACGTGAAGATGACCCTCACGGCGCCGGCCTGCCCCGTCGCGGGCTCACTGCCCGGCGAGGTGGAGACGAAGATCAAGAGTGTCGAGGGCGTCACGGGCGCGAAGGTCGAGCTCGTCTGGGACCCGCCCTGGAACATGGACATGATGTCGCGCGTGGCGCGGGTCATGCTCGGGATGTAGCCGGCTCGGGTCGCCGCAGCGACAGCAGCCAGCCCGTCCCGAACGCGATCGCCGAGCCGAGAAGCGAGTACCAGGGCCACGCGATCGCCTTCCCGAGCGGGAACGGGACGAAGTCCTTCGAGCCCAGCCACAGGACGAACATGAAGACGGCCGACGTCGCGATGCCGGTCATCGCGTCCGCCTGCGTCGCCTTCCGCGCCCAGAGCGCAAGGAGGAAGCCGCCGAGGAGGCCGCCCGCCGTCACGCTGGCGAGACCGAGCGCGACCTGCACGGCCGGGACGTGCTGCGGGAGGCGCGAGAACCCGACCGCGAGACCCGCGAGGATCAGGGTCCAGAAGAGCGTCAGGACCTTTCCGAGGACGAGGCCCCGCTTCCCTTCGACGTACTTCCTCCCCATCAGCGGCGCGACGATGTCCATCGCGAGCGCCGAGGCGAGGGAGTTGAGCGCGGACGACTCGGAGCACATCGCGGCCGAGAAGATCCCCGCGACGAGGTACGCCGACACGAACGGCGGCAGGCTCTTCACGATGAACGTCGGGAGGATCGCGTCGCTGGACGGGAACCCGCCGGGCCCGATCGGCGCGCCGCCGTAAAACGCGAAGAGCCCGACGCCGAGCGCGAGGAACAGCGTGAACTGCAGGATCACGAGGACGCCCGACCCGATGAGCGCCTTCTGCGCGTCACGCAGGCCGCGGCACGCGAGAAGACGCTGAACGATGAGCTGGTCGGCGCCGTGGCTGGCCATGGCCAGCACGGCTCCTCCGATGACACCGGACCACAAGGTGTACGGCTCTGCAAAGAGACCCTGAAGATTCTTTGGAAGGTTAAGAAGGCGAACCGGCTGCCCGAGCTCCATGCACCTTCTAAGAATCTCTTCCCATCCCCGGATTCCCCCGCCGAAGGTTCCCAGCAAGACCCACAGCGCCATCAACGCGCCCGAGAGGTAGACGCATACCTGGATGAGGTCGATCCAGATGACCGCCTTGATGCCGCCGACGTACGTGTAGAGCGCCGTCGCGGCCGCGAGGAGGAGGATCGCGACCCACACCGGGACGCCCAGGATGAGCGCGATCGGAATCGCGGGCACCGCGAGCCGCACGCCGGCCGCCATGACGCGCGTGACCATGAAGATGAGCGACGTGAACCGCCGCGCGCCGACGCCGAAGCGCCGCTCGAGGAGGGCGTACGCCGTCGTGATCTCGCCGTGGAAGTAGCCGGGCAGGAGGATGAACGACACGGCGATTCGCCCGACGAGGTATCCGAACCCGAGCTGCAGGAACGTGAACCCGGAGTGGTACGCGTCGCCGGGCACCGAGAGGAACGTGAGCGCGGACGTCTCCGTCGCGACGATCGAGGCCATGACGGCGCCCCACGGCATCGCGTGGCCGCCCAGGAAGTAGTCCTTCGCATCCTTCTGGCCCTTGCCGAGCCACGCACCGAGGACGTTGATCGCGGCGAGGTACACGGCGATCGCGACGAGCGTCGGCACTCCGAGGGAAATGCCTTCCATGCGCGGGGATGATCACACAGGCCGCGCCGCCCTTTAGACTCCCGCCGTGACACCGGACGTGGAACGCAACAGGCTCCTCGCGGGGCTCGCGGAGTTCTGCGCGGCCCACTCCGTGGACGAGAAGATCCTGCTCGTCCCGTCCTTCCCCGTGGGCCAGCAGATCCTCGACGCCCTCGCCCGCTCCGGCTGCGCGCACCTGAACCTGAGATCCGCCACGGTCTTCTCACTCGCCCACGGCGTGGCAGGGGCGGCCCTCGCGGCGGCCGGGCGCGAAACGCTTTCGCGAGCCCAGCTCCTCGCCCTCGTCGAGGATGCGTGCGACCAGGTCCTGAAGCCCGATTCCTATTTCGGCGCCCTGCGTGAACGGCCCGGCCTCCACCGCGCGCTCCAGTCCACGCTGAACGAGATCCGGCGCGCGGGCCTCACGCCCGAGCAGCTTCCTTCCGAGGCGCTCGAGGACCCGCGCAAGGCGCGCGAGATGAAGGCCATCGGCCGCGCCTACCGCGACGCGCTCGAGGCCGGGAAGTTCGCCGATCCCCTCGACGTCCTCGCGGCGGCCACGCGGGTGCTGGCCGAGAGCCCGGGAATGAAGCTCGCGCCCGCGGTCCGCGTTCTGAGACCGGAAGGCCTCGAGCTCTCGCCGGTCGAGTCGGCGTTCCTCGAGACGCTTCTTCCCCGCCCGGCCACGGCGCTCGCCGTGGACACGCCCGAGGACGTGCCGCTGACGCCGGATCGCGTGTCCCTCGCGTGCGCGTCCGGGGAGGAGAACGAGGTCCGCGCCGTCTTCCGCCGCGTCCTGGACGAGAAGATCCCGCTCGACGACGTCGAGATCGCGATCACGGACGACGGCGCCTACCGGCCGCTCGTCTACGAGCTCGCCCAGCAGGCGGGCTTCCCCTGCACGTTCGCCGACGGGGTCCCGGCCACGTTCTCGCGCCCGGCCCAGGGCGTCCTCGACGTCCTCGACTGGATCAGCGGCGGCTACGAGGAGGGCGACCTTGCGCGCCTCCTCGGCGCGGGCCGCGCGAACCTCGCGGCGGCGCATCCGCGCGGCGCCCTCGTCGGACCGGTCCGCGCCGCGCGCGCGTTCCGGCGGGCCGGGATCGTCAGGGGCCGCGAGCGCACGCGCACCCGGCTCTCGCTCGAGCGCGCCCGCCTCGACCGCCGGGCCTCGGCCGAAGGCCTCGACCCCGACGCGATCGCGGAGCGCCTCGTTCCGCTCGACGCCGTCGCTGCCTGGGTCGACCGCCTTCTGGCAATCGCGCCGGTGCCCGACCCGGAGGGCCGGGTGGACTTCGCCGCCCTCGCGCGGGCCTGCCTCGCGCTGACCGACATCCTCGACGTCGCGAGCCGGATGGACGGGATGGCTCGGGAGGGTCTCGCCCGCCTCTTCGCCGAGTTCGCGGCGCTCCCCCCGCGCAGGCTTCCGCTCGCCGAGGCGGCCAACCGCCTCCGCGAGGCCGTGGAGACGCTCGCGGTCGCGTCCTCGACGCCGCTGCCCGGGCACGCCCACGTCGCGCGCGTCCCGGGCGCCGGGTGGTCCGGCCGCGGCCACACGTTTGTCCTCGGCCTCGACGAGGGCCGGTTTCCCGGCGGCGGAGCGCAGGACCCGGTGCTTCTCGACCACGAGCGCGAGGCCGTCAACCGGCACATCGGCTCGGGCGCCCTTCCGCTCCGGCGCGGCACCGCGCCCGAGGAGAGCCGGCGCTCGCTCGCCGCGCTCCTCGCGCGGCTCCGGGGCCGGATCGTCCTTTCGTACTCGAACCGCGACTTTCTGCAGGACGCCGAGCAGTTCCCGTCGTCGGCGGTTCTCGAGGCCTTCCGCGCCCTCGAGGGCCGGCCCCGCGCGAGCTTCCGTGACCTCTTCGACCGCGAGGGCGCGCCCGCCGCGTTCCGGCCCGCGGGCGAGCCGCTCGACGAGGTCGAGTGGTGGCTCTCGGCACTCCACGCGCCCGGCGCCGACCCGGAACGCGCCGCCGAGGAGGTCGAGAAGGCCTACCCGTGGATCGCGGACGGCCGGGAGGCCGAAGACGCCCGGAGTTCGCCGGCGTTCACGAAGTGGGACGGGCGGCTCTCGGCGGCGCCCGGCGAGCTGGACCCGCGCGTCACACGCGAGCCCGTCTCCGCCTCGCGCCTCCAGCTCCTCGCGAAGAGCCCGCGGGCGTACTTCCTGAAGTACGTCCTCGGCCTCGCCGAGCCCGACGAGGAGCGGGCGCCCGATGTCTGGCTGGACGCGCTCGAGTATGGCCGCCTCTTCCACGACACCGTCTTCGACTTCTTCACGGAGCGCGAGGACCCGGACGCGCCGTTCGAGCTCGTCCGGGAGACCGCGCGCCTCCTCAAGGTCGCGGACCGGAACCTCGCGCGAATGCGCGCCGAGGTCCCGCCCCCGAGCGGCGTCGCCTTCCGGAACCAGCGCGACCTCTTCCTCGCCGACCTCGACGTCTTCGTGAAAGGCGAGGCGAAGTCGGCCGCCCTCTCGACGCCGCGCTTTTTCGAGGTGCCGTTCGGACGGTCGCGCGGCGCGGCCGGCAAGGAGCTCGCGTCCGCCGAGCCTCTCGAGATCCGCGCCGGCGCGTCGACGTTCCTCCTCGAGGGCAAGATCGACCGCATCGACTCCGAGGGCGCCGGCGCGTGGGCCGTCTGGGACTACAAGACCGGCAGCGAGCGCCAGTTCAAGGAGGCACTGCCGCTCAACCGCGGCCGGCAGATCCAGCACGCCCTCTACGCGCGCGCGGCCGGGATCCTCCTCGCGCGGAACGGCTTCCGCGTCGAGGCGCTGCGCTCGGGCTATTACTTTCCCACGCGGAAGGGCGGCGGACGCCGCGTCGTGCCCGAGGTGACGGACGCGGACGTCGACGCCACGCTGACGGACCTCTTCGAACTCCTCGCCGCAGGCGCGTTCCCCCACTCGATCGAGGAGCGCGACTGCGAGACCTGCGACTTCCGGTTGGCCTGCGGCGACACGGGCGACGCCGTGCGCCGCACGAAGGCCAAGTGCGCGGCCGATCCTCTGCTCGCCCCTCTCGCCGCGCTCGGGGGCCGCCGTGTCTGACCGCCTCCTCAAGAAGGGCGCGCTCCCCGACGCCGCCGAGCGCGCGCGCATCGAGACGGACCTCGACCGGACCTTCCTCGTCGAGGCGGGCGCCGGTTCGGGGAAGACGACGAGCCTCGTCGCGCGAATGATTGCGCTGCTCGCCTCGGGGCGGGCGACGACCGACTCGGTCGTCGCCGTGACGTTCACGCGCAAGGCCGCGTCCCAGCTCCGGCAGAAGTTCCAGGAGAAGCTCGAGGAGCGGCTCCGCGACGAGAAGGACGACGCCGTCCGGACCCTCCTCGACCGCGCGCAGAAGGGTCTCGACCTCGTCCGGATCGGGACGATCCACTCCTTCTGCGCGTCGCTCCTCCGCGAGCGGCCCGTGGAAGCGGGAATCGACCTCGGCCTCTCCGACGTGCAGCTCCAGGAGGCCGCACTCTTCCAGCACGTCGCGTGGCGCGAGTGGATCGCCGAGTGCAGCGAGCGGGACGACGCGCGGCTCGCGGCCCTCGAGGGGACCGGCGTCCGCCCGCGCGACCTCGAGGAGGCGTTCCTGCGCCTCGCGGAGTACCCGGACGTCCAGGCCGTCGTCGCCGACCCGCCCCCGCCGAAGCCCGCCCTCGACGGGGTCAGGCGGAAGGCGGCGCTCCTCCTCGAGGAGGCGGCGCCGCTGAAGCCCGGGGAGCCCCTCGGCGGCAAGCCGCCCGATCCGCTGCAGGAGGCGCTCGAGCGCGTGAAGCGCCTCCTCGGACAGCCGGACGCCGAGACCGACGACGGCTTCGTCCGTGTCCTCGAGGAGCTCGAGCCCGAGAGACTCCTGAAGATCAGGGTCACGCAGTGGGAGGGCGGCAGGGCCGCCGCCCAGGCGTACCTCGCCCGGTTCGAGGCCTTTCGCGAGAAGGTGCTGGCCCCGGCGCTCCTCGCCTGGCGCGAGTGGGTCCACCCCCGGGCGATGGGCTTCCTCCTGCCGGCGCTCGAGCGCCTGAGGACCCGGCGACGCGAGGAAGGGTTCCTCACGTACGAGGACCTCCTCCTGATCTCGCGTGACCTCCTGCGCGACCAGCCGGCCGTGCGCCGCTACTTCCGGAGCCGCGTGTCGCACCTCCTCGTGGACGAGTTCCAGGACACCGACCCGCTCCAGGCCGAGATCATGCTGTTCCTCACCTCCGACGACGACCGACAGACGAACGCCTGGAAGCTCCACCCGCGGCCCGGCTCGCTCTTCGTCGTCGGCGACCCGAAACAGTCCATCTACCGATTCCGCCGCGCCGACATCGAGACGTACGAGACGTTCCGGGACATCGTGAAGGCCTCGGGCGGCGACGTCCTGCCGCTCACGTCGAGCTTCCGGACCGTCGACGCGATCGCCGGGCCTGTGAACGCGACGTTTTCGAAAATCCTCCCGAAGACGCCGTCCCGGGTCCAGGCCGCGTTCGCGACGCTGAACGCGCGCGGCGCCGAGACGGGGCCCGGCTGCGGCGCGTTCCGGATCGCGACGGCCGGCGACGGGACGTTCAAGGAGAACCGCGTCCGTGCCGAGAACGCGCAGAGGGTCGCGGCGTTCGTCCGCCACGCGCTCGCGGGCGGCTGGAAGATCCCCGGCCCCGGCGGCGCGCCGGTGACGCCGCGCCCGTCGGACATCCTCGTCCTCACGGCCCAGCGACCCGCCCTCGGCGAGTACGCGCGCGCCCTCGAGAACGCCGGCGTCCCCGTCGAGGTCACCGGCAGCAAGGCGTTTGCGATCACGAAGGGGCTCGTCGCCCTCCAGCCGCTCCTCGCCGCCGTCAACGACCCCGACGACGAGGTCGCGGTGGTCGCGTTCCTCTCCGGCCCGCTCTGCGGCGTCGACGACGACGCTCTCTGGCGTCACCGGAAGGCCGGCCGGCGATTCGGGTTCGTTTCGGAGGCCGAGCCCGGCGCCGACCCGAAGATCGCGCGTGGCCTCGGCCTCCTCCGCGAGGCGCACCGCGACAGCCGCGCCCTCCCGCCGGCCGCGGCCCTCGTGCGGATCGTCGAGCGCCTCGGCCTCGCCGCCTCGATCTCGGCCGAGGAGGGCGGGCGGACCGCGACCGGCAACCTCCTCAAGGTCCTCGCGTGGGCGCGCCGCCTCTCCGCCGACGGGCACTCGTTTGCCGACGTCGCGCGGCGCCTCATCGAGGAGACGCTCGAACTCGAGGAGATGAGCGTCGACGCTGCCCGCGCGAACGCCGTCCGCCTCATGAACATCCACCGCGCCAAGGGCCTCGAGGCGCCGGTCGTCGTCCTCGCCGAGCCCGTCGACAAGGACGAGCGCGAGCCGGACGCACACGTCGAGCGGAAGGGCGATACACCGCTGGGCTGGTTCCCGATCCTGCAGTCGCGAGGCGGGCGGGGGGTGCGCGTGATCGGGCTCCCGCCCGACTGGGCCGCGAAGAGCCGCGCCGAGATCGCGTTTCTCGCCGCCGAGCAGGATCGCCTGTTCTACGTCGGCGCGACACGGGCGATGTATACGCTCGTCGCGAGCGTCCACACGAAGACCACCCAGAAAGACGGGCCGCGACTGACGGGCCTGTGGGCGCCGCTCGACCCGCACCTCGCGCCGCTCCCGGCGTGGCCCGTCCCGGTCCCGGAGGCCGGCGCGCGCGAGCTGCCTTCCCTCGCCGCCGCGCTGCCCGCCGTGAGGGAGCGGATCGCGGCCGCGCGCGAACGCGCCTCGGCGCCGACGTACGGCGTCGTGTCCGTCACGGCCCTCGCGAAGAAGGAAGGCCCGCGCGCCCCGTCCCCCGCGGAGGAGGCGCGCGGCGCCGCGTGGGGACGCGTCCTCCACCAGCTCCTCGAGGCCGCCATGCGGACGCCGGGCCTCGATCCCGCGCCCCTCGCCGTGAACCTCATGCGGGACGAGGAGGTCGCGCCGGACCTCCTCGTCGAGGTGCTGCGCGTCGCGGCGTCCGTCACGGGCTCGGACCTCTGGGCCCGCGCCCTGAAGGCACCGCGGCGGTACGTCGAGGTCCCGTTCGAAATGGTCGTCCCGTCGAGGGACCTCGGCCTCGCGGACGGCCCCGTCGACACGCTCCTCAAGGGCGCGATCGACCTCGTTTTCGAGGAGGACGGCGTTTGGCACATCGTGGACTGGAAGTCCGACGTCGTCGGCGGGAGTCTCGCCGCTCTCGTCGCGCACTACGCGCCGCAGGTCGTGCACTATCGCCGCGCGTGGGAGCGCCTCACACGCCAGCCCGCGCGGGCCGGGCTGTTCTTCATGGATACCGGGGAGCTCGTCTGGCTCGAAGATGAGGGCAAAACAAAGAAGGAAGAGAGAGAAGAGAATATTTCTTTGAAGGTGAATAGGGCAGCTGGCAGCGGCGACGCGCCTCGAGCGGGGGCGGGACCGCGACAGGGGTCGCTGTTCGACGAGTAGCGGCGCCCGGGCCCCGGCCCTATTACCATTCGAAGAATCTTGAAGTCGCTGCCCGCCGCTCCGGCACTCCTCGCCGCGCTCCTCCTCGGCGGCTGTGCGTCGTCTCCCTGGCAGAGCACCGAGAGCGTGCCCGGCGGCAAGCTCTACGTGCCGAGGGTCTACGCGCCCCTCCTCCCCGGCTCGATCTACCCCGACCGGAAGGCCGTGGCGCCGGCGAAGGCTCTCCCGGCGATGGTCCTCGTCTGCCCGGAGAAAGGCGACTGCCGGAAGGACGCGATCCTCGCGGAGGCGGCGGCGCGCGGCCTCGTGGTCCTCGTCGGGCGGGACCCGAAGGTCGATTTGCTTCGGACCCATGCGGAGGCGGACCCGGGGCGGATCGGCTGGCTTCTCGTCTCACCCACCGGAGATTTTCTTAAAAGGTGGAGAGCGTCCGGGGCTCCGGGCGACGCCACCGCGATCATCGGGCCGCCGCAGCACAAGGCCGCGCCCCTCCCCTTTTCACCTTCTAAGCAGATCCTCCTTGCGGCGTTACTCGATCGAGAGCCGCCGGAGGCGGAAGACGGGATGGTCCTCAAGCTTTATTCGCCGAACGAAAAGGGCCTTCTCCCGAACGAGGCGTTCCGGGACGCGGTCGAATGGCTGGCGGGCGAGCTGGCTATTCACTGAGACAGCGCCTCAGGTTTAGAATCCCGCGCCATGAGCACACGGAACGAAGGCGCGGTTCGCGCCAAGGGCGTCCTTCACCCGTGGCAGAGGCGGCTCTACGCGATCCTGCTCGTGCCCCTCGGCCTCATGGCGGCGAACTCCATCTACCTCGTCGCCTTCACGAAGTACTCCTCGTTCTTCATGGCGATGCTGCTCATGCACCTCACGCTGGGCCTCCTCATCGCCGTCCCGTTCCTCGTCTTCGCCCTCACGCACGGGGCGCGGATGCTCGCGAACATCCGGAATCGCAAGGCCAAGATCGCGGGCATCACGATCGTCACGCTCGCGTTCACGTGCATCGGCACGGGCGTCTACATGGCCCTCAAGGGCGCGACGCTCACACACCGCCCCGTCTACCTCGCGCACGTCTTCGCGATCCCCGTCGCGCTCGTCGCGTTCATCCTCCACCGCCGGGCGGCCGTCCACAAGCTGCACTTCCGGATGCTCGCGCAGTGGGGCGGCGCCGTCGCGGCGTTCCTCCTCGTGATGGCCGGACTCCACAGGATGGAGAAGCCGCCGCAGCGCATCGTGAACCGGAACGGGGACACGCAGTTCTTCCTCTCGTCGGCGGAGACATTCGACCAGGGCCTCTTGGACGGGAAGAAGCTCGCGGCGAACACGTACTGTCAGGAGTGCCACCCGGACTCGTACAAGCGCTGGGAGAAATCCGCCCACCACCTCTCGTCCTTCAACAACCCGTTCTACCGGCGCGCGGTCGAGCTGATGGCCGACCGCGTCGGCCGCGAGAAGACGAAATGGTGCGCCGGCTGCCACGACCCCGTCGTCCTCTTCACGGGCCAGATGGGCAAGGCGACAATGGCGAGCTTTTCGTACGACCAGTTCGAGGCGCAGCAGGGGCTCGCCTGCATGGCCTGCCACTCGATCGCCGAGGTCAAGGATGTGCGCGGAAACGGCGGCTACGTCATCGAGGAGAGCAAGCAGTACCCCTTCGCGTTCTCGAAGAACAAGGCGCTCCACGAGGTCAACAAGCTCCTGATCCGGATGGAGCCGTCCCTCCACCGGCAGACGTTCATGAAGCCGTTCATGCGGACGCCGGAGTTCTGCTCGACCTGCCACAAGGTCGGCCTCCTCCCGCCCCTGAACGACTACCACTGGATGCGGGGCCAGGACCACTACGACAGCTGGTACGACTCCGGCGTGTCCGGGAACGCCGTGCGTTCGTTCTACGACCCGCCGAAGCCGAAGGCCTGCCGCGACTGCCACCTTCCGCTCATGCCCTCGGAGGAGTTCGGGAACCAGGCGGGGATGCTCCACGACCACCTCTTCCCCGCCGCGAACACGGCCCTCCCCGCGATCCGTGGAGACAAGCAGACGATCGATGACATCCGGAAAATCCTCGTCGGCTCGCTCTCGATCGACGTCTTCGGGATGAGAAAGGGCAAGGACGTCGTTCCGTTCGGTCCTTCCCTCCCCGCAGTGCACCCGGGCGAGACCCTCAACGTCGAGGTCGTCGTGAGGACGCGCACGCTTGGACACCCGTACACGAACGGCACGGCCGACAGCAACGAGACGTGGGTCGAGTTCCACGCGGTCAACGGGACGCGCTCCGTCGTGGCGTCCGGCACCCTCGACGCCGCCGGCCGCCTCGACCCGGCAGCCGACAAGATCGGCCAGCTCGTCATCGCACACGACGGGTCAGCCATGGACCGCCGCCAGCCGCAGGACATCCACGTCCCGCTCTACAACAACTTCATTCCTCCGGGCGCGGCGCGCGTCGTCCACTACCGGTTCACCGTCCCGAAGGACGCGACGGGATCCGTCACGCTCTCGGCCGCCCTCAACTACCGGAAGTTCTCGCGCGACTACTCGATCTTCGTGGCCGGTCCGAACGCCCCGGAGCTCCCGGTCACGCGCATCTCGGCGGACTCCGTCACGCTGCCCGTCGCGCCCGCGCCCGCGGCGACGCTCGCAAAGGACGTCAAGCGCGGCAACCCCGACTGGCCCGAGCGCCAGTGGATCCGCTGGAACGACTACGGGATCGGCCTCCTCCTCCAGGGCGACCTGAAGGGCGCCTCCGCCGCCTTCACGAAGGTGGCCGAGCTCGCGCCGGCGATGCCGGACGGCCCGCTCAACCTCGCGCGCTGCAAGCTGCAGGAAGGCGATCTCCCCGCCGCAAAGGTGGCACTCGCCGAGTCCGAGAGGCGGCGGCCCGGCTGGGGCAAGACGCAGATCTTCCGCGCGCTCGTCTCGAAGGAGGAGGGCCGCCTCGACGACGCGCTGGCGGACTTCGACCGCGTCCTCGCGAAGTTCCCGAAAGACCGCTTCGTCCTCAATCAGAAGGCCCGTGTGCTCTATCTCGCGGGGCGGTACGCCGAGGCCCTGCCGCCGATCGACAAAGTGCTCGCGAGCGACAGCGAAGACCTGGGAGCCCACTACAACGCGATGCTCTGCCTCAAGGCGCTCGGGCGCACGAAGGAGGCGGCAGCCGAGGAGAAGTGGTACCGGTTCTTCAAGGACGACGAGTCGGCCCGGGCACTGCTCGCGGATTACCGCATCGCTCACCCTTACGACAATCGCGAGTCGCTGCCCGTCCACGTTCACGACGAGCCCGTGCCCGCGACCGCACAGCCTCCGTCATGGCTGGCGGAGATCGGGCCGAACGGCTACGCCTACAAGGGCTACGCGCCGAAGGGCGAAATGGTCCTGAAGGACGACCGGCCCGCCGGCGCCCCGCGCCCGTTCGCGCGGAAGGAGCCACCAACAAAGGAGGCGAAGGATGGAAAGGGTGCGGGCGTGCCGGTTGCGGCCGCCGTGATCCCGTTCCTCGCCTCGCACTGATATCGTCCGCCGATGAAGAAGCAGCTCGTCCTCGCGCTCCTGTGCCTTCTCCCGTCCGCCTGGGCTCTTTCGCAGGGAGACGTGGCCGCCATGGACAAGTGGCTGAAGCCGAAGACGATCTTCTACCACGTGGAGGGCGCGTTCTCCGGAAAGGCGCTGATTTCGGACCCGAACGGCGGCGCGTGGGCCGACGTCACCGATCGCGTCGCCATCGACCTCGAGTGGGACCTCCGGAACGGCACACTCGTGCACGTGCTCAAGATCGCGAACTCCCCGACGAAGACGACGAACATCCGCCAGGGCGAACCGAAGTGCGCGCCCCCGGCCCCGATGGGCCCCTACGAGCACTGGACGGTCGTCGAGGTCGCCAACGGGCCCTCGGGCCAGCCCGAGATGAAGGTGGAGACGACAATCCCGGACGTGAACGTGCCTCAGTTCTGCACGGGCAAGCCGAAACTCTGGAAGGGCAGGAAGATCGTCCGGCCCGAGGAGCTCGTCGTCGTCTCCCCCGTCATGCTGACGATGCCCCTCGGAAGCTCGAAGGACGTTAAGGTCTCCGACGACAGGAGGTCCGTCGTCACGAAGAAGGGCGACTGGACCTGGACGTTCACCCCGAGCCTCACGAAGCCAACGGCGTGAGGGCGACGATACCGGGGCCATGCAGATCCATACCCTCGACCTCGAGTTCTTTCGCGGCGAGACGATCGCCGCCTACCTCGTCGAATCCGGCGGCGCTCTTGCCCTCGTCGAAACCGGGCCCGACTCGACGTGGCCGCACCTCGTCGCCGCGCTTGCGAAGCATGGCGTGAAACCCGGAGACGTGAAGGACGTCCTCGTGACGCACATCCACCTCGACCACGCCGGCGCCGCCTGGCGAATGGCGCGCGCGGGCGCGAACGTCTGGGTGCATCCTCGCGGCGCGCCGCACATGGCGGACCCCTCGAAGCTCCTCGCGTCCGCGAAGCGGATCTACAGGGAGCAGATGGACACGCTCTGGGGCACGCTGGAACCGATCCCGGCCGACCGGCTGAAGGTCACGTCCGACGGCCTCGACATCCCTGTCGGCCGCGCGTGGATCCGCGTGATCGAGACGCCGGGCCACGCGATCCACCACAACGCGTACCTCCTGGACGGGAACGTCTTCACGGGCGACGTCGGCGGCGTCGCGATCGGGGACGGCCCGAATCTCCCGCCGACTCCCCCGCCGGACATCGACCTCCCGGCCTGGGCGCGGTCGATCGAGCGGATCAAGGCCGCGCGCCCGGACGCCTTCTACCCGACGCACTTCGGCCGCCACGGCGACGTCGCCCACCGACTCGAGGAGATGTTCGACGAGCTGCAGGCGTGGGCCGCGTTCGTCCGCGCGCGCCTCGACGAGGGAAAGGACGAGGCCGCCATCGTGCCGCTCTTCGAGGCGTGGCTGACGGACCGGCTGACCGCGAAGGGCGTCGGCCCCGCGGGCCTCGAGGCCTACCGGACCGCTCTGCCCTTCGCGATGAACGTGACGGGACTCGTCCGCTACTGGAAGACGGTCGGCGCAGCCGCCTGAAGCCGCCTACATCCCCGCCTGCGGCTTGAGGTCGATCGTCGGCCTCGCCTCGTAGTGCATCAGGAAGTCGCTCACGCTCTCCTGCTGGGCGGCCTTGAATGCCGCGCGCAGATGGATCTGCTCGAGGGTCTGGGCGAGGACCCGCGGGCCGCCCATGTACTTCGGCGCCTTGTCCCGGAAGAACGCCTCGACGTCAGCGCGGCTCGCCTCGTCGCTGAACCCGGACGCGAGCATCGGGAAGCGGGCGGGCGACTCGCGCGGAAGCCGTGCGGCGAGCGCGTCGAAGTGCGCTTTCAGGAACGCCCACGCCAGCGGGCGCGTCTCACGGTTGCTCGCCGCCTCGCGAAGGATCGGGACCGTCTCTCGCGCGTCGAAGTCGGGCGACAGCGTCAGCGCGAGCGCCACGGGCACGACGGACGGGTCCTGGAAGAGCCCCAGGGCGCCGAGCAGGCGCGCGCGCTCGCGACGATCCGCCGACTTCCTGGCCTCCGCGACGAAGAGGGCGAAGAGCTCCATGTCGCCGTGCCGGGCGGCCACGTCGAGGACGGCGGGGGCGATCTGCGCGTCCACGGCCTTGCGGTCGGCGAGCCACGCCCTCGCGAGGCGCGTCGCTTCGGCCACGAGGACGGGCTCGTCGCCCTCGTTCGCGACGAACGGGACCAGGGACTCCCGGAGGAGCTCGGTGTCCTCGTCCTCGCCCTTCTTCGGCGTCCAGCCGAGGGCACGCGCGCGCGGCCCGAAGACGTCGCTCACGAAGCGGCGATAGCGCGGGCGCATCTCGTCCGGGACGAGAAAATCCCGCGGCGCCGCGGCGATCCGCTGGACGGACTCGACGACGGGCCGGTTCGGGTCGCCCGCGAACGCCGGGACGAGCGCGAGGGCGGTCGCCATCGGAACGTCGCCGCTCCGCGCGAGGGCGGCCACGTCCGCGAGCGTCGAGACGCGCTCGGAGGCGGTCAGGTGCGTCCCGCCGTCCGCGAGCACCTTCCCGAGGAGGCTGCCCCGGTAGAGGACGCGGTAGTAGCCGTCTCCGGCGTTCGCGAGGACGCGCGCGGGGCAGGAGCCGGGAAGGACGAGGGACCCGGCCGGCTCGGTCAGGAGCGTGCAGCGCGTCGCGGTCCCCGGATCGCCCGTGCGGGCGCAGACGGGCACCTGCCACGTCTCCTTCGCCGAGCCCGTGGAGCCCGTCGGCAGGAAGCGCTTCTGCGACAGGAGGAGCTTCGGCGCACCGCCCGCGCAGTCGAGATCGACCGTCACGAGCGGGACGCCCGGCTGGTCGAGAAACGAGCGAAATGCGGGAACGATCGTGGGCACTTGCGTGGCTTCGGCGATCGCGGACACGAAGTCGTCCGCCGTCGCGTTGCCCCAGGCGTGGGACGTCAGATAGCGCTGGACGCCCTTCCGGAAACCCTCCTCGCCGACCCATTCCTCGAACATCGCGATGACGGCGGCTCCCTTCTGGTACGTGATGCCGTCGAACGCGTTCGCGATGTCGTCGTTGCCGCTGATCGGCTGCCGGATGCGTCGTGCCGTCACGAGGGAGTCCTGGTCCATCGCGAAGCTCCTCGAGCCCGCACGCTGGACGGCCCACCCCCAGCCGGGCTTCCAGCGGTCCACGATCTTGGAGGCCATCCACGTCGCGAACGCCTCGTTCAGCCAGATGTCGTTCCACCACGCGGTGGTCACGTAGTCCCCGAACCACTGGTGCGCCGTCTCGTGCGCGCAGACGCTCGCGTAGGCCCGGCGGAAGCGGATCGTCTCGTCGGCGCCCTTCGCCAGGACGAGACCGGAGGCGTACGTGACGAGGCCCGCGTTCTCCATCGCGCCGAAGCCCACGGTCTGCGGGATCACGAGGTTGTCGAGCTTCTCGTAGGGGTACGGGATGCCGAAGTACGTCTCGAGCTCCTCGAGGATCGGCCCCGTGGACTCGGCCGCCCAGCGCGCGTCCGCGGCGCGGCCCTTCGGGACGATCATCCGGATCGGCGTGTGGTTGCGGCCCGCCGTCCCGGCGTTCACGACGTCGAACGGCCCGACCCCGAAGGCGACGAGGTAGCTCGGAAGCGGCTTCGTCGGCGCGAAGACGAACGTCCGCGCCCCGTCCCCGTCCGAACGCTCGGCCGTGACGGGCGTGTTCGAGACGGCAATCGCGCCTTTCGGCGCGTGGATCGTCAGCTGCCAGGGAGTCTTGAACGAGGGCTCGTCGAAGCACGGAAACGCGCGGCGCGCGTAGATGGCCTCGAACTGGGTGAAGGCGTACCAGTCGGAACCGTCCTTCTGGCGGAAGACGCCTTCGGTGTCCTTGGACTCGACCCTCCCCTTGTACGCGAGCGTCACGTCGTAGACACCCGGCGGAAGATTTCTTTGAAAGTGAATACGGACGTAGTCCGCGCCCACGGCCGACCCCTCCGCCGCGATGGCCTCCTTCCCACCCGCCGCGACCGCTGACGCCGATTCGATCGTCAGCTCCTTCCCGTTCAGCCAAAGCGTGTCGGATTCCCCTTTCAAAGAAATCCGGATCTCGATCTTCCCCTCGAAGGCATCCTTCGCCGGGTCGACCCAAAGCTCCGCCGCGTACCGGACCGGCGCGGCACCCGCGGGCAGGCGTAGCGTCGGGGGCGCCGGAGGCTCGGCGGCGAACGCGGCCTCGACCGACAGAGCCAGAGAAAAGAGAAGAATTCCTTTGAAGGTGAGAGAGAGGGCCGTTCGCATCATCCGGCGACTTTACGATGAAATGGTGCGCGGCCGTTGTGCGGTAGGATTTCAGCCTGATGACCATTCAAAGAAATCTTCTCTTCTCCGGCATCCTTTGTCTTCTGGCGGCCGCCTGCGGCAAGCCGCAGCCGAAGCCCGTCTCCCCGACGCCGGCGCCCGAGCCGACGAAGGCCGCTTCCTCGATCCGGTTCGAGGACGTGACGAAGGCCTCGGGCGTCTCGTTCGTCCACGTGAACGGCGCGGCGGGGAAGAAGTGGATGCCCGAGACGATGGGCTCCGGCGTCGCCGCGTTCGACGCGGACGGCGACGGGCGGATCGACCTCCTCTTCGTGAACGGGCGGTACTGGCCCGGTGACCCGCGGGCCGCGCACCAGCCCACGCTCTCCTTCTGGAGGAACGTGACCGAGCCCGGCGGGCCGATCCGGTTCGAGGACCGCACGAAGGAGGCCGGCCTCGCGATCTCCCTCTACGGGATGGGCGTCGCGGTCGGCGACGTGAACGACGACGGCGCACCGGACCTCGTGATCACCGGGCTCGACGACATCCGTCTCCTCGTGAACGACGGAAAGGGCCATTTCCGCGACGCGACGAAGGGCTCGGGCCTCGTCGGCTCCGGCTGGGGCACGTCCGCGGCGTTCGCGGACTTCGACGGCGACGGCGTCCTCGACCTCTTCGTCGGCCAGTACGTGAACTGGACGCCGAAGACCGACATGTACTGCTCGCTCGACGGGAAGACGAAGTCCTACTGCACACCCGAGCGGTACAACGGCGTCTCCTCCCACCTCTACAAGGGCCTCGGAAACGGGAAGTTCCGCGAGATCACGAAGGAGGCGGGCCTCGTCAACCCCCTCGGCAAGGCGCTCGGCGTGGCGGTGAGGGACCTCGACGGTGACGGCAGGCCCGATCTCGTCGTCGCGAACGACACGTCGCCAAACAATCTCTTCATGAACGTCCGGACCGTGAACGGCATCCCGAAGTTCAAGGACGCTGCGATCGAGGCTGGTGTCGCCGTCGGCGAGGACGGCCGCGCGCGCGGCGCGATGGGCGTCGCCTTCGGCGATACGAAGAACGACGGCGGCGTGACGCTCGTCGTGGGCAACTTCTCCAACGAGATGTGGTCCGTGTCGAGCGCGGGCCCGAAGGGCGACTTCTTCGTGGACGAGTCCGTCCAGAGCGGCATCGGCCGCACCTCGCTCCTTCCACTCACGTTCGGCGTCGCGTTCGCGGATTTCGACCTCGACGGCATCCTCGACCTGATCGGCGTGGACGGGCACGTCGAGACCTCCGTCCAGGACGTCCAGCCGACCGTCACGTACCGGCAGCCCCCGCTCCTCTTCCGCGGGGAGGGCGGCGGCCGGTTCGCGGACGTCACGTCCCAGGCGGGCGCGGCGTTCGTCGCGCCGATCGTCGGCCGCGGCCTCGCGGTCGCCGATTTCGACGGGGACGGCAAGCCCGATCTCGTCATGACCGAGAACGGCGGCCCCGCGCACGTCTTCCGGAACGTCTCGGAAGGCGCCGGAAAGGACGTCCGCCTCGTTCTCGCGACGAACGGGAAGAACCGCGGCGCGATCGGCGCGCGTGTCACGTGCACGATGGGCGGAAAGAAGCGCGTGGACGAGATCTCGGGCGGAGACGGCTACCTCTCCGTGAACGACCGGACGGTCATGATCGGCCTCGGCTCGGCCGCGAAGCTGGACGGCGTGGACCTCCGCTGGCCGGACGGCACGACCGCGAGCGCGAAGGACCTCGCCCCCGGGCTCTACCGGTGGGTCGAGGGCGGAGCACCGGAGCCCGTGAAGCGCTGACCCGGGGCCTCACCGCATCCGCACGTCCTCGAGGTCCAGCTCGTGCTGGAGACGGTGAAGGACGTCGTCGCCGATGACCTCGTCGTCGCGCAGTTTCAGGAGCTGGCGCCGCTGGGCCTCGATCGCCGTGCGCCGGAGCTCGCGCGACAGGGCGAGCGATGCGTGCGCCGGCCCGTCGCCTTCGAGGCCCTTCAGGGACCGCACGCGCTGGACGTACTCCTGCCGGACGTTGTGGACCTGGTGCGCCTGAAGGTTCCGCTCGTCCATCGCCCCGTCGAGGTGCGCGAGGGCCGCCTCGGCGAGCGCGAGGCGCGCGCCGCGCTCCTCCACCTCGCCCGAGCGGTCCTCCTCGATTCGCAGCCAGCCCACGAGCGGCGCGAGCGTGAGTCCCTGGAAGACGAGCGTCCCGAGGATCACGGCGAACGTGATGAAGATGATGAGGCTGCGGGCCGGGAACGGCCGCCCGTCCGCGAGGACGAGGGGCAGCGACAGCGCGGCCGCGAGCGACACGACGCCGCGCATCCCCGCCCACCCGACGACGGCTACCGCCTGCCAGGGCGGGTACGGATGCCGCGCGCGGTACTTCGGGAAAAGGAGACGCGGCAGGTACGCGCCCGGGAACATCCAGGCGAGCCGCACGACGACCACCGTCCCGAACGTGGCGAAGATCCCGTCCACCACGACCGGCCACGGCCAGTCGAGGGTCCTCAGCACCACCGGGAGCTGGAGCCCGATGAGGACGAAGACGAGGGCGTTGAGGAGAAAGATCACCGTCTGCCAGACGGTCGTGCTCTCGATCCGCGTCTTCGAGGACAGGATCCGCGGCACGTAGCGGCCCTGGACGACGCCCGCGGTCACGGTCGCGAGGACGCCGGAGACGTGGACGTGTTCGGCCGCGATGTAGACCACGAACGAGACGAGGAGCGACGCGGTCGTCGCGAGGATCGTGTCGTCGAGGAAGCGCTGGGCCTGCGCGAAGAGCCAGCCGAGCGCGAGACCGACGGCGATCCCCCCGACGACCATCCCGCAGAACTCGGCGATTCCCGGGAGAACGGCGAGGTGGCCCGTCACGATCGCGGCGCTCGCGAACTTCAGGAGGACGAGGCCCGTCGCGTCGTTGACGAGGCTCTCGCCCTCGAGGATCGTGACGATCTGCCTCGGGAGGCGCACGCGCTGCGCGATCGCGGTCGCCGCGACGGCGTCGGGCGGCGAGACGATCGCCCCGAGGACCAGCGCGGCCGGCCACGGCACGCCCGGCACGAGCGCCACGACGACGGCAGCGACCGCGAGGGTCGTCGCGACGACGAGGCCGACCGCGAGAAGTGTGATCGAGACGAGGTTCGAGCGGAAATCCCGCCACGACGTGAAGTAGCCCGCCGCATAGAGGATCGGCGGGAGGAAGAACAGGAAGACGAGCTGGGGATCCAGCGAAACGGACGGCAGGCCGGGCACGAACGCGACGCCCATCCCGCCGACCACGAGGAGGATCGGGTACGGCACCTTCGCCTTGTGGGCGACGAACGCGAGTGCGGTCGTCAGGCCGAGGAGAGTCAGAATCGTCTCGACGGACTGCACGAGACGCATTCTCGCTTATGATCCGGCCACGTCCATGCGTTCGGCGATCGTGGCGGGTGCTTCCGGGCTCGTCGGCGAGCGCGTCCTGCGGCGGCTGCTCGCAGGCGGGACGTACGACCGCGTCGTCGCGCTCGTGCGCGGCCCGATCAACATCGCGCACAAAAAGCTCGAGCAGCGCACGGTCGACTACGAGCGGCTCGGCCGCATGTCCGCCTTCCCCCGCGCCGAGGACGTCTTCTGCTGCCTCGGGACGACGATCCGGAAGGCCGGATCGCCGGAGGCGTTCCACAAGGTGGACGTCGAGTACGTCTCGAAGCTCGCCGAGGTTTCCGTCCGCGCCGGTTCGTCCCAGTTCCTGCTCGTCAGCGCCGTGGGCGCGAACCCGACGTCCGGAAACCTCTACCTCCGCTGCAAGGGCGAGGCGGAGGCCCTGATCCGCACCCTCCCGTACAAGGGCTTCCAGATCTTCCGGCCGTCGTTCCTCGTCGGCCACCGCCGCGAGCGGCGCCCGGGCGAGGCGGTCGGCATGGCCGTCGCGCGGCTCGTCTCGTTCGCGATGGTCGGACCGGCCAGCCGCTACCGCCCGATCCGGGCGGACGACGTCGCGAAGGCCATGCTGGCCGTCGCCTCCGACGCGCCGCCCGGGATTCACGTCTATGAGGCCCGCGAGATGCAGGCCCTCGCCGACGACGCCGCGGCCGCTATTTGAGGCGCGCGAGCGTGTCCGTGATCCTCTTCTTCTGGGCCTCGGGCGCCAGGGACAGCGCCTTCGTGTATTTCTCGATCGCGCCCGCCTTGTCGCCCTTCTTCTCGAGGCCCTCCGCGAGGCTGTCCCACACGTTCCAGCTCCCGGGATGGTCGGCCGCGTTCTTCCGGAAGACGGCGATCGCCTCGTCGGTCTTTCCTTCGGCGAGGAGCGCATATCCCTGGTTGTTGACGTCCGCCTCGGTCGCGAGCGCCTGCGCCTTCGCGCGCGCCGCCTCGGCGCCGTCCTTGTCGCCCTTCAGCTCGAGGAGGCCGGCCTTCGTCCGGAGGTTTTGGTACGTCGGCGTCATCGAGATCGAGCGGTCCGCCCAGGTCGCGGCCTCGTCGAGATTCGTCTTGTTCCTCAGGCACCAGGCGGCGGCCTGGTTCCAGCCCTGCCATCCGAAGCGCGGCAGCCCCCGGAGCTGCTCCCTTATGTCCGCGAGAACGACGGCCTTCGCGTCGATGCCGATCGGGACGGAAGCCCTGAGCTTCTCCCAGCGCAGCGTCAGCGCCGTTCCGTCGGCCGTCGGGTCGTCGAACGACCAGGTGAGCCGCTCGGTGAATTCGGCCGCCGCGGGCTTCGCCTCCACCCGGGCCGCGTCCTCCTTCACGTCGTAGCTGAAGCTCCCCCAGGCCCTCGACTCCCGGCTCAGGATGAACGTCCACTCGTCGGCGGCCGGCAGCACGTGGACGCCATAGGTCCCCGCCGGCAGCGCCTTGCCCCCGAACGTGAAGGGCGTCGACGCCGTGAGCGTCGTGTTCTCGTTCGCGCCCGCCCGCCAGACCTCGCCGTACGGGACGAGCTTGCCCCAGATCTCCCGCTTGTTCACCGCCGGCCGGTGGTAGGACACGGTGAACTCGGCGAGCCCGACCGCCTGCGTCACGGTGGCCGCGGGGCTGGCCTCTGGCAGTTTCAGCGGCGTCTGGGCGTTCGCCGCAGGGGCGTGCGCCGCAAAAACAGAGACGAGCGCGAGATACCGGAGCGTTGAGCGTTTCATGCGATGCCTCCCTTCAGGCAATGCTGATATTTCTTAGAAGGTGAATACGGGACGCACGAGGCAGGGTTTCAGCGTTTCCGGAGGCCGCGACGCGCGTCGCCGCGCGAGTCGTCGGCGGAAGGCCCTCTTTCATTCGAAGAAATCCTCTGCTGCGATGCGGCTGCTTCGACGTTGGCCGCCCCGAGAGCCGCCCGCAGCTGCCCTCTTTCACTCGCAGAAATCTCTCTCCCCGCCCCCGGTCCCATCTCCCCCAGCGTGACCGGCCCGACGGCGACTCGCGTCAGACGGCGAACCTTGTGCCCTGCCGCGCGGAAGAGGCGCCGGATCTCGCGGTTCACGCCCTCGTGGAGGACGACGCGGAAGCGCGTGCCGCCGCGCGGTGCCTTGCCGAGACGCTCGACCTCGACCGGCAGGAGAACCCGGCCGTCCATCTCCGACCCGCCCGAGCGCATCGAGGCGAGGGCGTTATCGTCCGGGAAGCCCTCCACCACGACCTCGTATGTCTTCGGGACGCCGCCAGGGTCCATGAGGCACTGGGCGAAACCCGCGTCGTCCGAAAAGAGGAGGAGCCCCTCGGAGTCCTTGTCGAGCCTCCCGACGGCAAACCAGCCGCGGAATTCTGGCGGCAGGAGGTCGTAGACGGGCATCGCTCCGCCCTCGGCGGCCGCGGAACACACGACTCCGCGCGGCTTGTGGAGCGCGAAAACGCGGGGGCCGCTCAACGCCGGAAGGCGCGGCGCTCGGCGAGAACGCCGTCCCGGAGCGTGTAGAGATGGCCGGCCGCGACGTTCTCGAACCTCGCAGCGGGCTCGACCGCCCCGGGCGCGACAACCTCGACCATCGCGGAGGACGCCGCGCCGATTCCGAAGTGGAGCGGGACCCACGCCCCCGACGCGTACGACGGCCGCAGGATGAACTCCTGGACCTGCCGCGCGCCGCCTGCCGTCACGATCACCTTCGTGCCGAGGACGGTGCGCCTGTCCGCGCCCGCCACCGGGAGGATCTCGAGGACGTTTCCGGTCGACGCGGTCGCGTTGTGGAGGACGTGCACGCCGCCCGAGACGGCCGCGATCGCGAGGTCGACGCGCCCGTCGCCGTCGAGGTCGCCAGCCGCGAGTCCGCGCGCGGCGAGGCGCAGGGCACCGAAGTCGCCCGAGGACGCCGTCGCGTCCTCCAGCCGCCCGCCGCCCGCGTTCCGGTAGAGGACGGGCGGCTGCCGGTAGCTGCGATCCCCGATCGAGTAGGGGCCGAGGCTCTTGCTGTTCCCGAAGAGCCGCGCCATCGACATGATGAGCTTCGGGATCAGGTGTCCCGACACCGTCACGAGGTCGGGGCGGCCGTCGTCGTCGAGATCGACGAGGTCGGTCCCCCATTGGACATACGGAAGCGACGGCCGCTCGACGCCGGAGGACTCGGTCGCGTCGTCGAAGAGGGCGCCCTCGACGTTCCGGTAGAGGGTTTTCGGCTCGCCCGCGAAGTTCGTGACGAGGATGTCCGGCCGCCCGTCGCCGTCGACGTCGCCGATCGCAAGGCCCATCCCGGCGCGGGCCTCCTTGTGGTCGCGCCGACCAGCCCCGGTCTCGACGGTCACGTCCTCGAACGTACCGTCGCCCTTGTTGCGGTAGAGGACGTTCGTGGTCCTATCGTTCGCGACGTAGAGGTCGGGCTTCCCGTCGCCGTCGAAGTCGAAGAACACCGCCGAGAGGCCGCGCCCGCCCGTGTTGAGCACGCCGGCCTCCTTCGCGCGCTCCACGAAATGGCCGTCCGCGCCCTGGACGTTCAGCTTCGCTTCCTGGCCCTCGTAATCCTCGGGCACGCGGACCTCGAACTGTCCAAACGAGTTTTCCTTCGCGTAGTCCGTGTCGAGGTACCCGACGACGTAAAGGTCCACCCGCCCGTCCCCGTTCACGTCGCCGGCCGCGAGGCCGACGGCGTACCCGGGTGCCACGAGGCCGCGCTCTCCCGCCACCTCGCGGAACGTCCCGTTGCCGAGGTTCTTCCAGATCTCGGTCTTCCCGACGCCCGTCACGACGAGGTCGAGGTGCCCCTCGCCGTCGAGGTCCACCCAGTACGCGCCCATCTTCCAGCCGCAGGAGCGGATGCGCGAACGGCCGGTCACGTCCTCGAATGTCCCGTCGCCCCGGTTCCGGAACAGCGTGCCGCACGGGCCGGCCTCGGGCTTCTTCCCGTTCGCGGCCGAGCCGGTGAAGAAGAGGTCGAGAAACCCGTCGTTATTGAAGTCCCCCATCGCGACGCCCCCGCCCATCGTCGCGAGGTTCCGGCCGCGCCGGAGGTCCGTGTCGAACTTGACGACGATCCGCGACTGCTTCGTCACGTCGGTGAAGCGGATGGGTGAGGACCGAAGAGCACCAGGAAGATTTTCTTCGAATGAGTAAGACAGCAGAGGGAAGAGAAGGAGCGCTGCGAGCAGCGACGAGACAACGCCGGCGCTCGGGGCAGTCACCCTTCCAAGCAAATCTCCCGGCGTCCTCACCCGAGCCCCACTGTACCAAGACGCGCACCGGAGAGACGGAAGCGAGGGAGCAACCCTAGCGTTCCCCCAGCGCCTTCCGGAACGCCGCGGGGCCGACCTCGCGCGTGAGCGTCTCCTCGAGGAACTTCGGGTCGGGGTAGTGCTCGGAATCCGGGTACGGGTACGACGACATCGCGTGGAACGGCCACGGCCCGTAGCTCTGTCCGGTCACCGTGTTCTTGTCGAAGTCCTTGTCCCAGCCGTCCGACACGATGACGTAGTCGCGTACCCAGCCGGTGGGGACCGGCGGAAGGCGCGTCGCGTCGTACGCGATGCGGATCGCGTCGCCGCCCTTGAAGACGACCCAGCGGTCGTCCGTCTTCGTGAGAAGGTCCGTCACGTCGCCGAGGCGCGTGATCTTTCCGGGAACGTCTTCCCACGCCGGAACGGAGGTCACGTCCCCGTGGTCGAAGACCTCGGGACCGTCCGGCGTCTCGCGGAACCGGCGCGAGAAGCCGCGTTCGGAAAGCGTCGCCTTCACGGGCGGAAGGACCGTCGTGACGACGTCCACGGCCGGCTCGTCCACCGTGACGTATGCCTGGTCCCAGAAGATCGCCATCGTCGTCCGGATCCTCACGCGCGGGTCCGCGGGGTCGAGGAGGCCGGTGAGGTCCACGGGCATCGTCTTCGTCTTGCCTGCCGGGAACCCGAACGACTCCATCGCGACCTTCCAGCCGCCCTTTCCGTCGGGCACCTCGAGGACCGGCGGGAAGTGGGACAGGTCCTTGCGCTGCGACAGCGACACGTTGATGGACGTGTCCGTGTAGAAGATCCAGCCGTTCAGGAAGAGGACGACGCGGCTGTCCTTCGCGACCGGCCCGAGGTCGAGGACGAGCGCGTGCTCCCGGCGTACGCCCTGGTACGGCGTCTCGGCGCCCGGGTCGACGTAGACCCCGTCCGCGCGGGCGAGGCGAGCCGTCACGTCCTCCATCCGGCCCGATGCGTCGGACCACGCGGCGCGCACGGGGCGCGGGTTCGTCACCGTGAACAGCTTTCGCTCGAGCGGCCCGGCGGTCATCCGTTCGTTCGGGACGACGGCGGTCCCGGCGGGGTGGTCGACGGCCATGAGAGAGACCTCGTCGAGGTACGCCGCCTCCCAGAGCTCCTCCGTGTAGTCGAGGAGGAGCTGCCCGTCGGACGTCGGCGCGAGCATGCCGTGCGGGACGAGCAGCCACTCGCGCGAGTCGGCGCCCGCGAGGTGGACGCCGTCGTAGAGAAGGCCGATCGGCGCGCGGCCGAGCGCGTCGGACACGAAGCTCCAGACGCCCGTCTCCCCGTTGTGGGCGTAGACGAACGGGCACGAGCCCTTGAGCTGCTGGACCTCCTTGACGACTGTCTTCGCCCTCTGGTCGAAGAGGTTCTGCGGCACGCCGTTCGTCCAGGTGGCGCGGACGACGTCCGCCTTCGTCCGCGCGCCGAGACCGACGTGCGTCGGCCACAGCCCGGCGGTGCGGGTCACGACGAGGTTCCCCGCCTTCACCTCGACGAGGCTCCCGACGCCGGCCCGGTTCACCTTGCCCGAGCCCGTCGCGAGGCCCTCGAGCACGACCGTCAGCCAGCCGTTCGCGTTTCCGCCGTCGTTGATCAGGACGAACGTCTTTCGCCCCGCCGAGACGAGGAGGTCGAGATCGCCGTCCTTGTCGACGTCGTACCCGAGCAGCGCGTCGACATTCAAGGAAAGAAGAAGAGAAGATTTCTTAGAAGGTGAAGAGAAGACCGGCCATTCCGTGAACTTCCCGCCGCCCTGGTTGCGATACGCCACGAGCTCGCTCTTCTCAGTGGCCGCAATCACATCCGGGAACCCGTCGTTGTCGAAATCCCCCAGCGCAACCGCGCGCACCGCGGCCCGTGCAGGCGCACCGGACGCGGCGCCGCCGGCCGCCGCCGCGAATTCCTGACCCGTGCCCTCTGAGAAACTCCCGTCTCCTTTCCCCAGGAGCAGCCGCAGCCCCGTCGAGGTCGCGACGACGATGTCCGGGATGCCGTCCCCGTTCACGTCTTCCACCGCGAAGTCCGCCGCGCCGGAGACGTGGAGCGGAACCGTCCGGAAGACGCCCTGGCGGAGGTTCACGCGCAGGACGAGGTCGCCCTTCGCGTCGATCGCGACGAGGTCGAGGTCGCCATCGCGGTCCACGTCGGACGCGACGGCCTTCTTCGAATGGAACGCCGGATCGCCGGTCCGCGCCGTCACGTCCGTGAACGTGCTGTCGAGGTTGTTGCGGAGGAGCTGGTCGGGCTTGCTCCCGCCGTCGAGGTAGACGTCGAGGTCCCCGTCGAGGTCGTAGTCGAAGAAGACGGCGGACCCGAAGGGCGCCGGAACCGGATACACCTCGGCCGCGCCGCTATTTCGGAGATCCACCTTTCTAAGCAGTCTTTCAATGCTCTCTTCGGACGCTTCAGGCGCGCGCAACATCACCGGAATCGAAGGGCCCGCTCCCGCACGCAGGCTCTCTTCCAATTTCGAAGAGAACTTCTCGATCGGAAGCCCCACGACCTGCGTGAAGACCTCGCCGAGCGACTGCTGGTAGCGCGGCGTCACGCGCTGGACGTTCTCGAGGACGCGCACCTTCACGCCCGCGGCCTTGAGATCGCCCTTCGCGAGCGCGTCGCGCGCCTCGCCGAGAAACTGGCGGGCCCGGGCGTCGCCGTCCGACACGAGCGGCTCGAGCTCCGCGAGCGTCTTCTTTGCGGCCGCCGTCTCTCCGGCCTCGACCTCGAGGAGGAGGAGCTTCAGGCGCGCGGGCAGGTTCGCCGGCGAGCGTTGCGCGATCTCGGCGAGGTACGCCCGGCGCTTCGCCTTCTCGGCGTCGCCGGCGCCCGGGTCCCCCTCGACGCTCCGCGCGTATCGCCAGCGCGACTCGAGGTCTCTCGGGTCGAGGGTCGCGGCCTTCTCGAGGTCCGCCCGCACGGCCGCGGGCCGGTTGCGCTCGTTCTCGAGGGCGGCCCTGATCGCCCAGACGTCCGCGCGGTCCCCCGCCTTCGCAAGGAGCGCCTCGGCGCCGGCGAGGTCCTTCTCGCGCAGCGCCGCGATTGCGCCGTCCGCGAGCGGCAACGCCTCCCCGGGCACGAGCTCCGCGAGCTTCGCGAACGTCGCGCGCGCGTCCTTCGCCCTGTCCTCCTCGAGCTGCGCGAGCCCGACGTTCCGGAGCGACAGGATTTTGGACGCCTGCTCGGCGGAGAACCGGGGAGAAGAGATTTCTGCTGAAGAGGAAGACGACGCAGCCACGGCCACGGCGGAAAATGCGAGGGCGGCCCAGCCTCGGGGTTCGAAGAGAGACGGTTTCATCGAAGGTGATTATTGCCTCGCCGCGGTTCGCGCGCTGCTGGGCGACTCTTTTTCATTCCCATTCGAAGAAAAGCGCCGTTCCCCGGAGCTTCGCGGAACCCGAAGCGCGAGGCTCCGCAATCCGCCGTCTTCACCTTCTAAGAAGTCTCCTCTTCTCTTCTCTCCCCTCTGCGAGCGAGACGAGCGTGCCGGCCGGAACGTCGTGCAGCGTCTCGCGGCGGCCGTCGGGCCAGCGGATCTCGATGCGGTCGGCCTTCGCGTTCGCGCCGAGGCCGAAGAGGAGGTCGTGGGAGGACTGCGAGAGGTACGACGAGCCCGCGCGCACCTCTCGGAGCTGGACCCGGCCGCCCGCCCACAGCCGGACGACCGCGCCGAGCGCGTCGCGGTTGAATCCCGAGGGGACCGAGAGACGCAGGACGAGGCGCCCGCCGCCGTCCTCCCTCCAGCGGTTTTCGTAGACGAGAACCGGCCCGCGGAAGCACGAGAGGACGATCTCGGGGGCGCCGTCGCCGTCGAGGTCCGCGTAGGCGAGGCCGCGGGTGTCGTCACGCGTGTCGAAGCCCTCGACGTACGCGCGCTCCTCGAACGTCCCGTCGCCCTTGTTCCAGAAGAGCTTCTTCGGGGTCCGCGAGGCCATCCCGTTCACGCCGAAGTCGATCCCGCCCCAGATCCCGTCGTGGAACTTCACGCCCTCGCGGCCCATGGCGTTCCAGAACGCGATTTCGTCGTCCTTGCCGGTCGTCGCGCGGAACATCCCGTTCACCACGACGAGATCCTCCCGGCCCTTGCCGTCGAGGTCGACGAACTCCGTGCCCCAGGCCCAGCCCCCGTCCTCGACGCCCGCCCGCTCGGACACGCGCTCGAACTTCATCCCTCCGAGGTTCCGGAAGAGTCCGTCGCCGCGGGAGCGGCGGAACATGATCTTCGCCATGATCGGCCGGGCGAGAAACGCTCCGGGCAGCGCGGGCATCGGCCAGCGCGCGTCGCGGAGGATCCAGCGGTAGGGCGTCCAGTAGTCCGAGACGTGGAGGTCCCACCGGCCGTCGCCGTCGAAGTCTCCCCACGCGACCCCCATCCCGTAGCCCTCGTCCTCCACGCCGGCCGCCTTCGCGACGTCCACGAACCGCGGGTGGCCAGGCGTCGAGCGGTTCGAGAAGAGCACGTGGTTCCCGAAGTCGTTCGCGACGTACAGGTCGTCGCGGCCGTCGTCCTCGACGTCGCACGCCGACGCCGCAAGGGCCCAGCCCGTGTTGCCGAGGCCCGAGGCCGCGGTCTCGTCGACGAAGAACGGATGCCCGTCCCTCTCGACGTTCCGGAAGAAGCGGTCGCCGACGCCGTTGAAACCGCCGTAGGAAGGCCCCGTGCTCCGTGCGTCGCCGTAGCAGGCGACGAAGAGGTCGACCCGCCCGTCTCCGTCCGCGTCGAAGAAGACCGCCGACGTGAAGGGAGCCGAGAGCCCCTCGAGCCCCCACTCGGCGGTCACGTCCCGGAACTTCCCGTGCCCGAGGTTCTTCAGCATGCGGGACGGCGAGACGTGGTTCGAGAGGAAGACCTCGGGCAGGCCGTCGCCGTCCACGTCGGCCGCGACGGCCCCGGACGCCTCCATCTCGGGCAGGAGGTCCAGGCCCGAGCCCGGCGTCGCGTCGCGGAAGTGCCCGGTCCCGTCGTTCAGGAACAGTTGCGGCCGCCGATTCGGGACGATCACGTCGACGGACCCGTCCCCGTCCACGTCCATGAGGAGGATCCCCGGCCGGTGGTGCGTCGCCGGGATGCAGAGGTTCGTGTGCTCGACCGGGTCGAGGGGCTCGTGGATCGAGACGAGCCCGCGCGACGCCGCCTCCTCGAAGAGATGCGGCCGGCCGCGCTGGATCGGGGCGGGGCCGCCGACGGCCCGCGACGCTCCCAGCCTCCAGTCCGCGGCGTCGGACGCGCGTGCGAAGTCGAGGTCGAAGAACGCGAGAGCCGCGACGCGCTCGGAGTCCCCGCGTGCCGCCAGCCCCTCGAGGCGAATTTCGAGCCTCAGAGTCACGTCCGAAGAGGATTTCTTCTGAAGGTCGATGATCCGGGCCTCCGACGTGCAGTCCGCCGTGCACGCGCCTCTCCATCGCCGGGAGAGGTCGGCCAGCGCGCCCGCACCCTCGCCGTTTCCGAGGACCACCGGTGCGGGCCCATTCCTCCCTCCACCTTCGAAGAAATATCTTCCGATTTCCCTCAAGGGAGCCGACACGCCGTGCGAGTAGTCGTCCAGGGTCGGCACCGGCGCGGTCGCTCCGCAGCCGGCCGCGAGGACGGCGACGCCGAGGGCGGGAAGAAGCCGGCGCATCCGCGGATCTTAACCAGAACGAGACTCCGTCCCGTCTCTATGCCGAATGCATAATCGCCGCGTGGCGCGCGCCTTCTCCGTTTCCCTCGCCCTGCTCGGCGCCGCCGCGTGCTGGGCCTGTGCGTCGGCGACCGACACGCCGAAGGCGCCCGAGACCCGATGGTCTCCCCCGCCCGGCGCGCTTCCCCCGGCCCCGACGCCGGCGCCGCCGCCTCCGGACATGGAGCCGGCGAAGCTCGCGAACCGGACGATCTCCCTCTACGAGGCCATCGACGTCGCCTACCGGAACAATCCGCTCACGCGGCAGAGCTGGTTCCTGACGCAGTCGGGCGCCGCCGACGTCGGGAGCCGCCGCTCCGCGTACTACCCGGCCCTCGAGGCGGACGCCTCCGGCGTCCGCCAGAAGCAGAGCTCGCTGGGCGGCTCCGTCACGGTCCTCTCGACGACGTACACGCCCTCCCTGAGCCTCAACTGGCTCCTCCTCGACCTCGGCGGCCGCGGCGCGGACGTCGAGGAGGCGAAAAGGCGGCTCTACGCGGCCGACTTCACGCACAACGCGGCCATGAACGACATCGCCCTCGGCGTCGCGCAGGCCTACTACTCGTACCAGGGCGCCCGGGCCCTTCTCGTCGCCCAGGAGGCCAGCCTCAAGCAGGCGCAGGAGAACTACGCCGCCGCCGAGGAGCGCCACCGCGCGGGCGTCGCGACGATCGCGGACGTCCTCCAGGCCCGAACGGTCCTCTCGCAGCAGAGGCTCGCGTACGACCAGGTCAGCGGCCAGATCCAGACGTTCCGTGGCCAGCTCGCGACGGCCCTCGGCGTGCCCGTGAACCTGCCCGTCGACGCGGCCGACCTGCCGGCCGACGTCCATGAGGACGCGTCCGTCGCGTCCGTGGACCGCCTCATCGCGGAGGCCGAGAGGAGCCGCCCGGACCTCGCCGCGGCGCGCGCCCGCGCGCAGGCCGCGCACGCGCACGTGACGTCCGCGCGGTCGGCCGGCCTGCCGTCGCTCTCGGCGTCCGCCCTCGCCGCCCGGAACTACTACGACTTCGTCACGGAATCGGTCCCGAACACCACGAATTACTCCGCCGGCCTCTTCCTGCGCGTCCCGCTCTTCACCGGGATGAAGACCCTCTACGACACGAGGAGCGCGGAGGCCCAGGCGCGCGCCGCCGACGCCGGAGCCGAGTCGTATTCGCAGCAGGTGATCTTCCAGGTCTGGAACAGCTACTTCGGCGTCCAGACGGCCGCCCAGCAGGTGCGGGCGTCGAAGGACCTCCTCGAGAGCGCGAAGGAATCCGCCGAGGTCGCCCGCGGCCGCTACCGGGAAGGTGTCGGGTCGATTCTCGACCTCCTGACCGCGGAGACCGCCCTCGCGAACGCGCTCGCGCAGGACGTGACGAGCCGGGCCGGCTTCCTCCTCGCCGTGGCCCAGCTCGCGCACGACACGGGAAGCGCCGACACGGCGCTCGTTCCCGTCCCCCCAAGGAAGGAAGCTCCATGAGACGGATCCTCGCCTCTCTGCTTCTCACGGCCTCACTCGGAGGGTGCACGCGCGCAGAGCGCACGGCGGCCGCCCCACCGGGCCTCCCCGTGACGGCCGCCGTCGTCGAGACTAGGGACGTCCCGCTGGAGGTCACGGCCGTCGGGCACGTGGACGCGTACTCGAACGTCGCGGTGCGAACGCGCGTCGGCGGCGAGGTCACGAAGGTCGCTTTCCGCGAGGGACAGGACGTGAAGGCCGGTGACCTGCTCTTCGAGCTGGACCGGCGGCCCTACCAGGCGGCGCTCGCGGAGGCCGAGGCGAACCTCGAGCGCGACCGGGCGCGGGCGCGGGAAGCCGACGAGAACCTGAAGCGGTACGCGGAGCTCGTGAAGAAGGACTACGTCACGAAGGAGCAGTTCTCGCAGGCGACCGCAAATGCCGACGCGCTCCGCGCGACCGTCAAGGGCGACGAGGCCGCTCTCGAGACGGCGCGTTTGAACCTCTCGTACTGCACGATCGAGGCGCCGATCTCCGGCCGCACCGGCGGCCTCCTCGTCCACCCCGGGAACCTCGTGAAGGCGAACGACGACCGCGCGCTCGTCGTGATCAACGAGGTCGAGCCGATCTACGTGACGTTCTCGGTGCCGGAAGCGGCGCTCGCGGACGTCAAGAAGCGCGCCGCCGCCGGCACGCTCAGGGTTTCGGCCGTGCCGAACGGAGGCGCCGGGGGCGCGTCCGAGGGCGACCTCACGTTCATCGACAACACCGTGGACCCGACGACGGGCACGATCAACCTCAAGGCCACGTTCCCGAACCGCGAGCGCGCGCTCTGGCCGGGCCAGTTCACGAACGTCTCGCTCGTCCTCGCGACGGACGCCGGCGCGACGGTCGTCCCGAACACGGCCGTCCAGCCGGGCCAGGCGGGCTCGCTCGTCTGGGTCATCAAGCCCGATGACACCGTCGAGCCGCGGCCGGTGACGGTGCGCCGCGTCTACAAGCAGTGGTCCCTCATCGAAAAGGGCCTCGCGCCCGGCGAGAGGGTCGTTACGGACGGCCAGCTGCGCCTCGCGGCGGGCGTCAAGGTCGCAATCAAGAAGGCTGGCTGAGACCCACTTGAACATCTCCGAGCTCTTCATCCGGCGGCCCGTCGCCACGACGCTCGTGATGCTCGGCATCCTCTTCTTCGGGATCGTCGGCTACCGGCTACTGCCCGTGTCGGACCTCCCGAACGTCGACTTCCCCACGATCCAGGTCACCGCCGCGCTGCCCGGCGCGAGCCCCGAGACGATGGCCTCGGCCGTCGCGACGCCGCTCGAGAAGCAGTTCACGACGATCGCCGGCCTCGACAACATGACGTCGACGAGCATCCTCGGCGTCACGCAGGTCACGCTCCAGTTCAACCTGAGCCGCAGCCTCGACGGCGCCGCGCAGG
Source organism: uncultured Acidobacteriota bacterium (assembly GCA_963798215.1). Taxonomy (GTDB): domain Bacteria; phylum Acidobacteriota; class Thermoanaerobaculia; order UBA5066; family UBA5066; genus Fen-183. Next base: position 1,832,348 of record CAWCSP010000004.1, read on the forward strand.
ACGTGCAGGCCGCGATCGGCGCCGCCTCGCGCCAGCTGCCGCCGGGAATGCCGACGCCGCCGACGTACCAGAAGGTCAACCCCGCCGACCAGCCGATCCTCTACCTCGCCCTCACGACGCCCACGCTGCCGCTCTCCCACGCTCGACGAGTACGCCGAGACGATGATGGCGCAGCGCATCTCGACCGTCTCGGGCGTCGCGCAGGTGCTCGTCTACGGCTCCCAGAAGTACGCCGTCCGGATCCAGCTCGACCCGCGCGCGCTCGCGTACCGCGGGATCGGGATCGACGAGGCGTCGGCCGCCGTCGCGTCCGCGAACGTGAACATCCCAACCGGCACGCTCTGGGGCGCGAGCACGGCCTACACGGTCATGGCGACGGGCCAGCTCACGGAGGCCGCGCAGTACGGGCCGCTCATCGTCGCGTACCGCAACGGCTCGCCCGTGCGCGTCGCACGACGTCGGCCGGGCCCTGGACGGCGTCGAGAACGACAAGACGGCGTCCTGGTACGTCGACAAGAACGGCGCGACCCGCAGCATCGTCCTCGCGATCCAGAAGCAGCCCGGCGAGAACACGGTCGAGGTCGTCTCGAAGCATCCGGAAGCTCCTCCCGCAGTTCCAGGCGGCGCTCCCGGGCTCGGCGAAGCTGAACATCCTCTTCGACCGCTCGGAGTCCATCCGCGATTCCGTCGCCGACGTGAAGTTCACGCTCTGGCTCACGCTCGCGCTCGTCGTCCTCGTGATCTTCCTGTTCCTCCGGAACCTGTCCGCGACGGTCATCCCGTCGCTCGCCCTCCCGCTCTCGATCGCCGGGACGTTCGCCGCGATGTACGTCCTCGGCTACAGCATGGACAACCTCTCGCTGATGGCGCTCACGCTGTCGGTCGGATTCGTCGTGGACGACGCGATCGTCGTCCTCGAGAACATCGTCCGCCACATCGAGATGGGCGAAAAGCCGTTCGAGGCGGCCCTGAACGGCACGAAGGAGATCGGCTTCACGATCGTCTCGATGACGATCTCGCTCGCGGCCGTCTTCATCCCGCTCCTCTTCATGGGCGGGATCATCGGGCGACTTTTCCGCGAGTTCGCCGTCACGATCGCCGTCGCGATCCTCGTCTCGGGCTTCGTCTCGCTCACGCTGACGCCCATGCTCTGCGCGCGCTATCTCCGTGCGCACGGCAAGGACGACCGCCACGGCCGGCTCTACGAGGCGTCCGAGCGCGTGTTCGCCGGCTCCGCTCGCGTTCTACGACCGCGGCCTGACGTGGGCTCTCGGCCACCGGCGCACGATGATGCTCTTCTCGGCCGCCGTCCTCGCTCGCGACGGTCTGGCTCTTCGTGCGCGTCCCGAAGGGCTTCCTCCCGAGCGGACGACACCGGCCAGGTCTTCGCCCCGACCGAGGCCGCGCAGGGCATCTCGTTCGAGTCCATGGTCGAGCACCAGAAGGCGGTCGCCGCGATCGTCGCGGAGGACCCGGAGTGGACGGGTTCATGTCGAGCTGCGGGAACCGCGGCAACGACACGCGCGGCGGCAACACGGGCACGATGTTCATGCGCCTCAAGCCGCGAAACGAACGCCCACCGGTCGACGTCAGATCATTCAGAGGCTCCGTCCGAAGCTCGCGCAGATCCCGGGCATCCGGGTCTATCCGCAGGTGCCGCCGCCGATCCGCCTCGGCGGGAACCTGACGCGCGCGCAGTACCAGTTCACGCTCCAGGCGTCCGACACGAAGGACCTCTACGCGTCGGCTCCGACCCTCGAGGAGAAGCTCCGGGCGATCAAGGGTCTGCAGGACGTCAACAGCGACCTCCAGCTCCGGAACCCGACCGCGTACCTCACGATCGACCGCGACCGCGCGTCGGCGCTCGGCGTCACGCCGGAGTCGATCGAGAACGCGCTCTACACGGCCTACGGCTCGCGGCAGATCTCGACGATCTACTCGCCGAACAACGAGTACCAGGTCATCATGGAGCTCGCTCCCGCAGTTCCAGCGCGACCCGTCGGCCTTCCAGCTCCTCTACGTGCGCTCGAAGAAGGGCGACCTCGTGCCCCTCTCGGCCCTGACGCGCCTCGACCGGACGGTCGGGCCGCTCGCCGTCAACCACGCGGGCCAGCTCCCGGCGGTCACGATCTCCTTCAACCTCGCGCCCGGCGTGTCGCTCGGCGAGGCCGTCGCGGCGATCAACAAGGTCGCGCGCGCAGTCGCTCCCCGCGACCATCCAGACGAGCTTCCAGGGGACGGCGCAGGCCTTCGAGGCGTCGCAGAAGGGGCTCGGGCTCCTCCTCCTCGTCGCGATCCTCGTGATCTACATGGTGCTCGGCATCCTCTACGAGGACTTCCTCCACCCGATCACGATCCTGTCGGCCCTTCCGTTCGCCGGCTTCGGCGCGCTCCTGACGCTCCTGATCTTCCGGACGGAGCTCTCGATCTACGCCTTCGTCGGCGTCATCCTCCTCGTCGGCCTCGTCAAGAAGAACGGCATCATGATGGTCGACTTCGCCGTCGAGGCGCGCCGCGCCGGCAAGAGCGCCGAGGAGGCGATCTCACGAAGCCTGCGTCGTCCGGTTCCGCCCGATCATGATGACGACGATGGCCGCCCTCATGGGCACGCTCCCGATCGCGCTGGGGTTCGGGGCCGGCGCCGAGTCGCGCCGGCCGCTCGGCCTCGCCGTCGTCGGCGGGCTTCTCTTCTCGCAGATGATCACGCTCTACGTCACGCCCGTCTTCTACGTTTACATGGACGGGCTGGACGGCTGGATCAAGGGGCGTCGGCGCCGCGGCGCCGATGCGACGGCCTCCGGCGCTCCGGCTGCCGCCGGAGGATGATGTCCGCCATGCCGAAGCTCTTCGAACCCCTTCGCCTTCGCGGCGTGACGTTTCGGAACCGCATCTTCGTCTCCCCCATGTGCATGTACTCGGCCGGAGACGGCGTCCCGAACGACTGGCACCTCGTCCACCTCGGCAGCCGCGCGGTGGGCGGCGCCGCGCTCGTGATCGCCGAGGCGACGGGCGTCTCGCCCGAGGGCCGGATCTCGCCGGGCGACACGGGGATCTGGAACGGCGTGCAGGTCGACGCCTTCCGGCGGATCACGGCGTTCGTGTCCGCGCAGGGCGCCGTGCCCGGCCTCCAGCTCGCGCACGCGGGGCGCAAGGCCTCGACGCACGTGCCGTGGAAGGGCGGGCGGGCCCTCGGGACCGCCGAGGGCGCGTGGACGCCGCTCGCGCCGAGCGCGGTGCCGTTCGACGAGGGCTACAGCCTCCCGAAGGAGATGACGCCCGCCGACATGGACCGCGTGACGGCCGAGTTCGCGGCGGCCGCGCGCCGCGCCGTCGGACGCCGGGTTCCAGGTCGTCGAGGTCCACGCCGCGCACGGCTACCTCCTCCACGAGTTCCTGTCGCCGCTCTCGAACCGGCGCGCCGACGCGTTCGGCGGCGCGCTCGAGAACCGCATGCGGTTCCCCCTGCGCGTCGCCGGCGCCGTGCGAGAGGCGATCCCCGCCGACCGGCCCGTCTTCGTCCGCATCTCGGCCACCGACTGGGCCGACGGCGGATGGGACCCGGCCCAGTCGATTGTGTTCTCGCGGTGCCTCAGGGAGCTGGGCGTGGACCTCGTCGACTGCTCGAGCGGCGGCCTCGTGCCGTACGCGAAGGTCCCCGTGGGCCCGGGCTACCAGGTCCCGTTCGCCGAGGCGATTCGACGCGACGCCGGAATCGCCACGGCCGCCGTCGGCATGATCACCGCAGCCGCGCAGGCCGAGGAGATCCTCGCGTCCGGGAAGGCCGACGCGATCGTCATGGCGCGCGCGTTCCTGCGCGATCCGTACTGGCCGCTCCACGCCGCCAAGGAGCTCGGCGTGGAAGTGGAGTGGCCGGTTCCGTACGGCCGCGCGAAGGCCTGAGAGGTCAGGCCTCGAGCAGGCGCGCGATCACGTCTGCCGCGCTGTAGGACGCGGCGCCGTTCCGGAGGAAGCGCGCGACGTCGGACACGTCGTCCCCCGACGTGACGAGCGTCTTCTCCGCGATTCCGCCCCGCGTCTGGCCGATCCCGATGTCCGCCATGAGAGCGTTGCAGAGGCACTTGCGGCCGACGGCGTTCTCTTCCTTGCCGCCCTTGGCGACGTACGGGCCCACCGGCTCGGACGCGCACCGGTACCCGGTCGCCCCGTCTTCCTTCCGGTACGGCTCGCGCAGGTAACCGAGGTCGCAGATGCGCGTTCGGGCGAGGTACTCGGCCTCGCTCGACAGCGTGCCCTCGATCTGGACGACCTTGAACGGGAACCCGGTGGGGGACGCAACGGGATCCGTGAAGACGTGCGCGCCGCCCGCGACCGCGAGCGCCAGGACGCGCGCCTTCGTCGCGGCGTCCAGCCCGGACTCGTCGCAGTAGGCGAACGCGGTCCCGACCTGGATGCCCGCCGCGCCGCTCGCGAGCGCGTCCCTCAGGCCCTCCGCCGTGCCGCGCCCGCCCGCCAGCCAGAACGGGAGCCCCATCTCGCGCATCTTCGCGAGATCGACGGCATCGCGCTCGCCGTACACGGGCTCTCCCGACGCCGAGAGCGGCGGCTTGCCGCGCGGCGGAGCGTTGTGCCCGCCCGCCGTCGGCCCCTCGATGATGAAGCCGTCTACGCGGCCGTTCGCCTTGCGCTGGAGCGTGAGGGCGAGCGTGTTCGAGGAGACGATCGGGAGGAACAGGGGCCGCTTCAAGGGCGCGAGCGCCCCCTCGAACCAGTCGGACGGCGAGAAGCGCATCGCCGTGTCGTCGCCTTCGACGGAGCCCGTGATCGCGAGCGGGTACTCCGCCACCTCGTGCAGGACGAAACGGTCGAGGATCCCGGGCACGCGGATCGGGATCCCGGCGCCCATCAGGACGGCCGCGACGCCCGCGAGCATCGCGCCGTAGATCGACGGGAGGACGGGCAGCTGGATCTTCTCGAGGTAGTTGATCCCGACCGGCCCGTCGTGGCCTTCGCGCGCGAGAAAGACCTCGACGAAGTTCGCGACGATGCAGAGCTCGATGAGCTCGCGGGCCGATCCGGTCCGCGCGTGCATCGGGATCGCCTTGTACGGCGCGCCGGAAGGCCGGCCGCCCTCGACGAAGTGCTTCGCGAGGACTCGTCCCGCCATCTCCGGGAACGGGAACGATGCGATCGCGCGGCGCATGTGCCCGCCGGGGTCGCCGTCCTGCAGGCGCCTCGAGAGGATCAGGTCGAGCGCCGTTCCCGAGACGACGCCGAGCTGGCCTAGGCGCGACACGGCGTTCGCCAGTGACCAGTTCGACACGCCGGCGCCCATGCCGCCCTGGATGATTTTGGGGAGAGCCGCCACCGGGGCCTTTCCGGCCTGGAAGTCGGCCTGACTCAGGATATAACGGGATTCAACCGCAGGATGGAGGTTTCCGTGGATTTCTCGGAACCTGAAAAGTTGAAAAGCCTTCGCCACCTCGTCCGCGACTTCGTCGAGAAGGAGCTCATCCCGCTCGAGCCGAAGTTCCTGAACGAGGGCTGGCGCGCGGTCGCTCCCGCCCTCGAGGACGTCCGCCGCCGCGCCCGCGGCACGGGCCTTTTCGCGGCGCACCTGCCGCCCGAGTGGGGCGGCGCCGGCCTGACGCTCGTCGAGTTCGCGCACATGAGCGAGGAGCTCGGGCGCTCGCCTCTCGGCCACTACGCCTTCAACGTGCAGGCCCCCGACGTCGGCAACATGGAGCTCCTGCTCGGGCATGGGACCGAACACCAGAAGGAACGCTGGCTGCGCCCGCTCGTCGAGGGCCGGATCCGCAGCTGCTTCACGATGACGGAGCCGGAGTTCGCGGGCTCGAACCCCGTGTGGATGGGCACGACCGCGAGGAAGGACGGCGGCGACTGGGTCGTCCGCGGGCACAAGTGGTTCGCGTCTTCGGCCGACGGCGCCGCACTCGCCGTCTGCATGGCGGTGACGGACGCCGACGCCCAGGCCCACCGGCGCGCGAGCATGATCCTCGTCCCGACGGACACGCCCGGCTTCTCGATCCTGAGGAACATCTCGGTCATGGGGCACCGGGGCGGCGGCTGGGCGAGCCACGCCGAGGTCGGCTACGAAGGCGCGCGGGTCCCGCTCGCGAACCTGCTCGGAAAAGAGGGCGACGGCTTCGCCCTCGCGCAGGAGCGGCTCGGTCCCGGGCGCATCCACCACGCGATGCGCTGGATCGGCGTCTGCGAGCGCGCGCTCGAGATCATGTGCCGCCACGCGGCCACCCGCGAGATCGCGCCGGGCACGCCGCTCGGGACGCGGCAGCTCGTCGAGGCCGCCGTCGCCGAGAGCCGGGCGGACATCCACGCCTCGCGGCTCGTCGTCCTCCACGCCGCGTGGCTCCTCGAGAGGGAGGGGGCGAAGGCCGCGCGCGAGGAGATCTCACTCGTGAAAGTCACGGCCGCCCGCGCGCTCCAGCGCGTCCTCGACCGCGCGCTCCAGACCCTCGGGGCCCTGGGGATGACCGACGACACGCCGCTCGCCTTCTGGTACGCGCACGAGCGGGCCGCCCGCATCTACGACGGTCCCGACGAGGTCCACCTCTCGTTCGTCGGGCGGCATACGCTCAGGCGCTTCGGGCTCGCTGAGCGATGACCGGCGCCGGCAGCCCCGACGCACCGGGCGAGGTCCGAGGAGAGGACCTCTTCGATGAAGGTGCTCTCGCGGAATTTCTCCGGAGAGCGTTTCCGGAGGACTTCGGTGCGGCGGGCGGCGGCGCCTCCGCCTCCGTTGCCGTGTCGCAGTTTCCCGGTGGCCACTCAAACCTGACGTACCTCGTGCGCTTCGCCGGCCGCGAGATGGTCCTGCGCCGCGCGCCGCGCGGCGTCGAGGTGAAATCCGCGCACGACATGCGCCGCGAATTCGACGTCCTGTCCGCGCTCACTCCCCTCTATTCGAAGGCCCCGAAGGCTCTCGCATACTGCGACGACGCCGCCATCATCGGCGCTCCGTTCTACCTCATGGAGCGGGTCCGCGGCCTCATCCTGCGTTCGTCCTCGCTGCCGCCAGGACTGGAGCTCCCGCCTTCCTCGATGCGTGCGCTCTCGGAGGCGCTCGTCGACGGCCTCGCCGAGCTCCACGCGCTGGACGTCTCCGACGGCCCGCTCGCCGCGCTCGGGAAGCCCGCGGGTTACGCCGCCCGGCAGGTCTCCGGCTGGACGGAACGCTGGCGGCGCGCGAAGACGGAGGACGCGCCGCAGCTCGACGCCGCGGCGGCGTGGCTCGCCGCGCACCTCCCCGACGCCGGGCGTCCCGCGCTCCTCCACAACGACTACAAGTACGACAACCTCGTCCTCGACCCGGAAAATCCGACGCGGATCGTCGCCGTCCTCGACTGGGAGATGGCGACGGTCGGAAACGCCGTGCTGGACCTGGGCACGACCCTTGGTTACTGGATCGACCCTGACGACGCACCCGAGGTGAAGGCCCTGCCGTTCGGGGCGACGCTGATCCCGGGGAATCTCTCGCGGGCCGCCGTCGCCGCTCGCTGGGTGGAGAGGTCCGGCCGTGGCGGCGCCGACGTCCTCTTCGCGTACGTCTTCGGCCTCTTCAAGATCGCCGTGATCGCGCAGCAGATCTACCGGCGCTTCACGCTCGGCCTCACGAAGGACCCACGCTTCGGCACGCTGATCCACGGCGTGAGGATCCTCGGCCGGCAGTCCGCGCGCGCCCTCGAGGCGGGACGGATCCACTCCCTCGCGTGACGCATTGAGTTGACGCGCTGCGTAATTCTTCTTATATTACGGGGTGGCTGAGGAGGTCCAGATGAGCCCAGCGAACGTGCCGAGCCCGCGCCTCCCGGCGTCCGACTCGAGCCTCAACTCCGAGGGCCACCACACCTGCACCCGCTGTCCCGTCTGCGCGACCGAAGAATGCAAAGTACTGGAACAGCTCGGGATGTACTGCGGGACGATGTGCGCCGCAAGCGAGGCTGAGGCGGCCGACCGGGGCGCACGCCGGAACCGCCGCGCCCGCCGTTCCGCAGCCTGATCCCAGCGCCGGCTCGCGCTCCGCGCGCCCCGGCGGGGCTTTCCGTTCCGGGGGCCCGGCGTCAGCCCATGAGCAGCGTGACGACGCGGTTCGCGACGAACGCGCCCGAATAGGCGAGCAGGCCCATGTACGCGAACTGGATCGCGGGCCACTTCCACCCGCCCGTCTCGCGCCGCACGACGGCCACGGTCGACAGGCACTGCATGGCGAACGCGAAGAACACGAGCAGCGCGACCGCGCCGCCGGGGGTCAGGTCGTGGCGCAGGGCCGCCTGCAGGCCCGCCGTCCCCGCCGCGGCGTCCATCCCGTAGAGCGTCCCGAGCGTTCCGACGATCACCTCGCGTGCCGCCAGAGACGTCACGAGTCCGATCGCGATCCGCCAGTCGAAGCCGAGCGGCCGGACGAGGGGCTCGAGCGCCCGCCCGAGCGTCCCCGCGACGCTGTTCCCGATCTCGGGAATGCGCCCCGCCGAGAGCGGCAGGTGGGCGAGGACCCACAGGACGATCGCGACGCCGAGGATCACGGTACCCGCGCGGCGCAGGAAGATCTTCGACCGGTCGACCATCCGGAGCGCAACCTGGCGGAGCGTGGGCCGCCGGTAAGGCGGCATCTCGAGGAGGAACGGGGAGCCGTCGCTCCTCAGAACGGACGACTTCAGGAGGCGCGCCGTCCCGAACGCTGCGAGGAACCCGAGGACGTAGAGGCCGAGCATCGCCGCGGCGCGGGTCCCGAGGAACGGTCCGAGGATCGGCCTCTCCGGAAGGAACGCCGCGATGATGAGCGTGTACACGGGGAGGCGCGCCGAGCACGTCATGAACGGCGCGATGAGGATCGTCGCGATGCGGTCGCGCTTGTTCTCGATCGTCCGAGCCGCGAGGACCGCCGGGACCGCGCAGGCGTACGCCGAGAGCAGCGGCAGGAACGACTTCCCCTGCAGCCCGGCCTTGCGCATCGTCCGGTCCGCGATGAGGGCGGCGCGCGCGAGATAGCCCGAGTCCTCGAGGAGACCGATGAAGAGGAACAGGATGAGGATCTGCGGGAGGAAGACGAGGACGGACCCGACCCCGCCCCACACGCCCTCGACCACGAGGCTCCGGAGCGCGCCGTTCGGGAGGAGCGCACCCACCCAGGAGCCAGAGGCGCGGACGGCGGCATCCACCAGGTCCATCAGCGGGCGCGCCGCCGAGAAGATCATCTGGAAGACTGCGACGACGACGACGAGAAAGATCAGCGGCCCCGCGACGGGGTGAAGGAAGACCGCGTCGAGCCGGCGCGTCCAGAGCGGCGGCGCGGGCGCCGCGTAACCCGCCTCGTCGCCCATGCGGACCGCCCACTGGCGGCACTTCGGGATGTCCGCGAGCGTCGGGAGGTCCAGTGCGCGCGGGACCCCGAAGGCTCCCTTGAGAAAGTCGTGAACCGTCTCGATTCCCTCGCCCTTGGCCGCGCTCACGAGCGCGACCGGCGCCCCGAGCTGCTCGGCGAGCGCGGCGGGATCCACGGAACCGCCGCGCGACTCGAGCTCGTCGGCCATGTTCAGGACGACGAGCGTGGGCAGGCCGAGCGCGAGGACCGGAGCCGCGAGGACGAGGTGGCGCTTGAGGTTCGTCGAGTCGAGGATCAGGAGGATGGCGTCGGGCTTCGGCTGCCCCACCATCTCTCCGGCGAGGACGTCGCGCGTCACGCGCTCGTCCTCGGAGCGCGGGTTCAGGCTGTAGACGCCCGGCAGGTCGACGAGGACGACCTCCGTGTCGCCGTCGAGGCGCGCACGGCCGCGCCGCTCCTCGACCGTGACCCCCGGGTAGTTCGCGACCTTCTGCCTCAGGCCCGTGAGGCGGTTGAAGAGCGTGGACTTGCCGGAGTTCGGCGGGCCGACGAGGCCCACGACGCGGTGGTGAGGCCGCAGGGGCAGGGCCGCGACCGGGCAGCCCGAGCACTGGTGCGTCGCGCTCACCGGCCTTCCTCCGCCGCGCGCGCGACGGACGAGGCGTCGACGTGGATCCGGCAGGCCGTGTCGCCGCGCAAGGCGAACTCGGTTCCCTCGACGCGGTACACGCGCGGATCCCCGCCGGGCGCGTTGCGCGCGGCCACGATCACGCTGCCGGGCAGAAAGCCGAGCTCCATGAGCCGCTGCGCGTCGGTTTCGGGCAGGTCCATCCCGGTCAGAATGCCGCTCTCCCCCGGACGGAGGTCCGCCAGGGTCGGGGAAAGTCTCGAAGGGGTCGCGGGGTTCACGGGGTGCTCGTTTCTGTTGAGACTAAGTCTCATCTCCGGTCATTATGCTCCCCCTTTACTGAGACTGCATCCATGATGCAAATGTCTCATCCGGCACGGTCTCTTCGTCGCGGGAGTACGCTCCGTGCCGGCCGCCGGATCCGGCGCCCGCGCATGCCCGACCCCGCTCCCGCCCGAGCCCCGACCACACCGTCCGCCCCCGCCTGGCACGCCCGGAGTGTGCACGACGTGGCCGCCGAGCTCGGGACGGATCTCGAGAACGGCTTGGCGCCCGGCGCCCTGCCCGAGCGGCCGCCCGACGACTTCGCCGACACCGACGCCCGCGGGCCCTGGCGCATCTTCTGGAACCAGCTCAAGGGCGGCGTCATCCTCGTCCTGATCGCCGCGACCGCCGTCATGCTCGCACTCGGCCACGTGGGCGACGCGCTCGCGATCGGGGCTTCGGTCGCCTTCTCCGTCGTCTTCGGGTTCATCACGGACTTCCGCGCGGAACGCGCTCTCGACGCCCTGCGGACTCTCTCCGCTCCGACGGCGCGCGTCGTGCGCGGAGGCCTCGAGCGGGAAATCCCCGCCCGGGACCTGAGGCCCGGCGATCTCCTCGTCCTGATGGGCGGCCAGATCGTCGCAGCGGACGGACGGATCGCCGTCGCGCACGACCTCGAGGCCGACGAGTCCGCGCTCACGGGCGAGAGCGTTCCGGTCGCGAAGGCGCCGGACACGGTCGCGAGCGACGCGCCGCTGTCCGACCGGACGTCGATGGCGTGGGCCGGTACGACGATCGTAGGCGGTTCGGGCCGGATGGTCGTGACCGGGACCGGCAGCGGGACGGAGCTGGGCCGTATCGGAAAGCTCGTCGCGGCCCAGGGCCGCGAGGAGACGCCGCTCGAAAAACAAGCCGAGCAGCTCGGCCGCCGCCTCGCGCTTCTCGCGATCGGGCTTTCGGCGCTCGTTACCGTCCTCGGGCTCCTGCGCGACCAGCCCTTCTGGCTCATGCTCGAGACCGGCGTCATCCTCGCGATCGCGGCGATCCCGGAAGGCCTGCCTGCGGTCACGACGATCGCGCTCGCCGCAGGCGTCAGGCGCATGGCGAAGGCGGACAGCCTCGTGAGACGACTCTCCTCCGTCGAGACGCTCGGCTGCACGTCCGTCATCTGCACGGACAAGACGGGCACGCTCACGGAAAACGTCATGCGCGTGACGCGCATCGAGCTCCCCAGGCGCACCCTCGACGTCACGGGCGAGCGGTACGACCCGGCCGGCGACTTCCTCGAAGGCGGCCGTTCCGGGCGCCCGGAAGACGACCCGGACCTCGGACGCCTCCTCGAGGTCGCCGCCGTCTGCAACGACGCGAAGCTCGAGTCCCACGACGGACACTGGCACGTGCACGGATCGTCCACGGAGGGCGCGCTCCTGGCCCTCGCGGCCAAGGGCAGAGTCGACGCCGGCCGATTCGAGCGCCTCCGCGTGCTCGCCTTCTCGTCCCTGCGCAAGCGCATGTCGGTCATCGCGCGCGACCCGGAGGGCGCCCTGTGGTCGTTCGTCAAAGGCTCGCCCGAGAGCCTCGCCGCACACGCCACGAGCGTCCTCGCGGGCGGGGTCGAAACGCCCCTCGACGCGCCGGGTCGGGAGCGCCTGCTCGCCTCCGCGCGCATGCTCGGGGAGTCGGGCCACCGCGTCCTCGCGCTTGCGTATCGCCGCCTCCCTCCCGAGGACGTCCCCGCGGAGGCGGAGGATGCGCTCGTCTGGGCCGGCCTCGTCGGCCTCACCGACCCGCCGCGTGCAAACGTCCGCGGCGCGATCGAGGACCTGCGGAGGGCCGGGATCCGCACCGTCATGGTGACCGGCGACCAGAAGGGCACCGCAATGGCCGTCGCGAAAACGCTCGCGATCGCCGCTCCGGGTGACCTGTGCCTCGACTCGGCGGAGCTGGCGCGGTACGTCGAGGAGCACCGCTGGGAGGACCTTCGCAAGACCGCGGTCTTCGCGCGCGTCACGCCGGAGGACAAACTGACGATCGTCCACGCACTTCGGGAGGCCGGCCGGGTCGTCGCAATGACGGGAGACGGCATCAACGACGCACCCGCACTCAAGGCCGCAAACATCGGGATTGCCATCGGTCTCGGCTCGGCCGACGTCGCGCGCGCGGCGTCCGACCTCGTCATCACGAGCGGCGACTACGCGACCCTTCCCGCCGCGGTCGCCGAGGGCCGCCAGATCTACGCCAACATCCGGCGCGCCGTCCACTTCCTCCTGCTGTGCAGCCTCTCCACGATCGCCGTCATGCTCGTGTCGGTCGTCACGAACCTCCCGCTCCCGATGAGCCCCCTCCAGCTCCTCTGGCTGAACCTCGTCGTTCACATCTTCCCGGCCGTCGCACTCGTCCTCGTGCCTGGCGAGACGGACGTGATGAGCCGCCCTCCGCGCGACCCGAGTGAACCCCTCCTGACGTGGGGCGCGACCGGCCGGATCGCCCTCAGGAGCGCCGTCGTTTCCGCCGTGGTTCTGTGGAGCTACACGGCGGGCGGCGGCAGAGGCGACGGCCCACGGGGACAGACGCTCGTCATGGCGACGCTCGCGCTCACGCTCCTCGTCGGCGCGTTTCCGGGCCTCTCGGAGAAGAACCCGTTCTGGCGGATGGGCCGAAGCCTGACGCCCCCCTTCTGGCTCGCGCTCGCCAGCGGCCTCGGCCTCCAGGTGCTCGCCCTGCACTGGGCGCCGCTCGCGTCCATCCTCCTCACGGAGCCTCTGGCCCCTTCGGACTGGCTGCGCGTCCTCGGGATGGCGCTCGTCGCGCTTGCGGCCGTCGAGGCGGGAAAGGCGTTCGTCGCGCGCGACTGAGCCGTTGAAATAGGATCGGGCCATGGCCGTCGTCGCGCCCACGCTCCTCGTTCCCGTCGACTTCTCTCCCGCGTCCCTCAGGGCGCTTCGCGAAGCGCGCCGGCTCGCGGACGCGATGGTCGCGTCCCTGACGCTCCTCCACGTGCGCCCGATCTCCGACGTGGCGGCCGCGATCGCCGAAGGCCGCGAGGATCTCCTGAAGGGCACCTCGCGCACGCTCGCGGCGGCGCTCAAGCGCAACTACGCCGAGCGCCTCGCGGCCCTCGCGGCCCGTTCGGGCGCCGTCGAGGCGCGCCTCGCCTCGGGCCGGGCCAGCCGCGAGATCCTGAGATCCGCCCGGGGGTTCGACCTCGTCGTTATGGGCCGCACGGGCCGCGGCGGGATCACGGGCTTTCTCGGCGGCACGACCCGGAAGGTCCTCGCCGCCAGCCCCGTCCCGGTCGTCGTCGTCCCCCCCTGACCCCCGGGCCGGGCCCGTTGAGACGAGGTCGCGCCGTCAGCGTAGAATGGCCATCCTTATGGCACTGAAGCCGACCGGTTCCGCCACGATTTCCTTCGGGCTCGTCTCGATCCCGGTGAACCTGCATTCGGCGAGCGAGTCGAAGGCTGCGATCTCCTTCAACATGCTCCACGAGACGGACCACGCCCGCGTCAAGCAGCAGCTCGTCTGCACGAAGGACGGCGAGATCGTGGAGCGCGACAAGATCGTGAAGGGCTACGAATTCGAGAAGGGCCAGTACGTCGTCTTCACGCCCGCCGAGCTCAAGGCCCTCGACGAGCAGGCGAACCAGGTCATCGAGATCACCGAGTTCGTGCCGCTCGCGAAGATCGACCCGGTCTACTTCGACAAGGGCTACTACCTCTCCCCCGGCAAGGGCGGCGACAAGGCGTACCGCCTCCTGTCGCGGGCGATGACCGAGACCGGCCGCTGCGGCCTCGCGAAGTACGCCGCGCGCGGCAAGCAGTACCTCGTCGTCGTCAGGCCCGTGACGGGGCACGAGGGCGGGCTCATGATGCAGCAGCTCGCCTACGCCGACGAGATCCGCTCCTTCACGGACGTCGAGGTGCCCGCCGGCGAGGTGAACGACGCCGAGCTGAAGCTCGCGATCATGCTCACGGACCAGATCGCGACCGACGAGTTCCACCCGGAGAACTACAAGGACGAGGTCAAGGAGCGCGTCGAGGACCTCATCCGGAAGAAGATCGCCGGTCAGGAGATCTCCGAGGCCGAGACGCCCGCGCCGAAGACGCAGGTCATCGACCTCATGGAGGCCCTCAAGGCGAGCCTCGCGGCACGCACGGGCCGCAAGCCCTCCGCGAAGGGCGAGGCCGCCGTGCCGGAGCGCAAGCCGGCGACGCGCGCCGACGCGACGCGCGGCGAGACGCGAACGAAGCTGCGCGCGGTTGGAAACGGGAAGAAAAGAGGCTAGAGACCGGAGACCGCGGACGAGGACCGGGACCGGGGCACGAGGATTTCTTTGAAGGTAATGCGTCGCACGTCTTCGTCCCCCCCGTCTTCCCTTCTAAGCAAATCTTCTATTCTTTCTTTGTGAAGGGCTACTCCGCGCGCGATGCGGCCAGCATGCTCGGCGTGTCGCTTCCGCGCGTCGTCACGTGGGCCGGATGGCTCGGCCTCGACGCGGCGCAGGAGGACCTCCGCCTCTCGTTCCAGGACCTCGTCCTCCTCAGGACGGCCAAGGGTCTTGCCGAGGCGAAGGTCCCCGCGGCCACCGTGCGCCGCTCGCTCAAGCGGCTGCGCGCGCAGCTCCCCGAGGGCCGCCCGATCACCGGCGTGCGGATCAGCGCCGACGGGAAGCGCGTCGTCGCGCGGGACGGAGCGTCCGTGTGGAACCCCGAGTCGGGCCAGACGCTCTTCGACTTCGCCGTCGCCGAGGTCGCCACGGCCGCCGCCCCGCACGCCCGCAAGGCCGCCGCCGAGGCGCGCAAGGAGGGCGAGAAGCTCACCGCCGCGGACTGGTACCGTCTCGGCTGCGACGTCGAGGCCGCGTCGCCGAGGGACGCCCGCGACGCGTACCGCCGCGCCGTCGAGCTCGAGCCGCACCACGCGGACGCGCACGTGAACCTCGGGCGCCTCCTGCACGAGGACGGCAGGACGGGCGCTGCGGAGGTCCACTACCGGATCGCGCTCACGGCGAACCCGAAGCACGCGGCGGCCGCGTTCAACCTCGGCGTCGCGCTCGAGGACCGCGGGAGGCTGCGCGAGGCCGCGCGGGCTTACGAGCGCGCGCTCGCGTCGGACCCGGAGTTTCTCGACGCGCACTACAACCTCGGCCTTCTCTACGAGAGGCTCGGCAGGCCGGCGGCCGCGATCCGCCACCTGTCGGCGTACAAGCAGGCGCTCGACGGAGCTTGACGAACCCTTTGCCGGCAAGTACTTTCAGCAGCGCCACGGTCGCCTCGAGCGGGTGTAGTTCAGTGGTAGAACGTCAGCTTCCCAAGCTGAATGTCGTGGGTTCGATCCCCATCACCCGCTCCAACTTGGCGCCGGCATCGCGAGCGGCCCCGCGGGGCGCATGAACATGCTCTCCGTACGGTGACCACGGACCCAGGGCCTCGACTCGGCCCCAAAACACTCGCGCGGGCGAAGGACGCGGGGTATACAGGGCGGGTGAGAGGCTGCCGACGGGTCGTCGCCGCGGTTCTTCTGGCTCTGGCGGCCCGCGCCGAATCCTCGCCCCAGGGGATGCGGATCCTGACGTTCGTGCCCGGTGTCGCCCAGGGCCGGATGCCGGTCGCCGTCGACCTCGGAACGTCGACGCCTCCGGCGGACCTCCTCCTGAACGGCGCTCCCGTCTGTCGCGTCACGGCTGCGCGCCAGACCTGCCTCGTGGAGCTCGGGCCCGCGCCCCGGGTCACGCTCCTCGAGCTCGTGCGCCGCGACGCGTCCGGAAGGGTCGTCGAGAGGGCGCGCCGCTGGGTGAACAAGCCCTCCGACGCGCACGCCGAGGTCCTCGTGAGAAGCGACTGCACGCGCGCCGCCGGACCCTGCACGCTGCACTTCTCCTGGTCCCACGAGCACGCGATCGAGCCCGGCGAGCTGACGGTCACGATCGACGGGGTGAAGGTCTGGCAGGGCGAGCCCCGGGACGTCGCCGTTCCTTTCACGACGCGCAGCGCGGCGCGCGTCGTCGCGGTAGACCTCGTCTTTCTGGACGGCGAACGTGCGACGCAGACGCTCCTGATCGGCGGCGGCACCGCGAGCGTCGTCGAGGCGCCCCTCAACGCGATCCCGGTCGTCCGGGAGGAGCCCGGCGGCCGAGACCCGGCCACGCTCCGGACGCTCGGCGGGCGCGTCGTCGCCACCGTCGAACCGGGCGAGATGGAAGTCCTGTTCGTCGTCGCGCCGTCCGCGATCCCGAAGCTGCAGAAGTTGACGGTGTCTGCCCAGAGGCTGTTCAGCAAGAACGCGAGCCGTATGGGCAAGGCGCTCGACGGCGTGAGCCACGTCGTCTACTTCTCGCCCTTCGGAACCCGCGGCGCGTTCACCAGCGCGTCCCGCGTCCTGGACCGGATGGTCAGCCTCAAGGGGTTCGACTGCACGCCAAAGCGCGACTATCGCGAGCGCTCGCTCTCGCTCCCGTGCGTGGGCCTGGACCTCCTCGGGGGAGACGAGTACCGGCTCGCGGCGACCGTGGCCTCGGCCGCGTTCAATCGCGCGGCCGTTCCGCGGCGGCGCGTCGTCGTCGTCGTTCTCGGCGACGACGAGCCCCGCCCCGACGAGAGCGCCTTCGGCGCCGCCGACGCGCGGCGTTACCTCTCCGACATTCTCGTGCCGCTCGAGGTCTGGCGCTTCGGGCGCGCCGCGAGCGGCGACTGGCCCGCGGGCCGGAAGATCTCGAACGTCGACGACCTCGTCCGAGCCTGGGAATCGCTCCGAAGCGGCCTCGACGCACAGCGGATCTGCTGGATCGCCGAGGACCTCGACCCCTCGACCTTCCGTCTCTCGCCCGAAGACACGGGGATCGCGCTCGCGGGCCGCCGGACCGCAGCCGGCGCCCCGGAAGGGCTGGAGACCGAAATCGCGTCGTCCGAACCGCCGACGGCTCCCGGAGCCCCGGCCGGCGAGGAAGGGCGGCGTCCCGCCAAGACGGGCCGGGTCTCGGCCTCGCAGGAGGTGTCGCTCGTCAATCTCGACGCAAACGTGACCGACAAGGAAGGCCGGCCGGTGCACGGCCTCGTGGCGGCCGACTTCGAGCTCGTCGTTGGGGGTCGTCCCGTCGCGATCTCGAACTTCTCCGAGATCGCGGGCGTGCCGACGGAGACCGCGGGAACCGCGGCAGCCACGCGCGAATCGGTCCCCGCGCCGGCCCGTCCCCCGAGAAAGATCGCGCTTTTCGTCGACCGCCTCACGCTGGGTGACGCCCGCCGAAGCCAGCGCTTCTTCCAGTCGCTCGACGAGTTCGTCGCGCGGTCGATCGGGCCCGGCGACGAGGTTTCGCTCCTCACGTTCGACACGAGCCTCACCACCCGCGTGCCGTTCACCGGGGACACCGGAGCGATCCACCGCGCGCTCGAGACGCTCGCGAAAGAGAGCGCGCGTCCCCCGAGCTCGTTCGGGGGAACCGAGAACGCCGAGAAGCTCGTCGAAGAGATGGCGCAGGCCGAGGCCGAGATGGCCGCGCGCGGCCGGCGGGGTGCGGCGCCGGCGCAGGCGTCGCCCGACCTGCCCAAGCCCGTCGATCCTACGGTCATGGCCAACGCGCGCCTTCTCGCGAGCGAGGAGTGGCTGAGGACGAAGCGAAAGGTCGCGGCCATCCGCTCCGTCCTCGCGGAGCTCGGCGGGCTCGAGGGCCGCAAGGTGCTCGTCGTCGCCAGCCACCGCCTTTCCCGGAATCCGGGCCTCGAGTACTTCATCTCGAAACGGGTCGAACACGACGTCCCGATCCCCCCCGACGCACGGGAGTTCGATGCCCGGGACCTCCTTCTCTCGCTCGCGAAGACCGCGAACGATTACGGCGTGACCCTTCACGGCCTCTACCCCGAGGCCGGAGGCGGCGTCGAATTTTCGCTCGTCGAGCGAACGACCGCGGCCTCGGGGCAGGTCGAGAGCCGGCGCGCGATGGAGATCGACGCGAACGAGAGCGACGGCCTGCATCTCGCGGTGGACGACACGGGTGGCATCGTGGGGCTCGGCGCGGAAGCCGCGCCCGGCGCCCTCGCGCGCATGTCGCAGGACCTCGACTCGTACTACTCGTTCGGGTTCCCCCCGCCCGGCGGCGGCCCGGAAGCGAAGGTCGAGATTCGGCCCCGCAAGCCCGGCCTCGTCGTGCGGACGCGGCGGACCTTCGTCGAGCGGTCGGCCGAGGAGCGCATGTCCGACCGCGTCGTCTCGAACCTCTTCGGCGCGCTGAAGTCGCCGCGCTTCCCGCTCGTCGTGCGCGTCACCGGCTCGGTCCCCGCCGGGAAGAAAGGGCTGAAGATCTCGTTCGAGGTGGACATTCCCGCGGCCTCGCTCGCGCTTCTCCCCGTCGCGGGCGGGCGCCAGGCGCGCGTTTCGGCGTTTCTCGCGCTGCTCGACGGCGGCGACGTGACGACCGGGACGCCCGTCACGCGGGACTTCACGCTTCCCGGCAGCGTCCCGGACGATGGCGCGCACTTCACGTACACGGGCGAGGTCGTCACGGCGAGCCCGTCTCCCCTCGTTTCGATCGGGATTCTGGACGAGACGTCGAAGGAGGCCGGATTCGGCAGAATCGAGGGGGCCGCGCTGTCGAGGCGCTGACGACGGCGAGATGCTCCGTTGGCACGCCGGGACCGCTTCATCGGACTGAATCCGTTCGAGATACTCTCTGAGGCGATGCGCGACCTCCTCGACAAGATCCCCTGGCAGCTCGCGATCCTGGCCGCGCTCACGCTCGGGCTGGCGCCGTTCCGGCCGCCGCACATCGTCGAGAAGCTCGGGATGCTCTTCCGCGGGACGCTCGTGAGGCCGATCGACTGGTTCGACCTCGTCCTCCACGGCACGCCGTGGCTCGTCGTGATCCTCAAGGGAGCGTTCGAGCTGAAGCGCTGAGGGCTCCGCGCCTATGATCGGCGCATGCCCGACCCGTCCGCGTTCGTCCTCCCGGACCTCGCACACCTCGCCGCCGCCGCGGGACGACTCTTCGCCGCGGGGCTCCTCGGCGGGCTCATCGGCGCCCAGCGGGAGAAGGTCCACAGCGCCGCGGGCTTCCGGACGCACATTCTCGTCGCGCTCGGCTCGGCGCTCTTCGTTCTCGCGGGCCGGGAGGCCGGCTTCTCGTCCGCGGACACGAGCCGCGTCGTGCAGGGGATCATCACCGGCATCGGCTTCCTCGGCGCCGGGACGATCCTGAAGCTCGTCGACAAGGGAGAGGTGCACGGCCTCACGACGGCCGCTACGATCTGGGTGACCGCGGCCGTCGGCGCCGCCGCGGCCCTCTCCCAGCTCTGGCTCGCGGCGGTCGCGGCCGTTCTCACATGGGCGGTTCTCGCCCTCGCAATCCGCTTCGAGAGCCGGCGGCGTGTCAGCGGCGCGAAGGATTAGGCGGCCGTTTCGCCTCGAGCCGGTCGATTACGCTCGTGGCCACCGCGCCGGCCACGGCGTTGACGATCCGGACGCCGCCGTAGGCGGTCTCCATGACCGCGGAGTGCAGGCACTCGATCGCACGCACGGCCCCCGCCATCGGACCGATCCGCGAGAGCCACGCATAGGGCCTTCGCGCGAACGCCTCGTGGGCCCGCTGCGCCTCCGTCGCCGCCGCCTCGACGCCGTCCGTCACGAGCGCCACCGCGCCGCGCAACCGCCGGATCGTGCGCGTCTCCACGTCGCGTTCCACGTCACGCGCCGCCGAGCCACGCGCGGACCTGCTCGTACACGCGGTCGTCGTGGGCCAGCGCGAGGTGATGGACGCCGGGAAAAACACGGAGGTCCGCTCCGGCGGCTCCCGGCACACGGACGAGGGCGTCTCCGAGGACCCTCGCCACGGGGTGGCCAGGGTCAGTGGTCAGCGTCCCGGCACCGACGTGATGCCGCGCCCCCGAGGGCCACGCGGCGCGTCCGGCCGCCTCGTGCCCGGCGCCGAGGCCGAGGTCCTTCACCCCGCGGCTTCGGAGGTTCAGGACCTTTCCGACGAGTCGCGTGATCGGGCTGGGCACGGCGCCGAGGACGAATGCAGCCGTCCGCGCGAGTCTCTCGAGGTCCGCTCCCTCGTGCGGCGTCCCGAGGGAGACGACGTGCCGCACGAGAGGAGCCCACCCGCTTTCCAGCCGGCACGCGCTCTCGACGACGAGGCCGCCCATGCTGTGCCCGAGGAGCGCGACCTCCTCGACGGGGATCGGGTACGCCGCCACGAGTCTGTCCAGGAGGGCGGACAGGAGGCCTCCGTTTCGCGCGATCGCGAGGCCGGTGTTGTAACGCACGGCGACCGGCGTGTAGCCGAGGTCCCGCCGGAGAAACGCCCCGTACGAGTCCCCGTTCCTGCCGGGGAACTCGAACACGCCCTCGGTGCAGCCGAGACCGTGAACGAGCACGCAGACCTTCGGCGTGGGCGCCTCCGGGCCGCGAAACGATTCCATCTCGACCGCAAGACCGTTCCCGCGGCGGTCGAGATGGTCGCCGAGGACGGCGCCCAGGACGCTGATCCCCTTGTCGACCCTCGTGGGAGCCGGACGCAGCCGGACCCCGCCTCGCGGTTCCATCACGCCCCGCAAGGTATCAGATTCAGGCCGGGGCGACGCTCGCGCACGGCTCGGGCGGATCTCCTCTCAACCAGTCGGCCGTGAGCTCCAGCGGCTCGACGGCGCGCGTCTCGTCGAAGTGCACGACCGCGTCGAACTGCGCCGGCAGGCGCGCGAGGAAGTAGTGGCTCCGGCGCTCCGTCTCCGGCCGGTAGACGGCACCGACGGCCCGCTCGAGGCGCCGCTCCGAAAGGACGACCTCGGTCTCGCGGCTCCCGTGCAGGTCGAGAAGAAAGCGCGGGTACTGCACCTCGTGGAAAAGGGCTTCGTAGCTTCCGGCCAGCGCGGGCCTGAGGCGCCTGCGGCGCGCGGGCCCGTCCCACGCGGATGCCGCCGTCACGGTTCCGGAGTCCGTCGTGAAGCCGACGAGAACGGCGTCGGCGCCCCGGCGCGCGCGGACGAGCTCGCCGAGGCTCAGCTCGCCGTGCTCGCCCATCTCCGTGGCTCGGGCGTCGCCGAGGTGCGCGTTGTGCGCCCAGACGACGAGCTTCACCCTCCCGCCGTCCGCGGAGAGCCGGTCCGTGAGCGCGTCGAGCGTCTCGGCCATGTGGCGGTCGCGCAGGTTCCACGGGAGAACCGGGCTCCCGAAGAGCGCGCGGTAGTAAGCGGGGGCGTCTCTCCGGAGCGCCTCCTCGCACTCGCCGTCCAGCCGTGCGCCGCATGAGGAGCACGCGCTCCCCTCGACGAGCCGCTCGAGGATCCCGTCCTCGCACAGGATGCCGTGGCCGAACGTCGCGGCGGCGCCCCAGCCCTGGGCGTCGCCGCCGAACCGGTCGAAGCACGCGTGCCGGGCCTCGGCCCGGCGCGCCGCGTCCGCGTCCCCGCGCGCCACGCACTCGAGGACCGCCTCCGTCGACGCATGGAGGCTGTAGAGGTCGAGGCCGTAAAAGCCCGCCCTCGCGCGCTCCTCCGCGAGCGCGTCGTTGTGCGCGCGAAGCCAGTCGACGAAGTCGACCACGTCCGCGTTCCGCCACTCCCAGGCGGGAAAGCGGCGGAAGTTCCCGAGGGCGAAGGCGGCGTCGGCGTCCTCGCGGCTTCCGCGAACGAAGCGGTCGACGCGCCGGGCATCCGCGCAGTCCGCTTCCACGGCGACGCCCCGGAACCCCTTCTCGCGGATGAGCCTCTTCGTGATCTCGACGCGGGCGCGGTGGAACTCGTGCGTGCCGAGGGACGCCTCCCCGAGAAGGACGAAGGCGGCGTCGCCGATCGCGTCGAGCAGGGGGTCGTACTCGGCGGATCCCCCGGGAAGAGGGTGGGCGGCCGACGTGAGGAACGAACGGATCTCGGCCGCCTCGAGGACGGACATAGGGCCCTCCCGAAGCGCGCTCACGTTCAAGGTGGGGCCGCCGCGCGCGCCCGTCAAGCGCCGATCGGCACCGCGCCTGCGGTTCTGTATCATCGCGCCCCGCATGAAGGTCTCCATCCCGAAGGAGACGCGCCCCGGCGAGCGGCGCGTCGCCCTGGCCCCCGACACCGTCAAGAAGCTCGTGGCATCCGGAATCTCCGTCGACGTCGAGACCGGAGCCGGCCTCGAGGCCGGCTTCTCCGACGCCGACTTCACCGCCGCCGGCGCCTCCCCGGAGGCCGACCGCGCGGCCCTTCTCGCGCGCGCCGACGTCCTGGCCTGCGTGAACCTGCCGGACCCCGCCGACGTCGCGCATCTGCGGCGGGGCTCTGCCGTCATCGGCTTTCTCCGTCCGCTGGACGAGCCCGACGGCCTCCGGCCCTTCCTGGAGGCCGGCGTCACGGCCTTCGCGATGGAGCTCGTCCCGCGCTCGACGCGCGCGCAGGCGATGGACGCCCTGTCCTCGATGGCCACGATCGCCGGCTACAAGGCCGTCCTCGTCGCCGCGGCGCGGATGCCGAAGATGTTTCCGCTCCTCATGACGGCCGCCGGCACGGTCCCGCCGGCAAAGGTCGTCGTCGTGGGCGCGGGGATCGCCGGCCTCATGGCGATCGCGACGGCGCGCCGCCTCGGCGCCGACGTCGAAGCCTACGACGTGCGCAAGGCCGCGGGCGAAGAGGTCCGCTCCCTCGGCGCGCGCTTCCTCGACGTCGACCTCGGCGGCATCGAGACGCAGGACGCCGGCGGCTACGCCGTCGAGCTCTCGCCCGAGGCGCTCAAGCGCGGGCGCGACCTCGTCGCGAAGCGCGCGAAGGACGCGGACCTCGTGATCACCACGGCGCAGGTCCCCGGCCGCAAGGCGCCCCTCATGCTCGACGAGGACGCCGTGCGCGGGATGAAGGCCGGCGCGATCGTCGTCGATCTCGCCGCGCCGACGGGCGGCAATACGGCGCTCACGAAGCCCGGCGAGGACGTCGTCGTGAACGGCGTGACGATCCTCGCGCCACTGAACCTCGCGGCGACCGTGCCGCTCCACGCGAGCCAGCTCTACGCCCGGAACGTCGCCGCCTTCCTGAAGCTCCTCGTCGGCGAGGGCGGCGCGCTGACCGTGAACCTGAACGACGACGTCGTTGCCGGCACTTGCGCCGTGCACGACGGAAAGCCCGTGAATTCCCGCGTCGCCGCGCTCCTCGCGCCGGCGGCGCCCACCGGAGCCTCCCGATGAACGAAGTCCTCCTCGCCGGCCTGTACGTCTTCGTGCTGGCCGCCTTCCTCGGTTACCAGGTCATCTCGCGCGTGCCGCCGCTCCTGCACACGCCGCTCATGTCGGCGACGAACGCGATCTCGGGCATCTCCCTGATCGGGTCGCTCGTGACGGCGGGCGCGAAGTACAGCGTGACGAGCACGGTTCTCGGCGTCATCGCCGTGACCGCCGCGACGATCAACGTCGTCGGCGGTTTCATCCTCACGGACCGCATGCTCAAGATGTTCAAGCGCGAGAAGGGGCCGGAGAAGAAGTGAGCACGCAGACCCTCTTCATCGAAGCCACCTACTTCGTCGCGTCGGTCCTCTTCATCCTCAGCCTGAAGGGCCTGAGCCATCCGGACACGGCCCGGCGCGGCATGTTCATGGCCGAGTTCGGGATGCTCCTCGCGGTGATCGGGACGCTCCTTCACCGCGACATCGTCAGCTACGAGTGGATCATCGTGGGCCTCCTCGCCGGGTCGACGATCGGCGTCGCGATGGGACTGTGGGTCCCGATGACGGCGATGCCGCAGCGGACGGCGCTCTCGCACGCGTTCGGCGGCCTCGCGGCCGGCCTCGTCGGCGTCTCGGAGTACCTCCGGCACGGCGAGCACCTCGGGACGTTCAAGATGACGGCGCTCGGCTTCGAGATCCTCCTCGGCGGGATCACGTTCACGGGCAGTCTCATCGCCTTCGCGAAGCTTCAGGACCTCGTGAAGGGCACGCCGATCACCTACCCCGGCCAGAACGTCGGGAACTTCCTTCTTTTCGGAAGCGCGTTCGTCATCTTCATCGCGCTCGTCGTCTCGCCGGGTCACACGATCCTCTTCTACGCGATGTGCGGCCTTGCCCTCCTCTTCGGAGTGCTCCTCGTCCTCCCGATCGGGGCCGCGGACATGCCGGTCGTGATCGCGCTCCTGAATTCGTACGCGGGCCTCGCGTCCGCGGCCACGGGCTTCGCCCTCGGGAACAACGTCCTCATCATCGCGGGCACGCTCGACGGCGGCTCGGGCTTCATCCTCTCGATCCTGATGTGCAAGGCGATGAACCGCTCGATCACGAACGTCCTCTTCGGGGCGTTCGGAAGCGCGGGCGCCGCGGACGCAGGGGCCGGCGAGGAAGGCGTGATGCGCGAGGTCTCGCTCGAGGACGTCGCAACGCAGCTCGCCTACGCCCGGAAGGTCGTTTTCGTCCCCGGATACGGCATGGCGACCGCCCAGGCGCAGAACGCGGTGCGCGAGCTCGCGGCGCACCTCGAGTCGCGCGGCGTCGAGGTCAAGTACGGGATCCACCCCGTCGCGGGGCGCATGCCGGGGCACATGAACGTCCTCCTCGCGGAGGCGAACGTTCCGTACTCGCAGCTCTACGAGCTCGAGCAGATCAACGCGGAGATGCCGACGACGGACGTCGCCGTCGTGATCGGCGCGAACGACGTCGTGAACCCCGAGGCGCGCGACAACCCGAAGAGCGCGATCGCGGGGATGCCCATCATCGAGGTCGACCGGGCGAAGTCCGTGATCGTCCTCAAGCGCGGCCGCGGCAAGGGCTTTTCCGGCCTCGAGAATCCGCTCTTTTTCAAGCACGTGACCGGCCTTCTCTTCGGCGACGCCAAGACGAGCCTCAACCGGCTGGCGACGGCGGTCGGCGAACTCTGAAGAATCCGGGGGGCGCGGCTGGCGTCCGCCGCCCGGAGGACCTACTTTCGTCCCAGGGGAGGCAGGCTGTGCTGCACGTTGAGGACAGGTTCGGGCACCCGGTCGCGACGGAAAGGCTGTGGGACGTCGGGGTTCCGGTCTCCACGGACGCCGACATACTCCAGGCCTGGGCGTGGGACGACGACCCGCCCCGGCCGTTCCTCGTGACCCGCGTTTGGACCGAAGGAACGCCGGTTTCGGAGCAGACGTTCGAGCGCCTCGTCGCCGAGCGCCACGTCCACGTCGACGAGGAAGGCGGCTGAGCCGGAGCTCTTCCCGGCCCGGGACTCCGCCATGACGCGTCAGGCCACGGCCGGTGCCTGTCCCTTCGCCGGCGCCTTCTTCCGCGCCCGGAAGCGCTCGCTGAGGGACTCGAACGCCAGGTAGACGACGGGCGTGATGTAGAGCGTCAGGACCTGCGAGACGACGAGCCCGCCGATGACGGCGAGTCCGAGCGGCTGGCGCGACTCGCCGCCGCGGCCGAGGCCGAGCGCGATCGGGAGCGTCCCGGCGAGCGCCGCCATCGTCGTCATGAGGATCGGCCGGAAACGCGTCGTCGAGGCGGTGAAGATCGCCTGCTCGGGCGGCATCCCCTGCCCGCGCTGCGCCTCGAGCGCGAAGTCGATCATCATGATCGCGTTCTTCTTCACGATCCCGATGAGCATGACGAGGCCGAAGAACGCGTACACGTTCAGGTCCTTGTGGAAGAGGATCAACGTGAGGATCGCGCCGACCGCGGCGGACGGCAGGCCGGACAGGATCGTGAGCGGATGGACGAAGCTCTCGTAGAGGATCCCGAGCACGAGGTAGATCACGAGGATCGCGACGACAAGGAGAACGGACATCCCCTGGAGCGACGACTGGAAGACCTGGGCCTGGCCCTGGAAGCTCGTCGTGATCGTCCCGGGAAGCGTCTCGCGCGCGAGCTTCGCGACGGCGGCCGTCGCCTGGCTCAGGGCAACGTCCTTGTTCAGGTTGAAGGAGATCGTCGCGGACGGGAGCTGGCCGAGGTGGTTCACGAGGAGCGGGCCGACGCTCCGCGACGACGTCGCGACGGCGTTCAGCGGGACGAGCGTCCCGCTTCTCGAGCGCACGTAGAGCGACGCGAGGTCCGCGGGGCCGCGCTGGTCCTGCGGCTTGACCTCGAGGATGACCTGATACTCGTTCGTCGCCGTGTAGATCGTCGAGATCTGGCTCGTCCCGTACGCGAGGGCGAGCGCACGCTGGATCTGCCCCGCCGTGACGCCGAGCGCCGAGGCCTTCTTGCGGTCGATCGTGACGTCGAGCTGGGGGTTCTTGATCTGGAGGTCGCTCGAGACGTCCCGGATGATCGGGATCGCGTGCATCTTGTGCTCGAGGAGCGCGGCGTTCGCGTAAAGCGCGTCCGTGTCCGTGCTCTGGAGCGTGAGCTGGTACTGGCTGCGCGTGTTCTGCCCTCCGACGCTGATCGACGGCGGGTTCGAGAGGAAGAAGCGCAGCCCGGGGATCTTCGCGAGCTTCGGCCGCAGGCGGTCGATGATCTCGTCCGCGGACACGCGCTCTCCGCGCGGCTTGAGCGTGACGAACATCGAGCCTGAGTTCGACGAGGCGTTCGGCCCTCCGGCCCCGACGGACGACTGGACCGACAGGACGCCGGGGTCGGCCCGGACGATGTCGGCCGCCGCCCTCTGTCGCACGCGCATGTCGTCGTACGAGATGCCCTGGAGTCCCTCGACGCTCGCCCGGAGGAACCCGATGTCCTCGTTCGGGATGAACCCCTTCGGCGCGACCCGGAACAGGAACCCGGCGAGGACGGCCATCAGGACGAGCGTGACGAGCGTGATCCGCCGGTGCCGGAGGACGATGTGGAGAGTCCTCTCGTACGCGGCGAGGATGCGGTTGAACGCGCGTTCGAGCGCGGACGCGACGCGCCCGTGCGCCCCGTTCCCCGGCCCCTCCTGGCGGAGGAGGCGGCTGCAGAGCATCGGCGTGAGCGTGAGCGACACGAAGCCGGAAACGAGGATCGCGGCGCTGATCGTGACCGCGAACTCCTGGAAGAGGCGGCCGAGGAGCCCGCCCATGAAGAGCACGGGGATGAAGACGGCCACGAGGGAGATCGTCATCGAGAGGATCGTGAATCCGATCTCCCTCGAGCCTCGAAGGGAGGCGACCGCGGCGCTCTCCCCCTTCTCCATGCGCCGGACGATGTTCTCGAGCTGCACGATCGCGTCGTCCACGACGAACCCGACGGAGAGCGTCAGCCCCATCAGAGAGAGGTTGTCGAGACTGAAGCCGAGGACCGCCATCACGGCGAACGTCCCGAAGAGCGACGTCGGGAGCGCGATCGACGGGATGAACGTCGAGCGGACGTTCCGGAGGAACAGGAAGATCACGAGGACGACGAGGACGACCGTGAGGATCAGCGTCAGCTGGACGTCGCGCACGCTCTCGCGGATCCCCTGCGAGCGGTCGAACATGACGTCCATGTGCATCGCGGCGGGGATCTGCATCCGGAACGCCGGGAGGAGCGCCTTGACGGCGTCCACGACCTCGATTGTGTTCGAGTCCGGCTGACGCGCGATCGCGAGCACGATCGACCGGTTGCCCTGGAACCACGCGGCCTGGCGGTCGTTCTCGACGCTGTCGACGACGTTCGCGATCTCGCCGAGCCGCACGGGAGCGCCGTTGCGCCACTTCACGACGAGCGGCCGGTAGGCCGACGCGTTCAGGAGGCGTCCGTTCGTCTGGACGGCGAGCGCCTTCTCCGGCCCGTATACGATCCCGACCGGCTGGTTCGAGTTGCCGGAGGCGATCGCCGAGGCGACCTCGTCGATGCCGATCTGCCGGCTCGCGAGGACGCCGGGATCGACCTGGACCCGCACGGCGTACTTCTTCGAGCCGTACACGTTCACCTGCGCGACGCCACTCACGGTCGAGATCCTCTGGGCGAGGACCGTCTCGGCCCACTCGTCCACCTCGTACATCGGGAGCGTCGGCGACGACAGCACGATGAAGAGGACCGGAAACGCCGACGGGTTCACCTTGCGCAGGCTCGGCGGGGTCGGCATCGTCGGCGGGAGTTGCGCGAGCGAGGCCGCGATCGCCGTCTGGACGTCCTGCGCGGCCGCGTCGATGTCGCGATCGAGCGTGAACTGAAGCGTGATGGACGTCGAGCCCTGGCTCGACGTCGAGTTCATCGAGTCGATCCCGGCGATCCCCGAGAACTGCCGCTCGAGCGGCGTCGCGACGGCCGCGGCCATCGTCTCCGGGCTGGCCCCGGGCAGGTTCGCGTAGACGTTGATCGTCGGGAAGTCCACCTTCGGGAGGTCCGCGACGGGGAGCGAGAAGTACCCGATCGCCCCGAAAATGAAGAGCCCCGCCATGACGAGCGTCGTCATCACGGGCCGCCGGATGAAAAGGCCGGAGACGTTCGCCTGGACCGGCTTCGGGCCTCCTCCGCTCACGCGGCGGGCTCCGGCTCGGCGTCCTCCGGAAGGTCCGGAAGCGGCGCGGGGCTCAGCTTCGCCTGGAGGGAGTCGAACGCGATGTAGACGACGGGCGTCAGGTAGAGCGTAAGGACCTGCGAGACGAGGAGGCCGCCCACGACCGCGAGCCCGAGCGGCTGGCGCGACTCGGCGCCGGCGCCGATCCCGAGCGCGATCGGCAGCGTCCCCATCAGGGCCGCCATCGTCGTCATCATGATCGGGCGGAACCGGACGGTCGCGGCCTGGCGGATCGCCTCGGCCGGGCCCTTCCCCTCGGCGCGCGCCGCCTCGATCGCGAAGTCGATCATCATGATCGCGTTCTTCTCGACGATGCCGACGAGCATGATGAGCCCGACGAACCCGTAGACGTTGAGGTCCTTCCCGAAGAGGAGGAGCGTCACGAGAGCGCCGAGTCCCGCCGACGGAAGACCCGACAGGATCGTGAGCGGGTGGATGAAGCTCTCGTACAGGATCCCGAGGACGAGGTAGATCACGAGGATCGCGATCACGAGGAGGAACGCGAGGCCGCCGACGGACGACTGGAAGACCTGCGCGGTGCCCTGGAAGGTCGCCGGGATCGTGAGCGGGAGGATCGCGTCCGCGGCCTTCCTCACGCGCGACGTTGCGTCGCCCAGCGCGACGCCCGGCCGCACGTTGAACGAGAGCGTCGCGGACGGGACCTGCCCGAGGTGGTTCACGGCGAGAGGCCCCGCGTTCTCGGCGAACCGCGCGACGGCCGACAGCGGGATGAGTGTCCCCGCCGCGTTTCTCACGTAGAGGAGCGAGAGCGCGGAAGGGCTCGACTGGTACTCCGGGAGGAGCTCGAGGATGACCTGGTACTCGTTCGTCGCCGTGTAGATCGTCGAGACCTGCCGCGTCCCGTATGCGTTGTTGAGCGCGTCCTCCACCTGGGACGCCGTGAGGCCGAGCGCGGAAGCCTGGTCGCGGTCGATCGTGACCGCGAGCTGCGGGTTCTTGTTCTGGAGGTCCGTCGTGACGTCGACGAGGCCGGGCAGGGCTTTGACCCTCGCCTCGAGGAGTTCCGTGTAACGGGCGAGCTCGGCGCGGTCCGAGCCCTGGAGCGTGAGCTGGTACGGGCTGCGCGTGACCTGGCCGCCGATCGAAACGGACGGCGGGTTCTGGAGGAAGACGCGGATGCCCGACACGGCCGCGAGCTTTGGTCGCAGCTCCTCGATGACCTCGTCGACGTCCTGCTTTCGCTGGCCGCGCGGCTTGAGAAGCACGAGGAGGTTACCGGAGTTGCCCGCGGGACTCGCGTCGCTCGTCCCGACGGTCGACGACACCCCGCGCACGGCCGGGTGCTTCCGGATGAGGTCGGCGGCCTCCTTCTGGTGGCGCTCCATCTCTGTGAACGAGATGCCCGGGAGCCCTTCCGTGTAGCCGATGAACTGCCCGGTGTCGTCGCTCGAGAGGAACCCCTTCGGGATCACGACGAAGAGGACGCCCGTCACGACGAACAGTCCACCCGAGACGAGGAGCGTGGCGCGCCTTCTCTCGAGGATCCAACCGAGAGTCCGCTCGTAGAGGCCCAGCCACGCCGTGAAGATCCGCTCGGTGGCCCGGAAAAAGCGCCCCTCGCTCGCGACGTGCGAGGCCTTCAGGAAGCGGCTGCACAGCATCGGCGTCAGCGTGAGCGAAACGAACCCCGAGACGAGGATCGCGACGCTGATCGTGACCGCGAACTCCTTGAAGAGCCTGCCGAGGAGCCCGCCCATGAAGAGGACCGGGATGAAGACTGCGACGAGCGAGATCGTCATCGAGAGGATCGTGAAGCCGATCTCCTTCCCGCCCTTGAGCGCCGCGGTGAGCGGATCCTCCCCGCCCTCCATGCGACGCACGATGTTCTCGAGCATGACGATCGCGTCGTCGACGACGAAGCCGACGGAGAGCGTGAGCGCCATCAGCGAGAGGTTGTCGAGCGAGAAGTGAAGGAGCGACATCGCCGCGAACGTGCCCACGATCGATGCCGGGACCGCGAGGCTCGGGATGAGCGTCGCGCGGACGTTTCGCAGGAACAGGAAGATCACGAGGACGACGAGCGCGATCGTGAGGACGAGCGTGAACTCGACGTCGTGGACGGACTCGCGGATCGGGACGGAGCGGTCGAAGAGGACATCGAGCTTCAGCGCGCCCGGAAGCTGCGCACGGAGGGCGGGGAGCTTCGCCTTGATCGCGTCGACGACCGCGATCGTGTTCGAGCCCGGCTGGCGCTGGATCGCGAGCGTGACGACCTGCCGGTCGTCGTACCAGTTGCCGATCCGGTCGTTCTCGACGCCGTCGATGACCTGGCCGAGGTCGCCGAGCGTCACGGGCGAGCCGTTGCGGTAGGCGACGATCATCGAGCGGTACGCGGCCGCCTCGAAGAGCTGGCCGTTCGCCTGCACCGTGAGCGACTGGTGCACGCCGTAGAGCGTCCCGACGGGAAGGTTCGAGTTCTGGCTCTGAATGGCCGCGGCGACCTCGTCGATCCCGATCCCGCGCGCCGCGAGCTGGGACGGGTCGAGCTTGGCTCTCACGGCGAACTTCTGCGCGCCCGTCACCTGGACCTGCGCGACGCCCGAGAGCGTCGAGAGCCTCTGCGCGATGAGCGTTTCGGCGACCTCGTCAACCGCCGTGAGCTCCATCGTGGGCGACGAGAGGACGAGGTACAGGACGGGCTGGTCGGCGGGGTTGACCTTCTTGAGCGTCGGCGGCGACGGCATCCCCGGCGGAAGCTGGCGCGCGGCCGCCGCGATCGCCGTCTGGACGTCCTGCGAGGCCGCGTCGATGTTGCGGTCGAGGGCGAACTGCAGCGTGACCTGCGTCGTCCCCTGCGAGCTCGTCGAGTTGATCGAGTCGAGGCCCGCGATCGCCGAGAACTGCCGCTCGAGCGGCGTCGCGACGGACGCCGCCATCGTCTCCGGGCTCGCGCCCGGCAGGCTCGCCGTGACCTGGATCGTCGGGAAGTCGACGTTCGGCAGGTCGCTGACGGGCAGCGACCGGAACCCGATCGCGCCGAACAGCAGGATGCCCGCCATGACGAGCGTCGTCATGACGGGCCTTCGGATGAAGGGCTCGGTGATGCTCATCCTCGGGTCTTGTTCTCGGCTTTTATTTCCACTTTCGCGCCCGGAAAGAGGCGCAGCTGGCCGTCCGTGACGACGCGCTCGCCCGCCGCGAGACCCTTCGCGATCACGACGACGCCCTCGGTGGACGGGCCGGGCTTCACGGGCCGCGGCTCGACCGTCAGGTCGTCCTTGACGACGTAGACGTACGGGCCGTCCTGGCCCGTCTGGACGGCCTGGGACGGGACGACGAGGGCGTTCGCCTCGACACCCGTCGTGACCGTGACTTTCACGAACTGCCCCGGCCAGAGCCGCCGCTCGGCGTTGTCGAAAGTCGCCTTGAGGCGGATCGTCCCCGTCGTCGTGTCGACGGCGTTGTCCACAAACGAGAGAACGCCCGCCAGCGGATGCGCCTCATCGCTCGGGAGCGCGGCCTCGACGCGGACCGGACCGGCCGCCCGCGCGCGGTTCACCTTGCCGAGCTCGCCCTCCGGGACCGCGAACGTCACGTAGATCGGCGTCGCCTGCGTGATCGTGACGAGCGGCGTCGTGTCGTTCGCCTTGACGAGGTTGCCCTCGTAGACGAGGAGGTTTCCGGTCATCCCGCTGATCGGCGAGCGGATCGTCGCGTAGGACAACTGGACCTTCGCGTTCTCGACCGAGGCCTCGTCGGCCGCGACGAGCCCCGCCTGCGTGTCCGCGCTCGTGTTGTACTGGTCGAGGTCCTCCTTCGAGGCGATCCCCTCCTCGAAGAGCTTCTTGTATCGCGCCGCGAGGGCCCGCGCGTTCGCGAGCGTCGCCTTGTCCTTCGCGAGCGTGCCCACGGCCTGGTCGAGCGCCGCCTGAAGCGGGCGCGGGTCGATCGTGAAGAGGAGGTCGCCCTTCTGCACCTCCTGGCCCTGCTTGAAGTGGATCTTCTGGAGCTCGCCTGCGACGAGCGCGCGGATCACGACCGTGGAAAAGGCCTCGACGTTTCCGATCGCCTTCGTCGTGAGCGGAACCGACTGCTGGACGACCGTGGTCGCGGAGACAGGTACGATTTCGGGGCGCGGGCCGCCCTTGCTGCCCGTCCTGACGAGCGCGCGCGCCGTGGCCGCCGCGACGACGACAACGACGACGACGACGACCGCTGTCCTGAGGCGGCTCCGCCTCGCCGGGGACGCCCCGGCCGGCGTGTCCGGTCCCTCGTTCATGGATCCTCCCAAAAGGGCGCGGGGAGCGCCCGGCCGAGGAGCTTAAGCCTTGCCCCTGGCGGCTCTTAGAGCATGGACATGCGCCCCCGCACGGACGGCTTCGGGCGACGGCGTCTCGAGAACGTAGAGGAAGGCCTCCCGCGGCGCGCCCGCCTCCAGGTTGGGGAAGGCCTGATCGCGGAGCGTGCGCTCGCGGGTGAACCCGGCCTTCTCGAGCACGCGTCGCGACGGCCCGTGGGCGACGTGACAGACGGCGGTAAGCCGCCGGACGTTCAGCCGGCGCGCGAGCACGACCATCGCGAACGACGCCTCCGTCGCGTAGCCTCTTCCCCACGCGTCCCTGGCCAGCACGTATCCGGTCGACGCGCGCTCCGGGGACTCGAAGGCGAGGCCGGTGCTGCCGAGCAGCGGACCTCCGGACGCCGGAAAGATGAGATAGGGCCCGGCCGGCCACGAGCGCCACGCGCCGTCACTGAGCTCCAGGAAGGACTGCGTGTCGCGTGTCGATTCGTGCGCCTTCCATCCGATGTACCGGAGGCAATCGCGATCGCCCGCGTATCGACGGAAGATCGCGTCACGGTCGCCCGGCTCCGGCCTTCGCAGGAGGAGGCGGGCGGTGGTCATCGCCTCGGGCGCTCGGGGGACGGGAACGGGATGAGGCGCTTCCAGGTCGAGAAGCCGTCGAAGGGTCTCCCGGGGGGTGTCCCGCGAGGTGTCGACGAAGCACTCCGGACCGAAGACGTCGCCGGTGAACTTGACGTGGAGGGACGACACGCGGTCGCGCCCGGCATGCCAGCCGTCCCGGCGCGCGTCGCGATCGATCGCGACCTGCAGTGCGGGGTGAAGCACCCGCAGAGACCACGGGATGGCCCGTTCCTCGAACCAGTCGCGGTACTCGAGGTAGGCCTCGGGTGGCGATTCGTGAACAGTCGCGTCGATGACGACGCGCTGCCGCCGTCGCAGCGCGGCTGCGACGGCATCGAACACCGCTCGATGAACGCGCTGTCGTTTCTGGCGATGTTCCTCGGACCCGAACGCGCCGCGCTGCCTGCCGAACATGTCATTCCAGAAATCGTCTTCGGAGACGCGCAGCCAACCCGCCTCGGCGAGAAGACGCGAAACGGTCGACTTCCCGCTCCCGCACGTGCCGGTGAGGATCAGGACGCGGAACACCCGATTAGCTTAGGACCGATCCGTAAGGCGGTGAAAGACCCGCGATGCGCTGTGGACAGAACCGGGAATCTAGATGATCCGGTCCTTGAGGCCCCGGCTCACCGCGGCGGACTTGGACGAGACGTGGAGCTTCTCGTAGATGGAGCGGACGTAGTTCCGCACGGTGTTGATCGAGATCTCGAGCTTGTCCGCCGCGGCCTGGTAGCTCGCCCCGTCGGAGAGCAGCTTCAGGAGGCGGACTTCCTGCGGCGTGAGGTCGTGCTCGCGGGCGCGGGCCGGCACGTTCTCGCGGAACGCGCGGATCACCTTGCGCGCGATCTCCGGCGAGATCGGCGAGCCGCCTTCCTTCACGTCCCGGATGGCCTCGAGGAGCTTGGCGGGTGCCGTCTTCTTCAGGAGGTACCCGGCGGCGCCGTTACACAGCGACGTGAAGATCTCCTCCTCCCCCTCGTACACGCTCAGCATGAGGACGGCGACCTCCGGATGCGCCTCGCGCACGAGGCGCACGGCCTGCGAGCCCGGGAGCCCCGGAAGGTGGATGTCCATCAGGAGGACGTCCGGCAACGGGCCGCCCGAGGCGCCCAGGCGCTGGAGCGCCTCCTCCGCGGAGCGATAGCCGCCCACCCAGGCGAACGGGCGGGTCCCCCCGATCAGGAGGCGCAGGCTCTCCCTCAGTCCGGGGTCGTCCTCGACGACGGCGACGCGGATGGGCGCGGGTCCGGGCACGGCGCTCACGGCTTCCGAAGCCTGCGTCCCGCGCCGGACGCGGGGCAGAGCATGTTCATGCGTTCGTCCTTCCGGCCCCGAACGGCAGCGGGAGGCCCGCGACGGCGAGACGCGTCCCTCCACCCGGAGACGAGACGACCGAGAGGCTGCCGCCGAGGGCCTTTGCGCGCGCGCGCATGTTCTCGAGGCCGCGCCCCTCGCGCTCGGGGACGTCCCGCCCCGCGGTGGAGTCGAATCCCGCGCCGTCGTCCTCAACATCGACGGAGAGCGAGCGGCCCTCGAGCCCGAACGCGATCGTCACGGACTTCGCGCCCGAATGGCGTGCCGCGTTCGTCACGGCTTCCTTGAGAAGGAGGAAGAGGTGGCGCCGCGGCTCCGCCGGCAGGTCGACCGCGGCGGCGCCAGCCGGGACGTCGATGCGGCACGCGATCCCGCGTCCCTCGAGAAGGTCGACCGCGAAGTGCCGGAGCCGGTCGGCGAGGCTCTGGAGGTCGTCGTGACGCGGGTCGATGGACCAGATCGCGTCACCGAGGGAATCGATGACGCCGCGCGAGGTCTCGCCGATCTCCCCGAGCAGCCGCGCCGTCTCCCCGTCCGGGTCGAGATCGCGGCGCCCGACCTCGGAGAGGATCGAGATGCGCGCGAGGCTCGAGCCGACGTCGTCGTGGAGATCCGTCGCGAGGCGCGTGCGCACGCGCTCGACGGCGACCGCCTGGCGGAGGCTCTGGCGGTGGACGAGGAACGAGGCCGCGGCCGCGAAAACGACGAGCGTCAGCAGGAACTCCCAGCGCCGCCAGAACGGC
This sequence comes from uncultured Acidobacteriota bacterium, assembly GCA_963798215.1. Taxonomy (GTDB): domain Bacteria; phylum Acidobacteriota; class Thermoanaerobaculia; order UBA5066; family UBA5066; genus Fen-183. The sequence goes on from CAWCSP010000004.1 coordinate 1,867,841, forward strand.
GGCAGGACGCGGAACGACGCCGTCGCCGTCGCTCCGGGCGCGCCGTCCGGCGCGAGCGCGCGCACGCCGAGTCGATAGGCGCCCGGCGCGAGCCCGAGGTAACGCACCGTGGGATCGACGGTGGGCGCGCTCCACTTCTCGTCGAGACCTTCGAGCCGCGTCTGGAAAAGGACCCGGCCGCCCGGCGCGAAGCTTGGCGACGCGAAGTCGATGCGAACGCGGTTCTCGTCCGGCGCGAGCGTGATTCCGGCCAGCGCCGTCGTCCCGAGCTCCGGGAGGGGTCGGGGATTCCCGTTCACGTGAAACGCGGCGATCACCGCCCGAGGAGGGGCGGTGGCGGCTCCGGGGACGGGGGCGAGGCGCGAGACGCCCTCCGGCGTCCCGAACCAGAGGGCTCCCGCCGCGTCGCGGGCCGCCGACGTCACGAGGTTGTTCGCGAGGCCGTCCGCGGTCGTGAAGTGGGCCTGCCGCCCGGTCGATGGATCGAGGCGCACGACGCCGCGGGTCGTCCCGACCCAGAGGAGGCCGGCGGCGTCCGCCACGAGGCAGAGCGCGCTCGCCGTCACGGCGCCGCTCTCGAGGTCGATGACGCGGGCGGCGAGCGCCGGCGCCGCGGGATCGTCCACGCGCAGGAGGCCCGCGGGTCCGTTCGCGATGAAGAGGCGCCCCTTCGCGTCGAGGAGAAAGTCGTGGACGAATCCCTCGGGCGCGCCGTGGGCGGGGTCAAGGCGGTCGGCGCGGCCGCCCTTCAGGCGCACGGCCCCGCCGCTGCCGAAACCGATCCAAAGCCCTCCCGCGCCGTCCTCGAGGAAGGCGAGCGGCGCGCCGGACGGAAGGCCGCCCTCGGGCCGAACCGTGGAGAATCGTTGCGCTCCGGGGTCGAACTTCACGAGCGCGCCGGCCGGGTCGTAGACGCCCGCCCAGAGCGTCCCGTCCGAGGCTTCGAAAAGAGCGGACACCTCGCCGGCGACGCCCTCGCGCGGCCCGAACGTCCGCGCCGGCGCGCGTGCGAGCGCGTCGCCGAACGCGAGGGGCGGCGTGCGCGAAACGCCGGCCGGCGACGCAACCCACCACGCGCCCGCGCGGTCGCGGAGGACCGACCGGCCCCAGACGAGGCGGCCGAGGACCGGCGCGGCCGCGCGCCGCCAGCGAACGGACCGGAAGCCGTCACCTTCCAGGCGCGCGAGGGCCGTGTTGCCTCTCGAGGCGACGTAGAGGCCGCCGTCCGCCGACCGGAAAACGGCGGCGACCTGCGCCTCGAGGAGGCCGTCCTCCTCGGCGAAGGACGTGAACCCGGAGGGCCTCACGCGGAGAAGGCCCGTGCTCTGCGTCCCGATCCAGAGGTTGCCCTCCGCGTCCTCGAGGATCTCGCCGAGGATGCCGTCACCCAGCCCGTGCCGGCGGTCGTAGAACGCGAGGCGCCCGCCGCCCGCCACCGCGAGGCCCGCCGTCGTCGTGAGGACGACGCGCCCGTCCCGCAGCTCGAGGATGCGCTGCCAGGCCGACGCGCCCGCGCCGGGGAGCGCGTCGAGAGCGCGCCGCTCGCCCGGAGCCTCCGGCAGGTGCAGGCGTCCGCCCTCGAGAAGCGGCCCCGGCGCCGCCGGGCTCCCCCGCTCCCAGCCGGGCGACGCCACGACGAGGCGCCCGGGCGTCGACGCCCAGAGACGCCCCGCACGATCGACAAGCAGCCCTCGTACGTCCTCGGCGGGAGAGTTCCTCGAAAGCGACAGACGCTGCGGCGGCGCGCCGGAGCGGATCCGGAAGAGCCCTCGCGACGTTCCGGCGAGAATCGACCCGTCCGGAGCGGAGCGCAGGACGCGCACGACGGCGCCGCCCGTCGCCGCGGACAGACCCGACGCGCGCGCGTCCGCCCCCTCGCGTCCGCCTTCGTAGAGCTCTCCTCCCGTTCCCCACCAGATCGTGCCGCCCGGATCCGCGAAGACATACTCGACCGGTTTCGCCGTCGCCGGTCCCGCAGGCCGGAACACGGGACGCGTGGACGGGTCGGAGGCTCCGATCCGCGCCAGCCCGCCGGACGTCGCAACCCAGACCGCCCCGTCCGCGGATTCCGCGAGCGCGAAGATCCGCGCCTTCGGGAGCCCGTCCTCGACGCCGTAGACGCGGAAGCGCTCTCCGTCGTACCGGGAGAGGCCGTTCAGCGATCCGACCCAGAGGTAGCCGCGGGAGTCCTTGAGGAGGGCCGTGACGGTCTCCTCCGCGAGGCCCTCGGCGACGCCGTGGCGCTGGACCGGGAGACGCTCCGCCGCGAGCCGCGCGGCGAGCACCGGGAAAAGAACGAGCGCGGCGGCGGCCGGGAGTCTCATCTCCTCCTCATTCTGAGCGCTCAGGCCCCGAGGCGCTTCGCGATGCGCTCGACGGAGTCCCGGACCTTTGCGACGACGCGCCCCTCGGCGTCGAGGAGGACGGGGATCTCGAGGCCGAAGCGCTCCGAGAGCGCCGGGTCCGAGTCCACGTCCACCTCCGCGAGCGTCCCGCCGGCTCGTGCGACAAGGGGCGCCACGCGTGCCTTCATCGTCTCGCAGAGGTGGCAGCCCGGGCGCGTGAGGAGCCGCAGCGACGGCGGCGTGGCGCCCGGTCTCCGGAAGAAGCGCCCGAGACGGCTCACGCGGCGGGCGTCGCCGCGGGCGGGTGCGGGCCGCGCGGGAGGCCGGTCAGGACCCTCCAGGTGTAGTGGAGGGCGGAGACGGTCGCGAAGACCGCGACGAGCCACATGCAAACCGTCGCGACGACGGGCCGGAGCCGCCCCACGTTCGCGAGAAGGATCGCGGTCACCGTCGAGATCTCGAGAAACGTCGTGAGCTTCCCGAGCACCGACGGCGGGAACGAACGGAGGCCGAGCGCGAGGAACAGCACGAGGCAGGTCACGAGGATGAAGAGGTCCCGGAAGATCGTCAGGACGAGGAGCCACATCGGGATGTGCACGGACGTGGGCGTCCCCGGCAGCGCGAAGACGACGAACGTCGAGACCAGGAAAAGCTTGTCCGCGATGGGGTCCAGCCATTCGCCGAGCGGCGACCCCATCCCGAACGTGCGCGCGACGTACCCGTCCACGATGTCCGTGATCGCCGCCGCGAGAAAGATCACGAGGGCGACCCAGTGGCGCCCGCCGAGGATCGCCATCACGAGGAACGGGAGAGCGGCGAGACGCGCGAACGTCAGGAAGTTCGGCAGCGTCCAGGGGCGGAGTTCCACGGCGAAGGGCCCTTCAGCCGGGCGGCGGCGGCGCGGCCGCGCCGGCCCCCTCGAGCCGCACGTAGACGGCCTTGCCCTTCGGGACGATCAGATGCTCGGCGGCCATCTGGGACATGGTGCGCGAGACGGTCTCGCGCGAGGAGCCGATCGTGTCGGCGATCTCGCGCTGGGACGGGCGCACGACGACGGACCACCCGCCCCCGGCCTTCCGCCCGCGCGCCACCGCGAGCTCGCGGAAGTAGCGCGCGAGACGCGCCTTGACGTCCAGCGAGGCCAGCCCCTCGATCGTGGCGTTCGCGCGCCTCAGGCGGGCCGAGAACGCGGCGAGGAGCGCCCGCGTGAGAACGAAGTTGGACTTCAGGAGGTCGAAGAAGACCGAGCGCGAGAGGATCGCGAGCTCGGACTTCTCCTGCGCGATCACGTTCGCCGAACGCGGGGCGTCGTCGAGGAGAGCCATCTCGCCGAAGTGCTCGCCCTCTCCGAGCGAGTTCAGGACGACCTCGCGGCCGTCCGGGGCGACGATCGCGACGGCGACCCGGCCCTTCACGATCACGTAGAAGGCGTCTCCGGGCTGGCCCTGCTCGACGATGGTCTCTCCGCGCCGGTACGTGCGGAGCGTCGCGGCCCTCGCGAGCGAGACACGGTCCTCCGGGGCGAACCCCTCGAAAAGGGGAACCTTGGAGAAGAGCTCCGTGACGTTCATCGAGACCCTCCTGCGCGGGCCAGACGCAGGGTGGCCTCGATCGCCGCCACAGCCTCACGCCCGCCGACCTGCCGGGTTCCCTCGGGGAGTATGCCGCACTCGGCGAGCGACGCGGGGCAGGGCAGCTCGCCACCCGCGAGCGCCGCGAGCCTCCTCAGGTGCGACGCCATCTCGGTGCGTGAGACCGGCGTGTCGGCGCCGACGAGATGCGTGTCCCGCGAGACCGCGAAGAACCCGAGCCCGATCGTCCGGACGAGCGCCGCCCGCTCCGGCCGGTCCACGACGTCCACCGCGACCTCCGTACCCGCCGGGACGCGCGCCTCCCGGACCTCCGGTGAGAGCTCGACGAGGAGCGCGGCGAGCTGCGCCCGCGTGAGGCGGGGCGAGAGCGCCGCCCGGCGCGCCGGGGGCGGGAGGTTCTGGATCCGGAACTCGAGGCCCGCGGCCGCCGCCTTCTCCCGGAACGCCGGGTCGGTCTTCCCGAGCTGTCCGTAGAGGGACTCGGCCTCGGCCCAGCGGCTCGTCTTCATCGCAAGGGAGGCGAGGGCCTCGGTCGTCGCGGCGTCTCCCGGCTCGATCTCGTGCGCGCGCTTCGCCGCGGACCACGCGTCCTCGAACGCGCCTCCCGCCTCGGCGGCCTTCGCCAGGCACCGGTAGCCTTCGGCGGCTTGCGGGTCGATCTCGAGGATCGAGACCGCCGCGCGGCGCGCGCCGGCCGCATCCTTCTTCCCCAGGGCCTCGTCAGCTTCCTGGACGCGCCTCTCGACGAGCGCGTTCCGCAGCTCCTGCGCGCGCGCCGCGTATTGCGCGTCGGACGGGACGAGGCGCGCCGCCTCGCGGTACCCGTCGAGCGCGTCGCGAAGGCGGCCCTCGGTCGCCGCCGCCTCGGCCCGGGTCGCGAGAGCCCGGGCGTTCGCGACGGAGGCGTCCTCCCGCCGCGGGGGAGCCGACGCACACCCCGTCGCCGCCGCCGCTACGAGGACGGCGAGCGCGAGGACGAGCCGGCGGATCAAACCGCGGGCGTCCGGACGGGCGCGGGCGCGGACGGAGCGTTGGTCCCGGTCGATGCCACGGACGCGATCGCGTGCTTGTAGATCATCTCCTCGCGGCCGTCGACCTCGACGACGACGGCGTACTTGTCGAAGCGGCGAATGCGGCCGATCCGCATGCGTCCGGAGAGGAGCGTCACCTCCACGACCGTGTTGTCCTTTCTGAGCTGGTAGAAGAACCCGTCCTGGACGTTGATGGGCGGCTTGGACATCCCGATCATGCGCGGCTCCCTTCGATGCACGGGGAAGAGGTGAAGAGCGGGCGCGCGAGGCGCTCCGCGAAATCGACGAGGTCGGGACGAAGCGCGGAGACGGAAACGAGGCCGGGCTCGCGCCGGAACCACGTCTCCTGCCTCTTCGCGTACCGGCGCGTGTCCCTCAGGATCCGTTCCTCCCACTCCGCTTCCGAGAGCGTCCCCGCGAGAAGCGCAGCCGTGTCACGGTACCCGATGGCCGAAAAGGCGGGCGCCGCCTGCGGCACACCGGCCGCCAGGAGGCCCTGCACTTCCTGCGGGAGAGCGGACGCGAAGCGTGTTCGAAATCTCCCGGAGATTCTGTCATGGAGCACGGCACGCGGCAACGTCAGGAGGATCTTTACCGCGGGCCGCGTCCACGTCGCGCCGGGGCGGTCGCGGAAGAGGCGCGAGGGCCGCTCGCCCGTGAGCAGGAGGATCTCGAGGATCCGGATCGCGCGCGACGCGTCGGCGTCCGCGAGCCGGCGCGCGACCTCCGGGTCGAGGACGGACACCATCCGCTTGAGGAATGCCGCGCCGCGGCGCGCCGCGACCGCCTCGAGCGCCGCGCGCACGGCGTCGTCCCGGCGCGGCCCCTCGAAGAGGCCGCCGAAGAACGCCCGGACGTAGAACCCCGTCCCGCCCGCGAGGATCGGGAGACGGCCGCGGGCGAGGATCTCCTCGCACAGGCGCCGCGCCTCCGACGCGAAATCCCCCGCGCTCCACGGCTCCGTCGGCTCGCGCGCGTCCACCAGGTGGTGTCGCGCCCGCGCGAGGAGATCCGGTCCCGGCTTCGCGGTCCCGACGTCGAACCCGCGGTACACGGCAAACGCGTCGGCCGAGACGATCTCGCTGCCGAGGCGCTCGGCGAGCGCGACCGCGAGCTCGGACTTCCCGGTCGCGGTCGGGCCGACGATCGCGAGGACGCCCTCCGGACGGCTCACGGCACGGACCTCGCGACGGACTCGGGGAAGGCCGGCAGCACGCGTCCGCCGGCGAGCGTGAGCGCGACGTCGCCGTCGCGGTCCGTCCGGAAGACGCGCACGCCGGCGCCGGCCAGACGCTTCACGACCTCCGGCGACGGGTGGCCGAACCGGTTTCGCCGGCCGACGCCGACGAGACCGACGCGCGGGGAGACGCGGGCGAGGAACTCCGGCGTCGTCGACGTCCGGCTTCCGTGATGCGGCACTTTCAGGACATCGGCCCGGAGGTCCTCCCCCGACGCGAGGAGGTCGCGCTCGGCCGGAGCCTCGACGTCTCCCGTGAGGAGCAGCGTTCGCCCCTCCGCGCGCGTGCGCAGCACGAGCGAGCCGTTGTTCTCCACCGCGCGCGGATACGGGTCGTCCGGCGGGTGCAGGACGTCGAACGCGAGGCCGGCGGCCTCGAAGCGTCCTCCCGCGCCGAGACGCTCGAGGACGAGGCGCCGCTTCTGCGCGACGGCGAGGACCTCGTCGAGAAAGACGTTCCGGGCCGCTCCCCGCGGGACGACGACTCGGCCGACGGGGAGCGACGACAGGACGGCGAGGAGGCCGCGGCTGTGGTCGGGATGCGGGTGCGTCAGGACGACGGCGTCGAGGGAAACCGCGCCGAGGTCCGCGAGCTTCGGGACGAGGCGCAGCCGCCCGAACTCGTAGGCCCGGTCCGGGCTGCCGCCCCCGTCGACGAGGACCCGCCCCCGCGGCGTCACGACGAGCCAGCAATCGCCCTGGCCGACGTCCACCGCGCGGAGGACCGCCGTCCCCGCGTCCGCCGCGACGGGAGGCGCGGCGACGACCGCAACGACCGCGAGAAGGGCCGTCGCGAGCGCTCCACGCCGCACGGCGCGCGCCGCCGCGAGGCCCGCCACGAGAAGGAGGCCCGCAGTGGCCGCCACGAGCGCGAAGGGCGGTGTCGGCACGACGCGGACCGCGTGGAGACGGTCGAGCGCGTCCAGGATTCCGAACTGCAGGTCCGAGAGGACGCGCAGGGGGACGATCGCCGCCGCCGCCACGGCGGGCGAGACGACGAGGAGCGGGAGGAGCGCGAGGCCCGTGAAGAGGAAGATGCCGGAGAGCGGCACGATGAAGGGATTCGAGAGGAGGGCGACGAACGGGACGACGTTGAACACGTACGCCTGCACGGGCAGGACCGCGAGCTCGGCGCCCAAAGTCGCGCCGACGGCGTCCGCGAGGAGCGCGGGGGCTCCTCTCAGGCGCAGCCAGGAGACGACGGGCGCCCCGAATTCCGCGAGGCCGAACACCGCCGCGAACGTCAGGAGGAAGCCGACGTCGAAGAGTGCCGACGGGTCGCCGAGGAGGATGACGCACGCCGAGAACCCGAGGACGTGCTCGGGGGACGTCGGGCGGCCCAGGAGACGCGCCGTCAGGTAGAGGCCGATCATGAGCGCCGCGCGCCACACGGGCGGCCGCCCGCCCGCGAAGACCGCGAAGAGGAGCGTCGCGACGAGGACGGTCGCGTCGCGCGCGCGGAGGGACGAGCCGGCCTTCCGCACGAGAAATCCGAGGAGCGCCGCGACGAGCGCGACCTGCAGGCCCGAGACCGCCACGATGTGCGCGACACCTCCGTCGCGGAACGCCCCGACCGCCGCGAGAGGCAGGTCCTGGGTCTCGCCGAGAACGAACGCGAGGAGAAGGGCGAGCGCCGTGCGATCCGCCTGCGCCGCGCCCGTGAGGTTCTCGCGCAGGCGTCTCTTCAGCACGGTGCGCGCCGCGTAGACGGGAGCGAGGGGGCCGGCCGGCCCCGCGAGCCTCTCGACCTGCAGGGCGCTCTTCACGAGAAGGTGCGGCTCGTCCGGCAGGTCGAACGGAGATCGCCGCGGTCCGCCGGCCTCCGGAAGGCGCAGCGTGCCCGTCACGCGAACGCGGTCGCCGACCTCGGCCACCGGGGACGGATCGGCCTCCCCCGCCACGACGAGCGCCACCGGCGCCACGAGAGCGAGCGGACGGCCGTCGACGGACGCCGTCTCGACGTCGACGCGAGTCCTCACGAGCGAGCCGCTCGGCGACCAAGGCGCGTCGAGGCGCCCGACGACCTCCACGAGGGCGCCGCCCGCCTCCGGGTCGGCGCGGGCCGCCTCCACGAGGGCGCGGCGCGTCTCGGAAACGGTCCGGACGGCAGGCGCCAGCCAGCGCACGCTCGCCGAGGCGTACCCGAGGCCGGCCACGAGGACCATTCCGCCGAGAGCGGCGACCTTCCCGCGGCCGCGGCCGCGCGCGACGGCCGCAGCAGCCGCGAGCAGAAGAGCCGCCGCCAGGGCCGGTGGCGGCGGCACGGCGAACGAGACGGCGGCGACGATCCCCGCCGCGATCGCGAACGCGGCCGGCAGCGACGGCGCGCCCGCCCCGGGCGACCACGAGCGCCTCATGGGCGCCTTCTACCCGATCGGACGCGCGGCCAGCAAGGCCACCGTCTCGACGTGATGCGTCTGCGGGAAGAGGTCGAGGAGCGTCAGGCGCGTCACCGCGTACCGCTCCTTCAGCGCGGCGAGGTCGCGCGAGAGGGTCGGCGGGTCGCACGAGACCATCAGGACGTGCGGCGGCGAGAGCCGCAGGATCCCCTTGCGCACCTCGGGCGAGAGGCCGGCGCGCGGAGGATCCGCGAGAAGAAGATCAAGAGGAGATTTCTGCAAATTGAAGAAGGACTCGGCAGAGGCGCGGAGGGACCTCGCGAGCGGCAGGCTTTCCTGGTGCCAGGCTTGAAGATTCTTTGAAAGTGAATGGAATGCCGACGGCTCGATCTCGACGGCTGTCACCTCGCCCCCGCTCGTCCCGGCTGCGAGCTCCAGCAACGGACGCGTCATGAACCCGACGCCGGAGTAGAGATCCACCGCCTGGAACGAACGCCCGACCCCTCCTCCTCTTCCGGCGCGAAGCGCCGTCCGGATCTCCTCCATGAACGCGTCCAGGAGAAAGAGATTTCCCTGAAAGAACGAAGAGACGGAGACATCGAACGAGGCGCCACCCGCTGAAAGCGCAAGTGAAGAAGGACCATCCGCTCCGATGACTCGCCCGCCGTCATCGACGACCCGAAACCCGTCGAACGGCCCTCTCCCCGTCTCTTTCACCTTCGAAGAACTTTGCAGACCGTCTCCCCCGCCGAGGCGCAACTCGCCGAGGAGAACCGCGCCATCGCGCGACTCCAGCGTCAGAAGCTCGCCCTCAAGAGGCCCGAACGACCGGAGGTGCTCGCGCAGGGAGGGGAGCCGTGCGAGGAACGGCTTCGACACGATCTGGCAGCCCTCGAGGTCCGCCACGGTGTTCGAGCGCGGCGCGAAGAAGCCGAGGCGGCCCTCGCGGTCGAGGTGGAGCCGGTTGCGCAGGCGGTAGTTCGGCGGCGAGCCCAGCCACCCCGGCTCGGGCAGGTCCGCCGCCTTCAGGCCGCCGAGGCGCCGCAGCGCGTCGAGGACGAGCTCGGTCTTCAGCCCGCGATGGTGCTCCGGTCTCGCGGCGGGCCAGTCGCATCCGCCACAGGCGCCGCTCCGCGCGAGGGTGCAGACGTCGGCGTCCGGGCGGCGGGCGGCCCCGGCCCGGAGAATCTCCCCGGCGCGGCCGCGGATCAGCCGCGGAGAGGACTCGTCGACGCGCAGGCGCACGCGGTCGCCGGGCAGTCCGCCGGCGATGAGCGTCACGACGCCGTCCGTGCGCGCGAGACCCTCGCCTCCGGGCACGACGCGCTCGACGGCGGCCTCGAGGGCGTCGCCGGCGCGGATCTCAGCCATGGAGGAGTGTCAGGGCCGGCAGGCCGAGGAGCAGACGCACCTCGCGGCGCGTGAGCGCCCGGCGCATCCGGTCGACGACGTGGGGCGACACGCCCGTCACGTCGCCGAGAGCGGAGGACACGCGGAATTCGACGAGAGACTGCTGCTCCGGAGGCAGACTGCGAAACGCGGCCTTCACGAGTGCAGCCTCGATGTCCGAAAGGGCGCTCTCGGATTCTTCGAATGATCCCTCTCTCGGCATCGCCTCGATCTTCGAGGCGGCAGCGAGCAGGGGTTTCTGGAGTTTTCGGATTTCTTCGAAAGTGGAAGGATCGGCCGCCGCGCGAGGAACCGCGTCGGCGCGCCCCGTCGCTCCGCCCCCACTCACCCTTCTAAGAAAATCTTCAGCGCCGTCTGCGGTTGCGAGAGCGTCGCCCATGGCGCGCAGGCGCTGCGAAAGGAAAGCAAGAATCTCTTCCCTCGCGGGCGCGTTCGCGCCCGCAACGGGGGTCTCGCGTGCCTTGCCCACGAGCCCCCGCCGCTCCATCTCCCACAGCTCCTCGACGGCGCCCGCGCAGTACGCGATCGACGAGATCTTTCCGGCCTGGCCGCGCGCGCGCCTCTTCTCGAACGCGTCGTGCACGGCGCGGACGACGACGTCCACCGGGATCCCGCCCTCGCGCCAGCCGCGGATGAGGGTCCAGTCCTTCGGCGAAACGAGGAAGGGCGTGCCGCGCTCGGCGATGAAGGCTTCCTCGACCTTCGTCGCGTACGCGGCCTCGTCGAGCTCCGGAGCCTCCATGTCAGAAGAGGACGACGTCCCCCGACACGAGCGTCTCGTCGCCGTCCTCGGTCGCGAGGCGCAGGAACCCGTCGGGCGTGACGCCCGCGAAGGCTCCCTTGTGCGTGCGGGCGCCGTCGGCCACCGTCAGGAGGTCGCCGGGCGCGTGCGCGGACACGGCCGCGAAGGCCTCCGGGAGCGGTTCGGCGCAGGGCTCGCCCACGCCCTCGTCGAGGATGGAGAGGACGGCGTCGAGCGGCGAGTCGCCCTCGAGGAGCGTAGGCGCGACGCCGCAGGCCTCGAGCGACGCGGCGCCGGAGAGGCCGCGGGACTCCAGGTCCGCGCGCGTGCCGCGGACGTTCAGGCCGAAGCCGATCACCGCCCAGCCTTCGCCCTCGTCGTTCGAGCGCGCTTCGACGAGGAGGCCGCCGATCTTCCTGCGGTCGACGAGAAGGTCGTTCGGCCACTTGAGCCGGACTTCGATCCCGAACGAGGCCGAGAGCCCGGTCGCGAGGAGGATCCCCGTCTCGACCGGCAGGCGGACGCGGCCGGGCCCCTCGGGCCACGGCACGATCACCGAGAGCGCGAGCGCGCCCGGGAGGGACTCCCACGCCCGTCCGGCCCGCCCGCGGCCGGCGGTCTGCTCGCCCGCGACGATCGCCGTGAGCCGGATGTCCTCGCTCTCGGCGAGCGCGTGCTCAACGATGAGCTTCGCGAGGTCGTTCGTCGAGGGCGCCGTTGCGAGGAGGATCAGGTTGTGGATGCGCGCGAACCGCCGGCCGCCCAGAGGCGCCAGAGACCCGAGGGGCGAGCCTGCGGGCGGAAGCGGCGCGCCGCCGCTCATCGGCCCGGCGTCTCCATGAGGTTGCCCTCCAGCCTGCGGACGCGTTCGGAAATTTCTTCGAGTTGCTGCTTCGTCTTCACGACGACGGCCGCCGGAGCGCGCGACAGAAAGCTCTCGTCCGCGAGGCGCGAGCGGATCCTCTCCGCCTCGGTCCGGAGCTTCTCGACTTCCTTGCGGATCTTCTCCTCGTCTTCGGAGGAGATCTCTCTCTTCGGCAGTTCGACGACCAGCCCGATTCCCGCGACGGCGTCGCGGAACGCTCCGCCCATGTCCACCTTCGAAGAGATTTTCACGCCCTTGAGCCGCGCGAGATGGCTGAGGAGCGGAATCTGACGCTGCAATTCCTTTGAAAGGGGTCCATCCGGGAGCTCGAGGCCGATGGCGAGCGCCTCGGTCTGCGCGAGGCCGTTTTCCGCGCGCAGGTTGCGGACGCGCGTCACGACCGCCCGCACCGTCTCGACTGCTTCCACCGCCGCATCGTCCTTCCACTCCGCCCGCGGCTCGGGGAACTTCGTCATCGTGAGCTTCAGCCCGTCGCCGTTCAGCGCCTCGCGGATCTCGCACGAGACGAACGGCATGAAGGGATGCAGGAGCGCGAGGGAGTCGAGGAGGACGTGCTTCAGGACGCCGCGCGTCTTCGCCTTCTCAGCCTCCGGCACGCCGGCGCCGCGGAGGACGGGCTTGGCCATCTCGACGTAGCCGTCGCAGAACTCCGACCAGAAAAACTGGTAAAGGGCGTTCGCGGCCTCGTCGAAGCGCGCGGCCTCGAGCGACGCGCTCACCTTCCCCGCCGCGTCCGAAAGGCGCGCGAGGATCCAGCGGTCCACGGTCGAGAGGCGTGCGAAGCCCGCGGCGTCCGGCTCGACCGCGTCGCCCTCGGAGATCAGCGGGAGCGCGAAGCGCGCCGCGTTCCAGACCTTCGTCGCGAACGCGCGGTAGCCCGCGACGCGCGTCTTCCCGAACGGGAGGTCGCGCCCCGTGCCCGACAGGACGGCGAGCGTGAAGCGGACGGCGTCCGCCCCGAACTCGTCGCACATCTCGAGCGGGTCGACGACGTTTCCCTTCGTCTTCGACATCTTCTGGCCCTTCTCGTCGCGGACGAGACCGTGGATGACGACGTCCGCAAAGGGCGCGCGCCCGTCGAACCAGACGCCCGCCATGATCATCCGGGCGACCCAGAAGAAGAGGATGTCGAACGCGGTCACGAGGACGCTCGTCGGGTAGAAGCGCGCGAAGTCCGCCGTCTTCTCCGGCCAGCCCAGGACCGACATGGGCATGAGCCAGGACGAGAACCACGTGTCGAGGACGTCCGCGTCGCGGACGAGGTCCTTCTTTCCGCACGTCCCGCACGCGGCCGGGTCCGGCGCGCCGGGCTTCGGGACGTTGACGTGCCCGTCCGGGCAGTACCACGCGGGGATCTCGTGGCCCCACCAGAGCTGGCGCGAGATGCACCAGTCACGGATGTTCTTCATCCACTCGTCGTACGTCTTCTTCCAGAGCTCGGGCGTGAACGTCGTTTCGCCCTTCTCGGTGGCGGCGACGGCCTTTTCCGCGAGCGGGCCGATCTTCACGAACCACTGGATCGAGACGAGCGGCTCGACGATCGTGTTGCAGCGCTGGCAGCGCGCGAGCGGGACGAGGTGGCTCTTCTCGCCGCGGCGCAGGCCCTGCGCGTCGAGGTCGCGGAGGACCCTCTTTCGCGCCTCGGCCCGGTCGAGACCGGCGTAGGCCTCGCCGGCGGCCATTGTCATCCTCCCGTCGAAGCCGATGACCGTGACGAAGCCGAGCCCGTTCCGCTTGCCCGCCTCGAAGTCGTTCGGGTCGTGCGCGGGCGTCACCTTCACGACGCCCGTCCCGAACTCCCGTTCCACGAAGGGATCGGCGATCACCGGGATCGTCCGGCCTGTCAGCGGAAGCGTCACGCGCCTGCCGACGATCGAACGGTAGCGCTCGTCGTCCGGGTGCACGGCGACGGCCGTGTCGCCGAGCATGGTCTCGGGCCGCGTCGTGGCGACGACGACCTCCCCGCCGCCCTCCAGGGGATAAGCGATCGACCAGAGATGCCCCGACGTCTCGACGTGGTTCACCTCGAGGTCGCTGAGCACCGTCGCGCAGCTCGGGCACCAGTTCACCATCCGCTCGGCCCGGTACGCGAGGCCCTGCTCGTAAAGCGTCGTGAAGACCCAGCGGACGGCTCTCGAACGCGTCTCGTCGAGCGTGTAGTACTCGCGCGTGAAGTCGCACGAGCAGCCGAGGCGCCGGATCTGGTTCAGGATGTCGCCGCGGCGCGCGTCCGCCCACTCGCGGCAGAGGGCGACGAACGCCTCCCGTCCGAGGTCGTGGCGCGTCTTTCTCGTCCGGTCCTTGAGGTCGCGCTCGACGACCATCTGCGTCGCGATGCCCGCGTGGTCGACGCCCGGCACCCAGAGCACGGCGCGGCCTTGCATCCGCCGCCAGCGGCAAAGAACGTCCTCGAGGGTGCGCCCGAGCGCGTGCCCGACGTGCAGCCGCCCCGTGACGTTCGGGGGCGGGATCACGATCGTGAACGGCTCGGCGCCGGGAGCGGCCGCCTCGGGCCGGAAGAAGCCCGCCTCTTCCTGCGCCCGGTACCAGCGCATCTCGAAGTGCGACGGGTCGAAGGTCTTGTCTAACTCTTTCACGTGAGGGCAGAGGATATCGGAAAGGAGAATTTCTTCGAATGACGGAGAGAGGGGCCGGGGATTCTCTTCAAATGGTCAGGAGCGCTGCGCCGGCCGAGTGACCGCGGCGCCCGGATGCCGGACCGCGGCCCCACTCGCCCCTTCTAAGAAAATCCGAAATCCCCGGGGCGCGGCCTTCGGCCGCGCTCCTCCCTCTTCAGTCGGCCCTCTCGAGCTCCTCGAGGCGTTCCTTCACGAGCCGCTCGGCCAGCTCCGGAACGACGTCCCACGCGATGCGGCGGACGACGCGTTCCCCGCCCAGCTCGAGGACGCGGCGCGCGATGCGGTCGATGTCCGCGTCCGAGAGGGTCGCTCCGGCCCGGCCGGTGGAAGCGGCAACGGGCGCGGAATCCGGGATGAGGCTCTTGAGATCCGAGAGGCTTGCCTCGGCCGCGAGGGCCTCGAGCTCGGAACGGCCCGGCTCCGTCGCGTGCGCCGGCTCGGCGGCGGCGGCCGCCGCCGTTTCCCAGGCCTCGGCCCGGCGCGTCTGGCCCCGGTCCGAGCGCTCGAACGCGGCGATGTCCTCGTCGAGGTCGCGGCGCTGGGGTTCGGGAGTCTCGTCAAGCGCGTCGAGATCCATCTCGTAGCCCCCGCGTTCACCCGAAAGTGCCGGCGGCGGGGGCGGCGGCGGCGGGATCGGCTCCGTCGGCGGCTCGAAATCGGCGCGCGCCGGAGGGGGCGGAGGAGGCTCGAGCGCGAACACGGGAATCGCCGTCGTCGAGAAGACGTCGTCGAAGGCCGGCGCGGGAGGAGGGGGAGGAGGCGCCTCGGACGAGAGCGGCGCCGTGTAGAACGGGCCGGCGCCCGAGAGCGTCGGGTCCGTGGACTCGCTCGGCCTCCGTTGCGGGCGGCGGGGGCGGCGGCTCCGGGACGGGCGGGGGCTCGGGGGCGGGAGGAGGTTCCGGAGCGGGAGGCGGCTCCGGCGGAGCAGCGGCCTTCGCCTCGGCCGCGCGGCGGACGAGGTCCCGGACGAGGGCTGCGAGGCCCTGGGAGTCGAATGGCTTCGTGACGACGGAGTCGGCGCCGACGCGCTCGGAGCGCGGCCTGTCGAAGGGCTCGAACGTGCCCGTCAGGAGGACAACCGGCACGAAGCGCCCGCCCGGGCGGCGCTTCACTTCCTCGCAGACGTCGTAGCCGGTCTTGCCGGGCATCACGGCGTCCGCAAGAACGATGTCGGGCTCGAATTCCGCGAGAAGAGCGACTGCGTCGTCGCCGTTGCCGACGGCCTTGAGCTCGAACTCGCTGTTCGAGAACGTCAGCTCCACGACCTTGCGGATGGTCAGACTGTCGTCCGCCAGAAGGATGCGGGAAGGCATGGTTGAGCCGAAGTTTACACCGGGCGCCTGGCCGCGTCCGCGTCGAGGGCGCGGAAGACGCGCGAGGCGGGGCGGCGCCCGATCGCCGCGGAGAGACCGCGAGACGCCTCGACCACCGCCGGAAGGTCGACACCCGTGCCGTAGCCCATCCCGTGCAGGAGATCGAGCAGGTCCTCGGTCGCGACGTTGCCGGCGGCGCCCGGCGCGTACGGGCAGCCGCCGAGGCCCCCGGCCGACGAGTCGAAGATCCGCACTCCCGCGCGCAGCCCCTCGGCGACGTTGGCGAGCGCCGTGCCGCGCGTGTCGTGAAAGTGGAGCGCGATCCGGTCGAGCGGGACGCCCGCCTCGACCGCGCGCGCGACGACTTCGGGCACCTGCGACGGGACCCCGATCCCGATCGTGTCGCCGACGGACACCTCGTCGCACCCGGCCTCCGCGAGCCGCGCCGTCACGCGCGCGACCGCCTCCGGCGCGATCCTGCCCTCGTACGGGCACCCGAACGCGCACGAGACGTAGCCGCGCACGCGCATCCCGGCCGCCTTTGCGCGGGCCAGGACCGGCGCGAAGCGCGCGAAGGACTCCTCGATCGAGGCGTTGATGTTCTTCAGGTTGAACGTCTCGGAGGCGGCCGTGAAGACCGCGATCTCGCGCACGCCTACGGCCTCCGCGCGCTCGAGGCCCTTCTCGTTCGGGACGAGGACCGGGTAGCGGACGCCGGGGCGCTTCGCGATGAGCCGGAAGACGTCCTCGCCGTCCGCGAGCTGCGGGATCGCCTTCGGCGAGACGAAGGCCGTCGCCTCGATCACCGGCAGCCCCGCGGCCGAAAGGGCGTCGATGAACGCGACCTTCGCCTCCGTCGGGACGAACCCCTGCTCGTTCTGCAGGCCGTCCCGCGGCCCGACCTCGACGACGGTGACGCGGCGGGCGCTCATGCGACGTCGAGGAGAACGTCCCCGAGGCCCACCATCTTCCCGGGCTCGGCGACGAGGCCCGCGACGACCCCCGCGCGCGGCGACTTCACGGCGTGCTCCATCTTCATGGCCTCGAGGACGACGAGCACCTGCCCCTTTTCCACGCGATCGCCCTCGGCGACGTGGACGGCGAGGATGCGGCCCGGCATGGGCGCCGTGAGCGCGTGCTCCTCCTCGGCCGCGCGCGCAGCCCTCCCTGCGTCCTTCGCGAAGCGCCACGTCTCGCCGCCGATCGAAACCCACGCGACGCCGCCCGCGCGCGCCGCGAAGGCGCCCCGCGGCAAGGCGCCGGGCCGGATCTGGCGCGTCTCGCCCGCCGCGACGTCGCGCACGTTCACGCGCCGCCTCCCGAGCGGAATCGGCCGTCGAAGGGGTCCGCAAACGCCGGCGCGGCCGCGCCCGCGCGGGCCGGGGCGCCGGAGAGCACGAACGCGGCCGCCTCGAACGCCTCGCCGGGCGGCGGGGGCGGAGGCGGCACGGCGAGCGTCTCCAGCAGGCTCGTGTGGATCGACCCGGCGGCGACCTCGGGCGTCCCGAGAAGGCGGCGCAGCCACGCGACGTTCGTCGAGACGCCGAGGATCACGGTCTCGGCGAGCGCGGCGACGAGACGCCGCCGGGCTTCGTCCCGGGTCGCCCCGGAGGCCACGATCTTCGCGAGGAGCGGGTCGTAGTGGACGCCGACCTCCTGTCCCTCGGCCAGGCCGGATTCCACGCGCACGCCGGGGCCGGCGGGCTCGCGGTAGAGAAGCACGAGCCCGGTCTGCGGCAGGAAGCCCGCCTCGGGATCCTCGGCGTAGACACGCGCTTCGATCGCGTGGCGGGACGGCGCGGACGGGAGGGGCGGCAGCGCCTCGCCCGCCGCGACGGCGAGCTGCAGGAGGACGAGGTCCACGCCGAACGCCTCCTCCGTGACCGGGTGCTCGACCTGAAGGCGCGTGTTCATCTCGAGGAAGAAGAACTCGCCCGAGGGCGCGAGGAGGAACTCGACCGTGCCCGCGTTCACGTAGCCGACGGCCTTCGCGGCGTCCACGGCGGCCTTCGCGAGTCGCGCGCGCAGCGCCGGCGTCACGGCCGGCGACGGGCACTCCTCGACCACCTTCTGGTGACGGCGCTGGAGCGAGCACTCGCGCTCCCCGATCGCGACGACGTTCCCGTGGTGGTCGCCGAAGACCTGCACCTCGATGTGGCGCGGCTTTTCGAGGTACTTCTCGACGTAAACGGTCGAATCCCCGAAAGCCGCTGCCGCCTCGCGGCGGCAGGACGCGATCGCGGAGGAGAGCTCGGACGGGTCGCGGACGATCCGCATCCCCTTTCCTCCGCCGCCAGCGGAGGCCTTCACCACGACCGGGAAGCCGAGGGAAAGCACCGAGGAAAGAGAAGAAGAGGGGATTTCTTCGAAGGTGCCAGAGGCGGCGGGCTGCGTCACCGCGCGCCGAGCGGCGCCGCCGCGCGCCCCGCCCTCTTCACCTTTCAAAGAAGTCTTCTCTTCGTCTTCGTGCTCTTCGGACGCTGCAATCAATGCCCCGGGGACGACAGGCACGCCCGCGGTTCTCATTCTTTCTCTCGAAGCGATCTTGCTTCCCATCGCCTCGATCGCCTCGGGCGGCGGGCCGATCCAGACGAGGCCCGCGGCCTCAACAGCGCGCGCGAACTCCGCGTTCTCGGAGAGGAAGCCGTAGCCGGGATGGACGGCGTCACAGCCCGTGCTCCTCGCCGCGGCAAGGAGTCTCGGAATCGAGAGGTACGACTCCTTCGCGGGCGCGGGCCCGATCTCGACCGCCTCGTCCGCGAGAGCCGCGTGCCGCGCGCCGCGGTCCGCCTCCGAGAACACGGCGACCGACTCGAGGCCCGCCGCGCGTACGCCCCGCACGACGCGCACCGCGATCTCGCCGCGGTTCGCGACGAGGACGCGCCGGAAGGGTCGCCCCCGCGTCACGGGGCCTTCGTCGTCCAGCCCGGGGGCCGCTTCTCGAGGAAGGCCTTCAGGCCCTCGAGGCCCTCGTGCGACCCGCGCCGCTCGGCCATGCGCTGGAGCGCCCACGCCTGCGCGTCCCGCGGCGCCATCCCGCGGACCGCGTGCACGAGGCGCTTGGCCTCGGCGACGGCGAGCGGGCCGCCGAGCAGGATCGCGTCGATCACGGCTTTCGTGGCCTTGACGAGGTCCTTCTCGGGTACGACGTGGTGAACGAGGCCGACCCGCCGTGCCTCCTCGGCTCCGACCCTCTCGCCCGTCAGGAACCATGCGCGGGCGTGCGACTCGCCGACCTTGCGGATCACGTACGGGGCGATCACGGCCGGGATGACGCCGACGCGCACCTCGGTCGTGCCGAAGACGGCACCCTCGGCCGCGACGACGACGTCGCACGCCGCGGCGAGCCCCGTGCCGCCGCCGAGCGCCGCGCCTTGGACACGCGCGACGACGGGCTTCTCGAGGTCGTCGAGCGCCTTGAAGAGCTGCGCGAGCTCGGCCGAGTCGCGCCGGTTCTCCTCCATCGTGAAATTCGCGAGGCGCTTCATCCACTCGAGGTCCGCGCCCGCGCAGAACGACGGGCCCTCCCCCGAGAGCTCGACGACGCGAACGGAGTCGTCCGCCGCGAGGTCGCGCACCGCCCGCTGCAGAAGCGTCACGGTCTCGCCGTCCCAGGCGTTGCGTACCTCGGGCCGGTTGAGGACGAGGCGGGCGACCCGCGGGTCGTCGGGCGACTTCTCGAGGAGGACCTTCGGGTCGCTCATGGGCCCACCTGGATCGTCCCGGGGAGATCGAGCGGAACGGTCATGACCTGGTCCTTTCCGACCTTCACGGAGATCGTCGCGACGAGCCTGCCCTCGACGCGGCCGCCGGAGGCGACGGCGCCGGCGAGCGCGGCGACGAGGTCGGCGTTCCCCGCGGTCACGGGGAGGTCGATGGAGTTCTCGCGTCCCGGGTGGATCCGGATGCCGTGACGCTCGCCGGATGCCACCTTCCGGTCGCCGGCGCGGATCTCGTACACGAGGTCCCGGACGTCGAGAGGAAACGCGAACGGGTTGTAGAGGACGATGGTCGCTTCTCCCGTGGTCTCCGAGAGTGAGACGCCGCCGAGGCGCGCGCCGCCGAAGCGCGCGAAGTCGAGGCCGAGCGGGCCGCTCGCGTGGACTTCACCCGTCCCGACCTTCAGGACGCCGGCCGCGCAGACCGGCATCGGTGCGGAAGACGCCGAAGAAGGAGAAGAAGACCGGAGATTTCCTTCGAGAGTGAAATCCAGTGCAGCCGAATGCAGGCGCGCGACGAGCTCGGCCGGGATGCGGGCCAGATCGAGATCGACGAGGAGGACGGCCTCGTTTCCGCCACCCCCGTGCTGCACGAGCGCCGTCACCGGCATCCCCACCGGAAGCTTCGTGTTCGCCAGCTCGATCTTCCCTTCGAAGATGCTCTTCGCGCCGGGAGGCGCGAGCGGCAGCACGGTCCGGAGGAACGCCGTGACCTTCGTCCGCGTGAGGGTCGTGACGTCCAGCGCCTCGACCGTCCCGCACGTCAGGCGCTGCTGCGCGGCGGCGGGAAGGGCGAGGAACAAGGCGGCGGCGAGGGCGGCTCGTGTCATCGTCATTACATCCGGAAAACGCCGAAGCGCGTCTCCCCTCCGGGCGCGCGCGACGCCGTCGCCAGCGCGAGCGCGAGGACGCGCCGCGTCTCCTTCGGGTCGACGATCCCGTCGTCCCAGAGCCGGGCGGTCGCGTAATAGGGGTTCCCCTCGGCTTCGTATTTCTCCAGCGTCGGGCGGCGGAACTCCGAGCGTTCGCCGGCCGTCATCTTCGGCAGGCCCTCGCGGACGCGCTGTTCGTCCTTCACGGTCGCGAGGACGTCGGCCGCCTGCTCGCCGCCCATCACGCTGATCCGCGCGTTCGGCCACGTGAAGAGGAAGCGCGGCTGGTATGCCCGCCCGCACATCCCGTAATTTCCGGCCCCGAACGAGCCTCCGATCAGGAGCGTGATCTTCGGCACGGCCGCGTTCGCGACGGCGTGGACCATCTTCGCGCCGTCCTTCGCGATCCCGCCCTGCTCGTAAGCCTTCCCGACCATGAACCCCGTGATGTTCTGGAGGAAGACGAGCGGGACGCCGCGCTGGCAAGCCATCTCGACGAGGTGCGTCGCCTTGAGCGCCGATTCCGAGAAGAGGACGCCGTTGTTCGCGACGACTGCGACCGGGTAGCCCTCGACGTGGCCGAAGCCCGTCACGAGCGTCGCCCCGTAGCGCGGCTTGAACTCGTGGAAGCGCGAGCCGTCGAGAACGCGCGCGAGGACCTCGCGCACGTCGTACGGCCGGCGGACGTCCTTCGGGACGACGCCGTAGAGCTCCTCGGCCGGGTAGCGCGGCTCCTCGGGAGCGATGCGGCCCGCGGGCGGCCCCGGCGGCGGCGCGAGGTGGGCGACGATTCCGCGCACTTTCTCGAGCGCGTCCGCGTCGTCGTCCGCGAGGTGGTCCGCGACGCCCGAGAGGCGCGTGTGGACGTCGCCGCCGCCGAGCTCCTCGGCGGTCACGTCCTCCCCCGTCGCCGCCTTCACGAGCGGCGGCCCCGCGAGGAAGATCGTCCCCTGGTTCTTCACGATGACGGTCTCGTCCGACATCGCGGGGACGTACGCGCCGCCGGCCGTGCACGAGCCGAGGACGGCGGCAATCTGCGGCAGTCCCGCGGCGCTCATGCGCGCCTGGTTGTAGAAAATGCGCCCGAAGTGGTCGCGGTCCGGGAAGACCTCGGCCTGCAGCGGGAGGAACGCGCCGCCGGAGTCGACGAGGTACACCGCGGGGAGCCGGTTCTCGAGCGCGATTTCCTGCGCGCGAAGGTGCTTCTTGACCGTGACGGGGTAATACGTGCCGCCCTTCACGGTCGCGTCGTTCGCGACGATCATCACGGCGCGCCCCTCGACCTTGCCGACGCCCGTCACGAGGCCGGCGCCCGGTGCGGCACCGTCGTAGAGGCCGTGCCCCGCGAGCGGCGCGATCTCGAGGAACGCGGTGTCGGGGTCGAGCAGCCGCTCGATCCGCTCGCGCACGGGAAGCTTGCCGCGCGAGACGTGGCGCTGCCGCTCCTTCTCTCCGCCGCCCTCGCGGGCCTTCGCGAGCTCGTCCTTGAGGCGCGCGGCGAGCGCCCTGTGATGGGCGGCGTTGTCCTGGAACTCGCCGGACGACGGCGAGAGCCGGGAGACCAGAGTCTGGCTCACGGACGGATTGTACGGGGCCGGAGCGCGCCCGCCGCGGCGCGCACGTCTTCGATCAGGACGCGGCGGCCCGCTCGGCCGCGAGGCGCCGGATCGCGTCGACGGTCGTCGCCGTGCTCGTGCCCGGCAGGAAGACGTCCCTCACGCCCTTCGCCTTGAGCGGGGCGATGTCCTTGTCCGGGATGATCCCGCCCACGACGACCGCGATGGCCTCCCCGCCGCGCTCCTTGAGCGCCGTGAGCACCTCGGGGACGAGGACGTTGTGGGCGCCCGAGAGGATCGAGAGGCCGACGACGTCGACGTCCTCCTGGACGGCGGCCGCCGCGATCTGCTGGGGCGTCTGCCGCAGGCCGGAGTAGATGACTTCCATGCCCGCGTCCCGCAGCGCGCGGGCGACGACCTTGGCGCCGCGGTCGTGGCCGTCGAGGCCCGGCTTCGCGACCAGGACGCGGATGGGACGCTCGTTCATGGCCGCGATTCTACCCGCGCGCGCAGTGTAGACTGCCGGCGAGTTTTCTCCGCATGCCGCGTCTGGGCGATCTCCTCGTCGAAAGCAAGCTCATCACCGATGAGCAGCGGCATCGCGCGCTGCTCCGGCAGGGCCGTCTGCGCGGGCGTTTCGGGACGGCGCTCCTCGAGGAAGACGCCTCCGAAGACGTCGTCGCGCACGGCCTCGCGGTGCAGAACCGCGTGCCGCCGGCCGCGCCGGAAGCGCTCCAGTCGATCCGCTCGGATGTCCTCAGGCTCGTGCCCGGGCGCGTCGCCCAGCGCCTGCACGCCGTGCCCTTCCGGAGGGAAGGCCGCATCCTCTCGGTCGCGATGCGCGACCCGGGCGATCTTCCCGCGCTCGACGAGCTGGCGGCACTCACCGGGTTCCGGATCGCGCCGCACGCGGCGCTCGAGGTCCGGATCTACGCGCTCCTCTACCGTTTCTACGCCGCCGACGTCGAGCCGCGCTACCTGACGGCCGCGGCGTTTCTCCGCGACGTGGGGCAGGCCCCGCGAGAGGACACGGACGAGCCGACGCAGCCGAAGGGCGGCCGCGCGAGGACGAGCAAGCCCGACCTGCGCGTCGTCCCGCCGCCCCCGCCTCCCGAGATCCTCTCGCCCTACCCACAGCGCATGCGGCGCATGGACGAGGGCGATCCGTGGCAGGCGGAAGGGTCCGCCTTCACCGCCTCGGCGTCGGCCCTGCGCCGGCGGGCCGAGCCCGAGATCTTCGAGGACCCGCTCGAGGCCCTCGACCCGCAGCCCGAGTCCATGGAGTTCCCGGAGCGGCCCGAGCCCAGCCCGGAGGCTGCGGCCGAGGAGCGCCTGCTGTCGCGGCTCTCGGGGGCGCGCCACCGCGACGACGTCGCCGAAGCGGTGCTCGACGACGCGCTGCGCCACGTCCGGCGCGCCGCCCTCTTCATCGCGCACCCCGACGCCGTCGTCGGCTGGGCCGCGCGGCCGGCTCCTCCCGAGCGCTTCGGCCGCTTCCGCCTGCCCGATACCGAGCCGTCCGTGTTCGCGACGCTGCGCAACACCGAAGGTTTCTACGTCGGCCCGCAGCCCGACCTGCCCGGGACGGCCGCCACGCTCGAGGCGCTCGGCTCGGACGGCCTCGGCCTCGTCGCCGTCGTCCCGGTGAACCTCAAGGGGAAGACGGTCGTGTACCTCTACGGCGAGGCTCCGGAAGGCGCGCGGCCTCCGTCCGTCCCGGCCCTCAAGCGGCTCGCGGCGATGGCCGCCACGGGCCTCGAGATCGTGCTCCTCAAGAGCCGGCTTACGCGCCTCTGAGCGGGCTAACGGGCTCGATTTGAACGAGATGGGCGGGTGCGGGTAAACTCCGCGGACACGTGATCAAGAACGACATCATCAACGGCGTCGCCGCAGCGGCCGACGTGCCGAGGCAGAAGGCGACGCAGGCCGTCGAGACGATCATCGACGTCATGCGCCAGGCCCTCGCGCACGGCGAAAGGATCGAGCTGCGCGGCTTTGGCGTGTTCCTCGTGAAGCCGCGCAAGCGCGGCATCGGGCGGAATCCCAAGCGCCCGACCGAGGAAGTCCAGATCCCGCCCGGCTTCACGATCCGCTTCAAGCCCGGCAAGGAGCTTCGCGACATGACGGGCCCCGCCGAGTCTCCGGCGACGGAGCCCCTCCCCGGCGCCGCGGCCTCTCCCGCGACCCGCCCCTGACGTGCCCGACGGCCTGGCCTTCGCGCCCGCCGCACCGCCGCGGCGCAAGGAACGCTGGTGGCTCCACGTCCTCCTCCTCGTCCTGACGTTCGGGACGACGACGTACGTCGGGGCCAACTTCGCCGTGAACTTCCGACCCAGTCTCCTGACGCCTGGAGCGGACGTCGCCGCGAACCTGGGCGCGCTGTTCCGCGGCGCGATCACGTTCTCGGTTCCGCTCCTCCTGATCCTCCTCGCGCACGAGATGGGCCACTACGTCACGTGCCGCCGGTACGGAATCGACGCGTCGCCGCCTTACTTCATCCCGTTTCCGTCTCTCGTCGGCACGATGGGCGCGTTCATCCGCATCCGCGAGCCCATCCGCAACAAGGCCCAGCTCTTCGACGTCGGCGTCGCGGGCCCGATCGCCGGATTCGCCGTCGCGCTCCCCCTTCTCGCCTGGGGCATCGCGCACTCGAGGCCGAACCCCTCGCCGATCCTCTCGGAGGGGACGATCCTCTTCCGCTACCCGCTCCTCGTCACGCTCTTCCAGAAGCTCGTCCTCGGGACGACGTTCACGAGCGCCGACACGATCGAGCACCCCGTCTTCATCGCGGCCTGGTTCGGGCTCTTCGTGACGGCCCTGAACCTTCTGCCGCTCGGGCAGCTCGACGGCGGGCATGCGCTCTACGCGGTCTTCGGCCGGCACCAGAGGACGATCGCGATCCCGCTCCTCATCGTCCTCGCCTTCATGGGCCTGAAGTGGCCCGGCTGGTGGATCTGGGTCGCGTTCACGCTCTTCACGGGGCTCCGGCACCCGCCCGTCCTCGACGAGGAGGCGCCGCTCGACTTCCGCCGCAAGCTCGTGGCGGTCGCGGTGCTCCTGATCTTCGTCGTGTGCTTCGCCCCGATCCCGCTCGAGCTGATCTGAAACGGTCCGGACACGCCTCTTGACGCGCCGCATCGGCGCAACCGTGTCAGCGATATTTCTATTGAGAGCGAGTCTTGCTCTCTGCTAGCGTACGGGCCCAGCAAGCAATCAGACGCCTCGGCCGGGGTACTCGCTGCCCGACCGTCCGGCTCATCCACGGCGAGATTCATTCGGTTCAGGAGGAGATTCGATGAAGAAAGGGCTGATCCCCGGGCTGACGTTCCTGGCGGCGCTCGCCTTCGCAGCCGCGCCGGCCTTCGCGGCTGAAAACCAGGAGGGCGCGAGTCCCGCGGCCGGCACGAACGGCGCCGTGTCGACTCCCGACTCGGAAGCCGTACCTTCCGACGCGCCGACGTTCATCTTCCTGACACGCGAGGAGCACGAGAAGGCGGCCGGGCGCCAGGCTCTTCGGCGGACCTCTTCCCCGCTCATGACGTACCACGGCGGCGTCATCATGACGACGGCGACGGTCAAGAGCGATTTTCTGGGGGACGAGCTGGGGTTCCACGTCCGACCCAAGATCGCCGGCTCGCAGTCCTTCTACACGGGCTTCAACCAGAGCCACTACGCGATCACGTCGGACGAGTACACGAGCTCGAACGGGCACCAGGTCAGCCCGACGATCTCTCTCCGTCGGCCACGTCGTCGATCAACATCGAAGGCGTCGGGTGGCGGCATCAACTTCGGCGATTCTCGCCGAGGCCTGCAAGGCAGTTCACGGGCCCGAACGACGGGACGGCCTACTACGCCGTCTACACGGATCTCCCACGCGGCCACGCCGGCTACTGCGCGTGGCACAGCTCCGGCACCTGCGGCGGAGACGACCGTGCGCTTCGCGTTCTTCTGGAAGCTGGACGGCGACGCCGGCTGCGACCCGCAGGACACGCGACCGGGAAGTCGCAGGGTCTCGCTGCTCTCGCGAACGTCTCGGCCCACGAGCTCTCCGAGGCGCGGTCGGACCCCGGCAGCCCCGGCGCGTGGTACGACTCGTCGGGCGCCGAGAACGGCGACAAGTGCGCGTGGACGTTCAACGTGCCGTCGGTGCCGTTCACGAACGGCACGTCGTGGAAACTGCAGGGCGAGTGGTCGAACGCGGCGTACACCGCCGGCACCGGCTACCCGAACAGCAGCGGCCAGAAAGGGTGTCTCGACGGGCACTGAGCCCGATTCCTCCCCTTCACAGAAGCCCGCCGGTTGCCGCCGGCGGGCTCTTCTTTCTTCTCAGGCCTTCCTTCGCCGCAGCGCGCCCAGCGCCTCGCCGAGCTCCGGCGCCCTCAGCAGCGCGGCGAACGCGAAGAACGCCGCGGCTCCGGACGCGGCCGCGCCCGCGACCCAGCCCGCCCGCGCAAGGAAGACCCACCTGGGGTCGTACGTGAACACGCGGTTCGCGAGGAACCACACGACGCCTCCCATCGCGAGGCTCGCGAGGAGGAGGCGAAGGAGCGCGAGGACGAGGACGCGCCCTCCCAGGTTCCCCATCCGACGCCAGAGAAGCCCGAGGAGCACGAGGAAGTTGATCCAGAAGCCCGCCGACGTCGCGAGGGCGACGCCCGCGTGCTGCATCGGCTTCGCGAGCCAGACGCACATCGCCCAGAACATCGCGAGGTCCAGCGTCGCGACGACGACCGGCGTCCGCGTGTCGTGGAGCGCGTAGAACGCCTGCGTCACGATCTTCACGCCCGCGGCCGCGTAGAGGCCGAGCGCGAAGAAGACGACCGCGGAGGCCGTCTTCGCGACGTCCCCCGCGTCGAACCGCCCGCGCCGGAAGATGAGGTCCACGATGGGCACGGCGAGGAGCATGAGCCCCACCATCGACGGGATCGTGACGAACCCGACGAGGCGGAGCGCGAACGCGACCGTCGCCTTGTACGCCGAGCGGTCCTTCTCGAACGCCTGCTCCGAGAGCGCCGGCAGAACCGTCCGGGTCAGCGAGACGACGAACCCGCCGAGGACGAAGTCCACGAGCCGGAACGCGCAGTAGTTGTACGTGACGAACGCGTCCCCGAGCGCGGCGAGCGTCCGGCTCGAGACGACGAGAGCGAGCTGCCCGACGCCGTAGCCGTAGAGGCGCGGCGCGATCTGGAGCGCCGTCCGCTTCACCTCCGCGTCGCCGAACGGCGAGCCCGAGAACCTCAGGCCGAGGCGCCGGACCGCGGGGCCCTGCATCGCGACCTGGAGCGCGCCGCCGAAGAGGACGCCGCCCGCGAGCGCGGCCAGAGGCGGGACCCCCGCGGGCGCGAGGAGCCACGCCGAGGCGACGATCGCGAGGTTCCACGCGATCGGCGTCGCCGCCGAGAGCTGGAAGAACCCCTTCGAGTTCAGGAACGCCTCGAGGAGCGCGGCGATCGAGACGAGGAGGACGTACGGGAACATCCACCGCGTCAGGAGGACGGCCAGCTCG
Organism: uncultured Acidobacteriota bacterium; assembly: GCA_963798215.1. Classification (GTDB taxonomy): domain Bacteria; phylum Acidobacteriota; class Thermoanaerobaculia; order UBA5066; family UBA5066; genus Fen-183. The sequence goes on from CAWCSP010000004.1 coordinate 1,895,028, forward strand.
AACTTGCCCGGCGTCGCCTTGAACCCCCCGGCATAGAGAGCGACGAGCGGCCCCGCGAAGACGATCCCGAGGGCGACGATCCCGGCAAGGACGCAGAGAAGGAGGACGAGCATCCGGCCCGCATAGACGCCCTCGGCGCCCGGCCTCTCGCGCTCGACCTTCTTCGCCATCGGCACGAACGCGGCGGGCAGCCCCCCCTCCCCCACCACCGCGCGGAACGTGTTCGGGATGCGCAGGGCCGTGACGAAGACGTCCGACAGGGCCGAGGCGCCGAGGAACCGGGTGACCGTCGCGTCCCGCAGCACGCCCGCCAGCCGGGAGACCACCGTCCACGCGGTGATGCCCCAGGTCGACCGGACCAGTTTCCGCGTGTCGCTCAAGCCGGTGGGATTGTAGGATCCGAGCCGATCGAGAGGAGATTCGCATGGCTGGATCCGTGAACAAGGTCATCCTGGTCGGCCACCTCGGGGCCGATCCCGAGATGCGCGCAACGACGGGCGGCGTGCCGATCGCGCGCCTGAGGATCGCGACGACCGAAACGTGGAACGACCGCGCCACCGGACAGAAGCAGGAAAAGACCGAGTGGCACACCGTCATCGCGTTCGACAAGCTCGCGGGCATCTGCGAGCGCTACCTGTCGAAGGGCCGGCTCGTCTACATCGAGGGCGCGCTCCAGACGCGCACCTGGGACGACAAGGAAACGGGCCAGAAGCGCTACGCCACCGAGATCAAGGCGCGCGACATGAAGATGCTCGGCGGGCGGCCGGACGGCGCCGGAGCCGCTCCGGGAGCGGGCGGCGGCGCGGCTCCGGAAGCCCCCGAGGGCGGCGACGCGGACGACGACGTCCCGTTCTGAGGGGGGCTCGCCAGGCCCGGTACCCCCTGCTCCTTCGCGCGTGAACTCGCTTCGCTCAGGCAGCACGCGCGTGCGTCGCAAGGGGCACCGGCGCCCGCTCGCCTTTCTCTTCTCTCCACCTTCTAAGAAAATCTTCCGAAGTCTTCGTCTCTTCTCTTCTCTCTCGGTTTTGCCATCAGCTCGGCGAACGCCTGCGCCTCTTCGCCGAGCTTCGCCCAGGCCTCCTCCGTGAACCGCGGGCGCGGGGCGCCCGCGACGCGGCGGCGGAGGGCGGCGAGGCGCTCCGTGCGGGCCGCATCGGGGCCGAGGGCGTCCACGCGGGCGACGGCTTCCTCGTAAGCTTCGAACGTCTTCGAGAGGACCACGACGTCGCAGCCGGCTGCCGCCGCACGTTCCGCGCGCTCCGGCAGCGTCCCCTCGAGGGCGCTCATCTCGAGATCGTCCGAGTAGACGACGCCGTCGAACCGGACGGGGCCCCTGAGGATCGAGTGGATTTTCGGCGAGCACGACGCCGGCACGATCGCGCCGTCCTCGAACCCCGGGTACGCCGCGTGGCCCACCATGACGCCGTCCGCGCCCCGCGCGAGCTTCGTGAACGGCGCGACGTCCGTGACCATGAGGTCGACGTCGTGCGCGTCGACGACGGGCAGCTTCGCGTGCGAGTCCACCCCTCCGCGTCCGAGCCCCGGGAAGTGCTTGACGCACGTGGCGAGCCCGGCGCGCGCGAGGCCGTGCAGGAAGACCATCCCGCCGATCACGACGTCCTCGGCGTGGAACCCGAAGCACCGGCCCTCGAGGACGACCGCCCCGGCGCCCGGCTGGCCGAGGTCGAGGCACGGCGCGAAGTCCACGTCGAAGCCGAGAAGGCGCGCGGCGCGGCCCATGAGGTACGCGTTCTCGTGGACGCGGTCCGTCCCGGCCTCCGAGCACGCGGCGGCGGACGCGAACTTCACGCCGAGGAGCGGGCCGAGGCGGTCGACCGTCCCGCCCTCCTGGTCGACGAAGAGAAGGGGCGGGGCGCCGGCCGCGCCCGCGGCCGGCGCGATCCCTCTCAACGCCTCCAGCAGCTCGACCACTTGAGATGGTGATTGAAGATTTCTTTTGAATAGAAGGAAGCCGAGAGGCGGATGCGCGGCGAAAAACGTCCGCTCGTCCGCATCCAGCGCGGGGCCGCGCAGGCCGAACACGAAGCGCGAGGCGGCGGCGTCAGCCACGGCCCTCTTCACCTTCTAAGAAGATCTTCTGTTCGTTCTCTTCGGACGTCACGCGCGAGGCCGCCCTCCCACGCGGGGTCAATCTTCGCCCCTCAGCCGGTGCTGCAGCGAGGCCAGAAGCTGCAACGCCGAAAGCGGCGTCATCGAGTCGATGTCGGCCTTGCCGATCGCGTCGAGGACGATCTCGCCCTGCCCTCGGAAGAGGTCGAGCTGCGTGTCCTTCTGCGGCGGCGCGCCCGCGTGCTCGGCGAGGACGGGACGCCCGCCGACGTCGAGCTGATGGCGCTCGAGATTGCCGAGGATCTCGCGCGCCCGCGCGAGGACGGGCTCCGGGATGCCGGCGAGCCGCGCGACCTGGACGCCGTACGAGCGGTCGGCCGTCCCGTCACTCACCTTGCGCAGGAAGACGACCTCGCCGTTCCACTCCTTCGCCGTCATCGTGCGGTTCACGACGTCCGCCTTCACGAGCGCCATCTCCGTCAGCTCGTGGTAGTGCGTCGCGAAGAGCACGCGCCGCGCGCCGGTGTCGTGGAGGTGCTCGGCGATCGCCCACGCGAGGGACAGGCCGTCGAACGTCGACGTGCCGCGCCCGATCTCGTCGAGGATCACGAGGCTCTTCTCCGTCGCGTGCCGGAGGATGTGGGCGGTCTCGGCCATCTCGACGAGGAACGTGGACTCGCCGCGAACGAGCGAGTCCGACGCCCCGACGCGCGTGAAGATGCGGTCGCACAACCCGACGCGCGCGGAGACGGCCGGTACGAACGAACCCGCGTGCGCGAGGAGGACGAGGATCGCGTTCTGCCTCAGGTACGTCGACTTGCCGCCCATGTTCGGGCCGGTGAGGACGACGACGTGGGCCCCCTCACCGCCCAGGGAGGTGTCGTTCGGGACGAACGGCTCGCGCGGGCGAAGCGCCTCGACGACGGGATGCCGGCCGCCCTCCACCGCGAGGACAGGCTCCTCCACGAGGCACGGCCGGCACCAGCCGGCGCCGCGGGCGACGCGCGCGAACGACACGAGCGCGTCGAGGAGGCCCAGCCGCGCGGTGGCCGCGAGGATGCGGCCCGACCCGGCGACGACCTCGGCGACGAGCGCCTGGAAGAGCTCCAGCTCGCGCGCCGCGAGGCGCGCGTCGGCCGACCGGAGCTTCTCGTCCACGTCGACGAGCGCCGGCGTCGCGTAGCGCTCGACGTTCGCGAGCGTCTGGCGCTTGAGCGCGTCCTCCGGGATCTTCGCGCGGGCCGCGCCGGGCACTTCGAAGACGTGCCCGAAGACCTGGTTGAACTTCACGCGCAGCGTCGGGATGCCGCGCGCGCCCTTCTCCCCGGCCTCGAGGCCCGCGAGGACGCTGGCCGACTCGCGCCGCAGCGTCCGGACCTCGTCCACCTGCGCGTCGACGCCGTCGCGGAAGAGGCCGCCGTCCTTCGCCGAGAGCGGCGGCTCGGCCACGAGGCGCGCGGACACGGACTCGCCGAGCCCGAACGGCACGCCGTCCGGCGAGGCGTCGCCGCCCGTGGCGAGAAGGGGGCACGAGACCCCGTCGAGCGTCCCGGCGAGGCGGCCCGCGCGGACGAGTCCGGCAGCGAGCGCGGCGAGGTCGCGCGGCGTGCCGGCGCCGACCGCGAGGCGCGCGACGAGGCGCGGAAGGTCCGGGATCTCGCGAAAACCCTTCGCGAGCGCCTCGAGGCGGGCCGCATCAGCCATGAGCTCCTCGACGGCGTCCAGCCGGCTCTCGATCTCCGGGATCTTCCCGAGCGGTCGCTCGAGGAGGCGGCGCAGCGTGCGGGCCCCGAAGGCGGTGCCGGTCCGGTCGAGGAGCGACACGAGCGTGCCGTTCGCGGTCCCGTCGCGCGCCGACCGGAAGAGCTCGAGGTGTCCCGCCGTCACGGTGTCGACGACGAGGCCCTCGCCCTCGGTCTCGCGCCGAAGCGACCGCACGTGGTCGCACTCGGAGCGCTGCGTGGACCGGGCGTACGAGAGAAGCGCGGCGGCCGCGTCGAGCGCCGGACCGCCCTCGCCGAGGCCGAACGGCTCGAGCGTCGCGGTTCTGAAGTGGCGCTTCAGGAGCTCGGCCGCGCTTGCGCCCCGCGGCGACTCGGACGCGAGCGCCGAGAGCGCGGGCGGGTCGGCCCACCCGGAGCGCAGGGAGCCGAGGAGGGCCTCGGCCTTCTCGCGATCCGACGGGAAGACGACGAGCTCTCTCGGCGCGCGCCTGAGGAGCCACTCGGAGAGCGCGGCGTCGTCGCGGAGCGGAAGGACGGAGAAGTCGCCCGTCGACAGGTCGAGGCAGGCCACGGCCGCGCCGCCGCCGTCCCAGGCCGCCGCGGCCATTTCGTTGGGGCGCCGCGCGTCGAGGCGCTCCGGGTCGACGATCGTCCCGGGCGTGACGATCCGGACGATTTTCCGCGCGACGAGGGCGCGGCCCTTGGCGGCCGCCTCCGTCTGCTCGGAGATCGCGACCTTCTTCCCCGCCGCCACGAGGCGGGCGAGGTACGACTCGAGGGCGTGCTGCGGGACGCCGCACATCGGCGCCTCGATGTCGCTGTCCTTGTGGCGGGCGGTGAGCACCAGGCCGAGGAGCGGAGCCGCGATCTCGGCGTCCTCGAAGAACATCTCGTAGAAGTCGCCGAGGCGGTAGAGGAGGATCGCATCCCCCGCTTCCCGCTTCAGTGCCCAGTACTGCTCGAGCATGGGCGTCACGCGCATCGGAAGGCGGGGATGCTAGCATCGACACACCCCTCGTTGATGCGCGTGCTCTCGCTCGACTCGGCCTCGCCCGGACCCGCGCTCGCGGTCGCGGACGAGACCGGCCACGGCCCGGTCCACGCGCTCCCCGCCGCGGCCGCCGAGGCTCTGCCTGGCGCCGTCGACGCCGCGCTCGCCGCTGCGGGCCTCGGCGTCGCCGATCTCGACCGCGTCGCCGTCCTCTCGGGCCCCGGCTCCTTCACCGGCCTGCGCGCCGGGATCGCCTTCGCCCGCGGCCTCGCCCGCGCCCGGGGCGTCCCGCTGGTCCTCGTTCCGACGTTCCGCGCCGCGTCCGCGGCCCTGCCCGAGCCCGCCGAGGCCTTCTTCGTCCTCGAGGCGGGCCGGGGCGACGTCCACTCGGCGCGGCGGAGCGCCGGCCGGCTGGCCGAAGCGTCCGCTCCGCGCCCGCGGGAGGAGGTCCTGGCAGAGGCGGCCGCCGCGGGCGTCCCCGTGATCGACATCGGCAAGGCGGGCCTGCCGCTGGCTTCGGCCGCCGCGCGTCTTGCCGCCGCCGCGAGCCCGGGGGCCGTCGGCGGGATCGTCTACGGCCGGCCCAGCGCTGCGGAGGAAAGGCTCGGTGTTCCGTGAGCGCCCTCGCCGAGTCCGTCACGACGCGCGACGCGGACCGCGCGGACCTCGACGCCGTCGCGGCGCTCGAGCAGGCCGCTTTCCCCATCCCGTGGAAGCGCGATTACTTCGAGGTCGAGGTCGGCACGGCGTACCGCTTCAACCGCGTCGCGATCGGGCCGAAGGGCGATCTCGCGGGCTACGTCTTCTGCGCCTTCGCGGCGGGCGAGCTGCACGTCAACAAGATCGCGGTCGAGGAGCGGCACCGCCGCAAGGGCATCGCCTCCCTCCTCATGGACGAGGTGCTCGGGTTCGCGGTGAGGACCCGTGTCGAGGAAATCTACCTCGAGGTCCGCGTCTCGAACCGGCCGGCGCGGGCATTTTACGCAGGGATCGGGTTCCGGGAGGCCGGCCGCCGGAGCCGCTACTACCTCGACGGGGAGGACGCGCTCGTCCTCGTCCGGGACATGAGACAACAGGCGCCTTGACGGCGCGTGCGACGAAATTACAGACTCCGGGCCCCGGGTCTCCCGGGCACCTGGATTTGAGGAGGTGGCGATGACGTCCTTGACCGACGAGATCAAGCAGGAACTGGCCAGCTACAACGACGAGTTCAAGTCGCTCCTGAGGAACCACCACGACCACGAGCGGCGGCTGGCCGAGCTTGCTTCCAAGACTTTCCTCTCCACCGACGAGGAAATCGAAGAGAAGAGGCTCAAGAAGGAAAAACTCCACCTGAAGGACCGCATGGAAGAGATCGCGCGCGAGCACCGGGCGCGCGTCTCGGCACACTAGGCGTCCCTTGACGGATTCCCCTTCGTCCGCCCCGCGGCGCGGGGTTCGCCGGGGAATCTACGTGCTGCCCGCACTGTTCACCGCAGGCAACATTTTCTGCGGATTCCTCTCGCTCGAGGCCTCCGCGCGGGGGGCGTTCGAGTACGCGGCGATCCTCATCTTCGTCGCGGGGTTCTTCGACGGGATCGACGGGCGCGTCGCCCGGCTGACCGGATCGACTTCGGCTTTCGGCGAGCAGCTCGACTCCCTCGCCGACGTCATCTCGTTCGGCGTCGCGCCCGCCTTCCTCGTCTACCACTGGGGCCTCTCGGCATACGGCCGCGCGGGCCTCCTCGTCTCGTTCCTCTTCGCGGCGTGCGGGGCCCTGCGCCTCGCGCGTTTCAACGTGCAGGTCCACGTCGTGGACAAGCGCTGGTTCGTCGGTCTGCCTATCCCGTCGGCGGCAGGCGCACTCTGCGGCCTCATCTGGGCCGTGCCGGCGACGGCGCTCACGGACACGCTCCGCGCCGTTTTTCTCGGCGTCACGGCCGCCCTCGCGTTCCTGATGGTTTCGACGTTCCGGTACCGGTCGTTCAAGGACGTCGACGCGAAGTCCCGCCGCGGGCGCCTTTACTTCCTGCTCTTCGCCGCGATCCTCGGCCTCATCTGGTGGCTCCGCCAGTACGCGCTCGCGGGCCTCCTCGCCGCGTACGCCGCCTCGGCTCCGCTCGGGCGGCTCGTGGGGCTCTTCCGCGGCCGCCCCAAGGACGCCGCGGCGTGACCGCGGCCAGGGCCGGCCTCTCCGTCGCCCTCGTCGAGCCGACGACGCTCCTCGGGCGCGATCTGAAAGCCGTCCTCAGGGAGCGGCACTTTCCCGCCGCGAACGTCCACCTCTTCCACCAGGCCGGAGGCGGCGGCGGGATCCTGACGGGCGACGACGACGAGGCCGAGTTCGTGGCGGCGCTCGCGCCGGACTCCCTCGAGACCTGCGCGGTCGCGTTCTTCTGCGGGCGCGCCGCCGACACCGAGCGATTCCTCGCCGCGCGCAAGGAATCGTGTCTCGCGATCGACCTGTCGGGCGCCCGCAACGCCGGGCCGCTGGCGGTGCCGTCCGCGGACGGAGAAGCTGCCACCCTCCCGAAGGGGAACGTCCTCGTCCTTCCGCATCCCGTCGCGTTCGTTCTCGCCGAGGCGATCTCCGTCGTCGACGTCCTCGCACCCGTCGTGGACGCCACAGCCGCGATTGACCGGCCGGCCAGCGAGCTGGGTAAGGCAGCGCTCGACGAGCTGTTCGCCCAGGCCGTCGCCCTCGCGGCGTTCCGGCCGGTCCCGAAGGAGCACCTCGGCGCGCAGAGTGCGTTCAACGCGTTCGTGCCGCCGGACGCCGAGCAATGGGAAGGGCGCGTCGCGGAGGACGTCGCCGCGCTCCTCGGCCGCCCCCTGCCGCTCGGCGTCCTCTCGGTCCGCGCGGGTATCTTCCACGGCCACCTGATCCGGCTCGACCTGCGCCTCGCCTCCGACGCGCCGACCGCGACGGAGGTCCTCGACGCGTTCCGCGCGAAGAAGAGCGCGTTCGACGTCGTCGATCCCGAGGACCTTTCGGGCCCCGTCGAGTCTGCGTCGCGCGACGAAACGCTCGTCCTCCGCGTCGACGCCTCCGGCCGCCGCGTGCGCCTCGTCCTCGCCGCGGACCACCTGCGGCGCGCGGGCGCGATCCTCGCGGTCCGGCTCGCCGAGCAGGCGGTGAAGGAGCGCGGAATCCTCTCGTGGGCTGGTCCCTCGTCTCGCGGTCCCGGCGGCCAGAGCCGGAAGCGACCACGAAGTCACCCGTCCGGATCATCGTCCTTCCCTTCGAGAATCTCGGCTCACCCGAAGACGCCTACTTCGCGGCCGGAATGACGGAAGAGATCACGAGCCGCCTCGCGAACGTCCGGAACCTCGCAGTCATCTCGCGCACGACCGCCACCCAATACGACCGCAGGGGAAAGACCGTCGAGCAGATCGGCAGGGACCTGGGGGTCGGCTACGTCCTCGAAGGCTCCGTGCGCTACGAGAGAGGCGGCGCCGGGCCGGGGCGCGTGCGCATTTCGCCGCAGCTCATCCGCGTCGCCGACGACACGCACGTCTGGGCTGAGAGGTACGAGAGAGTGATTGCGGACGTCTTCGCCATCCAAACCGAGGTCGCGGAGAACGCAGTCAAGTCGATGGGCGTCGCCATCCTCCCGCAGGAGCGAGCCGCGCTGAGAGAGGTCTCGACGAACGACATGGAGGCCTACGACCTCTACCTTCGCGGGAAGGAAATGGCCACCCGAGGCGCGAACAGGACGGACTTCGAGGGCGCGGGGCAGTTGTATCAGGCGGCTCTCGACCGCGACCCGCGCTTTGCGCAGGCCCTTGCGGGGCTCGCCCGGATGCAGCTCTCGATGTACTGGTTCTATTTCGACCGCAGCCCCGAGCGACTCGCGCGCGCGAAGGAAGCAGCCGAGCGTGCCGTCGAGCTTCGACCCGATCTCGCGGCAAGCCACGCAGCGCTCGGCTGGTATCTCTACTGGGGCCGGCTCGATTACCAACCGGCCCTCAGGGAGTTCTCCACAGCACTGAAGATTCAGCCCGGCAGCCTGGATGCACGTCTCGGAACCGCCGCGATCCAGCGCCGCCAGGGGCTCTGGGCTGAAGCCGTCGAGACGGTTGGAGGAGCGCCGGACCTGGACCCGAAAAACGCACAGCTGCGCTTCGAAGTCGGCCTGACCTTCCTCGTGTCTCGCCGGTACCTCGAGGCGGATCGCGACCTGGCCCTGGCGATCGCCCTGAACCCCAAGTGGGCCGAGCCCTGGGCGGAGAGAGCGAATCTCCAGATCCTGTGGCGCGGCGACCTCGAAAAGGCCCAGGCCGTCCTCGACGAGGCCGGGCGGGTCGCCGGCCTGATGGACGACGAGCAGGCGCTGGCCGAAACGGTTTTTCAAGTCGCACTGGCGCGCCGCGACTTCCCCGCGGCGCTGCGACAACTCGATGCGGAGTTGCGACGGACCTTCGACAACCAGGGTCACTACTCGCCCGTCCCGCTGCTTCGAGGGCAGGCGCAGAGGCTTGCGGGCCAGGACGGCCCCGCACGCAACTCCTTCAATGCGGCACGACTCGAGCTCGAAGAGAAGATCCGACAGGACCCTGACGATCCGCGGCTCCACAGCTCGCTCGGAATTGCCTACGCGGGTCTCGGCCGCCGAGCGGACGCCGTCCGAGATCACCGGAGTGGGCGCTGAAGCTGCGAGGTGTCTATTCCCGGACGCGGAACCTCATCGACGACGTCGCCGTCTACTCGCCCGACAGCCCCGACCAGTTCAAGTACGTCTACACGAACTTCGATCTCAAGAGGCGGGACTACCGGGCTCTCGAATTCGAGTTGAACGGGAGGGTCGGAACCAAGCTCTTCCTTGACGCGTCCTATGTCTGGTCGCACTCGAGAGGCACGAGCTCGGGAAACTTCCGCGAAAACGGCGTCTGGGACTACGCGGTCGGCGGCGCATACGACTATTCGCCCTTCGGGGACCATCCGAACCTGCCGGCGAGCGACCCCGACAAGGCCATGTGGGATACGCTGCTCGGGGGCTTGGGCGGCCCCGGCGTGGGCGACGAGGGGTGGTACGGGGATCTCCCTTACAGCGTCGACCACAATGTGAAGCTTCTCGCGACCTGGCTCGCCCCCTATGGACTCCGGGTTTCAACCGCGATCGAGTGGCTTTCCGGCTACCACTGGGAGATGAAGGGGTGGAGCGAAGGATACGGCATCTACGTGACGTTTCCCGAGGGACGCGGCATCAGGACGACGCCCGCTCACACCTACGTTGATCTGGGCGTGGACAAGGAATTCAACGTCGGCAAAGGAGTCATCCTTGCCGCCGGCATCAGCGTCTACAACCTCTTCAACAGCCAGATCCCAGTCTCGTACGTCAAGGAAGACACCGCACTGTTCGGCCAAGTCTGGGCCCGTCAGCTCCCTCGCTGGGTCCAGTTGAAGGCGGCGGTGAGGTTCTAGGAGCGTCATGACGCTTTCCCCCGGCACCCGCCTTGGCCCCTACGAGATCCTTGTCGCCTCTCGGCGCGGGCGGCATGGGCGAGGTTTACCGGGCGCGGGACACACGGCTTTCCCGTGACGTCGCCATCAAGGTCGTCCGCCCCGGCCTGGCCTCGGATCCGGAGCGCCTCTCGCGCTTCGAGAAGGAAGCCCGCGCGGCCGCTCAGCTCGATCACCCCAACATCCTCGTCGTCCACGACGTCGGGACGCATGAGGGAAGCCCTTTCATCGTCTCCGAGCTCCTGCAGGGCGAGTCCCTCAGAGAAAAGCTCGGCGCTCCCCTCCCGCCGAAGAAGGCCGTCGACTACGCCATCCAGATCGCTCACGGCCTTGCGGCGGCGCACGAGAAGGGCATCGTCCACCGCGACATCAAGCCGGAAAACGTCTTCGTCACAAAAGACGGGCACGTCAAGATCCTCGATTTCGGCGTCGCCAAGCTCCTACCCACCTTCGAAGCGTCGGGCGTCGACACCGAGACGCCCACGGCCACCGCAACTCAGGCCGGCATTGCCGTCGGCACCGTCGCTTACATGTCGCCCGAGCAGATCCGCGGCCAGCCCGTGGATGCGAGGACCGATCTTTTCTCGCTCGGCGTCGTCCTTTACGAAATGCTGTCGGGCAAGAGACCGTTCCAGAGAGACACGCCCGCCGAGATCATGACGGCGACCCTGCGCGAGGAGCCTTCGGATCTCTCGGAGACAAATCGGAGCATATCGGCGGGGCTGGAGCACGTCGTGAGGCACTGCCTCGAGAAGGAGCCCGAAAGCCGTTTCCAGTCAGCCCGCGATGTCGCCTTCAACCTGGAAGCACTTCCGGATGTCTCCTCTGCGCGCCCGGTGGCTCCGATGTCGCCGGCGGGCGTGTGGCTGCACCGGCACCGAAAGTCGCTCGCGGCTGCGGGGCTTCTCTTCGCCGTACTTGCCGGAGCGCTAATCTTCGGCACCCGGAGGCACTCGGCCGTCTCAGGAGCGATACCGAGCGTCCTCGCCCTGCCGTGCACCGTCTACGGCGCGCCGGAGGTGGCGTTTCTGACCGACGCCGTCCCGGGGACCATCTCGACACTCCTTTCCCAGGTCGAAGGCATCGACACGAAGGTGCCGCCCAGCAGCTTCGAGGTGGAGAAGGTCAAAGGCGACCTCACGAAGCTGGCGGACCTGTACCAGGTCTCCTGCCTCGTCGTCACGTCGATCACGACCTCACCCGGGCGAAATTCGCCCTCAACGTGCAGCTCGTGGACGCGGCAACGAGAAAGGTACGGTGGGGAAAGCAGTACGAAGGCCCGCGCGAGACCTACAACGATCTCGCTCGCCAGGCGGCGAAGGGAATCCGTCTCGCGGTGAGGCCGGGAGCCTCCCCGGTCCCAACTACGCGCAGTCTCGTCCGCGGCTGAGCTGGCTCTCCGGGAAGGTGATTACTTTTGGAACCGTTCTATCAACCTCCACCATCCGCAGGATTTCGATGCAGGCATGGCGGCATATCAGCCGTGCCCTGAAGGAAGATCCGTCGTTCGCGAACGCCGCTGTAGGGGTCGGCAGACTATGTACGCTCCTGAAGTTCGATCGCGAAGGGGAAGCGAGCGGGGCTAAGAAAGCGTGGGAAGCGTGGATTCGCCGGGCCCTCGAGATCGACCGCCGCTGCGGCCGGGCGTGGGCCAACGCTCAGCGCGATCGAGATGGTACGCAACGGAGACCCGACCTCGAGCGCCAGCTCGAGTACGCACTCAAGGCGGCCTCGTTTTCGCCGACCTATGCCCCGAGCCACGAGGCAGTTTCGCTTTCCGTAGTGAGGGGCGCCCTCTCCCTGCAACTCGCCGCGGCCCTTTGGGCGGTTAGACGTCGATCCTTTCTACCTCCCCGCAAGCGCCGTTGCGGCGTTCGATCTGAGTAATCTCGGGCGACCTGAGGAGGCACTCCTTGTAAGCGACCGCGCGATGCGAGTGGAGCCTGACGGCTGGATGTGCGTGGAGACGCAAGGGATACGCTCTCCTGAAGCTCGGCCGGCTCGACGAGGCGCGCAAGACTCTGGGTCCGAGGGAGTCTCAGTTCCTCGAACACCCCAGCGCTTCCACGAACCAGTTGTGGGGCCAGATCAGGTTCCAGCTTGCGGCGGCAGAGCGGGACACGGCGACGATCGAGAAGCTGGAGCGACACATCCTCCCGCCGCTCCTCGACCGACCAGCGGCCTCGATGACTCTCAAGAGCGGTGCGGGCATTCGTCTCGCCGGCACTCGCCCTCCTCGGGCGGACGGACGAATCGATCCGCATTCTTGTCCGTGGCGTCGAGGCCGGCATCCCGCCTCCGTACGACTTTCTCCTCGACGAGCCCAGTTTCCAGCCGCTGAGGAGCGACCCCCGCTTTGCGAAGGTGCTCACCGCTTCGCGGGACGAAGCCGCGAAGGTCGTGCGGATTCTCGGCGAAGCCCGCTCCCACAGCGAGCTGCCGAAGTATCTCGAGGCGCCGCTGGACGATCTTTTCAGGCTACTGAACGAGAAGCGCAAGCCCTTAACGCCGCCGCGCCGGCCGCGACGCGCGTCTTCGGCGCGGCGGAGTGCGTCGACTCCACTCTCACCGGCACCTCGAACTCGACCCCGTTGTTGACCTTGCCGTCCGGCATCGTGAGGCGCCAGCTCGCGAAGACGCGCGGGTGCGCGCCGACGATGCGGATCGGGCCCGAGGCGTCCACCTCGCCCGGCGCGAAGATGTTCTCGAACAGGCGGCAGACGACGGCGCGGCTGGACGTCGTCGGCTTGTAGCCGTCGGCCTCCGACGTCAGTTGCTCGTACCGGTCGAAGTCGCCCGCGCGGACGGACGCCACCGTGCCTCCCTCGACGCGCAGCTGGATCCAGCTGTTGTAGTGCGAGAGATCCGTCGGCGTCGGCCCGGTGTTCGTCGACGTGACGGCGACCTCAACCCACCCGTGGCCCGACCCGGGGTTCGTGACCTCCAGCGAGAGGCGCGGCTCGAGGGGCTTACCGGTCAGGAGGGCGCGCACCGCCGGGTAGCCCACCAGGTAGCCGTCCTTCGGCACGCCGCCGACGAGGAAGACGCGGCCGAGGTAGCCGGGCGCCGCCCACCGCCCCGCACTCGCCAGCGAGCGGAGACAATCGGCCATCGTCGGGATCTGGAAACGGGCCCAGCCGCCGTCCGGCGTGAGGGACGACCGAGCGCCGGGCCGCGGCTTGAACGTGTAGACCGAGCCGGGATCGGACGAGAGAACCTGCTGGCCGAACTCGTAGTCGAGCCCGCGGTCCGAGGAGAACTTGTCGATCTTGCCGTCCTGCAGGATCCGGCCCGCGAACGTCTGCCCGTCTCCCGCGCGGCCGTAGCTCCCGAACGCGACGAGGAGCCGGAACGGAATCGGGAACGCCTGCGCGGTCTCCTCGGGCATGTCGTTCACGATCCGGCCGCCGAGCTCGGGGCGACGCCCGAACGCGAAGACGAGCGCCTCGTCGGCGGCCCCCACGAGCGGCTTCCACGCCGTCGGCTCGCCGGCCGCGGGAAGCGTGACGGAGACCCGCGCGCCACCGATCGACTTCTTGAGCGCCGAGAGCGCGGCCGCGAGGTCCTTCGCCTGGTCGGACGACGGCCAGAGGTGCACGTGGACGCCCGCGACTCTCCCCCAGCTCTTCGAGTCGGCGAGGACCTTCGAGACGGCGCGGGCCCACTCGGCGCCGGCTTCTGCGCCGCGCCCCGTGAGAGCGGACGCGGCGTCCTCGCCTCCCATGAGAACGAGGACGATCGGCCGCTTGAGCGGCGACGGCGGCGGCGGCGCGGGAGTCGCGCGGCCGTCGCGTCCAAGCGTCGCAGCGACGACGTAGAGGCGCGCGATGCCCATGGCCGTCAGCTCGCTCTCGGCCTCCTCGGGGACGAAGGCCGGCGCCTCCGCGAGAAACAGCGCATCCGTGCGCGCGCTCCCCGGCTCCGGAGGGGGCGACCCGGCCGGCTCGCCTCCGCGGCGGCATGCGCCGGACGCGAGGACGAGGAGCGCCAGGGGCAGAACGGCCGTCCGGAACGCGGCACGCGCGCCGCGGCGTCGGGAGCCGCTGTTCACGCGCGCGATGATAGCGCGGGCAGCGTGAAGCCGATCACGAGACCGCCGCCGGGGCGCGCCTCCGCGAAGACGGCGCCGCCGTGCCGCTCGGCCGTCCGGCGCACGGCGGCGAGCCCCATCCCGGAGCCGCGCGACTTCGTCGAGAAGGCGGGCTCGAAGAGGCGGCCGGCCGGCCCTTCAGGCGGGCCCGGGCCGTCGTCGGCGCACGCGAACCGGACTCCGGGCGCACCGCCGGGGAGCGCCGCGTTCGACGCCGAGAGCGCGACGGCGCCGCCGCGCCCGCCGAGCGCCTCGGTCGCGTTCACGAGGAAATTCGTGAGGGCGTCGCGCAGCAGGAGCCGGTCGGCCGTGAACGGGCGGAGGTCCGTCGCCACGTCCACCGAGACCGTGAGGCGCTCGTGCACCCGGAAATCCGCGGCGACCTCCTCCAGGAGCGCCCGCGCCGACGCAGCGTCGACTTGCTGGCGCTCGAGCGCTGCGGGATCGCCGAACCGGCCAAGCCGTCCGATGCGCTCCGTGAGAATCGCAACCTGCCGGAGAACGCTCGCGGAGATCTCCGCGACCGTGCCGGGAGGCGCCGCCTCGTGCCGTTCCCCGAACCGCCCCAGGCGCTCGGCCGCGAGGCGGATCGGCGTGAGCGGGTTCTTGATGTCGTGCGCGATCGCGCGCGCCGCGTCGACCCAGGCCGCGAGCCGGTCGGCGCGCGTGAACTCCGTCAGGTCCTCGAGGAGGAGGATCGCCCTCCCCTCCTCGACCTCCTCCGGCAGCATCACGATCGCGACCCGGAACAGGCGCTCGCCCTCGGGCCCCGGAACCGCGACGCGCGTCTCGTAAGGCGACGGCCTCGACTCCGCCGCGTCGAGGGCGGCCCGGAGCGGCGACCACTCGGAGCCGCCGAGCCGCTCCGCGAGGCTCCCGCCGGGCAGGACCCGGTCCGCGGCGTCGTTCGACAGGAGCACGGCGCCGTCCTTCCGCCGGAAGAGGACCACGGCCGCCGTGAGATTCTCGAGAAGACGGACGGCCGAGGCCCGCTCGCGGGCGAGAGACTGTGTGCGCTCCTCGACGTGGGCCGACATCCGGACGAACGCGTCGACGAGGCGCGCGAGGTCGGCGTTCTCCGGGCGCTGGAGCGGCGGAAGCGCGCGTCCCTCGCCGACCTTGGCGGTCGCCTCGAGGAGTTCCTCGAGCGGCTGCCCGAGAGCGAGCGCGGCGCGACCGCCGAGGCCGAGCGAAACGAGCGCGACCGCGACGGAGAGGAGGACGAGCCCGTCGGCCGCCTCGCGCAGCGCCTCGTCCTCGGCGACGACGACGGCGAGGACGTCGCGGCCGTCCCGGGAGAGGGCCTCGGCCGCCTCGAACACGCGCGGCGCGCCCGGCGTGTTCGTGCGGCGCGCCGCCACCGCCGACGGCCACCCGTCCGCGAGCCCCTGCGCCACGGCTGCGGAGAGGCGCTCGCGCGCGATCGAGGCCGAGACGGGCAGCGCACGCGACGCCGCCACGAGCGTCCCGTCGCGATAGCGCAGGAGGTCCGTGCCGATGACGGCCGCGGCGCGGTTCAGCTCGCCCTCGGGCGACGTCGCGAGCCCTTCCTCGCCGCTCTGGAGGACGCGGCGGCCCTCGGTGACCAGGTCGCGCGCGCGGCGGCCCGTCTCGCGCGTCGCGTGGTTCGCGAGGGCGACCCGCACGAGGACGACGCTCGCGGCGAGCGGAAGCGCGCCGAAGAGAACGACGAGCGCGACGAGACGCGCCCGGAAGGTGCCGAAGAACCGCGGGCCCCGTGTCCGGCCCCGGCGGGCGGGCCGGAACGCGAACAGGAGCGGCACGAGCACGACGAGCGCCGCCTCCCCGGCCGCGAAGGCCGCGCCGGCGGAGGTCAGCGGCGGGTCGACGGGCGCCGCGAACCCGACGAAACCCGCCGAGGTGGACGTCACGTGGACCCGCCGCGGCCCGTCGGGCGCGTCCGCCATTCCGACGGCGCTCCCCTTGCGGCGCGCCGTCGCGAGGAGCGCCGGCGGCAGATCGATGCTCTCGCCGCGCGGCCCCGACGGGCGGCCCGCGGCGTCCCACTCGAGCCTCTCGGCCGCGACCCGGTTCGGCACGTCGCGCGAGGCAACCCACGAGAGCAGGGCATCGCGGTCGGCCTCGCGCGGCCACGCGACGTGGAGAAACGTCGCCGGGAAGCCGGAAGGAATCGAGACGGGCCGCACGGCTTCCGGCGCCCGGCTCCCGGGCCGCATGACGCCGAACGAGGAGGCCGTCGTCTCCAGGGGGCTGCGGATCGTGAGCATGTCCCCGAGCTCCGGGAAATCCTCGTCGGCGCCGCGCACCCATAGGGCGCGGGCGAGGTCGTCGTCGTGCGTCCGGTCGCCGGCCGGAAGCCAGGGTTCCAGCTCCGGGGCGCCGACACGCGCCTCCCAGCGAGCGACCGCGCTCCGGCGCGCAGCTGCCGCGTCGCCCGACGCGGCCCGCTCGGCCCGCACGAGGGCGCGGTCCACGAACCGCCGGCCGCCGTCCGCGAGGCCGGCGCCGAACAGGAGCGTCGCCGCCGCGACGCAAAACACCGCCGTCGAGACGCGGGCGAGGAGGTCGACCCTCTCCGTGGGAACGGCGCGGCGCGCGAGGGCGGCGGCCATGAGGACCGCCGCGACGAGGCCCACGGGAACCGCGGCCGGTCCGCCCGCGGCCCAGAAGGCGGCCCCGGAGGTTCCGAGCGCGAGAATCGCGAGCACGCGAGCGCGACGGCGCGTCAGGAGCGGCGAGAGCAAGACGCCCGCGGCGAGGAGGCCGGCCGCCGAAAGCGCGACGAGCCCCGTCTGCTCGGCGAACACGTCGGCCGCGGACGGGATGATGCTCATCCCCTCGAAGAGGCCGGGCCGCGCCGTCCCGGCCCAGAACCCGGCGAGCCACGGGATGCACGCGAGCGGAAGCGCCGCGAGGGCGAGGGCGAAGAGGCGCCGCGGGAGCGCCGCGCCTCGGGCGAGCGCTCCCGCGGCCGCGGCGGCGAGGAGGCCCGTCAGGAGGACGTCCGCAGGGGTCGCGAAGAGGCCGAGCAGACCCGTGGCGGACGAAATCGGCGCGAAGAGGCCCGAGACACCGCGCGGCATCCCGAGGAGAAGCGCGAAGCGGGCGGCCGCGAAGCCGGCCACCGGCCTTCGGACGGCGACGCCGAGCGCCGCGGCGCACACGGCGAGCGCGAGAG
This sequence comes from uncultured Acidobacteriota bacterium, assembly GCA_963798215.1. GTDB lineage: Bacteria > Acidobacteriota > Thermoanaerobaculia > UBA5066 > UBA5066 > Fen-183. The sequence continues at coordinate 1,912,506 of CAWCSP010000004.1, forward strand.
CCGCCGGGAGCGCGCGCCGCCGCGCCACGTCGTCCTCCGCGACGCCGGGAGAAGCGGGCTCGACGAAGAACGTGAAGAGCCGGCCGGGCTCCTCGGCCGCCCTCAGCCTCAGGCGCAGGCGCGAGGGGCCGCCCGGAAGGTTCAGGTACTCGATGAGGTCGGGCCGGATGATCCCCGTCGGAAAACGGCGCGTGACGAGGAGCGTGCCGCGCGATCCGCCCTCGCCGCGCGGCGACACCCAGCCGACGAAGACGCGCGTCACGTGGTAGGAGACGACGAGCCCGGCCGTCGCGGCATCACGCTCGGCCTCGAGGCCAGCCGCCTCTCCGGCCCACGCCACGGGCCGCCCCGACGGGTCGAAGAAGACGGCGCCGATCCCGCGTCCGGGCGGGAGCGCGTCGCCGAGAAGCTTGAAGAGCCGCGCCGGACGCACCTCGGCTCCCCCGCCGTCCACGATGGACGAGAATTCCGGCGAGGCCTGCAGGCGCTCGGCCGTGTCCCGAAGCTCGGCGGTGTCCCGTTCGAGCGCCCGCGCGGCGGCCGCGGCGAACGCGTCCTCCCGCGCACGGATCGCCGGGACGCCCACGGGTGCGAGCCTGAGGACGACCGCGGCCGCGAGCGCGAGGCCCGCGGCGGCGGCCGCCGCGAGCGCGAGGCGGCGCCGGGGCCGGCCGCTCAACGGCGCATCGGGATCGGGATGCCGTTCCTCTCGGCGCACCGGACGGCCTCGGGATAGCCGGCGTCCGCGTGCCGGACCACGCCCGTCCCGGGGTCCGTCGTGAGGACGCGCGCGAGCCGCGCCGCGGCCGCGTCCGTGCCGTCGGCGACGACGACCATCCCCGCGTGGATCGAGTAGCCGATCCCGACGCCGCCGCCGTGATGGATCGAGACCCAGGTCGCGCCGGCCGCCGTGTTCAGCATCGCGTTCAGGAGCGGCCAGTCGGCGATCGCGTCGCTGCCGTCCTTCATGGCCTCGGTCTCGCGGTTCGGCGAGGCGACGGAGCCGCAGTCGAGGTGGTCGCGCCCGATCACGATGGGCGCCTTGACGCGCCCGCTCCGCACGAGCTCGTTGAAGGCGAGGCCCGCCTTCGCGCGCTCGCCGTACCCGAGCCAGCAGATGCGGGCCGGCAGGCCCTGGAAGGCGACGCGCTCTCCCGCGAGCGTGATCCAGCGGGCGAGCGAGGCGTTCTCCGGGAAGAGGTCGAGGATCGCGCGGTCCGTCTCCGCGATGTCCGCGGGATCGCCGGAGAGCGCCGCCCAGCGGAACGGCCCTTTCCCTTCGCAGAAGAGCGGCCGGATGTAGAGCGGCACGAAGCCGACGATGTCGTAGGCGTTCGCGACGCCGGCCTGGACGGCGCCCGCGCGGAGGTTGTTGCCGTAGTCGAACGTGACGGCTCCGCGCCGCTTGAGCTCGAGCATGGCCGTGACGTGCGCGCCCATCGAGGCGATCGCCCGCCGCCGGTATTGCTCGGCGTCCGCCGTGCGCATGCGCAGCGCGGCCTCGTACGGAAGGCCGTGCGGGACGTATCCGTTCAGCTCGTCGTGTGCGGAGGTCTGGTCCGTCAGGACGTCCGGCACGATCCCGCGCGCGAGGAGCCGCTCGAGGAGGTCGACCGCGTTGGCGCGGACACCGATCGAAACCGCCTCCCGCGCGGCCTTCGCCGTGAGGGCCCGGTCGATCGCCGCGTCGAGCCCGTCGATCCGGGCGTCGAGATAACGCGTCGCGAGACGCTTGTCGATGCGCGCGGGGTCGACTTCGGCGACGAGGGCCGTGCCGCCGCACATCGTGGCCGCCAGAGGCTGCGCGCCGCCCATTCCGCCGAGGCCCGCCGTGACGACGAGGCGTCCCGCGAGCGAGCCGTCCGGCGAACCGAGGTCTCGCCGAGCGGCCTCCGCGAACGTCTCGTACGTCCCCTGGAGGATCCCCTGTGTCCCGATGTAGATCCACGAGCCCGCTGTCATCTGTCCGAACATCGTCAGGCCGAGGGCCTCGAGCCGACGGAATTCGTCCCAGGTGCCCCATTTCGGCACCAGGTTCGCGTTCGCGATGAGGACGCGCGGGGCGTCGGCGTGGGTCCGGAAGACCCCGACCGGCTTGCCCGACTGGACGAGTAGGGTCTCGTCGTCGCCGAGCCGCTTCAGCTCCCGGAGGATCGCCTCGAGACATTCGGGGTTCCGGGCGGCCTTGCCCGATCCCCCGTACACGACGAGGTCTTCCCGCCTCTCGGCGACCTCGGGGTCGAGGTTGTTGAGCAGCATGCGGTACGGGGCTTCCGTGAGCCACGACCGGCACGTCCGGGTCGTGCCCTTCGGGAGCGCGGGGGGCGCGTAGGGGCGGGCGGAGGGGGGCGCCGAAGTGGGTGCAGACATCGGCCCGGAATGTTAGCCCCCGGCCGCGGATGACGCGCCGCACAATTTTCCCCTTGACAGGAATTACGCGCTGCGTTATCTTGCCGCCATGAGCGATGTGAGACGAATCGTCCGTTACCGCAACCGCAAGCTCTACGAGGCCAAGGAGCGCCGGTTCGTGACGCTGGAGGACCTCGCCCGGACCGTATCGACCGGCACCCGGATCGAGGTCATCGCCGCCGACACCGGCGAGGACATCACGGCCCGCATCCTGTCCCGTGCCCTCGCCTCGGGCAAGGCTCCCGTTGCCGCGTCCGCCGACACGCTCGCCCGGATCCTCCGCGCGGGGAGCGAGGCCGCCGCGACCGTCGCCGGCGCCGCCGAGCGCGTGGGTGCGACGTCCGTCGCCGCCAGCATCCGCAGGGCCGCCCGCCCTGAGACCCTCGGCCAGACGCTCGCACCCCTCACCCGCAAGATCGAAGACGCGCGTCAGGACGTCGAGAAAATCGTCGGCGGCCTCGTCGAGAAGGGGCGCCTGACGTGGGAGGAAGGCGCCCGCCTCCGCGACGACGTCGGCCTCGTCTTCCGCGAGAGCCTTTCGGATCTGACCGGCAGCGTCCGCGACCTCGGCGCGCGCCTCGGCAGCGCCGGCCAGCCCGAGCTGGCTCGCGAAGTCGCCGAGATCAAGACCCGCCTCGCCCAGCTCGAATCCCTCGCGAAGAAATCGTTCCCCGAAACCAAGCACGCACGCCCCGCCGACAAGAACGGCCGCGCGTCCGCGTCATCCGCCCAGAGAAGGAGAGCCCGATGAGAACCACCACCCGCAAGACCGCTCCCAAGCTCCCGTTCGAAGTCCCCGCTCCCGTGCAGCAGGCGCTCAAGACCGCCGGCACGGAGCTCGATCGCCTCGGCGCCCGCGCCCGGACAGCGGCCACGAAGGCCGAGAAGACCGTCCGCGTCGCGGCCCGCGACCTCGCGAAGACCGGCGAGTCCTTCGCCAAGGCTCCCCGCGCGTTCGTCGAGGACGTCGTCGAGTCCGGCAAGGGCCTCGGAGAGAAGCTCTCGAAGGACGTGAAGACGCGCGTCCAGAAGGCCGGCAAGGAAGCCGCCCGTCGTGCCGAGGACGTCTCGAAGCTTGTCGGCGAGAAAGTCGGCACCGCCGTCGAGAAGGGCCTGCACCGCCTGAACGTCCCGACGCGCCACGAGCTCCGCTCGCTCGCCGCGAAGGTCGACACGCTCGGCAGGAAGATCGACACCTTCAAGGCGCGCAAGCCGGCCGCGAAAGCCCGCCGCGCCAAGTGATTTTTCGGTCCTGAGTTCGGATACACTCGGGGCGCCCCTCAAACGGCGCCCCTTTTCATTTCAAAACGTATGAGCGTCCACCGCGAACGGCCCGGCATTCCGCCCGATCAGGGTTCGGGTGAGCGGTTCCGTTCCTTCCCCGCCCCGATCGGCAAGAAGCTCGGGCTCGTCTGCGCGGGCGGCGGCGTCACGGGCGCGATCTACGAGATCGGCGCTCTCGCGGCTCTCGAGGACCGGCTCGAGAACGCCTCGCTCACGGACTTCGACGTCTTCGTGGGCATCTCGGCGGGCGCGTACATCTCGGCGCTTCTCGCGAACGGCGTGACGCCGGCGCTCCTCTTCCGGAACGCGACGCGCTCGGCGGAGACGCGAACCGACATCGACGACCTCTCGCTCTTCCGCCTGAACATCGAGGAGATCGCCTCCCGCCTCGCGAAGGCGCCGTTCACGGTCCTCGACGCCGCCTGGGACTTCTACAAGAACCGCCACGAGACGACGCTCACCGACCTCGTCCAGTCCCTCGGCCAGCTTCTCCCGTCGGGCCTTTTCCAGAACGAAGGGCTCGAGGCGTGGATGCGAGACTGGCTCACGCGGGAGGGGCGCACGAACGACTTCCGCAGGCTCGCAAAGACGCTGCGGATCGTCGCGGTCGACCTCGACTCGGGCAACACGACCGCGTTCGGCTGCGTCGGCCACGACGGCGTTCCGATCTCGCAGGCCGTCGCGGCGTCCTGCGCGATCCCGGGCCTCTACCGTCCCGTCACGATCAACGGCATCGACTACATCGACGGCGGCGTCAAGAAGACGGCCCACATCTCGCTCGCGCTCCGCGAGCGCTGCGGCCTCACCATCTGCGTGAACCCCCTCGTCCCCGTGCGCTTCCACCCGACGGGCGGGAACGGACACGGCGCGGGGTCCCTGCGGCGCCGCGGCATGGGGACGATCCTCGACCAGGTCTTCCGCGTCACCCTCCACTCGCGGCTCAAGTACGGCCTCTCGCGCTACCGGCGCGATGCCCCCGACGCCGACGTCGTCGTGTTCGAGCCCCGGCCGGAGGACCTGCCGCGCTACATGCGCAACATCATGCGCACGTCGGGCCGCATCCGGATCGCCGAGTACGCGTACCGCTCGACCTTGGCGGCACTCGACGCGGACTTCAAACGCCTCCAGAAGGTCTTCGCGAGGCACGGGCTCGTCCTCCGGCCCGCCTGCGCACGCGATCGTTCGCGGGTGAAGAACCACCCGGACCGCGCGAGCGATACGATCCCGACGCGCCTCGCCGCGTCGCTCGCGGCGCTGGAAGCCGACCTCGACCGCATGACGGCCACGCGCGGCCGCTGAGGCGGCGCCCCCGTTCAGACGTCGGCGCTCAGCGCTGGAACGCGTACGAGACCTTGAGGAAGAACTCCCGCCCGGACTTCTGGAGCTGCGCGTTCTCCGAGAGCGCGGCGTTGTCCCCGTACCCGAGGTAGACGACGGACTGCCAGTTGAGCTGGTAGCCGAGGAGCGCAGACCCCTGGAAGCTGCCGGCGACCGCCGGGACGGGCACCGGGTACTGGGCCTGGTTGTAGTCCGTCCGGACGTACTGCCCGATGAACCGCGCGAACGTCCGCCGGTCGAAGACGTACGTTGCCTTGAGCCGTTCGACCTGTGCCGCAAAGAGGCGCTCCCCCGAAAGGTCCATCCACTGGTAGGCGCCGTCGAACTGGAACTGGAGGTGCCGCGTGGGCCGCAGTGTGACGGAGAGCGTGGCGTCGCCGCCGCGCCCGGCCCGGTTCCCGATGTAATCGATCACGTTCCCGAGGTGGCCCTGGAACGAGACGCTCGGCACGAACCCGCCCGGGATCAGGTTCAGGCTGAGCGCCCAGTGCTCAGCCGGAAGGAGGTTCGGCCCCGCGCGCTCGAGGTCGTGCGCGTAGTAGTCCAGCTCGCCGTCCAGCCCGCCCTTTCCGTGGAACGCGATTCCGGGAGCGGCGACGCTCGTGACCGTCCGGCCCGACGTGTCCGCGACGTAGTCTCCGAAGACCACGGGGACGAGGCGCGAGAAAAACCCCTTCGCGTAGAAGACGTAGTTCGGGTTGGCCGACACCTCGCGGATCCCGACCTGCGGGACGTACCCCACGTCGGCCCGGAACCCGTCGCCGTAGTCCCGGTAGAGGGCCGTCCAGTTCCAGTGCGTCTCCGAGTGGTTCCACTGGGCGGTCATCGCGCGGGACGAGAAAGACCGCCCGTCCCAGTCCGGCGAGAGGTCCGGCCGGTCGGGGGTCTCGGTGGCCGAGAGCAGGAACTGCCCCGCGACGGTGTCGTGGTCGTTGGGCGCCCAGAGGAAATCGGGCCCGACGACGCGGTTGTGGCCGCCGCCTTCCACCTCGCGGTCCGTCACGAGGAAGCCCGCGAACGACCGGCCGGAGATCGTGCGCTGGACCCGGCCGACGCCGACGAACGACGAGAAATCCTGCGGCGCGAGCGTGGACGCGGCGGGGCCGGGGATGATGACCTCGCCGCCCCCGCGGTCCTCGGCGACGAGCGCGGTCCACACAGTCCCCGCGTCGTCGCCCGAGGCGCGCGCGCCCCAGCGCGGCGACGTGATCGTCCGCGTGTACACGGCCTGGATCGGCGAGTTGAAGAGCTGCGAGCGCTCCATGAAGAACGGGCGCTTCTCGGGGTAGAAGAGCGCGAAGCGGTTGTCGGCCGAGATCTGCGCGACGTCGGACTCCACCTGCGAAAAGTCCGGGTTGATCGCGGCGTCGAAGGCCGTGCTCTCGTTCGGGACCCACTTGAGGTCGAGCCCGGCGTTCCCCCGGACCGGCTCGTTGACGTACGGAGTTCCCGGCCCGTCGCGGTTGACGCCCGACTCCGTGAGCGTCGCGTACGGCGCGACGACGAAGTGGCTCGCGCGCGGGAGGCCCGTCAGCCCCTCGGCCTTCGTCGCGTGGCAGATGAAGCAGCTCGAGTCGCGCGGCGCCCGGTTGCTCGCGATCTGGTAGCGGAAGTCGCGCGCCAGGCTCCGGAAGACGACGATGCCCCACGTCTGCGGATCGGCGCTCCCGTAGCGGAGGCTCGAGAACGGGATGCGCATCTCGATCTGAAACCCCTCGGCGGTGATCTTCGCGGCCGAGTCCCAGTGGAAGTCCGGGGACATGTCCTCGTTGTTCCCGTTGCCGGACAGCTCGTCCCGCACGAGGTCGTCCTGGATGCCGAACGGGTTCACGAAGAGCTCGATCCCGGTGCGCCCGTCGTTCCGCGTGTCGAGGAAGACGCCGGCGAAGTCCTGGTCGTTGTAGACGTGGTCGCGCTCCACGTACTGGGCGCGGATGTCGGCGGGGTGCGGGTCGTCGCACTTGATCGCGACGTAGAAGAACCGGTCGTCGTACGCGAGCCAGGCGGTCGTCCGCACCTTCGGAGGGGTGTTGTCGCCCGGCGAGATCTCGAAGAACTCCCGGATCTCGGCCGCGCCCTTCCAGCCGGGGTCGCCGAGGTCGCCGTCGACGACGATCGCGCCCGTCGCCCGGGAGACGGGGAGCCGGGGATTTTCTGCGAATAGAGGGCAGACGGCGCCGAAACACGCCGCGGCCAGGATGCAGGCAGCGTTCCGTCCCGTCCTCATTCGCAGAAAGAACTACGAACGACGGAGCCGGAAGTTCCGCCGCTACTCCCCCGTGAAGACGTTCCCGCGGCGCGAGAGGCGCGAGTCGATCATCGTCTGGAGCGTCGTCCGGACGTGGTCGGCGAACTCGTTGACGATCATGGGCCGGTCCGCGACCTCGGGCCCGTAGTTGAACGGGATCGGCTTGCCGACGTCGATCCACCACTTCGTCGGGAGCGGGACGACGCCGAGCGGGCCGAGGGCCGGGAAGAACGGCGTGATCGGGAAGTACGGCAGCCCGAGCGGGCGGCCGATGATGTCCGCCCGGAAGAGGTTCGGGTAGATCTCCTCGGCGCCCACGACCGTGACGGGGACGATCGGCGCGCCCGTGCGCAGCGCGAGCCGTACGAAGCCGCCGCGCCCGAAACGCGCGAGGCGGTAGCGGTCGCGGAAGAGCTTGCCGACGCCCTTGACGCCTTCCGGGAAGACGCCCACGAGCTCGCCGCGGTTCAGGAGCCGCTCGCCGTTCTCCGGGCAGGCACGGACCTCGCCCTGGTGCCGGAGCCACGGCTGCAGGAACGGCAGCGTCGTGAACATGTCGAGGATGAGCATCCGCGCGTCGCGGTGGGCCGGGTGCTCGCGCATGATCCCGTGCTTGACCATCGCGCCGTCCCACGGGAGGACGCCCGAGTGGTTCACGACGAGGAGCGCGGGGCCGTGCTGCGGGATGTGCTCGACGCCCGCGAGCGTGACGCGCCACCAGACGGTGTAGAGGAAATCGTAGAGCTCGTGCCAGGGCTTCGCCGCGGCCTCGTCGTAGCCGAAGTCGTCGAGCGAGAGCGTCCGGTTGCGGTGCCGGAAGAGATTCCAGAGGTCGGCCGCCGCGCGCGGCCCCTTCAACTCGCGGTGCGCGTCGAGGAAGCGCGCCGCCTCCCCGAGCAGGGCGGCGACGAGGTCTTCCTCCTTCTTCGGAAGGAGCGACGGCGCGAACCCGCTCGAGGGCACGGTCGCCTCGCGCACGGGGCCGAGCGGCTTCATGGGGATCGTCCGGCGCGCGCTCACGACGCCGCCTCCCGGTCGTGTCTCCGGGCTTCCCGGTGCGCGCGTTTCGGGTGCACGCGGCGCTCGTACGCGAAGTCGGCCGTCTTCGCGGCCTTCTCGAGGACGTCGAAGTCGACGAGCCGGCCGTTCCCGAACCGCGCGCGGGCCGTCTCGAGGAAGCAGTCCAGCGTCGTCCGCCTCGGAGCGAAGCCGAGGAGTTCCCGGGCCTTGTCGTTCGAGACGACGCAGAGGTAGCGGAGGTAGTGCGCGTGGACGCCCGGCATGACGCCGATCCCCGCAAGCCAGGCGGCCTCGTAGAGCGCGTACGCGAGCGGGTGCGGCACCGGGATTCCGAGCGAGCCGAAAAAGAGGCGCGCCGTCGAGATCGGGAGGATTCCTTCGGGCGCCACGTTGAAGACGCCCCTGACCTCCGGGCGTTCGAGCGCGCGGACGAGCGCGTCGACCGCGTCGTCGGGGTGCAGCGCCTGGATGAGCGGGTCGTAGCCGAGCAGCGTCCACGCGACCGGTGACGCTAAGAGCTTCATGCGGTAGTCGCGGACCTCGGGTGAGAGAAGCGGCACGAAGCGCAGGATCTGGACGGCCGTCTCCGGATGCCGGCGCGCGTGCTCGCGCGCGTGCTTCTCGGCCTCGACGAAGTCCTGCACGAACCGGTCCTGCGGGTCGGGACGGAGCGGGTGGTCCTCCGTGAGGAAGTTCGGGTTGTCGCCGCGTGCGCCGTAGACGAGCGATGTGGACCCGAGGATCACGCGCGGAACCTTCGCCTCTCCCGCCGCCGCGAAGACGTGCAGCGCGCCGATCGAGTTCAGCTCGTGGGCGTACGTCGACTGGTGCGAGGGGCTGCGGAGCTGCGCGAGGTGGACGATGACGTCCGGCTTCTCATCGAGGAGGAGCTTGTAGAGCGACCCGTCGGCGAACGGCAGGTTCAGGTCGAGAAAGCGGTGCACGACCTCACCCGGCATGTCGGCGGGCGGAACGAGGTCGAAGACGACGACCTCGTGCTCGCCGCGCTGGAGGAGCGATCGGACGAGGCGAGCCCCGAAGAAGCCGGCGCCGCCCGTCACGACGATCTTCGACCGCCGCGCCGAAGAGGGGCCCGGCTTCGGGAAGCTCACGACGCGCCCGCCGGCGGTCTTCTTCGCGCGCGGGCCGCGCGGGATCGTGTCCGCCAAGCCCGTTACCCCTGCTTCTTCCGCGCCGTCTTCTTCGCGGGCTTCGCCTTGAGGGACTCGAGCTGCTGCTCGAGCTCCGCCACGCGGCTCTCGAGCCGGTGGAGGTCCTTCTTCGTCACCACGTTCATCGCGCGAAGGCCGTCGGCGACCTTCTTGTCGACCTCTTCCCTGGCGGCGACCCCTTTCTTGAGGACCTCGATGAAGGCCGGGTTCGCCATCAGATTGTTGGAAACCTCGGTCAGGAAGTTCTCGCCCCGGGCCCGGATCTGGTCGAAGAGGGAATCGCCCATTCGTCTGCCTTTCGCGGAACGCCGATCGGTCCGGCGCCACCTGCTAGAGTCCCGATTATGTCCCTTTTCCGCCCGTAGGGAGGGGCCTCTCTGAGCACGACGCCTCTCGCTCCCGGCCTCTCCTCCCGGACGCTCCTCGTCGTTTCGGGCAAGGGCGGCGTCGGAAAGACGACCGTCGCCGCCGCGCTCGGCGCCCTCGCCGCGCGGACGGGCCGGTCGGTCCTCCTCGTCTCGACCGATGGGCGCGGCGACGCATCCGCCCTCTTCGGGCGAGAGGATCGCGGGTACGAGGAGGCTCCCCTCGCGGAGAGCCTCCGGACGCTCACGACGGATTTCGACTCCCTCCTGACCGACTTCGTCCTCGCCGCCACGCCCATGCGCCTCATCGGCGACCGGATCCTCGCGTTTCCCGCGTTCCGCTTCTTCACGCGCGCCACGCCCGGCCTGCCGGACCTGCTTCTTCTCGGGAAGATCCGCGAGGTGCTCCGGCGCGCGCGGAGCACGCAGAAGGAGCCCCGGTACGACCTCGTCGTCCTCGACGCACCGGCCACCGGCCACGCGCTCTCCCTCCTCGCGCTCCCTCGCACGATCCTGAAGACCGTCCCCGCCGGCCCCCTCCGCAAGCTGGCACGGGACGTCGACACGCTCTTCGCCGATTCCGCGAAGACGGCGCTCGTCGCGGTCGCCGAGCCCGCCGAGCTCGCGGCGAGGGAGACGGAGGAGCTCGTCGCAGGCGCGAAGGGCGCCGCCGGCGTCGCGACGGCGCTCGTCGTCGTCAATCGCGTCGGAAGAGGAGGAAGAGAAGATGTTCTGCCGAAGAGGGAGACAGGAATCCCGCTCGTCGAGATTCCGGAGATCGAACCCGAGGCGTCCGAAGAGACCGAAGGGAAGATTTCTTCGAGTGGTCCCGTGCGCGACGTGGCCGCGAAACCACGAGGACACGTCACCGCGCAGGCTCCGTGGTTTTTCGAGACCTTCGTAACCACCTTCGAAGAAAATCTCCAATCTCCCGCGCCAAAGCGCGCCGCTGGCACGAAGCGGGCTTCCCGTGCCGCAGATCGGGACCCTCTAAGAAAATCTTCTTCTCTTTCTTTCTTCCCTCCGAACCAGCCGCATCTCGACCTGGGCCCGTGGCTCGACGGCGAGAAGCTGATCGTCCTGACGGGGGCCGGCGGCGTCGGGAAGACGACGCTCTCGGCGGCCGTCGGCCTCGCCGCGGCGCGGCGCGGGCGGCGGGCACTCGTCCTGACCGTCGACCCGGCGCGTCGCCTCGCGCAGGCGCTCGGCCTCGGAGACGCGGACGCGCGCGGCGGGGAGCCCGTCGCCGTGCGCGTGCCGGGTCTTCCGCGCGGCGGGACGCTCCTCGCCCTCCAGATCGACCCGAAGGCGACCTTCGAGCGGCTCCTCGCGCGCGTCGCGAGCCCCGACGCCCTCGCGCGCATTCACGGGAACCGGCTCTACACCGGGCTCGTGGACTCGCTGCCCGGCGTCCTCGAGTACATGGGCGTCGAGGCGCTGCACGAGCACGCGGCCGATCCGGACGTCGACCTCGTCGTCCTCGACACCCCGCCGGCGGCGCGCGGCCTCGACTTCCTCGCGGCGCCGGGCCGCATGGTCGAGCTGCTCGAGAACGACGCGCTGCGCTTCTTCCTGCGCTCGGACAGCCTCCTCGGCAGGGCGTTCTCCGGCGCTTCCCGGGGCGGCGCGGCCGTCCTCAGGGCGGCCGACAGGACGCTCGGATTCGGCTTCCTCGCGGATCTCGCCGACTTCTTCCGGGCGTTCGACGGCCTCTACGACGGATTCCGCGCCCGCAGCGCCGAGGCAGCGGGCCTGCTCGCGAAGGCCCGCTTTCTCGTCGCGTCGTCCGCGGACGCGTCGGCCCTGCGGTCGGCGGACGAGGTCGCCGCGAAGCTCGCCGCACGCGGCGCGGCGCCCGGCCTCGTCCTGAACCGCGTCGCCGAGGGCCGCCGGACGTCGCTCGCGATCCCCGCCGCCCTCGCCGCGCTGCCGGCGCTCGCCCTCCTCGAGAGCGCGGTTCCGGCCGACCAGCTCCCGTCCGCTCTCGCGGACGCGCTCGCTCCCTGACGTTCAGCCGAGCGTCGCGAGGAGCGGGCCGAGGTCGCCCGTCAGGACGGCGCGGGCGCCCTCGACCGCCGGCGCCGCTTCGCGGTCCCGGTCCCAGAAGGGCACGCGCGCGCGGAGGCGCCGGTGCAGGTCCTCGAGGGGCGGCGACGAGGCGAGCGGGCGCCTGAGGTCGAGCGCCTGCCCCGCGGCGAGGAGCTCGATCGCGAGGACGGTTTCGAGGAGGTCCACGTTGCGCGCGAGCTTGCGCGCCGCGATCGGGCCCATCGACACGTGGTCTTCCTTCCCGGCCGACGTCGGGATCGAGTCCACGGAGGCCGGGAACGAGTTCGCCTTCGCCTCCGAGACGAGCGCGGCCGCCGTCACGTGGATCATCATGAATCCGGAGTTCAGGCCGCCGTCCTTCACGAGGAACGCGGGCAGGTCGCCCGAGAGCGACGGGTTCACGAGGCGTTCCACCCGGCGTTCCGAGATCGACGCGAGGTCGGCCGCCGCGGCCGCGAGGAGGTCGCAGACGAGGGCGACAGGCGCCGCGTGGAAGTTGCCGCCCGAGACGAGCTCGCCTTCTTCGGCGAAAACCATCGGGTTGTCCGTCGCCGCGTTCATCTCGATCTCGATCACGCGACGGGCGTGCGCGGCCGCGTCGCGCGCGGCTCCGTGCACCTGCGGCATGCAGCGCAGCGTGTAGGCGTCCTGCACGACGCCGCAGTCGCGGTGGCTCTCGCGGAGCGGCGAGTGTGCGAGGAGCCCGCGCAGGTTCGCGGCGGACGCGACCTGTCCCGGGTGCGGGCGCGCCGCATGGATGCGCGCGTCGAAGGCCGCGTCCGTCCCCTTGAGGACGTCGAGCGTGAACGCCCCGACGAGGTCGATCGCCTTGAGGAGCCCGAGAAGCCGCGCGAGTGCGAGCGCTCCGAGCGCCGTCGTGATCTGCGTCCCGTTGATGAGCGCGAGCCCCTCCTTCGCCTCGAGGACCGCCGGGGCGAGATTCGCCTCGCGCAGCGCGTCGGCGGAGGGCATCCGGCGCCCGCGGAACTCGGCTTCGCCTTCCCCGACGAGCGCGAGCGCGAGGTGCGCGAGAGGCGCGAGGTCGCCCGACGCGCCGACGGAGCCCTGCTCGGGGACGACGGGGTGGAGGCCCGCCTCGAGGCACGCGAGGAGGAGCTCGAGCGTCGTCCGGCGGATGCCGGAGAACCCTTTCGCGAGACAGTTCGCGCGGAGCAGCATGGCCGCGCGGACGGCCGGCGCGGGGAGCGCCGGCCCCGTCCCCGCCGCGTGGCTTCTCACGAGGTTGAGCTGGAGCTCGCCGAGCTTCGCGTGCGGGATCACGACGTCGGCGAACTTGCCGAAGCCCGTCGTGACGCCGTACACGACCCGGTCCTCCGCGACGGCGCGGTCGATGACCGCGCGGGCGGCATCGACGCGGGCGGCCGCGCGGGGAGTGAGAGTGGCCGCGGCTTCGCCGCGGGAGACCGAAGAGAGTTCTTCGAGTGAAAGAGAGTCGCCGTCGAGAAGGATGGTCGGTCGCACGATGAGACATTGTGCACCGGGTAACGGCGCATTTCTTAGAAGGTGATGCGGGCTCCGGCGTCAATTCACCGCGGCGCCGCCCCCGCCGCCCCGGCCCCACTCACACCTTCTAAGAAAATCTTCTCTTCGGTCTTCCTCCGGTACAATTCAAAAGTGATACACATCAAAGGCTCCGCCCTCGCCATCATCGGTGGCCAGTGGGGAGACGAGGGCAAGGGCAAGGTCGTCGACCTCATCTCTCCCTCGTTCGACCTCGTCGCCCGCTACCAGGGCGGCCACAACGCCGGCCATACGGTCCGCTTCGGCGACCGCCACTTCGCGCTCCGCCTCATCCCGTCCGGCATCTGCCGCCCCGGCGTCACGAACGTCGTCGGGAACGGCCTCGTGATCGACCCGCGCGCGATGCTCTCCGAGATCGACAGCCTGCGCGCCGCCGGCGTCCGCATCGAGGAGAACCTCCTCGTCTCGGACCGCGCCCACGTGATCCTGCCGACGCACGCCCTCCTCGACGGTGCGCGAGAGAAGGCGCTCGGCGGCGCGAACATCGGGACGACGTCGCGCGGCATCGGGCCCGCGTACGAGACGAAGGCGAACCGCACGGGCCTCCGCATGGCGGACCTCGTCGACGCGGACCGCTTCTGCGCGCTCGCGCGGCCCGTCCTCACGCACCACAACGCGGTCCTGTCCCACTTTTACGGCGTCGACCCCGCCCCGGTCGAGGAGACGCTCGACACGTACGTCGAATGCGGGAAGAAGCTCGCCCGGTTCGTGACGGACACGAGCGCCTGGCTCGGCGCGCAGCTCACCTCCGGCAAGAAGCTCCTCTGCGAGGGCGCTCAGGGCGTCATGCTCGACGTCGACCACGGCACGTACCCGTTCGTGACGTCTTCCTCGTGCGCGGCGGGCGGCGCCTGCACAGGGCTCGGGATTCCGCCTTCGGCGCTCGGCGCCGTCGTCGGCGTCATGAAGGCCTACACGACGCGCGTCGGCTCCGGCCCGTTCCCGACCGAGCTCCTCGACGACGTCGGCGACCGGATCCGCAAGCGCGGGAACGAGTTCGGGACCGTCACGGGCCGCCCGCGGCGCGTGGGCTGGTTCGACGCGGTCGTCGCGAGGACCGCGGTCCGCATCTCGGGCCTCGACGGCATCGCCCTCACGAAGATGGACATCCTCGACGACCACGACGAGATCCGCCTCGCGACGGGATACACGATCGGCGGCAGGGCCGTTTCCGAGATCCCGGCCCGCGCCGACCAGTACGAGCAGGCGCGGCCGGTGTACCGGACGTTCCCCGGCTGGAAGACGTCCACCGTGGGCATCGAGAGCTGGGACGCGCTTCCCGCCCGGGCCCGCGATTACGTCACGGCGCTCGAGGAGATCGTCGGCGCGAAGGTCGTCATCCTGTCGACGGGGCCGAAACGCGAGGAGACGATCATCCGCGGCGGCACGATCCTCGACGCCTGGCTGAAAAACGTCCCGGTCGCGCAGCGCGGCTGATGCTCGCTTCGCGGCTTCCCGGGCGTCTTGTAGACTCGCCTCGGCCGTGGGCCGTTAGCTCAGTTGGTTAGAGCACCGGCCTTTTAAGCCGGGAGTCGTGGGTTCGAGTCCCACACGGCCCACCATTCATCGTGTTCCGGACGCCGGAGCCCGCGGGCCCCTCATCGCTCCGGAACCGCTCCGGCCCGCACTGTTCATTCGTCATCGGAATTGCGTGTTTGTGTCGTAGGATCTATTTTTGAAGCCGATGACCGCCACCCGCACGGACTCCGGAGGGCAGACCATGTCCATTTCCGCTTCGAAGAGGTCTCTTCGGCTCAGGGCGTCCGCCGAGGCATTCGACATCCTGCGGTCGAGCGGGAGCCCCAAGATCTCCAACGCGGAGCTGTTGAAGCACGCCGTGCGCAGCAATCACGAGCCTCACCCGCGCGTCGTGCGCGAGGTGCATCAGGCGCTCGTCGAGGTCCGCGCCACCGAGGTGAAGGCGCCGCCGTCCACCCTCAAGAAGATTTCCGGCATTTTTTCGAGAAAAGTCGAGCCCGCGGCCCCCTCGGTCGACGACGTCGTCAAGCGCTTCGAACAGGCGTTCGTCCAGCCCGACTGACGAACGGGTCGAAAGCCGCTAGAATCCGCCGTTCCTCGGGTGCCCCCATCGTCTAGCGGCCCAGGACGCCACCCTTTCAAGGTGGAGATCGAGGGTTCGAATCCCTCTGGGGGTACCAGCTATCTCACTCATAGACCGCCGCTTCCGAGGTACACGGAGCGGCGGTCTTCTCGTTTGGTCTCGCACAGGCCGCACACCGGATGCGACTCTCGCACCGCGCGGAGGCGAGAACGGAAGCG
The DNA here is from genome assembly GCA_963798215.1 of uncultured Acidobacteriota bacterium. Lineage (GTDB taxonomy): Bacteria > Acidobacteriota > Thermoanaerobaculia > UBA5066 > UBA5066 > Fen-183. The sequence continues at coordinate 1,928,213 of CAWCSP010000004.1, forward strand.
TCAGGCGGGGCTACTGCTTTTCGTAGACGAGAACCGCGCTGCTCGGCTCGCCCTTCCCGTTCGTCTTGCAAGTATTCGTGTAGCTCTTGCCGTCGGGCGCAACAGCGACCGTCCCGGTAAAAGATGGCTTGCCGTCCGCAAGCATGGAGTACGCGAACGCGCGGTCGTCCACTCGCATGAGCGATATCGTGGAGGCGCTCGGCGCGCCGCGGACGACGTAGGGGTACGCCTTCCCGTCGAAGCGCGCCACGAACTCCCCGAGTCTGGGGTTGCCCTCCGAGTCCGTACCCTCGTAGCGCATGTGGAGGAGTCCACCCCCCCAATCCTCGAACAGACGCGTCTCGCTCTTCGCCGTCCACGCCTCGGTCTTGGACTTCGCGACGTTCAGCTTCCACGTCCCGCCGACGGGCATGAGGTCCTCGGCTCTCGCGGCGGATGCGCAAGTGAGGAAAGCGGCGACAAGGGCGATGCTCGGCAAACGACGCATGGTTCCCTCCATTTCCGGTTGTTGTTGAGACGAAGTCTATATCGGAATCCGGTGTGCCATGCCGCCGCCCCTCGCTGCGACGCCCGTCGCTTTACTGCGCCGCCCTCTCCCCCGCCGCTCTCTCTCGCGCCCTTCTCGATCCCAGCGACCACGTCGAGCGCCGGGCCGAGGTCCTCGGCCCGCAGGTGCGCGTAGGTCCTCATCGTCATGCGAAGGTCGGCGTGCCCGAGCACGGCGGCGATGCGGTCGAGCGGGACGCCCTGCCGCCGCGCCCACGTCGCGGTCGTGTGCCTGACTGAGTGGGGGGTCAGCTTGCCGTGCTCGGCGGCGCGAAGGTCCGCGAGTCTGACCGGCTCAGCCTTTCGTACTCCTTGGCTCGCGCTCCAAAACCAATACGGTCACATCAATGATCGTGTGGCCGCATCGGGAACAGAGCCCGCTCGGCTCGATGGCGGCGTGGGGGTGTGTCCATCGCCTCTTCGTGGCCCGAACGCCGGCTTCTCTCGCACAGGCTGCAGAACAGTAGGCTCGGCGCCGCGCGCCGCTGGGCGGGTCGGCCTCAAGCCATCCGAGGAGTGATTTCTTCATGCCCGAATCCTTCGTGGTGGACGCGCCCATATCGATATGGACAGCGGCGAATCCTCGGTTGACCCTCGATGCGCGTGTGCCCTCTAGGACGCAGACGGCCGACGCGATTCGGAGACTTCGCGTAGGTGCCGCGACCGTCGCGGCTCGGGACTCGACCGCAGACAGGCCCTCGGCCTCCTCGGCGCGGGCGTGGCTCCACGGGAATACAATCATGAGCGACGCAACCGCTCCTCAGAGGGGTAACGCAGGTGAACACAGCGCGGACCGCGAAGTGCCTCTTTTGCGACAGGGTCGTGCCGTTGCGGTTCCCCACGGGGACGGTGCAGATGGACTGCCCAGTCTGCGGGTCGTTCGAGGTGACAACCGGCGTGCTCGGCATTCTCCGCAATGACGCGAACGTGAATGCGGCGGTCCGCGCGGAGATCCGCCACCAGCTTGAAAGCGGAGTGGAGAGGCCGACGGTCAACATCGAGTTCATCCAGCATCTCAAGGCCCGCTGACGGGCGTCGTGTCCACCGGCACAGTCCACACGCCCTTCGAGCCGATCGGCTCGAAGCTACCGGACTTCGATAACTACCTCTGCCGCGACTGCAACCGCATCGTTCACGTTCGGAAGGGATCGCCCGGCTTCCGCGCGTGCCCGACGCCGGGATGCCAGCGGCCGTGAGGCGAGAAAGCGCCCGCTTGCGCCTTTCAAGGTGGAGATCGAGGGTTCGAATCCCTCTGGGGGTACCAGCTATCTCCTCACGCGCCCGTCACGAATGGACCGGGACGCGAGACTCGAGGAGCTTCGTGAACTGAGACAGCCAGACGGGGTGCGCCGGCCACGCGGGCGCGGACACGAGGTTCCCGTCCGTCACGGCCTGATCCACGCCGATCTCCGCGTAACGGCCCCCGGACCGCGTCACTTCGGGACCGACCGCCGGATACGCCGAGCACTTCCTGCCTTCGAGGACTCCGGCGGCCGCGAGGATCTGTGCGCCGTGGCAGATCGACGCGACCGGTTTGCCGGCGGTCATGAAGTGGCGGACGATCTCGAGGACGCGTGCGTTCAGGCGCAGATATTCCGGCGCGCGCCCGCCCGGAATGACGAGCGCGTCGTATCCGGACTCCTTCACGTCGTCGAAGGTGAAGTTCAGCGCGAAGTTGTGGCCCGGCTTCTCGCTGTACGTCTGGTCCCCCTCGAAGTCGTGGACGGCCGTCCGCACCTTCTCGCCCGCCTTCTTCCCCGGGCAGACGGCGTGGACGGTGTGCCCGACCATCTGGAGCGCCTGGAACGGCACCATCACCTCGTAGTCCTCGACGAAATCGCCGGCGAGCAACAGGATCTTCTTCGACATGGCGGTCCTCCTCAGCGTCTCGACTTCGAGTATGCGCCGGACGGCGCCGGGAGAGATCAGGCCGGAGGCGCGTCGCCGCCGTGACCGCTTCGGTCCAGGCTCTGGATCCTGTCCAGTACTTCCCGCGCCGCACGGCGGCCCGCCTCGACGATCCCATGCTCCTCGAGCACCTCGAGCACCCCGACGTGAGCGAGGCCCCGCGCGCCGCCGATGCCGAGAGCCACCACGACGCCGTGACCCGGCTCCGACACGATCTCCACGAGCGCACCCGCACCCAGCCTATCCCAGACGCGCCTTCCCTCTTTTCATTCGAAGAATCCCCGGGGCGGCGAACGACAAGGCAGAGGGTTATCCTGTACGCACCGGAGGCATAGCGAGAATGGGTCTCTTCGGAAAGAGCGGCGGCGCAAGCGGCGGCCTGAAGTCCGGCTTCCGCGAGATGAAGTGGGGCGACCAGCCGCTCAAGGACATGGAGACCCTCGACGACCGCGGCGAGGAGAAGTTCTGCAGGCTCGAAAAGGACGACCTCACGTGGAGCGGTGCGCCCGTCGAGAAGATCGTCTACCTCTACTGGGAGAACCGCTTTTCCGACGTCTACCTCGAGATCGGGCCGGTGTCCGCCGACCGGATCCTCAAGGACCTCATGGACGGCTGGGGCCGGCCCGTGCAGCCGAACAAGTTCATCGAGGACTTCGTCTGGCACAACAAGGCGATCGGGCCCGAGGCGACCGAGGCGCTCTACAGCCGCAACCCGTCGACGCGGGGCGCGACGCTCACGATCTCGAGCAGCTACATCAAGGCGAAAAAGGCGCTCGCCCGGGGCAAGCCGCCGGTGCGCTGAGCGCCGCGGCCCTCGCCCCCTACGGGCCGCACTGCTCGGAAGCGCCCGCGATGGCCGCCTCGGTCCCGCCGAGGAGCTTCCAGTCCCCGCCCATCGTCGTCGACCCGTCCGTGACGTCCTTGCGGTCCGGGCTCGTCCGCGCGCCGCGGACTCCCGGGGGCGCCTGCACGAGGGTGTGGAACGAAACGACCTCCCCGGGCGGGATCAGCGCGGTGTCCGGAGCTGCCTGGCCGCTCGCGAGGTAGAGACCCCGGTTGTCGAGAATCTTCACGGTGATCAAGACGTTGCACACGGTCTTGTAGCCGCCGTTGCGGACCGTCCCGTTCACGCGCACCGCGCCCGCGCCGTCCACGATCCCGTCGTTCGTGACCGTCGAAACGTGCACGCTCGCCGCCGCGTCGGCCGGGTCGGGCGTCGCCTGCGGAACGGCCGCCTCCGGCGCAGCGGCTGCCGGGGCCGCCGCGGTCGCCGGCGCAGGCGACGCCGTCGAGGGTCCGACGCTGATCGTCACGAGCGAACCCTTCGACCCGGCGCCCAGGCGCCGCTCGCGCGCGACGTCCTGGAGCGTGCGCGGGCCGGCGGACGCGGGCCGCGGCGTAGGCGTGGGCGTTTGCGCAGGGTCCGGCGACGGCGGCGTGGCCGCGGCCGCCTGAAGGAGGACGAGCCCGATCGCGAGGAGGCTCACCGGCATTCCTCCGAGAAGTCCAGCACCTCGCCCTCGACGCGCGCGACGTGCGTCCAGTTCGTCCGCGCGGGGCCTTCCGCGAGGACGTCCGGCGGCCGCTCCTGGGAGCCACGCACGCCCGCGGGTACCTTCACGCGGCCGCCGAACGGGACGGACTCGCCCGGCGCGACGACCTTGAGGTCCGTCGTCGTCTCCCCCTTCGAGAGGAGGACGCCGTGCTCGTCGAAGGTGCGGAAGAAGAGGCGCACGCGGCAGGCCGGCACGCGCCCGGTGTTCCGCACGTTTCCGTACACGGAGAGGAAGCCGTCGGCGACGACCCCGTTGTCCTGCAGGTCCTCGACGCGCAGCGGGCCCAGCGCCTCCGGCAGGGCCGCCTCGCCCGCGTCGCCCTTCGGGGGGACGAGCTTCCGGTCGCGCGCGAGGTCCGCGAGCGACCGCGGCTGCGCGGCCTCGGCCGGCGTCGGCGAGGGAGTGGGCGCCGGGGTCGGCGTGGGCGTGGCCGCGGCGGCCGCGGCGAAGAGCAACGGGCCGAGCGGAAGAGGCATCCTCTGATTATCCGACAACGGCCCGCGGGGCGAGCTTCGCCCCGAAGACCCTCTCGAAGAGCTTCCCCTTCTTCTTCAGGGCCCAGAGCTCGAGGTCGCAGGCCGAGCGCGCGCCGAGCGTGAGGTTCGCCTTCTTCCCGCGCAGCGAAACCCGCACCCGGGTCACGAGTCCTCGGTGCGTGCGGTCCAGCGCGTCGGCCACCCGGAGGAGCGCCGCGAGCTTCTCGACGACCGGCTTCTTCCACGGGTCGAGCGACCGGAACGCCTCGTGCGACGGGTCGGGCGGCGCCTTTCGGTGGTAGCGCGCGACGAGCGCGATGACCTCGACCTCGTCCTGCGTGAACCCCTTGAGGTCGCCGTGCCGGATCAGGTAGTGCGAGTGGTGGTGGTGGTGGGCGTAGGCGACCGAGAGCCCGAGGTCGTGCAGGAGCGCCGCGTGCTCGAGCCACTCGCGCTCGAGCGCCGTGAGCTGGTGGAGCGCGTGTGTCTGGTCGAAGAGCGTGAGCGCGAGGTCCCGCACGCGCTCGCCGTGGCGGACCGGGACGCCGGAGCGCGCCGCGAGACGGCGCACCGACTCGCGCCGGACGTTTCGCTCGCCCGGGGGCGTACCGCCGGCCAGCGGGGACTCGAGGACGAGCGCGTCGCGGAGCGAGCGCTCCGACGCGAGGAGCGTCTGGATCCCGAAGGCCCGGAACAGCTCCTGGAGGAGGATCGCGCCCGCGGTCGCGATGTCCGCCCGGTCCGCGTCGAGGCCCGCGATCCGCGCCTTCTGCTTGAGCGTCGACGAGACGAGGAGCCGGACGACCTTCTTCAGGTCGCGCCGGGACAGCGACCGGTGCCCGGCGCCGGCGCCCGCGCGGCCGTTCAGATGGGCCGCGATCTCCGCGGCGGCGAGGATCGTGCCGGAGGTTCCGACGGCCGTCCTGATCTTCGCGCGCGCGACCGGCTTCTCGAGCCGCGCGAGGCGCGAGCGGATCGTCTTGCGGAGAGCCCGTTCGTCCTTCGGCGAGAGCGGATCCGTCGAGACGTGGAGGTCCGTCAGCCGCACGGCGCCCAGGTCGAGGCTCTCGGTGATCAGGATCTTCTCGCCGGAGGCGACCACGACCTCGGTTGAGCCGCCGCCGATGTCCAGGACGAGGAGCGGGTCGCACGAGGGCGGCAGGTCCGCGCGCACGGCGCGGGTGATGAGTCGCGCCTCCTCCTCGCCCGAGATCACGGCCAGCCGGATGCCCGTCTCCCGGCGGACGCGCCGCACGAGCTCCGCCCCGTTGGACGCCTCACGCACGGCGCACGTCGCGACGGCCGAGATGGAGTCCGCGCCGGCGGCGCGCGCCAGGGCCGCATAGCGCGCGAGGCAGTCGAGGCCGTCCTCCATCGCTTCCTCGGAGAGCGCGCCCTCGGTGAGCGTCTGCTGCCCGAGCCGGACCATCTCCTTCTCGCGCAGGATCTCGACGGTGTGCCCGGGATCCCCGGGATCGCGCCGCGCGACGAGCAGCTTGATGGAGTTCGACCCGACGTCGATCGCCGCGAGGACCTTGCCGGCCGCCATCTTCACGGGACGTTATCGCAGGTTCTGTAATCTCCGTTTGAAGATGGGCGTTTTCCCCCTCGAGGACCGGCCGCGACTCTGGGGAGTCGCCGTCTCGCACTACCAGGTCGAAGGCGGCGACCCGTGCGACTGGACGGCGTGGGAAGCGGCGGGCCGGACGAGGGGCGGCGCCTGCGGGCGCGCGGCGGGCTCGTGGGAGCGCTACGAGGAGGACGCCGACCTCGCAGCCGCCGCCGGCGCGAACGCGTTCCGGTTCTCCGTCTCGTGGAGCCGCGTCGAGCCCTCGCGCGGGTCGTGGGACGACGCCGCGCTCCAGCGCTACGTGCGCTTCGTCGACTGCCTTCTCGCGCACGGCCTCGAGCCGGTCGTCACGCTCCACCACTACACGCACCCGGCGTGGTTCCACGAGGAGACTCCCTGGACGTCGCCCGCTTCGGTCGAGTCCTTCGCGCGATTCGCGCGCCACGTGGCCGCCGCGCTCGGCCCGCGCGTGAGGGTCTGGGTCACGCTGAACGAGCCGCTCGTTCTCCTGCTCGGCGGGTTCCTCGACGGCCAGATTCCCCCCGGCCTCGCCGACGGCCGCGCCGCCGGCCTCGCGCTCGGGAACCTGTTCGCGGCGCACGCGGCGGCCGCCGCGGAGATCCACGGGGTCCTGCCGCGCGCCGCGGTCGGCATCGCGCACAACATGATGGACTTCGCCCCGGCGCGGCCGCGCCGGCCGCTCGACCGGGCTCTCGCCGCCCACGCGCGCCGGCTCTACAACGGCGCGTTCCTCGAGGCCTTCGCGAGCGGCGCGTGGGACCTGTGGATCCCGCCGTTCACGCGCCTCAGGGGCCGGCTTCCCTCCCTCCGGAACTCCCTCGATTTCGTGGGCGTGAACTACTACTCCCGCCTCCACGTGGCGTGCCCCGCGGCAACGCGCGTCCTGACCCGGTTCGAGTACCGCGATCCGCACGGACGGGGCCTCACCGACAACGGCTGGGAGATCGCGCCGGAGTCCTTCGGCCCGCTCCTCTACGAGGCGGCTGCTCTCGGCCTGCCCGTCCTCGTCACGGAAAACGGCCTCGCCGACGGCGACGACACGCGACGGGCGGCGTTCCTGAGGGCGCATGTCGACGCGCTCCTCGAGGCCGGGCGCGCGGGCGTGCCGGTCGCCGGCTATCTCCACTGGAGCCTCGTGGACAACTTCGAGTGGCTGGACGGGTACGGCCCGAAGTTCGGCCTCTACGCCGTCGACCGCGAGACCCTCGAGCGCCGGCCACGGCCCTCGGTCGCCGTTTTCCGCGAAATCGGCAAGTCGTTCCTCGAAACGGCCTTGGCGGCGCCGCATGCACAGATCCCTGTGCACATTTAACAGAGCCTAAACGCTCGATTCACTCGCTTCCCACCTCCCGGGCCCATCTTCCGCGGGCAGGAGGGCACCTCAATGCTCCTGGCCGACTTCCACATCCACTCCACCTGGTCGGACGGGCGCCTCCCCATCCCGGAGATCGTCGACGCGTTCGGACGCACCGGCCACGACGTCATCGCGATCACGGACCACGTCGTCAACGAAGACTCCCTCCTCGGGAAGATCGCCCACTCCTGCAGGCTCTCGATCACGAAGGACAACTGGGACGCGTACCGCGCGGAGATCGAGCGCGAGACGAAGCGGGCCTGGGACGAGTACCGGATGGTCGTCCTGCCCGGCGTCGAGCTGACGCGAAACGCGCTCACGGGCAAGCGCTCGGCGCACGCCCTCGCGCTGAACCTGGACCGCTTCGTCTCCGCCGACGGCCCCGTCGAGGAGATGCTGACGCGGGCGCGCGAGGCCGGCGCGATCACCGTCGCCTGCCACCCGAACGAGCAGTCGGACTGGTTCGCGAACACGTTCTACCTCTGGAACCGCCGCAAGGAGGTCGCCTCTCTCGTCGACCTCTGGGAGCTCGCCTGCCGCTGGGACCTCTTCCCGCAGGTCTCGCGGGCGCGCCTCCCGTACCTCGGGAACAGCGACTTTCACGACCGCCCGCACCTCTGGGCCTGGAAGACGCTCATGCAGTGCGAGAAGACGTCCGATGCGATCCTGAACGCCCTTCGCCTGGGCAAGGGCCTCGGCGTCACGCGCCTTCTCGCGCCCTCTCCGGCCGCCTCGCGCATCCCGAGCGAAACGCTGCCTCTGAAGCCGTGTCCGGTCATCCCGGGCTTCGTGAACCCGGCGGCCGCGTGAGGCAGCCATGACGCTGACGCTCGCTCTCCTCGTCCTCGCCGCCGCGGGCGCCCTCATGACGACCTTCCAGACCGGCCTCGCCCTGCGCTTTCTCGGGAGAAAACGCCCTTTCGCGCCGGGCCCGCGCGAGCGGGCCGCGAGCGCTTCCCGGCCGGCCGGTTTCACGGCGACGCCCCGGGTTTCCATCCTCAAGCCTCTCTCGGGGATTGACGACGGCCTCGAAGAGAACCTCGCCTCCTTCGCCGGCCTCACGGGCGTCACGTACGAGGTGATCCTCTCGGCGGCGTCCGCCGACGATCCCGCCGTCGCCGTCGCGCGGAAGGTCATGCGGCGTTTCCCCGCAACGCCGTTCCGGCTCGTCGTCGGCGGCGGGACGGGGATCCGACTCGCGAACCCGAAGGTGGACCGCCTCGTGGCCGCGTCGCGCGAGGCGCGAGGCGAGATCCTCCACGTCTCGGACTCGAACGTGCGCGTCCACGCTCCGGACGTCGCGCGGATCGTCGCGGCCTTCGACGCGCCGGACGTGGGCTGCGTCTCGAGCCTGTTCACGGGCGCGGTCTCCCGCTCGTTCGGCGCCGTGGTCGAGAGCCTGCACCTCCTGACGTTCGTCCTCCCGGGCGCCGTCCTCGCGGAGTTCGGCGGCGTCCCGTGCGTCGTCGGCAAGTCGATGGCGCTCTCCCGCCGGGCCCTCGAGGCGATCGGCGGCTTCGCGGCGTTCGTCGACGTCCTCGCCGAGGACCAGGCGATCGGCTGCGCCGTCCGCGACGCCGGCCTGAAGGTCGTCCTCAGCCCGGTGGTCGTCCGGAACGTCACGACCCATCGGCCGCTCTCTCGCGCCCTCGCCCGCCAGGCCCGCTGGGGGAAGATCCGCTTTTCGTTCTCGAAGCTCACCTACACGGGCGAGCTGCTGTTGAACCCGTTTCCGATCGCCCTCCTCGCCTGCGTGGCGGCCGCCCTGCTCTCCCCCCGAGCCTTCCTCACCTCGGCCGTCCTCGCAGGCGCACTCCTTCTTCTCCGCGTCGCTCAGGGCTTCGCGCTCGCGCGGGCGGCGCGTACGGACCAGCCCGCGTGGCACCTTCTCCTCGTGCCGGTCAAGGACGTCCTTCAGCTCGTGACGCAGGCCGGGCCGTACCTCTCGAAGGAGGTCGACTGGCAGGGTCACCGCGCGCGGCTCGGCCCCGGGACGCTCCTCCTCCCCTCGCGTCACGCCGCGACCGCGGCGTGACGCGCCGGCCCCGCCGTCCTCCTCGCCGCGGCGCTGGCCGCTCCCGCCTCCTTCGATCCCGCGTAGACTCCTGCTCGCGGCCCGACCGGCCTCCGGCGGGCACGCGCGTCACTCACGATCCTCCAGTCCAGGCAACGCCTCTCACTTCCAACGGAAGGAGACAGCGATGAGCACGGTCCCCGCCTCCGCGGCGCGCGTCACGCCGCGCACCCTCCACGCGAAGAAGGCCCGCGGCGAGCCCGTCGTCATGGTCACCGCGTACGACTACCCGTCCGCGAAAGCCGCGGACGCCGCGGGCGTCGACGCGATCCTCGTCGGCGATTCGCTCGGCATGGTCGTCCTCGGCTACGACGACACGCTGCGCGTCACGATGGACGACATGCTGCACCACGCGCGCGCCGTGACCCGCGCCGGCACGGTCGCGCTGCGCGTCGGCGACATGCCGTTCCTGTCGTATCAGGCCGAGGTCGCCGAAGCCGTCCGCAACGCGGGCCGGTTCCTGTCCGACGGTGGCATGGACGGGGTGAAGCTCGAAGGCGGACGCGAGCGCGCGGCGACCGTGCGCGCCATCGTCGAGGCCGGCATCCCCGTGATGGGACATCTCGGCCTCACGCCGCAGTCCATCCGGGCGCTCGGCGGCTACCGCGTCCAGGGTGCCACCGCCGAGGCCGCCCGGCGCGTCCTCGACGACGCGCTGCGGCTCGAGGACGCCGGCTGCTTCGCGCTCGTCCTCGAGGCGATTCCGGATCGCGTCGCCGCGCTCGTCACCTCGCGACTCGGGATTCCGACGGTCGGGATCGGCGCGGGCGCGGCGACCGACGGCCAGGTCCTCGTCTGGCACGACCTCCTCGGCTGGGAGGACCGCACCGCGCCGCGGTTCGTGAAGCGCTACGCCTCGATGGCGGCGGAGGCGCGCGAGGCCCTCGGCGCCTACGCCGCCGACGTCCGCGCTCGGCGTTTCCCGGCGGTGGAACACGCTTATCCGATCGCGGACTCCGAATGGAGCCGTCTCGAGGCCGACCTCGCGGCGCGGCCCGCGCCCGGACGGCGCCCGGAGGCCGTCGCGTGGTGATCGTCGCGGGGACGGGAGCTCTCGGAACCCTCCTCGCGGCGCGGCTCGGGGCCGTGACGCCCGTGGCGGTGCTCGGCTCCTGGCCCGCGGCTCTCGCCGCTCTCGCGGAAGACGGAGCTGTGCTCGAGTCGCAAGGCTCCGTCCTGCGCTCCCGCGTCCGCGCGACGGCCGATCCGGAGGCTGCGGCGGGAGCGACGCTCGCCTTCGTCGCGGTCAAGGCGCCGGCCACGGCGCGCGTCGCCCTCGCGCTCCGCAGGGCCCTCGCGCCGGCCGGCGTCGCCGTGAGCCTCCAGAACGGCCTTGGGAACGTCGAGACGCTCGCGGAGGTCCTCGGCCCGGAGCGCGTCGCCGCGGGCGCCGCGGAAGTCGGCGCGACGCTTCTGGGCCCCGGCCGGGTCCGGGCCGGCGGCGGCCACGTCATCCGGCTCGCGAACCACGCCCGGATCGCGGAGGCGGCCGACCTTCTCCGGCAGGCCGGATTCGACGTCGAGATCGTCCCCGACGCGCGAACGCTCCTGTGGGAGAAGCTGTCCGCCGTGGCGCCGCTCCTTGCGCTCACCGCGCTCCTCGGCGTCGCGAACGGGGAGATCCTGCGCCGGCCGTCGGCCGCCCGGCTCCTCGAGGCGGCCGCGCGCGAGGTTGCGGCCGTCGCGCGTGCGGCGGGGATTTCTGTGGAAGAAGGTGAGCCGGCGGCGCCCACTCGACGGGTGGCGGAAGCGACAGCGAAGAACTTCTCTTCGATGCTCCAGGATGTCCGTCGGGGAGCCCCAACCGAGGTGGAGGCGATCAACGGCGCCGTCGCGCGCGAGGGGCGCCGCTTTGGCGTCGAGACTCCCGTGAACGCGGCCCTTGCGCTCGCCGTGATGGCGCTCGGTGAAGGGAGCGTGCAATGAACATCGTGCCCACTCCCGCGCAGGCGCGCGCGGCGCGGCGCGCGCTCGGAGGGATGGTCGGGTTCGTGCCGACGATGGGCGCGCTTCACGCGGGCCACCTCTCCCTCGTGAGGCGCGCGCGCGAGGAGAACGCGCACGTCGCCGCGAGCATCTTCGTGAACCCGGCACAGTTCGGGCCGAAGGAGGACCTCGCGGCGTATCCGCGGCCGCTCGAGAGGGACCTCGAGCTCCTCGAGAAGGAAGACGTCGCGCTGGTCTTCGTGCCGGACCCCGCAGTGATGTACCCACCGGGGTTCGAGACGTGGGTGGAGCCGGGCCCGCTGGCCGCGCGCCTCGAGGGCGAGCGGCGGCCCGGCCACTTTCGCGGCGTCCTCACCGTCGTCGCGAAGCTCCTGAACGCCGTCGGGCCGGATCGCGCGTACTTCGGCCAGAAGGACGCCCAGCAGGCGGTCCTCATCCGCCGGATGGCGCGGGACCTCGACCTCGCGGCGGAGATCGTCGTCTGCCCGATCGTCCGCGAGAGCGACGGCCTCGCGATGTCGAGCCGCAACGTCACTCTCTCGGCGGAGGAGAGGAAGGCCGCGAGCGTTCTCGCACGGGCCCTCGCGGCGGCGTCGCTCGCCTGGGACGCGGGCGAGCGGCGCGGCGACGCCCTGAAACGCGTGGCCCTCGCCGTCCTCGCGACCGAGCCGCTCGCGCGGCCCGACTACGTTTCGGCGGCGGACCCCGAGACGCTCGCGGAGACCCCGGGCGAGGCCCAGCACCTCCTGCTCTCGGCGGCCGTGCGTTTCGGCGCGACGCGCCTTCTCGACAATGTGGTCCTGCCCCACGGCACGGGGCTCTGAGCGGAGGAACGATGCTTCTCGCGATCGACATCGGCAACACGACGATCACCCTCGGCCTGTACGACGGCGAGATTCCGGGCCCCCGCTGGCGGCTCGAGACCGTCCGGACGCGCCTCGCGGACGAGTACGGGCTCGCGCTCGCCTCGCTCCTGGCGGCGGCCGGGCTCACGCCCGCGGACGTCAGCAAGGCCGCAATGTCGTCGGTCGTCCCGCCGCTGACGGGCACGTGGACGGAGGTCTGCCGCCGGACGCTGCGCCTCGAGCCGCTCGTCGTGGGATCGGGCGTGAAAACCGGGGTGCGCGTGCTCTACGACGACCCAAAGGCCGTGGGCGCCGACCGCATCGTGAACGCGGTCGCCGTGAAGGAGATGTTCGGCGGCCCCGCCTGCGTGGTGGACTTCGGGACGGGGACGACGTTCGACGCGCTTTCGGCCAAGGGCGAGTACCTCGGAGGCGCGATCGCGCCGGGGATCGGCATCGCCGCCGAGGCGCTTCACGCGCGCGCCGCGAAGCTGCCCCGGGTCGACCTCGTCCGTCCTCCGTCCGCGATCGGCCGCAACACCGAGCACGCGATGCAGTCCGGCCTCCTCTTCGGCTACGTCGGTCTCGTCGAAGGGATGGTCGCGCGCTTCCGCGCCGAGCTGGGCGCGAAGACGAAGGTCGTCGCGACGGGCGGCTACGCCGAGCTCGTCGCGCGGGAGACGAAGGTCCTGACGACCGTGGTCCCGTGGCTCACGCTCGACGGCCTGCGCCTGATCGCCGCGATGAACCGCTGACGGGCGGGCCGCTGCGGGCGTCGCGGCCCCGCCTCAGCCCTCGAACCTCACCGGCACGGGCGAGACCCGCCAGATCTGCTCGGCGTACTCGCGGACCGCCCGGTCGGACGAGAACGGACCCATCGCCGCGACGTTGAGGATCGACATCCGCGTCCACGCGTCCGTCCCGAAGATCGTCGCGGCGCGATCCTGCGTCGCGACGTAGGACGCGAAATCGGCGCAGTTGAAGAAGCGGTCCGGGCCGAGCAGCTCGTCCACGATCGGCCGGAACGCCCCGTCCTCCCCGCCCGGCAGCCCCGGGACGTCCGCGATCGCGCGCTCGAGCTCCGGGCACGCGGCCACGTGGACCTTCGGGTCGTCGCCTCTCTTTTTGAGCTCGGCGATCTCGGCGGCGGTCTTTCCGAAGATGAAGATGTTCTCCGCGCCCACGGCGTCGAGGATCTCGATGTTCGCGCCGTCGAGCGTCCCGATCGTGACGCTGCCGTTCAGCGCGGCCTTCATGTTGCCGGTGCCCGAGGCCTCGTATCCGGCCGTCGAGATCTGCTCGGAGAGGTCCCCGGCCGGGAAAATCCTCTCGGCGCACGAGACGCTGTAGTTCGGGAAGAAGAAGACCGAGAGCTTGCCCGTCATCGCGGGGTCGCCGTTGACGGCTTCGGCCACGGCGTTGAGGAAGCGGATCACGAGCTTGGCCATCGCGTAACCGGGCGCCGCCTTGCCGCCGAAGAGAACGGTTCGCGGAGGCCCGGCGGAGAGGCCGTCCCGGATTCTCCGGCGGAGAGCGAGCACGTGGAGGGCGTTCAGGACCTGGCGCTTGTACTCGTGGATCCTCTTGACCTGCACGTCGAGCATCGCGTCCGGGTCGAGGACAAACTTGTGGAGGCGGACGCACGTGTCCGAGAGGTGAACCTTGTTCGCGCGCTTCACCGCCGTCCAGCGCTCGCGAAACGGCGCGTCCTCCGCGTAGGGCCGGAGCCGCACGAGCTCGTCGAGGTTCCTCGTCCACTTCTCCCCGATCGCCTCCGTGATCAGCGCCGCGAGGCCGGGGTTGCACTGCAGGAGCCACCGGCGCGGCGTGACGCCGTTCGTCTTGTTCTGGAAGCGGCCGGGGAAGAGCTCGTGAAAGTCCCGGAACGTGTCGTCCTTGAGGATCTCCGTGTGGATCTTCGACACGCCGTTCACGGCGTGGCTCCCGACGATCGCGAGGTGCGACATCCGGACCGTGCCGCCGTTCTCGCCGCCGAGAATGGCCGTCCGCGCGACTCTCTCCTCGTCCCCGGGGAAGCGGCTGCGAACGCGCGCCCGGAACCGGCGGTCGATCTCCTCGATGATCTGGAGGTGCCGCGGGAGGAGCTTGCCGAAGATCGCGAGCGGCCACGTCTCGAGCGCCTCCGGCAGGACCGTGTGGTTCGTGAAGCCGAACACGGCCTGCGTGATGTCCCATGCGCGGTCCCAGTCGACCTTCTCCTCGTCGACGAGCAAGCGCATCAGGCCCGGGATCGCGACGGCCGGGTGCGTGTCGTTGAGCTGGATCGCGACCTTGTCGGGCAGCTCCTCCCAGGGGCGGTGGTCCTTCTTCTTGAAGCGCCTGACCACGTCCTTGAGCGTCGCCGAGACGAAGAAGTACTGCTGCTTGAGGCGCAGCTCCTTGCCCGCGAGCCCGTCGTCCGGGGGGTAGAGGACCTTGGAAATGTTCTCGGACTTCGTCTTGTCTTCGACGGCGTGGACGTAGTCGCCCGCGTTGAACGTCGCGAGGTCGAACTCGCGCGTCGAGCGCGCGGACCACAGGCGCAGGGAGTTCACGGTGTCGTTCCGGTAGCCCGGCACGGGCACGTCGTACGCCAGCGCGTAGACGTCCTCGGTGTCCACCCACTCCGTCCTCACGTCGCCCGTCTCGTCCCGGAACGTGACCGTCCGCCCGTAGAACTGGACCGGGATCAGGGAGTCGGGCCGCGGGATCTCCCAGGGGTTCCCGTACCGCAGCCAGTTGTCGGGCGCCTCGACCTGCTGGCCGTCCTTGATGCGCTGGCGGAAGATGCCGTACTCGTACCGGATGCCGTAGCCGAAGAACGGCAGCGCGAGCGTCGAGGCCGAGTCGATGAAGCACGCAGCGAGGCGGCCGAGGCCGCCGTTTCCGAGGCCGGGATCGACCTCCCGCTCGGCGATGTTCGCGAGGCCGTATCCGAGTTTTTCGATCGCCCGGGCGTACGCCGGGTGCGCGCCGAGGTTGAGGATGTTGTTCACGAGGAGTCGCCCCGGCAGGAACTCCATCGAGAGGTAGTACACGCGCTTGGCGTCCGAGCGGTAGTAGGCGTTCTGCGTCAGGAACCAGCGTTCCATGAGGCGGTCGCGCACCGCGTAGGCGAGCGCGTGGTAGATGTCGAGCTCGGCGGCCGTGAACTCGTCCTTGGCCACCGCGTACATCATGTTCTTCGCGAACGTCTCGACGATCCCGGGCACGTCGAGATGACCGGGCGCCGGCTTCGGGATGCGCGTTGAGTCCGTCGGGCCGCGGGAGCCGTTCTCGTGCGTCATTCCGTGATCCTAAGCCGCAAGGGCAAGGTCCGCGAAAAGAAGGCCCGGAACACCCACCCGGGTTTGATGGAACGTCGAGTTCGAGTGGATGTACATCCCCCAGGCCGCGTCGACGCGGCCTTCATCAGCGCCACCGTCGGAGCGGCGCCGAGCAGCACGATCGGGGCGTACTCGATCGTCTGGTTTATCGAGGATCTCGAGCGCGTGCGAGCGGGACGCCGGACAGCCAGTCGACGTCCTGGCCCGAGTGATGCGCCTCGTGCACCCGCCACGACCACCGGCGGCGGTGCTGCGAGCGATGAAAGCCAGTAGATGTAGAAGTCGTGCGTGACGCAGAAGAAGCGCCAGCTGCGGGGCGACCGGCCAGTCGCGAGACGAGGTGCCGAGGCGCGACAGCCCCGTCGCGCTGTCGATCGCGGGCAGATGAGTCGGCTTGATCACGAGCCCGAGCGACGTAGCTCTGCACGAGCGTGTACCAGAAGAAGATCGGTGACAGAAGCCCGACGCGAAAGAGCCGCTGTCGCGGCTCGGTACGGGAAGCAGCCGCTCGAGGCACGAGGACACCGCCGCCGCGGCGTGAGGCACGACGATCAGCGACGCCGCCCGAGCAGCGCCAGGCTGAGCCGTTCTGGGCGTCGACGTGGCATCAGGCCCGGGCGTTCGACGCGGGTCGTCGGCGCGGACCGCGACGCGAGCTTCATGCGCGACGTCGAGCTCGCTCTCGTAGACGCGCTTGACGCCGTCGCCGAGCGACCGCCTCGATGTCGCGGATGTTCGCGCACGAGGCGCACGAGGCCGACCGACCTCGACGGAGGCCGCCTGATCGCTGCCCCACATCGCGCGGTCGAGCGTGATGTGGCGCTCGACGAAGCGTCGCGCCCATCGCGACGGCGGCGCAGGTCGGCGCGAGCCCGGTCTCGTGGCCCGAGTAGCCGATCGGGCAGTGCGGGGTACTCGCCGCCGCGAGCGTGTCGATCATGCGCAGGTTCAGCTGCTCGGCCGGGCACGGGTACGTCGACGTCGCGTGCGCGACGAGGAGGTCCTTGAGGCCCGACGGCCGCGACGGCGGCGCTCGATCTCGTCCGCGGTCGACATGCCCGTGGAGATCATCAGCGGCTTGGCCGGTGGCCTCTCATCTTCCGGAGGAGGAGCGTGGTCCGTCAGCGAGGCCGACGCGGCCTTGTAGCACGGGCGGGTCGAACTGCTCGATGAAGTCGACCGACGGCTCGTCCCAGCAGCGACGCGAACCAGAGCGATCTCCGGCCTCGCGGCAGTACGCGGTCGATCTCCGCGTACTCGCGCCGGCCGAACTCGACCTGGTGCCGGTATTCGAGATACGTCATCCGGCCCCACGGCGTGTCGCGCTCGATGTTCCACTGGTCGCGCGGGACGCAGAGCTCCGGCGTCCGCTTCTGGAACTTCACGGCGTCGCAGCCAGCGCAGCGCCGCGCCGTCGATGAGCTGCCGGGCGATGTCGAGCGAGCCGTTGTGGTTGATCCCGATCTCGGCGACGACGAAGACCTTGAACCCGTCGCCGACTTCACGATCACGCACGGCGACCTGCCTTTTCGGGTTGCGCGGGACGAACTCCATGAGGGGGCTCCTTTCGTGGTCCCAAGTCAGGGACGCGGGGACTCGCGTAGGACGGCGTGGAGGACGCACTTCGGCGAACTCCCGGAAGGCCCCGTGGCCGCCGGGCGCGCGGCAGACGTAGTGACAGGCGTCGCGGACCGGGTCGAAGGCGTCCGCCGGGCAGCCCGCGAAACCGGCCCTCGCAAGGGCCGGGAGGTCGTTCGCGTCGTCCCCGAGGAACGCGACCTGGGACGGTGACAGGTCCCTCCTCACGGGCGATGTCTTCGAGGGCGGCTTCCTTGTCGAGCGATTCCGAGGTGGAGCTCGCGGATCCCGAGCTTCTCGGAGCGCCGCGCCGCGACCTCGGAACGTTCCCGTGTCACGATTCCGGTCTCGATCCCGGCAAGGGCGCGCAGCCGCTCGACGCCCATCCCGTCCCGGCGGTCGAACCGAGACCATCTCCTCCCCGTACGCGGAGTAGAGGACGCCGCCGTCCGTCAGGACGCCGTCGCAGTCCGTGAGGACGAGGCGGACCCGCGACGCCCGCGAGCGTCGGGCGGACGCCGCGAGGGCCTCCGGCGGCGTAGGTCCGCCGCGAGGGACGCGTCCTCGAACTTGTCGTTCACGGCCGCGTCGTTGACGAGGACGTCCAGCCGGCGGAACTCGCCGAGGACGGCGTCGCGGAACGCGAGGAGGCTCCTGCGGTTCGTCACGTCGAGCGCGAGAGCCCAGCGCGGAAACGCCGTGGGCCGCCGCGATCGTCCGCGCCTGCGCGTCCGCCAGCCTCGCCGTCCACGTCGCCGAGCGCGAGCGCGGCGCCCGCCGAGGCGAGCGCGCAGGCGTGCCGCCGGCCGAGGAGGCCCGCGGCCCCCGTGACGACCGCGACGCGGCCGGCGAGCGAGAATCGCCCCGTCACGACCCGCGCCTTCGGCTTCGTGTTGAAGGACGTCGTCCGCCGGAACACGGGCTCCACGGGCTCGCCCTTCAGGCGGGCGCGGACGTCTCCGGCGTCGACGGCCTTTTTCAGGAGCGGAAGGACCTCGTCCCACGCGGCCAGGAGGTGCCCGACCTCGTCCTCGCCGTGGGCCGCGCTCATGTTGTGGAAGCCGTGCCAGAGGACGCCGCGCCGGAGGAGCTCCTGCTGGACGAAGCTCTTCGTCTCGAGCGGGCTTCCCCCCGACGCGTCGAACGTGACGATCGTCCGGGCAGTCGAGGCCCAGCGCACCGCACGACGCCCGCGAGGCCGTGGATCGCCGCGAGCGCGTTGACGCCCTCCCGCACGCGGCGGCCGTGGCGCGCGATCTGCCGGGGAACGTCGCGCGAGCGGAGCTCGCGGAGCGTCGCCCGCGCCGCGGCGAGCGAGAGCGCTTCCCCGCCGAACGTCGTGAAGAAGAAGACGTCCTTCTCGAGAAGCGACATCACCTCCCGCCGGCCCGCGAGAACCGAGAGCGGCATCCCGTTCGCGACCGCCTTCGAGTACGTCACGAGGTCCGCCGTGACGCCGAAAAGCTCCTGCGCCCCGCCGAGGGCCACGCGGAAGCCGGTCCACATCTCGTCGAACACGAGGAGCGTCCCGTTCGCCTCGCAGAGGGCCTTGAGCCGGGCGAGGAAGTTGTCGCGCGGCGCCTCGAAGACCACCGGCTCGAGGATCACGCAGGCCGTCTGCGCGTCGAGGGCCTCGGCGACGCTCTCGAGGTCGTTGTAGGCGATCGTGTGGACGAGCTCCTTCGATCGCCTGCGGGATGCCGCGGTCCCGGTCCGTGACGCCGATGTACCAGTCGTGCCAGCCGTGGTAGCCGCAGCAGACGACGCGCTCGCGGCCCGTGAACGCGCGGGCGAGCCGGACGGCCGCCGACGTCGACGTCCGCGCCCGTCTTCGAGAAGCGGACGCTTTCGACGCGAGGGCACGGCCGCGCGGATCTCCTCGGCGACCTCGACTTCCAGCGGGTGCATGAGCGAGAACGTGATCCCGTCTTCGAGCTGGCGCCGGATCGCCTCGTCCACCGCGGGATCGCCGTAGCCGAGGATGAGGGGCCCGACGCCCATCGTGAAGTCGAGGAACGAGTTGCCGTCCGCGTCCCAGACGCGGGCGCCCTTTCCGCGGACGAGGAACTTCGGTGCGAAGCCGCGCACGTGCTGGCCGGGCCCCTTGGCGAGCGTCTGGGTGCCGGCCGGGATCAGGCCCTGGGCGCGTACCCAGAGACGGTCGGACTCGATCGTGACCGGATCGGCGGCGGCGAGCGGCACGGCGGGGAACGACACGTGAGCCTCCTTCAGGCGCGGGGAGAGAGCGCCTCGCGGACGCGCGCGGCGATCTGGATCGGCTGGAGCCTCTCTTCGGCGAGGACGTCCTGCAGGAGCGCGGGCGTGAACCAGCTCGCCGGGAGCGCGATCGGGAGGACCGGCACGGACACGCGGCGCCGCACGAGGAGCTCCGAGACGATCGAGAACAGCCCGCCGGTCTCGAAGTGGTCCTCGAGCGTCACGAGGAGCGCCGCCGGACGCGCAGACAGGCCGGCCTCGGACGTCGGCCAGGGGGAGTCGAGGCACGACGGCATGGACCCCCTCGGGCAGCGGCTCTTCGCGCCGTGAGCACCCCTGTCGGGAATGGCGGGTCCCCTGCCTGAGGCGCGGGTTTGTCCGGCGCGCGGGCGAGGCCGAGGGCGTGTTCTCCGCCGTGAGGACGACGACCCGAGGATCGGCGAGAGCGAGGTCGCGGAGGACGCTCTCGTACGTGGGGGCGCTCACCGGACGACGCTCCCTTCCGTGACGAGGCGCGCCTCTTCGGCGCCGTGGAGCTCCTCGAGGAGGGCTTCGACCTCCCCGGCGGTGAAGTTGCAGAACCACCGGTCCGCGCGGGCCTCGATCGACGGCAGGCCCTTGCCCCGGACCGTGTCGGCGATGAGGACGCTCGGCCCGCCGGCGCCGTACGGGAACGCGGCGAGAGCACGGCCGAGCGCGTCGAAATCGTGGCCGTCGACGCGCCGCACCGCGCAGCCGAACGCCTCGAATTTCGCCGCGAGAGGCTCGAGCGGGACGAGGTCCTCGGTCCTGAGGTTCGCCTGGAAGCCGTTCCGGTCGACGACGAGAAGGACGTTCGAAAGCCGGTGCGCGTTCGCGACGAGGAGGCCCTCCCAGATCGACCCCTCGTTCAGCTCGCCGTCCCCGAGGACGACGACGACGCGGGCCCGCGACTTCCGGAGGCTCGCGTCGAGGGCGATCCCGAGCCCGACGGAGAGGAGATGGCCGAGCGAGCCCGAATGGAACTCGACGCCGGGAACGTTCCGGTTCGGGTGCCAGTAGACGTCCGAGCCGGGCTCGAGGTGCCGCGCGAGGCGCGCCGCGGGGAGCCAGCCCTTCTCGACGAAGAGCGCGTAAAGCGCGGGCACGTCGTGCCCCTTCGAGAGGAGGAGGACGTCCCGGTCCGGGTCGTTCCACCCTGCGCCGAGGTCGAGGAAGTCCTCGTACAGGGCGACGACGACGTCCGCGCAGGAGAGCGAGGCCCCGAGGAAGCAGCCCCCGTCCATCGCGAGGCCCACGATCCGGCTCCGCACCCGGAGCGCGAGGCGCTCCCGCGCCGTCCCGGCGCCCGTCACGCGGCCTCCGTCGCCCGGATGTCGGCCGCGGTCACCGTCCGGAGCTCGTGCAGATGGCGGGCGTACCAGTTCGTCCCGAGGTGGCGGACGTTGATCGCGCGGAGAGACGGCCGCTCGGCGAGGAGCTCGAGGACGTCGCGCAGCGTGAAGAGAGGCTTCGTCCGGTAGAGGGCCGCGTAGACCTCCGCGAGAAACGCGTGGTCCTCGGCGTAGTCGAGCGTGAACCGGTGCGTGACCGAGAGGTCGAGGCCGGACTCCCACACGACGTTGCCGACGCGGAAGCGCTCGGGGTGGTCCCAGAGGAACGGCGTCGTGTGCTCGCGGTCGCAGGCGCGCGTCGCCTCGCGGCCGGCGGTCTCGAGCGCCGCGAGCGGCATCACCTCGACGTCGTTTCCGTCCGGCCACGTCGCGGGGTGGAGGTTGCTCACGTAATCCCACCTCTCCTCGTCCGCGAGGTAGAGCCCGAGAACGCGGTCGATTGCGGCGGGATCGATGAGCGGGCAGTCAGAGGGGATCTTCACGACGTGGTCCGCTCCGAACGCGCGTGCGGCCCCGAGGTGCCGGTCGAGGAGGTCCGTGGGGTTCCCCCGGAAGACGGCGATCCCGTTCGCCCGGCACATGCGCTCGATGACGTCGTCCTCCTCGAGGACCGTCGTGGCGACGACGACCGTGCCGGTGAAGCGGGCCGCGCGCACGCGCTCGACCTGCCGGAGCAGGGCGGGCGCGCCCGCGAGCGGCAGGAGCACCTTGCCGGGGAGGCGCGTCGAGCCGGTGCGCGCCTGGACGACCGTGACGACGCCGCTCACGCGGAGAGCCTCGCGTCGGCCGGGGCGGCGAGGAGGGATTCGCAGACCGCCGCGATGTTCGCCGCGGACGTCCCGCCGTTCTGGACCGGGACGAGCTTCCGGAGCTCGTCGAGGTCGAAGTTGGAGTAGCACTCCTTGCCGAGCGCGAGCCCGACGAAGACGCAGGAGGAGAACTGGGTGATGAGGACGTCGCAGTTCGCGATCATGTGGTCCACGTTCCCCGTCGTGAAGACGTGCGCCTCGGGCGCCCACGCGCGGATTTCGCGGACGGAGCGGGCGTGGTTCTCGTTCGGGTGGAGCTTGAACACGAGCGGCCGCCCGGCGGCGATCGCCTTCGCCCTCTCGATGAGCGCGCGCCGGTCGTCGCGCTTGAACGTCTCGCGCGTGTCGGAGGTCGCGACGAGAACGTGCCCTCGGTACGGGAAGTCGTTCCGACGGAACGACGCGCAGTCGTCGAAGTTCGGGATCCCCGTGACCTCCATCCGGGCCCGCGGAACGCCCTTCCTCGCGAAGAAGTCGCGGTAACCCTCCGATGCGACGCAGAAACGGTCGTAGGCGTGGGAAAGCCCCGTCGTCGAGGTCGAGGCGATCCAGCGCGGGAGCTTCGCCTTCCTCACGAGGTGGTAGGCGAACGTCTCCGGGTCCGTCATCCCCTCCTGGACGAGCACGAGGGGGCGATTCCGGATGTTCTTCGGGAGGACGAGGTCCGAGCACGTGAGGGCAAGGTCGTAGTCGCGGAGAACGCCGCCCTCGTCCACCGGCAGCGCGTGCGCCCGGAGGTACTCCTCCGTCGCGCGGCGCATCGGCCCGCCGAAGATCGTGAACTCGAGCAGCCCCGCCTTCTGGAGCGACCGGAGAGGCTGGTCGCAGTAGAACGGCGAATACGTGCAGTCGCACGTCGCGCCGAGCCGTTCGCCGATCCGATGCATCATCGTGGTCTGGTTCAGGGATCCGCCGATGAGCAGGACCTGCTTCCGTGCGGGCGCCGTCTGGCTCATGGACGCGGAATATGCGAAGCGGATTCGCGGAACCTCGTGAAGAGAAAGCGAACGCCGTGTGAAACGTGCGGCTCCCGCCGTCCTTTGAGGTTGGTTCCCGCGGAACGCAGGAGTCAGAAAACGGTATTCTCGATTGCAGGGGTGCAATTGGAATGCCCGGGGATCATCCAAATGCGGGGCCTCCCGTGACCGACGCATCTCTTCACACCCTTCTCGGCGCGGGCGGCTCGGTGGGAACGGCACTCGCCAAGGAGCTCGTCGCGCGCGGGTCGCGCGTGCGGCTGGTGTCCCGCCGAGGGGTCCAGGAACCGGGGACGGAGTCGCGTCGCGCCGATCTGACCCGGCAGGACGAGACGATCGAGGCCGTCCGCGGCTCGTCCGTCGTCTACCAGGTGGTGGGCCTTCCCTATCGCGCCTCGGTCTGGGCCGCGCAATGGCCGGTCGTGATGTCGAACACGATCGAAGCGTGCAAGCGGGCCGGTGCGGCGCTCGTGTTCCTCGACAACGTCTACATGTATGGCCGGGTCGACCGGCCGATGACCGAGGAGACGCCGGTCAACCCGTGCAGTCGCAAGGGCGAAGTCCGGGCCCGGATCGCCCGGAAACTGCAGGAGGAGATGAAGAGCGGCGCGGTGCGTGCCTGCATCGCGCGGGCCGCCGACTTCTACGGTCCCTACGCCGACCGGACGGCGGTTCCGCACGTTCTCGTGTTCGACAGGCTCATGGCCGGTAAGGGGGCCCAGTGGCTCGTCGACGCGTCGCTCCCGCATTCCCTGGCCTTCACGCGCGACTCGGCCCGCGGGATGGCGCTACTCGGCGAGCGGCCGGAGGCGCTCGGGCAGGTGTGGCACCTCCCCGCGTCCGATCCGCCGATCGACGGGAAGACCTTCGTCGAGCTGGCGGCGAAGGAGATCGGCGTCCGGCCCCGGCTTTCTCTCCTCAAGCCGTGGATGGTCCGGTTCGGCGGCCTCTTCGACGCCGACGTCTCCGAAACGGTCGAGATGCTCTACCAGTACGAGCGCGAGTACCGGTTCGACTCGACGAAGATCACGCGCGCGTTCGGCATCACGCCGACACCGTATCCGGAAGGCATCCGCGAGACAGTCGCCTGGCTGAAGCGGCACTGAACGACCACGTCGCCCCGGGCGAACGGGCCTAGAGGCCGCGAGGGACCGCCATCCGAAGTAGAGCCCGGTCGCGAGGAGAAACGCCCCCGCGACAACGGTCGACCGCGCGACCCACGAGCCGGAGCGATCCTTCAATCGGTGCGCAGCCCTGATGAGGAGCGTGAACCAGGAGAAGACGCCGAGCCCGACGCCCAACGCGAAACCGCCAGCTCCTGCCGGCGACGGGTCGAGAAGCCGGCGACCGATGAGAAAGGAGATGAACAGCGTCCAGTTGACGAACGGCCGGGATTCGCGGCGCCCTGCAGGAACCCGGTCAGAAACGTGAAGGCCCGCCACGCCCGCGCTCGCGTCCGCCCGGGGCTGTGCCGGCAACACGCCGGACCTGCTGTCGTCGCCCGTGCGGGAACCGCGTCGGGCATCCAGGAGAAGCTTGACTCCGGAGGCGACGAGAAAAAGAGCGAGGGGCCCGCGAACCCAGGGGCTGGTGACGACCCTTTCGAGCACCCAACCGACCCCAAAGCCGATGAGCGCACAGGTGAGGACGTCCACGCTCGCGCCTCCGAGCGCAACGCGATACGCCTCGCGTCTTTCGCCGAGCAGGCTTCGGCGCAGACAGGTGATCCCGATGGGGCCTGGGGGAATCGCTCCGACGAAGCCACCGACGAACCCGCACCCGAGGCCAAGCGGGAACGCAGCGAACATTGCCTATGCTCCCAGGCGCTGATGAAGATGCGGTTCAGGGCGTGCGTGACGCGCGTTCATTCGAGACGGCGCCTGACCGCGGACCGGGTCGCGCTCCGGATCGGCGTTCTCGGTTTTTCACGGCGGCCTCAAAGCCGGCGCCTGCCCTCGACCTATACTCGCGCTCCCTTCTTCGGAGGGGCGAAGGCGAGGCGGGAATGGCTCTGGACATCGAGACCGTCGGTGGGGTGCGCGTCATCACTCTCGAGGGAAGAGTCTTGACGGAAATTGCGCAGGATCTGAAGCCCCGGTTCGACGAGTATGCGGCGGGGACACCCGGCCCCACGTTGATCGACATGTCCGGTGTCCGGTATGTCAGCTCCTACCTTGTGGGCGTCCTGGTGGATTTGCACTCGAGGCTCTCCGCGGGTGGATTCCCGATGCACTTTGCCGGCATGGACCCCCGGCATCGGCTGGTTCTCAAGGTCTCGGGACTCGAGGACCTGTTCCATTTCCACGAGTCGCGTGCCCAGGGGGTTGCCGCTCTCTCCGGCGGGCCCGCCGCGACCACGCGCTGACGGAGCCTCCCGGGTGGACACCGGACGCTGATCCGGGCGGACGACGCCACCTCCGCTAGGCAAGAGCCACCCCCCAAGTCCGCGTCCCCGCGGCACGTCGAGATCAGTTCTTACGGCCCGATCGCACGGATTTCAGGCGGACTACGCGCGGTCGTCACGGCCGTGCATCAGGTTCCCGGCTGGTTCACCACGCACCTGTCCCGTCAGCCGCCGTCAACAGTTTTAAGGAGAGAACATGGGAGCAAACCGCGTCAAAGCCCGCGCGATCATCGCGCTACCCCTCCTGCTGACCCTCGTCCTGCCCCCTTCGCTCGCGCAGGCGGCCGACGGACCCTCCGGCGCTCGGCCGCTCGTCACGGCGCAGCCCCCGAGCGTCAAACCCCTCCCGCAACACTACCCCGCCGTGGTCCGCGAGCCTGAGCTGTCCACGGCCCAGCTCACGGACCTTCTGCGCCTGAACATCAAGTACGTCTTCGTGATCTTCAACGAGAACCACTCCTTCGACAACGAGTACGGAACGTTCCCGGGCGTGAACGGCCTGTATTCCAACGGCGTGTCGCCGCGCTCGGCCCAGAGCACTCCGGGGTTCACGCAGACGTACACCGACGTCAACGGGGCGACCGTCACGGTGACGCCGTTCCTGATCGGGCCGACGCAGAACTCCAGCGTCGTGGACAGCGTCGACCACTCGCACACGGGCCTCGCGAAGAAGATCAACGTCGTGAACGGCACGGCACAGATGGACCAGTTCGCGTCTGACGAGTACAACCGGTTCGCCTCGAAGGGCGGCGCCGCGAACGCCGCGGAGGGCACCCAGTTCGCCCGCCTCGTCATGTCGCACATCGACTGCGACACGATTCCGTTCTTCTGGAACTGGGCCAGCAACTTCACGATCTTCGACAACATCTTCGCGACCGAGGACACGCCTTCGACGCCGAACGCGATCGCGATGATCGCCGGGCAGTCCGGCGAGACGCAGTGGGTCAAGCACGGACCGAACGGGCAGACGTACACGGCCGTCGACGGCACGACGGGCACCACGCAGGGCCCGCCGCTCGTGAACGACCCGCAGCCGCTGTACGGGTCGCAATTCGACAAGTCGAAGCTGTCGCACATGCCCGCAGGCCCGAAGGAGTCGTACGCGAACACGAACATCGCGTCGAACATGACGTATCGCCACCGTGCCGCTCCTCTGCCTCGGCAGCAACGTCACGAGCATCATGAACAAGAACCTGAACCCGGGCTTCGACACGCCCGACATCCAGCAGGACATTCCCTACCTCCAGAGCCTCAACATCGCGCCGGTAGGCTGGCGCTGGTACCAGGAAGGCTTCGACCTCGAGTCGAGCGACACGAACGGCGTCGCCTCGCACGCTTCTTACGTCAGCCACCACCAGGGGCCGCAGTACTTCGGGTACCTCGCCCATACGCCGCCCCTCCTCCAGAACTTCCGCGGCATGACCGACTTCTTCACGGACATGGCGGCGAACAACCTGCCGAACGGCGGCGTGTTCTACATCCGCGGCGGCTACACGAACCAGATGGGGCTCACGCCCGCGATCACGAACAATCTCACTCCGGCGGCGGAAATCACCGCGATCAACGCCGCAAAGTCGGGCGACGACGACCACCCGAGCTACACCGACCGGCAGCTCAGCGAGGCGATGGCGGCGCGCGTCATCAACGCCGTCGCAGCGAACCCGCAGATCTGGGCGCAGAGCGCCATCATCCTCACGTACGACGAGTCCGACGGCTTCTACGACCACGTCCCGCCCCGGATCCTCTCGTACGGCCCAGACGGGCTCCCGCTCTCGCGCGGCGTGCGTGTCCCGCTCATTCTCATCTCGCCCTTCGCACGCTCGCACGCGGTCTCGCACGCCGAGGGCGACCACAACGCGGTGATCCAGACGATCGAGGCGATCTTCGGCCTCCCCGCGCTCGCGAGCCTGCCCGACGAGGCGCAGGCGCTCGCGGCCGGCAATTCCCCGGCGTTCAACCAGTTCGGCCCTCCAGGCTTCCAGCAGCAGTACCTCGGGCCCCGCGACATCAACTCGCCGATCACGGACAGCCTGCTCTCGGGCTTCGATCCGGCGAAGCTGCTCGGCCTCGCGCCCCCGCTGCCGGCCTCGATGGCGACGATCCCCGCCAACGTCGTGACGACGCTCCCGCACTACGGCGGGCACGGCTGCGAGGCGATCGGCATCGTGCCGGAGGACATCCGGCAGGGGATCTTCCCGGCGGTTCCGACGAACTTCAACTCGCTGCCGAGCACGTACCCCTCGATCAACTGAGGCTTCGAAGACAGGGACACGGGCGGGGCGCGACGTCGTCGCGTCCCGTCTTCTCATAGGAGGCCGCGATGCTCCGACCGTCTGCTCTCGCGTTCGTCCTGCTCGTTCTCGGACCCACGGCGAGCGCCCAACCGGCGTCCGTCGCCGACCGGGCAAAGGCCCGCGGCACCGTCCGGTGCGGGAGCGTCGAGCGCCCCGGCCTCGCGCAGCGGGACGGGGACGGGCAATGGCACGGCCTCGAGGTCGACGTCTGCCGGGCCATCGCGACGGCCGTCCTCGGCTCGCCGGACAAGTTCGCCTATCGGACGTACGAGACGCCCAAGGAGTTCGACGCGGTCCGTCAGGCGCAGGACGACGTCTTTTTCCTGAGCGGTCTGGAAATTCACGAGCAGAAGTTGGCCGGCCTCCTCGTGCCCGGCCCCACGGTTTACATCGAGTCCCACGGCGTCATGGTGCCGGCCTCCTCGCCGGTCCGTCACGTCGCCGACCTGCCGGGGCAGGGGGTCTGCTTCGTCATCGGAACCTCGTCCGAGCGGAGCCTCTCCGCCGCCCTCGAAAAAGCCTCGCAGCCCTGGCTGCGCCGCCCCTTCTCGGAAGAAGGCGAGATGGTCGACGCGTACAACGCCCGAAACTGCCACGCCGTCGCCGGCGAGGTCACGAGGCTCGCGTCGTATCGGCTCAATCCCGGCGTGAACCGCCTCGAGAGCCGGATCCTGCCGGAGCGGACGACGTCGTTCCCGCTGATTGCCGCGACGAACACGCAGGACGCGAAGTGGGCCTCGATCGTCGCGTGGACGGTCGCGACGCTCGTGAGCGGCGAACGGCCCGAGACGAAGTGGTACGCGGGCGGCGCGGGCGCGATGCCGCTCGACGCCCCTGAGGCGGGCGCCGACAAGGGCTGGCAGCGCCGGGTCCTCGCGGCCGTCGGCCACTACGGCGACATCTTCGAGCGCAACCTCGGGAAGGGCTCTCCGCTGAAGCTCGAGCGGGGTCTCAACGCGAATCAGACTGACGGAGGGCTGCTCCTGAGCCCGTTCCTCGACTGAACGGATCGCTCGGGCAAGCTCCTCTTTTTCTTCTATTCCCTCGAAGCCTTCTCGACTTCGAGCCACGCCTCGGCGATCGCCCGCTGCTGAGCCTCGTACTTCGGGCCCTGGAGATCCAGCGAGTCGAGGAGCGACGCGACGAGCTTCGGCACCGCACTCCGGAGATGCGGGTTCTTCGTGACGTCGGGAATCAGGCGCCGGAAGAGGTTCCGCGCGTCCCTCGAGATCGCGGGTTCGGCCGCCCGGAAAAGCGGCTCGACGGCGAGGCCGATGTCCCGGAGCGCGGTCTCGGCCGCGGGCGGCAGCGGCGACATCCGGAAGGGCGCGAGCGTCAGTCTATCGGGATGACGTGCAGACAAACGCATGGTCGAAACTCCCCTGGCCGCAAGCCGGTCCCGGCTTCTTCTAACCCCCACGCGTAAAGACGCCGTGAAGACCGTCCGGGCCGCGTTCTTCACCGGAACGCAAAGTCGCCGCTCTATCTCCAGACGGAAGTGGCGGCATCGGCGAGGCGCTCGACGCGGTCCGCGCCTGAATGCGGGCTCAACGTCCCGGTGGTCTGATCGGTCGCATGAAGAAAGTCTCGAAGACGATCGGACTCGTGGCTCACGACAATCGCAAGCAGGACCTCATCGAGTGGGTCGCCTGGAACTCCGCGATCCTCATGCACCACCGCCTCGTCTGCACGGGGACGACGGGGCGACTCGTCGAGGAAGCATTGCGCGCGCGCCTCGCGGGAACCGCGGAACCGGCGCCCATGCCCGAGATCACGAAGCTGAAGTCGGGGCCGCTCGGCGGCGACCAGCAGCTCGGCGCGATGATCGCCGAGGGCCGCGTGGACATCATCGTCTTCTTCTGGGACCCGATGGAGCCGCACCCGCACGACGTCGACGTGAAGGCGCTCCTGAGGATTGCGGTCGTCTACAACATCCCGATCGCCTGTAACCGCTCGACCGCCGACTTCATCATCTCGTCTCCCCTCCTCGCGCAGGCCTACACGCCCATCGTCAAGGACTACTCGGCGCACGTGGACCGGTCGATAGGAGCCGACTGAGCCGGCCCGGAGAGCCTCCGGAAAAAAACGGCCCCCGGGATCGCCCGGGGGCCCAAGGAGGAGACGGGCGCGCCCGCGAAGACGTGCCCCGTGTCGCCGCCTTGATACAGGTCCGGACTGAGGGAAAAGAGTGCACCCTGTAAAGATGTCGTGAGGAACGCGCAGAACGCGCCGAACCACGCCTTTCAAGCCGAATTTACGTCGAGCACGCGCGCTGTTCATCGCGTTCGCGGAGAGTCCGCGCCGTAAAGGAGGACTCATCCATGTCGAATCGGAAGACCCTCGCCCTTCGTGTGGGCTTCGCGGCCGCGATCGGCACGCTTCTCGTCACCCTCTCCCCGTCCGCGATGGCCCAGGTCACTCCCGCCGCCGGCTACATTCCGCCGGACGACAAGCCCTCGTTCAAGGTCGGCACCACACTGTTCCTGGACTACACGTATACCGATTCGCCCACCGCCAAGAACGCCGACGGTTCCACGTACAACCCGAGCGCGTTCAACGTCGGGCGCGCGTACCTGAACTTCACCGGTCAGCTCAATCACCTCTTCGCCTACCGAGTCACGACGGACCTCGTGCGCAACACCGACACGACGGGAGCGCTCGCCGGCAGCTACGTGGTGCGGGTCAAGTACGCGTTCGCGCAGTTCAACATGGACGACTGGCTCGAGAAGGGCTCGTGGATCCGTCTCGGGCAGCAGCAGACGCCGTACATCGACTACGCCGAGGGCATCTACCGGTACCGCTTCCAGTACCCGACGATGGTCGACAAGGACGGCTTCCTGACGTCGTCGGACATCGGTCTCTCGGGCCATTTCAATTTCCCGAGCAACTACGGCGACGTGCACCTCGGCTACTACAACGGCGAGGGGTACAACCACCCGGACGCGAACGACCAGAAGGGCTTCGAGATTCGCGCCTCGCTCCGGCCCCTCCCGGGCATGGAGATCCTGAAGGGCTGGCGGGTCACGGGCTTCTACCTCTCCAACAACATTGCGAAGGGCCAGGAAGCGGACCGCTGGCTCGTCGACACGACCTTCGAGCACAAGTACGTCAACGCGGGCTTCACGTACATCGAGGCGACGAACCAGTCGGCACCCGGCTCGGCCGAGGTCAAGCCGAAGGACTGGTCGATCTGGGTCACCCCGCGGACGCCGTTCGGCCTCGAGGCCCTCATCCGGTACGACGACCTCAAGCCGAACCAGAACAACAACCAGGAGACGAAGCGCACGATCTTCGGCGTCGCGTACTGGTTCAACTACGGCCACGGGATCACGGCCGCTATCATGGCGGACTACACCAAGAGAATCCTTCGACAACTACACCCCCGCCAAGCCCGACAACACGTTCTACGCGCTCCACACGCTTTTCAATTTCTGACCATTCGCGGGCCGGCCGGCCGCTTCACACGGGCTTAACATCGATCACACATCGTGACGGCGCGGCCGCGTTCCGCACAAACATAAGGAGAGACACGATGACGACAACCCGGTTCAAGGCCATGCTCCTCGGGCTCTCGGCGGCGCTCCTCCTCGGCTCGACCGCCCCCGCGCAGACCGTCCAGATCAACGGCGCGGGCGCGACGTTCCCCTTCCCGATCTACTCGAAGTGGTTCGACGAGTACCACAAACAGCATCCGAACATCGAGATCAACTACGCAGTCGATCGGGTCGGGCGGCGGGATCAGGCAGCTCACGAACGAGACCGTCTTCTTCGGAGCCTCGGACGGGCCGATGACGAACGAGCAGCTCGCGGCGGCGCTCCGGGCCACGTTCTGCACTTCCCGACCGTCCTCGGCGCCGTCGTCCCGCTCTACAACATCCCGGGCGTCACGGCCGAGCCTGAAGTTCACGGGCGCCGTTCTCGCCAGGATCTACCTCGGCAAGATCACGAAGTGGAACGATCCGGCGATCGCGAAGCTGAACCCCGGCGTGAAGCCTGCCCGCGACGGACATCGCCGTCGTGCACCGCTCCGACGGCTCGGGCACGAACTACATCTGGTGCGACTATCTCTCGAAGGTCTATCCCGAGTTCAAGGCGAAGGTCGGCGTCGCGACGTCGGTCAACTGGCCGGTCGGCATCGGCGGCAAGGGAAACGAAGGCGTCGCCGGCCTCGTGAAGCAGACGCCGGGAGCCATCGGCTACGTCGAGCTGATCTACGCGCTCCAGAACAAGATCAGCTTCGGCGACGTCCAGAACCACGACGGGAAGTTCCTGCGCGCCTCGCTCGAGACCGTCGACCGAGGCGGCCGCCGGCGCCGCGAAGGCGATGCCGGCCGACTTCCGCGTCTCGATCACGAACGCGCCGGGCGCGGACGCCTATCCGATCTCGTCCTTCACGTGGATGCTCTTCTACGAGAACCCGAAGGACAAGGCGCGCGCGAAGATCATGGTCGATTTCTTCAAGTGGGCGCTCACCGACGGCCAGAAGTACTGCGCCGACCTCGGCTACGCGCCGCTCCCGAAGGAAGTCGTCGCCCTCGAGATGAAGGCCCTCGGGAAGATCAAGCTCTAGGATCCCGGAGCCCACGATGTCGAAGAGCCCGTCCCCGCGCAAGCGAAGCGGCGATCTCGGATTCCGCGCGGGGACGGGGTTCTTCGCGGCGCTCGTCGTCCTGCTCGTGGCGGGGATCGCGCTCGTCCTCTGGCAGGAGTCGCGCCTCTCGATCGCGAAGTTCGGCTTTTCGTTCTGGAAGACGAAGACCTGGGATCCCGTCTCCGGCGACTTCGGCGCCCTGCCGTTCATCTGGGGCACGCTCTATTCCTCGTTCCTCGCCCTCCTGATCTCGACGCCCGTCGCCCTCGGGATCGCGATCTTCCTGTCCGAGCTCTCGCCGCGCTTCCTGCGGACGCCCCTCGCGTTCCTGACCGAGCTCCTCGCCGCGATCCCGTCGATCGTCTACGGCCTCTGGGGCGTCTTCGTCCTCGTCCCGCTCGTGCGGAAGCTCGAGATCCTCCTGCCGGACGGGCTGAAGAAGATCGCCACTCTTTTCCGGCCCGCCCCTCGGCGTCGGGATGCTCTCGGCGGCGCTCATCCTCGCGGTCATGGTCATCCCGTTCACCTCCTCGGTCGCGCGCGAGGTCCTCAAGGCCGTGCCCGCGACGCAGCGCGAGGCCGCGTACGCGCTCGGCGCGACGCGCTGGGAGGCGATCCAGGTCGCGATGCGCTACGGGCGCACCGGCATCCTCGGGGCGATCATCCTCGGTCTCGGCCGCGCGATCGGCGAGACGATGGCCGTCACGATGGTGATCGGGAACAGCCCGACCGTCACGTGCGTCGCTCGTTCGCGCCCCAGTACACGATGGCGGCCGTCATCGCGAACGAGTTCACGGAGGCCGCGAGCAATCTCTACTCGTCGGCCCTCATCGAAATCGGCCTCGTCCTCTTCGCGATCACGCTCGTCATCAACGCCGCGTCGCGTCTCCTGATCTGGAGCGTGAACCGGGAGATCAAGGCGCCGGCGCCGCGAACCTCGCCGTCGGCGGCCGCGCGCGAGGCGACGTCTGCATGACACCGGACGTTCCGGCGCAAGCTGCTCTCGAACCTCGTCGTCGGGCTCTGCGGCGCCTCCGTGCTGCTCGCCCTCGTCCCGCTCTTCTTCGTCTTCTTCTACGTCCTCAAGCAGGGCTTCTCCTCCCTGAGCTGGGACTTCTTCACGAAGATGCCGAAGCCCGTCGGCGAGCCCGGCGGCGGCATGGCGAACGCGATCGTCGGGACCCTCATCCTCATCGGGATCGCGTCGCTCGGCGCGATCCCCGTCGGCCTCATCTCCGGCGTCTACCTCTCGGAGTACCCGAAGTCCCGGCTCGCGACGGCCGTCCGCTTCACGGCGGACGTCCTGAACGGGATTCCCTCCATCGTGATCGGAATCTTCGCGTACGCGCTCGTCGTCCTGCCCGTCAAGCACTTCAGCGCGCTCGCGGGCGGCGTCGCCCTCGGGTTCATGATGATCCCGATCATCACGCGCACGACGGAGGAGCTCCTGAACCTCGTGCCCCCGTCGCTGCGCGAGGGCGCGCTTGCCCTCGGCGCGACGCGTTCGCGCGCCGCCTTCACCGTCATGCTCCCGGCGGCGCTGCCGGGCATCATCACGGGCATCCTGCTCTCCCTCGCGCGGATCGCGGGCGAGACGGCCCCGCTCCTCTTCACGTCCTTCTCGAACCGCTTCTGGTCGACGACGCTCACGCAGCCGATCGCCTCCCTGACCGTGCAGGTCTACACGTACGCGATCTCTCCCTACGACGACTGGCACCGCCAGGCGTGGGCCGGCGCGCTCGTTCTCGTTTCCCTCATCTTCACTCTTCTCGGTTCTCGCCCGCGTCGTCACGCAACGCCTCGAGAGGATGCATCGGACATGATGGAGAACGCCGTGACCGAATCAGCCGCTGCCCCCATCGCGCCTCCGTCCCCCGCCGCCGGCCCGGCCGCGGGCAACGGCGCCCCGCCTTCCCGTCCGGATGGAGGCGCGGAACCTGAACTTCTTCTACGGCTCGAGCCAGGCGCTGCACGAGATCTCGATCCGCATCCGCGAGCGGGCCGTGACGGCGTTCATCGGGCCGTCGGGCTGCGGCAAGTCGACGTTCCTGCGGTGCCTGAACCGGATGAACGACATCATCCCGGGCACCCGCGTCGAAGGCGACGTCCTTCTCGACGGCGACGGACATCTACGACTCGAACGTCGACGTCGTCGACCTTCGCCGCCGTGTCGGCATGGTCTTCCAGAAGTCCAACCCCTTCCCGAAGTCGATCTTCGACAACGTCGCCTACGGCCTGAACATCAACGGCAACCTCGGCGGCTCGGCGCTCGCCGAGCGCGTCGAGTCCGCGCTCGTGCGCGCCGCCCTCTGGGACGAGGTCAAGGACCGGCTCAAGACCTCCGCGCTGGGCCTCTCGGGCGGCCAGCAGCAGCGCCTCTGCATCGCCCGCGCCCTCGCCGTCGAGCCCGAGGTCCTCCTGATGGACGAGCCCTGCTCGGCGCTCGACCCGATCGCGACGGGCAAGGTCGAGGAGCTCATCTTCGAGCTCAAGGAGCGGTACACGATCGTCATCGTGACGCACAACATGCAGCAGGCCGCGCGCGTCTCGGACGAGACGGCGTTCTTCATGCTCGGCAAGCTCATCGAGTTCGACAAGACCGAGACGATCTTCACGAAGCCGCGCGTCAAGACGACGGAGGACTACATCACGGGGAGGTTCGGATGACCGCCCGCCCCGCGCCCGCCCGCGAGAGCGCCGCCGCGCCGGGGCCCGTGCGCCACCGGATCGCGGTCGTCGAGGACGACGAGGATCTCGCCTTCACGCTCACCTACAACCTCAAGAAGGACGGCCGGTACGACGTCGAGCGCTTCGCCGGAGGCCTCGTCGCGATGGACGAGCTGCTCGTGCGCCCGCCGGACCTCGTCCTCCTCGACCTGAACCTCCCGGACGTGGACGGACTGACGATCTGCCGCGAGCTCAAGAAACACGAGGAAACGCGGCGTATTCCCATCCTCATGCTCACGGCCCGCGCCGAGGAGCGCGACAAGCTTCTCGGCTTCGAGCTCGGGGCCGACGACTACGTGACGAAGCCCTTCTCGATGAAGGAGCTCCTCGCCCGCATCGCGGCACACCTGCGCCGCGCGGCCTCGCCGGAGTCGGCGGACGACGTCTTCGAGGACGGGCGGCTCCGCATCGACCGCGCGCGTCACACCGTGGACGTCCGCGGGACGCAGGTGCACCTCACGAAGAAGGAATTCGACCTTCTCTGGCTCCTGATCCGGAGCGGCGGCCGCGTCGTGTCGCGGGAGACCATCCTGTCGCGCCTGTGGGACTATGCGGCCGACATCGAGACGCGCACCGTGGACGTCCACATCCGCTCTCTGCGCAAGAAGATCGGAGAAGACGTGATCGAGACGGTCGTCGGCGTGGGATACAAGTTCGCAAAATGAGCCGCTTCTTCCGTCGCGCGGTCCTGCCCGCCCTCGCCGGCCTCGTCCTCGGCGCCCTCTTCGCGCTCGTCCTGGGGCGCGTCCTGGACGACGCCGTGCGCGAGCGCAGCCGCCGGGACCTCGTGCTCAGGCTGGAGCGTCTCGCGCCCGAGTTCGAGGCGGACCTCGTGGCCCGGTCCGCCTCGCCGGACCGCGTGCGCCTCGCCGCCCGCCAGGCCGGGGCGCGCCTCACGCTCATCGAGGGCGACGGGACGGTGATCGCCGACAGCGAGGTCGCGCCCGACCGGATCGAGCGCGTCGAGAACCACGGCTCGCGGCCCGAAGTCCAGGCGGCGCGCGGAGGCGGCGTGGGCTTCGGCGACCGCGAATCGGTCACGGTCCGCAAGCCGTTCGTCTACGTCGCGCGGCGCGTGGGCGAGGCTTCGAACCCCGTCGGCTACGTCCGCCTCGCCGTCAGCGAGGACGAGCTGAGCGCGCTCGAGGAGCCGTTTCGCCGGACTCTCCTCCAGGTCTCCCTGCTCGCCGGCCTCGGCGTCGCCGTCGTCGTGACCTTCATCCGCCAGCGCCACGCGCGCGACCTCGAGCGCGTGCGCGCGGGCGTCGCGGAGGCCGCGGTCGGACGGCATCCGGTTCCGCCGCGCGCAGGCTCGGAGGAGACGCAGGAGGTCTTCGTCGCGCTCGCGCGCTTCGCGCGTCTCGTCTCGGCCGAACGCGAGGGCAGCGAGAAGGCCCGCCTCCTCGCGCGCACGGTCTTCGAGCAGGTGCCCGTCGGCCTCCTCGTCGTGGACCGTACCCTCGCCCTCCTCGACGCGAACCCGGCCGCGCTCGCCTCGTTCCGCGTGCCTGCGGGCGCGCCCCGCGCGGCGCTCGTCGACCTCGTCCGGCACCCGGACGCGCTCCGGCTCTTCGAGAGGGGCGTCGCGGCCGGCTCGGCCGGGGAGGCGCCCTCGTCGGCCGTCCTGCGGTTCGGGGGGGAGCTGACTCCCGAGCAGGTTCTCGAGGTGACCGTCCGCGCCGTTCCCCACGGCAACGCCCACGGCGAGCCCGCGGCGATCGGCGTCGTCCGCGACGTCACGGAGCGCGAGCACACGGAGACGATGCGCCGCCGCTTCGTCTCGGACGTCTCGCACGAGCTGCGCACGCCGATTGCCGCGATCCGCGCGGCCGTCGAGACCCTCGCCGGGGAGGACGCCCTCCCGCCCGACATCGCGCGCCTCCTCGGCATCCTCGAGCGCCAGTCCTCCGAGATGGAAGCCCTCGTCTCCGACCTGACGGACCTCTCGCAGATCGAGTCGGGCGCGGTCACGCTCCACCCGGAGCGCATCTCGATCAAGCCGCTCCTGACATCCGTCGTCCGCGACCTCCAGGCCGCCGCCGACGCGCGCGGCGTCGCCGTGGTGATCGAGGCCCCGGACGGCCTCGCGGTGTCCGGCGACCGGCGCCGGCTCGCGCAGGTGTTCCGGAACCTCGTCGACAACGCCGTGAAGTTCTCGCCCGCCGGGGCGCGCGTCGACGTCCTCGCCGAACGCGGCGCCGAAGCGCCCGACGGCCTCTCGAGCTGCGTCGTCCACGTCGTGGACCGCGGGATCGGGATCGCCCGGTCGGAACAAGGGCGGATCTTCCAGCGCTTCTACCGCGTCGACCCGTCGCGCGCGAAGTCCGTCCCCGGGACGGGCCTCGGCCTCGCGATCGTCAAGCACATCCTGATCCTCCACGGCGGGTCCATCCGCGTGGAATCCGAACCCGGCAAGGGCAGCCGTTTCACCGTTTCGCTGCCGGCCTCGGCGCCGCAGGAAGTCCCCGTCCCAGAGGAGGCGACATGAAAGAGCATTTTTCCGAGCGGCTCGAGACGCTCCGCCGCCAGCTGATCGCGATGGGCGCTCAGGCCGAAAGCCAGATCGCGCTCGCGATCGAGGCCCTCGTCGACGGCGACGTCGCGAAGGCCCGCGCGGTGATCGAGGGCGACAAGGCGATCGACCTGATGGAGGTGAAGATCGACGAGGGCGCGATCGACCTCCTCGCGACCCAGCAGCCCGTCGCGGGCGACCTCCGCCTCCTCGTCTCGGCGCTCAAGATCAACGCCGACCTCGAGCGGATCGGCGACCACGCCGTGAACATCGCCGAAGCCGCCGAGCGGATGTCGAAGACACGGCCCTTCAAGCCCTGGATCGACATCCCCTACATGGCCGAGATCGCGCGCGGCATGCTCCAGGACTCGCTCGACGCCTTCGTGCGGCGCGACGCCGCCCTCGCGCTGGCCGTCTGCAAGCGCGACGACCTCCTCGACGAGAAGAACAAGTCGATCATCCGTGAGCTCCTGACGTACATGGCCGAGAACCCGGGGCTCATCACGGCCTGCCTCGAGATCATCGGCATCTCGAAGAACCTCGAACGCGTCGGCGACCTCGCGACGAACATCGGCGAGGAGACGATCTACATCGCCGAGGGCGAGATCATCAAGCACCACATGGGGCCGCGCCCGCCGGAGCCGCCGCCCGCCGCCTGAAACGCCGCGCGGGGATGCGCGACGGGCCCCGAGGGCCTACCATGGGACGGAGATGACCGGTCTCAAGTTCTCCGTCGTCCCCGGGACCTACGCGATCTGCCGGCTGCCCGCGAAGGCCGCCCTGCCCGCCTGGGCCGGCAGGGCCTTCACCTCCGTGATCCGCACCGCCGACGAACTGTCGATCGTCTGCGAGGAGCGCCGGCTTCCGGCGGACCTCGACGGCGTCGAACTGCAGATCGAGCGCGGCTGGGTCCTTCTGAAGCTCAACGGCCCGTTCCCTCTCGACGCGATCGGCGTCCTCGCGTCCGTCGCCAAGCCGCTGGCCGAGGCGGCCGTCAGCCTCTTCGCGCTCTCGACGTTCGACACGGATTACATCCTCGTCAAGAGGATCCACGCGAAGCAGGCGATCGCGGCGCTCACGCTGGCCGGGCACCGCCTCGTCGACACGGGCTCAGGGGCCTTTTCGCGCTCTTAGCTCACGTCGCGCCGATCACGACGTAGCGGGCGCTACGAGCGTTTAAGGATCGAAGAAGGCGCTCGATGTCCATTCTTTTCCAGCGCCTCCGCCATCTGGCGGGACCGCTCGAACATCAGCTCGAACCGCGCCTGGACCGTCAAGCCGGCCAAGAAGTCCAGCTCGAAGCTGAGTTCCTGCTCGTCCGAGGGCTCGTCCGGCGCGACCTTGAGGATCCCGGTTTCCGACGGGATCCCGGCCGTTGTTTCCACGGGATGAGGATAACAGCGCGTGCCTCCGGACGCGGTAACGTTCGGGCCAAGGAGGTCCCCATGCCGCTCGTCCACATCTCCCTCCGCGCCGGAAAGCCGCCCGCGTACCGCAAGGCCATCTCCGACGGCGTCTACGAGGCGATGCTCTCCACGATCAACGTCCCCGCCGGCTGCCGCTTCCAGGTCATCACCGAGCTCCCGGCCGACGGCCTCATCTACGATCCCGGCTACCGCGGGATCTCCCGGACCGACGACCTCGTCGTCATCCAGGTCACGATGAACCAGGGCCGGACCATCGAGCTGAAGCAGGCCCTCTACGCCCGGATCGCGGAGAACCTCGCGAGGAGCCCAGGGCTCCGCAAGGAAGACGTCCTCATCAGCCTCGTCGAGGTGCCGAAGGAGAACTGGTCGTTCGGGAACGGCGTCGCGTCGTACGCGGGGTGAGGCCGCGCTGCCGCGGGTCTGGCGGTCTGGCGCGCGTATCATCCGTGAATGGAGAAACAGCCCGTTCGCATGGCGCGCGTCCTGCGCAACGGCGTCCAGGACGACGGGTCTTTCGACATCGAGTTCTGGCGGCGAGTCGGCGCGGAGGGGCGCTTCGCCGCCGCCTGGCAGATGGTCCGCGAGGCCGACGCGATCCGTGGGGTGCAGAGTGTCCGTGAACACCGACTTCAGAGAAGTGTTCTCCGAATTGAACGCCGCTGAAGCCCGATATCTCGTCGTCGGCGCGCACGCGGTCACTTTTCACTCCGTTCCCCGATACACCAAGGACATCGACGTCTGGATCGAGCCGACGCGCGACAACGCCGGGCGCACGTTCTCGGCGCTTTCGCGATACGGCGCACCCGTCGAAACCCTGAGCGTCGATGACCTCAGCTCTCCGGGAGTCATCTTTCAGATCGGCGTGGAGCCAAACCGCGTCGACATTCTCACATCCATCGCGGGCCTCGATTTCGGCAAGGCCTGGGACCGACGGGTGCGATCAACTTACGGCGGGGTACCCATCAACATTCTCGGCCTCGACGACCTGATCGCGAGCAAGAAGGCGGCCGGCCGGCCCCAGGACCTGCTCGACGTCGAGTGGCTGGAGAAATCCCGAGGACGGTAGCTCCCGGCAGTCCGGCTCAGCCGCCGCCTCTCACCAGCCTGAACGGCCCGTACCCCTTTTGAACGCTGCGATCGCGGGCCTCGAGGTACTCGACAACGTGGGCGACCAGCTCGCTGGGGAGGTCGGCCTCGTCAGCCTGGGCGAAAAGCTCGCGGAGCGCCGCCTCGAACTCAACGGAATAGTCCGGGATCTCGCGGCGGAGAGCCCGAATCGGTGGGGAGGGATGCGAGTCCCACTTCGGTACAAACGCCGGGCACTGGGGCATCGTGTGTAACGCTGGCGACGGCATCTGCTACAGCGCGAGCACTTCGATCACGGTGACGGGGAAGGATTACTTCAATCAGATCCCCTGCGACATCTGGTCGTGGCTGATGGGCTGATGCTAGGCCCGGCCGCAAGGACGACGGGAACGGAGCGCCAGGCCATGCTCGAACGTGCCGATCCTGTAGTCATTCCTGCCGAAGACGTCGAAGGGTCTTCTCACCAGCTCCGGGGCGCCACCGTCCTGCCCCGTACTGGACGGGCGCAGGTCGTCTCACCTCGTCATCTGGGAGGCTGCCGGCTCGAGCGGCGGCGGAGCTGGCCTCACCACACGACAGCAGCGCCTTCGCCGTTGGCCTCGAGGGGGGCTCGAACGAATCGTCGATCCCAGAACGCGCCCTGTGAAGGCGCCAAATCAAACGCCCAAACGCGCGAACACACGAGTAGCGAGGCCAGAATTAACCAGCCAAAATGGGCGAAAGTGGGTTAGGAACTTAGCCGATGATCGGGGTCGAACCGATGCATGTGAGGCAGAAGCAAAGGAATCCGAACATGTGTCCTCCTAGTCGCGGCCCGCGCCGCATGCCAAATTTTGGATGATTCTGGCGTCCTCTAACCGTGGGCTATATATACGGACAGAGGGGGGCACACCTTTGACCCCCCTCTGAAGAAGAAATTTTTGAGGCACCCGGTTCATGGCACCCCGCCCCCTGACCTTTGAACGTTGTCTAGAGAACGATCAGTTGCCGTTCGCCACCAGCTTGAACGGCCTGTACCCCTTTTGAACGCCGCGATCGCGGGCCTCGAGGTACTCGACAACGTGAGCGACCAGCTCGCTGGAGAGGTCGGCCTCGTCGGCCTGGGCGAAGAGCTCGCGAAGCGGCGCTTCGAACTCGACGGCTACGTCCGGGATCTCGCGCCTAAGTGCGCGAACACGCGTGAGCATCTCCTCGCGTTGGCCGAGACGCCCGAGGCACTCGGCGACGCGAAGCTCTGCCGAAAGAAGACGCTGCGGCAGGTTTGCCGCGCGCGCGTCCGTCGCGATCTTTTCGAAGGCATGGAACGCCTTGAACGTCTGCCCCTTGAGAAGATCGATCAAGGCCAAGCCATAACGGATCGAGAACAACACAGTCGTCATTTCGAGGCGGCGCGCGAAGCGCGAGCGCCTTCGCGTACGTGGCCTTCGACCTCTCGAGCTGCCGCAGAAGAAGGAGCGAGAAAGCCCGGTTCGAAAGGGTGATCGCGTAAACGACCTCGTCCTGTACCGGGTGAAGATCCGCAAGCGCCGCATCGAAAAAGACCAGCGCCGACTCGTTCCTGTTCCGGTTCAGGAGAAGCGTTCCAAGCGAGGCCTCCGTCCGCCCTGCCCAGTTCTGCTGCCCGTAGAGTTGGAACTCGTCCAGTGCGCGCCGCAGGCTCTTCCACGCGTTTGAGCCGTTCCCGCGGTAGCTCTCCGCGGAGCCTTCATGGTAGTCGGCGAGCGCCAGGGCGAAGGAGTCCTCCCCTGCCTCGACGAAGCTTGTCCGTGCACGACGGGCGGATTCGACGGCCTCGTCGCACCGGCCGAGCATGTTCAGCGAGCCCGACTCGAGGAGTTGCGCCTCGCCCATCACCTGCTCGCGGCAGACCGGCTGCGCGGGGCCCTTGTCCTTCAGGAACGGAAGGCTGCGCGACGCGGCCGCGATCGCCTGCGCGAGCGCGACGTACGTCGCCGGATCGCTCGAGACCTTCGGCATCGCGAGCTGTGCCGCGTACAGCAGGGCGTAGCCGCGGGCGGGGTCGCCCTCGATCGCATCGAGGCGGGCCTTCGCGGCCTCGATCCCCTGCTCACCCGCGAGCTTCACGATCTCCGCCGCGATCTGCCGGCCGTCGAACGAAAGGCGCCCGAGGCGGTCGGCGGGGCGGTTCCGGCGCTTGAACTGCGAGAGGAACTTCTCGCGCTCGTCGGCCGGCGCGTCGTCGGACGGCAGCTCGTCGAAGAACGCGTCGAACTCGTCCTTCATGACGCGGGCGCGCTCGAGCGTCTGGATGTCGGAGAGCCTCTTCCCGCACGAGGCGCAGCCCGCCTCGACGTGCACCTTCACGTGCGCGTTCAGCTCCGTCGAGCCCTCGGTCACGAGCTCGAAGAGCTGCCAGTGCTCGGGGCAGGCGGACGTCGCCGGGTTCGCGCTCATGCGAGCACCTTCCGCATCTTGTCGAGGCAGCCCCAGATCCGCTTCCACACCGTCTTCTGCGAGTAGCCCGTCGCCTTCGTCATCTCGGCCAGGCTGTACTCCTGGCCGAAGTAGAGGCGGACGATCTTCTTGCATTTCGGGCCCGCGCTGCGGATCGCCTTGTTCACCATGCGCACGGCCTCGAGGCGCGCCGTGACCTTCTCGCACGCCGGGTCGGCGACGTCCATGCCCTCGGGCATCTGCTCGGTGCGCCGCTCGCGCGACGTCGCGATGTTCAGGCAGGTGTTGAGGAACGCGATCTTCACGTAGCCGATCGGGTCCTTCACGCGCGGGTCGCGCGCGAGGACGCGCATGTAGACCGTCTGCACCGCGTCTTCCGCTTCCTCGCGGCTGAAGCGGTACTTGCGCATCGCGAGGCTTACGAGCCTGGGCCTGAGGACGTTGTTGAGCGCGTTCCAGTCCCACTCGCCGGGCGTCGTGCCGATGGCCTCGGACGCGACGTCGTCATTCGCCGGGAGCTCGTCGGAGAGGACGGCGCGAAGAACCGCGGCCTCGGACAGGCCTCCACCGCCCGCGAGCGCGGGCTGCATGCCGTCCGTGGGGTCCCATGCGCCCATGAGAACCTCTCCAAAGGAGCTTCGCCCGCTACACCGCAGGTGCTCCCCGATGAACCTTGAGCGAATTCTGGCACAAGGCATCCCGTGTCAACAGAAAAATCTCGCCGGTGATTCGTCTACATAAAGCTGAATATAATGATAATTATAAATCATATTATTCGTGATTTCCGCCTTCACGCCAGAATCCCGTACCCTTGAGAAATATGGGGCTGCTCCTCCTTGTCCCGATCCTCGGCGCAGCCGCCGCCACTCCGGCGGGCTCTCCGCCGCCGAAAGTGGCCGAGCAGTCCCGCCTCGCAAAGGCCCGCGACGCCATGCGCCCGCTCGGGCGCGAAACGCTTCTGGGACCCTGGCGGCTGCTGACGGACGTCGCGGCAATAGACCTGAACGGCCTCGGCCCCGTCGCCGTCCACCTGCCCGAGACCTTCACGGCGCGGTATTCCCTTCCTGCGGCGCCCGGCCCCGGCCAGGTCGTCGCGATCTTCGCAAGCGACGCGCGTTACCGCGTCTTCGCGGCGGCCGACGGCTATGCGGTGGCAGGCACGTTGGGCCATGCCGGAGCGGGGCTCACCGCCTTCCCTGCCGGGCTGACGGTGTCCGAGACGCGCGTCGCGCTCGTCCACGGTCTTACGCGCCTGCTCGCTCAGAGCGCGCTCGGCGAGACGCTCCCCGGCTGGCTGGACGAGGGCCTCGCGACGGACCTCGCGTGGTGCCGGGTCGACGGCGACGGCCGCCTCCAGCCGGACACGCTCGACGTCTTCGAGCGGCGGCGGGCCGCGCCGGCCACTGGGATCGAACGCTCG
Source organism: uncultured Acidobacteriota bacterium (assembly GCA_963798215.1). Taxonomy (GTDB): domain Bacteria; phylum Acidobacteriota; class Thermoanaerobaculia; order UBA5066; family UBA5066; genus Fen-183. The sequence goes on from CAWCSP010000004.1 coordinate 1,971,666, forward strand.
GGACCTCGTGTCACGGCCGAGGAGTGGATCGCGCGGGCCCGGGAAGGGCGCGTTCCGCCCCTTTCGGCGATCGCCTCGACGGATTCACGAATGTTCGCCAACCCGGGCGCGCGGAGCGACGCGGCCACCGCGAGCGCCCTGCTCGTCCGCTGGTGCCTCGCCGAGCCCGCGCGGGCCGCGGCGTTTCGCGGCTTTCTGGCGGCCGTCGCGCGCGGCGGCCGCGCCGACCTGAACGCGCTCACCGCGGCGCTCGGGACGGACGCTCCCGCGCTGCAGGAGTCCTTCTTCGCGTGGGTGAAGGCGCTCCAATGAATGCGCCGCCGGAGGGCGTGAAATCGCGGTAAACCCGGCCGGGGCCGACCGCGTCTCACGGGCAAGGCGAACCGGCCGGAAGGGGATGCCGTGATCTCGAAAAAGGCGACGAACATCCTAAAGGTCGCGTTCCGCGCGCTCGCCCGGAACAAGCTGCGCTCTCTCCTCACGGCCCTCGGCATCATCATCGGCGTCGCCTGCGTCGTCGCGGTCGTCGGAATCGGCGAGGGCGCGCGCATTCAGAGCGAGGACCGGCTCAAGTCCCTCGGGACGAACTTCCTCATGGTCCTCCCGGGCAGCACCACGTCCGGCGGCGCCCGGGCAGGCTTCGGGGCCAGCTCGAAGCTCTCCGAGGAGGACGTCGACGCGATCCGCAAGGAAGTCTCGACGGTCTCGTACGTCTCGGCCTCCATCCGGACGGTCGCGCAGGTCATCTACGGCAACCAGAACTGGTCGACGTCGATTCAGGGCGCGCAGGTCGACTGGCCGCTCGTGCGGTCGTGGAACGTCGAGAAGGGCCAGTTCTTCACGGATCAGGACGACCACGGCGCCGCCAAGGTCTGCGTCCTCGGGCAGACCGTCGTCGCGAACCTCTTCCCCGGCGAGGACCCGATCGGCAAGACGATTCGCATCAAGAACATTCCCTTCAAGGTCGTGGGCGTCCTCGAGTCCAAGGGCGGCTCGATGATGGGCCAGGACCAGGACGACCTCGTCGTGGCGCCCTACGAGACGGTCCGCAAGAAGCTGATGGGGACGACGGCGGTCGGGATGATCCTCGTCTCGGCCGTGACGAACGACCTCGTGGACGCCGCCCAGACCGACATCACGGCGCTCCTCCGGCAACGCCACCGCATCACGAAGCCGTCGGACGACGACTTCATCATCCGGTCGCAGACGGAGATGCTCGAGCAGGCCGAGGCGCAGAACCGGACAATGTCCGCGCTGCTGTGGTCGATCGCGGGCGTCTCACTTCTCGTCGGCGGGATCGGGATCATGAACATCATGCTCGTGTCCGTGACGGAGCGAACGCGCGAGATCGGCGTCCGTATGGCGATCGGAGCCAAGGGCGGCGACATCCAGGCGCAGTTCCTCGTCGAGGCAATCGCGCTCGCGGTCACGGGCGGCGCGATCGGAATCGGTGTCGGGCTCGGGATCCAGAGCCTCGTGGCCCGGCTCGCGGGCTGGCCCGTCGCGACGCAGCCGCAGGCGATCGTCATGGCGGTCGTCTTCTCGGCGCTCGTCGGCGTGGGCTTCGGCTTCTACCCGGCGCTCAAGGCAAGCCGCCTCGACCCGATCGAGGCCCTGCGGTACGAGTAGCATCGCGGGCGCTTGATCCACGCCCTCGTCCTCGCGGCGGCCCTGAACGCCCCGGCGGCCTCCCCGCCCCCGGCCGCGCCTCCGCCCGGGCCGGCCGCCGGGCCCGATGTCGTCGTCCGCGTGAGCCTCGCCGGGTACCTGCCCGGACAGCCTGCGTCCGCCGTCGTCCTTTCGAAGAATCCTCTGAAGGGTGAATACAGGGTCGTCGACGCGGCGACGGGAAAGACCCTCGCAAGAGGCGCACTTTCGAAGAGAGCTCCGGGACCGAAGATTTCTTCGAAGGTCTGGGGGGCGTATCGCTTCGTCGCGGTCGTCCCGCTCGACATGCCGCCTCTCCCCGCCGGTCGGTACCGCCTCGAGCTCTCTCGCGCGCCGCGCGTTTCCGTCGCGTTCTTCCTTTCAGAAGAAATCTTCTCTTCTTCTCCCGATGTGATGTTGGAGTTCATGCGCCAGCAGCGCTGCGGGTACAACCCGTTTCTCGACGCGATCTGCCATCCGTTCGACGGGCGGACGGCCTACGGAGAGTTGCCGGCCGGGACGTACGTGGACGCGCGGGGCGGCTGGCACGACGCCGGCGACCAGCTCAAGTACCTCCTGACGTCGAGCACGGCGACCGCGCACCTCCTCGAGGCCTGGCTCCTGAACCCCGGGCTCTTCGGAGACCGTGTCGACGCGCTCGGGCGCCCGGGTCCGAACGGACTCCCGGACGTCCTGGACGAGGCGAAGTGGGGGCTGGACTGGCTGCTGAAGCTGCACCCGTCGCCGGGCGTCCTCGTCCACCAGGTCGCGGACGACCGCGACCACAGGGGCTGGCGCCTGCCGCAGTCCGACGATGCGGACTACGGCTGGGGTCCGGGGAAGGAGCGCACCGCCTACGTCGCGGACGGGCGGCCGCAGGGACTCGGGAAGTGGCGGAGCGCGTCCACGGGCGTCGCGAACCTCGCGGGCCGTTATGCCGCCGCGATGGCCCTCGCCTACCGCGTCTTCAAGGACGACGCCCACCTCGGCGACTTCGCGCGAACGTGCCTCGCCGCCGGACGCGAGGTCTACGCGATGGGCCGGGCGAAGGAAGGCGTTCAGCAGGGCGACTCGTACGGCTCGCCCTACCGGTACGCCGAGGAGACGTGGGCCGACGACATGGAATGGGGAGCGGCGGAGATGTTCCGCGCAACCGGCGAGCCCGCGTTCCTCGCGGATGCGGTACGGTACGCGGACCTCGCGGGCGGAACGACATGGATGGGACGCACGGAGGCGGGTCACTACGCGCTCTACCCGTTCGTGAACCTCGGACACTTCGCACTGCACGGCCTTGCAGGAGCCGACGTCGACGCGCGCCTGGCCCGGTATTACCGGGACGGTCTCGAGAAGGCGCGCGCGGTCGCGGAGGCCAGCCCATTTGGCGCCGGCGTCCCCTTCATCTGGTGTTCGAACAACCTCACGGCCGCGCTCGTGGCGCAGGCGCTCCTCTACGCGCGGATGACGGGTGACGCACGCTACGCGCCTCTGGCTTCCGACGGCCTCGCGTGGCTCCTGGGCCGGAACCCGTGGGGCGTCTCGATGTTCACGGGCTGGCCGGAGGGCTCCCCCTCCCCCACGCAGCCGCACCTCCCGACGACGAACTTGACGGGCCGGTCCGTGCGCGGCGGCCTCGTGGACGGGCCCGTGAAGGCGTCGATCTTCGGCAGTCTCAAGGGCGTGACCCTCACGCGGGCCGACGCCTATGCGCCGTTCCAGGCCGACGAGGCCGTGTACCACGACGACGTCATGGACTACGCGACGAACGAGCCCACGATGGACGGCACGGCCGAGGCGATCCTCATGTTCGCGCTGGAGAGTCCGCCTCCCCGGCCCGCGCCGGGCGGCGGCATCCCCGCCGGCCGCCCTGGCGGCACGGCCCATTACCCTTCTAAGAAATCCGAGTCTTCGGTATCATCCTGCGCATCAGTCTCAGGCACATGAAGAGCGTCCTCCCGACGTGATCGGAACGAAGCTCGCCGACCGCTACGAGATCCTGTCCGAGCTGGGGCGCGGCGGGATGGGAGTCGTCTACCGCGCGAAGGACCCGGTGCTGAACCGCGATGTGGCGATCAAGCTGATCCCGCCCGGGAACCTCACGAAGGACTCCGAGGAGCGCTTCCAGCGCGAGGCGCAGATCGTCGCGCAGATGGACCACCCGTCCATCGTGCCGATCTACGACCTCGGGCGGCACGAAGGGTCGCTTTTCTTCGTCATGCCGGTCCTCGCGAATACGAACCTCCGTCAGCTCCTGCGCGAGGGCTCGCTCCGCCTCGGCGACGTCCTCGACGTCGGGACGCAGGTTGCCGACGCGCTCGACTACAGCCATGCGCGCGGCATCGTCCACCGCGACATCAAGCCCGAGAACATCATGACGTCGCGGGACGACACCGGCCACGTGCGGGCGCGCGTCATGGACTTCGGCCTCGCGCTCGCGACGAGCGAGGACCGCCTCACGAAGACCGGAACGCTCGTCGGGACCGTCGTCTACTTCAGCCCCGAGCAGGTCACGTCGCGCTCGTTCGACGGGCGCTCGGACATCTATGCGCTCGGGACCGTCCTCTACGAGTGCCTCGCCGGCGAGCCGCCGTTCACGGGCGAGGTGCAGTCCGTCCTCTACCGCGTGGTCCACGAGCTGCCGCAGCCCATGCGGAGCATCGGGGCCGACGTGAGCGAGGAGCTGGAGGCCGCCGTCCTCCAGTGCCTCGCGAAGGACCCCGAGAAGCGGCCGAAACGGGCCGGGCACCTCGCCGAGGCGCTCCGCCGCTACCGGTCGAAGCTCCGCGAGGAGGAGTTCGGGCGGTCCGTCGTCTTCACGGCCAGCCGGATGCTGCCCCGCCCGGCCGTCGCGGCGCCGTTCATCGGCCGCGAGAAGGAGATGGCCGAGTTGCAGCGCCGGCTCCACGCCGCCCTCGCGGGCGAGTGCGAGTTCGTCGTCGTCGCCGGCGAGCCCGGCATCGGGAAGAGCCGCCTCGTGGACGAGCTCAAGGCGCTCGCGCGCGCCCGGAAGATCCGCGTCCTGTCGGGACGCTTCGTCGAGCACGACCGCGCGTTCGCCCACCAGGGATTCTGCGAGCTCATCCAGGACTACTTCCGCTCGAAGGACACGGGCCTCTCGGAGGCCTCGCGCCCCGACTTCTCAGACCTCGCGGGCGACCTTCTCGCTCTCTTCCCCGTCCTTTCGGAGATCGGCGAGCTGCGCGCCGCGGCGAGCAGCGACTCCGGGGCCGTCAAGGCCGGCGACGGCCGCAAGGCCGAGGACAAGATCGCGATCTTCGAGCTCATCGCCCGCACGCTCACGCGCATCGCGGGCGGCAAGCCGCTCCTCCTCGCCCTCGAGGAGCTGCACGGGGCGCAGCTCTCGATCGAGGCGCTCCAGTACGTCGCACGCCGCCTCGGCCCGACGCCGACCCTCGTCGTCGGCACGTACCGGCAGACGGAGGTCGACAAGCGACACCCGCTCGTGAAGATGCTCGAGTCGTTCCGCGGCGACCCGCGCTTCGCGGCGCTCACGCTCGGGCCGCTGACGCCGTCCGAGCACAGGGCCCTCGTGGAGCTCTCGGCGGGAGGCGGCAAGCTCTCGGACGACCTCGCGGGGCGGCTCCTCGCCGCCACCGAGGGGAACCCGCTCTTCACGAAGGAGCTCGTCCGGTCGCTCCTCGACTCGGGCGGGATCGCGCGCGACGACTCGGGCGCGCTGAACCTGTCCGGGGCGACCGGGATCTCGTCCGACGCCCTGCCGGAGACGATCCAGCAGGCCGTCGAGGCGAGAATCGAGCGGCTCCCGGAGGACGTGCGCGACGTCCTCTCGGTCGCGTCGGTCCTCGGGAAGAGCTTTGAGTTCCGGGACCTCGAATCCGTTTCGGGGGACACGAAGGGCCTCGACGAGGCGATCGACCGGCTCGTGAAGGAAGGCCTCCTGGAGGAGGAACGCGAGTCGCGCGGCGACCGGCTCGCGTTCGCGAGCGGCATCGTGCGCGACGTCCTCTACGGCGCCCTCTCGCGGCGGAAGCGCCGCACGCTCCATCGCGCGTACGCGGATCTCCTCGAGAAGCGCCACCAGGGCCGCCTCGACCGCGTGTACCCCGAGCTCGTCCACCACTTCTCGGAGGGCGACGTCCCCGAAAAGGCCGTGGACTACAGCCTGAAGCTCGCAAAGAAGTCCCTTGACGCCTTCAGCCCGGAGGAGGCGGCGCGCGTCGCGAAGACCGCGCTGGATTATCTCGGGGACGAGGAGTGGGAGGGCGAGCGGGCTCTGGAGGGCGACGCCCGGTTCCTCCTCGCGCAGGCCTCGCGCCTCTCGGGCCACGCCGACGCCGCGCTCCGCGAAGCGGAGGCGGCCGCGAAGATCTTCGAGCGCGAAAAGCTGCCGGCGCGCGCCCTCGAAGCGGTCCTGTTCGCCGCCGAGACTGCCTGGAACGCCCGGAAGGTGGACGAGGCGCGGCGCCTCGTGGAGCGCGGCATCGAGGCGGCGGCCGCGGCGCGGGACGCCATTCACCTTCCGAAGCTGCTCTCGCTGGCGGAAACGGTCGCGAACCTGCGCGGCGATTACGTGCGAGCCGCTGCCTACGGCGCACAGCTTGAGCGGCTCGGCGGCGACGCGAAGCGGGGAGCGGAAGTCATCGCGTCCGGCGGGCGGCTCGCCGTCGCCCTCACGAATCCGATCGCGGCGACCGAGCCGGCGATGTCGAACATCGTCGAGGAGACGGAAGTCCTCGCCACGGTCTTCGAGACGCTCCTCACCACCGACGCCGATGGCCGAATCGTGCCGGCGCTCGCGGACGAGTGGTCCCTCGGAGACGGAGGCCGCTCGGCCCGGCTGACGCTGCGCTCGGGAGTCCGTTTCTCGGACGGCACGCCGTTGACGGCCGCCGCCGTGAAGGCCTCACTCGAGCGGGCGGTCCGCGTGCGGGTCAAGGGAATACCGGCCGCGCTAGCGGCGGTGCGTGCCGCCGCCGACCACCGGAGAGGCGGGTCCGACGGCGTGTCGGGAATCCGGGCTGTCTCGGAGGACCGGCTGGAGTTCGAGTTCGTCGAGCCCCTCCCGATCTTCCCGGCCCTCCTGTCCGACGTCGTCACGGCCGTCGCCCGCATGGTGCCCGGCGAGAACGGCGTCGAGACGGCGATCGGCACGGGGCCGTTCGTCATCGCGCGCCGGACGTCGGACCGCGTCCTCCTCGCGCGCAATCCACACCACTGGAGAGAGCCGGCGCGCCTCGATGCCATCGAGTTCCGGACCGGGATGAGCGCGTCGGCGATCGTCTCGGGACTGCGCGCCGGAGAGATCGAGCTCGCCCGCGATCTCTCCCCGCAGGACCTCGACGCGATTCTCCGGGAGCCGCGCCTGCGCGCGGGGCTCGTCGAGACGCCGAAGAAGGGCACGTATTTCACTCTCTTCAACACGAAGAGCGCCCTCGGCGGAAACATCGCCCTGAGGCGCGCTCTCGCCGGAGTCACGCGGAGCCAGGATTTTGTCTGGGCCGCGCTCGGGCGGTTTGCCGTTCCCGCTACCGGCATCCTGCCGCCGGGCATCCTCGGCCACGACGCGGGCCGGCGCCGCCCGCTCATGTCCCGGGACGAAGCGCTCTCCCTCCTCGAGGGGGCCGGCCTGATGCCGCCCATCACCCTCGCGGCGGCCGTCCACCCGATCCTCCAGGACCGCCACAAGGCGCTCACGGCAGCGCTCTTCGCGATCTGGGAGGAGCTCGGCGTCGAGGTGAGGATCACGACCACCGACATGAAGTCGTACCAGGAGGCGCAGGCCACCGGGAAAAGCGATCTCGTGATCTCCCGGTGGATGGCCGACTACGAGGACCCGGACGACTTCACGTTCAACCTCTTCCGTTCTGGTGTCGGCTACTTCCGGGCCTGTTTCTCGTCGGACGAGACGGACCGTCTCGCCGAGGAAGCGCGGATCGAGAGCCGCCCCGCGGTCCGCGAGGGCCTCTACCGGAAGTTCGAGAGCCTGCTCCTCGACGCCTCTGTGGTCATTCCCCTATTCCATGAGGTGGATTACCGAATCGCGGGGCCGGGCGTGCGCGGCGTTGCTCTCCGGAGCAGCCCTCCGTTCGTCAACTACCCGGAGATCGGGAAGTCCGAGGCGCCGGCGGCTCACGCCCCACACGAATGGGGCGGGGGCACCATCCACGTGCCGGTGGGCGGCGTCGTGCAGGACTTCGATCCGGCCTCCATGGCCACTTTCGAGCAGGCCGATACGGTGCCCCTCGTCTTCGAGACGCTGACCCGGGACGTCGAGGGCGGCCGCGTCGTCCCGTGGCTCGCCTCGGAGGTGATCCCCGAGGATGGCGGCTCACGCTTCCGGTTCCGGCTGCGGCGGGGCGTGCGCTTCCACGACGGTCGGGCCCTTTCCGCCCGCGACGTCCGCTTTTCCTTCGAGCGCATGCTCCAGAAGGGGAGCGCCGGCCGCTTCCTCCTTGCCACCATCCGCGGCGCCCAGAGCCTCATCGACGGAAAGGCCTCGGATCTCGAGGGCTTCCACATCGTCTCGCCGTCGGAGTTCGTGATTGAGCTGGAAAAGGCACTGTCGTTTTTCCCCGTTCTCGTGTCGTACCCGGGCGTCGGCATTCTGCCCGAAGGCACCGGTGCGATCGGAGACAGCTGGCGAAAGGGCTGCATCGGCACGGGGCCGTACCGCGTCGCGAGCTTCGAGCCGGGGAAGAAGCTCGAGCTGGAGAGGAATCCCGCCTACTGGCGCGAGGGTTTCCCGAAGAACGAGGGCGTCGTCTTTCGCTTCGGCGTGCCGCCCGAGGAGATCCGCAGCGAGTTCCTCGCGGGAAGGTTCTCGATCGCGTCCGACCTCCTGCCGGCCGACGCCGAGGCCCTGCGCCAGGATCCGCGCTTTCGCGCGACGTACCGTGAGAGCCCGAGCCTCCTGACTTACTTCGTGGCCTTCAACGTCAACAAGGGCGCCTTCGCCGATGCGAAGGCGCGCCGTGCCGTCGCGCAGGGAATCGACACCGCCGGCATCGTCCGCCGGACGCTGGGCCGCCACGCGATTCCAGCCAACGGCCTGATCCCGCCGGGACTTCTCGGTTACGTGACGAAGCCGCGGTCCCACCCCCAGTCCTCGGGGCAGGTCTCGGGCGCCCACACCGTTTCTCGCGAGACGACCGAAGTCACGGCCGTGGTGAATCCCATCATGTTTGGCGAGTTCGGCGCTTTCACGAAGGAGCTCACGCAGGCGTTCCGAGAGATGGGCTACTCCATCCGCGTCGTGAACAAGACGATGACGGAGTTCATGGACGCCCAGAAGAACGCGCCGACGGACATCATGATTGGCCGGTGGATCGCCGACTACCCGGACGCCGACACGTTCGCGCAGGGCGTTCTCCACTCGCGGGAGGGGGTCTACGGCCGCTACTGCGGGACGCCCGCGATCAACGCCCTCGCGGAGCGCGGCCGGGCCGAGATCGACCCGAGGACGCGCGAGTCGATCTACCGGGAGGTCGAGGAGATCGTGGCGCGCGAGGCACTCATGATCCCTCTCTTCCACGAGCAGGTGTACCGGTTCGCGCGCCCCGAAGTCGAAGGTCTCGTCGTCGGGTTCGGCCAGCCGCTCGTCCAGTACGAGAACCTGTCGATCCGGGGGTAGGCGGCCGCGTTCGGCCTCGCCCGCGTTGCCTCTGGCCCGGTTCCATCCGATCATGGCGTCCGCACCGTGACACTCGCGCCGGGAATGCGACTCGGGCCCTACGAGATCCTCGCTCCGATCGGAGCCGGGGGGATGGGAGAGGTGTACCGGGCGCACGACACGCGCCTCGAGCGGGACGTGGCGATCAAGGTCGTCGGCGCCCGCCACGGAGAGGATCCGGACACCCTGCGCCGGTTCGCCCGGGAAGCGAAGATCGCGGCGCGCCTCACGCATCCGAACGTCTGCACGCTGTTCGACACCGGCAGCGAGGGCGAGGTCGCGTACTTCGTCATGGAGCTCCTCGAAGGCGAGACGCTCGCGGCCCGGCTCGCGCGCGGCCCGCTTCCGGAGTCGGAGGCGCGCCGGATCGGGGCCGACATCGCGCGAGGACTCGCCCGCGCACACGAGCTCGGCTTCGTCCACCGCGACCTCAAGCCGCAAAACGTGTTTCTCACCTCCACGGGAGCGAAGATCCTCGACTTCGGCCTCGCCCGCCCGGGCGCCGCCATGGCCGCCGGCGGAGAGGAGACGGCCTCGCTCCTCACGGAGGCGGGGAGCCTCCTCGGCACGGTCGGCTACATGGCGCCGGAGCTGATCCGTGGCGAGCCGCCCGCGGCCGCGGTCGATCTCTGGGCGCTCGGCTGCGTCCTTTTCGAGTGCCTCGCCGGCCGCCACACCTTCGGCGGGCGCAGCAAGCAGGAGACGTTCGCGGCGACGCTCACGAGTCCGCCCGAGTGGCGCGCGCTTCCCGCTGGACTTGTCGCCCTCGACGCGCAGCCTGCTCGAGCGCCTCCTCGACAAGGACCCGGCGACCCGGCTCGCGGACGCGGCCGCGGTCGCGCGCGAGCTGTCGACCGGGTCCGCGTCCTCAGCGCCGGCGCGCGCCCCGGCGGCGCCCCGCCGGCGCATCGCCGTTCAGCGGCCGCCGTTCATTGCCGTCGCGCTCCTCGCCGCCGCGGCGGCCCTCTGGATCTTCCGGAGGGGCCGCGCTCCGATCGACTCGCTTGCGGTCCTGCCGTTTTCGAGCGCCGGGAGCGACGCGGAGGTCGCCGACGTGTGCGCGTCTCTGTCCGAGTCCGTGACGGCGCGCATCTCGCAGGCGCCGAACCTGCGGGTCATGGCCTCGAGCGCGGTCGCGCGCTTCGCGGGCGCGAACGTGGACCCGCTCGCGGCGGCGCGTGAGCTCGGCGTGCGCGCCGTCCTGACGGGGCACGCCGTCGGAAAGTCGGGTCGCGTCTCGATCACGACGGAGCTCGTGGACGCTCGGGACGGGCGGCACCTGTGGGGAGACCGGTACGACCGCCCTCTCGAGAGCATCGCGGCACTCCCGGGGGAGATCGCCAGCGCCGTCGCCGCGAAGCTCCACCTGTCACTCTCCGAGGAGGACCGGGCGAGACTCGCCCGGCGGGAGACGGGGAGCCGCGAGGCATACGAGTGGTGGCTGAGGGGGCATCAGCACGCGGGGCGCCGGACCGAGGCCGACCTTTCGCAGGCACTCGACGACTTCCAGAAGGCCCTCGATGCGGATCCCCAGTTCGCCCGGGCCTGGGCCGGCATCGCGGAGGTCTGGGAGGTCTCGGGCTACACGGGACGGCGCCCGACGCCCGACGCCTACGAAAAGGCGAAGGCGGCGGCGCGGCGGGCGCTGGCGCTCGATCCCGACCTGGCTGACGCGCACGCCGTCCTGGCCCACGCGACCATGATGACCGGCGACAACCGTGCCGCCGAGGCGGAATTCCGCCGCGCCCTCGAGCTCGACGCCAACAACGTGAACGCCATTCACTGGTACTCGCACCTCCTCATGAACGAGAAGCGCTGGGACGAGTCGCTCGCGCTGAGCAAGCGACTCCTGGAACTCGACCCGATGGGGTTCTGGAACGTCCACCTCGGGGAGCATTACCTGAAGAAGGGCGATCGCGCCCTCGCCCTCGAGCAGTTCCGCCGCGCGGTCGCGCTTGATCCGAACCTGCCGAACGCGCGCTGGGAACTGGGCCATTTCTTCCTCGTCGACGGCCGGCTCGAGGATGCGGTCCCTCAGCTCGAAGCGGCCTACAAGCTCGACCCGGACTCGCCCAATTACCGGCAGACGCTCGAAGAGGCCTACGAGAAGGCCGGCCGCCCGGCGGACGCCGCGCGGCTCCGGGCCGAGGCCGACAGCCCGAAACCCTAGGGCGCGGCCCTCGGCTCGAAGAGCGACTCCGGCAGGCGCGCTTTCTCGTAGTCGAGGTATTCCACGACGGTCTTGCCGGGCCGCAGCTCGTCGAGAATCGTCATCTTCGCGAGGGAGAGAACGCCGCGGACGGGGCGGTACGCGTCGAACGTCACCTGCCGCGCGGTCTTCCCGGAGGCGACGAGGAAGACGGCCTTGCGGTACAGGCCCTCGCGGTCATCGATCCAGACGCGCACGACCGGGTACGTCGGTGTCCGTCCCCTGCGCGCGGTCAGGCGCAGGACCGCGCACGCGCGCCCGTCGAGCTCGTCCGCGCGTTCGAACACCGCGTCGTAGTCGTCGGCGAAGCGCGTCCGGGACATCTCGGCCGCCGAGAACCCGCCCGCCAGACGCTGGCTCTTCGGGATCCGGATCGGGTTCCGCGTGCCCGGCAGGACGAGCCACGAGTCGTCGCCCTTCGAGACGACGGACTTGCCCGCGTCGGCGGGGTCGAGGAACGTCGCGCGCGAGTCCCGGCCCTTCGCCTCGACGCGGAGCGACGCGGTCCTCGGGGCCTCGCCCGGCCTCTCCGTCGTCACGCGCAGCGTGACGACGACCTCCGGCCACGCGTCCTTGACGCGGTCCGCACGGCGCAGCAGCGCCGCGGGGTCGCCGGCGGCGCGAAGCGCCGGCGACGACCCCAGGAACAGAAGGACGAAGTAGAGAGAGAAGAGAGGATTTCTTAGAAAGTAAAGAGGGAAAGGCACGCGGCGCGACGCTGTGCCGACTCGCGCGCGCGGCCGCGCCGGCGCGCCGGACCGCCCATGAACCATTCTAAGAAAAACGCCGTCACCCGTTGCCCGAAGGCGACTCGTCGCGCGCGGGAGCAAGTGGCTCTTCCCCGCGGCGTCACACATGTCCCAGCGCTTCCACGGGGTTCAGTCGCGACGCGCGGCGCGCGGGCCACCAGGCGGCGACGAGGAGCGTGACCGACATGACGGCGAAGGCGATCCCGTACGCGAGCGGGATGAAGTCGACGTGGAGGACGCTGCCGCGCGTCGCGCCCGGGGGTGGCGGCAGCATGATCCCCGAGGCGTTCAGGACCGCCCGCAGGAGAAGCGACAGGACCGCCCCGATTCCGGAGCCGATGAGGCCGAGGAGAATTCCCTCGAGGAGGAAGAGGGCCCGGATCGACGAGCGCTCCATCCCGATCGCGAGGAGCGTCCCGATCTCGCGCGTGCGCTCGAACACGGACATCGTCATCGTGTTCGCCGTCGCGAGGACGACGACGACCGCGAGGACGAGCCCCATGAAGAAGAAGATCGAGATGTACAGGAGCTTGACCTGCTTGTAGAACGCCGCCGCGTCGAGCCACGTCTTCACGACGACGGGCCGCCCCGCGGCCGCGAGCGCCTTCGGCAGCTCCTCCGCCTCGTGCGCCGTGTCGCGGTCGTCCTTCAGGAGCACGACGACCGAGTTCGCCTTACCCTCGACCTTGAGGAGGCGCGCCGCCGCGCCGTACGGCATGAAGAGGATGCGGTCGTCCAGCTCCTTGATCGGATACCCCAGAACCGCCGCGACCGTCGCGTCGACGGCGTTGATCCCGCCCTCGGGCGTCGTCGTCATCACGGTGACGAGGTCGCCTACCTTCGCGCCGATCGTGCGCGCGAGGCCCGTGCCGAGCATGACCTCGTCCGCGTCGTTGCGCGAGAGGAACGCGCCCGAGACGACGGTGTCCGCGGCGAGCGAAGCCTGCTTCTCGAGCGCGGGGATCGTCCCGGTCCCGAGATACGCGGCGCTCCGGTCGCCCTTCACGACGAGGCCGAAGAACGACAGCTTCGGCATCGCCTGCACGACGTGCGGGTCCCGCGACAGGAGGCCCGCGAGGCCCGGCCAGTCGTCGAGGAGGATCGTCGAGGCCTCGTCGTCGCTCTTTCCGGCCGCGCGCGGGTCGAGGATGCGGAGGTGGCCGCCGACGCTGCGGATCGTCGCGCTCTTCAGCGCGGTGAACGTCTGCGAGACGAAGCCCGCCGTCATCGTGACGGCGACGAAGCCGACAACCACGATCGAGCCCGTCAGGAGCGTGCGCCGGCCGTGGCGGAGAAGATTGCGGGCGGCGAGGACGGCCCAGCGGCTCACGCGCGTGCCCCCGCGACGACCCTCTCGTCGGAGGCGATGCTCCCGTCGGAAAGCCGGATGCGGCGGTCCGCGCGCTCGACGATGCGCGGATCGTGGCTCGAGAAGAGAAACGCGACCCGGCGCTCGTCGTGGATCCGTGCGAAGAGGTCGAGGAGCCGGCCCGCCGTCTCCGAGTCGAGCGACGCGGTCGGCTCGTCGGCGAGCACGAGCGCCGGCTCGCCCACGATGGCCCGCGCGACCGCGACCCTCTGGCGCTGGCCGCCCGAGAGCGCGTCCGGGCGCCGGCCCTCGAGGCCGCCGAGGCCCACGTCCGCGAGCGCCGCGCGGGCCCGGGCGCGGCACGCGTCCTCCGGGAGCCTGCGGATCCAGAGGGCGAGCGCGACGTTCTCCTCGGCCGAGAGGACCGGCACGAGCTGGTGCGCCTGGAAGACGAAGCCGAGCCTCTCGCGCCTGAGGCGCGCGCGGCCACGCTCGTCGAGCGCCGAGACGTCCGCCCCCTCGAACGTGAGCGTCCCCGCGTCCGGCGTGTCGAGGAGACCGAGGAGGTTCAGGAGTGTGGTCTTTCCGCTGCCCGAAGGCCCGGCGAGGACGGCGAACGAGTCCCTCTCGAGCGTGAGCGTCGCGTCCCGGACGCCGACGACCCTCTCCTCGCCGAGGCGGTAGGTCTTCGTGAGCCCGCGGGCCTCGAGAATCGGCACGGCGCGGAGTATAGGGGTCCGCGTCAGAGCGCCGCGGCCTTGCGGAGGTCCGCGATCACCTCGGGCGGCTCCCAGTCGTTCCCGCGCCGGATCGAGACGACCTTTCCGTCCGGCCCGATCACGGCCGTCGCGAGGCTGTGGACGAACTGGTCGCCGGACTTCAGGTACGTGAGCCCGAAGAACGTCGCGAACTCCTTGATCCGGTCGGGCGTCCCCGTCGCGAACTTCCAGTGCGCCGGCGCGACACCCGTGACGCCTTTCAGGAACCGCTCGCGGTACTCCCGGAGGACCTGAGGGGTGTCGTGCTCGGGGTCGAAGCTCACGGAGAGGAGCTGCGTCTTCGCGTAGAGCGCGGGCTCCTTCGCGAGGAGGGCCTCCATCTCGGCGAACTGGGCGTTCATGCGGGGGCAGAACTCCGGGAGCGGGCAGCGCGTGAAGATGAACGTCAGGGCGACGGCCTTCCCCTTGTAGTCCGCGAGCGAGAGCGGCTTGCCGTCCTGGCCGACGAGGACCGTCGCCGGCGCGGCGTCGCCCGGCTTGCCGTACGGGCCCTGCTCGGGGATCACCTGCGTCGCCGGCGCCGTGCCGTGGCGGGACACGACGATGCCCTCGAGCCGCGAGGACTTCTCGCCGACGACGAGCTTCGCCTCGATCTCGTCCCCGGGACGCAGCTCGGCGAGCATCTTCGGCTCGGCGACGCTGAACGGCATCGTCATCGCGTCCATGTAGCCCGGGATCTCCTCGTGCCGGACGATCACCTTCGATGCTCCCGTGTCGACCGAGACGACGACGCCCTTCAACGGGTACGGCTTCTCGGCGGGCGCCGCTGCCTTCGGCGCCTCGGACCGTCCGCAGCCGATCGCGGCCGCGAGGGAGAGGGCGAGCGCGAGTTTCCTCACCACCCGAGCACCATCGCGAAGACGAGCGGCGCCACGATGGCGGCGTCCGACTCGATGATGAACTTCGGGGTCGAGCCCGCGAGCTTGCCCCACGTGATCTTCTCGTTCGGCACGGCACCCGAGTAGCTGCCGTAGCTCGTCGTGGAGTCGCTGATCTGGCAGAAGTACGCCCAGAGCGGGATCCCCTCGCGGCGCAGGTCCTGGTGGAGCATCGGGACGACGCAGATCGGGAAGTCGCCCGCGATGCCGCCGCCGATCTGGAAGAAGCCGACCGGCGTCTTCGGGGCGGTCTTCGTATACCACTCGGCGAGGGACTGCATGTATTCGATGCCGGTTCGCACCGTGTGGACGTTCTTCACGTCGCCCTCGATGCAGTGGGCCGCGAAGATGTTGCCGAGCGTCGAGTCCTCCCAGCCCGGGACGAAGATCGGGAGGTTCTTCTGCGCGGCCGCGAGGAGCCACGAGTCCTTCGGGTCGATCTGGTACGACTCCTTCAGCTTCCCCGACAGGAGGATGCGGTAGAGGAACTCGTGCGGGAAGCGGCGCTCGCCCGCCTTGTCGGCCGCCTGCCATTCCTCGAGGACGGCCTTCTCGATGCGGCGGATCGCCTCCTCCTCGGGGATGCACGTGTCCGTCACGCGGTTGAGGTGCTTGCCATGAAGCGCCTCTTCCTCGGCCGGGCTGAGCTGCCGGTAGTGCGGGATGCGCACGTAGTGGTCGTGCGCGACGAGGTTGAAGACGTCCTCCTCGAGGTTCGCGCCCGTGCACGTGATCGCGTGGATCTTGTCCTGCCGGATCATCTCGGCCAGCGACAGGCCGATCTCGGCGGTGGACATGGCGCCGGCCATGGTCAGGAACATCTTCCCGCCGCTCTTCAGGAGGCCGTTCCAGGCCTCGGCCGCGTCCACGACCGTCGCGGCGTTGAAGTGGCGGAAATGGTGCTTCACGAACGAAGTGATCGTCATAGGGCCGGAGCATAGGAAGAAGACGCGGCGACGACAAGCGCGAATCCCGTAGGATCGGGGGGTGAGCTCAGAGACTCTCCTCGTCACCGGGGCCGCCGGGTTCATCGGCGCCCGCTTCGTCGAATCCTGCAACGCCCGCGGCGTCCCCGTCGTGAGCGTGGACCGCCGGGACGCGTTCGCGTCGCGCCCGGAACACCGCCGCCTCGACTTCGGAAAGATCCTCGACATCGAGGAGCTGCCCGGCTGGCTCGCGGACGGCCGCCCGGACCTCGCCGGCATCGTCCACATGGGCGCGATCTCGGCCACGACCGAGCTCGACGAGGCCCTCCTCAAACGCCTGAACGTCGACTACTCGAAGAACCTCTGGAACGAGGCCCGGCGCCTCGGGCTCCCGCTCGTCTACGCGTCGAGCGCGGCCGTCTACGGCGACGGCGCCCTCGGCTTCGACGACGACGACGCGCTCGTCCCGCGCCTCAAGCCGCTGAATCCCTACGGCGAGTCCAAGCGGCGCTTCGACCTCTGGGCGCTCGAGGAGGCCGCGGCGGGGCGCACGCCGCCGTCGTGGGCCGGGTTCCGGTTCTTCAACGTCTACGGCTACGGCGAGAGGCACAAAGGCCCGCAGGCGAGCGTCGTCCTGCACGGGTACGACCAGGTGAAGGCGAAGGGCGAGATCCGCCTCTTCCGGTCGCACCGGGACGGCGTCGCCCACGGCCACCAGTCGCGGGACTTCGTCGACGTGTCGGACACGGTCGAGGCGATGTGGTTCGCGCTCAAGCGCCCGATCGCGGCGGGAATCTACAACGTCGGCACCGGAAAGGCGCGCACGTTTCTCGACCTCGCGAAGGCCGTTTTCGCGTCGCTCGGCGCCCCGGAGCGGATCGAGTTCGTGGACACGCCGCTTGGCATCCGGGAGCGCTACCAGTACTTCACCGAGGCGAAGATGGACCGGCTGCGGGCGCAGGGCTTCGCGAAGAAGCCCGTTGCCCTCGAGGACGGCGTCGACTGGTACGTCCGCCGGCTCGAGAGCGAGAGGGCCTGACGCGTCAGCGGGCCGGCGGCGCGGCGATCGTCATCCCGTGCCGGCGAAAGACCTCGACCATCCGGGCGGCGTCCGGCGGCCCTCCGGCGGCGGCGTCCACGACGTCGCGGGCCTCCCGGAAGTAGGCCGGACCCATGATCGCGGGCGCGACGACCACGAGCTGCTTCGCGTCCTCCGTCCCGAAGTTGTCGAAGCGGTGGACCGCCCCGCGCGGGATGCACACGGCCTCGCCGGGCCCGACCGCGAAGGCCCTGCCGTCGATCGTCCAGGTCAGCACGCCCGCGACGCCGTAGAGCGTCTCCTCGTAGGCGTCGTTCCGGTGGGCCGGTGCGGCGAGCTTCTGCCCGGCCGGGACCGTCATCTCGAAGACGGAGACGCTCCCGTTCGTGTCGTCGCCGGTCAGGAGGAATCGGATGCCGAGGGGACCGATCCGGATGACCTCCTCCGAGGGATTGACCCGGGCCTGCGTTGCCATCGGAGCCTCCTTTTGGTAAACTTAGTTTACCTAGCTAAAGGTACATGGAGTTTACTAAAGTGTCAAGGGTGCCGCTTCCCGAAAATCCTCTGATCGGGGCCCTCCTGCGACTGCCGGCCCAGGCCGTCCACCGCCGCATCGTCGCAGGGCTGAACCGGGCCGGCTTCCCTGATCTGCGCCTCCCGCACATGGGCGTGCTCCAGTACCCGGGGCCAGACGGCTGCCGCCCGAGCGAGCTGGCCGAGCGCGCCGGGATGAGCAAGCAGGCCATGAACCAGCTCCTCCAGAGCCTCGAGCGGCTCGGCTACCTCGAGCGCCGCGACGCCAAGGAAGGCCAGCGGGCGCGCATCGTGCACTTCACACGGCGCGGGCGGGCGGCGTGGGCCACAGTCCACGAAGTCCTGACGGAGATCGAGGCCGAATGGCGGGCCACACTCGGCGAAAGGGACTTCGACCGGCTGAAGGCCTTGCTCTGCACCGTCTGGGTATCGGACCTCGTTCCCTGAGACGCTCCGGTGCGGAGCGGACGTTTCGCTTCGGAACCCCGAGCGTCGAAGACGCCTGATCGTCCCGCCGTCACTCCCCCGCGCGAAAAGGGTGCTCCCGGAAAAAAGCCCACATCTCGCTCGTCGCGTCGACGCTCCGACGACAGGGGCCGAGCAGGAACTCCGGGAGCCGCTCGCCGCCCGGCCACTGGTGACCACCGCCCTCGAGCGTAAAGAGCACGACGCCGGCGTCGCCGCGGCAGTTTCCGTACTCGAGACGCTCGACGCCGGGGGCGATCGTGGCCGCGACCGGATTCGGCGCGCAGCCGTTCCGTCGGGCCCACGTTGCCGTGAAGCCCCGGACGCTCGGAAACACGTCGGGACCGGCGGGGGTCCGGCCGCCGTCGAACGGCACGAGGGGATCGGCGGTCCCCTGAAACGCGATTGAGGGGACCGGCCGGTGGGCCGGGCACCACGCCCAGTCGAGCGATCGCGCAGCCGAGACCATCCCGACGGCCGCGATCCGGTCGGCGAGCGTGCAGGAGAGCGCGAACGCCATGCCGCCTCCGTTGGAAAACCCGTCCGCGTAGATCCTCGCCGGGTCGATGTTGTACGACGCCTCGAGCGTGTCGATCAGCTCAGAGATGAACACGACGTCCGGCATCCGTGACGGCGTCGCCTTCCCCTCCATGAACCAGGCCCTGGGTCCGGCGCCGGGCCCGGCGGGATAGACGACGAGGAACCCGTGCTCGTCGGCGACCCTGTTCCATCGGCTCAGGCACATTTGGGAGCTCGGCCACAACATCGCCCCGTGCAGGCTGATGACCAGAGGCGTCGGCCTCCCGCGGTCGTAGCTCTTCGGCACGTACAGCAAGTACTCCCGCGTTCTGCCCGAGGACACGATCGTACCCGCGGTGGCGGAGGTCCGGTTCGGATGGTAGAAGACCGCGTAGAGGACGCCGACGCCGAAGAGGACGAGCAGGACGGGAACGCCGACGACGACAAAGGCGGCGCCGAGAACGATCTGCCGGACTCTCATGCGGTTCCCCGGGCGTCGGCCGACCGGCTCCGGCGGCCCCCGTCGACGCCGCCGGAGCCGCGACCGCGCCTCAGGCCTTCGCGGGCAGGTTCTTGAGCGCGAAGTCCCAGTTCAGGAGGTTCTCGACGACGGCGGCGACGTAGTCCTTCCGCCGGTTCTGGTAGTCGAGGTAGTACGCGTGCTCCCAGACGTCGAGCGTCAGGAGCGGCGTCGCGGACGTCGTGAGCGGCGTCTCCGCGTTCGGCGTCTTGACGACCTTCAGCTTCCCGCCCTCGGCGACGAGCCACGCCCAGCCGCTCCCGAACTGCCCCATCGCGGCGGCCGAGAACTGCTTGACGAATTCCTCGTGGCTCCCGAACGAGGCGCCGATGAGATCCCCGACGGCCTTCGGGATCTTCGCATCGCCCTTCGGGCGCAGGCTGTTCCAGTAAAACGTGTGGTTCCAGATCTGCGCCGCGTTGTTGAAGACGGCCGCCTGGTCGGCCTTGCCGGCCGAACCCTTCACGATCGCCTCGAGGGAGAGATCGGCCTCGGGCTTTCCGGCGATGAGGCCATTGAGGTTGTCGACGTACGCCTTGTGGTGCTTGCCGTAGTGAAAGCCGATCGTGTTCTTCGAGATGAAGGGCTCGAGGGCGTTCTCGGCCCAGGGGAGAGCCGGCAGCGTGATCGGGGTCGCGCCCTTCGCGATCGCGGGGGCCGCGGTGTCCTTCAGCGCCATGCTCGCCGCCGCCACGGCGGCCGTCTTCACGAAATCCCGGCGGTCGTTCTTTTCGTCAGTCATGGGTCCTCCCGTGCTTCATTCTGCTCCTGTTAGGCTTGCCTCGTGCGGCCTCGCGTCCCGAAGTTCCCGTCCGACGCCAACCAGATCGGGGACCTCAGACGGGCAGGACTGCGTGTCACACCGGCACGCCTCGCGGTCCTTGCGGCTCTTCGTGCAAGGAACGCGCCCGCGAGCCACGCGGACCTCGCGGCCGCCCTCGGGAGCGCCGTCCCGGACCGCGCGACCGTCTACCGCAACCTCGTCGAGCTCGTGAAGGCGGGCCTCGCGCGGAGACGGGACCTCGGCGACCACGTCTGGCGGTTCGAGGCGGCCGGCGCGCGCCCCCGCGGCCGGGAGCACCCGCACTTCCTGTGCACGACCTGCGGCTCGCTCACGTGCCTCGACACCCTCAGGGTCTCGCTCCGCCGCGGTGCGCGCGTCCCGCACGCGCTGAAGGACGACGCCGTCGAGATCCTCGTCAAGGGGCTCTGCGACGAATGCCAGGGGAAGAAGGGCCGGGGAGAAGAGAGAATTTCTTAGAAGGGTAAGAGGGAACCGCCCAGGCCGGGCCGCCGTGCCTCGCGAGCTGGGCCGATGCCGGCGCACCGCCCAATTACCATTCTAAGAAAATCCCCGGCTAAGTACCCCCGGCGCGGCCGCCCCTCGCGTGGCGGGCCCTGGCCCAGCCTCTTAACCATTCAAGGAAATTCTTCGTATTCTCCTTCCATGAAGAGAGCCCCCGCCGCTACGGCACTCGTGGTCCTCGTCACCCTCCTCGCCCTGTCCTCCCCCGCTCCCGCGCAGAGCTTCGCGGTCGAGAAGTACAAGCTCCCCAACGGGATGACGGTGATCCTGTATCCGGACCACACGTTGCCGGTCGCGGCGATCAACATCTGGTACCGCGTGGGCAGCAAGGACGAGCCGGCCCACCGGAGCGGGTTCGCGCACCTCTTCGAGCACCTCATGTTCATGGGCACCGAGCGCGTCCCGAACGGCGAGTTCGACCGGATCATGGAGGCCTCGGGGGGCTCGAACAACGCCTCCACCGGCCCGGACGGCACGCACTACTACTCGTCGGGGCCCGCCTCGCTTCTCCCGACGCTCCTCTGGCTCGACGCCGACCGCCTCGAGGACCTGCCGCGCGCGATGGACCAGAAGAAGGTGGATCTGCAGCGCGACGTCGTCCTGAACGAGCTGCGCCAGAGCTACGAGAACCAGCCGTACGGCCGGGCCGACCTCGCGATCCAGGAGCTGCTCTATCCCCCGTCGCACCCGTACCACTCCCCGACCATCGGTACGGCCGCGGACCTCAAGGCGGCCGTCGCGACGGACGTGAAGGACTTCTTCGCGACGTACTACGTCCCGAACAACGCGAGCCTCGTCGTCGCGGGCGACTTCGACCCGGCGGCGGTCAAGCCCCTCGTCGCGAGCCTGTTCGGGACGATCCCGCGCGGCGGTGAGCCGCCGCGAAAGCCGTTCCAGCCCGTGAAGCTCGACGGCGTGAAGCGTGGGGCAATGTACGACAAGGTCCAGCTCCCGCTCGTTTCGTTCGCGTACCACACCCCGCCCGCGATGACGCAGGCCGACGCCGAGTGCGACCTGATCGCGTCCGTCCTCGCGGACGGCAAGAGCAGCCGTCTGTACAAGCGGCTCGTGATCGACGACAAGCTCGCCTCGTCCGTCTCGGCCTCGAACAACAGCCAGGCGCTCGGCTCGTACCTGCGCATCGACGTCCAGGCACGGCCGGACGCGGACCTCGGGCGCATCGAGAAGGCCGTCGACGAGGAGATCGCGCGCTTCCTCAAGGACGGGCCGAACCCCGGGGAGCTCGCGCAACGCAAGGAGACGACGGAGCTCGCGAAGCTCTCCGCCCTCCAGCGCCTCGAGACGCGCGCGGACTTCCTGAACTTCTACGAGGACGCCTGGGGCGACCCGAACGGCTTCACGCGCGACCTCGACCGCTACCGCAACGCGACGCCCGGCTCGGTCCTCGCGACCGCGCGGCAGGTCCTCACCCAGGACGCGCGCGTCGTCTTCCGCGTCCTGCCCGAGCAGGGCAAGCGCCCGCCGTCCGCCCGCGACGAGCGGCCCAAGGACGGCCCTCCCGCCGCGTTCCATCCGACGTCCCCCGAGCGCTTCCGCCTCGCGAACGGGATTCCCGTCGAGCTCTGGCGGACGCCGGACCTCCCGCTCACGCGCGTCTCCGCCGTGTTCCGCCCCGACGGCGCCCTCGACGCGAGCGCCTCGACGGCCGGCCTCGCCTCGTTCATGGCCGGGATGCTCGACGAGGGCGCCGGCGCGCGGGACGCCCTCGCGTTCGGCGAGGCGATTGCGGCCCTCGGTGCGAACCTGTCCACGGACGCCTCCCGCGAATCCGTCCGCGCGAGCCTGACGATCCTCTCGCGCAACTTCGGCAAGGGCGTGCCGCTCCTCGCGGACGCGATCCTCA
Organism: uncultured Acidobacteriota bacterium; assembly: GCA_963798215.1. Lineage (GTDB taxonomy): Bacteria > Acidobacteriota > Thermoanaerobaculia > UBA5066 > UBA5066 > Fen-183. Next base: position 1,994,058 of record CAWCSP010000004.1, read on the forward strand.
GGCCCCGCTTCGAGGCCCGGGACTTCGACCGCGTGAAACGGCTCACGCTCGACGGGATCACGCAGTCCGAGGACGAGGCCCCGGCCGTCGCCGGCCGCGTCGCGGCCCGCGAGCTCTTCGGCCAGGCCCACCCATACGCGTGGCCCGAGGACGGCACGGCGGAATCCGTCGGCGCGATCACGCTGGACGAGGTCCGGGCTTCCCACGCGGCGCTCGTGAGGCCGGAGACGGCGACGCTCCTCGTCGCGAGCAGCCTGCCGGCCGCCGACGTGAGGGCGGCGCTCGAGAGCGCCTTCGGCGCCTGGAAGGCCTCGTCGCCCGCACCGAAGCTCGCGGCGGTCCCGGCGGCGTACGCGCCCGCCGGAAAGGGGCTCCGCGTCTACCTCGTGGACCGGCCCGACGCGCCTCAGACGAGCGTGCGCTTTCTCGCGCCGTCGCCGCGCTTCTCCGACCCCTCGCGCGTTCCTCTCCGGCTCCTCGGCACGGTCCTCGGGGGCAGCTTCACGAGCCGGCTGAACCAGAACCTCCGCGAGAAGCACGGCTACACATACGGCGCGGGCGCCCGGTTCTCGCCGGGGCCGGTCCTCGGGACGTTCTACGCCGGAGCCGAGGTCACGGCGAAGGAGACCGGCCCGGCCGTCAAGGAGTTCCTCGCCGAGTTCGAGCGGATCTCGAAGGGCGACGTGACGGACGAGGAGACGTCGAAGGCGCGCGGCCTCGTGAAGAACGGCGCCGTCGGTGCGTTCTCGGGCCTGTCGGGGATCCTCGGGACCGCCACGGCCTACCTCGAGGAGGGCGCGCCGTTCGAGACGCTCGGCGAGGACCTCGCGGCGATGGACAAGACGCCCGCCGCGGCGCTCAACGCGGAGGCGAAGACGGCCATCCCGCTCGACCGGGCCGTCCTCGTCCTCGTCGGCGACAAGGCGACGATCCTCCCCGAACTCAAGGAGGCGGGGCTGTCCGCGCCGGTCGAAGTGGACAGTTGGGGGGAGAAGAAAAAAGAAGAGAAGAAAGACTGAGATTTCTCAGAAGGTGAATAGGGCGGCGGCTACGTCCCTCGCGACGAGGCGCTCAACACCCGACCCCCGCGAAAGGCCCCCAAAGAAAAAGACGCCGTTGCAAGTGCCCCGGCGCCCATTAACCTTCTAAGAAATCCGAATCCGGATCTTCTTCCGAATCCGAGTCTTCGTCCTCGTCCGAAGCCTAGATCTTCGACTCCTTGAACGGGACGTGCTTGCGGACCTTGGGGTCGTACTTCTTCACTTCCATCTTGTCCTGATGGATCTTCTTGTTCTTCGAGATCGTGTAGAAGTACCCGGTGCCCGCCGTCGAGACGAGCTTGATCTTCTCGCGCATGGGCTAGAACCTCTTGCCCTCGCGGCGCATGTCCGCGACGACGGCGTCGATGCCCTTCTTGTCGATCGTCCTCATGGCGGCCGTCGACACGCGCAGGCGCACCCAGCGCTTCTCGCTCTCCACCCAGAACCGCTGCGTGCGCAGGTTCGGCTTGAAGAGGCGCTTCGTCTTGTTGTTGGCGTGCGACACCTTGTTGCCGGTCGTCGCCCGCTTCCCCGTGACCTGACAGATTCCGGACATCTCGAAACTCCTTCGACCCAGAGCCTTTGATCGTACCAGAGAGTCCGGTCCGCCCGCAACCTCAAGCCTTCTCAACGGTTTGCGGCTGGCGGTCAAGGAAGCCGGCGCCGAGGAGCGGCAGAACGAGGAGGGTTGCGAGCGTCGAGACGAGGAGCCCTCCCACGACGGCGATCGCGAGCGGCCGCTGGAGCTCCGAACCGGCGCCCCAGGCGAACGCGAGCGGGAGCAGGCCGAAGACGGTGCAGAGCGTCGTCATGAGGATCGGCCGGAGCCGCCGGCCGGCGGCCGACGCCAGCGCGGGGGCAGGCTCGTCGCCGCTCGCAATCAGCTCCTGGGCTTTCTCCACGAGGAGGATCCCGTTCTTCACGACGAGGCCGACGAGGAGGACCAGGCCCATCACGGACGAGACATTGAGCGGCACGCCGCAGACGAAGAGTGACAGGACGCCTCCCGAGAGCGCGACGGGGACTAGGAGCAGGACGAGGGCCGCGGCCTTTGCGGAGCGGAACTGCGCGACGAGGACCGCGAACACGGCGAGGACGCCGAGACCGAGGACCTGCGCGAGATCGCGGAACGCGCGGCCCTGGCTCTCCGCCCGCCCACCGATCTCGGAGCGATACCCCGGCGGGAGCACGAGCTTTTCGAGCCGGGCGCCGACCGCACGCGCCGCCCCGCCGAGGTCCCCGCCCTCGACGTCCGCCGAGGCAGGGACGACAGGCGAGAGGTTCTCGCGGTAAAGCACGCTCGCGCCGCTGACCTCCGCGTACGGGGCGAGACGCGAGATCGGGAGCGTCTCCCCGGCCACCGCGACAGGGAACGCACCTCCGGCATCCGCCGAGAAGCGCACGGAGTCCGGGAACCTCACGCGCACGGGGACGAGGCGGTCGAGGCGCGGCACGGCGCCGACCACCTTGCCCTGGAGCGCCGTCGTGAGGTCCTCGGACACGTCGGCCGCCGACAGGCCGGCGCGAACTGCCGCCTCGCCGTCGACGGTGAAAACGCGGAGCGGGACCTGGCCCTCGACGCCGGAGTAGTAATCGACGAGCTTCGGGACGTCCGCGAGGCTCCCGGACAGCCTGGCCGAGAGGTCGCGCAGGACCTTCTCGTCCGGCCCGAAGAGCTTGATCTCGAGCGGCCGCGGGGCGCCCGAGAGGTCGTTGAGGACGTCCTCGAGGATCTGGACGAACTCGACGCGCACGCCGGGCAGCCCGGCCTCGACGCGCGAACGGAGCCCGGCGATGACCTCCTCGGCGGCCGCGCGCTTCCCGCGCGGGGCGAGGCGCACGGCGATGTCGCCGCGGCTCATGAGCGTGGCCGTCACGGGCCCCAGCTCGGCGCCCGTCCGCCGGCTCCACGTCTCGACGCCCGGTGTCGCGGCGAGCAGGGCCTCGAGCTTCAGGGCGGCCTTCTCCGTGTCGGGCAGCGAAGTGCCGGCGGGCATGAAGTAGTCGACGACGAACGCCCCCTCGTCCATCTCCGGCAGGAACCCCGACGGCATCCGCCGCGCGACGAGGAGGCCCGTGAGGACGAGGACGAGGGTCCCGGCCGCCACCCAGGCGCGGCGCGAGGCCGCGCCCGCGAGGAGCGCCGCGTGGATTCGTTCGAGGCGGGTTCCGCGTCCGGCGTCGCGGTCGCGAAGGCGTCCCGAGAGGAGAGGCAGGACGAAGAGCGCGAAGAGGAGCGACGCGAAGACGGCGGATGCGAGCGTGAGCGCGAGCGCCTTGAAGAAGCTCCCGACGAGCCCCGTCATGAAGGCAAGCGGGAGGAGGACGACGATCGTCGTGACAGTCGTTCCGACGACCGGAGACGTCATCTCGCGCAGGCCGTCCGCGACGGCCGCCGCAGGCGAGGCGCCCTCCTCGCGCCGCCTCACGATCGCCTCGACGACGACGATCGCGTCGTCGATCACGAGGCCGATCGCGATCGCCATCCCGCCGAGGGACATGAGGTTCAGCGTCTGGCCGAACGCCGACATCCCGAAGAACGTCGAGACGAGGGCGACGGGGACCGAAAGGGCCGCGAGGAGGCCCGCGCGCGCGTCCCGCAGAAAAAGCGCGAGAACGCCGACGGTCAGGAGGATCCCGAGCACGATCGCGTCCCGGATCCCGAGGATCGACTCGCGGATGAGGCCGCCCTGGTTGTAGACCTCCTTCAGCGACAGACCCGGAGGCAGCGGGAGCGAGTGAGCCGCGTCCTCGATACCCCGGACGACGTCCGGCGCCGACGCGCCGAGCATCCGCGAGACGCTGACCTGTACGGCGTCGCCCTCGGGCCCGTGGACCGCGAGGACCCGGTCCGGCGCCCCCTCGAAGACCTCGGCGAGCGCGCCGAGCCGCACGCTTCCCTGCCGGCTGGCCGCGATCGGGAGTGCGGGCAGCGTCGCGGCCCCGAGCGCGGGAGGGTCCGCGAGGACCGTCGTCGTCTGCCGGAAGGAGTCGAAGCGACCGACGGCGCGCCGGACGATCCCGTCGCCGACGCGGCGCGCGGCCTCCGAGGGTCGGAGTCCCGCGGCTGCGAGTCGCGCCGGGTCCAGAACGACCTCGATCTCCCGCGGGTCGCCGCCGATGACCTCGACGCGGCCGACGCCCGGCACGCGCGAGAACACGGGACGCACGACCTGCTCGGCGGCCTCGCGGCGCGTCGTCCCGTCGCCGCCGACGAGGTTGTACGAAAGGATCGGGAAGTCGGCCGGCGTGACCTTCTGGGTCTCGGTCTCGACGCCCGGGGGCAGGTTTCCGCGGGCCTCGGACGTCGCCGCGTCCACGAGCTGGAGCGCACGCCACATGTCCGTCCCGTCCGCGAACTGGAGCGCGAATTCCGCGGACCCCCGGATGATCCGCACTTTCAGACGCCGGAGGCCGAGGACGGTCGCGAGCGACTCCTCGAGCGGCCGGACGACGGCCGCCTGCATCTGCTCGGGCGGCAGGTCCGACGCGCGCGCGACGACGACGATGCGCGGGAATTCGATCTCGGGATAGATCCCCGTCCCGAGCCGGCCCAGCGCGACGACTCCCGCGAGCATGACCCCGGCCGTGGCGACGAGGACGAGCGAGCGCTGGCGATGGAGCCGGTCGAAGAGGGTCAACGCGCGATCTCCAGGGCGGACCCGTCCGCAAGCCCGAGCGGGTCCTCGACCACGACCACGTCCCCCGCCTTCAGCCCCGAGCGGACAGCGACGAGGCCCGCGTCCTCCGGTCCGAGCGTGACCGGCGTCGCCTTCGCCTTGCCGTCGACGACCGCAACGACTTCGGCCGCGCCTTCCGCGCTCCGGCGCACGGCGCGCTTCGGCACCGCGACCGCGCCGGGCAGACGCTCGAGTGTGAGGCGCACGTCCACGGGCGTCCCGAGCGCGAGCGGCGGCGACGCGCCCGCGAACCGGAGGCGCACGCCACCCACGAGCGATGCCGCGTCGAGCGAGCCCGCCACGCGCGTGATCCGGGCCGCCAGCGCCGCGCCGGCTCCCGCCGTCACGTCGGCTTCGTCGCCCACGCGCAGGCGCGCGAGCGCGTCTGGCGGGACGTCGAGCGCAACCTCGAGCGGGTCGAGGCCTGCGACCTCGGCGATCGGGGTCGCGGCCGTGCCGTCCACCTGCTCGCCGGGGTGCCTCAGGATCCGCACGACGACCCCGTCGAACGGCGCCGCGACGTCCGCCCACCCTCGGTTCCGGCGGGCGGCCGAAAGGCTCGACGTCGCTTCGACGACCGCGGATTCCGCCGCCACGGCCGCGGAGGCGTCCGCCTCGGCGTCCTGACGGGCGACGACGCCCTTGTCGTAGAGCTCGCGCGAGCGTTTCGCGACGTCGCGTTTGAACGCCGCGTCGGCCTCAGCGCGCTTGAGGGCGGCTTCGGCCGAGCGCACCGCCTCGTCGAGCGGGCGCGTGTCCACGCGGGCAAGCACCTCGTCCTTCTTGACGCGCTGACCCTCGCGAGCGAGAACCTCCTGGACGCGCCCCGCGACCGGCGCCGAGACGGAAGCCTGGCGGTCGACCGGCGGCGCGATGCGGCCCGCGACGCGGACGGTCACGAGGAAGTCGTGCGCCGCGGCGATCGCGACGCGCACCTTGACGGGCCGTGCCGCTGGCTCGCCGGCGTCATGGGCGCCGCATCCCCCGAACACGGCAGCGGCGAGGAGCGGGGCCCACGTCCGGATTCTCAAAGCTGCCCTCCCACGAGCCTCTCGAGGCTCGCTCGTTCGGTTCCCCAGAGGACCCACGTCTCGACGCGGCTGACGCCCGCGTCGAGAAGCGCCCGCTCGCTCTCGAGCAGCCGCAGGAGATCCAGCCGCCCCTCCCGGTATGCAATCCCGGCGAGCTCGGCTGCCTCGCGGGAGGCCGGGAGCGTCGCATTGTCGAGCGCCTCGAGGCGCTGACGGGCCGCCTCGGTCCGGTGCCACGTCGCGACGACTTCGGCTTCGATGCTCCGGACGAGCCGGCTCCGTTCGGCCGCGGCCCGCTCGCGCTCTGCCGTGGAAAGGCCGACCGCGGCACGCGCGCCGACGGGGATCGTGAGCCCGAGCGAGACGTGCTTGTCCGTCCCCTCGAGGGTGGGGTCGTTCACGTCGACTCCACCCTCGAGCGTCAGCGCGGGCCATCCCTCGCGCCTCGCCCTCTCGATCCGCGCGTCCGCCGCGCGGCTGCGCGCCTCGGCGGCGCGCACGTCGGCGGCCGAGGCAGCGCGGGTCCGCAGCGACGCGAGGTCCGGAAGCGGTTCGGGCGCCGGGCGCTCGCCCGCGGCTTCGAGATCCGATCCCGGCTCGAGGCCCACGAGGAACGCGAGCGCGGCCGCCGCCGAGCGCCGTTCCGCGGACGCCGTGATGACGTCCGCGCGCGCGGCCTCGGCCTCCGCCCGCGTGCGGACGACGTCGAGCCGCGGGACGCGGCCCGCCTCGAAGAGTTCCTTCACGGCGCCCGCGGTTTGGTCGAGGCGTGCGGAGCGTGCGACGGCGATCCTCTCGAGCTCTTCGTTCCCGGCGAGCCGGAACCACGCGGCCGCAACCGTCTCTCGCGCGCGATCGGACGCGGACATCGTCTCGGCCGCCGCGGCATCCCGCTCGGCGCGGGCGACGTCGAGGGCCGTCCCCTTCTGGCCGGCCCAGCGCAGGGGCACGGCGAAGGCCGCGGAGAAGCGCGCGGTCTCCGTGTGTGTGCCGAGATTGAGCGTCGGGGGGCCGGGCGCGCGGACGACGTCGATCCCCCGCTCGGCGACGGCCTGTGCCGCCCGCGCGACGACGACGTCCGGCGTCTTCTCGGCGCGGGCGAGAGCGTCGCGCAGGGTGATCCCGGTGCGGCTTTCCTGCGCGAGCGCGGTCGCCGCCGCGAGGACCGCGAGCCCGATCGTCCTCGGGATCAGTGCGTCCCCACCACGAGGAGCTCGAACGAGCCGGGCACGACGGGCGGCCGCGGGCGCGGCGTTTCGGCGGTCGGCGCGGGTGCCGCGCCGAATTTCGCGGCCGGCAGGTAGAGGCGTCCCTTCGCGGGGTCGACGGCGATCGTGCGGGCGCTGCGCTGCGTCGGGACGGTCTGGACCGGCGCCCACGTCCCGGGCGACGTCTCCTTGAGGACCGTGACCGTGCCCTCGCCGTTCGCCGCGAACGCGAGGCCCGAGCCCGGGTCGAACGCCATGCCGTCGCAACCCGCGCCGATCGCCGGGGTCCCGAGAAGTTTCCCGTCGGACGTCCGCACGACGGCGGCGAGCTTGTTCCCGCAGCCCGCGAAGAGGACGCCTGCCTTCGCGTCGATCGCGAGGCCGGTCGGCTCCTCGCAGGGGGCGATCGACCAGCGCGCCTTCACGGTCGCGCTCGCGGGGTCGATCGCGAGGATCTCGCCCTTGTCCTCGACGTTCACGTAGACGCGGCCCGCCGGGTCGGACGCGGCGAACTCCGGCTTGCCGCCGATCGGGATCGTCCCGGTGACGGCCCCCGTCTCGGCGTCGAAGACGGTCGCGTTCTTCCCGCGCCCGTTGAACGTCAGGAGCCGCTTCGAAACGGGCTCGTAGAGGATCGCGTCCGGGTTCTCGCCCGTCGTCTTCCACGTGCCCGCGACCGCAAGAGATGGCAACTCGAAGACGGTGACGGTTCCCGCGCGACCGTTGCTCGTGAAGCCTCTCTTCAGGCCGGGCGCGAGCGCGATGCCGTGCACGCCTTCGGTCCCGGGGATGTCGCCGACGATCTTCCCCGAGTCCGCGTCGACGACGGCGACGTGCGTCCCGCGCGAGACGTAAATCCGCCGGGCCGCGGCATCCACCGTGAGGTAGTCCCAGCCCCCGTCGCCGCCGACGGCGTACCGCGTCGCGACTGCGTATGCGGGAGACGCCGCCGGCGCGGCCGCGGGAGCCGCGGTCGCCGGAAGGGCGAGCGGGAGAAGGGCCGCAGCGAGGCTCAGGGTTTGCCGGACGCGCGTCATGAGTCCTCCCAAGTGCGCCGGCCTCGACCGGCGGAAGGGCGAGTATCGCTCCATTCCGGCCCCGGAAACACGCAGCGGCCGTCGATTCCGGCCCGGCGTCTAGCCCTTCGCCTGCCTCGCAACGGCCTCGGCGGCCTTCTTCGCGGCCTCGGCGTCGCCGAGGTACCGGCTGTCGACCTTCCGGAACTGCGTGTCGAGCGTGTAGACGAGCGGGATGCCCGTCGGGATGTTCAGCTCGGGGATGTCCTCGTCGGAGATGCCGTCGAGGTGCTTGACGAGCGCGCGCAGGCTGTTGCCGTGCGCGACGACGAGCACCTGCTCCCCGCGCGCGAGGCGCGGCACGATCGCGTCGTACCAGTACGGGAGGAAGCGGTCCACGACGATCGCGAGGCTCTCGGTCGCGGGCAGGATCTCCGGAGGCATCCCCGCGTAACGCGGATCGAAGCGCGGGTGCATGGGGTCGTCCGGCGAGAGCGGCGGCGGCGTGACCGCGTAGCCGCGGCGCCACTTGAAGAGCTGCTCGTCGCCGTACTTCTGCGCCGTCTCCTTCTTGTTGAGGCCCTGGAGCGCGCCGTAGTGCCGCTCGTTCAGGCGCCAGGAGCGCTCGACGGGGATCCAGAGCTGGTCCAGCTCGTCGAGGACGATCTGGAGCGTCAGGATCGCCCGCTTGAGGAGCGACGAGTAGCACCGGTCGAACGCGAAGCCCTCGGCCTCGAGGAGCTTCCCCGCCGCGTGCGCCTCGTCGACGCCCTTCGGCGAGAGGCCGACGTCCACCCAGCCCGTGAAGCGATTCTCGAGGTTCCAGGCGCTCTCGCCGTGGCGGACGAGAACGAGCTTGTTCGGAAGCGCGCTGCTCATGCCCGAAGCATAGACCGGCTGCTCAGCGGCGACGCGCCCGGCCGGCGATCAGCGAGGCGATGAAGAGAACGGCACCGACGAGGATGATCGCCGCCCCGGGGGCCACGTCCACCGTGACGGAGAGGAGCAGGCCACCCACGACCGAGACGAGCGCGGCCGCGATCGACGCCGCGAGCAGGGCCGGCCAGCGCGCCGCGAGGGGACGCGCGGTGGCGCCGGGCAGGACGAGAAGGGCCGAGACGAGCAGGATCCCGACGACCTTCAGCGCGACCACGACCGCGACGCCCACGAGGACGAGGACGAGGAGCCGCATGGCCCCCGTCCTCACGCCGGCGACCTGGGCGCCCTCCTCGTCCACGGAGGCCAGCAGGAGGGGCCGGAAAAAGGCCGCGAAGGCGACGAGCACAGCAGCCGTCGCGACACCGAGGATCGCGAGGTCGACGGGTGCGACCGTCAGGATGTTCCCGAACATGAGGCCGAAGAGATCGACGTTCGTCTTCACGAAGCCGAGTGCGACGACGCCGAGCGCCATCGCCGCGACCGTGAAGACACCCACGGCCGAGTCCTCGCTCACGGCCGTCCCTTCCGACGCCCGCGCGGTGGCGCCGGCGACCAGGAGCGCAGCCACGAGTCCGCCGGCGAGCGGCGGGAAGCCGAGGAGCGTCGCGACCGCGACGCCGCCGAACGCGGCGTGCGCAACGCCGGAGCCGACGAAGGCGATGCGCCGGAGGACGACGAAGAACGAGAGCGCGCCGCAGAGAAGCGCCGTCAGGGCCCCCGCGACGAGCGCTCTCTGGAAGAACGGGTAGGCGAGGAAATCGATCACGCGTTCACCATCTCCCGGGTGACGGCGCCGTCCACGCGAAAGACGGCGTCGGCGATCCCCATCGCGTCGCTGTTGTGTGTCACGTAGATGACTGTCCGGCCGGCCGCTGTCTCCTCCGCGACGAGCCGGCGCAGGGTCACGAGGCCCTCCGCGTCGAGCGCCGTGTCGGCCTCGTCGAGGACGAGCAGGGGCGGCGCTCCCGCGATCGCCCGCGCGAGAAGAACGCGCTGGCGCTGGCCGCCCGAAAGACGGCCGACCGGGACCCCACACCGGTCCGCCGCGAGCCCGGACCTTTCGAGAGCCGATCGCGCCTCCGCGGCCGCGCTCACGAGGTGCCGGAAGCCCGGCTCGGGCGACAGCGAAAACGCCACGAGGTCCTCGGCCGTGAGCGGAGCATCGAGGGCGACGGTCGAGCGCTGCGAGAGAAACCCGATGCGCGGCCGTGCGATCTCCCGTCCTCCGTCCTCGAAGAAGGTAACCTGCCCGGAGTCGGGGCGCAGGATCCCGAGGAGGATCCTGACGAGCGTCGTCTTCCCGCCGCCGTTCGGCCCCACGAACGCGATGCGCTCGCCCGGGCGGATCTCGAGCGAGACGTCGCGGAGGACCGGACGGCCTCCGAGCGACACCGAGACGCCCTCGAACCTCACGCCGACGCTCACTGGAGCCCCTCGCGGAACGCGCGCGCGTCGAAGCGGAGAAGGTCCGCGTAGGTCTCGCGCCCCGGGACGCCGCCCAGAGGATCCACGAGGACGAGTCGGATCCCCGCGTCGACCGACACGACGCGGGCCGCTGAGAGCGGGAACTGCGGTTCGGTGAAGAGGACGGGGATGCTCCTCTCGCGCACGAGGTCGATGAGGGCGCGCAGCTCGCGAGGAGAGGGTTCGCGCCCGGGCACGGGCTCGATGGAGCCGCCGTTCACGAGGCCGTAGTCGTGGAGAAGATACGTCCAGGAGTTGTGCGTCGACACAACGGCCTTTCCGCGCAACGGCGCCAGCGTCGCGGCGATCTCGGCGTCCAGCGCCGCCAGCGAACGGGCGGCCGCCGCGGCCCGGGCCCGGTATCCCGAGGCGCCCGCCGGGTCGATGCGCGCGAACGTCTCCGCGAGCGGCGTCAGCGCGGCCGCCGCGCGGCGCGGGGAGAGCCACCAGTGCGGGTCGCGCCCGATCTCGCCGTCGTGATCGCCGCCGCCCGCGGCGTCCGCGTGGACACCAATGCCGGCGCCGGCGTCGTAGATCTCGGCCGTCGCCGCGCAGGCCGCGACGAGCCGGGCCGCCCACGTGTCGTACCCGGCCCCCACCGTCACGACGAGACGCGCCTTCGCGAGGCGCCTCACATCGCCCGGGCCGGGCTCGAAGACGTGTGGCGAGATCCCGGGCGGCACGACCGTCACGACGTCCCATCCCCCGCCCGCGACGAGCGCCGTGAGACTGGCGAGGGGCGCGATCGTCGCGGCCGCGAGCGGGCGAGGCTCCGCCGCCGCGGCGCGGCCGGACGAAAGGGCGGCGAGCGCCACGGTCCCGATCATGCAACGCAGTTGCATCTGGCAGATTATCCCATGTGGCAGCGCGCCGGGGGCACGCGAGCGCGGGAGAAAATCACGACGAAGAATGCTTTCTTAGAGAGTGAATAGGGAGGGGGCGCCGCACATGCGCTGAGACCTTCCAGCGCGCTCCTCCCCTCTTACCTTTCTGAGAAATCTTCTCTTCGGTCTCCTCTTACTCCTACTCTCGCTCATCGAAGATCCGGGCGATGTGGAGGCGGAGGGGCCTTTCGAACGTCCACGCCGTCGTCTTCTGGAGGCCGTGCTCGGCGGCCGCCGACGCGTTCCAGGCGTCGAGCGCGCTCAGGCGCTCCCGGAACCATGCCTCCGTGAGACCGCCGTTCTCCCAGAGACGATGGAGGCGCTCGCGCTGGAGGCCCACGTCCCCGATCTCGGGGTGGTGGTTCACGCCCCACACCCGGGGGAGCGCGCTCCCCGGGACGTGCGCGAACTCGAGCATCGTGACGGCGTCGCCTCTCTGCGTGCATCCCGGTTCGCACTCGAAGGCCAGCGGGCGCGCCGCCCCGTTGCCCGTCGGCAGGAGGTCGTAGAGGCGGCTGTCGAGGACCTTGACCTCGGGCCCGCCGTTCTCGGCGAAGTAGTCGGCGAAGAACGGATGGGCCCACGCCTCGTCCGTCAGGACGTTCGTGACGATGCCCGCGCTCTTTCCGCCCTTGCGCTCCGGGCGCAGCTCGGACCGCGCCGCCCCGGACCAGCGCGCCAGGATCCCGAAGGAATGGCAGATCCCGAGAAGGGCGGCTGCCTCCGTCTGGATCACCGCGTCGAAGAACCGGAAGAGCGGGGCCTCCCATGCCGCGTCCTCGCGGACGCCCTGGGAGCCCGGAGACACGCCGTCGTTCTCGCGGGGATCGAGCGCCCCGGGCCCGCCCGTCCCGACCACGAGCGGGAACCGGCCGGCGGAGCCCGGGATCGCGTGGCCCGCGCGCACGTCGTAGCTCAGCACGCGCACGCCCGGGGCGTTCCCGTTCCGCTTCGAGCGCTCGTCGTGGGCGTAGTTCAGGAGGCTCTCGACGATCGACGCGTGCCCGAGGTTCGCGTAGCCATGGTGCATGTCGAGGACGGCGATGTCCACGACGCCGGGCTCGGGCGGCGGCTCGTCGGCGGGCGTGTGGACCCGCGCGTAGGAGAGCGACAGCCCTCCCGGCACGACGATCTGCGTGCCGGGAGGCACCGGCCGTTCGGGCGGAAGCCGGACCTCGTTCAGACGTTCTCCTCCTTCAGCGAGCGCGTCATGAGACGGCGCACGGCGTCGGCCGGCGACGTCTCCCCCGCGAGGATGCCACGCACCATTTCGGAGATCGGCATCTCGACGCCGGCCGCGGCGGCGAGCTCGAGGAGGGCCGGCGCCGTCGCGACGCCCTCGGCGACCTCGCCTCCGAGCGCCGCGATCGCCTCGGGCAGCGTCTTCCCGGTCGCGAGCGCGAGTCCGACGCGCCGGTTGCGCGAGAGGTCGCCCGTCGCCGTGAGGAGCAAGTCCCCGACACCCGCGAGGCCGGAGAACGTGTCGGCCTGCCCTCCGAGCTGCGTCCCGAGGCGGCGAATCTCCGCGAGCGCCCGGGTGAGCATCGCGGCGCGCGTGTTGTGGCCGAGCCTCAGGCCGTCCACGATTCCCGCCGCGATCGCGATGACGTTTTTCGCCGCGCCCGCGATCTCGGCGCCGAGGACGTCGCTCGACCGGTAGAGACGCAGCGTCGGGGACGACAGGAGGCCCTGCAGGAAGCGTGAGACCTCCGGTTCGGGCGAGGCGACGACCGCGGCCGCCGGCAGCGCGCGCGCGACCTCTGCCGCGAACGTCGGGCCCGACAGCGCCGCGAGCCCGGCGGTCCGGCCCGTCACGAACGACATGATCTCCGTCGTCCGCCGGCGCGTCCCGATCTCGATCCCCTTCGACGTCCCGACGAGCGGCGAGGGCGGCAGCCGGTCCTTCAGCCGCGCGAGCTCCGCCGCGGTGGCCTGGACCGAGACGGACCAGAGCACCGCGGCGGCGCCCGGGAATGCCTCGCCCGGGTCGGTGGTGAGGACGACGCGTTCCGGGATCGGCGGCGCGCCCTTGAGTGCGGGGTGCTGCCGCGTCGCGCGGAGGCGCTCGACGACGTCGGCGCGCCGACCGAGGAGCCTCACGTCATGCCCCGCGTTGGCCGCGTGCATGGCAAGGGCGGTTCCCCACGCGCCGGTGCCCACGATGGCGATCTGCGTCACGAGTCCCTCCGTCCGATTCGGCGTTCGGTGCCGCCGAGGAGCCGCCTGATGTTGGCCCGGTGCGAGACGACGAGGAGACACGTCGTCGCCGCGGCCGCAACGATCTCGGGGTCCGGGGCGTGGAACAGGAGCCGCATCGCGAGCGGCAGGAGGCAGGCCGCCGTGATCGACCCGAGCGAGACGAGCCGGGTCGCGGCGACGACGAGGACGAAAGCACCCACGACGGCGAGCACCGCGCCGGGCGCGAGGACGCCGAACCCGCCGATCGCGGTCGCGACGCCTTTTCCGCCGCGGAACGAGAACCACACCGGGAAGACGTGCCCGAGCGTCACGAACACCGCGGCGGCGCCCAGCCACCGGGCGTCGTACGTGACGGCCTGCATGAGCAGCACGGCGAGGGCGCCCTTGCCGACGTCGAGGAGCATCGTCCCGGCCGCGAGGCCCTTCCCCGCCGTCCGCAGGACGTTCGTGGCGCCCGCGTTGCCCGAGCCCTGCGTCCTCACGTCCACGCCGCGGAAGAGCCGCACGAGGACGATCGCGAACGGCACCGAGCCGAGGAAGTACGCCGCGGCGAGCGCGAGGAGCTCCTTCGTCACGCGCGCCACCCCGTCGTCCCGAGAAGATGGTGACGCAGGAGCGAGAGCGCGGACGACGTCGACCAGCGGCGGATGAGCGCGCGGTCGCCCGGCGTCGCGAGGCGGCGGTGAAGGCACGTCCCTTCCGCGTCGTCGAGCGCGATGTGGACCGTTCCAACGGGCTTCTCCGGCGTGCCGCCTCCGGGTCCCGCGATGCCCGTCACCGAGAGGCCGATCGACGCTCCGAAGCGCCGGCGCGCGCCAAGAGCCATCTCCCGGGCGGTCTCCTCCGAAACGGCGCCGAACCGCTCGAGCGTCTCGGCGGAGACGCCCACGAGCTCCGTCTTGGCGGCATTGGCGTACGTGACGGCCGAGCCGAGGAAGTAGTCCGACGACCCCGCGACGTCCGTGAGACGCCCCGCGAGGAGGCCGCCGGTGCAGGACTCGGCCAGCGCGAGCGTCTTCCGCCTCAGGCGCAGGAGGCCGCCCACGGCGCCCTCGAGCGTCTCGTCGTCGCGGCCGAAGATCTCGCCCGCGAGCACCTTCTGGAAGGCGGCCTCGATCCCGTCGAGGGCGGCGCGCGCCTCGTCCGGGGCGCCGCGCGCCGCGAAGTGGAGCTGCACCTCGCCGGGCGCGGCGAGAATCGTGATCGGTACGCCGGGGTGCGCGGCGTAGACGGGCTTGACCAGGGTCTCGACGACGCTCTCCGGCATCGCGGCGACCTTCAGGATGCGCCGGTGGAGGCCCGGCTCGCCCGCGCGCGCGAGGACCGGCGCGACGGCGTCGTCCCACATCGCCTTGAGCTCGTGCGGGACGCCCGGCAGGAGGACGACGGTCTTCCCGCCCTGCTCGACGAGGAAGCCCGGAGCGCTCCCGCGTCTGTTCGGAAGGACCGTCGCGCCCTCGATCACGTCGGCCTGCTTCGCGTTCACGTCCGGCATCTCGTACCCGCGCTTCCGAAAGCGCTCCTTCAGGCGCCGGAGGATCTCCTCGTCGCGGACGAGACGCCGGCCGAAGACCTTCGCGACGGCCTCCTTCGTACGGTCGTCGTCCGTGGGGCCGAGCCCGCCGGACGTCACGAGGAGGGGCGCACGCTCCAGCGCGGCCGCGATCTCGGCGACGAGGTCGTCCCACGCGTCTCCGACGCAGGCCTTCCGGACCGTCGCGATGCCGAGCTCTTCCATGCGTCCCGTCAGGAAGAGGGAGTTCGTGTCGAGGCGCGCCGTCCCGAGAAGCTCGCTTCCCGACCGCGAGGATCGAGGCCGTGCGTGCACCCGCGGCCAGCGACGTCACGCCGTCACCTCGTGCGCCTCGAGCTTGCGCGACGTCTCTTCCCACTCCCACATCTTCGCCTCGAGCGCCTTTCGCGCGGCGTCGCGCGCGGCCGAGACTCCCCGGGACTTCGCCGCGTCGCGGTAGACGTCGGGATCCCCGAGCGACATCTCGAGGGAGTGGATCTCCGCCTCGAGGCGCGCGATGTCTTCCTCGAGGTCGGAGAGAAGCCTCTGGTTCTTCGCGCGCCGCCTCTCGGCGGCGCGGTCGGGGCGGCGGGCGCCGCCGGCGGCGGTCCCACCGCCCGAAGAGACCGAAGAAGAGAGCGATTTCTTAGAAGGTGAAGAGGGGAACGCTCCGGCCGAGGGAAGCACACGTGCGGCACCCGCGCGTTGGGCTTTCTCACCCTTCGAAGAAAATCCCGCGCCTCCCGCGCCCCACTGTAGCTCGCCGCGCTCCGCCGAAGCGTCCTGCGAGGGAGCAAGCCGTTCCTTCTTCCTCTTCACGAGGTCCGAGTAGTTGCCGTCGTGCACCTCGACCGCGCCGCCCGGCGCGATCTCGAGGATCTGCGTCGCGATGCGGTCGACGAACCAGCGGTCGTGGCTCACGAAGACGATCGCGCCCTCGAAGTCGAGGAGCGCGTCCTCGAGCGCCTCGCGCGCGTCGAGGTCGAGGTGGTTCGTGGGCTCGTCGAGCAGGAGGAAGTTCGCGCCGCCGAAGACGATCCGGGCGAGGGAGAGGCGGCCCTTCTCGCCGCCGGAAAGCGTCGCGATCTTCTGGTAGACCTCGTCGCCCCGGAAGTCGAAGAGCGCGAGAAAGTCGCGCGCCTCGCCTTCCTTCATCGACGGGTCGAGGTCCATCACGACGTCCAGCGCCGACGCGTTCGGCGCGAGGTCGGCCATCTCCTGGTCGTAGTACCCGGTCAGGACGCCGACGCCCGGGGCGGCCGATCCCGAGAGCGGCGGCAGGACGCGCGCGAGGTTCTTCAGGAGCGTCGTCTTGCCGCACCCGTTCGGCCCCCAGAGCGCCATCCGGTCTCCGCGCCGGAGGAGGAACGAGACGGTCTGCGTGAGCGGGCCCGTCTCCGGATAGCCCGGGACGATTTTCTTCGCCTCGAGGACGCGGCCGCCCGAGATCCGTGCCTCCTCGAACCGGATCGTGACGTCGTTCGCGTCCTCGCTCGGCGCTTCGAGGCGCTCGATGCGCGCGAGCATCTTCCGGCGCCCCTGGGCCTGCTTCGTCTTCTGGCCCGCGATGTTGCGGCGGATGAACTCCTCCGTCCGCTCGATCATCTGCCGCTGCTTTTCGGCCTCCTTCGCGCGCACGCGGTCGCGCTCGGCCTTGAGCCTGCGGTACGTCGCGTAGTCGCCCGGGTAGTCCTCGAGCCGTCCGTTCGCGACCTCGACGATGCGGTCCGCGACGGCGTTCAGGAACCGGCGGTCGTGCGAGACGACGAGCGCGGACAGGTTCGATGACGTCTTCCGCTCGACGAGCCAGCCCTCGAGGAACTCCATCCCCGACACGTCGAGGTGGTTCGTCGGCTCGTCGAGGAGGAGGACGGACGCGTCCGTGAGGAGGAGGCGCGCGATCTGCGCGCGGTGTTTCTGGCCGCCCGAGAGCTCTCCGACAGGGCGGTCCCAGAGGGGGCGCGGCAGGCCGACGCCGTCGAGGACGCGGTCGATGCGCGAGTCGGCCTCGTACCCGCCCGAGCGCTCGAAGTGCTCGCGGACCTCGTCGTGCTCGTGGAGGAGGTTCTGGAGCTCGTCCGGATCTCCCGCGGCGCCGTGGGCCGAGATCGCCTCCTCGAGCCGCCGCATCGTCCGCTCGAGCTCGAGGAGCGGCTCCTGCGCCCGGGCGACGAACACCCGGAGCGGCTCGTCGCCCTCGGGCTCGACGGCCTGGTCGAGCGAGGCGAACGTCGTCCCGCCGGCGAGATATCGCTTCCCGCCGTCGGGCTCGAGGACGCCCTGAACGATTTTCAGGACGGTCGACTTCCCCGCCCCGTTCCTGCCCACGAGGCCCACGATCCGGCCCGGATCGTGCTGCCACGTGGCGTCCACGAGGACGTCCTTCGTCCCGAAGCTCTTGCGGACGTTTTCGAGCCGGTACAGCACCGCCGGGAGGATAAACGAAGGGCTATTTCTGCACTTCGGACGGCCAGTTCACGACGACGTTCAGCGGAGCCTGGTCGGCGACGAATTCCGGGACGACGGCCAGAAGGCGCTTCCCGTCGGCCGACACGTCGAAGCTTTGCCAGCGCGATTCGCCCTTGAGCGCGAACAGGACCTTCGGCTCGCCCAGCCGAAGGGGCGAGCCCTCACGGACGGGCACCGACATGAATCGGCCGTCCGATGCGAGATACAGGAGCTCCTGTCCGTCACGGCTCCACCGGACGACTTCGGCGCCTCCGGTCGAGACGCGAGTCTTCTCCCCCGGTCCCGGATACGGGATCACATACGCCTCTGGCTTTCCCGATTCGGTCGAGATGATCGAGATGAAGCGGCCGTCCGGCGAGAACCGCGCGTCGTCGTTCAGGAACCTCCCGTCGAGAAGGCGCACGGGCTTTCCGTCGCCGACGAGGGGAAGCGCCCAAAGGTCGAAGGACCCGCGATCCGGCCGCTCGAAGTACAGGAGCGTCCGGCCGTCCGGCGAGACGTCTGCCGCGATCTGGAACCCGCCTCGCGGCAGGATCTCCTCCTCCTTACCCGTCGCCAGGTCCCGGCGGACGAGATGGGGGTTGCGGCCCTGGACGGTCGAATAGACGATGCTCCCTCCGCCCGGGAGCCAGCGCGCGCTGAACTCGCTGTCGCGAGCCGACGTGATCCGCGTCTCGACGTTGCGTTCCGCGTCGTACGACCACACGTCGTACGTGCCGAGGTCGGAGCGCGCGCGGGCGAAGAGAACGGCGCGCCCGTCCGGAGGAATGAAGACGCCCAGGAGGTTCGACGGCTGGCCGACGGTACCGATCTCCCGCCCGGTCCGGTCGAACCAGACGAAGCGATCGGCGTCGTCGCGCGACTGGAACACGAGCGTGCCCCCGGACGAGGTGGCGAAGACCGCCGACCCCGTCGACATGAAGTAACTCACGTGCTCGGCGAGCGAGAAGGGACGCCCCAACAGGCTCCCGGCGTGGGCGTCGAAGCGCTGGCCGAGGAGGACGCCCTCGTTGACGAAGACGAGGTAACCCGGCTCGGAGTACTGGACCATCGACCCCGCGTTCAGAACGAGGCGAGGAGCGCGCCCCGGCTCGGCGAGCATGACCCGCCCTCCGTCGCTCGTGCGCGCAAAGAAGAGGTAACGCTTGCCGTCGGGCAGAAACCAGGGCCAGATCACACGTGTCTCGCCCGCCGCCGCGTCCGGCATCAGCACCACGACCGCGACGCCTCCCGACGCGGACACGCGGTAGATCGCATCCCCCTGCACGCTCGAGAAGAGGATGTCGCCCCCTCGCCCCCACGTCCCGGACTTGCCGCCGCCGCCGGTGTCCTCGCAGATCGTCAGAGGCGCGCCACCGGGGAGATCCAGACGCTTGAGTTTGGTGTCGACGAAGAACCCGATCGAAGCCCCGTCGGGCGACCAGAACACCGAGACGGCGCCCTCGGTTCCCGCGAGCGGCCGGGCTTCGAAGGCCGAGAGGGACCGGAGCCACAGGCGGCGTCCGCCCTTTGGATCCGAGGCCACGTAGGCCACCTGCGCGCCGTCCGGTGAGACCGCGACGGACGTGGACTCGACCTGCGGGAAGAACGAGCCTCCCTCGGGCGGTGGAAGTGTGAAGCGAATCGCCCTCGCGGGAATCGGCCGCGGTGCGCCTCTCCAGAGGAACACGGCCCCGGCGCCCAGAGCTGCAGCGGCCGCGCAGGCCGCCACGAGCGTGCCGCTGATCCGCCGCTTCGGACGAGTTTCGGGTGCCCATACGGGCGGCGCCTGGGACGAACCCGACGAATTCTCCAGCGCAAACGCGAGATCCTCCGCCGACTGGAAGCGCTTCTCCGGCCTCTTGTCGAGACAGCGGGCGACGATCTGCGAGAGCGCCGATGCCACGGCGGGCGGGGGCTCGGAGAGCGGCGGCGGCTCGTGCCGGAGGATCGCCGTCATCGTCTCGGCGGACGTGGCGGCCCGGAACGGGTTCTTCCCCGCCAGCATCTCGTAGAGGATCGTCCCGAAGCTGAAGATGTCCGACCGGCCGTCGACGGGCTCGCCGCGCACCTGCTCGGGCGACATGTAACCCACCGTCCCGAACACGGCGCCCGCCTCGGTGAGCAGTGACCGCGTCCCGGCGGAGGTGAGGTCGTCGCCGGCCCCGGCCTGCGGCGAGAGCTTCGCGAGGCCGAAGTCGAGAATCTTGACGCGGCCGTCCCTGGCCACGACGACGTTCTCGGGCTTGAGGTCGCGGTGGACGATGCCCTTCGCGTGGGCCGCGGCGAGGCCTCGCGCGATCTGCGCCGCCACGTCCACCGCCTCGCGCGCGGAAATCCCCCCGGCCTTCAGCCGCTCGCGCAGCGTCTCGCCCTCGACGAGCTCCATGACGAGGACGTGCCGGGACGAAGAGGAAGACGAAGAGGAGGAGGAAGAGGGGATTTCTTCGAATGAGTAGAGAGCGGCGATCCCGGGATGGTTCAGGCTCGCGAGCATGCGAGCCTCGCGCTCGAAGCGTCCCCTCCTCTCTTCACTTTCAAAGAACTCTTCCGGCAGGACCTTAAGCGCAACTGCCCTGTCGACGCGGGCATCGCGGGCCCGGTAGACCTCTCCCATCCCGCCCGCGCCGAGCGGACCGAGGATCTCGTAGGCACCCAGGCGAGATCCGATTGCGAGACTCAATCTGTCGAGAGTTTAGACCGCCGCGCCGTCCCGCGGACGCCCGCCCGTCAGAGCGTCCCGACGACGAACGGGAGCGACTCGACCGCCGTCCCCGCGGGCGCGATCGTGAAGCACGCCGCGAGCCGCTCGAAGAAATCCGGCTTCGGCTTCGCGGTCGGTCCGAGCTCGACCGCGAGGAGCGGCTCGCCCTTCTGCACGGCGTCGCCGGGCTTCTTCTTCACGCAGAAGCCCGACGCCGGGTCGATCACGTCGTCCCGCTTCGCCCGGCCGCAGCCGAGCTCGATCGCGAGGAGGCCGATCTCGCGCGTCGCGATGCGGGCGACGACGCCGCCCTCGGGCGCGGGAACGTCGCGGCGCGAGACGGGCTGCGGAAGGCGCGTGACGTCGTCGCAGACCGTCGCGTCGCCGCCCTGCGCCGCGATCAGCTTCGCGAAGACCTCCAGCGCACGCCCGTCCGCGAGAGCCGCGTTGAGGCGGCGGCGGGCTTCCTTCGGGTTCGTCTCGACGCCGGCCGCGCAGACGAGGTCCGCTCCGAGGAGGAGCACGTTCTCCCTGAGGTCGGCGGGCCCTTCCCCGCGCAGCATCCGGATCGACTCGGCGACCTCGTTCGCGTTCCCGACGGCCTCGCCGATCGGGCGGTCCATCGCGGTGAGATAGCCCGAGGCCTTCCGCCCCGTCGCGCGCGTCGTATCGACGAGCGCCCGTCCGAGCGTCCCGGCGTCCTTCGGGTCGGCCATGAAAGCGCCGTTGCCCGTCTTGACGTCGAAGACGACCGCCTGCGCTCCGGTCGCGAGCTTCTTGGACAGGATCGAGGCCGTGATGAGCGAAATCGACTCGACCGTGCCCGTCACGTCCCGCAGCGCGTAGAGCCGCCGGTCCGCGGGCGCGATCGAGTCGGTCTGGCCGATCAGCGCGCAGCCGACGGTGTCGAGGAGCCGGTCGAAGTCCGCCTTCGGGAGGCCTGTCTTGAAACCCGGGATCGACTCGAGCTTGTCGAGCGTGCCGCCGGTGTGGCCGAGGCCGCGGCCCGACATCATCCCGGCCTTCACGCCCACCGCCGCGAGGAGCGGCGCGAGGACCAGCGTCGACTTGTCGCCGACACCGCCCGTGGAGTGCTTGTCTGCGACGAAGCCGTGCCGCGAGAGGTCCCACGTCTCCCCGGACCGCATCATCGCGAACGTGAGCGCCGCCGTTTCGCCCGTCGTCATCCCGCGGCAGCAGACGGCCATCAGGAACGCGGCGGCCTGCTCGTCCGTGATCGTCCTGTCGGTGACGCCCGCGACGAAGGCGGCGATCTCGCCTTCGGAGAGCTCGGCCCCGTCGCGCTTCCGGACGATCGTGCGGACGAAGAGGCTCATTTCGCGGCGGGCGCGGCGGGCGTCGCGAGAGAGGCGGCGATCTTCTTCCGCCACGCGTCGGCATCCCGGACGACCTTCGCCTCGTCCAGCGTCGTCACGCGCCTGCCGTCCCACAGGACCTTCCCCTCGACCATCGTGAGGGAGACGTCGCTCTCCTTGACGGTATAGACGAGCGTCGAGGTCAGGTCCCACACGGGCGTCGTCCCCGCGCTCCCGAGCTCCACGGCCACGAGGTCGGCGCGCTTGCCGGCCTCGAGAGACCCGATCCGGTCGTCGAGCTTCATCGCGCGCGCGCCCTCGATCGTGGCCATCCGGAGGAGGTCCTTCGCGGGCAGCGCGGTCGGGTCCATCGTGGACACCTTCGCCAGCTTCCCGGCGAAGTCCATCGCCTCCCACATGTCGAGGTCGTTGTTCGAGCCGGCCACGCCGTCCGTTCCCAGTCCGACGACAATGCCCGCCTTTCGCTCCGCGACGACGGGCGCGATCCCCGACGCGAGCTTCATGTTCGACTCCGGGTTGTGCGAGAGGCCGACGTGCCGCTCCGCGAGGATCCGCATGTCGTCCGCGTCCAGCCAGACGCCGTGCGCCGCGAGGACGTTCGGGCCGAGGAAGCCGATCGAGTCGAGCCACTTCGTCGGCGTCGTGCCGTACTTCTCGAGGATCTGCTTCTGCTCGTCCCGCGTCTCGGAGAGGTGGATGAGAAGCGGCGCCTTGAACTCGCGCGCGAGGTCTCGCGCGGCCTCAAAGGACGCGACGGAGTTCGTGTAGGGAGCGTGCGGGGCGATGGCCGCGATCACGCGCGGATGCCCCTTCCACTTCTCCAGGAACGCCCGGGTCACGGCCACGGATTCCGCGAGGTCCTTGTGGTCGGGCACGGGAAAGTCGAGCCACGTCTCGCCGAGGACGGCTCGCATCCCGCACTGGTCGACGGCCGAGGCGACGTCCGACTCGTAGTAGTACATGTCCGCAAACGTCGTCGTTCCCCCGCGGACCATCTCGGCGCAGGCGAGGAGCGTCCCGGCCTTCACGAAGGCCGGCGACACGTTTCGGGCCTCGGCGGGAAAGATGAACTTCGTGAGCCAGTCCATGAGCGGCAGGTCGTCCGCGATGCCGCGCAGGAGGTTCATCGCGGCGTGCGTGTGCGTGTTGATCAGACCGGGCAGGACGACCGCATGGGGACGCGAGATCTTCTGCTTCGGGGAATAGAGAGACGAGAGCTCGCTAGGCGTCCCGACCGCGACGATCGCGCCGTTCCTGATCGCCACGGCGCCCGGGGAGAAGACGCGGTCCGTGCCATCCATGGTGAGGACGTGCGCGGCGGTAACCAAGGTGTCGACCGAAGAGACCGAAGAAGAAGAAGAAGAAGAGGATTTCTGAGAAGGCGCGTGAGGGGTTTCGGCAGCGGATGCCAGCGGCGCCGCGATGCAGGCGATCGTCACGAGGACGACCGAGGCGAGTGCCCTATTCACCTTCAAAGAAATCTTCCGGTTCTCTTTGAACATTGCCAAGACCTCATCGTCCCCGGACAGCTAGAACTCGAACGCCATCGGTAGGAGCGTCGCGAGGCGCGTGCGCGTCGCGACGCCGCGCGGCGTCGCGATCACGACGTCGATGTCGCGGCACTGGTCCCAGAGCACCTGCCGGCACGCGCCGCAGGGCGAGGCCGGCGGCTCGGCGTCCGTCACGACCGCGACGGCGCGGAAGCCGTTCGCGCCCTCGGAGATCGCCTTGAAGACCGCGTTACGTTCGGCGCAGACCGTGAGGCCGTACGACGCGGACTCGACGTTGCAGCCGGTGAAGATCCGGCCGTCCTCCGCGAGCAGAGCCGCACCCACGCGGAACTTCGAGTACGGGGCCGCCGCGTGCTCGCGCACCGCCGTCGCCGCGGCCACGAGCCTGGCTTCCTCTTCGGCCGTCAGCGGCCGCGCGCTCATCGGCGGGCCTTCCCCTTCCGGGCCGGCGCCTTCGCGGCCTTCTTCGCGGCCGGCTTCCTCGGCGCCAGCGCGTCCTCCGTGGCGCCGGAGCGGCCCTCGCCGAGCGCGCGCACGAGCGAGGTCAGGAGCCTCACGAACTCGCCCTTGACGCGCTGCGTGGTTTCGAGAACTTCGGTGTGCACGAGCGGCTTCTTGAGGACGCCGGCCGCCATGTTCGTGATGCACGAGATCCCGATGACCCCGACGCCCATCTGGTTGAGCGCGATGACCTCGGGGACCGTCGACATCCCCACCGCGTGAGCGCCCCACCGCCGGAACGCGCGGATCTCGGCCGGCGTCTCGTAGGACGGGCCGTGGAGGCCGATGTAGACGCCCTTCTTCAGCGTGATCCGCTCCCTCTTCGCCACCGCGAGCGCGACGGCGCGGAGGTCCTTCCGGTACGCGTCGGACATGTCCGGGAACCGCGGCCCGAGGTCCTCCTCGTTCGCACCAACGAGCGGGTTGGTGCCGAAGCCGTTGATGTGGTCCTCGATCAGCATGAGGTTCCCGGACCGGAACGACGTGTCGATCCCGCCTGCGGCGTTCGTCACGATCACGGTCCGACAGCCGAGGAGCCCGAGAACCCGGGCCGGGAAGACGACGGACGGCATCGGGTGTCCCTCGTAGAAGTGGACGCGTCCGGAGAGGACGACCGTCGGAACACCCCGGACCTTGCCGGCGACGAGAGTCCCCGCGTGGCCGACGACGGCCGACGAGGGGAAGCCCGGGATCTCGCCATACGGCACGGCGAGCGCGTCCTCCACGCCGTCGGCGAAGTCGCCGAGACCGGAGCCGAGGATGACACCGACGAGAGGCGGGTGCGGGAGCCTTTCGCGGAGCCACTCCGCGGAAGCCGTGAGGTTCGGGTCCATGCGCGTCGCTCTCCTAAGGCGTTCCTAAGACATCAGGATGCCGGCGATCGCGGCCGTCATGAAGCTGACGAGCGAGCCGGCGAGAAGGGCCCGGAAGCCGAGCCGGGCGAGGTCGGACTTCCGGGTCGGCGCGAGGCCGCCGATGCCGCCGATCTGGATGCCGATGGACGAGAAGTTCGCGAAGCCGCAGAGCGCGAACGTCGCGATGATCTTGCCCTTCTCGGTGAGGCCGCCCACGACGTCCTTGAACATCGAGAAAGCGAAGAACTCGTTGATGACGGTCTTGTTCGCGATGAGGTTGCCGATCGTGGCGGCGTCCTGCGCCGGAGCCCCGAGGGCCCGGGCGAGCGGCGACATGACCCACCCGAAGATCGTTTGCAGCGTGAACGACGGATACCCGAAGAGGCCGCCCGCCCAGCCGAGGAACCCGTTGATCATCGCGATCATGGCGACGAACGCGATGAGCATCGCCGCGATGTTCAGGACGAGCGTCATGCCCTGCGAGGCGCCCGTCGCCGCGGCGTCGATGAAGTTCGCGTCCTTCTTCTCGATCTGCATCCGGACCTTCCCCATCGTGACGGGGGTGTCCGTCTCCGGCCACATGATCTTCGTGATCAGGAACGTGCCCGGCGCCGCCATGACGGACGCCGTGATGAGGTACTTCAGCGGCGCGCCCATGAGGACGTACGCGAGCATGACGGCCCCCGAGACGTGCGCCATGCCTCCGACCATCATCGTGAAGAGCTCGGACGTCGTCATCGTCGCGATGTACGGGGCGATGAGGACCGGCGCCTCCGTCTGCCCGATGAAGACGTTCGCGGCGACGCAGAGGGCCTCGGCGCCCGAGACCTTCATCGTCTTCTGCATGACCCACGCCATGCCCTTGACGATGACCTGGATGATTCCGAAGAAATAGAGGACCGAGAAGAACGAGCAGATGAAGATGATGATCGGAAGGACCTTGAACGCGAAGATGATCCCGCGGAAGCCGAGGCCCGTCTTCTCGCCGAGGGGGTCCATCGGGCCTGCGAGCCAGCCGAACAGGAACGACGACCCCTGATCCGCGTAGCCGATCGCGTGCGAGACGCCGTTCGAGAACGACTCGAGACCCTGCTTGCCAGGCTCCCAGTAGAGGACGAGGAGGCCGAACACCATCTGGAGCGCGAACGCCCAGCCGATCGTCCGCCAGCGGATCGCCTTGCGGTTCTTCGACATCAGCAGCGCGACCGCCCACACCACCGCGAGGCCGATCAGTCCGGTGAATCGCTCCACGAAACCTCCGTTGCCGAGGGATGAGCCCCGGAGAATACCCCGACCTGCGACGGTGCCGCGCGGCGGCGTCAGCGGCCGGCGGCCAGGGCCGCCGTCCAGTTCGTGACGACGACGACGCCGTCGGGCTCGACACCCGGCGCGCGGCGGATCACGAGAAACCGCTCGCCGTCGGGCGTCACGCCGTATGGCAGGAGGTGCCACGGCAGCTCGCCGCTCAGGTCGAACTGAAGGGGGAAGAGCGGCTGCGGCTCACCGGCCTCCAGCTTGCCCCCGGCGTCGCGCAGCGGGACGGACATCAGCGTTCCGTTTCGCGCGGCGTAGAAGAGCTCGCGGCCGTTGCGGTTCCAGACGGGCATCTGCCCGCCGCCGACCGAGACCTGGCCTTTCGGTCCCGCCGGCAGCGACTGCACGTAGACCTCCCGCTGGCCAGATTCGAGCGAATCGAACGCCGTCCACTTGCCGTCCGCGGACAGCGCCGGATGCTCCTCCGAGAAGGGGGAGTCGCCGCTGAGGCGCACGACGCTCCTCGGATCGTCGAGGGACAGGACGACCCGGGCGTAGCGGGGCGGATCGTAGAGGTTCGCGAGGACGTGCCGTCCGTCGG
The DNA here is from genome assembly GCA_963798215.1 of uncultured Acidobacteriota bacterium. GTDB lineage: Bacteria > Acidobacteriota > Thermoanaerobaculia > UBA5066 > UBA5066 > Fen-183. The sequence goes on from CAWCSP010000004.1 coordinate 2,020,242, forward strand.
GGAGGATGGACGGAAAGGTCTTGTCCCGATCGGAACGGACCAGGAGCTTCTCGGTGCCGCCCGCCGCCGGCCGTTCGAAGAGATTGTAAGAACCAAACCGGTCCGAGACGTAAGCGAGCCTCTCGCCGTCCGGGAACCAGGCGGGATTGAACTCGTCGGTCGGCTCGGACGTGACCCTCTCGGGCGTGCCGCGCACGGCGTCGAGGACCCAGATGTCGCCGTTCCCGCCGTGCGCCGGGCCGCGGATCGCGACGGCGACCCGGCGCCCGTCCGGGGAGATCCTGAGGTCCGCGTAGCCCGCGATTCCCCCGAGCGTCCCGATCTCGCGCCCCTTCCGGTCCACCCACTGGAGCTGCCGCTTGAGCGCCCACGAGACATAGGCCACGCGTTTCCCCGCCGCCGAGACGGACAGGAAATCGTCCCAGCTCGCCCAGTGGACGTTCTCGAACGCCGGGAACGGCTCTCCGACGAGGCGGAGGCTCTTCGGGTCGAACCGCCACGCGAGGACGGCGTCGTCGCGCGCGAAGACCAGGTGCCCGTCCGCATAGACCGCGGAGGAGTCCGAATCAAACAGCGGGCGCGTCTTCTTCGAGTCGAGCGACCCGAGCCGGATCGTTTTCTTCGAGAAGTCCGCGTTCGCCGAGAAATAGACGTAGTGCCGCCCGTCGGGCAGGAAGCACGGCTGGTTCTGGTGCGTCTCTCCGGCCGCGGCGTCGAGGGACGTGGCCTGCGTAAGAGGTCCGCCGGCCGCCGGGACCGCGTAAAGGGGGCCACCCCAGTGAGTCGCGAAGAGGATCGTGCCCTCCGGGCTCCACGCGCCCCAGACGGCCCCGCCGCTGTCGCAGACTGCCCGGGCGGGCCCGCCGTCCGCGCTCATTCGCTTGAGCTTCCCGTCCGCGAAGAAGGCGACTTCGCTCCCGTCGGGCGACCAGAAGGCCCCGCGCGAGTCGTCGGTCCCCGGGAGGATGCGCACGTCGAGGCTGTCGAGAGGCCGGACCGCGAGCCAGTTCCTTCCGCCGTCATCGCGCAGCTGCATGAGGAGCCGCCGGCCGTCCGGCGAGAGCATGGCGAAGGCCAGGAGGTTCTGCCCGGGGGGAGGAAGGATCTTGAAGCGCGTCAGCTCGGCGGGCGTCTCCGCCCGGCGCAGCCGGAGGAGGGACGAGACCGCGAGGAGGATCGCGAGGGCCGCGAACGCCCACGCGGCGAGCTCCCGCCGGCGGGGTCGGGCCGGCGCGAGCGCCGGGGTCCCGGCCGCCCCCTCCGCGATCCACTTCAGCTCGCGCCCGACGTCCGCCGCGCTCTGCCAGCGCTCGTCGGGCTCCTTCGCGAGGCACGTCCTCACGACCCGATCCAGCGAGGCCGGGCTCCCCGGCCGGAGCGCCGCGATCGGCGCGGGCTCGGTCGTCAGGATCGCCGAGATCAGGCTGGCCGTGTTCGCCGCCGGGAAGGCCCTTCGGCCGGTCGCCATCTCGTAGACGGTCGCGCCGAGCGCGAAGATGTCCGTGCGCGCATCCGCGTCCTTCCCCTCGAGCTGCTCGGGCGCCATGTATTGGGGCGTCCCGACGACGCCGCCCTCGACCGTCAGGGACTTGTCCTCCGTCGGCGCCGCCGACAGCGCGGCGTTTGGCGCACCGGGAGCGATCGCCCGGGCGAGGCCGAAGTCGAGGAGCTTGACGCCCGACTTCGTCAGCATGACGTTCGCCGGCTTCAGATCGCGGTGGACGATCCCGCGTCGGTGAGCGGCTTCGAGCGCCGCCGCGATCTCGGCCCCGAAACGCAGCACCTGTTCGAGCGGTATCGGCCCGCGCGCGAGCCGCGCCGACAGCGTCTCGCCCTCGACGAGCTCCATGACGAGGAGGTGGCGCGAAGATGAGGGAGAGGAAGAGGGGACCTCTTCGAATGAGTAGATGGCGGCGATTCCGGGATGATTGAGCGCTGCGAGTAAGCGAGCCTCCCGCTCGAACCGCTGTCGCCTCTCTTCACCTTCAAAGAGCTCTTCCGGCAGTACCTTGATCGCGACGTCTCTCGCGAGCCTCGGGTCCCTTGCCCGGTAGACCTCCCCCATCCCGCCCTTGCCGAGAGGGCCGACGATCTCGTAGGGGCCGAGGCGTTGCCCGGGATTCAACGTGCGCAGCATACCGTCAGGTGCGCAGCGTTCGAGCGTCCCGCACCCTCCCCCGCCACTCGTTCCGGTGCAGGACGCCGTTCACCCACGTCGATCTCCCGAAGATCCACGTCAGGGCGGCGATCCAGAGGGGATGCAGCGCGGCGGAGAGGATCCCGAGGCGGAGGCGGGCGTCGCAGACGGCCCGCACGAGGAATGTCGCAAGAACGACGAGGAGAGCGAGAGAGATTTCCTCGAACGTAAAGAAGGGCGGGGGCGCGGCGGCGCCGCCTCCCGAGGCCGTCATGAAGCGGACCGCCCGTTCGAGCGTTCCGCCGACGAGGACGACTCCGGCCAATTCACCTTCCAAGAAAACCAGCAGAAGGGCGAGCAGCGCCACCGGCAGGCTCGCGAGCATTCCGAAGAAGCCGTTCTTTTCCAGACCCTTCGCGATCTCCGCGAAGCCGTGGTACATGCGGAGGGAGATCGAGTCGAGCGCGAGCGCGATCCCGGTGCGGCCGCCCGCCCTGCGCGCGTTGCGGCCGAGCTGGATGTCGTCGACGACCGACGTTTTCAGCGCCTCGTGGCCTCCGATCCGGTCGAACAGGTCGCGCCGGATCAGGTTGAAGACGCCGCCTCCCCCGCCGAAGGATCGCGCGGACGGGACGTTCATGAGCCAGCCGGGCAGATAGCAGAACGCGGCGGCCGGGATCGTCGGCACCATGAGGCGCTCGCCGAACCCGTGCGCCTCCATCTGCGGGAGAAGGGTCAGGAAGTCGAGGCGGCTCTTCTCCGCGTGCGCGAGCGCGCGGGCGAGGAGGTCCGGGGTGAAGACGACGTCCGCGTCGGAGAAGACGAGCCAGTCTCCCGGCCGCGATGCCCTCGCGGCTCGCGCGCCCTCGTCGAGGGCGTGCGACTTGCCGAGCCAGTCGGGCGGCGGCTCGACGCCGTCCACGACGCGGAGCGCTCCCGGGAACTCCGTCTCGAGGCGCCGCAGGATTCCCCGCGTCCCGTCCGACGACCGGTCGTCCGCGACCACGACCTCGAACGCCGGATCGTCCTGCAGGCACTTGCTCCGCGTCGCCGCCTCGATCGAGCGCTCCTCGTCCCGCGCCGGGACGACGACCGAGACGAACGGCACACCCTCCTTCCGCCGCGGCGCCGGGGCCAGGTGCGGGACGAGCCACCACGAGAGCGCGACGTTGAGGGCTCGCAGGGCCCAGAGGCCGAGAACGATCTTCAGGAAGACGAGGAGCACTACGATCCGGCCGGGCGGAGGCCCTCCCAGCCGAGAATGACCTCGAGCTGGCGGGGCGACGGGACGTCCGTGCGGCGCCGGACGAACACGAACCGCCCGTCGGGGCCGAGGTCGAAATTCCGGATTGGGGCCGTCCGGAGCTCGTACGGACCGCGAAACAGCATTCGCGGCTCGCTCGCGTGGAAGGTGCCCCGATCGTCGACGTCGACGGCCATGATCGCCTCGTCCTTCACGTACACGAGCCTCTTCCCGTCCCGCGCCCAGACGGGGAATCGCCCGCCGCCGAGAGAAACCTGCCACTTTCCGCGGCCCGGGGGATAAGTCTCGACGAAGACCTCGTCGGTGCCCGTTTCCGTGGAGACATACGCCACATATCGGCCGCTGGGCGACACGAGTGCGCCCCATACGTCGGCCGCGCTTTCGATGAGCTTGAAGGGCTTGCCGCCGATCGGGACTCCGAACACGCTCAGGGCCCGTTCCGACTTCGTCGCCGTGAGGACCTTCCCGTCCGGCGCATACCCGTCCACGAAGTTCGGCCCGTCCTCGCCGGAGAGACGCTCGTCGTCCGAGGTTCCATCCAGGCGCCGGCGATAGAGGCCCGTGGCGCCGCGGCCGCGACTGAACGCGATCCACTGCCCGTCGGGCGACCACGCCGGAATCGCGCTTCCGGGCTGGAACGTGAACCGGCTCATCCGCTTCTCACGGAGGTCGTAGATCCAGACGTCGTCGTTTTCCGCCTGGCCCGATCCGATCGAGAAGGCGAGGGTTCTCCCGTCCGGCGAGACGCGCGGCTGGAAGTAGCTGCGCGGCTCGAGCGGCAGGAGCGATTCGCGCCCCTGCGGATCCACGCTGACGAGGAGCTTCGCCTCCTGCAGCGCCGCGCCGGGCACGTACGCGAGAACGCCCCGCGCGCCCGCGGCGAAGAACCCGGCGCCGCTGCTCGCCTCGCCTCCGACGTCGTCGAGCACGGTGACCGTTTCCGGGCCCGTCGTCAGCCGGACCGGGTCGAGGCGATAGGCGACCAGGGCGGCTCGGCGCAGCACGAGGAGGCGGTCGGGTGGGGCGAAACGCGCGACCCGCGCGCCCTCGAGGATCGTCCGGCGCTCCTTCGTCCGGACGTTCACGGCGTCGATCCGGGCGCTCTCGTAATCGCTCACCGACTTCGTGTTCGCGACCGTGAACAGGACCCAGTCGGTGCCCGCCACGGACGCCGGCCACCGGTGGGTCCGCTCGTCGCGCGCCAGGTCCAGCGTCGTGAGCGGCTCGGGCGAACCACCCGCGTCCCGCACGCGATAGAGGCCTCCGGCGTATCCGTTCGTGAAGACGATCCAGCCGTCCGAGCGCCAGGTCGCGCCGCGAACCGCCGTCACGGACGCGATGGGGACGGGGGCGCCGCCCTCGATCGGGACCTTGCGGATCTTCCCGTCGGCGAAGAAGCCGACCCATCGGCCGTCGGGCGAGAGGAACGGGTGGAAGGCGCTGTCGGTCCCCTCGATCGGCACCGCTTCCACCTTGCCGAGCGCCCGCCGGAACAGCCGTCTCGCCGAACTCGACTCGGCCACGAAGACGATCGTGCGGCCGTCCTCCGAGACGTCGAGCGTCGGCGCCTCGTCCCGCGGAAGCACCCAGCCGGCCGGCAACGCCACGCCGAACGCGGCCGGGGCGGATTCGATCGGCCGGGGGGCGCGAGCGCGCAGCGCGAGCGCCCCCGCCGCGGCCGCGAACGCGGCCGCAAGCACCCAGGGGAGAAAGAGGGAGAGAGAGTTCTTGCTCCCTCTCTCACGCCTCGTCCGCTCCGCGCTTGCCACAGTGGGGCTCGGCGTCGCCGGTTGAAGATTTTCTTCGAAGGGTGAGTTGCCGGACGCGCTCCGCGGCAGAGCCTCGGCCTCTTCGAGCTCGAGTCTCGCATCCGCGATGTCGTGGAGGCGCTGCTTCGCCTCCCGCCTCAGACACCTTCTAAGAAGATCTCTTATCCTCGCCGGAGTGCGCTCCGGCAGCGCCGCGAAGTCCGGGTCCTTCGTGAGGATCGCGGCGAGGACGTCCGTCACGGTCTCGCCCTCGAAGGCGCGCTTCCCGGCGAGCATCTCGTACAGCACGCAGCCAAACGCCCAGACGTCCGTCCGCTTGTCGACCGGCTTGCCCCTCGCCTGCTCCGGAGACATGTACGCCGCCGTCCCGAGAATCACCCCCGCCGCCGTCGCCCGCGCTGTCAACGTCGGGGATTGCGTCAGCTCTCCCCCCGAACCCCCTTTCGAAGAATCTCTTTCTCCCTCGAAGATCTTCGCGAGCCCGAAGTCCAGCAGCTTCACCCGCCCGTCGGGCGTGACCTTGACGTTCGCGGGCTTGAGGTCGCGGTGGACGATCCCCTTCTCGTGCGCCGCCTCCAGCGACTCTGCAATCTGCCGAGCGAAAGACAGGGATTCTTCGAGCGGAAGAGGGCCGGAGACGAGGCGCTGGCCGAGGTCCTCGCCCTCGACGAGCTCCATGACGAGGAGGTGGCGGGTCGAAGAGGAAGAGGAAGAGCCGGGGATTTCTTCGAAGGAGTAGAGGGTGGCGATGCCCGGATGATTGAGGCTCGCGAGCATGCGCGCCTCGCGCTCGAAGCGTCCCCTCCTCTCTTCACCTTCAAAGAACTCTTCCGGCAGCACCTTGAGCGCGACCATCCTGTCGAGCCGCGTGTCCTTCGCCCGGTAGACCTCCCCCATCCCGCCCGCGCCAAGCGGGCTCAGGATCTCGTACGGGCCGAACTTCGTGCCGGACGCGAGCGTCACGTCACCGCCCGAGGTCCGCGTTCCAGTTCAGGACGACCGTCGTCGGGGTCATCGCCTCGCGCCCGAGCGGAGCGACGACGAGAAAGCGCTTCCCGTCTCGAGCCGGTATGTAGTGCTCGCGCGCGACGGCCGAGTCGAAGCGACCCTGGAACAGCGGCTGCGGCGCGCCGGCGGTCACCGTCGCGCCGGTCTGGATCTCGACCGCCATGAGCTTCCCGTCGGGCGCGCGGTAGTACAGCTCCTTGCCGTCCCCGCGCCAGTGCGGCTCGATGCCGCCGGACGTCGAGATCTGCCACTTGCCCCCCGGCCCCGGGAAGCTCTGGAGGTAGATCTCGGAGCGCCCGGACTCGTTCGACTGGTAGGCGAGGTACCGGCCGTCCGGGGAGAAGACGGGCCTGAGCTCCGCGAACTGCGTCTTCAGAAACGGGACCGGCTTCCTGTCGCCGAACATGGGGAGCACCCAGATGTCGAATCCCGTCTCCTTCCCCTGGCTGGAGTACGCGACGTACTTGCCGTCGCGGGACCAGTCGCAGGCGAACTTCAGCTCGTCGGACTTGAGAAGGACCTTCTCCTCGCCGAGGCCCTCCGACGCCTTTTCGAAGAGGTCGGCCCCGACGGTGTAGACGATTCGTTTGCCGTCCGGAGACCACAGCGGCGCGAACGCGTCGTCCGTGTCGAACGTGAACCGGGAGCTGACGCCGCGCCTGAGGTCCCGGACCCAGATGTCCGTCTTGCCGCGCTGCGGGTCGGCCCGGTCGTACGCGAGCCGATCGCCGTCCGGCGAGAACGCCGGACTGCGGCTGTCCCCCGGATCGCCCACGGCGTCGCCCTCCTTACCGGACCGGTCCACCCACATGAGGCGGTTCCCCGTCTCGCCGGTCCGGTAGACGAGCGTGCCGTTCCGCGAGACCGAGAATCGCGCGAGCCCGACGCTGTCGGTGCCGACGTGCTCGGCCAGCGGAACGGGTTCGCCGGTCGTCTTCAGGGCCTTCGCGTCGAACGGCTGCGCGACGAGCGTCCGGTCGCGCACGAAGAGAAGGTATCCCGGCCGCGCGTACGAGACGAGCGTCTGCGCGGACGCGAGGACCTTCGATTCCGGCGAGTCGACCGAGCCGATCCGGTACACACTGTCCTCCGGCTTTTCGCCGGTCGCCATGTAAAGGAAGTGCCGGCCGTCCGGGAGGAACTCGGGCCAGGCGACGGTTCGCTCCTTCCGCGACGCGTCCTGTTTCACCGCGTCGACCGCCGTTCCCCCCGCGGCCGCGACACGCCGGATCGGCTGCGGGCCCGTGCCGTCGAACAGAATCACGCCTCTCTCGCTCCACGTCCCGTCCGAGCCTCCCGGCGCGTCGCAGATCTTCTGGGGCGGACCGCCCGTCGACGTCGACCTTCTTGAGCTTGCCTTCCGCGACGAACGCCGAGGAACCGGCTGTCGGGCGACCAGAAGGGCCGCGTCGCTCCTTCCGTGCCCATCGAGCGGGTGCGCCTTCAGCGCGTCGAGCGGCCGGATCCAGATGCGCGTCTTGCCCGTCGCGTCCGTCGCGTTGAAGGCGAGGATGCGCCCGTCCGGCGAGATGCGCGGCGCGTCGATCGAGGTGATGTCGGGCGGCGTGGCGATCTCGAACCGGACCATGCGCGGACGCGCGGGCGCGCGGCGGACGAAGCCGATCGCGAACGCAACCGCGGCGAGCATGGCTACGACCGCGAGCGCCCATGCCAGCTTCTCGCGGTTCTTTCGCCGCGGGCGACGGGCGCCGGCAGCCCGACCTGCGAGCCGCCCTCGGCGATCCACTGCAGCTGGAGCTTGACGTCGTGCGCGGTCTGAAGACGGTCCTCCGGGTCCTTCGCGAGGCAGGTCCCGATGACGCGGTCGAGCGCCGGCGGCGTCATCGGCGCGATCGACGAAGACGGAGGCGGGTTCTCCTTCAGGATCGAGCCGATCAGGCTCGCCTGGCTCTTCCCCTCGAAGGCCTTCCGGCCCGTCGCCATCTCGTAGAGGACGGCGCCGAAGGCGAAGATGTCGCTCCGCGCGTCGGCGTCTCCTCCCTCGAGCTGCTCGGGCGCCATGTACTGGAACGTCCCGAGGATCGTCCCCTGCTGCGTGAGATGCTGGGGCGCGGCCATCGTCGGCAGCGACGTGAGCTGGGTCTGCGCGGCTTGCGGCGCCAGCGTCTTGGCGAGGCCGAAGTCGAGCAGCTTGACGCCGCGCCTTCGTGAGCATGACGTTTCCGGGCTTCAGGTCCCGGTGGACGATCCCCTGCCGGTGCGCCTCGTCGAGCGCGTCCGCGATCTCGATCCCGATCGCGCAGGAGCTGCTCGGGCGGCATCGGCCCCTTCGCCGAGCCGGTCCGCGAGCGTCTCGCCCTCGAGGTACTCCATGACGAGGTACTCGGTCGCCCTCGTGCGCCCGACGTCGTAGAGCGCGCAGATGTGCGGATGCGAGAGCTGCGAGATCGCCTTCGCCTCGCGCTCGAAGCGCTGCTGCATCTCCTCGGACGTGGACTCGGACGGCCGCAGGACCTTGATGGCGACGTCCCGCTCGAGCCGCGTGTCCCGCGCCTTGTAGACCTCGCCCATGCCGCCGGCACCGAGGGGCGAGACGATTTCGTACGGGCCGAGGCGTGAGCCGGTCGTGAGCGTCATCGGGCTCCCTCCACGAGAAAGAGATGTGAAGAAGTGCGCCGGCAGGCGTAGGCGTAGCTCTTCAAGTCGTCGGTGAAGGCGAACGGCCCGATGCTCAGGACCCCGGTCAGATCCGTGGGCCCGACCGTGCGCAGAGGCTCCCGCTTCCCGGTCGCAACGTCGAGCCGTTCGATGCGCGCAGGCACCTCGCCGCTGCGGGATACGAGCAGGGAGCGGCCGTCCGCGCTCCACCGGATGACCGCGTCGCCGGAAGTCGCGCCGGGCACGGGCCGCGCCTCGCCCCCGTCCACCGGGTAGAGAACGAGAGAGCCACCGCTCGCCGTGACGAGGATCTGCCTGCCGTCGGGCGACACGAAACCCTGGCTCGTGCCTTCCGGCGTCACGGGGCGCGGCTTGCCGCCCGAAACGTCCTGCACGTAGCACCGGACGCCTTTGCCCTCCTCGTGGCCGCAGGCGAGGACCTTTCGGGTGTCCGGGAAGAACTGCCCGGACTCGTAGCTCACGAGGCCGCCGCGGTCGAGCTTGCGGGGCTCGCCTGCTCCGGTGGGGTACAGCAGGAGCTGCGGAGGTGTCGTCGGCACGGCCGCGAGAGCCCACTTGCCGTCGCGGGAGAGGTCGAGAGCGGCTCCTTCGCCGAGACGCACGACGGGCGAGCCATCCGTCTGTCGCAGGCACACGGCGTAGTTCACGCCGACGCTCCCGCTCTCCTCCATGAAGAGCAGCGTCTTGCCGTCCGGCGTCAGCGCCGCGGGATCGGACAGGTCGAGCCAGGAGAGGTCCCGTTCTCGCGCCTGGCCGGGCGCCAGGACCTGCATTTCGCGGAAGAAGTCGTCCCGCGTCGTGAGCCAGCGCCCGTCGGCGCGGATGTCGTGAATCGTCAGGCCGCCCGCGCTCTCGAGCGCGACCCGGCGCTTGCCGGTCAGGCTCACCGCGTAGACACGGAAGTTGTTGTAGGCGTTCCCCGCGGAGAACATGACCTCGTCGGCCGCCGGCGACCAGGCCAGGCCCTCCTCTCCCCAGTAGCCCTCCGAAAGAACGGTCTTCTTCCCCGCGAGGTCCACGACGGCGACCTCTCCGCGGTCGTCGAACTTGAACGGATGCTGGAAGAACGCGATCCGGTCTCCGCGCGGCGAGAAGCGGGGCTCGCTGAAGTAGCCGCCCGTCTCGGCGAGGACCTTGCCGGCCGGGAATTCCAGCCGGTCCTTGCCGCCGACGTCGCGAATCACCGCGAGCTCCGATCCATCGGGGGTCCAGTCGGCCTCGCGCACGCCGTCCAGGACTTCCCGGGGCGCGCCGCCTTCCAGCGGCATGCGCGCGAGCGTGCCCTCGAAGAGGCTGTGCCCCTTGTACCGGGCGCGCGTGAGGAGAGCGAGCTCTCCTCGCGACGAGATCGAGAGCAGCTGGCCGGTGCCCAGGGAGCGCGGGCTCGCGCCCGGGTAGTCGGAGCGAAGCGAGAAGATCTCCGGGGCGTTTCCGGAGGGAGCGGCGCTGTAGACGACCGTCTTCCCGTCCGGGGCGAGCCGGGCCTTGAAGATCGGCTCCTGCCGGAACGTGAGCTGCGCGAAGGACGCGACGCCGGCGACCGAACGCTTTCCTTTCCAGAGCCCGACGGAGAAAGCCGCCGCCACCGCGAGCACGCCGACTGCAATCGCGGCGTCGGGCACCCATCGACGCCCGGCGCGAGCCGCCGCCGGAGCGGCCGTCCGACCGCTCGCGGAGCTGCCGCCGAGCGCCTCGAGGTCGAACGCGAGGTCACGGGCCGACTGGAATCGTTCGGCCGGATTCTTCTCGAGGCAGTGCCGCACGAGGCGGTCGAGCTCGGACGGGATCTTCGCGCCCGAGACGTCCGGCTCCGCGGGCTCCTCCTTCAGGATCGCGTTCATCGTCTCGATCGCCGAGTCGCCCTTGAACGCGCGCCGGCCCGTGAGCATCTCGAAGAGGACGCAGCCGAACGCGAAGATGTCCGAGCGGGCGTCCGCCGGCAGCCCCCTCACCTGCTCGGGCGCCATGTATCCGACGGTCCCGAGGAGCGTCCCGGCGTCCGTCGCCTTCGCGAGCGTCGGCGACTTCGTGTCCTCCCCCGCGGTGACGGAGCGCTGCTTGGCGAGGCCGAAGTCGAGGATCTTCGCGCGCCCGTCCTTCGTGAGGACGATGTTCTCCGGCTTGAGGTCACGGTGGACGATGCCGCTCTCGTGCGCCGCCGCCAGGCCGCGCGCGATCTGGGCTCCGAGGTCCACGGCCTTGCGCTGTGGCAGGGCTCCCGCGGTGATCCGCTCGCGCAGCGTCTCGCCGTCGACGAGCTCCATGACAAGAACGGGATCGACGAGGAGGAAGAAGAGGGGATTTCTTCGAATGAGTAGATGGCAGCGATTCCGGGATGATTGAGCGCTGCGAGTAAGCGCGCTTCCCGCTCGAATCGCTGCTTTCTCTCTTCACCTTCGAAGAAATCCTCGCGGCAGTACCTTGATCGCGACCTCTCGATCGAGGCGAGGGTCCTTGGCCTTGTAGACCTCCCCCATCCCGCCCGCGCCGATCTGCCCGAGGATCTCGTAGGGACCGAGCTTCGTGCCGGCGGTGATCACTTCAACCCCTCCGCAAGGTAGAGGTCGGAGAGCACCCGGGAATAGATGAAGAGGATCGTCTTCCCGTCGTCGGAGATGGCCGAGGGCTGCAACAGGGTGATGCCCGCCGGGTCGCCCGGCGTGAGCTCTTTCCACACCTCCCGGCGCCCGGTGGCGAGGTCGAGCCGCAAGACTCGCGCGGGAAGTTCCCTCGAGCCGTCTCGAAGGAACAGGTGCCGGCCGTCGGCCGTAAACCGCAGAGGCCTGTCGCCGGGGTTAAGGCCCGGAATCGGACGCGACGCTCCGCCATCCAGGGAGACGATGGCGTACCCCTTATCCGGCGTGCGGACGACGAGCGAGCCGCCATCCGCCGAGAGAAGCCTCGCCTCGACGCCTTCCGGAGTGACCGCCTTCGCTGACCCTCCCGCCAGATCCTGAGCGAAGACACGCGGCGGCCGCCCCGGCTCGTTGCCGTTGAAGACGACCCCCTTGCCGTCCGGAAGGAATGCCCCGAAGAACCCGTTCGCATGCTCGATCTCGTCCTTCGGGAACGTCTTCGGATCTCCGGCTCCGGTCGGAAGGAGCACGACCTGCGAGGGTGTCGAGCGGATGAGAGCGGTCAGCACCCACTTCCCGTCGGGAGAAATGGCGAGGGCGGATCCTTCGCCCAGCCGAACGGGCGCCGATCCATCTACCTTGCGCAGGTACACGGAGTAACCCGGGCCTCCCGCCTCCCCCTGCTCCGTGAAGACGACGGACTTCCCGTCCTGGGAAAGGATCGGGCCAAAGGACCACTCGAGTCCCGAGAGGTCGCGCTCTTTCGCCTCGCCGGGGAGGAGGCCCAGGAACCCGAGGCGCGCGTTGCTCTCGACGAAGAGCACGCGCCCGTCACGGGAGATTCCCTGCAGCGTCATCCCCGAGGGCGTGGCCGCGAGCGCACGCTGGCGTCCCGACGGAGTGACCGCGTAGAGGGCGCGAGAGCTGCCGGCCCTCGTCGCCGTGAACCAGATCTCCTCGCCCGAGGGCGACCACGAAACGCCCTGCATGCTCTCCCATCCGGTCGAGAGGATTTTCTTCGTTCCCGAACGATCCATGATCGCCACGGAGCCCCGGTCGTCCCCGAAGAGGGGATGGTCGAGGAACGCCACCGCGTCTCCCTTCGGGGAAACCCGTGGAAAGCTGATCCAGCCGGTGGTCTCGTAGAGGACCTTGCCCGCCGGGAACTCCAGCCGGTAACGCCAATCGGGCGCGCGCACGACCGCCATGGAGCCGCCATCCGGTGACCAGTCGACGTTGCCCACGTCCTCGAGCAGTTCGCGCGGCGCGCTCCCGGAGAGCGGCGTCTGGGAGAGCGTGCCGACCCGCGCGTATCCCGTCGAGAACTTGAGAAGATTCAGCATGAGCATCTCGCCCTTGCCGGAAATCGATTCGACCTGGCCCGTTGGAAGCGCGAGGCGGAGCGACTCGGGGCTTTCGGCGCGCACGGAGAAGAGCTGGGGCTTCTGGGCGCCTTCCCAGGAAGCCGAATAAACGATCATCTGTCCGTCCGGAGCGAATCGGGCCGACCAGATGGGCCCGCGTCCGTAGGTGAGCCTCTTGAAGGAAGGCGGCGCGGCCGGCGCTTTGCTCCAGATCGCACGGCCGCCGAGGAGCCCGGCCGCGAGCGCGGCCACGACGAGGCCGACGAGCGGGAGCCTTCCGATGCGCGGGGCGAGCCGGCCGCCGGCGGCCCCCGTGGAGGCAGCGCTCGCTCCCGACAGGCCGGATACGGCCTCCAGGTCGAACGCGAGGTCGTGCGCCGAGTGAAAGCGCTGCTCCGGGTTCTTCTCAATGCAGTGTCGGACGATGCGCTCGAGGCCGGGCGCGATGTTCTGGTTCGTCGCGGACAGCTCCGGCGGGTCTTCCCTCAGGATCGAAGAGATCGTCTCGGCCGCCGAGTCGCCGTGAAACGCCCTCTTGCCCGAGAGCATCTCGTACAGGATCGCGCCGAACGAGAAGATGTCCGACCGCGCGTCCGCCGGCTTGCCCTTGACCTGCTCGGGCGACATGTACCCCAGCGTCCCCATCACGACGCCGGGCTCCGTCCCCGCCGAGGCCGTCGGCATGTTGGTCGCCTTCGCGCCCTCTTCCTGGAGCGACAGCTTGGCGAGACCGAAATCGAGGATCTTGAGGCGTCCGTCCTTCGTCACGAACAGGTTCTCCGGCTTGAGGTCCCGGTGGACGATCCCCTTCTCGTGCGCGGCCGCCAGCCCGTGCGAGACCTGCAGCGCGTAGTCGATCACCCGCCGCTGGGACAGCTTCCCGCTCGCGAGCGCCCCCCGGAGCGTCTCGCCTTCGAGGAGCTCCATGACGAGGATGTGGCGCGACGTGGAAGAAGAGGAACCGGGGATTTCTTCGAATGAGTAGATGGCAGCAATCCCGGGATGGTTGAGCGCTGCGAGGAGCTTCGCCTCCCGCTCAAACCGCTGCCTCCTCTCTTCACCTTCGAAGAATTCTTCCGGCAGGACCTTGATTGCGACGTCCCTCGCCAACCTCAGGTCCCTCGCCCGATAGACCTCCCCCATCCCTCCCGCGCCGATCTTGGCGAGGACTTCGTAAGCACCGAGCTTCGTCCCGGCAGCGAGCGTCATCGGCGCGACTCCTCCTGCTTCGCGAGGAGCCGGGTCCAGTGGACGAGCAGGCTCAGCGGGGGCGAGCCCTGCTCGTCCGGGACGGTGTTGACGAGAAACTTCTGGTGGTCTCCCGTGGCGTCGTAGGCGGTTCCGTTCAGGCTCGGATGGATCGCGAACAGGAGCGCAGGCGGCCCGGCGTGGAATCCGGACGTCGTGCCGATCGGGACCGCCATGAGCTTGTTTTCCGGAGTGAGGAAGGTGAGCTCCTTGCCGTCGCGCCGCCAGTGGGGCTGGCTGCCTCCCTCCGTCGAGACCTGCCAGCGGCCGCCGGGTCCCGGGAACGGCCGCACGTAGACCTCGAGCCGTCCGGACTCGTCGGAATCGTAGGCGAGCCATCGCCCGTCGGGAGAGAACCGGCTGTCTCCCTGGAAGTTCGCCTCCGTCGCGAACGGACGAGACTTCTTCTCCCCCGCCGCCTCGACGATCCAGAGCTGGTTGTTCCTCTTGCCCTGCGCCGGGACGTCGTTGATCGACAGAGATTTCCCGTCCGGAGACCAGTCCTCGGGAATCCGGTTGTCGGGCGATTCGACCAGCATCTCCTCGGCGCTCCCGTCGAGGGACTTCGTCCAGAGATCCTGCCGCGACCCCTTCGACTTCCGGTCGGACCCGAAGAGAAGCCGGTCGCTGGCGGGAGCCCACACGGGCGCGAAGTTGTTCCGGCTTCCGAACACGAATTTCGTGCCGGCTCCTCCGCCGACGTCGTAGAGCCAGATGTCGGACGTGTTCCTGCCGAGATCGAGCACGCCGACCGCGATCTTCCGGCCGTCGGGCGAGAGGCGCGGGGCGACCCAGAGGCCGGGCTCGCCGACCGTCCCGGCCGGCCGTCCGTTCCGGTCGAACCAGGCGAGCTGCGACGGAATGGCGAAGGCCGGGGTGGAGAGGAGGAGGTCGTCCGAGGCCGTGAACTGGACGTAGCCGTACCAGTTCGAGACGTTCAGGCGCTGTGCGACGGGGACGGGGTCTCCCTCGACCGCGAGCCGTGCGGGATCCATCTTCACGGCGAAGAGCGCCCCCTCGCTGGCGTAGAGAACGTGCCCCGCGACGAACGACGGGTTCGAGGCGACCCCGGCGACGACCGCCTTGTCCGTCTTGCCGTCGAGCGAGCCCACGCGAATCGAGTTCGAGGGATCACCCGTGTTCCCCGACAGGTTGGCGGCCATGTAAAGGAAGTGCCGCCCGTCGGGCAGGAATACGGGATATCGATGCGCGGTGACGTGCAAGGACGCGTCGAGCCGCGTGACCGGCTCCGGCTTGCCGCCCGATGCGGGGACGCGGAACAGGGGCGACGTCGGCGTCGGACCGAACACGATCGTGCCGTCGCGGCTCCAGGTGCCGCCGATGCCCCGAGCCGCATCGCAGACGGTGAGGGCGGGCCCGCCGGAAGGGTCGATCTTCTTCAGGGATCCCTGGGCGAAGTAGCCTATGAACCGGCTGTCGGGCGACCAGAACGGAAAGCTCGCTTCCTCGGCGCCGGCAACAGGCTGCGCCGCAGGGGAGCCGAGGGTCCTGATCCAGAGCCCGGGCTGCGCGCCCGCCTTCCCCGCGGTGAACGCGAGCGTCCTCCCGTCGGGAGAGAGCGCGATCGACTCGACGAACGTCTTCTCGGGAAGCGGGATCGCGGCGAAGATCGGCGTGGAGACTTGCGGAGCGCGACGCAGGAAACCGATCGCGAAGACGAGCGCGGCGACCGCGGCCGCGGCCGCGAGAGACCAGGCGAGCCGCTCGCGGCTCTTCCGGCGGTGGGCGACCGGCGCGGGCAGCCCGACCTGCGAGCCACCCTCGGCGATCCACTGGAGCTGGAGCTTGACGTCGTGCGCCGTCTGAAGCCGGTCCTCCGGGTCCTTCGAGAGGCAGGTCGCGATCAGGCGGTCGAGGGCCGGCGGCGTCATCGGCGCGATCGACGAGGCGGGCGGCGGGCTGTCCTTCAGGATCGAGCCGATGAGGCTCGCCTGGCTCTTGCCATCGAAGGCTTTCTTCCCCGTCGCCATCTCGTAGAGCACGGCGCCGAGCGCGAAGATGTCGCTCCGCGCGTCCGCCTCGCCTCCCTCGAGCTGCTCGGGCGCCATGTACTGGAACGTCCCGAGGATCGTGCCCTGCTGCGTGAGGTGCTGCGGCGGCGCCATCGTCGGCAGCGACGTGGCGCCCGACGTGTGAGCAACCGGCGCGAGGACCTTCGCGAGGCCGAAGTCCAGCAGCTTCGCGCCGCCCTTCGTCAGCATGACGTTCCCGGGCTTGAGGTCGCGGTGCACGATCCCCTGCCGGTGGGCCTTGTCGAGCGCGTCGGCGATCTGCATCCCGATCGGCAGAAGCTGCTCGAGCGCGATCGGGCCCTTCGCGAGGCGGGCCGCGAGCGTCTCGCCCTCGATCAACTCCATGACGAGAACGTGCCGCGTCGCGGGCGGCGAGGTCGAAGAAGAGGAAGAGGAAGAGGAAGAGGAAGAGGAAGAAAAAGAAGAACCGGGGATTTCTTCGAATGAGTAGATGGCCGCGATTCCGGGATGGTTGAGCGCCGCAAGCAGCCGCGCCTCCCGCTCGAAGCGGCTGCGGTTCTCTTCACCTTCTAGGAACTCTTCCGGCAGGACCTTCAAGGCGACCGTTCGCCCGAGGCGCGAGTCCGTCGCCCGGTAAACCTCTCCCATGCCTCCCGCCCCCAGAAGCGAGACGATCTCGTAAGGTCCGAGGCGGGTTCCGGCCGTCAGCGTCACGACTTCTCCTCGCGCGCGTCCGTCACCTGCGGTGCCGCCCCTCGTAGTTCGCGCAGAGGTAGTGGATGCCGACCATCATGACTTCCTCCCACGCCTTCTCCACTTCCGGGAAACACTCCGGATCACAGACGCGCACGGTCTCGAGCAGGCTGTCCAGCCACAGATCGTAGAGATGGGCGCCGATCGCGAGATGCCCGGCGCCGTGCTTGACGGCAACGTCCTCGAGGTACGGGTCCGGCCCCTGCTTGTGGTCCCGCGCCACGAGGAGGAGGTGGTGGAGCGAGATGCGCAGCAGCTCCTTCTGGCGCGTGAAGTCCGTCCCGGTGAACTTCTCGGCGACCTCGGGCGAGGACGCGAGGAACTTCGAGTAGAAGATGTCGAAGAAGTCCGGCCGCGCCTCGCAGCGCTTCAGACTGGCTTCGAAGACGGCGAGCGCGATCGGGCTCATACTTTCCCCCTCAGCTCTGAGGTCCAGTTCACGACGAGCGTCAGCGCTCCTGCCTCCCGCGTCTGGTTCGGCCGGATCATGATGAACTTCTTGCCGTCGGCGGTCGCGTCGAAGCGCGCCGCGATCCCCGCGAGGGGCGGCGGCGCCACGAAGAGCTCGGTCGCCCTCCCGAAGTCCGGGGCATCTCCCTTGAACGCCACCGGGACGGAAAACACCCCGTTCGTCTGCAGCTCCTGGTAGAGGATCTCCCTGCCCCCCTGCCGCCACGAAGGATACGAGCCGCCCTGGGCCGAAACCTGCCACTTCCGGCCGGGGCCGGGGAACGGCGTCACGTACACCTCCGCCCGCCCCGACTCGGTCGAGTTGTACGCCAGCCACTTCCCGTCGGGTGAGAAGACGGCGTTGGCCTCGGCGAAGGTCGTCCTGAGGAACGGCCAGGGCTTGCGGTCTCCTGTCAGCGGCAGGATCCAGATGTCGAAGTTCGTCTCGCTGCCGAGCTCGGTGTACGCGAGGAGCCTTCCGTCCGGCGAAAAGCCGCTCGGGAGCTTGACGGTTTCCGACGTGTACAGCAGCTCCTCCACGCCGGAGCCCCCGATCTGCTTCCGGTAGAGGCCCTGCTGGGCTCCGCGGTTCGCGCCGTAGGCGAGCGAGCGGCCGTCCGGCGTCCAGCGGGGCGTGAGCTCCTCACCCGGCTCGAACGTGAACCGCGTCTTGAGGTTCCGCTCGGCGTCGCAGAGCCAGATGTCGTGGGTCCCCGCCTTCAGGTCGATCAACGAGACGGCGACCGTCCGGCCATCGGGTGAGACGCTGACCTCGTCGTACGCCGCGCGATCGACCAGCGTCCCCAGCGTCTTGCCCGCGCGATCGACCCAGTCGAGCTGGGCCCCGATGGAGACGGACGCCCCGACCTGGGCGACGAGGATCCCGTTCTGCGACGCGGAGAAGAGCGCTCGGGCCGCGCCCGTGAGCGTGGCGACGTTCTCCGCCACGGGGTGCGGCTCGTCCTCCAGCGTGAGGCGCGAGGCGTCGAAGCGCTGGGCCATCAGGTCCTGGTCGCGCAGGAAGAGGAGGTATCCCGAGGCGTACTCCGCGGCCGCAGGCGAGCGGAGGATCGCCTTCGGCTCGCCGCCGTCGATCGAGCCGACGAGGACCTGGTTTCCCTCCGCCGGCTGCGCCGTCGAGAGGCGCGAGACGAAGAGGAAGTGCTTTCCGTCCGGGAGAAAGAAGGGCATCCGGTGGGAGTTGTCGCCCCTTTTCGAGTCGAACTTCGTGATCGGCTTCGACTCGCCGCCGCTCTCCGGCACGATGTGGAGCGGGCTGCCCGAGCCGGGCGCGAAGACGATGACGCCCTTCGGGCTCCAGGACCCGCCCTTCGGGAAATCCGTCGTGGCGCAGAGCGTCGACGGCGGGCCGCCCGACGCGTCGATTTTCTTGAGCTTCTGGTCGGCCCCGAACGCGATGAAACGTCCGTCCGGCGACCAGAACGGGTACTGGGCGCCGTCCGTCCCCGCGAGCGGCTGCGCCTCGGAGGAATCCAGCGACCGGACGTAGAGCCGCACCCGGGAGTCCGCTCCGCGGGCCGTGAACGCGAGCTTCCGGCCGTCCGGCGAAAGGGCGGGCGGGCCCGGCTGCGTCGTGTCGAAGACGAAGGTCGTCCCCTCGGGCGAGTTGATCGCCGCGCGGTAGACCCGCTCCTCGGGCGCGCGAGCGCGCAGCGCGAGCGCCCCCGCAGCGGCCGCGAACGCGGCCGCAACGGCCCAGGAGAGATAGAGCGAGAGAGACTTCTTGCTCCCTCGCTCACGACTCGCCCATTCCGCGCTTGCGACCGTGGGGCTCGGATTCGCCGGTTTTTCTTCGAAGGTGAATGTGCCCGAAGCGCTGGCAACGCCGAGCTCCTCGAGATCCAGCCTCGCGTCCGCGATGTCGTGGAGGCGCTGCTTCGCGTCCCGCCTCAAACACTTTCTCAGGATCTCTTTGACTCTCTCCGGTGTTCCCGGGGGCAGCGCGCTCCAGTCCGGTTCTCCCCTGAGGATCGCCGCGAGTGTGTCCGAGACGGTTTCGCCCTCGAACGCCTTCTTCCCCGCGAGCATCTCGAAAAGGACGCAACCGAACGCCCAGACGTCCGCCCGCTTGTCGACCGGCTTGCCCCTCGCCTGCTCGGGCGACATGTACGCCGCCGTCCCGAGGATCACCCCGGCCGCCGTCGCCCGCGCCGTCAGCGTCGGTGAGACCGAGATCGACGGGTTCGAGACCGTCGCCTCACTCTCGAAGATCTTTGCCAGCCCGAAGTCCAGCAGCTTCACGCGCCCGTCCGGTGTGATCTTCACGTTCGCGGGCTTGAGGTCCCGGTGGACGATCCCCTTCTCGTGCGCCGCCTCCAGCGCCTCGGCGATCTGCCGGGAGACGGAAAGAGATTCTTCGATTGAAAGAGACCGGGAGGAGATCCTTTGATCGAGGCCCTCCCCCTCGACGAGCTCCATCACGAGGAGGTGCCTCCCCCCACTTTCTTCGAATGAGTAGATGGCGGCTATTCCGGGGTGATTGAGCGCTGCGAGAAGACGCGCTTCCCTCTCGAATCGCGCTCTTCTGTCTTCACCTTCAAAGAATTCTTCCGGCAGTACTTTCACCGCGACGTCTCTCGCGAGTCTCGGGTCCCTCGCCCGGTAGACCTCGCCCATCCCTCCCGCCCCGAGGGGCGCAAGGATCTCGTAGGGCCCGAGGCGAGTGCCGGCGGCGATCGTCATTTCAGACCCTTCGCGTTCGTCCAGTTCACGACGAGGTCGACGAGCGCATTCGGTTTCTGCCCCTCGCCCACGACGAGGAATCGCCGGTGGTCGGACGTCGGAGAAAAGGACGGGGCCGTGGGGTTGGGCCCCGGGGCCCGGAACAGCGGATGGCCTTGACCGATCTCGAGGGTCTCTCCGCGGACCACGACCGGAACCGCCTGGATCATGCCGCTGAGGTCGTGGTACAGGATCTCCTTGCCGTCCGCGCTCCAGAACGCGTACGCCCCGCCGTTGGTGGAGATCTGCCACTTCCGGCCCGCGCGCGGGAAGGACGTGACATAGACCTCCCATCGGCCCGACTCGTCCGTGCTGAAGGGCAGCCACCGGCCATCGGGGGACAGCGGGGAATCCACCCGGCTGGACTTCGTCCGCGACACGGACTCCGGCTTTCGGACGCCGTCGAGCGCCAGCGTCCGGACCTCGAGGCCCGCGTCCTTGCCAACCTCTTCGAAGACGAGAGTACGGCCTCCGGACTCCCAGGCGAAGGGGTACTTGTCGGCGTCCGACGCGAAGAGCGCCTCCTCCTCCGCGGAGCCGTCGAGCGCCTTGCGGTAGATGTCGTAGTGCCCCTTGCGGTTGGACGCGAAGATCAGGGCGCTGCCGTCCGGGGACCAGAGCGGCGACACGTCCTCGGCGGGATCGAACGTGAAGCGCGTGCGCACACCGCGGGCGATGTCGAAAATCCAGATGTCCTGCGTCCCGGTCGCCTGGTCCCGGATGGTAACCGCCGCCTGCTTGCCGTCCGGCGAGAGAAGCGCTTGCTGGAAATCCGCCGGTTCGCCGAGCGTCCCGTCCGCCTTTCCGTCCCGCGTGAACCACTGCAGGCGCGACATCGTCTCGCCGCGCGCGGTCTGGTAGGCGAGGATGCCGTTCTGAGAGGCCGAGAAAACCCCGATCGCCGTCCCGATCGCCGGCATCAGGATCTTCTCGGCGACCGGAACGGCTTCGCCGGTGAAGGCCAGGCGCGCGGGATCGAACGGGCGCGCCATGAGAGTCGATTCGCGCAGATAGAGGAGGTGGCCCGACGCGTAGACGGCTGCCGCAGGCGAGCGCAGAAGCACCTTCTCCGCTCCCCCGTCGAGGGAAGCCGCGACGACGGAGTTCCCTTCGGGACCAGCCTTCGCGGAGCGCGCGACATAGAGAAAGTGCTTCCCGTCCGGGAAGAACCGCGGATGGCGGTGCGAGTCGTCCCCGCGGGACACGTCGATCTTCGTGACGACCGTGGCCTCGCCGCCCTTGTCGGAGACCTTGAAGAGAGGCGAGTTCGGGCCGGGCGTGAAGAGGATCACTCCCGCCGGACTCCAAGTCCCTCCTTTTCCCTCCGGGGCGCCGCAGATCGTCTGCGGCGCGCCGCCCGTCGCGTCGATCGTCCTCAGCTTCCCGGCGCCGAAGAAGCCGAGCGATCGCCCGTCCGGCGACCAGAACGGATACTGGGCCCCTTCGGCGCCCGAGAGCGCCCTGGCCTCGGGTGAATCGATCGCCCGCACGTAGAGGCTGACCTTTCCCGAGGCGTCGATGGCGGTGAACGCGATCTGCCGGCCATCGGCGGAGACGACGGCCGGTCCCGGGCCGTTCGCCTCCAGCCAGAAGCTCGTCCCCTCGGGCGGAGCGATCTTCGCACGCACGAGGCGCTCCTCCGGGGCGCGTGCACGGAGCGCGAGCGCTCCCGCCGCGGCCGCGCACGCGGCCGCGAGCGCCCAGGGGAGAAAGACCGAGAGAGAGTTCTTGCTCCCTCTTTCCACTCTCGCCGAGCCGCTTCGACCTACAGTGGGGTTTGGAACCGCGGTCTTTTCTTCGAACGGTAATTGGCCTGAGAAGCTCGATGCGCCGGCCGCACTCAACTCTTCGAGGTCGAGGCGCGCGTCGCCGATGTCCCGGAGCCTCGCCTTAGAGTCGCGCCTCAGGCACTTTCTAAGAATCTCTTTGACTCTCTCTGGTGTTCCCGGGGGCAGCGCGCTCCAGTCCGGCTCTCCCCTGAGGATTGCCGCGAGCGTGTCGCTGACCGTCTCGCCCTCGAACGCTCTCTTCCCCGCGAGCATCTCGTACAGCACGCAGCCGAACGCCCAGACGTCCGTCCGCTTGTCGACCGACTTGCCCCTCGCCTGCTCGGGCGACATGTACGCCGCCGTCCCGAGGATCACCCCGGCCGCCGTCGCCCGCGCCGTCAGCGTCGGTGAGACCGAGATCGACGGGTTCGAGACCGTCGCCTCGCTCTCGAAGATCTTCGCAAGGCCGAAGTCGAGAAGCTTGATCCGCCCCTCTCCCGACACGACGACGTTCGCGGGCTTGAGGTCGCGGTGGACGATGCCCTTCTCGTGGGCCGCCTCGAGCGCCTCGGCGATCTGCCGGGCGTACGAGAGGCACTCTTCGGGTGGAAGAGGACCCGACGCGATCTTCTTGTCGAGGCTTTCGCCTTCGGCAAGCTCCATGACGAGGAGATGCCTCGAAGAGGAAAACGAAGACGAAGAAGGGATTTCTTCGAAGGAATAGAGGACGGCGATCCCGGGGTGGTTCAGGCTCGCGAGCATTCGAGCCTCGCGCTCGAAGCGCCCTCTCCTCTCTTCACCTTCGAAGAACTCTTCCGGCAGGACCTTCAGCGCCACCGCCCTGTCGACGCGGGCGTCCCGGGCCCGGTAGACCTCCCCCATCCCGCCGGCGCCGAGAAGCGAGAGGACCTCGTACGGCCCGAGGCGTGTTCCGGCGACGATCGTCATTTCTTTGCGCGGATTGTAGCCGCGAAAGAGTCGCAGATGCGCAAATGGACCGGGATGCGAGATGATGCGGCGAGTCCCGACGAGGAGGTCGCCATGCCGCTCCCGATGTCCCGCCGCGCTTTCGCCGGAACCCTCGGCGCCGCCGCAGGCGTTGCGTTTCTCGACACCCCGCTGCTCAGCCGCGCCGCGGAGGCGGCGCAGAAGCGCCCGCGGCCGGCGGACGCCGTCATCCTCAGCTCGAACGAGAACCCGTACGGCCCCTCGACGCGGGCGCTCGAGGCGGCTGGCAGGGCGGCCGCGAACCGGTACCCCGACGGCCTCGAGGATGAGGCGCGCGAGGCGATCGCGCGGCACCACGGCGTCGCGGTCGAGCAGGTCCTCCTCGGCTGCGGCTCCTCCGAGATCCTCCAGATGGCCGACGACGCGTTCAGCGGGCCCGGCCGGAAGGTCGTCGCGGCGGAGCCCACGTTCGAGGCGGTGCTCGCGTACGCGAAGGTCGACCGGGCCGACGGAGTCCGGGTCCCGCTCACGGCGGACTTCCGGCACGACCTTCCGAAGATGGCGGCCGCGTGTGACACGTCGACCGGACTCGTCTACGTCTGCAACCCGAACAACCCGACGGCGACGATCGTGACGGGCGACGAGATGGCGGCGTTCGCGGCGGCCGTGCCGACTTCCGCCGCGATCCTCGTCGACGAGGCGTACCACCACTTCGTCGAGGACCCCCGGTACCGTTCGAGCCTCGAGCTCGTCGACAGGCACCCCAACGTCGTCGTCGCGCGCACGTTCTCGAAGATTTACGGGATGGCCGGCATGCGGCTCGGCTACGCGGTCTCCTCGAAGGGCACGATCGCGGCGATGGCGCCCTTCGCTTCCTGGGCCGACGCGAACGCCGCGGTCCTCGCGGCCGCGATCGCGAGCCTCGCGGACCCCGACCTCGTCCCGCGGCAGCGAAAGGTCCTGAACGACACGCGGAAGTGGCTCGTCTCGGAGCTGACGAAGCGGGGCTTCCGGACGATGCCGTCCGAGGCGAACTTCGTGATGGTCGACGTGGGCGGCGACGTGACGCCGGTCATCCAGGCCTTCCGCGAGAAGAAGATCCTCGTCGGGCGGAAGTTCCCGTCTCTCCCGAACTGGCTGCGTGTGACGGTTGGAACGCGCGAGGAGGTTGCCGCGTTCCTCGCCGCGCTCCCGGAGATCGTGCCGGCGCCCACCGCGGCGGCTTGACGGCTACCGCAGCCCCTCGACCACGTACAGCGTGCTGCGCTGGAGGATGTACCGCGCCGCCATGCGTTTGCCGTCGTCGCTGAACCGGATCGTCGAGCCCTCCGTGCCGACGTAGCCGGCGGGACTGATCGTCTTCCACGGCTGACGCTTTCCCGTGACGGGATCGAGCTTCGCGACGTCCACGGGGAAGCCTCCCGGCCGGAGGACGTAGAAACGGCCGTCGGGAGTCCACTGGGCCAGGCGTTCCCCCTCTTCGAGCCCGAGGACCCTCCGCGGCGGAGCCTCCGGGTTGTTCAGCTCGAAGATTCCCCAGCCGGCCTTCTCCTGAGCGAGAAAGCGGGTCCGGTCCGGGCTCAGGAACGGCCAGGTGTCGAGTCCCGTAACGCCTTCCTTCGTGAGCGGCTTTGGGGCACTCCCGTCGAGGACCTGCACCCAGACGCGGTCTTCCCTGTCTCCTTCGGAACCGATGAAGGCAAGGCTCTTGCCGTCTTTCAGGAATCCGACGGACTTGATCGTCCGGACGCCGCCAACAGGGAACTCGCGCGGGCTGCCCGTGCCTGTGGGATAGACCACCCAGTGCGGCGTCGGTTTCTCCTTCCAGACGACCGCGAGCGTTCCGTCCGGAGAGAGAGCACCGAAGCCGTCGCTCTTCCCAAGCGGCGTGGCGTGACCGCCCGTCGACGGCCGGAGGAAGAGGTCGGGGCCGCCCTGATCGCCCTCCTCCTCCTCGAAGAGGAGCGTCTTCCCGTCGGCGGAGCAATCCAGGAGGAAGCTCCACGTGCGCCACGAAAGGTCGACCGGCTGGATCTGCCCGAGCTCCAGAGAGAGGAGGCCGCCGCGCATCTCCTCGCGGCTCATGAGGACGCGGCCGTCCGGGGCGACGTCGTGGATGAAGAGGCCGCCGGCCTGACTGAAGACTCCCCGCTCCCGGCCTGAAAGGTCCACGGCGAAGAGGCCCCGGTTCAGCATGGTCGAGCCGCCGGTGAACCAGATCTCTCTGCCCCTCCAGGCGAGGCCGCGCAAGGTTCCGTACTCGGACGACAGGTTCCGGGCCTTTCCCGTCTCGAGGTCGAGGACCGCGACGCGACCCGCGTCGTCCCCCGAGGTCGGATGATTCACATAGGCAAGCAACTTCCCGTCCGCGGAAAACCGGAGATCCCCGAGCCATCCCGGCGACTCGAGGCGCACCTTCCCCTGCGGAAATTCGAGAATGGATCTGCCGCCCGTCTGGCGCACGACGGCGAGCTCGCTCCTCGGTCCCCACGCGGAATGCAGCACGCCCCCGAGCAGGGACTTCGGCGCGAGATCGCCGCCGAGGGCCGAGCGCGCGAGCGTGCCCTCCCACTGCCACGTATCGGCGACCTTGCTCTGAAGCCTCAGCGCGAGCTCGCCCGCGGGAGAGAGGTCCATGAGCTGCACGCCGCCCTGCCCAAGCGGGCGTTCCTTCGGGTCGGCGATCGTCGACGCGAAGAGCTGCCACGGCTCGCCCTGCCAGCTCGCGTCGTAGACGACTTCCTGGCCCCCGGGCGCGAAGCGCGCCCGGGCGATCCGGCCCTGTCGGAACGACACCTGGTGGAAAACGGGCTGCTCGAAGCGGCCCACGTGCAGGACCCCCGTCGCCCACGCGACGAGAGAGGCGACGACGGCGGCCCCGAGTCCGGCGGCCGCCCAGACGGCGCGTCCGCGCAGCCGCCGCCCCCTCACCTTGCCTCCGTCCACCGCGGAGATCGTCGAGAGCGAGCCCAGGTCGAACGCGACGTCCTTCATGGACTGGAAGCGGTTCTCGGGAGCCTTCTCGAGACAGTGGAAGACGACGCGCTCGAGCGCCGGAGGCATCTGGCCCTTCGTGACGACGACCGCCGCCGGGTCCTCGTTGAGGATCGCGTTCATCGTCTCGACGCCGCTCGCGGCGCCGAACGCCTTCCGCCCGCTGAGCATCTCGTAGAGGACCGCGCCGAAGCTGAAGACGTCGCTGCGGTGGTCCGCGGCCTCGCCCTTGACCTGCTCGGGGCTCATGTAGCCGACGGTCCCCATGACGACGCCCGCCTCCGTCCGGGCGCCCGAGGGGGCTTCGGTCGGGAGATTCGTGTGCGGGCCGCTCGCGCCGGCCCACTTCGGGAGCTGCTTCGCGAGGCCGAAGTCGAGGATCTTGAGCCGCCCGTCCTTCCCCACGATGAGGTTCTCGGGCTTGACGTCGCGATGGACGATGCCACGCGCGTGGGCCGCCGCGAGGCCTTCGGCGAGCTGCGTCGCGAGCTCGACGGCTTTCTTCGGAGGCAGGGCGCCCGCGCGCAGGCGGTCGCGCAGCGACTCGCCGTCGACCAGCTCCATCACGAGAATGTGCCGCGACGCCGGCGACGACGAGGAGGAAAGAGAAGAACCGGGGATTTCTTCGAATGAATAGATGGCGGCGATCGCGGGATGATTGAGCGCTGCGAGGAGGCGTGCCTCCCGCTCGAACCGCAGCCGCGCCTCTTCACCTTCCAGGAAATCTCTCGGAAGAATCTTCACCGCGACGTCGCGATTGAGGCGAGGGTCCTTCGCCCGGTAGACCTCTCCCATCCCCCCCGCACCGATCTGCGCGACGATCTCGTAGTTCCCGAGCCGGGTCCCGGCGGCGAGCGTCATTTCAGGTCGTCCTCCTGCCCGAGGAGCTCCCAGCGCTGGAGCGAGAGCGGAACGTTGCCGTTCTTGTACACGAAGTCGTGGAACGCGCGAAGCGAGAAGGCGTCGCCCCGCGCCTTCTTCGCCTCGGCGAGGAGCCGCAGGACTTGGAGCTTTCCGATCTCGTAGCTGATCGCCTGCCCAGGCTCGGACGCGAACGCCGCCGCTTCGGAGCGCGCGGTCGCCGCGTCCATCGGGACGCTCGTCCGGAGGTACTCGGCCGCCTCGGGAATCGTGAACGTTCCGAGCGCGAGCCTCACGTCCGCCTCCACGCGCAAGGCCCTCAGGCGCATGTAGTTCGCGACCATCTCGCGCGCCTTCGGGGCGTCCGTGTAGAGCCCCGCCGAAAGGAGCAGCTCCTCGGAATAGAACGCAAGCCCCTCGACGGGCACGGAGTCGTAGTACTGGCGGCGGATCTCGTCCTCGTGCCGCGACGCGAGGGCGAGCTGGAACGCGTGCCCGGGGATTCCCTCGTGCGACATGTGCGGGCGCCGGTCCTTCGCCATCGAGAGCGCGAAGTACCCGAGCTTCGGCGACGGCTTCGGGATCCAGCGGATCGAGGGCTCGCCGGGCCGCGCCGTGTTCGCGAACAGCGTCCACTCGCCGAATCCGTCGAGCGCCTCGAGGTACGGCGGCACCGGCAGGTCGACGTAGTGCGGCAGCCATTCGGGGACGGAAACGATTCCCTTCTCCTCGAGGAAACGGCGGATCTCCGCCTCGTCCCGGCTCGTCCTCGCGGACTGGGCGGCCTGGTCCTTCGCGATCGGGAGCTCGGGCGTGCCCGCGTTCCTCTGGCGCTCGACCGCCTCGAGCGCGACGGCGCGGTCGTACTCCTGTCGGCCCATGAGGAGGATTTCATCCGGCGTGAACGGCACGAGGGCGACGTTGCGAAGGAAGAACAGGTAGCCCTCGCGCCCGACGGGCGTCCGGTCCGGCAGGAGAGGAAGGCGCGCCTCGAGCCAGACGCGGAACGACTCGAGGGCGGCGACGGCCTTCCCGGTCGCCGGCGCGAGGCGCGCGCGCGCCTCCGGCGCCAGGAACGGGGCGAGCGCCGCCATCGACGCGTGGAGCCTCGGCCCGATGCCGGTCAGGTCCTCGATCGCGAGCTTCGCAAACGGCGCGGCGGCCTCGTCGAGCTCCGTGCGCGCGTCGTCGAGCGTGCGCGGGATCGACTCGAGTCGCAGCGCGACGTCCACGCTGCGCGCCTCGTCGAACGGCGGCGGCGACAGCAGCGCGTCCACGAGGACGGGCAGCGTCTGGTCCACCCAGAACGTCGGGTCGCGGCGCCATGAGCGCTCGACGTCCAGCTCCCAGTGCACGCGCGCGAGCGCTGAGCCCATCAGGCGACGGTCCACCTGCCACGCGACGGGCCGGGACGGGTCGGCCAGCTTCTTCAGCCGCTCCTCGAACAGCGCGAGCGTCCGGCGCCGCGTCTCGATCGACTCCGGCGACCAGTCGGGCGCCCAGCCGTGCGGCCGCGCGACGCGGTTCACGTCGTCGCGGTCCATCGGCTTCGTGACCGCCCGCCACGTCCAGAAGTCGCGGGAGAGCGAGACGAGGTCGTCGGCCGCGGCCGGATACGCGACCAGGAACACGAACGCGAAGGCGAGCACGTGTACGAGCGATCTCATTTTGTCTTCACCATCGAGTTCCAGTTCTGGACGAGCGTCAGCGGCGTCGAGGCCTTCTCGGTCACGACCGTGTTGACGACGAAGCGGCGGGCGTCCGGGAACACGTCGTACTGGGGGATGTTCGTCCGGCGGCTCGCGATCTGGAACAGCTCCCGCGGCGTGCCCTTCTCGAACGCGCCTCCCGTGCGGACGGGGACGGACGTCAGGCGGAAGCCGGTCGCGAGATAGAAAAGCTCGCGCCCGTCCCGGCTCCAGCGCGGCTGGATCCCGCCGCCGGTCGAGATCTGCCACTTCCCGCCGGGTCCCGGGTACGAGCGCACGTAGACCTCGGGGCCTCCGCTCTCGGACGAGAGGTAGGCGATCCAGCGCCCGTCCGGCGAAAACGCGGTGTCGCGCTCGGACGAGGGAGTACGAAGCAGCACGGAGGCGTTGCCGTCGGCGACGGAGAGAAGCCACATGTCGTCCGCCGTTTCCCGGGTCGAGCCGTTGAACGCGATGAACCGGCCGTCCGGGGACCAGCTCGTCAGGAACTTGGAACCGGCCGCGATGAACCGGTCGGGGCCGCCCGGTGCCCGGGCGGTGGGCGCCGTCGACGGTGCGGCGGCGGCGATGAGCTTCTCCTCGTCCGACCCCGAGAGCGACCTCTCGTTGATGGTCCACGCTCCCTTGCGGTACGACGCGTATGCGAGGTTTTTGCCGTCGGGTGAGAACACGGGCGTGTAGTCCTCGCCCGGATCGAACGTGCGCCTCACGGGCGGTTCGGCACCGACCGCGTCGAACGTCCAGACGTCGCGGTTGCTGCTCACAGAGTCGATCACCTCCGCGGCCACGAGCCTTCCGTCGGGCGAGACGCTCGGGGTCCAGTAGTTGCCGACGTCGCCGAGAGCGCGGACCGGATTGCCGGAGCGGTCGTAGACGACGAGCTGCGAGTTGCCGATCGTCCCGCCGGCCGCGTAGACGAGGCTCCCGTTCGCGGAAGCCGTGAAGATGCCCGTGCCGCCGTCCGCGAGAAACTGGACACGCGGCGCGACGACGAACGGGTCCCCGGCCGTTTCGAGCCGCCCGGCGTCGAAGGGCTGCGCCATCAGCGCTCCGCCCCGCGCGAAGAGGAGGTAGCCCGGGACGTAGACCGCCCGGGTCACGCCCTTGAGGACGACCCGCCGCTGCGTCTCGCCGAGCGCCTGGACGCAGAGCTCGGTCTCGTTCCGGCGGGTTATCGGGTCGACGCGCTGGACCACGTACAAGAAGTGCTTCCCGTCGGGGAGGAACTGCGGCCACTGGTGGGCGCTCTCGCCCCTGGACTCGTCCAGCGTCGTCACGGGCACGCGATCCCTGGTCGTCTGCGAAATGCGGAAGACGGAGCTCAGGAGCGCCGGCGAATAGAGGATCGTCCCGTCCGGGCCCCAGGTGCCTCCCCGGCCCGGCCCGCTCGCCCCGACGAACTCGACGGCGCCACCCGAAGCCGGGACGACGACGAGGCCCGTCTGCCCGAAGAACGCGATCGTCCGGCCGTCCGGCGACCAGAACGGATTCCGCGCCGTTTCCGTGTTCGGAAGGACCTGCGACTCGCCCGACGCGAGCGAGCGGACGCAGAGCTGGCTCTTCAGTCTCCCGTCGGTCACGACGAAGGCGAGCCGGGTCCCGTCGGGCGAGAGCACGGGGGGACCGCTCAGCGAGTCGAAGCTCCAGCCTTCCGGCGACAGGAGCGAAGCCGTCAGGCCCGACGCCGCCGGCGCCTGCGGGGCGCGAGCGCGCAGCGCGAGCGCCCCCGCCGCGGCCGCGCACGCGGCCGCGAGCACCCATGCGAAATAGACCGAGAGAAACTTCTTGCTCCCTCTCTCCAGTCTCGTCACATCGCTTCGACCTGCAGTGGGGCCAGGCAACGCGGTCTTTTCTTCGAAGGTGGAATGGCCGGCGGAGCTCGGCCCGACACCGATCTCCTCCTCGAGGACGATGCGCGCGTCCCCGATGTCGCGCAGGCGCTGCTTTTGATCGCGCTGGAGGCACCTGCGCAGCAGCTCTCTCACCTTCGAGGAAACGGGCGCGCGAAGCGCGCTCCAGTCCGGCTCTCGCGTGAGAACGGCCGCGAGGACGTCCGTGACGGTCTCCCCCTCGAACGCCCGCTTCCCCGTCAGCATCTCGTAAAGAACGCATCCGAACGCCCAGACGTCCGTTCGCTTGTCGACGGCCTTGCCCCGCGCCTGCTCGGGCGACATGTACGCCGCCGTCCCGAGGATCACGCCCGCCGCCGTGGCTCGGGCCGTCAGCGTCGGCGAATGCGTGACCCCCGCCGAGGAGCTGGCCGCTGCATCCCCCTCGAAGATCTTCGCGAGACCGAAGTCGAGGAGCTTGACGCGCCCGTCCGGCGTGACCTTGACGTTCGCGGGCTTGAGATCCCGGTGAACGATCCCCTTCTCGTGCGCCGCCTCCAGCGCCTCGGCGATCTGCCGGGCGCAGAGAGAGAGATTCTTCGAGTGGAAGAGGGCCGGAGGCGATCTTCTGGTCCAGCCCCTCGCCCTCGACCAGCTCCATGACGAGGAGGTGTCGCGTCGAAGAGGAAGAGGACGAGGAAGAGACCGGGGATTTCTTCGAATGAGTAAAGAACGGCGATGCCCGGATGATTGAGGCTCGCGAGCATGCGGGCCTCGCGCTCGAAGCGCCCCCTCCTCTCTTCACTTTCGAAGAATTCTTCAGGCAATACTTTCAGGGCCACCGTCCGGTCGACGCGCGTGTCCCTCGCCCGGTACACCTCTCCCATTCCCCCCGCCCCCAGAGGCGCGAGGATCTCGTACGGCCCAAGGCGGACGCCGGGGGCCAGGGTCAAGAAGTCACCGAATGCCCTCGATCTCGCCCGCGTTCGCGCGCTCGATCATCTGGACGACCGGGGGCTTGAGCTCCGGCTGGGGCGGGGCGCCGGCGGGCTGGGCAACCGCGGCGCCGGTACCAAGAACGCCGACCACGATGGACGCGATCGCGAGACGCCTCATGCGGATCTCCTTTCTCGTGACAGACGGTGAGCCTGCGCGAATACCTCGGGACTGGCAGGTTGCCGAGTCACCTCTCGATCACTTTCGACGGACTCTTTGTCGGGATTCTAGCCGCGAACGAGTCGCGGGATCGGGACGCTACTTCAGCCGCTCCTGCAGAAACGCGAGCGTCGCGGGCCACGCCTTCTCGGCGGCGCGGCGGTTCGCGCCGTCGCGGCCCGAAAGCTGGCGCAGGAAGCCGTGCCCGGCGCCCTCGTAGACGTTCGGCGTGTAGCGCTTCCCGACCTTCTTCATCGCTTCCTCCGCTCGCGGGATCGTCGCGTCCACGCGCGCGTCGTCGCCGCCGTAGAACGCCATCACCGGCGCGCCGATCCTTGCGTAATCCTCGGCCGACTCGGGCGACGTCCCGTAGTAGACGACGGCCGCGTCGAGCTTCGGCTGGGCGACGGCGTAGCCGAAGCTCGTCGTGCCGCCCCAGCAGAACCCGATGCTCGCAACCTTCCCGTTCGCCGCGGGGAGCTTCAGCGCGTACGCGCGCACGGCGTCGAGGCGCGCGGCCGCGTCGGCCGGCGTGAGCTTGCGGATGACCTTCGTCGCGTCGGCGCCCAGCGAATCCGTTCCGCCACCGTTCGGACCCATGCCGGACAGCAGGTCCGGCGCGAGCGCGATGAAGCCCTCCTTCGCGAGCTCGTCCGCGACGCCGCGCACCCAGTCGGTCAGGCCGAAGATCTCGTGGATGACGATCACGGCCCCGGCCTTCGCCTTCGTCTCGGGATAGACGACCCAGGTCACGAGCTTCCCGCCGCCCGGCAGCGCGACGTCCACCCACTCGCCGTGGCGCGGCGACTTCGCGAGGGCGTCCTTCGCCTGGTCGGCGTCCGGAGGAACCTGTGCGACGAGAGAGGAGGAGGCGAGGACGGCGGCGGCGAGAAGGACACGGCGGAGCGCTCTCATCGGATTCCCTCCACGAGGAAGAGGTCGGAGAGGATGCGGTGGTAGCTGTACGCGTACGACGACACGTCCGGCGTGAGCGCGACGGAGACGACCTCGACGACGCCCGCCGGGTCTGCCGGCATGAGCTCGTGCGACGTCTTCTTCTCGCCGGTCTCGAGGTCGAGGCGGATGACGTGCGCGGGGAGCTCGCCGCGCCGGTACGCGAACAGGGCCTTGCCGTCCGGCGAGAAGCGGATCGGCCGATCTTCGGCCACGAGGCCGGGAAGGAACTCGGGATCGCCGCCCTCGACGGGGTAGCTGTAGAAGAGGCGGTCCGCGCCCTGACCGACGACGACGCGGCCGTCCGGGGAGACGGGGAAGAACCCCAGGGCGATTCCCGCCGGCGTGATCGGGCGGGGCGGCTCGCCTTCGAGGCCCTGGACGAAGAGGCGCAGCCCCTCGCCCGGGGAGTTCGCGGCCACGAGGATTCGCTTGCCGTCCGGAAGCCACCACGTGCGGTGGATCGCGAGGTCGTTTCGCGGCAGGGCACGCGGCTCTCCGGCCTTCGCCGGGAGCAGCACGATCTCGCGTCCGCCCGGCGCATGTGTCGTCGACGCGACCCATCGTCCATCCGGCGAGAAGCTGCCGGCCCAGCCCGACCCGAGCTGGACGGCCGGCGAGCCGTCCGTGTTCCGCATGTAGAGCGCGTGACGCGCCCCGCCACCCTCGCCCGTTTCGTCGAAGAGGAGCATCTTTCCGTCCGGCGTGAGGTCTCGCACGAGCGACCAGTCGAGAAGCGAAAGGTCGCGATCGCGGTCCGAGCCCGGCGGACGGCCGATGATGCCGACCTTTCCGTTGTCGCTCGTCATGAGAATGCGGCCGTCGGCGGTCGCGTCCTGGATCGTCAGCTCGCCGGGCGTCCGGACGAGGAGCCGCTCCTTCCCGGCGAGCGAAACCGACCAGACGGAGCGCGCGACACCCACGCGCGTCGCGGTGAACCAGATCTCGGTCCCGTCGCCAGACCAGGCCAGACCGTACGCGGTGATCCAGTCCTTGGAGAGCACGGTGGCCTTGCCGGCGCGATCCACGACGACGACCGAGCCCTCGTCGTCGCCGAGCGCGGGATGGTCGAGGAAGGCCACGAGGTCGCCCTTCTGCGAGATGCGCGGATGGCTGATCCAGCCGCCGGTCTCATAGAGCACCTTTCCGATCGGGTACTCGAGTCGCGTCTTCCCCGCGACGGAGCGCACGACGGCGAGGTGCGTCCCGTCGGGTCCCCAGTCCGCCCAGTGCACGTCCTCGAGGAGCTCGCGCGGCGCCCCTCCGGCGAACGGGACCTGTGCGAGCGTCCCACTCCACACGAAGCGGCCCGCCCACCTCCGCTCGAGCGACACCGCGAGCTGGCCGGTCCGGGAGATGGAGAGAATTTCGGCGTTCGGGAGCATGAGCGGGCTCGACTCGGGACTCTCGGGACGCGTCGAGAAGAGCCGGCACGGCTCGCCCTCCCACGCCGCGCCGTAGACCACGGTGCGCCCGTCGGGCGCGAAGCGCGCGGACAGGATCGTCCCGCGCCGGAAGCTCAGGCGCTGGAACGTCGGGTGCGCGGGCGCCGGCTCCGCGGCGCCGGCGGCGGACTCTCCCGAGAGCTCGCCGATCCGGTCGCGCAGGCTCGCGAGGTCGCGCGCGAGGTCCCGCGTCGAGGCGTAGCGCTGCTCGGGGTCCTTCGCGAGGCAGCGGTCGACGACCCAGCGCAGCGGAGCCGGCACGCGCGGGTTCAGCTTGCCCAGGGGCTCGGGCTCCTCGCGGATGACCGCGACGAGCGTCTCGGCGCTCGTGTCGCGCTGGAACGCGCGGCGGCCCGTCGCGAGCTCGTAGAGGATCGTTCCGAGCGAGAACTGGTCGGACCGGAAGTCGACGGGCCTGCCGGACGCCTGCTCCGGCGACATGTACCCGACCGTGCCCATCACCATCCCCGGCACGGTTCCCGTCGCGGTCGCCGCGGAGGACAGCTCTTGCGGCCGCGTCTCGGTCAGCTTCGCGAGGCCGAAGTCGAGAATCTTCACCCAGCCCTCGCGGGACACCATGACGTTCTCGGGCTTGAGGTCGCGGTGGACGATGCCCGAGGCGTGCGCCTTCGCGAGGCCGTCCGCGATCTGCGCGCCAATCTCGAGGATCCTCTTCGTCGGCACGGGCTCCGGGGGAAACGCGTGGCGCAGCGTCTCGCCCTCGATCAGCTCCATGACGAGGATGTGCCGCCCTCCCTCTGTTTCCTCGAATGAATAGACGGCGGCGACGTTGGGGTGATTCAACGCGGCGAGGAGCCGCGCCTCCCTCTCGAATCGCTGCCTCTTTTCTTCACCTTCAAAGAACTCTTCCGGCAGTACCTTGAGGGCGACGTCCCTCGCGAGTCTCGGGTCCCTCGCCCGATAAACCTCTCCCATCCCTCCCGCCCCGAGGGGCGCGACGATCTCGTACGCGCCGAGGACGGATCCCTTCGAAAGGGTCAAGGCATTCCTCCGACGATGGACTGGTAGACGAGCGTCCGGAATCGCCTGTGGAGGTCGTAATCACCGGCGGGGATGAGCTGGGTCAGGAAGAATGCGACGAGTTTTTCCCGCGGGTCGACGAAGTACCGCGGGTAGTACGCGCTCCCCCAGCCGAACGCTCCCGGCGAGTCGAGGCGGCCGGCGGGGCCGACCTTCTCCGTCACCTCGAAGCCGAGGCCGAATCCGAGGCGCCCTTCGTCGTAGAGCGTTCCGTCGAGATTCGACGTGGCGAGCTCGACGGTTTTCGGCGAGAGCAGGCGCATGCCGTCCAGCGTGCCGCCGTTCAGGAGCATCTGGAGAAAGCGCCCGTAGTCGGCCGCCGTGGAGAGGAGCCCGGCGCCACCCGAGAGGCACTTCCGCGGGCCGTCGGTGTAATCGCCCTGCCCGGCCCAGCCCTTCTCCGGCCCGCGCACGATCGACCCGGCCTCCGAGAGGCCGTAGACGGTCGCGAGGCGCGCGCGCTTCTCCGGCGGCAGGAAGAACGACGTGTCCGGCATCTTCAGCGGCCGGAAAATCCGCGTCGTGAAGAACGCATCGAGGCCCTGCCCCGACACGACCTCGACGACACGCCCGAGGACGTCCGTCGAGAACCCGTAGACGAACCGCTCGCCCGGCTGCGCCTCGAAGGGCAGCGTCGCGAGTCGGTCGACGAACGACGCGAGCGTCTCGTCCTTGTCCGCGAGGTACCACCAGTATGCGTTCGCGGCCTTGTAGCGCTCCACGAGGTCGCCCGTCCCGTACGAGATCCCGGCCGTCTGCGTCATGAGGTCGCGGATCGTGATCGGGCGCTTCGCGGGCACGACCTGCCCCGGCGTGCCGGCGGGAGCGTCCTTCGGCGGCGGAACGAAGACCGTCGTCTTCGCGAACGAGGGGATGTAGCGCGAGACCGGGGCGTCGAGCGTCAGCCGGCCTTCCTCGACGAGCATCAGCGCGGCGACCGTCGTGACGGCCTTCGACATCGACGCGATCCTGAAGATCGCGTCCTTCGGCATCGGGATCTTCATCTCCGCGTCGAGAAATCCGAACGCCTCGAAGTCGACGGTCCTGCCGCCGCGCGCGACGAAGACGACGGCGCCGGCGATCTTCCTTTCCGCCACGGCCTCGCGGAACGCCGCGTCGAGGCGCGCGAGGCGCTCGGGGGCGATCCCGGCCGACGCGGGCGGCGCGGGCGGCAGGCCCTGGGCGACGAGGGGCCCGCGAGAGAGAGCGCGGCGAGGACGGCGGCGCGGATCACGGCGTTCCTCCGAGAGCGTTCAGACGTCACGACGGCCGGGGTGTCGTCCCGTACGTCCGTCAGCAGGAGGGCGAGGAAGCGCTTTCCGTCCGAGGCGGGAATGTACTGCGATCGGAAGTCGGTCATTGAGTTCGCGGGGGCCCGCAGCGGGAACAGGGCCGCCGGGATCCCGATCTCGAGGCTCCTGCCCGGGGCGAGAGTCGCCGCCATCAGCTTCCGGTCGGCCGAGACGAAGAAGATCTCCCGCCCGTCGGCCCGGAACTGCGGCTGGTCCCCTCCGCCCGTCGAGACCTGCCATTTCGCTCCCGTGGGCGGAAACGTCTGGACGTACACCTCGGCGCGTCCGGTCTCGTCGGAGGCGTAGGCGAGGTAACGGCCGTCCGGCGAGATCGTCGGGTGCGCGACCGACGAGGCAGGCATCGAGATGAGCAAAGCGCGGCTTCCGGTCGCCCTCCAGCGGCAGCCGCCAGATGTCGTTGCCGCATCTTCGGGTTGACGCATCTCGTAGACGAGCGTTCTGGCGTCGGGCGTGACGAAGTCCGGGTACGTGTCGATCGTGCCCTTGACGAGAGCCTCGTCGGGCTTGCGCTGTCCAGAGGGCGCCGGTAAAGGCCCATACGTCCGTCCCGGTTCGAGGCGAAGTAGAGCCACGCGCCGTCGGGCGAGGGTGCCGCCGACACGGCGGTTTTCGGACCGAACGTGAGGCGCGACCACGCGCCGCGCACGAGGTCGACCTGCCAGATGTCCGAATTGTCCGTGCTTCGGGTCCGTGAGGGTGACGGCGACGCGGCGCCCGCCCGGGAAGAACACCGGCTCGGCGATCTGGCCCGGCTCGCCCGACCGTGCCCTCGAGCTCGGCCCGCCCGGTCCAGCCACGCAGCCGGAGCGTCGGCTGAGACCGCCGACGGAAGACGAGCGTGCCGTCGCACGCGGCCGAGAACGCGACGAGGCCCGTCCACCCCGATTCGCCTTCCGGCGACATGCCGTCGACGAGAGGGCACGGGCTCCCCGCGAAGGCGCAGGGAGGCGCCGTCGACTGCCTGCGCGAAAAGAGGTGTTCGTCGCGCAGAAGAGCAGCCGGCCGGCTCGACGTCGGGCCGGCCCCGCGACTCGACGACGAACGTGTCCTCGGGGCGTCGAGCGAGGCGACCTGGATGCCAGCTCTTGTTCGCATCCTCGCTGAAGCAGAGGAAGACGATAGTAACGCCGTCCGGCAGGAACTGCGGCCATCGGTGCGTGAACTCGCCCGTCCCCAGCGCCGTGACGGGCGACGGAATTCCGCCCGAGGCGCTTACGCGATGAAGCGGGAGACCGGATGTCGGGCGCGAAGACGATCACGCCTCGCGGAGACCACGCGCCGCCGCGCCCGTCCGCGCCGGACAGACGTTGACGACGGGCCCACCGGCGACCGCGACGCTTCAGGAGCGATCTCCGCGCGAAGAAGGCGACCGGGTGCCGTCCGGCGACCAGAACGGGAATCGGGCGCCCTCCGTGCCCGGGAAGGACTCGCGCACGAGCGTCTCGAAGCGCGCGGACATAGAGGCGTTCGACGCCCTTGTCGTCCGTCGCGATGAAGGCGACCTGACGGCCGTCGTTCGAGAGCGCGAACGAGTTCGCAAGCGTCGAGCCCTCGGGCGCCCGGATCTCGAATCGAGAATCGGCGAGGGCGCCTGCGGGGCGCGAGCATTGAGCGCGAGCGCCCCTGCCGCGGCCGCGAACGCGGCCGCGAGCGGCCCAGGAGAGATAGACCGAGAGAGACTTCTTGCTCCCTCTCTCACGACTCGCCCGTTCCGCGCCATGCTGACCGTGGCGCTCGGATTCGCCGGTTTTTCTTCGAAGGTGAAGGAGCCCGTCAGCCGCTCCGCCGGGCGGGCGCCGCCAGCGCTTCCTCCAGCTCGATCCTCGCGTCCGCGATGTCGTGGAGACGTTGCTTCGCGTCCCGCCTCAGACACCTTCTCAGCAGATCTCTGATCTTCGCCGGCGTTAGCTCCGGCAGCGGCCGCCCAGTCCGGGTCCTCCCTTGAGGATCGCCGCGAGCGTGTCGCTGACCGTCTCGCCCTCGAACGCCTTCTTCCCCGCCAGCATCTCGTAGAGGACGCAGCCGAACGCCCAGACGTCCGACCGCTTGTCGACGGGCTTGCCGCGCGCCTGCTCGGGCGACATGTACGCCGCCGTCCCGAGGATCACCCCAGCCGCCGTGCCGCGCGCCGTCAGCGTCGGCGAGTACGAGATCGACGGGTTCGAGACCGTCGCTTCGTTCTCGAAGATCTTTGCCAGCCCGAAGTCCAGCAGCTTCACGCGCCCGTCCGGCGTGATCTTCACGTTCGCGGGCTTGAGGTCGCGGTGGACGATTCCCTTCTCGTGCGCCGCCTCGAGCGCCTCGGCGATCTGGCGGGAGACGGAAAGAGATTCTTCGAGTGAAAGAGACCGGGAGGAGATCTTCTGATCGAGGCCCTCCCCCTCGACGAGCTCCATCACGAGAACGTGCCGCGTCGAAGAAGACGAAGACGAGGAAGAAGAGGATGAAGACAAAGAGGGGATTTCTTCGAATGAGTAGAGATGGGCGATCCCCGGATGATTGAGGCTCGCGAGCATGCGCGCCTCCCGCTCGAACCTCTGCCTCCTCTCTTCACTCTCGAAGAATTCTTCCGGCAGCACCTTCAGCGCAACCGCCCTGTCGACGCGCACGTCCCTCGCCCGATAGACCTCTCCCATCCCCCCCGCCCCGAGGGGCGAGAGGATCTCGTACGGCCCGAGGCGGACGCCGGAATTGATCGTCATCTGGGTCGAGTCTCAGTATACGGGCGCGGACGCGGCCGCCTCAGGCCCGCAGGATCGCGGAGAGGAAGCTCGCGCCGCCCAGGGGCGGAACGCCGAGGTGCTCGGCCACCGTCGCCCCGAGGTCGGCAAACGTCGCGCGCGTCCCGACGTCGACGCCGGCGCGAACGCGCCGGCCGGCGGCGACCATCGGCACGTACTCGCGCGTATGGTCCGTCGACACGTCGGACGGGTCGCCGCCGTGGTCGGCCGTGAACATCAGGACGTCGCCCTCGCGCAGCCCCGCGAGAAGCGCCGGCACGAAGGAGTCGAGCTCCTCGAGCGCGCGGGCGTAGCCCTTCGGGTCGTTGCGGTGGCCGTACTTCGTGTCGAAGTCGACGAGGTTCGAGAAGACGAAGTCGTCGTCGCGCGAGAGCGCCGCGACCGTCTTCTCGAGGCCGTCGCGGTTCGACTCCGTGTGGACGGCGTCCGTGAGGCCGCGGCCGGAGAAGAGGTCCTCGATCTTGCCGATCCCGTAGACGCGCCGGCCGCCGGCCTTGAGCGCGTCGAGGAGCGTCGGGCCGTCCGGCGGGACCGCGTAGTCGCGCCGCCGGTGCGTGCGCGTGAACGATCCGGGCTTGCCGACGAACGGCCTCGCGATCACGCGGCCCACGCGGTGCTTCCCGACGAGCTGGCGGCGGGCGATTTCGCACCAGCGGTACAGCGTCTCGATCGGGACGACTTCCTCGTGCGCCGCGATCTGGAAGACCGAGTCGCCGGAGGTGTAGAGGATCGGCCGGCCCGTCCGCATGTGCTCTTCGCCGAACTGCTGGATGACTTCGGTCCCGGACGCCGGGAGGTTGTGGAGGACCTTTTTCCCGACGGCTTTCTCGAACGGCTCGACGACCTCGGGCGGGAAGCCCTTCGGGTAAAGCGGGAACGCGTCGGGCACCGTCAGCCCCATGAGCTCCCAGTGGCCGGTCGTCGAGTCCTTCCCCGCCGAGGCTTCGGCAAGGCGGCCGTACGCGCCCGACGGCGCGGTCAGGCCGGCGGGCGCCTCGCCGTACATCGTGTGGAGGAGCCCGAGCTCCGTGAGACGCGGGATGACGGGCTTCCCGTCGCGCAGGACGTGCTGGAGCGTTCGCGTCCCCGCGTCGCCGAACGCGGCGGCGTCCGGGGCCGCGCCGACCCCGAGCCCGTCGCAGACGATCACGATGGCCCGCCGCTTCATGCGTCTACAAGGACGCCAGTTTCTGCTGGGCCTCGGCGCGCATCGGCGAGTCCGGGAAGTCCGTGACGAGGCGCTGGTAGAAGCTCTTCGCCTCCACGCTCTGGCCGTTCTTCTCGTAGAGCTTCGCGACCGTGTAGACGAGGACGTCCTTCGGGAGCGGGGCGTCCGCGGATTCGAGGTATTTCTTCGCGGTCTCCAGCGCGTCCTTCGACCGCCCGGCGGCCGCCTCGGCGTCGAGCGCCGCCATCGCGGCCACGCCGCCGGCGACTGTCCCCTTCTCGCTCGCCGCGAACGACCGGGCCGCGTCGAGGTTTGCGCCGGTGGCCGCGGGCGCTCCGTCGAGCCCGAGGAGGAGCACGGCGGCGGCGCGTCCGGCGGTGGACGACGGGCTGTCCTTCACGAGGCCCTGGAGCTCCTTGCGGGCGGCTGCCGTCCGTTCGGCGGCGTCCTTGTAAACCGTCGCGCCCGGCACGGGGCTGGGGTCGGACGCGAGCGGAGCCTCGAAGATCGCGAGAGCCCGCGAGAGCCGGCCGGCGGCGCGGTTGTTCCGCCAGGTGATGCCGCCCCACACGGCCAGGACGGCCGCGAGAACCGCCACGCCGAGGATGACCCAGCGGGTGGTTTCGGAACGGTGGCTCGAGACATAGTCCCGGGCGTCCGTGAGGGCGTGCTGGAGCTGGTCGGTGCGGAGCTGATCCTTCGTGAGTCTCGCCATGGGGGGGTTCGGGGCCGCGCGTCAGCAGGACGCGGCGAACGCCGCGTCCGGGTGGTCGAGCAGAGAAGCCCTCGGTCTCCTTTTCCGTGTCGTTGTCGATCGGCGCGCCCTCGGGGCACGCCGCGGCATGTTCGTCCTAGCGCTTCTTCCGCTTCGCGGCCTTCTTGGCCTTGCGCTTCGGAGCGGCTTTCTTCGCCTTCTTCGCCGGCTTACGGGCGGGCTTGCGGACCGCCTTTTTCGCGGCCTTCTTCTTCGGCGCCGCCTTCTTCCGGCCGTCTCTTGCGGCCTTCTTCTTCGGCGCCGCCTTCTTCGGGCCGTCTTCTTCGCGGCCTTCTTCTTCGGCGCGGCCTTGGCCTTCTTCGCCGCCTTCTTCTTCGGGGCGGCCTTCTTCGCCGGAGCGGCTGCCTTGGGAGCCGCAGCCTTCGGGGCTGCCGGCTTCGGGGCCGGAGCTGCTGCGGCGGGTGCCGCGGGCGCGGCCGGCTTCGGCGCTGGGGGCGCGGGCGGCTTCGGCGCGGCCGGCTTCGGCGCAGGGGGCGCGGGCGGAGCCGCCGGCTTCGGAGCCGGGGCTGCGGCGACCGGAGCCGGAGCGGGCGCGA
Source organism: uncultured Acidobacteriota bacterium (assembly GCA_963798215.1). Lineage (GTDB taxonomy): Bacteria > Acidobacteriota > Thermoanaerobaculia > UBA5066 > UBA5066 > Fen-183. The sequence continues at coordinate 2,061,425 of CAWCSP010000004.1, forward strand.
AACCCGCGGCCCTGAGGACCTGCTCGGCGTGGTGCTCCGTGTCGACCTTGTCGAACACGTGCTTGACCTTCCCGTCCTTCCCGACGAGGAAAGACTTGCGGAGCGGGCCGACGCCCCACGCGGGGTTCGGGTTCTGGCCCCACGCGCCGTACGCCTCGTGGACGGCGTGGTCCGCGTCAGTCAGGAGCTCGAACGGCAGGTTGTACTTCGCGGCGAAGGCGTTGTGCGAGGCGACGTCGTCGCGCGAGATGCCCAGCACCTCGATGCCGGCCTTGCCGAGATCGCCCCAGGCGTCGCGGAGGCTGCAGGACTCGCGCGTGCAGCCCGGCGTGTCGTCTTTCGGATAGAAGTAGATCAGGACGTCCTTCTGACCCGCGAAATCGTGCAGGGAGATCGTCTTCCCGGAACGCGCCGGAAGCGTGAAGTCGGGCGCGCTCGACCCGGCGGCCAGGGGCAGGGCAGCCTTGTTTTCTTCAGACATGCGGGCGATTCCTCCGGCGCCGGAGAATACCAAAGTAAGCTCACCCCGTGGCGCACCTTACGATTCTCGCTCTGAACGCCGCCGACCCGACCGGAGCCGGCCTTCAGGGCGATCTCGCCGTCTTCGACGCGCTCGGCGTGCGGTGCCTGTCCGTCGTGACGGCGGTCGCCGTCCGCTCCGGGTCGGCGGCCGGGGTCCTCCACGAGCTTCCGGCCGCGGCCGTCCGGGCGCAGCTCGAGGCCGCCGGCGCCGAGCCCCTTCCCGCGGCCGTGAAGGTCGGCTTCCTGTCGAGGACGCCGGTCGTGCGGCTCGTCGCGGCCGACCTCGGCCGGCGGGGCGTCCCGGCCGTCGTGGATCCCGTCCTCGTCTCCCGCTCCGGCCCGCGCCATCTCGCGGCCCCGTCCTGGTCCGCGTTCCTCAGGGAGATCCTTCCGGCCGCGGCGCTCGTGACGCCGAACCTGCCGGAGGCGTCCCTCCTCGCGGGCTTCCCGATCCGCGGCGAGGCCGACGCCAAGCGCGCCGCCCGGGCGATCCAGGCGCACGGGCCGCGTGCCGTGCTCATCAAGGGCGGCCACGCGGAGGGCGCCGTCCTCGTGGACGGGCTTCTCGACGGCCGGACGTGGCGCGCCTTCGCGGCGCCGCGAATCGGCGACCGCGCGGTCCCCGGAGCGGGCGACGCGCTCTCGGCGGCGATCACCGCGTACCTCGCCCGCGGCGAGACGTTGCCGGACGCGGTCGAGCACGGCATCGCGTTCGTGCGCCGCGCGATCGCCTCGGCCCGCGAAGCCGGTCTCGAGGGCCGCCTTCTCGTCCACCGGGCGGGCGCGACGCGCTGAAGGCGGCCGCTCAGGCGACGAGCCGGTAGCGGTCCCGCGTCTCCTCGGCGATCTTCTCGACGCGGCCCTCGTCCTCGAGGTACATCAGGAAGCCGACGATCTCGCTGAACGCGAGGAAGACGTTGAGCGTCTTCACTCGCGGGAAGATCGACGTCACGAGGTCGCGCGCCGTCGCCGGGCCCTTGGCGAGCTGCCGGACGATCTGGTCGACGCGCATGCCGTACCGCCGGTCGAGGCCGTGCTTGTGGACGTGCCAGTCGGGGATCGGGGCGCCGTGGCCGGTCAGGAGCGTCTCCCCAGCGTTCTCGCGGCCGATCTCCTCGAGCGTCCGGAAGTACGTCGAGACGCTGCGGAACGGCTTGCCGGGGTCGAGGGGGTCCTCGTCGATGAGGGCGTTCGGCGTGATGTCCTTGAGGACGGTGTCCCCCGTGAAGAGGACGCCCGCCTCGGGGACCTCGAACGTGAGGCTGCCCGGCGTGTGGCCCGGCGTCGAGCGGACGCGCACGCTCCAGCCGTCGCCAGGGAGCGTCTCGCCGCCCCGGAGCTCGTCCCAGGCCTCGAGGGGCTTGGCGAAGTGGTCGACGGCCGCGATCGCCGCGACGACCGCGAACCGCGTCGCGACGCCGAAACCCGCGCGCGCCATGTCGTCGAGCAGGAGCTTCGGGTGCCGCTCCTGCCGGAAGTTCCGGCGGTCGAGCGCGCCGCCCCAGATCTGCGCGCCGGAGGCCTCCGCCACCTTCGCGGCGAGGCCGTAGTGGTCGTGGTGCCCGTGCGTGAGGAGGATTCGCTTGACGTCCTTCGGAGCGAGGCCGTTCGCCGCGAGACCCTCGACGAGCGTCTCCCACGCGGTCTCCGTCAGTGGCCCCGCGTCGATCAACGTGACCGGGTCGCGCAGGACCAGATGGACGTTGACGGGTCCGACGGGGAACGGAGTCGGGAGAGAAAGACTCTCTATGAATGATGAAGAGGGCGGACGGATCCGCACGCCGCGGCCGACGTCGCGGGACTCTGCCCCACGGCGCGCTCCGTCACCCTTTACCATTCGAAGAAAACCACCGTCTCCCGGCGCGCTTTGCTCGCTCGGCGCGCGTCATGCCCAGAGGTCGTAAGGGTACCCGCCGTTCTCGTAGACCCGGTCGCTGATCTTCGTGCAGTCGGCGTCGCGGTTCCGGTCGAGCGCCTTGAGGTTCGCGACCATGCGGTGCCTCGCCTCGTTGCAGAACCACCGGGCGATCTCGATTTCGCCGGCCGCCTTCTCCTCGCCCTTCTTCGCGATCGCGGAGGTCACGCGCGAGAGCGTCGCGATCTGGGCGTAGAGGTCGATGAGCACGTCCGCGATGCGCTCCTGCTGGTATTCCCTGTCGACGACCTTCTTGCCGTGCTTGCGCAGGATCGTTTCGCACGCGTTCGAGAAGATGCCGGCGTAGCGTCCGACCTGGTCGGCCTCCGGAGCGAGCGACGGGTGGACCTTCGTGAGCTTGTCGTGCGTGATGACGCCCTTCATGCGCTTGTGGGCGTATTCCGTCAGGATGCCGCGCTGTGCGAGCGGGCTCTTGAGCGCGCTCTGCACCTCCTTGAGCGAGTCGCCGAGCTCCTTCATGCCCGACAGGGCGATCAGGAGGCGGAGGATCTCGTTCGTGCCCTCGAAGATCATGTTGATGCGGCTGTCGCGGAGGGCCCGGCCGTACGGGTACTCGTTCATGAACCCGTTGCCGCCGGCGATCTGGAGGCCGTCGTTGATGTTCTGCCAGAGGACCTCGGTCCCGAACACCTTGCAGCAGGCGCCCTCGAGCGAGTAGTCGAGGTGCCGGTCGACGAGCGCCGCGGTCAGGTAGACCATGGACTCGAGGGCGTACGTCGTCGCGGTCATCTTCGCGATCTTGTGGCGGATCATCTCGAAGTCCGCGATGCGCTGCTTGAACTGCTTGCGCTGCGTCGCGTGGTCGACCGAGAGCTTGATCATCCACTTCGAGCCGCCGACCGAGCCCGCACCGAGCGAAGTGCGGCCCGTGTTGAGCGTCTCGAGCGCGTACTTGAAGCCGTGGCCCTTCTCGCCGATGAGGTTGAAGGCCGGGATCCGGCAGTTCTCGAAGATGATCTGGCACGTCGAGGACGCGCAGAGGCCGAGCTTCTTCTCCTCGGGGCCGCGCGTGAGGCCGGGGAGCGTCCCGTCCGGGTTCGTGATCACCGCGAAGCAGGAGACTTCCTTGTGGCCTTCTTTGTCTCCCGACGGGATGCGCGCGAAGACCGTGAAGAAGTTCGCGAAGCCGCCGTTCGAGATCCACTGTTTGGTCCCGTTCAGGACGTATTCGTTCGTGGCGGCGTCGTAGACGGCGGTCGTCTTCAGCGATCCCGCGTCCGATCCCGCCTCGGGCTCCGTGAGGCAGAACGCCCCGACGAGCTTGCCGGACGCGACGTCCGGGAGCCATTTCTTCTTCTGCTCGTCGCTCCCGAAGAGCACGACGGGTTTCGTGCCGATCGAGAGGTGGGCGCCGATCACGATGGAGGCCGATGCGTCGAGCGGCGCGACCGTCTCCGTCATCCGGCAGTACGCGGCGGCGCCGAAGCCGCTGCCGCCGTATTCCTCGGGGATGGTCATTCCGAGGGCTCCGAGCTCGCCCATGGCCTTGACGGCCTCGCGCGGGAAGTGGTGCTCCGCGTCCATCTTCTCGGAGTCGAGGTGCGCCGCGTCGAAGTCGGTCCAGGCGTCCGCGAACGCCCCGACCGTCTCCTTCACATCCGCCGGGATCTCCGGGTACGGGAAGACGAGGTCCTCGGCGATGTGCCCCTGGAAGAGCGTCTTGAGGAACGACTCGACTTCGGTGGTGGTCTCGTGCTTGGTCTCTTCTTTGACGGTGGACATTTCAGCTCCTCAGAAGAACTTCTTCCCGGTTCTTGCCATCTCGATCAAAAGCGGGGCGGGGGTGAAGCGCGCGCCGTGCGTCCCGGCGAGCTTCTGGAGTCCCTCGACGACGGCCTTTGCTCCCAGCGCGTCCGCGTGCGCGCACAGGCCGCCGCGGAACGGCGGGAAGCCGGTGCCGAAGATCATCGCGAGATCCAGCTTCGCCGGGCTCGCCACGATGCCCTCGGCGAGACAGAACGCCGCCTCGTTGATCATCGGGAGGATCAGTCTGTCGACGATTTCGGAGGAAGAAAGATTCTTAGAAGGTGAAGAGAGGCCGAGCTCGGCGTAGACCGCCTGGTCCGGTCCGCCGCGCTTCTCCCCTTCATAGGAATAGAAACCCTTCTTCGCCTTTCTTCCGATTCTTCCCGCCGCGACCAGCTTCTCGAGCGCCGGATCCTGCGGCATGCGGTCGGGCCACGTCTTCGAGAGCGTCTCGGACGCCTTCGCGGCGACGTCGATTCCGACGTCGTCGAGGAGCTCGATCGGGCCGACGGGCATCCCGAACGCGCGCATCGCCTTGTCGATCGCCGTGAAGTCGACGCCCTCGAGGACGAGGCGCGCGGCCTCGGCGATGTACGGCCCGAGGATGCGGTTCACGAGGAAGCCCGGCGAGTCCTTCACGACGACCGGCGTCTTCCCCATCTTCTTCGCGAGGTCGAAGATCGTCGCCGTGACCTCGGGGTCCGTCTTCTTCCCGTAGATGACCTCGACGAGCGGCATCTTGTAGACCGGGTTGAAGAAGTGCATCCCGACGACGCGCTCGGGGTGCGCGGCGTTCGCGGCGATGTCCGTGATCGGGAGCGTCGACGTGTTCGACGCGAAGATCGCGGTCGCGGGGACGATCTTCTCCCACTCGGCGAGGACCGCGTGCTTCACGGCCATCTTCTCGAGGACCGCCTCGATCGTGATGTCGCACGTCTCGAAGCCGGCATAGTCGAGCGAGCCGCCGAGGAGCGCCATCTTCCCGGCGAACTGGGCGCGCGTCATCCGCCGCTTCTTGACCTTTTCCTTCCAGATCCGCGCCGCCTGCGCGTAGCCGAGCGCGAGCGCCTCGGGCTTGATGTCCTTCATCCGCACCGGCAGGCCCCTGTCCGCCGCGAGCTGGGCGATGCCGCCTCCCATGACCCCGGCGCCGAGGACGCCGACGCGCCCGATCTTTCGCGGCTTCACTGCGCCGACGCCGAGCGCCTCGACCCCGGTCTCCTTCTTGACCTCTTCCATCCGGAAGAAAAGGCCGACGAGGTTGCGCATCGTCGGGGTGCCGATGAGCCCCCCGATGCCCTCGACCTCGAGCTCGAGAGCCTTCTCGAACGGCGCGCCGAAGCCCTTCTCGACGACGGAGAGGGCGGCGAGCGGCGCCGGGTAGTGGCCCTTCGTCTCCTTCATGACCGCGGCCCGGGCCTTCGCGAACACGATGCCCTTGCCGGGGCCCTCGAGGAGTCGTTCCGCGAGCTTCGGCTCGCGCACGCGTGCCGGTCCGCCGCCGGGGCCCGCGTTCGAGCGTTTCCGGGTGCCCATCTTCTTGAGGGCCCAGCCCCTCGCGACCTCTTCCAGCATCGGCGCCGGGACGACCTCGTCCACGAGGCCGGCCCTCTTCGCGCGCTTGGCGTCGAGGACTTTGCCGGAAAGGATGATGTCGAGCGCGCCCGCGAGGCCGATGATCCGCGGGAGGCGCGTCGTGCCGCCCCAGGCCGGCAGGATCCCGAGCTTGATCTCCGGGAGCCCGATCTGCGTCTTCGGCGAGTCGGACGCGAGGCGCCAGTCCATCGAGAGCACCGTCTCGCAGCCGCCTCCGAGGCAGGCGCCGTCGATCGCGGCGACCGTCGGGAACGGCAGGTTCGCGAGCTTCAGGAACGTGCGGTGGGGCCCGCGGATCATCTCGGGGTCCGCGCCCTTCTCGAGCGTCGCGATCTCGTTCACGTCGGCGCCCGCGATGAAGATGCCGGGCTTGCGCGAGATCAGGACGAGCGCTTTGACGTCCTTGCGGGCCGCGAGGCCGTCGAGCACGCGGTCGAACTCGAGCATGACGGGGCGTGAGTACTTGTTGACCTTCTCTCCCGGCGTGTCGAACTCGAGGAGGGCGAGGCCGTCGGCCTCGACGGTCAGACGAAATGCCGAAGCCTGAGGCATCGGCTTCGCCGGGGCTTCGGCTTTTTCTTCTTCGAATGTGGTAGACACGGTTGAATTCCGCTGCGGCCTGACGGCGCTGGCGCGGGCCGCGCCGCAGCGTCATCCCCCTTTCTAAGAAATTTCTCTCTACGCCGTTTCCAGAATGATCGAAGCCCCCTGGCCGCCTCCGACGCACAGGGTCGCGAGGCCGTGACGGACCTTCCGCCGCTGCATCTCGTAGAGAAGCGTCAGGATGAGGCGTGTGCCGGAGGCGCCCACGGGGTGTCCGAGCGCGACGGCGCCGCCGTTCACGTTGAGGATGTCCTCGGGGATCTCGCCGAGCTCCTTCGAGGCGGCGAACGCCTTGAGGTTCGCGAGGACCTGCGCGGCGAACGCCTCGTTCAGCTCGACGAGCCCCATGTCCTTCATCGAGAGGCCGGCCCTTTTGAGAGCCAGCGGCGTCGAGCGGGACGGCCCGAGGCCCATGCGCTCGGGCTCGAGGCCCGCGAACCCCCAGCTCACGACGCGGCCGATGGGCTTCAACGCGTGCTTCGCGACGAAGTCCTCGGAGGCGACGACGACCGCGGCGCCGCCGTCCGTGATCTGCGACGAGTTGCCCGCGGTGACCGTCCCGAACTTGCGGTCGAAGACCGGCTTGAGCTTCGCGAGCGCCTCCATCGTCTGGTTCTCGCGCACGCCGTTGTCGGACGTCAGGACGCGGTCGTAGTCCGGCGGGACCGGGACCGGCACGATCTCGAGGGCGAGCTTGGCCCGCGCCTCGGCCGCCCGCTGGTGCGAGCGGAGCGCGAAGTGGTCCTGCTCCTCGCGCGTGAGGTGGCCTTCCTTGGCGAGGATCTCGGCCGTATCGCCCATCCCGAGGTCGCAGACGGGGTCGTTCAGGCCCTGCTTGATGCCGATCACGGGGTTCAGGAGGTCCTTCCACGGCATCCCGGCGAGCGCTCCCACGCGCTGGCCGGCCGTCTTCGCCATGCCGGCCTTCGCGAACACGCCCTTGACGCTGTCGCGGTAGAGGAACGGGATCTGCGTCATGTTCTCGACGCCGCCCGCGAGGACGACGTCGGCCTCGCCGGTCGCGATGAGCCGCGCGGCCTCCACGACGGATTCGATCCCGGACGCGCAGTTGCGCGAGACCGAGTGCGCCGGCCTCTCCTTCGGGACGCCCGAGCGGAGCGCGATGATCCGGCCGATGTTCGCGGCGTCGACGGGCGTCGCGATGTTCCCGAAGATCGTCTGGTCGACGGCCGTGGGCTCGATGCCGGACCGGGCCATCGCCTCGACGGCCGCGGTGCGCCCGAGGTCGACCGCCGAAACGCCCGTGAAGTCCGTGCCCATGCGCGCGAACGGCGTCCGGGCCCCGTTGAGGATGAATGCGGTTTTGCTCACTTTGGATTGCTCCTGTGCCTCTGGGCTGTCTTCTGCTTTCGCGTAGGGTTGTCCGCGACTTCGGCGCGTTCTTCGAATGGTGAATGCCCCTCGCGCGGCTGCCCGGTCGCCGCTCGACGGGCGCCGGCCCTTCCCGTCGCCGTCTTCACCTTCAAAGAATTCTTCGTCGCTTTCTTCTCTTTCTCTGTCCTCTCCTGCGCCGCGAAGCCGCGCAGCAGCGTCCCCACCAGACGCTTCGCGTCGGCGGAGGGCTTGCGGTCCCCCGCGAGCAGCCACTCCGAGAGGATCTCGTCGGCCGCGCCGAACAGAATCCGGACCGCGAGACGCGGGTCGAGGTCCCTGCGGAACTCGCCGGACGCGACCCCGTCCTTCAGGACGTCGCCGAGGAGGCGGAAGTGCTCGACGAGCTTGCTGCGCGAAAAGCGCTCGACGAGGCGGGCGCTGCGGCGGAGCTCGATCTGGAAGACGGACGCGAGGTCGCGGTCCGAGCCGATGAACTGCAGGTGGAGGTCGACGAGGGCCGTCAGGCGCTCGGAGGCGGGTGCGTGCGACCGCGCGACCGCGCGGCCCTTCTCGAGGACGTCGTCCATCGACTCGTCGAAGACGACCCCGAGGAGGTCTTCCTTGTTCCGGAAATAGAGGTAGACGGTGCCCTCTGCGACCCTCGCGTCGGCCGCGATGTCCGCGATCCGGGCCTCGTGGAATCCACGGCGCCCGAACGTCCGGATCGCCGCGTCCAGGATCCGCCGGCGCTTCTCCGGGTCGGCGCCCGGGAACGCTTTCTCCGCGGCCGCGGCGGGCGCGGCCATGTCGGAGGCGACCCCGTTCCGGCCCGATGAATGAGCCATCATTCAGTAGCCTATGACGCGCTGCGCCATGAAGTCAAGAGGCCGTTTGCGACGCGCGGCCCCCCGCGTCCGTAAGATGAGAGGGTCCCTCGAGCTCCATCGAATCGACGGAGGTCTCATGCGCCGCACGGTTCTCACCGCCTCGCTCCTCGCCTCTCTCCTCGGCACCGGCGCCGCGAGCGCCCAGCACGGCACCCTGGGCCCTGCCGACGGCTCGAAGCAGCTTGTCGCGGCGCGCGGCATCCTCGTCGCGCCCGTCCCTCGAACAGAGGTGCCGAATCTCGTCGATGCGGGAGTCGTCGACTGCGAGGGGTTCGAACATCTCGTCGTGAACCTCGCCATCGAGATGAAGGGCCCCGTGGAGCCCGGGGGCGTCGTCGGCGCGGTCTTCATCCCCGACGTCTTTCCGTATGACCGGGCGTACCGCGCCCTCCAGCTCCTGCCGACCGCGGCCGAGATCGTCGTGCCCATCGAGGGAACCTCGGCGTACCTGGCGGCGAAGCAACTCCGTTTCGAGATCGGGTTCCCGCGGTACCGGGTCCTCCTGTGGAACTCGGGCCGGACGGCGGTGACGGCGGCCGTCTCGGTCTGGCGCGCGAAGAGCTGAGAAAACCGGGAAATTAGCTGGGAAAGCCCGAAGATCGCGCGAACCTCCCCGCATAGGTTCGGGACAGGAGGCCCGACATGCGGATCCGACGCGCGCTCCCCTTCGCCTTCGTCCTCGCGCTCTTTCCTCTCTTCGGCTGCGCGACCGTACTCCACGGCACCCGCCAGACGATCCACGTCGAGACGGACCCGCCCGGCGCCACCGTGACGGTGGCGGGAGAACGCCACACGAGCCCGGTCGACGTCGTCCTCCCCCGGAAATCCGAAGACCTCGAGGTCGTCGTGGAGAAGGACGGCTACGTCACGAAGCGGATCCCGCTGGTGCGGAGGGTCGCGGGCGAGACCTGGCTCGACTTCCTCGCCATCCCCGCCGGCGCGGCCGCGGGAGCGTCGATCGGCGCGAATAGCAGCTCCACGGGCACCGAGTTTGAGAACGGGGCCACCGGGATGGTCGTCGGCGCCCTCGCCCTCACGGGCCTGAGCTTCTCCGTGGACGGGATCACGGGGGCGATGTACCGGCTCGAGCCGCGCGCGATCGCCGTCAGGCTCGAGCCCGCTCCCCCGGCGCCGGTGCCGGCGCCGGCGCCGACGGCTACTCCGTGAAGAGGGTGAGGCTCTCGGGCGACGCCCACTCGATCGTCGCGACGCCGTTCGAGACGAGCGTGCCCGCCTCGCCCTCGAGGATCAGCGGGACGTCCTCGAGGGCGCCGATCGCGGCGGTCTTCCCCGTGCGCTCGGCGAAGTCGCGCGCCGCCTCGACCTTCGGCCCCATCGAGCCCGACGCGAAGCCGAAGCGGCCGATCGCCGCGGGCGACGCCCGGCGGATCGCCTTCGCGGACGGAGTCCCCCACCCGACCGAGACGGCCGGCACGTCCGTCGCCATCACGAAGAAGTCGGCGTCGAGCTGCTGCGCGAGGAGCGAGGCGACGCGGTCCTTGTCGATGACGCACTCGACGCCATGGAGCTTGCCGTCCCCGCCGTAGACGGTCGGGATGCCGCCGCCTCCCCCGCAGATCACGATCGTCCCCTTCTCGAGGAGCCACTTGACGGGCCTGATCTCGAAGACGCGTTTGGGGATCGGAGACGCCACGACGCGGCGCCACTTCGCGCCGTCCGGCGCGATCGCCCAGCTTCGCTCTTTGGCGAGGCGTTTCGCGTCTTCCTCGGAGTAGACCGGGCCGATCGGCTTGCTCGGGTGCTGGAACGCCGGGTCGGCCGGATCGACCTCGACCATCGTGAGGAGCGTCGCGAACGGCTTCTCGAACGGGAGCAGGTTCCCGAGCTCCTGCTCGATCATGTAGCCGATCATCCCCTCCGTCTGGGCCCCGAGGACGTCCAGCGGAAAGTGCGCGGCGCCGATCCCCGACTCGGCCTGCAGCGCGAGCATGCCCACCTGCGGGCCGTTGCCGTGCGAGATGACGAGCTCGTGCTCGCGCGCGACCGGCGCGAGCGCCTCCGCGGCCCGGCGCACGTTCGCACGCTGGTTCTCCGCGGTCATGGGCTCCCCGCGGCGAAGCAGGGCGTTCCCTCCGAGGGCGACGACGACACGCATGCCGATCCCGCGGGGAGTCTACGCGCCGGCCCCCTCGTACATCTCGTCGATCAGGTGCTTGTAGTGCTCGTCGACGATGCGCCGCTTGACCTTGAGCGTCGGCGTCAGCTCGCCGCTCTCGATCGTGAGGTCCTTCGGAACGACCGCGAAGCGGTGGACGAGCTGCTCGTGGGCCTTGCCATCGTTCCAACGGTCGATCGCGGACTGGAAGAGCGCGAGGACGCGCGGCTCCCGCACGAGCTGCTCCATCGGCCGGCCGGCCAAGCCGTTCGAGTCGGCCCACGCCTGGAGTTTCTCGAAGTTCGGGATGATGAGACAGGAGAGGAACTTCCTCTTGTCGCCGATAATGACGGGCAGCGAGACGAAGTCCTGGCCCTTGAGGAAGCTCTCGATCGGCGCCGGGGCGATGTTCTTGCCGTTCGAGTTAACGAGGATCTCCTTCTTGCGGTCCGTGATCGCGAGGAAGCCGTCGGCGTCGATGACGCCGATGTCGCCCGTGTGGAACCAGCCCTCGGAGTCGATCGCCTCGGCCGTCTCCTTTGGCTTCCCGTAGTAGCCCTTCATGATGTGCGGCCCGCGCGTGAGGATCTCGCCGTCGGGGGCGATCCGGCATTCCACGCCGGGCAGGATCTTCCCGACCGCGCCGAGGCGCCAGGCGGACGGACAGTTCACGGCAATGACGGGGCTCGTCTCCGTGAGGCCGTAGCCCTCGTAAATCTCGACGCCGATTGCCCAGAAGAACTCCGCGAGCTCCTTCGCAAGCGGCGCCCCGCCCGAAACGGCGTACCGGAAACGCGTCCCGAGCGCCGCCCGGACCTTGCGGTACACGAGTCGCTCGAACACGAAGTGCTGGAGCGCGAGGCCGAAGTCCGGCGTCTGCCTCTTCGCCTTGAGGTCGACGACCTTCTTGCCGACCTCGACCGCCTGCGCGAAGAGCTTCTGCTTGCCAAGCGAGGATTTCGCGAGGTTCTCCTGGACGCGCGCGTAGATCTTTTCGTAGACGCGCGGGACCGCCCCGAAGAGGTGCGGGTTCACCTCGCCCATGTTGTCGCGCAGCTTGTCGATGGACTCGGCGTACGCGATCGTCGCCGAGCGGCTGTAGTAGCAGTACTCGAGCATCCGCTCGAAGACGTGCGCGAGCGGGAGGAACGAGAGCGCGACGGTCGATGAGTCGAACGGCAGGATCGAGCAGCCCGCGACGACGTTCGAGACGAAGTTCTGCTGCGTGAGCATCGCGCCCTTCGGCTCGCCCGTCGTCCCGGAGGTGTAGATGAACGTCGCGAGGTCGTCCGGCGTGCGCGCGTTTGCTCGCTTCTCGAACGCGGCCGGGTCGGCAGCATGCGCTGCCTTCCCCTTCTCGAGAAAGTCCGCGAACGACTCGACGCCCGGCAGGGCCGACGCCTCGAAGCCGACGACGTGCCGGAGCGCGGCCTTGACCTCCGGGGCGCCGTCGCGGGCCGCGAGGACCTTCCTCGCCTGCTCCTCGCCGGACGCGAACGCGACCGTCGCCCCGGAGTCCTTCAGGAGATAGGCGACCTGCTCGGTCACCATCGTCGGAAAGACCGGCACGAGGACCGCGCCGTAGCACTGGCAGGCGAAATCGACCATCGCCCACTCGGGCCGGTTCTCGGAGAGCAGCGCGACGCGTCCTCCCGGCTTGACGCCGAGTCCCTCGAATGCGGAAGACACGGCCTTGACGGTGTCCATGAACTGGGCGGTGGAGATCGGAGTCCACGCACCGGACTTCTTCGCGAGGAGGAGATCCGGCTTCGGCGTCTTTTCGAGGTTCCTGAAGATGTCGACCAGCGTGCGTGGCGTCATGACGCGTGTCCTCCGAAATGTGGTGCCGGGAACTCGGATTATAGTGGCCGGCCGTGGCGCTCGCCCTGACGCTGCTCTCGCTGCTGACGCTGGCCGGCCTCGGGCTCTCGGCCTGGTCCGGGTGGGTCCTCTCCCACGGTCCCGGGGGCCTGTCCGCGGCCCGGCACATCGCCGTCGCCGTCCCGGCCGTCCTCTTTTCCCTGTTCACGCAGTCGATGGTCCTCTTCTTCTTCATCGGGACCGGCAAGCTCCTCAAGGAGGCCGCCGCGAAGAGACCCGATGCGGAAGGCCGCGACTACATCCTGGGGCGGGTGCGGGCGTTCAAGGCGAGGACGTCCGCGCTTGCGACGTTCGCGCCGCTTTCCGCGCTCGGGACCGGCCTTCTCGGCGCGGGCGCCCACACGCGGGTGACGCCGCCGTGGCTCCACCTCGGAGCGGCGGTTCTCGCCGTCGTCCTGCACGTCGCCGCCTTCGGCCGGGAGGTCGTCGCGATGGCCGAGACGAACCAGCTCATGGACGAGGCGGCGACGCTGGTCCCGCCCGCGGCCGGCGCGGCGGGAGAGGGCGCTTGAAGGTCGCCCTCGTCACGGGCGGCACGAAGCGGCTCGGATTCGAATTCGCCAGGGCGCTTGCGAGGAGCGGCTATTCCCTCGCTCTCTCCTACAGAAGCGATCGCGAAGCGGCGGTCCGCGCCGTCGATTTTCTTGGAAAGGAAGAGGGGGGACGCGCAGAGGCGTTCCGGGCCGATCTCGCTGCCGACGACGCGCCCATCAGACTCTTCGAAGAAATCTTCTCTTCTCCCCTCTTTTCCCCTCCCTCTTCGCCCCCCCGCCTCGACGCGCTCGTCCACGCCGCGTCGCCGTGGATCCCCAAGCCGTTCCCGTCGGTCACGCTCGACGACTGGGAGGCGGTGTTCCGCGCCGGGCCGCGCGCCGCGTTCTTCCTCGCGCAGGCGGCGGCGCCCGAGCTCGCGCGCTCGTCCGGGTCGATCCTGTTCGTCTCCGACGTCGCGGCAACTCAGGCGTGGCCCTCGCACGTCCCGCACGCGGCCGCGAAGGCCGCGATCAACGCCCTCGTCCGCAACCTTGCCGTTGCCCTCGCCCCGAACGTGCGCGTCAACGCGATCGCGCCGGGCATCGTCCTGCCGCCCGCGGACATGAGCCCCGGCGCCGTCGCGGCTCTCGTCGCGCGGACGCCGCTCGGGCGCCCGGTCGCCGTCGCGGACCTGACGTCGATGGCGGTCGCGATCCTCGAGAACCGGTCCATGACCGGCCAGGTCGTCGCGGTCGACGCCGGCCGGACGGCGCACGGCGACTGACCGATCGTCAGGCCGGAGCCGATCCGAACTCCGCGGCCTCGGCCCTCAGCTTCGCGGCGAAGTCCCTCGCGTACGCGATCCGCCCGGCCGCGAGCCGGCGGGCGGCCCCCGTCGCGAAGCGCGCGGCGCTCATCCGCGCGTCGATCTCGCCCGCCATCTCCGCGAGCGTCATCCGCTCGCGCGCGCCCGACACGAGGATCTGCGTCACGCCGTACGCGCCCACGCTCTCGAGCAGCATCGCGTCGTGGACGATCTTCTCCTCCTGGCTCCGCGGCTCCGACGCGACCCTTCGAAGAGAAGACACGAGGAGAGAGATTTCTTCGAATGAAATACGGAGGGAGCGCAGGAGCAGGTCTTCGCGGCTGTCCGTGGTGATGTGCCGTGCGGCGGGAAGACCGGCGAAGGCGGCAAGCAGAAACAGTCGGTCCCGATCGACCCCCGGGCCGCCCGCTGCTTCGGCCGTCCCCTCTTCACCTTCTAAGAATTCCGAAATCCGAAGTCTCCTCTCGACGAACCCGAACGTCGTCACGCCGTCGAGGCCGACCGAAAGCGGCCGGACGAAGTCGAGGATTCGCGCCTTCGCGACGGAATCGAGACTCAGCGGCATGGCATCATCATAAGGAGCCGACGAGGAGGACCCGTGAGACGCCCCCCGCGCCCGATCGCCGCCTGCGCCGCCGCCCTCGCCCTCACGCTCGCCGCCTGCGGAGGGCCGAAAGAGCCGGAGAAGGCCACGGCTCCTTCCTTCACGGTCGCGCTCCTCACGCCCGGCCCGATCTCGGACGCCGGCTGGAACGCGGGCGCGTACGAGGGGCTCAAGCAGATCGAGAAGGAGCTCGGAGCCGGCGTCTCGCACGTGCAGGTGAAGTCGCCGTCCGAGTTCGAGGAGCAGTTCCGCGCGTACGCGGCGAAGGGCACGAGCCTCGTCTTCGGCCACGGCTTCGAGTTCCAGGACGCCGCCGCGCGCGTCGCGAAGGAATACCCGAAGACCGTCTTCGTGACGACGTCCGGGTCGCGGACGGCGCCGAACCTCGCGCCCATCGTCTTCGAGCTCGAACAGGCTGCGTACCTGTGCGGGCTCCTCGCCGGCCGGACGACGAAGACCGGCAAGGCCGGCATGGTCGGCGGCGTCGAGCTCCCGTCCATCAAGTCCACGTTTCTCGCCTTCGAGGGCGGGTTCCTGGCCGCAAGGCCGTCGGGCACGGCGACGTCCGTCTTCACGGGCTCGTTCGAGGACGTCGCGGGCGCCAAGGCCGCCGCGCTCGCCCTCGCCGACCGGGGCGCCGACGTCCTCTTCCAGAACGCCGACGCCGCCGCGCTCGGCGTCTTCAAGGCGGCCGAGGAGCGGAAGATCGCCGCGTTCGGCGCGAACAAGGACCAGAACGCGCTCTCCCCCGCGATCCTCGCCTCCGCGGTCATCGACATGCCGCGCGCGTTCGTCGAGACCGCCCGGCGCGTCAAGGCGGGGACGTTCGACGGCAAGCCGCTGCGCTACGGCCTCGCGAGCGGCGTCGTCTCGTTCGTGATCTCGCCGGCGGCGAGCATCCCGCAGCCGGTGCGGGACGAGTTGAAGGCCGCGGAAGAAAAGATCCGCTCCGGCGCGCTCGTCGTGCCACGGGGGAACTTCTGAAGACGGTGGATTCTGCAGCGGCGCTGCGCGCCGCTGACCGGGACAGGGGGGGGGCGCGCGCCTGCGGCGCGCCGTTTCTTAGAAGGGTGAGTGGGGTCGGTGTCCGGGCACGGTTCCAGCGGTTCCGATGCGCCGCTCCCTCTTTCGCCTTCTAAGAAAATCTCCTCTTCCTCTTCCTCTTCTCCCTCTTCCGTTCCCGCGCTCGAGCTTCGGCTGATTTCGAAGCGCTTCGGCGAGACGCAGGCTCTTTCCGAAGCAAACCTCGTCGTTCTTCCCGGCGAGATCCACGCGCTCCTCGGCGAGAACGGGGCCGGCAAGTCGACGCTCGTCTCGATCGCCGCCGGGCGCCTCGCGGCCGACTCGGGCGAGATCCTCCGCGGCGGGCGGGCCGTCCGGTTCGCACGCGCCCGGGACGCCCGCGACGCGGGCGTCGCGCTCGTCCCGCAGCACGACCTCCTCGTAGGCGCGGCGAGCGTGGCGGACAACCTCGCGCTTCTCGATCGGAGCGCGCCGCTCGTCGAGAGCGCCCGGGCCCGGCGCGCGCGGGTGGTGCGGCTCGCGAACGCGTTCGGCCTCGAGCTCGGCGCCCCTGACGACCGGGTCGACACGCTTCCGGTCGGCACCCGCCAGCGCATCGAGATCGCGGGCGCGCTCGCGGGCGAGCCCGACGTCCTCATCCTCGACGAGCCGACGGCCGTCCTCTCCCCGGACGAGACGACCGCCCTGTTCGCGGCCCTGAGATCGCGCGCCGACGCCGGGGCCTCGATCGTTCTCATCACCCACCGGCTCGCGGAGGTCTTCGCCGGCGCCGACCGCCTCACGCTCCTCGCACGGGGAAAGACGGTCAAGGCCTGCCGGATCGGCGAGACGACGGCCGCCGAGATCGGCGGGCTGCTGATCGCGGGTGCGGAGCAAGAGGCAAGGTCCGAAGAGATTCCGAAGATTTTCTTAGAAGGTGAGGAGGGCGGAGGGCCTGCCGAGGAACGCCCCGGCGTCACCCCTGGCCCAGGCCCCACTCACCCTTCGAAGAACGCGGCGCGCAGCGCCGCGGAATCCCCGGTCTCCCCGGTCTCCTCATTCCCCTTCGAAGAAAAGCGCCCTCGCATGAACCTCGAAGTCAGCGGCTTCAGGCCTGCGGGATCACAAGCAGAGCAAATCTCTCTTGCTCTCTCTTCCGGCGAGCTGATCGTCCTCCTCGCGATCGACGGCAACGGCGCCGACACGATCGCGTCCGCCGTCGCGGGGCTGACTCCTTTCACGGGAGAAGTTCGCGTCGCGGGCGCGGCGCTGCCCGAGTCCGGCGACCCGCTCTCCTTCCGCGCCGCCGGAGGCGCGTTCGTGCCTGCGGACCGCCGGGAGGAAGGGCTCGTCCTCGGCCTCGACATCGCCGAGAACCTCGCGCTGCCGCAGCCGCCCGGCCGCCTGTTCCTCGACCGCGCCGCGATGCGCTCGGGCGCGCGGGAGCGCATGGCCGCGTTCGCCGTGCGCGCCGCGTCCCCCTCGGTTCGCGCCGGCGCGCTCTCGGGCGGGAACCAGCAGAAGCTGGTCCTCGCGCGCGAGCTCGCGGGTGTCCCGCGCCTCGTCGTCGCGATCCACCCGACGCGCGGACTCGACCTCGCTGCGTCCGCGGCCGTACGCGCGCGCCTTGCCGGGGCCTGCGCGGGCGGCGCGTCGGCCCTCGTCGTGACGGCCGATCCCGACGAGGCCTTCCTCTACCGGGGCGCGGTCCGCGTCGTCACGCGCGGCGCGCTCTCTCACGCGCTGCCCGCGGGCACTCCTCCCGCGACGCTCGGCCGCCTCATGGCGGGGCTCGCCGCGTGAGCGTTCCGCGCGGCGTCCTCGCACCGGTCGCGGCCACCGGAGCCGCGGTCGCGTCACTCGCCGCGCTCGCGCTCCTCGCGGGCGCGTCTCCTCTCGACGCGCTGCGCGCCCTCGCCGCCGGCAGCGCGGGCTCGCGGGCCGCGCTCGGCGAAACGCTCCAGCGGTCGACGGGCCTCGTCCTCACGGCGGCGGGCGCGTGCCTCGCCCTCCGGACCGGCGTCCTGAACATCGGCCTCGAGGGCCAGTTCCTCGCGGGCGCCGCCGCCGCCGCGGCCGTCGGGCCCGCTCTCGCCGGGATGCCGCTCCTCGCCCGCGCGGCGATTCTTCTCGCCGCGGCCGCCGCGGGGGCGCTCTGGGTCCTCCCGGCCGCGATCCTCGCCGCGAAGCGCAACGTCCCCGAGGTGCTCTCGACGATCCTCCTGAACCTGATCGCGGCGACGGCGGTGAGCGGGCTCGTGCGCGGCGCGCTGAAAGACCCGGCCGCCGACTACCCTCAGAGCCGGGCTCTCCCCGACGCCGTCCGGCTCGCGCCGCTCTTCGACGGCGGGCGCGCGACCGGGGCCGTCCTCCTCGCGTTTCTCGCCGCGGCCCTCCTCGCCGTCCTCCTGTCCGCGACGCCGCTCGGCCTCCGCCTCCGCGCCGTCGGCCTCGCCCCCGCCGCCTCGCGCGCGATCGGTCTCCCGGACGCGCGGCTGAAGCTCCTCGCCTTCGCGGGCTCGGGCGCGCTCGCGGGCCTCGCGGGCGGGCTCGAGGTCCTCGCGGTCACGGGGCGTCTCTACGATCCGTTCTCGGCCGGGACCGGCTACGCCGGCCTCGCGGCCGCGCTCCTCGGCCAGGCGCAGCCCGTGCCGTCCGCCGTCGCGGGCCTCTTCTTCGCCGCGCTCGGCGCCGGCTCGTCGGCGATGCAGCGCGACACGGGCGTCCCGGCGGCCGTCGCGTCTCTCGTCCCCGGCATCCTCGTTCTCGCCGTCCTCGCGGCGCGCGCGCGCGCCGGACGGGGATCCACGTGAGCGGCTTTCTTTCGGTCACGATCCTCCTCGCGGCGCCGCTCCTCCTCGCGGCCGCGGGCGAGCTCCTCCTCGAGCGCGCGGGCTCGATCCAGATCGGCGTCGAGGGCACGATGCTCCTCGGGGCGTTCGCCGCCTTCGCCGCCTCGCAGAAGGGCGCGGGCCCCCACGCGGCGCTCGGCGTCGCGATCCTCACCGGAGTCTTCGCGGGCGCCGCCTTCGCGCTCTTCGCGGTGGCCGGGCGCGCGGATCCCGTCCTCGTGGGCACCGCGTGGAACCTCGTCGGGTACGGCGCGACCGCGTTCGGTTACAGCCTCCTCGCGGGCGCCACCGGCTCGGTCCTCGAGATCGCGTCCCTCCCGCCCGTCTTCCTCGGCCTGCCGGCCGCTGTCTTTCTCGCGTTCCTCGCCCCGGTC
Source organism: uncultured Acidobacteriota bacterium (assembly GCA_963798215.1). Lineage (GTDB taxonomy): Bacteria > Acidobacteriota > Thermoanaerobaculia > UBA5066 > UBA5066 > Fen-183. The sequence continues at coordinate 2,080,179 of CAWCSP010000004.1, forward strand.
GTCCTCGAGCTCTTCCTCGCGCGGACACGGCCGGGACTCGCGGTGACGGCCGCGGGCGAGAACCCGCTCGCGCTGGACGCGCTCGGCGGCTCGGTCGTCGGCGTGAGAACCGCGGCCTCGCTCGCGGCGGGCGCCCTCGCCGGCGCCGGCGGCGCGGTCCTCGTCCTCACGGTCTCACCGACGTTCGTCGAGGGCGTGACGGCCGGCCGCGGGTTCCTCGCTCTCGCGCTCGTCGTCTTCGCGCGCTGGAAGCCGCTCCGCCTGATCCCGGGCGCGCTCCTGATCGGCGGGGCGACGGCGCTTGCCTACCGCCTCCAGGCGGGCGGGACGACGCGGATCCCCTACGCGGTCTTCCTCGCGCTGCCGGGAATCCTCGCGCTGTTCGCGCTCGCGATCGCTCGCGGGCGCGGCGGCGCGCCCCGGGCGCTCGGGACGCCGGCGCCCTGAGCCGGCCCGGGCGTTACTGCGGCCTCGCGGTCGGAGCCGGGCGCGCCGGAAGCGGCGCCGATTCGGGTGCGGGCATCTCGCCGCGCCGCTCCATCTCGCCCCGGCGCCGGTCCTCGGCCCGCTCGCGGCGCCACTCGTCGCGCCGCTCGAGGAACTGCGTCCACTGCGCCTGCGTGAGGACCGTCCTCTGCTCGAGGAACATCATCGTCATCGACTTGCGGAGCTTCATCCGGGACTGCTCGAGCGCGTCGACGGCCGCCGAGACCTTCTTCGGGTCGGAGTCCTTCTTCGAGACGAGCTCCTCGACGTCGATCTGGTTCTTCTCGACGTCGGACTTGAGGTCGACGAACGCCTTCCTGTTTCGCGCGAAAATCTCTTCGAGCTTGTCCTGCTGCTCCGGCGTGAGCTTCAGGAGCTGGACGACGCGCGGCCGCTTCCACCACTTGCCGGGGGGCGTCTCCGGCATCTGGGCCGAGAGGGGCAGGGCGAGCGCGGCGCCGAGGGCCGCCGCGATCACGAAACGGATTTTCACAACGTATCCTCGCCGCCGAGGCGCGCGAGCGACGAGTCGTCCAGGACGCGGTCGATCGCGTTCAGGAGCTCCTCGTCGGAGCGGTCGACAGTCGACGGGGTCGGGCGCTCGACGGCGGCGACCGGGGCGGGCGGCGGCACGGACGCGACGTGCGAGATCGTGGCCGTCGCGACGAGGACGAGCGCGGCCGCGAGGCTTCCGAACGCGAGCAACGGGTGCCTGAGGAGGCGGGGACGGAAGCTCCGGACGGAAGCCGCCGGCGCGGCGGACGAACGGATCTCCTCCATCGTCCGTTCCGCCTGCGCGGACCAGAACGACTCGGGGAGACCGTCGACGTAGCCCGAGACGGCGCCGCGGTCGAGAAGCCACGCCTCGCGCAGGCGCGCGACGCGCTCCTGGCAGGCGGCGCAGCCCGCGAGATGAGCCGGCACCGCGGAAGGGCCGCTCTCCTCCGGGAACACGCGGGCGACGATCTCGTCGGCAGTCAGGTGCGGCGTGGCGCTCATCGGAGATCCTCCAGACAGACGCGCAGCTTGCGGGCCGCGCGGAAGAGATGGGACTTGATCGTTCCCTCGTCGAGGCCGGTCGACTGCCCGATCTCGGCGATCGACCTTTCTTCGTAGTGCTTCATGACGAAGATCGCGCGCTGCCGCGGCGACAGCGTGACGAGCGCGTCCGCGATGCGCCGCCGGATGTCCGCCGAGAGGAGGTCCCTCTCGGGCGAGGTGCCGTCGGCGGGATCGAGCGCCGGCGGGATCTCCGGGCCGTCCTCGTCGTCGGGGTCGCGAAGCTCGGAAAACGACAGGACGGGGCGGCGGCGGCGGATGCGGTCGCGGACGGTGTTGATCGCAATGCGCGTGAGCCACGTGTCGAACGCGGACTCGCCCTTGAAGTCCGCGATCGCGCGGAATGCCTTGACGAACACGTCCTGCGTGACGCAGTCCGCCTCGGAGGGGTCGCGCAGGAGCGTGAAGACGAACCGCGTGATCCGCTTCTGGTACGTCCGGACGAAATACTCGAAGGCGTCCACGTCGCCGGCGACGACGCGCGCGCGGATCGCCTCCTCGGTCCTCGACCGCTCGGCGCGCGCGAGGGCCTCGTCTTCGGGGCGCAATGCGTCCGTCAAGCTCGTTCTTCCGTCCGCCCGGGGCGGAAAACTCAGGACTTTGGCCAACGCGACTCCAGGCACGTTCGTTGGACGCCGGGGATGCCGGGCCGGTTTACGAGGATAACCCTTTGCCGGTTCATCACTTCCGCCAGGGCCGCGACCACGCCTTGAAGGCGTCCCAGAGAACGACCCGGCGGCGCAGCGCCGCGATGCCGACCGCGGCCGCGGCCGAAACCGGTCCCGGCTCGAAGTAACTGGAAAGAAGAAGGTTGAGGTCCTCCGCCCGGTTCAGGCCCGGGCGGGCGAGGTCCCGCCAGCGGCGCAGCGCGGAAACCGGCGCGGACCCGACGCGGGCCCGGTCGAGGTCGACGAGCCAGAGCCGGGGACCGGCGTCGCCCCGCGTGACGAGGACGTTCCCGTCCGTGAAATCGCGGAAGAAGATGCCCGAATCGTGCAGCCTCCGCGCGAGGCGCCCGAGCGCCCCGACGATCTCCTCGAACGTGTACGGGAGCGACGGCGGAGCGTGAGAGGCGCCGTCGCGGAGCAGAAACCAGCGGCGGATCTGCTCGGCGCCCTCCAGCCGCCGGGCGACGTACCAGCCTTCCCCGCCGACCCGGCCGGCGGCGAGCGGCTCGGGCGTGTCGATCCCGCGCGCACGAAGGGCCTGCGCCACGTCCCAGGAGCGCGCCGCGCGGTCGCGGCGGCCCTCGACGCGCACCTTCTTCACGACCACCGGAATGCGCTCGGCGCCCCGAGCGAGTTCCGCCTCGACCACCTCGTGCCGCCCGGGGTGGCGGACTCCGGCGGCGGGAAACGTGAGGAAATCGGCGAGCGTCGTCATGGGCGTCCGAGGAGCTGCGCGACGTCGCCGCCGACGCGCTGCCGGTCGAGGACGACGAGAGACCGGAGCCGCTCGTCCTTCCAGGACTGCCGCTCGCTCTCGTCCGCAAGGACGAGGGCCCCCGGCGTCCGCTCGACCCAGTCGGCAAGGGCGCGGTCGGTCTTGAAGTGCTCCGTCCTCCGGCGCAGGACCAGGATGGGATAGCAGCGGTACGTGCCGCCGAAGTACGCGAGGGGCTGGCCCGCCGACACGCGCGGGCGGATGCGCTCGTAGAAGGGCCGGCCCGTCTTCAGGACGTCGAGCGCCGGAAAGACGGCGGTCCCGGCCACGAGCTCACCCGCCGCGACGGCCGCGGCGAGGGCGAGGGCCGCGGGCACGGTCCCCCGGCGGCGGAAGAGGACGAGAAATGTCCCGGCGGCCCCGATACCGATCGGAATCGCGACGAGCGGCACGAGACCCGAGAACTCCGGCGCCCGGCGCGAAACGACGGGACCCAGCGCGACGGCCGCGGCGAGGAGGATCGCCGCGGCGAGCCCGAGGTAACCGCGCACGAACGCGCGGACGTCGTCGCGTCCCACGCGCGGGCGGTCCGTCGACGCGACGAGCGCCGCCACCAGCACCGCCGCGAACGGGTAGGCGACGAGGAGGTACTTCCCCTGCTTGGCCTGCGAGAGCGACAGGAACACGAAACAGACGGCGGTGACAGTGGCCGAGAAGCCCAGCTCCGGCCGCTCGCGGAGAAGGCCGCGCGGCGCGAGGACGAGAGGCGCGGCGAGCGCGAGCGCCGTCCACGGGAAGAAGTCGCTCCACATGCTCTCCAGGTAGAACCACCACGGCTGGATGTGGTCGAACGCCCGGAAGAAGCGGTTCCAGTTCTGGTTCACGACGAGGTCGTAGGCGTAGACGGGCCCGCCGGCGCGGGCTGCAAAGACGTACCAGGGGATTACGAGAGCAAAGAAGATGACGATGCTTCGAATGGGGTGCGTGGCCAGCAGTGGCCCCCACGAGCGGCGCAGCGCGCAACGGGTGAGGACGACGAGGCCCGCGAGGACGGCGGCGAGAGGTCCTTTCGTCAGGACCGCCGCAGCCAGAGCCACCCGGAGCGCCCACCGCCAGCGATTCGCGCCGGCCGTCCCCTCTTCCCCTTCTAAGAAGAAAATCGAAACGAGAGCGAGCATCAGCAAACAGGAAAAGAGCGCGTCCACCTGGATGTACTGCCCCTGCCAGAAGACGATTGGCGCGACCGCCGTCGCAGCGCCCGCGAGGAGCGCCTCCTTCTCGCCGCCGCGCCGCCCCGCGAGAAATGCCGCGCCGAAGACGAGCGCCGCGGCGGCGAGGGCGGACGGGACGCGCGTGCCGAACGGCGAGACGTCGCCTCCGGTGAACGGCGTCGTCGCGGCGACGGCCCAGTAGTAGAGGATCGGCTTCTCGGAGTAGGGCTTCCCGTTCTCGTACGGCAGGAGAAGACTCTTCCGCTCGAGCATCTCGCGCACGTGCTCGGCGAAGTCGGGCTCGTCCGGCGCCCAGAAGTCGCGCCCCGCCGCCGCGATGAGGCAGAGGGCGGCCGCGGCGGCCGCGAGCCGGAGAGGCACGCGCAGGCGGGCGGGAGGAGCGGTCACGAGGCGCAACGATACGACGAGCGGCGTTTCGAGCGCCGGGGCACAATGTGCGCCCGGAGGCTCCCCGGATGGACAACAAGTACCTGCACACGTTCCGGCTCGTCGTGGACGGCCTGCCGGAGCCGATCGAGTTCCACATGTTCCACGAGCTCGACGACGTCGCGACCGTGACGGACTCCTTCGCGAAGTACGTCGCCCGGCAGGAGGACGACTTCCTCCCCCTCGGCGAAGGCGGCGCCGTGCGCGCGAGCAATGTGATCCACATCGTTCACGTCAAGTCCGAGAGTGCGGACTCCGCCCGGCAGACGTCCGGTTGAAGTCCTCCCTCCCACCCGCCTAAGATGGCGGCCATGCCCGACATCGATGTCGTCGACGGGATCGGTCGCGACTCCACCACGCGAGGTGACCGCTCGTTCTTTCCGCATGCGCTGCGCGTCGCGAATCTCAGCGACCTCGTGATTCAGCTCACTGGGCGAATCGGGTTCGACCACAACCTGCGCCGGCTCCGCATCATCGGACACGGGCAACCCGGGGCGCAGGGGCTCGGCGATTCCTACAACATGGCGAACATCTTCGACTCCTCGACCGCCATCAGCCTGAACTGGATGATGATGGCGAATCTGGCAGACCTGTTCTCCGATAACGGGTGGGTCGAGTTGCACGGCTGCAACGTCGCGCAGGGGTACGCGGGCAAGCTTTACCTCGCGCGGCTGGCACAGGCGCTGCACGTTCCGGTGCGCGCGGGGACCACCGTGCAGTGGGGCGGCAGCCGCGCGGACGACGAGTTCATGTGGGGGCAATGGCGCGAGGCGCGTCCGATGCCGAACGGCGGGATTTCGTTCGACGTTTTCGCCTGGCACCCGCACCACGCCCACGCCCGATAGGCTCCGACCCCGCGGCGTCGTCGAAGTCAGGCCGCGGAGACGCCCGTCCGGCGTCAGCCGGGCTTCCGCGGCTTGCCGGCCTCGGCCGGCGGCGTCCCGGTCGCCTCGCGCTCCGAATGCAGAATCTCGACGCCGAGGGCGTGGCGCCCGGATTCGTCCTTCCCCGCGCGCCGCACGACGCGGCACGTGAACCACTCGTCCGACTGCAGGTTCGTGACGTGCATCTCCGTCCCGACCGGAATGTCCTCCGTGCAGAGGATGAGAGCGCCCGTCGGGCTCGCGTCGAGGGTGCAGCCCGCCGCCAGCTTCCGGCGCCCCACACGGACGCCGATCGGGATGACCGCTTTCGCGCGAGAGCCGGTTCGACGTTCCGTCTTCTTCATGGTCTTCGTTCGCGCCCCGAGGGGCGGCCCAAGTCTATCGCCTCCGCCGGGTCGGCGGGGGCCCGGCCCGGAGCCCGGGTTGTATGGGCGAAACAACGGTGGCAATTCCCGTTGCGCCCCTGCACACCTCTGCATCCCCCCGGCAGTTTCCCTTATCTGGGCACGGTGACGACCGACCCGGCGGCCGGTGCCGTCGCCGAGGCACTGCGGGGAGAATGCGCGCTCGCGATCCAGAACGCCCAGATGTACGCGGTGTTGAACGAACGCTACGAGGGTCTCGTCGAGGACTTTCACCGCTGGTTCGACTACGCCTCCCCGAGAGGGTGACGAGGGATGTAGGGGTGCCATAGGCATTGTCGGGGCCTCTGGCGCGAGAGGCGCGGGCACGAAAGGATGGTGGGCCCGACAGGGATCGAACCTGCGACAACCGGTTTAGGAAACCAGTGCTCTATCCAACTGAGCTACGGGCCCACGCCCCGCAGCCGTCGATTCTCGCCGGAAGCGCCCGCGATTTCGAGAGGAAACGGATCGGGCCGGTCGGCACTGATGCCGCCCGAGGCGGCCGCGCAGTCCGCACTCAGGGTCGCGATCCTGCGGGCGTTTCACACGGAGCGTCGGAATCGAGGCATCATAAAGCGCCCCCATGATCAGCGCGCCGAGGCTGCTCGAGTACTACGTCCGCGGCATCCTCCAGATGAGCGGAGCGCGCGCGGCCTCCATCTTCATCCCCGCCGGGCGAACGGCTTCCTCCGCGCCGCTGCTGATTCACGCGGGCGAAGAGCAGCCTCTGGGGGAGTTCTCGAGTCTCGACGAGGCGGCGAAACTCGAGGAGGACAGCCTCGACATGGGCCCGGCGAGCCCGGACGGACCACGGTTTGCCGGCAGCCGGGATCCGGACGGCCTCATCCTCGCGCTGCCCCCCATCGCCGTCCTCGCGGCAGGCAGCTCCGAGGACGATCTTCGCCCGGCAGGGCGCCGCCGGCTCGACGTCGCTCCGGCGGCGGAGGGGCCTCGCGCCGGCTGGCTCGGCCTGCGCCTCCCTCCGGGTCCGCAGCCCCCCTTCGAACGCCTCCGGGCCGCGATCGCCCCCGCCGGCTCGACGGAACCGTCCGCCACGCTCTGGTGGAACTGGATCATGTTCCTCGGCGGCGGGCTCGCCGAGCACGCGGCGGAGGTCTCCGCAATTCTGCGCGACCCGGTGAGCGGGCTCCCCGGACGCTCGGCCTTCCACGTCCTTCTCGACCAGGAGGTCGATTCGGCGCGCGGGCGGCAGCAGCCGCTCGGTCTCGTCTCCGTCAACCCCGACGGGTTCGCCGTCATCAACGAACGGTTCGGCCGCGACGCCGCCGACGACGCCATCCGGGAGTTCGTGGGGCGGATCCGCTCGGTGCTCCGCGCGTCGGACGTCGTGACGCGCTTCGGGGGCGTCACCTTCACCATCATCGTCCCGGGCGCGAACCTCGCCGAGGCCGCGGCCGTCGCCGAGAAGATCCGCACGGCGGTCCGCGAGACGCCGTTCCTCGGAGGGTCGCTCCGGCTCGTCGCGAGCGCGGGCGTCACGGCGTACGAGCCGGGCCGGATCGAGATCTCGTCCGCCGCCGACCTCGTCCGCCGATCCGACCAGGCCCTGAACACCGCCAAGCGCGCCGGAGGCGACCGCGTCGCCGTGTGGGAGCCCGGCTCCGAGACGGCGCGCGCCGAGAGCTTCGACCGGCTGAGCGGCATCTTCACGGGCCGCATGTCGATCGACTACCGGAACATGGGTCTCCTGTGGGACGCGATGAACATCATGGCGCGCTTCGAGGACGTCGAAGCGCTCGCGCCGCAGATCGTGGAGCGGATCGACCGCGCCTTCTCCCCGCGCAGCACGGCGCTCTTCGTGCGCGACGAGCGCGGGGAGCCCCGCCTCGCGTACGGCCTCGTTCGCCGCGACGAACACGGCAATCTGCTCGAGGTCGTCGAATCCCTGGAGCTCCCGCCCGAGGAGGGCGCGCTGATCCGGAATGCCCAGGAATCCGGGCGGCCGGCCCAGAGTCGGATCCCGGCGGCGGACCGGCCCGGAGACCCGGCCGTCCTTCACGTCATCGCGACTCCGCTCCTGTCGCACGACCGGTTCCTGGGAGCGCTCCTCCTCAGGGCCGAGCGTCCCTTCGAGCTGGCCGACGTGACCTTCCTCGCGGGACTCGGCCGCCAGGTCGGCGCAGCCCTCGAACGGATCAAGCTCGCCGCCGACGCGAAACACACCGAGGAGGAGCGGCGCCGCCGGCTCGAGGCCGAGCTGGACCGCTACCGGCAGGCTTCCGACCGGCTCCAGTTCCAGTACCGAAGCGGCGTCATGCACGAGCTCCTCGCCCGCGCCCAGCAGGTCGCGGCGACCGACGCGACCGTCCTCGTCAGCGGCGAAAGCGGCACCGGAAAGGAGCTCCTGGCCCGGACCCTTCACGACTTGAGCCCGCGCCGGAACAGGCCGCTGGTCCTCGTCGACTGCAGCGCGATCGCCGCGACGCTCGCCGACAGCGAGCTTTTCGGGCACGAGGCGGGTGCGTACACCGGGGCCTCGCAGCGGCGGGTCGGGCGGCTCGCCGAGGCCGACGGCGGCACCGTCCTGCTCGACGAGATCGGGGAGCTGCCGCTCGACGTGCAGGGCAAGCTCCTGCGGTTCGTCCAGGAAAAGCAGCTCACCGCAGTCGGCGGCAACCGGCCGCGGAAGGTCGACGTGAGGATCCTCGCGGCGACGAACCGCGATCTCGAGCGCGAGGCGGCGGCCGGCCGATTCCGGGGCGATCTGTTCCACCGGCTCAACGTCGTCAGCCTCGTCGTCCCGCCTCTCCGCGAGCGACCCGACGACATCCTGTTCCTCTCCGAAAACTTCCTCGCGAGGTTCTGCACGCTCTACCGGAAGGAGCCGCGGCGGCTCTCGCCTTCGGCGACCGTGGCGCTTCTCCGATACCCGTGGCCCGGCAACGTCCGCGAGCTCCAGCACCGGATCATGCAGGCCGTGATTTTCTGTCCGCGCGAGGAGCTCGGGCCGGCGGACCTCGGCTTGCCGGGCGAAGTCGCGGGCGGAGCGATCTCCTCGGCCGCCGCACCGTCACCGAGCGCGCCCGAGCGTGACGTGCATCCCGATCCGCCCGCGATCGATCCGTGGGCGGGTCTCCGGACCGAGCTGTCCGCGCTGGTGAGAAAGGCCGCGGAGGGGAAGGAGATTCCCGCTTTGCCGCTCGGGCGATGGCTCGCGACGGACCTCGTGCTGGAGGCCGACGCGGCCGCGCACGGCGTCGCTTACAAGGGCGCGGCGCTTCTCGGCATTCCCGATGCGACGTATCGCCATCGTCTCCAGAAGGCGAAGAACGAAGCCGACCTCGGAATGCCGCCGCGCCCCGACTGGTGGAGCGACGTCCGGGCGCTCCTGCGCAGGATCGCCTCCCTTCCCAACGCGTCGGCCGAGAACCGCCTCGAGCGAGCCGAGACGATTCTCCTCGGGGAGATTCACTCCCGCGTTTCCGAGGATGCGGTCCTTGGCTCGAAGCTCCTCGGGGTTACGGCTCAGACGTTCCGCCGCCGGTCGTAGCGAGCCGGTCTCCCTGCTCCTCGGCGCGCTCCTCTCAGAACAGCTTCATCTGCCGAAGCTCGCGGATCCGGTCGCGGAGCTGCGCGGCCTTCTCGAACTCGAGCTCCTTGGCGGCGACCTTCATCTCCTTCTCGAGGTCCGCGATCTCGCGGTCGAGGGAGGGCGCGTCCTTCGCCTTCGGGCGCCGCTCGAGGCGGCTGGGCTCGAGGTAGTCGAGCTCCGCCATCTGCAGGAGCGGCGAGTCGAGCGACTTCACGATCGTCTCGGGCACGATCCCGTGCTCGGCGTTCCAGTCGCCCTGGATCTTCCGGCGGCGTTCCGTCTCGCTCATCGCGCGCTTCATGGAGTCCGTGACCCTGTCCGCGTAGAAGACGGCGATGCCGTTCACGTTGCGCGCGGCGCGGCCCGCCGTCTGGATGAGCGACGTCTCGGACCTCAGGAAGCCTTCCTTGTCGGCGTCGAGGACCGCGACGAGCGAGACCTCGGGCAGGTCGAGACCCTCGCGCAGCAGGTTGACGCCCACGAGGACGTCGAAGACGCCGCGGCGGAAGTCGCCCACGATCTGGACGCGCTCGAGCGTCTCGACGTCGCTGTGAAGGTACCGCACGCGGACGCCCAGCTCGAGGAAGTAGTTCGTGAGGTCCTCGGCCATGCGCTTCGTGAGCGTCGTGACGAGCGTGCGCTCGTTCCTCGCGGTCCGCTCCCGCACGCTCGTCAGGAGGTCGTCGACCTGCCCCTTCACGGGCCGGACGAAGATCGGCGGGTCGAGAAGGCCTGTCGGCCGGAGGACCTGCTCCACGACCTCGCCGCCCGTCTCCTCGAGCTCGTACGCCGCGGGCGTCGCCGAGACGAAGAGGCGCTGCCCCGTGCGCTCGAGCCACTCCTCGAACTTGAGCGGCCGGTTGTCGAGGGCCGAGGGCAGCCGGAAGCCGTATTCGACGAGCGTCCCCTTGCGGGACTGGTCGCCGTGGTACATCGCCCGCACCTGCGGGATCGTCTGGTGGCTCTCGTCCACGATCGTGAGGTAGTCGGACGGGAAGTAGTCGAGGAGCGTCGGCGGCGGCTCCCCCGGTTTGCGGCCCGAGAGGTGGCGCGAGTAGTTCTCGATCCCGGCGCAGTACCCGATCTCGCGCATCATTTCGAGGTCGAAGCGCGTCCGCTGCTCGAGGCGCTGGGCCTCCAGCAGCTTGCCCTGGGCCTTGAGCTCCTCCAGCCGGACGACGAGCTCGGCCTCGATCGAGCCGAGCGCCCGTTTGCGGATCTCCTCGGGCGTGACGTAGTGCGACTTCGGAAAGAGCTCGAAGCGCGGGACCTCGCCGACGTTCCGCCCGGTCACGATCTCGAAGCGCGTGATCCGCTCGATCTCGTCACCGAAAAACTCCACCCTCAGCCCGAGGTCCTCGTACGAGGGCACCACGTCGAGCACGTCGCCGCGGACCCGAAACGTCCCGCGCGAAAGGTCCAAGTTCGTGCGCTCGTACTGGGCCTCGACGAGGCGCTTGAGGTACCACGTCATCCCGTACCGGGCGCCCTTCTCGATCTCGATTGCCATCTTCCCGAACGACTCGGGGCTGCCGAGGCCGTAAATGCACGAGACGGAGGCGACGATCAGGACGTCGCGCCGCTCGAAGAGCGCGGCCGTCGCCGCGATCCGGAGCTTGTCGATCTCGTCGTTGATCTGGGTTTCCTTCTCGATGTACGTGTCCGACTGCGGGACGTACGCCTCGGGCTGGTAGTAGTCGTAGTACGAGACGAAATACTCGACGCGGTTCTTCGGGAAGAAAGACCGGAACTCCTGGTAGAGCTGCGCCGCGAGCGTCTTGTTGTGCGAGAGGACGAGCGTCGGGCGGTTCAGCGCTTCGACGACCTTTGCCATCGTGAACGTCTTCCCCGAGCCCGTGACGCCGAGAAGGACCTGCTTCTCCTTCCCCTCGCGGTAGCCGGCGACGAGTTGCTCGATCGCGCGCGGCTGGTCGCCCTGCGGCGTGAGCGGGGAAAGGACCTGGAAGTCGGTCACGCGGCTACTTCGCCGGACTTGGCGGCGCTGCGCCGGACGTCTCGAGCCACGTCGTGAGGCCGTGGATCTCGTCCACGGTCACGCGGCCGTCCGCGAGGGCGCCGGTCACCTGCGCCTGCCACGCCTGGACCGTCGCGGGCTGGGCCTTGCCGGCCTTCGCGCGCTCTGCAAACGCCGTGAGGGCCGCCCGGAAGCGCTCCTTCTCGGCGGGCGTCACTTCGGGCACCGAGGCCGCGACGACCTGGTCGCCGATCTTCTCGAAGGCGAGACCCATGAGCTTCTTCGCGTTCGACAGAACGAAGAGGAGGCCGACGATCACGAGGACGGACGCCCCGGCGCAGCCGACGAGGCTCCACTTCAGGCATCCGGCGCGTCGCGTGCGGGCGGCCTCGTCCTCGAACGGGAGCGTCGTCGGGAGCTTCGGAATCAGCGGCGCCGGCACGGGCGGCGGTGAGCTTTCGGACATGCGTCCTCCGCGGGCGAGACGGTACCACGCGTTTCCCGCGTGCGAGAATGGGCCGTGAGCGCACGCCGCGCCGCGGCCCTCGCCGTCCTTTTCGTCCCCGTCCTCCTCGTCGCCGGCCTCGGGGTCGGAGCCGGGTATGGTCTTTCGCGGGCGATCCGGATCCCGAAGGTCTCCGAGCTCGCGACGTACCGCCCGGACATCGTCACGGAGATCCGGGGCACGGACGGCTCGACGATCGCGCGTTTCGCGATCGAGCGGCGCGTCCTGATCGACCGGAAGGACATCCCCGACGTCATGGTCAAGGCGCTGCTCGCGGCCGAGGACGCCCGGTTCTACGACCACAGCGGAATCGACCTCGTGCGGATCGGCGGCGCGCTCCTCAAGGACCTCGCGACGCGCCGGATGTCCCAGGGCGCCTCCACCCTCACCCAGCAGCTCGCCCGCGCCGTGTTCCTCTCGCCCGAGAAGACGATCGCCCGAAAGCTGAACGAGGCTTTCCTGACGGTCGAGATCGAGCGCCAGTACTCGAAGGACCAGATCCTGACGATGTACCTGAATCAGATCCAGTTCGGGCACGGGAACTACGGCGTCGAGGCCGCGTCGCGCTGGTACTTCGGGCATTCCGCGAAGGCCCTGACGCTCCCCGAGGCGGCGCTCCTGGCCGGACTCATCCAGCGCCCCGCCTACTACTCGCCGGTCCGCAACGCGCCCGCCGCGAAAATCCGCCGCGACTTCGTCCTCCGCCGGATGCGCGAGGAGGGGTCCATCACGGAGGCGCAGCGCGCCGCCGCGGCCGCGACGCCGATCGCGGTCTCGAAGGGAACGCGCGAATCCACGGTGGGACCGTACTTCTGCGAGGAGGTCCGTCAGTATCTCGAGAAGCAGTACGGCGAGACCGAGCTTTACCGCGAGGGCCTGCGCGTCGACTCGACGCTCGACCCGCGGCTGCAGCGGTACGCCGAGGACGCGCTCCGGTGGGGCCTGAGGCGCCAGGACCGGCGCGCCGGGTTCCGCAAGCCGCGCAACCTCGTCGCCGAGGGCCTCGACCCCGAGACGTGGAAGGATCCGAGCTGGGCGGATGGCTCGGCGCCGGCGGACGTGATGACGGCCGTCGTGCTGTCGACGTCGAAGTCGGGCGCCGAGGTGCGCGTCGGCGACAAGCGCTTCGCGCTGCCCTCGTCGGCGTTCGCGTGGACGCGCGCCGGGAGCGCCGCGAAGGCGGTCACGCGTGGCGACGTCATCCAGATCGAGACGCTGACGAGCGATGCCGGCAAGCAGGAGCCGGTCGTCGCGCAGGATCCGAACGTCGAGGGCGCCGCCGTCATCCTGGAGAACGCGACCGGCGCCGTCCGCGCACTCGTCGGGGGCTACGACTTCAACCGGTCGAAGTTCGACCGCGCCGTTCAGGCGCTCCGCCAGGTGGGCTCGGCGTTCAAGCCGGTCGTCTTCCTGACGGCGATCGAGCAGGGGTTCACGCCCGCCGACACGGTTCTCGACGCGCCGATCTCGATCACGATCGACCCGAAGCAGGAGCCGTGGCAGCCGCAGAACTTCGAGCGCGAGTACCACGGGATCATCACGTACCAGTACGCGCTCGAGCACTCGATCAACCTCGCGACGGTGCGCGTCGACCTCCTCGTGGGGACGAAGACGGTCGTCGAGACGGCGCGGCGGCTCGGGATCCACCAGACCCTCCTCGCCTATCCGTCCCTCGCGCTCGGCGCGTTCGAGGTGACGCCCCTCGAGATGGCTTCGGCCTACGCGTCCGTCGCGGCCGGAGGGCTCGTCTACAAGCCCGCCTTCATCGAAAAGATCCGCAACGCGGACGGCGTGACGCTCGAGCAGTGGACGCCCGAGCCGAAGGAGGCGACGTCCCCCGCCTCGGCCTACGTCCTCCTCGGCATGATGCGGGGCGTCACGCAGCGCGGGACCGGCGCGGCCGCGGCGAAGCTCGGCCTGAACGTCGCGGGCAAGACGGGCACGACGAACGACTACTCCGACGCGTGGTTCATCGGGATGACGCCGAAATACACGATCGCGGTGTGGATCGGTCACGACGCGCGCAAGCCCCTGGCAGGCGGCTCGCACGCGCAGGGCGCCGAGGTCGCGCTGCCGGTCTTCATGAGGATCGCCGAGCGGATGAAGGCCGAGGGGATCCTGAGTCCCGCGGACGACTTCGAGACGCCGCCCGGCGTCGTCCTCGTGCCCGTCGACGAGGCGACCGGGTACCGCGCGACGCCGAGCTGCACGAAAACCGTCCTCATGGCGTTCGTGAACGGCACGCAGCCGACCGAGATGTGCGGCGACCAGCCGCACGCCGTCACGAACCTCCCGCAGTACCTCCAGCGCGCGATCTACGCCCCGAAGCGCGGCGAGACGAAGGGCGACGAGGTCACGCTCACCGACGCCCCGAAGCTCGCAACCCCGCCCCCGCAGCCGAAGACCGGGAAAGAGGGGGGACCACCGGGCTAAGAACGAGCGAGATCCATCAGCAGCACGTCCGATCGCTCCTGGACCCGTTCCACCACGACGTCCCTGCCGTCCGCGGATATGTCGAAGTCGCGAACGTCGAAGTTGGGCGCGAACCGCATCAGCGGGCGCTCAGCACCAGTTTCGAGGTCGAGGAGCCAGAGATCCTTGTGGGAGATCTCTCCACGCAGGTACACGAGCGCCCGCCCACCCAGAGTGAACGCGAGGCGTCGCGATCCCCGCGTCAGCGTCAGCTGCGGCAGCGGATGCGGTCCCGCCGCTGCGGTGACGGCCTTCACGGAAAACGTTGTGCCGATATCCGGACCCGAGTAGACGACGAAGCGACCGTCGGGCGACCAGGCGGGATCGAGCGAGTACTCCGGCGCGAGAAGGGCCAGGGGAGCGCCTCCGACCGGAACTCGATAGACGCGCGGGACGCCGTGGTCGTCCGCGGCGACGGCGAGCGAACGACCATCGGGCGCCCACGCGGGGGCGCCCTGCAGGTCGAGCGTATCGGACACGATCCGGACGTTCGTGCCGTCGATCCCCATCACGCAGAGAAGGGTCTTGCCGGCCTGGCGAACGGAGAAAGCGACCTTTCGCCCGTCTCTACTCAGAGCCGGACCTCCGAGGATCTGCGCTCCGCGGCCGCTCCAGAGCTCCACGCCGGAGCCGTCGGCGAACCTCCAGATGCTCTGGCCGGTCCCTGCGGCCGCGACGTACACGATCCCGTCCGCTCCCAGCCGCGGGGAAGAGCCCGTTCCCGTCGTGAGCGGGACCCGCGCCGGCGCCGGCGCCTCGGCGGGCCCGTCCGCGACCCGCAGCCGCCAGAGAGTGCTCTTCGGCCTCGCGATGGTCGCGACGAGGCGGTAGCCGTCCGCGCTCGCCGCGAGCGACGTGTACCGGTCCGGACCGGACGTCAGCCGGTGCGGAATTCGGCGTTTCACGTCCATGCTGTACAGCCACGGTCCCGAACCGTCGGGATCGCTCGCGAGATACATCAGCGTCCGCCGGTCCAGGAAGACCGGGTGGCTCACGAGCCCGGATTGGGAGGTGACCCGCACCGGCGTGCCGCCGTCGGTACCGATGCGCCAGATGTCCAGTTTGTCCGGAAGAGAGCCCAGAACGAAATAGAGGGACGTGCCGTCGGGGGCCCAGGTCGGAAAGTGACTGTGCATTCCGGCCGGCGCGGTGAAGACGTGACGCGCCTGCACGCGCGAGCGGCTCTCCGACACGAAGAGAGGATCACCGGGCGCGGGCGTGTGATACGCGAGGCGCGTCCCATCGCGCGACCAGTCGTACTCGGCCACGCCCTCGAGGTACGGCGCCGGAACACCGCCCAGCGTCGGCACCGCCCAGATGTCGATGGCGCCGCCCGGCCCCGCCGGACGGCGGACCCAGAAGGTGACGAGAGCGCCGTCGGGCGAGAACCCGAGCACGCGCACCGAAGGGTTGACGAGCTCGGGCGCGGTTCCCCCGGTCAGGTTGTGGAACTGACCCGAGCCGACCTGCGTGACCCAGACGTCCGTCGGCCCGTCCCGGTCCGAAAGGAACGCGACGAAATGCCCGTCGCGGGACACCGCGGCGGCCTCCGTGGACGCGTCGAAGTCCGTGAGCGTCTGGAGTCGCGCGTCTGCGATCGGACTCCTCCAGAAGAGCTCCGTCTCCCGCAGCCAGAAACCGGCTCCCACCGCGCACGCGGCTGCGGCAGCGGCCAGCCAGAGGGCGATCCGCGCTCTCCGCGGAGCGGTGGAAGGCGCGGCGCTTCCCGCGCGCGCAGATGCGCCGGGCGGAACCTCGTCGCCCTCGCCCGCCGCGCCTGCGCCCGAAAGCTTCCGGCTGCGCGCCCAGGCGTCGAGCTCCGTCCGGGACGCGAAGACGGAGCCCAGCCGGTCGTGCAGGTGCCGATGGACGGGCATTCCCTCCCGCTTCTCCCAGCGTTGAACCGTGGTCACGTCGCGCTTGAGGTATGCCGCGACTTCTTTCCACGAATCCAGGCGGTCTTCGGGCGGTCTCACAGATTCCGGCGTGCCTGGGGATTCGCCCATGGCGCTCTACCTGACTGGCCCCGAAACCGATCCTAGCCTCCGGGGGCGACTACGGCAAAGCGCGGCATTCGACGGCGGCGGATCCAAATCCGCGCTTTGCCGTTTGACGAGTGTGCGCGGGCACCCCACGTTGCGACAGAGGCCGAGTCCCGGTCGCGGAATGCCGGAAGCGGAAAGGAGAGAGTCACATGGTCCTCGCGATCGATCCCCTGACTCCCTCGACGGTCTACGCGGGGACAGAGGCCGGCGTCGTCTTCAGAACCGCCGACGCCGGGCGCACGTGGATCGGCACTGGGGTGACGAACCAGAACGCCTCCACCGTACTCGTCCCGACGAATGCGCATTCAGCCGGCCGGGAGGGGCCTTCTACACGACTGAACCTTCTGGTGTCGAACTTGACCGGGTCCGCCGCGACCTTCACCCTCAAGTTCCTCGGAAGCAACCAGGACGGATCGAGCAGCCCCGAAAAGACCTTCGACGTCGACCCCAGAACGTCGGCGAGGTTTTCCGACGTCCTCGGCTCGGTCTTGGGCAAGACGAATGATTTCGGCGCCATCGGCATCACGTCGAACACCTCCGGCCCCGACGACATCTTCTCCGTGACCTCCACTCCGGGCTTTGGCGGGACCTTTGGCCTGACGATTCCGGCCGTTCCATTTTCGGGAATGCTCTTCGACCCGATTCCGTTTTTCGGATACCCCTCTGACTCGACCCCCTGCATTCGCGAAGGCGATGGCTTTCCGACCACCTCGTCCTCGCGAGCACCACTTGCGGGCGTTGCCGCCGTGACCATCGATTTCTTCGCTCAAATTATGAATCCCTCGCGCCCGGTCAAGATGTCACCTGCTAGTCGAGGGGCTCTGTTCGGCAAAGGCAGGGCTCTCACATTTGGAGGTCTTTCATGAATGGCAAGCGGTTGCGATTCACGGCACGCATTCTCGCAGTCTTATTGTTGGCATCAAGCATCGGCGCTCTGGCTCAAGCTCCTCTTCCCGAGCACGTCAGCGGAATACTCAGCGACTATACGAGCGTAGTTTCGAACGCGGGTCCGTGGGAAATCCGCGGCCATTGGGCGTTGGACTTGAAGGGAAGCTCTGGCAAGGCTGAGTTTTCTGCATATATGACTATGGAACTTTCCGATTATGGGGTTTCGAGAGTGGGCAAGGATGCGGGCGTTGCCGCGAACCGGGGTGCCCACACCCACCACATCTTGATGACCGATGCCACGGTGTCATCCGATCCGGCCGACACGAGCAGTTGCCCGACCTTTAGCCCTACGAACACCGCTCTCTTTGTGGTCAGCGGCACTGCCAACTTCATTTCAGGCAACGGAAACGCGGCGTCCTTTGAAAAAAACGGGGCGTCAATGCTACAGGTCTGCGTCAGCGGAGGAACGGACGGAGCGTCGGAGGTCCAGTATTCCAACATGACGTTGGTGTTCGCCGGACCCGCGACCGGACATTTCGGAACCGATCCCATTCACGGTGTCGTTCGTTTTCCTCACAATTTGCATCAGCCGACGGGGCTATCGAAGGCGCCTTTGCCGGACAGGAGCCTGCTGTGGACGGCGCCCGATAACGCCACCGCTCAGGATGCGGTCACTTACAACCTGTCTCTAACAGGAGGATCCGGTTACTGCGCTTCGGGGTGTCTGATTCACCCAGGCGCTCCATCGTGGTACACGCTCGGCCCATCGCTCGGGTCGGGGAATTTCGCGTGGACGCTTCAGGCGGTGTCTGCAACGCGACCGTACGGAGCGCCGGTCGCCGGTCCACCGTTCTCTCTGCCATAGTCGCAAGCGCACTTGGACCAGCGAGGGAAACTTGATCTACGTGTGGGACCTCGCCATCGACCCAGTCACGCCTTCCACGCTCTACGTCGGGACGATAAACGGCGAGCTGTTCAAGTCGACAGACTCCGGCGAGGCATGGGTTTGGCTCCTGGAGTCGACCGCTCACTCGAGCGGCGGCGGAGCCTTCTACACGGTGTTTAACGACCGGCTCGTTCTCTCCTCCTTCACTCCCAACGCCGCCTTCACGGCCTTCGCCTTCAGTCGAAAGACGGCGGGCCTCCGGGATGAAGAAAGAAGACCGGGGATTTCTTAGAACGTGAATGCGCTGCAGCAGCCTCATTTACCTTCCAGGAAAATCTTCTCTCTTCCGCTTCCTACTTGAGCCCTTCGACCACGTAGAGATCCGACGTGAGGACGCGCCGGTACGTGTACGCGTACGCGGAGCCGTCCGCCGGAAACACGACCTCGGGCAGGAACGTGACGCTCGCCGGGTCCGGCGGCGTCAGGGCCCGCCAGGGCCTGCGCTCGAGCGACGCCACGTCGAGCGTGTAGATCTCGCGGCCCTGTCCGGGGCTGCGGCGGGAGTAGAGCGCGCGCCCGTCGGCCGTCCATCCCAGGGGGTCGTCGTACTCGGTCCCGGGGAACTTCCGGAAGGCGCCTCCGTCGATCGTCAGGATCGCGAGGACGGAAGTATCGGCGGACCAGGCGACGACCGAGCGACCGTCGGGCGACAGAAGGCCGGCGGAGCCCAGCGTGTTCTCGGGGGAGATCGCGCGCGGGGCCGCGGGAGGATCGACGACCCAGAAGCGCGCGAGCTTCCCTCTCTCGGATCCGTGGACGAGGAGCCGTTTGCCGTCCGGAAAGAACGCCGCGGTATCGACGTCGGCGACGCTCCCGAGAGCGACCGGGGCCGGCGTGCCGGCGCCGATGGGCGCAATCGTCAGGCCGCTGCCGCTCCGGAGGAGGACGCGCGAGGCGTCGGGCGAGAGCGCCATCGCCTCCCCGTCCGCGAGGCGCACCGCAGGCGAGCCGTCGGTCTTCCGAAAGAAGGCCTGCGGCCTGCCTTCGACGGCCTCCCCGGTCTCGTTGAAGACGATCAAGCCGCCCCCGTTCGCGACGGCGCGGACGTCCGAGCCGTCGAACCACCCCAGCTCCGTCTCCGGCCCGCCCGCGCGCGCGAACATGAGCCCGCGCAGGCTCGCCGCGTGCTCGAGCAGCATCCGGCCGTCCGGGAACACGTCGTGGACGAAGAGGAATCCCGTCGACCGATACAGCGTGCGGGCCTTCCCGGCGCGGTCGACGATCCGCAGCCGCACCCCCTGCTCCTCGGTCTCGAGAAACGCCACGGTGGCGCCGTCGGGCGAGACGCGCAGGGCGCCGAGGTCGCGCTGCCGGTCTTCATGAGGATCGCCGAGCGGATGAAGGCCGAGGGGATCCTGAGTCCCGCGGACGACTTCGAGACGCCGCCTGGCGTCGTCCTCGTGCCCGTCGACGAGGCGACCGGGTACCGCGCGACGCCGAGCTGCACGAAAACCGTCCTCATGGCGTTCGTGAACGGCACGCAGCCGACCGAGATGTGCGGCGACCAGCCGCACGCCGTCACGAACCTCCCGCAGTACCTCCAGCGCGCGATCTACGCCCCGAAGCGCGGCGAGACGAAGGGCGACGAGGTCACGCTCACGGATGCCCCGAAGCTCGCGGCGCCACCCCCGAAGCCGGGGAAAGGCGGGGGTCCACCGGGCTGAGGAGAAGGGGAAGAACCGGGGGATTCTTAGAAGGAAAAAGGGATGACGGGCGACGCGACGCGCCGACGCGGCGCGAGGGCGCTCTCCCTCTTCACCTTCTAAGAAACTCTTCTCTTGGGTTCTCTTCGGGCCGCTGTTCGGGTCTAGCCTACTGGGAGAGCGGAAGGACCTCGACGATGACGGCGACCGTCACGTCCTTGTGGATCTTGACGTGCACGGTGTGCGAGCCGAGGCGCTTGATGGGCTCCTCGAGCTCGACGCGCCGCTTGTCGATCGTGATCCCCTTCGCGGCGAGGCCGTCGGCGACTTCCGTCGCGGTGACCGAACCGTAGAGATGGTCGCCCTCGCCCGCCTTCTTGTGGAGGACGATCTTCGTCCCCTCGACGGACTTCGCGATCACCTCGGCCTGCTCCTTCTCCTTCGCGACGCGGGTGTCGTAACGCTTCTTCTCCTGCTCCAGGCGCTTCACATTGCCGGGCGTCGCCGGGTAGGCGAGCGTCTTCGGCAGCAGGAAGTTGCGGCCGTACCCGTCGGCGACGGTCACGACGTCGCCCCGGTGCCCCAGACCCTTCACGTCGTCGGTCAGAACGAGTTTCATCGCGGGACTCCTAAGTTCTTCATGTGTTCCACCGGTCTCAGAAGCCGGGCGGCCCCCCTTCGGCCGGAGGAATCCGGTCGAGCCGCGCCCGGATGTCGACGAACTCGTCGAGCAGGCCTCCGAGCGCCAGAAGGAAGGGGAACGGCATCTGAAAGACCAGCGCGTAAACGAGCGCCCGGCCCAGAAGGCCGGCTCTTCCCCGGTCGAGAAGAGCGCGGATTATGGCGAGGCCCCGCAGAAAAAACAAGACGGTGAGCGGCAGCAGGATGTCCACGGCCGGGCGGCGCAGGTCGGGACCCGCGAGCGCGGCGAGGAGGCCCGCGGGCACGAACAGGGCCGCGGCGGCGAGCGGCGTCCGGAAACGGCTGAAGGAGACGTCCTCCCAGTCGGCGGCGACGATGCCGCTCGCCCGCGCGAAACCGTAGACGACGAGGGCGGCGTGCACCATCGCGACCGCGAGGACGATCCCCGGGAGCTGGTCCCTCATCGCCAGCCTGAGAACCTCGAAGAGCCGGGAGACGGCGGCGAGGGAGGACTCTCCCCAGCCGCTCGACCGGTAGCTCGCGAGCAGCTCCGGGACCGCCGCCGCCCAGCGGGCGGCGACGACCGCGCCGGGGTCGCTCCCGCTCGCGACGTCCATGCCGAGGAGCGCCGCGAGGGCGCCGATGCCCGTGACGGCGAAGACGACGAGGAGGGCGCGGTCGCGCCGCAGCCCGCCCTGGCCCGTGACGTAGAGAGCGGCGGCCGGCAGCGAGACGAACGCCGTCGCGAGGACGAACGCGGGGCCGGCGGCCCCGGGCGCGAGGATCGCGCCGAGGAGAAGCGCGAGCGGCGGCGCGCAGGCGGGGAGCAGGAAGCCCCACGCGAGACGCTCCGTCGTGAGCGCGGCGACGCCGAGACGCCCCGCCGCGAACGGCAGCAGGAAGATGCCGAAGGGCGGCGCCGCCGCGGTCACGGCCGCGGCGAGCGCCCCCCAGAAGGCGGAGAACGATTTCCTAATCAGACACGTAGGGGAGCAGCGCCAGGTACCGCGCGCGCTTGATCGCCGTGGCGAGCTTGCGCTGGTAGAACGCGGACGTCCCGCTGATGCGGCGCGGGAGGATCTTGGCGCGCTCGGGGACGAAACCCGCGAGGAGTTTCACGTCCTTGAAGTCGATGTAGCCGATCTTCTCGACGGTGAACTTGCAGACGCGCTTGCGGCGGACGAAGAACTTCTTCTTGGCGGGCTTGCGGACGGGTGCGGCCATCGCGGGCTCCTACTCGCGCCCTTCCGCGGCCTCGGGGGCCACGGGAGCGACGGGGGCCGCCATCGGCGCGTCCGAGATCTCGGGGCGCGGACGGCGCGGCTTGGTGTTGCGGGCGACCTTGAGGCCGTGCTTGACCTCTTCGTCGATTCGGACGGTCAGGAAGCGAAGGACGTCCTCCGAGAGACGCAGCTTGCGCTGCACCTCGGCGACGCAGGCCGCCGAGCCTCGGAAGAGGAAATTGTGGTACGTCGCCTCGTTCTTCTTCTTGATCGTGTAGGCGAGGCGGCGGCGGCCCATCGTCTCGTCCTTCTCGATCGTGGCGCCGCGGTCGACGAGGAGCTTGCGGAATTCCTCGACGACGCCTTGGGCGCCGGCTTCGTCCTTCTCGGGGACGACCAGGAAGACCATGTCGTACTGTCGTTGCGGGGTCGGGGTGGCCACGGGGTGTTCCTCCTTCTGGATCGCGGCGGGAATCCCGTCGCGAGGCGCGGCTGTGGACCTCTGGTCCGGCGCCGAGCCAAGGTTGATTCAGCTCGCCGAAGCGGATTCCTCGGACGAACGGTTGAAGCGGTTCATGGCGGCGTCGACGCCGTCGGTGACGATGACCGTGAGCGCGTCGCAGGCGGCGCCGATCGCGGCGTCGATCGCGGGACGCTCCTTCTTCGAGAAACGGGACAGGACGTAGGCGTCGAGCGGCTCGCCGGCCTGGAAGTTCTCTCCGCGCACGCCGAGGCGGAGCCGGGGGAACTCGTGTGTGCCGAGGCAGTCGATGACGGACTGCAGGCCCTTCTGGCCGCCCGAGGAGCCCGACCGCCGGATGCGGACCGTCCCGACCGGCAGCGCCGCGTCGTCCGAGACGACGACGAGGCCGTCGAGCGGCACGTCGTACTTGACGGCGAGGCCCTTCACGGACTCCCCCGACGCGTTCATGTACGTCTGGGGCTTCGCGACGAGGACGGGCCGGTCCCCCACCCTCACGCGCCCCGTGAGGGCGCGGCAGTCGAGCCGGTCGAGGCGCGGCGGGCCGCCGGCGGCCTTCTCCGCGAACGCCTGCACGACGTCGAAGCCGACGTTGTGCCGCGTCCCGGTATACCGGTCGCCGGGGTTGCCGAGTCCCACCACGAGGAACAGGCCGTCCGTGCTTATTTCTTCTCCTTCTTCTCGGCCTTCGGAGCGGCGGCGGGGGCCTTCGCTCCGGCCGCGGCGGGCTCGGCGCCCTCCTCGTCCTTCTTGCCCTTCTTGATCACCTCGGGCTCGGCGGAGGCGGCGGCGGCGGCGCCCTCGGCGCCCGGAACGGCCGCGACGGCGGCCGACGACTTCCTCGGCCTTCGGCACGCCGACGTGCGCGATGACGCGGCCCGGCGCTCTCGAGGACCTTGATCTTGTCGCCGACCTTGAGGTCGCGAGACGCGGAACGAGTCGTGGATCTTCATCTCGGTGACGTCGATCTTGATCGACTCGGGGATGTCGGCCGGGAGGCACTCGATGAGGATCTCGTGCGTGACGATGTTCAGGATGCCGCCTTCCTTGACGCCCGCCGCGATCCCGACGACTTCGACGTCGCTCTTGACGCGGAGCTTCTTGTCGAGGAGGACGCGGACGAAGTCCACGTGCAGCATGTTGCGCGTGACCGGGTCGAGCGCCAGGTCGCGGATCATGACGTGGCGCTGCTGGTCCGTGCCCTTGAGCTGCAGCTTGAAGATCGCGTTGCCGTGCAGGCCCTTGTTGAGGAGCGTGGCGAGTGTCTTGCGCGGCACCGTGAGGGGGAAGTTCCCCATTTCCTTGGTGCCGCCGTACAGCACGGCGGGAATCAGGTCGTTGGCCCGGAGGCGGTTCGCGGCGTTCTTGCCGGTGACGTCCCTCTTCTCGACTTCGACGACGATGTGTTCCTGGAGCATGGTTCCTTTCTTCGGGCGCACGGTCCGGGAGGAATTTCCCGGGCGTGCGGTCCGGCCTGGGGGCGGGTTCTAGACGAACAGCGAGCTGACGGAAGCTCCCTGGTGGATGCGCTGGATCGCCTCGGCGAGGAGCGGGGCGATCGAGAGCGGGGTCAGGAGCGGGCAGCGGGCGAGCTTCTCCTCGAGCGGAAGCGTGTTCGCGCAGAAGATGCGCTCGATCGGGCTGCCGTTGATGCGGTCGATGGCGGGGCCGGAGAGGACGGCGTGCACGCAGCCCGCGAAGATCCGGCGCGCGCCGGAGTCCTTGAGGGCGATCACGGTGTTGATGAGCGTTCCGGACGTGTCGATGATGTCGTCGACGACGATGACGTTGCGGTCCTTGACGTCGCCGATGACGTGGAGGACCTCGACCTCGTTCTTTCCCTTGCGCCGCTTGTCGACGATCGCGAGGCCGGCGCCGAGGCGCTTGGCGAACGCGCGGGCGCGCTCGACGCCTCCGGCGTCCGGAGAGACGACCGTGAGCGGGTCGAGGCTCGAGTCGCGGATCGCGTCGAGGAGAACGGGCGCCGCGAAGAGGTGGTCGACCGGGATGTTGAAGAAGCCCTGAATCTGCGCGGCGTGCAGGTCGATGCACAGCACCCGGTCCGCGCCCGCGGCCGTGATGAGGTCGGCCGTGAGCTTCGCCGTGATCGGAACGCGCGGCTTGTCCTTGCGGTCCTGCCGGGCGTACCCGTAGTACGGAAGGACGGCCGTCACGCGCGACGCCGAGGAGCGCTTGAAGGCGTCGAGCATGATCAGGAGTTCCATGATGTTGTGGTTCGCCGGCGGGCCCGTGGGCTGCACGATGAAGACGTCGGCGCCGCGGACGTTCTCGTCGATCTGGCAGTAGTTCTCGCCGTCGGAGAAGTTGTAGAGCGTGACCCGGCCGGCCTCGCGCCCGAGGTTTCGGCAGATTTCGCCCGTCAGCGCCGGGTGGGCCCGGCCGCCGAAGACCTTCAGATCACCGTACGCGAATCGTTCCATCTACGTCTTCGTTCCGCCCGTGCGGGGGCGCAGGAAATGGCTGGGGAGGGAGGATTCGAACCTCCGGTAGGCGGTTCCAAAGACCGCTGACTTACCACTTGTCGACTCCCCATCCGGAAGCCTCGCGTGGATTCTCGCGCAGACGGGTCTCATCCGCGTTGCGCGAGCCGGACGGGAGCCGCGCGGCGCGCGAACTCGGCCCGGGAAACGGTCTTCACGATCACCATCTCGGCCTTCGTCTCTCTCTGAGCCCCTCGAGCGACTCTTCCGCCCGCGAAGCCTCTTCTTTCGTCCCGAACGTCCCGAACACGGTCGAGCCGCTCCCGGAGAGCCGGGCGTTGCGCGCGCCTGCTCCCGCGAGCGCGGACCGGATGCGGCGCAATTCCCCCCTGAGAGATTCCGCCGCCCGCTCGAGGTCGTTCCGCTCCGGCCCGCCACCGGTCTCGGAACCGGAAACTTTAGTGGCAGAAGGACTTCCCGTCAAGGAGCGCGCCTTCACACGGGCGTAAACCTCTGCCGTGGAAAGGGAAAAGGGCGGAAAGACGAGGAGGACCCACTCCTCGGGGCCGTCGGGCAGCGGCGTCACGGCCTCCCCCCGTCCCCGCCCGCGGGCGCGGCCGCCGAGGAGGAAGAACGGGATGTCGGAGCCGAGGGAAGCCGCGATCCGCAGGAGATCCGCATCGGAGGCGTTCAGGTTCCAGAGAGAGTTCAGCGCCCTCAGCGCCGCAGCCGCGTTGGAGCTGCCTCCGCCAAGCCCGCCGCCGATGGGGATTTTCTTCGAAAGGTGAATACGGGCGCCTGCGCACACCGCGAACTTCTCGCGGAGGGCGCGGGCTGCGCGGACGATGAGATTGCGGTCGTCGGCGGGAAGGTCGGCGCCCTCAATGGAAAGGTCGACCTCGCCACTGCCCTCTTCACCTTCCAAGAAGAATTGAATTTCTTCCGTCAAGTCCACCGTCTGAAACACCGTGTCCAGCTCGTGAAAGCCGTCCTTGCGCTTCCCCAGGACGCGCAGGTCGCGGTTGATCTTCGCGAACGACGTGACGCTCAGGCCCTCGCGCGCGCCCGTCACGACGGCGGGACCTCTTCCCCGAGCGGCCACGGGCCGTAGCTCTCGAGCGTGAGGACGGCCCGCCCGTCCGGGCCGTTCGCCTCGATGCGCCGGGGAACCCCGTCGCCCGGCTGAAGCTTCACGACCTCCCCGCCGGGAAACACGAGTTCCACCGGCCTCCCATCCTTGTCGATCAGCGCGGAGCGGCCTGAGTCATCGATCCTCAACCGCGAGCCTCTCGGAGTTTCTTCGAATGATAAGGGGCGCGAGGCGACCTCATCCGGCGTGCCGAGGATGCAGGCGATGAGGTCGGCGGCTGCCAGATGGCCCGGCACGGGCGATTCAAACTCCGGATCGCCGCCAACCCCTTTTACCTTTCTAAGAAATCCCCCTTTTCCCTTCCCCGCGATGGGCGCAGATGTCCGCCAGCGGAGAGTGCCGCTCGCCCCGTCCCACCACACGGAAAGCCACCCGCGGCCGATCATCCCGATCTTCGGCGAGGCTTCCGCCCTGAAGAGCGCCTTGAAGCGGCGGGTGGGGTCCCACGCCGTCATGCGGGCCTTTTCGTAGGCCGCGAGGGTCGAAGACGGGATTTCTTTGAAAGGGGAAGAGGGGGACGCCGCAGCCCCCGCGGGCGGCTCGGCGTTACTCGGCGCGCTCGCCGGCCGCCCGCTGCTGCATGCACCTTCTAAGAAGAAAACCACCGAGACGATGGCCGGGCCTGCAACCCGCAGCGCACGAGGGCTTGCCGCGGCGCGCGTCCTCACTTCTTCGCGTCTGTGGTTTCGGTCTTCCGGAGCTTCTCTTCGAGGCGGACCTTGTTCTCGGGATCGGGCTTGAGCGTGAGGGCGCGCTTCCAGCTCTCGCGCGCCTTCGCGAGGTCGCCCTTCTTCTCCCAGAGGTCGCCGAGATGCTCCTCGACGGTCGCGTCGTCGGGATTCAGCGTCGAGGCGGCAAGGAGGTTTTCCTCGGCCTTGTCGAGCCGGTTGAGCCGGAAGTAGACCCAGCCGAGAGAGTCGAGGTAGGCCCCGTTCGACGGCTCGAGGTCCACGGCCTTGCGGATGAGCTCGAGCGCGCGCGGGAGGTTCTCGCCCCGGTCGGCCCACATGTAGCCGAGGTAGTTCATGCCCGGCGCGTGGTCGGCGCGGACCTTGAGCAGCTCCTCGAAGGCGGCCTCGGACTCGCCGACCTTCTTGTCGCGCTCCAGCGAGGCCCCGAGGCGGAACAGCAGCTCCGGGTCGTCCTTGTCGCGCTCGAGCCCCTTGCGCGAGACGTCGACCGCGCGCCCGTACTCGTCGAGTCGCTGCCAGGCGTCCGCGGCCGCGAGGATGCCCGGCTTGTCCTCGGAGGCGAGCGTCGCGAGGACTTTCTCTCCCTCGGCCTTGTCGGCGTCGTTCTTCGAGCGCAACAGGAACTCGGCGTACGTCGCGCGGACGTTGGGGGTCTTCCGGCCGCTCTTCTCCATGACCTCGCGCGCGAGCCGCAGGCCGCCCGCCCAGTCCTCCTGGTCGCGCGCGATCTGGGCGAGGAGGTTGAAGGCCTGCGGGTTGACTCCCTCGGCGTCCCAGAGGCGCGGCTTCAGCAGCGCGGTCGCGCGCGCGTAGTCCTTCCTGAGGTACGCGATGTACGCGAGCTGGCCGTCGATCTGGCCGGCCTCCGGCCCGTCCGCCTTCTTCGCCGCCAGCGACTTCTGCAGGTCCTGAAGGACGCGTTCGGCATCGTCGAGGCGGTGCGCGTCGAGGAAGTTCATCGCCCGGCGGTAGGGGACCTCCGGGTCGTCCGGCTCGAGGGACTGGAGCTTCCGGAGGATCTCGTCCGCCTTGTCCGTCTCGCGCGTCTCCGAGAGGAGCGCGGCGTACATCCGGAGCGCGTCGCGGTTCCCGGGATCGGCCGCGAGGACCTGCTCGAACACCTTGCGCGACTCGGGGAATCGCCGCGCGCGAAGGAGCACCGTCGCGTACTGCGTCTTCGCCGCGAGGTTCCCGGGCTGGCCCTTGAGGAACGATTCGAGGAGGGTGGCTTCCTTGTCGAACTGGTGCGAACGGTCGTAGACGCGCAGAAGGCCGATCGACGCCGCGCGGTTCTCGGGGTCCTGGTCGAGAAGGGCGTGGTAGATCTCTTCGGCCTTCGCCGCCTGCCCGTCACGCTCGAGCGCCTCGCCGTAGAGAAGCAGGAAGGACGGGCCGTGCGCCCGGTCCGCGACCGTTTCCAGCGCAGCCACCGCCTCCTTCGGCTTCTCGAGCCGGAGGTACGCCTGCGCGAGCGCTACCGCGCCCTGCGGGTCGGGCGGTGCGAGGTCCGCCGCCTTCTTGAGCTCGGCCGCCGCCTCCTCGAGACGGGGTTTCTCCTTCGCGGTCGCGAGAAGGACCTGTCCGAGAAGGCGGTGCGCTCCGGCGCTCTCCGGCGTCAGCTCGACGGCCCGGCGCGCTTCGCGCTCGGCCTCCGGGTAGATCGGAATGTCGCGCAGGAGCTCCCCGTACTCGCGGTGAAGGGCCCCATTGTCAGGGTCGAGGTCGACGGCCTTGCGGAACTCCTTGACCGCCTCCTCGAACTCCGTGTCCTGGGCGAAGAGTCGGGCGCGGAGGTAGTGCTCGGTCGCCTCCTTCTTTTTCACCTCGGCAGGCGTGAGCGTGGGCCGACCGGACTCGGCCCGCGCGGGAACGGCGGCTGCGGCGGCGAAGGCGACGAGGAGGGCGACGACGGGGGCGGAGACACGTCGGACAGGCATCACGGAGAGTCTACCCGCAAGAACCGGGCCGCCTCAGAAAACCGCGGGCTCCTCATAGGTCGCGAAGACCTCGCGCATGACGTCCGAGATCTCCCCGACCGTGGCGTAGGCCTTTACGGCCTCCACGAGCGGCGGCATGACGTTCGCGCCGCCGGCGCAGGCCGCCTTGAGGTCGGCGAGCCTCTGCATCGCCGTCCGCGAGTCGCGGGTCCGCCGGACCTCGTTCAGGAGCGCGACCTGCACGGCGGCGGTCTCCTCGGAGATCACGAGGGTAGGGACCTCGTCCTCGGGAAGGGACTCCGTGAAGGCGTTCGCGCCGACCATGACCTTGTCCTTCGCGTCGTACGCGCGCTGGAACCGGTAGGCCGCGTCCATGATCTCCCGCTGCGGGAAGCCCGCCTCGATGGCCTCCACCATCCCGCCGAAGGCGTCGATCCGGCGGAAGTAGTCGAAGGCGCCCGCCTCCATCCGGTTCGTGAGCTCCTCGACGAGATAGGAGCCGCCGAGCGGGTCGATCGAGTTGATGACACCCGTCTCGTGGAGGATGACCTGCTGCGTGCGCACGGCGATCTTCGCGGCGAACTCCGTCGGGAGCGCGAGCGTCTCGTCGAGGGCATTGGCGTGGAGGGAGTTCGTCCCGCCGAGGACGGCCGCGAGGGACTGGATCGCGACGCGAGCCACGTTGTTGTACGGCTGCTGCGCCGTGAGCGTGACGCCGGCCGTCTGGGAGTGGAAGCGCATCTTCCAGGAGTCGGCCTTCTTCGCGCCGTACCGGTCGCGCATGACCTTCGCCCAGATCCGGCGGGCAGCCCGGTACTTCGCGATCTCCTCGAAGAAGTCGTTGTGTGCGTTGAAGAAGAAGGAGAGCCGCGGCGCGAACGCATCCACGTCGAGGCCCGCGTCGACGCCATACTTCACGTACTCCATCCCGTCGCGCAGCGTGAAGGCGAGCTCCTGGAGAGCCGTGGAGCCGGCCTCGCGGATGTGGTACCCGGAGACCGACACGGTGTTCCAGCGCGGGACGTGCTGTGCGCAGAACGAGAACTGGTCCGTCACGAGCCGCATCGAGGGCCGCGGCGGGAAGATGTACTCCTTCTGGGCGATGTACTCCTTGAGGATGTCGTTCTGGAGCGTCCCGCCGACCTTCGACCAGGGCGTGCCGTGCTTCTCGGCGACCGCGAGGTACATCGCGAGGGCGATCGGCGCCGTCGAGTTGATCGTCATGGACGTCGTGACGGTGCCGAGGTCGATCCCATCGAACAGGATCTCGAAGTCGCGCAGCGTGTCGACGGCCACACCGCATTTCCCAACCTCACCCGCAGCCATTGCGTGGTCCGAGTCGTAGCCGTAGAGCGTCGGGAGGTGGAAAGCGGTCGAGAGACCCGTCTGTCCGTGCGCGAGGAGCTGCTTGAAGCGCTCGTTCGTCTGACGGGCCGTCCCGAAGCCCGCGAACTGACGGATCGTCCACGGCTTGCCGCGGTACATGGTCGGCTGCACGCCGCGGGTGTACGGGAACTCGCCCGGCCAGCCGAGGTCGCGCGCGTAGTCGAAGCCGCCGAGGTCGTCCGGCGTCGCGAGCGGATTCACCTCCGCCGACGAGACCGTCGTGAAGTCCTTCCGCCACGCGGGGGTCTTCGCGAAGGCGGCGGCGGCCTTCTTCCGCCATTCCTCCTTCGCGGCGCGGATGCGGTCCTGCTCCGGGGTCAGGGGAAGGGCGGCGGTCTCGGGAACCTTGACGCTCATGTCGGGGATTCTATCGGGGCCGGGACGCGAAGGAGACTCAGCGGCCGATCGTGGCCATCGCCGCCGCGGGATAGCGCTCCCCGGCCGCCACGCCGACCGGGAAAGCGGCCTCGAGCTCGGCGAGATCGGCCTTCGTGAGGACGACGTCGGCCGCGTCGACGTTCTCGTGCAGCCGGTCGCGGCTTTTCGTCCCGAAGATCGGCACGACGGCCCGGCCGCGCGAGAGGACCCACGCGAGCGCGACCTGCGCGGGGGTCGCCTTTTTCCGGCGCGCGAGGTCGGCGACCTTCGCGACGAGCGCGAGGTTCTTCGAGAAGTTCTCTCCCTGGAAGCGAGGCGCCGTGCGGCGGTAGTCGCCTTCCGGGAAGTCCGCGGGGCTGCGGTACTTCCCGGAGAGGAAGCCGCGTCCGAGCGGCGCATACGCCACGAACCCGATGCCGAGCTCCCGGCACGCGGGAAGGACCGCCGCCTCGATGTCGCGCGAAAAGAGCGAGTACTCGCTCTGGAGGGC
This sequence comes from uncultured Acidobacteriota bacterium, assembly GCA_963798215.1. Taxonomy (GTDB): domain Bacteria; phylum Acidobacteriota; class Thermoanaerobaculia; order UBA5066; family UBA5066; genus Fen-183. Next base: position 2,110,900 of record CAWCSP010000004.1, read on the forward strand.
GGCGACCGGGTGGACCTTGCTCGCGCGCCGGAGCGTCCCGGGCGAGGCCTCGGAGAGGCCGATCCATCGGACCTTCCCTTCCTTCACGAGGGCCGCCATCGCGCCGACGGTCTCCTCGATCGGCGTCGCCGGGTCGACGCGGTGCTGGTAGTAGAGGTCGATCGTCTCGACGCCGAGGCGCTTCAGGCTCCCCTCGCAGGACGACCGCACGTACTCCGGGCGCCCGCAGACACCGCGCTTCGAAGGGTCGGCCGCGTCCCGGACGATGCCGAACTTCGTCGCGAGAACGACCTTTCCGGGCCGGTCCGCGAGCGCGCGTCCGACGAGCGTCTCGTTCAGGTACGGGCCGTACATGTCGGCCGTGTCGAGGAAGTCGATGCCGGCGTCGAGGGCCGCGTGGATGGTGCGGATCGACTCCTCGTCGTCGCGCGTCCCGTAAAACTCGGACATGCCCATGCAGCCGAGGCCCATGGCCGAGACCGTCGGGCCGTGCGTGCCGAGCGTGCGAACGTCCATGGTGGTTCCCCCGAACCGGCGATTATCCCCCGCCGGCGCGCCGCGTCATGAGGCGCACGTGATGCAGGCCTAGGAAGGGGGTCGCCGGATGCCCTGTACACCTCTAAGAAATCCTCTCCGAATCCCCGGTCGCGCGGCCGAAGGCCGCGTGCAGAAATCTCCTCTTCCGGCCCTCACCTTAGCGCCGATTCCAGCACCGTCCGCGCGTCCGTCCTCGCGTCGCGGTACTTGACGATCACGGGCGCCGCGAGCGAGAGGCCGTGACACTTGCCCCACGAGCCCGGCGCGGGGCGCGCGCCCATGACGACGACCGCGCCCTCGGGCACCACGAGCGGGCGCTCGGACGTCGAGCGGTACTCCGTCTCGTGCACGAGGTCCAACAGGACGCTCGACGCCGTGAGGATCACGCCCGCGGCGAGGACCGCGCGTCGCCTCACGCAGACGCCCTCGTAGACGCCCGCGCCGCCGCCCACGAAGACCTCGTCCTCGAGGACGACCGGCACGGCGCCCGCGGGCTCGAGGACGCCGCCGACCTGCGCGGCCGCCGAAAGATGCACGCGCCTGCCGACCTGTGCGCACGAGCCGACGAGCGCGTGGCTGTCGATCATGGAGCCCTCGTCGACGTACGCGCCGACGTTGACGTACGCCGGAGGCATCACGACGACGCCCTTCGCGAGGAAGGCGCCGCGCCGGAGAGCCGTGCCGCCCGGCACGACGCGGACGCCCTCGGGCAGCGGCGCGCGCGGCGGGAGCGTGTCGCGGTCGCGGAAGAGGAGCGGCCCCGCGCCGGACGGCTCCTCGATGCCGAGCCGGAACGCCGCGAGGATGCCCTCCTTGACGGCCGCGTTCGCGGCCCAGAAGCCGTCGGCCGCCGGGGCGGCCGCGCGGACCTCCCCGCTCTCGAGGGCGTCCAGCAACGCGAAGACGTCGTCGCGCGTCACGCCGCCACCGCCTCGACGGGCCGGCCCGCCGCGTCGAGGAGGCCGGCCGCCCGGAGCGCGTCCTCCATGGGCGCGTGGTGCGCGGGCGAGAGGCCGACGAGCGGCAGGCGCAGCGTCCCGCCCACGAGGCCGAGCCGCTCGAGCGCCCACTTGACCGGGATCGGGTTCGACTCGCGGAAGTTCGCCTTCATGAGCGGGAAGAGCCTCGCCTGGAGCGCCGCGGCGCGCCCCCGGTCGCCCGCGAGCGCGGCCGCCGTCATCTCGACGAGCAGGGACGGCGCCTCGTTCGAGACGACGGCGATCACGCCGTCCCCTCCGCAGGCCACGATCGGGAGCGCGAGGGAGTCCTCTCCCGAGAGGACCGCGAACCCCGCTCGCCGCGCGCGCAGGATCTCGCACGCCTGGTCGAGGCTGCCGGACGCTTCCTTCACGCCCGCGATGCGCGGATCCCTCGCGAGCTCGAGGACCGTGTCGGGCAGCATGTTGAGGCCGGTCCGGCCCGGCACGTTGTAGGCGACGACGGGGAGCTGGCCGGCGTCCGCGACCGCGGAGAAGTGCGCGACGAGGCCGCGCGGGGTGGGCTTGTTGTAGTACGGCGTCACGACGAGGAGCGCATCGGCTCCCGCGGCCCGGCAGCGCGCCGCGAGGCGCTGCGCCTTCCGGGTGTCGTTCGAGCCGCAGCCCGCGATCACCTGCACCGTCCGGAGCGCGGCGCGCGCCTCTTCGACGGTGACCGCGACGACGCGCTCGTGCTCGTCGGGGTCGAGCGTGACGGCCTCCCCCGTCGTCCCGCACGGCACGAGGCCCGCGACGCCGCCGGCGATCTGCCTCCTCACGAGGCGGCGCAGGCCCGGCTCGTCGAGCGCACCGTCGTCCTTGAAGGGCGTCACGAGGGCCGTATAGACGCCGGAAAAAGGAGACGAGAGATTCTTCGAGTGTGAAGAGCTCATGGGCGCCGTCCTCCGCTTCCGGGTTGCGCGCCGGCTGCCGACACCGACGCGAAGAATTCGTCGAACATGAGAGGGCCCGTCCGCCCCGACGCGAGCATCCACTCCGCGGCGCGGACGGCGCCCTGCGCGAAGATCGCCCGCGAGCGCGCGCGGTGGACGAGCTCCACGGTTTCGTCCTCGCCTTCGAAGTACAGCGCGTGTTCGCCGGGCGCCCCGCCCTGCCGGAGCGAGACGATCGGCACGTCCCGCCGGCCCGAGGCGTGGGCGACGTCGGCCGCGATCGCCTTCGCCGTACCCGACGGCGCGTCCCGCTTGGCCGAGTGGTGGCGCTCGACGATCCCCGCGTGGAATTCGCGGAACGGCGCGAGCGCCGCCGCGAGCGCCGCCGCCGCCCGCCGTACCGCAGCGACGCCGAGAGAGAAGTTCGCCGAATGGAGGAAGGGCACCGAGAGCTCCGTGGCGAGCCGGACCGCCTCGCTCGTGTCCCAGCCGGTTGTCCCGGAAACCACGGGGATTCCCTTAGAAAGTAAGAGTGCAACGAGGCGCGGCGCACCCTCCGGCGCCGTGAATTCGAACGCCAGGTCGCAAACCGAAAGGTCCGAAGAGACCGGTTTCTTAGAAGTTGAAGGGGGCGGCGGCCCTGGTTGAGCGGCCGATGTGGATCCTGGCGCGGCGCCTCCGGCTGCCCTATTACCTTCCAAGAAATCCCCCTCTTCTCTTCCTCCGAATTTCCCGACGATCGTATGGCCGCGCTGCTCCAGCACCGCCTCGATCGCCTTCCCCATCTTCCCGTATCCGACGATGAGCGCTCTCACTCGAAAAACTCCTTGTGCAGGCGGCGGAGGGCCTCCGGCGCGTCGTCCGCGGCGACGACGAAGGTCATGTTCGTGTCCGAGGCGCCCTGCGAGATCAGGACGACGTTCACGTCTCCCATCGCCTCGAACACGCGGTGCGCGATGCCCGCCGTCGTCCGGAGCGCCTTGCCCGCGACGGAGACGACCGCGAGGCCCGGCAGGACAGACACCTCGGCGAACGCGGAAAGGTCCTTCACGACCGCGTCGAGCGGCGATCTCTCGTCCACCGTGATCGAGATCGAGACCTCGCTCGTCGCGATGACGTCGACGGGGACGGCGTGCTTCTCGAAGACCGAGAACACGCGGGCCGCGTAGCCGTGCGCGAGGAGCATCCTGGGATTCCCCACGAAGACGGCCGCCACTCCCTTGCGCATCGCGAGCGCCCGCACGCCCGCCCCCGGAGCCTCCGCCCGCACGACCGTGCCGGGCGCGTCCGGCCGGAAGGAGTTCCTCACGGCGACGGGGATCCCGCGCGCGACGGCCGGGCGAATCGTGGCGGGGTGGAGAACCTTCGCGCCGAAGAACGCGAGCTCGGCGGCCTCGGCGGCGCTGACCTCCGGCACGAGGCGGGCGGCCGGGACGACGCGCGGGTCGGCGGTCAGGATGCCGTCCACGTCCGTCCAGACCTCGATCGCCCCGACGTCCCGCCCGAGGTCCTTCAGCGCCGCGCCGAAAAGCGCCGCCGAGTAGTCGGAGCCGCCGCGCCCGAGCGTCGTCGTGACGCCGTCCGGCGTGGCGCCGACGAAGCCGCCCGTGACGACCACGCGGCCCCGGTCCAGCTCCGGCAGCACCTTCGCCGCCACGCGCGCCGCCGTCGCCCCCTCGTCGGGCAGCGCGGCTCCGTGTGCGGCGTCGGTCACGAGAATCTCCCGCGGATCGATCCAGACCGCGTCGGCGCCCGCGGCGCGGAGCGCCGCGGCGACGAGGCGGGAGGAGATCAACTCCCCGATGCTCAGGAGCGCATCCGAAGTTCGAGGAGAGATTTCTTCGAGTAATGAGATCCCGGTGGAAAGCACGTGCGCGCGACGAAGCTCATCGTCGAGCGCGGCGGCGCCCGCCGCGGCTTCCGCGGCGGGCAGGTCGAGCCCCTCGAGCGCGGCGCGGTGCCGGTGCGCGAGAGCATCGAGTGCGGCTTCTGCGCCCGCCCGCTCTTTACCATTCGAAGAATCCTTCAGGCTCACGAGGAGATCGGTGATCCCCCCCATCGCCGAAACAACGACCACGCACGGGTCTCCTCCCCGCGTCCTGACGAGGCGCGCGACGTCCCGGATCCGGCCGGCCGTTCCGACCGAGGTCCCGCCGAACTTGAGGACGTCGGTCAACCGGTCACCGCGCCGCGGTGCGCGCCGCGAGGCGGCCTTGCGCGAGGAGGAGCTCGGCGTTCAGGAGCGCGGCGCCTGCCGCGCCCCGGACCGTGTTGTGGACGAGGAGCGTGAAGCGCACGTCGTAGACGGGGTCGGGGCGCAGCCGTCCGACCGTCACGGTCATGCCGTTTCCCGCCTCGACGTCGCGGATCGCCTGCGGACGGTCGCGCTCGTCCCGGACCGCGATCGGCCGCTCGGGGGCCGACGGGAGCTTCAGACGCTGCGGCTCGCCCGTGAACTCCTCCAGCGCGGCTCTCACGTCGAGCACGGCCGCCTTCGCCTTGAGCTTCAGGAAGACCGACTCGGTATGGCCGTCGCGCACGGGTACACGGTTGACGGAAACGCTGATCGGGAAGTCGGCGTCCACGACGCGCCCGCCCTCGAGCCGGCCGAGGATCTTTTTCGGCTCGCGCTCGATCTTCTCCTCCTCGCCGTCGATGAACGGGATCACGTTCGCGTTCGCGTCCAGCGACGGGACGCCCGGGTAGCCGGCGCCCGAGAGCGCCTGCATCGTCGTGACCGCGACGGCTTCGATGCCGAAGGCGCGGTGGAGCGGCGCGAGCGCCATCGCGAGGCCGACGACGGAGCAGTTCGGGTTCGTCACGATTCCGCCGCCCGAGGCGCGCGTGGGCTGAGAGTCGAGGAGGGAAAGGTGGTCCGCGTTCACCTCCGGGATCACGAGCGGCACGTCGGGCCGCATCCGGAACGACTTCGTGTTCGAGACGACGAGCTTCCCGCGTCCGGCCTGAAGGGGCTCGATCGTGTCCGCGACGGCGGCGTCGAGACCCGAGAGGAGCACCGGCGAGACGAAATCCGCGTCGACGCTCGTGACGACGAGGCCACGCGCCTCCTCAGGGACATCGCCCGGCAGGATCCACCGCGTCGCCTCGGCATAGGTCTTCCCCGCCGAGCGCTCGGACGCGGCGACCTCCGCGAGGACGAACTGCGGATGGCCCTCGAGGAGGGAGACGAGGCGCTGCCCCACGGCGCCGGTCGCGCCGAGGACGGCCACGGGGATGCGGAAATCGGGTCGTGACATGCGGGGCTCCTTCGAAACGAAAGAGCCCGCCGTTTCCGGCGGGCCCTGGTGTCTTCTGGTGATCGCCGATCGACCGCGATCTACAGAACGCTCCATCGCCCGCCGGGCGGCGGCGTCGTCTTCTTCACGGTCATCCGCTTTCGGGAGATGGCGACTGCGTTCACGTCGCGCGGAGCGTAGGCGGCGGCCGGGGCGGGTGTCAAGGGTGGCGCCACTTCCGGATCGCGCGAGCCGACGCCGCGAGCAGTGCGGCCGCCGGCGGAAAAATGCCGGTTTGACCCCCTCGGGCCGGGCTTCGATAATCGCCGTCCGCGCCGCGCTCTCGCGGCGACCCCACGACATGACGACGTCCCTTCCTCCCGAGCGCCTCGAGGACCTCTACCGCACGATGCTGCTGAACCGGCTGCTCGAGGAGCGGCTGGTCAACCTCTATCGGCAGGGGAAGGTCGTCGGCGGCCTCTACCGCTCGCTCGGCCAGGAGGCGACGTCCGTCGCGACCGCGTTTGCCCTCGAGCCGGGAGACCTCCTCGCCCCGCTCATCCGGAACCTCGGCTCCGTCCTCGCGCGGGGAATTCCCGCGCGCGACGTCCTCACGCAGTACCTCGCGCGCGCAACGTCGCCTTCCCACGGCAAGGACGCGAACCTGCACTTCTCGGTGCCGGAGAAGGGCGTCTACTCCCCCATCGCGATGCTCGGGACGCTCGTCCCCGTCGTCTCGGGGATGCTCCTCGCCGAGCGGATGAAGGGGAATTCCGTCGTCGGGATGACGTACCTCGGCGACGGCGGCACGTCCGTCGGCGCGTTCCACGAGGGGATCAACTTCGCGGCCGTTCAGAAGCTGCCGCTCGTCCTCGTGATCGAGTTCAACGGCTGGGCGTACTCGACGCCGTTCGAGAAGCAGAGCGCCGTGAGGACGCTCGCGGACAAGGCGATCGGCTATGGCATCCGCGGCGAGGTCGTGGACGGAAACGACGCGCTCGCGGTGTACGAGGTCACGAAGGCGGCCGTCGACCGCGCCCGCGCGGGCGGCGGGCCGACGCTCCTCGAGTGCAAGACGTACCGCATGAAGGGCCACGCCGAGCACGACGCGCAGGCGTACGTCAACCCAAAGGAACTCGAGGAGTGGCGGCGGCAGGACCCTCTCGCCCGCCTCGCGAAGGCCCTCACCGAGTCGGGCGCCATGTCCCCGGCCGGCCTGCGCGCCGCGCACGAAGAGATCGAGCGCGTGCTCGACGCGGATGTCGCGTTCGCCGAGTCGTCGCCGTTCCCCGACCCGTCGTTCGCGTTTCACGGCGTGTACGCGGACGACGCGGCGGGCGAGCGCGCTCGCACGGGCATCTTCGTGGGAGGCCTCTGATGGCCGACCCGCGCGTCGCTCGGGGCGGCGTCACGTACACCCTCAGCGGCGGCGAAGGCCCCGGCGTCGAGACGACGTACCTCGACGCCGTCCGGCAGGCCCTCTTCGAGGAGATGGAGCGCGACGAGCGCGTCTTCGTCCTCGGCGAGGACGTCGGCGTCTACGGGGGCGCGTTCAAGGCCACCGAGGGGCTCCTGGAGCGCTTCGGCCCCGCGCGCGTCCTCGACACGCCGCTCGCCGAGGAGGCGATCGTCGGCGCCGCGATCGGTGCGGCCATGCGCGGCCTCAGGCCCGTCGCCGAGATGCAATTCATGGATTTCATCTCGCGCGCCTTCGACCTCCTCACGAACTTCGCCGCGAAGAACCGCTACCGCACGGGCATCGGCGTCCCGATGGTCGTCCGCGGCCCCTCGGGTGCGGGCGTCCACGGCGGGCCCTACCACTCGCAGTCGCCCGAGATGTACTTCGTGAAGACGCCGGGGCTCAAGGTCGTCGCGCCGGCGACGGCCGCGGACGCGCGGTCGCTCCTCAAGGCTTCCATTCGCGACGACGACCCCGTCATCTTCCTCGAGCACAAGTTCCTGTACCGGCGCGTGCGCGACCGGCTGGTCCCCGGCGAGGACGCCGGCACGCTCGGGAAGGCGGCGGTGCGGCGGAGCGGGACGGATCTCACGATCGTCACGTACGGGGCGATGCTCTGGACCGCCCTCGAGGCCGCCCCCGCCCTCGAGGTGGACGGCATCTCGCCCGAGATCCTCGACCTCCGCACCCTGATGCCGTGGGACGAGGACGCCGTCCTGACGTCCGTGAAAAAGACCGGCAAGTGCCTGATCCTCCACGAGGACACGCGCACGGCCGGGCTCGGCGCCGAGATCTCCGCCACCGTCACGGAGAAGGCCTTCGAGTGGCTGGACGGCCCGATCCTGCGCGTGACGGCGCCGGACACGCCCGTGCCGTACTCTCCACCGCTGGAGGAGGCGTTCCTCCCCAACGCGAAGACGCTGCTGGCCGCCGCGCGGCAGCTGGCCCGCTACTGACCCGAGGAGACCAACATGCCGACGAACGTGATCATGCCGCAGATGGGCGAGTCGATCGCCGAGGGAACGCTCACGAAGTGGCTCAAGAAGCCCGGCGACCCCGTCAAGCGCGACGAGCCGCTCTTCGAGATCTCCACCGACAAGGTCGACGCCGAGATCCCCGCCCCCGCGTCCGGCACGCTGCTCGAGATCCTCGTCCCCGAGGGCCAGACGGTGCCGATCAACACGGTCGTCGCGAGACTGGCGGAGGCAGGAGAGGATTCTTCGAAGGTCCAGCAGCCGGCTGCCGCCGCGGCGCCGGCACCGCAGCCCGCAGCGGCGGCCCCCGCGCCTTCCGCGGAATCCGAGAATTCCAGGGCCGAGATGACGAGCTCGACGGCCGCAGGAATGGCGGCGCGGGCCGCCGCGCCCGCCCCGGCGCCCATCGCGCCCCCACAGCCCGGCGAGTCGAAGGAGGAGCTCCTCAAGCGGCGCTCGTCGCCCGTCGTCCGCGCGATCGCAGAGGAGAAGGGCGTCGACATCTCGCAGATCCCCGGCACCGGCATCTCGGGCCGCGTGACGAAGCAGGACATCGAGGCGTTCCTCGCCGGTGGCTCGGCCGCCGGCACGGGGGCGCCGCCTGCGGCGGCGCCGGGGAGAGAAGAGTCTTCGAAGGTCCAGCAGCCGGCTCCCACCGCGGCCCCGGACTACCAGGTCGCCGCACCTTCCCCCGCGCCTTCTCAGAAATCCGAATCTCCGACTCCTTCCCCGGCTCCCCTCGCAGCCCGCCCCGTCGAGGCGCCGCTCGCGGCGCGCCCCGCCTCGACGCTCGCCTTCCCCGGCGGGAACGTCACGATCGAGCCCATGTCCGCGATGCGCCGGAAGATCGCGCAGCGGATGGTCGAGTCCAAGCAGACGTCCGCGCACGTCACGACGGTCTTCGAGGTCGACTACTCGGGCATCGCGAAGCTCCGGAACCGCGTGAAGGCGCGCTTCGAGGAGGAGTACGGGACGAAGCTGACGTACCTCCCCTTCGTCCTCCGCGCGGCCATCGCGGCCCTCAAGGCGCGGCCGCTCGTGAACGCGTCGATCGTCGGCGACGACGTCGTCTTCCACAAGGACGTGAACCTCGGGATCGCCGTCGCGCTCGACTGGGGCCTCATCGTCCCCGTCATCCGGCGTGCGGACGACCTTTCGCTCGTGGGTCTCGCGCGCGCCGCGAACGACCTCGCGACGCGCGCACGCTCCAAGAAGCTCCTCCCCGACGAGGTCGCCGGCGGGACGTTCACGGTCACGAACCACGGGTCCTTCGGCTCGCTCTTCGCGACGCCCGTCATCAACCAGCCGCAGGTCGGAATCATGGGCGTCGGTGCGATCGAGAAGCGCGCGAAGGTCGTCGAAATGCCCGACGGCTCCGACTCCCTCGCGATCAAGACGATGGGGTACGTCGCGCTCACCTTCGACCATCGTCTGATCGACGGCTCCGAGGGTGACGCCTTCGTGAACGTCGTGAAGACGACGCTCGAAGAGGGAACCTGGCCCGAGCTCGAGTAGCCATGCGCCGGACCGAGGTCGTCTCGCTGCTTCCCGAGGGCCGTGTCTCGTGGGACGCGGCCTTCGCGCTTCAGCAGAAGGCCGCGGAGCGCGTGAAGGCGGGCGGCCCCGAGACGCTCTTCCTCCTCGAGCATGAGGACGTCATCACGGTGGGTCGGAACGCGGGCCTCGGCGAGCTCCTCGTCTCCCCGGACTTCCTCCGCCAGCGCGGCGTCGCGCTTCGCGTCGCGGACCGCGGCGGCAAGCTCACGTACCACGGCCCCGGCCAGCTCGTCGCCTACCCCGTGCTGGACCTCTCCCCCGACCGCTGCGACGTCCGGCGGTACGTGCGCGACCTCGAGGAGGTCCTGATCCGGACGGCGGCCGATTTCGGCGCCACGGCCACGCGCAGCGCCGTGCCGGAGCGCTGGGCCTCGGTCTGGGCCGGCAACGACAAGCTCGCGGCGATCGGAGTCCACCTGTCGCACTGGGTCACGACGCACGGCGTCGCCCTCAACGTCGCGACCGACCTCGCGCGCTTCTCGCTGATCGTCCCGTGCGGGATCGCCGACGGCGGCGTCACCTCGCTCGCGCGCCTCGTCCCGGACCGGCCGGCCCCGCCGCTCGCCGACGTCGCGGAGCGCTTCGTCGCGCACTTCGCGGCCGTCTTCCGGCGGGAGACCGGTCCGGGGCCTTCCGCCTAGCGGGGCCAGAGCCAGCCGAAGAAGCCGGCCGTCACGAGGGCGTAGACCAGGCCGTCGAAGACGTTGCGGAGCGTCGTGCCCCACGATTTCTTGTACCAGATCGACGCCTGCAGGTGCGCGAGGGAGTACCCGTAGAACGCGGTCGCGCCCGCGAAGCGGAAGACCTTCAGGTAGTGCGCGCCGGGGCCGAGGGCGCGGCCGGAAATGTACGCCGCCGTGACGCTGATCAGGATCGCGTACAGGAACCACTGGAGGAGCTGGCCGCCCATCTTGATCTCCCCTCCCGGGAAGAAGGTCACCACCGCACGCGGGCCGGCCTTGAACTTCTCCTGGAACGCCGGGTCCTTGAACGCCGCGTGGCTCGCCGGGCACGGAACCATGTAGTCGCCGGGCGGCACGTTGAACTTCCGGAGCGCCGCCATGACGTCGTCTTCGCCAGGGAGCCGCTGGAAGTCCGCGGAGTGGTAGCCGAGCGCCATGTGGATGACCGAGCTCACGATGAAGACAGCGGCGGCCGAGAGAAGAACGGGCAGCCAGAGCGACGCGATGGGCACCATCGGGGCCTCCTTCTGTTCGCTGAGATGAAGTCTCCGGACATCCTATCGCGGACGGCTACACTCCGCCCGTGAGCGCGGACTCCCGCCCCCGCTACGGCGTCACCCCCCGGCCCGAATGGCTGAAGGTGCGCGTGCCGGCCGGCGGGTCGGAGTCCGAGATCGCCCGGCTCGTCGAGGACAAGAGCCTGAACACGGTCTGCCAGGAAGCCCGCTGCCCGAACCTCGCCGAGTGCTGGGGCGTCGAGCGGACGGCGACGTTCATGCTCATGGGCGACGTCTGCACGCGGCACTGCGGCTTCTGCGCCGTGACGCAGGGCCTCGGCAGGCCCCTCGACCCGGAGGAGCCGCGGCACGTCGCCGAGGCCGTGAAGACGCTCGGCGTCGCGCACGCCGTCGTGACGTCCGTGAACCGCGACGAGCTGCCCGACGGCGGCGCCGCGCACTTCGCGGCCACGATCCGCGCGATCCGCGCGCTCGCGCCCGGCGTCACGGTCGAGGTCCTGATCCCCGACTTCCTCGGGAGCGCGCCCGCGCTCGGCGCCGTGCTCGCGGAGGCGCCCGAAGTCCTGAACCACAACATCGAGACCGTCGCGCGCCTCTACCGCCGCGTCCGCCCGGACGCGATCTACGCGCGGTCACTTGAACTTCTCGCTCGCGCCGCGAAGTGGAGAGACGAAGGGAAAGAAAGGAAGTTGAAGGTGAAGAGCGGCGTGATGGTCGGCCTGGGCGAGACGAGAGAGGAGCTCGTGGAGACTCTCCGTGATCTTCGCCTCTCAGGCGTCGACGTCGTGACCGTGGGCCAGTACCTCCAGCCGCACGCAAGGCGCCTGCCGATCGAGCGGTACTACACGCCGCAGGAATTCGAGGAGATCCGCCGGGAGGGAGAAGAACTGGGGTTCGGGGTGGTCGAGTCGGGGCCGCTCGTCCGATCCAGCTACCACGCGAGAAGGGCACTCGCGCCGGGGAAGGGCCTGCAAAGTTCTTAGAAGGTGAATGGGGTGGGCCGCGTCGCACCATGCTCGACGCGCGAGGCGCCGCCGGCGCGCCCCTCTTGACCTTCTAAGAAATCTCCCTCTTCGTCTCCCTATTCCCCGTCGTTCCCGATCGCCTCGACCGGGCAGGAGTCCATCGCCTCCTGGCACTGAGCTTCTTCCTCGGGCGTCGCGGCCTGCTTGGCGACGTACGAGTACCCCTTCTCTTCTTGCCGGGTGAAGTTGTTCGGGGCCGTCACGCGGCACACGTCGCAGTCGATGCACTGGGTGTCCACGTAGAACTTGCCGGGGGCGTTGTCGGCGTAGCGGTCGTCCTTGTTCGCCATCGGCGCGGAAGATAGCACGCTCCCCGCGCGCATCGGCCCCGTCCGGATGCATCATGCGTGTCGATGCCCTCCCGCCGCCTCGTCCGTGCTCGCGGACGCGCCCTTCCGGCGTGCGGACGGAGGCCCCCGGTGGAACTGAGGAGGAAGACGTGATGAGCCACCCGATGACGACCACCACCTTCACGCTGGACGGCTACCGGATCTCCCGCACGCTCGGCGTCGTCCGCGGCATCACCGTCCGCTCCCGCTCGATCTTCGGGACGATCGGGGGCTCGCTGCAGACGCTCGTCGGCGGGAACATCTCGCTCTTCACGCAGCTCTGCGAGAAGACGCGGAACGAGGCCTTCGAGATGATGCTGGCGCACGCGAAGGAGATCGGCGCGAACGCCGTGGTCGGCGTGCGTTACGACGCGACGGAGCTCATGCAGGGCGTCACCGAGGTTCTGTGCTACGGCACGGCCGTCGTCGTCGCGCCCGAGGCGGGGTCGCCGGCGCCCGCGCCGCTGCCCTGATCGCGGACGTCAGGCCTTCGACGCCGGCATCGCCCGGTCGTGGGCCCAGCTCTTGATCGCCTTGATCTGCTCGTCCATGGTCCTCGAGAGCGGAACCGTGTTCGTGATCATCTTCGAAAGGTCGTCCTCGGTCAGCTTGCGGCCCTGGTTGTAGGCCTCGATCGCCGCCGCCTGCACCGCGGCCTCGATCTCCGAGCCGACGAACCCCTTCGTCGCCTTCGCGAGGAACACGACGTCGAACAGGCTCGCATCCGCGCCGACCTTCTTCACGTGCACGTTGAAGATCTGCTTGCGCTCGTTCTCGTTCGGGAGGTCGACGAAGAAGACCTGGTCGAAGCGGCCCTTGCGGATGACCTCGGCGGGCAGGAGGTGGATGCGGTTCGCGGTGGCCGCGACGAAGACAAGCCCCTGCTTCTCCTGCATCCAGGTCAGGAACGTAGAGAAGATCCTCCCGAGCGACGCGTCGCCCTGCCCGGCCTCGCGCCCGCCCGTGATCGCCATCTCGATCTCGTCGATCCAGAGGAGGGCCGGCGACAGGGACTCCACCGTGCGCAGGGCCCGCTCGAACGTCTGCTCGGGGTTGTCGGTCCCGAAGACGAGATTCATGTCGAGGCGGAAGAGCGGCAGGTTCCACAGGGCGGAGATCGCCTTGACCGAGAGCGACTTCCCGCAGCCCGACATCCCCATCATGAGGATGCCCTTCGGGACCGGCATCCCCGCGTCGAGAGCCTCCTTCGTGAAGAGGTTCTTGCGCTTGACGAGCCACTCCTTGAGGTTCTCGAGCCCCCCGATGTCGGCGAGCGAGAAGCGCGGCGGGACGAACTCGAGAACGCCGTCCTTCCGCGTCGCCTGCTCCTTCTCCGCGAGGACCTCGAAGTAAGTGGAGTCGTCGAAGACGGGGCGCCGCGAAAACACCTTCGAGACGACGTGCTCCGTCTCGTCGGACGTCATGCCCTTGAGGGCCATTGCGAGTTTCTTCGCGTCGGCGTCGGAAAGGCCCTTCTCGCCGAAGAAGCGCTTCCCGAGGTGGCCGAGGAGGACGAGGATCTCGGTCTCGTCGGGCAGGTCGTAGTCGAGGACGTAGATCTCCTTGCGGAGGTCGTCGGGAACGACGAGCCGCGGCGAGACGAGGACGAGGAACCGCCCGCGCCCCTTGAGCGCCCGGTAGGCGTCGCGAAGGCGCCGGATGACTTCGGGCCTCGTGAGATGGACCGTGAGGTCCTTCATGAGAACGAACCCGGGGCCGGGCTCGGCGAGGATCGCGTCTAGGGCCTTGAGGGGGTCGGCCGTGTCGGGCCGGCGCTCGGTGCCCGTCGTGAGGCCGTCCACGCAAGTCCAGACGGAGAACGGAACCGGCGTCGCGTAGAACTTCTGGGCGAGGGCCTGGACCGCGCGCTCTACGCGCCCTTCCTCCCACGAGACGACGTACAGGAGCGGATATCCTCCGAGGAGAGCCCGTCTCAGGCGCTCCGGCCCCCGGACCGGTGCTTCGGCCATCCCGCCGAATTTAACAGGCTTCGATACACTACGGCGCGTGAATCCAGAACATCTCGAGCTTCTCCAGAAACCGGAATGGAACGACTGGCGCGCCGCCAGACCCTCCTTCACGCCGGACTTCACCGACATGCGCCTCAACGCCGTCGACCTCTCCGGCAAGAACCTGTCCGCCGCCGATCTCTCGCGGTCGAAGCTGGAAGGCTGCAACCTCGAGGGCGCGAATCTCTCGCGCGCCCACGTGACGGGCCTCTCTCTCAACGGCTCCGTCCTGAACCGCGCCGACCTCTCCGAGTGCGACCTCGACTACCTCCTCCTCGACCGCGTCTCCTTCGTCGGAGCGATCTTCCGCAACTCGACGCTCCGCAGCGCGACGGTGAGGGAGAGCAATCTGAAGGCCGCGGACCTGACCGGCTCGAAGCTCGACGGGACCGACTTCACCGCGACCGACTTTTCCTTCGCGCGCCTCGTCTACGCGAACTTCCGGGGCGCGACGATCGACCGCTGCGTCTTCGAGGGCTGTGACCTCCAGCAGGCGATCTTCGACGGCGTGGTCTACAAGGGCGGGAAGTTCGACAAGGCGAACCTCACGCTCTCCTTTTTCCGGGACGCGAAGCTCACGGGGACGTCCTTCAAGGGGGCGAAGCTCCAGAGGGCGGTCTTCCGGGGCTCCGACCTCTCGAAGGCCGATTTCTCGGGCGCGGACGTCTCCGAGGCCGATTTCGAGCGCTCGGTCGTCCAGAGCTCGAACTTCACGGATGCCGTCCTGCGCAAGACGAGCGCCCACCGCGCGGACTTCCGGAACGCCGTCTTCACGAACGCACAGCTCGAGGAGACCGACCTCGAGGGCGCCGCCCTCGACAAGATGGATCTCCGGACGCCTCGCCTGAAGCTCGTTAACTTCACGGGGGCCCGGCTCATCGAGGCCGCCGGGCCGCGCGCGAACCTGCGCGGCTCCAATTTCACGGAAGCCGACCTCTCCGGCGCGGACCTCCAGGAAGCGAACCTCGAGGGCTGCTTCATGCCGAAGGCGAAGATCGCCCGCGCGAATCTTCGGAAGGCGAACATGAAGAGGGCGCGCCTCTCGGAGGCGAACGCCGTCGGGGCGAACCTCTCGGGGGCGAACCTCTTCGGCGTCGAGGCCGAAAACGCGGACTTCTCCGCGAGCGACCTTCGCTTCGCCCAGCTCGTCGGCGCCAAGCTCGACGGGGCGCAGTTCAAGAACGCGAACATCGGGAGCGCCGACTTCACCGAGGCGCGCCTCGGAGGCTCGTCGTTCGTCGGCGCCTTCGGCGAGAACACGAAGTTCACGGGCCAGTTCCACCTCAAGATCGTCCTCGCGGCCAGCTCCCTCCTCGGCTCGGCCAAGAAGAAGGGCGAGGAGATGGAGAAGGCGAAGGAAATCGAGCGTATGCAGCGCCTCGCGTCGCTCGAGAAGGCCGCGGACGAGCGGGCACGCTCGCTCGGGTTCCGGCGCGACGAAACCGCGGACGCGGCGAAGACGTCCTCGGTCACGATGCGCGCGAAGACCCTCAAGCCGACGAAGAAGGCCTGACCGCTACCGTTTCGGAGGGGGCCTCACGAGGCCGCCCGGCGCGGGCGTCGGCTCCGGCTTCGCGACCGCCTTCCCCTTCGCGTCCGCCGCCTTGCCGTCCGCTTCGTTCCTCAGGGCGGCCGCTTCCCGGCGGATCTCGTCGAGCACGGTCTTCTCGACGAGGAGCCGCTCGGGCCGCCCCGTGACCTGGACCGCGACGAGTCCCGGCGCGGACCCGGCCGGCGCCGCGTAGAAGGTCGCGGTCCGCGCGGTCCCCTCGGCCTCGCCCGCGAGTTCGACCGTCGCGAGCGGCTTCTCGGGCGCCGCCTTCCCCGCCTTCGCCGGGACGAAACCGCGACCCTCGGCCCGGCCGAGCACCGCCGCGAGCCCCTCGGCGTGAAGCGCCGTGACGGAGCGCCCCGAGGAGCGCCACTGGCCGTCGACCTTGTCGGCTCCGGCGTGGAGGTCGTCCGCGGAGAACGAGACCCTGCGAAGTGTGAAGGTGTCCACGGGCGCGACCCGGCTCTCGCGGTAGGCGGAGAGCTCCTTGTCGAGGTCCTCCCGGACGCGGTCGTCGATCACGAGGACGAGCCCGCCCTCCTTCGCGTACATCCGGCCGCCCGTGCCCTCGGCCTTCTGGGCGCCGAACGCGATCGTCGCGACCTTCTCGGCCCCCTTCTCGAGCACGACGGTCGCGACCGGCGGCGCGAGGCCGACGCGCGCGAGGTCCGCCTCGGGGAGCGACGGGTACTCGGAAACCCGCGCCCCCGCGAGGTCCCCGAGGAGCCGGTCGACGAAGGACTCGGAGGCGAGGTCCGCGACCGGCTTCTCGAGGCGCCACGCTCCCGGGACGCCGCCCGGTGCGGCCGCGGGCCGCGACACGACGACCGTGTTGGGGCCCCTGGAGACGGACACGCGGGTGATGTCCTGCACGGCGACGTCGAAGAGCTGCTTGCTTCGGTACTCGTCCACCGGCTTCGTGAGGCCCGCGAGCGGAGCGAACTTCACGGCGCCGAAGATCGGCCCCGCGGCGGCCGCGACGGCGTCGGTGCCGGGGATCGCGGCGCCGAAGGAGATGATCTTCGTCGACTTGTCGAGGAACGCGACGGTCACCTTCGCCTTCGGAGCGTCGAGGCCGAACTCCTTCGGGTCGAACCCCGTGCGCGTCTCGCCCACGACCTCGAGACGGCCGAGGTCCGAGACGAGGGCGTCCGCCGCGAAGCCGTCCGCCGGGGAGGCGGGGGCGTTCGTCACGGTCCAGCGGCCCTTGTCCTTCCGGACGAGCTCGACCTTCGGGAGATCGGGCCTCTCGAGCGTGAGAGACGCGACGTCGTCGGCCTTGAAGTCCACGAGCCGCTTCGCCGCCTTCGCGCGCTCGTCGGACGTCGGCTGCTTTCGCTCGAAGAAGACGACGAACGCGAGGAGCGCGAGGAAGACGGCGGTGAGGACGAGGAGCTTCTTCGTCGACATGGGGCTAACGGCGCCTCCTCACCCAGATCGCGAGTCCCATCGCGACCGCCGCGACGGGCAGGAGGAGCAGGACGACGAACGCGATGAACCCGATGTTCCGCCGGGACAGGGTGACGGCGACCTGGTCGGCGTTCTTCGGCGGGATCGCGACGAGCGCCTCGCGCTCGAGCGCCCAGTTCGCCGCCGAGGAAAGGAGGAGCCGGTTCGCGGCGTTCGCGATTCCGGCGTTCGAGGCCCAGTCGGAGTCCGCGAAGACGACGACGCGGGAGCGCTTCTTCGGCGCGGCCTTCCCGTCCGGCTTGTCGGCGGTCTTCTCGGCCGGCTTGTCCGCTCCGGTCGACTCGGCGGCCGCCACGAGACAGACCGGCCCCTTGACGTCCTTGTCGTCCTTCGAGGGCCGGCCGGTCTTCTCGAGCTCCTTGATGTCCGTCTCGCCCCAGCCGTCGGCCGAGGTCTCGACCAGCGGCGTCGCGGTCCAGCCCGGCGCGGGCGTCGCGAGGACGCTCACGGACCGCGCGAGCGGAAAGACGACGGCCGAGCCCGTCAGGAGGCGGGTCACGGGGTGGGGACGGAACGACTTCGCGAACACCGTCTCGGCTCCCATGAGCGGGAGCGCGTTCTTCGGGTCGAGGACGACGTCGCTGTCGAGGACGAGGCCCATCGTCCCGAGGAGCGGGTTCAGCCCGAAGTCGGAGAGCGTGGGGCTCCCGGGCGTCAGCTCGACGTCGAGGAAGAAGAGCGCGCTGCCGCCGGCGTCGACGTAACGCTTGAGCGCGGCGCGCTCGGGCTCCGTGAACGCCGTGCGCGGGCCCGCGACGATGACGAGGTCCGTTCCGGCCGGGACGTCGGCGGCGCCGAGGGACGCCCACGCCTCGACCGAGCAGTTGTCGTTCCGGAGCGAATCGGCGACGTCGGAGTAGCCGTCGCGCGTCCCCGTCGCCTCGAAGGCGCGCTCGCCGTGACCCGTCGTGAACACGACCTTCGGGCTCTTCTGCTGCGTGACGGCCAGGATCGCGGACGTGAACTGCTGCTCGCCCTTGAATCCCTTGAGCGTGGGCTCTCCGCCCATGCGGGCGCGCGAATAGTCCAGCTCGGCGAGCTGGTCGGCCGTGACGTACTTCTTCTTGTCGCCGGACCGGAAGACGACCGTGCTGCTCTTCACGCCGAACTCGTCGACGAGCTGCTTGGCCCGCGCGAGGTTGCGCGTCGGGTCGAGCGTCTCGACCGTGAGCATCGGGGACACGGCCTTGTAGCGCTTCAGGAGCTCGTCGACCTCGGGGTAGAGAGGCGTCCCGGGCGTCATGAAGACGGTCACCTGGACCGGGGTCTTGAGGTCCTTGAGGACGTTTCGCGTCTTCTCAGAAAGCGAGTAAAGGCCGCTCGACGTCCAGTCGAAGCGCGCGTAGCGGCGCGAGCCGATGTAGTTCACGAGCCCGAGGATCCCGAGCCCGAGGACGACGGAGAGCGCGAGCGTCGCGCGGAAGGCGTTGCGGGAGGGCGTCGTCACGTTCGCCATCTCAGCGTCCCTTGTTCGCCTCGAGGGCGCGCGTCGAGAGGAAGAGGAAGAAGACGACTGTCGAGACGACGTAGAGGATCCGCCGCGTGTCGACGATCCCGCGGGCGAAGTCGTCCATGTGCTCGAGGAGGTTCAGGTACGAGACGGCGTCGCGGAGCCCGGGGTCCGTCACGAAGTCGCGGAAGACGCCGACGATGAAGACGCCGAGGATGAAGACGAAGCCGACGATCGCCGCGACGATCTGGTTCTTCGTGAGGGCCGACGCGAACGTGCCGGCGGAGATGAAGAGCGCCCCGATGAGGGCGATCCCGAGGTAGCCCGCCGCGATCGGCCCCCAGTCGAGCGTCCCGAAGCGCGAGAGGAGGACCGGGTAGAGGACGGTCGGGAGCCAGAGGAAGAGGAAGAAGCACCAGCCCGCCGCGAACTTGCCGGCCACGACGGTCGCCTCGGAGACGGGCGCCGTCAGGAGGGCCTCGATCGAGCCCGTCTTGCGCTCCTCCGACAGGAGGCGCATCGCGATCACGGACGAGATCAGCATCATGAAGATCCAGTAGAAGACGCTCGTGAAGAAGAGCGACATGAGGGCCGTCCGGGGCGTGTCCGGCTGGTTCAGGGCGAGGACGATCAGGTAGAACGTGTAGCCCTGGATCAGGAGGAACGCCGTCAGGACGACGTACGCGAGCGGCGAGACGAAGTAGGAGAAGAACTCGCGCTTCACGATCGCGCGGAACGCCTTGAGCGCGCTCACTGCGGTCCCTCCCCGTTCCGGACGCTCGCCGGGGGCTCGGCGTCGACTCCCGGCAGGGTGTCCGGCTCGGCGGCCGCGTCGCGCGAGACGAGCCGGACGAAGACGTCCTCGAGAGTGGCCTGCCGGGGCGTCAGCTCGAGGAGCGTCCAGCCGCGCGCGAGGACCTCGCGGAAGACGGGCTCGCGCAGGTCCGAGCCCTCCGAGCCCGCGAGCGAGACGCGCGTCTCGCCGCCGGCGCCGATCCGGGCCGCGCGCACGACTCCCGGGATCTCGCGCAGGACGGCGTCCGCCTCTGGGACCTCGCCCTTGAGGACGACCGTGACGGCCGGCGCCTGCGACATCTCGTGCCGGAGCGTCCCCGGGGTGCCCGAGGCCACGATCCGGCCCCGGTCGATGATGAGGATGCGGTCGCACAGGACCTCGACCTCCGGGAGGATGTGGGTCGAGAGGAGGATCGTGTGGTCCTTCCTCAGGTCGCGGATCAGGTCGCGCACCTTGACGATCTGCCGCGGGTCGAGTCCGACCGTCGGTTCGTCGAGAACGAGGACCTTCGGCTTGTGGACGAGCGCGCCCGCGAGGCCGACGCGCTGCCGGTAGCCCTTCGAGAGGTTTCCGATCGGCGTCGCCGCCACGTCGTCCACGAAGCACTTCTGGATCGCGTCGTCGACGCGCGCCTTCTTCTCCGAGGACCTGACGCCGCAGAGCTCCGCGCGGAAGGCCACGTACTCCCTCACCCGCATCTCCGGGTAGAGGGCGAGGGTCTCCGGCAGGTAGCCGAGCTCGCGCTTGGCCGCCAGGGGATTCCGGGTCACGTCGACGTCCGCGAGGAGCACGCGCCCCGCCGTCGGCGGCAGGAACCCCGTGATCATCCGCATCGTCGTCGTCTTCCCGGCGCCGTTCGGGCCGAGGAATCCGAGAATCTCGCCCGTCTCGACCCGGAAGGTCACGTCTTCGACCGCGGGCGTCCCGTAGTACGACTTCGAGAGTCCCTGAACCTCGAGCATCTCTTTGTCTGTCCTCCGTGAAGGGCCCGGACCGGCGGGGGGCCCCCGCCCCCGAGGCACCGGAAGCGACCCGGAATATAGCAGCCCGTGAGAGAGTCGGAGCGGTGAGAACGTCCGCCCGCCGGCCGCTCGCGCTCGCCGGGGCGCTCCTCTCGGTCCTGATCTGGGCGGTGAACTACCCCGCCATGAAGGTCGCGTTTCGCGAGATGTCGCCCCTCGCGTTCACGGGCTGGCGCTTCCTGATCGCGACCGCGTTCCTGCTCTCCGAGGCACGGTTGCGGCGCCAGCCCGTCGTCCCGCCCAAGGGAGCGCGCGGCCTCGCCGCCGTCCTCGCGCTCTCCGGCGTCGGCGTCTATCAGTGGTTCTATGCGCGGGGCCTCGCCTCGACGACGAGCTTCTCGGCCGCGATCCTGAACTCGATCTCGCCGCTCGTCGCGATGGCGCTCGTCGCGGTCCTCGGCTGGGAGAAGCCGGGCGGCCTCACGGTCTTCGGCTCGCTCGTCGCGTGGAGCGGCGTCGCGCTCTTCGTCGGGGTCGCGCGTGGCACCGGCCTCGGGAACACGGCCGGGAACCTCCTGTGCCTCGGCGCCGCGGCGTGCTGGGGCGTCTTCAATGTCGCGTCGTCGCGCGTCGCGCGTCGCATGTCGCCGATGACGGCGCAGGCCTCCACGTTCGCCTTCGGGTCGATTCTCGTCCTGCTGTACTCGATGCCGGACATGCTGCGCCAGGACTACCGGGGCGTGAGCGCGGGGACGTGGGCGATCCTCGTGCTCTCCTCGCTCCTGCCGCTCGGCCTCGCGTTCCGGCTCTGGCCGGAGGCCGTCCGGGTGCTCGGCGTCGCGGAGGCGACGAGCCTCAGCTTCCTCACGCCGGTCCTCGC
Organism: uncultured Acidobacteriota bacterium; assembly: GCA_963798215.1. Classification (GTDB taxonomy): domain Bacteria; phylum Acidobacteriota; class Thermoanaerobaculia; order UBA5066; family UBA5066; genus Fen-183. The sequence goes on from CAWCSP010000004.1 coordinate 2,132,207, forward strand.
GGGCGTCGCCTCGGCGCTCTGGACGGGCGAGCGCTTCGACGCCGGCAAGCTCCTCGCCGCCGGCGTCGTCCTCGCCGGCCTCGCGCTCACGCGCGCCGGCCGACGGCCCGTCGCGCCGGCGTCCGCGAGGGCTTAGGATCGGCGCTCGAGGAGGCGCGATGTCCCAGCCCGTCGCCAAGGTCGTCGATCTCACCGATCCCGCCGTCACGAACCTCGGGGACGTGTCCCTCGAGGACGCGCGCGCGCGCGTCGCCCGCGGCGACGCGGCAGGCGTCGCGGCGCTCGACGGCTCGTATGCGCTCGTCGGCGTGGACGGGATCACCGTGCGTCTCGCGCGCTCGCTGGACCGGCCGCTCCGGTACTTCCTCGCCAAGGAGGCCGCCGGCCCGGTCCTCGTCGTCGCGGACCGGATCGACGCCATCCGCCGCTGGCTCTCGGAGAACGAGCACGCGGACCAGTTCCATCCGAGCTACACGCGCATGGTCCCGGCGCACCACCTCACGACCCTGAAGCTCGTGGGCTGCCCGGACCCCGAGCCGTCTTACGTGCGGACGTTCACGCCGCAGAGGAACGCGCTCCCCGGCGACCTCGATGCGATCGGCCGCCTCTACGTCTCCGCGCTCGCGGACGAGATCGCGGGATGGCTCGAGAGCGTCCCCGCGAAAGAGCCGCTCGGAGTCTGCTTCTCGGGCGGTATCGACAGCGGCGCCGTCTTCCTCGTGACGCACCATGTGCTGCGGAAGCTCGGGATGAGCCCGGCGCGTCTCAAGGCGTTCACGCTGACGCTCGGCGCGGGGCCCGACCTCGCGCAGGCGCGCGAGTTCCTCGACGCGTGCGACATGGGCTTCTTCCTCGAGCCCGTCGAGGCGGACGCCGCGTCGCTGGACCCCTTCGAGGCCGTCCGCGTGATCGAGGACTACAAGCCGCTCGACGTCGAGTCCGCGACGATGGCGATCGCGCTCTTGCGCGCCGTCCGCGCCCGCTACCCGGAGTGGAAGCTCCTCCTCGACGGCGACGGCGGGGACGAGAACCTCAAGGACTACCCGATCGAGGAAAACCCCGAGCTCACGATCCGGAGCGTCGTGAACAACCTCATGCTCTACCAGGAAGGCTGGGGCGTCGGCTCGCTCAAGCACTCGCAGACGTACACGGGCGGCCAGAGCCGTTCCTACGCGCGCACGTACGCGCCGCTCCGGACGTTCGGGTTCACGGGCTTCAGCCCGTTCACGCGCCCGCGCGTCGTCGCGATTGCCGAGGGGATCCCGTTCCAGGACCTCACGCAGGGCCGCGTCGACAGGCTCTACGCGCTCAAGGGCGAGATCGTCGCGCGCGGCGTCAAGGCCGTCACGGGCCTCACGATGCCCGTCTTCCCGAAACGCCGCTTCCAGCACGGCGCCGGCGGCGCGACCGTCGCCGCGCAGCGCTTTCCGTACGGAGAGGCGGACTACCGCCGGGCCCTTCTCGAGGTCGCCACGGGAGCCGCGTGAGCGCCGTGTATCCCGCGACACGCGACGCGCGCGAGCGCTTCATGGCCGGGCGCCGGCCCGCGAAGAACGCCCTCGACCCGCAGCGCCCGTACGGGTTCTTCGTCGAGGAGGAGCCGGCGGCGCCGGGCGTCCCCGTCTCCGTCGCGGTCCTGTTCCTCACGAACCGGGAATGCACGTACCGCTGCACGATGTGCGACCTCTGGAAGAACACGCTCGATACGCCCACGCCGATCGGCGCGATCCCCGGACAGATCCGGTGGGCGCTCGAGCGCCTGCCCGCCGCGCGCCGCGTCAAGCTCTACAACGCCGGCAGCCTCTTCGATCGCGCGGCGGTGCCCGTGGAGGACCACGCCGCGATCGCGAGCCTCGTGCGCGGATTCGAGCGCGTCGTCGTCGAATGCCACCCCGCGCTCGCCGGCGACGCCGTCCTGCGCTTCCGCGACCTCCTCGCGGGTCCGGAGCTCGAGGTTGCGATCGGCCTCGAGACGGCGAACGAGGAGGCGCTCGAGAAGATCAACAAGGGGATGACGGTCGAGGACTTCGAGCGCTGCACGCGCCGCCTCGTCTCGCACGGCATCCGGGTGCGCAGCTTCGTCCTCGTCGGGGTTCCGTTTCTTCGAAAGGAAGAATGGCCGGCGGCGACGCGCGCGAGCATCGATCTCTCGTTCCAAGCGGGCGCGGAAATCGTCTCGCTCATTCCCGTGAGGCTCGGCAACGGCACGCTCGAAGAGCTGCAGCGGAGCGGCGAGTTCACGCCTCCAACTCTTCGCGATCTCGAGAGGGCGATGGAAGATTTCTTAGAAGGGGAAGAGAGGGTCGCCCGCGCACCGGGCTTGCTGCTCGCGGACCTGTGGAACGCGGACGGGCTCCCTGCCCGCGCGTGCTGCGCCGCCGCGCGCATCGAGCGCCTGCGCGCCATGAACACCTTTCAAAAAAATCTCCCCCTTCCGCCTTGTCCCACGGGTCGACACGACTCATGAGCGGCGGGGGTTCCCTCTCGCGTCTCCCCGTCAGCGCTTCTTTCGCACCGCCTTTTTCTTCGGCGCCGGCTTCGGCGTCGGGTCGGCGGCGCGCATCGTGAACGCCGGCGGCACCGGACCGTAAACCTCCGGCGGCGGGCCGCCGAAGAACGCGACGAGGCCGGAGGCGAGCGACTCGGCCAGCGCCTGGCGGAAGGCGCGCGTCACCATGAGCGCCCGGTCCTCGTCGTTGCCGAGGTTCGCGACCTCGACGAGGGCGCGGTTCGGGACGCGGTTGTACCGCAGGACGGCCGGCACCCACTCCCGCCCGCCGCGGATCACGTGCGTCCTCACCGGCGAGAAGCTGTGGACCGGGAGCCCCCCGTCACGGAGGGCCGTGACGAGGCCCTCGGCGAGCGACGTCGAGGCGCCCTCGGAGGCGACGCGCTCCTTCTTGTTGAAGGAGACGACCGGCTCTTCCCGCACCTCGCGGTACGCGGCGTAGGCGGCCCCCGACTTGCCGTACCGGTCGCGCAGGTAGCGCTCGCCGGGCACGTAGATCATCGCGCCGCGCACGGACGGGTGGAGGGAGTCCGCGTGGAGCGAGAGGAAGACGGTCTTCTCCGGAGGGACCTTCGTCCCGTCCGGCGCGGGCCGGCGGAGGAGGCTGTTCGCGAGGTACCAGCGCAGGTTCACGCCGACGGCGGGGTCGGCGAGGCCGTACGTCGGCTGCGTGAGGAGGACCTGCCCGCGCCGCGGGCGCAGCCTGTCCTGGTCCGGCACGCTCCATCCGATCGTTCCGTCCTTCGTCGTCATGAGGACCTCGGCGCGCGTCCGCTCCGTCAGGATCTTCCTCAGGCGGCAGGCGACGTCGTAGACGTACGTCGCCTCCCAGAGTCCGCCGTGGAGCGTCCCGGTGTCGCGGCCGCCGTGCCCCGCATCGAGGATGATGCGCACGCCGGCGAGACCGCGCGCGACCTCGGGCCGCGAGAACTGCGCCGTCTCGGCCTTCTCCCGCGCCCTCTCGACGTAACGGGCGTCGTCCTTCGGGAGGAACTCGTCGGACAGGACGTCGAGCGGGATCTTGACCGGATAGCCGACCGGGATCGCGTGTACGTCCGCGATCCCTGAGCGCTCCGCGAGCTTCGACGCGAGGTCGTTCACGTCCGCGGCGTCGAGGCGACCCGTGAAGCGCACGACGACAGCCGAGTAGAGGGCCTCGCCCTTGCGCAGCCGGTACATCGCATAGCGGCCTTTCTCGTCCTGCCCGAACACGAGGTTCGGCGGCTCGGTCTCCGGGATCGGCTCGGCGTCGCGGAACGGCGGGACGAGAATCTCGGCGGGGATCCGGATCGTCGCGCCCGGCGGCACGACGCCACCCGGGAGCGCGTTCTCTTTCGCGAGGTCCGCCGCGCGTGCCGCGTCTCCCGCGAACCACTCCGCGAGCGAGGCGAGGCTCTCCTCCTCGACCGCGATGTGGAGCCACGCCGCCGTCGCACGGACGTCCGACGGGAAGAGCGCCTGGATCGCGGCGCGCCGGCTCTCGAGCGAGAGCGCACCCCACGAAAGCGTCGCCCCGCGGCCCGAGAGCGCGCCGGGCAGCGCGAGGACCCGCTGGGCGGTCGCCTCGTCCTTCGCGAGGCGCCGCGCGAACTGGATGGGCGTTTCCCCCTCGAGGGGCCGCGCCTCGACCGTGATCTCCCCGTCCCGGAGCTCGACGACGAAGTCCCGCGAAACCTCGAGGCGCCGTGGCGCGGCGGCGGCAAGGGACGGGGTCGTCCGCAGAAGGACGGCCGCGACGACGGCGGCGACGAGCGCCCGCCAGCCGCTCAACTCACCGCGCCCGGCGGACGCCGGTCCCCGGCCCCGAACGCCTCCTCGACGACGCGGGCGAGCGCGAAGAGGAGAGGCTCGGCGTCGGCGGGCCCGACGAACTGCATGCCGATCGGAAGGCCCGCGTCCGAGAACCCCGCCGGCACCGACACGGCGGGGAGGCCGGCGAGGCTCGGCGGCACCGTGAACACGTCCGCGAGGTACATCGCGAGAGGGTCGTCCGTCTTGGCGCCGAGCTCAAACGCCGGCTCTGGCGACGTCGGGCACAGGATCGCGTCCACGTCCCGGAAGGCGGCGGCGAAGTCGCGCGCGAGAAGCGCGCGCACCTTCTGCGCCCTCCCGTAGTACGCGTCGTGGTAGCCCGACGAGAGTGCGAACGTCCCGAGGAGGATGCGCCGCTTCACTTCGGGCCCGAAGCCGGCCGAGCGCGAGCCCCGGTACATCGCGGCGAGCGAGCCCTCTCCCGCGCGCGCGCCGTAGCGCGCCCCGTCGAACCGCGCGAGGTTCGACGAGGCCTCGGCTGTGGCGGTGAGGTAGTAGACGGGGACCGCGAACGGGACGCGCGGGACGGAGATGCGGGCCACGGCCGCGCCGGCAGCCCTCAGCGCGTCTGCGGTGCGCGCGAAGACGTCCGCGACCGCGGGGTGGAGGCCGCCCTCGGCGGACTCGGCCTCGGCGAGGAGCCCGATCCGCTTTCCCTTCACGCCCGCCTCGAGGCCCGACTCGACGTCGGGGACCCCCGTCGCGAGGGACGTCGCGTCCTTCGGGTCGGCGCCCGACATGACCGAGAACGCGCGCGCGGCGTCGCGCACGTTCCGCGTGAACGCCCCCGCCTGGTCGAAGGACGAGGCGAACGCGATGAGGCCGTAGCGGGAGACGCGCCCGTACGTCGGCTTCCAGCCGACGAGGCCGCAGAGCGCGGCCGGCTGGCGGACCGACCCGCCCGTGTCGGTGCCGATCGCGAGCGGCACGGCGCGCGAGGCGACCGCCGCGGCCGAGCCTCCCGACGATCCCCCCGGCACGCACGTGGGGTCCCACGGGTTCCGCGCGGGCCCGTACGCCGAGTTCTCGTTCGACGAGCCCATCCCGAACTCGTCGCAGTTCGTCTTGCCGACGACGACCGCGCCGGCCGCCACGAGACGGGCGACGCACGTCGCGTCGTCCGGCGCGACGAACCCCGCGAGGATCTTCGAGCCCGCCGTCGAGGCGCGGCCCGCGACGTTGATGTTGTCCTTGACGGCGAGCGGCACCCCGGCGAGCGGGAGTCGCTCGCCGGCGGAAACCCGGCGGTCCACGGCCTCGGCCTGGCGCATCGCGCCGGCGGCGTCGATCGAGAGGAACGCGCCGTAGAGGTCGCGCGCCTTCGCGGCGCGCGCGACCGACGCCTCGGCGAGGTCCCGCGCCGCCACCCGGCCCGTCGAAACGGCCGCGGCGAGCGCGGAGAACGGGCCGTCGAGAAGCTCGCCGGCGCCGGACGTCACGCGTCCCTCGAGACGACGCGGGGAACGACGAAGTGTCCGTGCGCGAACTCGGGGGCGTTCGACTCCACGAGGGGCCCCGGCGAGCCGTCCCGGGCCTCGTCGTCCCGGAGCCGGGCCGGAGGCGCGGGTGGATCGCCGGCGAGGAGCGCGTCGGGAATCGCGCGGAGGGTCTCGAAGTGCTCGACGATCCGCGTGAGCTGGCTCGCAAGGGCGTCGCGCTCCTCGTCCGTCAGATCGAGCGCGGCGAGCGACGCCACGCGAGACACGAGCGCCGCGTCGATTCTCACCGTGAAATTCTAGCAGCCGCCTTGACGCGCGCGGCGCCCGCCCGTACCGTGACCGGAGTCGATCCATGCGGCCCTTCCTCCTGTTCCGGCCGGGAGGCGGAGTCCCGGAGTCCGTGCGCGCCCCGCTCGAGCGGGCCGGCGGGGAGTTGCTCGTCGCGGCCACCGTCGACGAGGCCGTGTCGCTCGCCGAATCCTCGCTGCCCGAGGTCGTCCTCGTCGTCCCTCCGGGCACGCTCGCCGACGGGGCCGCGCTGCTCGCGCGCCTCCCCGGGTCGGGTGCGCCGCCGCCGGTCTTCGTCCTCGGGGAGGAAGGCGCCCCCCTCCGCCCGGCGGCCCTCGAGACCGTCGCGCCCGGCCCGTGGAGCCGCGCGACCGCGGCGCTCGGCGAAGGCTCGGACGACCCGGCGCCCGCGCTGCTCCTGTCGCGCGTGCAGCTCACCTCTCTCCTCGACCTCTGGGCGCAGGTCGCCGAAGGCGCGGGCGGCTTCGTCGAACATGCGCTCCGCTCGCTCTCTCTCGCGCTCGACGCCTCGCGCGTGACGCTCTACCGCTGGAAGGCGGGCTCGCCCGTGGCCGCCGTGGAAGGCTCCAGCCTCGGTGCCGGGGTCGTCGGGCGCTCGGTCGAGATCGCCCGCTACCCCGAGCTCCGCGCGGCGGGCGCCCGGTCGGGCGCCGTCCTCGTCGAGGAAGTGGAGCGGGACCCCCTCATGGAGGTGGCGAGCCCGTACTTCGCCGGGCAGCCGAAGCGTTCGCTCCTCTGCCAGCTCCTCCCGGGCGACGGAAGCGACCTCTATCTCCACGCGGTGAGGGAGGGAACGCCGTTCGGCCTCGTGGACGTCGCGCTCCTCGCGGCGACCGCGCGCATCCTCCGCGTCTCGGTCACCTCGACGCGCTCGCCCGAGCCGCTCGAGAAGGGCCCCGACCGCAAGCGCATGCGGACCGTCCAGCGCATCCTGACGGGGATCCCGGACGCAACCGCGATGGTCGGCCCCGCCGGCGAGATCCTCCTCGTGAACCCGCCGTTCTGCGCGCTGACGGGTCGCCTCGAGGCCGAGCTCGTCGGCCTCGACGTGCGCTCTCTTCTCCGGCCCCTCGCGCCCGAGGACGCCTTCACGACGCTGACGCCCCAGCCCGGCACGCCGGTCGCCACGACGCGGGCGCGCCTCGTGACCGCCGCCGGCGAGACGATTCCCGTCGAGGTCCTCTCGCTGCCGACGCCCGACGAGACGGCCGGGAAGGCCGGCTGGTCCACGATCACGCTCCGCGACCGGCGCCGCGAGGACGCGCGCGAGGCACGCGAGCAGGCTCTCCAGGCCGACCTCGAGACGACCTCGGGCCAGCTCGAAACCCTCCAGCACGGCGTGCGGGAGGCGGACGTCGTCCGCGCGCGGTTCTGGACCGCGGCCGCGCACGAGCTCCGCACGCCCCTCGCGATCGCGCAGAGCTATCTCGAGGTCGTCCTCAGCGATCTGGCGGAAGACCTGCCGGATCGCCCCGCGCAGCTCCTCAGAACCGCGTCCGAGAGCCTGATCCGCCTCGAGCGCCTCATCGCCGACGTCCTCGACGCCGCCGTGACCGGCCGGGCGCGCTCGACCCTCCGCCTCGCCGAGCTCGACATCGGCGAGGTCCTGCGCGGCCTGGCGCCCGCGCTTTCGGCGGCTGCGTTCAAGAAGGGCGTTCGCCTGACGGTCGAGGTCCCGAAGGGGCTCCCGAAGGTCGCGGGCGACCGCGAGAAGGTCGAGCGGCTCGTTACGAACCTCGTGGACCACTCGATCCGGCGCTCGCCCCGCGGCGACTCCGAGGTCCGGCTCGTCGCGGCGGCGGGCGACGGGCGGGCGCTCGTGAAGGTCGTGGACCGCGCGCCGACGCTCCCGTCCGGAAAGACCGAGCATCTCTTCGACGACGTCGGGTCGGCGCGCAGCGGCGGCGAGTTCGGACTGTCGGTCGCCCGGCGGCTCGCGGACGCGATGGATGCCGAGCTGACCGCGTACGCGGAGCCGGACGGCGCGAACGTGAAGTGCGTCGCGTGGCGCCTCTCCGAGCCCGACGCGTCCGGGCCCGGCGCGTGACGGCCGCGTCCGCCCGGGCCTGGCGACGCCTCGCGCAACGCGCGGACGTCGCCCTCGCGGCCTCGTGCGCCGGGCCGGACGACCGCGTGCGCGCCGTGGGCGGCGCCGTGCGCGACGCGTTCCTCGGGCGGGCGGGCGGCGACCTGGACCTGACCGCGGCGCCCGGCCGCGCCGCGCCGTTCGCGGAGCGGCTCGCGGCGCGGGCCGGCACGCGCGTGGTCGCCGTCGGGGCCGCGCCCCGGCGGATCCTGAAGGTCCCCTTCCGCGGACGGGAGATCGACGTCTGGGAGGAGGAGGGCGGGCCGGACGGAGACCTCCTCCGCCGCGACTTCACCGTGAACGCGCTCGCGTTCGAGCTCCCGTCGGGGGCGCTCGCCGCGCCGCGGAGGGCACTGGAGGACCTGCGCCGGAAGGTGCTCCGTCCGCCGCGGCCCGGCGTCTTTCTCGAGGATCCCCTGCGCGTCCTCCGGGCAGCGCGCTTTCTCGCGCAACTGCCGGGATTTCGCGTCGCGCGCGGCGCCGAAGCGGAAGTCAAGGCCGCCGGAAGAATTCTTCGAAGGGTTTCGGAGGAGAGGCGGCTCGTCGAGCTGGACAAGCTCCTCGCGGCGCCGCCGAAGGACCGTGCGCGCGCCCTCCGCTTCCTCGCGCGCCTCGGCATCCTGTCTTCCCTCATTCAAAGCAGCGCGCCGCGAACGCGGCGCGGGATTTCTCTCGTTGCCCGTTTTCAATCGCGGGACCCTCGCGTTGCCCGCGCCCTGCTTCTCTTTCCGCAGGGTTCGAAGAGAGCCAAGGATCTTCTTAGAAGGTGGAAGACGTCGCGGGAGGAGCAGAGGTTGGCGAACAGGCTGTTCTCGTTGGCTGCCGATGCACCGGGGAGGGGGCGGGGCGCGCCGCACGGCGCGCCCCGCCCCCCCACCCGCCGCGACGTCGCCGAGCTGCTGCGCCGCTCTTCCCCATTCGAAGAAGAATCTCTTCTCTTCCTCTTCGCGGCCGGGGACGCGCGCACGCGGGACCTGGCGCGGGCCGCCGAGAAGGTCCGCCGCCGCCCCGCCTCGCTCCGCCGGATTCTCAAGCCGGAGCGTCCTCTTTCACTCGAAGAAATCCGAAGCGCCCTTTCCCTCGCCGAGGGCCCGGACCTCGGCGAGGCGCTCGGGGAGCTGGACCTCGCTCTCGCCGCCGGCGAGATCCGCGGCGCTCGCGCCGCGCGCGCATGGCTCGCGGCGCGGGCCGCATCTGGAAAACGCCCGTCCCGGCTGGTACCCTAAAGAGTCCCTTTCGAGGACATCGACACGATGGATCTGACCGAGCTCCTGAAGTTCGTCACGAAGAAAGAGGCGTCGGACCTTCACCTGAAGCCCGGCCGTCCGCCTCTCCTGCGCGTGAGCGGGCGGCTCGTGCCCCTCAAGACGGACCCGCTGCAGCCGAAGGAGATCGAGGACATGGTCCTCCCGATCCTGACGCCGTACCAGCGGGACAAGCTGCAGCAGAATTACGCGGTCGACATCGGGTACGGGATCACGGGCGTCGCGCGCTTCCGCGGCAACATCTATCTCCAGCGCGGGACGTGGACGGCCGTCTTCCGCCGGATCCCGTTCCAGATCCCGCAGGTCGCGGCCCTCAACCTCCCCGACGTCCTCGAGACGTTCGCGGACCTCCCCGCCGGGCTCGTCCTCGTGACCGGGCCGACCGGGTCGGGCAAGTCGACGACGCTCGCGGCGCTCGTGAAGCTCATCACGGAGCGCCATCCGGTCCACATCGTCACGATCGAGGACCCGATCGAGTACCTCTTCCAGGACAACATGGCCTCCGTCTCGCAGCGCGAGATGGGGACGGACACGATCTCCTTCCAGGAAGCGCTCAAGAACGTCATGCGGCAGGACCCGGACGTCATCATGGTCGGCGAGATGCGCGACTGGGAGACGATGTCGACCGCGATCACGGCGGCCGAGACGGGCCACCTCGTCTTCTCGACGCTTCACACGAACAGCGCCGCGCAGACGATCGACCGCATCATGGACTCCTGCCCGCCCTCGCAGCAGAACCAGGTGCGCCGCCAGCTCGCCCTCGTCCTGCGCGCGATCGTGTCGATGCAGCTCATCGAGCGCGTCGACGGCAAGGGGCTCATCCCCGTCGTGGAGGTCCTCGTGAACTCGCCGAAGATCGCAAAGCAGATCGAGACGGGCGAGACGAAGGAGATCCTCGAGGAGATCGAGTCCAGCGTCGCGTACTTCAAGATGCAGTCGATGAACCAGTCGCTCATCGCGCTCCTCGTGAACGGCGCGATCGACGTCGACGCGGCGATGAAGCTCACGACCGACCCCGAAGACCTGTCCCTCAAGCTCCGCAAGCTCTTCCCGAAGATCGAGGAGCGCGGCCGAGGAGGAATCATGGCGTCCGCGAACGACTTTTCCGCGATCACCGAGCTCATGGACATCAAGCGCCTGTACGAGGAGCAGGAAGAGAAGTGGCGGCAGCGCGTCTCCGAGAAGGACGAGGTCATCGCCTCCCTCGAGCACGACATCGAGGAGCGCGAGCGGCAGGTCCAGGCGAAGGCCCAGATGGGCGCGGAGGCCGAGACCGAGATCCAGCGCCTGCGCGCGGACTCCGAGCGGCAGCGTCAGGAGATGGCGGCGAAGGTGGCCCAGCTCAACGACCGCATCCGCGACCTGAACCAGCGGCTCCTCGGCACGGGCGGCGCGGCCGCCGTCGCGGCCTCGCCCTCCGCCCCGCAGGGATTCTTCAAGCGCTGACGGGAGCCTTCAGCCAGCGCCGCGCGAGGCGCTTCGCGGCCGCCGGCGCGTCGGGGAGCGGCCGGATCTTCCAGGTGCCGGCCTTCCGCGCCCCGAGGACGAGCCCGAGCTCCCGGAGGCGTTCGCGCCGGAACACGGTCACCCGGATCCGCGCACCAGGTCCGGCCTCGATCGCTTTCCTTCGAAGGAAATCCTCCGACGCCCGCACGCCGTCGATCGCCAGGATCTCGTCCGCCGCGCTCATGCCGGCGCGCATGGCGGCGCCGCCCTCGCGGACCTCGGCGACGAGGAGCCTGCCGTTCTCCGCTTTCACCTTCCACCCGAAGTCCCCCCGCGTCTTCACGGGGCTCTCCTCGGTCACGCCCTCTTCCGCCTCGGGAACGAGCCGCAGCGCGAGACCGGCAGCGGGCAGGAGTCTCCCGATATCCGGCGTCTCCGTGCCGCGCACGTGGCGGTCGAAGAACCGCCGCGCCTTCGCGGCCGAGCCGAGTGTCCGCGCCACGGCCTCCTCGACGGCGCCCTCGGGATAGCCCTTCCCCTTCCCTCCCCAGCGGCGCCAGAGGAGGCGCATCACGTCGTCGAGCCCGCGGCGGCCGGCGGTGGCGCCGCGGAGCGTCAGGTCGAGCGCGAGGCCGAGGAGCTGGCCGCGGCGGTAGTAGCTCTCGGCGACGTTCACCGAGTTCTCGTCGGGGCGGTAGAACCGGATCCAGGTGTCGAACGAGGCGCTCTCGGCGCTCTGCACGGCGCGGCCCGGCGTCTCGAGGTGGCCCGTCCACGACGTCATCCACTCCTCGAAGCCCTGCGCACTCGTCAGGAGGCCCGCGCGCACGGCGAGGAGCACCTCGTAGTACGAGGTGATCCCCTCCATCGCCCAGAGGTCCTTCGTGTGGACCTCCTTCGTGTAGTCGAACGGCCCGAGCGTCTCCGGCCGGATCCGCTTGACGTTCCAGGCGTGGAAGAGCTCGTGCGAGAAGAGGAGGAGCGTGTCGCGGTACGCCTTCGCCGGCCGGAACGCCCACGGGTCGACCGCGACGGACTGCGAGGCACGGTGCTCGAGGCCGCCGCGCGCTCCCGGCGCGAGGTGCACGAGGAAGAGGTAGCGCTCGTACGGGAGGCCGCCGAAGAGCGAGGAGGCTTCCCCGACGAGCTTCTTCAGGTCCGTCACGAGCCGCGCCGGCTCCTCGTTGCCGGTTCCCCAGATCGCGAGCGTGTGCGGGACGCCTTTCACGCGGAAGTCGAACGTCCGGTGCGTCCCGCACTCGAACGGCGAGTCCACGAGCTCGTCGTACGAGGCCGCCCGGAAGACGCCTCCGCGCGACGGCAGCGCCATCGTGGTCTTCCAGCCCTTCGGAAGGCGGAACGCGACCTCCATGGGCTCGTCCTTCCGACCCTCGACGTAGAAGAACAGGTTCGCGCCGTTGCCGTAGCCGTGTGAGGCGTCGAGGTGCGATGTGCGCACGCTCAGCTCGTGCGCGTAGACGCGGTAGGAGATGAGGACGGAAGAGGGAGACGAAGAGGAAGATTTCTTAGAAGATAAAGAGAGGCGCCAGGCGTTCTTTGCAACCTTCTCGGCGGGAATGCTGCGTCCGCGGCGCGCGCCGCCTCCCTTCCCTCTTTCATTCGAAGAAACCTCTCTGGCTTCGAAATCTCGTACGTGCCTCGAGAACTCGCGAACGAGGTACGAGCCGGGTGTCCAGACCGGAAGCACGAGATCGAGCGTTCCGCCGGCTTCCGCCGCCTTCCCCGGGTCGATCTCCATCGTGATCTCGTAGAGATGGGTCTCGGGCCGCGGCATTGCGACCGTGAAACGTGTCGTGCGCATCCCGGGATTCTAGGCGTCGAGAAACCCGACGACCCTTCGGGCGAACGCGACCGGCCGTTCGGTCGGCGGGACGTGGCCGCAGCGCGAAATCACCTCGAGCCGTGCGCGCGGGAGGGCGCGGGCGAGCGCCCTTCCGGTCGCGAGCGGGAAGATGCGATCGCCGTCTCCCCAGAGGACGAGCGTCTCGTGCGGGATCCGCGCGAGATCCTTCGGCCCGAGCGCATCCTCCCCCGCCGCGATGGATGCGACGAGCTTCAGGACCTGCGGCCGGTTCTTCCTCCGGCCCTTGTAAACGGCCGCCGCGAGCGCGATGAGCGGGTGCGAGAGGAAGCGGTTGTTGACGCTCGTCGAGAGCGCCCGACGCACCTCGGCGAAGTTTGCGGGCGCGAACGGGACCGACGCCGCGAGAGGGTCGATCGCGCGTTCGATCGGGGCCGTGGCCGCGTCCACGAGGACGAGGCGGCGCACGAGGCGCGGGTGTCGCCGCGCGACCTCCAGCGCGACCGCGCCGCCGAGCGAGTGGCCGAGCAGGTCGACGCGTTCCGGCGGATCGGGCAGCGCCTCGGTTCCGGCCACGACGGCTTCCGCGAGGAACCGGATCCTATACACGACGCCCGGCCCCGAGGGCTTGTCGCTCCGGCCGTGGCCGAGAAGGTCGAACGCGAGGACGCGGCGCCCTCGCGCGAGAAGCGGCAGCGACAGCGCCCACTCGCCGCGGTCGGCGCTGATCCCGTGCAGGAGCACGAGAGGCGGCGGCCCGCCCGGGCGCGAGGCGCCCGCGTCGAGGCAGGCAATGGAGAGGCCTCCGGGGATGTGAAGACGCCGCAGCCTCACGTACGGCTCAGTACTTCCTCATCAACCCGACGACCACGCCCTGGACCTTCACGTCGCCCTCGGCGGCGTAGATCGGCGCCATGCGGTCGTTCGCGGGCTGCAGCCGGATCCGGCCGTCGCCCTCGTTGTAGATGCGCTTCAGGGTGGCCTCGCCGTTCACGAGAGCCGCGACCATCTCGCCGTTGGCCGCCTTCTCGCGCCGGTTCACGACGACGAAATCGCCGTCGTGAATGCCGTCGTCGACCATCGAGTGGCCGGTCACGCGCAGGACGTAGTTCTGGCCCTTGCGCGTCAGCGCCTCGGGCACCGCGACGGACTCGCCCTCGGGCTCGACCTCGATGGGCTGGCCGGCCGCGATGCGGCCCGCGAGCGGGATCTCGACGGCGCCCGCCGGACGGTCCTCCTCGGCGAGCGCGAGCGACCGCCGCTTGTTCCAGTCGCGCACCAGCACGCCCTTTTCGAGGAGGAGCCGGATGTGCTTCTGGAGGGTGCCGAACGAGGAGTACCCGAACTCCTCGCAGATCTCGCGCTGGGTGGGCGAGACGCCGTTCTTGGAACGGTAGCGGCGGATGAAGTCGGCGATTTCTTTCTGTCTGGGTGTCAGTGTCAGTGCCATAAAATATTAGGCTCTCGTATTAATTCGCCTTATTTTCTTAGAAGATATTGGTACAAGATGCGCCCCAGATGCAGGTAAGCGGTGCCTCTACCCTTGCCCTATTACCTTCTAAGAAATCTCCGGTCGTCCCTCGGTATTCTTCTCTTCGACGCAAGATAGGCGTAAATAGGAATGTCGTCAAGCGTCTCTTTTACGGGCACGCGCTAAGATCCGCGTTCGTGCCGGACTCGTCGAAGATCTCCCCTCCCTCGCGTCCCGCCCGTGGCTCGCTTCTCCGCAAGGCGGGGCGCTGGACGATCGGGATCCTCGTGGCGGCGATCGTCGTGTGCGCGGCCGTCCTCTGGCTCTACAACCGGGACTTCACCATGGAGAAGGCCGTCGTCAGGGCGTCGCGGTTCACGGCCGGGAACACGGTCTTCCCCGTGCAGGTCGCCGTCTTCCAGGATCGCGTCGCGCGCTACAAGCCGCGGTTCCTCGGGCACACGGAGGACTCAATCACGCTCCGGCAGATCGCGTCCGTGAAGGTACAGTCGGGTCCTCTCTTCGCGGACGTCGTCATCGACACGACGGGCGGTTCGCCGCCGGTCGTGATCCACGGCCTCTGGAAGAAGGACGCCGAGGCGCTCAGCGGCGTCATCGCCGCCGCGCAGTCCAAGTCTCCCATGCCCGTGAGGCCGGTGCCGACGGCGGCGCCGCTCGCGGCCGCTCCCCCGGGCTGAACGATTCCGCCGCGGCGTTTGTGTCCGCGGCGTCACACGAGAAAGGATGGAGGAACCCGAATGAAGAACGCCCTGAAGTTGACTGCCCTCGTCCTCTGCTGCGTCGCGCTCGTCGCCTGCAGCCAGAAGGGCCCCGCGGAGGCCGCGCTCACCGCCGCCCAGACCGCCGTCGACGGCGTGAAGGCCGATGCCGCCAAGTACGTGCCCGACCAGGCCAAGAGCCTCCTCGCCGCCATGACGGACGCCCGCGCGGCGTTCGACAAGGGCGACTACAAGGCCGCTCTCGAGGCCGCCACCCCGATCCCGGCCAAGGCCAAGGACGTCGCCACCGCGGTCGCCGCCAAGAAGGACGAGCTCACGAAGTCCTTTACCGCCCTGACCGCCTCGGTCCCGGCCACGGTCGAGCAGATCAAGGCCAAGGTCGGCGAGCTCGCCGCGATGAAGAAGCTCCCCAAGAACATGGACAAGGCGAAGGTCGAGGCCGCCAAGACGGGTCTTGAGGCCGCGCAGAAGACGTGGGCCGACGCGCAGGAGGCCTTCAAGTCCGGCGACCTCATGGGCGCTGTCGCCAAGGGCAACGAAGTCAAGGGCAAGGCCGACGAGCTCCTCGCCGCGCTCGACATCGCGGCCAAGAAGTAACGCTCCCGATCCCGGAACCTTCAGGGCCCGCGGCACGCCGCGGGCCCTTCTCTTTTCAGCTCCGGTAGTCCGCGTTGCAGGACACGTACGCGTGCCCGAGGTCGGAGGCGAGCTTGAAGGCCGTCGCCTTCCCCGCGCCGAGGTCGACCACGACCGGGACGCGCTCTCTCGCGAAGATCCTCGCGGCGTCAGCCTCCCGGTAGGAGACGGGCAGGCCGCGGTCCACGAGGACGAGTCTCCCGAGGCGCAGCGAGACCTTCGACGCGTCGAACCGCGCGCCGCTGCGCCCGACGGCGGCGAGAATGCGTCCCCAGTTCGGGTCGCCGCCGTTCAGGGCGGTTTTGACGAGCGGCGACGTCGCGACCGCGTGGGCCGCCGCCTTCGCGTCCTCTGCGCTCCGGGCACCCGTTATCGAGATGTCGAGGACGCGCGTCGCGCCCTCGCCGTCGCGCACCATGAGCCACGCGAGCCTCCGACACACCGCCGTGACCGCCGCGCGGAGAGGAGCCGCGTCCCTCGCGGACGTCATCTCCGGCCCCCCCATGGCTCCGGAGGCGAGTAAGAGCACGGTGTCGTTCGTCGAGGTGTCGCCGTCGACGGAGATCGCGTGGAAGCTCCGGTCCGCCGCGTGCTTCAGGACGGCCTTCAGGGACGCGGGCGTCGCCGCGGCGTCCGTCAGGACGAAGGCGAGCATCGTCGCCATGTCCGGGTGGATCATTCCGGCGCCCTTCGCGATGCCGACGACGCGTCCGCGCCGGCCCTTCCACGTGAAGACGGCGCGCGCGACCTTCGGGCCGACGTCCGTCGTGAGGATCGCCCGCGAGGCCGCCTCGACGCCCGAGGCCGAGAGGCGCGCCTTCGCCTCCGGCAGCGCCGCGCGGACCTTTTCGTCCGGCAGGACGACGCCGATGACGCCCGTCGACGAGACCAGAACCTCGCGCTTCGGAGCGCCGAGGAGCGCCGCCGCGGCGTCCCGGACGCGGCGGGCAGCGTCCATGCCGGCCCTTCCCGTCACCGCGTTCGCGCAGCCCGCGTTCACGACGACCGCGCGGACGCGGCCGCCGGTCGCCTTCAGGTCGGCCTTGCCGAGGACGACGGGCGCAGCCTGGAAACGGTTCGTCGTGAACAGGGCCGCGCCGTTCGCGCCGTTCTCGGCGACGAAGAGCGCGACGTCCGGCTGCGGTTTCTTCCGCACGCCGGCGGTGACGCCCGACGCGAGGAAGCCTCCCGGCAGCTTCACGACGCCCCTCCCGACAGGCGCCGCACGGCCGCCCTGGCCGCGCGCAGGACCTGGCGCGGCGCCGTCCCGCCGAAGACGTCCCGCTTGGCGAGCGCACGCCTCACGTCGAGCGCCGCGAGGTCCTTCTCCGTGATCTCGTCCTTCGGGCCGAGCGCCGCGAGCGTGACGCCGAGCGCCTCGGCCTCGGCGATCCGCCGGCCGACGATCTCGTGGGCCTCGCGGAACGGGATGCCGCGCTTCGCGAGCGCGTCCGCGAGCTCCGTCGCGAGCAGGCGGTCGTCCGACGCGGCCGCCGCCATCCGCGCCGCGATCGAGCCGCAGACCGTCGACGAGGCCGCGTCAGCGCGCGGAGCGCGACGGGCACGACGCCGCGCACGCGGAACACGGGCTCCTTGTCGAGCTGGAGGTCCTTGTCGTAGGCGAGGGGCAGGCCCTTGAGGAGCGCGAGGAGCCCGGCGAGCTCGCCGATCGTCCGACCCGCGTGGCCGCGCGCGAGCTCGAGGAGGTCGGGGTTCTTCTTCTGCGGCATGCGCGAGGAGCCGGTCGCGAGGGCGTCCGGAAGCGTCGCGAAGCCGAACTCGTCGGACGTGAACGCGATGAGGTCCTCGGCGAGGCGCGAGAGGTGGACGAAGAGGAGCGCCGCCGCGAAGAGGTACTCGGCCGCCGCGTCGCGGTCCGAGACGGCGTCGAGCGAGTTCGCAGTCGGGCGCAGGAAGCCGAGGCTCCGGGCGAGGGCCTCGCGGTCGACGGGGAGCGGCGTGCCCGAGAGCGCGCCCGAGCCGAGCGGGCACTCGTCGGCCCGCGAGAAGGCCGCGTCGAAGCGCGCGGCGTCGCGCCGCAGCATCTCGACGTACGCGAGGCACCAGTGGCCGAACGTGACCGGCTCGGCGCGCTTCATGTGCGTGTACCCGGGCATCGGCGTCGCGGCCTCCGCCTCGGCCCGCCTCGCGAGCGCGAGGGCGAGAGAGCGCGCGGCGGCCGCGCCCTCGGCGAGGGCGTCCTTGACGTAGAGCCGGAAGTCCGTCGCGACCTGGTCGTTTCGCGAGCGGCCCGTGTGGAGCTTGCCCGAGAGCGGCCCGACTTGCGCGGCGAGCCTTCCCTCGACGAAGGAGTGCACGTCCTCGTCGTCGGCGTCGAGCGGGACGCCAGACTTCGCGGCCTCCGCCGCGACCTCCTCGAGGGCCGTGACGAGCTTCTTCTCCTCGGCGGGAGCCAGGATCCCGGCCGCGCGCGAGGGCGTGCGCCCAGCCGATCGACCCGAACGACGTCCTCGGCGAGGAGCGCGCGGTCGAAGGAGAAGGAGTCGTTGAACGACTTGAGGGCCTGCGCGAGGCGGCTCGGCGAACCGGCCGCCCCAGAGCTGCCGGCGGGTCAACTCAGCCCTCCCCCGCGACCACCGCCTGGTACGTGCCCGGCCTGAGGTGCAGGCGCGCCCTTCGTGGGCAGGCCGAACAGGCGGATGAAGCCGGCCGCGTCCGCCGGGCGTGTAGCCGCGCATGTCGAACGAGGCGAGGCTCGTCGAGTAGAGGGCGTACGGCGACGTGCGCCCGACGACGGACGAAGAGCCCTTGAAGAGCTTCAGCGTGACGTCGCCCGTCACGGTCGGCATGAGCGGCGTTCATGAACGCGTCGAGCGCCTCGCGCAGCGGCGAGAACCACTGGCCGAAGTAGACGAGCTCGGCGTAGCGCGGCCGCGAGCTTCTCCTTCTCGTGCGACGCTGTCGCGGTCGAGCGTGAGCGTCTCGAGGGCGCGGAGCGCCTGCGACGAGGAGCGTGCCGCCCGGGCGTCTCGTAGACGCCGCGCGACTTGATCCCGATGAGGCGGTTCTCGACGATGTCGACGCGGCCGACGCCGTGCCGGCCGCCGATCGCGTTCAGCGTCTCGATCAGGCGCGACCGGGCGCGAGCGTCTTCCCGTTCACGGCGACCGGGCAGGCCCGCCTCGAACGAGATCGTGATCCGCTCCGGCGCGTCCGGCGCCTTCTCGGGGTCCACCGTGAGCTTGAACATCGAAGGCTCCGGCTCGAAGCCGGGCTCCTCGAGCGGCCCGCCCTCGTGCGAGAGGTGCCAGAGGTTGCGGTCCCGCGAGTACGGGTCCTTCTTCGTCACCGGCGACCGGAATCCCGCGCGCCGCGGCGTAGTCGATCGCGTCCTCGCGCGAGCGGATGTCCCACTCGCGCCAGGGCGCGATGATCGCGAGCTCCGGCGCGAGCGCCTGTACGCGAGCTCGAAGCGGACCTGGTCGTTGCCCTTCCCGGTGCAGCCGTGGGAGAGCGCGTCGCAGCCGGTCTTCGAGCGCGACCTCGACCTGCTTGCGGGCGATGAGAGGCCGTGCGGTCGCCGTGCCGAGGAGGTAGTCGTGCTCGTAGACGGCGCCGGCCTTGAGGACCGGGAAGATGTAGTCCTTCGCGAACTCGTCCTTGCGCGTCGACGAGGTGGAACTCCGACGCGCCGGTCTTCTTCGCCTTCTCCGCGAGGCCGGACGTCTCCTCGGCCTGGCCGACGTCGACGGCGACCGCGACGACCTCGCAGCCGTAGTTCTCCTTGAGCCACGGGATGATGACGGACGTGTCGAGGCCGCCCGAATAGGCGAGGCAGGCCTTCTTGATCTTCGGCTTCACGGGCATCTCCTTAGGGATTCGACGGCGTCTCGCGGAGGATCTCCTCGAGCGCCTTGAGGAACCCGGCCAGCGCCGGGCGGGGGACGACGTACGGGGGCAGGAGGCGGAGGACGTTCGTGCGGGAGGTCCCGACGACGAAGCCCTTCGCGAGAAGCTTCTTCTGGACGTCGGATGCGTCGCGGTCGAGCTCGATGCCCCACATGAGGCCGCGGCCGCGGACGTCCCGGATCGCGCCCTTGCTGCGGCGCTTCGCCGACTTGAGCTTCTTCCCGAACCACTCGCCGGTCTCGCGGATCTTCGCGAGGAGGCCGTCCTCCTCGATCGCCGAGAGCACCTCGAGGCCCAGCCGGCACGCCACCGGGTTTCCGCCGAACGTCGTGCCGTGCTGGCCCGCCTTCACGAGCGCGGCGATCCTCGGCCCGACGAGGACCGCACCGAGCGGGAGGCCGCCGCCGAGCGGCTTGGCGAGGAGGACGAGGTCGGGCGTGACGCCGAGCTCCTGGAAGACGAACAGGTACCCCGTCCGGCCGAGCCCGCTCTGGATCTCGTCGAAGACGAGCGACGCGCCGACGCGGTCCGCCGCCGCGCGGGCCGCCGCCACGTACTCCGCCGTGAGCGGAACGATCCCTCCCTCGCCCATGATCGGCTCGAGGAAGATCGCGGACGTGTCCGGCGTGACGGCCGCGTTCAGGGCCGTCACGTCGTTCGGCGGCAGGAAGACCGTCGTCCCGACGAGCGGCTCGAACGGCTTGCGGTAGCCCTCGTTTCCCGTGAGCGCGAGGGCGCCCATCGTGCGCCCGTGGAAGCCGCCTTCGAGCGCGACCATCCGGCTCCTCCCGGGCGTCGCGAGGCGCGTCGAGCTTCACGGCGGCCTCGGTCGCCTCTGTTCCCGTGTTGCAGAAGAAGACCTTCGGAAAGCCCGAGCGAAGGGCGAGCCGCTCGGCGAGGAGGCCCTGGGCCGGGTGGTAGAAGAGGTTCGAGACGTGGAGGACCTTCGTCGCCTCTTCCTTCACCGCCTTCACGAGGCGCGGGTGGCGGTACCCGAGCGCGTTGACGGCGATGCCCGCGAGAAGGTCCCAGTAGATCTTCCCGTCGGCGTCCACGAGTTTCGCGCCCTTGCCCGTCCTCGGGTGGAAGGAGGTGCGTTTGTACGTCCCGAGGATGAAGTCGGCGTCGCGCTTCTCGACGGCGGCGGTCTCTTCAGCCGATGTTTGCAAGACGGGTTCCTCCGATTCCTTCGGCGAGGGCCGAGGCGTGCCGCCCCGGCCCCGCGATGACGACCTGCGAGACGCCGGCCTTCAGCGCCTCGAGGCAGGCGACGAGCTTCGGGCGCATCCCGCCCGCGACGGCGCCGGAGTTCAGGAGCTCCCACGTCCCGTCGGGCCCGAGCCCTTCGATGAGCTTTCCGCTCGCGTCGAGGACGCCCTCGACGTCGGTCAGGAAGACGAGCCGCTCGGCCTGAAGCGCCGCCGCGAGGGCGGACGCGGCCGAGTCCGCGTTCACGTTCAGGAGCGTCCCCTCGCGGCCGAGCGCGACGGACGCGACGATGGGGAGCAGCTCGGCCCCGAGAATCGCGCGGATCAGGCGGGGGTCCGAGAACGTGACGCGTCCGACGTAGCCGAAGTCCACACCGTCGAGGCGCGGGTGGAACTCCGCCCAGAGCGTCTCGCCGTCGGCGCCCGACACGCCCGCGGCCGTGACGCCGAGGGAGCGCAGCTCGGCGACGAGCGACTTGTTCACGAGACCCGAGAGAATCGACACGACGACGTCGAGCGTCTCGGGGTCGGTGATCCGGAGCCCGCGGTACGTCTTCTTCGGGATCTTCAGGGCCTGGAGCGACGCGTCGATGCGCTTGCCGCCGCCGTGGACGACGACGACGTTGTCGCCGGCCGTCCAGCGTGCCGCGATCGCCGCGAGTGCGTTCGCGCGCGGGACGGCGTCTTCGAGGAGGCTTCCCCCCAGCTTCACGACGATCGGGCGGCCGGGGCGGTTCGCGCTCAAACGAGTCCCTCCGTCTCCGGGAATCCGAAGACACGGTTCATGTTCTGCACGGCCGAAGACGCCGCGCCCTTGAGAAGGTTGTCGATCGCCGAGATCACGACTCCGCGGTTTCCGGGCAGAAGGGCGAACCCGATCTCGGCGCGTGGCGTCCCGACGACGCTCGCGAGGTCGGGCAGCTCGCCCGCGGGCCGGACGGAGACGAACGGGGCGCCCTCGTACCGCGCGTACGCGGCCGCGATGTCGCCCGGGGAGACGCCCGCGCGGAACGTCACGTGAAGGGTCGAGAGGATGCCGCGCACGACCGGGAGGAGGTGCGGGACGAAGACGAACGGCGCGTCGCCGGAAAGCCCGAGCTCCTGGCGCATCTCGGGCTCGTGCCGGTGGATGCCGACGCCGTACGCCTTGAAGTTTCCCGCGAGCTCCGAGAACGAGAACGAGACGTCGGATTTCTTCCCCGCTCCCGACACGCCGCTCTTGCTGTCCGCGATCATGGGAGCCCCGGGTTCGAGGAGAGAGAGCACGGGCTTCAACGCAAGGAGGACGGACGTCGGGTAGCAGCCGGGATTCGCGACGAGGCGGGCGCCGGAGAGCTCCGGTCCGCACCATTCCGTGAGCCCGTAGACGGCCTCGGCGAGGAGCGCGGGCGACGGATGGTCGAAGCCGTACCACTTCGGGTAATCGGCGGCGTTCCGGAGGCGGAAGGCGCCGGAGATGTCGATCACCTTCGCGCCGAGCGCGAGGATTCCCGCCGCGGCTTCAGCGGACGTCTCGTTCGGCGTCGCGAGGAAGACGACGTCGGGCCTGCCGGCCGCGAGGGCCTCCGGGGAGAACGCCTCCGCCGCGGGTCCCCTCGACCCCTCCGTTCCGCCGAGCGACGGGTGCAGACGCGCGAAGGGAACCCTCTTCGCGTCTTTCTTCCCCGACGAAAACACCGACGCGACCGACACGCGAGGATGGCGCGCGAGGAGGGCGCAGAGCTCGCCGCCCGAGTACCCGGTCGCGCCGAGGACGGAGGCGCGCACCGCGCCGCTCACGGGCGCCCCCGCCTCGGCCGCCGGCCCGCGATCCCGCTCTCGAGAAGGCGCACGAGCCTCGAGGCGGCCACGGCCGAAGGCGTCGCGAGGAAGATCGTGTCGTCGCCGGCAATCGACCCGGCCATGCCCTCGAGCTCCGCCTCGTCGATCGCGCGCGCCACGTGGTGGGCCGCCGCCGGCGGAGTCTTCAGGACGACGAGCGTACCTGCGGCCGCGACGTCGAGAAGCCACTCGCGCAGCGCGCGCTCGAGCTTCTCCTTCAGGCGGGCCTCTCGGCCGGCGTCGGGAACGACGCGGTCCTCTCCCGGGAGCACGTAGCCGGACGGCGTCTTCGCGAGGCCGAGGTCCTTCAGGTCGCGCGAGAGCGTGGGCTGCGCGACCTCGATCCCGCGCCGCGCGAGGCGCTGCTGGAGCTCCTCCTGCGAGCGGACGGCGCCGTCCCGGATCACCCGGAGGATCTCGTCGCGCCTCCGGAGGGCGGACGCGGCCGCATGAATATTCACAAGTATGAATATTCATTCATTCCGGGTCCGTGTCAACAGATTTCTTTCCGTGACGGGCGGCACGCGCCGCGGGGCCGGGACGGCTAGAATCGACGCATGCGCTCTAGTCCGGGGCGGGCGCGGAGGCGTTAGTGGACTCGTCCCGCATCCCCGACCCTTACGAGACCGAGATCGGACGCCTGCCGGAGAAGCTGCGCCGCTTCTTCCTGTCGCGCGGCGTCCGAACCGAGGACGACGCCCGCGACCTCGCGCAGGAGACACTCCTCAGAGTCCTCCAGCGGATCTCCCGGGGCGAGCGGATGGACTCGCACGAGGCGTACGCGCTCGGCGTCGCCAAGAACGTCTTCTTCGAGTACTGCCGCCGCGTCGCGAAGGCGAACACGCACGACGGCCTCTCGGGCGCCGTGGACCTCGCGGGCGTCGAGGATCCGCTCTCGGACGCCCTCGTCTCCAGCCAGGCCCTCCGGTTCCGCGCGGCCCTCTCCCTCCTCCCCGAGCGGATGCGCAGCCTGCTCGTGAAACGCTTCGTCGAGGAGGTCCCGTCGCGCGCGATCGCCCGTGAAGAGGGCATCACGACGGACGCCGTCGACATGCGCGTCTACCGTGCCAAGCGCGAGCTCAAGAGGCGCATGGACAAGGAGAAGGCGGAGAAGGCCCTGCGCGAAACGCCGCGGCCGCCGGGAGGCGGAGGACCGGCTTGAGCGCGACCGCTCCCGGCTCCCCGGAGATCCGCGACTACCTCCTGCGCCGGATGCCCGAAGGCTCCCGCTCGAAGTTCGAAGAAGCGTACTTCAAGGACGACCGGCTCCTGGACCGCATCGAGAGCGAGGAGGATCTCCTCGTCGCCGACTACGTCCTCGGGCGCCTCCCGGACACCGAGCGGCACCTCTTCGAGCAATCGCTCCTCGACACGCCGTATTACCGCGACCGCGTCGAGACGACGCGCGGCATCAAGCTCCGCCTCGCCGAGGAGCGGTTCCTTCGCAAGAAAGCGGCTGCGGCCGCCGCGGGGCCGCCCGCCTCCGGCTCGGACTCCCGCCTTTTCCCGGGCGGGACGGGGACCTGGGTCGCGTTCGGCCTCCTTCTCCTCCTGACGGTGGCGTCCCTCGCGTCCGCCTGGTTCCTCAAGAACGCGCTCGCGAAGACGCGCCGGGATCTCGCCGCGGGCGCGCCGCGCGCGGACGCGGCGGCGCAGGCGGGAATCGTCCCCGTCGCCCAGACCGTCGTCCTGACGCCCGCCCAGGGGACCGGCCCCGTGATCGTCCGCGTGAAGCGGCCCAGGGGCGGCGCGCTCCTCCTCGTCCTTCCCCGGGTCTCGATGGCTCCCGACGCCGCCGCATTCGGGGTCGCGCTCGCGGGCGGCGGCCGCGTCGCCTGGGATTCGGGCGAGCTGGCCCCGCCGGGCGCGGAGGACGGCGAGCCTTCCGTGCGGCTGCCCGCGGGCGTGCCTCCCGCCGGCGCGTACGCGGTCCGGCTGCGGTCCCGGGGCCCGACGGGGCCGCCGCGCGACACCTTCCTCGGGACGCTCGACATCGTCGAGCGCTGAGCGCGCCTACGTCGCGAGGAGCCCCGCGAGGAAGACGTCCGAGAAGGCCTCGCCGATCTCCTCGGCGGAGGCCCCTCCCCCCGCCCGGTACCAGCGCGCGAGCCAGTTGATCGACCCGAGAACCGCGAACGTCGCGAGCTTCGGGTCCACGGGCCGGAAGACCTTCTTCGCGATCCCGTCGGCGATCACGTCGCGGACGCTCCTCTCGTATGCGTCCCGCGCGGCGACGACGCCCGCGCGCCGCTTAGGGTCGAGGGCGTCGAACTGGAGCGCGAGGGCGGTCCCGTGGAACTTGTCGACCATGACGCGCACGTGCTCGACGACGATCCGGCGCAGCGCCTCGTCGGGCGGCAGCTGGGAGGCGCGCACGCGCCCCGTCACCTCGAGCATCGCCTCGAGGGCCGTTTCGTGGCACAGCGCGAGGATCTCTTCCTTGTCCTTGAAGTAGTAGTAGAGGCTCCCGCGCGTCAGGAGGAGCTCCTCGGCGATGTCGTCCATCGACGTGCCGTAGAAGCCCTTGGCCGCAAAGCTCCTCACCGCACTCTCGAGGATCCGCGCGCGCTTGGCACGGCGCTTGGTCTCGACGTGCGGCGACGGCGGGCGGCGGCGGGCGAGGACTCCTCCCCCGCGGGACTCGGGGCGGACGGGCCGCGTCATGGCCGGGAGAGTTTACCGAGGCCAGGGCGACAGGAAAAAAGCCCCGCTTTCGGGAAGCGGGGCTGAACGAAGGAGTGGTCGGGGCGAGAGGATTCGAACCTCCGACCCCACGGTCCCGAACCGTGTGCGCTACCAGGCTGCGCTACGCCCCGAGGAGGGCGGACGATACCACGGGACGTCGGTTTCGGGCACCCCGTCCTGATGCCGCGAGGCGCTCGCGCTGGCGGGCAACGCTTCCGAGGAGCGGTACCTGTCGAGGAGGCTCGAAGAGTCCGGGCGCGCCGCGTCCGCTTCGTAGGGTGCCGGTCGTGTGTCAGCGCTTCCGGACCGGCACGGCGGGGCCGTAGGACGTCACCGGCTTCGGGCCGACGAGCAGCATGAACTCCGATCCGTAGCCCGCAGAACCGCCGTGTTCGGTCGTCCCGATGGCGTGCCCCGTCCGATCCAGAAGCAGCCCTGCCCGCGGATTGCTCCCGTCGCCTCCCACGCCGGAAAACGCGTGGAGAAGCCGATATGCGGAACCATCCGTCCCGATCGTGAAGACCGTCCCGGCGTGCCACGCGCCCCCCTCGGACGTCGTCCCGTAGAGACTTCCCGAGCCGTCGAGCACCAGCGGTGACACGGGCGTGGCCCCGTCGCTCGGATCACCACCGAAGGAGTGGAGGACGCGAAATTGCGCTCCGTCCGTCCTGACGCTGAAGACGGTGCCCTTCGTCGCGGTTCCGCCGCGGCCAGTCGTTCCGTAGAGGGTGCCCGACGAGTCCAGGACCAACGGCGCCCAAGGATCCAGCCCGTCGTCCGCGTTGTCGCTGAATGAGTGCAGCACCTGAAACCCGGTTCCGTCCGTGCGGAGCTTGAACAAGGTGCCGCCATCGCCGAGCACGAACGCACTCCCCTCGAAAGTCGTGCCGTAAAGGTTCCTTCCCAAGGCGTCGAGAGTGAGCGCCGCCTGAGGAACCGCCCCCTGGTTCGCTTCCGGGCCGGGGAAGGCGTGCAGGAGCTCGAAGCCCGTCCCGTCGGTTCTCATCCTGAAGACGGTGCCGTATCCAGACGGCCCTCCAGAGGAGGTCGTTCCGTATACGTTTCCAGATCCGTCCAGGATCAACGCCGAGAAAGGAGACAACCCGTCGTCCGGACTGAACGAGAACGCGTGCAGGACCTCGAAGCTCGTTCCGTCCGTCCTCAGCCTGAAGGCGACGCCGCCCCCGGATGGGCCTCCGCTTTCCGCGGTGCCGTAAAGGTACCCCGACGCCCCCAAGACCAGAGAGGCCATCGGCTCGTAGCCATCGTCCCCCGTGAATGTGTGCAGCAGCCGGAATCCGGATCCGTCGGGCTGCACCGTGAAGATCGTCCCGGATCCCGACCGACCTCCGTATAGCGTCGTGCCATAAAGGTTCCCGGATGCGTCCCTGATAAGCGAGGCCCATGGCCGAGTGCCGTCGATACTCAAGCCGGGGAAGTCCAGAAGGGTCTCGAAACGCGTCCCGTCAGCGTTGACCGCGAAGACGGTGCCCGCCGACGTTGCGCCGCCGAGCTCGGTCGTGCCGAAGAGCGTGCCGGCAGAGTCGAAGACGAGAGACCCGTTGGGGGAGAAACCCCCGCCCGCGTCGTCGAACTCGTGGAGAACACGAAAGTCCTTGCCGTCCGTTCGAACACTGAAGAGCGTGGCTCCCGAGGACGCGCCGCCGCTCGTCGTCGTTCCATAGAAGGTGTCCGACCCGTCAAAGGTCAGAGAGCCGACCGGCAAACTCCCGTAGGGCTCGCCGAAGAGATGCACGACCTCGAAACCGGAGCCATTCTGGCTCACCGCGAAGATCCCGCCGTTACCAGCCAGCGCCACCAGAGATCCGTACAAGCGGCCCGCCCGATCGAGGACGAGTGATCCCGAAGGCGGGCCCTCGCTCGGAAACGCGCGGAGGACCTGGAACCCCGCCCCGTCCGTGCCGATCCTGAAGACAATGCCGGTGCCGTCGAGCAAGCCGCAGGGATGGGTATTGGGGGTGCACGGGACGTAGACGCCTTCCTGCCCGCCCGCGGAAGTCGTCCCGAAGAGCGTGCCGGCGACACCCAGAGTCAAAGGCCAGCGTGGAAATCTTCCGTCGCCGACGCCGCCTTTGAAGGCGTGAAGGACCTGGTATCCGGAGCCGTTCATCCCGATCCTGTAGATCGTCCCGAAATCGGACGGACCTCCGGACATCGTCGTGCCGTAGAGGCGACGGGAATCGTCGGCGACAAGAGACGAGTAGGGCTGGCTTCCGTCGTCGACGCCTCCCGAGAACGAATGCAGGATCCGAAAGCCGGTCGCGTCGGTCTCGATGGCGAAGAGCGTTCCCAGGTCCGCTGCGCCGCCGCGAACTGTCGCCCCGTAGAGAGTGCTCCCGTCGAGAAGCAACCCGGCCTCCGGAACGGAGCCGTCGTCCGCACTTCCGGTGAATGTGTGCAGGAGGCGAAGTCCCGAGCCGTCCGTCCTCACCGTGAAGACGGCCCCTCCGTCGACGGGTCCCCCCGCGGTGGTGGTGCCGTAGAGATTGCCGGCGCCGTCGGACACGAGAGGCGCGCGGGGCGCGCTCTCCGCGGACTGATGCGAGTGGATGACCCAGAAAGGGCGCTGGGACTCCGGCGCGGCTCTTGCTCGCAGCGTAACGGCGATGCCCGCGAGCACGGCCGCCGCGGCCGCGAAGCAGCCGAGATGCGAGCGGCGAAATTTCACTTCATCAGGAAGTGGCGCGCAGCCGCGCTTCCCACGGACGCAGGCGCATCAGGGGCGAACCGTCGAAGCCGCCTCCTCCGCCCCCATCGCCGCCCCGTAGCCGCGGGGGTCGGCGGCGCCCGTGAGCGAGCCGTCCTTCTCGAACGCGATCGCGTGGACGCGGCCGAGCTTCCCCTCCGTGTAGCGCGACGTGCGCTCGAAGAGAGTGTGCCCCATCGCGCGGAGGGCCGCCTTCACGTCCTCGGGAAACGCGCCGGACTCGAGCTCGATGCGGTCCGGGAGGTGCTGGTGGTGGAAGCGGCGGGCCGCGACGGCCTCGCCGAGCGGCTCGCCGCGAACGAGCGCGTTCAGGTAAACCTGCAGGACGGTCGTCGGGATCACGGCGCCCCCGGGCGAGCCGAGCGCGAGGCGCGGGCGGCCGTCCTCGAGGACGATGGTCGGTGTCATGGACGAGAGGGCACGCGCGCCGGCGCGCACGGCGTTCGACTCGCCCTGCACGAGGCCGTAGCTGTTCGCGGCGCCGGGCTCGGTCGCGAAGTCGTCCATCTCGTTGTTCAGCAGGACGCCGACGCCCGGCACGACCGTGTGGTTCCCGAGCGTGTCGTTGAGCGTGTACGTCACGGACACGACGCCGCCGTCGGCCGTCGCCGTCACGAAATGCGTGGTCTGGTCGGGCTCCCTCGGCCACGCGCCCCCCTCGATGGACGAGGACGGAGTCGCGCGGGAGGCGTCGATCGAGAACCCGAGCGCCGCGAGCCGCGCGGGCGCGAGGAGGGACGCGAGCGGGACGTCCACGCACGCGGGGTCGCCGAGGAAGCGGTTGCGGTCGGCGTACGCCCGCCGCTCCGCCTCCACGACCAGGTGAATCGACTCGGCGGCGTCGCGGTCCTGGATCGACCCGTGGACGAACCGGAGCTGCCCGAGAATCGACGCGAGGAGAAAGCCGCCCGAGGACGGCAGCGGCATCGTGACGAGGCGGAACCTCCCGTCGTCGAATACGAACGGCGGCCGCCACTCGGGGCGGTAGGACGCGATGTCCTCCTCCGCGAGGACGCCGCCCGCCGACTGGACGAACGCCGCGATCTTCCGCGCGATCTCGCCGCGGTGGAAGCCGTCCGCGCCCTCCGCGGCGATCGTCTCGAGCGTTCGCGCGAGGTCCTCCTGGACGAGGAGCGACCCGGCCGGAAGCGCACGCCCGTCCGCGAGGAAGATCTTCGACGCCGCGGGATCGCGGGCGAGGTCCGTTTCGTAGGCGGCGAGGATGTCGTGCAGGCCGGAAGGGACGCGGAAACCCTTGCGCGCGAGGCGCACCGCGGGCGCGAAAAGCCGGCCCCATGGGAGCTTCCCGTACCGGCGGTGGAGAACCTCGAGTCCGCGCACCGTGCCCGGCGTCGCCACCGCGAGGCCGCCGCTGGTCGACGCGCCGCGCCGCGCCTTGCCGTCCGGCCCCAGGAAGCTGTTCCGCCACGTGCCGGCGGGCGCCGTCTCGCGGAAGTCGAGCGCCCAGAGCTCGCCGCCCGGCGTCCGCCCGACCGCGAAGCCTCCGCCCGCGAGGTTGCCGGCGGACGGGAACGTCACCGCGAGGGCGAGCGCGGTCGCGACCGCGGCGTCCACCGCGTTCCCGCCCGCGGCAAGGATCGCCGCCCCCGCACGCGAGGCCTCGACCGTCGCGGACGCCACGACGCCCGTCCGCGAGCGCGCGACGGGTGCCGGCCCGAACGGGGCGGACGCGGGCGGGACGGCGCCGGCCCGCGCGTCCGACCGCCGCGGGATCGCGAGCGGGACGCCGACGAAAAGGGCGAGGAGGAGGGCGGCGAGGCGGGGGCGCATGGCCCGCAGACTACCGCAGCGAAACCGCGAGCTTCTTCTGTGCGTCGACGTCGAGGGCGAGCGTGCGGCCTTCGCCGACCGTCAGCGGCACGACGAGATACTCGTTCACGCTCCGGTCCGTCGCGATGACCCAGAACTTGTACTCGCCCGCGCCCGACGCGACGTCGACCTCGCCCTCGAGGCTCCCGCCGCCCGACTTGCGGCCGAAGTCGAACGCGCGGCGCCAGATCTCGACGTCGTTCCGGCGGATCATCACGTAGCCCTGAACGATCGGAGCATGGAACGCGATCTTCAGGCGCACGCGCGGCGCCACGGCCGCCGCAGCAGCCGGCGCGGCGGCCGGCGCGGCGGGCGGAGTGGGCGCGGCCTCGGCCGTGGGCTCCGGCGTCGCGGTGGCCCTGGGCCTCGGCGCGGCCTTGAGCGAGCGAATCTGGCTCTCGGCCTTCTTCTGGGCCGCGCGCCCCTGCTTCCGGATCTCGGCCTGCGCCGACTCGCGGATCTCCGTCGCCTCCCCGTTCGCGGGGTCGATCGCGAGCGCGCCGTCCGCCTCGACGATCGCACGCGCCCAGTCGGAAGCCGTGCGGGCGCTGCGGGCCTCCGCGAGGTACGCACCGACCTCTGCGGCCCGGCGATCCGCCTCTTCCTTCTTCGCGAGGAGCTGCTCCGACTGCTCGAGCGCGGTCCGCGCCGCGGCCGACTCCGGCGCGAGCCGGACGAGCTCGAGGAACTTCTCATGCGCCTCGGCGGGCTTGCCGGCCGCGAGGAGCCGGGTCCCGTCCTCGAGCATCTTCTTCTTCGCGAGCGCCTCCTGCGCGGCCGCCTCGTCGCCGCCGCGCCCCGCGATCGACGAGGACCGCACCGCGAGGATGCCGACGACGGCAACTCCCAGCAGGACGGCGGCTCCGATCACGACGAGGGCGTAACGCATGTTGACGCCCCGGCGGAGCGCCTCCTTGAGGTTCTTCGGCTTCACGTCGGCAGCGGCCGGGACACCCGCCTGGGCGCCCGTCGGCGCGGGGCGCGGCCCGACTGGACCCGTGACGTCGCGGCCGGGCGGTCGCGCGGAGGGCCCGGGATGCGGCCCTGCCGGACGCGGCTGCGGGATCGGCGCCGACACGTCGCGGAGCCCGGGCGGTCCGGCCGGGCGGGGCGCCGGCGCCGGCACCGGCGGGCGCGGCATCGGAGCCGGCTGCGCGGCCGGCAGCGGCGAGATCGGAGGCGCGGGCGTTCGCGGGGGCACGGCGGGCGTCGGGGAGAACTGCAGCGACGGGACCCCGCGCACGGGCGTGGACGGCGCGGGTGACGGCGACAGCGGCGGCACGCCCCGGGCCGGGGTCGCGACGGCCCGCGACGCGCCGGGGCCGGGGGTGGACGGAGAGAGCGGAGGGACGCCCCGCGGAGGCGTCGGAACGAGAGCGGGAGGAATCGGCGCGGGGAGGGGCGAGGGCGGCGGGCCAGGAATCGTCTGGATGCGCTCAGTCGGCCGGTTCTCCTCGTTGAAGATCGGCGCGGGCGGCGGAGGCGGCGCGGGCGCCACAATCGACGGGCGCTTGATCTCGCCCGTCGAGATCTTCGCGGCGTCGGGGGCCGCGGCCTTCTTCGTCGCGCGCTGGACGTCCGAGATGAGCGTGCCCGGCGAGGAGACGTTCTCGGGCGTCTCCGACTCGCGCTTCTTCTCGGCCTCGCGCTCGGCCGGCGACTTCAGCGCATCCGTGTCGAGGCTCCAGTCCGGGATCGAGGTATCGAGATTCGCCGGGGAGGGCCCGACGAGGGCCGGATTGAGGTCGCTCCGCCCGCGCCGCGCGAGGTCTTCGAGGCTCGTCACCCCCCCGCCGAGACCCGGCGGGCCGAGCTTCGGCGCGGCACCCGGGCCGGCCGGAGCCGGAGCCGCGGGCATGGGCCTCTGCTTGGACTCGACCGCCGAGACGGGGCCGAGGTTCTCCGCCTGCGCGACCATCTCGCCGAGGTCCTTGAGCATCTCCATCTCGGCGTGCCGCGTCCGGAGCTCGGCCAGCGCGGCGTGGAAGTCCTTGCCGCTCTGGAACCGCGCGGCCGGGTCCTTCGCGAGGGCCCGCGCGAGGATCGGGCCGAACTCCCCCGGAATCGTCGCGTCGTACGTCTGCGGCGCCGGGTACTCCTCGTGGACGATCTTGTAGGAGATCGACGTCAGGTTGTCGCCGAGGAACGGCTTTCTCTTCGTGAGGAGCTCGTAGAGAACGACGCCGAGCGAGAAGAGGTCGCTCCGGCCGTCGACGGCCTCGCCCGTGACCTGCTCGGGCGACATGTAGTTCGGGGTGCCGAGGAATTGGCCGGTCTCCGTGAGGCTGGACGTCTCGATCTTCGCGATGCCGAAGTCCGTGATCTTCACGGTCCCGTCGTTCGTGAGGATGATGTTCGCGGGCTTCACGTCGCGGTGGACGATCCCGCGGCGGTGGGCGTAATCGAGGGCGTCCGCCACGGACATCGCGATCTCCGCGATCCGGTCCCACGAGAACGCGACCTTCTCCTTCAGGAGCTGCTTGAGGTTCTTGCCCTCGACGTACTCCATCGCGATGAAGGACGTCTGGGTCTCGACCTCCTCGCCGACGTCGTGGATCGTGACGATGTTCGGGTGCGAGAGCGTCCCCGCCGCCTGCGCCTCGCGCATGAACCGCTCGTTGAACTCGCGCTGCTCCGAGTCGTCCTCGGCGGTCGCGCGGATCGTCTTGAGGGCGACGCGCCGGCCGATGACCGGGTCGCGGCCCAGGTAGACGACGCCCATCGCTCCCTTCCCGAGCTCGCGCTCCACTTCATAGCGCGCGAATTTACGCGGCGGGTTCGGCGTGCCTGGTTCGGGCGGCAGACGGCCTCCGTTGGCGCGTGGAGCGCAGTCACGCATTCTATCAGCGGACCCGGGGCCCTGATGCACCTTGCGGGGCTCGACGGGAGGGCTCCTCTCCCTATAATCGCGCTCCCTTCACACGGGGATCGGAGGGTGTTCATGAAGGTTTATCCCGCGTCCGCCATCCACAACGTCGCCGTCGTGGGGCACAACGGCGTCGGAAAGACGACGCTCGTCTCCGCGCTGCTCCACGAGGCCGGCGCCACGCCGCGGTTCGGCCGCGTCGAGGAAGGCAACGCGCCGACGGACTTCGATCCCGAGGAGGTCGAGCGGAAGATCTCGATCGGCCTGGCGGTCGCATCGCTCGAGTGGAAGAAGAAAAAGATCAACCTGATCGACACGCCGGGCTACGGCATCTTCGTCTCCGAGATGATCTGCGGCCTGAGGGCCGCGGACGCCGCGCTCCTCATCGTGGACGCCGTCGCGGGCGTCGAGGTCCAGACCGAGAAGGCCTGGAAGACGTGCGACGAGCTCGGCCTCCCCCGGCTCGTCGTCGTGAACCGCATGGATCGCGAACGTGCCGACGGCGGTCGCGTCATGGACCAGCTCCAAAAGAAGTTCGGGCGCGCCGTCGTCTGTGTCGAGGCCCCGATCGGCAAGGAGAAGGGGTTCCGCGGCGTCATCGACCTCGTCGCGATGCAGGGCTGGCTCACGGACGACGCCGGCAAGACGGCGCCCGGCCCGATTCCCGACGAGTTCGCGGCCGACGCCGCCCAGCTGCACGAGTCGCTCGTCGAGATGGTCGCCGAAGGCGACGACAAGCTCATGGAGACGTTCTTCTCGCAGGGCAACCTCAGCGAGGAGCAGATGAAGCCCGCGCTCCGGAAGGCGATCCAGGAGCGCAAGATCGCGCCGGTCCTCTTCACCGCGAGCGGCAGCCACGAGACGGGCGTCGAGAAGCTCCTCGACGAGATCGAGGACCTCCTCCCGACCGCCGACGCCTTCCGTTCCGTCGCGACGGGCAAGGGCGGGACGGCCGAGGCCCTCGCGCCGGATCCGGCGGGCCCGACGGCCGCCCTCGTCTTCAAGACGATCTCCGACCCGTACGCGGGCCGACTCACGCTCTTCCGCGTCTACTCCGGCACGGTCAAGGGCGACGGCACGTACTGGAACGGCGTCGCGCGAGATCGCCGAGCGGTTCGGCCCCGTCTTCTCGCCCCTTGGCAAGACGCTCCAGACGGTCCCCGAGGTCCCGGCCGGCGACATCGGCGGCGTCGCGAAGCTCAAGGAGACGCTCACCGGCGACTCGCTGTCCGACGAAGGAGAAGCCGTTCGCCTTCGACCGCATCGTCTTCGCCGAGCCCGCGATCTCGTTCGCGATCGAGCCGAAGGCCAAGGGCGACGAGGAGAAGATCTCCGCGGCCCTCGCGAAGCTCATCGAGGAGGACCCGTCGCTCCACTTCTCGCGCGACGCCGACACGCACGAGTTCCTCCTGTCGGGCGCGGGCCAGCTCCACGTCGAGATCGCCGTCGCGCGCATGACGAGCGCAAGAGCGGCGTCGAGGTCATCCTCCACCCGCCGAAGGTCCCCTACCGCGAGACGATCACGCGCAGCGCCGAAGCCCACGGCCGCCACAAGAAGCAGACGGGCGGCCACGGCCAGTTCGCAGACTGCAAGATCCGTGTCAAGCCGCTCGCCCGGGGCGCGG
Source organism: uncultured Acidobacteriota bacterium (assembly GCA_963798215.1). Lineage (GTDB taxonomy): Bacteria > Acidobacteriota > Thermoanaerobaculia > UBA5066 > UBA5066 > Fen-183. The sequence goes on from CAWCSP010000004.1 coordinate 2,166,375, forward strand.
ACTTCGAGTTCTTCGACGACACGTTCGGCGGCTCGATCCCGCGCGAACTACATCCCGGCGATCGAGAAGGGCATCCAGGACATCCGCAAGCGCGGCTACCTCGCCGGGTTCCCGATGGTCGACTTCCGCGTGGAGGTCTACGACGGCCAGTACCACGACGTGGACTCGTCGGAGATGGCGTTCAAGATCGCGGGCTCGCTCGCCTACAAGGACGCGATGGAGAAGGCGAAGCCGACGATCCTCGAGCCCATCATGAAGGTCGCGATCCAGGCGCCGCAGGAGTACATGGGCGATCTCATGGGCGACCTCACGTCCCGCCGCGGGCGGCCCGCGGGCATGGACCAGGAGGGCGACGACGCGGTCATCCGCGCCGAGGTCCCGCTCGCCGAGATGATCTCCTACGGGTCGATCCTGAGGTCGATCACGCAGGGCCGCGGCAGCTTCCACATGGAGATGGACCACTACGAAGAGGTCCCCCGCCCGCTTCAGGAGAAGCTCATCGCCGAGCACGCCAAGCACCGCAAGGTGGAGATCGTCGAGGAGTAACGGGGAGGACCGGAAGGACCGGGGATTCTCCTTTGAAGGGTGGGGAGCCGGGTCGCCGCTGCGGCTTGCCGGCGCGTTGATCGCGGCCGAGACTTCACTCACCCTTCGAAGGAACTTCCCTATTTCTCCCCGCGCGATCTCATCGAGCATCTGGTCGATGTCTGCCGTCGGCGCCGAATGCTTAGCAGCCCGCCGGATGGCCCGGAGCTTGGCCTGAACCCGCTCCTCCTCGGCGACTGCCGATCGCAGGGCTCGGCGCACCCACTCCGCCACGGACAGGCCTCGAGCACGGGCCGCATGCCCGATTTCGAAGAAATCCGAGACTTGAGGCGGACGGTCAGCCGGGCCTTCACGCGCCTACTCTAGCGCCGTCGGGGGAGGCATTTTGCGCCCTGATCAGCCCGCATCATGGCGACCGGGCGCCGCGGGGCGCGAACCTGCCTGCGGGGGTGTGCCCATGCCGATCGTCTCGACCGGGAAGGAGCTTCCCGGCGGCCCGATGACGGAGGAAGCGGTCGCGCGCCCGACCGCTCCCGCCGCCGAAACTCTCTGGAGAGAGCGCTTCGCCCAGCGGACGCAGCGCATCACGTCCTCGATGATCCGCGAGCTCCTCAAGCTCACGGAAAAGCCCGACATCATCTCGTTCGCCGGCGGCCTGCCCGCGCCCGAGGTCTTCCCCGTCGAGGAGATCCGCGCCGCGACGGAACGCGTCCTGAAGGACCACGGGACGACGGCCCTCCAGTACACGACGACCGAGGGCTACCGGCCGCTCCGCGAGCTCCTCGTCCGGCACATGAGCCGTTACGGGGTCGATGTGAAGCCCGAGAACGTCCTCGTGACGTCGGGCTCGCAGCAGGCCCTCGACCTGATCGGCAAGCTTCTGATCAACCCCGGCGACCGGGTCCTGACCGAGGCGCCGACGTACCTGGGCGCCCTCCAGGCCTTCAACGCCTACCAGGCCGACTACCTTCCGGTGCCGGTCGACGACGACGGGATGGACGTCGATGCGCTCGAGGAGCAGCTGCGGGGCCGGCCCGAAGTTCGTGTACGCGCTTCCGAACTTCCAGAACCCCGCCGGCGTCACGCTCGAGCCTCGGGTCGCCGCCGGCGCCTCGTCGAACGCGCGGCGTCCCGCGGGATCCCGATCGTCGAGGACGACCCGTACGGGCAGCTCCGGTACGAGGGCGAGCATCTTCCCTCCCTCGTGAAGCTCGACGCCGAGACGCACGGCTGCGCGAACGGCGAGAAGGACCTTCACGGGCAACGTCCTCTATCTCTCGACGCTCTCGAAGACGCTCGCGCCGGGCCTGAGGATCGCGTGGGTCGTCGCGCCCGAGGTCGTCATCTCGAAGCTCGTCCAGATCAAGCAGGGCGCCGACCTCCACACCTCGACGTTCTGCCAGTACGTCGCGTACGAGGTCGCCAAGGGCGGGTTCCTCGACCGGCACGTGCGCCGGATCCGGACCGTCTACGGGGCGAGCGCGCGACGCGATGCTCCGCGCGCTCGACCGCCACGCTCCTCCGGGCGTGCGCTGGACGCGACCGGGCGGCGGGCTCTTCCTCTGGGCGACGCTGCCCGAGGGATTCGACACGCTCGAGGCTGCTCGACGACGCGATCGCCGAGAAGGTCGCGTTCGTCCCCGGCGCTCCGTTCTATCCCTGCGGCGGCGGCGAGCGCACGATGCGCCTGAATTTCTCGTACGCGGCGCCGGACGTCATCGAGGAAGGCATCAAGCGTCTCTGCAAGGTGATCGAGAGGAAGATCAAGAGCTAGGAGGAAGAGCGGCGCTTCGCGCCGAAGATTTTCCTAGAAGGGTGAGTGGGCGGATCGCCTGCTGCCGTCGGGCTCCGGCTCAAGTCGCGGCCCCGCCTCTTTCACCCTTCTAAGAAATCTTTCTTCTTCTCCTGATCTACTCTCCCCTTCTTCCTCTGCGGTCACTGTGACTTCGCGAGGCGGAACCCGGTGTTGCTCGAAGGGACGTAGTCGCACGGCGACGCCGCGGTACGCCGACCGGCAGTTGTCGAGAACCTCGAAGTTAGCTGCCTCCCCGGTCGATACGGCTCGCGCCCGGATGCGGGTCCCGCGGGATCCGTCACGGCCGTCGTCGGGTAGGCGCCGTCCCAGTCCTCGACCCACTCCCGCATGTTGCCGTGCATGTCGTACAGCCCGTACGGGTTCGGCTGCTTCTGTCCCACCGGATGCTCGCGGTCGAGGCGTTCGCGTTCGCGCAATACCAGACGTAGGATCCGCGCTGCACGGCCCGCCGCCCTGGCCGGAACAATTCGTGTCGTTGCACTCCAGGGCATCGCCGAACGAGAACCGGGTCGTCGTGTTCCCCCGCGCCGCCCGCTCCCACTCCGCCTCCGTGGGGAGCCGGAAGGCGGATGCTCCGCTGAGCCCGAGCGCCGCGTTCAGCTTCTCCAGGAATCCTCCGCTCCCCGCGATGTCGTTCCAGGTCACGTTCTCGACGGGACACGCTGCCTCCGCAGCTGGAGAAACTGGCTCGGGTTGCTCCCCATCACGGCCTGCCACTGGGCCTGCGTCACGACGGTCTTCCCGATGTAGTAGTCGGAGGACAGCGTCACCTCGTGCTGAGTCTCGTCGCTATCGCGGCCGCGCTCCGCGTCCGGCGAGCCCATCGGAACGTCCCGTGCGGGATCTTCACGAGGACGAGCGGCACGCCGCCGGGCAGCGTCACGGTCAGCTCCTGGCTGCGCGGCGTCCGCCGCCGCGACGATCGCGAACGGGTCGCCCGACGCGTTGTTGATGACCGACGCGAAGGAGAGGACCGGCTGGTCGCTCGTGAACTCGAGGAAGAGGTTCGTGTCCGTCGTCCCGGAGGCGCCGGGGAAGCTGCCGAGGGACACCTGCCGGAATCCGTTCGGCGGGAAGCGCCGGGTAGGTCGTCGTCCCGATCGACGACCCGTCCCCGCGCCGCAGGGTCGCCGTCACCGTCGCGGCCGCGGCTCCCAGGGTTCATGAAGACGACGTTGGTCCGGTAACCCGTCGCGGAGCTCGTGCTGAGCGCGAGCTGACCGAGGATCCCCGCCCGCAGCGCCTGTGAGGCGTCGATCCCCGGCAGCCACTGTCCCGAGACCGCCCCCGACCCGCACGCGTTCACGTTGTTCACGCTCGACGAGACGATGAGCGCACCGGTCGCCTCGAACCGGATCGGTCCGTACGATCCGAGACCGGCGCCGAAGAGGGTCGCGGAGGACGTTGTCGTAGGACGCCTGGCTCCGCGCCGGGATCGTGAACGGCGACGCCGGCACCGTCGCGCCGTTCGCCTGGTCGTAGAACGTCGCCGTCACCGTGACCGCCGACCTCGTGACGTTGAGCAGGCGGACGTCCGAGTGGAATTCGGCTCCTCCGGCTCCCGTGCTGTAGGCGGACGACGGCAGGACGTACGTCTCCGCACGGCCTCGCGCCGCGCCCGCGAGAAGGACCGCCGCGAAGAGCGACGGCACCTCGAACCCGCGCGCCGTTTCGAACGTCTCGCCTGGTCTCGCTCCACCCGTTGGATCTCATGGGGCACCTCCCGTCATCCGGAGAAACGGAAAGGGGGAGATCCAGGGATCATCGTGCGCGGGTCATTTCACTCCGGCAGGCGGCCGCACGTCGGCGTATTCGTAGCGGGTTTTCACGAGCGAGCCGTCCGGCAGCGTGAGGTCTTCTCCGAGCAGCATGCCGGTCGACTTCAGGATGTACACGATCGCGTCGGTGCCGTTCTCGCGGTCGTGGACCTTGTACGCCGTCACCGCCTGACCGTCGACGGTTTCTCGCCCGGCATCGACGCAGGTGTCCGGATGCGTCTTCAGCTTTTCCCGCGCCGCCTCGAGCATGGCTCCCTGGGGCGCGGCGCTGCGCCGCCATCGGCCGCCGATGCGCAGGTATTCCACGCCGCCCGTGAAGATCGCTTCGCTGGACTCGACGACCTTGCCGGCTCTCCCGGCCGTCTTCGTCGTGTAGACGTGGTGCGGCGTCTGCACCGCCTTGATCCCGGCCTCGTAGAGCGCGTCGCAGGGGTCGGCGGCGCGTGCGGGCGCCGCGAAGACCGTGCCGGCGAGAAGCGAGAGGATCCAGGCGGTGAATTTCATGACGCGATCTCCTCCGGGGGGACATCCGCCGAGGTTCGGCAACTCGAGGACCTCCTTCGCGCGGCTTCTACGACGTCCGTTCGCGACGGGGACCGCTTTGGTCTCGGAGGAGCACTCCTGACGGTCGATACCCTCGGTTGGAAGGAACGGAAAAGCCGGCAGTCAGGGATCATTCCCGGGATGTCGAGGGCCGGAACGCGGCGGGCTCTCTCTGGCGGGGGGCGCGAGGCGTCCCACGGGCTGAGAGCAGAGCCCGCGCCGTGGGATAGAGATCGACCTCCACGGCCGGCATGAGGCGCAGGGCCGCGCGGACCGCTCTGGCGGTGTCCGCTCGTGCGCCGGAGGGCCTTGCGCAGTGGGCTTGCAGCAGCCGCGCCTGGAGTCGCCAGATCGGATCCACGGGACGGCGGGCTCCGTCGATCTCGGCGAGCGCCCCCGCGAGCAACGGCTCGGCCTCGGAGCAGCGATTCGACCCGACGAGGAAGTCTGCGAGGGCGATGCGCCACTCGTACGTGGCGTTGCCGCGGGAGGTGCGGAGCGCTTCGCCGAGCCGGAGACCCTCGCGGAAGTCCTTTTCGGCGTCGGACGGCGCGCCGCACATCTCCTCGGCGACGGCCACCGATCGCAGCGCCACGGCGACGTTGCCGGAGGCATCGCCCTCGCGCCGGCGCCGCCTCTCGAGGGCCTCTCGCGCCAGATCGAGCGCTTCGCGAGGCTTCCCTTCCAGCTCGAGGGTCGTCGCGAGATTCTGGCGGGCCAGGATCCCCGTGGGCTGGCCGTTGTCCTCGCGTAGCTCTCCCAGGACCTCCCTCTCCAGGGATTCCGCTTCCGAGGCCTGGCCGGCGTGGAGCAGCGTGATCGCGAGGTTGTTCTCGACCGCGAGCGTGTCGGGATGCCCCCTTCCAAAAATCCGGCGGTAACGGGCGAGCAGCTCCCGGAAGACCGAAACCGCTCCGGCAAAGTCGCGGCGCGAGGTGCGGATGACCCCGAGCGTGTTCAACGCCTCTCCGACCCTCGGATGGTCCTCGGGCAGCGCCCGGCGCAGGACGTCGAGCGCGCTCCGGGCGGCCGCCTCGGCGTCGTCGAGCCGGTCCTGATCGTCGTAGACGCCGGCGAGCGCGACCTGGGTTGCACCGACGAGCGGATGTGCGGGCCCGAGGACCTTCTGCCGGATCGCGAGCGCGCGCTCGAGCGCGGCGGCCGACTCACGGTACGCGCCCGCATCGTCGAGGTGGAGACCGAGGTTGTGCAGCGAGGTCGCGACCTCGAGCGCGTCCGGGCCGAGCGCCCTCTCGCGTATCCCGAGGGCGCGTCGCAGGAGGTCGATCGCCTTCGCTTCCCGGCCGAGGTCGGACTGATTCGTGGCGAAGTCGTCCAGGCAGGCCGCGCTCTCCGGGGAGTCCGGTCCGAAGCGGCGCTCGCTCGCTGCGAGAGCTTCGCGGTAGGGCCCCTCGGCGCTCGCGAACTCCCCCTTGTCCTCGAAAAGCCGGCCGAGGTGGCCGAGGCTCTGGATCACGGCCGGATCGTCCGGACCGAGGCTCGCGCGACGAGCCGCGAGCGCGCCCTGGAGCAGCGGTTCGGCACGGGGGAAGTCCGCCTCGAGCCGGAACAGCTCGCCGAGCTGGTCCATGCTCGCCGCGACCGCCGCGCTCCGGGCGGGAAACGTCTGGCGGCGCAGCCGCAGCGCCTCCTCGGCGAGGGGCAGGGCACGGGCGTAGAGGCCGAGCCCGACGTACGACGCCGCCATGGCGTGGAGGAGCCGGGCGCGCACCTCCGGCTCGGCGGCGAGGTCGGAGCGCAGGCGGCTGACGCCCTCGTCCAGGAGCTCCTGGGCAGTGAGCGTCACGCCCCGCGCGAGCGCCGGATCCGAACTCTTGAACAGGCGGACGAGAAAGTCGGTCACCTCCTGCGAGGCCCGCGCTTCGCGGGCCTTGGCCCGTGCCTGTCCGAGCGCCGCCGCGAGGGCCCCGACGAGCGCGAGGAGGAGCGTCGCGGCGACCGCGAGCGTCCAGCGGTGGCGCGCCGCGAACTTCCCGGCCCGGTAGCGGAATCGGTCCGGCCGGGCGCGGATCGGCAGGAAGGCGAGGTGCCGCCGGAGGTCCTCGGCGAGCGCCGCGGCGGAGGGGTACCGGCGATCGGGCTCGCTTCGCAGGGCGGTGAGAAGGATGGTGTCGAGATCCCCGCGCAGGGCGCGGCGACGCCGCCGGCGGGACGCGGCCGGAAGGGAGCCGGCCGCGACCGCCGCGCTGGGACGCGTCGGCTCCGCCCGCGCGGCGAGCGCGCCCCCCTCCTGCCCTCCGGCAGCTGAGAACGGCCGGCGCCCGACGAGAAGCTCGTAAAGGACCACCCCGAGCGCCCAGACGTCGGTTGCCGTCGTGACGCGCTCGCCGCGGACCTGCTCGGGCGCGGCATACGCCGGAGTCAGGAGGCGCCCGAGCGTGTGCGTGTCCTCGTCACCCGCGCCGAGGAGCTTCGCGATCCCGAAGTCGAGGAGTTTCACCTCGCCCTGCGCCGTCACGAGGATGTTGGAAGGCTTGAGGTCTCGATGGACGACGAGCCGGCGGTGCGCATGGTCGACCGCGGCGCAGACACCGAGAAACAGCTCGATCCGCTGCGAGAGAGAGAGGCCCCGCGCGTCGCAGTAGTCGCCGATCGGCACCCCCTCGACGTACTCCATCGCGAAGAACGGGAGGCCGTCGGAGGTCACGCCGCCGTCGAGGAGGCGGGCGATGCGGGGATGCTCGAGACCGGCCAGGATCCGCCTCTCGGCGAGAAATCGTCGGATCGCCTCGTCGCCGGCGAGACCGAGGCGCGCGACCTTGAGCGCGACCTTCTGCTCGAACTGTCCGTCGCAGCGCTCCCCGAGGAAGACGGCCCCCATTCCGCCGATTCCGAGCTCGCTGACGATCCGCCAGGGCCCGAGCTCGCGCCCGATCCAACGATCGGGATCGAGCTCGCCGACGTCGAGGAGATGCGGGAAGCGCAGGGCCGCGCTGCCGTCGAGGGGAGAGCCGGTTTGCCCGTCGGCGGAGAGGAGCGTGTCGACCCGCCGGCGGAGCGCGACGTCGCCGCCGCAGGCCGCCTCGACGCGGCGCTCGCGCTCGGCGGGCGCGAGATCGACGGCCTCCTGGAAGATCTCGAGCGCGCGGCCCCAGGTTTCGTCGGAGCTCACGGCGAAGACGGGGAGAGCGCGGCCAGGAGGAACGCCCGCGCCGCCCGCCAGTCACGCTTGACCGTCGCGGTCGACGCGTCGAGCACCTCCGCCGTTTCCTCGACGGAAAGGCCGCCAAAGAACCGCAGCTCGACGACGCGCGCGAGACGCCGGTTCGCGCCGTTGAGGCTCTCGAGCGCCGCGTCGATCGCGACGAGCTCGGTGGCGTCGGCCTCGACCTCGGACGCGACGTCGCCCAGCGTCGCGAGCGGTCGCCCGGCGCCGCGCTTCAGGGCCGCGTGACTCCGCGCGTGGTCGACGAGCACCTGCCGCATGGCCCGGGCCGCGAGGGAGAAGAAGTGCGTGCGGTCCTTCACGGAAGGGCCCCGCGCGAGCTTGAGATACGCCTCGTGGAGGAGGGCCGTCGTGCGCAGGGTGTCGCCGGGGCGCGCGCGCCGGATCTGCCGGTGGGCCAGCGCGTGAAGCTCGTCGTACAGCGCTTCGAACGTGAGGGGATCCGGACCGGGGGAACCGGCAGCGGCGGGCGGCTCAAGATCCATTGCGCCGGGAAGATCGTAGCATCGGGGTTCGAACGGAGATTCGAATTCGGATTGAGGAATTTCTTAGAAGGGTGAGGGGGCGGGTCCCTCCTTCGGCGGGCGTTGGCGCGAATCGCGGCCACGGCCTCTTTCACCCTTCTAGGAAATTCTCGGCGCGAAGCGCCGATCTTGCCCCGGTCCGCCGCCGCGCAGCGGCGGCACCAAGTCTTCTAAGCCCCGTGGACGCCTTCCTTCGAGGAGGCGATGAAGTCCCGGAGCTCCTTGACGTCGTCCGACGTCGCGGCGATCGGCTCGAGGCCCGCGAGGAGGGCGGCCTTGTCGTGCCGGTGCCTGTGCAGGATGCGGTAGGCCCTCTGGAGGGCGTCGACGCGCTCCTTCGAGAAGCCCTTCCGGGAGAGCCCGACGGCGTTCACCTTGTAGGCCTTCACCTCGCGGTCCGACGAGCTCCACACGAACGGCAGGATGTCGCGGTTGATCCCGGAGAACGCTCCCACGAACGCGTGGCGCCCGACCCTCAGGAACTGGCGCACGGCGGCATAGCCCCCGAGGATCGCGTCGTCGCCGACCTCGCAGTGGCCCGCGAGGGAGGCGCCGTTCGCGAAGACGGTCCGGTTCCCGACGGTGCAGTCGTGCGCGACGTGCGCGTAGGCCATGAAGAGGTTGTCGTCGCCGATGATCGTCGTCTTGTGGCCGGTCATGGTCCCGCGGTGGATCGTGCAGAACTCGCGGAACATGTTCCGGTTCCCGATCACCAGCGTCGTGGGCTCGCCCTTGTACTTGAGGTCCTGCGGAGGCCCGCCGAGCGCGGCCAGCGGGCAGATCCGGTTGTCCTCGCCGATCGTCGTCGGCCCCTCGATGACGGCATGGGCGCCCACGGTCGTGCGCGCGCCGATCGTGACGTTCGCGCCGACGATCGCGTAGGGGCCGACGTCGGCCGTGGGGTGCACGGAGGCCGTCGGGTGGACGACGGCGGTCGGGTGAATCGGCATCAAACGGCTCCCGGACGGTTCACGAGGCTCGACATGATCTCGGCCTCGGCGCAGAGCGCGCCGTCCACGCGGGACTCTGCCTTGATCTTCACGTGTCCGAGTCGAGCGCCCACGATCTCGGCGTGGACGATGATCTGATCCCCCGGGACGATGGGCCGCCGGAAGCGGACCTTGTCGACGCCCGAAAGGAACATGAGCTTGGCGGACGGGTCCGGCTCCTTCGAGAAGAACAGGCACCCGGCCGCCTGCGCCATGCACTCGATGATGAGGACGCCCGGCATCACCGGGTTTCCCGGAAAGTGCCCCTGGAAGAACGGCTCGTTCACGCTGACGTTCTTCAGGCCGACGACCTTCGAGCCCACGGCGACGGGACCCGGCGACATCTCGAGGATGCGGTCGATGAGGAGGAACGGATAGCGATGCGGCAGGAGCCGCAGGATCTCGAGGATGTCGGCCTTCGAGCCCGGTTCGCTCATGAGTCCCCTTCCCTGGCCAGCCCGGCCTTCTCCGCGAGTCGCCGCACGAGGCGGGCGGTCTGCGGCAGGCGTCGGAGCTCGATCCACGACTTCTGATAGTCGCGATAGCCGAAGGCGGGCGACCCGTGGAGCGCCTGCCCGGGCGGAACGTCGGCGCCGATCCCGCTCTGGGCCTGGACCTTCGCGCCCGCGCCGACCGTGAGGTGGCCCGCGACGCCGACCTGCCCTCCGAGGACGACGCCGTCCTCGAGGACGGCCGAGCCCGCGATGCCGACCTGCGCGCAGATGACGTCGTGACGACCGACGGTCACGTTGTGGCCGATCTGGACGAGGTTGTCCACCTTCGTGCCGGCGCCGAGCGTCGTCGTCTCGAGGGCCGCTCGGTCGATGCAGGTGTTCGCGCCGATCTCGACGTCGTCGCCGATCGTCACGACGCCGACCTGCGGGATCTTCACGAGGCCACGCGCCGTCGTCGCGTAGCCGAAGCCGTCGGCTCCGAGGACCGAGCCGCTGTGGATCTCGACGCGGTCGCCGAGCGTGACGCGGTCGTAGAGAACGACGTGCGGGTGGATCCAGGCCGCCGCTCCCACGTGGCAGCCCGCCCCGACGACCGCGTGCGCCTCCACGATCGCGCCGGCCTCGACGCGGCTTTCCGGCCCGATCACGGCGTACGGGCCGATCTCGGCCGACGGGTCGACGGACGCGGCGGGGTCCACAACGGCAGCCGGGTGGATTCCAGGCCGAGCGGCGCGCCGCGGATGAAACAGGCGCAGGACCGCGATGAGCGCCTGCTGGGGGTCGGCCACCTCGATGACCGTCTTCCCGGGCAGGTCCGACGCCGCGCGCGCGAGAAACGCGCCGGCGCGCGAGGCCGCGGCGCGCTTGAGCGACTTCGCGTCGCTCACGAAGGAGAGCGACTCGGGGCCCGCGCTCTCGAGTGCGCGGACCCCGGTCAGCATGGCGTCCCAGCCGCCGCCGGCGCGCCCGCCGCAGGCGGCGGCCACCTCGGCAACGGTGAACGAGGCCACGCCGCGGTTACTTCTTGGGCGCGGCCGGCGCCGGCTTGGCGGCGGCCGGAGCGGCCGGAGCAGCGGCCGCGGCCGGCTTCGGCGCGGCGATCTGCGAGTTGAACCTCGTGATGACCGCATCCGTCAGGTCGACGGACTTGTCGTCGGCGTAGAGGAGCCCGCTGTTGAACTTGTTGAAGACGAGCTGGTAGCCCTGCTCCCGCGCGACCTCGTTGATGACGGGCATGATTCGCTTCTCGAGCTCGCCGAGCTCCTTGCGCTGGGCCTCCTCGAGCTCGCGCTGCGCGTCGTCCTGGAAACGCTTGAGCTCGACGGCCTTGGCCTGGTAGTCCTTCTGGACCTTCTCCATCGCGTCCTCGGACAGGGCCTTGCCCTGGTCCTGGATCTTCTGCTCGAGGTCCCGGAGCTCCTTCTGGCGCTTCACGAGGTCTTCCTGCTTCGCCTGCTGGAGCTTCTGCACGCGAGCGAGGCTCTCCTTGCCGATCGCGGACTCCTGGACGATGCGCTGGACCTCGATGACGCCGATCTTGATGGGCGCGGCGGCCGGAGCGGGGGCGGCGGCCGACTGCGCGAAGGCCGGAACGGCGGCGACGGCGACGGCAAGGACGCCGGCCGCGAGGGTGATCGTGCGCTTCATGGAATCTGACTCCTTAAGATTGAACGTTCCGGGGGGCCGGCGGAACCTGCCGGGCGCCGGATGATAACAATTCGACGGATCAGAACGTGGTTCCGATGGAGAACTGGAAGTTCGTCCGGCTCTCCTGCCCGTTCGGGAGGGGGGCGCCCGTCTGGTCGAGGAGCAGCTTCGGATCGAGGTTGATCCCGTAGATGAACCGCAGCGGCGCCTGGAAGATCGGCAGGATGATCCGCAGCTCGAGGCCCGTCGATCTCCGCATGTGGAGCAGGTCGATCGACTGGCCCTCGATCCAGGTGTTGCCCGTGTCGAAGAACGCGACGAGCTTGAGCGGGCCCGCGAGCTGGTAGACGTACTCGAAGTTGAACACGACGAACCGGTTGCCGCCGAGGAGGGCGCCGTTTGCGTCGAAGAAGGCCCTGTTGTCCTTCGTGAGCGGGAAGATCCCGCCGACGTTGAAGCCGCGCACGGAGCGGTCGCCGCCGATCCGGAAGCGCTCGAAGATCGGGATCGTATCCTGGCCGATGTCGCGCTGGTGCTGGCTGTCGTACGGGACGATCATGCCGAACTGGGCGTTCACGGCGAAGTTCGAGGATTTCGTGAACGGGATGTAGTCCGTGAAGCTCAGCGCGGGCTTCACGAACGAAAAGTCTCCGCCGAGGGGGCCACCCGCGACCGTGACGGACGCGCCGTAGCGCAGGCCGCGGGTCGGGTCGAACGGGTCGTTCCGGCTGTCGAAACGGTAGCCCGGCGTGATCGACGACGTCGTGCCCGCGTAGGTGTCGTAGGCGATGGGGGGGATGCCCGCTCCCGGGGGCGGGGGGGGCGGGTACACGACGTACGTGCTCGTCGTATCCGTGAACCCGTAGAAGAACGACACCACGTCCCATATGCCGAGGCCGATCCCGAGGGACAGGTTCAGGCCCTTCGAGCTCTGGTCGAGACCGCCCGCGACGTCGCTGTAGTTGAGCGAGCGGTTGAAGATCGACCCGCCGATGGACATCCGCTGGTCGAGGAACCACGGCTCGGTGAACGAGACGTCGAAGAAGTTCGAGCGGTTGCCGCGCTGGAACTGCACGCCGAGCGTGTCGCCCCGACCGAGGAAATTGCGCGTGTTGAACTGGAACTGCCCGAAGAGCCCGTCCAGCTGCGAGTAGCCCGCGCCGAACTGGATTTCGTTGCGGTTCGTGTCCGTCCCCTTGATCGTGACGTCGACCGTCTTCTTCTCGTTGTTGACCTTGAAGTCCGGGTCTTCCTCGACCTTGTAGTAGCCGAGCTGGGAGATCTTCAGGATGCTCTTCTTGAAGGTCTCCATGTCCATGATGTCGCCTTCGTAGAGCTGCAGCTCGCGGCGCATGACCTTGTCGCGCGTCGTCTTGTTTCCCGTGAACTCGACGCGCCCGAGCCGGTACTGGTCGCCCTCGGCGATCTTGATCGTCACGTCGACGACGTGGTGCGGCTTCTCCGTGTACTCCGGGTTCATGAAGACGTAGATGTACCCGTGGCTCCGGTAGAGCGCCTCGATGGACTTCATCCCGTCCGCCAGGACGGCACGCGAAAGCGGCTTTCCGCTCTTGTACGGGAAGAACTTCTCGAGGATCTCCGGCTTGTAAACCACGGATCCGTCGACGTTGAGCTTTCCGAAATACCAGCGATCGCCCTCGACGATCGGGATCGTGAGGCGGGCGCGCCGCTTGATCTTGTCGGGGCGCTTCTCCTTCGGGTTCACGACGAACGTGGTGAGGATCGCGTCCTTGACGACGACGTCCTTGTATCCGGCGTTCTGGTACACCTTGCGGATGCTCTCGACGTCCTCGTCGTAGCTCGCCTGGTTGTAAGTGGATTTGCTGTCGAAGAAGCGCCACCAGTGCGCGGTCTTCGTCTTCGTCATGGCGAGGCGAAGCTTCTGCTGCCCGAACACGGTGTTTCCCGTGAACGAGATCGACTCGATCTTCATCTTGTCGCCCTCGTCGATGTTGAAGACGACGCGGCGCTGGGCGGGCGAGACGGTCTCGAGCTGAGCTTCGACGGTCGCGGACCGGAAGCCCTCGGCCTTGTAGGCGTCGATGAGGACTCCCTTGGCCTTCGCGACGTCGCGCAGGGACACCGGGGAGCCGACGCGGACCTCGGCCTTGCCTTCCTTGAGCTTGTCCTTGAGCTGCGAGGTCGTGAGCTTCTTGTTGCCGCGGAACTCGAGGTCCGCGACCGTGGGCCGCTCGACGACCGTCGCGGTCAGGATCACGCCCTCCGGCGTCACGTCCTTCTCGAGCGTGACGTCCTCGAAGAGACTCGACTCCCAGAGCTTCGTGAAGTTGCGCTTGACGAGGTCGTCGTCGTACGGGTCCCCCGGCTTCAGGCCGAGGTAGAAGCCGACCGTCTCAGGAGCGGTCGTCTTGCCGCCCTTGACCACGATCTGGAGGAGTTTCGGGAGCGCCTTCGGGGCCGCCTTCTCCCCCTCGGGCACGAGCCGGACGGAGGGCGCGGCGCCCATGGCACCGGACATGGGCGATTCCGTCTTCGGCCCGAACCCCGTGCCGGGTGGCGGCGTCGGGTTCGGCTGCGGGGCCTGGGCGAAGACCGCCGGTCCCGCGGAGAAGGCGACGCCGAAGAGGCCTACTGCCGCGAGGGCGCGGATCGATCGGGCGGAGATCCCGGCGGGACCGCCGGAGCGCGCTCGAGACGCCAAGACGTCTACCGACCCGTCCCGACTGGCTCGGGAGAGCGGGTCTGGACCTTCAGCTCGTCCCCTTCCACGGTCACTTCGACACACTCAATCGGCTCTCGCGAGGCGATGAGCAATTCCGATACCGCGTCTTCCACATGCCGCTGGATCGTCCGCCGGAGGGGGCGGGCGCCCGAATGCGCGTCGTGGCCGGAGGCCTTGAGGAGCCAGTCGACCGACGCGTCGCTCACGAGGAGCGTGAGCCCGCGGTGCTTCAGGGTGTCGGCGACGTCGTCGACGAGGAGGCGGCCGATCGCGCGCAGCTCCTCGAGGCCGAGCGCGTTGAAGACGATGACTTCGTCGATGCGGTTGATGAGCTCCGGCGAGAACTCCCGGCGCAGCTCCTTGAGGACCATCTCCTCGACCTCGCGCTTCTCGGGCGCGTTCTTGCCCTCGCCGAAGCCCATGCGGCTCCCGGTCACGAGGTACTTCGTCCCGATGTTCGAGGTCATGATGATGAGCGTGTTCTTGAAGTCGACGACGTTCCCGTAGGCGTCCGTGAGCTGGCCGTCCTCGAGGATCTGGAGGAGGAGGTTCGCGATGTCCGGGTGCGCCTTCTCGATCTCGTCGAGGAGGATCAGGGAGTAGGGCTGGCGCCGGATGCGCTCCGTGAGCTGGCCGCCCTCCTCGTGGCCGACGTAGCCCGGGGGCGAGCCGATCAGCTTGGACACGGCGTGCTTCTCCATGTACTCGGACATGTCGAAGCGCACGAGCGCCTTCTGGTTGTCGAAGAGGAACTCCGCGAGCCGGCGCGCGACCTCGGTCTTCCCGACACCCGAGGGGCCGAGGAAGATGAACGAGCCCATCGGACGGTTCGGGTTCTTGACGCCGAGGCGCGAGCGGCGGATCGCGCGGCTGATCGCGCCGATCGAGCGGTCCTGCCCGATCACGCGCTTCTTGAGCGTCTCGTCCATGTGGAGGAGCTTCTCGGCTTCCTCCATCTGGAGCGACGTGACGGGGATGCCCGTCCAGCTCGAAATGACTTCCTCGACGTCCGCGCGGGTCACTTCGACGGCGTTCACCTCGTCCTGGGAGACCGTCTTCGTGCGTTCGATCTCTTCCTTGATCTCGATCTCGCGCTCGCGCAGGAACACGGCGCGCTCGAAGTCCTTCTCGGAGATCGCCTTCTTCATCTCCTTGACGATTCCCTTGATCTCGTTCTCCAGGCGGCGGAGGTTCTGCGTGTCCGCGGTCTTGCGGAGCTTCACCTTCGCGCCGGCCTCGTCGAGGATGTCGATCGCCTTGTCCGGGAAGAAGCGGTCTGGGATGTAGCGGTTCGCCTGGTAGACGGCGGTCTTGATCGCGTCGTTCGTGTAGCGGACGCGGTGAAACTTCTCGTAGCGCTCGCGCACGCCTTCGAGGATCTGCAGCGTCTCTTCCTCGTCCGGAGGCGCGACCGTGATCGCCTGGAAACGGCGCAGGAGCGAGCGGTCCTTCTCGATGTACTTGCGGTATTCCTTGAGGGTCGTCGCGCCGATGCACGAGATCTCGCCGCGCGAGAGCGCCGGCTTCAGGATGTTCGCGGCGTCGAGCGAGCCCTCGGCCGAGCCCGCGCCGATCAGGGAGTGGATCTCGTCGATGAAGACGATGAGGTCCTGGTTTTCCTTGAGCTCCTTGAGGATCCCCTTGAGGCGCTCCTCGAACTGCCCGCGGTACTTCGTGCCCGCGACGATGAGCGACAGGTCGAGCGCGAGGATCTTGCGCTGCGCGAGGAACAGGGGGACGCCGCCCTCGACGATCTGCTGCGCGAGGCCCTCGACGATGGCCGTCTTTCCGACGCCCGGCTCGCCGAGGAGGATCGGGTTGTTCTTCGTCCGACGCGAGAGGATCTGGACGATTCGCTCGACCTCCGCGTCGCGGCCGACGAGCGGGTCGAACGAGCCCGCCTGCGCGAGCGCCGTGAGGTCGCGCGCGTACTCGGCGAGGAATGGGAGCTCCTTCTTCTGCTTGGAGGCCTCGCGCTCCTTGATGAGCGCGATCGTCTCCTCGCGCACGCCGTACAGGTTGAACCCGTGCGCCATCAGGATGCGGCCCGCGACGCACGGATCGACGCGGAGAATCCCGATCAGGAGGTGCTCCGTGCCGACGTAGGGATGCATCATCGACTCGGCCTCGTGCGAGGCGTAGGCGAGGATCTTCTTGGACTCCTCCGAGAGCGGGAGCTCCTGCGTCGAGGAGACCCGCTCGACGAACACGCGGTCTCCCTCGATCTCGCGGCGGATCTCCTCGGGCTTCACGTTGAAGCGCGCGAAGATTTCCTTGATGACGTCCTCACCCTCCCGGAGGATTCCGAGGAGGATGTGCTCGGACTCGATGACCTTCGAGCCCAGTTTCGAGGACTCGTACCGGGCAAAAAACAGGGCCCGGCGCGCCTTCTCGTTGTATTTCTCGAACATCGTTTTGACTGCCGTTTCGAGCCGGAGAAAAGGGTGGAGACGCGCCTAGGCGACGTCGCTCAAGCCTTCTCCTCCCAACGATTTGATGCTAGCACAGCGACGCGCCCATTCCGGGTCGTGGGTCACGACGATCGCGGCGCCCGCGCGTTCCCTGGCGACGGACGTGAGGAGGTCGAAGACGGCCGTCGCATGAGCGGCGTCGAGGCTGCCCGTCGGCTCGTCACAGAGCAGGAGGCGCGGCCGCCTCACGACGGCCCGCGCGATCGCGACGCGCTGGCGTTCGCCGCCGGACAGCGTTCGCGGGAGGGCCGACGCGCGCGCGGACAGGCCGACGCGCTCGAGCACCTCGCGCGCTTCCTTCCGCCCGTCCGCCTCGGATTGCCCGGCGAGAAACAGCGGCAGGGCGACGTTCTCCTCCGCCGTGAGCTCGGGCAGGAGGTGGTGGAACTGGAACACGAAACCGATCGTCGTCCCACGCAGGGCCGCGCGCGACTCCGGCGAAAGCGAGCCCCAGTCGGTCCCGTCCACGCGCACGCGTCCCGCGTCCGGCGTGTCGAGGCCGGCGAACAGGTGGAGCAGGGTCGACTTCCCGCAGCCGGACGGCCCCGTGATCGCGAGGAGGTCGCCCGCCCAGACGGTCAGCGACACGTTCCGGAAAACCTCGACGCGCGCCTCGCCGGAGCCGAAGCCCTTGCCGAGCCCTTCGGCCGCAAGGAGCGGCCCGCCGGGCCCGGCTTCAGGCGCCACGGAGCGCCTCCACGGGCGAGAGCCGGGCCGCCGTCCGGGCCGGGATCGAGGCGGCGAGAAGCGACCAGACGATCGACAGCACACCGACCGCGAGAACGTCGAAGGGCTCGACGCGGAAGGGCGCGTGCGCCATCCCGTAGAGCTGCGCGGGCAGCGGCACGAGGCCCGCGCGCTCGAGGAACACCGCGGCGGCGACGCCGAGGACGAGGCCGCCGAGCGTCCCCGCCGCGCCGACGCCCGCGCCGGCGGCGAGGAAGACGCGGCCCACGGCCCGCGGCGAGGCGCCGAGCACGGAGAGCACCGCCGCGTCGCCCGCCCGCGTCGCCGCGAGGACGGCGGACGTGGCCGCGAGGTTCAGGCCCGCGACGATGACGATCAGGAAGACGGCCGCGAAGAGGACGAAGCGCTCGAGGCGGAGCGCGAGGACGAGGGCGCGGTTCTGCTCCTCCCACGTCGCGACGGCGACCGTCGGGCCGAGCGCCGCCGCGACGGCAGCCGCGGCCCGGGCGGGATGCTCGGGGTCCGTCAGGCGCACCTCGTACCCCGTCGATCCGTCCGGCCCGAGGGCGAAGAGGCGACGCGCCTCCTCGAGCGGCATCGAGGCCTCCGCGGCCTTCCGTCCGGTCGTTCCGGGAGCGACGGCCGTGATCTTCATCGTCGCGACGATCGGCACGGGGCCGAGCGGCGACAGGCGCGAGCGCGACGAGACGAGCGTGACGGACTCCCCCGCCACGAGGCCGATCGGCCGGGCCTGAGTCACGTCGAGGACGAGGCCCTTCTCCTTCTCGCGTCCGACGACCATCACCGGCATCGCCTGGCCGCCGAGGCTGACCCAGACGCGCCCCTTCGCGACGGGCGAGACCGAAGCGACGCCGGGCACCGCCGCGAGCCTCCCCGCGAGGCGGTCCGCGTCGCGGAACACCCCGCGGCCCGCGGGCGTCACGAGGAGGTGCGGAGTCTCGGCGATGAGTCGCTTCCGGATGTTCGTCTGGAAGCCGGAGAGGAGGGCGAGCGAGACGACGAGGGCCGCGACCCCGAGCAGGAGGCCGAGGAATGCCGCGAGCGCCACGACCCCCACCTGCGCGTCGCGCCGCGACGCGAGGAGGTAACGGCGGGCGAGGAAGAGGGAAATCAAGAGAAGAAGAGAAAGAATGAGATTCTCTTAGAAAGTGAAGAGGGGACCGCCCTCGCCGAGGCGCCGGCGGCACTCGCGCGTTGCGCCGCCCCCGGCCCATTTACCTTTCTAAGCATCTTTGTCTTTCTCTTTCTCTCTTTCTCCGTCCTTCTTTGGTCTCATCAGCGGGAACAGGATCACGTCGCGGATGGAGTGCGAGTTCGTGAAGAGCATCGCGAGGCGGTCGATGCCGACGCCCTCACCCGCCGTCGGCGGCATCCCGTACGAGAGCGCCTCGACGTAGTCCTCGTCGTAGAGCATCGCCTCGTCGTCGCCCTTCGTCCGCTCGGCGACCTGGGCCCGGAATTTTTCGGCCTGCTCGTCGGGGTCGTTCAGCTCGCAGAACCCGTTCGCGACTTCCATCCGCCCGATGAAGAGCTCGAAGCGGTCGGCGGTCGAGGGATCTCCGGGCTTCGTCTTCGAGAGCGGCGAGATCTCCGCGGGATAGTCGATGACGAACGTGGGCTGGAGGAGCCGTCGCTCCGCGACAGCCGAGAATATTTCTGCCAGTAGCTTGCCTTTGGAATCGCCGAACCTCTCGACGTTCTCCACGCCGAAGTGCTCGGCGGTTTTTCTTAGAAGGTGAAGATCCGCGAGGCTCTCGCGGGTGACCGCGATGCGTTCGCCCGCCTGCACGGGACCACTCGAAGAACGTCTCTCTTCGGACGCCCCTCGGGCGCCAGGCGCGCCATCGTGCTCGGGACCATTCGCAGAAATCTTCTCTTTCTCTCTCCCTTCTTCCGCCGCCTCGACGTTCTCCAGGATCGCGTCAACCATGGAGATGCGCTTGAACGGCGCCTTGAGCGAGATGATCTCGTCGCCCCAGGGCAGCTCTGTCGTCCCGAGGATCTCCGTCGCGGCGGCCGCGAAGAGCTCCTCGGTGAGCGCCATCTGGTCGCGCGCGTCCGCGTACGCCGTGTAGAACTCGAGCATCGTGAACTCGGGGTTGTGCTGGGTCGAGATCCCCTCGTTTCGGAAGTTGCGGTTGATCTCGTACACCTTCGGGAACCCGCCCACGACGAGGCGCTTGAGGTAGAGCTCGGGCGCGATCCTGAGGAAGAGCGGCAGGTCGAGCGCGTTGTGGTGCGTCACGAACGGCCGCGCGGCGGCGCCGCCCGCGAGCGTCTGCATCATTGGCGTCTCCACCTCGACGAAGCCGCGGCCGTCGAAGAAGCGCCGGATGAACGCGACGATCTTCGCGCGGATCTCGAACGTCTTCCGCGTCTCGGGCGAGACCACGAGGTCGACGTAGCGCTGACGGTACTTGCGCTCGACGTCCGTGAGGCCGTGCCACTTGTCCGGGAGGGGCCGGAGCGACTTCGCGAGGAAGTCCAGCGACTCGCCCTTGACCGAGAGCTCACCGGTGCGCGTCCGGAAGACGACGCCCGCAGCGCCGACGTGGTCGCCGAGGTCGAGCTGCTCGAGAAGCTCCCAGTCGCCGTGCCTGAGGAGGTCCTTCTTCAGGTACGCCTGCACCCGGTGCGCGCCGTCCGAGAGGTCGACGAAGACCGCCTTCCCCATCTTGCGGATCGCGAGGATGCGGCCGGGGACGCGCACGCGGCGGTCCGCCTCGGGCTCGGCCTCGAGGGCGGCGGCGTCCTTCGCGGCCCAGCGCGCGACCACGTCCGAGACGAGGTGCGTCGGGTCCCAGCGGTTCGGGTAAAGCGGCCGGCCGAGGGCCGCGATGCGCTCGCGGGCCGCGCGGCGGTTCGCGATCTGCTCGGGGACGTCGGCCTCCGGAGCTTCGGGGTCTGCCGTCTTCGGGTCCGGGGTCTCAGACATCGAGGCGGATTAAACCACCTCGACCGGGCCGCCGCGTCACTCGCCGCCGAGCGAGCTGAAGAGGAGCCAGAGGCCCGCGAACGCCCTCAGGTGCCGGAACCGCGAGCGCGTGAGCTGCTTCCAGACCGCGCGGTCGTCCTCGGCTGCGGCGAGCGCCTCGCGGAAGAGCCGGTCGACTTCGCGGGCGCGGATGAGGCACTTGCCGGACGGCGCGAGCGTCGCGTCCGAGGCGGAAGAGTCTCCCACTTCCCCCACGAGGTCGCGCAGCTTCTGGGCCTCCTCGTCCATCCGGCTCCGGAGGACCGCCGCGTTGAAGAAGAGGCGCTCGTGGGCCGTCAGAGGCTCGATCCCTTCTTCGCGGTTTGCCCGGTAGACCCGGAGCGCCGAGCGGACCTCCCAGTTCTCGAGCCGCGCCGAGGGGTCCGTGACGGACGGACCGCCCCCCGAGCGCACGAGGTCCACCGCGGTCAGGAGCCGCCGCGCGGTCTCGCTCGTGACCCGGTCGTTCTCGGCCCGCCACGCGCCGGCGCTCTTCGGCACGGGCGTGTGTCCGGAGGCGGCCCTCCGCCGGCGAACGCCGCTGCCGGTCCCCTTTCCCGTGCCGGCGGTCGAGTCGGACCCGATGTCGAGCTCGTCGGCCGCGGCCGGGTCGAGGCGGGCGAGGAGGCGGTGCAGCGACTCCTTGAGGCGCTTCACGTCCCGGGGCCGGACCCCGTGCCTGCGGCTCGCCTTCTCGAACTCGTCCTTGTCCCGCCGGAAGCGTTCGAGGTCCTCGCGGAACTCCGGGCTCATGAACCGCGTGTCCTTCTCGAGGTCCTTCTCCTTCGCGATGACGTCGCGCGAGGCCTCGAGGATGCGCCGCTCCTCTTCCTTGTACAGGAGCTGGAACTTCTTCTTGAATGCGACGTTCGAGGCGAGGACGGCTTCCATGACCTCCGCGGAGTAGAACGCGGCGCCGAGCCTGTGCTTGAGCGTCCTGAGGTTCTCGAGCGTCTTCCGCTTCGTCAGGTCCTCGAAGCGCCCGCAGGCCTCGAGGTCGCGGCGGAGGACGTCAAGGAGCGTCACGACGGCCTGGACTTCGGAGGGCGCGACCGGCGGGCGGGCCGTGAGGCCGAGAAGCGCGCCCGAGAGCTTCGCGAGCTCGGACGGCGGCTTCAGGACGACGTCGCCGCGCGCGTCCTTCGCCGTGCCGAGACGCGTGAGGAGGAAGTCGACCTTGTCCATCTCGTCGGGACCGAGGCTGGCCGCGTAGTAGTAGAACTTGAGGATCGAGAGGAGGAGCTCCTCGTCGCCGGCCTTCACCCGCTCGAAGAACTGGCGGAGCGTCGAGGGCGGGATCAGGCGGTCGTCGTCCGCGAGTGCGGCGTGGAGGCCGTCGAGTTCGCCGTCGAGCCGCGTCATCGCGGCCTTCGTCGCCTCCACGGGTTCGACGCCCTTCGTCTCCTTGATGCGCTTGATCTGCTCGTAGAGAGGCGCGAACGGCACCTCCGGAAGCGGCGCGCCCTTCAGGCTCGTGCGGTGCACGCCCTGCAGGAACTGGTGGAACATCCAGAGCGCCTTGAACTTCTCCGACAGGCGGGCGTACGCCCTCGACACGCTCTCGGGTTCTCGCTCGGGCTCGTTCACGATGACGCCCGATCTTACAAAATCCCCGGACGGGGCGCGTTTCCCCGGTGATATCTTCCACGCCGTGATCGACCGAGTCCTCCTCTCCGAAGAGACCATCGCCCGGCGCCTCGACGTCCTCGCGAGGGAGATCGACGCCCGCTACGCGGGCAAGGACCTCCTCGCCGTCGGAATCCTCAAGGGCTCCGTCTTCTTCCTGACGGACCTCCTGAAGCGCCTCACGGTCCCCGTGAGTGTCGATTTCATGCAGGTGCGCTCGTACTCGGGCACGAGCTCGTCGGGAAACATCCAGCTTCTGAAGGACCTCTCGATGGACGTCGCGGGCCGGGACGTGCTCCTCTTCGAGGACGTCGTCGACACGGGGCTCACGCTCCGGAAGATCCTCGAGCTCCTCTCCTCGCGCGGCCCGCGCTCGCTCGGCATCGCCGCCCTCCTCAAGAAGAGGCTCGCGGAGAACCGCGACATTCCCGTCGACTTCCTCGGCTTCGAGATCGACCCCGAGTTCGTCGTGGGCTACGGCCTCGACCTCGACGAGAAGTACCGCAACCTGCCGCACGTCGCGGTCTGGAACCCGAAGACATGAGCGACCTCAAGACGATCGCCGTCCCGAGTGCCCCGAAGGCCATCGGCCCCTACGCGCAGGGAATCGTCGCGCACGGGCTCCTGTTCACGGCCGGCCAGATCCCGCTCGACCCCGCGACGATGACGCTCGTCACGGGCGACGTCGCCGCGCAGACGCACCGGGTCTTCGACAACCTCGAGGCGATCCTCGCGGGCGCCGGCGCGACGCTCGCGGACGTCGTGAAGACGACCGTGTTCCTCAAGGACATGGGCGACTTCGCGCGGATGAACGAGGTCTACGCGGCCCGCTTCGGGAACCACCGCCCCGCGCGGTCGACGGTGCAGGTTGCCGCGCTGCCGGCGGGCGCCTCCCTGGAGATCGAGCTCGTCGCCGCCGTAGAATAGCGAGCCGGGCAGCCCCCTGCCGCCGCCCTCCAGGAGACCTTTCATGAGCCGTCTGCGCGCGCTAATCGTGTTTTCGTTCCTGTTCGCCCTGCCCACGCTCGCCGACGACACGCCGTCCCCCACGGCGACGCCCGCGGCCCCTGCGAAGAAGAAGAGCGCGGCGAAGGCGGACCCGGGCGCCGCGAGCATGCTCGTCACGAAGGACGCCGTGACAGGCAAGCTACGGCCGGCCACACCGGCGGAGCGCGAGAAGCTCCTCGGACGGACTCCGCTGGTCTCCCCGGAGCCCGAAGTCGTGACGCTGCCCGACGGGACCATCATGATGAAGGCGCGCCCCGAGGACGCGAACTACGCGGTGGCGAAGAGAAACGCGGACGGCACGCTGTCGTACTCGTGTGTCCACGGCGCCGACGCCGCCCGCGCCGCGGTCGCCGCCACGCCCGCCCCGGCGCCGAAGACCGCGGACCGCTGAGGAGACTCCGTGATCCGCCGCACCGCCGCCGCTCTTTTCATCGCCCTTCTGCTCCCCGCCCTTCCGGCCGCCGCGGCGACGATCGTCGTCATCTCGAAGGACGCCGCCGGCCAGGGCTTCAATGACACCACGCCGGCCACCCCCGTCGGCGGGAACACCGGCACGACGGTCGGCCAGCAGCGGATGATCGTCTTCCAGGAGGTTGCGCGGATCTGGGGCTCGATCCTCCCGAGCAACGTCACGATCAGGGTCGACGCGAGCTTCCAGCCGCTGTCGTGCAACTCGACGTCGGCCGTTCTCGGTTCGACGGCCGCGACGTCGTCGGTCGCGAATTTTCCGAACGCGCCGCTCCCCGGGACGTGGTACGCCCGCGCCGAGGCGGACAAGCTCACGGGCACCGTGCTCGACTCGACGACGGACGCGATGAGCGCGACCTTCAACAGCGACCTCGGAAAGCCCGCGCCGGCGGGTGACGGAACGGGCTGCCTCGCGGGCACATCCTTCTACCTTGGCCTCGACAACAACGCCGGAGACGACATCAACCTCCAGACCGTCGTCCTCCACGAGTTCGCTCACGGCCTCGGGTACTACTCGAGGGTCTCGTCCACGACGGGCAGTTTCCCGCAGAGCATGCCCGGCGCCTTCGACCGGTTCCTGTTCGACGCCACCCTCGGAAAGACGTGGGACCAGATCACGAACACGCAGCGCCTCGCCTCGACGACGAACGCCGGGAACGTCTTCTGGACGGGACCCGGTGCGACGAAATTCGCGCTCTCGTTCCTGAGCCGGGGCAGGCCCGGCCTCTTCGTCTCGGCGCCCGCCGCGGCCGCCGGGGCGTACACGATTGGAACGGCGAGCTTCGGGCCTGCAATCTCCGCCCTTTCCGTCTCGGGACAGGTCATGGCGGCCACCGCTGCGGCCGACTCGGCCGGGTCCACGACCACCGCCTGCAGCGCGCTCACGAACGCACCGGCCGTCACGGGCAAGATCGCCCTCGTCGACCGCGGAAACTGCAATTTCACCGTCAAGGTGAAGAACGCGCAGGAAGCCGGGGCGACCGGGGTGATCGTCGCGGACAACAACGGGAGCGAATCTCCGATCGACATGGGAGGAACGGACGCGACCATCACGATCCCGTCGGTGCTGGTCTCGCTCTCCGACGGTGCGAAGCTCCGGGCGAACCTCCCCGCGACCGCCCTCCTCGGCCTCGACCTGAGCCAGTACGCGGGGGCCGACGGCCAGGGCCACATCGTCATGTTCACGCCGAATCCCTGGCTCGGCGGCTCGTCGGTCTCGCACTGGGACGAGAGCGCGATTCCGAGCCTCCTCATGGAGCCCTACATCAACTCGGACCTCGGCCTGACGACGGACGCGACGCTGCCGGCCCTGAAGGACATCGGGTGGTTCACCGGGTACACGGCCATCCCGACGACGTACGTCCTGCCCTCGAGCGCGCACGCGCCCGGGGCGAACGGCGCCTTCTACAAGACCGGCCTCTGGGTGACGAACACGGGCGCCGCGGACGCGACGAGTCACCGTGAAGTTCCTCGGCCACGACCAGGACGGGACGACGGGCCCGCGACCTCCGACATCGTCGTTCCCGCCGGGCAGACGGCCTCGTTCCCCGACGTCCTGAGCTACGCTCTTCGGCGTCTCGAGCGGCTACGGCGCCATTCTCGTCAGCGCGGACTCCAACCAGCTCAAGGTCGTGAGCCAGACGTCCACGCCGCCGCCCTCGGGCAGCGGCACGTTCGGGCAGGCCGTGCCCGCGGCCGGCGGAAACGACCCGGTCACGCCGGCGGCGCCCAAGGCCCTCTTCTCCCTCCGGCAGGACGACGCGTTCCGGACGAACGTCGTCATCGCGAACACGACGACGGCCGCGGCGCACGTCGACCTGAAGCTCTACGACTCGTCGGGCGTCCGGATCGGGTCCGGCGCCGCCGACCTGAGCCCGCTCGAGATGACGCAGATCGGCGCGGTCGTCACGGCGCTTGGCGGGCCCGTCGGCACGAAGGACGCGTACCTCGTCGTCTCGACGCCGACCGGGAGCGCCCGGATCGCGACGTACGCCGCCGTCATCGACCAGCACACGAACGACCCGCGCACGATCCGGCCCGTCACGCTCGGAAACCTCGGCGCGAACGCGACGTGGCTCCTGCCGTCGAGCGCGCACAAGCAAGGCTCGAACGGCGCCTTCTACACGACCGACCTCACGGTCGCGAACACGGACTCCTCGGCGGCGACGGTCACGCTCAAGTTCCTCGGCCACGACCAGGACGGAACCGCCGGCCCCGAGGTCGTCGAGACGGTCCCGGCGAACTCCGAGGTCACGTTCACGGACGTCCTCGGCAAGGTCTTCGGCCTCTCGGACGATTACGGAGCGATCCTCGTCACGTCCAGCTCGGCGAACGTCAAGGTCCTCAGCCAGTCCTCGACGCCGCCGCCAGACGGGATCGGGACGTTCGGCCAGTCGGTCCCCGCGGCGGGTCCCGCCGACCTCGTGACGTACGCCGCGCCGCGCGCCCTCGTCGGGCTCCGGCAGGACTCCGCCTTCCGGACGAATGCCGTGATCGCGAACGCGACGAATCGGCCGCGGATGTCGTCCTTACGCTCACGTCCGCGTCGGGCGCGACGCTCGGGACGAGGCCGTACCACCTCCTGCCCTACGAGATGACGCAGGTCGGGACCGTCGTCACGGCGCTCGGCGCGCCGGACGGAACCGCGGACGCGGCCCTCACGGTCTCGACGACGACGCCGGGCGCGCGCATCGCGACGTACGCCGCGATCATCGACCAGGTCACGAACGACCCGAGGACGGTCCTGCCCTGAGCGCTTAGTGCCCCTTTGCGATCTCCCCGAAGGCTCGCAGGGCGCGCTCTACGTCGATGTCGTTGACGTCGGCGTGCGTGACCATGCGGATCGACGTGGCGCTCGCCGCGCCGGCCAGGACCCCGCGCTCTGCGAGCCGCTTGACGAGGGCGCCTGCGTCGCCCCATTTACCTTCCAGGAAAAACAACAGGATGTTCGTCTCGACGTCCGCCGGATCGATGCGAAGGCCGCTCAGGCCCGCAAGCCCGGCCGCCAGCTTCGTCGCGCGCGCGTGGTCCTCCGGCAGGCGGCTGCGCTCCTCCTCGAGGGCGACGAGCGCCGCCGCCGCGATCACGCCCGCCTGGCGCATGCCGCCGCCGAACAGCTTCCGCACGCGCCGCGCCTCGGCGATGAAGTCCTTCGAACCCGCCACCGCGCTCCCGACGGGCGCCCTCAGTCCCTTCGAGAAGCACGTCATGACCGAGTCGAACCCGGCCGCGAGCGACGCCTCCGTGACGTCGAGGGCGGCCGCGGCGTTCCAAAGGCGCGCGCCGTCGAGGTGCACCTTGAGCCCGCGTGATTTCGCGAGGGCGAGGAGGGGTTCCGTCGCCTCGCGCGGCGTCACGGCGCCGCCGGCGAAGTTGTGCGTGTTTTCGAGCGCGAGGACGGACGTGCGCGGGAGGTAGTACACGGACTCGGGCCGGATCCACGCCTCGACCTCGTCCGGCGCGAGACGCCCGCGGACACCGTCGACCGGCCGCGGGAGGAGGCCGGAGAGGGCCGCCATCCCCGCCATCTCGTAGTGGAAGATGTGGCACTTCCCCTCGAGGATGACCTCCGTGCCCGGGCGCGCGTGGACGCGCAGCGAAAGCTGGTTGCCCATCGAGCCGGTCGGGACGAACAGGGCCGCTTCGTGGCCGAGGATCTCCGCGGTCCTCTCCTCGAGGCGGCGGACGGTCGGGTCCTCGCCGTAGACGTCGTCGCCGACCTCGGCCTCGGCCATGGCCTGCCGCATGCGCGGCGTGGGCTTCGTGACGGTGTCGGAGCGGAAGTCGGAGGCGGCAGCGCTCATGCCCCGATCATCCCAGAACGAGCGCCGCGAGGGCGAGGAGGAAGCCGAGGATCTCGACGCGAGATGCCCGGCGCCGCGCGGCGTCCGCGCGGCTCACCCACGGCTGTCGAAGATTTTCTTCGAAGGTGACTGATTTCTCGCGGTAGTAGCGCTCCCGAGGACGCACGACCATGACGACCGACACGAGGGAGGCGAGGAGCAGGAAGATCGCCACCGCCCGCCACACGTGACGCGGCGACAGCGAGCTGCCCATGACCTGCACCTCCAGCAGCACCCCCAGGAGCAGGACGCCGGCCGCGACGAACCGGGCCCGCCCCAATGCGACGGCGTTCCCCTCCCCCTCTTCACCTTCTAAGAAAATCTTCTTCTTCCCCTCTTTCTCCTCTTCTCCCCGCGTCATCCAGCCGAAGAAACGGGCCAGCGGGACGCCGACGAAGACGGACAGGCCGAGCGCCACGAGGACGCGGGAGGCCTCCAGCGGGAGGTCGGCATGCGGCATCCGGCGAGTCTAGCGGGATAATGAACCCGCACATGGGCCTCTACCTCATCGAAACCTTCCCCGTCGGGCCTCTGGCCTGCAACTGCGCGATCGTCGCCGACCCCGCGACGCGCGAAGCCGTCGTCGTCGACCCGGGAGACGAGCCGGACCGCATCCTCGAGACCCTCTCGGGCGCGGGCCTCAAGGCGATCGCGCTCGTCCACACGCACGCGCACTTCGACCACGTCGGCTGCTCGGCGCTTCTCAAGCGCATCACCGGCGCGCCGATCTACATGCACGAGGACGACCGGCCCCTCTACCAGAACCTGGACGAGCAGGGGAAGGCGTTCGGGGTCGCGATGGACAAGCCGGGCATCATCGACAAGCTCCTCGCCCACGGGGACCGGATCCCGGTCGGCTCGGGGACGCTCCACGTCCTCCACACGCCCGGCCACACGCCCGGGAGCCTCTCCTTCCGCATGGAGGGGGCCGAGGGGGACGTTCTCTTTTCCGGCGACACGCTCTTCCGGCGCTCGATCGGGCGGACGGACCTCTGGGGAGGCTCGATGGAGCAGATCCTCGACTCGATCCGGCGCGAGCTCCTGACGCTGCCGGGTGGCCTGCGCGTCGTGCCGGGCCACGGCCCGGAGACGACGATCGCCGAGGAGGGGCGGCGGAACCCGTTCGTCGGCGACTCGAACTACAAGCCGGCGTGAGCCGCCTATAATCCCTGCACATGAGACTCACGTACGAGGAGAGCGCGCGGCTTCTCCACAGGTTCTGGTCGGGTGAGCCGGTGCCGTCCCCGAAGACGGGCAAGCCGATGCGCGCGTTCTTCGTCGAGCGGACGTTCGCGCCGCAGGTCGTCATGATCGGGACGAAGGGCGAGCACTTCCGCTTCGACCAGAAGCCGCGCCAGATCGTCTTCTCGCCGTCGCACATCAAGTCGATGGTCCGCGACGCCAAGGAGCGCGAGAGCCCCGTCTGCCCGCAGGACTTCGAGCCGCTCTATTCGAAGAGGATCCCCGCGACGCGCTTCCCCGGCGAGTGGGACTGGTCGTTCTGCTGCCCGAAGTGCCTGTCGTTCGGGACGTGGGAGTACACGGACAAGAAGGACGAGTCGACGGTCCCGCCGACGAAGAAGAAGGAAGAGGCGCCGCCGTTTCACGACGAGACGATCCCTCTCCCGAAGCGGATGGAGTTCGCGAAGACGGGCGACCTCGCGCTGAAGCTCTACGCGGCGATGGCGCAGACGGACTGCACGGCCTGCGGCTACGACTGCGAGGGCTACGCGAAGGCGATCGCGAACGGGGCCGAGAAGAACCTCTCCCTCTGCGTGCCGGGCAAGGAAGAGACCGAGGACGTCGTCAAGAAGCTCATGGCGGGGACCTACACCTTCGCCTGAGCCTCCGCGAGCATCGCCTCGATCACCGGCCGGCAGCGCTCGCCGCCGCACTCCCCGGTCGTGCACCCCGTCGCCTTCGCGACGTCCTCGACGGTCCGCGCGCCGCGGGCGATCGCCTCGGTCACACGCGGCCCCCGGATCGTGTTGCAGATGCACACGGGCCGGAACTTCAGCAGCATGAGCTGGCGTTTCTCTTCGGTGGTGAGGCTGCGGGCTGTGGACACGTTGGTTTTCGGATTCGGATTTTCTTAGAAGGGTAAGAGGGGCTGCAGCATCGACAGCCGCACGAGCGTTACCCGGTTGCGGAGCGCTCCCTCCACCTTCTAGGAAATCCCCCTCTTCCTCTCCATCTCTTCCTCTTCCTAGAAGTCCACCGTGTACCGGATCGACGCCCGGTCGCGGACGCGGTCGAGGTAGACGACGCCGTCGAGGTGGTCGCACTCGTGCAGGAGGACGCGGGCGTGGAAGTCCTCCGCCACGAACGTGACGGCCTTTCCGCTCGCGTCGAGCGCCGACACCCGCACCTTCTTCGGCCTCGGCACCTTCGCCGCGAGGAACGGGACCGAGAGGCAGGCCTCAACGTCCTCCTCCTCGGCCGGGTCGAGGACCTCGAACGACGGGTTCACGAGGATCGTCGGCGGGACCTCGAGAACGTCCTTGCCGCGCTTCTCGCCGTGCACCTCGTAGAGCACGACGCGCACGCCCGTCGAGACCTGCGGCGCGGCGAGGCCCGTGCCGCGGTACTCGATCATCGTCTCCATCATGTCCTCGAAAAAGGGCCTGAACCGGCCCTTCTTGAGGTCGTGCGACTCGATCTCGGAGGCCCGCCGGCGCAGGACCGGCGACCCCAGCTTGGCGACTTTCAGGACGGCCACGCGGACATTGTACGGTCCGTCCCCTTACAATCCCGCATCCGCACCGTCTTCGTGTTCAACCCTGCCGCGGGGAAGGGCCGCGCGCTCCGCGACCGCGATGCCATTCGCGCCGCGCTGGAAAAGGCCGGCGCGGCGGGGACGTTCGTCTCGACCGAGCGCGTGGGCCATGGGATCACGCTCGCCGAGGACGCCGCGAAAGACGGCGCCGAGGCCATCGTCGCGATCGGCGGCGACGGCACCGTGAACGAGGTCGTGAACGGCCTCCTGCGCGTCCCGGAAGCCAGGCGCCCGGCGTTCGGCGTCGTGCCGGACGGGACGGGCAACGATTTCGGCTTCCTCCTCGGCCTCCGGCCGGGCGACCTCGACGGGGCCGCCCGCGTGATCGCGGCCGGCGCGACGCGCGTCCTCGACGCCGGCGACGTGAACGGCCGCTTTTTCGCGAACAGCGTCGGCCTCGGCTTCGACGGCGCGGTCGCCGCGACCGCGGCCTCTGTCCGGTACCTCAAGGGCTTCCCGGCCTACCTGTGGTCGGTCTTCGCGGTCCTCGCGAGCTGGGAGAACTTCGAGCTGACGATGACGGCCGACGGGCGGACGATCTCGGGCCGCGCGCTTCTCGCGGCGGTCGCGAACGGGCCGCGCAGCGGCGGCGGCTTCCTCCTCGCGCCCGACGCGAAGCCCGACGACGGCGTTTTCGACGTCTGCCGCCTCGGCGACCTCGGAAAGCTCGAGGCGCTCCGACACCTGCCGAAGGCGCTCGACGGCTCGCACACGGGCCTGCCCTGGGTGACGATCCTGCGCGCGCGGGAGGTCGTTCTGGCGTCCGACCGGCCGCTCACGGCGCACGTCGATGGCAACCTCGCGACGGGAGTCGCGCACCCCGACCCGCTCCGGATCAGGATCCTGCCCCGCGCGCTGCGCGTCCTCGCGCCGGCGGGAAGATGATGGTGCCCAGGGGCGGAATTGAACCGTCGACACCGCGATTTTCAGCCGCGTGCTCTACCAACTGAGCTACCTGGGCAGACGTCACCACGTCCGGGCACGTCTCTTGCGGAAAGACGCACCCGACACGCCTGCGCGTTATAAGTGGCGCGCCTAGAATAGTCAAATGAAGGAAATGGAATGAGTTTTCTGACCCTCGCTTTACTCGCACAACTCGCCAAGACGCCGCCTCCAGCCGGGGGGGGCTCTATGCAAGCCCCCCCCGGAGCCCCCCCTGCTACCGGCTCCGCCTACGCCGGTGCCGCGGGCCTCGACGTCATCTGGGCTGCGACGATCGAGGAAGCGCAGGCGCGCGCACGGGCCATGAAGGACGGGCGGATCCTGCTGTTCTTCACGGACAAGGACTGCGGCGAGTGCGACCGGATGCTCAAGATCATCGCGCCGTCCACGTCGTTCTTCGCGTTCACGCGCGACAAGGTGCCCGTCCCGATCACCATCTCGGACCCCGCGGGCCTGAAGCTCGCCCAGAAGATGCGTGTGGTCGGCGTTCCGACCTGGATCGTCGCGACGCCCGATCTCCTCGAGTGCAGCCGGCAGGAAGGCGTCACGCCCCAGCAGGGCTGGGTGGAGACGTTCATCCAGGGCGAGCAGAACTGGGCCGCCTTCCGCAGGGCGCAGGCCGCGGAGACCGAGAACCCGGGCGACCTCGCCGCCGTCTACGAGGTCGCCCGGCAGCTCTTCGCGCGGGGCGCGCGCGAGCAGGCCGAGGGGAGGTTCCGCCGCCTCGCGGCCGACCCGAAGGCGACCGCCGAAGTCCGCGAGGAGTCGAAGGCCTACCTCGCCTCGATCGACCTCGACGCGGGCCGGTTCGACGACGCGACCCGCCTCCTCGACGACCTCGCGGCGAACGCGAAGGACCCGCAGCTCCGCGAGCGAGCCGAGTTGCGCCGGGCCGACGTCGAGATCGCGCGCGGGCGCAAGGACCTCGCGGCGTACCGCCTCAAGGAGTTCCTGAAGGCGCACCCGGGGTCGCCGCGCGCCGCCGAGGCCCAGGCGCTCCTGGACGCCCTGCAGGGAAAGGTGCCGGCCGCGGCGCCGGCCGCACCGGCCGCAAAGGAGAACTGATGTCCCCGATCCGAGGCCTCCTCGCCGTCTCCGCGGCAGCCGTCCTCCTTTGGTCATCCGGCGCCGTCCGCGCCCAGGGTGTCCCGAAGTCGTCCGAGGTCGTCACGCCGAGGTTCGTCGCGGACGCAAACCGCCTGATCGCGGGCAAGCCGTTTCGCCTCGCGGTCGTCGCCGAAATCCGGGCGGGCTGGCACGTGAACAGCCACACACCGAAGGAAGACTTCCTGATCCCGACCGAGGTGAAGCTCAAGCCCGTCCCCGGGCTGAAGTTCTCGGCGGTCACCTACCCCCCGCAGCTCGAAAGAAAGTTCGCGTTCTCCGACACGAAGCTCGCGGTCTACGCGGGGAAGACCGTCTTCGTCGTCCCCGGCACCGTCGACGCGGGCGCCGCGCCCGGCCCGCGCACGATCTCGGCGGTCCTCTCGTACCAGCCCTGCAACGACAACCAGTGCCTCCCTCCCGCCCAGCTCACCGCGACGCTGACGATCGACGTCGCGAGGACGGGCGACGCCGCGCCCGCGAACGCGGACGTCTTCGCGCCGCCGCCGGCAGGCGGCGCGCGCGGGTCGCTCTCGTCCGGTGAGCCGGGCGCGGGCGGCGACGCGCCGGGAGCCGCGCCGGGCGGCACGGCCGCCCTCCGCGAGAAGTGGTCCGTCGCCGGCGTGCCGACGATCCTCTTCCTCGGACCGACGGGCCAGGAGACGGGCGGGCGCGTCGTGGGCTTCGAGCCGCCCGAGAAGTTCGTCGAGCGCGTGCAGGGCGGCGGCGGCGGCGAAACGGGCGGCCTCGCCGGCAAGTCGCTCCCGCTCCTCCTCGGCCTCGTCTTCGTCTCGGGCCTCGCCCTGAACCTCACGCCGTGCGTCTACCCGCTGATTCCGATCACGCTCGGGTTCTTCAGCCGCCAGAGCGGCGGAAAGGCGGGCGGGACGTTCGGCCTCGCGGCCGTCTACGTCCTCGGGATGAGCGTCACGTACTCGGCGCTCGGCGTCTTCGCGGCGCTCTCCGGCTCGCTCTTCGGGGCGTGGCTGCAGAAGCCCGCCGTCCTGATCGGGATCGCCGCGATCGTCGTCGCGCTCGCGCTCTCGATGTTCGGCGTCTACGAGATCCAGGCGCCGCACTTCATCACCGACCGGACGGGCTCGCAGGCCGGCGCGCTCGGCGCGCTCACGATGGGCCTCTTCGTCGGCTTCGTCGCGGCGCCCTGCATCGGGCCGTTCGTCCTGTCCCTCCTCACGTACGTCGCGGCGAAGGGCTCGGCCCCGCTCGGCTTCGCGCTCTTTTTCACGCTCGCGATGGGCCTCGGCCTGCCTTACCTCGTCCTCGGCACGGTCTCGGGCAGCCTCAAGGCGCTCCCGCGCTCCGGCGAGTGGATGACGGCCGTCCGCAAGGTGTTCGGCTTCGCGCTCCTCGCCCTCGCGGTCTACTTCCTGCGTGCGCTCCTGCCGGCCCGGGTCTACGAGGTGGGTGTTGCGCTGCCGCTCCTCGCAGGCGGGATCTGGTTCCTCTTCTTCGAGAAGACGGGCGCCTCCCTTCGGGGCTTCGCGGCCGTGAAGGCCGGTTTCGCGGTCGCGCTCCTCGCGGCCGGCGCGGCGTTCGCGCTCCCGAGGAAGGCGGGCGCGGAGCTGAAGTTCGCGCCCTACTCGGACGAGGCCGTCGCGGCCGCGAAGGCGGCGGGCAAGCCCGTCATGATCGACTTTTACGCGGACTGGTGCCTGCCCTGCAAGGAGCTCGACCACAAGACCTTCACGGACGCGCGGGTGCAAACAGCGCTCGAGGGCTGGGTGCTGCTGAAGGCGGACCTCACGAGATAGAGGAAAAGGGAACGAGGGATTTCTTAGAAGGTTAATCGGGCGATCCGCATCTTCGTGGCGGCGAGGCGTCGAGAAAAGCCGCGCCCCCACTCACCCTTCTAAGAAAAATCTCCCCTCTTCTCTTCCATCTCCTCTTCCCTCTTCCTCAGCATCGCTTCCGCTGCAGCCGTCTGGGCTTCCTTCTTCGAGCTCCCCTCTCCCGTCGCACGCTCGCTCTCGCCGAGTCTCACCTCGTAGGTGAACCGCCGCTCGTGCGGCGGGCCGCTCTCGTCGACGAGGACGTAGACGGGCAGCGGTTTGCCTTCGGCCTGCGTGCGTTCCTGGAGTGCCGTCTTCGGATCGCGGCGGTGTAGGCCGCCGAGGTCGAGCGAAGCGATGTCGTCCGCGAAGAGCTGCCTCGCGACGGCCCGCGCCTGCTCGAGCCCCGCGTCGAGCGCGAGCGCCGCGAAGACCGCCTCGAAGGCGTCCGCGAGCCGCGCGTCGCGGTCGCGCCCGCCCGCGCGCTCCTCGCCCGGCGAAAGGCGAAGAGCCCCGCCCAGGCCGAGACCTCGCGCGAGGTACGCGAAGTGGTTCTCCGAAACGAGGACGGACCGGGCCTTCGAGAGCATCCCCTCGCCCTCGAGCGGGAACGCGTCGAACAGCAGCTCGGACACGAGGTAGTTCAGGATGCTGTCGCCGAGGAACTCCAGCGTCTCGTTGTCCTCCGCGTCCGGATCGTCGTTCGCGAAGGACGAGTGCGTGAGCGCGCGGACGAGGAGCCGCCGGTCCCGGAAGGCGCAGCCGAGCGCCCGCTCGACGGCGTCGAGGGCGCTGTCCGGTTCGCTATTCACGCAGCGGAGTCTAAGCCGGGGCGGTCAGGGGCAGCTTCCCGTATGGAGGAGGTCGACGCTCAGGCTCGCCTCGAAGACGCCGAGGAAAAGATGAAACGGCGATGTGCCTTCCGGACGCGGTAACAGCACGCCCGGAATCGGGACGACGGGACCGGCCGGGTACACCTGCCCGGGGAAACGCGTGCCGTCGTTTCCGACAGCCGTATAGGTGTATCCGATCGCCGTCGGGATTTTCCAGTCGAGCGTGAGATTGAACAGGTCCTCCTCCGGGTCATAGACGCCGGAGCTCAGCGTCACCTCCAGAGGATCGTTGCTCGTCCGGACGAAATCCTGCTCGTACGACCGGCAAGACACGGGTTTGCCGAAGTACTCGGTCGTCGCGGGGGCGTTGACCACGTTCGTGGCCTTCAGCGAGTCGTCGAGGTCGAACGAGAAGCCGGAGACGTACTTCACCCGATCGGAAGGCTGAAGCGGGCAGAGGATGATGTCGTCCCACGTCACCTTGAAGGACCAGCTCCTGTTGACGACGCGGACGCTGCTCAGCAGCGTCTTGGTGAAATGCGGGAACGGGGCCGTCTTGACGCCGAGGGTCACCCGGACGATGACCGGGTTCTGCGTCGGGGGGCACTGAGGAGCGTAGTAGTTAGCGTTGTTTGTCGCCGAGGAGCCAATCCCGGACGAGATGAGCGTGCCGTCCGCGAGCCCGGGGCCCGGCTCGGCGACGCCGTTCAGGTCCCAGGCGTACGTCGTGTTGTCCGGATCGACGGGGGTGAGAGGGGATCCGCCGAACTCGGGTGACACCGATGACGGAGTCCCCACGTCGAGGACCACCAGGGTCAGCTTGCCGTTGGTCGGGATCCCCGCCTTCCCGGGAAACATCTGGACGGATCTGAAGCCGGTCCATTTCCGGGGGGGATCCACGAGAGTCGCGCGGGCGTTCGGGGTCGCCTGAGTCGTCGAGCCGAGCGGCACGGTCAGGGTGCGTTCGACGGGATTCACCGAGCCGCCGGTCACGACATACCAGGTGCTCCCGCTCTGGAATGCGATGCCGAGCTCGCCCGCCGCGCTGCCGTCGAGGTCGTCGCCGTCGTAGCGGAGCACCAGCGTCGCCGGCTTTGCAAAATCGAGTCCGCCGGGGGAAAGGGTGTAGCTCGGGCCGGTCCCCTGCGGAGCGTCGTTCGAGGCGCTCGTCACGAACGACAGCGAGATGTTCGACGCGAGCGCCCCGGCGGGGACCCTCAACGTCAGCCGCCCGTCGTCCGACCGGATCGACCCGCCCTGAGGCCCGATCGTCGCCGACGACGGGATGACGGCCGGCAGCTGCGCGATCGGCGTGACGACCGGGTCGCCCGAGAGGTTGTCGATGGAGGAGTCGAAGACGTCGACGCTGCCCGCGGTCACCCTCACCGTCAGCGTCGCGTTGTCGGGGATCGTCGTGCCCGTGAAGAGGTCCTGGATGCCCGGCTGCGTCCAGCCGAAGGAGCCGAGCGAGGCCAACGTCGTCGCCACGGTCGCTCCGGAAGCGTCCTGAAGGGTGAACGTGTACTGCGCGCCGTCCGCGCCGGCCGCAAAGCCGACGTTCGTCCGGAATGCCGCGTTCTGACGGATCCCCGTGACCGCGGCTCCGGCGTCCGCCGACGTCACGAACGACAGGAGCGGCACCGGCTTCTGCTGCGAGCCGAAACTGCCGGGCCTGACGCCGGAGGGATCCACGTTGCTCGTGCGGCAGAGGATCGCGATGGGCCAGTTGGACTGGAACCTCAGGGCGCCCGCGGATCCGACGGGTAGCCCCAGCAGCGACTCGAGGACGTCGACGACGTCGAGGATCTTCCCGGCGGGAATCGTGAAGGACGCGGACGCCGGCGTGGGATTCGCGTTCCCGCTCGCGTGGAACGCGACCGTCACGGTCGCGTCGGTGTCCGTCGGGTTGTAGAAGCGCCCGTCCGTCCGGAAGAACGCCCCGTTCCGCCCGCTCGCGCGCGCGACGCCGTTCACGAGCACGTCCTGGATGCCGGCCGGCACGTCCTCGAACGCGAAGAGCGAGCTGTCGCCGGTGACGTTGTCGACGACGACGGCGTACCCGGCCGCGTGTCCGCGCGTCACGACGACCTGTGCGCGCCCGACGGAGACCGCTCCCGCGAAGCTCGAGACGGAAAACTGCTGGAGACCCGCCGAGTCGAGGCTGAAGTCCTGGCTGCCGCGTGCGTTCCCGTCCGCGTCGTAGACCGTCACGGTCGCCGCGCCTCCCGACGCGTCGGGGAAGACGACGGCGACATTGGTCCGGTATCCCGAGCTTCCGGAGGCGTCCTGGCTGATCCAGAGGCTGTCCCCCACGTCCCCCGGAGCGAGGAGACGGTCGGAGGCGATCACGGGGAGGGCGACGCCGTACGTTCCGGACGGCGCGGTGTTGTACGTTTTCGCGCGGATGAGGAGCGGCTGGTCCGACGAGAGCGACAGGGCGCCGGCCCCACCCGAGATCCCGAAAAGGCTCCCGACCACGTCGGAATAGACGATCGTCTGGCCCGGGTTCAGCGTGAGGTTCTTCGGGCTCGACAACCCCGGAAAGAACGACAGGGTGACGTTCGCGGGGGCGCCTCCCGGGTTCGTCACGGTCAAGTCCGACACGAAGTGCGTCCCGTTCAATCCGGCGGCGTTCACGATCCCCGGAATCGTCCAGGCCGAATCCGCCAGGAGCCCCCCGGACATCAGACTGAAGGAGATCAGAAGAGCGCGGGTGAGACGAGGATCGCGCATTCCTTCCTCCCGGCCGGCCCTCGACCGGCTCGCGATCGACGGACGCAAACGAGACTCATTCGCTTGCTGAACCCGAATATATGCCCGGCGTCAAGCGTGGATCCCCGGCCTTCGACGACAGGGAGCTGGAACGGCCGGGGCGCGTGGTACCGGAGGAGGGGCTCGAACCCTCACGGCCTTTTCAAGCCCGGGGATTTTAAGTCCCCTGCGTCTGCCATTCCGCCACTCCGGCAGGACCGAGCTTACGCCGCCGCGAGCCTTGACACTGACGCTCGTCGCGGCGATATTGAGTCTCAAGTCGACGCCGCTCGGGGGAGCCGTGCCCGCCGGCCGCGGGGGGACCCATGAAAAGCAGCGCCGCTCGAGTCGACGACGCCCTCGAGCTCATCGCCGAGACCGCGTCCGCGGCGTGCGGGATCGACCGGCGCCACCGGATCGTCTACTGGAACGACGCCGCCGAGACGCTCCTCGGGTGGCCGTCGCGCGAGGCGCTCGGGAAGAGATGCTACGACGTGTTCGCGGGGCGCGACATCTTCGGGAACGCCTGCTGCTTCCGGGACTGCGGAGTCGAGGTCGCGTGCTCGCGCGGCGAGGCGCCGGCGCCCTTCGTGATGGACGTGCGCGCGCGCGACGGGAGGGCGCTCCGGGTCGTGACGCGCACGGTCGCTCTCCCGTCTCCCGGGGCCGCGTACCGGACCCTCATCCACCTCTTCGAGAACGGCGACGCGAACGCCCTCGATGCCATCCTCGCCCGCGTGAAGGCCGCCGCGTCGCCGCGGCCGGAGCCTTTCGCGGGCCCTCCCGAGGCCACGGTGATCCTGTCCCCCCGCGAGCACGAGATCCTCGTGCTCCTCGCGGCGGGCTACGGCACCGTGAACATCGCGGCGCGCCTCGGGCTCTCGCACGCGACCGTCCGGAACCACGTCCAGCACCTGCTCCGCCGCATGGAGGTCCACAGCCAGGTCGAGGCCGTTTCGCTGGCCTTCCGGCGCGGTCTGCTCGGGCGGGAGGATGGAGGCGACGGTCGGATTCGAACCGACGAATGAGGCTTTTGCAGAGCCTTCCCTTAACCACTTGGGTACGTCGCCGCCCTGCGGAGACCGGACGCGGATCTTAAACCGGGACGGAGCTACTTCGCCATCACCCGGGCGAGCTCGAAGAGAGACGGATCCAGAGGCTTCTTCGCCCCCGCGACGTCCTTGAGCGGCGTCGCCGCGATCTTCCCGTCCACGAGTCCCATGAGAACGCCGTTCTCCCCCGCGACGAGCCGCTGGACGGCCACCGCCCCGAGACGCGTCGCGAGGAGGCGGTCGTACGCGCCCGGGACCCCGCCCCGCTGGACGTGCCCGAGAATCGTGACCCTGAGGTCGAAGCCGAGCCGCTTCTTGTGCTCCTGGAAGTAGCGGGCCAGGCCCTCGGCGTCGTAGGACGCGCCCTCGGCAACGACGATGATCGCGTGCTTCTTGCCGCGCTCGCGCGAGGCGTCGAGGTCGCGCGCGAGCGCCTCCGGGTCGACGGGGACCTCGGGAACGACGATGGACTCGGCGCCGCCCGCGATGCCCGCCATGATCGCGAGGTAGCCGCAGTCGCGGCCCATGACCTCGACGAGAAACGCCCGCCCGTGCGACGAGGCCGTCGTCTTGAGCCGGTCGATCGCCTCGAGCGCGATGTTGAGAGCCGTGTCGACGCCGATCGTGATGTCCGAGCCGCAGAGGTCGTTGTCGATCGTCGACCCGACCCCGACGGTCGGAAAGCCGAGCTTCTGGAGCTCGTGCGCTCCCGTCTGCGAGCCGCTCCCGCCG
The DNA here is from genome assembly GCA_963798215.1 of uncultured Acidobacteriota bacterium. Lineage (GTDB taxonomy): Bacteria > Acidobacteriota > Thermoanaerobaculia > UBA5066 > UBA5066 > Fen-183. Next base: position 2,205,641 of record CAWCSP010000004.1, read on the forward strand.
ATCACGACGAGACCTTCGACTTCGTTGCGCCGGAGGATCTCGAGCGCGCCGGCGCGGCCCTCGGGCAGGCGGAACTCGTCGCACCGCGCGCTCCCGAGGATCGTTCCGCCCTGCTGGAGGATGCCACCCACGGCGCGGGCCCCGAGAGGGACGAGGTCGCCCGCGATGAGGCCCGCGAAGCCGTTCCTCACGCCGATGACGCTCACGCCCTCGGCGATTCCGGCCCGCACGACCGCCCGGATCGCGGCGTTCATGCCGGGGGCGTCGCCTCCGCTCGTGAGGACGGCGATTCGTTTCATGGCGTGGGCCTCTCCTGGCCGGCGGCTCCGGCGAACGGCCATTCTCGCGCGAGACGGGATCTCACGAGAAACGCCCCGACGCCCGCCGCGATCACCGCGAGACCCGTGGCCTTGAAGCCCTTCTCGGGCGAGACGAGGACGAAGCCCCACAGAGCGAGCGCGACGAGCGCAGGCAGCGGGTAGAGCCACATCCTGAACGGGCGCTCGAGCTCCGGTCGCGTCTTCCTCAGAACGAGCGCTCCCGCGATCTGGGCGATGAACGGGATGATCGCGCGGATCGAGATGATCGCCGAGACGACGGCCTTCAGATCGAGGAACGAGAAGAGCGCGGCCGCGCCTCCGAGGGCCGCGATCGCGACGATCGGGTAGCCCTCCGTCGGGTGGAGACGCGCGAAGACGCGGAAGAAGTTCCCGTCGCGGGCCGCCGCCCACAGGATGCGCGAGTAGCCGAGGGTGAGCGAGAAGACCGACGCGAAGGCCGTCCAGAGGATGAGGAGCGTGACGGCCCGCGCGACGGGCCGTCCCGCGAGGAGCTCGACGAAGTCCGCGACCGTGGACTTCGAGGTCATCGCCTGGCCCATCGGCATGACCGAGACGATGCAGACGTTCATCAGGATGTAGAGGACCGCCACCGCGAGGATCGACACGACGATGACGCGGGGAATCGTCTTCGTCGGCTGAACGATCTCCTCGGCGAGGTAGCAGATGTTGTAGTAGCCGAGGTAGTCGTAGACGCCCAGGAGGAGCGCGGCGCCGAGGCCGCCGAGGACGCCCGGCGGGGGAACGCCCGGCGCGGAGACGACCGGGGCCTCCCAGAAGCGCCAGGCCTCGAGCTTCATGTGCGGGAGGCCGAGCCCGATCACGATCCCGAGCGTCGCGAGGACGCCGATCCAGAGGACGACCGAGAATCTCCCGATCGCGCCGATCCGCCGCATGAGGAGAAGCGTGACGGCCACGCAGAGAATCGACGCGACGGCGCCTTCCCAGGCCCCCGGGATCGCCGGAAACACGAACCTCAGGTAGCGCGAGAAGCCGATCGCGCCCGACGCCATCGAGAGCGGCGCCGAGAACGCGATCTGGAAGAGAAAGAGGAACGAGACGAGCCGTCCCCAGCGGGCGGGACCGTAGGCCTCGCGCAGGAACGCGTACGAGCCGCCGGCACGTGGCAGCGAGGCCGAGAGCTCGGCCGTCACGAGGCCGTCCGAGATCGCGAGGAGGGCTCCGAGAAGCCACGCGAGGAGCGCGCGGCCCCCGCCCATCGCCGCGAGGATGAGGGGAAGGGTCACGAACGGACCGATCCCCACCATGTCGATCACGTTCAGGGCGGTGCCCTGCCAGAGGCCGATCTCCCGGCGGAGGCCGGCGCCGGGCGCGGGCGTCGCGGTCATGCGCGGTGGGGGCTCAGCCCCGCTTCAGGACGTCCTTCGCGATCGTGTTGAGCTGCATGAAGGACGTCCCCTCGTAGATCTTCCCGATCTTCGCGTCGCGGTACATCTTCTCGAGCGGGTAGTCCTTCACGTAGCCGTAGCCGCCGAGGAGCTCGAGTCCCTTCGAGGTGCACATCTCGGCGACCTCGGAGCCCTTCAGCTTCGCGATCGCGCCCTCGCGCGCGAACGGCAGGCCCGCCTCCTTGAGGCGCGCCGCGTTGTAGACGGCGAGGCGCGCGCACTCGAGCTCCATGTCCATCCGCGCGAGCTCGTGCTGGACGGCCTGGAACTGCGCGAGCGGCTGGCCGAACTGCTTGCGCTCCTTGACGTACCTCGCCGTGTAGTCGAGCGCGGCGCGGGCGATCCCGACCATCTGGGCCCCGATCCCGATCCGGCCCTCGTTCAGGGTCTCGATCGCGATCTTGTAGCCCTCGCCGACGTTCCCGATGACGTTCTCGGCGGGAACCTCGAGGTCCTCGAAGGCCAGCGCGAGCGTGGAGGACGCGCGGATGCCCAGCTTGTCCTCCTTCTTCCCCTTCGTGAAGCCCTTCCACTGCGACTCCACGAGGAACGCCGTGATGCCCTTGTAGCCCTTGCTCTTGTCGACGTTCGCGAAGACAAGAAACAGCTCCGACTCGAGGCCGTTCGTGATCCAGAGCTTCTCGCCGTTCAGGACCCACCGGTCGCCCTTGGGCGATGCCGTCGTCGAAAGGGCGAACGCGTCGGAGCCCGAGCCGGCCTCGGAGAGCGCGTAGGACGCGACCTTCTGCTTCGCGAGCTGCGGGAAGTACTTCCGGTGGATCGCGGGGGACGCCCAGCGCTTGATCGCGTTGTTCACGAGCGTGTTCTGGACGTCCACGACGACGGCGCAGGAGGCATCCACGCGCGCGAGCGCCTCGATGATCGCGATCGAGGTCGTGAAGTTCGCGCCGAGCCCCCCGTACTCCTCCGGGATCTCGATCCCCATGAGGTCGAGGTCGAAAAACTTCCGGATGAGCTCGGGATCCATGACGTTCTCCCGGTCCATCCGGGCCGAGTGCGGGCCGATCGACTCGACGGCGAAGTCGTACACGCCCTCCGCGAGCTCTTGCTCGTGGTCCCCGAGGATGGAGACGGGCGGAATCGCTGGCGTTTCGGTGCTGAGCGGCATCGGAAAAATCCTCCGAGTCCGTAGAATATCGGAAAGAAGAAGAATCTCTTAGAAGGTGAATGCACCAGGCCGGACGGGCTCGCGCGACGAGTTCGCAGACGGCCCGGGCACCTCGCAAGAAGAATTTCTTCGAAGGATGACGACGAGCGGCCTGCGCCACGGAGCGCTCCGAGCAGGCGTTTCGGCTCGGGCACCTTCGAAGAAATCCCGAAAAAGAAAGCGCCGGAGCCTTAGCTCCGGCGCTTCCCGTTCAAACGAGGTTCTCGCGGAAACGGCCTAGAACGAAACGCGCGCCCCCCACTTCAGCTGGTAGCGCGAGCGAAGGTCCACGGTGGTGTACTGGGCCCCTTCGTTGAGCGCATTCGCGTTGACCGTGTAGATCGGCTTACCCGTGGCCGCGTCGACGCCCGAATAGTTGAGAGCGGTGTAGGTCTGGAAGTTGACGACGCGGAGAAGTCCCGCGTTGTGGTTCACGAGGTTGATGAGGTTCAGGACGTCGAAGGTGAGCTGCACGTCGACGACCGAGATCGGAAGCGTGAGGTCGTAGTGGAAGTCGAGCGTGTGAATCCACGGCGCATCGAGCGCGAAGACCGGCTCGACCCGGCCGCGGTACTTGTCGAGGCCCGTCGTCGAGAGGAAGTTGTTCCACTGCGCCTCGGTGGGCGCACCCGCTCCCTTCCAGACGACGTCGCTGTAGTTTTGAGGCACGAAGAGCTGATCGTTGCCCGAGGCCCCGTCCTTGTTCGCGTCGCCGCCCATCAGGATCGAGTACGGCTGGCCCGACTGCGCGTAATAGACGAGCCCGACGGTGTGGCGCACGGGCCCGGTCTTGAAGGACTCCGTCGCGACGAGGTTGAAGCGATTCGGCACCTCGAACTGCGAGCGGTTGAGCGCCTGGTGGTTGATGTCGCCGTTCGTCGGGTAGAACTGCCAGTTCGAGAGCGCCACGCTCGAGGTTCCCTCGAAGGCAGCCTTGGCGTTCATGTAGGCGTACGACCCCATGACGTAGAGACCGAAGGGGAAGCGCTTCTCGAGCTGCACGATGAGGTTCTGCTGCTCGCCCCGGGACGTGTTCGTCAGGTAGGTCACGTTGTTGAATCCGGTGTTGTAGTTCTTGTAGACCGGCGTGCCCCAGGGGGTCGTGGTGCCCGAATCGACCTTGTTCACGTTGTTGTAGAACACGTCCTCGAGCGTCTTCGTGAACATGTACTCGACGGTCCCGCGGATCCCGTACGGGAGCTCACGGTCGTACCCCAGGGTGGTGCGAAGGATCTGGGGAAACTTGAACTTGGGGTCGATCGTGTCGACCGAGACGGCGGCGGTTCCGGGAGGGAAGTTCGTGGGCGGGTTGAAGGGGTCCGGGTTGAAGTGGACGTTGGACGCGGTCAGCTTCGTGACGGTCCCGTCCCCGAGTCCGGCGCCGGAGTAAACGTTCGAGATCCAGACGAAGGGCGTGCGGCCCGCGAAGACGCCGATCCCGCCGCGGACCTGGTCCTTGCCCGAGTCAGTCGGGTTCCAGTTGAACCCGAGGCGGGGCGAGAACATGAGCTGGTTGGTCGGGACGTCGCTCGTGTTGATGCCGAACGTCGAGTAGACGAGCGGGTTGTAGTTCGGACTGTCCGTGAGCCTCGGGAGATCGGCCCGGATGCCGAGGTTCAGCGTGAGCTTGTTGTTGACCCGCCACTGGTCGCCCGCGTAGAGGCCCCACTGCTGAGCGGCCCACTTGGTCGCTCCTCGCGGGTCGGACCCGTTGTTGAAAACGACCTGGTATCGGGCCGCGTTCCCGGCGGCGAGGTCGGCGTTGCTGTTGAAGAAGTACGTTCCGTAGACGTCCTGGATGAAGAGGTTCTCGAACTTGAAGAACTCGTTGTGGGTTCCGATCGTGATCGTGTGGTTGCCCTTGATGAGCGAGTAGTCGTCGGTGACCTCGAGGATGTCCTGATTGAGGCCGTTCGCTCCGGACGAGCGTTCCGTCCCGGCGACCAGGGCTGTAGGTACCGCCTCCCGTGCAGAACTGGTTGGGCGAGGCGCAGACGTAGACGGACGGGAAGGGAGTCGGCACCTCGCGGCTGTCGCGGATCGTCTGGTAGCCGACGCGGCCCTGGTTGAACGAATCGGAGCCGAAGACGCTGTTGACCTGCAGCACGCCCGAGTTCGTCTTGTCCGCGAACGTGTACCCGGCACTCTCGAAGGTGTAGGCGCTGAAGCCGCGGGTCTGACCGAGCGTATCGGTCAGGGCGTTGACGTAGTTGTAGCGGAGCGAGATGTTGTTGCTCGGGGATGCGTTGAAATCGAGTTTGCCGAGCAGCAGGTCGCTGTTCGTCCTCTGGTTGTAGTCCCCGAGCCCGCCCGGGTAGAAGCCGTACTGGTTGGTCAGGATGCTCTGGAACTGGGCGGCACCCGCCGGATCCTTGTACGAGTTGCTCGTCGAGCCGTCGGCCGACGTGCCGGTCGGCTGCGTGAGCCGGTTGGCCTCGCCACTGGCGAAGAAGAAGAGCGTGTCCTTCAGGATGGGTCCGCCGACGCGGGCGCCGAGCTGGTCCTGCTTGAAGGTCGCGTAGGGCTTGTCGAGCGCGTCGCCGTAGGCCTGCGGGACATTGCTGCCGATGTACTTCTCGTTCCGCGTAAAGCCGTAGGCAGACCCGTGGAAGTCGTTCGACCCGCTTCGGGTGATCATGTTGATGGCGCCGCCAGTGAATCCCCCTCTGCTTGATGTCGTACGGGGAGATGGCAACCTGGATCTCCTGGATCGTGTCCAGCGAGATGGGCTGCGTGTACGCCTGGCCACCCGGTGTGCCGGTCGACGCGAGACCGAAGAGGTCGTTGTTGACCGCGCCGTCGATCTGGATCGAGTTGTACCGGTTGTTCTTTCCGCCGACCGAGATGGCGGTCTGGGTCGCATCGTACGCCTGTACGTTGACGTAAGGGTTGACCCGGGCGAAGTCCTGGAACTGCCGATTGAGGGTCGGCAGGGCCGTGATCTCCGCGTTCGAAATCGACTGGTCGGAGCCCATCCGGCTCGGGCTGATCAGCGGCTCGGCCTCCGCCGTCACGCTCACGTTTTCCGTCACCGCCGTGACTTCGAGGTTGAACGTGACGAACCGCTTCTCGCCGAGGGCGACCACGATGTCCTTGAAGGTCTCGGTCTTGAAGCCGCTGATCTTCGCGGTCACGGTGTAAGGGCCGCCGACGCGGACGTTGAGGATGTTGAACTGTCCGCTCGCGCCGCTGACGGCCGTATAACGCGTGCCGGTGGGGACGTGAACGGCCTCTACCGAGACGCCGGGGAGGGGACTCCGGTCCGACTTGACCTCTACGACCCCCTGGATGCCGCCAGTGGTCTCCTGCGCGGGCGCAGGCAGAACCGGCAGGAGAAGGACCGCCACGCACGCGGCGAGCGGCAGGAAACGACGCTTGTTGATCATGTACGCACCCCTTCCTTACTGAAGACGAAAGCAAATGATCCCGGCACGGCCGGGTAACTTGGCATCGAACGGTAAGATCCGCATGAACTCAGGATTCCGCCTGCTGAAGAAACGCGTTCCGCCACCCGGCCTCGAGCCGCACCGCCGCCGGGTCGCCTTCGCGCGGCGCCCAGGGGGCCGCATCCCCCTCGCCCGGGGGCACGTAGGGCCCGGCCTTGGCCTCGAACACGACCGTGCCCGGCGCGAGCGACACGAAGGAGTGCCACACGCCCGCTGGGACGTCGACACCGAAAAGGCCGCCTGCCGCGTCGAGGACCATCTTCTCGTCCACCGCGCCGTCGTCGCGAAAGGACAGAAATCCGAGCCTGCCCGACACCGCCACCATCGTCTCCGTTTTCGGAGGGTGGAGGTGCCGGTGAGGCCGTATGTAGCTCCCCGGCTCAATCGCGTTGAACAGCCGGTGCACCGGGTCTTCCATCGCGTGAAGGTTTCGATTCATGCGGAGTCGGGGGGACGACGCCGCCTCTTCGCTCAGGCGGTGCAGTGCGATGCGATCCAGTCGCACCACGCCGGAGGCCCCGACTTCCATTCGCGCCGCATCCTATATCGAGTCCACTAAACTCGGTCAACCGGAGGTATTGATGTCCCAGTCAAGCGGTTTCCTGGAGAGCGTGAACCGGAATTTCGACGCCGCCGCCAGCTTTCTCGACTATCCGCCCGGTCTGCTCGACCAGATCAAGGTCTGTAACAGCGTCTACAAGTTCCGGTTCCCCGTCCGGAAGGAAGGCGGCGGTTACGAGGTCATCGAGGCCTGGCGCGCCGAGCACAGCCACCACAAGCTGCCCGTCAAGGGCGGCATCCGTTATTCGCCCGACGTGAACGAGGACGAGGTGCTCGCGCTCGCCGCGCTCATGACGTTCAAGTGCGCGATCGTGGACGTGCCGTTCGGCGGGGCCAAGGGCGGCATCAAGATCGACCCGCGCCGGGTCTCGGTCGAGCAGCTCGAGCGCATCACGCGCCGCTACACGGCCGAGCTCACGAAGAAGAACTTCATCGGACCGGGCATCGACGTCCCCGCGCCCGACTACGGCACCGGCCCGCGCGAGATGTCCTGGATCGCGGACACGTACGCCCAGTTCCACCCGGGAGAGATCGACGCGATCGGCTGCGTGACCGGCAAGCCGATCAGCCAGGGCGGCATCCGGGGCCGCAAGGAAGCCACGGGCCGCGGGGTCTTCTTCGGCGTCCGGGAGGCGCTCGCGGACGCCGGCCTCCTGAAGATCCTCGGGATGACGGCCGGCCTCGCGGGCAAGCGCGTCGCGGTGCAGGGCCTCGGCAACGTCGGCTACCACGCCGCGAAGTTCCTGCAGGAAGGCGGCGCGACGGTCGTCGCCCTCGCGGAGTGGGAAGGGACGATCGTGGACCCGAAGGGCCTCGACGTGGACGCGGTGATCAAGCACCGCGCCGCGACGAAGAGGATCACGGGCTACCCCGGCGCGAAGGACTTTCCGGCCGACGAGATCCTCTACACGGACTGCGACGTCCTGGTCCCGGCGGCCCTCGAAAACGTCATCACGGGCGCGAACGCGGGCAAGGTGAAGGCGAAGCTCGTCGCCGAGGGCGCGAACGGTCCCGTCACGGCGGACGGCGACGCGATCCTGCGCCAGAAGGGCGTCGTCGTGATGCCCGACATGTTCCTGAACGCCGGCGGCGTGACCGTGAGCTACTTCGAGTGGCTGAAGAACCTGTCTCACGTGCGCTTCGGCCGGATGGAGAAGCGCTACGAGGAGATGAGCGCGGCGCGGATGGTCAAGTCGATCGAGAGCGCGACGGGCAAGGCACTCGGAGACGCCGAGCGCAAGCTCCTGATCCACGGCGCCGCCGAGGAGGACCTCGTGAACTCGGGCCTCGAGGAGACGATGAGCGTCGCCTTCCAGCAGATCCGCGACGTCCAGCGCCGCAACCCGGGCGTCCCGGACCTGCGCACGGCGGCCTTCATCTCGGCAATCGACAAGATCGCCGTCAGCTACATGGAATTGGGGATCTTTCCCTGATCGGGGGGAACGTCGTTCGCCGAAGCATGGGCGGGGCCGGGTTCGTTCCCCCCGAGCCCCCTTGGCCCACTCTCAATCCAGGGTGAACTCCCGGCGCCAGTCCGCCGTTTCCGCGAATGCGGGCTGCCCTTCCCGCAGGAGAACGTGGTTCTCGAGGACGAGGGCGTCCATCGCCGTCCGCATGAAACAGCGGTAGGCGTCCTCGGGCGAACACACGATCGGCTCGCCGCGGACGTTGAAGGACGTGTTCACGACGACCGGGCAGCCCGTCCGGTCGCGGAACGCGGACAGGATCGCGTGGTAGACCGGATTCGTCTCCCTGCGGACCGTCTGGAGGCGCGCCGAGTAGTCGACGTGCGTGACCGCCGGGATCGTGGACCTCGGCACGTTCAGCTTCTCGATACCCCAGAGCGACTTCTCGGCCTCCGTCATCTCCCGCCGGAGGCCCTTGGCGACGTCGGCGGTCAGGAGCATGTAGGGTGAATCCCCGTCGAATTCGAACCACGCCGCCGCCTCCTCGCGCAGGACGGACGGGGCGAACGGACGGAACGACTCCCGGAACTTGATCTTGAGGTTCATGACCGACTGCATCGCGGGCGAGCGCGGGTCGCCGAGGATGCTCCGCCCGCCGAGCGCGCGCGGCCCGAACTCCATGCGGCCCTGCAGGAGGCCGACGATCTTCCCTCCGGCGAGGAGGTCGGCGACGGCGCCGGGGAGGGCGGCGGGTTCAATCGTCTTGAACGGGTAATGGTGAGACTCGAGCCAGGCCGCAATTTCTTCCGAAGGGTAGGAGGGGCCGAGGAATGCGCCCGACATGCCGTCTTCGTAGGGCGGCAACGAAGAAGAGGAAGAAGAAGAGATTTCTTCGAGTGATGAAGAGCCGGGCGCCGCCTGTCCGCTGCGAGCACGCAGCTCGCCTCCTGCGGTTGTTGCGCCGCCCTCGCCCCGCCCTATTCCATTCAAAGAACTCTTCTCTTCTCTTTCTCTCTCTTTTCCTCCGAGCCTCCAGGTCCCCCGCTTCTCCGCGCTCTCGCGCGGCATGCCGAGGTGACGATGCCAGATCGAGAGCGCCGCGCCCACGGCGCCGCCCGCGTCGCCCGCGGCGGGCTGGATCCACAGGTCGTCGAAGATCCCCGCCTCGCGGAGCTTGCCGTTCGCGACGCAGTTCAGCGCGACGCCGCCGGCCATGCAGAGATATTTCGCATGCCGGTCGTCCTCCGCGCGTGGCGCGCCATCTTCAGGACGATCTCCTCGGTCACGTCCTGGATCGAGCGCGCGAGGTCCATCTCGCGCTGCGTGAGCTTCGACTCGGCCTCGCGCGCGGGGCCGCCGAACAGCCGCTCGAAGCCGGCGCCCGTCATCGTGAGGCCCGTGGCGAACGAGAAATATTCCATGTTGAGGCGGATGGACCCGTCGTCGCAGACGTGGACGACTTTCTCGCGGATGAGGTCCGCGTACTTCGGCTCCCCGTAGGGCGCGAGGCCCATGAGCTTGTACTCGCCGCTCAACACCTTGAAGCCGCAGAAGTACGTGAACGCCGAGTAGAGGAGCCCGACCGAGTGCGGAAACCGCATCTCCCAGACCATGTCGAGCGCGTTCCCGCGGCCGGTCCCGATCGACGACGTCGCCCACTCCCCCACGCCGTCCATCGTGAGGATCGCGGCCTCCTCGTACGGCGACGGGTAGAACGCCGAGGCCGCGTGCGACTCGTGGTGGTCGCCGAAGAGGACCCTCCCGTCCCAGCCGAGGTCCCTCCCGATCTCGTCGCTCATCCAGAGCCGGTCCGAGATCCACAGCGGCATCGCCTTGCGGAACGAGCCGAAGCCGCGCGGGGCGTACTCGAGGTACGTCTCGAAGAGCCGCTCGAATTTCACGAGCGGCTTATCGTAGAACGCGACGTGGTCGAGCTTCCCGAGGGCAAGTCCCGCTTCGGCGAGGCACCAGCGCGCCGCGTTCAGGGGAAAGCCCGCGTCGTGCTTCTTCCGCGTGAAGCGCTCTTCCTGCGCGGCCGCCACGATCTTCCCGTCCACGAGAAGACACGCCGCCGAATCGTGGTAGTAGGCCGAGAGGCCGAGGATCGCGGTCACTAGAACAGCGTGTAGATGAAGGGCGCGATGACGCTCTTCTCGGCGAGGACGAGGAGGAGCCCGACGAGGACCAGCAGGAAGACGATCGGCATGAGCCAGTACTTCTTGCGGTACTTGAGGAACTCCCAGAGCTGCGAAAGGACGTCGCGCTTTCCCATCACCAGATCGACTCGTAGTGCTTCGGGTCGCGGTTCCGCCCCGGATAGGGCTCCCACGTCGAGGCGGGCGCGGGCCCGCGGCGCCGGAGCTCGTCGCGGCCGAAGAGGCGCAGGAAGAACGCGAGCGGCGTGAGGACGAGGAAGAAGGTCAGGAACAGGAAAACGGCCGAGTTCACCCGGCCGAGGACCTTCGCGAACGCGAGCCACCCGCGGTGCGGCGCCGCGAGGAGGCCCGGCGCCGCCGCCGCGAGGACCAGAAGAACGCAGCCGAGCGAGGCGAAGAGGGCCCCCGCGACCGTCCGATGCCGCCAGAGGAGCAGGCCGCCGAGGACGGCGAAGGCGCCGCCCACGGTCCAACCGAACTTCCGGTCCTCGGAAAGTCCCACGGCGCGGAGTTTACCGGTCCCGGCCCGCGACGTATTCCGCGAGTGCCGCGAGGAGGCCGCCCGGTGCCTCGACACCGGCCGCTGCGAATCGCGCCTCGTCGAGCGCGCGGTCGCGCTCGCGCAGGGCGCCCCCGAGGCCGAAGACCGCCGGATACGTCAGCTTCTCCTGCTCCGCGTCCTTGCCGGCCGTCTTCCCGAGCGTCGCGGTGTCCTGCGTGACGTCGAGGAGATCGTCGGCGATCTGGAACAGGAGGCCGAGGCAATCGCCATAGCGTCCCACGCCTTCCAGAACGACGGGCTCCGCTCCCGCGTGGAGCGCCCCGACCTCCAGCGAGAGGCGCACGAGTCGGCCCGTCTTGAGCGCGTGGATCCTCTTGAGACGCGACGACCGCTCCTCGAACGGAACGGACCGCCCCGTCGCCTCGAGATCGAGCGCCTGGCCGCCCGCCATCCCTTCGACGCCGATCGCCCGCGCCGTCAGCGCCACGGCACGGGCGCGCCGCGCCGCCCACTCCTCTCCGGCGGGACGCGTCGCGAGGAGCTCGAAGCCCAGCGTCTGGAGGGCGTCGCCCGCGAGAAGCGCGGTCGCCTCGCCGAATCTCACGTGGCAGGTGGGCTGGCCGCGGCGGAGGTCGTCGTCGTCCATGCAGGGCAGATCGTCGTGGATGAGCGAGTACGTGTGCAGCAGCTCGAGCGCGGCCGCGGCGTCGACCGCGTCCTCCGGCAGCCGCTCGGGACCCGCCTCGGCGCCCGCAAAGAAAAGGAGCGGCCGGAAGCGCTTGCCCCCTCCGAGAACGCTGTAGCGCATCGCCGCGACGAGATCGCGCGGCTCGGACCCCTCGCGGGGCAGGACGCCCGCGAGCGCCGCCTCGATCCCGCGGCGGCGGCCTTCGAGCGCGGCCGGCAGCGCCCGCACCGGGCGCGCGACCGTCATCGGGCGGCGTCCTCGTCGTCGAGGTCGTCCTCGATCTCGTCGTCCAGCGGACCCGTCGCGAGCCCCTCGGGCGTCTCCTTGAGGACGACCTCGACGCGCTTCTGGATCTCGTCGATGCGCGAGCGGCAGAAGCGCGACAGCGCGACGCCTTCCTCGAAGAGCTCGAGGCTCGTCTCGAGGCTCTTCTCGGGGTCCTCGAGCTCCGCGACGATCTCCTGGAGGCGCTCGAGCGCCTTTTCGAACGTGAGGTTCTTCGGAAGGGCCTTCGTCTTGGTCATTCGGTCTCCGTCGAGAGAATGCGGGCGGCGGCGCGTCCGCGGGCCAGCCTCACGCGCACGCCGTCGCCGGCGGCAAGGTCCGCGGCGTCCGTCACGGGCGCCGTCTCCCCGTCCTTCGTCACGATCGCATACCCGCGCGCGAGGACGCGCAGCGGGCTCAGGGCCTCGAGCCGTCCGACGGCGATGCCGAGCTTCTCGTTCGCCGACGCCACGCGCGCCGCCATCCGGTCCGCCGCGGCGCGACGCTCGCCGGCGACGCGGTCGCGGAGGAAGGGAAACGCCGCACGGTCGACCCACGCCGCGACGCTCTGCTCGAGGCGTGTCACGCGGGAGAGGAGAGAAGAGGGGATCCTTCGAAAGGAAGAAAGCAGGGCTGCCGCCGCGGCGCGCGACTCGAACCTGCCCTCGGAAACGGCGGCGGGGAATCCCGCGAATGAGGGTGCGGTGGCGAGCCGCGCGAGGTCCCGCGCAGCGCGATCCATTTTTCCTTTCAAGGAAATCTTCAAATCCCTCTCCCCGCGCGAGAGGCGCTCCTCGAACCGGTCCAGTCGCTCGACCACGAGCTCTGCCGCCTGCGACGGCGTGGCCGCGCGGACGTCGGCCGCGAGCTCCGCGAGTGAAATGTCGGTCTCGTGACCCACGGCGCAGATCACCGGCACCCTCGACGCCGCGACGGCCCGGACGACGGACTCGTCGTTGAAGGCCGCGAGGTCTTCCTTCGATCCGCCGCCTCGGGCGACGATGACGACGTCGGCGGAGCCGGCGACGCGAGAGAAGGCGCCCAGCGCGCGGACGATCTCGCCCGGCGCCGCGGCGCCCTGCACGGAGGCCGGGTACAGCGTCACGTGGGCGTTCGGAAAACGGGCGTGGAGGACCTTCAGGATGTCGCGCAGCGCGGCCCCGTTCCGCGACGTCACGACGCCGATGCGCCTCGGCAGCAGCGGCAGCGGACGTTTCTTCGAGACGTCGAACAGGCCCTCGGCGGCGAGACGCGCCTTCAGCTGCTCGAACGCGAGCTGCAGGGCGCCGATGCCGGAGGGCTGGATCTCGGAGACGACGAGGGACAGCTTGCCGTACGGCGCGTACACATCCGGGTATCCGTGCGCAAGGACGAGAAGTCCTTCTTCTGCTTCGAATGGAAGACGGACGGCCGTGCTCCGCCACATCACGCAAGGCATCAACGCCCGCTCATCCTTCAAAGAAAAATAAAGGTGCCCCGAACCGGGGCGCTTCAGGTCTGCGATCTCGCCCTTCACCCAGACGTCCGGGATTCCGCCCTTCAGGATCCCGTTCAACTTCTCGACGAGTTGCGACACGGTCATCGCGGTCGCGTCCGGCCCCGAGTCTCCGAGCGAGAGCTGCGTTTCGGCCACGCGGCGGAGGGCCCCGCCCCGCAGGGGATAGACGCGCCCGGGAAAACGGCTCGACATCGGCTGATTCTAGTCGGCGGAGCGGCCGGCGCGGGCCGCCGCGAAGGGCAGCGTGGCCACGACGAGCGTCGCCATCAGGACCTCGACGTCTCCGAAGTTGTACTCGAACATCCCGGCCGCGAAGAGCGCTGCCATCGCGCCGATCGCGCCGATCGCGATCCCGCGGGCGGGGTCGCCGCGCGGCGCGCGGCGGACGATCCGCAGGGCGCCGAGGAAGAACGCTCCGACGAACGCGAGGTAGGCGAGCGCCGAGGGGATCCCCGTCTCGGCCGCGATCATGACGAGGTTGTTGTGGAGGTGCCCCGGGCGCGGCTCGACCCAGCCGGGGACGCGGTACACGGGGTAGAGGACCTTGACCCTCCCGGGCCCGACGCCGAAGAGCGGCCGGTCCGCGATCATCGCCCGGCCCGCCTTCCACATCGCGACGCGGTCGTTCATCGTCACGTCGTGCGGGTTCGTCGCGGATGCGAGGCGGTCCCGCACGGGCATCGGCATCACGACGAAGAAGGCCGCGATCACGAACGGCGCGAGAAGCGCGAGGAGCGGCCGCCACACGAGAAGGACGGCGAGCAGGGCGGCGGCGAGGCCCACGTACGCGCCGCGCGTCAGCGTCAGGGCCATCGCGAGGGCGCCCGCGAGCGCGACCGCCACGTCGGCCGCCCTGGCCCCCCGCACGCCTCCCGAGACCCCGCGAGCCCCGAGGAGCGGCACGAGGACGAGGAGGAGGCCCGCGTACGTCATGTAAACCGACAGTCCGCCGGCGATCCGGAAGTCGAGGCTCGGCGAGCCCGAGATCCACTCGGCGAAGCCGCGCAGGACGAGGTAGAGCGCCGTCGTCCGCCAGACGTCGACGAGGAGCTTGACGTCCGCGGCGTCGTCGAGAAGCGCCGCCACGAAGACGACGAGGAGGAACGTCCCGAAGCCCTTGACCTGGATCAGGGACCTCGAGGGCAGCGTCGAGAAGAAACACGACACCACCGAAAGGAGGACGAACGCGGCGATGGGCCCGTGGACCGGCGTCGTCCGGCGGAACGGCCCGAGAAAGTCCTCTCCCCGCGCCCGGGCGCGCCACCGCCACGCGAGGGCGGACGCAAGGCAGAGCCCGAAGCAGATGTTGGCGATCGCAATGCCGGGCGCGCACCCGACGCCGAGCAGGAAGAGCACGAACGTTGCGCGCTCGAATCCGCTCCGGCGGGCGATCGGTTCGGGGATGAGCCGCAGGGGAGGGTCAGGCCTCCCGGGCGTCCGCCGGAAGCGCCTCCTCGACGAGCATGACCGGGATGTCCGAGACGATCGGGTAGACGCGGCCGCACGCGGCACAGGAGAGGCCCTGCGTCACGACCGGCTCCTCGTCCTTCAGCGACTCGCGGTACTTCTCGACGACCGCCTTCGCCGCGGCGCCCTTCAGCGTGCAGAGCGCGACCGGCGGCCGCGCGTCGCAGGCGGGGCAGGCGAGGATGTCGAGAAGCTCCTTGTCGACGGCCACGCGGCGATCCTAGCAGGGTTCCGCGGCCCGGCGGGACGTCAGGACCCACACGAGGACGAGCGCGGCCGTGCCCGCGAGCGAGGCCGCGGCTCCGGCACCAGGCCCGAGGGACGCGAAGAGGCGCCAGGCCGCAGCGATGCCGTAGAGGGCGAGCGCCGCGGCGCCGGCGGGCGGCGAGAGCGCCGCCACGGCCGGGAAGAGGACCGCCGAGTGGTGGAGCCACGACGACGAGGCGCCGAGGAGCGTCGCGGCGAGCATCGCGTCCACGACGGCCGACGGCCGCACGCGCTTCCCGGCGCGAGCGGCTCCCGCCGCGGCCGCCGCGGCGAGCGCGAGCGTCCCGCCCGCGATGGCGAGCCCGAGCGCGCGGTGGCGGGACTCTCCCGCGTCCACCGGCAGCAGCCGATCCAGCGAGCCGTTCAACGAGACGTTTCCGCCGTACGTCTCCACCCACGAGGCAGACAGGATCCGCTTCACGGACCCGGCCGCGGCGGCCGCGCCCGCCGCCCCCGAGGACGGCACGACGAGCGCGAACGACAGGAGCGCGGTACCGGCCGCCACGAGACCCGCGCGCCAGCGCCCCGCGAGGACGAGCGCGGCCGCCGCGAGTAGCCCGAACGGCTTGAGAGCGATCGAGAGGCCGAGGAGCGCTCCTCCCCCCGCCTCGAAGCCCCGATCCAGGCGGTCGCGGGCGAGGACGAGGAGGAAGAGGACGAAGGCGTTCGCCTGAAGGTTCCACTGTGTCGCGGCGAACGGGGCGAAGAGGAGCGCGAGAAGGAGGACGCGCACCGAGTTCTTCGCGACGAGCGCCGCGCTGGCCGCGAGCGCCGCGGCCGAGGCGACCGCCCAGAGCCAGGCAGCCGCCGCGGGCGGCACGAAGGTGAGCGGGACGAGAGCGGCCGCGAGAAGCGGCGGATAGAGGTACGGGTAGACGCCCGCGTACGGGTCCTGCCCCGAGCGCAGGGCCTGGGCGGCCTCGAAGTACGCCCGAAAGTCAGTCCCGCGGCCCGTCAGGAGAGGCTCGGCCGCGAACGCGAGCGAGACGGCGAAGACGGCGAGGACGAGGAGCCGGGCCCGCCTGTCCACTACCGGGCCGCCGCCTTCGCCGCCGGCGCGGGCGCCTGCGGCGGCACGACGCCCGCCTTCACGAGCGCGGCGTCCACGGCGGCGCGGATCCCCGCGACGTCGCCCGACTCCCACCTCAGCCAGACGCCGTTGACGAAGAACGCCGGCGTGCCGTCGACGCCGAGGCGCTCGCCGCGCCGCTCTTCGAGGAGGACGTCCGCCTCGAAGCGCCCCGAGTCGAGGTCGGCGGCGAAGCGCGTCGCGTCGCAGCCGGCTTCGGCCGCGTACTTCCGGAGCGAGGCCGCGTCGAGCGCCTGCTGGTTCCGGAACAAGATCCCCGCGAAGTCGAAAAAGCGCCCCTGGGCGGCGGCCGCGAGGCCCGCCTCCGCGGCCGCGAGCGCGCGCTCGTGGAACGGGAGCGGGAAGTTCAGGAACACGTATCGCACGCGGTCGCCGTAAGGCTTGAGAGCCTCCTCGACGTTCGCCCACGCCTTCGAGCAGTGCGGACACTCGAAGTCGGCGAACTCGACGACCGTCACGGGGGCGTTCGCCGGGCCGCGCGACGGCGCTTCCGCGACGTCGATCGCGAGTGCCGGCGGCGGGGGCAGCTCGGCGAGGAGCTTCACCGCGTGCCCCTTGCCGAAGTCGACCTTATCCTTCGGGAGGGCCTCGGGCGTCACGCCCCTTCTCGCGGCCTCGGCCTTGAGGAGCCGGGAGCCGGCGACCCTCTGGACGGCGTCCAGCTCGTCGTAGAAGAGTTCCCGGCGGACGGAGTAGCCGGCGGCGTCGAGGCGCGTCGCGGCGGAGGACGCCGTGATCACCCGCCCGCCCACGGTCGCGAGGACCGCGTCCGGCGCGAGGCCAGGCGCATTCGGGTCCGCGCCTGGCACGAGCGGATAGCGCTCCTTCAGCGACGCCGCGACCTCCGCCTCGCGCCGCGCGCGGTTCCCGGCGAGGACGACGCTCTCGAGGAGGGGCCTCAGGTCGGCCACGGTCTTCCCGGGATACCACTTCTTCGCCTGCTCGAAGCCGGCGGCCACGTCGGCCTCGGACGCGGGCGGCGTCTTCCGGAGCACTTCGGCTTCCCAGAAGTCGCGGAAGGAGACGCCGCGGCGTTCCGCCTCGAGGTGGAGCCGGACGTCCGCGACCTCCGCCTCCAGCGCGGCGCGCCGGGCCGCGGCGACGGCGTCGTCGACGCCCGCGATGCGCTTCTGGAGCTCGGGATCGAACTCGGCGGCGCTCAGGGAGGCGCCGTCGAGCGTCGCGAGGGCGGCGGGGGTCTTCGGCGCGTCGCACGGAACGAAGCCCGGCGTCATCACGGCGGCGCACGGCGCCCCCCCGGTCTGCGCGGCCAGCGGAGCGGTCCCGGCGAGCGCCAGAAGCCCGAACGTGCGAACGATTCTCATGCCCGGATGGTATCCGGCTCCGCGCTCAGGGGGCCAGCTTCTCCTGGATCGACGTGATCGACCGGGCCTTCCCCGTCGTCTCGTCCACGTCGACGATCGCGCCGCAGAGGCGGACGTCGCGCGTCGCCGTCTCCATCGAGCGCGGCGTCTGGTGCAGGAACTTCTCGAGGATGTTCTTCGGGTCGAAGCCGATGATGCCCTCGTAGGCGCCCGTCATTCCGGCGTCCCCCTGGTACGCCGTCCCCTTCGGGCAGGATCCGGCGCGTCGGCCGTCGGCACGTGCGTGTGCGTCCCGATCACGACCGACGCGCGCCCGTCGAACCACCAGCCGATCGCCTGCTTCTCGGACGTCGCCTCGGCGTGGATGTCGACGACGACGACCTTCATCTCGGGACGCTTGGCGCGCATCTCGGCGAGCGCGGCGTCGCCGACGCGGAACGGCGAGTCGGTGTTCGCCATGAAGACCTGCCCCTGCAGGTTCAGGACGCCGACGGGAATCCCGGCCGGCGTCGTCTGGACGGTCCACCCGCGGCCGGGGTTGCCGGGCGGGTAGTTCGCGGGGCGCAGCAGGTTCTCGAGGTCGTCGAGGAGCGGGACGAAGTCCTTCTTGTCCCAGATGTGGTTGCCGGACGTGAAGACGTCGATCGGCAGCTTCGACATCTCGGCGAAGAGCTCCGCCGTCACGCCGAATCCGCCGGCGGCGTTCTCGATGTTCACGACCGTGAAATCGACGTGCTCGCGCGCGATCAGCTTCTCGAGCATGCCGAGCGCCCGCCGTCCGGGCTTGCCGACGACGTCGCCGACGAAGAGGAGCTTCAAGAGATTTCTGCTCCCGCGCATGAATGCAGGCGCCGGCCCATCCGGGTCATGGTCTGCAAATTCTCTTCGAAGGGTGAATCTGCGGCCGCCGCTCGAGTCCGCGCAGGGGCGCATCGGGGCGCTCTGGCCCCTCTCACCCTTCTAAGAAGATCTTCTTCTCTCTCCCTCTTCCCTATTTCGCAAAGTCCACCGCTCTCGTCTCTCGGATGACCGTGATCTTGATCTGGCCGGGGTACTGCAGCTCCGCCTCGACGCGCTTGGCGATGTCCTTCGACATCCACAGGCACTCGTCGTCGGAGATCTTCTTCGCGTCGACGATGACGCGCAGCTCGCGGCCCGCCTGGATCGCGAACGTGCGCTCGACGCCCTTCATTCCTTCCGTCATCTTCTCGAGCTTCTCGAGACGCTTGACGTACGTCTCGAGGATCTCGCGGCGGGCGCCGGGGCGCGCGGCCGAGATGCGCGTCGGCGGCGTTCACGAGGACAGCCTCGATCGTGCGCGGCTCGTAGTCGCCGTGGTGGCACTCCATCCCGTGGATGACGGCCTCGTGCTCGCCGTACTTCTTCAGGATCTGCCGGCCGAGCTCGAGGTGCGTGCCCTCCTGCTCGCGGTCGACGGCCTTGCCGATGTCGTGGAGGAGCCCCGCGCGCTTGGCGACGGCGACGTCCGCGCCGAGCTCCGACGCGAGGTGGCACGCGGCCCAGCCGACTTCCTTCGAGTGCTGCAGGACGTTCTGGCCGTAGCTCGTGCGGTACTTCAGGCGGCCGAGGAGCTTCACGACCTCGGGGTGGAGGTCCGCGATGCCGAACTCGAACGCGGCGGCCTCGCCGGCCGTCTTGACGTCCTGCCAGAGCTCCTCGCGCACCTTCTCGACGACTTCCTCGATGCGGGCCGGGTGGATGCGCCCGTCCTGGATGAGGCGCTCGAGGGCGCGTCGCGCGACCTCGCGGCGGATCGGGTCGAACGAGGAGAGGAGGATCGCCTCGGGCGTGTCGTCGATGATGATGTCGACGCCCGTCGCGGCCTCGACGGCGCGGATGTTCCGGCCCTCGCGGCCGATGATGCGGCCCTTCATGTCGTCGGACGGGAGGTCGAGGACCGACACGGTCGTCTCGACGACGTGGTCCGAGGCCATGCGCTGGATCGTCATCGAGAGGAGACGCTTCGCCTTCCAGTTCGCGCTCTCGACCGCGTCCTCCTCGATCCGGCGGACGAGGCCCGTCGCCTCGAGGCGCGCCTCGTTCTCCAGCTCGCGGATGAGGTCGCGCTTGGCCTGCTCGGCCGTGAGCCCCGCGATGACCTCGAGCTTCGCGCGCTGCTCGGCGACGACGGCTTCGGCGGCCTTCTTCGCCTCCTCCTCCAGCTCCTCGATGCGCTTCTCGCGCTTCGTGAGGTTCTGGGCGCGGTTCTCCGAATCCTGCTCGCGTTTCTCGGCCGCGAGGATCTTCTTGTCGAGCGTCTCTTCCTTCTGGAGGAGGCGCTTTTCCTGGTCGAGGAGCTCGGCACGGCGCTTGGCGGCCTCGGCCTCCGCGGCCTCGCGGGCCTTGAGCTGCCGCTCCTTGGCGTCCAGCTCGGTCTTCTGGGCCGCGGCCTCCGCCCGGCGGACGGCGGCCTCGGCGGCGAGCCTCGCCTCTTCCCGGACCTTCTTGGCCTCGAGCTCGGCCTCGGCCCTCGCGAGCGACGCGGCGCCGCGCGAGCGCAGCGCCCACACGAGAATGCCCACGGCGAAGACCGCCAACGCGGCCTCGACGGCAATGATCAATGCGTTCGGACTCACGGGTCTGTCCCCCTCGAAACGTTCGTTTGCGAGGGTGATCCGGACCTAGAGCGCGACGAAGTCCTGGAGACGTCCCTCCGGTGAGGCCCAAGAAGGGCCCCCCACCTCGGCCGTGTGGGAAAGGTCGATTGAACCCGTCGTAAGACAGGGGGAGTCCCCGGGGCAGACCATTAGTTCCCCCGGAGGGGCATCACAGGACGGCCCGATGTCGAAGGCTCCACGATTGATATATCGGTTCAAGGACACATCCCATTCACGCACCGCGCAGGGTGCCGATCGATTCATTGCCGGCCCTCGCCGGAACGGCCGGAGACGTCTTCAGGACCTCGTCGAGCTTTTCCACGAGGCGGCTCGCCCGTGCGGCGAGACGGCCCGGATCACCCTCGGAGCCTGATTTGGAACGGAACTGGTAGAACTCGTCGGAAATGTTGAGAGCGGTGAGAATGGCGATCTTCGCGGCGTCGATCGTGGGCGCGTGCTCGGAAACCTCGCGCATCTTCCGGTCGACGAACCCGGCCAGCTCCCGGATGTAGCCGGGATCCCCAGCGGCGCGGACGGAGTACGTCTGCCCGAAGATTTCGACCTGCGTGACGCCGGGTTTCGCCATGGTTCCGCTGCGGCTCTTCAGCCGCACGGCGAGAATAGCACGCGGACTTACGCCTTACCCGCGTCCGCCCCTTCTTCCAGAGTCTTCAGAACTCGCTCGACGCGCTCCCGGACTGCGTTGCGCTCGTCCTCGTACCGCGCCAGGAGCATCGCGGCCTCGCCGCCCTCGTCCGCCTTCGCTTTCGAGGACGCCACCTCGGTCTTGAGCCGCGCGTTCTCCGCCGCGAGCTCCTTGACGACCTCGACGAGGGCCTCGACCCGCGCCTCGATCGCGTCGAGAACGGGCTCGAGGGAGCCTTCGGCCTTTTCGGCCTTGTCAGTGCGGGCTTTGGCTTCCTTCACACGTCCTCCTCAGGCGGGCGCCGGCACGCCGTCGACCTTCGCGCCCTCGAGGGCGAGAAGGCGCCGGGCGGCGGCGTCGCGCCAGCCGTTCACATCCTCGCGCGCGAGCGAGCCGCGCGGGGAGCCGAAACGCAGGGTGAGGGTCGTCTTGACGAACCCGTCCGGGACGCCGGGGCCGCGGTAACGCCCCTTCGCCTCGACGGCGACGAGCTCGGCGGGCGCGCCGGAGAGGACCGCCCCCTCGAGAGCGCGCCACGGCGTCGCGAGCGGGTGGGTGACCGTGATGTCCACCTCGCTGCCGGGGAACTTCGACGGCGGCTCGACGGACGTCTCGGCCGGCGGGAGCGCGGCTGCGAGGACGCCGAGGTCGAGGTCGGCGACGACGGGATCGGTCAGGTCCCACGACGCGGCGAGCGCCGGCTCGAGGACGCCGACCCAGCCGCACGCGACACCCCCGACCTCGATCGAGGCGGCGCGCCCGGAGGCGAGGAACGAAGAGAACGAAGAGGGGATTTCTTTGAAGGTAATAGGGGCACGGGGCTCACCCAAGCCCAGTCCCTTCATGAGCGCTTCTGCAACCCCCGCCCCTTCGAAGAAATCCGAAATCGCCGCCTCCGCCTGCGACCAGTGGCGGCTTCTGGCTCCGGCGAGGAGGATCGCGACTCTTTCCCTCTCAGAAACTCTCCCGTCCACGGTTCCCTGTCCCGTCTTCTCCTCTTTCTTCTTTCCCTCTTCAGCAGAAATCTTCTCTTTCTCTTTGTCTCTCTTCCCCGAATTCCAGCCGAAGCTCGTCCCGACCTCGAAGAGGGCGAGGTCCTTCTGCCCGCGCCGCACGTTGTGCCGCGCGCTCTGGAGAAGCCCGATCACGGGCGTCGCGCGCAGCGTCGTGAACGGCTCGCCGAGCGGGTTCTCGACGACGACCGGCGCGCCCGGCGCCGCGGAGGCGAACGGCGCGTTCTCGGATTCGGACACGAAGGAGTACGTCTGGCACTCGAGGAGGCCCATTCCGGCGAGGAGGTCGCGGGCGCGGTCGGGCACCTGAGCCGCTCGCGGGACCGTGCGCGGCACGAACGACGCCGGGAGCGTCTCGGGCAGCCGGTCGTAGCCCTCGCACCGGATGACCTCCTCGATCAGGTCTTCCTCGCACGTGACGTCGATCCGCCAGCTCGGCACGGCGACGTTCACGGCGCCGCCCTCGAGGGCCGGGGCGAGGCCGAGGTCGCGCAGGATCCCGACGACGCGGTCGGCCGGGATCGTCATCCCGAGGAAGCTCGCAAGCCGGTCCAGCCGCAGCGCGAGCGCCGCCGGGGCGGCTTTCGGCGCGCGAACGTCGATCACGCCCCTGGCCACGCTCCCGCCGCAGTCGGCGACGATGAGGCGCGCGGCGCGGTCCAGGGCGTCGAGAGTGGCCTCGGGATCCGTCCCGCGCTCGAAGCGATGCGAGGCGTCCGTGTGCATCCCGAGCGAGCGCGCCGTCTTCCGGACGGCTCCGGGGTGGAAGTGCGCGCTCTCGAGAAGGATGCGCGTCGTCTTCTCCGAGATCGCCGTCGCGAGGCCGCCCATGACGCCGGCGAGGGCGACGGGCTTTTCCGCGTCCGCGATCACGAGGTGCTGCGGCGTGAGCGAGCGCGTGACGCCGTCGAGCGTCACGAGCGTCTCCCCCGCCTTCGCGCGCCTCACGACGATCGTCGGGAGGCCGTCGGCCCCCTTCGCGAGCGTGTCGAGGTCGAACGCGTGGAGCGGCTGGCCGATGTCCCAGAGGACGTGGTTCGTCGCGTCGACGGGCGAGGAGATCGCGCCCTGGCCGATCGCGGCGAGGCGCGCCGCGACCGCGGCGCCCGCGGGGCGGACGGAGATCCCCTCGATCACGCGCGCGGAGTAGCGGGGGCACAGGGCCGGCTCGGCGACGACGACGGCCGCGCGCGTCCCGGCGGCCGGTCCGCCCTCGGGCAGCGGCGCAGTCGCCTCGGCATCCGCGAACGCGCGGCGCATGGCGACGGCCGCCTCGCGGGCGAGGCCGCGGTGGTTCATGCCGTCGGGGCGGTTCGCGGTGATCTCGACGTCGTACACGGTCGACGCACCCGCGCCCTCGACGCCCTCGACGATGAAGCCGACGGCGGTCAGGCGGTCGCCCAGCATCTTCGCGTCCGGCGCGGGGCCGGGCAGGTACGAGGCGAGCCAGGAGTACGCGAACTTCACGTCAGGCCCACACGCGGTCGAGGAACCGCACGTCGTTCTCGAAGAAGAGGCGCAGGTCCGGCACGCCGTAGAGGAGGAACGCGATGCGGTCGATGCCCATCCCGAAGGCGAAGCCCGAGTATTTCCCGGGGTCGATCCCGCCGTTCCGGAGAACGTTCGGGTGGACCATGCCGGCGCCCATGATCTCGATCCAGCCCGAGCCCGAGCAGGGGCGGCAGACCGCGCCGCACGACTCGCCCGTCCCCTTGCAGAAGACGCACGAGACCGCGACGTCGACGCCCGGCTCGACGAACGGGAAGAACGTCGGGCCGAAGCGGATCTTCGTCTCGGGCGAGAAGAGGCGCCGCGAGAACGCCGCGAGCGTCCCCTTGAGGTCCGCGAAGGTGATGCCCTCGCCCACCGTGAGGCCCTCCATCTGGTGGAAGACAGGCGAGTGTCGCGGGTCGATGTCGTCCTTGCGGTAGACGCGGCCCGGGATCACGATACGAATCGGCGGCTTCTCGGAGAGCATCGTCCGGATCTGGACGGGCGACGTGTGCGTCCGGAGGAGGAGCCGGTCGCGTCCCTCCCCGCCGTCCTTCACGAAGAACGTGTCCACGGCGTCGCGGGCCGGGTGGTCGGGCGGAAAGTTCAGCGACTCGAAGTTGAGCCAGTCCGACTCGACGTCGGGGCCGTGCGCGACCTCGTAGCCGAGCGCGAGGAAGGCCTCCTCCATCCGCCGCCTGACGACCGTCAGGGGGTGAAGGCGCCCGACGCGCGGGGCGCGCGGCGGGAGGGTCACGTCGACGGCAAGAGCTCTCTGCTTCTCCCGGCGTTCGAAGAGAACCGAAGATTCTTCGAGTGAAGAGACCGCGACCTCGACGTCTTTCTTCAACGAGTTGATGGCGGCGCCGGCCGCGGCCTTGTTTTCCTTCGAAAGGGTTCGGAGGCCGGCGAGGAGCTCCGTCACCAGGCCCTGCTTCTGCCCGAGCCAGCGCACGCGGAGCTCACGCACGTCCGCGGGGAGGAGGCCCCCGGCGGCGGCCTTCCCCTCGGCGATCTTCAACTCCTCGAAGAAAATCTTCCGCTTCTCTTCGACGGCTGCAAGCAGGTCCGACACCGCTCGCGCGCGCTACGCGGGCGCGTTCGCGCCCGCAGCGGCCGGCAGCCCGAGGGCGGACTTGGCGGACGCGACGAGCGACGCGAAACCCTTCGGGTCCTCGACGGCGATCTCGGCGAGGACCTTGCGGTTCACGTCCGACCCTGCCTTCTTGAGCCCGGCCATGAGCTTGCTGTAGCTCATGTCGTGGTCGCGGGCCGCGGCGTTGATGCGCACGATCCACAGGCCGCGAAATTCGCGCTTCTTCTGCTTGCGGTCGCGGGTGGCGTAGGCGAGCGAGCGCTCGACCTGGAGCTCGGCGATGCGGAAGCAGTTGTGCTTGGTTCCGTAGTAGCCCTTCGCGAGCGCGAGCACGCGAACGCGGCGGTTCTTCCTTTTGGGTCCACGCTTGACGCGAGGCATGGTCTATCTCCTTGTAGGTGTTCGGCTCAGGCGTACGGGAGCATCGAGCGGACGTTCTTCGTGTCGGCTTTCGACACGAGCGTCGACTTCTTCAGGCCCCGCAGCCGGCTCGCGTTCTTCTTCGTGAGGATGTGGCGCTTCATCGCGTGACCGCGCTTGAACTTTCCCGTCGCGGTCTTGTGGAAGCGCTTCGCGGCGCCTCGGTGCGTCTTTCTCTTGCCGGGCATGTCCGATCTCCTTTTCCGAATCTCTAGTGCTTCTTGATGGGGCTCAGGATCTGGTGCATGCGGTTTCCCATCATCTCGGTGCCGGACTCGGCGTGCGCCTTGCCCTCGAGGTCCTTGATGAGCCGGTCGAGGACCTTCCGCCCGTTATCGAGGCGCGACATCTCGCGTCCGCGGAACTGAACCGTCGCCTTCACCTTGTCCCCCTCTTCGAGGAACCGGATGATGTTCCGGAACTTGAAGTCGTAGTCGTGCTCGTCGATGTTCGGCCGGAACTTGATTTCCTTGACCTGGGTGACCTTCTGCTTCCTCTTGGACTCGTGCTCTTTCTTCTTCTTCTCGAACGTGAACTTCCCGTAGTCCATGATCTTGCAGACCGGCGGGTCGGCCTGCTCGGCGATCACGACGACGTCGAGCCCTTCCTCGCGTCCCTTCGCGAGCGCCGCCTGCGGCTCGAGGACGCCGAGCTGCTCGCCCGTGGACGAGATCAGCCGGACACCCTTGAAGCGCAGGATGTACTCGTTGATCGGGGAGTTCTTGGTCGGGGGGATCCGGGGACCACCTCTGAAGAATGCGATGGGGATTTCCTCCTTACTGTTGGCGAGGCGTTGACGAAAGAAAGACTTAAGAGATTTTCTTAGAAGGTGAAGAGGGGGACGCCGAAGCCTCGGCAGGGGCATGCCATTGGAGCGAGCGGGTGGCAGCCGCGCCTCTCATCATTCGGAGCAATTCTTCGATCTTCTGGTCCTTGAACTCGCCACCGTGGCGGACGCGGAGGGAGACCGTTCCCGCGGCGACTTCCTTCTCTCCGACGATGAGAAGGGCGGGAACCTTCTCCATCTCGCCGAGGCGGATCTTCGCACCCAGCTTTTCGTTGCGGGCGTCGATGGTCGCCCGAATCCCGGCCTCGCTCAACCTTCTAAGGATCTCTTTCTCTCCGTATTCATTGAACTTCTCCGAAACAGGAACCACCCGCACCTGCTCCGGCGCGAGCCAGAACGGGAAGTCGCCGCCCGTGTGCTCGATGAGGATCCCGAAGAAACGCTCGAGCGAGCCGAGGATCGCGCGGTGGAGGACGACGGGGCGCTTTTTCGACCCGTCCTCGGCCGTGTAGTGCAGGTCGAAGCGCTCGGGGTTCGAGAAGTCGACCTGGAGCGTGCCGAGCTGCCAGGCGCGGCCGATCGCGTCCGTGACCTGGAAGTCGAGCTTCGGCCCGTAGAAGGCGCCGTCGCCCGCGTTCACGAAGTACGACCAGCCCGGGAGCGACGCGGCGCGCTTCTCGAACGCCTCCGACAGGGCCTTCTCGGCCTTGTCCCAGTTCGCGATTTCGCCCATGAACTTCTCGGGGCGCGTCCCGAGACCGACCTTCACCTCGCGGAACGCGAAGGTCTCGTAGACCTCCTTGATGAAGTCGAGGAACCGGTTCATCTCGCCCGTCATCTGGTCGATCGAGCAGAAGATGTGGGAGTCGTCCTGGGCGAACGTGCGGACGCGCGTGAGGCCCTGCGTGACGCCGGACTTCTCGTACCGGTGCAGGCGCCCGAAGTCCGCGAAGCGGACCGGGAGGTCCCGGTAGCTGTACGCCTGGGAGGCGTACATGAGGAAGTGGGCCGGACAGTTCATGGGCTTCACGCCGAACTCGCGCTCGTCGATCGTCGTGAAGTACATGTTGTCGTGGTAATTCTCGTAGTGGCCCGACGTCTTGAAGAGCTCGACGTCGAAGATCTGCGGCGTCACGACTTCCTGGTAACCGTACTTCACGTACAGGTCGCGGACGTAGCCGACGAGGAGGTTGTAGACCGTCGCGCCCTTCGGGAGGAAGAACGGAGACGCGGGCGCCCAGTGGTGGAACACGAACAGCCCCAGCTCCTTGCCGAGCTTGCGGTGGTCCCGCGCCTTCGCCGCCTCGAGGCGCTGGAGGTGCTCTTCAAGGTCCTTCTGCGTGAGGAACACGGCCCCGTAGATGCGCTGGAGCATCGGGTTGCGCTCGTCACCCTTCCAGTAGGCGCCGGCGGAGTGCGTGAGCTTGAAGACGCCGAGCTTCCCCGTGGACGGCACGTGCGGGCCGCGGCAGAGGTCGACGAAGTCCTTCTGCTCGTAGCACGAGAGGCTGCCCTCGGGAATGCCGTCGACGATCTCGACCTTGAGCGGATCGTTCTGCGCCGAGAAGAGCTTCACGGCCTCGGCCTTCGACATCTCCTTGCGGACGACGGCGTTGTCCTCGGCGACGATGCGCTTCATCTCGGCCTCGATCTTCTCGAGGTCCTCGGGCGTGAACGGCCGGCCCGGGTCGAAGTCGTAGTAGAAGCCGTTCTCGATCGCGGGGCCGATCCCGATCTTGACGCCCGGGAAGAGGCGCTTGACCGCGTTCGCGCAGAGGTGCGCCGTGGAGTGGCGGTAGAGCTCGAGCGCGTCGGGATGCTTCGGCGTCACGACCTCGAACTTCCCCGACATCGTGAGGGGACGGGAGAGGTCCAGCACGGCACCATCGAGCTTGACGCCCAGAGCGTCCTTGGCGAGCCGGGGTCCGATGGACTCGGCCACGGCACGGCCCGTGGTGCCCGAAGGCACTTCGCGAACCGAACCATCGGGCAACGTCAACCGGATCACGCTCGAGCTCACCGCGGCAGACATGTCTTCCCCTCTTTCCCTCTCAGAAAAATCTTCTTCCGACAGAAGAACAACGATGTCAGGTCGAGGGAGGGGATGGTAGGCGCTAGCGGACTCGAACCGCTGACCCCTTCCGTGTGAAGGAAGTGCTCTACCGACTGAGCTAAGCGCCTTCGAGCTGCCGTACGGCGGCGGCACGGGAGAGAGGACGGATGGTAGGCGCTAGCAGGATCGAACTGCTGACCCCTACCGTGTCAAGGTAGTGCTCTACCGCTGAGCTAAGCGCCTGAGTGTTCCGCGTTTGTCTCTCCGAGGGCTGTCGCCGGGGGCCGTTCGCTTTTGGAACGTCTTTTGAGCCCCGACCTCGACCCGGATCGTCTTCTCCAAAGAGCAGTTCCGGCATTTCTACCGGAGCGGCGGAGGATAGCACAGGCCCTGCATCCCGGGCCGCGCCGACGTTGAGATACCATCTCGACAGGACCGTGACGCGCTGCCCGCGCTGCAACACCGAGGTCCCGGCATCCGGCCGTTTCTGTCCGGCGTGCGGACAGGCGGTATCGGGTTCGCTCTCTCATCTCCCCACGGAAATGGGCTCGGCGCCGAAGCCCGTACCGCCGAGACCCCCGTCCTCCGTCGGGCGGCTCGTCTCGTCCGGCTCGCTCGACCTCGGCGCGTTTCCGCCGGGCGCGATGCTCGGCGAGCGGTACCGCATCGTCGGCCTCCTCGGCAAGGGCGGCATGGGCGAGGTCTACCGCGCCGACGACCTCAAGCTCGGCCAGGCCGTCGCGCTGAAGTTCCTCCCGAAGGCCGTCTCGGGCGACGAGAGCCTGCTCGCCCGCTTCCACGCCGAGGTGCGCCTCGCGCGCCAGGTCTCCCACCCGAACGTCTGCCGCATCTACGACATCGGCGAGGTCGAGGGAAGGCACTTCCTCTCGATGGAGTACGTGGACGGCGAGGACCTGGCCTCTCTGCTGAAGCGGATCGGCCACCTGCCCGTGGACAAGACGGTCGACATCGCGCGCCAGCTCTGCGCGGGCCTGCACGCCGCGCACGAGAAGGGCGTCCTCCACCGCGACCTCAAGCCCGCCAACGTGATGCTCGACGGCCGCGGGCGCGTCCGGATCACCGACTTCGGCCTCGCGATCGCGGCCGAAGAAGCGGCGAATGTCGGCGAGCTCTCCGGCACGCCGGCGTACATGGCGCCCGAGCAGCTCGCGGGCAAGCCCGCCTCGGTGCGGAGCGACCTCTACGCGCTCGGCCTTGTCCTGTACGAGGTCGCGACGGGCAAGCGGGCCTTCGACGCGCCGACGCTCGCCGAGATGCGGAGAAAGCACGAGCAGGAGACGCCGACGGCGCCGTCCAGCGTCCTCGTCGGCTTCGACCCGGCCGTCGAGCGCGTGATCCTGCGCTGCCTCGAGAAGGATCCGCGCGCCCGCCCCTCGTCGGCCGTCCAGGTCGCCGCGGCGCTCCCGGGCGGCGACCCGCTCGCCGCGGCCCTAGCGGCCGGCGAGACGCCCTCGCCCGAGATGGTCGCGGCGGCGGGCGAAGAGGGCGCCATCGCGCCCGCAAAAGGCTGGGCGCTCGTCGCCGGCTGCGTCGGTATCGTCGTGCTCCTGTTCGTCCTCGCACCGTACGCGACCGACCTCGGCCTCGCGCCCCTCCCGAAGAGCCCCGACTCGCTCTCGGACCGCGCGCGCGAGATCGCGGCGAGGCTCGGCTACGACAAGCCGCCGGCCGACTCCGACGGATGGTTCCAGAGAGACGTCGACTACATGACCTGGCGGACACGAAACGTCCCGTGGCCGCAGCGCGTTCGCGACCTCGGGTCGGCACAACCCTCGGCCTGGGTCTTCGTCTACCGGCAGAGCCCGCGCCCGATGGCCACGCGGGGCCAGCCGCCCATCGTGACCGCGGACGATCCACCGTACGAAGTCTCGGGGATGGTGACCATGACCCTCGATCCGACGGGTCGCCTCCGGAGCCTGCGCGCGGTGCCGCCCCAGGTGGACGCGGCGCCGACGGCGCCCGCACCGGCGCCCGACTGGAGGCCGCTCTTCGCGGAGGCGGGCCTCGACATCGGGTCGTTTTCGCCCGCCGCGCCCGAGTGGCTCTCCCCCAGCCCATTCGATTCCCGCGCGGCGTGGACGGGGCGGCTTCCGGGAGGCGGCGACACCCCGGTCCAGATCCTCGCGGCCGCGTACCGCGGCCGGCCCGTCTGGTTCGAGATCGTCGGGCCGTGGAGCCGGCCCTCGCGGATGGAAGAGAGAGCGCTCTCCTTCACGGCCCGCCTCACGAGCTTCATCGAGCCAGGACTCTTCGCCGGCGTCATTGTGCTCGGTGTCATCTTCGCCCGCCGGAACATCAGGCTCGGTCGCGGCGACCGGCGCGGAGCGTTTCATCTCTTCGTCTTCGTGTGCGCGGTCTCCCTGCTCGAAAGGACCCTCAGCACCCACCATGTCGCCGAGGTCGCCGGAGAGTGGAACAACTTCTTCAACGTCCTCCAGGACACTCTCCTCGCCGGTGCCTTCGTCTGGCTCACGTACCTCGCCCTCGAGCCCTACGTGAGGCGCCGCTGGCCCAATCTCCTGATCTCGTGGAGCCGGCTCCTTTCGGGCCGCCTGCGCGATCCACTCGTCGGGCGCGACGTACTCGCCGGCTCGCTGCTCGGTGCAGCCTGCGCGCTCAGCCTCATGGCCGCGCAGGCCATTCCCTGGTTCGTCTCCGTGCCGGGCGAGACCCCGCTCCGCACGAGGTACCAGACCCTGCGGGGGACACGCCATCTGTTCGCGAATCTCCTCGACGCCCAGGTCGTGGCGCTCCTGATCGGATTCCTCGTCGTCACCCTGCTCTTCCTCTCGCACCTTGCGCTCAGGAGGAAGGGGCTCGCGATCTTCTTGACGGGGATCGTGATCATCGCAATCCAAGCCGGCGGCGAGAACCCGTGGCTCGAGATCCCGACCGCGATTGTCTACGCGGCGCTCGTCCTGACGGCGCTCGCCCGAAATGGAGTCCTCGGCCTCATCCTGTGCCTTCTTCTCAGCACGATCCTCGTGGACGGTCCTCTGACGCTCGACGCGTCCCGCTGGTACGCGGGCCACGGCTGGTTCCTCGTCGCCGTGGCACTCGCCATCGCCGCGTGGGGCTTCCACACGTCGCTGGGCGGGCGGCCCCTCTTCGGCGGCGCCGCGCTGGACGATTAGACCTTCGGCTCCTTCTTCCTGACCCAGAGCCGCTTCGTGACGCGCGCGACGACCTCGCCGTCGGCCCCGACGACGTCGACCATGAACACGGGCTCGACCTTGTCGCCGCGGTCCGCGGCGGCGCGGATCTCGTCGATCTTCTCGGGCGGCACGACGAACGTCGCCGTCACGCGGCCCCTCCCGGGCCTCAGGAACTCGACCTGCGCAGCCTTGTCCCACACCTGGTACCCGGGCCCGAGGTTCTTCGTGACGATGAAGAGGAAGATCGGGTCGCACATCGCGTAGAGAGAACCCCCGAACTGCGTCCCGAAGAGGTTCCGGTTCCACCAGTGGAGCCCGAGGCGGACGACGATCGTGTGCGGATCGTCCTTCGGATACGAAACCCGGATCCCCGCGCCGAGGAAGGGCGGGTAGAGGTTCACGAACCTCATCATCAGGCGCTGGCGGAGCGACGCCATCGGCTCAGCGCACGGCAGCGGCCGGGACGCGCGATCCGATGGCCGAGAACGGCACGTTCAGGATCGGGTACTCGCGGTAGTCCTTCCAGTCGAAGTGCCACCACTCCCACGGGTACGGGAAGAACCCTTCCTTCTCCATCGCGTCGCTCAGGAGCTCCCGTCGATGGAGCGCGTCCTTCGGGCCCTTGTCGTACGTGACGTAGGAGCGCTCCGTCATCTCGTCGTACGCGCCGCCCATGTCGGCCTCCCGGCCGGTCGCGAGGTCGTAGAGCGACAGGTCCACGGCGCAGCCCCGGTTGTGGCGCGAGCCGTACTTCGGGTTCGCGACGAAGATCTTCTTGTCGGCGGGCGTCGCGTCCCAGAACGCCTTCGTCACGGACCACGGGCGGTATCCGTCGAAGACGACGAGGCCGTAGCCCTTCGCCTTCAGCGCGCGATTCACGCGCACGAGCGCCTCGGCGGCCGGCCGCTCGAGGAACGCGCGCGCCTCGGAATAGACGGGCTTCCCCACGAGGTTGTTCTTCGTCGCGTAGCGGACGTCGAGATGGATCGTGGGGTCGAGCGTCACGAGCTCGACGAGATCGGGCGCGCGGAAGGCGCGGTCTTCCTTCGGCGGGCCGTCCTGCGCGAGAAGGGAAACCGAAGACAGGATCCCCGCGAGGACGAGGAGGCGGCGCGCTTTCCGTTCGAGGTCCATGTGCCATCGTAGCGCCGGACGCCGGCGGGCCGAACCCGGATTCGCACCGCCGCTCTCTCCCGCGCCTGATAACCTTTCGAAGAATCCCATGAAACTCGTCATCCAGATCCCGGCGTGGGACGAGGCGGACCAGGTCGGCGCCGCCCTTGCGGAGCTTCCGAAGCGCCTCGAAGGCTTCGACGCGGTCGAAACGCTCGTCGTCGACGACGGGTCGACGGACGGCACCGCCGCGGCCGCCCGGCGCGCGGGCGCCGACCACGTCGTGCGCCTCCCGATCCACCGCGGGCTCGCGTTCGCGTGGCGCGCGGGCCTGGACGCCGCACTCCGCGCGGGCGCGGACGTCATCGTCTCGACGGACGCGGACCGCCAGTACGCCGGGGCCGACGTCGCGGCGCTCGTCGCGCCCATCCTCGCGGGCGAGGCCGAGATCGTCGTCGGCGACCGCGGGGTCGCGACGAAGCAGGATTTCTCCCCCGGCAAGCGCCTCACGCAGCGCCTCGGCTCGTGGGTCGTGAGGCGTGCCTCCGGGACGGACGTGCCCGACGCGACGTCCGGCTTCCGCGCGCTCACGCGCGAGGCCGCGATGCAGCTGAACGTGTTCTCGAAGATGACGTACACGATCGA
Source organism: uncultured Acidobacteriota bacterium (assembly GCA_963798215.1). Taxonomy (GTDB): domain Bacteria; phylum Acidobacteriota; class Thermoanaerobaculia; order UBA5066; family UBA5066; genus Fen-183. The sequence continues at coordinate 2,238,284 of CAWCSP010000004.1, forward strand.
AACGCTCATCGAGGCGGGCAACAAGGAGATGGCCGTCGCCTCGGTCCCCGTGCGGACGAATCCGCCCGTGAGGCCGTCGCGCCTGATCCGCCGCACCTCGAACTACGTCCTCGTCCAAGGCGCGAACATCCTCCGGATCACCGCGCTCTACAAGCCGCTCCCCGTCTTCTTCGGGCTGACGGCCTTCCTTGCCGTGGCCGGCCTCGCCCTCGTCGCGCGGTATTCCTGGTTCGTCGTCGCCGGGCGGAACCCCGCGGGCCACATCCAGTCCCTCCTCCTCGCGGCCGTCCTCTTCGTCGCGGCGGTCGTCTGCTTCCTCTCCGGACTCCTCGCCGACCTCATCTCGATCAACCGTGCCCTTCTCGAGGAGCTCGTCGTGGCGAAGCGGCGGCAGGGCTCGAAGAACGAAGAAGAACCGAAGATTTCTTAGAAGGGTGAGTGACCTCCTGCCCCCCGAGCCAACGGACCGACGGCAAACGGGCGGCCACGCGCCCGAGCCCGATTCACCTTCGAAGAAATCCCCCGGCGGCGGGCGTATGCCCGCCGCTGCCCCGCCGCCACCCGACGCAAACGGCGGGGGCCCGCACCGCGCCCCTCTTACGCCTTCTAAGAAAATCTTCGGCATTGCCTGCGCTCTGGCGCTGGTCGTGCTGGCCGGCCTCGCATTCAAACGCTCTTCAGCAGACCTTTTCTCCCGCCTCTCCACCGCCTCGCCGTCGCTCGTCGCGCTCGGGTTCCTCCTCAACGTCCTCGCGTTCGTCCCCCGCGCGCTGCGCCTGAACCTCCTCCTGCCGCGCGGCGAGGAGGTGCCGTTCGGCCGCGCGTGGTCCGTGTCCGGCGCCACGACGTTCCTCCTGCAGGTCATGCCGTTTCGGACCGGCGAGGTCGGAACGTGGGCCTCTCTCCGCGCCGTCCTCGGCGCGACGTGGGCGCGCTCGGCCGCGGTCTTCGCTCTCGTGAAGATCCTCGACACGGCGACGGTCATCCTCACCGGCGTCGCCGGGGCGGCGTGGCTGCTCACCGCGCGCGGCACCCCCGTCCTCGGAGCCGCCGCGGCGACGGCGTGCGTCGCCGGCGCGGGGCTGCTCCTCGTCCTCCCGGCCGCCTCCGGCCGGCTCGTCGCATGGCTCGCGCCCCGCCTGCCGGAAGGCGGGCGCCGGCGCGCGATCGCCGAGGAGATCCTCGAGGGCCTCACGGTCGCGCGGCGCGCGCCTGCGCGCTATCTGGGCGCCGCGCTGGCCGCGTTCGGCTTCCTCGCCCTCCACCTCGCGGCGCTCTACACGATCGCCAGGGGTCTCGGCCTGCCCCTCCATCCCGCGACGCTCGCGGTCGCGCTCCTCGCGTCGATCACGACGGCCGCTGTCCTCCCGTCTCCAGCCGGCACGTTCGGCCCGTACGAGTCCGGGTTCGCCGCGGTCGCCGCGCTCGACGGGCTCCCGCTCGCGACCGGCGCCGTCCTCGGCGGCCTCCTGCATCTCCTCACGACGCTCGCGGCGGGGGCGGTGGGGCTGGCGTTCTTCGTCGGACGGCTGAGGGAGAATCACCGTTCCGAGTCGCGCTGAAGAAGGACGGGAGGTTCTGGAAAGTGCTTAGAAGGGTAAGAGCGGGAGAAGGAACGAACGCGGCCTGCGCGAAGGGCGCCGCCGGACTGCGGGCGACGGTCTGCAGAATTCTTCGAATGAAAGGGAGAAGCGTCAGACGGCCGTCGACGATCGCGGCGACGTCGCTTGCCATCGCGCTCGCGTTCCCCGCGCATTCTCAGAAATCTCCTTCTTCTCCCCTGTCCCGGTCTTTTCCGAAGCAAAAGTCTTCCTCTTTCGCCACCCTCGAGGCCGACTACGTCCGGACGTTCCTGAACCGCTTTCCCGTCGTCGCGACGTACCTCGGCGCCGAGGGGCTCGACCCGGCCTACGCGGCGCTGGACGGAAAGCTGCGGGACTACGCCCCCGCCGCGCTCCTCGCCGAGCGCGACGAGTGGCGCGCGTTCGAGGCGCGCCTCGCGAAGATCGACGGGAAGAAACTCTCCGGGCCCGAGCGGGTCGACGCGGCCGTGATGCGGTCCCAACTCGCGTTCCTCGTCCACAACCTCGACCGCCGCGTCCACGAGAAGGCCCTGGACGCCTTCCTCGAGGAGCCGCTGCGCGGGATCGAATGGACGCTGCAGGGCATGGATCCCGTCGCCGGGGGCGGCCTCGGGACGAAGGCCGGGTGGGACGCGATCAGCGCCCGGGCCGCCGCGGTTCCGGCCTACCTGAAGACGGCCCTGTCCAACGTCCGGCGCGGCGCCTCCGGCGACGCAATCCCGGACCGGCGCCTCATCACGGCCTCCGTGGACGCCGCCGAGAGCACGGCGGCGTACTTCGAGAAGACCCTCCCGGAGCGCGCGAAGGACGCGGGCCCCGTGCTCGACGGCGCCGGCCGTGCGTCGCTCCTCTCCGCGTCGGGCGCGGCCGCCGCGGCCTTCCGGGATTTCCGCAAGGGCCTCCTCGACCTCTATTACCGCCCCGACGGCAGAGCGCTCAAGCCCGCCTTCGACCGCGACCGCTATGCCGCCGGAGAAGCCGAGTACGCGTGGGCCCTGAAGAACGACCTCCACGTCTCCGCGACGCCGCGCGAGCTCCACGCGCGCGGGAAGTCGGCGGTCGCCTCGACGCTCGTCCAGATGACCGAGCTCGCACGCCGCATCGCCGCGGCGCGGGGGTGGGCCGACGCGTCGCTGCCCACCGTGTTCGCGCGGCTCTCCGACGAGGCCCCGAAGACGGACGACGAGATGCTCGCGTCGTACCGGGACGTCTCCCGACGCCTCGTGGAGTACGGCCGGAAGACGGGGATGTTCGACCTTCCGGCCGACTACCGCCTCGACGTCGTCTTCACGCCGCCGCCGCTGCGCGACACGGTGGACGCCGCGTACTACCCCGCTCCGCAGTTCAAGAAGGGCGGCGTCGGACAGTTCTACGTCACGCCCACCGGGAACGACGCCGCGGCACTGCGCGAGCACGCGCGAGCCGCCGTCGCGTCCCTCGCGGCGCACGAGGGCTTCCCGGGCCACGACTGGTACTACCAGTTCGCGCGCGCACACACCGCGTCGATTCCCGTCGTCCGCTGGCTCCTGCCGGGAGGCGTCGAGGACTCCACGTCGATGTGGGAGGACTCGATGTCGTCCGAAGGATGGGCGCTCTACTGCGAGCAGCTCGTCGGCGAACCTCGTGACGGTTTTCCCGAGGGGTTCTACACGCCCGAGGAGCGGCTTTTCCAGCTCCAGAACCAGCTCCTGCGCGACGCGCGCGTCGTCGTCGATACCGGGCTGCACTGCGGCTTCATGACGTTCGACGACGCCGTGACGTACCTCGCCCGCAACGTGGCGTTCGTCCTCGGCCCGGTCTCGACCGACCCGAAGGTCAACCCAAGCGCCGCCGAGCGCGCCGGCGTCGAGGCGATGCGCAAGGAGACGTACCGCTATTCGTTGTGGCCCACGCAGGCGATCACGTATTTCCTCGGGAAGGCCGAGATCCTCGCGCTGCGCGACGAGTGCCGGCGGATCGAGGGGCCGGGCTTCTCGGAGAAGAGGTTCCACGAGGAGTTCCTCTCCGAGGGGCAGATTCCGCCCGGCCTCTTCCGCGACCGGCTGCTCGCGAAGGCGCGGGCCCGCGTGGACTCGCACGTGCCTCCGGGCGCGGAGTCGCTCGGGCTCTCGAGGTGACCCGAACGTGCCTTCGCCCGCGTTCGAGCTGAGGCAGGCGGCCTCCCCCGCCGAGGTCGTCGTCGCGCGCTTGCTTTTCGAGGAATACCAGAGGAGCCTCGAAATCTCCCTTTGCTTCCAGAACTTCGACGCAGAGCTCGCGGGCCTGCCGGGCTCGTACGCGCCGCCAGAGGGCCGCCTGCTCCTCGCATTCGCGGGCGGCACTCCGGCCGGGTGCGTCGCGCTCCGGAAAATCGAAGAGGGAATCTGCGAGTTGAAGAGGCTCTGGGTGCGCTCCGCATTCCGGGGCACCGGCCTGGGCCGACGGCTCGTCGCGGAAATCCTCGGGGACGCCCGGGACATCGGGTACCGCCGCGTGCGTCTGGACACCCTGCCTTCGATGAAAGCGGCTCAGACCCTCTATGAGTCTTTCGGCTTCAAGGACATCCCTCCCTACAACGACCACCCGATCGAAGGGACTCGGTTCATGGAAGCGATCCTCCCGCCACCCTGAGCACCGCCCCCGCCGAATACGCGTTGAACTCCGGCGCGTACATCGACTCGACCGTCGCGGGCCCGACCCGGAACGTTCCCGCCATGTTCGCCCGCAGCCGGTACTTGAACGTGTACTCGCCCACCGGCAGGCGCTCGAAGAAGAAGTTCGTCGCGGAGTCGCGCGTCTCCTCGTACCAGGCGATCCCGAGGTCCCACTTCCACCTCGAAAGGACGTTCTCGGGCTCGAGCCCGGCCGCGCGCGGGTCGCGAAGGTGGACGTACTCGGCCTCGTGCTTCGTCCGGAGCGAGATCTGGACCTCGATCTCGTCGCCGAGCCGAATCGCAGCGCCCTCGGCGAGCGGCGTGAGCGTGAAGCCGGCGCCCCGGTTCTCGCGCCGGAAGTACTTCCGCGAGACCCCGAAGAAGTCGCCGCGGTCCTCCGCGGGCAGCCTCTCGGTCGAGAAGTGCCACGCCGCGGAGGCGAAGACGAAGCCCTTGCCTTCCTTCTCGACGACGACCGTGGAACTCGTCTTCGCGTCCACCTTATCGCCTGGGATCACGATCCGGTTGTTCTTCCCGGTGTATTTCTCCGGATCGAACGTGAACGTGACCTTCTGCGTCCCGACCGTGACCGTCGCGTCCTCGGGCGCGCCGAGCGCGCCCGCCTTTTGCAGGTAGTGGACGAGCGAGTAGATGACCTCGGCCGTCGCGCGCGTCGACTTCCACTGGTTGAGCTTCTTGTGGAGGAGGAGCCACTGGACGAGGCCGTCCATGCTTCGGGTTCGACGGGTCCAGCTCGAGGAGCGTCCGGAGCGCGAACGCCTGCGTCTCGATCGTGTCGTTGTACCAGAGCCACGAGCGGTCCTCGGGCGCCCAGAACGTGCCCTGCTCCTCGTTCGTCTTCGCCGAGTCCATGACGCGAGTCCCACACGAGCTTTGCGTCCACGGGACGGCCCATCCGCTTGAGCGTCAGCGCGAGATAGCCCTTCAGGTACGGCGAATGGCTCTTCCAGTGCTTGAACGAGAAGTCGAGCATCTCCTTTCGCTCGGCATCGGTGAAGGCGGCGCCGCTCCAGGACACATCGGGATAGGCGGAAAGGACGTAGTTCAGGAACGTGATGAATTCCCAGCAGCCGTCCTTTGCCATGCAGGCGCGCCAGTCCGTCCGCCAGTGCTGCGCGACGTAGCCCCACGCCCGCGTCGTCACGTCCTTCGGGACCTCCACGCCGAACTCGAGGCCCTTTGCGAACCCGTGGAGGATGTAGAGCGTCATGTACGGCGACGGCGGGCCGCCCGGGAACCACGGGAACGCGCCGAGCGACGTCTGCGCCTTGCGCAGGCGCGCGAGGGCCGAGTCCTGGTTCGCCTTCGCGACGCGCGGGTCGAGGACGTCGAGCGATTCGACGTCCGTCCGGCCGCCCCTCGCCGGCACGAGCCACGGCGTCTCCTCGAGGGCCATCTTGCGGTTCGGGTCGGTCGCGTCCCACGACTCGAGCGGCGTCGTCCGTTTCGACATCTCGGCCGCCATCTTCGCCACGGCCGGGTAGTCGCGGTAGACGCTCGAGACGATGCCCGTCGAGAGGAAGCGGTTGAGCGTCTGCTCCGTGCACTCGTAGGGGTAATTGACGAGGTACGGCAGGGCCTGGAGGACCGTGTAGAAGAGCTGCGCGTCCACCGTGACGACCATCTGCTCGTTCACGAGGCTCGGGTCGTCGTTCTTCGCGAGGTCGTCGAAGCGGAGCGTCTTCCGGTCCTTGTTCTTCAGCGTCACGAAGCGGGACTGGACGAGGTGCATCCGGCCCGGGAGCACCGGCAGCGGCCGCAGCTCGCCGTCCGACAGGTCGCCCGCCGTCGCGACGACCTTGAAGGCGACGGTCGTCAGGCCCCTCGGCGCCGTGACGGCGAACGTCAGGTTTGTCCCGCCGCCCGCGGGCGCCGTGAACTTCCGCGACGCGGCGTCCGTGTCGAGGCCGAACGAGGAAAGCAGGCTCTTCCCGGTGTCGGGGTCCGTAATCTCGAACGCGAGCGTCCCGCTCAGCGGCTTCGCCGACGCGTTGTTCACGACGACCTTGATCTCGGCCTTGTCGCCCTCGCGCAGGAAGCGCGGGACGTAGGGGCGGACCATGAGGTCCTTCACGGTCTTCGTCTCGGCCTCGGCCGTTCCGGCGCGCAGGTCCTTCGTGATCGCGTGGACGAACACGTTCCACGACGTGACGGAGTCGGGCACGGTGAACTCGATCGACGCCGAGCCGTCGGCGTCCGTCAGGAGCTGCGGCTGCCAGAACGCGGTCTCGGAGAAGTTGCTCCGCAGGGCGGCGCCGGAGTCGTCGCCGGCCGCATCCGAGCGCATCGCCCCGTTCTCATTCTTCTTAGAAAGTGAATCGGTTTCCTCGGACCGTTCGTCCTTCGCCTCCATCGGACGTCCTGCGACCATCCCCTCGGACCGCGTGACCGCCGATTTCATGGCCATCGGAGCCGATGCCGGCATCGCCTGGTTGTAGGCCACCCCTCCCATGACCCCGCCAGCCACCCCGCCGCGCATTCCCGGCCCCCCGATCCCGTATCCGCTCTCGAACTTGAGGCGGTCGCCGGGCAGGGCCGGCGGCGACGGAGGCGGCGGGAAGCCGCTGCTCGTGAGCCAGAGCATCGGCGCCTGCCCGAGCGTCGCCCGAAAGACGAGCGGGGTCGCCCGGTTCGGGAGCAGGGCGAGCGGGCTGGGCGGCCGGTGGGGCGCGAACACGTCGAGGCTCCGGTCGTACATGTACGCGAGCAGCTCGGCGGTCTTCGTCAGCGGGTGCGCGGGCGTCGCGCCCTTGACGGTCACGCGCCACGTTTCGGTCTGGCCGGGCCGCAGCCGGTCACGGAACGTCGCGAAGGAGACCTTGAGCTCCCGGTCGTCCCACGGGACGAATACCGTCTGCGTCTGCTGGAGGAACTGGTGGTCGCGGACGGCGGTCAGCGTGACGCCGAGGCCGCCGCGGTCCTCCTCGGTGATCGCGCGCTCGATCACGACCGGGTCCGTTCCCGCTTTCAGAATGCGGCGCTCGACGAGCCGGCCCGCGCGCGCGATGTCGAGGTACAGCGTCTGCTCCCGCAGGCCGGACGCCACGACAAACCGCGCGAGGCCGCCCACGGCCACCGAGGACGACTCGGCGAGGAGGACGATGGGCAGCGCCGGGGCGACCTTGCCGCCGGCGACGAGAAAGTCCTGTGCGGTCTCGTATTTCGAGCCGAAGTCGTCGACGGTCGAGTAGCGCAGCCGGAACGCGCCGGACGGCAGCGCGGGCAGCTCGACCCTCGCCTCCCCCTTCGCGTCGTGGACGAGCGCTCCCGACGCCTCCTCGGCCCCGTCCTTCCACGAATGCAGCCACTCGTCGACGGAGTAGTCCGTCGACCAGCGAGGACGGCGGAGATCGCCCGGCGTGGTCACGTCTCCTGCGGCGCCCTTTTCGCCAGACGCAAGGGCGCTTTCGGATTTCTTTGAAGGTAAATCAGCCGGGAGCACCGTCTTCTCCGGCGGCACGAGGCGGAGCAGCCGCCAGGTCCCCTTGCCCGGACGCGGCGCACCGTCCAGGTCGCTTCTGACGATCTTCGCGGCGCCCTCTCCCCTCTTACCTTCTAAGAAGAAATTCTTTTCTCTCTCTATTCTTGCTTTCACGCTCACGAAGCCGAGCCGGAATGCCCGGTCCGCCGAACGCGTCTCGCCGCCCTCGTCCGTGACGTCCGCCGAGACGCGGTAGCGGTACGTGACGTCCTTGTTCGCGCGCTCGTCCGCCTTCGGCGTGAACGTGATCGCGAACGTGCCGTCTGCGCCGAGGGCGGCGTCGCCCGTCGCCACCGTCTCCGCCCCCGCCGCGCCGGCGCCGGCTCGCCCGCCCCACCACCACCACCACGGGTACTCGGGCTCGCGCGTGACGCGCCACGCGACCGTCCCGTTCGAGACGGGCAGGCCGAAGTAGTAGCGCGCTTCGCCGCGGAACGTGGCGGCCCGGTTCAGGCGAAGGGCGTCCTTCGCCCCGCCGAGCGTCGCTTCGAACGTCGGGCGCTTGTACTCCTCGACGCGGATCGACGCGGCGCCGCCCCGGTCGCACCGCACCGCCCAGGCGCCGAGAGCGCGGCCCGCGGGCAGGGCGAACTCGCCGGCGGCCGAGCCGTACGCGTTCGTCGTCACGGTTTTCGACTCGACGGCCTGGCCGTTCGCGTCGACGAGAGTCATCGAGAACGTCGCCGCGGGCGAGACGCGGAACTTCGCCTCGTCGGCGCGGCCGCGGTAGAGCACGGCCTTCCAGAGCACTTTCTGGAGCGGCCTGTAGATGCTGCGATCCGTGTAGACGAGGGCGGAGGACGTCTCGCCGGGCGACTTCCGGGCCCAGAGCGACATGTACGATGCGTCGAGGGCGACGTCGTCGCCGCGCCGGGCGATGAGAAACGTCCCCGAGCGCGATTCCGGAGACGGAGCGAACGTGACGAGGCCTTCCGGCCCGGCCTTCGCGTCCGAGATCTTCCGGTGGCCCTTCTGCCAGTCGTACTGCCAGAGCGAGACGACGGTCCCGGGCGCGGGCCGCCCGGTCCCGCCGGTCAGGGCCCGCACCTCGACGCCGCCGGTCTCGGTCTGCCGGACGTTGAGGACGAGGTCCGTCTCGATCATTCCGACGGCGTGCAGCGGTCCTTTCCGGGCCGCGAACCCGGCGTCCGCCGACGCGACGACGACGTGCAGGCCGCGCCCGAGAGCCGGCGGGGTCACGAACGTGCGGTGGGACTTGTAGTCGGGCGTCGCCGGAAGCACCGCCTCGAACGACGCGACCGGCGTCTCGCGCGCGACGAGGTCGTCGAGCTCGGGCCCCTGCGGAAGAAGGTTGTAGTCCTTCGCCCGGCCGACGCGGGCTTCGAGGTCCACCGCGTAGGCGCGAAAGTGCAGCGCGACAAGGTTCCGGTGCGTGATCTCGATCGAGCGCCGCCCCGCGCCGTCGGCGGCCATCGCGGCAATCGACCAGTCGGGCGCCTCGATCTGCCCGGAGATCGCGCGGGCGCGGTCGGCGCCGAGAGATTTCGGGTAGGCGCGGATCGCCTGGAGCGCGAGTGCCCGCGCCCGCACGAGGTTGCCGGGCTCGTCCTCGGAGCGGGTGAAGTCCGCGAGCTGCGCCTTCCCCATCGAGAACCACGGAACGCCCGCGTAAGCCGGGAGCCTGGCGGCGAGGTCCTTGCGGATCGCGGCGCGGTCCCCCGCGTCCGTGAGCGCCGCGTCGAGGCGCCGGAGGCGCTCGAGCCGCGCCTCGAGAGCCGCCTCCTTCTCTCCCGCGCCCGCGTGCCACGCCTCGAGGTCGTCGAGGACGGCGCCGAGCTTGAGGAGCGGATGGACGGCCGGGTCGTCGAGCTTCACGAGCCGCGACGCCGCGGCGTCGCCGGCGATCAGGGCCTTCGCGTCGAGGGAGAAGGTGCCGTTCGACTGCTCGGGCCGCCAGCCGGACGTGTCCGCGAGAAGGGCTGCGAAGAGATACGACGCGGCATCCCGGAGCGTGCCACGGATCTCCTTCGGGTAGTTGTTCGCTTCGACGAACTCGGCCACCGCGTTCACCGGCACGCGCCCGAGCGCCTCGCGGTCCTTCCAGACCTCCGCATACGCGCGGACGGCCTCCGCCTGGATCTCGTCGCGCGTCCACGCCTTGAGGTCGACCGGCTTCGTCGAGGCCACGCGCTCGCGCTTGCCGATCTCCCACGCGTAGGCCTGCGCGTACGTGACGAGGGACTGCGCGTAGAAGAGGCGCAGGGTCGTGCGCGGGAGCAGGCCCTGCGGCCACGGCTGGTCCTTCAGGAAGCGGACGGACGTCTCGTAGCCGTGGAGCGCGGTCCGGAGCTGGACCTCGCGGACGAGCGCCTTCGCCTCGTCCGTCTCGTCGCCCGCGGCGCGCGCCGCCTCGCGAATCTTCCCCGCCGTTGCGGCGGCCTCCTCGAACTTCTGCTCGGAGACGAGCCGGTCGACGTCCTTCCACGCGGGCGGCCCCGTCACGCGGGCACCCCCGGACGGGAAGGCCACGCGGGCGGTCCCGGCGGCGAGGAGGGCGGCGGCGGCGAGGAGGGCGGCGCGTCGTGCATGGTTCATGGCGTCTCCGTCGAGTCTATGACCCCGGAGACGGCGGGAGGTTCCCGGTCAACGCGTCAGCCGGAACGCGGCGACCGCCTCGAGCCGGCGGCCCGGGCGCGCCGCGAGGATCTTCTTCGAGATGCGGCGGACGAGGCCCGCCCAGTCCGGCGCACGCCCTGTGCGCGAGGCCCGCGCGAGGAGCGCCGTCCAGTCTTCCGGGCGGATCCCGCGCGTCTCGGCCCGCCGCGCGACGATCAGATCCGCCCACGCGGGCTGCTCGCGCCCGTCGAGAGACGTCGCGACGAACTCGCGGGCCGTCCCGCGCCGGAACGCGAAAAAAAGCCCTGCGGACGAGACGCCGGTCTTCTCGAGCGAGAGGAGCGCGACGCGCCCGCGCGACCCGTCCTCGAGCTCGCGGAAGATCCCCTCGACGAGCGCGTGGCCCGACGCGAAGAAGTCGAGGTCCTCCTTCTCGACGGCCTCGCCGCGGTCGAACGTCCCGAGCCAGCGCGAGCCGGCGGAGACGCCCGGCAGATGCTCGACGAGCGAGTCGGAGCCGAACTCGAGGTACCACGTCCTGCGTCCGGCGCGCTCGGCGGTCTCGAAGCCGAAGAGGTCGGCCGCCTCGAGGACGAAGCGCTCCATGCGCGCGTCGAGGTCCGCCGGGACGCGCGCGAGGATCCCGGGCGCCGTCTCGAGCGTGAAACCGTCACGATGGAGATGGTGGTAGACCGCCTTCTGGCGCGCCTCGGCGGCGCGCGCCACCTGCGCCGCGAGCTCCTCGACCGGCAGCGTCTTCCCGAGCCGCCGGGCGCGCGTGATCGCGGCCTCGACCTCGGAGAGCGACCGCTCGAGGCCGCCGAGGGGCGAGGTGAACAGGCCGATGCGCTCGTAGAGCGTCGCGAGCTCGCGGCCGAAGCCGCCGGGCGGGCGGAAGTAGACGATCTCGACGGGCGAAGTCCGGTTGATACGGTCGAGGCGCCCGATCCGCTGCTCGACGGCCGCGGGGTCCGCCGGCAGGTCGAACAGGACGAGGCGCCGGCAGAACTCGAAGTTGCGCCCCTCGCCGCCCGCCTCCGTCGAGATGAGGATCGACGGGCCGTCGGCGCGCCGGAATTCGGCCACCTCGACGTCGCCGCGCTCGGGCGTGAGCTCCTCGTGGAAGATGGCGACGCGCTTGCGCGTGGCGGACTCGAGACGCGCCTTGAGGGCGGAGAGCGTCGCGCGCTCGTGGACGAAGACGAGCGTCTTCGCCGACCCGTCCGCGCGCCAGCCTGCGTCGTGCGACGCGATCCAGGCGACGCGCGGGTCCTCCGCGTCGGCGGCGTCGTCTCCCGTGAGGCCCTCGGCGGCGGGCGCCGCGTCGAGGTCCACCGGCCGCGCGACGCGCGGCTGGAGGCCGCCGATGTCGACGCGCCGCGTCGCGCTCGTGCAGGGAGGGAGCGGGACCCCGTCCTCGAGCGAGGCGAGGAACGCCTCCTCGCTCGTGTAGGCGTCGGGGCGGAGGAGCTCGAGGAGCCGGAAGAACCCGTGCGCGTCGGCCTCGAGCGGCGTCGCCGAGAGGAGAAGGACGTGCCGGGCCGCGCGTGTGAGCGGCGCGACCGCGAGGTACGCGTCGCTGCCGGCCTCGCCGCGCGCGCGCTCGAGGCGGTGGGCCTCGTCCACGACGAGGAGGTCGAAGCCCGCGGCCTCGGCCTTCCGGGCGAGACCGGGCTCCCCCGACAGATCCTCGAGGGAAACGATTGCGCGCCGATGCGCCTCGAACGGGTTGAATCCCTCGCCGTGCTCCTTTGCGACGTCCTCGCGCCGCCGGCGGTCGAGGAGGACGAACGTCTGGTGAAACTTGCGGTAGAGCTCGCCGAGCCACTGGACCGTCAGCGTCGCGGGCGCAACGACGAGGGCGCGGTCGGCCCGGTCTGCCCGGAGGAGGCGAGAAAGGACGAGGCACGCCTCGATCGTCTTTCCGAGGCCGACCTCGTCGGCGAGGAGCCAGCGGACAGGGTCGCTCGCCGTCGCGCGCTCGGCGACGTGGAGCTGGTGCGGGAAGATCGCGATGCGCCCACCGAGGAACGAGCCGAGGCCGCGCGCCTGGCGGATCTCGGAGAGGAGGAGGCCGTCGAGGCGATTCCGGAACGCGGCCGCCCGGTCGGTCTGGAGGGCGCCGAGGCGGTCGACCGGGTCGTCCGGGGGCGCGAGCGGCCAGAGGAGAGAAGACGACACGACACGGCCGTCGGCGAGACGGGCCGTCTCCGCGTCGACCTCGTCGACGACGATAGGCTCCTCCTCGCCCTCGAGCCGCGCCTTCTGTCCCGCGCACAGCGGCATCGGGCGGAGCGCGCTGTCGTCGGCCGCGAGCGTCAGGCGCGTGTCCGCGGCCGGGAACCAGACGACGATCCTCCGCCCGTCGACCTGCTCGACGCGCCCTGGACCGAGGTCGGGGTTGAACTTGTGGAAGAGCTTGTCGTGTTCGCGGAAGGCCGGCACGGGAGCGCCCATGGTGCCGGTTGGAGTCGATTGGGGCAAGTGCCGTCGTAGGATGAAGGACGATGCGCTGAGACACGAACGCGTGCTACGGGCGCGCGGCGATCGTCGCCGCCGTGGAGGTGCGGGGCCGCGACCCGTCGACGACGCGGTGCCCTCGGGTGGCGGGCGACATGAGCATCATGAATCCGTCCTGTGCTGACAGCCAGATTTCCGACAAATTCATCCGATCCCCCAGCTTGTCGAAGACGAACTCGGGGGCCTTGTCCGTGTCGTGACGATCGAGGCGCGTCAGGATGAGCATGAGGACCGTCGGCCCCTTTGGGTCGGTCGACCGAAGCGTGATCTTGTCCCCGTCAGATTCGAAGTCGTAAGAACCAGCGGGACACTGAATGCCGCGCGCGACGAAAGGAAAGTCGATCGACGCCTTCCCTCGGGCTCGGACGACGGGGGGGACCGCGAGGCCGGCCTGTGCCAGGAGGAATGCGGCGGCGACGACTGCCGCCCGTGAGGTGACCTTCAGGTGGCGTGCCGGGAGAGTGTTCATGTTGGTCTCCTTTCGGTCTTTTGACCTGGAGACAACCTGGCGCCGGCTCGCCCGAAGGTCTTGAGGGCGCAGGGATCTTTTCCTTGGGTTGCTCTGAGGGAGTCGTGAGGGATTCCCCGGGCCAGTAGAATGCCCGTCATCTACGAAGTTCTCGACGTCCGCATCGATCCGAAGGCCTTTCGAGTCCTCAAAGCGGGGTTGCCCGTCGCTCTCGAACCCAAAGCTCTCGAGGTCCTTCTCTTTCTTCTGGAGAACCAGGGCCGGCTCATCGAGAAGAAGGAGCTCCTGGACCACGCCTGGCCTGACACGGTGGTGACCGAGAGCGCCATGACCCGCGTGATCGCCGACATCCGGAAGGGGCTCGGCGACGAGGCGCGAGAACCTCGCTTCATCGAGACGGTCCCGACGAAGGGCTACCGATTCATCGCCCCGGTTCGGTGGGTCGCAGACGACCCGGAAGCAGCCCCGGTCGCGCCGGAGATCGAGGTCGTTTCTTCGCCAACGGCCCCGAAGAGCCGTCTCATCCGGCTTGCCGCCGCCGCGACCGCCCTTGTCATCCTCGTCGCGGCCGGGGTCTGGGCGCTGCGAAATCGGTCTGGAGCAGCTCCCGGGCGGGCCGCGGCGCCGTTGCAGGCGCGGCAGGCCACTGATTCGCTCGGCCTCGATCTCTACCCGAGCTTCTCGCCGGACGGCGCCCAGATCGCATACTCCTCCGCTCGCGGAGGTCCGTTCGAGATCTACGTGAGGCAGCTCGCCGCCGGCGGCCGCGAGATTCAGATCACCTCGGACGGCCAGGACAATCTTCATCCCTCGTGGTCGCCCGATGGCCGCGAGATCGCCTACGCCTCACGGGGCCGGCCGGGCATCTGGCTCATGCCAGCGCTCGGAGGCACGCCGCGCCGGCTGACCGATTTCGGCTCGCGGCCGGCGTGGTCGCCTGACGGCACGACCCTCGTCTTTCAGTCGGGCGGCCCGACCGACATCTCAGCCTCCGCTCCGGCGGCAGCGCCCACATCGTCGCTGTTTCTCGTCCCGAGGTCGGGAGGAACGCCCGTGCCCCTGACCCGTCCCGGCTCGCCCGAGGGCGGACACGGCGCGCCGAAGTTCTCGCCGGATGGCACGACGATCGTCTTCGCGACCTGGACGTTGAACGAGGGCGAGATCTGGAGCGTTTCGAGGTCGGACGGATCGCTCAGACGCGTGTTTCCGCACGACCGGACGGGGCCCGCCGTCGCGTTTGGTTACGAGCCCGTGTATTCACCCCGTGGAGAGAGGATCTATTTCGCCGCGACCTCGGGCACGTGGATGAACGCGAGCCTCTGGACGGCCCGAGTTCCGTCGTCGGCGAAAGAGCCTTGGGGCGTGCCCGAACGTGTCACCTCCCCAGGCTCTTCCTCTCTGCGGCAGATTGCGATCTCCCCCCGCGACGGCGCGACCCTCGCCTACGCCGCCCCGTCGAGCACGAGCAACCTCTGGTCACTGCCCATCGACAGCGGCTCGGCGGCTCCGGCGGGTGATCCGGCGCCCCTGACTCGGGCCACAGGCTGCCGCAACAGCATGCCCACGTTTTCCCCCGACGGGTTGCGCATCGCGTTCGTGTCGTGCCGCGCCGGCGCGAGTACGGATATCTGGGTGATGAATGCGGATGGGCGGAACGCCCGGCCGCTCACCGACGATCCGGCGGGCATGGGCAGTCCCAGTTGGCTCCCGGACGGAGAGCGGATCGCTTTCCTGTCGGCTCGAGACGGCGCGAAGGCGTTGTGGTCCGTGACTCTCCCCGACCGGAGCGAGAAACGGCTCCTTCCCCTCGACGTCGAGGTGTCGTCTGCCCGGCTATCGCCCGATGGAAAACTCCTCACGTTCACATCGCGCTCGTCGGCCGGTCTCCTCAGCGTATGGGTGGCCGCGCTGGACGGGGGAGCGCCGCGACAGGTGACATCCGATCGCGAGGGCGTCGGGTACGCGTGCTGGTCACCCGACGGGAAATTCCTGGCCATCGAGTTGCTGCGCGGCCCGGACATGCAGATCGCGATCGTTCCCGCTGTGGGTGGCGAGCCCTTCATCGTCACGCACGAGAAAGGGTTGAGCTGGCCTTATGACTGGTCGCCGGATGGGGAACGCATCGTCTTCGCCGGCCAGCGCGACGGCATCTGGAATCTCTACTGGGTCTCCCGGCACGGCGGGCCGGAGCACCGCCTGACCCGTTACGCGAGCCGCAACTCCTTCGTCCGCTACCCGGCGTGGTCGCTCCGAGGGGACCAGATCGCGTACGAATACAGCGAGACGACGGGAAACATCTGGCTGATGGATCTCCCCCGCTGAGCCAGCGGCCGGGGACATGCAGCCCTACCCCAGCGCCTGCGTCAGGTCCTCGATCAGGTCGTCCGGGTGCTCGAGGCCGACGGAGACGCGCAGGAGGTCCTGTGGCGTCGTCGAAGCCGGCCCCTCGCTCGAGGCGCGATGCTCGAGGAGACTCTCGGCGGCGCCGAGCGACGTCGCGCGGACGAAGAGCTTCGCCTTCCCGGCGACGTCCAGCGCGGCTTCGCGCCCGCCCTTCACGTGGAAGGAGAGCATCCCGCCGAAGCCCGACATCTGGCGCGCCGCCACGGCGTGGCCGGGGTGCGACGGGAGCCCCGGGTAGTTCACGCGCAGGACCTTCGGGTGCGCCTCGAGCGCCCGCGCGAGCGCGACGGCGTTCTCGCTGTGCGCCTTCATCCGCACCGCGAGCGAGCGCAGCCCCCTGAGGACGAGCCACGCGTTGAACGGCGCGAGGACCGCGCCGAGGAGGTGCCGCACATGGGCGACCTTCGCGTGGAGCTCGTCCTTCCGGCGGAAGACGAGCGCGCCGCCCTGCACGTCGCTGTGGCCGCCGAAGTACTTCGTCGCCGAGTGGAGCGCGACGTCGGCGCCGAGGTCGAGCGGACGCTGGAGCGCGGGCGTCGCGAACGTGTTGTCGACGAGCGTGAGCGCGCCCGCCTTCTTCGCGAGGCCGGCGATCGCGGCGAGGTCGGCGACCTTCATGAGCGGGTTCGACGGCGACTCGACGAGGACGAGCTTCGTTTCCGGCCGGAGCGCGTTCGCCACGGCCGCGAGGTCGTCCATCGCGCAGAAGGACGCGGAGAGCCCCCACGCCGGGAAGAATTCCTGCCCGACTGCCCGCCAGCCGTAGTACGCGTCGTCCGGCAGGAGGACGTGGGTGCCGCGCGGGAGCGCCTGGAAGACCGCGACGCCCGCCGCCATCCCGGAGCCGAGGACGAGGGCCGCCTCCCCGCCTTCGAGCGGCGCGAGCGCGTCCTCGAGGAGGGACTGCATCGGGTTCGACTCCCGGATGTAGGTGTGGCCGCCCAGCGGAGCGCCGCGCTGGTCGCGCTCGAACGTCGTCGAGAGGTAGATCGGCGGGGCCACCGAGCCCGTCCCCGGTTCCGCCCTCCGTCCCGCGTGAACCGCCAGCGTCTCGAACCTCATGGGTCCTCCGGCGGGAGATGTGGCACCATGCGCCGCGTGACGCGCCTGCTGGCTCCCGCAATCCTGGCCGCCACTCTGACCGCGACTGCCCTCGCGGCGCAAGACCCCGGCCCGGCCAAGCCGGACGTCGGGCAGGGCCTGAAGCGCGAGCGCGAGCGCCTCGCGAACTACCAGTGGCGGCTCAAGACCGAAATGAGGGTCGACGGGACGATGCGGATGTCGAAGCTCGAGGACGTCCACCTCGGCCCGGACGGCGCCCTCGTCAAGAAGTCCGTCAGGTTCGAGAAGGCGCCCGAGCCCACGCCCTACCCCTATAACGACCCCCGGGCGCGGATCCATCCGCCGACGACGAGCTCGGAGGACGACCACCTCTCCGAGATCGCCCAGGACCTCATGCAGTACTACGCGCGCCTCTCGCCCGAGCGGGTCGCCGAGTGGGCCAAGCGCGCCGAGATCCTTCCGGCCGAAGCCGACCACCCCGGCCTCGTGAGGATGCACGGGCGGGGCCTCGGCCGCCCGCTCGACGACGCGGTCCTCTACCTCGACCCGAAGACGCAGACCGCCGCGCTGATCGAGGTCAAGACCACGGTCGACCCGCAGATCATCGACATCGCGTTCATCCGCGCGACGTTCGAGGCGCTCCCGCAGGTGCGGGCGGACGCCGCGCCGCTCTGGGTCCCCAAGCGCGTGTTCCTGAACATGAACCGCGGCAAGCGCGCCGTCGCCCTCGAGATGGAGACGAGCGACTGGCGGGCGTGGCCCTAGGAGGGGGGCCAGAAGGTCCCTAGAGTTTTGGCACCCCTTCCGGATGGTTCCGGAGGAACACCGTCGTGCCCACGAGCAGCAGGAGCATCCCGTTCCCGGCGAGGACCCACGGCGTCGGCATGACGCCGACGAGGAAGCCCGCGATCACGCTGCCGAGCGGCATCGCCCCACGGAACGCGAGCGAGTAGACGCTCACGACGCGTCCGCGCAGTGCGTCGTCCACGTTCGTCTGGACGAGCGTCATGAACATCGCGAAGACGATCATGAGCGCCGCGCCCGCGCAGAAGAGGAGGCCGAACGAGAGCCACTTCGTTCGCGAGAGGGAGAACCCGATCATGAGGGCACCGAGCGTCATCTGCATGGAGACCGCGACGGCGCCTCGCCGCTTGACGTGGCCGAAGCCGGCCGTGCCGACCGCGCCGACGACCGCCCCGAGGCCGAAGACGGCGAGGAAATAGCTCAGGACCTTGACGTCGCCCTTGAAGACGTCCTTCGCGAAGACGGGCAGGAACGTGAGGAGCGGGAACGCGCAGATGCTGCCGATGAAGGAAAGGGCGATGAGCCCCCGAAGCGATCGGTCCCGGTTCGCAGCCGCGAGACCGGCCTTGAGGTTCTCGAGGACGCTTCCGCTCGCCGCACCGATCGGGGCGCCCCGCCGGAGGAAGAGGAGCGCGACGATGACCGCGAAGAACGAAAGCCCGTTGAGCCCGAAGCATGCGGCCGCCCCCAGCGTCGCGAACGCCGCGCCCGCGAGGACCGGGCCGATGACGCGGGCGAGGTTGAACTGGATCGAGTTCAGGGCGACCGCGTTCGGGACGTCCTCCCGGTCGACGAGCGTCGGGACGAGCGCCTGGTACGCCGGGCCCCCGAAGGACATCGCGACGCCGACGACGAGCGACAGGGCGAGGATGATCCAGACCTCGACGCGGTGCGTGTAGACGAGGAACGCGAGCAGGAACGCGGACGAGAGCTGGACGACCTGGGACAGGAGGAGGATCCGCCGCCGGTCCATCCGGTCGGCGAGGACGCCACCGACGAGCGAGAGGACGAGGAACGGCGCCTGCTGGAGGGCGTCGGCCCAGGCGAGGTATTGCGGGTTCCCCGAGATCGTCAGGAGGAGCCAGGCCTGGGCGACGGACTGCATCCACGTCCCGACGCTCGACGTGAACGAGCCCGCCCACAGAAGGCGGAAGTCCCGGTATGTGAAGGCCTTGAAGACCTTCGTGAGCCTGTCACGCAACGCGGGCACGATACCTCAGCGAATGAGTCTCCGGGATCCTGCCGGCCGTCCGGATCTCAGGTTTCGGTCTTCGCGCCGGCCTTCGGGGGCCGCTTCTTGAAGACCCAGGCCATGCCGACGCCGAGGAGGTAAAGCGCGCACATCGGGAGGGCGAAGGCGCACTGCGTCGGGATGTCGGGCGTGGGCGTGATGAGGGCCGCGATGATGAAGATGATCAGGACCGCGTAGCGGAACTTCGCGAGGAGCCACCGCTCCGTGACGACGCCCATGCGCGCGAGGAAGAAGATGATGATCGGCGTTTCGAAGACGATCCCCATCCCGAGCAGGATCTTCGACGTGATGTCGAGATAGTCGTCGATCTTGATGACGGGCATGAAGTCTTCGCCCGTCGCGACGAGGAACTGGGCCACCATCGGGAAGCCGACCGCGTACCCGAAGTAGCCGCCTCCCACGAAGAAAAGAACCGAAAGGACGACGAACGGCCAGACCCAGCGGCGCTCGTGCCGGTAGAGGCCGGGCGCGATGAACAGCCAGAGCTGGTAGAGGATCACCGGGCTCGCGACGAACACGCCCGCGAGGAGCGCGATGTTGATGTAGAGCATGAACGGCTCGGTGAGCTGCGTGTACGCGAGCTTCGTTCCAGGCGGCAGCGCCTGGAGGACGGGCTTGGCGAGCCACTGAAAGATCTCCCGCGACTTCCACCAGCACACGAGGAAGCCGGCCGCCACGGCGAACGCGGACCAGAAGAGGCGCTTGCGGAGATCCTCGAGGTGCTCGAGGAACGACATCCGCGGGAGCTCTTCCTCCGGGTCGCCTCCGGGGCGGCGCGAGGTCTCCGTCACGGCGCGGGGGTCTTCGTCGTCTCGGCCGGGCGCGCGATCGTACCGTCCGCGGGCGCGACGGCCGGGGGGGCCTCGGCCCCGAGGGCCGGAGGCGTGTCGGCCTTCGGCGGGTCGTCGATCTTGATGGCCGACGACGCCTTCTCCATCTCGTCCTCAATCGTGCGCTTGAGGTCGTTCGAGGCGCGCTTGAACTCGCCGAGCGCTTTCCCGACCTGCTTCCCGATCTCGGGCAGCTTCTTGGGCCCGAAAAGGAGGAGAGCCAGAACCACGATCATCATCAGCTCCGGCATTCCAAGATTGCCCATCCGGGTCCTCCTCTGGCGCGCCGATGCTCCGCTCGACACCGGGTGAAGTCAAGGCGGCGCTTCCCTCGCGTGTTACCCTCGTTCGCGTCCGGGAGGCCTTCCCACGTGAACGAAATCCCCGTTTCGCCTCGCGCCCGCGCCGCTCGCCGCGCCCTGGTCGCCGCCGTTTTTCTCCTCGCCGTCACGATCGGCGGAGGGATCGCGGGCGGCCGCCTCGCCGCCGTCTCGGACGCGACGAATCCCGGCTTCAAGGAGTACTCCGACATCCTGGCGACCGCGCGCGCGTGGTACGCGGACGACGTCCCGGCGAACAAGATCGTCTACGCGTCGATCCACGGGATGCTCGGCACGCTCGACCCGCACACGAACTTCCTCGAGCCCGAGGAGTACTCCTCGATGGTCGAGAAGCAGCGCGGGTCCTTCTACGGGCTCGGGATCATCATCAGCAAGCGCAACGGGAAGATCACGGTCATCACGCCCGTCGAGGGGTCGCCCGCCGACCGCCTCGGCATCCGCGCCGGCGACGTGATCGACAGGGTCGAGGGCCAGCCGATCGACGACCTGCCCGTCGACGCCGTCGTCAAGAAGCTCAAGGGCCCGAAGGGCACGAAGGTCCACATCACGATCCTCCGGCCCGGGATGGACGAGCCTCTCCAGATGACGGTCACGCGCGCCGAGATCCCGACGAACTCGGTCTCGTACGCCTTCCTCGTCGAGCCGGGCGTCGGTTACATCCGCCTGAAGGACTTCACGCACACCTCCGCCCCCGAGATCGCGGAGAACTGGGACAAGCTCGAGAAGCAGGGCATGAAGAAGCTCGTCCTCGACCTGCGCGGCAATCCGGGCGGGCTCCTCGACCAGGCGATTGCCGTGTCCGACTTCTTCCTCTCGAAGGGCGAGAAGGTCGTCGCGACCCGCGGCCGGGGCGGCTCGCAGGAGCAGAGCTTCGCGGCGCCCGGGAAGAGCACGCACGCGCGGATCCCCGTCGTCGTCCTCGTGAACAAGGGCTCGGCGTCCGCCTCGGAGATCGTCGCGGGCGCCCTCCAGGACCACGACCGCGCCGTGATCGTCGGGCCAGACGACGTGGGGCAAGGGCCTCGTCCAGTCCGTCTACAACCTCTCGGACGGCGCGGGCCTCGCGCTCACCTCCGCGAAGTACTACACGCCGTCCGGCCGCTGCATCCAGCGCGACTACAAGGACGTCCTCGAGTACCTCTCGCCCGAGGACGAGGAGGGTGGCGACGCCGACGAGACGGGACCGGCGCGCGACGCGGCCTCCTCGCAGAAGAAGGTGTCCTTCAAGACGGACGCCGGGCGCACCGTGTACGGCGGCGGCGGCATCACGCCCGACGTCTTCGTGAAGGCCCCCACGCTCTCGCGTTACGCGACGATGCTCTACGCGCGCGGCCTCTTCTTCGAGTTCGCCGTCGACTACCTCGCCAAGCACCCGGCGATCACGCGGGACTTCGCGGTGACCGACGCCGTGCGCGACGACTTCTTCAAGTTCGTCGACGCCAAGCCGGACCTCCCGATCGAGAAGAGCGCGAAGGCGGCGTACGCCGAGGAAAAGGACCCCCTCGTCGTGGACCGCGCGCTCCAAGAGGAGATCATGACCGCGAAGTTCGGGCGCGACGCCGGCTACAAGGTCAGTCTCGAGAACGACGTCCAGCTCAGGAAGGCCCTCACGCTCTTCCCGGAAGCCGAGAAGCTGGCGGTCGCCCACGAGCAGATGCTTCTCGCGAGGAAGTCGGACCTCAAGGGGCCGGTCAAGCCCTGAGCCGCGGGGCCCTCAGCCCTTTTTCTTCGGACTCTGCCTTCGGGCGCCTGCGGGCGCCGCGCCGTCGGCCCCCGCCTGCCGGATGAACGCCCACCAGAGAACGAACGGCGCCGCGAAGCAGCCTGCGAGCCGCCAGAAGTGCGACGCCGTGGCCCAGGCGTTGCGCGCGAACGCGCCATACGTCGCGGCGCTCCAGGCGCCGAGTTGCGTCGCGTAGAACGACTCGACCGCCGCGACGAGCGCCGCGACGTGGAGCACGAAGAGGGCGAGGAACGAGATCACGACACCCTTCATCGCACGGTCCCGGAAGAGGCCCTTCGTCGTCGCCGCGAGCGTCAGGAGCAGGATGACGTCGAACGTGAGGTCGTCCGCCGGCAGGGCGGGCCTGTCCGATGAGGACGGGAAGTCCGCCCGGTCGACCACGACGCGCGTTCCCTCCGCGTAGAGCCGCGTCGCGGCAGGCCGCTCGAGGAGGCGGACCAAGGGTTCCGCGAGGCCTGCGAGGACGCGGTCGTACGCGGGAGTCGCGGTACGCCAGAGGACGAGCCCCAGCGCGAAGCCCGCGAGGGCCCTAAGCGCGAGCCTCAGCGCCGTCTCCGCGGCGGAGCGTCCGGCCCCACGCGAGGAAGATCCCGACCGCGAGGAGGATCAGCAGCGTCTGCCAGATCGCCGCGTGGAACAGCTCGAAGACGTCGCGGCGGTGCGCGCCGAGCCAGAAGAGCGAGACGATCCGGAAGAGGTTCACGCCCTGGATCGCGAAAAGGCCCACGGCGATACCCGCCGCGCGCGCCTTTGCCGGGGCCGGAAAGGCGAGCATCGCGGCGAGGAGGAGAAGCGCCGCCTCGATCCCGTTGCAGCCGTTCCGGACGTCCACGGCGAAGAGCGTCGATCGGATCACCGTGCCCTGCGTGACGACCGGCTCCCCGATCGCCCGCAGCAGCCCGGCCGAAACCCTAACGAGGAGCGTCGTGAACGGCACGACGACGGCGTCGTTGACCGGCTGGATCGCGACGACCGCGTAGAAACCCACCAGGAACAGAGCGAAACGGATCAGGAACCTCTTCTGGGCGGGCTGCATCGCGGAAAGCGGAGGATAGAAGATTTTGCTTCGGAGCGCGTCTACGGCGCGCCGGGGGGCGCGCGCCTCCGGCGCGCGCCCAGGCAGCGGGCGCTCCGCGCCCGCGGGGGATCTCTTAGAAGGTGCCCGAGCTCAGGCCCGGCCCCCGCAAAATGAAACGGCCCGGCAGGTGCCGGGCCGCCTGACTCTTACCTTCTAAGAAATCTTCTCTTCTTCTCTTCGGTCTCTTCGGACCTCGCCGGTCAGCGGGTGAGCGTGTTGTTGTCGACGATGAAGCGGCGCGTGCCCGCGGAGCGGACGCGCCCGAGCGAGTCCGTGACCTCGATCAGGAGGTCGTGCTCGGAGTTCGAGATCTGCGTCGTGTCGAGGTAGAACCGGAACCGGGCGTTGTTCTTCTGCGGGTAGAAGGGATACGCCGCCGCGACGTCCGGGCTCGCGTAGCCGTAGTCGGCGTAGTCGACGCCCCGGACGGCATCGATCTGCGGCACGCCGTCGATCAGGATCCGCACCTTCGAGACGACGTTGAGGGACAGCGCCCAGCCGATCACGGGGTAGACGCCGCCGATGAACTTGTAGTTCGTCGGGTCGTCGATGTAGCCGAGGGGCGGCGGGTCGAGCTGGCCCGTCGCGCACTCCATCGTGAGCGGAATCTCCTTCAGGAGGACGTTCGTGTTCCTCTTGTCGACCGCCGACACCTGAAGGATGTGGGCGCCTTCCTTGAAGCCCAGGGACGTGATGAGGTAGCCGGCGTCCACGAAGAACTGGAAACCGACGTTCGGCACCTGGGCGAAGCCCGGGTAGAGCACCTCGAGGTCCGGCCGGTAGTAGCCGTAACAGTCGATCAGGGCGTTCGAGAGAAGGAACTCGCGGTGGCAGTTCACGCGCGAGTTCTTGATCGGCACGCCGTCCAGCGCGACGCGCACTTCCGAGACCCCGCCCGTGTCATGGAGCGCCGCCTCGAGGGCCCACCCGTTCACGTACATGAGGAGGCGCGGGTCCACGATGTCCGTCGGGCAGCCGGACGGCCCGCAGGGGGAGACCGGGAAGCAGTTTCCGAACCAGACCGTGTTCGTGAGGGGAAACTCGACCTCGCCGATGGGGCCGATGTTCGGGGCGTTGTTGAAGACCTGGACCTGCGCCGAGCCGAGGAATCCCTGCTGGCCCTGGTCGTCGACGGCGCGGGTGCTGATCGTGTGCACGCCGTTCGCGTACTTGGTCGAGTCGATGTTCAGGACGAAGCCCGCGACGATCGCGGCCGGGCTGTCCGGGAAGTTCGCGCCGACGTCCGCCCGGTAGATGCCCGTGATCGCCTGACGCTCGAGGAGGCCGTCGACGATCACGTCGACGTGGTCGACCTTGCGGTCGTCCATCGCCCAGCCGGCGACCGTGAGGACGCCGTTGGCGGCCACGCCGGTGTTCGGCTGCGGGAAGTCCATGTTCCCGAACGGCGCCTCGTTCTTCGTGTTGTCGACCTTGACCGCCTTCGGCGTCAGGAAGTACGAGCAGCCCGTCGCGTCCGTGATCTCGACGTAGATCGTGTGCGACCCGTTCGACAGGTTCGCGGCCTTGAAGTACGCCTGCCAGCCCGGGTTCTGGCCGGGCGTGCCCGCGTACTGCGGGAAGGCCTGAAGGATGTCGGGGCGCGGCAGGTTGATGTTCGCGCCGCCCGCCGACGTGACCCGGTTCGCGTCGTCGGTGCCGTCCACGAAGACATCGACGTTGGACACCAGGTTGCCGTCGAGCGCGTAGCCGACGACCTGCACGTACCCGGAGACGGTCGCGCCGTCGGTGGGAAGGTCCACGGATCCCAATGTTTGCGACGCGCAGGCGAGGTCGCGCCGCAAGTCCGAGTTGCGCGTGTTGCGGGCGGCCGCCGGAGGCGCCGCGAGCAGGACCGCAGCCGCGGCGGCCGCCGAAAAGAGGAGGGCCTTCCGAATCATCACGAGCCTCCGTGCGTCGATCAAGAGATCCCCTGGAAACGCTCGGGACACAAACGCGAAAAGAGAGATTGACGCGTATTGAGTCTAACGGGCGCGAAAGGCTCTGTCAAATGAGCCATTTACGCCAGGACGGCGGCTCTAGGGCAGTCCCCCGGTGCGGTCGAGGACGCGCACGTGGGCGACGGCGGACTGGCCCAGCGCGACGGCGTCGTAGCCGCCTTCGAGGATCGACACGATCCGGCCCCCCGCGAAGGTTTCGGCCACCTCTTCGAGCGATCGGGTCATCCAGGCGAACCCCTCGGTCGAGACGCGCATCCCGCCGAGCGGGTCGGCCTCGTGCGCGTCGAATCCGGCCGAGACGAGGACGAATTCGGGCTTGAACCGCTCCGCGAGCGTCTCGAGGGCCGCCGAGAAGCTGCCTGCATAGACCCCGTCCCCGGCGCCGGCCTTGAGCGGCACGTTGACGGTCGTGCCGAGCCCCTTTCCGCCGCCCCGTTCGCCGGCGGCGCCGGTCCCGGGGAAGAACGGGTAGCGGTGCACGGAGAGGTAGGCCACCCGCCCGTCCTCCCAGAACGTCTGCTGCGTCCCGTTGCCGTGGTGGACGTCGAAGTCGGCCACGAGGACGCGGGTCGCGCCCCAGTGCTCGACGAGATCGCGGGCCGCGACGGCGATCGAGTTGAAGAAGCAGAAGCCCATGGCCGAAGCGGAGAGCGCGTGGTGCCCGGGCGGCCGCGACGCGACGAAGACGGCGGAGGCCCGCTTCTCGAGGACGGCGTCGAGGGCCGCAAGGGCGATGCCCGTCCCGCGGATCGCGGCCGCGAACGTGGCCGCCGAGATCGGGTTGTCGGGCGAGTCGAACAGCGAGAACGCCGGCGCGTCGCCCTCGGGCGCCGCGTCGCACGCGGCTTTCAACCGGGCGACGTATGTCGGCTCGTGGACGCGCGTGAGGGCCTGAAGCGTCCGCGCGGGGTCCGGGGGGCACTCCACGAGGCGGCCTTCCTGACGGAGCGCGTGGACGAGCACCTCGATCCGGTGCGCCGTCTCGGGGTGGTACGGGCCGGTGTCATGCCGGAGGAAGACGGGATCGGTGAATACCGGGACTCCGCGCACGCAGCGAGCGTACCGCATGTGTGGGCTACGATCCGGTGGTGAGCGCCTCCGGACGGACGCGGAAAACGCTGCGGGTGGTGGTTTCCGTCGGCCTCGCGGCCGTCCTCCTCGGCCTCTTTCTCCGCACGCTCGACTTCGCCGCCGTCGGACGGGCGATCCGGGCCGCGCACACGGGCTGGCTGCTTCTCGCGACGGCGTGCGGCCTGGTGGCGACGCCTCTTTTCCGGTCGTGGCGCTGGGGATTTCTGCTGAGAAAGGCAGGAAGGCCGAGTTTCCGGGACCTGAACTCTGCAACGTCGATTGGTTTCGCGGCCTCCACGCTCCTGCCGGCGCGCGCAGGCGAGATCGTGCGCCCGGTGGCGCTCGCAAAGACGGCCGGTCTTCCCGTGGCGCCGTGCCTTGCCTCGATTGCCCTCGAGCGTCTCATCGATCTCGTCACGTGCGTCTCGCTCTTCGTCGTCTACGCGCTGGGATGGCCGCCGGAGATGACCGGCGACGCGGCCGGCCGGTTCCTCCTCCTTCGCCGTTCGGCGCTCGTCGCTGGTGCCGGCACGCTCGCAGGTCTCGCCATTCTCGCGTTCCTCGCCGCGAAGCCCGCACGCACCGATCGCTTCGTCAAACCGCTGCTGCGTCCGCTGCCGGCGCGGATCGGCGCGCGCCTCGAGGCGATCCTCCTTTCATTCCTGGACGGCCTCGGGGCCCTCGGAAGCCTGCGCAACATCGCCGTCGTCGCCGCGTCCTCGGTCGTCCTGTGGCTTCTCGTCTGCGCCCAGATCCAAGCGACGCTCCGCGCCTTCGACCTCGTGTTTCCGTTTCCCGTCGCTTTCTTCGTTCTCACGTGGGCCATCCTCGGCCTCTTCATCCCGACGCCGGGCGGCGTCGGCGGTTACCACACGGCGGTCGCATACTCGCTCACGGCCTTCTACGGAATATCGAAAGACACGGCGGGAGCGTTCGCCCTCGTTTCGCACGCGCTCTCGTTCGTCCCGATCACGCTCCTCGGCCTCGTCTTCCTCCTCGCGGGAGGCCTCAGCCTGAAGACGCTCCGCGAAGAGGGCGAGAAGGAAGAGGACGCCGAGACGCACGCGGCCGCGGGAACGCTCGCGGGTCAGGGCACGCCGAAGGCGTAGTCGGGGCCCCACACGGCGGGGTGCGCCTCGAGCATCTCGACGCCGAGGCGGAAGAACCCGTCGGAAGCGAGGCCGCCGTGGAACACGACGCGGCAGTGGCAGAAGACCCGGTTGCGCACGTTTTCGAGCTCGAAGATGTCGCCCGTCGGGATGTTCCGGTGGGCGCCTACGAGGCCGCCGTGGGCGTTCACGACGAACGTCGTGCCCTTGAACCGCTCGCCCTCGTGGCGCAGCGCGATCGGGATCCGCACGCTGCTGCGCGGACTCCTTCTCAGCTCGGCACGCGGGACGAGATCGGCCAGAGATCCTCCTTCGGACACCGATTTCGGACAATTGTAAGGTCTTCCCGCCCAAAACAAAATCGGCGTTCGGTTTAGCCGCCCGGCGAAGAACGAAAGAGGGCTAAATTCCGGGTATGAGCTCCACGTCTCCCGCCACCGCCCTCCACGGCGCCACACGCTTCTCGTTCTGGGACTGGTGGATCGACCGCAAGACCCGCTGGGTGCGCGACGACGTGCACCAGATGGACGAGGGGATGTTCCGCGCACTCGCCGCGGGAACGGGACTGCCGCCCATCCACCAGCGCTCGACCTTTCCGTTTCACAACGTCAGGGACGGCGCCGACCGCTTTCTCGGAATGTCCAAGGGTGGCGAGCGGCCGTACGCGCGCATCTACACGCGCCTCGGCAACCCCACGTCGGAGTACCTCGAGCGCGTCCTGTTCCGCCTCGAGGCGCAGCACGTCATCGATAAGGCGCTCGCGGCCGACGAGACGGAGCCCACGATCGGCTGCCTGATCTTCGGCTCGGGCATGGGCGCGATCTCGACGCTGATGCTCTCGCTCCTGAAGGCCGGCGACGCCGTCCTCGCCGGCAACGTCTACGGCTGCACGGACAGCCTGCTGCGCAACATGTCGAAGTACGGCGTCGAGGCCGTGTTCTGCGACATGGGCGACGTGAACGAGGTCGCGCGCACGCTCGAGATGCATCCGAACGTCGCCGCGATCTTCCTCGAATCGCCCGAGAACCCGACGCTGCGCCTGTGCGACATCGAGGCGATTTCGCGCCTCACGGAGGCGCGCGGCATCCCGCTGGTCGTCGACAACACGTTCTGCTCGCCCTGGCTTCAGCAGCCGTTCCGCCTCGGAGCGGACTTCGTCGTCCACTCGCTGACGAAGTTCATCAACGGCCACTCGTCGTCGATCGGCGGCGCGCTCCTCGGGCCGTTCCGGTTTCTCCGCAACGACCTCTTCCCATGGTACAAGGACCTCGGCGCCACGCCCTCCCCCTTCGACTCGTGGCTGAACTCGATGACGGTCCAGTCCCTCGCCGTCCGCCAGAAAGCCCAGAGCGACGGCGCCGCGACGATCGCGGCCTTCCTGCGCACGCACACGAAGGTCGCCCACGTGACCTATCCCGGCTTCCACGACTTTCCGCAGCGCGCCCTCGTGGAAAGGCAGATGCGCGACGGCGGCTCTCTCATCTCGTTCGAATTGAAGGGCGGTGCCGCGGCCGGCGAGAGACTGATGAACTACCTCGCCCGCAAGGACGTCCCGATGGAGCTCGCCGTGAGCCTCGGCGGGGCGATCACGTACGTGGAGCAGCCGGCGACCATGACGCACGCCGTCGTCCCCGAGGCCGACCGCCTCGCCCGCGGCATCACGCCCGGCCTCATCCGCATGAGCGTGGGCCTCGAGGGGCCCGAGATCCTCATGGACCACCTCGACGCGGGGCTGTCGATTCCCTGACGTTCCACGTGCCCGTATGACCGGCGTCACCTCCGGGCCTTGATACAAGTGCATGAAAGACGTAACA
Organism: uncultured Acidobacteriota bacterium; assembly: GCA_963798215.1. Lineage (GTDB taxonomy): Bacteria > Acidobacteriota > Thermoanaerobaculia > UBA5066 > UBA5066 > Fen-183. The sequence continues at coordinate 2,267,034 of CAWCSP010000004.1, forward strand.
CGGGTGCATGAGACACGATCTCCCCGTGAGCACGGCCCCGAAGGACCTCCAGGACGTAGGCCTCACGACGCCGCGCCTCCGGCGCGAGCAGCGGACGATCGAGGCGATGCTCCGGATCTGGTGCCGGGCGCATCCGCTGCACGCCCGCCCGCGCTCCGGCGAGCTGTGCGCCGGGTGCGCGGGGCTGTTCGAGTACGCGAGCACCCGGCTCTTCAGGTGCCCGTACGGCGAGGAGAAGCCCACCTGCAAGAAGTGCCCGATCCACTGCTACGCGAGGGACAAGCGCGAGCAGATGCACGAAGTCATGCGGTTCGCCGGACCGCGGATGATGCTGTTCCACCCGATCCTGGCGTATCACCACCTGCGCGACGAGAAGCGCGAGTCCCGGAGGCCCCTGCGTGGAACGCGCGTCCCGGCCTCAGGCAGAATCGGGACGTGACCGAACCGTTCGTCGAGCTCTGGGGCTTTCCGGATGCCGACGTCGAGGCCGTGCGCGGCGTCGTGGAGCGCACGCTCGGCGTCACCATGGAGCTCCACGAGAGCGAGTCGATCGGCCCGTACTACCACGCGTCGCTCTGCGGCGCGCACGCCGACCTCGTCCTCCGGCCGAACCTCGACGCGTCCTTCGACCCGGAGACGGACGATCCCGACGAATCGCTCGAGGAGCCCGACTTCCCCGACTTCGGTAGCCTGCTCTACGTCGAGTGGACGACGCCGGGACACACGTGCCGGCAGTCCGTCGACGCGCTCGGCTCCGAGGCCCAGCTCCTCGCGGTCGAGTGAGGAAGGAAGGAAACGTCCATGGAACTCTCCCGGTTGCTCGAGGAGTGGCGCACGGAAGCGGTCGCGGACGCGATCGAGGGGCTCTCCCGCGCCACGCTCCCCCATTACACGGCGAGCCGCGCGGAACAGAACCGTGAACGGCTCGCGAAGCTCTACGACCTGACGGCGGCCTGCGTGGCGACGCGGACGCTGCTCCCGATGATCGAGTACGCGCAGGGCGTCGCCCGCGAGCGCTACAAGGATGGGTTCGGCCTCGAGGAGGTCCACACGGCCTTCAACGTGCTCGAGGAGGTCATCTGGCGAAGGATCACGGCCGGAATGGAGCCGTCGCGGTACCCGGAGGCCTTCGGGCTCATCAGCACGGTCCTCGGCGCGGGCAAGCAGGCGCTCGCGATCGAGTACGTGGCCCTCGTGAGCCGGAGTCGCGACGTCCACTCGCTGGACCTCACGGCGCTCTTCAAGGGCACGACGTAGGAGGGTGGCCGCCGTGGCGAGCGTCTAGGTCTTCGACGCGCGGCGCGCCTTTCGCCGCCGGTCGGAAGCGGGCCGAGGGGCCTTGCGGCGTTCCGCGATGCCCCGGCGCTCGCCGATGCGCCGCTCCCGCCGCAGGTACCGCCGGGGGATCGGCTCGAACACCTCGCCCCGGCGGACGAGATCTCGGATCGTCTCGTGGATCTCTTCGACCGTCGTGCCGACCGCGTTCGCGATTTCCCCCTCGCTGCGCAGGAGGTCGCCTGTGACGGCTCCCTCGAGGAACGTCAGGACCCGCGCGCGGAGATTCGTCTGCCCCATGGCCGCGGACTATAGCGCCGGGCCGTTGTACGCTGGCGGCAGGAGTCCGCCATGACCGTCCCGACCGCGCGTTCCGCGCCCGCCGTCGCCGCCGCCGTCGCGGCGCTCGCCGTGTTCTCGCTCGCGGGCTGCGCCTCCGCGTCGCCGCCCGGGCTGATCCGCTACCCGCCGGCGCCCGCAACTCTCCCTTTCTCGGAGGCGGTTCGCGACGGTGATCTGCTCTTCGTGTCGGGCCAGATCGGCAACGTCCCGGGGAAGCTCGAGCTGGTGCCCGGCGGCACCCGGGCCGAGGCCGCGCAGGCGATGGAGAACATCCGCGCGATCGTCGAGCGGCACGGCTCGTCGATGAGCCGGATCGTGAAATGCACGGTCTTTCTCGCGGACATGAAGGAGTGGGGCGAGTTCAACGAGGTCTACCGCGCGGCGTTCCCCGGCGAGCTCCCGGCCCGGAGCGCGCTCGGCGCGAACGGGCTCGCCCTCGGCGCGCGCGTCGAGGTGGAATGCATCGCGCACGTCCCGGAAAGGAGGTGACCGTGACGAACGCCCCTCTTCTCCCGGTGCCCATTCCCCTCGGCGACCTCGTGGCGCTCCAGCCCGGGGCCGTCGTGAGCCGAACGCTCGTCAAGACGGGCGGCGGCACGGTGACTGCCTTCGCCTTCGACACGGGGGAGGCCCTCTCGGAGCACTCGGCGCCTTTCGACGCGCTCGTGATCGGCGTCGAGGGCGAGGCCGAGGTCTCGATCTCGAAGGTCCCGCATCGCATCCGGGCGGGCGACCTGCTTCGCCTCCCCGCGAACGAGCCGCACGCCTTGAAAGCGATCTCGCCTTTCAAGATGATCCTGGTCATGGTGAAGGCGTGAGGGACGCGCGCTGGAGGAAGGACGGCCTCGTCTGACCAAGGTTTACGACCGCGCGTACTTCCAGACCTGGTACCGCAATCCGAAAAAGGCGATCGTGCGCCGCGCGGACCTCCAGCGGAAGGTCGGGATGGCACTGGGCGCCGCCGAGCACCTCGTGGGGCGCGCCGTGGAGTCCGTCCTCGACGTGGGCTGTGGCGAGGCCTCGTGGCAGCCGATCCTGAAGGCCCGCCGGCCGCGACTGAAATACCTCGGCCTCGACACGAGCGACTACGCCGTGCGCCGGTACGGACGCGCGCGAAACATCCGGCCCGGCTCGTGGGGCCAGCTCGGCGAGCTGCGCTTCGGCGGGCCGTTCGACCTCGTCGTCTGCTCGGACGCGCTCCACTACGTTCCCACGGCGGAGTTCCTGCGGGGGCTCGGCGGCCTGCCGGAGCTCGTGGGCGGCGTCGCGTACCTCGACTTCCTGACTTCGGACGACGACCTCGAAACGGGTCTCGAGGGGGACCTCGTGGGCTTCCGGAAGCGCTCGGCCGCGTGGTACCGGCGGAAGCTCCGCGCCACGGGCCTCGTCGAGTGCGGCCTCGGGATCTGGGCGGCGGAGGACCTCGCGCCCGCGCTCACGGCGCTGGAGAAGGCGGAGCGGCCGCGGCGATGAACGACGAGGCGGCGAACGGGGGCGGCGAGGGCGCCGCTCGGGCGCGGCGGGCGCTCTTCGCGTTCCTGCTGACGTTCGTCGTCTCGCGCGTGATGGTCCTCCTCATCATGTCGGACCGCGTCCCGAACATGTACTTCTTCCTCCGCGGGACGCACGTCCACCACCTGAACTACGGGATCTTCCTGCTCGCGGGCGTCGGTGCGTACCTCGTCGTGCGCCGGCCGGCCAGCCGGGAGGGGCGGATCGCGGCTCTCGTCTACGGCGTCGCGATGGGTCTGACGTTCGACGAGTTCGGCATGTGGCTCCACCTCGGCGGCAGCTACTGGCAGCGCGCGAGCGTCGACGCCGTCTTCGTCGTGGCGGCGATCCTCGGCCTCGTCTCGTACGCGCCGGCCCTCAAGGACTTCGAGCGGCGCCACGTCCGCGCGGCGATCGCGATCGCGGTCTGCCTCGTCCTGTTCGCGCTGGTCCTCTGGGACGCGGGCAACCGGATCGGGAACGTCTACGGTCCGCGCCTGAGAGAGCTGGAGTCGGCCTCGTCGCCGTGACGGCGTTTGGCCGGGCCGGCCGGTGCCGGCGGGGGCGGACGAGAGAGAATCCGTCTCATGAAGACCGAACGGCCCCACCCGGACGAATACGACATCGCCTTCGAGCGCTACGTCCGGCATGTCCCCGAGACGGACGTCCTGCCGGCTCTCGCGCGCCAGCCGGCCGAGCTCGCCGCGCTCCTCGCCTCCGTGCCTCCCGGACGTGAGACGCACCGCTACGCGCCCGGCAAGTGGACGATCCGCGGCGTCGTCGGCCACGTTCTAGACGCCGAGCGCGTCTTTGGCTACCGCGCGCTGTGCATTGCGCGCGGCGAGAAGACCTCGCTCCCCGCCTTCGAGGAGGACGACTATGCCGCGAGGGCCGGGCACGACGGGCGGACGATCGCGTCGCTCCTCGAGGAGTTCTCGACCCTGAGGAAGAGCCACGTCCTCATGCTCCGGCACGTGGACGACGAAGCCTGGACGCGCTTCGGCAGCGCGAACGCCCTGCCGATCACGCCACGCGCGCTCGCGTACATCCTCGTCGGGCACCCCCGGCACCACATGGTCGTGCTGCGCGAGAAGTACGGCGTCGGAACGCCGTGACGGACGCGCCCGTCTTCCGCGCCGCGTGCCCCGGGGACGCGCCCGCCGTCTCACGCCTTCTCGACGAGCTCGGGCATCCCGCACCCGAGGCCCAGGTCCGGGCACGGCTCGGGGAACTCGCGAACCTTGCCTTCCACGTCGTCCTCGTCGCTGAGGACGCCTCGGGCGTGATCGGTGCGACGTCGGGTTTCGTGACGCCCGTCCTCCACCGCCCCGGCGTCACCGGGCGCATCAGCGTGATGGTCGTGGCGGAAGCGGCACGCGGGACGGGCGTCGGCACGCGGCTCCTCGAGGCAATGGAAGACGCGCTCGTGGCGCGCGGCGCGACGCGGCTCGAGCTGACGTCGAACCTGAGGCGCGCCGACGCGCACGCGTTCTACGAACGCCGCGGCTGGATGCGGCAGGGACTGCGGTTCGAGAAGACCCGGAAGAAACACGAGGAGAAAGAGGAACACTTTCTTAGAAGGTGAAGAGCGGAGGCGGCGCGCGCCGCGGCCGATGCACGCGGGAGCAGGGCCTCGCCACCCCACTCATTCGAAGAAATCTTCCTTTTTCTTTCTCTTTCTCTTCCTCCTTCGTCCCTCTTCACTTTCTCTCTCCTTCTTGACTTACGTCTTACTTACGACTAACGTTCCCCGCCCCATGGACGGGCGCGGGGACGGGAAGCACGGCGGGCCGCCCGGGCGCGACATGCTCGGGCCGCTGGTGGGGCGCGATCCCGGAAGGGCGTACGTCGGTCCCGGCGCGCAGAAGGAGAAGCTCCGCAGGCGCACGTATGCGCGGCCCGCGACGCGCGCGATGCGCGCGCGGCCGTACGCCGAGCTGCGCGCCGCGTCGGCGTTCTCGTTCCTGAACGGCGCCTCGCTGCCGGAGGATCTCGCCGACACCGCCGCCGCCCTCGACCTCCCCGCGATGGCGCTCGTCGACACGAGCGGCCTCTCCGGCGCCCCGCGCTTCTGGAAGGCGGCGAAGCAGGCGGGGATCAAGGCGCTCGTCGGGGCGGAGGTGACGATCGGCGGCGCGCGCTTCGCGCGCGCCGGAAAAGAGCGCGCTGCGCGCGCCCGGGAATTTTCTTCGAAGGGCGAAGAAGGGCATGCGCACCCCGTGGCCGAGGCGCACGGAAGCGGCGCATCGGCCCATTCACCATTCGAAGAGAAACATCCTGACGAAAAGCTCCGGTCTGGCCCTTTGGGGCTCGTTCCCCCGCCGCTGCCTCCCGGCGTCTCTCTCCCCCGTCTGACTCTCCTCGTCGAAAACCAGAGGGGCTACCGGAACCTCTGCTCCCTCCTCACCGCGGCGGCCATGGGGAAGCCCAAGGGCCAGGCGGCGGCCGCGTGGGAAGACGTCGCCGCGCACGCGGAAGGGCTGCACGTCCTGACGGGCGGCGAGGAGAGCGTCGTGACGCGCGCGCTCCTCTCGGGCGGCCTCGACGCGGCCGGCAGGCAGCTGGACCGCCTCGTATCGCTCTTCCCGGGACGCGTCCACGTCGAGCTCCAGCGCCACCTCCTGCGCGGCGAGGAGCACGCGAACCGCGCGCTCCTCGACCTCGCGCGTGCGCGGCGCCTCCCCGTCCTTGCGACGAACGGCGTGAGATACGCGCAGCGGCGCGACAAGGACCTCTTCGACGCGCTCACGTGCATCCGCCACCACACGCACCTCGACGCGGCCGGGACGAAGCTGCACCCCGGGCGCGAGCGCCACCTGAAGTCCGCCGCCGACATGGAGTCCCTCTTCGCCGACCTGCCGGGCGTCCTCGAGGAGAGCGCGGCGCTCGCGTCGCGCCTGTCGTTCACGCTCGCGGACCTCGGCTACCGCTTCCCGGAGTACCCGATCCCGCCGGGCGAGACGCCGTCGTCGACCCTGAGGCGCGTCACGTGGGAGGGCGCGCGCGGGCGTTTCCGCCCGCTCACGACAAAAGCCCAGGCGCAGCTCACGAAGGAGCTGAACCTCATCGAGAAGCTCGACCTCGCGGGCTACTTCCTGATCGTCTGGGACATCGTGAACTTCTGCCGCCGGGAGAAGATCCTCGTGCAGGGGCGCGGCTCGGCCGCGAACAGCGCCGTCTGTTACGCGCTCTCGATCACGGCGATCGACCCCGTGCGGATGGAGCTCCTCTTCGAGCGCTTCCTCTCGGAGGAGCGCGGCGAGTGGCCCGACATCGACCTCGACCTTCCCTCGGGCGACCAGCGTGAGAAGGTCATCCAGCACGTCTACAAGACGTACGGCGCGCACGGCGCCGCGATGACGGCGAACGTCATCACGTACCGCGACCGCTCGGCCGCGCGAGAGATGGCGAAAGCCGTGGGTTTTTCGCCGGACCAGGTCGACACGCTCGCGAAGCACCTCGGCCGGTACAGCTTCGGCGAGTACCGCGACGGCGTGCGCGACCTTGCGGCCGAGATGGCCGTCGCGGGCTTCGACCCCGGCGAAGCCCGCGTGAAGCACTTCGGGGCGCTCTTCATGCGCGTCCAGAACCTGCCGCGGCACCTCGGGCAGCACTCGGGCGGGATGGTCGTCGCGATGGGGAAGCTCTCGGAGGTCGTGCCGCTCGAGCCGGCGGCGATGGAGGGACGCGTCGTCATCCAGTGGGACAAGGACGACTGCGCGGACCTCGGGATCGTGAAGGTGGACCTCCTCGGCCTCGGGATGCTCGGCGCGATCGAGAGGACGCTCCCGATGATCGAGGCGCACGAGGGCGAGAAGGTCGACCTCGCGCACCTCCCGCACGACGACCCGGCGGTCTACGCGATGCTGCAGAAGGCGGACACGATCGGCCTCTTCCAGGTCGAGAGCCGCGCGCAGATGGCGTCGCTCCCCCGGCACATGCCGATGAAGTTCTACGACATCGTCGTGCAGGTCGCGATCATCCGGCCCGGGCCGATCGTGGGCGGGATGGTCCACCCGTTCTTCGACCGGCGGCAGGGCAAGGCACCGGTCGAATACCCGCACCCGTGCCTCGAGCCGATCCTGAAGCGCACGCTCGGGGTGCCGCTCTTCCAGGAACAGCTCCTGAAGATCGCGATGGTGGCGGCGGGCTTCACGGGCGGCGAGGCCGAGGAGCTGCGCCGCGCGATGGGCTTCAAGCGCTCCGAGGAACGCATGGAGGCGATCGAAGCCCGCCTGAGGTCCGGGATGGAGAAGAACGGCATCACGGGACCTGCGCAGGACCAGATCGTCAAGTCGATCACGTCCTTCGCGCTGTACGGCTTTCCCGAGTCGCACGCGGCGAGCTTCGCGCTCATCGCGTACGCGAGCGCGTGGCTGAAGGCGCACCACCCGGCGGCGTTCACGGCGTGCCTCCTGAACGCGTGGCCGATGGGCTTCTACCACCCGGCGACGATCGTGAAGGACATCCAGCGCCACGGGACGCCGGTGCTGCCGATCGACGTGAACTTCTCGGGCTGGGAATGCGATTTGGAAAGAGAAGAGGAAGAGAAGATTTTCTTAGAAGGTGAAGAGGGAGGGCGCCGGGGCCCCTCGCGACGCACGCGCGTGCTGTTTGAGCGAAGCGAGTTCACGCGCGAAGGAGCGGGGGGCCCCGGCGCCCCCCCCTCGCGCCTCGCCATCCGTCTGGGCATGCGTTTCATCAAGGGGCTGAAGGAGGCGACGGGGAGAGCCATCGAAGCAGAAAGAGCTCGGGGATTCTTCGAAGATGTTGCGGACCTGCAGCGAAGGTGCGCGCTGCGCACCGACGAAATCACTCGCCTTGCTTACTCAGGGGCACTCTCTTCGTTGAATCTCTCCCGGCGCGAAGCCCTCTGGCAGGTGGCCGAGGTCTCCCGCCCGCTCGGGACGCTCTACGAAAATCTTCCTCTCTCTCCCTCTTCGCAGAACTCCCCTCTTCCCGAGATGTCCGCCGTCGAGGAGACGTCCGCGGATTACCGCGCGACGGACATGACGGCCGGGCCACACCTCATCGAGCACCTGAGGCCGGTGCTGTCGGCCCGCTCGATCCTCTCGGCGGCCGAGCTGCGCAACGCGCGCGAGGGCGACCGCGTGAAGGCGGCGGGCGCGGTCATCGTGCGGCAGCGGCCGGGGACGGCGAAGGGCTTCGTGTTCCTGTCGCTCGAGGACGAGAGCGGGATCGTGCAGGCGATCGTGAGGCCCGACCTCTTCAGGGAAAACCGCGCGCTCATCGTCGGCTCGGCGGGCCTCGTCGTGGAGGGGCCGCTCCAGAAGGAGGGCGGGAACGTGTCGGTTCGGGCCGAGCGCTTCTGGCCGCTGCCGGCGCTGCCCGACCTCCCGAGTCACGATTTCCGCTGATCAGCTCCCCGCGATCCGGACGGCCTCGCGCAGCTTCGCTTCGGACGCCGCAAGTGCGCGGAGGAGGCGGTCGGTTTCGAGCGTCGGGGAGCCGTCACCCGCGAGCGCGCGCCTGAGGCCCGGCAGCGTCTCCGTCCCGCAGCCCGTCTCGGCCGACGGCCCGAGAAGGAGGCTCGAGCGCGCGAAGTCGCGGGCGCCGGGGAGGTCGCGGAACGCGGCCATCGCGCCCGTCACGAGCGGCTCGAGCGTCTCCGCTTGCGCGCCGCGGAAGGCGACCCCGACTCCGTCCCATGCCAGGGCCGCGTCGCGGAATCGCGCCGCCGCCGCGAGGAGCTCGCGTCGACGCGGGAACGGTTCCGCCGCTCCTGCCGACAGGCGCTCGATCTCCTTTCCCAGAAAATCTGCGATCTCCGTGAAACGCCATGCGGGAACGGGCGCATCCGCGAGGGCCGACGCCCACGTCGCGAGAATCCGCGCGAGCGACGCGCTGAGGCCCCACCCGGGATCGAGGTACCGGCGTGCGAGGAGCGGATCGTCGTAGCCCGTGTGGTACATCGCGTACGTGCGCCGCCCGTAGCCGACCTCGACGGCCGGTACTCCTCCGAGGCCGAGGAACGGCGACGTGTCGCCGCTGAAGCCGGGCAGTTGCAGGGCCGCGCGCACCGAGAGGAGCGGCCGGCCCGTGGCCGGGTCCGGTACGACCGCGAGGACGTCGTCGAGGCCGCCCGCGAGCCCCGGCGAGACGTCGGCCATGAAGTCCTCGGCGCGCGCCGAGGAGTCCATGTAGAGGAATGCCGCGACCTTCGTGGGCAGGTCGGCGAGGCGCTCCTCGACCCAGTGCGTCGACCCGAGCATCCCGTACTCTTCGCCATCCCAGAACGCGAAGACGACGTCGCGCTCCGGCTTCCAGCCGTCCTTCGCGAGACGCGAGAGGACGTCCGCCACCTCGAGCACGGTCGCGGCGCCCGAGACGGGGTCGATCGCCCCGTGGACCCACGCGTCCGTGTGAGCCGAGACGATCACGGCGGCCGCGTCGCGTCGGCGGCCGGGGAGGATCGCGAGGACGTTTCTGAGAATGGCGCGGCGCTGCGCGCCGCGGATCGAGAGATGGGCGAGTGCGCGAGTCGCCCCGATGCGATACGGCACCTTCATCCAGCCCGTCCATTCCTCGGGTGCCGCCGGGCCTTCGACGCGTTCGAGGATCTCCCGCGCAACGGTCTCGGAGATCGGCAGCGCCGGGACGTGCGGCAGGAGGCCCGGCACGCCGCGCGCCGTCTCGCGCGCCGGATCGCCGGGGCACGCGAAGTACCGCAGCATCGAGCCGCGCGGGACCGCCCACGGATTCAGGTACGGACCGTCCGGGAAGCCGGGCTTGACGACCCCGAGGTCGCGCCGCTCCGGGTACAGGAGCAGCCCCGCGACACCCTGCTCCTCGGCGACGAGTGATTTCATCGAGCGGCAGATCCCGCCGGCGCGCGCGAGGACGATCGCGCCCTTCACGGAGACGCCGGCTTTCTTGAGGAGGGCGTAGTCGCCGCGGTCCCCGTGGTTCGCGTAGACGACGCGGGCGCGAGCCTGACCGGCGGGAGCCCACGCAAAGAACGGCGCTTCCCGCGCTCCGTCCGCCGAGTACGGGTCCCCGGGGAGCGGGCGCTCGCGGAGTTCGAGAGGCGGCGCGCCGTCGAGGGCGAGCGACGCTTCACCCGGCTCGGGCAGGTCGGCGTCGAACGAGGTCACGGCGACGTCCAGGCCGTCGGCGCGCAGGATCTCCGCGACGGTCTCGACGACGGCCGCCTGCGCCGGCGTTCCCGCCCGGTGCGGGACGGACGCGAGCGCTTCGACGCGTGCGCCGATGCGGGCGCCGTCCACGAGGCCGCCGATGCGCGCGGAGCGGGCTGCATACGGGGAGCCTCCGCACGCCGCGGCTGCGAGAACGAGCGCGGCGAGCGGGGGCACCGCGGGGGCGGCGCCGCGCCGCGTCAATAGCGCTCCGGACCCGGCGTACGCGCGGTGCGCGGCGAGGCGTTCCCGCGCCCCAGCCAGTCTCCCGCGACGAGATAGTCCCGCGCGCGGGAGAGCGCGGCGCTGAGCCGGCCGATCTCGCGTGCCACCGCCGCCCGGTCCCCGCGCCGGACGGCGTCGTCGACGCCCGCGAGCGCCGTGGCGCCGCAGCCGGTGGTCGCGGACGGCCCCCAGAGGACGCAGCCGCGGCCGAACCCGCCGCCGGACCCGAGCGAGGCGATCGCGAGGCTCGCCAGCCCGTCGGCGCGGGCCCGGTCCCGCGCGGCGCCGGAACGCGAGCGCGCGAACTCGTCCCACGAGGCGGCGGCCGCCGCGAATGCGGAGAAGTGCGTGTCAAGCGGGCGCAGGGCGGCGGGCAGCCAGCCCGTCGTGCCCGGGTAACGCGCCTGGATCCCGCGCAGCTCTTGCTCCGTGAAGGCGGCGACCTCGCCGAACCGGAACGGGAAGACGCGCGGCGTCGCGAGCGCGCCGGCGAACAGCGCGACGGTCTTCGCGAGAGCCGCGCAGCGCACGAAACCCGGATCGACGACGTTCGCGACATAGGCCGGCGTGTCGTAGAGCGTGTGGTACGCGCCGTACCACCGGCCGAAGCCGAGCTCGGCGCCCGGAACGGCCGTGAACCCGAGGAACGGCGCGAGGTCGCTCGAGAATCCCGGCAGCGCGGGCACGCCCGCCGTGTCCCGCAGCGTCTTGCCGGACGCAAGCGGGTCCGCGACGCGGGAGAGGACGTCCTCGAGGACGCCCCTGAGGCCCGGCGTGAGGCTCGCGTAGAAGTCGTTCGCGCGGGCCGCGGAGTCCACGTTGATCGCAGCAGCGACGGGCAGGCCTGCCGAGCCGAGGTGCGCCTCGACCCACGCCGTCGAGCCCAGCATCCCCCACTCCTCTCCGTCCCAGAGCGCGAAGAGAACCCCGCGCGCGGGTTTCCAGCCGTGCCGCGCGAGGTTCGAAAGGACGTCGGCGGTCTCGAGGACGACGGCCGCGCCGGAGCCCGGATCGACGGCGCCGTTCACCCACGCGTCGTAGTGGCCCATCACGAGGACCTGCGGCGCCTTCGGGTCGGCGCCCGGGATGGAGGCGAGGATGTTGCGGAGCTTCGCGCGGACCGTGTTCCCGCGCACGGTGAGCCGCACGCGCGCCTTGCCGGGCCCGAGCGCGTACGGAGCCGAGAGCGCGCCCTTCCAGTCCTTCGGCGGCGCCGGGCCCGTCATCTCCTTCAGGAGCGCTTCGGCTGCCTCGGCCGAAATCGCGAGGGCCGGGATCTTCGGCAGAACGTCGACGCCCTGCTCCCTGGCGCGGCGCGGGTCGCCCGGCCGCCGGAAGTACTTCAGAAGCGTGCCGCGCGAGACCGCGGCCGGGTTCGGCCCGGATCCTCCTGGATACGCGGGTTTGACGATCCCCTGGTCCTTCGGCTCGATGTAGACGAGGAGCGCCGCGACGCCCTCCTGCTCGGCGGCCGCGATCTTCTCGCCGCGGCAGACGCCCTGGGCGTGCACGATCGCGATTTTGCCGCGCGGGTCGACGCCGGCCTTTCGGAGGGCCGCGTAGTCCTCCGAGGCGCCGAAGTGCGCGTAGACGAGCGGCGCCTCGACGTCGGCGTCCGGCGCGTACGCGAGGAACGGGAGCTCGACCGGCGCGACGTGAGTGGCGGGGTCACCCGGCACCTCGCGCTCGTGAAGGTCGATTTCGCGCCCGCCGGGGCCCGCGAGCGCGAGCCGCAGCGAAGCGGGCGCCCACAGGTCGGCATCGTGCTCGTCGCTCCACGGCTTGAGACCGGCCGACGCGAAGCGCCGCTCGACCTCGGCCGCGACGGCGGCGTTCGCGGGCGTGCCGGAGCGGTGAGGCCTGGCGGAGAGGACCTCGATCTGCGTCCCGATCCGCTCGGCTGAGACGAGGCCGGCGGCGTCACCGCCCCAGCGGTCGAGGAACGGCCGCCGCCCGCGCCACCACAGGAACAGGGCGGCGAGCGCGGCGACGGCCAGCAGGGCCGCGAGAGCGGCCGCCCGGCGCGTTCGTCCGTTCGGAAGCACGATTCATCGTAGCAGGGTGCTTCATTGTGCCGGGCGCGTGCGTGAGGCTGCCGGGAGGGCGTATGCGGCGTAGAGGACGAAAAACGGGACGAGATGCACGGTCATCCGCCCGATTCCGACGTTGGCGAAGTTCCGGTACGCGGCCGTCCAGACCGGAAACTGGTCCGGGGCCACGCTGTCCTGCATGTTCGCCACGAACGGAAGCGTTGCGTACAGTCCCGCAACCGCCCCGAGCGAGAGGAACGAGATGGCGCCGCTGACACGCGTCTCGTCTTCGGCGGGCCCGCCGACGCGCCCGTTCCGCGAGAGGAACCGGTGAACCGCGACGAGGATGACGAGGTAGACCGCGGTCCCGACGCCCTTGTGCGAGAACCACTGGCCCTGAAGCGAAAACAGGAAGATCCCCAGGATGCGCGCCACGGCGTCAAGGACCGTCGGGCCGGCCTCGCGCCAGTTGGCTCGCCCGAAGAAGTCGTACGCCCTCGCCCCGGCGCGCAGCCAGCCGGGCCGCAGGGCCCACGTCGCCCACGCCGCCGCCGCGCACGCGAAGGGGGCGGCCGCGATGCGAAGGCGAGACCGGGAGCGCCAGACGACCGCGAGGAGGACGACCCCGAGGCAGATCGCGCCGTCGGGCCGGACGAGGGCGGCGGCGGAGAGACAGAGGGCGCCCGCGGCGCGGTCGGCCCGCGGCGGCGCACCCGCGCCGGGAAGGCCGAGGGCGAGAAGGGAGCCCGCGACGAGAAAGATCATGAGCGGGACGTCCGCGTAGTACGTCCCGAGCCCCCGCCAGACGTGCACGGTCGCGACGACGAACAGGAGGCCCGCGGGCGCCACGGCCGGCGAGATCCGCGCGAGCCGCGCGCGGAAGAACACCGCGAACAGCACGAGGAGAAGCCACGGGAGGAGTCGCCCTTCGAAGAGCGGGTCTCCGATTCCGAGCCAGAGGAGGATCGAGTCGAGCGGCGGGTAGCCCGGCCGGCTGCACGCGGTCACGGCGTGCGCAAAGCCGGCATCGCGCATTGCGTACGCGCGCCACGCCCACACGAGGCTCGCGTCGTACGCGACGTACGGGAAGACCGCGGGGACGAGGAGCGTCGCGAGGAAAAGCGCGGAAAGAGCGTCGAAGAACGAGAGCGGCGCACGGGTTTCCGCGGAGACGGATGCCGCGGGCGTCGAGCGCGCGGCTGCGCCGAGCGCCGCCGAGAGCGCGAGGACCGTCCACGGCAGCCAGGAGAAAAGGCGGCCGGTCGCGAAGGCGGCCGCATAGACCGCGAGGCCGGAGGCCGCGATCGTCGCGAGGCCCGCGGCGGCGAAGCGCTCCCACGACCACGGGCGGCCGGCCCAGACGGCCGCGGCGGCGAGCGCCGCGAGGAGAAGAGGGAGCGAGGAGCCGGCGCCCGATGGAAGTCCGCCGGCGAGACGGCTCGGGAACCGGAAGAGCTCCGAGAAGAAGTCGGCGTGCTCCGCGACGAGGATCAGGACCTGCGCGGCGAGAAAGGCGAGGAGGACGGTCCGGAGGGTCCGGGCGTTCATGCCCCGACGGCGGCGCTCAGACGGCCCGCATCATCAGGCAGGCGTTCGTGCCGCCGAACCCGAACGAGTTCGAGAGGGCCGCGCGGAGCCTGACCTCGCGGGCCGTGTTCGGCGTGTAGTCGAGGTCGCAGTCGGGATCGGGTGTCGTGTAGTTGATCGTGGGCGGGATCACGCCGTGGCGGACGGCGAGGGCGAGGACGCCCGCCTCGTACCCGCCGGCGGCTCCGAGGAGGTGGCCCGTCATGGACTTCGTCGACGAGATCGCGACCTTCTTCGCGTGGTCGCCGAAGACCTTCTTCACGGCCGTCGTCTCGATGCGGTCGCCGTGAGGCGTCGAGGTGCCGTGGGCGTTGATGTAGTGGATCTCATCCTCGCTCGCGCCGGCGTCCTTGAGCGTGTTGAGCATGACGCGGGACGGGCCGTCGCCGTCCTCGGACGGCGCGCTGATGTGGTACGCGTCGCCCGACATCCCGTAGCCCGCGATCTCGGCGTAGACGACGGCGCCGCGTGCCCTCGCGTGCGCGAGGTCCTCGAGGACGAGGATGCCCGACCCTTCTCCGAGAACGAAGCCGTCGCGGTCCCTGTCCCACGGGCGTGAGGCGGTCTTCGGGTCGTCGTTGCGCGTCGAGAGGGCGCGCATGGCGGCGAAGCCGCCGATGGCGAGCGGCGTCACGACGGACTCGGAGCCGCCCGCGATCATCGCGTCCGCGTCCCCGCGGCGGATGATGTTCACGGCGTCGCCGATCGCGTGGGCCGACGTCGCGCACGCGGTCGCCGTCGCGGTGTTCGGGCCCTTCGCGCCGTTCAGGATCGAGACGAGGCCCGAGCACATGTTCACGATCAGCCCGGGGATGAAGAAGGGGCTGATCCGGCGGGGGCCCTTCTCGAGGAGCGTCTTGTGCATCTCCTCGATGAGAGGCAGCCCGCCGATTCCCGAGCCGATGCACACGCCGACCCGTTCGGCGTTCTCCTCGGTCACGGCGAGGCCGGAGTCGGTCATCGCGTCCTTCGACGCCGCCACCGCGTAGTGGATGAAGGTGTCGAACTTCTTGATTTCCTTCTTGTCGAGGAAGGCGCCCGGGTCGAAGCCCCTCACCTCGCCCGCGATCCTGCAGGCGTGGTCCGCGGCGTCGAACCGCGTGATCGGCCCGATTCCCGAGACGCCCGCCTTCAGGTTCGCCCAGTTCTCATCCCGCGTGAGGCCCACGGGCGAGACGAGGCCGACGCCCGTGACGGCGACACGGCGCCGCCCGCGGGCGTCGAGGAGCGGGGCGATGTTGTCCGGCACGGGAAGGTTCGAGCGCGCCGCCTCAGGCCGGCTTGGCGTGCGACTCGATGTACGAGACCGCGTCCTTGACCTTCTGGATCTTCTCGGCGTCCTCGTCCGGGATCTCGATGCCGAATGCCTCCTCGAAGGCCATGACGAGCTCGACCGTGTCGAGCGAGTCCGCGCCGAGATCGTCCACGAAGGACGCTTCGGGCTTCACTTCCTCAGCCTGTACGCCGAGCTGCTCGACGATGATGCCCTTGACCTTTTCTTCCACCGAAGTCGACATCGAAATCCTCCGAAAATGTCTTCTGTCTTCGCGAGAGTGCGGATTTTGACCGCAGCCGCGACTCGTTTCAACCGGGGGAGTGTACCCGACCTTATCCGATGTGGAGGCCACCGCTCACGTTGAGGCACGTTCCGGTCACGTACGCCGCCGCGTCCGAGGCGAGGAAGACGACGGCGCCGGCCACGTCGTCGCCCGTCCCGAGGCGCCCGAGGACGATCTGGCCGACGAGGGCCTTCCTCTGCTCCTCGTTCAGGGAGGCCGTCATGGACGTCTCGACGTAGCCCGGGGCGACCGCGTTGACGGTGATGCCGCGCGAGCCGATTTCGCGCGCGAGCGCCTTCGTGAAGCCCACGACGCCGGCCTTGGCGGCCGCGTAATTCGTCTGACCCGGGTTCCCCATGAGGCCCACGACCGAGGTGATGTTCACGATGCGGCCCGCGACTCTCTTTTTGAGCATGGTCTTCGCGGCCTCCTGCGCACAGAGGAACACGCCCGTGAGGTCGGTCGCGATCACCTTGTCCCAGGAGTCCTTCGACATCCGGAGGATGAGGCCGTCGTCCGTGATGCCGGCATTGTTGACGAGAACGTCGAGCTTCCCGTGCTTCTCGACGACGGCCTTGAACGCCGCCGAGACGGACGCCGGGTCGGCGACGTCGAGGCGCAGGGCCTCGGCCGAGCCGCCCGTGGCGGCGATGGCCTGCGCGACGGCCGCGGCCCTGTCCTCGCGGCGGGCCGCGACGACGACGTGCGCGCCGGCGGCGGCGAGCGCCTTCGCGATCGACTCCCCGATGCCCTGGGAGCCCCCGGTGACGAACGCAACCTTGCCGGCGAGGGAGAACGAGACGGACATCGGCGTTCCTTTCGGATCACTCTTCTATCAGATCGGCGGGCTTCGCGCCCGACGCGGCCACGAAGGCGTCCCCCGTCATCGCGACCTGGACACCGCGCCGGCCCGCCGAGCAGACGAGCCGCGCGCGGCCGACCGCGCTCTCGTGGACGTAGAGGGGCAGCGCCTTCCTCAGCCCGAATGGCGAGCACCCGCCCTTGACGTAGCCCGTCAGCTTCTCCATGTCCAGCACCGCGACCATCGAAACGGTACGGTTCCCCGAAACGCGGGCGAGCTTCTTGAGCGAGAGGCGGGCCGGCCCCGGGATCACCGCGGCAAGCGGCCCCGTGCGGTCGCCTTTCGCCACGAGCGTCTTGAAGACGTCGTCCTCGGGAACGCCGAGCTTGGCCGAGACCTCCTCCGCCGTGAAGTCCTCGGGCGCGAACTCGAGGACCTCGTACGAGGCCTTCTTCGCGTCCAGGACACGGGTCGCGTTCGTCGTGACCTTGTCGGACACGTCAGGAGAAGGCGTCGAGGGCGGCCGCCGTGGACGTCGTCTTCACGGGCCAGTCCTTCGCGATGCGCTTTGCGAGGCCCGAGAGAACGGTCCCCGGCCCGACCTCGATCGCGGAGGCGGCCATTCCGGAGAGGCGTTGCACGGATTCCACCCAGCGCACGGGCGAGCAGACCTGCCGGCGGAGAGCCTCGCGCGCAGCGGCGGCGTCCGTCTCCTCGACGGCGTCGGCGTTGTTCACGACCGGGATCGCGAGCGGGCCGAACACCGCCGCGTCGAGGAACGGCGCAAGCGCCTCCTCGGCCGGCTTCATTAGCGCGCAGTGGAACGGTGCGGAGACCGGGAGCGGCAGAACCCTCTTCGCCCCCCGCGCCTTGAGGATCTCCCCCGCCTTCGCGACGCCCGCCGCCGTGCCGGCGATGACGGTCTGCTCGGGAGAATTGAAGTTGGCGGCCGAGACGATCTCGCCCGAAGCGGCGGCCGCTTCGGCGCACGCCGCCGCGACGTCCTGCGGCGCGAGCCCGATGACCGCGGACATCGCGCCCCGGCCGGCGGGAACGGCTTCCTGCATGAACGTCCCGCGGCGCCGCACGAGGACGACGGCGTCCTCGAGCGTGAGCGCGCCCGCGGCGACGAGCGCCGCGTACTCGCCGAGCGAATGACCGGCCGCGACGGAGGGGACGATGCCCTTCGCCTTCAGCACCGCGAGGACGGCGATGGCGTGCGTCACGATCGCGGGCTGCGTGACGGCGGTCTGCTTGAGGTCCTCGTCCGTCCCCTCGAACGACACCCTCGAGACGACCAGGCCGAGCGGCGCGAGGGCGGCGTCCGCGCGCGCGTACACCTCGCGCGCTTCGGGAAACCGCTCGGCGAGGTCCTTTCCCATCCCGGCGAACTGCGAGCCCTGGCCCGGGAAGAGGAACGCGACGCCGCCCACGGCTACCAGCGGACGAGAGCGGCGCCCCACGTCAGGCCGCCGCCGAACGCCGTGATGAGGATGAGGTCTCCCCGCTTGAGCCGGCCGTCGCGCGCGTACTCGTCGAGCGCGATCGGGATGGAGGCCGCGCTCGTGTTCCCGTAGCGGGCGATGTTGTTCATGCAGCGCTCGGCGGGGATCTTGAGCCGTTCGGACGTCGCGGTGAGGATGCGCTCGTTCGCCTGGTGCGGGAGGAGCCACGCGACGTCGCTCTCCGTGAAGCCGCTCTCGGCCAGGACTTCCTTGCAGACGTCGACCATCGAGCGGATCGCGACCTTGAACGTGTCGCCGCCCTTCATCTGGATGAACGGGAGATGCGCCTCGAGCGTTTCGGGGCGGTTCGGCGGGTACGTGGAGCCGCCGCCGGGCATCGAGATGAAGCACGCGCCTTCGCCGTCCGTCCGGATCGCCGTCGCGAGGACGCCGTGGTCCGAGGACGTCGCCTTGAGAACCGTCGCACCCGCGCCGTCGCCGAAGAGGACGCACGTCCCGCGGTCCGTGTAGTCGACGAAGCGCGTCAGGAACTCGGCGCCGATCAGGAGGACGTTCCGCGCCTTGCCCGCCTGCACGAGGCCGTCCGCGACGTGGAGGCCGTAGAGCCAGCCCGAGCAGGCTGCGTTCAGGTCGAAGGCGGCCGCCTTCTTCGCGCCGAGCTTGTGCTGGATGACGGGCGCCGCGCCCGGGATCGGGTGGTCAGGCGTGCACGTCGCGAGGATGATCGTGTCGAGGTCCATCGGGCCGATGCCGGCCGCCTCCATCGCGGGGCCCGCCGCCCGGACACAGAAGTCCGAGAGGACGTCGCCCTCCTGGGCCATGCGCCGCTCCCGGATACCCGTCCGTGACGTGATCCACTCGTCGGACGTCTCGACCATCTTCTCGAGGTCGGCGTTCGACAGGATCCGGTCCGGAACGGCCCGGCCGGTGCCGGCGATTGTGGCGTGGAGCATCGGTCCTCCTCCCTCGCGGGAAGCGGGGATGTTACCGGGTGAGAGCGGGCGGCGCGAACGTGACGGCCTTCGCGCGGATCTTGTCGGGGATCCGGCGCTCCACGAAGTCGTGGGCGGCCCTGATCGCGTTGCGAACGGCCTTCGCGTTCGAGCGGCCGTGGCCGATGAGGCACGCGCCGTTCACGCCGAGGAGAGGCGCGCCGCCGTACTCGCTGTAATCGAGGCGCTTCTTGAACGAACGGAAGGCGTCCTTCGACAGGAGAAAGCCCATCGAGGCCTGGAGGCTGCGGGTGATCTCCTGCTTGAGCGCCTGCTCGACGAGGTGCGCGAGGCTCTCGGAAACCTTGAGGATCACGTTGCCCGTGAACCCGTCCGTCACGATGACGTCGACCTCGCCCGAGTAGACGTCGCGGCCCTCGACGTTTCCGACGAAGTTCAGGCCTGACTCCTTGAGCAGGCCATAGACCTCGCGCGTCGTGTCCGTGCCCTTGCCCTCTTCCTCGCCGACGGACATCAGGCCGATCTTCGGCCTCGCGACGCCGAGGACCTCCTGCGCGTAAAAGTGGCCCATGAGCGCGAACTCGCGGTAGTGCTCGGGCCGGCAGCTGACGTTCGCGCCGACGTCGAGGAGGACCAGCTTCTTCTTGAGGCCGGGAAGGACGGCCGCGAGCGCCGGGCGGTCGATGCCCTCGACGACACCCATGATCATCTTGGCGACGACCATCGCGGCGCCGGTGTGGCCCGCCGTGAACATGCCGCGCGCGCGCCCGTCGCGGACGCACTCGGCCGCGATGCGGATCGAGGCGCGCCGTTTCTTCCGGATCGGGGTGATCGAGGGCTCGTCGAAGAGGACGACCTCATCGGCGTCCACGACGCCCACGCGGCCTCCCGTGTAGCCCGTCCGGGCGAGCTCCGCCTCGACCTCCTTCCGCCGCCCCACGAGAAGGGTGTCGAGGCCGAAGTCGATCGCCGCGGCGACCGCCCCCTCCACGTTGACGCGGGGAGCGTGGTCGCCGCCCATCGCGTCGACGGCGATGGTCAAGCTACTTCGTGACCCCGGTCGTGACCTCGCGCCCCTTGTACCAGCCGCAGGACGCGCACACGCGGTGAGGCAGCTTCTCGGTGCCGCAGTTCGGGCAGTTGGACGTCTGTTTCGGCTTCAGGAAGTCGTGCGCGCGGCGCAGGTCGCGGCGCGTCTTGCTGTGTCGGTGCTTTGGGTTCGGCATCTTCGGTCTCCTCTGGTCGGTGCGGAAGGTCCGTTACTTCTTGTCGTCGTGTTCGAGGATCGTCTTGAGCGTCTTCCAGCGCTCGTCCGGCGGCGGCGCGCAGTCGCAGGGAGTCGTGTTCCGGTCGGAGCCGCAATGCGGGCAGAGGCCCTTGCAGTCGTCCCGGCAGAGCACCTTCATCGGGAGCTCGAGCTGCAGCTGCTCCTCGACGAGAGGGTCGAACGGCACGACGAAGTCGTCGTAGTAGACGACGTCGAGGTCCGCCGCCGAGAGCTCGTCGCCGTCGTCGTCCTCGTTCTTCGCGGCGCCCTTACCGGCTTTCGCGGCCTTGCCCGCGGGCTTCGCCGGCTTCGGCTTCTCGGCCCTGGGCTTGTCGGCCTTGACCTTCTCCAGCGGCTTCTCGTGCGCGGGCATGAAGGTCCAGGACACCTGCTCCTTCCGCACGAAAGGCACGGGAGCGAGGCATCGCGCGCAGGCGACGACGCCCGAGAACGCGAGGCGTCCCCCCAGGAGGAAGCCGAGATCGGCCCTCTCGAGGCGCCCGGTGAACGCGACCGGCGACAGCGAGAGAAGCTCCGGCCGCTCGAGACGTTCGCTCGGGATCTCGAATTCATGAGAAAGATCGACCGGCTCGTCGAAAGCCGTTTCCAGATTCAGGTCCATACAGGGAGTCTCCTCAGCGAAGAGGAGCCGCGGAATATAACATGGTCCGGATGCGCATCGCCGTCGACGCGCGGCCGTTCGAGGAGCGGCCGACGGGCGTCGGACGTTACCTTGAGGGCCTCCTGACCGCCTGGCTTCTCGAGCGGGCGGACGACGCCTTTGTCCTCCTGTCCCCGCGGCGGGTCGTCGTGCCCCCGTCTCTCGAGGGACGGGTCGCGGTCGCGCCGCCCCTGGCCCTGCCCGGGACGCTCTGGCTCCAGACCGCCGCCGGCCCGGCCGCGCGGCGCGAGCGGGCCGACGCGTTCTTCGGCTGCCTCGGCATCGTCCCCCTCGCCGGCGGGCCGCCGTCCGTCGCGACGGTCCACGACGTGACGCCGCTCCTCTTCCCCGACTGGCATTCGTGGAGGAACCGGCTCGGTTTCACCCCCTTCATCGGCCCGAGCGTCCGCAGGGCGCGGCGGATCGCGGTTGTCTCGGAGCACTCGCGCCGGGACCTCCTGGACCGCTTTCCGGACGTCGCGGAGAAGACCGTCGTCGTCCACAACGGCGTCGACCTCGCCCCGGCCCCCGCGGGCGGCCCGGCCCCGAACGAGGGCCGGCCGTACGTCCTGTCGCTCGGCACGCTCGAGCCCCGCAAGAACCTCCCGCGCCTCGTCGAGGCGATGGAGTCCATCTGGGACCGGCGGCCGGAGTTTCCGGACCTCGTCCTCGCCGGCACCGAGGGATGGGGAATGCGGGGCTTCGCCGGCTGTCTCGCGGCCTCCCGGCACGGCGGGAGGATTCGGACCGCGGGCTACCTCGTGGGGGACGACCGGGCGCGCTGGATGGCCGGCGCGCGCGTCTTCGCCTACCCGAGCCTTTACGAGGGCTTCGGGCTTCCGCCGCTCGAGGCGATGGCGCTGGGCACGCCGGTCGTCGCCTCGTCGGCCTCGTCGCTCCCCGAGGTCGTCGGCGACGCGGGCCTCCTGCCGGACCCGGAGGACTCCGCGGCGATCGCGCAGGCGATCGAGCAGGCCCACGACGACGAGGGGTTCCGGCGCGCGGCCGCGGTGAAGGGCCCGGAGCGGGCGGCACGTTTCACGTGGGCCGGCGCCGCGCGGAAGATGCGGATGCTCTTCGAGGAGGCGATCTCGTGACGCGGCCCCGGGTTCTCGTGGACGCCCGCAAAGTGCGCGACTTCGGGATCGGGACCTACATCCGCGGCCTCCTCGGCGGCCTCGCGCGCCAGGACCGCTGGGACCTCTGCGCGACGGTCCACCCCGGCGACGACGTCTTCCTGCCTCCCGGCGTGGCGCCCGCGGCCTGCGACGCGCCGCACTACTCGGTCGCGGAGCTCTTCGCCGTCCGCGGCGCGATCGCGCGGCTGAGGCCGGCGGTCTTCCACGCCCCGCACTACGTGGTCCCGGTCCGGCCGCCCGCCGCCACCGTCGTGACGATCCACGACCTCATGCACCTTCACCGCCCCGAGCACGGCGCGCCGTGGAGGCGCGCGTACGCGAAGTGGATGGTCGGACGCGCGACACGCCTCGCCGCGCGGGTGATCGCGGTGTCGGAGGCGACGAAAGAGGAGATTCTGGCTTTCGGACCTTCTCAGGGCTCCAAGGTCGTCGTGATTCCGAATGGCGTAAGAGGAGATTTCTTCGAGTGGGGAAAGAGGGTCGCCGCGGAGCGCGGCGAGGAGGGGGCTCGCGAGTCCAGCGTTCTCGAGGGCGCTCCGGACCCTCCTGCAGCTGCGGACGGCCAGCGGACACGCCCCGATTCACTTTCGAAGGAAATCTCCTCCTACGTTCTCTTCCTCGGCAACGACAAGCCACACAAGAACCTCGAAGGCCTCCTCCGCGCGTGGCCGCACGTTCGTGCCGCGCACCCCGGCCTCTGGCTCGTTCTCGCGGGCGTCGAACCGGGGCGCGACCTGCCCGAGGGCGCCAGGGCGGTCGGCTTCGTGCCCGACGCGGACGTGCCCCCGCTCGTGGCCCTCGCCGACGCGCTCGTCTTGCCGTCCTTCGCCGAGGGCTTCGGCCTGCCCGTCCTCGAGGCGCAGGCCGCGGGGACGCCCGTCGCGTGCTCGGACCTCCCCGCGCTCCACGAGGCGGGCGGCGAGGCGGCCGTCTTCTTCAACCCGCACGACGCCGCGACGATCGCGGCGACCCTGAACAGCCTGCTCGAAGACGAAGAGAAGAGGAATCTGCTGAGAAAGAAGGGACGAGGGAGGGCCAGGCTTTTCTCGTGGGACGAAGTGGCGGCCCGCACCGCCGACGTATATGAAGATCTTCTTAGAAGGGTGAGTAGCGGCGGAGCGGCCGGAGGCGCCCCGACGCCCTTCGACGGCGCATCGCACTCACACTCATTCGAAGAGAATCCTTCTTCCTCCTCGTCATGAGAGTTGCCCTCGTCCACGACTGGCTCACCGGCACGCGCGGCGGCGAGAAGGTGCTGCTCGAGCTCGTCCGGATGTATTCGGACGCGCCCGTCTTCACGCTCTTCCACTTCCCCGGCTCGCAGCACCCGGAGATCGAGGCGCGGGAGATCCGGACGACTTTTCTCCAGGGGCTCGTCTCCCCCGATCGAAACTACCGGACGCTTCTCCCCCTCTTCTTCGCGGCCGCCGAGACGTGGGATCTCTCCGGGTTCGACCTCGTGATCTCGACGTCGCACTGCGTCGCCAAGAACGCGAAGAAGGACGCCGGGGCCTTCCACCTCTGCTACTGCCACACGCCCGTGAGATACCTGCACGACCAGTTCGACGAGTACTTCCGCGGGCGGAGCGCGGCGGTCGTCCTCGCAGCGCGTCTCGCCCGGGCGCCGCTCGCAGCCTGGGACGTCGCCACAGTCCCGCGCGTCGACGCGTTCCTCGCGAACTCGGCGAACGTGAAGGGCCGGATCGCGCGTCTCTGGCGGCGCGAGGCCGAGGTGGTCCCGCCCCCCGTCGACACCGACTTCTACACGCCGGGCCCGCCCCGCGAGCGCCGCGGGCTCCTGATCGTCTCGGCCCTCGCACCGTACAAGCGGCTGGACGACGCGATCACGGCCGCGAACGCCCGGAAGGTCCCCCTCACGATCGCCGGGTTCGGCCCGGAAAGGCGGAGACTGGAAGCAACGGCCGGTGAGACGGTGATTTTCGCCGACACTCCCAACGACGCCATGCTCCGCGAGCTCTACCGTTCGGCCGAGGCGGTCCTCATGCCGGGCGAGGAGGATTTCGGAATCGTGCCCCTCGAGGCGCAGGCCTGCGGCACGCCCGTGATCGCGCTCGGCCGCGGGGGCGCGCTCGAGACGGTCCGCGACGGGGAGACGGGCGTCCTGACGAAAGAGCCTGGGCCGGACGCCCTTCTCCTCGCCCTCGACCGGCTCCGATCCCTCCGCCTCGACCCGGCCGCCGCCGCCGCGAACGCCGCGCGCTTCTCGCGCGACGCCTTCCGCGACGGGTTCCGGCGCGCGCTCGAGACCGCCCGCTCCCACGCGGGCGCCTCTGACGGTAAAATCACCGCCCCGGTGACCGCTTGATCCGCCGCCAGACCCGCCGCCTGCAAGCCGTCTTCCTCTCGGCCGACGTGCTCGCGACCGCGCTCGCCCTCTGGGCGGCGTGGCTGATCCGCTTCGAGAGCGTCTGGCCGACGCCGAAGGGCGGCCAGCCGTTCGAGAACTACGCGCCCCTCATCCCGATCCTGCTCGCGGTCTGGCCGGTCGTCTTCTACTTCCACCGCCTCTACCAGATCCGCCGCGACCGCTCGACGATCGACGAGGTCCTGGCGGTCGTCGTCGCCGCGACGCTCGGGACGATCCTCCTCGTCGGCATCCTCTCGTTCTGGCGCGGCTTCACGTACACGAGCCGCCAGCTCCTCGTGCTGTTCCTCGTCCTCGACATCGTCCTCGTCTCGCTCGCCCGCTTCGGGATCCGCAAGTACCTCGAGACGATGTGGGCGACGGGCGCGGGCGTGCGCCGCGTCCTGATCGTCGGCGCCGGACACGCGGGCCGCGCGCTCGCGGACAAGCTCCTCGAGCATCCGGCGACCGGCATGAAGCCCGTCGGCTTCGCGGACGACGACCCCGCCAAGCGCGCCGAGGGTTACCGGGGCCTCACGGTGCTCGGGACGACGGACCAGGTGCGCGACCTGATTCACGCTCACGAGGTCGACACGGTGTTCCTCGCGCTCCCGGTCGAGGCGCATCGGACGATGCTCGCGATCCTGAAGGACGTCGGCAACGAGATGATCGACCTGCGCGTCGTGCCGGACCTGTTCCAGTACGTGACGTTCAAGGCCGGCGTCGAGGACTTCGACGGGCTGCCCGTCATCAACCTGACGCAGATGCCGCTCGAGGGCTGGAACTCGCTCGTGAAGCGGACCATGGACGTCGTGCTCTCCGCGCTCGGCCTCGTCGCGATCGCTGTCCTGTTCCCGTTCATTGCGCTCGCGATCTGGCTCGAGGACCGCGGCCCCGTGTTCTACGCGCAGGAGCGCATGGGGCTCGACGGGCGGCTCTTCCGGATGATCAAGTTCCGCTCGATGCGCGTGGACGCCGAGGACGACGGTGCGCAGTGGACGCAGGAGAACGACCCGCGGCGGACGCGCGTGGGCGCGTTCCTCAGGCGGACGTCGCTCGACGAGCTGCCGCAGCTCGTGAACGTCTTCACGGGCGACATGTCGCTCGTCGGGCCGCGCCCGGAGCGGCCGGAGTTCGTGAAGGAGTTCAAGGAGAAGTTCCCGCAGTACATGCTCCGGCACCGCGTACGCGCGGGGATCACCGGCTGGGCGCAGATCCACGGCTGGCGCGGCAACACGCCGATCGCCAAGCGCGTGGAGTACGACCTGTACTACATCGAGAACTGGTCCGTCGGCCTCGACGTGAAGATCCTCTGGGCGACGCTGCGCTGGGGCTTCACGCACAAGAACGCGTATTGAGGAAGACAAGACTGAAGGCCAGGGAACAAGAAGATTTTCTTAGAAGATGAAAGAGCAAGGACGCGGGGGACCGTTCGTACGGGGCCTCGAAGGACGCGCGTCAGAGAATCGGTGGCCAAGCACTGACGGTGGCGCGCGGACTTCGCGGAGCGCCCGGCTACGCGTTCCCGGGGCTCGGGGCCGGGCGCGTTCCCGGTAGAACGGTCCCGCGCGGCCTCGCGACCGCTGACCTGAAACGGTCGAGCAGATCACGCAAGACCTTCTGGTCTTCCTCCGAAGCAGAAAATCCTCCGAACGACTCCTTCACGTAGGCGCGGACGATCGCGTCGGCTGGGCCGCTGCGCGGCGGGGCCGAACTTCGACGCCGCCGCGAGCGTCTCGGCGGGCGCCGAGGACGGCGTAAGCGGCGCGCCGCGCCGGTGGAGCGTCTTCTGGAGCCGGCGGTACGCGGCCGACGCGGGCGGCAGGCCGCGCGTCCCGAACCGCGCGCGGGCCAGGAATCGCCGGAGCGCGAGCGCGAGGAGCGCCGCGAGGGCCGCGACCCCCGCCGCGCCCGCCGCCGTGCGACCGCCCGGGGCGCGCGCCAGCGTCCGCCCGAGCGCGGCGCCGACGCCCCTGAGCGCCGCGGCGGCGCCGCCCGTCGCCTCGCGGATCCGGCGCAGCATTTCCGCCTGGTCGCTCTGCCCGAAGGACAGGACGAACCGGTCGTAGAAGAACTCGATCCCGTCCGTGACCTGCCTGAGGCGCGCCGAGAGCGGCACGCGCTCGAGCTTCGGCTGGCCCGCGGCCGGCGTCGGGTCGAACGTGACCCAGCCCTTCTCCGGCCCGCACCACGCCTCGACCCACGCGTGCACGTTCGTCCCGCGCACGAGGACGTAACGGCCGAACGCGCCGATCTCGCCGCCGAGAAACCCCGTGACGAAGCGCGAGGGGATGCCGAGCGAGCGCAGGACGAGCGCCATGGCGTTCGCATACGTCTGGCAGTGGCCCGAGCGGCGGGTCGTCAGGAATTCCTCGAGGGCGTTCGGCCCGCGCGGCGAGAGATCGAGGTCGTACTGGAAGGGCGGACGGTGGAACGCGTTTTCGAGGGCGCGTGCCGCACCTTCCGGGTCGGCAGCCGGGTCGATCCCGCGGAGTGCGTCTCGCGCGAACGCGCGGACCACCTCGGAGTCCGGCCCGCCGAGCCCCTCGGCCTCCGGCCCTCGCGCGAGGTCGGGCGTCCTCCTCAGGGAAACGGTCGTCGTGTACTGCACGACCGCCTCGGGCTCGTACGCGAGGCTCACGTTGCGGGCACCATCCACGAATACGAGCGCCCGGTCCGGGCTCCGGAATGACGTCTCCGAGAGGCGCAGACCGTTCGCCGTCACCGGGACCGGGAGCGCGCGGCTCTGAATCGGGGTCAGGTCGATCGTCAGCACCGTGCCGCTCCCCGGGCGGGCGCCGAGCGGCACACTTCCGCCCTGCGGCGCGGGAACCACGCTTCCCGGGCGCTCGGGCTTCTTCCAGATTCCGCGGTCCCACCGCGTGAGCGCGAGCGTCCTCAGGCGCAGGGCGGGGCCCTCCGCGTCCAGCGGCTCGTCGCTCGAGATCCGCAGCACGACCCGGTCGCTCTTCTTGAGCGTCCCGAACGCGTCGGGATCCACGCTGTCCGAAATGCCCGTCGTGATTTCCCGCCCCGACTCGGCGCCGCGCACGACGGGAGCCTTGAGCCGCGGGAGGAAGAGGAACAGCGGAACCGCGAGGACCATGGCGGAGGCGACGGACGAGACGAGCGGACCGGCGCCCGGCAGCGAGCGCGCGGCCCGGTCGCGCTCCCACTCCTCCGGGGCCGCCGCGAGATCACGCCAGAGGGCCCACTTCACGAGGACCGTCCACGCGACGGCCGCCATGAGGACGACGTAGGCGAGGACCGCGACGTGGAACGACGTCGACACGGACGCGACGAAGAGCATGGCCGTCAGCACGAGGGCGAGCGAGAGGTCGCGCTCTTTCCGGATCGCCGCGAGCTTGAAGACCGTCGTGAAGAGGAGGAGGTGGAGCATCGTCTTCAGGAGCGACTGGCTCCCGTAGCGGACGTCGAGGACGATGACGGGCAGGTAGGCGAGGCCGGCGAGATTCAGGACGGTGTTCGGAAGGCGCGGGACCGCATCGCGCCACACGCGGGCGAGGAAAAGCCCGAGCACGAGGACGTAGACGAGGAGGACGAGGAGCTCGAGCGCGTTCGCGAAGAAGAGCGGGACCGGCGCGAGGAGGGCGAGCACGCCCACGGCGAGGACGCGCTCCCGGAGGAACGGCAGCGGAAGGGTCCCCTTCGCCGTCTCGGGCACGCCCGTCACGCGGCCCTCCCCTTCGGGCCGGCGCCCGCGCGGAAGACGGCGACGCTTGCGGGCAGGGCCCGCGGCGCGGCGGGCCGGTCCGACGGGGCGACGAGCGCGAGGGCCCGCAGGAGGCCGCGGCGGTGGGCGGGCCCGGCGCCGGGCGGGACGAGCGTGTCGCCGAGAAGGAGGCCCGTGCGGTTGCCGCGCGCGAGGAGCTGGAGCGCGAGGCCGGCCGCCTCGCAGACGGAGCGTTCGAAGGCGGCGTCCCACGACGGCGGCGCCCCGGCCGGGCGCACGACGTCGAGCGCGACGAGCGCGTCGCGGCCCTCCTCGGACGCGCGCTCCTTGACGATGAACCTGCCCTGCCGCGCCGTCTGCGGCCAGTGGACGTCGCGCGGGTCGTCGCCGAAGCCGGCGTCGCGCAGGTTGCGGATCTCCGGGCCGCGCCCGCGCAGGAAACTGCGTGGGTCGCCGCCCTCGGCCTGGCGCGGGTCCGGAGGGACCGGCGTCACGCGCGCCGGCGCCGGGTAGACGAGGCGCTCGTCCGTCGAGGGGTGGACGCGCCCCTTGCGGAAGAGGCCGATCGGATAGCCGCTGTAGACGAGAAGCGATTCGACCGAGCGCAGCCCGCGCTTTGGAAAGACGAGGTCGACGCCGCGCGCGGCCGTCGCGCCCGGCTCGACGCGCCCGAAGAGGAGCGGCGCCGCGGCGCCCGAGACCTTCACGAGGATCGCGCGCCGCGGCAGGCGGCCGGCGTTCGTGACGCGAAGCGTGAAGCGGGCCGGGACTCCCGCGAAGAGCTCCGGGGGGCCGTCCAGCTCGACGGCCAGGTTCTCGACGTTGCGGCGCGAGACCACGCCGGAAACGACGAGAGCCCCGAGGAAGAGGGAGACGAGGATGTAGAGGCCGTTGTTGCCCGTGTTCGTCGCGGCCACGGCGACGACGAGCGTCAGGAGGATGAACCCGAGCCCGAGGTTCGTGACGCGCACGAGGATTCCCGGGTCGAGGAGCTTCCTGAGGCGCGCGCGAAACGTCACGGGATCAGAGGGGGACGGGAATCTCGTCGAGAAGGCGCTGGATCGCGTCGCGCTCCCGCCGCCCGCCGCCGCCGTCCCAGGCGCCGGGCTGCGACGCGAGGACGCGGTGTGCGAGCGCGGGGCCGGCAACGCGCTTGACGTCGTCCGGCGTCGCGTAGGGGCGGCCCGCCACGAGGGCGCGTGCCTGCACGGCCCGGAAGAAGCCCTGCGCGCCGCGGGGCGAGACGCCGAGGAGCAGGTCCTTCCCCCCGCGCGTCCGGGCCACGATCGTGAGGACGTAGTCCATCAGCTTGTCCGCGACGGTCACGCGCTCGGTCGCGTCCTGCGCGGCCTTGAGCTCGTCGAGGTTCATCGCGGCCGAAAGCTGCGCGAGGACGCGGTCTGCGCCGCCCGTAGACGAGGAGGCGCCTCTCCTCCTCCGGGGCGGGGTAGCCGAGCGAGATCCGGAGGAGGAAGCGGTCGAGCTGCGACTCGGGGAGCGGGTACGTCCCGAGGTACTCGACGGGGTTCTGCGTCGCGAGGACGAGGAAGGGCTCCGGGAGCGGCCGGGTGACGCCGTCCGAGGAGACGGCGCGCTCGTTCATCGCCTGCAGGAGCGCCGCCTGCGTCTTCGGCGTCGCGCGGTTGATCTCGTCGGCGAGGAGGACGGGCGTGAAGATCGGACCGGGGTGGAACTCGAACTCCTGCGTGCGCTGGTTGAAGACCGTGAGGCCGAGGATGTCGCTCGGAAGCGTGTCCGGCGTGAACTGGAGACGGTGGACTCCCACGCCGAGCGCCTTCCCGAGCGCCGTCGCGAGCGTCGTCTTGCCGACGCCGGGCACGTCCTCGATGAGGAGGTGGCCGCGCGCGAGGAGGCAGACGACCGCATCCTCGACGGCCGCCGCGGGACCGCGGTACGCCGTGCGAACCGTCGCGACAAGCCGCGCGATGGACGCGAGGACGGCGGGCGCCGCCGGGGCGCCCTGCGGAGCCGCCGCGCGCTCGCTCACGCGAGCCCCTTCTCCACGGCGCGGCGGAGATCGTCTGATGCGCCGAGCCTCATCACGAGGAGGCCGTCCGGGGACTCGACGACGGCGACGCCGGAGAGGCCGACGACCTGAACCGGCCGCGTGCCGGCGAGGACGAGGTTCCCCGATCCGCCCTCGCACGCGCCGTCGCCCTCGATCACGTCGGCGCCGGGCCTGCCGCCCCGGAACTCGAAGACGGCTTCCCACGACCCGAGGTCGCTCCAGCCGCAGGCGGACGGGATCGTGAGGACGCGCTTCGCCTTCTCCATCAAGGCGACGTCGATCGAAATCGAGGGAGAAGAAGAGAAGATTTCTGCGAAGGAGGAGAGATCCCCGGCGCGGTGCGCGGCCAGCGCCCGCCGTGCGGCGTCGAGGACCGCGGGGGCGGTTCTGGCAAGTTCTTCGAAGAGGAGAGAGGCCCGGAACAGGAAGATGCCGGCGTTCCAGAGGAAGCGGCCGGAGGCGAGGAACTCGGCCGCCTTCGCGGCGTCCGGCTTCTCGACGAAGCGCCGGACGGCCCGGACTCCCGCGGTCCGCACCGCCGCCCGCTCGCCGCGCTCCGGCGCTGCCGCAGCCCCTCTTCCACTCGAAGAAAATCCCCGGTCGTGCTCTTCGAGCATCTCCATGTAGCCATACCCCGTCTCCGGGCGCGTCGGCGGGATGCCGAGCGTCACGAAGGCGTCTTCCTTCGCCGCGACGGCGGCGCCCGCGCGGAGCGCGGCGAGGAACGCGGGCTCGTCCGAGACGGCCTGGTCGGACGGAAGCACGAGCATCACGGCGTTCGCATCGTCCGCGCACGCGACGAGCGCCGAGAGGGCGATCGCGGGCGCCGTGTTTCGGCGCGCGGGCTCGAGGACGAAGCGGGCCTCCGGCACCTCGGGCAGCTCGGCACGCAGGAGCGAGGCGTGCGCGGCGCGACCCGAGACGTAGACGTGGCCCGGACCCGCGACGGCTGCCGCCCGGCGGTACGTCTCGCGCAGAAGCGAGTCCCGCCCGGCGAGCGCGAGGAACGGTTTGGGCCGCGCGTCCGTCGAGCGCGGCCACAGGCGCGTGCCGCTGCCTCCGGCGAGGATCAGGGCGCGCACGGACGCATCGGCCATCGGGACATTGTACGGAGGAGGGGGATTCGGAATTTTCGGATTTCGGATTTTTCTTTGAAGGTGAATGCGGGCCGGCCTCTCGAGTCACCACGTGGCGCGTGCCCGCGCGCCTGCCCCACTCACCCTTCTAAGAAATCTTCTCTTCCTTCTTCTCTTCTCCGACGATCTGAATCTCGGGTTCGAGCTCGACGCCAAACCTGTCCTTGACGGCTTTCTTCATCTCTCCCATCAGCCTCTTTACGTCCTCCGCCGTCGCGCCGCCCGCGTTCACGATGACGTTGGCGTGAACGTGCGAGACCTCCGCGCCGCCGACGCGCCGGCCCTTGAGGCCGCACTCCTCGAGGAGCCTTCCCGCGAAGAGGCCCGGCGGGTTCCTGAAGATCGAGCCCGCGTTCGGCTGTTTCGGCAGCGCGTCGCGCCTTTTTGCCGCGACCTCCGACATGCGCGCCGCGATCTCCTCGGGGGATTTCGATGAAAGGAGGAACCGGGCCCCGGCGACGACGTCGCCGGTCTCACAGAGGGATGTCCAGCGGTAACCGTGGGCGATCGTAGCGGCTGGGGCCGTTCGGATTTCTCCCGCCGGCGAGACGAGCGTCGCCGAGACGAGAACGTCGAAAATCTCCGAGCCGTACGAACCCGCGTTGATCCTCACGGCGCCCCCGACGGACGACGGGATGCCCGAGACGTTCTCGACGCCCGAGAGCCCGGCGTCTCTCGCCGCGACCGCGAGCGCCATCAGCGAGACGCCGCCGCCCGCGACGATCTCCGTCCCCTCGACGCGCGTCTCGCGGAACGTGCCGCCGAGGACGACGACGACCCCCGGGTAACCCGCGTCGGGGACGAGGAGGTTCGAGCCCTTGCCGAGGACGAGGACGGGCAGGCCCTCCGCCGAGGTGAAACGCAGGACGCGTGCGAGGGCGTCCGCGTCCGCGACCTCGGCGAGGAAGCGCGCGGGGCCGCCGATGCGCAGTGTCGTGCGCCCCGCGAGCGGCTCGCGCTCGCGGAAGGCGATCCCCGGGCCGCGAAGGGTGTCGGGGATCATCCCTTCAGGAGGAGTCCGGCCGCGACCATCGCGGCCGCAACGGCGCCGCCGAGGAGGTCGTCGGCCATGATCCCGTAGCCGCCCGGCAGCCGTTCGAGCCAGCCGATCGGGCCCGGTTTCCACACGTCGAGGATGCGGAAGAGTAGGAACGCGAGGAGGATCGTGCCGATGCGCAGGACGACCGCGTCCGGCGGGACGAGAGCGTAGACCGGGAGCAGTGCGATCGCCTGCCCCGCGACCTCGTCCACGACGACCTCTCCCGGGTCCGTGACGCCGCGAAGGCGCGCCGTCTCGCCCGAGGCGTGCGTCCCGATGACGGCGATGGCGAGCGCGAAGCCGGCGAGTCCCCAGACTCCCCAGAGGAAGACGATCACGTGCGCGATCGGGATCGCGGCGAGGCTCCCCCACGTGCCGGGGGCGATCGGCAGGAAGCCCGCGCCGAACCACGTCGACACCAGCGTCGTCACCCGCGCCTCGGCGAACACCTCGGGCCAGGGGCGAGGCGAGAGAGCCGGTACGTCTTGATTTTTCGGCACGAGCGCCCTACCTTCGTCGAGTTCCTTCCGCTGGCGACCTCATCGTAGGCCGTTTCGCCCCAAGAGAAGATTTTCTTAGAAGGTGAATGCGGGCCGTGCCGCGTGTATCCGTCCGGGCGTTTCCGCGGCGCGCCGCCCTCACACACCCTTCGAAGAAATCCGAATCCGAATCCTCCGTCTTCCGTCCCTATAATCCGCCACGCTTTAAGGAGACCACATGGTCGAAGTGAACAAGGAAAAACTGAAGGCCCTCGAGCAGGCGATGCAGCAGATCGACCGCCAGTTCGGCAAGGGCGCGCTCGTCCGCCTCGGCGACAAGCCGCAGGAGACGATCCAGGCGATCTCCACAGGCTCGATCGGAGTCGACAACGCCCTCGGCATCGGCGGCGTTCCCCGCGGGCGCGTCCTCGAGATCTTCGGGCCCGAGTCCTCGGGCAAGACGACGCTCACGCTCCACATCATCGCGGAGGCGCAGAAGCGCGGCGGGCTCGCGGCGTTCATCGACGCCGAGCACGCCCTCGACCCGGACTACGCGCGCAAGCTCGGTGTCGACGTCGACAACCTCATGGTCTCGCAGCCCGATTCCGGCGAGCAGGCCCTCGAGATCGCCGAGGCGCTCGTGCGCTCGGCGGCCGTGGATGTGGTCGTCGTCGACTCCGTCGCCGCGCTCGTCCCGAAGGCCGAGCTCGAGGGCGAGATGGGCGACGCGATGGTCGGCCTGCAGGCGCGTCTCATGTCGCAGGCGCTCCGCAAGCTGACGGCCGTCGTCTCCAAGTCCAAGACGACACTCATCTTCATCAACCAGATCCGCGAAAAGATCGGCGTCATGTTCGGGAACCCCGAGACGACGACGGGCGGCCGCGCCCTGAAGTTCTACTCGTCGGTGCGCATCGACATCCGCCGGATCAACGCGATCAAGGACGGCGAGAACGTCGTCGGCAGCCGGACGAAGGTCAAGGTCGTCAAGAACAAGGTCGCGCCGCCGTTCAAGATCGCGGAGTTCGACATCGGCTACGGCGAAGGGATCTCGAAGACCGGCGAGCTCGTGGACCTCGGGATCGAGATGAAGATCGTCGAGAAGTCGGGGGCGTGGTTCAGCTACGGCGATCTCCGCATCGGGCAGGGCCGCGAGAACACGAAGCAGTTCTTCCGGGACAACCCCGACATCGCGACCGAGATCGAGAAGAAGATCCGGACGAACCTCGGCCTTCCCGCGACCGACGTCTTCGCCGCCGGGCCGGTGACGGTCGCCACGCCCCACCCCTCAGCGGAGCCGAAGTCCGGACGGGGAATCGGGAAAAAATAGCCTGACCCCGTAAACCTCTCCAGCGGAGGCTGCGTCCGTCCCTTGCATGCAGCCTCCGCGGATGCCGACGGCCGCCTCCACGAGCGGACGGTTCCCCCTGAGCCGCCATGCCGCTCTGGAGTTCTGGAGCCGGTGCGTCGCGTCGCTGTCCCTGCTCGCCACGGCCGCGATCGCCCTCGGGGCCGCGTTCCAGGGCATCGGGGGACCCTGGCGCTACACGCTCCTCGGCCTCGCCCTCGTCGTCGGGCTCCCCTTCCTGTCGATCGCGCTCGCCCGGCTCGCCGAGCGGCGGTATCTGGTGCGCCCGCCGAAGAAATTCCTCGCAGCCGCGCTCGGCCTCGACGTGGGCGGCATCGCCCTCGTCGCCGCGGCGGCCGTCCTCCTCCAGTCCGAGACGTCTCATGCGGCCCCGATGTTCGCGGCCGGAAGCGTGCTCGAAGGCTGCGGCACGCTCCTCGTGCTCCTCTGGTTCGTCGCCGCGATGGCCGTCGCGCCCACGTCGGACCACATGCACTCGCTCTGAGGCCGACGCCGCGGGCGCCCGGCCCGTAGAATCCCCGAGTGTCGCCGCACCGCACCGCGCCCGCCCTGATCGGGTTTCTCCTCGCCTCGGCCGCGCGCGCAGCGACGCCTCATCCGTACGCCGCGCCGTGGCTCGCGATCGAACCCGGGAACGCCAGAATCACGCGGATCGCGGGGCTGCCGCTGGGCTCCCACTCCCCGAATGCACCGGGCCTTCTTCTGAAGCTCGGCGCGCCCGGCTGGACGGGCAGCCGCGCCGCGGCCGTCGCCGCCGAGCGCGAGCTGGCCGACCACGCGCACAGCGCCGGCTGGCGCTGGGGCCTGAAGCTGGACCTGCCGGACGCTGCCGTCCCGTCCGACGTTCGGGCGGCCGAGGCCGCGACGGTGGAGGATCTCTGGCCAGGACTCGGAGAGATCCTGCGCGAGGCAAGGACCGCGGATCTCATCACGCTGGCCTTCGCCGCGCCTGCGGGCGGCGATCCAATGGTACGGGCGTATTTGCTTCGAAAGGTGTCTTCGGGCGCCCGCGCAGCCGCACCGCACGCCCGGATCGTCTTCGCGGCCGCGCGGCAAGCTCCGGGCGACCTCATCGCGCACGCCGATCTCTCCCTTCTTTCAGAAGAAAACGCGGCCTATCTCGACATGGTCGGCGTCACGGTCGAGGGAGAGCCGGAGGCCCGAGCCGTCCGCGCCGCCGTCGACGCGGTCGCGTTCGGGAAGCCCGCCCTCGTCGACCTCGACGGCTCGGTCCGCTCCCCCGGTGCGCTTCTGGCCGCCGCCGTGCGCCTCGCGCCCGAGAACGTCCCCTTCGTCGTCGCCGAGCCCGCATGGCCCGCGGCCGAGGACGCGGCGCTCGAGCGTTTCGCGGGCCTCGTCGCGGGCGACTTCGGGCCGGACGCCCGGCTCGCGACGGTCCTCGCGGCGGACGGCTCGCCCCGCGACGCGTTCCGTGTCGTCTCGGGCGCCGACCTCGGGGGCGTCGTCCTCGTGCCGGGAACGCGGGACGGCACGCCGGCCGAGCCAGGCTCCGTCACGCTCACGCTGGACGCGACGCCGTACGCGTCCGCCGAGATCCACGAGCTCGCGACGGGCGCCTCCCGGCGGCTCGAGATTCCGGCCTCCGCCGTCCCGGCGCGCCTGTCGCTCTCACTCGCGAAAGGCCCGCTCGCCGTGCGCCTCGCCGCGCGCGAGAAGGCGCCCGCCGAGGCGCCGAAGGCGGCCGTCGGCGTCGCGGCGGAGAGGGGGATCACGGCCGAGGAGATCCTCGCCCGGCACCAGGCGTGGCGGGCGGCCCGCGACGCGCGCTGGAAGACGCTCTCGGCGCGGAACACGCTCTCGATGCGGTTCCGCTTCGCGAACCTCAACAACACGCTCGACCTCACGCTCGCGGGGCCGTTCTTCTACGAGAGGGGCGCCGGGTTCGACTGGGCGTGGCACGACGCGTACTTCAACGGCGTGCGCTGGAAGGCGAAGAAGCTCCCCGAGCTGCCCCTCCTGCAGCCCGAGAAAGTCTCGGACATGCCGCTCGCACTCACGCTCGACGACGCCTACCGGTACGCGCTCGCCGGCGAGGACGTCGTGAACGGCATTCCCTGCTGGGTCCTGGACTTCACGCCGCGCGCCGCCGCGACGGACAAGCCGGCCTACGCGGGCCGCGTGTGGATCGCGCGCGACGGCTACGCAGCCGTCCGCGTGCGGACGCGGCAGCTGAACCTGACGGCCGAGATCCAGGCCGTGGACGAGACGTCGGACTTCACGGACGTGCCGGCGCCCGACGGCGGGCCGCCGCTGCGCCTGCCGACCCGCACGACCGGCCAGTGGATCCTCAAGACGTTTTCGCGCACGACCGTCATCGAGCGCGAGAGCGTCCTCACCGACATCCGCGTGGACGACCCCTCCTTCCGCGCGGAGCGCGACGAGGCGTACGCCTCGAAGGACACGATGGTGCGCGACACCGAGAAGGGGGTTCGCTACCTCGAGAAGACGAAGGACGGCGGCCGCGTCGTCACGGACGACGTGAAGCGCGGACATCTCTTCGGTCTCGCCGGGCTCTTCTACGACGGCTCGTACGATTACCCACTCCCGCTTCTCGGCGTCTACTGGGTCGACCTCGACGCGAGCCGGCGGCACGACCAGTTCCAGGTCCTCTTCGGCGGGGTCCTCCTCGCGGCCTCGTGGAACCAGCCGCGGCTCTTCGGGTCGCCCGTCGACGTCGGCGTCGACGTCTTCGGCATCGCGATCCGGGGCGCCGACACGCTCTACGTGGACGGCGAGGAGGACACGAGCCAGCGCGTGAAGAGCCGGTCCTTCGCGGCCGCGTTCAAGGCGGGAATCCCGCTCGCGCGGCACCTCAAGCTCACGGGCACCGTGAGCGAGGCGCACCGCGACTTCGCGGCCGACACGGACACGTCGCCCGCGTTCGCGATCCCGTCGAACCACTGGGTGACGCACCTCGAGGGCCAGCTCGCGTGGGACTGGCGCGGATGGGCCCTCTCGGGCCGCTGGGCGTGGAACAAGCGCTCCCGGTGGGACGCGTGGGGCTTCGCGGGCAACCCGGACTACGACCCCGGCAAGGACGTCTTCACGACCTGGGGCGCCGAGCTGCAGAAGGACTTCTACCTGCCGCGCTTCCAGCGCATCCGCACGTCCGTCGGGTATCTGGGCTCCGACAACACCGACCGGTTCTCGAAATACACGTTCGGCTTCTTCGGCGGGACGTCCCTCATCGGCTACCGCTCCGGCGCGCTCCGCGCCGAGGAAGCCGTCACGTCGAAGTTCGCCTACGGCTACGTGATCGGCAGCGCCTTCCGCATCGAAGCCCTCTATGAGGACGCGCGCGTGAAGGACCGCTCCGCGGGCCTCGACTGGGCGTACTTCAGCGGCGCGGGGATCTCCGGCGAGTTCGCGGGGCCGTGGGCGACACTCGTGCGCATCGACGCCGGCACGCCGGTGTCCGGTCGCAACCGGGGGATGAAGGGCTTCGTCCTGAACCTCAACTTCCTGAAGATCTTCTAGCGCAGGAGCAGGCAGTGGACGCCGCCCTCGCCGCTCGGGAAGAGCGGAAGGGGGACGACCGACAGCCCGTTCGCCTCGTAAAGG
Source organism: uncultured Acidobacteriota bacterium (assembly GCA_963798215.1). Taxonomy (GTDB): domain Bacteria; phylum Acidobacteriota; class Thermoanaerobaculia; order UBA5066; family UBA5066; genus Fen-183. The sequence goes on from CAWCSP010000004.1 coordinate 2,304,678, forward strand.
GCGCGCTGCCTCTCGAAGAGCGGGTTCGGGCTCGCGGCCGCCGCGTCGAGCTCGCGCCACGCGTCCGTCAGGCTCGCGTCGAGCCGGGCGAGCGCGGCGTCGTCCGTCGGCCTGGCCTCGAAGGCCTCGAGGTGGACTTGCACCGCGAGAACGGCGTCCTGCAGACGGGCCATCGGACTGTCGACACCGGGCACCAGAGCCCGGTGCTCGGGGTAGCGCGCGAGGAGCACGACAGGCCTGCCCGAGGTCGCGTCGATGAATTTGCTCACGTTCGAGGGCGAGCGAACGGGGTGGTCTGCGAACGGGAGGCGCACGACGCGGTACCCGCGGGCCGCCATCTGCGCCGCGACGAGGTCGTACTCCTTCTGGACGTCCCGGACGAAGGCCGCCGGCAGGAGCTCCCGCGAGTTCGCGTCCACGGGGGGAGTCTCGTACGTCGGAACGAATGCGAGCGCCTCCGTGGCGTTCCGAACGGCCGCAACGACCATGTCCGCGTGGAACAGCTCCTCGCTGCCGCGCGACGGGTCGCGGAGCGCGCCCTCGCCGACGATCACGACCTCGACGCCGAAGAACGCCGACGAGAACGCCCGGCGGGCCTCGTCGATCTGTGCCTGCGTGAGGGGCCGCCCGAGAAGGGACGTTCCGGTCTTGCGTTCGAGGTAGCGGATCGCGCGATGCCGGCCCGCGAGGAGGCCGATGGATCCATCCGGAAGCCAGCTCAGGGCGAGGTCGCCGCCCTCCGTGTTGATGTCGCCGACGCGGACGCCCCGGAGCCGCCTCATCGAGAAGTCGTTCGGGAAGGCCTCCACGATCTGCCGGACGGGCTCGGCATACTCGGGGTCGGTGTCGCCGCCGACGCCGAGCACGATCCGCCCGGCTCCGTCGTGTCCGAGAATCTCGGCCATGTCCTGCGGATACAGGAGGGGCCGCGCAACACGGAAGAAGCGCGTGCGCGTGCGAATCGTCTTCTCCGACCAACCGAGACGGGACGCGAGGTAGGCCCGAAAGTCTCCCTCCTCCTCGCCGGTCGCCTCGCGGACCTTCGCCGGATCGGGCACGGCCACGAAGATCGTCGCGTACGGCGGCAGCACGGCCATGCTCTTGCCTTGAAGGAGCTCGAGGTCGAGAGCGTAGATCCGTCGCCTCACGTCGACGATTCGGGGGTCCTTCGATCCCCGTAGCGGATTCCGGCCCGTCGCCCCTTCCGGGGGAAGCCCGACCACGACCCTCGCGAACGACCGCTCCGACTCCGGCAGAAGGAACAGATCCTGACCGGGAACCTTCCGGGGCCGGAAGCGCGAAGACGACGGCCCCGGCGTGCCGGCAGCAAGGACGGCCAGCACGGCGCCCCCTGCAAGCGCGGCCACGATGCCCAGCGACGCACCCCTGCGTCTACTCATACATCCGCTCCGGCGAGAGCGGTCTGTGAGTCTACGCCGCGCCCCGTACAATCCGCCGCGATGCGCGGCCGTACGCTTCCCTCTCTCTCGCGCTCGTTCTCCTCACGACCGGAGCTCGGGCCTTGGAGCCCGTCCGCTGGAGCGTCGCCGACGAGGCCCGGATGGCGGCCGAGGCGGCTTCCTGGGCGCCGCCGGACCTCAAGCGGCAGCTCGCGAAGCACTCGCGCCGCCTGATGCAGGGCGTCGCGGACGCCGCCGCCTCCGAGCGCCTCGCCCCCGGGGCGCCCGCCCACCGGGACGCGGCGGCGAAGGCGGCCCGCGCGCTCGCGGCCGCGATCCGCGGCCACGAGCCCTTCGACTCCGCCGCTTACCGCACAGGCGGCCTCCTCCACTCCGTCGCGATGGCCTACGCCCCGGACGCTCCCGGAGTCCCCGGCCCGTCGGCGTTCCTCGGATTCCCGGCCGACCCGTTCGCCTCGCCTGAGACGCTCGCGGCTGCGAAGCTTCCGGCGGCGACCGGCGCCGAGCGCCGGGCCGCCGCGATCACGCTGACGGCGCGGCTCCTCGCGTGGACGTGGAAAGCGGCCGGCGGAGACGCGTCGATCGTGAAGCAGTATCCCGACTCGAAAGGACCCTACCAGCCGTGACCCAGCGCCTCGCTCTCCTCTCGGTCTCCGACCGCACCGGCCTCGTCGAGTTCGCCCGTGCGCTCGCCGCCCAGGGCTTCTCCCTCCTCTCGACCGGCGGCACCGCCCAGCACCTCGCGGCCTCCGGCCTCGCGGTCACGAACGTCTCGGACCTCACCGGGTTCCCGGAGGTCTTCGGCGGGCGCGTCAAGACGCTTCACCCGAAGCTCTTCGGCGGCATCCTCTTCAACCGTTCCGAGGAGACCCACCGGGCCGAGGCGAAAGAGCACGGCGTCGGGCCGATCGACCTCGTCGTCGTGAACCTCTACCCGTTCGAAGACACCGTCGCGAAGTCCGGCGCGACGTTCGCGCAGGCGATCGAGAAGATCGACGTCGGCGGCCCGTCCCTCCTGCGCGCGGCCGCGAAGAACCACGCACACGTCGGCGTCGTCTGCGACCCCGCGGACTACGCCGCCGTCGCCGCGGAGCTCGCGGCGCACGCCGGCGCCCTGACGGACGAGACGCGCCGGAGGCTCGCCGCGAAGGTCTTTCGCCGCACGGCCGCGTACGACGCCGCGATCGCCCGCTGGATCTCGGGCCAGACGGGCGAGACCTTCCCGGAGCGCCTCTCGCTCTCGTACGCGCTCGCGACGAACCTCCGCTACGGCGAGAACCCGCACCAGAAGGCGTCGCTCTACGCCGACCACGCCGCGCACCCGGCCGCGCTCTCGCGCTACGCCTTCGTCCAGGGCAAGGAGCTCTCGTACAACAACTTCCTCGACGCGGACTCCGCGCTCTACACGTCGCGCGTCGTCGGCGCGAGCGCCCTCACGATCGTGAAGCACCGGATTCCCTCCGGCGCGGCGACGGGGGCGACGATGGCGGCCGCGTTCGAGGCCGCGTGGGCCTCGGACCCGATCGCGGGCTTCGGCGGGGTCGTCGCGTACACGGGCACGCTCGACGCCGCGGCCGCGTCCGCGCTGACGTCCCGCTTCCTCGAGGTCGTCGTCGTCCACGCCGTGACGGAGGACGCGAAGCCGATTCTCGCCAAGAAGCCGAACCTGCGCGTCCTGACCGTGACGCCCGAAACCGGCCCGCGCCCGCGACTCGAGGCGCGCGGCATCGACGGCGGCCTTCTCGTGCAGGAAGGCGACCTCCTCCCGGACGAGGAGAGCGCCTGGAAGACCGTCACGCAGCGCGCGCCGACGGAGGCGGAGCGCCGCGCGCTGCGGTTCGCGAACCTCGTCCTGCGCGGCGTCGTGTCGAACGGGATCGTCGTCGCGGGCGAGACGGCGACCTACGGGATCGGCGGCGGGCGCACGAGCCGCGTGGACGCCTGCCGCGACGCGGCCGGCAAGGCCGGGGAGAGGGCGAAGGGCGCCGTCGCGGCTTCGGACGCGTTCTTCCCGTTCCCGGACGGGCTCGAGGTCCTGACCGGCGCAGGCGTCACGGCCGTCATCCAGCCCGGCGGCTCCGTGAAGGACCCCGACGTCATCGCCGCGGCGGACGCCGCGGGGATCGCGATGGTGTTCACGGGGAAGAGACACTTCAGGCATTGAGAAAGGTGAAGACACCCGTTCGCACTCACGGCCATCGCAGCGCGGCGCCGCCGGCGCACGCCGCGCGGCAGCCCCTCTTCACCTTCAAAGAAAGGCGCGCGAAGAGCGCGGAATCTCTGGTTCTCTTCTTGTTCCTCTCGCTCTTCCTCCCCTCCGAAGCAAGATCTTCTTCATCTTCATCCGGCATCCTCGCGAAGATCCGCGCGGCATACGCGACGCCGGGCTCCGTCTCCTGCACGTTCGTCCAGACGTACGCGCCCGCGGGCTTCGCGGAGACGGCGCCCGAGACCGGGAAGCTCGTCCTGCAGGCGCCGGACCGCGTGCGCTTCGACTACGACGGCCCGGAGGGCAAGGTCTTCACGTTCGACGGCACGGCCGGGCGGCAGTACGTCGCCGCCGACCGGCAGCTCGTCGTGAAGCGCCTCGCGCCGGGCGATCGCGAGCGGCTCCCGATCGTCTTCCTCGAGTCGCCCGAGGCTCTCCTCGCGCGCTACGACGTGGCCGAGACGCCCGGCGAGAACGGCCTCGTCGAGGTCGTCCTCACGCCGAAGAAGCCCGGCGCCCTGCGATCCGTGTCCCTCCTCGCGCGGTCCGGGACCGGCGAGGTGAAGCGCCTCGTCCTCGTCGACTCGGCTGGCAACCGCACCACGTTTACGTTCACGCAGAAGATTCCCGGGGCGAAGCGCCCCGACTCGGACTTCGCCCTCGTCCCGCCCGAGGGGACGAAGATCCTCACGGAGTGACCATGGCCGAGCCCACGTTCGACGTCGTCTCCGAAGTCAACCTTCCCGAGGCCCGGAACGCGGTCGCGCAGGCCCAGAAGGAGGTCGCGCAGCGCTACGACCTCAAGGGCTCCGCCGCCGGCATCGAGCAGAAGGAGCGCGAGCTGACCCTGACGGCCGACACGGACTTCGCCCTCAAGGCCGTGAACGACATCCTCCAGACGAAGCTCGTCAAGCGCGGCGTGTCCCTCAAGTCGCTCGAGTACGGCAAGGTCGAGCCCGCGTCGAAGGGGACGGTCCGGCAGGTCGTCACGATCCAGCAGGGGATCGCGACCGAGAAGGCGAAGGAGATCGTCAAGGCCATCAAGGACAGCAAGATCAAGGTGCAGGTCTCCATTCAGGGCGAACAGCTCCGGGTCTCGGGCAAGAAGAAGGACGACCTGCAGGCCGTGATCACCCTCCTCCGGGGCGCCGATTTCGGCATTCCGCTCCAGTTCACGAACTTCCGCGGCTAGAGCATCCTGATCAGCCGGCCGGGCGTAAATCGTGGCGGAGCGGCGCGGTAAGATGCGCCCCACGCCGATGAGTCAGACCTCCCTCAAGGACCGCCTTCTCGTCGCCGCCCTCCCGGCCGTGGAGCGGGAGAACGGGCGGCGCCTCCTGACGGCCCTCCGGCCCATCGAGGCGAAGCTCAAGGCGGTCGAGACGGCCCTCGTCGAGCGCACCCGGTCCGGAATCCCGACGATCTCCCTGATCGGGGACTACCTCGTCGAGGGCGGCGGCAAGCGCATCCGGCCGGCCCTCCTCCTGCTCGGCTCCCACATGCTCGGGTACGAGGGCGACCGCGACGTGCGCTACGGCGCCATGATCGAGTTCATCCACACGGCGACGCTCGTCCACGACGACATCATCGACGACGCCGAGCTGCGCCGCGGCCGCGCGAGCGTGAACCGCCGGTGGGGGAACGAGCTGACGGTCCTCTTCGGAGACTTCCTCTACATGAAGTCCATGGAGATCGCGCTCGAAGAGGGCGATCTGCGTGTCCTGCGCCTCTTGTCTGACGTGACGCTCCGGATGACGGAGGGCGAGATCATCGGCGCCGAGCGTCGCGGCCTTCTCGACCTGACGCTCGAGGGCTACCTCGACATCGTGCGGCGGAAGACGGCCCTCCTTTTCGCGGGCGCCTGCAAGATCCCCTCGTTCCTCGTGACGTCCGCGTTCGGGGAGAGCGGCGAGACGTGGGGCGAGCGGCTCTGGGAGTACGGGCTCTCGCTCGGGATCGCATTCCAGCTCCAGGACGACCTCCTCGACTACACGGCCAAGGAGGCCGATCTCGGGAAACCCGTCCTCTCCGACCTCAAGGAGGGGAAGCTCACGCTGCCGCTCATCCTCTGCCTGCCGCAGGCGACGCGCGCCGAGCGCAAGCTCGTCGAGACGGTCGTCAAGGAAGGGGGCTTCGACTCCGTCCGGCCCGCGCAGATCCTCGAGATCGTTCACCGCCTCGACGCGCTCGAGCGGGCGCACCGGGTGGCCGAGACCCACGCCGAGACGGCGCGCGAGATCGCGGCATCCTTCCCGGAGACGGCCTCACGCGAGGGCTTCCTTCTTGCCGCCGAATACGCCGCAAATCGGCGTAAGTAGCTAATAAATAAAGATTTAATTTCTTCGAATGAAAGAAGGCGACGGGTGAAGTCTACCTAACGTGAGCATCGCCACAGCCGACTGTGCCCAAACCGCCCGAAATAAATAAGGCACCTTCTAAGAAATTCCTTCTTTCTTACGGTTTCTCTCTTGATTTCTGTTCTCGACAGTCGTACCTTAACCACAACCTATCGTGGGTACGAACAGAGACCCCCACAGCTTCGGGAACGATCAGGAGAACGAATGATCGAAAAGCTGTTCCGTTCGTTCCGTACGCCGTTCGGCGCCTCGGGACGCGAGGACTTCACTCTCGAAGAGGAGGTGGCGCTCTACCGCCACCGGGCGGACGTCGCCCTCGAGGAGGAGCGCTGGTCGGACGCGCTCGTCTTCCTCGCGAAGATCCTCCGCCTGAACCCGTACGACCTGCAGGCGCGGATGACCGTGGCCCACACGTACCACTACGCGCTGAAGGAGCCCACGAAGGCCCTCCTCACGTACGAGAAGGTCGTCGCGGCCTCCGGGTACGACGAGTCGAACTCCTACTCCGTCGCGGCCCGCGAGGGGATCCGCGAGCTGGCCGGCGCCGTCGACACGTCGGCGCTGCCGATCGACGACCTCGTCGACGACGAAGTCGAAAACACCGACAACGGCGGCCGCGCCCACAACGTGGCCGGGTAACGCAGTCCCCCGAATCCCGTTTTCATCCTCTTCACGTCGTCATCGACCCTCCAGAGGGGGCCGGTGACGACCTCCCGCTTCTCCGGTCCGTCGACGAGGAGCGCGAGGCGCAGGGCCGCGGCTCCCTCCGGGTGCGAAACGAGCACGAGGAGCTCGTGCTCCCCCGCCGCGATCGGGCCTTTGAGCGCCCACGTCACGAGGTCCCTGCTCTCGCTCGTGCCGAGAGGGGCCCCGTCGACGAGCACGACGCAGCGCCCGGACGCCCTGAGCCTCAACGTCGCGTTCGGCGCGGCCCGAGCCAGCGTGAACCTCGCGCCGAACGCGATCGTCGCCGCCTCGCCCCTGCGCGCGACGTCGTAGTCGCCGATCCACCAGGCGCCCGCGAGGTCGTCGCCCGCCCGGGCGCGCACGGCTGCGACGGCGGCCGACAGCGCGAGCGCGAGGACCGCGAGCAGAAAGGCGCGCCACGGCCGTCCGGGCTCCCTCGTTGACGCAGTCACGGGCGCCGATGTTAGTATCGAACGTGCACCGGACGGCGAACTCCTCCCCCCTCAAAGCCGCCGCCGTCATCCCCTCCCGCTACGGCGCGGAGCGCTTCCCGGGCAAGCCCCTGCACCCGATCGCCGGCATTCCCATGGTCGTCCGCGTGCTCGAACAGGCGCAGAAAGCCCGGCGCGTGGACCTCGTCCTCGTCGCGACGGACGACGAGCGGATCGCCCGGGCCGTCGAGGCGGCGGGTGGCCGCGCCGTCATGACCGACCCCGCGCTCCCCTCGGGCACGGACCGCGTCTGGGCCGCCGTGAAGGACCTGGACGTCGCCGTCGTCGTGAACGTCCAGGGCGACGAGCCGCTCATGGACCCCGTCAACGTGGATCGCGTGGCGGCCTTCCTCCTCGACCACCCCGAGTTCCCGCTCGCGACGGTCGCGCTCGCGATCGACGACGCCGCCGAGATCGCGAACCCGAACAACGTGAAGGTCGTCCGCGCCGACGACGGGCGGGCGCTCTACTTCTCCCGGTCGCCCCTTCCCTACCGGCGGCGGCCCGAGCCGGAACTCAGGACCCTCAAGCACCTCGGGCTCTATGGCTACCGCAAGGAAGCCCTGCAGCGCTGGACCTCGCTTCCGCCGCACCCCCTCGAGCGCGCCGAGAGCCTCGAGCAGCTCCGCGCGCTGGCGGCCGGGATGGCGATGGCCGTGCTGGACGCGGCGAGTGACTCCATCGGTGTCGATACCGAGGAGGATGCGAGGAGAGTCGAAGAGATTCTTCTGAGAATGGGAATGGGCGCGGTCGCAGCTCGCGAGGGCGGCCGTGGCCGATCCGCGGCCTCCGGATTCACCTTCGAAGAAAAACAACGCGACCAGAACCGAACCGTCAACTTTTCGGCCGTAGCGGAGGTGTAGCGTGGGAACCAAGTACATTTTCATCACCGGCGGCGTGGTTTCCGGGCTCGGAAAGGGCATCGCGGCCGCCTCGATGGGCGCGCTCCTCGAAGCGCGGGGCTTCAAGGTCACGCTGCAGAAGCTCGACCCGTACCTGAACGTCGATCCCGGCACGATGTCGCCGTTCCAGCACGGCGAGGTCTACGTCACGGACGACGGCGCCGAGACGGACCTCGACCTCGGCCACTACGAGCGCTTCACCTCGGCGGTCACGGGCAAGGCGAACAGCGTCACGACCGGGAAGATCTACCAGTCCGTCATCGAGAAGGAGCGGCGCGGCGACTACCTCGGCAAGACGGTGCAGGTCATCCCGCACGTCACGGACGAGATCAAGGACTCCATCCGCCGCGTCGCGGGCGACAACGACGTCGTCCTCGTGGAGATCGGCGGCACCGTGGGCGACATCGAGTCGCTGCCCTTCCTCGAGGCGATCCGGCAGTTCCGCCAGGACGTCGGGCGGGGAAACGCGATCAACGTCCACGTGACGCTCGTCCCGCACATCGCGGGCTCGGACGAGCTCAAGACGAAGCCCACGCAGCACTCCGTCAAGGAGCTCCTCTCGATCGGGATCCAGCCCGACATCCTCCTCTGCCGCGCGGACCGCTCGATTCCCGAGGAGATGAAGAAGAAGATCGCGCTCTTCTGCAACGTGGACGAGCGCGCGGTCATCACGGCCCGCGACGTCCCGACGATCTACGAGGTGCCGCTCGCGTTCGCGCGCGAGGGCCTCGACGAGATCCTCCTCGACTACCTCTCGCTGCCCCACTACGACCGCGACCTCACGAAGTGGGAGACGATCGTCAACCGCGTCAAGAACCCGCAGGACGAGGTCGCCATCGCGTTCGTCGGCAAGTACGTCCAGCTCGGCGACAGCTACAAGTCGCTGAACGAGGCGCTCCACCACGGCGGGATCGCGAACAACGTGAGGGTGAAGATCTCGTTCGTGGACTCCGAGGAGCTGGAGTCCGTCGGCTACCCCGAGACGCTCGCCCGCGCGGACGCGATCCTCGTCGGGCCCGGGTTCGGCCGCCGCGGGGTCGAGGGCAAGCTCAAGGCGATCCGCTTCGCGCGCGAGATGAAGGTCCCGTTCTTCGGGATCTGCCTCGGGATGCAGTGCGCCGTCATCGAGTACGCGCGAAACGTCTGCGGCCTGAAGGACGCGAACTCGACCGAGTTCGAGCCGACCACGCCGCACAAGCTCATCTACATGCTGCGCGACCTCCTCGGCGTCGAGGCGCTCGGCGGCACGATGCGCCTCGGGAAGTACCCATGCGACCTCGGCGACGGGACGCTCGCGCGCCGCGCGTACGGCGAGCCGCAGATCTGGGAGCGGCACCGGCACCGGTACGAGGTGAATCAGGAATACCTCCCGATGCTCCGGGACGCCGGGATGACGTTCTGCGGGATGTCGCCGGACCGGAAGTTCGTCGAGATGGTCGAGCTGTCGGACCACCCGTGGTTCCTCGGCTGCCAGTTCCACCCGGAGTTCAAGAGCAAGCCGGCGCAGCCCCACCCGCTCTTCAAGGATTTCGTCCGGGCCGCGCGCGCCCACCGGCACGCGACGCGCGAGGGCGTCGAGAAGAAGGCCGCCGAGCTCGAAACGCCCGTGGTCGCGCCGGCGAACCTCCCGGCCCCGAACGGCCAGTCGGCCTGATCCCCCGCCGCGGCTGCGGCGCCCCCTTGATACCGAGATTCTCTCTCTGAGATACGATCCGCAGCGCTCCCGACCCGACAGGCCCCGGTGACTGCGAAAGGACACGAATTGAGCGCGCTTCGCGGACAGCGCAGCGGAGGTCGAATGACCCGTCAGGATCTCGTCCTTCTTCCGGCCGCTCTCGCTCTCGTCGTCCTCGCCGTCCTCACGGGACCGCTGGAGGCCGCGGGCGGGCGGGCACTCGTGACGGTCACGCCGTGCCGCGTCCTCGACACGCGGAACCCTGCAGGACCCCTGGGCGGTCCCGCCCTCGCGCCAGGCGAGGTGCGTCTCGTTCCCGTCGCCGGCACGTGCGGCGTGCCCGCGAACGCGCTCGGCGTCGTCGTGAACCTCACGGCCGTCACGCCCGGAGCCTCCGGCTTCGCGCGCCTCTACGCCGGCGACGAGGCCGTCCCGCCCCCGACGCAGGTTCTTTCCTTCAGGGCGGGCCGGTCGCGCGCGTCGATCGCGCTCGTCGCACTCGCGGCGAACGGCTCGGGCACGGCCGCCCTCGCGAACGTGTCCTGGGCCGCCGTGGACTTCGTCCTCGACGTCTCCGGGTACTTCGTGCCGGCCTGCACGAGCACGATCGTCGTCGCGAATCCCGCGACGTCGGGCGGCACCGTGAACGCGGCGTTCAGCCAGACGTTCACCGCGACGGGCGGTACGGGGGCCATGACGTTCTCGACGGCTTCGCCGCTGCCGTCCGGCCTCACCCTCTCGGCGTCGGGCGTCCTCTCGGGCACCCCGACGCAGCCCGGCACCTTCCCGATCACGGTGACCGCCACCGATGCGAACGGCTGCACGGGAACCGGCCCCACGTATACGCTCGCGGTCGCGTGCCAGACGATCGGCGTTACGAATCCCGCGACGGCGACGGGCACGGCGAACGCGCCGTTCAGCCAGCAGTTCACGTCCTCGGGGGGCGCCGGCGCCGTGACGTTCTCGACGTCGAGCGCCCTTCCCGCAGGCCTCACGCTCGACTCCGGCGGCACGCTGCACGGCACGCCGACGCAGGCGGGCGGCTTCGACATCGTCGTGAGCGCGAAGGACGCCAACGGCTGCACGGGCAGCGGCGCAACGTATCACCTCGTCATCAACTGCCAGTCGATCGCGGTGACGAACCCCGCGGTCACGACCGGCACGGCCGCCGCGCCGTTCAGCCAGACGTTCACGCAGTCCGGCGCGATCGGCACCGCGACGTTCTCGACGTCGAGCCCCCTCCCGGCGGGCCTCACGCTCGCGGCGAGCGGGACCCTCTCCGGCACGCCGATGCAGACAGGCTCCTTCCCGATCGTCGTCAAGGTCACGGACGGAAACCTCTGCACGGGCACGGGCGCGACCTACGCCCTCTCGATCGCGTGCCAGACGATCGCGGTCACGAACCCCTCGACGACGACGGCCACGGCGGGAACGCCCTTCAGCCAGACGTTCACGCAGACCGGCGCCGTCGTCAGCGCCACGTTCACGACGGCGAGCACGCTGCCGGCGGGCCTCACCCTCGCGACGAACGGCGTCCTCTCGGGAACGCCGACGCAGACCGGGACGTTCCCGATCACGGTCATGGTCACGGACGCGAACGGCTGCGCCGGGCTCTCCGCGACGTACACGCTCGTCGTCGCCTGCCAGGCGTTCTCGGTCCTCCCCGCGGCGCTCCCCCAGGGCGCGTCCGGCGCGGCGTACTCCGTCTCGTTCACGGCGCCCGCCGGCATCGGCACCGTGACGTTCGCCCAGACGGGGACGCTGCCGAACGGCATCAGCTTCTCGGTCGACACGCTTTCGGGAACGCCCACCGAGACCGGCAGCTTCCCGATCACCGTCACCGCGACGGACTCGAACGGCTGCACGGCGAGCCGGGATTACCTCCTCGTCGTCACGTGCTCTGGTACGACGATCACGCTCTCGCCGGGCGCGCTCGCCGCCGCCCCCGCGAACGCGCCGTTCCCGTCCACGCAGATCACGGCCACGGGCGGCACGGGCCCGTACACGTTCCAGCAGGCCGGCGTCCTGCCGGACGGAATGCAGTTCCTGGTCGACACGCTTTCGGGCACTCCGACGAAGACGGGCTCGTTCCCGATCACGATCGTCGCGACCGACGCGAGCGGGTGCGCCGGGAGCCAGGACTACGTCGTCACGATCACGTGCAACGGCGTCACGATCGCCGTCGCGCCGCCCTCGCTGTCCTCCGGGCCGGTCGGCTCTCCCTACGGCCCCGTCACGTTCACGCCGTCGGGCGGCACCGCGCCCTACACGCTCGCGGAGACCGGCGCCCTGCCTCCCGGCCTGACGTACACAGGGGGCGTCCTCTCGGGCACGCCGACTGCGCCCGGTACGTTCCCGGTCACGGTCACGGCCACGGACGCGAACGGCTGCACGGGCCAGACGGTCTACAGCCTCGTGACGACCTGCCCGACAATCACGGTCACGAACCCGGTGACCACGACCGGCACCGCCGGGACGCCGTTCAGCCAGCAGTTCTCGCAGACGGGCGGCAGCGGCACGACGACGTTCTCGGAGACGGGCGCGCTGCCGACGGGCCTCACCCTCGACGCGGACGGCACGCTCCACGGCACGACGACGCAGACGGGCACGTTCCCGATCGTCGTCGTCGCGACGGACGCGAACGGCTGCAAGGGGACGGGCACGACGTACACGCTCGTGATCAATTGCCAGACGATCACCGTGACGAACCCGGCGACGACGACGGGCACGGAAGGCAACACCTTCGACCAGGCGTTCACGGCGACGGGGATGCTCGGCACGGTCACGTGGTCGACGGCGAGCACGCTCCCGGCCGGTCTGACGCTGAATTCCTCGACGGGACATCTCTCGGGCACGCCGACCCAGACGGGCACGTTCCCGATCGTCGTCGTCGCGACCGACACGAACGGCTGCACGGGCACGGGCGCGACGTACTCCCTCGTTCTCACGTGCCCGACGATCAACGTGACCGGGACGATCCCGGCCCTCACGATGAACACGCCGATGGCGACCGCGACGTTCTCCCAGACCGGGACGGTCTCGACGGTCACGTGGAGCGCGAGCGGGCTCCCTCCCGGTCTCTCGATCGGCCCTTCGAACGGCCAGGTCACGGGCACGCCGTCCGCGACGGGCTCGTACTCCGTCACGGTCATGGCCACGGACGCAGGCGGCTGCTCGGGCTCGAAGGGCCTCACCGTGAACGTGGCCCCGAAGGCAGTCAACGACACGTATCCCGAGACCGTGGTCGGAAACGTCTCCGTCAACTCCGCGCTCATCGCGTACAGCGTTCTGGCGAACGACGCGTACTCCGCGGGAGCCGCGATCACGGCATTCGACGCGACTTCGGCGAACGGCGGCACCGTCTCCATGACGACGAGCGGGGCCGGCGCGGGCCGGTTCACGTACAACCCGCCCGCGGGCTTCACGGGCACCGACACGTTCACGTACACGCTGACGAGCGCGGGCGGCTCGAGCACCGCGACCGTCTCGATGCCCGTGGCCGGCATGATCTGGTTCGTCAACAACGCCGGGTCCTCCGGCGACGGCCGGCTCTCGTCGCCCTTCAACACCCTTGCGGCTTTCCAGGCCGTCAACGACGGCGTCGGTGCCCACCCGAAGACCGGCCAGTCCGTCTTCCTCTACCAGAGCGCGACGGCCTACGCGGGCCCCGTCACGCTCCTCGCCGGGCAGAAGCTCGTCGGACAGGACTCGACGTCCTCCCTCTCCACGATCACGGGCCTGACGCCGGGCGCGAGCAGCGCGGCGTTCCCCGCGATGAGCCCCGCCGACGGAACGGCCACGAAGATCACGTCCTCGGGAACCACCGTCACGCTCGCGACGGGCAACACGGTCAACGGGCTCACGCTCGGCAGCGCGACGACGTCCGCCCTCAAGGGGACGACCTTCGGGACGCTCACGGTCGCGGACGTCATCGTGAACACGAGCGGAGCGGCGAAGACGATCGACCTGAACACCGGGGTTCTCGCGGCCACGTTCGTCTCGATCTCCGCGAGCGGCGGGGTGAACGGAATCGTCCTCCAGAACACCACGGGATCGTTCACGGTCGCGGGCGCCGGGGGGAACTGCACGCCGCTCGACACGACGTGCTCCGGCGGCATGATCACGGGGATGACGGGCACGGACGACTCCGGCGTGACCCCGGTCGGGACGGCAATCGTCCTCGACAACGCCCAGAACGTCTCCCTGACGCGCATGAGGATCAACGGGAACACGAACTACGGCGTGCGCGGCACGACCGTGGCCGGATTCACGATGGACACGTGCCTCGTGGACGGCGTGAACGGGTCGAACGGCGCGACCCCTTACAACGACGGCGCGCTCTCGTTCGACAACCTGACCGGCTCGGCGAGCGTCTCGAACACGAACATCCGGGGCGGCCTCTACAACAACTTCCGGGTCGTCAACACGTCGGGGACGCTGGACCGGCTCACGTTCACGAACGTCACGTTCGACGTGAGCGGCTCGGCGCCGGCCAACGACGCCCTCACGATCGAGTCGCAGAACGGGGCCGTCGTCAAGGTGACGGTCCAGACGAGCTTCTTCAAGAGCGCCGCCGGCGATCTCTTCAACCTCACGAACAACGGGACGGGCGCCGACGACCTCGTCTTCACGAACAACACGCTCACGAACGCGAACCCCGCGATCGCGACCGGCGGCGGCGGCGTGACGATCGCGAGCAACGGAACCGGAAACCTCACGTACGACATCGAGACCAACACGTTCCGGGACGCCGTCGGCACCGCCGTGCTCCTCGTGAAGTCCACGGGTGCGGCCACGATGAGCGGGACGTTCAACGCGAACACCATCGGCGTCTCCGGCGTCGCGAACTCGGGCTCGCTCGAGGGCGACGGCCTCAAGGTCCAGACCGCCGGACAGGGGACGATGAAGGCGGCGATCACGAACAACCAGATCGTCCAGTACAACAATTTCGGGATCGACCTCCTGGCCGGCGGCAGCGCGGCGGCGCAGTCCGGCGCGTTCGCCGTCGCGGTCACGGGAAACACGATCGCGCACCCCGGGACGAACGTCGCGACCCAGGGGATCGCGAAGAACGGCATCCAGCTCAACGGCGGCACGGTGCCGGGCGACACGTACCAGATCTGCGCCGACATCGGCGGGAACACGCTCGCGGGCAGCGGGGCGGACTCCGTTCCGCCCGTGGGCGCGGTTTACGACTTCCGGCTCCGGCAGCGGCAGTCGACGACCGTCCGGCTGCCCGGGTACGGCGGCGCGAACGACGACAACACCGCGGTCGTGAACTTCGTCATCGGCAACAACGTCGGCTCGCCGACCGGGAGCGCGACGAACACGGTCCCGACCGGCGGCGGCTTCGTCGGAGGTGCGGCGTGCCTGCCCTGAACGCTCGACGAAACGGAGGTTCCCGTGGCTGAACCCTTCCTGTCGGAGATCCGGATCATGAGCTTCGGCTTCCCGCCGAAGGGCTGGGCGCTCTGCAACGGCCAGCTCCTGCCGATCAACCAGAACCAGGCGCTCTTCTCGCTCCTCGGGACGACGTACGGGGGCGACGGGCGCGTGAACTTCGGCCTCCCGAACCTGCAGGGACGCGTCCCGATCCACATGGGCTCGGGCTACACGCTCGGCGAGGTCGGCGGGGAGCAGGCGCACACGCTCTCGATCTCCGAGATCCCGACACACGTGCACGCGCTCAACGCGTCGACGTCGGCGACCGGCGGAACCGCCAGCCCGAGCAACGCCTTTCTCGGCGGCGCGGACAACGCCTACCACACGCCGTCGAGCCTGACCTCCCTGAGCCCCGGGACCCTCGCGAACACGGGCGGCTCGCAGGCGCACCTCAACATGCAGCCGTTCCTCACGCTGAGCTTCTGCATCGCCCTGCAGGGCATCTTCCCGAGCCAGAACTAGGAGCCCGGAATGTCACAACCCTACGTCGGCGAGATCCGGATGTTCGCGGGCAACTTCGCACCCGCGGGCTGGATGTTTTGCGAAGGACAGCTCCTGCCCATCTCGGAATACGAGACGCTCTTCAACCTGATCGGGACGACGTACGGCGGCGACGGGCAGAGCACGTTCGGCCTGCCGGACCTGCGGGGCCGCGTCCCCCTCCACCAGGGAACCGGCTTCACGCTCGCCGAGACGGGCGGCGTCGAAGAGGTCACGTTGACGGTGTCGCAGATCCCGGTCCACACCCACCCGGTCCTCGCGTCGGCCTCGAGCGGCAACCAGATCATCCCGGCCGGAAACGTGCTCGGAGCGTCGTTCAACGTGACGCCGTACATCAACGACACGACGGACGCGAACATGAACCCGCTCGCCGTCAGTACCGCCGGCGGCAATCAGCCGCACAACAACTTCCAGCCCTATCTGTGCGTGGATTTCATCATCTCGCTGTTCGGGATCTTCCCGAGCCAGACCTGAGGAGCCAGACATGGATCCCTTCGTCGCCGAGATCCGCATCTTCCCGTTCAATTTCGCGCCCGAAGGGCTGGGCGTTCTGCGACGGGCAGATCCTGCCCCTCTCCCAGAACACCGCCCTCTTCTCGCTCCTCGGGACGACGTACGGCGGGGACGGCAAGTCCAACTTCGCCTTGCCGAACATGCAGGGGAACGCGCCCATGCACCCCGGCCAGGGGCCCGGCCTGTCCCTCCACGACCTGGGCGAGACCGGCGGGTCCGACACTGTGACGCTCCTCCAGAGCGAGATCCCATCGCATTCGCACTCGCTGCGCTTCCACTCCGTGGACCTGGCGGACACGAACGTCCCCTCACCCACGGCCTCGCTCGCGGCCTCCGCGGGGGGCACGCTCTACCAGGCGGCCCAGAACACGCAGATGTCGGGCTCGACGGTCGCCCCCGCGGGCGGAAACTTGCCCCACAACAACATGCAGCCGTATCTGACGCTCAACTTCTGCATCGCCCTGCAGGGCGTCTACCCCCCGCGGACCTGAGGCGCGCGCCCGCGTGATCGCCCTCCGCCCCGTCCGCCCCGAGGACCGCGACTTCCTCTTTTCCGTCTACGCGTCGACGCGGGCGGACGAGATGGCGATGGTCCCGTGGGACGACGCGCAGAAGGCGGGGTTCCTCGCCCAGCAGTTCCACGCGCAGACGACGTACTGGGACGAGCAGTACCCGGACGCGGAACGCTCGGTCGTCGAGATCGACGGCGTCCCGGCGGGGCGGTTCTACGTCGAGCGCTGGCCGAAGGAGCTCCGGCTCATCGACATCGCGCTCCTCCCGGAGTTCCGCCGCCGCGGCGCCGGCACGGAGCTGCTCCGGAAGCTCTTCGCCGAGGCCGCGGCCTCCGGGCGGACGGTCACGATCCACGTCGAGATCTTCAACGCGGCCCGGGCCCTCTACGAGCGGCTCGGTTTCGTCTCGAAAGGCGAGCGGGGCATGTACATGCTGATGGAATGGCGGCCGCCCGCCCTCGCCGGGAGCGTCAGTTGAAGATCGCCTCGTACCGCATACCCGAGGCGTCGGGCCCGATCGGCACGAGGAAGATGTCGAGACGGCCGAGAGCAGGATGCTCGAGCGGGTATGTGCGTTGGGGCATGACCGGGCTGATTGGGCCGCGGAAGATCAGTGAAAACGGGGCGCGCGTCGGGCCCGCGTGGTCCGCACGAGCCAGGTTCGTGACCTCCACGAGCGTGATCTCGATCGCCCCGTCGGCGAACGGCACGCGAAAGCCCTCTCCGACCCTTTCGAAGAAATCTCCGATTTTCAACTCCTCGGGCATGCGCCGCATGGTGGCACAACTCCCCGTTCTCCCCGTTTCCGGAGGCATCCGATGAAAACGACGCGCGCACAGTTCCTCACGACCCTCGCGACCGGCATGGCGGCCGCGGCCCTTTCCCCGGGAAGGCTCTTCGCGGCCGCCGGACAGATCCCCGAGGCGCAGGGCTTCAAGGCGCTCATCGGCGAGAGGTTCCGGTTCCAGGGCACCGACGGCCGCGGGCCCGTCGACCTCGTCCTCGCGGACTTCCTCGAGGCGCCGCCGCAGTCGCGGACGACGCAGTTCTCGCTGTCGTTCGCCGCGCCCGGCGGCGAGAGCCTCAAGGAAGGGACGTACACCGTCGACCAGGCGCGCACGGGGACGTTCCAGATGTTCATCGTACCGACCGGCCGGGACGCGAGCGGCCAGACGCTCTACCGCGCGGACTTCAACATCCTCACGACCGCCGTCAGCCAGCCCGGGATCGCGCGCCGGCGTTAAAAGGGCCGGAACGCGCGCACGGCGCCGGCCTTCGATCCGTCGTCGAAGAAGACGAGCAGTCTTCCGTCCGGCGCGAGAGACAGGTCCACGGGCTTGTCTCCCTTCTCGAACCAGAGCGACCGGATCACCGCACCCTCGCGGGTACGCTCGGAGAGGCCTCCGCGCTTTCCTTCGGCGGCGGGCTCCACACGCCACACGATCCCCTCGGCGTCCACGCGACACCGCGGCAACGCGCCGGGGCAGGCGTTCGCCTTCGAGGCCGGCACACGGACGTCGACCTTCGGGTCCGCGGGGACGGCGGCGAGGCCCGACACGACACCCAGGACGACGACGGCCTCCGTGTCCGCGGAGAACGTGAGCGGGCCGCCCCGGAAGAGCTCTCCGGGCGTCTCACCTCCCGCCCGGATTGCGTCCCACGCGAGAGGTGGCGGCGGCGCGACGTCCTCGGCACGCGTGAACGCGGCCTGCCCTGCCGGCTTCACGCTCTCCGTGACCGAGGCGAGGTCGACGCGCACGGCGAGAAGATCGACGCCGGATTCGTTCCGGAGTCGAAAGGGCGCGTCGAGCATCCCGCCGTTCAGGGCGGCCGAGTCGAACGTCACTTTCAGGGAGCCCTTGGTGCCCGGGACCTTCAGAACATAGGGCCCGGAGACGACCGAGCGGCCTTTTCCATCGAAGGAAAGGGCGAACGTCAGCCCGCGCGTGACGGGCGCCGGCGCGGCGGCCAAATGAACCGCGACAAGAACGGCGCAAGCGACGCCCACGAATCGGGACATTCGAAGAATCCCCTTCCGAATCCTCGTCTTCATCTTCCTCTTCATCTCACGGTCTCGAACGTCCCGGTCGCACGGTCCTTCCTCACGTCGTCCCAGCCGAAGCAGCGCCCGTTCATCGCGACGTAGACGCCCGTCGGTAGCGTCTGGACGAACGAGATCGCGCTCCCGAGGTTGAAGAGCCCGTCCGAGCTCCCGAAGGCCCACGGGATCATCGCGCCCGTCAGGACGATCGTCTTCGCGGCCCTCTCCTTCGCGAGGACCGCCGCAGTCTCGACCATCGTGTCGGTCCCGTGCGTGATCACGATGCGCTCCTCGGGCGCGTCCCGGCACGCCCCGGCGATGCGGGCCCGGTCCGCGTCCAGCATGTCGAGGCTGTCCATCATCATGACGGTCTCGACCGTCACCGGGACGCGGCAGCGCCCGAGGCGGAGCATCTCGTGGAGATGCGTCTCCCTGAAGACGAGGCAGCCGTGCAGCTCGTCGTAGTTCTTGTCGAACGTCCCGCCCGTGACGAGGATGCGGATGGACATTCCGTTCCCTTTCAGGCCTTGTCGCGGTCGCGCCGCACGACGACCTTCTGCCCGCGGATCGTCGCATTCCTCAGGGCCCGGATGACGGACTCGGCGATCGCCTCGGGGACCTCGACGAGGGAAAAGCGGTCGGCGATCTGGATGGCGCCGATGTCGCGGGGGCTCGCCTTCGCCTCGTTCGCGATGGCGCCGACGAGGTCCGCCGGGCGCATTCCGGCCGAGCGGCCCGCGCCCACGAAGATCCGGGCGGACGTCCCGGAGTCCCGCCCCCCGAACTTGTAACGCGCCGGGCCCGGCCCGGCCGGCCCCGCGCGGCGCGGCGGGGGCGGCGCGGCCACGGCCGGGATCTCGGGCTCGTCCTCCCCCGGCGCGCCGGAGGCGCGCTCGATGAGGCGGACGGCCGCGGCTGCGACGTCCATCGGGTCGTGGTCCTCGGCGAGCGATTCGACGACGACGCGGTAGTGCTCGAGGCCTCCCTCGACGAGCGCCTCCTCGAGCGAGGCGCGGGTCAGCTCGAGGCGTTTGGCTCGGAGGTCGGCGACCGTGGGGACGTTCGCGACCTCGATCCGCTGTTTCGTGAGGCGCTCGATGTTCTTCAGCTGCCAGTGCTCGCGCGGCTCGGCGAGCGTGATCGCGACGCCCTCGCGCCCCGCGCGGCCCGTCCGGCCGATGCGGTGGACGTAGACCTCGGGCGACGACGGGACGTCGTAGTTCACGACGTGCGAGAGGTGCGAGATGTCGAGGCCGCGCGCCGCCACGTCCGTCGCGACGACGAGCTCGAGCGCGCCCGTGCGGAGTTTCTTCATCACGCGGTCGCGCTGCTCCTGCGAGATCCCGCCGTGGAGCGCCTCGACGCGCATCCCGCGCCCCTTCAGGGTCTCCGTGAGGTCGTCGACCTCGAGCCGAGTCCGGCAGAAGACGAGCGCGGCCGCCGGGCTCTCGATGTCGAGGATGCGCCCGAGCGCGGCGCGCTTGTGGCCGCGCGCGACCACGTACGCCGTCTGGCGCACCTTCGGCAGCTTGCCGGGCGTGACGGTCTCCTTCGCAATCGTGATCCGCACGGCGTCCTTCAGGTGCTTGGCGGCGATCGCGCCGATGCGCGCGGGGAGCGTCGCCGAGAAGAGCGCGGTCTGGCGGGTCTTCGGCGTCGCGGCGAGGATCGCGTCGAGATCCTCGGCGAAGCCCATGTCGAGCATCTCGTCGGCCTCGTCGAGGACGAGCGCCTCGAGGCTGCCGAGCGCGAGCGACTTGCGGTTCACGTGGTCCAGCGCCCGGCCCGGCGTCGCGACGACGACGTCGACGCCCCTCTTCAACGCATGGAGCTGCGTCACCATCGACGCGCCGCCGTAGACGGGGAGGACGCGGACGCCGATCTCGCGGCCGTAGCGATGGAACGCCTCGGCGAGCTGCATCGCGAGCTCGCGCGTCGGGACGAGGACGAGGGCCGAGGGCGCGTTTCCGCGCTCCGCCGCGGCGCCGATGCGGTGGAGGATCGGCAGCGCGAAGGCCGCCGTCTTGCCGGTCCCGGTCGCCGCCTGCGCGAGGACGTCGTGCCCGGCGAGGAGCGGCGGGATCGACTCGCTCTGGATGGGCGTGGGCTCCTCGTACCCCAGCGCGGCGAGGACCCGGACGAGCCGCTCGTCGAGGCCAAGGCCGGCGAACGAGGAGTCGGGGTTCTTCTTCATGGCCCCATTCTGAGGCCGGGCCGCGTCTTCTGTAACATGCCCCGCGTGAAGGTATTCGCCTCCATCACGCCCCACCTTTCCGCCGGCGACCGGTGTCGCCCCGTGTTCTTCGCGGGGCCGTGCGTGATCGAGTCGCGCGCCCACGCCCTGAAGATGGCGAAGGCCATCAAGCAGGTGTTCGCGGACTGCGGCGCCGCCGACCGGCTCGTCTTCAAGTCCTCGTTCGACAAGGCGAACCGGAGCTCGGGCGCGAGCTTCCGGGGGTCGGGATCGAGAGAGGGCTCGCGATCCTGTCCGAGGTGAAGGAGAAAACCGACCTGCCGATCCTCACGGACGTCCATGAGCCCGAGCAGTGCGCGCTCGCGGCCGAGGTGGCGGACGTCCTGCAGATCCCCGCGTTCCTCTGCCGCCAGACCGACCTGATCGAGGCCGCCGCCGCGACGAAGAAGGCTCTGAACGTGAAGAAGGGCCAGTTCCTCGCGCCCGACGACTGCAAGCAGATCGTCGACAAGTGCCGGGCGGCCGGGAACACGAACGTGACGCTCACCGAGCGCGGCACGACGTTCGGATACCACAACCTCGTCGTGGATTTCCGCGGCCTGCCGATGATGCGTGCGCTCGGCGCCCCCGTGATCTACGACGCGACGCACTCCCTGCAGCTCCCCGGCGGCCTCGGGACCGAGACGGGCGGGTCGCGCGAGTACGCGCCCGCGCTGGCCCGCGCGGCGGCGGCCGTCGGCGTCGACGGCTACTTTTTCGAGGTCCACGACGACCCGGCGCACGCGAAATCCGACCGGGCGACGCAGCTCCCGCTCGCGATCCTCCCGAAGTTCCTGTCGGACCTTCTGAAGTTCGACGCGCTGCGGCGGGAAACGAATCCATAGGGAGATTTCTTCGAAAGGGGCTTGACGCCGCGGCGCTCCGACCTTAGTGTATCAGTGATGCGATACACTAAAGCGCCGGCGGGCGGGCGAGCGTGAGCCGCGGCCTCACCGTCGACCCCTCCGACGCCGTCCCCCTGTGGCGCCAGATCGAGGAAAACGTACGGCGGCTCGTCGCGTCCGGAGCGCTCAGGCCCGGCGCGGCGGTCCCCTCCGTGCGCGACCTCGCGCGCGAGCTCTCGATCAACCCCGCCACCGTCGCGAAGGGCTACCAGCGCCTCGTGGACGCCGGAGTCCTGTCGGTCCGGCGCGGCGAGGGCACGTTCGTGGCGGACAAGCCGCCCGCGCCGCCGCGCGGCGAGCGCGAGAAGGAACTCGAGAACGGTGCGCTCCGCTACGCGTCGCTGGCCGTGACGCTCGGGGCGTCCAACGAGGAAGCGGTCGAACGCGTGAAAGGCAGTTTGGGATTTCTTAGAAAGAAAGAAAGATGAAGATTTCTTCGAATGGAAGAGGGCCGGGGAACGGCATGAGCGGGATGCGCGCGGCGGATTTGGACCCGTCGACGGGGAGCGCGGAGGCCCGGTCGGGCGCTGCGGCGGCGCTCGAGGCGAATTCACCTTCGAAGAAATCCCTCGCGCCCGTGGTCGAAGTGAGACCCCTCCTCGTGAGGTACGGCGGAAACCCTTCTCCCACACTCGAAGAAATCTCCTTCTCCGTTCCCCGGGGCTCCGTCTACGCGCTTCTCGGCCGCAACGGCGCCGGGAAGTCCTCGCTGGTGCGCTGCCTTCTCGGCCAGCAGAAGCCGACGGCGGGCGCGTGCCTGCTCTTCGGCGACGACGCCTGGAAGAACCGCGCCGCGCTGATGGCGAAGGTCGGCGTCGTGCCGGAGGATCCCGACGCGCCGCCATCCATGACGGCCCGGCAGCTCTCCTCGTTCTGCGCGAAGCTCTACCCCTCGTGGGACGCGCCGTCCGTCGAGTCGCGCCTCGCGCGGTTCGGGGTGCCCGCCGGGACGCCGTACGGCAGCCTCTCCAAGGGCCAGAGGGCGCTCGTCGCGCTCGCGCTCGCCCTCGCGCCCTCGCCGGAGCTCCTCGTCCTCGACGACCCGACGCTCGGCCTCGACGCGGTCGCGCGGCGGGCGTTCTTCGAGGAGCTCGTCGGCGAGCTGGCCGACCGCGGCACGACCGTCCTCCTCACGTCGCACGACCTCGCGGGCGTCGAGAGCATGGCGACGCACGTCGGGTTCCTGAAAGACGGGCGGCTCGCCCTCGACGAGGAGCTCGAGACGCTGAAGGGGCGCTTCCGGCGCCTGCGCTACGCGAACGAGGCGACGGAGGAACGGACGGAGTTCGGCCAGGAGCTCGCGGCCTTCGACGCCGTCCGCGTGAAGGTGCGCGGCTGGGGCGTGGAGGCGATCGTCTCCAATTACGAGGAGGAGTCCTTCGCGCGGTTCACGGCGCTCGAGGGCGTCGTGGACGCGGAGTCCTCGGCCCTGTCGCTCGAGGAGATCTTCGTCGCGATCGCCGGCGAGACGCCGGGGAGGAACGCATGAGAGCCTTCGCGGCCGTGTTCACGCGGGAGGTCTTCGCCCGCCGCCTCGTCTTCCCCGTCGCCCTAGCCGCGGGCTTCGTTCCGATCATCGGCTCGCTGATGTACGGCTGGTCGACGCCCGATGCGGCCGAGGGCCGGGTTCTCGTGGGGTTCGTCGCGGCCACGGCTCTCTCCGCCGCGTTCGCGCTCCTCCTCGGAGCATCCGTCATCGTGGGCGAGACCGCCGAGAAACGGATTTCATTCTTCTTCGCGCGCCCAATTCCCGCCGCCGCGATCTGGGGCGGCAAGATCCTCGCGGCCGTCTTCATCACGCTCGCCTCCGCGCTGATCACGTTCACGCCTGCGTGGCTCACGGGGCCCGGATGGGCTCGCGGCTTTTGGGGCTACCACCCGGGTCTCGGCGAGACGTTGCTCGGCGCGCTCGCGCTGGCCGTCCTCCTCGTCCTCGGCAGCCACGCGGTCGTGACGATCGGCCGGCTGCGCTCGCCGTGGGTCGCGCTCGACCTGCTCCTCGCGCCGGCGCTCGTCATCCTCACTGCCATTTCCCTCCGCTCTCTCCTCCGGAACTCGTCTGCCGACTACTTCGACGCCGGCGTGAAACCGGTGACTGCAGCCCTTACCGTGCTGGCCGCCGCGTTCTTCCTCGCGCTCATCCTCGCGAGCTTCGTCCAGGTGGCCGAGGGCCGCACGGACGCGCGCCGGGCGCACGGAGCATTCTCGGTGGTCCTCTTCGGGATCTTCGGGACCGCTGTCGCCCTCGTCGGCGGCTACGCGTGGTGGTGCGACTCGGCGAGGGCGGCGGACCTCGAGAGCGTCGTCGGCGCCGTCGAGACCGCGCCGCGCGGCCCGTGGCTCGCGGCAGGCGGGTCGCTCCGGGCGGGACGCGGAAGCGGCTCCTTCGTTTTCGACGCCGTGGGCGGCCGGTCCCTGCGCCTCCACGGCTTGAACGTCGCCTTCTCGCAGGACGGCACGCGCGCCGCACGGGGAGAGGCGAGATTCGGATTCTTCGAAAGGAAAGACAATCGGTCCGACATCTTCGTCGCCGATCTCGCCACGGGCCACGCGATCCCGACGGGGCTCGAAACCGGGGGCTGGGCCCCACTCGCCCTCTCGCCGAGCGGCCGCCGGCTCGCGGTCCGCGACGGGCAATCGCTCGCCGCCTACGACGTGTCCGACGCCGCAAACCCGAAGCAACTCGCGGCGTTTCCCGTCCCCGACAGCAGCAGCGGGTTCGCGTTCATCGACGAGGACACGATCCGTCTCTTCCCGAGGTTCTACAACGCCGCGAATCGCAAGGACATCGCGCCGCCGGCCCTCGAAGTCGCGGAGCTCTCGCTACCTTCGAAGAAATCCCTCGTCACCGGCCGGTTCGACCGCGAGACGCTCCCGTACCTGCGCCTGAGCGCCGACGGGCGATATTTCGTCGGAACGAGGCGCATGACCGAAGACCCGCACGGAAGGCAGGTTCTGACACTGCACGACGGCCGGACGGGTGCGCTCGTTGCGACGCTCGCCGAGGACCTCCGGGCTCCGCAGGTCCGACTGCTCACGGAGAACCGTATCGCGGTCGCCGGGATTGCCGGAGCTTCGGCACGGGTGGTTTTCTTCGAAGGTGAAAAGGGGTGGGGCGCGCCCGCGCGCAGCGTCGAGCTGGGTCCGACGAAGCAGGTCGTTCTCGGAGGCGAGATCGCCCCCGGACGCGTAGCCGTGGCCCTCGGTGACCTTCAAAGAAATCCTCCCTCTTCGGCCTCCAAATGGGCGTGGAAGGTCGCACTCGTGGACGCAGCGACGGGCACTGTCTCTCCCGGCCCCGACGGCCTGGTCCCCGCCGACCGCTTCGGCTGGTGGCTCTCTCCCGTCCTGCCGCCCGCTGACGCGGGCTCGCCCGCGTCGCTCCTCTTCCTCGACGCCTCGGGCCGCCTCGTCCGCCTCGACCCCGCGACCGGCGCGCAGACGGTGCTTCTGGGCAAAGGCAAGTAAACTCGTCCCCGCTTGACGACCCCCGCACGACAGCAGGCCCGCCGCGTGATCGAGATCGAGGCGGCCGCCGTCCGCGCGCTCGCGGACGGCCTCGACGACGGCTTCGACCGCGCCGTCGCCGCGATGAAGTCCACCGCCGGGCGCGTCGTCGTGACGGGCATCGGCAAGAGCGGCATCGTCGGCCAGAAGATCGCCGCGACGCTCGCCTCCACCGGCACCGCGGCGTTCTTCCTCCACCCCTCCGAGGCGATCCACGGCGACCTCGGCATGATCCTGAAGGGCGACGTCGTCCTCGCGCTCTCGCATTCGGGCGAGACGGAGGAGGTCGTCGCGCTGATCCCGCACGTCAAGCGGCGCGGCGCGACGCTCGTCGCCCTCACGGGGTGGAAGGACTCCACGCTCGGCGCCGGCGCGGACGTCGTCGTCGCCGTGCAGATCCGGGAAGAGGCCTGCCCGAACAACCTCGCCCCGACGGCGTCCACGACGGCTCAGCTCGTCATGGGCGACGCGCTCGCGATGGCGCTGTCGGTCGCGCGTGGGTTCAAGCCCGAGGACTTCGCCGCCCTCCACCCGGGCGGCAAGCTCGGGAAGCGCTTCCTGAAAGTGTCGGACCTCATGCACGCGGGCGACGACGTCCCGCTCGTCGCGTCCACGGCGCCGATGAAGGACGTCGTCTACGAGATGTCGCGCAAGCGTTTCGGGATCACGGGTGTCACCGAAGGCGGGAAGCTCGTCGGCGTCGTCTCGGACGGCGACCTGCGCCGCCTCCTCGAGAGGGACGGCCCGAAGATCATGAGCGACACGGCGGCCGACGCGATGAGCCACAATCCGAAGACGATCGGGAAGGACGCCTGGGCCACCGAGGCCCTTCGGCTCATGGAGGAGCGGAAGATCACGTCGCTCTTCGTCGTCGCCGCGGACGGCCGCCCGGAGGGCATCCTCCACCTCCACGACCTGTGGGGCGTCGAGTCGATCTAGCTCCCCGCGCCCCGTGGTTGAGCGATAATCGGCCGACATGCCGGCAGCTCCGATCGTCCCGGAGGACCTCAGGACCCGTCTCTCCCGGATCCGGGCCCTCGTCATGGACGTGGACGGCGTCATGACGGACGGCTCCATGACGTTCGACGAGGACGGGCGCGAGACGAAGACCTTCGACGTGAAGGACGGCCTCGGCCTCGTCCTCTTGCGCGACCTGGGCTACAAGCTCGGCGTCATCTCGTCCCGGACGTCGAAGGTCGTCTCGCGGCGTTGCGCCGACCTCAAGATCCCCGAGGAATACGTCCTGCAGGGCGAGCGCGACAAGGCCGCCGCGTTCGACCTCCTCGCCAGGCGCTGGAACCTCGAGGCCTGGGAGATCGCCGCGGTCGGGGACGACCTGCCCGACCTCGGGATGCTCCGCCGCGCGGGCGTGGGGGCCGCCCCGGCCGACGCGACGCCGCTCGTCCGCGACGCTGCCGCCCTCCGCCTCACGCGGCCCGGCGGGGCGGGCGCCGTGCGCGAGATGTGCGACCTCCTGATCGAGGTCCGCCGCGGGGCGCGCGCCGACAAGCCGGCCGCCGTGGAGCCCGAGCACGCTTCGGACGACGGCGACGTGATCCCGTTCCCTTTCGGGCGGAACTGACGCCCCGGTCCTGCTAGGCTCTCAGTCCATGCGCTGTCCGTACTGCGGGGCGGGCGACGACCGGGTCGTCGACTCGCGCGAGAGCCGCGAAGGCGCCGTCATCCGGCGCCGGCGCGAGTGCAACGCCTGCCAGAGGCGGTTCACGTCCTACGAGACGGTCGAGGAGATCCCCCTCCTCGTCGTCAAGAAGGACGGGCGGCGCGAGCCGTTCGACCGCAACAAGCTCCTGCGCGGCCTCATGAAGGCCTGCGAGAAGCGGCCGGTCGAGACGAAGACTCTCGAGGAGATCTGCGACGCGGTCGAGTCGGAGCTCTCTGCCAAGGAGCCGCGCGAGATGACGACCGTCGAGCTGGGAGCGCGAATCATGGAGAAGCTGAAGGACCTCGACCAAGTCGCCTACGTCCGCTTCGCGTCGGTCTACCGGCGCTTCGAGGACCTCGGCGACTTCGTCGACGAGCTCAAGGTGCTCCTCGGGCGCGCTCCCGGAGGGAAGAAGTGAGGAAGCGCGAGATCCCCGTCGGCTTCTTCGTCCGGACCGGCGACCTCGAGCCGCCCGAGCGGCCCGCACTCGTCCCGCCGGTCGACGTCGTGGACCACGGCCGGCTCTGGCGGCTCACGTTCGAGATCCCCGGGGCGAATCCGGAGGAAATCTCGGTCGACATCCGAGGACGCGTCCTTACGCTGCGTGGGACGCGCAGGCCCACCGACCGCGAGGACGGTGTCTTCCTGCGCGTCGAGCGCGCGGCGGGCGCGTTCGAGCGCGTGCTCGAGCTGCCCGAGGACCCCGACCCCGAGGGCTCGCGCGCGTCCTACGCGGACGGGCTCCTGACGCTCGACGTCCCGAAGCGCTCGGGCGGCAAGGGCCGGTCGATCCCCATCGTGAAAGGCAAGAAGGGCTCATGAGCTCCGTCGACGTCCCTCCGAGCGCGCAGGTCGCGATTCCCGACATCCTCCCGGTGCTGCCGCTGAAGGACGTCGTCCTGTTCCCCTACGTCATCGTGCCGCTCTCCGTATCGCGCGAGAAGTCGATCGCCGCCGTGGACGCGGCGCTCGCCGAGCAGCGCATCCTCCTCCTCGTCGCGCAGCGGGACGCGTCCGTCGAGGAGCCCGTGGCGAGCGACCTCTACACGATCGGCACGGCGGCCGCCGTCATGCGGATGCTGAAGCTCCCGGACGGGCGCATCCGCCTCCTCGTGCAGGGGCTCTCGCGCGTCAAGATCGAGTCCATCCTGGCGGACGCGCCCGCGCTCCGCGCGAAGGTCACGCGCATCCCCGAGCCCGAGGCCCAGACCCCACCGCCCGAGGAAGTCGAGGCGCTCGTGCGGAGCGCCAAGGAGTCGCTCGAGAAGACGGTCGCCCTCGGCAAGTCGATCTCGCCCGAGGTCATGGTCGTCGCCGCGGGCCTCGACGAGCCCGCCCGGCTCGCGGACCTCGCGGCCTCGAACCTCGAGCTGAAGATCGAGGAGGCGCAGAAGATCCTCGAGACGATCCCCGCCGTCGAGCGCCTGAAGACGGTTCTCGAGATCCTCCGGCGGGAGGTGCGCGTCCTGACCGTCCAGCAGGAGATCTCGGGCGCCGCCAAGGGCGAGATCGACAAGAGCCAGCGGGAGTACTTCCTGCGCCAGCAGCTCAAGACGATCCAGCAGGAGCTCGGCGAGAGCGGAGGATCTCTCCGAGGAGATCGCCGCCTACCGGGCGAAAATCGCGGAGAAGAAGATCCCCGAGGAGGCCGCGCAGGAGATCGAGAAGCAGGTCAAGCGCCTCGAGCGCGGGAACCCGGACTCGGCCGAGAACGCGATGCTCCGGACGTACCTCGACTGGCTACGTGAACCTGCCGTGGGGCGTCGTCTCGACCGACAGTCTCGACCTCGCGCGCGCCCGGAAGATCCTCGACGAGGACCACTACGACCTCGAGAAGGTCAAGCAGCGGATCCTCGAGTTCCTCGCGGTCCGCAAGCTCTCACCCGACTCGAAGGGGCCGATCCTCTGCTTCGTCGGCCCGCCCGGCGTCGGCAAGACGTCGCTCGGGCGCTCGATCGCGCGCGCCCTCGACCGCAAGTTCCTGCGGCTGTCTCTCGGCGGCGTCCGCGACGAGGCCGAGATCCGCGGCCACCGGCGCACGTACGTCGGCGCGATGCCGGGGCGCATCGTCCAGGGGATCTCGCAGGCCGGGACGTCGAACCCCGTCTTCATGCTCGACGAGGTGGACAAGATCGGCGCGGACTTCCGCGGCGACCCGTCGTCGGCCCTCCTCGAGGTCCTCGACCCCGAGCAGAACCGGACGTTCCGCGACCACTACCTCGGCGTGAACTACGACCTCTCGAAGGTCCTCTTCATCACGACCGCGAACGTCCTCGACACGATCCAGCCGGCTTTCCTCGACCGGATGGAGGTCATCCGCCTCTCGGGCTACACGCTCGAGGAAAAGGTCGCGATCGCGAAGGCCCACACCGTCCCGAAGCAGAGGAAGGAGAACGGCCTCCCCGACGGCGCGGTCACGTTCAAGGACGACGCCCTCCGCGCGATCGTCGAGAACTACACGCGCGAGGCCGGCCTGAGGAGCTTCGAGCGCGAGATCGGCTCGTGCTGCCGCAAGGTCGCCGTTCGCTGGGCCTCCGGCAAGAAAAAGCCAGTCGTCGTGACGCCGCGGGAGGTCAAGGCCTTCCTCGGGATCCCGAGGTTCACGCGCGACGAGGCCCTGCGCACCGACCAGGTCGGGACCGCGACGGGCCTCGCGTGGACCGCGGTCGGCGGCGACGTCCTCATCGTCGAGGCCCGCGCCGTGCGCGGCAAGGGCCGCCTCCAGCTGACGGGCCAGCTCGGAGACGTCATGAAGGAGTCCGCGCAGGCCGCCCTCACGTTCGCGCGCTCACGCGCGGACCGCTACGGCCTCCCGGCCGACTACTTCGAGACGCACGACGTCCACATCCACGTCCCGGAAGGCGCGATTCCGAAGGACGGGCCGTCGGCCGGCGTCACGATGGCGACCGCGATGATCTCGGCCTTCGGCGGCACGCGCGTCCGCCGCGACGTCGCGATGACGGGCGAGATCACGCTCCGCGGCGACGTCCTGCCGATCGGCGGCGTCAAGGAGAAGGTCCTCGCGGCCCGCCGCGCCGGGATCGGAACGGTCATCCTCCCGAAGGCGAACCGGCGCGACCTCGCCGAGATCCCGAAGGAGCTCCGCCGCGACCTGACGTTCGTCTACGCCTCCCAGGTGGACGACGTCCTCCGGGCCGCATTCGCCGGGCCGGCGCGGACGCTCCCGAAAAAGGCGGCCCCGGCGAAGGCGGCGTCCAGGCCGGCGCTGAAGGCGACGCCGAAGGTGAAGAGGCCCCTGTGAAGAAGCGCGCCGGCCTCCCGCCCGAGGACGCGATCGTCGCCCGCCTCGCGGCGGCGTTCGCGACGCGCCGGCGCGACGTGAAGGTCGGCATCGGCGACGACGCCGCCGTCGTCGTGAGCCCGGACCGCCTCGCCGTCACGACGGACGTCCTCCTCGAGGACCACGATTTCCGGAAGGACGCGGATCCCCGGAGGCTCGGGCGCAAGGCGATCAACGTGAACCTCTCGGACCTCGCCGCGATGGGCGCCCGGCCGCTCTGGGCCGTTCTCGCGCTCGGCCTGCCGAAGAAGACGAAGACGGAATGGCTCGACGCGCTCGCGGGCGGCGTCAAGGAGGCCGCCGCCGAGCACGGCGTGGCCGTCGTCGGCGGGGACCTCTCAGCGCCTCCGACAAGGTCTTCGTCGCGGTGACGGCGATGGGCCGCGCCCCCGGAGTCGCCGCTCACGCGCGCGCGGCGCCGAGCCGGGCGACGCGCTCTTCGTCTCGGGGACGCTCGGGGCCGCAGCCGCGGGCCTGCGCCTCCTCGAGAAGGGCTACCGCCTCTCGGCCGAGCGCGTCGCGCTCGACCCGAAGGGCCGGCGCGTCCCCGCGCCGCGCGCCCAGGAGATCGCGCGGCTCATCCGGCACCAGATCGACCCGCGACCGCAGCTCGTGCTCGGCGCGACGCTCGCGGCCGAAGCGCTCGCCTCGGCCGCAATCGACGTCTCGGACGGCCTCGCGCGCGACCTCTACCGGCTGTGCCGCGCCTCCGACGTCGGTGCGACGGTGGAGGCGGCCTTGCTGCCCGTGGACTCCGCCCTCGCGGACCTCGGGCCCCTCGCGGGACTCGACCCCCTCGCGGCCACGCTCTACGGCGGCGAGGACTTCGGTCTCCTCTTCACCGTCCCGAAGAAGAAGATCGCCGAGGTCGAGAACCTCGCGGGGCGCTTCGCGCTACGGCGCATCGGGACGATCGACGACGGTGCGGGCGTGAGGCTCGTGCGCGACGGGCGGCGGGCCCCCCTGCCCGACGCCGGGTTCGATCACTTTGACTCCCCCTAAGGGCGCGTTCAAGAGCCGGTTCCTCCACATGCTCGGGAGCGACTCGGCGCCCGAGGTCGTCGCGGCGTCGTTCGCGATCGGCGTCGCGATCTCGTTCACGCCGCTCCTCGGCCTGCACTGGCTCATCGCGCTGCTCCTCGCGTTCATCCTCCGGCTCAACAAGGTCGACGTCCTTCTCGGGACGCTCGCCGTGAACCCGCTCACGCTCCCCGCCGTCGGCGCGGTCGCGATCCCGATCGGGCGCTTCTTTCTCCGGGCGCGCCGCGAGGCGATCGCGCACCTGCCGTGGAAGGAGATGTTCCGGCGCTCGTTCTGGACGGCCGCGGGACCCACGATGAAGGCGATCGGCGTCCAGATGGCGGTCGGGATGTTTGCGCTCTCGCTCGTCGCAGGCGCGCTGACCTACGTGATCCTCGTCGGGCTCATCCGCCGCCACCGCGCGAAGCTCGCCGCGAAGGTCGCCCCGGACGTCGCGGGCGAGGGCGCCGAGCCGGACTAGCCGACGGGCGCGGCGTTCAGCGCGGTTGCCAGCCCGTCGCGATCGTGACGCTCGGCGGCTCCGCCTCCGTCGTGGGAGTGACGAGGACGAACCTCTGTCCGTCCGGTGTCACGTCGTAGTGCGCGAGGCCGATCCCGTAGTCGAGATCCGGAGTCGCGGGGGCGAAGAGCCGCCCGGCGGTCCCCACCTTGCCGTCGGCTCCGGGCAGGATGGGTGCGGACATCATCTGGCCGTCACGGTCGAGATAGAAGAGCTCGCGGCCGTCGTTTCGCCAACGGGGCGCGATCCCTCCCGCGATCGAGACCAGCTGCTCCCCGTCTCCCGCGACGGGCCTGAGGTACACCTCGGGCCTCCCGGACCCGTTCGAGACGAAGGCGATCCACTTCCCGTCCGGCGAGAAGACCCCGGCCCCCTCGAGGAACCGCGTCCCGGCGAAGACGCGCGGAGGCTCCGCGCCGCCGAGCGTCTGGAGATACACGTCCCAGCTCGTGGAAGCCGTCGTCGCCTGGAACGCGAGGAGCTTCCCGTCGCGGGACCAGTCCGTCGGAACCTTGTAGTCCCTCGTCCGCACGAGCGGCCTCTCGTCGCCCGCGCCGTCGGCGGGGATTTCGTAGAGGTCCATGGCGCCGGAGCGGTCGGAGGCGAAAGCGATCCGCTTGCCGTCCGGCGACCAGACGGGGCTCATCACCTGCCGCGGCTCCCGGGTCAGGCGGAGCGCGGCGCTCCTCTCGAGGTCGAAGACCCAGACGTCGCCCTCGTCCGTGCGTGGGTCGAACTTCACGACGGCCAGCCGGCGTCCGTCCGGCGAAAGACGTGGCGCCCGGTAGAACGCGGTCTCGCCGGTCGTCCCGGTCTCCCGTCCGGATCGATCGCGCCAGACCAGCCGGCTCGGACGCTGTGAGCTCGGGCGGTACGCGAGAACTCCGCCGGCCGAAACCGAGAAATCCGCCGAGTCGAACGGCCGGTAGAACGCCACGCGCTCGGCGACGGGGACGGCCTCGCCTCGCGGACGAAGATCGCCGTCGAACGGCTGCGCCATCAGGTTCCCGTCCCGTACGAAGAGGAGCCAGCCCGGTGCCGCCCATTCGCCGTTGGACGTCGCCGGAACGAGGAGGCGGGCGTCCCGCGAGTCGAGGCGCCCCACGTAGATCCCGGATTTCACGCCGACGGCGTGGACGAAGAAGAGGAAGCGCTTCCCGTCGGGAAGAAAGAAGGGGAAGCGGTGGCTCAGGTCGTTCCGGCCCTCGTCGAAAAACGTGGCGGGCGCCGTCGCCCCTCCGGACGCCGGGACTCTGAGGAGGGCGGCCGTCATCTCGGGGGCGAAGAGGATCGTCCCGTCCCGGCCCCAGGAGCCGCCCCGCCCGGCGGGCGCATCGGCGATCGAGATCGCGGGACCGCCTTCGAGGTCGATCTTCTTCAGCTTCCCCTCGGCGAAGAACCCGATGAAGCGCCCGTCCGGCGACCAGAACGGGAACGCCGCGTTCTCGGTCCCGGCGAGCGCGCGGGCCGAGAGAGACGCGAGCGGACGCACGAAGAGAACGGACTTGCCGGCGGCACCCCGCGCGACGAGCGCGACGCTGCCGCCGTCCGGGGAGACGGCGAAGTTGCGTATGACCGTCGAGGAAGACTCGCCCGGTAGCAGCATCGACAGCCTGATCGCGGCCGCGGGCTCTTTCCCGCGCAGCGCCCCGCTCGCGAGGAGCAGCAGCGCCGCCGCGAGCGCGCCGGCGATTCCCCACGCGAAGGGCGGCAGCCGGCGCGGCACTCGGGCGTCGACGCCGGCGGGATCGGGGCTTCCGCCGATCCAGCGGAGCTCGCGCGCGGCGTCGGCCGCGCTCTGCCAGCGCTCGTCCGGGTTCTTGGCGAGGCACGTCGTCACGAACCTCTCGAGGCCGGGAGGCGTCCCCGGAGCGAGCGCGGCCATGCCGGCAGGCTCACTCCTGAGGACTGCCGCCATGACGGATGCCGGGCTTTCTCCGGCGAACGCCCGCCGGCCGGTCACCATCTCGTAGAGGACGGCTCCCAGCGCGAAGAGGTCGGCTCGCGCGTCCGCCGCCTTGCCCTCGAGCTGCTCGGGCGCCATGTACGGGACGGTCCCGAGAACCGTCCCGGCCGACGTCAACGGCAGCGGAGCGGCGGTCTCGAGACGGGACGCCTCGGCGGACGCGGGCTCCTCGCGCAGCGTTGCGAGGCCGAAGTCGAGGAGCTTGGGCCCGGTCCGCGTCAGGACGACGTTTCCCGGCTTCAGATCGCGGTGCACGATCCCCGCGCGGTGGGCGGCAGCGAGGGCGTCGGCGATCTGAGCACCGAGCCGGAGCGTCTCCCCGATCGCGAGCGGACCCTTCGCGAGACGGTCGGCGAGGGTCTCACCCTCGAGAAGCTCCATCACGAGGAATGGGACTCCCTCCGTCGAGCCGACGTCGTAGAGCGCGCAGATGTGCGGGTGCGCGAGTGCCGAGATCGCGCGCGCCTCGCGGTCGAACCGCGCGAGGAAGTCGGGCGACGTGGCGTGCTGGAAGGGAAGAACCTTGAGCGCGACGCTGCGCCCCAGCCGCGTGTCTCGCGCGCGATAGACCTCGCCCATTCCGCCCGCGCCCAGGGGCGCGATCACCTCATAGGGACCGAGACGGGTGCCGGGAGAAAGTGTCATGGGGGCGAACGCGATTCTATCGGGTCCCGCCGGGCCGGCGGTCAGACGGACGCCGGGACGCCCCCCGGGCCGAGCGTCGCGGTCTCGCCGGGCGCCGCCGCGACCCGCACCGTGAAGAGGACCGAGCCCACGAGCACGGCATCGCCGTGTCGGAGCGCGACCGGGCCGGCAGGAGGCCTGCCGTTCACGGTCGTCCCGTTCTTGCTGCCGAGGTCCTCGAGGACCGCCTCGACGCCCGCCACTGTGATCCTCACGTGCCGGCGCGAGACCGTCGAGTCGTCCACGAACACCGCGGCCTCGGGGCCGCGGCCGAGGACGTTCTCGCCCGCGGCGAGGGGCACCGGCCGCCCGTCCCGCACGAGGCACACCGCGCTCGGGACGGCCGCCCGCGCGCCGCTGGCCTCGGACGCTTCGCCCGAGAACGCGTAGCCGAAGCCGTGCACGGTGCGGAGGAAGCCGTCGCGGTGGCCCTTCTCCCCCATCGCCTCGCGCAGCTCGGCGACGAGGTTCGCGAGGTTTGCCTCCACGACGAACGTGTCCGGCCAGAGCGTCTCCTGGAGCTCGGACTTCGCCATCGCGCGCGGCCGGCTCCGGACGAGGATCTCGAGGAGCGTGTATGCCTTGGGCGACAGCGGCACGGGCGTTCCCCCTCGAAAGAGCTGACGGCTCTCCGGGTCGAAGAGGCAGTCGCCGAACCTGAGCGCCACGGTGTTTTGGGAAGAATAGCAATTCCTGCAAAACCCCGATGATTCCCCGGCCCGGGCGTCCCATGTTATGGGCATGCCTCCCCGATCCCCTGTCTGGGTCGTCCCGGTTGCGGCTGCGGTCCTCCTGGCAGGCGCCCCGCCCGCGCGGGCGCAGGACGCCACGATCCTCGCGGGCGAGGCCTTCACGCGGACCATTTTCGGGATGACCTTCGACGTGCCCACCCGCGACCGGACGACGGTCACGGAGGCATTCGCGGACCTCGACTGGATCCCATCCGGGCCGGACGGAAAGTCCGTCAACCCCGAGGCGGCGCTGCTCCTCTGGCGGCAGCGCGACGGCGGGGCGAGTCGCCTCAGGGCCGTCCTCGTGGGCCTCTACGACGACGTGCGCTGGAACCGGCGGATCGTGCCCGGCGTCGACCTCGTCCTCACGTTCGAGAACACGACGTTCCCCTGGGCGCGATCCGAATACGCGGGAGGCGTGAGGCTGGAGGCCGAGGAGCTCCAATGGCATTCGATCCGCGCGGGAGCCGGCATCGCGTACCGAGTCGCGGCAGCGCCCGGTCATCCGGACAACTTCTTCGAAGGGTCCCTCTCTTACGAGCCCGGTGTTCTGCTCTTCGCTCGAGGCTCGGCGACGGCGCCCGCGTTCGTCGCTCCTTCCAATGCCTACGAAGGGAGATTGCACGCCCGGGTTCGCGCGGACGCCTTCACGCGCAATCTCCTCGAGCTGCCGCACGCCGGATGGGCGGCCGGCCTCGACGCCTGGGCCGCGCACCGCGCCGGGTGGGAGGACTGGGGCGGGGGCCCGACGGGGCCACACGCAGCCGCGTATACACGCTCGTGGACCGCCCTGAGCGGGTACGTCCTGGCCGCAGTCCCGTTGCCCCTCGGAGACGGGCGGCACCGGATCCTCGCCTCCGTGTATGCCGGGACGGGCTCGAACCTCGACCGCTTCTCGGCGTTCCGGCTCTCCGGCGGGTCGAACGCGGGGGACTACGAGACGATCGCACGGCCCGTGCTTCCTACGGCGGGACTCGACGAGATCGTCTCGCGCGGCTACGTGATCGCGAGCCTCGAGGCGCGCGCCCAGCTCGCCTTTTTCCTCTTCCTGAGCCTGAAGGGCACGCTCGCGTCGGTGGATCGGACGGTCCTCGACTCCCGCGGCGTGCCTGTGCAGAGGACGGACAGCCCGAACGCCGTCACGATCGGCCTGACGAGCGGCTTCTTCTGGTCCTCGGAGATCGAGCTCTCCTTCTCGCACAACGTCGCACTCGAGAGCCGGAGCGGGGACGCGTTCACGCCCGGACGCGACGGCATCTACTTCTCATTCACCAAGGCCTTCTGACAAATTATCCCTTTCGGATCCATGCGCCTAGAATCGATCCCGCCTTGTGACGCTCCACACAGGCGATCGCCTCGGTGCGTACGAAATCCTCGCGCCGCTCGGCTCGGGGGGGATGGGAGAAGTCTGGCGCGCCCGCGACACGCGCCTGAAGCGTGACGTCGCGATCAAGGTCCTCCCGGACGCGCTCGCGGCAGACCCCGTCGCGCGCGCCCGGTTCGACCGGGAGGCCCGCGCGGTCGCGGCCCTCTCGCACCCGAACATCCTCGACCTGCACGACGTGGGCTCCGAGGGGGGAACGTCCTGGGTCGTGACCGAGCTCCTCGAGGGCGAGACGCTGAAAACGCGGCTCGAAGAGGGCGCCGTGCCGTGGCGCCGGGCCGTGGAGATCGCCCTCGCTCTGGCCGAGGGCCTCGAGGCCGCCCACGCGCGCGGGATCGTCCACCGCGACGTCAAACCCTCGAACGTGTTCCTCACGTCCGACGGGCGCGTCAAGATCCTCGACTTCGGCATCGCGACGCTCGACGACTCCGCGACCTTCGCACCCGGCGCGCGCGACCTCACGGAGCCCCAGTCGATCGTCGGCACGGCCGGCTACCTCGCGCCCGAGCAAGTCCGGCGCGAGGCGGCCGACGCGCGCAGCGACATCTTCTCGCTCGGGTGCGTCCTCTACGAGATGGTCACGGGGCGGCGCGCGTTCCCCGGCGACACGCCGCCCGAGGCCCTCGTCGCGACGCTGCGCGGCGAGCCCCGCGACCCTTCCGACCTCGTCACCGGCCTGCCTCCGGAGCTGCGCCGCCTGATCCTGCGATGCCTCGAGAAGAGGGCGGACCGGCGCTTCCAGACCGCGGCCGACCTGGGTTTCGCGCTCCGGATCCCGTTCACGGGTTCCGGGAACTCGCCCGCGCACGTCTCCGGGACGGACCTCACCGCCACGCTGCCCGCGCGTCCGGCGTCCGTCCTCCCGCCGAGAACCGTCTGGCTCGCCGCCGGCGCTCTCTTCGTCGCGGGTCTCGCGGCGTGGCTTCTCTTCTTCCGTGCGCCCACCCGGCCCCAGGCCGACATGCTCGCCGTCCTCCCCTTCTCGAACGAGACCGGCGATCCCGCGCACGAGTACCTCTCCGAGGGGGTGACCGTCTCGCTGATCGACGCCCTCTCGAAGACGCCCGGCCTCACGGTCCTCGCACGCGCAACCGTCTACGCGAGCCCGTCGCCCGTCCGCGATCCGAGGGCAACGGGCCGCTCCCTCCGCGCGCGCGCGGTCCTCGTGGGGCGCGTCCGGCGGGTGGACCGCGACTTCGACGTGGACGCCGAGCTCGTCGACGTCGCGAGCGGTGCGCGCCTCTGGGCGGGCCGCGTGACCGACCGGGAGGGGGACGCCGTGCCGGCCGCGGCCGACCTCGCCCCGCGCATCGCGCGCGCGCTCAAGCCCGCGCTGACGGCCGAGGAGGAGAAGCGCGTCGCGGGCCGCCCGCACGATCCGGAGGCGTGGGATCGCGTGCTCCGAGGGCGGTTCTTCCTGAACAAGCGCACGGGGGAAGGGATCTCCAAGGCGCTCGGGTACTTCCAGGACGCCGCGGTCCTCGACCCGCGGGAGGCCGAGGCATGGAGCGGCCTCGCTGAGGTCCATCACCTCCTCGCCTACTACGGGTCCGCGGCGCCGGCGGAGCTCGAGGCGAAGCAGCGCGAGTTCGCGGCCCGGGCCGTCGCACTCGATCCGTCCCTTTCGTTGCCCCATGCGATTCTCGCCGACACACGGTACTTCTCCGACCACGACTGGCCCGCTGCCGAGGTGGAGTTCCGGCGGGCGATCGCCCTGAACCCGAGCGACTCCGTCGCGCACCAGTGGTATTCCAACTTCCTGACGGCGTCCGGCCGCTTCGAGGAGGCCTCCGCGGAGATTGACCGCGCTCGCACGCTCGACCCCCTGAACGCCGTGATCCAGACGGACGCCGGCCTCGCGCGTTACTGGGCGGGCGACCTCGCCGGCGGAGAACAGGAAATCCGGCGGGCGATCGAGATGGACCCGCTCAACTCGCTTGCGCACCTCTGGATCTCCCTCCCGCTCCTCGCGCAAGAGCGCTACGACGTTGCTCTCGCCGAGCTACGCAAAGTGCGCGAGCTCGAGCCGGACTCGCCGGAAGCGATCGCGTTCTGGGGCTACGCGAGCGCGCTCGCCGGGCGGCGCGCGGACGCCGAGGCCGCCCGGCGCGACCTCGACGCCCTCGAGAAGACTCGGTACGTGGGGGGGTTTCCGTTCGCGATCCTGACGCTCGGACAGAAGAAGCGGGCCGAGGCGCTCGGCTGGCTTGAGAAGGCCTGCACGGACGGGGAGGAACGCCTCGCCTACCTCGAAGTCGAGCGGGGGTTCGACCCGCTGCGGGACGAGCCCCGGTTCAAGGAGGTCGTGCGGCGCCTCGGGATCCCGAAGCGCCGCTGACTCACCCGAGGGCCGCGAGCGCCTTCGCGAGGCGCGGCCCGGGACTCGGAACGGCCCGCCTGACGTCCGGGACGAGGAGCCGTGCGCGGTAACGCGCCTCCGCGGGGTGGCGAATGGCGTACTCGAAGAGGTCGGCGGCGGACGTCTCGTCCGCCGGGTTCGAGCGCACGGCACGCGCGAGCTCGGCCCCCGCGGCGATCGTCTTTCCCGACTGCCTCGTAGCGCTCGGCGAGGAACCGCCGCGCTTCGGCGTTCGAGGGATCGGCCACGAGCGCCCAGCGCGCCTCGTCCCAGGCTTCGGGCTCGCGCCCCAGCTTCACGAGGACACGGGCGTGGGCGAGGCGAGCGGACGGGGCGCCGTCGCCGTTCTCGACCGCGTCGTCCCAGGCGTCTTCCGCCTCCTCGAGCCGCCCGCGCGCCTCGAGGAACGCGGCCCGGTGGTACGCGATCGGGTACGAGTCCGGGCACAGGTGGGCCCCCTCGTCGAACTCCCGCCCCGCCTCGTCGAGCCGGCCGGCCGCCTCGAGGACCTTCGCGAGGCCCCAGTGGCCGTTCTCGTACGTCGGGAAGATCTGGATCGAGCGCCGGTAGCAGCCGATCGCCTCGTCCCATTTCTGCTCGTCCCAGCGCTGCTTGCCGAGGAGCGCCCAGGCGTCGTAGTAGCGCGGGAAGATCTCGACGGCGCGCGTGAGGTGCCGAATCGTCGTGGCGCGGTCGCCGTTGAGCTGCGCGTCCCACGCGACGTTGTAGTGCGCCTTCGCCGAGTTCGGGTTCTTCGCGACCATGTCCGCGTAAAGCGTCCGGTCGTCCTTCCACGCGAGGTTGCGCACGGCCGCCGCCGCGCCGTACGCGATGACGGCGGCCGCGAGGAGCCCCTCGCGCCACGGCAGGCGCGACGGACGCGGCACCTCGCGCAGGATCTCCCCGAGGACGCCGACGGCGAGCGCCGCGAGGCCGGCCGACGGGAGGTAGGCGAGGCGCTCGGCCCAGATCGTCCCGATCACGAACGGGACGTTCGAGACCGGGAAGAGCGAGCCGGCGAAGAGCGCGATTCCGAGCGCGGCGAGCGGCCGCCGACGCCAGAACGCGAGCGCAAACACGGGCAGGGACGCCGCGAACGCGAGGCCCGCCCAGGCGCGCACGTCCCGGAAGCTGTCGGCGAGCCGTAACGCGTACGCGGAGTGGTCCGCCGCGAGGCCGACGGGCAGAAACGTCTTCGCCGCGTAGCGCGCCGCGAGGAAGAGCGCGTTCACCGTCCGGAGAGCGGGCGCCATCGCGACGAGAGGGTTCTCGAGGTCGAAGATCCCGGCCTCGCGCGAGACGAGGAACCCGTGGATCACGGCCACGCGGACGCCGAAGAGGACGCCGACGGGGCCGAGGAACCCGAGGAGCGCGAAACGCCCGAAACGCGGGAGGGCGGCCCATGCTTCCCGCGGCGACCGGCCCCGGCCGCCGCGGAAGAGCTCGCCGAGAAGGACGACCCCCGGCGCGACGATCGCATTCTCCTTCACGAAGACCGAAACGAGGAACAGGACGAGCGCCGCCGCATACGGCCGCGGGCGGAGGCGCTCCCCCGCCGTCGCACGCAGCCAGAGCCGCGCGACCGCGAAGACGAGGAGCGCGGCGAGGAGCTCCGCGCGGCCGACGAGCGACGTCACGGCCTCCACGTGGATCGTGAAGACGGCGAAGAGCGCGCCGGCCGCCAGGGCCGCCCGGGCCGCGAAGCCCAGCTCGACGAGCCACGCCGCGAAGAAGACCGTGACCGCGGCGTGCAGGGCGATGTTCACGGCCCGGAAGAGCCACGCGCGGTTCCCGTGCACCCATCGCTGGACGCCGTACGTCAGGAGGAGGACGGGCCTGTAATTCTGGGCGGAGGCGAGCGAACCGCCGAAGTACTGCGTCGTGAAGACCTCGCCGACCTTCGACGGAGACGCGATCCGGTCGTTGCCCGAGATGATGAGCTTGTCGTCGTACGTGAAGTCGTCGGGCAGGCCGTTCAGGAACGGCAGCACGGCGAGGGCGACGAGCCCGAAAGCGGCCGCGCTCCGGAGGCGGAGCGTAGGAACGGCACCCACCGTGCTCACGCGGGCCGGCGCGCGGGGTCGAGGCGGTCCACGAGGGCGTCGCCGAGGATGTTCGTCCCGAGGACCACGACGAGAATCGCGGCCGCGGGGGCGAGGACGACGTGCGGGGCGTCGAGGACGTGCGTCCGTCCGCCCGCGAGCATCGCGCCCCACGAAGGCGCGGGAGGCGGGACGCCGAGGCCGAGGAAGGACAGGGCGGACTCCGCGAGGACGGCCGCGGCGAGGTGGAGCGTCGCCTGGACCAGCAGGGGCGCCGCGACGTTCGGCAGGACGTGGACCGCGAGAAGGCGCGCGCGCGACGCCCCCGCGGCCCGCGCCGCCGCGACGAAGTCCCGGCCCGAAAGACGCCGCGCCTCCGTGCGCGCGAGACGCGCGTACGGCACCCAGCCGACGGCCGCGAGGGCGACGACGGTGTTGCGCGCGGACGGCCCGAGGACCGCCGCGAGCGCGACCGCGAGGAGGAGGCCGGGAAAGGCGAGGACGAGATCCACGAGGCGGCCGAGAGTCGCGTCCCATCCGCCGCCGCGCTCCCCCGCGAGGAGGCCGAGCGTCGAGCCGAAGGCGGCCGAGGCCAGGACGGCCGCACCCGCGACTCCCAGCGAGACGGTCGCCCCGCGCAGGAGCCGGGAAAACAGGTCGCGGCCCAGCTCGTCCGTCCCGAGGGGCGCCGAGGCGGACGGCGCGACGAGCCGGCGCGTCAGGTCGATGCGCGTCGCGGGCGCGTCCGGGAGGAACGGGGCGAACACGGCCGCGAGGACGGCAGTCCCGAGAACGGCGGCGGCGAGCTTCACGGACCACGTCATTCGCCGGCCTCCCCCGC
The DNA here is from genome assembly GCA_963798215.1 of uncultured Acidobacteriota bacterium. GTDB lineage: Bacteria > Acidobacteriota > Thermoanaerobaculia > UBA5066 > UBA5066 > Fen-183. Next base: position 2,346,585 of record CAWCSP010000004.1, read on the forward strand.
GCCGGCGCGCGCTCTCGCCCGCGGGTCGAGCGCGGCGGCGACGGCGTCCACGCCCGCGTTCACGAGGATGAACGTCGCCGCGATGAAGAGGACGCAGCCCTGGACGATCGGGTAGTCGCGCCGCTGGATGGACTGGATGAGGAGGCGCCCGACGCCCGGCCACGAGAAGATCGTCTCCGTGACGACGGCGCCGGTCAGCAGCGATCCGAACTGCAGGCCGGCCACGACGAGGACCGGCGGGAGCGCGTTGCGTCCGGCGTGGCGCAGGATCGCGCGCAGCGGGCGCTCCCCGCGCGCGAGCGCGGCCGCCACGTAGGGACGCCCCATTTCCTCCGCGAGGCACGCCCGCACCATCCGGGACAGGAGCGCCGCGAGCGCGAGGGCGAGCGTCACCGCGGGGAGGACGATCGCGCCGCGCCCGTCCCGGCCGGAGACGGGCAGGAGCCCGAGGCCGACCGAGAAGACGAGGACGAGGAGCGGCCCCGAGACGTAGTTCGGCGTCGAGACGCCGAGGAGGGACGCGGCGCGGAGGAGGCCGTCCAGCGGCTTGCCGCGCGCGAGCGCCGCGGCGACGCCCGCCGGAACGGCCACGAGGAGCGCGCCGAGGAACGCCGCGCCCGCGAGCTCGGCCGTCGCGGGAACCGCGGCGAGGATCTCCTGCGTCACCTTCCGCTTCGTCAGGATCGAGGCCCCGAGGTCGCCGCGGACGAGACCCGAGAGCCACGACGCGTATTGCGCGGGCAGGGGCCGGTCGAGGCCGAGGTCGCGGCGCAGGCCCGCGACGTCCGCGGGTGCCGCGCCCTCGCCGAGCATCGCGGCGGCCGGATCGCCCGGAATCAGGTGGATCAGGAAAAAGACGACCGTCGCGGCGCCCAGGAGGAGCAGCGGGACCTCGACGAGGCGGCGGAAGGGCGGCACGCCCGGAGTCTAGCGTCCGCGCGCGTCAGCGGATCCCGAGCTTCTTCATCTCGTAGAGGAGGGACTGCCTCGAGATCCCGAGGAGCTTCGCGGCCTCGGCGCGCCGGCCGCCCGTCGCCTCGAATGCCGACGCGATCGCCGCGCGCCGCGCCTCGTCGAGTGCCTCTTTCCAGTTTCGCGGGGCGGGACGCGCGGAGGCGTCCTCGCGCAGGGTCCGCGGGAGGTGCTCGAGGCGGATGACGCGCGCGGGCGCCGCGAGCGCGAGGGCCGATTCGAGTGCGGCGAGGAGCTCGCGCGCGTTGCCGGGCCACACCCAGCGCTCGACCGCCGCCCGGGCCTCCGGCGCGAGGACCGCCTTGCCGTCGAGGGCGCCCGCGACGAGGCGCGCGAGGTCCCGGGGGCGCTCGCGGAGGGGCTTCAGGACGACCTCGTGTCCCGCGATCCGGTAGAAGAGGTCGCCGCGGAACTCGCCGCGGTCGACGAGCGCCCTGAGGTCGCGATGCGTCGCGGCGACGACGCGCAGGTCCACGTGCCGGACCGCCGTCTCGCCGAGCCGCCGCACCTCGCTCTCCTGCAGCACGCGGAGCAGCTTGCCTTGCAGCGGCAGCGGCAGGTCACCGATCTCGTCGAGGAACAGCGTCCCCCCGGAGGATTCCTCGACGAGTCCCCGACGCTCGCGGTCCGCCCCGGAGAACGCGCCGCGCGCATGCCCGAAGAGCTCCGCCTCGGCGAGCGTGGCCGGAAGGGCCGCGAGGTTGACGGCGACGAACGGGCCGCGGCGCCGCGAGAGGCGGTGCGCCTCGCGGGCGACGATCTCCTTGCCCGTGCCGCTTTCGCCCCGCACGAGGAGCGCAAGCGTGGACGGGGCGACCCGCGCGACTTCGTCGAACACCGCACGCGTCGACGCGTCCTCGGCGACGACCTCGACGCGCGGCGTCGCCGCAACGGACGCGGGTTCGCCGTGTGGCGCGGACGTCTCGAGAAACGACGCGAAACGCTCCTCCGCGCGCGCGAGGCCGGCCCGGGCCGCGGCTCGCCGGCCCAGCCGCGCGAGCGGCGCGCCGCGGGCCCCCGCGAACGCCGACGGGAAACGTCCCGCCCACTCGAGAAGGCGCCGGACGGCCGCGCCGGCCTCGCGGGAGCCGGCGACGGATTCGAGCGACGCGAGGGCCGCGTCCCCGGGCGCCGCGCCGGCGGCGAGCGCGTCCTCGGCGGCGAGAAGAGACTTCTCGCGCGCGTCGCCCTCGAGCGCCTCGTGCGGGCGCCCGAGGTCGCGACACGCCGAGGCGAAGAGGCGCCGCCGGAGCGGCTCGGTCCGCAGGCTATTGTCCGGGATCGCGGCGGCCTCCTCGAGGAGCCGGGCGGCGCCCTCGGCGTCCCCGCCGCCGAGCAGGCGTTCCGCCTCCAGGAGCACGATCTGCCGCCACGCGGGATGCGGCGCGTCCGTTCCGGCCCCGAGAGCCCGCGCCTCGCGGAACGCCGCGGCCGCGCGCGCGGCGTCCGCGTCGAGGAGGGCGATCTCCTGGACGGCCGGGATCGCGAAGAGGACCTGGTGGCCTCGCCCGGCGGCCCGTTCGTGGGCGAGAACGCGGTCGAGAACCGGCCGCGCCGCGGCAACGTCTCCGGCGCGGAGATGGAGGTCGATCCGGTTCCCGAGCGCCGAGAGGTAGCGCGGCTCGTCGCCGGCCGCCGCGTAGAGCTCGAGCGCGACGTCCAGCTCGCGCGCCGCGGCGTCCAGGCGTCCGCCGTCGAGCGCGGCGTGCGCGACGTCGTACGCCGCGTCGGCCCTCTCGCGGGCGCCCCGCGCGAGCTCTCCCGCCCGGCGGAAGAGCGCGATGGCTTCCCCCGTGCGGCCGAGATCGCTCGCGAGATAGCCCGCCGTCCGGGCCGCGCGCGCCGCGATGCCGCGGTCGGCGACGCCGTCGAGCAGGCGCTCGGCGTCCGCGAGCCGGGCGGCCGCGTCCGCGTAGCGGTGCGCGCGCTCGTCGAGCTCGGCGACGAGGAGGATGGCCTCGACGCGCGCATCCGCTGGCGCCTCCGAGGAGAGCAGCGGGTCGAGGATCCTTCGCGCCTCCGCGTACCGGCGCACCTCGACGAGGAGCGCCGCCTTCGCGAGATCCTCGCCGGCCCCGCCGCCAGGACAGAGAGCGAGAGCCCGCGAAGCGTCGCCGAGCCGCGCGAGAGAGAGCGCGGCCGCGGCACGATGGGCGAGGGGCTCCGCGAGCGCGTCCGGCCCGATCCGGGCGGCCGCTTCGCGCGCAGCCGCGGCTCGCCCGGCCTCCTCCAGGCGGGCGACCGCAAGGAGCGGCCGGCCCAGGTCGGGCGCGGCGCGGGGAGCCCGGGCGAGGAGGGCCGCTGCGAGCGGCCCATCGGACCGCTCGAGGAGCTCCCGGGCGGCGGCCACGTCGCGGGGCTCGCCGCGCGCGAGGGCGGCCGCAATGAAGCGGTCTCCCGGAAGGTCGAGGGCCTCGAGGCGCGCGACCGTGTCCCGCCGCGCCGCCGGGGGCACGCGCGCCGCGAGCCGCGCCCGCTCGGCTTCCTCGCGGAACCGGAACGTCGTCTCGGTCGCGGCGCCGAGGAGACCCTCGGACGCGGCGTCCCGGAGCGCCGCCGCCGCACGCTCGCGGCTTGCGCCGGCAGCGGCCGCCGCCTCCGCGACGTCGAAACCGTCCGCGAGGAGCGCCGCCGCCTCCACGACCGGGTCGACGCGTTTCCCCGCGCGCCGGCGCTCCGGCGTCACGCGGCCGGTGCACGGATCGAAACGCGCGACGAGGGCGCGCGCGGCCTCGAGGAAGCGTGCCGGGTCCGCGAACTCGCTCTCGGACCCGCTCTCCCGCCAGGCGTCCAGCGACGCCGTGAGAGACAGAAACGGCAGGTAGACGAGCGAGGCCGCGTCGTTCGGCGCGATCCGGAACGTGAGAAGGGCGCGCTCCTCCCACGGCCGCGGCGCGCCCACGCGGGCCTCGAAGACCGTGAACCCCATCGCGGGGAGCGCCCCGGCGAGGGCGCATCGCGAGCGCGGGTCCCAGCGTTCCACGTCGAGCGCCACGAGCGCGACCGGCGGACCGTCGTCCTGCCGCGCCGCACGTCCGCCGTCCGCGAGGGCGCGGATTCCGGCCGAGCGCGGATCCCCGTCGAGCGCCCGGGCGAGCTTCCGAAGCGCCGCGCCCTCTTCGAGGGGCGAACCCGGCCCGCACTCGACGAAGAAGGGCGCATCGCCCCGGCGCGCCGCGCCGCGCGCGAGCCAGCCGGCGGCGCACCCGACCGCCGTCGCCGCGCCTGCGCCTTCCGGGAGTCCCACGAACGAACTCGGATATGCGAGGCCGGCGAGGTCCCGGGGCGGGACCGCGGCTCCGCGGCGCGCCAGCTCCGCCGCGAGCGCTTCGGGCCTGCCGTCGCCGTCGAGCGCGCGCAGGGCCGTCACGGCGTCCTCAGCGGCGCCGTCGGCGAGCCCGAGGTCGAGGGCCTCGAGGACCGCCGCCTTGAGCGACGCGGCGTCCTCCCCCGCGGCCGCGCGGCCCGCGAGGCGTACGGCCGCAGCGGCTACGACGAGCGCCGGGGGCGCGGCGAGCCACGCGGGAACGGGCGACGCGCCGGGCACGGGTTTCGCCGGCTCGCCAGCGCGCGAACCGAGCGAGCCGACGTCTTTCGCGGCCACTCCGAAGCCGTTGAACTTGAGGTACCCGAGGAGCGCCGCGAGGCGCGCGAGATAGGCCCGGCGCTCGGCCGGAGCGAGACGGCCGAGCGGGGCCGGATCGGGCGCGTCGAGCGTCAGGAGGAGCCCGTCGCCCGACGGCCGCGCGCGGACGATCTCCGGGAGGAGCGGATGCGCGAGGCGCAGGAGGTCCGCGCCGCCTGCCGCGAGATCGCGGCGCGGGACGATCCAGCGTCTCCCTCGCGTCGAAGGCACGTCGCGTCCTCCCCGTGGACGGGCGGGATCCAAGCTGTCGCTCCCCGGACGATTTCGCGTTCCGGGCCCGGCGTCAAGCCGCGGGCTTGCGGCCCGTCACGAGCTCGAAGCCGTGGACGTAGCCCGCGCCGGCGTCGGCCACGGCAACGCCCACGAGACCGGCGTCCCGGAGAAGCGCCGCGATCTCGGCCCCGTCGCAGATCGCGACGGCCCCGCCGCGCGTGACCCCGAGCCCGACGGCGAGGCGCTCCTGGACGGAATCGAGGGCCCGCTTCCAGCGCGGCCCCCCTCCGCTCGTCAGCGCCACGAAGAGCCCGCCCGGCGCGAGCGCTCCGAGGGCGCTCCCGACGAAGGCCGGCCGCTCGGGCGGCGGGACGAGGTAGAGGACGTCGATCAGGGCGGCCTGCGCGAAAGCTCCCCGGGGTGCGCTCTCGACCGATCCCGTGATGAAGCGCCTGTTCTCGCCCTCCTCGAGCCACCGCCGCGCCCGGTCCACCTTGCGGGGGTCGGGATCGAGACCCGTGTAGCGCCCCGCGAAACCGGCGCGGACGAGAAGATGGGCGAGGAGGCCGGGGCCGCAGCCGATGTCGAGGAGAGCTCCATCCCGCTCGAGCGACGCGAGGACCTGCGGCCACGGCGCACTCCCGAAGCGCCACGCGAGGTGCGCGCGCTCGGCAAGGGAGAGCGGCGCCGACGCGCGGCTGAGCGCCCGCGCTTCGTCGGGCCCGAGGACGAGAGGAGGCCGGCGTCCTCCCGCGCGGATCTCAGACATGGACCCCCTAGACTACAGGCATCGTTCACGCGTCGCCGGAACCGTTTCCCTGGCCCTTCAGGGGCCGGGAGAATCGCCGTCTCGCCCTCCTCGCGGCCGCTTGGCTCGCCATCCTCCACGTCTGGGCGGCGGTCGCGGTCCGAGTTTTCCGGCCGCTCGCGAAGGACTCGCCGTGGGGGGCGGGGCTCATCCCGTACTTCGCGCGGTACGACACGGGCTGGTACGCGAGCATCGCGCGACACGGCTACGGCCCGCCGCCCCCGCCAGGCGCCGAGTCGGCGCACGCGTTCTTCCCGCTTTACCCGATGCTCGGGCGGGTCCTGTGCCTCCTGACGGGAATCGACCCTCTCTTCGCGCTCACCGCGGTGGCGTGGATTTCGTTCCTCTTCGCCCTGCCGCTCTTCGGCGAGACCTGCCGCGACCGCCTCGGGCCTTCGCGGGCAGACGGTCCGCTCCCGTACCTCCTTCTTTATCCCGTCGCGTTCTTCTTCGGAGCCGCCTACACGGAGTCGCTTTTCTTCCTGCTCCTCCTCCTCGCGTTCCGCTTCGTCCGCACGGAACGGCTCTTCGCCGCACTCTTCGTCGCGTTTCTCCTCGGCCTCACGCGCGCGCCGGCAGCGGCCGTCGGGCCCGCGCTCGCGCTCGCGTACGCCTTCGGACCGGGCGCGCGGAGGCGGTCCGTGACCGCCGCGCTCTTCGTCGCGCCGCTCGCCGGCGTCCTCGCCCACGTCGTCGGAATCGGACTCTGGTTCGGTGAGCCGCGGCTGTTCTTCCGCGCGATGGGCGCCTGGGAGCACCGCGAGACGAGCCCGCTCGCGGGGGTCGCGGGATTCTTCATGCAGCAGGTTGACCTCTTCACGAGCGGCGTCCTTCTCCGGCACCCGGGCGCGATCGCGCCGCTCGCTCACTTCACGCTCTTCTTCGTTCTCGGGCTCGTCCAGGCGCGGAGGAAACGCTGGTCCGACGCCGCGTGGACCTTCGGCGTCCTCGGCCTCGCGCTTCTCACGGGGACGACGAACGGCGTCCCGCGTTACACGCTCACGATCTTCCCGGGGTTCATCCTCCTCTTCGAGCTCCTCGAGAAGCGGCCGCTCTTGAGAGCGGCGGCGCTGACGGTCTCGGCGGCGCTCCTTCTCCTGCGCTCGGCGATGTTCGTGAACTGGCATTTCGTGTCGTGACCGGTCCGCGTATCCTCCGCGCCGTGAATCCCGAGCGGTCCGTCTCGCTGGTCGTGCCGATGCACAACGAGGAGAAAAACGTCGGCCGCCTCCTCGCGTTTGCGGTCCCGGCGCTCGAGGAGCACGCGTCCGAGTGGGAGATCGTCCTCGTCGACGACGCCTCGACCGACGCGACGCGCACTCTCGCGGAGGCGAGCGCCGCCTCCGAGCCGCGCATCCGCGTCCTCGCGCACGAACGGAACCGCGGCCTCGGCGGGACGCTCCGGACCGGCTTCGCCGCAGCCCGGCATGCGTGGATCCTCTACAGCGACTGCGACCTGCCGTGGGACCTCGCCGAGACGGGACGCCTCTTCCGGGTCGTCGAGGTCACGGGCGCGGACTTCGTCTCGGCCTACCGGCACGACCGGACGGGCGAAGGAGCGGTCCGGTCGCTCTACTCCTTCGTCTACAACGGACTCGTGCACGCCGCGTTCGGTCTCACGCTGCGCGACGTCAACTTCGCCTGCAAGCTCTTCCGCCGCGCGCTCCTCGACGGCCTCGCGCTCGAGAGCGAGGGGTCGTTCATCGACGTCGAGCTCCTCGCGCGCTGCCTCGCGCGCGGGGCCGTCGTCCAGCAGGTCGGACTCGACTACTTCCCGCGCACGCGGGGCGTGTCGACGCTCTCCTCGCCGCGCGTCGCGCTGCTCATCCTCCGCGAGATGGTGGCGCTCGCGCCCTCGATCCGCGCCGAGCGCCGCGCGCGGCGGCCGTGATTCGCCTCGTCCTCAACGCGGACGACGTCGGCCTCGCGCCTGCCCTCACACGACGCGTCGTCTCGCTGCTGACGCGAGGCGCCGTCACCGACGCGAGCGTCCTCGCGGCCGGCGCCGCGTTTCCCGACGCCGCCGCCGGCCTCCTCGCCGCCGAAGCGAGGTCGTCGGGCGTCCACCTCTGCCTCGTCGGCGGGGAGCGCCCCGTCTCTCCACCGGCGTCGATCCCGTCGCTCCTCGCCTCGGGAGGCGTCTTCCGGCCGGCGTGGCCCCACGCCCTCACGGCGCTGACCGCGGGCCGGATCCGAGTCGCCGAGGTCGAGCGGGAGTGGGAGGCACAGATCGCGCGCGTCGCCGCGTCCGGCCTCGCGGTCACGCACCTCGACTCGCACCAGCACCTGCATCTCCACCCGGCGCTCTTCCCCGTCGCCGTCCGCCTCGCGAAGCGGTTCTCCGTCCCGTACGTCCGGGCGCCACGGGCCGACGACCCCGCCTCGGCGTTCGCACCTCCGGCGGGCCGCCTCCGCGCGCGTCTCCTCGCGCTCCTCGGCGCGCGCGGCCGCAAGGCGCTCCACGCAGCTGGCCTGCCCGAGCCGCCGCGCGTCCTCGGCCTCGCTGAGGCGGGACGCATGACGGCGAGCCGCCTCGCACGCGTCCTCGACGGCCTTCCAGACGGCGACTACGAGCTCGTCGTCCACCCGGGCGACGACGACGACTCGCAGCGCGCGCGGTACGCGTGGGGATACGCGTGGCGCGAGGAGGCCGACGCGCTCGAGTCCACGGTCGCCGGCCTCGCCTCGCGCGGGATCGTGCCCGTCACCTTCGCCGCGCTCGCGAGCTAGACGACGAGAGGCGTCCAGGCCTCCCAGAACCCCGGCCAGGACTTCGCGATGCACGAAGGGTCGTCGAGCGTCGAGCCCGCGGGCAGGGCGAGCGCGAGGACGGCGGCCGACATCGCGACGCGATGGTCCGCGTGCGCGGCGAACGCAGCGGCGCGCGGAACGCCGTGCTCCCCGTCGATCGCGAGGACGGGCGCGCCCGTCTCGTCCTCGCCGGCGCGCGCCGAGGCCCCCGCGCGCGTCAGGAGGTCCACGGCCGCCGCAAGCCGGTCGGACTCCTTCTCGCGCAGGCGCGCGACGCCGGTGAGGCGGGAGGCGCCGCCCGCAAACGCGAGAGCCGCCGCGAGCGGAAGCGCCGCGTCGGGCGCCGCGTCGACGTCGAGATCCATCGGCCGGAGAGAGAGCGCGCCGCCGGGCGGCCCCGTCACGGTCAGCGACTCCTCGCCGCCCTCCCCCGTCTCCCACGAGAGGATGCCGCCGGCCACCGCCGCCCAGCCGCGGAACGCGGCGTCGGGCTGCCCGGGGTCCCGAGCGAGGCCGCGCACCGTCACGCGCCCGCCCGACACGAGGGCGCCCGCGATCGGGAAGCAAGCGGCGGAGTCGTCGCCCGGCACGCGATAACGCGCCGGACGGTATCCGCCTCCCGGCGAGGCGCCGAAGCCCTCGAGGACTTGGCGCGTGAGCGAGAGATACGCGGCCGACGCGACAGGGCCCGTGACGTCCAGCGCGATCCCGCCCGGCACGAGAGGCGAGACGAGCTGAAGCGCCGAGAGGAACTGCGACGAGACGTCGCCGCGGATCATCACGCGCCCGCCGCGCAGCGTCCCGCCGCGGATCGCTGCGGGCAAATGCCCCTCTCGCGCGAGACACGTCACCTCACCCCCAAGGCCTCGAATTGCTTCGAATAAGGGAGACATGGGCCGCTCGCGCATCCGCGGCGATCCGTCCAGGCGGTAGCGGCCCGGAACCGCGGCGAGGAGGACGGAGAGGAAGCGCGCGGGAGTCCCCGCATCTCCGACGTCGATGCGAACCTCGCCGGCCGAGTCACCGCGAGGGCGCAATGGCCCGCGCACCCTCCAACCAACACCTTCTAAGAAAATCCCGGCTCCCAGCAGCCGAAGCGCCGCGGCGAGCGCACGGGTATCCGAGCTCTCGAGGGGATTGAGCAGGACGCTCTCGCCGTCCGCGCAGGCCGCCGCGACGAGCGCGCGGTTGGTGACGCTTTTGCTGCCCGGCACGCGGAGCGCGCCCGAGAGCCGGCCGCTGAGGAGTGCGGCGCCGCTCAAGGCGCCGCGGAGGCCGGCTCGGCCTCGAGCGCCCCAAAGCCGCGGCGGCGCGCCTTCTCCACGGTCGGCTCCTCGACGATCGAGAGGGTCCCGTCCGGCGCGATCTCGGCGTGCTTGCGCTCCTCCAGCCACGCCGGCAGGACGTGCGTGACGCCGTCGGGTCCCGCGTAGGTGCGCCCGACGTGGAAGTGCCCCACGAGAAGCGCGCCGTAACCCTGCGCGCGCGCCTGCCGGCCCTCCGCGCGGAGCGCCTCCTCGGGGAGCTTCTTCTTGTGACGGAAGTTCGAGCGGTAGAGTCGCGCCTCGGTCTTCGCGACGATCGCGCGCGCGAGCGGGCCCGGGATCACCTCGAGCGCGGCGCGCGCGACGGGGTTCTTCGAGATCACGCGCCAGAAGCGGTACGGGAGGTCGGCCGTGTTCACGCGGTCGCCGTGCACGAACGCGAACGAGACGTCGCCGCACCGGAGCCCGTCCGCGAGACCGTACGCCGCGAACGGGGCCGCGTAAGGCGTCCCCGCGATGAAGAAGTCCCGGTTGCCCTCGACGTAGCGCAGCGAGAGCCCCCGCGAGGCGACCGCCGAAAAACCGTCGAGCGTCCGTCGCAGGAACGGGGTCTCGAGCTTCGCGTGGCCGATGAAGTAGTGAAAGATGTCCCCGAGGAGAACGGCCGTGGAGAATCCCCTCTGCCGCACGGCCTCGAGGGACTCCAGGAGATCGTCGGCATCTCCTTCCACCTGACCGAGATGCGCGTCGGCGAAGACGGCGGCGCCCCCGGGCGCGGGAACCGCTTGGGGAAAGCGCGTCACGGTGAGATCTTAACGGCTGCGCGCACTACGGGCACAAGGATTGCACTCCCGGCCTCCGTGGCCTTTCCTTCCATGCGAGCCCCGCACCTCTCCCGTCTCGCGGCAGCCGCCGCGGTGATCTTCGCGTCCGCCACGGCGCAGGCGGCGGACGTGTCGCCGGACGTCCGGCTCGCTCTCTCTCGCGGCGACGCGCGGATCCCCGTCGTCGTCACGCTTCGGCCCACCGCCGGGCGCCGCGCCGCTGCGGCGCAGGAGTTCGAGGCGAGCGGGCTCACGGTCCGGCGGCGCATGGCGTCGGCGCCCGTCGTCGCGGGCGACGCGACTCCGGGCGCGATCGCGGCGCTCGCCGCGCGGCCCGACGTCCTCTACGTCGGCCTCGACCGCGTCGTGCGGCCCGCGGGCCAGGTCGGAACCGCCCAGATCGGGGCGGACCGCCTGCTCGCGATCGGCGTCACGGGCCTCGGCCGCAGCGTGGCCGTCGTCGACAGCGGGCTCGACCTCGAGCAGCCGGACCTCCGCAGCCCGGACGGGACGCCGTGGCCCGGCCGGAACGTCGCGGACGACGACTCCGACCTCGCCGACTGCAGCGGGCACGGCACCGAGGTCGCGGGCGTCGTCGCAGGTCCGCAGGGGGTGGCGCCCGGCGCCGGCCTCGTCGTCCTCAAGGTGTTCAGCGCGACCAACGGCTGCACGACGGCTCTGGCCTCCGACATCCTCGCGGCCGTGGACTGGGCCGTCGCGTACGCGCCCGGCACGAACCTCGATGTCCTCAACCTGAGTCTCGCGGACGACGCCGTGCACTCCGGCTTCTGCGACGCGGACGATCCGGCCGGCGCGGCGGTCTTCGCGTCGGCACGTGATGCCGGGCTCTCGGTCGTCGCCGCCGCCGGCAATGCGGGCCGCACGACCGGCCTCCCCTGGCCGGCATGCCTCTCGGACGTCGCGTCCGTCGGGATGGTCTACTCGCTCGCGAGCGGCCCCGTCCAGTGGGGCGGCGCCTCGCCGTGCACCGACCTCGTGACGGGGCCCGACGTCGTCCCTTGCGCAAGCAACACGGGCAGCGCTCTCTCCATGCTCGCACCGGGCGTGGACTGGACCACGACGGCCGAGGGCGGCGGGCAGACGTCCGGATTCTCGGGAACGTCGGCGGCGGCTCCGGTCACCGCCGGGGCGCTCCTCCTCGCGCGACAGGCCCGGCCGCTCGCCGACCCGGGTCTCGCGATCGACCTCCTTCGGGCCACGGGCGTCCCGGTGCGCGACGCAAGGACGGGCCTCACGGCGCCGCGCGTCGACCTCGCGGCCGCGCTCGACGCCTCGACGCCGGTCACGGGAGGGTGCGCGGACGCACCGATCCCCGACGACGCGTCCTCGGGCCTCGCGTGCGACGCCGTCGTCTCGTCCCTCGTCGGGACCGTCTCGACGCTCTTTCTCGCGCTCGCGATCGACCATCCGGATCCCACGCAGCTCGTCGTCACGCTGACGGGTCCGGATGGGACCGCCGTCAGAGTCCTCGACCATGAGGGGGCCCCGGGCGAGGCCGTTCACGAGGTGTTCGGGCTGACGGCCGCATCCGCCGACGCGCTCTCGGCCTTCGCGGGCAAGCCCCTCGAGGGGACCTGGCGCCTCTCGGTGACGGACGCCGTACCGGGCGGGGCGGGACGCGTCGTGAGCTGGGCGCTCTTCGTCGAGCCCGTGATTCCCGAGCCCGAGCCTGCCTTCCCCGGCGCGACGTCGTTCGTCGCGACGACGGTCCACCGCATCGGGAAGCTCGGCGCCTTCTACACGACCGACCTGCGCCTCTTCAACGCGGATCCCGCCGCCGCGCACGACGTCCTCCTGCGGTTCGCGCCCGCCGCAATCGGCGTCCCGCGGACGCTCGCGATCACGCTCCCGCCCCTGACGACCCGCGTCCTCGACGACGTCGTGCACGACGCCTTTCGCATGAACGGCTACGGCCCGCTCTTCCTGAGCGCCGCTCCGGCCGTCGTCGCGGCCACGCGGACCTCGACGACCGCGCCGCGGGGAGGCTCGTTCGGCCTCGCCCTCCCCGCCGACGTCGTGGCCTCCGCGGCCGGCGCCGGATCGACGCTCGTTCTCGTGCCCGCCTTCAAGGCGAGCGGCTTCCGCGTGAACGTCGGCGTCACGGAGGTCTCGGGCCAGCCCGCCGCGGTCGAGGTCGCCCTGCGCGATTCGGCCGGCACGCTCCGCGCTCTCATCCCCCGCACCGTGCCCCCGGGCGGCCTCGTGCAGATGAACGACGTGTACGCGCTCACGAACCTCGCGCCCGGGCCTGCCGACCGGATCGAGGTCCGGGTCACCGGCGGCGCGGGCCGCGTCGCCGCGTGGGCGACGCCCGTGGACGATTCGACGAACGACGGCTCCTTCGTCGCGGCGCGTCCGGCGGCATCCCGCGTCCTCATCCCGGCGGTCGTGCGCTCCACCGCCGCGCCGGGCCAGCCGTCCGTGACGGACCTCAAGCTGTCGAACGCGGGGACCGTCCCGGCGCACCTCCAGGTCGCGTTCTTCCCCCTCTCGGGCGCTCCGGTCCCGCCCGCGAACGTGACGCTCGCGGGCAACGAGACGCGGGCCTTCGACGACGTCCTCGGGACGCTCCTCGCCGCCGGAGACGCGTCTGGGGCGCTCCGGATCACGGTGCTCGACGGCGGCGCCGTGTACGCCTCCGCGCGGACGTCGACGACGGACGGCGTCCGCTCGTACGGCTTCGCCGTCGACCCGTCCGCCACGTCCGCGCAGGCCGGCCCCGGCCGGCAGCTCGCGCTCACGTTCCTCTCGTCGTCGCCCTCGCGCCGCACGAGCGCCGGCTTCGTCGAGACGGGCGGCCTCGCGACCGAGTTGAAGGCGACGCTGATCGCGCCGGACGGAACGATCGCCGCGACGCGGTCCCTCTCGCTCGATCCCCTCGGCGCCGTCCGGTGGGATGACGTCTTCGCCGCGATGCAGGCCGCGCCGCTCGCGGACGCCTCGCTCGTCGTCGACGTCCTCTCCGGCGGCAGCGCCGCCGCGTATGCGATCGTCGTCGACACGCGGACGAGCGATGCGAGCTACTTCGCCGCGTCGCTCGTGCCCGCGCCGGCGCCCTGACCGGGCTTCTCGGCGAGGACGAGCGCCGTTCTCGCCGATGCATCGAGGCGCCGGTTAGACTCGGCGGCCATGAAGATCGCCCTCGGCTGCGACCACGCCGGCTTCACGTACAAGGAGAGGATCAGGGCCATGCTGCTCGGGATGGGGCACGAGGTGAAGGACTTCGGGACCTTCACGCCGGCCATGGTCGACTACCCCGTGTTCGTCCGCCCGGCGGCGCAGGCCGTCGCGGACGGCACGTGCGAACGCGGCATCGTCCTCGGCGGCTCCGGGAACGGCGAGGCGATCGTCGCGAACAAGGTGAAGGGCGTCCGCTGCGCGCTCTGCTGGAACGAGGCCACGGCGAGGGCCGCCCGCGAGCACAACGACGCGAATGTCCTCTCGCTCGGCGAGCGGATGATCGCCGAGGCCACGGCGCTCGACGTCGTGCGGATCTTCCTCGCGACCCCGTTCGACCCCGCGGCCGGCGGCGGCCGCCACGCCCGCCGGATCGCGATGATCGAGTGAGGCGGATGGGTTGATCGCGCTCTCCGGCATCTACAAGCAGTACGGCCGCCAGGTCCTCTTCGTCGACGCGTCCTTCCAGCTGAACACCGGCGAGAAGATCGGCCTGGTGGGCCCGAACGGGGCCGGCAAGACGACGATCTTCCGCCTGATCACAGGAGAGGAGCACGCGGACGACGGCGACGTCTCGGTGCCGAAGAAGCTGTCGATCGGCTACTTCAGGCAGGAGATCGACGAGATGGCAGGCCGGCCCGTCCTCGACGAGGCGATCGCCGGGAGCGGGCGTCTCGGCGACCTCCACCACGAGCTCCTCGACCTCGAGCACGCGCTCTCGGACGCCGCTCGAGCGGACGAGCTCGACACGCTGCTCGCCCGGTTCGGCGAGGTCCAGGGCGAATACCAGCAGCGCGGGGGCTACGAGCTCGAGGCGCGGGCGCGCGAGGTCCTCCACGGCCTCGGCTTCGACGACGAGAGGATCGACGGCGACGTCGGCGCCCTCTCGGGCGGCTGGAAGATGCGCGTCGCGATGGCGAAGGTCCTTCTCGGCAGGCCAGACGTCCTCCTCATGGACGAGCCCACGAATCACCTCGACATCGAGTCGATTCTGTGGCTCGAGGAGTACCTCAAGGGCTATCCCGGCTCGCTCCTCATGACGTGCCACGACCGGGACTTCATGAACCGCGTCGTGACGAAGGTCGTCGAGATCGACGGCGGCGAGACCGTGACGTACTCGGGCAACTACGACTTCTACGAGCGCGAGCGGCTTCAGCGCGAGTCCCAGCGTGAGGCCGCCTTCGCGCGCCAGCAGGCGATGCTCGCGAAGGAGCAGCGCTTCATCGAGCGCTTCCAGACCCACGCGGCGAAGGCCGCTCAGGTGCAGAGCCGCGTCAAGAAGCTCGAGAAGATCGAGACGATCGAGCTCCCGAAGAAGCGCGCCGTCGTGCGCTTCGACTTCAAGGCGCCGGCCCGCTCGGGCGACGACGTGTCGATCCTCGAGAAGCTCTCGAAGGGCTACGGGGGCCGCCGCCTCTACACGGACTTCGACTTTCTCATCCGCCGCGGCGAGCGCTGGTGCGTCATGGGTGTCAACGGCGCCGGCAAAACCACGCTCCTGAAGATGGTCGCGGGCATGCTGTCACCCGACAGCGGGACCGTGCGCATCGGAGCGAGCGTGAAGCTCGGCTACTTCTCGCAGCAGGCGCTCGACGTCCTCGACGCCGAGCTCACGGTCCTCGAACAGGTCCAGAAGGATTTCCCCGGCGCCGGCCTCGGCGTCCTCCGCTCGCTCGTCGGCGCCTTCCAGTTCTCGGGCGACGACGTCGACAAGAAGGTCCGGTTCCTATCGGGCGGCGAGAAGTCGCGCCTCGTCATGGCGCGCATGCTGTTCGACCCGCCGAACTTTCTCGTCCTCGACGAGCCGACGAACCACCTCGACCTCGCGACGAAGGAGATGCTCGTCGAGACGCTCTCGAAGTTCGAGGGGACGATGCTCTTCGTCTCCCACGACCGGGCTTTCCTGCGCGGGCTCTCGAACCGGGTCCTCGTCCTGTCCGAGAACGACTCCTCCGACCCGCCGCACGCCTACGGAGGCTCGTACGCCGAGTGGGTCGCGCGCTCGGGGCACGAGGCGCCGGGCGTCCACGCATAATCGGCTGATGTCCCGCGCGACGTTCGCGGCCGCCCTCGCGGCACTCGCCTGTGTCGCCCTCGCGGGCGCCGAGCGGGCGCGCTTTTCGCAATGGACGACGTCCGACGAGCCCCCGCACCTCGCGGCTGCCCGCGAGTGGCGCTTCGGCCCCGGGATGGTCTCGAACTTCGAGCACCCCGTCCTCATGAAAGTGATCGCGGGGCCGGCGCTGCCCGCTTCGAAGCCCGCCCTCGAGATCGACGAGACACGAGCGGGCCGCGCGCCGTTCCCGTTCGTCCTCGCCCTCCTCGTCGTCGCGACCGGCCTCCTCGGCCGCGCAGTCGCCGGGCCCGAGGCCGGCCTCGCGGCGGCGGGCCTTCTCGCCGTCGACCCCACGTTCCGCGGGCACGGCACGCTCGTCCAGAGCGACGTCCTCGTCACGATGTTCCTCGTCGCGGCGGCGTGGGCGCTGGAGCGCGCGGCGCGCGCGGCGCGCGGGGCGCGCCGCGCGGACGGGCCGTCCGCGCGCACCCGCTGGCTCGTCCTCTCCGGCGTCCTCTACGGCCTCGCGATGGCTTCGAAGTACTCGGCGTTCCCCTTTCTCGCGGTGTTCTCCGCAGTCGCGATGCTCCGGCTTTCGTCAGGCAGTTTTTCTTTGAAGGTGAATAGGGCCGCGGGATGGGCCGAATCTGCTCCTGCGGCGGCCGTGCGCGCCGGCGCCTCTTCACCTTCTAAGAAGAAAAAGCCGACCACGAAGCACGGCGCCCGGTCGTCGCGTTCCGCCGCGTCCCCGAGCCCTCTTCACCTTCTAAGAAATTCTCTTTCTCTGCCCGTTCTCTCTTCCGTCGCGCTCCTCATCGTCGTCGCGCTCGCGACGCTCGCGCTCGTGCAGGCCTTCGCGTATGCCGGGACGTCCGACGCCGCGTTCGACGAAGGCCTGCGCACGGCCTTCCGGAATCTCCCGCAGGAACGGGCGGTGCTCGCGCTTGCAAGGACGTTCCCGAAGTGGTTCGCGGGCTACGGCGCGGGCCTGCTCTTCGTCCAGGGCGTCGCGGGGCCGGGCGAGCGGTTCAACTACTTCCTCGGAGAGGTGCGCGGAACGGGCCACCTGCTGTACTTCCCCGTCGCCCTCGCGATCAAGCTGACCACGGCAGCCGTCCTCGGAGGCCTTGCCGCCCTGCTCGCCTCGGCGGTCGCGTTCCTCCGCGGAGGGCGAACCCGCCGGCTTCTCGTCCGGGCCTTCCTGCCCGCGGCACTCGGCGGCGCGTACCTCGCGGCGGCGTGCGTGTCCAACGTCAACATCGGCGTCCGGCACGCGCTCCCCGCCGTGCCGTTCCTCCTCGTCGCGGCGGCCGCTTCCGCGCGGGCCCTCCTCGGGAGACGTCGGCGCGTGCTTCGGGCGGTCTTCGCCGTCGTGGTCCTTCTCGCGGCGGGCGAGTCGGTTCTCCGTCTCGGACACGAGATCTCGTTCGGGAACCTCCTCGTCGGCGGGCCGTCCGGCGTCTCCGCCATCCTGTCCGACTCGAACGTGGACTGGGGCCAGGAGCAGGGACTCGTCTTCGACCGCGTGCGGCGCGGGGACCTCGGCAAGGTCGCGATGGCCTCGCTCCTCGTCGACGAGTCCGGCGCCAAGCGCGTCGGGATCATCGGCCTCGCGCTTCAGGCGGATGCGCCCGCCGATACGGTGTTCTTCTCGCGCTTCCTCTGGGACCTCGCCGCCGCGGCCGAGAGGAACGACGAGTCGTACCCGAAGTTCGTCTGGCTGCGCGGCTGGCTCCCGCCGCTCCGCCGCGGCCTCGAGGCCCGCGCGACGTCGATCGAACCCTTCGGCGACGCATACCTCCTGATGAGGCTGCGGCCGCCTACGGCTGCCCCGTCGCCAGCGCCCGGCTCCACTCCGTGAGCGTCCAGCCGCGCTGGCGTCCGGTCTCGACGGCCCGGGCGAATACCTCCCGCTGATCCTCGGCCAGACACGAAAAGTCTCCCGGCGGCGCCGCCATCGCGCGGACGTAGAGGATCCACGGATGACAGGCGAAGGGAGACTTGGGAGCAGAAGAAGATCTCTTCGAAAGGTAAGAGAGAGCGGCCGCCGCACCCGACCCGGGGCTGCGCAGATTCCCGCCGTCGCCGGTTCCCCCGCCGAGGCGCAGCGATTCGGCGACCAGCGCGACCGTGCGGGGGTCATTCGAAGAATCCTCTTCTTCTCTCCTCCTGACCTCTTCTCCGAGCGAGCCGGCCCTCGCGAAGTCTTTCATGTCGATCGCGCGGACAAGCTGGTCCCGGAGCGCGTCGGCGATACGGCTCGGCCCAGTCGCGATCCGCCGGCCGCCAGAAGCCCGGCCGCGGAGGCGACAGCGCGAGGCGCAGCGCAGGCGCCGGCGACGGGCGCAGCACCGGACGAAACGGCGGATCGAGGGCCGGCAGCGAGCCGTCGAAACCGCCGCGGAGGCGCGCCGCGAGGAGAAGCGCGTGCACGCGGATCGGAGTCCATGCAGGCGTGAGGGAGAGGTGGTGAGGCGCCGTCGCGCGGAGGACACCGTCCGCTCCGCGTTCGATCTCGTATGGCGTCCCGTCCGCGCGCCCTTCCGCGATCGGTTGCGGCGGAACCAGCGTCGCCAGGGCATACACGGCCGGAAACGGTACCAGGGCGCCGAGCGCGTTCACCGCAGCGCCTGCGGCGACGGCGAGAACGCCGAGAACGCGCCCGGCGCGCCCGGCCTGAGCGAGCGCGACGCCCGCGAGGACGAGGAGGCACGGCAGCGCCGGGAGGACGAGCCGCGGGCCCCAGCCGGCCTGCCCGTCCCACGCCCACCACGCGGAGGACGCGAAGAGGAGCGCGAGCGCCGAGGCCGCGAGCGCGAGCGCGAGCCGCGCGTCGCGGCGGCGAAGGAAGAGGAAGCCCGGGACGGCGAGGACCGTGACCGGCGCGTACCAGAGGAGGCCCTTGTTGGGAAGAAGCGTCAGCCGCAGCAGGCCCGTGAAGAACGGGTACGTGAACGTCTCGCCCGAGTAGCCGCCTCCGAGTTTTCCGAACCGGGTCCATTCGAAGAGAGACCAGAGAAGGAGAATTCCTATGAAGGTGAAGAGCATGGGAAATGGCGGTGCGAAACGAGCAGACGGCCCGCCTCCGCGAACGCGATGAGCGCGGGGCCGCGCCGCCCGCCGCTCCGACCTCCCGACCTTGACGGGAGGCTGCCCTACGGCCCTATTACCTTCTAAGAAATCTTCCTCTTTTTCTCTTTTCTTCCCAACGACCGCGCACAAGAGCAGCGGCGCGACGACGATGGCGAGCAGCGTCTTGGTCAGGATCGCGAAGCCCGCGGCGGCGCCGAGGACGATCTGCCAGCGGCGCGAGGACGGGCTCTCGCGCAGCTCGGCGAGACCGAGAACGGCGAGCGCGACGCAGAGGGCCTGGAGCGGCTCGCCGTAGTCGCTGCCCGCGTAGCCCCAGAGCGGCGTCGCGAGGACGAGCGCCGCGCCGGCGAGCGCTGCCCACGCGCGCCCGGCTCCGAGCCGTCCGAGCGCCCGCGCCACCGCCCACGCGCAGCCCGCGAGAGACAGGATCGGGACGAGGACGAAGAGCGGCGCGGTCCTCGCCGCTCCCGTGGCACGCGCCAGGATCGCCGGCACCGCCTCGACGAGCGAAAGCCCCATGCCGTATCGGGACACCGCGTCGCCGCCGGGCCGCCGCGGCGCGTTCACGAAGTCGCGGGAGACGCCGATCTCGAAGAAACGGGCGACGGCCGTGCCCGCCGAGAGCATCTCCCTGCCGTCGGGGATCAGGCCGTACGACCGGACGTCGACCGTCGCGAGGAGGACCGCGAGGACCGCGAGGGCGGCGAGGAGCGGAGGCCGCCTCGAGGCGTCGGCGTGCACGCGGGGATTCTACGGGCCGGCGTCAGTTCCCCCCGCGTCAGGATCCTGTACGTCCTGAAGGCGCCCTGCGGCGCGCCGCCGGCGCCCGGAATGAAATGGTAGCGGAAGGCTACGGGGCGTCGTCCTCGGCCCCGCGGTGCCGGTCGATCCAGACGGCCCATGGGATGAAGACGACGAGCGCGAGGGCCCCGATCGCGGCCGCCGTCATGTTCGGCGGTGGCGGCCCGAACGCGGCGCCCGCGTAGAGGACGAGGAGAAGGGCGACGAGCGCCGCGAGCGCCCAGCGCCCGACCGCGTCCTTCGGGCGCGTCGCGCGCGTGTAGAGCCAGACTCCCGCCGCGAACATCGGGAGCTCGACCGCGAGCGTGCCGGGCACCGAGTTCCAGAGCCCCATCCCGACGAAGATCGCGCTCCCGGGCCAGAGCGGGAGGTCCGGCCGGTGGACGATCGCGTCGCAGATCCAGTGGCTCGCGACTCCGAGGGCCGCAACCCAGCCGACGGCCGCGCTCCGCGTGAAGAAGTGCGCGACGGCGCCGTAGAGGAGCGCCCAGACGATCGCCATCGCGAGGCTGTGCGACCACGGGTAAGAGTCGAACGAGAAGTTCAGGAACGCATTGGGCCCGCGCTCGATCGTCGCGTGTTCGATCCCGAGAAGGAGGAAAACCGGCCACAGGAGGTCGAGGAGGAACGGGGCCGCGAGGAGCCAGCCCAGCGACGCACGCGGCGCGCCCGCCTTGCTCGCGAACCCCACGGCGGCGTGTCCGATGAACATCGTCCTCCTCAGCGCACCAGGGACCGGACGAGTCGTGAAAGGTCGGGCGACCCGAGACCAGTGACGGGGTCCCAGCCCTTCGCGGCGGAGAACCCCAGGACTCCGGCGTAGCCGTTGTCGCCGCGCACGACGTCGCGGAACGGCGCGGAAGCCCCGCGGCCGGATGCGTAGAGGGCGGCGTTCGCGGCCCCGAGACGCGATTTCTTCGCATCGAGACGCGCCGCGTTGACCCGCGCGAGGAAGCCGGCCCAGATCGGCGCCGCGACGCTCGTGCCGCCGGCTGCCGTCCACTTGCCGCGGACGAAAATCGACAGCCCGGGGTCCGGGGACGCGACGGCCGCGACGTCCGGGATGCCGCGCCCGGTCACGCCCTTGCGGCCCGCGACGGCGGCCTTCTGCCAGTCGGGAACCGCGATGAGCCGCGAGAAGCCGCCGCCCGAAGCGCCGCGCCCCGGCCCGTCGTTCCACGCGGCCTCCGAAAAGCCGGCGCCCGAAGGCACGAGCTTCGTGCCGCCGACCGAGGTGACCTCGGGGACGACGCTCGGGAAGTCGACGTGGCGCTGGCCGTCGTACCAGGCGTCTGCCGGCAGCTCGTCCGCCGCGCCCGCGTCTCCCGACGCGCAGACGAACGTGATCCCGAGGAGCGCGCACGCCTGGAAGAGCTGGCGCGTCTGGTCGTACCGGCGGGACGTCGAGAAGCCGTCCTCGGGCATTCCCCACGAGATCGAAACGACGCTCGGGCGACGCGCCTCCGGCGCGTCGAGGACGGCCGTCAGGAAGTCGACCCATCCCGTGTCCACGTTCGGCGCCCACCACAGGTCCATCTCGGCGTCCGGCGCCGTCGCGCGCACCCAGTCCATGTCGAGCGCGACCTCGACGTCGGCGTCGCCGGTCCGGCCGCGGTAGTCGTTCGCGGCTCCCGACACGGAGACCTCCGTGACGTCGGCGGCCGGCAGTCCGTATGCCGCGCAGAACGACGAGAAGTCCGCGCTGGAGAACCCGCCTCCGAACTCGAGGATCGCCACGCGCTCGCCGCGCCCGCCCGGCGCGTCCTCAGCGACGCCGTACGCGGCGTGGATCTCCGCCGGCGTGAACCCGCCGCCGGGGCCGCGTGCCGCCGCCGGGCCCCGGCGCGGGACCCGCGAGCGCTTCGGCGCGAGGAGCGGCGGGAACCGCCGCGCCGCGGGCAGGTCGTTCAGGCCCGCGACGCCCCGGATGACGGCCGCGAGAGACGCCGGGATCGTCGGATCGCGCTCGATGCCGTAGGCCTGCCGGCGGCCCGCGGCGACGGCGGGCGGCGACGCGAAGAGGCCGATCGGGGCGTCGAACGCGCGCGCGACGGCCTCAGCCGGGCCGCTCGCCTGCACGGCCGTGCGCGCGCCCGAGACGCCGTCGACGCGCAGGCCGGAATCGTTCAGGAACGCGAGGACGGCGTCGAGGTCCTGGTAGCCGGGCGCGACGAGGTCGCGCACCTGGTCCGGCGTGAAGTGCCGGCCGTACGAGGCTCCCTTCGGGTCCGAGACCGCGTGGACGGCGTCGCGCAGGGCCCGCGCGTCCTTCGCGTGAAGGAGGACCGTGATCCTCACGGGCGCGTCCGCCGGGCAGGGCCCGACGCGCCTGCAGAGCGTGAGGCGGCGGGACATCTGGCGGGCCAGCGTGAAGCGCTGCACGGTCAGTGTCTCTCCACGTCCGAGAGACGCTCCCAGACGAGCATCACGTCCATGAGGTGCCCGCCGACGACGACCGTCGGGTTGCCCGTGATGAGCCGGTCTCCGGACCTCTTGAAGAACCGGACGAGGTCGGTTCCGACCCAGTTCGGGAAGAGCGAGTGCGTGACGTGGTGGACGACGACGCCGTGGATGGCGTCCTCGACGTACGTGCCACCGTAGGCGATGTATCCCTTCGCCGCGGCGTCGACCTCTTCGGGCGTCCCGCCGAGCATGTCCGTGGCTGCGAATCGCGGCCGATCCGCGCGCATGATCTGGAGCGACATGTGCCCGGTCGTGTCGTAAAGGCACGTGCCCGCCGCGTCCCGCCCGAGCGGGTCAACGACCTGTCCGTCCGAACGGAACTCGAGGACGAGGAGTTTCCAAGCCCCGGCAAGCGACGACGTGCTCATTTCGCACGCGAATCGTACCGCGAGGCCCGTCGGCACCGTCCGCAAAAACGGCCCCGCCCGGCGGTACGCTCCATGCAAGGAACGTCGGGCGGGCGTCGAGCCCCCGGGAGGAACCGTGAATCCAACTCCGAGACCCGTCCTCGCCGGCCTCGTCGCCCTCTGCCTCGCGGCCCCGGCCGGCGCCGACGTCGACGGCGGGCCGAACGTCAAGCGTCTCGGCGCGACCGTGATGCGCTGGAAGGACGACACGCTCCAGGTCGTCGTCGGCTACAAGCACGCGCAGCTCCACCTCGACAAGAAATGGATCCTCCTCGACACGTGCCTGACGGCCACGGGCGGCACGCCCGTCGAGGTCTGGCGCGAGGACGTCTCCCTCATCACGCCGGACGGTACGCGGATCCCGCTCCCGACGCAGCGGCGCATGGCCCAGGGGATCCCGGACGTGCGCCGGATGCTGGACGAGGCGAAGGTCCAGAGAGACCCGCTCGCGGGCTACTTCCCGAGCGCCGTTTTTGCCGAGCGCCTCGGGTTCTTCGCGATTCCCGGCGAGGACATCGTCTTCGACAAGGTCAACGTGAACGGGCAGAGGCTCGCGCAGGGGCCGCTCTTCTTCCCCTCGCCGAGGGACCGCTGGGCCCCGGGGATCTACACGCTCGTGATCGAGAGCAAGGACGTCCACGTCCGGCTTCCGCTGACGCTCGGCGTCGAGGGGCCGCTCGAGCGCGTGAGATAGCCGCGGCCTTCAGTCGTCGCTCTTCTCCCGCAGGCGGACGAAGGACGCGTTGACGGGCGCGGGCATCTCGGCGTCCCTTCCGCGGACGCTCTTCCAGACCGCCTCGTTGAGGGCGAGGTCCGGCGCCGCGTCCTCCTTCGAGAAGTCCCAGCCGTTCGACGCCTCCTGCATCGGCGCGCCGTCGGGGTTCATCTCGTAGAACGGGATCGTCGTCTCGCGGTGGACGTACGGCGCGAGGTCGGGGACGTCCGTGAACGCGTTCGTCATGGGCGTCGCGCCGGCGTCGTGCTGCGAGAGAGGCGGGAGGCCGAGGATCAGCTCCATCGTCCGGAGCAACGACACCGTGGCATACATCGTCGAGTCCACGAGGCCCTTGCGCCGGGTGTACGGCGAGATCACGAACCCGACGGTCCGGTGCGCGTCGACGTGGTCGGAGCCGTTCTGGGCGTCGTCCTCGATCACGAAGATCGCCGTGTCCTTCCAGAACGGCGAGTGCGAGATCGCCTCGACGAGGCGCCCGAGCGCCACGTCGTTCTCGGCGACCATCGCGCGCGGCGTGCGCTCGCCCTTCTTCGTCCCCGCCGTGTGGTCGTTCCCGAGTCTGACGATCGTGAGGCGCGGCATCTCCTTCGCCTTCACGAAACCGTGGAACTCCTTGAGAAAGACGTCCACGCGGGCGTTGTCGAGGATGTCGAGGTCGAACCCGGGGTAGAACGGGCACGTGTTGCCTTCGAGCGCGCCCTCCTTCCCGGCCATGAGGGAGAGATTCGACGCCCCGGCCTCGGCCGCGACGCCCACGAATTCGCCGTAGTTGCGCAGCGTGAGATGGGCGCGGGCCGCGGCGTCCCAAAGGTACCCGTTCGTCGGGAAGGCGTTCGCGTCGTTCCCCTCGAAGACGTACGAGAAGCCCCTGTTCCCGTACATCGGGGGCCAGACCTTTTCGACGAAATCCGTCGCGTAGGCGCCCATCGACCAGTTGTGGCCGTCCGCCGAAACCTCGGCATCGCAGTAGAGGTTGTCGAGGAGGACGAACTCCTCGGCGAGCGCGTGCGCGTTCGGCGTCACGTCGCGCCCGAAGATCACGAGCGCCGGGTCGCCGTTCCCCTGCGGCAGGTCCCCGAGGACCTGGTCGTACGTGCGGTTCTCGCGAATGACGTAGACGACGTGTTTGATCGGCGAGACGCCCCCCGGCACGGCGGGGATCACGGCCGAGGCTTTCGCCGGAACCGCCCCGCGCGCGGCGGGCCGCCGGTTCGCGTACGCGCGCGCCGTGAGCGCGCCGAGCGCCTCCGCGGTCGGGACGTCGACCCGCGACACGGAGCCCGGAATCG
Organism: uncultured Acidobacteriota bacterium; assembly: GCA_963798215.1. Classification (GTDB taxonomy): domain Bacteria; phylum Acidobacteriota; class Thermoanaerobaculia; order UBA5066; family UBA5066; genus Fen-183. Next base: position 2,371,107 of record CAWCSP010000004.1, read on the forward strand.
TGCGCGTCTTCTTCCAGGCCTTCGACTCCTTCTTCCTCGTCGGCTCGGGTCCGCCCACCGCGTTCGACCACGACCCGCCGCCCTTCGCGTTCGCGACCCAGAGAGTCTTTCCGTCGGACGAGAGGGCGAGGGCGTCCGGATACCATCCGCTCGGGATGAACCCCCGGGTGCGCGCGGCGTGAAGGTCACCGCCGACGTCCACGACGGCGACGGCGTCGTCGTCGGCGTCCGCGACGTAGAGCGTCCTCCCGTCCGGCGTGAGCGCGAGCGCGTTCGGCGTCGAGCCGTCGAGGACGGCGTCCGCCGACGGCGAGCCCGGGCCGTCGGGTCCGAGCGCGACCGAGATCTGCCGCACGACCTTGCGCGCGGCGACGTCCACGGCCGCCACGAGGTTCCGGTTCGACTCGGCGACGAACAGCGTCCGGCCGTCCCGCGAGAAGGCGAGGTCGGAGGGGTGGTCGGCGGTCGTCACGGTGGCGCGCACGGCGCCCGACGCCGCGTCGACGAGCGATACGGACGCCGCTCCCCAGTTCGAGACGGCAAGAAGCGCTCCGTCCGGCGAGAGGACCGGGCGGTACGGGTGGACGCCGACCGGCACGGCCGCGACCACCGTCCGCGACGCGAGGTCGATCCGCACGAGGTCGTTCAGGAGGATGCGCGCCGCCCAGAGGCTCTTTCCGTCGGCGGAGACGGCGAGCCCGGAAGGGGTCGCGTCGAGCTTGGCCGGCTCGTCCGCCTTTCGGAGAGGCAGGGGGTCCTCCGCGACGAAGCGGTCGCCCTCGAGGCGGTAGACGAGGACGATCCTTCCGCCGGCGCCCGCGAGGTAGACGCGCTTCCCATCCGGAGAGACCGCGAGGCCGAGCCACGATTTCTTCACGGGCTCTTTCGCGAGGACCTTCCCCGTCGCCGCGTCGAGGAGGTGGAGCGACTGGTCGTCGGCCCCCGTGCAGGCCGCGACGACGCGCGTCCCGTCCGGGGTGAGCGCGAGCGCGAAGGGGTACGGCGCGACCTCGGTCTGCGTCCCGGTCGGCGTCAGCAGCCGGCCGTTCGGGAGGAGCGTCTCGCCGGTCGGGAGCTTCCCGGGGACGGAGCGCCCGGCGGCGGAGAGGGAAACCGGAAGGACGACGACGAGTGCGAAGAGAAGATTCCTCAAAAGGTCGAGCGGCATTCCCGGAGCGTATCGCGGCCGGTGTCAGCCGGCTCCGGGTCCTGATCCGTTACCCGTGAGGGCCTTGAAGCGGGCCTCTTCGCGCAGGTTCGCGAAATCCGGGTCGATCCGGGCGCGCGCGACCGTGTAGGCGTGGCGCTGCGCGGCGGCGCGCTCGAGAGCGTCCAGCGCGCGCTCCTTCTCCCCCAGGAGCGCCCAGGCCGCGGCCACGTAGTAGCGCGTGAAGGGCTCGTCCGCCCCGATCCTCAGGCGCTCTTCGAACGCGTCCAGCGCGAGGAGGAGCGCCTCCTTCCCTTCCTCCGCCCGTCCGAGCGCGAGGAGCGCGCTCCCGAGGTGGACGTGCAGCTCGACGACGGCCCTGTCCTTGAGCGCGTGGTCGACCCGGCGCAGGAACGCGAGCTCGCGCCGGTACTCCGCCACCGCGTCCTCGAATCTGCTCTCGAGGGCCCGCGCGACGCCGAGACGCATGTACGCCCCGACGATGAGCACGCCCTCGCGCCCGGAGAGGCCGCGCTCCTGAAGCTCGATCGCCTGGCGCGCCGCGCGGTTGGCGAGCGGGAAATCCCGAAGGAGCGTGGCGACGTGCGCGAGCTGGAGGGCGTACCAGCCGCCCTGCGGGTTCTTCCGGAGCGCGCGCTCGAAGCACGCCGCGGCCTCGGCGAACATCGCCCTCCCGATGAAGTACGCGCGGCCGAGCGCGGCGTGCGCGCCGGCGTCCTCGGGGTCGAGCTCGAGCGCGCGGCGAAGGGCGTCGAACCCGCGCTCGTCCCGTCCGAGGGCGACGAGCGTTCCGCCGAGCTCGCGCCAGGCGCGCGGGAGGCGCGGCTCGAGCGCGAGAGAGCGCTCAAACGCCTCGACCGCCCGCTCGAGGAGCTCGGGCATCGCGAGGTACGTCGCCTTCGTGTCGTACGCGGTGCCGAGCTCGATCCACGCGCGTCCGTAGTCCGGGTCGAGCGCGACGGCCCGCTCGAAGAACAGGATCGCGCGGTCCACCGACTCGCGGCTCTCGGCGCGGAGATTCACGAGCCCCTTCGAGAACGCCTCGTACGCGTCGATCACGTGCGTCGTGTCGCCCGCCGCGGACGGCGGCCGGGCGGCGACGTGGAAGCCGTCGGCAAGCTGCGTGACGATCCGGTCCTGCAGGCCGAAGAGCTCCGCCATCGCCCCGTCGACCTTCACGGTCGTGAGGACCTCGCCCGTCTCGACTTCGCTCGCGCGCGCCGTGATCCGGACCCGGTCGCCGAGCCGCTGGAAGCCGCCCGTGACGACCCACCGCGCGCCGACCTCCCGCCCGAGGCGCGCTGCGAGCTCCGACTCGCCGTGGGACGCGCGCACCGTGAGGCGTTTCTCGACCTCGCAGACGCGCTCGCACCCGATGACGGCGAGCCCAGGGACGCCCTTCAGGTCCGCCGTGACCGTCTCCATGATCCCGGTGGCCAGCCAGTCATCCTCCGGGCTCTTCGTGATGTTCGAGAACGCGAGCACCGCGACGGCGTTCGGAGGAGCGGCGGGCGGGGCCGGGAGTCCCGGCACCGACGTCCGGGCGCCCCTCGCGAGCGCCTCGAGCTCCGTCCGCACCTCGCGCATCGTCGGCGTTCGCCGGTTGCGGTCCTTCTCGAGCATCCGGGTCACGACCCCCTCGAGCTCCGGGGAGACGCCGGCAACCACGCGCGAGAGCGGCGGCGGGTCGGCGTGGAGGACGCGGTCGAGGGTCTCCACGGCGTTCGGCCCCTCGAACGGACGGCGGCCGGCGAGCGACTCCCAGAGGAGGACCCCGAGCGAGAAGACGTCCGTGCGCGCGTCGACGTCTTGCCCGCGCGCCTGCTCGGGCGACATGTACGCCACGGTCCCGACGACGGCGCCCGGGATCGACTGCGTCGGCCCCGCCGGGCCGGCGCTCCACGTCTCGCCCGAGAAGCCGTCCGGCGACCGGAACGCGGCCAGCCCGAAGTCGAGGACCTTCACGCGGCCCGCGGCGTCGACGATGACGTTCCCCGGCTTCACGTCGCGGTGCACGACGCCCCGCCCGTGCGCGGCCTCGAGCGCGGACGCGACCTGCCCCGCGACGTCGAGCGCCTCGGCGACCTCGAGCGGGCGCGCGGCGATGCGCTCGGCGAGCGTCGGGCCCTCGACGTACTCCATCGCGATGTAGGGGACCGTCCGGCCGTCCCGTACCGCCTCGTCGATCTCGTAGATCACGGCGATGTTCGGGTGGCTGAGCTGCGAGGCGACGCGTGCCTCGCGCAGGAGACGCGCGGATTCCGCCGGAGACGCCGCGCCCTTCAGAAGCTTGAGCGCGACGGGCCTCCTGAGGCGCGTGTCCTCCGCGCGCCAGACCTCGCCCATCCCGCCGGCGCCGAGGCGCGCGTCGATCCGGTAGCGGCCGAGGACCTCCCCGATCACCCGGCCATCTTATCGGGCGCGCTCGCCGATAATCCCCGCAATGTCCGCGACGCGGGGCCGGCTGAAGGAGCTCGCCGGGCTCTTCCTGAAGCTGGGATTCACCGCGTTCGGCGGCCCGGCGGCACACGTCGCCATGATGGAGAACGAGGTCGTGAGGCGGCGCGGCTGGATGAGCCGCGAGGAGTTCCTCGACCTTCTCGGCGCCACGAACCTCATGCCGGGCCCCGTCTCGACGAAGATGTCCTTGTTCGTCGGCCACGTGCGCGCAGGGTTGGCGGGCCTCCTCGTCGCGGGCCTGTCCTTCATCCTCCCGGCGGCCGCGATCGTCCTTGCTTTCTCGTGGGCCTACGTCCGATTTGGATCGCTCCCCGCGATGCCGCACTTCTTCGAGGGGATCAAGCCGGTCGTCCTCGCGCTCATCGCGACGGCGCTTGCGAGCCTGGGCCGCACGGCCGTGAAGACGCGGTTCCACCTCGCCCTCGGCGCCGCCGCGCTCGCGGCGGCGTTCTTCGTGCACGAGTTCCTGCTGCTGCTCGTCGCCGGTTGTGTCTCGGCGGGGGCAATGGCGATTGGGGATCTTCTTAGAAGGGTAAGAGGGGGCGACGCGCAGCCGCGGCCGGAGCATGGCGGCAACGCCGCGGCCGAGGAGGCCGATGCGGCGGCGGCCCTCGTCGGGGCCGACCGCGCCCAGCCCCATGCACCTTCTAAGAAATCCCCGGTTTTTCTCTCCCCTCTTCTCTTCTCTTCAGCAGCAATCTCCTCCTCGTTCTCTCTCGGCGGTCTCTTCTTCTTCTTCCTCAAGACCGGGGCGATCCTGTTCGGCAGCGGGTACGTGCTCCTCGCGTTCCTGAAGAACGACCTCGTCGAGCGCTGGCACTGGCTCACGAACGCGCAGCTCCTCGATGCCGTCGCCGTCGGGCAGTTCACGCCCGGCCCGCTCTCGGCGACCGCGACGTTCATCGGCTACGTCCTCGCGGGGCCCAAGGGGGCCGCCGTCGCGACGGCGGGGATCTTCCTGCCCGCGTTCGCGTTCGTCGCGGTCTGCGGCCCCTTCGTGCCACGCCTCCGCGCCTCGCGTCCCGTCGGCGCATTCCTCGACGGCGTCAACGTCGGCGCCCTCGCACTCATGGCGGCGGTGACGCTCCAGCTGGCCCGCTCCGCGCTCGTGAACCCGCCGACCGCGGCGCTCTTTCTCGTCTCGGCGGCCGTCCTCGCCGTTTTCCGGATCAACGCGGCGTGGCTCGTCCTCGCCGGCGGCCTCCTCGGAATCGCCTTCGGGTGACGACCTATAATCCCGGCCGCCGCGCACCCGCCCCTCCCCGCGCGCGCCCTCGTCAAGGAGAGTGAGATGTTCGACCTCGTCGTGATCGGCTCGGGACCCGGCGGCTACGTCGCCGCGATCCGCGCCGCCCAGCTCGGACTGAAGACCGCGATCGTCGAGAAGGACGCGAAGGTCCCCGGCGTCGGCCTCGGCGGCACGTGCCTCCACCGCGGGTGCATCCCGACCAAGGCGATGCTGAAGTCCGCCTCGCTCTACGACGAGACGAAAAACCATGCCGCGTCGTTCGGCGTGAAGACGGCCGGCGTGGAGCTCGACTTCCCGGGCGTCGTGAAGTTCCGCGACAAGGTCGTCTTCAAGGGCGCCAGGGGCGTCGAGTTCCTCATGAAGAAGCACAAGATCGAGGTGCACCCCGGCTTCGGACGCCTCGTCGCCGCAAACCGCGTCGCCGTTACGGGCGAGGCCGGCGAGGCTGTTCTCGAGACGAAGAACGTGCTGATCGCCACGGGCTCCGTTCCGCGGGACCTTCCCCACGTCAAGGCGGACGGCGTCTCGATCCTGAATTCCGACCAGATCCTGAAGTCCACGTCGATCCCGAAGTCGCTACTCGTGATCGGCTCCGGCGCCGTGGGCTCGGAGTTCGCGTCGTGCTTCGCGCGCTACGGCACGAAGACGGTGCTCGTCGAGGTCCTCCCGCGCATCCTCCCGGTCGAGGACGAGGAAATCTCGAAGGAAGTCGAGAAGTCGTTCCGCAAGAAGGGCATCGAGGTCCACGTGAGAACGGGCGTCGAGTCCGTGACGCCGAACGGCGACGGCACGGTCACGGTCACGGCAAAGGGTCCGGACGGCGGGCCGGTCTCGTGGTCCGTCGAGAAGGTGCTCCTCGCGGTCGGGCGCAAGCCGGTGACGGAAGGGCTCGGCCTCGAGGCGCTCGGCGTCGCCCTCGAGCGCGGCTACGTGAAGGTCGACCGGAACCAGCGCACGAACGTTCCGGGCATCTGGGCGATCGGCGACGTGACCCCGACGGTCTGGCTCGCGCACGTCGCGTCGGCCGAGGGCATCGTCGCCGCCGAGACGATGGCGGGACACCCGACGGTGCCGGTCAATCGGGACCAGGTCCCCGGCTGCACGTACTGCGACCCGGAAGTCGCGTCCATCGGCCTGACCGAGGCGAAGGCCAAGGAGCGCGGCTACGCCGTGAAGACCGGAAAGTTCAACTTTTCCGTCCTCGCGAAGACGGCCATGGAGCCATCGCAGGAGGGCTTCGTCAAGATCGTCTCGGACGCGAAGTACGACGAGATCCTCGGCGTTCACATCGTCGGGCCGCACGCGACCGAGCTCATCGCCGAAGGCGCCGCGTTGCTCCGCCTCGAGGCGACAACCGAGGAGATGATCCGCACGATCCACGCGCACCCGACGCTCTCGGAGGCGCTCCACGAGGCGGCGGAGGCCGTCCACGGCCACAACATCCACGGGTAGGCGTCTCACCGGGATCGCCGTCGCCCTCCTCGGAGTCGCCGGCGCCACGGCCCTCGGCCGCGCGGCCGGCGCGAACGCGACCGCGGCAGGCTTCGTCTACCTCGTCGTCGTCCTCTTCTCCGCCGCGGGGTACGGGCTCGCGGCGTCCGCCGCGGCGTCCCTCACGGCGACGGCCTGCTACAACTACTTCTTCCTCCCGCCGGTCGGGACGTTCACGATCGCGGACCCCGCGAACTGGGTCGCGCTCGCCGTCTTCCTCCTGACGTCGTTTCTCGTGAGCCGCCTCGTTTCGCGGGAGCAGCGCCGGGCCGGGGAGGCCGAGACCCGACGCAAGGAAATGGAGGCGCTCTACGACCTGTCCGTCGATCTCTTCGCGGCCACGAACCGTGTCGGCGCGCTGGGCGAAGCCGCGGGGCGGGCCCTCAGGTCCATCGGCGCGCGGGGCGGCGCCCTCGTTCTCTTCCCCGGAGCTTCGGGCCGGGGAGACGTCGTCGTCGCGACGGGCGACCACCGCCTCGAGGTGTCGGACCCGCTCCTCGAGAGCGCCGGGAAGAGCGGCGAGACCGTCGAGGTCCCCGCGGCCGACGGCGCGCGGGACGCGTATCTCCCGCTCACCCTCGGGGGACGCTCGAGCGGCGTCCTGCTCGTCCGCGGGACGCGCGCGGACCGCCACGCGCTCGCGTCGGTGGGACGGCTCGTCGCCCTCGCCGTCGAGCGCGAGACGTTTCTCGCCGAACGCACGCACCTCGAGGCGCTTCGCGAGAGCGATTCGCTCAAGACGTCGCTCCTCCGGGCCGTTTCGCACGACCTCAGGACGCCGATCACGGCGATCCGGCTCGGCCTCGAGCGGCTCCGCCGAACGGTGGGGGCCTCGGCGGACGTCGACGAGGTCTCCGTCGAGACGGAGCGCCTTTCGCGCCGGATCGACAACCTCCTCGCCATGGCACGCCTCGACGCGGGGACGTACGTCCCGCACGCGGAGCCCGCGCCGCCGGCGGACCTCTTCCGGGCGACGCTCGAGGCTCTGCCGCTCGACCTCGCCGGGCGCACGGTGGACGTGACCGTCGACCCGGAGACTCCCGACGTGCTCGCGGACCCCGCGCTCGCCGTCGAGATCCTCGCGAACCTTCTCGAGAACGCGTCGCGCGCCGCGCCCGCTCCCGCTCCCATCGAGCTCGCCGCCGGCCCTCACCCGACGGATGCCGGGCGCGTCCGCCTCGACGTCCGCGACCGCGGCGCGGGCGTCCCCGCCGACGTGAAGCGTGCCGCCTCCTCAGGCGCCTCGCCCGCCGAAGCCGGTCGCTCGGGGCTCGGCCTCGTGATCTGCTCTTCGCTCGCGCACGCGATGGGCGGGTCCATCGCCCTCCTCGACCGGCCGGGCGGTGGGACGATTGCCCGCCTCGACCTGCCCGCCGCGCCGGAGGCCGCCGCGTGACGCGCGCGCTCGGAACGGTCCTCGTCGTAGACGACGACCCGTCCATCCGCCGCGGCCTCGCGGCCGAGCTCGCGGCGGCCGGCTACGAGACGCTCGAAGCGTCCGACGGCGAGGAGGGCGCCCGGCTGGCCGCGGAGCGCGAGCCCGACCTCGTCCTCACGGACCTCGCGATGCCCGTCGCGGACGGCTTCGAGCTCATCGGGAAGGTCCGCAAGACGAGCCAGGACGCCGATCCTCGTCCTTTCCGTGCGCGGAGGCGAGGCGGACAAGATCCGCGCCCTCGACCTCGGGGCGGACGACTACGTCGTGAAACCGTTCTCGGTGCCCGAGCTGCTCGCGCGCGTGCGCGCTCAGCTGCGGCGGCACGCGGACGAGGGCGTGACGGAGGTCCTGGAGTTCCCGGGCCTCACGCTGGACCGGGAGAGGCGGCGCGTCACGGTCGAGGGCCGCGAGGTCCACCTCACGCCGACCGAGCTCGCGATCCTCGATCTTCTCGCCACGCACGCGGGCAAGCCGGTCACGATCCGGCAGATCATCGGCCGCGTCTGGCACGGGGCCCCGGGCACGACGCCCGACGCCGTCCGTGTCCACGTCGGCTCCCTCCGCAAGAAGATCGAGCCGGACCCCGCCCGCCCGCGCTACGTCGTCACGGAGCCCTGGGTGGGCTACCGGTTCGTCGCGGAGCCCCTTTAGACCGCGGCTCTGACGGGCAGGACGATCGCCTGCACGCCCTCGAACTGCAGGCGCCTCTGGATCGCCATGGCGGTCTCGTTGTGGAGGAGGCGGTGGTACCACTCCTCCTTCTTGAACACGAGCTTGCCGCTGAAGACCACCGAGCGCGGGAACTCCTCGCGGAGTTCCCTGCAGATTTTCACGACCTCGTCGACGGCCTCCGTCGCGACGGCCGTCCGGTAGCTGGCATGCCAGCCCTTCGCGACGCACCACGCGACGTACTTCTCGAGGTTCTCGCGCGTGTCCGCCTCGAGCCGGCCGACCTCCTCGCTCCCTTTGAAGTTGCCCGAGTCCACGACCGAGACCGACACGAAGATGAAGTTCTTGTAGTAGTTCGGGAAGAGCGCGTGGATGCTCAGAATCTGGTGGAGCCCGTACCCCGAGAAGCGGTCCACGGTCAGGATCGCCGTCGGGAGCTTGTGGTCGAGCGCCGCGATCGAGTCGCCTGCGACCGGAACGGGGGCGACCGGGACGAGGATGTCGTCCAGGCGCTTGAGGTCCTCGGACACGCTCTGGTAGTGCCGCCGGATCAGGAAGCAGACGACGATCGTGGCGCTCGTGACGAGGGCCGTCATCCAGCCGCCCTCGGCAAACTTCTCGTAGAGCGTGATGCAGAGGATCGTGATGCACAGGACGAGCCCAGTCCCGTGGATCGCGAGCAGGCCCTTCCAGCTCGCCGTCCTGTGCCGCTCCACAATCCAGTGGCGCGACATCCCGAGCTCCGTGAGCGAGAACGTCAGGAACACGTTGATCGAGTACATGACGACGAGCATCGTGATGTCACCGCGCGTGTAGACGAGAGCCGCGACCGCCGCGAGGCCCATCAGGAAGACGCCGTTCTGCGTCACGAGCCGGTCCGAAAGCTGCGAGAAGCGGTGCGGCACCCACGAGTCGACCGCCATGTTCCCGAGGACGCGCGGGCCGTCGAGGAAGCCCGTCTGCGCGGCAACGAAGAGGAGCGCGGCCTCGGCGAGGAGGAGCGTCAGGACGAAGGCCGTCCCGAAGGCGAACTCTCCGATCTTCCAGCGCCCGAAGAGCGCGTCGAAGAGGACGAAGTTCATCGTCTTCCCCGGCTGCGTGCGCGCTCCGACGAGAAGGTAGCCGAACAGGATGCCGCCCGCCGTGAACGCGAGCGAGCCCGCCATGAGGAACATCGTCCTCTTGCCGGTCTTCACGCGCGGCTCTCGCAGCATCGTGACGCCGTTCGAGACCGCCTCGATACCGGTATACGTGCCGCCGCCCATCGAGTACGCCTTCAGGAGGATGAAGGCGAGCGGCCAGAACCCGAGCGTCGCCTTCGAGGCGTGAAAGTCGCGCGCCGCGCCCACGAAGACGCCGGGGAGGGTTTCGAGGTGGATCGCGAAGGTGTACAGGATCGCGAACGCGTGCGTGCCGATGAAGACGAGGAAGATCGGCGCGAGGATCGTCACGGATTCCTTGACACCCCGGAGGTTCAGGACGATCAGGAAGCCGAGGACCCCGATTTCGGCGATCAGCTTGTAGTGAGCGACGCCGGGGGGCAGGAAGTTCCAGATCTGGTCGCACGCCGACGCCACGGACACGCTGATCGTGAGGACGTAGTCCACGAGGAGAGCGCAGCCCGAGACGACGCCGGCCCTCTTGCCAAGGAGCTTCGTCGCGACGAGATAGCCGCCTCCGCCGCCCGGGAAGTGCTCGATGAGGTTCGAATAGGCGATCGAGATCACCCCGATCGTGATCGCCGTCATCGCGACGAGGACGATCGCGAGCGAGCGGTGGGTTCCGAGCGCCCGGAATGCCTCGTCCGGGCCGTATGCGGAGGACGAAAGCCCGTCGGCTCCGAGGCCGACCCAGGCCAGGAAGGCGATGAGTGAAACCCGGTGGAAGACGTTCGGGTCCTTCACGTCCCGGGGCTTGCCCAGAAGGACCTGGGAGATCTTGCTGGGTTCGGTCATCGCGGCGCGGGGGAGTCTACCTTCAGAACTTCTTTAGGTCTTTCTCCGGACTTCCTTTGCGGCGGGAACCCACCCTCTCGACATGCGGAAGCTCCCGCCCCCGGCTCGTTCCCGCAAGCTCGCGTCCGTCTTCGGCCTCGTCACGGCCTCCGTCGCCTGCCTTTGCGGCGGCACTCTCGTGGCCGCGGCCCACGAAGGGCTCGCACGCCTGGCGTTTGCCGGCGGCGGCTTCCTGGGCTACCTGTACTTCTTCGCACATGCGCTCCAGGAAATCGCCCTCCCCAAGGTCCTCATCGACGAAAGGCCGGACCCGGACGGCGAGGTCCGAAGAGGGGATTCTCATGGAAAAGCACGGGCGGCCGGGCGTCGCGATCGGACGATCGTCGGCGCGATGGTCGCGACCGTCTTGATCCTCGAAGGGCGGAGGGCAAACGCACAGGCCCCCCCGCCGGAGACGCCGGCAGCCTCGACCTCCGCTGCATCCGCAGTCCAGCTGCACGGCCTCGTCGATGTCTACGCCTCGTGGAACCCAAACCGGCCGTTCGATCACGCCAATTTCGAGCCTGGCACGGGTACGACCGCGGCCAACGCAAACGAGCTGGGGCTCAACCTCGCGGCCCTGGACGTCTCGCTCGACGCGAATCCGGTCGGCTTCCACGTCGTGGCCGTCGCGGGCACGGGGACCGACGTCGTCCACGCCGCCGAGCTCCATCCGGACACCTGGCGCCCGATCTACCAGGCGTCGGTGTCGTACAGGCTCGACGCGGGCCGGGGCGTCCTCTTCGAGCTCGGCATCCAGCCCAGTCACATCGGGTACGAGGGCTTTTTCTCGAAGGACAACTGGAGCTACACGCGCGGCTGGATGGGCGAGTTCTCGCCGTACTACCAGACCGGCCTCAAGGTCGCGACGAGCTTCGACGACCGGTGGTCGGGCCAACTCTGGCTGCTGAACGGCTGGCAGATCATCGAGGACAACAACGGCGGGCAAGGCGTACGGGACGCAGATCGCGTACGCGAAGGACGCGCTGGGTTTCAGCGTGAACACGTTTTTCGGGCCCGGCTGCCGGACGACGACGTCCCATTGGCGCTCGTTCGTCGACTTCGTGGGAACGTTGAGGATCTCTGAGAAGGTAAGCTCGCCGCGAGCGTCGATCTCGGCGGCAGACTCGACCGCAGGCCGACGCGGCGAGATTGGCAGGGAGCTTCGTCTGGCTCAGTACCTCTTTCTTCGGCCTCCTTCCTCTTCTCTCCCAATCCCTCCTCCGCTCTCGCCCTCCGCGTCGAGTACTTCCACGACCCCGAAATGGCGTCTCGGGCCGTCGCCCAGAGTCCCTTGGGAGGGGACGCTCACGTTCGAGATACCGCCCGCACCCGCAGCTGATCCTCAAGCTCGAAGGCGCGCTACGACCATTCGACCGCCGACGCGTTCGGCGGACCGTCCGGCCGACGACACGAGGAACGACGAGATTCTGCTCGTCCTCGGCGCGGTCGCGACGTTCTAGGAGAACCACATGCTCGACGTCCTCTTCCTCCTTCTCACGGCCGCCCTCCTCGCGCTGTCGCTCTGGTACGTGAAGCGCTGCGACGAGGTCTGAAGCGAAAGAAAGAGATACGCCATGTCCTTCGAAGCCATCCTGGGCCTCGTCCTTTCGGCCGCGGCCCTCCTCTACCTCCTGTATGCGCTCGTGAAGCCAGAGAAGCTGTGAAAAAGCCATGTCCGACGTCCTTCTGAAAACCGGCGTCTACTTCCTCCTCGTTCTCGCCGTCGTCAAGCCGATCGGGGTCTACATGAAGAGGGTCTTCTCGAAGGAGAGGACGTTCCTCGATCCCGTCCTCGTTCCGCTGGAGCGCCTCCTGTACCGCGCCGGCGGCGTGGACGCCGCGAGGGAACAGGGCTTCATGGCGTACGCGGGCTCGATGATGATCTTCAACGTCGTCAGCCTCGTCGTCCTCTACGCGATGGAGAGGCTGCAGCACCTCCTGCCGCTGAACCCCGACAAGATGCCGGCCGTCCCGGCCGCGCTCGCGTGGAACACGGCGGTCTCCTTCACCACGAACACGAACTGGCAGGCCTACTCGGGCGAGTCGACGATGTCGATCTTCACCCAGATGGCCGGGCTCGCCGTTCACAACTTCGCCTCCGCCGCGACCGGCATCGCGATCGCGATCGCCTTCGTGAGGGGAGTTGCACGCGTCGAGTCGAAGGGCATCGGGAACTTCTGGTCCGACCTCGTGCGCGCCACCCTCTGGGTTCTCCTGCCCATCAGCCTCGCCGGCGCGGTCGTCCTGATGTCGCAGGGCGTCATCCAGAACTTCAAGGCCTCCGAGACCGTCACGACGCTGGAAGGGGCCGTCCAGAAGATCCCGCAGGGCCCCATCGCGTCTCAGGAATCCATCAAGGAGCTCGGGACGAACGGTGGCGGGTTCGTGAACGCAAACTCGTCCCATCCGTACGAAAACCCGACGCCGTTCAGCAACCTCGTCGAGATGTTCCTCATCTTCTCGGTCGGCGCGGGACTGACGTACACGCTCGGCTCGATGACCGGCAAGACCCGCCACGGGTGGGCGGTCTTCTGGTCGATGGCGATTCTGTTCCTCGTCGGGGCGCTCGTCTCGGGTTTCTACGAAGTGCGCGGGAATCCCATCCATCACGGTCTCGGGGTCTCGACCGCGATGGGAAACATGGAAGGCAAGGAGGTCCGGTTCGGGCCCGTCGACTCCGCCCTTTTCGCGACGATCACGACTGATGCCTCTTGCGGCGCGGTCAACTCGATGCACGACTCCTTCACGCCGCTCGGCGGCCTCGTTCCGCTTCTGAACATCCAGCTCGGCGAGATCATCTTCGGCGGCGTCGGCGCCGGGCTCTACGGGATGCTCCTCTTCGTCGTCCTCGCCGTGTTCATCGCCGGGCTCATGGTCGGGCGCACGCCCGAGTACCTCGGAAAGAAGATCGAGGCGCACGAGGTCAAGCTCGCGATGCTTTCCGTCCTGATCCTCACGTTCTCGATCCTGGTCGGAGCCGCCCTCGGCGTGGCCTCGAAAGCGGGCCTCTCCAGCCTGAACAACCAGGGACCGCACGGCCTGTCGGAGGTTCTCTATGCGTTTACGAGCGCGACCGGGAACAACGGCAGCGCGTTCGCCGGCCTGAACGCGAACACGGACTTCTACAACGTGGCGCTGGGCGTCGCGATGTTCTTCGGCCGCTTCCTGATGATCATCCCTCTTCTCGGCATCGCCGGCTCGCTCGCGGCCAAGAAGAAAGTCGCCGAGTCGATCGGCACGTTCCCGGTGGACGGGCCCGTGTTCGTCGTGCTCCTCATCGGCGTGATCCTGATCGTCGGAGCCCTGACGTTCTTCCCTGCTCTCGCACTTGGCCCCATCGTCGAGCACTACCTGATGGGCGCCGGAAAGCTCTTCTGAGACGCGCATGAAAGAGACACGCTCAACCAGCCTCTTCGACCGGGCCATCCTTTCCCGCGCCGCCGTGGACGCGTTCGCGAAGCTGCACCCGGCGCGGATGATGAAGAACCCGGTGATGTTCATCGTCGAGGTCGGCGCGCTCGCGACGACGCTCTTTCTCCTCCCCGGCCTCGCCCCGAAGGGCCTCTTCGGCTTCCAGCTCCAGATCGTCTTCTGGCTGTGGGCGACCGTCCTCTTCGCGAACTTCGCGGAGGCCGTGGCCGAGGGGCGCGGCAAGGCGCAGGCGGACGCGCTCCGGCGCACGAAGACCGACACGGTCGCCCGCCGGCTCGCCGGTTCGCTCGAGGAGCGCGTGCCCTCCACGTCGCTCCGGAAGGGCGACCGCGTGGTCGTCGAGACCGGACAGACCATCCCGGGCGACGGCACCGTCGTCGAGGGCATCGCGTCCGTGAACGAATCCGCGATCACGGGCGAGTCTGCGCCGGTCATCCGGGAGGCGGGCGGCGACCGCTCCGCCGTTACGGGCGGCACGACCGTCCTTTCGGACCGCATCGTCGTCGAGATCACGTCCGAGCAGGGGCAGACGTTCCTCGACCGGATGATCCGCCTCGTCGAGGGTGCCGAGCGGCAGAAGACGCCGAACGAGATCGCGCTCGACATCCTCCTCGCCGGCCTGACGATCGTCTTTCTGTTCGCGACCGCGACGTTGCGCCCGTTCGCGATCTACTCGGGCGGGAACGTCTCCGTCACGGTCCTCATCGCGCTCCTCGTCTGCCTCATTCCGACGACGATCGGGGGCCTCCTCTCGGCCATCGGCATCGCCGGGATGGACCGCGTCCTGACGCACAACATCCTCGCGATGTCGGGACGCGCGGTCGAGGCGGCTGGCGACGTGAACGTCCTCCTCCTCGACAAGACGGGCACGATCACGCTCGGAAACCGCGAGGCCGTCAAGCTCGTTCCGGCCCCGGGCATCCCCGAAAAGGAGCTCGCCGAGCTCGCCCAACTCTCGTCGCTCGCCGACGAGACGCCTGAGGGGCGATCCATCGTCGTCTTCGCCAAGGAGAAGTACGGCCTCAGGGCCCGCGCCCTGCGCGAGCTGAGCGCTAAGTTCGTGCCGTTCACGGCGAAGACGCGCATGTCGGGCCTCGACTTCGAGACCGGGCGCCAGGTGCGCAAGGGCGCGACGGACATGGTCGACGCTTTCGTCCGCGGCCTCGGCGGCTCGTTTCCGGAAGAGGTCCGCCGCGACGTGTCTTCCATCGCCGCGGAAGGCGGCACGCCTCTCGTCGTCACGGACGGCGCGCGCGTCATGGGAACGATCTACCTCAAGGACATCGTCAAGGGCGGAATGAAGGAGCGCTTCGACCGGCTGCGCGCGATGGGAATCCGGACCGTCATGATCACGGGCGACAACCCTCTCACGGCCGCGACGATCGCCCGCGAGGCGGGCGTCGACGACTTCCTCGCCGAAGCCACCCCGGAGGACAAGCTCGCGCTCATCCGCGCCGAGCAGGCGAAGGGCAACCTCGTCGCGATGACTGGCGACGGCACGAACGACGCTCCCGCCCTCGCGCAGGCAGACGTCGGGATGGCGATGAACACCGGCACGCAGGCCGCTAAGGAAGCCGGGAACATGGTCGATCTCGACTCGAATCCGACGAAGCTCATCGAGGTCGTCGAGATCGGCAAGCAGCTCCTCATGACGCGTGGCGCGCTCACGACGTTCTCGATCGCGAACGACGTCGCGAAGTACTTCGCGATCATCCCGGCGCTCTTCCTCGTCACGTACCCCGAGCTGCAGGCGCTGAACGTCATGCGTCTCGCCACACCCGAGAGCGCAATCCTCTCCGCGGTGATCTTCAACGCTCTCATCATCGTCGCCCTCATCCCGCTGGCGCTCCGCGGCGTTTCGTACAGGCCCCTCGGTGCGGGCCGCATCCTCAGGCGGAACCTGATGCTCTATGGCGTCGGCGGAATCCTCGTCCCCTTCATCGGCATCAAGGCGATCGATCTTCTCCTCGTTGCTTTCCATCTCGTTTGAGGTCTCAAATGAAAGAGAACGTTTTCGGTTCCCTCCGGCTCTTCCTGGCTCTGACGGTGCTCCTCGGACTCGGCTATCCCGCGCTCGTCTGGGCCATCGGACGCGTGACCTTCCGCAACAAGGCCGATGGGAGCCTCGTCTCGAAGGACAACGTGACCGTCGGATCGAGTCTCATCGGACAGGCGTTCGTGATGCCTGGACATTTTCACGGCCGGCCCTCCGCTGCTGGCAATGGCTACGACCCGACGTCGACGGGCGGCACGAATCTCGGCCCGACCTCCAAGAAGCTTGCCGACTCCGTCAAGGACGCCGTGGCCTCCGTGAGAAGCGACGAGGGTGTTACCGCATCCGTCCCGGCCGACGCCGTCACGTCTTCCGGCTCGGGCGTCGATCCCCACATCTCACCGGAGTACGCGCGCCTGCAGATCTCCCGCGTCGCCCGTGAGACGAAGATCCCAGCCGCCGACCTCGAGGCACTCGTCGCGCGGAATACGGCGGGACGATTTCTCGGCCTCTACGGAGAAAAGGCCGTCAACGTCCTCGCTCTGAACATGGCGATTGACGCGAAGCTCGGCCATCCCCAGATCGCGCCCACGCCGACTCCGACGCCGGTCCCGGCGGCGTGAGGGCCGCGGCTCCATAATCGAGGCGTGAAGCCGGACCGCGACGCGCGTCCCGATCCCGAGTCGTTCCTGAGGCTCGCGAACCGGGACCCGAAGCGCGGGCACCTCAAGGTCTACATCGGCCAGGCCGCCGGCGTCGGCAAGACGTTCAAGATGCTCGACGACGCGCAGGCGATGCGCGCGCGGGGCGTCGACGTCGTCGTCGCCCTCGTCGAGACGCACGGCCGGACCGAGACGGCCGCGCGCGTCGGCGATCTCGAGGTCGTCCCCCGCCGGCGGGTCGATTACAAGGGTGCCGTCCTCGAGGAGATGGACCTCGCCGGCGTTCTCGAGCGCAAGCCCGAGGTCGCGGTCGTGGACGAGCTTGCTCACACGAACGCGCCGGGGTCGAAGAACGAGAAGCGCTGGCAGGACGTCGAGGACCTCCTCGCCGCCGGCATCTCGGTCATGACGGCCCTGAACGTCCAGCACCTCGAGGGCGTGCAGGACGTCGTGAAGTCCGCGACCGGACTCGAGGTGAGGGAGCGGGTCCCGGACCGCGTGATCCGCGACGCGGACGCCGTCGTGAACGTCGACCTCCCCGGCCCGGAACTCCGCGACCGGCTCCGGCAGGGAAAGGTCTATCCGCCCGAGCAGGCGATGGCAGCCCTCGAGAACTTCTTCCGCGAGGAGAACCTCCGGGCGCTGCGCGAGCTCGCCTTGCGCGAGACGGCCGAGAACGTGGACCACGGGTCGGCGGACCAGGCGTCCGCTCCGGCGCCCTCCGGCGGCTTCCCCGCCGTCTCTCCGGCCCGCGTCGCCGTCGCGCTGCCCCTCGACCCGCTCGCGGCCCGCGCCCTGATCCGGCGTGGCTCTCGCCTCGCAGGGCGCATGAACACGCGCTGGTACGCCCTCTACGTCCGGCGCAGGCGCGACCGGCCCGAGCACCTCTCGGCAAAGGAGCACCGCGAGCTCACGGAGAACATCCAGCTCGCGATCTCCCTCGGGGCGACGATCGTCTACCGCGAGTCGGAGGACGTCGCCCAGGCGCTCCTCGACTTCGCACGCGAGGAGAAGGTGAGGGTCCTCGTCCTCGGCCGCCCGACGCGGACCGGGATCGCGGGCCGGCTCGCGCCCGGGATCGTCTCGCGCGTCCTCGAGAGCGCCAGCGGCCTCGACGTCTTCGTCGTCGACATCGAGCGCGAGCAGCCCGCGTGACGAAGGCGCCGCCCGCCACCCTCAGGCCGCGCCTCCGCCTCGTCGCGGACGGAACGATCGTCCTCGGCCCCGGCAAGGCCGACCTCCTCGAAGGCGTGCGCGACACCGGCAGCGTGCGCCGGGCGGCGGCCAGGTTCGGAATGTCCTATATGCGCGCATGGACGCTCGTGAAGACCATGAACGCGGCGTTCGAAAGGCCGCTCGTGACGCTCGCCCGCGGCGGCGCCCGCCACGGCGGCGCCACGCTGACGCCGGCGGGCGTGAAGGTGCTCGCGCTCTATCGCGCAATGGAGGGCCGCTGCCTCAAGGGAACTACCCGGCAGGTCGACTCGCTCAGAAGACTTCTTAGAAGGTAAGAGCGGTGTCCGTCCCCCGCGCGGGCCGCCCGGACGCGCGCCGGCCTTCCTCGGCTGTGCCGCCTCCGAACCCCTCGAAGAAAATCCCCAGTGTGTATAACGCCATTTGCCCGTTATATTCTCAAGAAGATATTGAAGTCCGGCGAAAGGAAGAGCCGATGACCCGACGAATTGCACTAGCCCTGCTCTCCGCCGCCCTCCTTGGCGCGCTTCCCGCCGCTTCCGTGCGGGCCGCCGACGTCTCCGTCTTCGCCGCCGCGAGCCTGACGGACGCTCTCAGAGAGATCGGGGCCGCGTACGAAAGGGAAACCGGAAGCCGGCTCGTCCCGAACCTCGGCGCCTCGAGCATGCTCGCGCGGCAGATCCGCGAGGGCGCGCCCGCCGACCTCTTCCTCTCGGCGGACGAGATCCAGATGGACGCGCTCGAGAAGGCCGGCCTGATCGTCCCCGGGACGCGCCGCAGCGTCCTCTCCAATACGCTCGTCATCGTGGTTCCGGTGGACAGCGCCCTGAAGATCTCCTCGGAGGCGGACCTGGCGGGCGCGTCGGTCGGCCGCATCGCCCTCGCGGAACCCTCCAGCGTTCCCGTCGGCGTCTATTCGAAGAAATTCCTCGAAGGCACCGGAATCTGGGCCTCCGTGGCTCCGAAGGTCATCCCGACGGAGAACGTCCGCTCTACGCTTGCGGCCGTGGAGTCCGGCAATGTGGATGCCGGCATCGTCTACAAGACCGACGCCATGATCTCGAAGAGGGTTCGGATCGCCTTCGAGGTGCCCGCCTCCCGCGGACCAGCGATCTCGTACCCGTTCGCGCTCGTGAAGGGCGCGCCCCACGAGGCCGAGGCCCGGCGCCTCCTCGCGTACCTCTCCTCGAAGGAGGCCCGCACGGTCTTCGCGAAGTACGGTTTCACGTTCCGCGACTGAGCAAGGCGGGCGGTTGGACGAACTCCAGGTTCTCCGGTTCACGGTCGAGGTCGCGCTCCTCGCGGTGGTGCTTCTCGCCCCGCCCGGGCTTGCCCTCGCCTTTCTGCTCGCGCGAAAGGAATTCCCCGGGAAGTCCGTCGTCGAGACTCTCGTCGCCCTCCCGCTCGTCATGCCGCCCGTCGCGACGGGCCTCCTTCTCCTCAAGCTGCTCGGCCGCCGCGGCCCATTCGGCCGGGCGTGGCAGGCGCTCTTCGGCGCCGACCTCGCCTTCACGTGGCGGGCCGTCGTCGCCGCGATGATGGTCATGTCGCTGCCGCTCCTCGTGCGAAGCGCACGCGTCGCCTTCGAGGAGGTCAGCCCGCGCCTCGAGGCGATCGCCCGGACGCTGGGCGCCGGCGAGGCCCGCGTCCTCGTGACGGTGACGCTGCCTCTGGCCATGCGCGGGATCGTCGCCGGTCTCCTCCTCGCGTTCGCCCGCGCCCTCGGCGAGTTCGGCGCGACGATCATGGTGGCCGGGAACATCCCGGGCCGCACGACGACGCTCGCGACCGGGATCTACGGCTACGTCCAGCTCGGGCAGGACGACAGTGCCTTCCGGCTCCTCGCGGCCTCGGTCGCGATCGCCTTCGGCGCGGTCCTCGCGGGCGAGACGTGGCTGCGTCGGAGGCGGGCATGAGCCTCGTCCTCGAAGGCATTCGCGCCTCGCTCGGCCCCTTCACGCTCGCGGTCGACGCCGCCGCGACGGCCCGCGTCACCGCCGTATTCGGCGCGTCGGGCGCCGGCAAGACCTCCCTCCTCGAGATCGTCGCCGGCCTCCGCCGTCCCGCGAACGGCCGCCTGCTCCTCAACGGGCGCGTCCTCGACGACGCCGCGGCCCGCCGGCATGTTCCGTCCCGGCTGCGCCGCGTTGGATACGTCCCGCAGGACGACACGCTCTTCCCCCACCTCTCGGTCGCCGCGAACCTCGGCTACGCCCGCGCGGCCTCTCCCGCGGCCGCCGCGCACGTCGCGGACGTCCTCGAGCTCGGGCCGCTGCTGCCGCGACGCCCGGCAGGCCTCTCCGGAGGCGAGCGGCGGCGCGTCGCTCTCGGCCGCGCGCTTCTCGCCTCGCCCGAGATCCTTCTCCTCGACGAGCCGCTCACCGGCCTCGACGCGCCGCTCAAGGAACGCGTGCTTGCACATCTCCAGCGCGTGAGAGAGGAGTTCGCCGTCCCGACGCTCTACGTGAGCCATGACCCGGACGAGGTCTTCGCCTTCGCCGACGAGGTCCTCGTCCTCGAACGCGGCGCCATCGTCCTGCGCGGGGCGCCGTCCGACGTCTTCGACCTGGCCGCCGAGCCCGGATATAGACTCCGCGAGCATCGGGCGGGACCTCGCGGCTGAAGCAACTGCATCAGAGACTCTCGCCGCGCGCCCATGCAGATTTACATGAGAATGAGTCGCAGATGAAATTCCGACCCCTCGCCACGCCGCGGGCGGGGCTCACCGCCCCGGCCCCTCCGGCGATGACCGCATGCGAGTGCACCGGCCGTACCTTCGAGGAGGTCCTGTTCCGGATGTGCCGGGACGGCCTTTCCGTCGTCGAAGCCGAGGGGCTCACGGGGTGCGGATCCATCTGCACCGCGTGTCTTCCCGACCTCCGCAGCTATCTGGGCCGCCACGCTCGGCCCGGCACGCGAGTCCCAAAGGAGTGAATGCCATGAAGGGCGACGCCAAGGTCATCGAGATCCTGAACGAGGTTCTCTGCGCCGAGCTGACGGCCGTCAACCAGTACTTCATCCACGGCATGATGTGCGCGAACTGGCGGTACAAGAAGCTCGCCGATCACGGCCGCAACGAGTCGATCGACGAGATGAAGCACGCCCAGAAGCTCATCGAGCGGATCCTCTACCTCGACGGCGTGCCCAACATGCAAAAGTACCTGAAGATCAACGTCGGCCAGACCGTGCCCGAGCAGCACGCATTCGACCTCGACGTCGAGCGCGCCGCCGTCTCGCGCCTGAACGCGGGCCTCGAGGCCTGCCGTTCCGCAGGTGACAACGGGTCCCGGATGCTCCTCGAGACGATCCTGAAGGAAGAAGAAGAGCACATCGACTGGCTGGAGGCGCAGATCCAGCAGATCGCCGACGTCGGCCTCCCCAACTACCTCTCGCTCCAGGCCGAAGAGTAGTCCGCCGGTCCGCGGGTCCGCCGGTCCCCCTTGACACGGTCGCGGTGTCCGCTCGATAATGCAACTGCGACTCAGTCTCACTCTCAGAGGTGGAGGTTCCCGAGAAGTTCGATGCGACCGAAACCACCCGAGCATGATGCCGCTCTTCGGGTTCTCGACTGATGGAGCGCATCGCTCGCCACCTCGCGGTCATGGGAACCGCCTTCGCGCTGACGGTGTCGGCGCCGACGCACGGCATCGCGCTCGACGCGAGCGAGGCGGCCGTCCGCGCCGTCGAGGCCGCGGACCGCCTCCTCTCCACCTGGCGCGACGACACACCCCTCTCCCGGCTGAACGCCGCACGGCCGGGGCTCGCCGTGCCTGTCGCGCCGGAGCTCTTCGCGCTGCTCAGAAGAGTCTTTGAATGGGAAGAGACGACGGGCGGAGCGTTCGACCCGACGGTGGCGCCGCTCGTGAGGGCGTGGGGGCTCAGAGGGGCGGGGCGCATTCCCACCCCTTCGCAGCTGACGCAAGCGCGCGGAAGCGTCGGCCCCTCCCTCTTCACCTTCGAAGAATCTTCTCTTTCCGTCTCCCGGCGGGACGCCCTCGCCGGGATCGACGAGGGCGCGTGGGGGAAGGGCTGGGCGCTCGAACGCGCGGCCGAAGCGGCCCGCGCCGCGGGAGCGTCGTCGCTCGTCCTCGACCTCGGCGGCCAGGTGCTCGCCTCGGGCGAGGAGATCGCCGTCTCCGTCGCGCACCCGCGGGACCGCTCACGGACCGTCGGGACGCTCCGCCTGAGAAACGCCTCCGCGTCCACTTCCGGCAACTCCGAGCGCGCCGTGACGGTGAACGGGCGGCGCATCGGCCACCTTTTCGACCCGCGCACCGGAAAGCCCGCCCCGGATTTCGGCTCGGTGACCGTCGTCGCGCCGGACGGCCTCACGGCCGACGTCCTCTCGACGGCGCTCTTCGTCCTCGGGCCGGAGAAGGGTCTGGCGCTCTCCGAGCGCCTTCGGGCCGCCGGCACGCAAAACGAAGCGCTGTTTTTCTTCGAAGGTGAAGAGGGACAGGAGCTGCGGGTGTCGATGTCGCCCGGAATGACGCGCCTCGTCGATCTCCCGCCGATCGACGAACGCGCCGGCCGCGCCGGCGCGTCTCTCCCCTCTTCACATTCGAAGAAATCTCCCGAAGGAGTTGTCCCGTGATTCGACGTTCCTCGCCGCGCGCGGCTGCCGCGGCCGCGTTCTTCTTTCTGAGCAGTCTCTTTTTCCCCTCCCCTCTTCGCGCCGACGACCCGCCAAAGGCGCCGGACGCGCCGGCCCCGGAAGACACCCCGACGGACGCCGAGAAGCTGAAGGAGCTCGAGCAGAAGCTCGACGTCCTCACGAAGGAGATCGAGTCGATGCGGCTCGGCGAGGCGGAAGCGCCCGCCATCGAGCAGCCCCGACTCGGCCTCGGCCCGGCCGCCTCGAAGGTCTATTCGAAGAAGGGCGTCTCGGTCGGCGGGTACGGAGAGATCATCTACCAGAACTTCTCGACGACGCGCCAGGACGGGTCTCCGTCGAATCTCACGCCCGTCGTCGACGTCGCCCGGGCTGTCCTCTACTTCGGCTACAAGTTCGACGACCACTTCGTCTTCAACAGCGAGGTCGAGTTCGAGCACGCGGTCACGGCGTCCGACAAGGACGGCGAGGCCGAAGTCGAGTTCGCGTATCTCGACTGGATGGGCCCCTCGAAGGCGTTCAACCTCCGCGCGGGCCTCATGCTCATCCCGGTCGGGCTCATCAACCAGCTCCACGAGCCCCCGGTCTTCCTCGGCTCGCTGCGCCCGGACGTGGAGACGGTCATCCTGCCGTCCACGTGGCGCGAGATCGGCGTCGGCGGCTGGGGCGACGCGGGGCCGTTCTCGTGGCGCCTTTACGTCGTGAACGGCCTCGACGCGTCGCGCTACGCGGCCGACGGCCTGAGGGAAGGGAGCCAGGAGGGCTCGCTCGCCCTCGCGCGCAGCTTCGCCGTGACCGGCCGGCTCGACTACACCGGCCTGCCCGGCATCCTCGCGGGGGCTTCCTTCTTCACGGGGAACTCCGGCCAGGGGCAGGTCACGCCGTCCGGGGAGTCCTTCGCGGGCCGCACGACGTTCTTCGACCTGCACCTCGACGCGCGCTACCGGGGCGCGCAGTTCCGAGCCGTGTGGGCGCGCTCCACGGTCGGGGACGCGGTCGCGATCAACGAGATGAACAACCTCGAAGGCGACGAGTCGGTCGGCAGCCGGCAGGAGGGCTGGTACGTCGAGGCGGGCTTCGACGTCTTCTCGCTCGCGTCGAAGAGCCGGATGTCGCTCATCCCGTTCGTGAGGGTCGAGGCGTACGACACCCAGGCCGCCGTGCCGGCGGGCTACGCCCGGAACCCGGAATACGACGCGCGTGTCGTCACGGCCGGGGCGAACTTCAAGCCGATCCCGCAGATCGTCATCAAGGCCGACGGCCAGTGGCGGCGCAACGCGGCGTACACCGGGGTGAAGCAGTTCAACGTGGCGCTGGGGTACGAGTTTTGAGAAGAGAAGACGAAGAGAAGAAAGAGAATTTGCTTAGAAGGGAAGAAGGGCTCGGGCAGCGCCCCGCTTCGCGCCAGCCAGGCTCGCGCGCCCGCCGCTCCACATTCCCTTTTTCATTCATAGAAATCTCTCTCTTCCTCGTTCTTTCCTCTTCCTCGGTTGCGTTCGGAAAGAGTTTTCTCACGCAGGAGGAAGCCCTGGGCCTCGCGTTCCCGAAGGGCGCCGTCGTGACGCGGAAGACGGCGTTTCTCTCCGAGGCCGACCGGGCCGAGGTCGCGCGCCGCTCCGGCGGCGCGCCGCCGCCCGGCCTCGTTGCGTACTACGTCGCGACGGTCGGCGGGAAGGAGGCCGGCACCGTCTACTTCGACACCCATGTCGTGCGCACCGAGCCCGAGACCCTGCTGGTCCTCGTGGACCCGAACGGCGCGATCGTGCGGATCGAGGTCCTCTCGTTCTCCGAACCCGAGGAGTACTTGCCGCGCGACGCGTGGTACGGCCAGTTTCCCGGAAAGACGCTCAGCGACGAGCTCTCCGTGAAGAAGGGCGTGCGGCCCGTCACGGGCGCGACGATCACGGTGCGCGTCACCGTCGAGGCGGCGCGCCGCGTCCTCGCGCTTCACGCGTTCCTCAAGGAGAAGGCCCGCCGATGAAGCGCTGGGCCGCCGTCCTGAATCACGTCGCCTGTCTTCTCGTCGGGCTCTCGGGCGTCGCCTACGGCGTCATGAAGTACTTCATGGCCGGGACCGACCCCGACTCGCGCGCCGGCCACCCGTGGCAACAGCCAGTGCTGAAGGTCCACGTCCTGACGGCGCCGTTCCTGATCTTCGCGCTCGGTCTCGTCTTCAGCAGCCACGCGCTCAAGCGCCTCCAGGGCGGCGAGGATCCCGGCCGGACGAGCGGAGCGGGCCTTCTCGCGCTCGCCTCGCCGCTCGTTCTGACCGGTCCGCTGATTCAGATCCTCACGGGCGACGCCGCGCGGCAATGGACCGGCTGGGTCCACGCCGCGCTCGGCGCCGTCTACCTCCTCGTGTACGCAGCCCACCTTCTCAAGAGGCGGCTGGCGAGCGGGGCGTCGATTTAGGAAGCGGCCTTCGGACCGAGGCCGCCCTGCGCGAGGGCCGTCATCCCCGAGAGCCCGCCGAGGCCCATCGTCTCGACGGCGCTGGACGGCACGATGACCATCGAGCCCTTCTCCTTGATGGCCTCGTAGAGCATGTTCATCGCGCGCAGGTGGAGCGCGAGCGGGTGGTCCTTGTACGCGTTCCCGGCCTCGACGAAACGGGCCGAGATCTCCGTCTCCGCGGTGCCGAGGATGATGCGGGCCTGGCGCTCGCGCTCGGCCTGCGCCTGGCGGGACATGGCGTCCTCGAGGTCGGCGGGAATCCTCACGTCGCGGATCTCGACGGACTGCACCGTGATCCCCCAGGGATTCGTCTTCTCGTCGAGGATCGTCTGGAGCTGCTTTCCGAGCTGCTCGCGCTCCGTGATCATCTCGGCGAGCTGGTGCCGGCCGATCGTCTCCCGGAGCGCCGTCTGGGCGGAGAGGGCGATCGCATCGAGGTAGTCCGCGACCTCGAGGACCGCCTTCTGCGCGTCCCACACGGTCCAGAACACGATTGCGTCGACGTTCACCGGCACGGTGTCCTTCGTGAGGGCCGACTCGGCCGAGACGTCGGTCACGCGGACGCGCTGGTCGACGAGGTGCGAGACCTGGTCGACGATCGGCACGAGGACGAAGAGCCCGGGCCCCTTCAGCCCCTGGAACTTCCCGAAGCGCAGGACGACGGCCCGCTCCCACTGGTTCGCGACCTTGAGCGAGAACATGAGGCAGAGGCCGACGAGGATGCCGCCGAGGACCGGAAACGGCGAGCCCGTCACGACCGTGAGCAAGACGCCCCCGATGGCCGACAGGATGAACGCGAGGATGCTCGGCCCGCTCACGAACCGGCGCGCCTCGACGGCCTGCTCGTTCTGGCGCCGCCGCTTCTCGGACGGCGTCGCGCGGGGCGCGGCGGCCGCGGCGCGCGCCTCCTGGACCTGCTCCGCGATCTTACCGATCAGACCTCTGGCCATGTTCGTTACCTCCTGCCGGCTTCCTCGGTCTTCGCGAGGAGTGCTTCGGCAAACTCGTCGTGCGTGAATCCCTGCGAGGCGGCGGTCGTGAGAAACTGGTCCACGAGGCGCTCGAGGGCCTTTCGGCGTTCAGCGGTCTTCTTCTCGGGCTTGCGCGCGGAGACGAACGTCCCGGTCCCCTGCTGCGTCTCGACGATCCCGCGGATCTCCATCTCGCGGTAGGCCCGCGCGATCGTGTTCAGGTTCACCGAGAGGTCCACCGCGAGCGCGCGCACGGTCGGGAGCTGGACCCCCGGCTTCAGCCGCCCGTCGGCAACGGCGAGGAGCACCTGGTCGATGACCTGCCGGTAGAACGGCACGCCGGAAGCCGGATCGAGGCGGAACGGGAGGCTCGCCACGTCGCTAATGTATTAGTTAACTAGTACAATGTCAAGAACCCGCGGCCCGAACGCCTATCCTTCGACGGGGAGGAGTCCCGTATGCCCGTGCCCGGCCCGCTCACGAGACAGGAGATGAACCGTTACTCGCGGCACCTGCTCCTGCCGGAGGTCACGATCGAGGGCCAGAGGAAGCTGAAGGGCTCGCGGGTGCTGCTCGTGGGGGCGGGCGGGCTCGGCTCGCCGGCGGCGCTGTACCTCGCGGCCGCGGGCGTCGGGACGATCGGCGTCGTGGATTTCGACGTCGTCGACGAGTCGAACCTGCAGCGCCAGGTCCTCCACGACACGAGCTGGATCGGCAGGCCGAAGCTCGAGAGCGCGAAGGCGCGCCTGAACGCGCTGAACCCGAACGTCGACGTCGTCCTCTTCCCCGAGCGCCTGACGAGCGGGAACGCGCTCCGCATCCTGAAAGGCTTCGACGTCGTCCTCGACGGCACGGACAACTTCGCGGCGCGTTACCTCACGAACGACGCCTGCGTGCTCCTCGGGATTCCGAACGTCTACGGGTCGATCTTCCGCTTCGAGGGCCAGGTCAGCGTGTTCCACCCGGGGAAGGGGCCCTGCTACCGGTGTCTCTACCCGTCTCCCCCGCCGCCCGGCCTCGTCCCGAGCTGCGCGGAGGGTGGGGTCCTCGGCGTCCTCCCCGGCGTCATCGGCTGCCTGCAGGCCACCGAAGCGATCAAGCTCCTCCTCGGGATCGGCCAGACGCTCGTCGGGCGGCTGGTCCTCTACGACGCGCTCGCGCTCTCGTTCCGGGAGCTGCGCCTGCACCGCGACCCGGCCTGCCCGCTCTGCGGCGAGAACCCGACGATCCGGACGCTCGTCGACACCGAGGAGCTCTGCGGGACCGGGCGCGGGGAGGACGCGCGCATGCCCGGGGGGCCGGAGGTGACGCCCCTCGAGCTGAAGGCGTGGCTCGATTCGGGAGAGCCGATCCAACTCCTCGACGTGCGCGAGCCGCAGGAGGCCGCGATCTGCAAGATCGACGGCGCCGTCCTCATCCCGATCGGTTCGCTTCCCGAGCGCCTCCATGAGGTGGACGGGACGCGCACGATCGTCGTCCACTGCAGGTCCGGCGTGCGTTCGGCGTGGGCGGTTGCGCTCATCAGGCAGGCGGGTTTCGCGCGCGCGTACAACCTCAGTGGCGGAATCCTCGCCTGGGCCCGGGACGTGGACCCGTCGCTGACGCGGTACTGAGCGGCGAAGACGCATCCTCGTCACGAGCCGGGTTACCCTTCCGCCCGGGAGGCGTGCATGCCGCAGTCCGGGCCGGTCGATCCGGAGTCCCTGAGGCTCGCGGAAGACCGCGACCGCAAGGCGAACTGGAAGCGCTGGGGGCCCTACCTCTCCGAGCGCCAGTGGGGCACGGTCCGCGAGGACTACAGCGCGGACGGCGAGGCCTGGACGTACTTCCCGCACGATCACGCCCGGTCGCGGGCCTACCGCTGGGGAGAGGACGGGATCGGGGGCTTCTCGGACCGCCACGGCCTCGTCTGCCTCGCGCCGTCGTTCTGGAACGGGAAGGACCCGATCCTCAAGGAGCGCCTCTTCGGCCTTTCGGGACCCGAGGGCAACCACGGCGAAGACGCCAAGGAGTACTGGTTCCACCTCGACGCGACGCCGACCCATTCGTATATGCGAATGGTTTACAAGTACCCGCAACGGGAGTTCCCGTACCGCGCGC
Organism: uncultured Acidobacteriota bacterium; assembly: GCA_963798215.1. Taxonomy (GTDB): domain Bacteria; phylum Acidobacteriota; class Thermoanaerobaculia; order UBA5066; family UBA5066; genus Fen-183. The sequence goes on from CAWCSP010000004.1 coordinate 2,398,997, forward strand.
TCGTCGAGGAGAACGCACGGCGGACGCGCCTCGACCCCGAGTACGAGCTCCTCGACACCGGCGCGTTCGAGGGGAGCCGGTACTTCGACGTTCTCATCACATACGCGAAAGCGGCGCCCGAAGACATCCTCGTGACGATCGAGGCCGTCAACCGGGGCCCGGACACGGCGCCGCTGCACATCCTGCCGACGATCTGGTTCCGGAATACGTGGTCGTGGGGCCTCGACGCGCGCATGCCGCGCCTCGGGACCGCCGAACCGCCCGCGGGCGCCGAGGCGATCTCTGTCCACCACCCGTACTACGGGGACCGGACGCTCTACGTCGAGGGCGCGCCGGACCTTCTTTTCACGGACAACATCTCGAACGCACGGAAGCTCTGGGGCGCCGAGAACGAGGGCCGGTTCGTGAAGGACGCCTTCCACGAGCGGGTCGTGGGCGGCGCCGAGGACGTCGTGAACCCCGCGGGCTGCGGGACGAAAGCGGCGGCGTGGTTCCGCTTCGACGTTCCCGCCGGGGAGTCGCGGACGGTTCGGCTCCGGCTCACGGACCGCACGCTCGCGGCGCCGTTCGGGGAGGAGTTCGACCGGGTCCTCGCGGACCGCAAGAGCGAGGCGGACGCGTTTTACGCGCACGTCGTCCCCGGCGATCTCACGGCCGACGCGAAGAACGTGATGCGGCAGTCCCTCGCGGGCATGCTCTGGGGGAAGCAGTATTACGGCTACGACGTCGCGCGCTGGCTCAAGGGCGATCCCGACCAGCCGGCGCCGCCGCCCGGGCGCGACAAGGGCCGCAACGCGGGCTGGCAGCACCTCTTCAACGCGGACGTCCTCTCGATGCCGGACAAGTGGGAATACCCGTGGTACGCCGCCTGGGACCTCGCCTTCCACACGATCCCGCTCGCCCTCGTGGACCCGGACTTCGCGAAGGCCCAGCTCATTCTCCTCCTGCGCGAGTGGTACATGCACCCGAACGGACAGCTCCCGGCGTACGAGTGGAAGCTCTCCGACGTGAATCCGCCCGTCCACGCGTGGGCGGCGTGGCGCGTTTACAAGATCGACGCGAAGCGCTCGGGGAAGAGAGACCGCGCGTTCCTCGTCCGCGTGTTCCACAAGCTCCTCCTGAACTTCACGTGGTGGGTGAACCGCAAGGACAGCGACGGGAACAACGTCTTCCAGGGCGGCTTCCTCGGCCTCGACAACATCGGGCTCTTCGACCGCAGCAAGCCGCTCCCGTTCGGCGCGACGCTCCAGCAGTCCGACGCGACGAGCTGGATGGGGATGTACTGCCTGAACATGGGCACGATCGCCCTCGAGCTCGCGCGCGACGACAGGGCCTACGAGGACATCGCCTCGAAGTTCTTCGAGCACTTCATGTACATCTCGAAGGCGATGAACGCACCGGAGCGCGGCACCGGGCTCTGGGACGAGACGGACGGGTTCTTCTACGACGTCCTGCGCCTCCCCGACGGCCACGGGATCCCGATGCGGATCCAGTCCGTCGTCGGCCTCATCCCGCTCTTTGCGGTCGAGACGCTCGAGCCCTTCGTCGTCGACGCGTTTCCGGGCTTCCGACGCCGGATGCAGTGGTTCCTCGACCACGGGTCGGCGTACGGCGCGAAGGTGGAGACGGAGTCGACGGCCGCCGGGACGCGGCGGCTGCTGTCCCTCGTCGGGCGCGATCGCCTCCGGCGCATCCTCGAGCAGCTCCTCGACCCGGACCGGTTCCTGTCCGACCACGGGATCCGGTCGCTCTCGAAGGCCCACCGCGAGCGCCCCTTCGTCGTGCCCTGGGACGGGAGCGAGCTGCGCGTCGACTACGAGCCGGCGGAATCGCGGACCGGGCTCTTCGGCGGCAACTCGAACTGGCGCGGTCCGGTCTGGTTCCCCGGGAACTTCCTCCTCATCGAGTCCCTCCAGAAGTTTCATCACTTCTTCGGAGACTCGTTCACCGTGGAGTTCCCGAAGGGTTCCGGCCGGGAGATGACCCTCTGGCAGGTCGCCGACGAGCTCTCCCGCCGGCTCACCCGCATCTTCCTGGCCGGGCCGGACGGCCGGCGGCCGGTCTACGGGGGGACCGAGGTCCTCCAGACGGACCCCCACTGGAAGGACCTCCTCCTCTTCCACGAGTACTTCAACGGCGACGACGGGGCCGGACTGGGAGCCTCCCACCAGACGGGCTGGACCGGCCTCGTCGCCAAGCTCCTCCAGCAGTCCGGCAACGGCCTGCCCCCCCGGCCGGAATAAACACCCTCCTCCGGGTCATCCCCTCCCGACTGCAGGCCATGCTTGCGACCGCGTCTCCGATGCAGTCGCAATCTCAGTTCCGGAGTGATATGAAGAGAGCGCCAATCGATCGGGAAAGAGAAGGAGGACACCCATGAATCGTCGTCAATTCGCCACGACCCTCGGTGCCGCCGTCGCCGGCCTCGTCGCCGGCAAGGCTCTCCTCGCGGAGGACAAGCCCGCCGCCGACAAGCCCGCCAAGCACGTCTGCAAGGGCCTGAACGCGTGCAAGGGCCAGGGCGGCTGTGCCACGAAGGAGAACTCCTGCGCGGGCGCGAACGCCTGCAAGGGCAAGGGCGGCTGCGCCACCTCCGCCAGGCACGACTGCGCCGGGAAGAACGCGTGCAAGGGCCAGGGCGGCTGCAAGTCCGCCAACAACGCGTGCGCCGGCAAGAACTCCTGCAAGGGCAAGGGCAGCTGCGCCGTTCCCGTCAAGAACGCCGCCAAGAAGGGCTGAGCGCCTTCACGTTCATGGGCGACCGCTTCGGGCTGCCCGACCTCGGCGTGGGGGTCGGGCTCCGCACCGTCCACTTCGGCCACATCCTGTCGAAGAAGCCCGACGTGGACTTCTACGAGGCCCTCACCGAGAACTTCCTCGACACGGGCGGGCGCCCGCTCCACGTCCTCGACCGCGTCGCGGAGCGGACGCCCGTCGTCCTGCACGGGGTTTCGATGTCGATCGGCGGGACCGACCCGCTCGACTTCGGCTATCTCCGCAAGGTCAAGGCGCTCGCGGACCGGACGAACGCGCTCTGGGTCTCGGACCACCTCTGCTTCACGGGCGTCATGGGGCGCAACACGCACGACCTGCTGCCGCTCCCGTACACGGAAGAGACGCTCCGGCACGTCACGGCGCGCGTGAAGACGGTGTCCGAGGTCCTCGAGCGCCCGCTCGTCCTCGAGAACCCGTCGTCGTACGTGGAGTTCCGCGCGTCCACGATCCACGAGTGGACGTTCTTCGACCGGCTCCTCCGCGACGCCGACTGCGGGATGCTCCTCGACGTCAACAACGTCTACGTGAGCTCCTTCAACCACGGCTTTGATCCCGTCGCGTACCTCGACGCCCTCCCCCACGACCGCGTCGTCCAGTACCACGTCGCCGGCCACACGGACAAGGGGACGTACCTCCTCGACACGCACAGCGCGCGCGTGAAGGACGAGGTGTGGAGCCTCTTCCGCCACGCGACCGCCCTCACCGGCCCCCGCGCGACGCTCCTCGAGTGGGACGAGGACATCCCGGACTTCGAGACCGTCCACGCCGAGGCGAAAAAGTCGCTCGCACACCGGCCGCCGCTCGCGCGGTCCGTTCCGGCGGACGCTCCCGCCCTCGCAGGTGCCAATGCCTGACCTCCGGGCGATCGAGCGCTGGATGCAGGCGGCGATCGTGCACCCTGGCACGATCGAGCAGGCGATCCGCGACCGCGCCGCGACGCGCCTGATCCCGCTGGGCGAGGCGGAGCGCGCCATTCTTCCGTCGAAGACGATGGGGCCGCTGGAGCGCCTCGCGATCTACCAGGGAATGTACGCCGTGCGGATGGGAGAGGCACTCGCGGCCGACTACCCGGGGCTCAAGGCCTTCCTCGGCGACCACCTCTTCGAGCACCTCGTGGCCGACTACGTGGCGAAGCACCCGTCGCGAAGCTACACGCTCAACCGGCTCGGCGACGCCGTGCCGGACTACCTGAGGACGTGGCACCACCCGCGGCGCGCCTTCCTCGCGGACCTCGCGCGCCTCGAGCTCGCGGTCACGGAGACGTTCGACGCGCCGGAGGATCCCGAGCCATTCGTGCCGCCACTGCACGTGGACGGCGACTGGGAGAGCCGCCGCTTCGGCGTCGCGCCGACGCTCCGCCTCCTGTCCTTCCGGCACGCGGCCGGGCCCGCGCTCGACGCGCTGAAGGCCGGGCGCCGCGTCGCGGCGCGTGCGAAAGCCTCGTGGGCCGCGGTCCACCGCCGGAGCTTCGTCGTCCACCGGCTGGACCTGTCCCGCGGGGAGTTCCACCTCCTGTCGGCACTCGCCGCGGGCGAGACGCTCGGCAGGGCGCTGCGCCTCGCGTCCCGCAAGGCGGGGAAGCCCCTCTCCCCCGCCGCCGTCCGGAAGGCGTTCCGGGTGTGGACCTCCGAGAGCATCCTCCGCGGCTGAGCGCCGGGCGGCGGGTCCGTTCCCTCAGGGCTTCGGCGCGGGCGGCGGCAGGACGCGCGCGGGGCACTCGGACTTGAAGCCCGCGCGGTTGTGCGAGCCGTCGCAGAACGGCTTGTTCTCCGAGGCGCCGCAGCGGCAGAGCCCGATCGTCGTCCGGCCCGAGAGCCCGAACGGCTGACCCGCCATGTCCTCGAGCGTGACGGGGCCGCTCACGAGGAGAGGTCCATTGTTCCGAACGGTGATCTTCGTGTCGCTCACGGGGTCCTCCGATCAGGCCTTCTTCTTCTTGTCCGCTTTCTCGGCGGCCAGGAATCGCTGGCGCGCGACTTTCAGGTACTCGATCGCCGCCTCCGGCCCGTCCCACCCTTCCATGATGATCCCCTTGTCGAAACCGGGCCGAGACACGATGAGCGTCGGGAAGCCGCGCAGGCCGTAGCGGTCGGCGAGCGCGAGCATCTCAGGCGCGTTCGTTCCGGTCTCGCGCATCCGGTCGCGCACGACGATGGGGACGAAGTCCTTCGCGATCCGGTCCGCGACGTCCTTCCGGGAGAACACCTGCTCCTCGAGGAGGTGACACGGGCCGCACCACGCGGCGGTGAAGAAATACAGGACGGGCTTGCCCGTCTTTCTCGCCTCGGCCTCACCCGCCGCGATCGTGCGCCACTTCACGAGCTCCGGTGCGCTCGCGCCGGCTCGGCCGGCAGCGGCGAGGCCTGCGAGGGTGAGGACGATCGCGCCCATCGGGCGCCGGATGAGGGAGGGTCCGCCCATGCGCCGATGTTAGCGCGGCGGCGCGGAGGCGCCCGCGTCCGAACCGTCGGTGATCTCGGAGCTGAGCTCGCGAAAGCTGTGCGGCCATTCCGCCGGAGGCCGCCCGAGGGCTTCGCTCACCGCGCGCGTCCGGATCCCGCGTGCCGCTTCCGAGAGCAGGGTCGCCGCGAGGACGTCCTCACCGCGGTCGCGCGCGCGGAGCGCCTGCACGAGCAGCACCGCGGGCGAATGCAGAACTCGGTCCGGCAGCTCGCCCGCGAAGGCGGCCGCGTCCGCCTCCCGGCCCGACAGGCGCAGCCCTTCGAGGCGAATCGCGGCCATGTACCCCGACGGCAGGAGGTCGAGGAGCGTCCCGGCGATCCGGGCGGCGCGGTCGGGCCTGCCGACGTCGAGGCTCCGGAGCGCCTGGTCGGCCATTCCCGCATACCACATGGGGTTGTACGTCCCGGGTCGCTCGCCGCGGGGGTGCGCGAAGCTCATGAAGAGGTGGGGCCACCGGAACGGCGTCGTGAGGTAGTTCACGAGCGGCGTGCGCGTCGTGATCATCGGCGACGGCGGCGGCACGTCCGGGACGGCCTCCGGGTGCTCGGCGAGCCACGGCGGATGGAGGAGCCGCTCGCGGCGCTCGTCCTCGCCGAGGTCCGCGAGGCGGGTGCGGAGGAGGAACGGGTGGACGCGAAGCGCGGAGAACGCGGGGTCCGACGCCGCGACGACGTAGCGCCAGAGCCGGTACACGCCGTTCTCTCCCCTCGGCGGGCGGAAGGAGGCGGGGTACTCCGCGTAGAGCTCCGGCGAGACGCGGGCGAGCCCCGTGGACGAGACGTAGAAGAACGTGGCCGCCTCCGACTCGAACGTCCCGAGCGCGTTGACGCCGATTCCGAGGGCGAGGAGCGCGATCCCCGGCCGCCCGTCCGGGGCGCGCGGCCGTCGCCGTCCCGGCCGCGGCGGCGAGGACGGGCACGAGCGGCACGAGGAAGCGCGGCCCCCAGCCTCCGCTCCCGTCCCACGCCCACCACCGCGCGTAGACGGCGAGGAACGCCGCCGAGAGTCCCGCGATCGTCCACGCGACGCCGCGGGTCTTCGGAGCGCGCGCCAGGAAGACGAGGGCGACGGCCGCGAGTCCGGCGAGCGGGAAATAGACGACGAGCCCCTTGTTCACGCCGACGAGAAGCCGCCACGCGCCGTCGAGGAACGGGTGCGCGAACCGCTGGTCGCCGTACGAGGAGAAGGGTTTCCCGAAACGCACGAACTCGAAGGCGAGCATCGCGGCGAGCGGCCCCGCGGCGCCCGCCGCCGCGGCGGCCCACGTCCTCAGCCGCTCGCGCGACGGAGGCCAGGCGCCGAGGACGAGCGGAAGCAGCGCGAAGGGGACGAACGCGAGGTTCACGGCCTTCGTGAGGACGAGCCAGCCCGCGAAGAAACCGGCGAGCGCAGCGCGCCGAAGCGCCGCCGGCCCCTCCTTCCGCACCGACCGCACCGCGAAGAGGAGCGCGAAGACGAGGCACGCCGCCTGGAGAGGCTCGGAGAACCCGTAGGCCGTGTAGGCCCACAGAGGGGACCCGAGGCCCGTCCCGAAGACCGCGAGACCCTGCCCGAACGCGCCCGCCCCGAGCTCCGCGGAGAGCAGGCCGGCGCCGGCCGCGGCCGCCGTCACGAGGAGCACTTCGAGGAGGACGAAGAGCGTCTGCGACGTCCGGACCCCGAATCGCGCCTCCCAAGGTCCTGCCGCGGCGGCGAACGGGACCTCGACGAGCGGCAGGCCCATGCCGTACGGGGCGAGAGCGTCTCCTCCGGGGCGCGGGATGCTGAAGTGCTGGTTGCGGGAGATGCCGATCTCCCCCGCCGTCGCGATCGAGATCGCCGTGTAGAGCATCTGCTGCTCGTCGCTCACGGTCCCGAACGTGCGCTCCTCGGCCGTCGCCGCGAGGAGGAGAAAAACCGCCGCGACCGAGACGGCGAACCGGCGGCTCACCGGCGGTCCTCGCCCCCGCGGCCCGGCAGAGCCGCGCGGGAGGCGCCCGAGAGGGCGCGGCGCACGGCGGCGGCTGGATCGGTCTCGACGGCGAAGTCGTCGGCGCCGTCGCGCGCGAACCCCTCGTCCGCGATCCGGCGCAGCGCGAGGAGGAGCGGGTCGAAGAAGCCGGAGCGGTTGTAGAGGACGATCGGCCGCGCGTGGTGCCCGAGCTGGCGCCAGGTCACGATCTCGAAGAACTCGTCGAGCGTCCCGTACCCGCCGGGCAGCGCGATGAAGCCGTCGGCCGCGTCCGCCATGCGCGCCTTGCGCTCGTGCATCGTGTTCACGACCTCGAGCTGCGTGAGGCCGAGATGCGCGACCTCGCGCGCCGCCAGCCCGGCCGGGATGACGCCGTACGCGATCCCGCCCTCCTCGAGAACGGAATCCGCGAGGACGCCCATGAGGCCGACGCGCCCGCCGCCGAACACGAGGCCGGCGCCCGCGCGGGCGATCTCGCGGCCGACCCCGGCGGCCTCCTCGGCGTAGGACGTGGAGACGCCGGCGCGCGCCCCGCAGAACACGGCGATCATCGGACGGTCGAACGGAGGAGCCATCGCGCGGATGATGCCCGATCCCGCGCCCCCTGCTAAGGTCCGCTCGTGGAAACGCCCGAATCAGGCCGCGCGGCCCTCCGGGAGGCCCTTCTCCGCCACATCCCGGGCGACGACCGCGAAGCCGGCGATCTCGCCGCGATCCTCCGCCTCGTCGAGACGGAGCCCGCGTGCTTCGCGCGAAACACATACGCTCCCGGCCACGTAACGGGCAGCGGCTTCATCGTCCACGCCGGGTCGCGGCGCGTCCTCCTCCACCACCACCGGCGGCTCGGGGCGTGGCTCCAGATGGGCGGCCACGACGAGGGCGAGCACGACCCGCGCGCGACGGCCCTGCGCGAGAGCGCCGAGGAATCCGGCCTCACGGACCTGGTCCTCCTGTCTCCCGACATCCTCGACGTCGACGTCCACCCGATCCCGGCGGGCAAGGGCGAGCCGCCGCACCTGCACCACGACGTGCGCTACGCGCTCGCGACGCTCGCGCCCGGCGCGATCCAGAGGGACGACGCCGAGTCGGCGGACCTGCGCTGGTTCTCCTTCGAGGAAGCGGCCGCCGCGATGGGCGACCCCGACGCCACGCGCGCCCTCGCACGGCTCGCGCGGCTGCTGGACGCGGCCGGGAGCGCCTGAGAGGGCTCAGCCCTCCTGCGTATCCGCGGCCGCGTCTTCCGCGGCCGCCGCGTCGGCGTACATTTCGGCGATCACGTCGCTGTACTTCGAGACGACGACGCGGCGCTTGATCTTCAGCGTCGGGGTGAGCTCGCCGCCCTCGATCGAGAAGTCCTCGGTCAGGAGCCGGAACGCGCGGATCTGGCGCTCGTGCGGCTCGTCGCCGTTCAGGATCTCGATCGTCTGCTTGAACAGCGAGAGAACCTTCGCGTCCTCGACGAGGTCCTGGCGCGTCCGGTACGCCACGGCCGCGCCCATCGCCCAGCTCTCGAGCTTCTCGAAGTTCGGGACGATGAGGGCGGACAGGAACTTCTGCCGGTCGCCGATCAGGACGGCGGACGCGACGAAGCGGATCGCCTTGAGCGCTGCCTCGATCGGCGCGGGCGCGATGTTCTTGCCGTACGCGTTGATCAGGATCTCTTTCTTGCGGTCCGTGAGCGTCAGGAAGCCGTCGAGGTCGAACGAGCCGATGTCGCCCGTGTGGAACCAGCCCTCGGCGTCGAAGACCGTCGCCGTCTCTTCCTTCTTCCGCCAGTAGCCGCCGTCCATGACGCTCGGGCCCTTCGCGAGGACCTCGCCGTCCGGCGCGATCTTCAGCGTCACGCCGGGGATCGGCCGGCCGACGGTCCCGAGGCGCCACTCGCCGGGGCGGTTGCACGCGAGGACGGGGCTCGTCTCCGTGAGGCCGTAGCCCTCGTAGACTTCGACGCCGGCGCTCCAGAAGAACGCCGCGACGTCGTGCGCGAGAGGCGCGCCGCCCGAGATCGCGAAACGGAACCGCCCGCCGAGACGGGCCTTGATCTTCGCGAACACGAGCCGGTCCGCGATCCGGTACTTCAGACGCAGGAAGAACGGCGGCTTCTCGCCGGACTCGACCGCCTGCAGGTGCATCATGCCGATCCGCGTGCCCCACCCGAAAATCGCCCGCCGGACCGCGGGCGCGGCGTCCACGGCGGCCTGGACCCGCGCAAGCATCTTCTCGTAGACGCGGGGCACCGCGGCGAAACAGTGCGGCCTCACCTCGCCGAAGTTCTCGGAGAGCTTGTCGATCGACTCGGCGTACGTGATCGTCGTCGCGCGCGAGAAGAAAAGGTAGTCGACCATCCGCTCGAAGACGTGGCTGAGCGGCAGGAACGACATCGCGACCATGTCGGAGGTGACGTCGAAGAGGGTCGAGCACGTCGCGACGTTGGAGACGAAGTTGCCGTGCGTCAGGATCGCGCCCTTCGGCTCGCCCGTCGTCCCCGACGTGTAGATCATCGTCGCGAGGTCCGTCGGGAGGAGCGACGCGGCGCGCTCCTCCCACGCCTCGGCGTCCGCCGAGAGGACCGCGAGCCCCTTCTGGACGACGGTCTCGAACGGCACGGCCTGGCCCTGGCTCCAGGGGACCTGTTCGAGCACGACGACGTGCTTCAGCTCGGGACAGCGGTCGCGCACGTCGAGGACCTTCTGCAGCTCGATCGCGTTGGAGACGACGACGACCTTGGCGAGGGAGTCCCTGAGGATGTACTCGACCTGCGGCGCGAGGTACGTCGTGTAGATCGGGACCGTCACGGCGCCGAGCGAGAGCGTCGCGAAGTCCGTCATCGGCCACTCGGGCCGGTTCTCGGAGAGGATCGCGACGCGGTCCTGGCGGTCGACGCCCAGCAGGGCGAGCCCGAGGGCGAGCCCCTTCGTCCTCTCTCCGAACTCGGAGGCCGAGACCGCCGTCCAGGCTCCGTCCACCTTCGACACGAGAAGGTCCGGCTTCCCGCTCGCCGCGGCGTGGCGGAAATAGTCGACGAGAGTCTTCGCGGGAAGGGCTTCGATCACGTGCGTGTGCCGCGGATTATGCCGCTTCGCGGAATCTCCGGTCCTCACAGGACGGTCAAGCCCACGGAAAGGACGTCCGCGCACCCGGTCCGGACCGCGTCGAGGACCGCCGGCTCGGGCCCGCGGTCGACCTGGATCCGGGCGCAGGCGGCCTCGGCGCCCGCGAACACGACGTTCTCGGTGTGCTGGACGTTGATTCCGGCCGCCTTGAGGACGCCGAAGACGTGCGCGAGGACGCCGACCCGGTCGCGGTGGCGCACGGTGAGAAGGTGGGTCGCCGGGGTGCGGCTCGCGATGTTGACCGCGTTCGGGATCTCGCCGGCCAGGGCGAAGGCCGCGACGATCCGCACGGTCTCGGCCGCGATTGCGTTCTGCGCCTGGTCGGTGGAGGCCCCGACGTGGTGCGAACCGATCACGCCGGGCAGCTTCACGATCCCGTCCTCGAACGCGCCCGTCCCGCCGGACGGCTCGTTCGCAAAGACGTCCAGACCCGCCCGGAGCCCCTTCTCGCGGATCGCGGCCTCGAGCGCGGGTTGGTTCACGACCTCGCCCCGGCTCGTGTTCACGAAGAGCGCGCCGGGCTTCATCGCCGCGAAGAACCTCGCGTCGAGCATGCCCTTCGTCTCCTTCGTCAGCGCGCAGTGCACCGTCACGGCGTCGGAGGCGGCCGCGAGGGCGTGGACCGAGTCGGCCCGACCGACGCGCAGCCGCCCGGCGCGGTCGTCGTCGAGCGACCGGCTCCACGCGACGACGTTCATCCCGAACGCCTGCGCGCGCGTCACGACCTCGAGCCCGATGGCGCCGAGGCCGATCACTCCGAGCGTCCGGCCCGCGAGGCCCTTCGCCTTTCCGTATTCGGCCTTGTTCCAGACCCCGGCGCGGAGGTCCACGGTCTGTTCGACGAGGCGCCGGTCGAGCGCGAGGAGGAGCCCCCAGGCGAGCTCGGCCACCGCGATCGCGTTCTTGCCGGGACAGTTCGACACCGCGACCGCGTGCGCCGAGGCGGCGGCGAGGTCGATCGTGTTGACGCCGGCGCCGGCCCGCACGATCAGGGCGAGCCCGGAGGCCTTCTCGATCTCGGCCGCCGTCACCTTCGTCGAGCGGACGACGAGGACCTCGGCGCGCGTCTCCCCGAGCCGGGCGCCGAGCGACTCTCCCTCGAGCTTCGGCTCGTAGAGCACCTCGCACCCGATGGCCTTCAGGCCGGCGAGCCCGGACTCCTCGAACTTGTCGGCGACCAGGACTTTCATGCTCCCCCCGAACGCCGGAAGACTAGAAACGGTGGACGAAGAGGCCCGAGCGCAGCTTCGGCTCGAACCACGTGGACTTCGGCGGCATCGTGACGCCCGCGTCGGCGATCGCCATGACGTCGGAGATCTGGGTCGGGTACATCGCGAATGCGACCGCGCCGCGCCCTGATTTGACCCGCTCCTCGAGCTCCTTCGTTCCGCGGATCCCGCCGACGAAGTCGATGCGCGGGTCCGTGCGCGGATCACCGATGCCGAGGACAGGCGCGAGGAGGCGCTCCTGGAGGATGGAGACGTCGAGCCGGGAGACCGGGTCGTCTCCGGTCACAGGCTCGCGAGGGGTGATGGTCTGCCAATTCTCTTCGAAGAACATGGAAAACGTCCCGCGGCGCGCCGGCTCCGCAGATGCCGCCGGCGTGAGCGAGAACTTCGCGTTCACACCTTCCAAGAAATCTTCTCTTCTCTTTCCCCCTAAGTCCTTCACCACCCGGTTGTACGGAAGGATCGCGAGCTGTCGGTCCGGAAAGATCGCCGCCGGGAACCAGTTGACCGGGTGGTCGTCGGCGAGCGGGCCCTTCGCGGCGAGGGCCGCGCGGGCGCGCGAGGCGCGTCGCGCAGCGGTGGTGGCCGTCGGCCACGTAGAGGAGCGGCACCGCGGCGAACGACGAGACGAAGAACGCGACGTCCGTCTCCGGGACGATCCAGAGCGAGTGGCGGACGGCGTCGGGCGCCTCGAAGTCGAACTCCGGCTTCCCCGCCGTCACGGCCGCGACGCGCGCGTCGATCGCGTCGACGGCGCGGTACGTGAGGAAGACCGGCTCGGCGTGGGCGGACTGCGTCAGGAGGTGGCGGACGCGGTCGTCCTCCTTGTCCTTGCGCGTCTTCTCGTGCTTGCGGATGACGTCGGTGTCGTAGTCGTCCACGGAGCAGGCCGCGACGAAGCCGTCCTGCGACCGCCCCCGCCAGGTCTGGCGGTAGATGAGGAGGCGCGGCACGGGGTCCTCGGCGAGCGTCCCGTCCGCGAAGAAGCGGTCGAGGTTCTCGCGCCCCTTCGCGTAGACCTCGTCGGCGTGGATGTCGGTCGTCTCGGGGAGGTCGATCTCGGGACGGCAGACATGGAGGAACGACACGGGGTTCCCGGCCGCGAGGGCGCGGGCTTCCTTCGTGTCGACGACGTCGTAGGGCACGGAGGCGACGCGGGAGGCGAGCGCCTTCGGCGGGCGGCCGGAGCGGAACGGTCTGATGCGGGCCATGGGCGGAGAGTATCAACCGGGAGCCCGGGGCGGGGCGTCGGGGGGCCCGGACTTGCGCCCGGTGCTAGAATTTTTCGATCGATCGGACCTGGGTTTGGTGAAAGGAATCCGCGGAATGAAACTGTACGTCGGCAACCTCTCCTACGGCGTGAACGACTCGTCCCTCCGGGCCCTGTTCGAGGCGTACGGCGCGGTGGAATCCGCCACCGTCGTCGCCGACCGCGACTCGGGCCGCTCCAAGGGCTTCGGCTTCGTGGAGATGAGCGACGCGGACGCCCAGAAGGCGATCCAGGCGCTCAACGGCTCCCAGCACGACGGCCGCACGATCCGCGTGAATGAAGCGCGCCCGAAGACCGACGCGCCTCGCGGGCCGAGGGGCCCCCGCTGATCCGTCCGGGAGCGCCGGAAGGCGCCCCCCTTCCCTTCAAGAAGATCCTGGCGGCCGCGGTCCTCCCGATCGCGGCCTTTTTTCTCGTGGCCGCCGGGCCTTCGGGCGACGACCTCGTCTTCACGGGGGCGCGCGTCGTGGACGGAACAGGCGCCCCGTGGTTCCGCGCCGACGTCGCCGTGGCGGGCGGGCGCATTGCGGCCGTCGGCCTCCTGCCCGAGGCGCGGCTTGCGCGCGCCGCCCGGCGGATCGACGCGTCGGGCCTGACCCTCGCACCCGGGTTCATCGACCTCCTCGGGCAGTCCGAATACAACGTCCTCGTCGACCCGCGCGCCGCCTCGAAGATCACGCAGGGCATCACGACCGAGATCACGGGCGAGGGCGACGCCATCGCCCCGAACAACGAGCGGATGTTTCGCGAGGCCGAGCCGACGTGGAAGCGCTATGGCGTTCGGGCGGACTTCTTCACGCTGGCGGAGTATTTCGCCCGCTTCGCGAAGTCCCCGCCGACGATCAACCTCGGCACGTTCGTGGGGAGCGGCGGCCTGCGCCGGCTCGTAATCGGCGGCGAGAATCGACGGGCGACCGCCGCGGAGCTCGCCCGCATGGGCGACGAGGTCGAAAGGGCCATGAAAGACGGCGCCCTCGGCCTCTCGTCGTCCCTCCAGTACGTGCCCGACATCTACAACTCGACCGACGAGATCGTCGCGATGGCGAAGGCCGCCGCGAAGCACGGGGGCGTTTACTTCATCCATCAGCGCTCGGAAGGCAACGCGATCGACACGTCGCTCGACGAGGTCTTTCGGATCGCGCGCGAAGCGAAGATCCCGACGAACGTCTGGCACCTGAAGACGGCCTACAAGCGCCACTGGGGCCACATGCCGACCGTCCTCGCGCGGCTCGAGGCCGCGCGCGCCGAGGGCCTCGACGTCGCGGCGAACGCCTACCCGTGGACGGCCGCCTCGAACCCGCTCTCGTCGTGTCTCCCCCCGTGGATGCGCGAGGGCGGCACCGAGAAGCTCCTCGGACGCCTGAAAGACCCCGCCCTCCGCGAAAGGGCGAAGGCCGACATGGTGAGGGACGCCGACGACTGGGACAACCAGTACTACGGCAGCGGCGGGCCCTCGCGCATCCTCGTCTCGACGGTCCTGACGCCCGCCCTGAAGCCCCTCGAGGGGAAGACGGTCGAGGAGATCGCGGCCGCCGCGAAGAAGGACCCGCGCGACGCCCTGATGGACGTCGTCCTCGCCGACGGCGGCCTCTCCTCCTGCATCTTCTTCTGCATGGACGAGGACGACGTGAAGGCGGCGCTCAGGCACCGGCTCGTGTCGTTCTGCACCGACTCGGGCGCCTCGGCCACGGACGGGATCCTCTCGGAGGAGAAGTCCCACCCCCGCGGCTGGGCGTCGACGGCCCGGATCCTCGCGACGTACGTCCGCGACGAGAAGGTGCTCCCCCTCGAGGAGGCCGTCCGCAAGATGACGTCCCTCGCGGCCGCGCGGGCGCGGACTTGGGGACCGCGGCCTGATCCGGGAGGGCTTTCCCGCCGACCTCGTCGCGTTCGACCTCGCGAGGGTGAAGGCCGTCTCGACGTACGCCGATCCGCTGCACTACTCCGAGGGGTTTCCGTACGTCGCCGTGAACGGCGTGCTCGTCGTGGACGGCGGCCGGATCACCGCGGAACGCCCAGGACGGGCGCTCCGCGGGCCGGGATTCGCGCGCTGACGGGGCGCTACCGGGCGACGAGGCTTCCACCGCCGCCGGGGCGGCGGCGCGCGCCTTCTGCCACTTCCCGAGGAGGTCGATGACGTTGTCGCCGATCCTGAGGAGGTTCTCCTTGCTCGAGCCGCCGACGTGCGGCGTCATGAGGACGTTCGGCGCCGAGAGCAGCGGGCTGTTCGGGTCGGGCGGGTCGCTCAGGTAGACGTCCGTCGCGTAGGCGCGGACCTTGCCGGAGGCGAGGGCCGCCGCGAGGTCCGGCTCGACGACGATCGAGCCGCGCGCCGTGTTCACGAGGATCACGCCGTCCTTCATCTTCCGGATGGTGTGCTCGTTCACGAGGCCGCGGGTCTCCGCCGTGGCCGGCACGTGGAACGTGATGACGTCGGCCCGCGCGAAGAGCTCGTCGAGGTCGTCCACGAGCGTGGCGAGGGCGTGGTTCGCGATCTGCGGGTCGTACGCGACGACCTTCATCCCGAAGGCCTGCGCGCGGCGGGCGACCTCGGTGCCGATCAGGCCGGCGCCGACGAGGCCGAGGGTCTTGCCGAAAAGCTCGGTGCGCTTGAGCTCCTTCTTCAGAAAGCGGCCCTGCTTCATCCCGACGTGTCCCTCGACGAGGCGGTTCGGGACGGCGAGCATGAGCGCCATCGTGAGCTCGGCCACGGCCACCGACGAGGCGCGCGGCGTGTTCTTGACGTCGATCCCGCGCTCGCGGCAGGCCTGGATGTCGACGTTGTCGAGGCCGACGCCGCCCCGGATCACGAGCTTGAGGTTCGGCGCGCCGGACAGGTAGTCCCGCGTCACCTTCGTCTTGGAGCGCACGAGGACGACCTCGGCCTCTTTCAGGCGGGCGGCGTCGGTGAACACCTCGCCGAACGGCGCCAGCCGCCCGGGGAGGGACTCGTCGAAGGAATCGGCGATCAGGATCTTCATGGGGGTCCTCCTGCCTCACGGGGCGTGCCTTCACCGGCCGGGCCGGCGGGCGCTCCCCCTCCTAAGCTGAGGGCCGGACGGGCGCGGGGCCATGATGAAGAGGAATCAGACGGGAGAGAAAACCCGGGACTTTCTTAGAAAGTGAGAGGGAAAAAGAGCAGCAGGCGCGCGGCGCGGCCGAGCCGCCCGGTGGCCTCCCCATTCAGAAGAAATCTCCTCTCCGGGCCTCTGGCGCTTCCGGGTCAGCTCTTCGGCTGGCGCATGAGGTTGACGGCCTCGGCGAGGGCCGGCTTCCCCTCACCGTTCTCCTCCTTTTCCTCGGGCTCCCGGGGCGGCTTGTCGTCGCCCTCCCCCGGCGCGAGAAAGAGGTTGCTCTCGAGCCCGTGCTGCTTCGTGTACATGTCCCAGTACCGGCCGCGGGCGGCGTAGAGCGACTCGTGCGTGCCGTGCTCGACGATCAGGCCGTTCTCGACCACGAGGATCTGGTCCGCCCGGCGGATCGTCGAGAGGCGGTGGGCGATCACGAACGTCGTACGGCCCTTCATGAGGAACGAGAGCCCCTGCTGGATGAGCGCCTCCGACTCCGAGTCGAGGCTGGACGTCGCCTCGTCGAGGATCAGGATGCGCGGGTCCGCGAGGATCGCGCGGGCGATCGACACCCTCTGACGCTGCCCGCCGGAGAGCTTGACGCCGCGCTCGCCGACGACCGTGTCGTACTTCTTTTCGAAACCCTCGGCGAACTCGTCCACGCGCGCGATCCGGCACGCGTCGAGGACCTGCTCCTCCGCCGCGTCGGGGCGCGAGAACGCGACGTTCTCGCGGATCGTCCCGTCGAAGAGGAACGTCTCCTGCAGGACGACGCCGAGCGCCGTCCGGTACGAATCCAGCCGGACGGTCGAGAGGTCGATCCCGTCCACGAGGACGCGGCCGCCCGTGGGACCGTGGAACGCCGCGACGAGGCCGATGATCGTGGACTTGCCCGAGCCGGACGGGCCGACGAGGGCGGTCACCGTCCCGGGCGCCGCGTGGAACGTGATCCCGTGGAGGACCTCTTTCCCCTCGTCGTAGGCGAACCGCACGTCCTCGAACGCGAGGTCTCCCGAGAGGGACGCGAGCGAGACCGTCCGTTTCGGGTCGGCGTCCTCGCGGCTTTCGGAGAGGATCTCGCGCGTCCTCTCGAGGCCGGCGAGCGCCTCCGTGAGCTGCGTGCCGATCGCGACGATCTGGAAGATCGGGGCGACGAGGAAACCGAGGAAGACCGTGTACGTGAAGAAGCCGCCGAGCGTGAGCGTCCCCGCGAGGATCTGGCGCGCGCCGACGAACATCACGACCGCGCCGACGATCCCGAGCAGGAGCGTCGACGAGAGGCTCATGACGCTCGTCGAGGTCAGCGTCTTCAGGACGTTGTCGAGGAGGCGCTGGACGCCGGCACCGAAGGTTTTCTCCTCGCGCTCCTCGGCGTGGTAGCCCTTGACGACGCGGACGCCGCCGAGGGACTCGGAGAGGCGGCCCGCGACCTCCGCGTGGAGCTTCGCGCGCTCGCGGAAGATTGGCCGGATCGTCCCGAACGCCCTGTTCAGGACGATGCCGAAACCCAGAAGGAACGTGAAAGCCATGAGCGTCATCGTCGCGCTGATCTTGAAGAGGACGACGAGCGCGATCGCGGCCGTCAGGAGACCGCCGGCGAACTCGACGAGGCCCGTTCCGATCAGGTTCCGCACGCCCTCGACGTCGTTCATGATCCGCGAGACGAGCGCGCCCGTCTTGTTCGCGTCGAAGTACGTGACCGGCAGCCGCCCGACATGCGCCTGCACCTTGCGCCGGAGATCGGCGATGAGCCTCTGCGCGGCCTTGGACAGGAGCTGCGTCAGCGAGAACGACGTGACGCCCTGGAGGATCGTCGCCGCCACGACGCCGCCGAGGAGCGGCAGGAGCATCTCAGTGTGCCTCTTGCCGATGACGTCGTCGATCAGGAACTTCGTCGATGCGGGGAGGACGAGGCCCGACACGCGGTTCACCGCCATGAGGACCATCCCGAGGGCGAGGATCCCCTTGCGCGGCGCGACGAGCGCCCTGATGTCCGGGAGGAGGGCGCGGAGCCGCTGCGCCTTCGGTGGCTTCGGCCCCTCGTTCCGGAGCCTGCCTCCCGCCCGCTCCGGGTTCGGGAGGCGGCCCATCGGGCTCCTTATCGCGGCCACGGAGACTCCTCCTCGGTGAACGCGATCCCGCGTGCCGCGAGGCCGGAGACGAATGCCTCCCAGAGCCGCGCGTCGCGGCCGAGGTTCTCGGGCGGATGGACGCCGGGCGTCCGGAACGTCCCGCTCGCGAGGAGGTGGACGCCGATCACGCACGGGTAGCCCGTCGTCCGCGCCATCGACGTCGCGCCGGTCTTCGGGTCCGTGCGGTCGAAGAGGCCGTGGACGAGACGGAACGTGCCGGCGCCGCGCCTCCCCACCGACTCGACCCTCAGCACCGTGAACTCCTCTTCGCCCGGTCCCCTTTTCCACTGCGGGAAGATGAGAGCCTCGGCGACGGCGCGCGGCGCCACGCGGACTCCTCCGACCTCGACGGGCTCGTCGGAGAAGAACCCGGCTTCCCTCAGGAAGCGGGCCTTCTCGGCGTGGCCGGGCCAGCGGAGCGTCCTCTCGCACAGGTTCTTCGCCTTCACGGTCGTCAGGACGGTGCGGAGCCCGTCGCTCAGGAAGCCCTCGAGCGTCCCGACGAATGGCGCCTCGAACGGCCCGACGTCGGAGAGCGCCGGCTTCGTCACGAATTTGCCGTCGACCACGGCGCGCGCGGGCCGCGTGTACTCCTCGAGGACGTCCGTGGGCGAGAAGACGGCGCAGTACTCCCACGGGGAGACGCGTTTGAAGGGCAGGCCTCCAACCGAGATCACGACGGACTCGAGCGGTTCGTAACGCGCCGCCGCGCGCCCGCACGCGAGGTTCGAGAGGCCGGGCGAGACGCCGCAGTCCACGATCGCCGAGACGCCATTCTCCTTCGCGAGCGCGTCGAGGACGAGCGGGTCTTCCGGCGCGAACGAGATGTCCGACACCGGCTTGCCGCAGTCGAGGACGGTCCTCAGCATCGCGTGGCCGAGAAAGCCCGGCACGGCCCCGGCGACGACGTCCGCGTCCGCCACCGCCTCTGCGATCGCGCCGGGAGACGCGAGGTCCGCGCGCCGCGTCGCGAGACGCGGGACGCCCGCGAGGGCGGAAAGCGCGCCCTCGCTCCGGTCGACCGCCGTGACGTCGAAGCCGTCTTCGGCGAGAGTTCTGGCAACAAACGCTCCGACGAGCCCGGCTCCGAGGACGGTGATGCGCGGCATGGAGCGCGATTATGCGGGGTCCGGCCCGCTGGCGGCGCGGCAGGGTCCGTCGCCTATCATTCCTCCGTGGACCTGTCCGCGCCCTTCTCGCCGGAGCGGCTCGAGCGCGTGCGCGCGCTGTCCCGCGAGACCGTCGTCGTCTCGCCGACGTTTCGCGAGGTCGAGACGATCGCGGACCACGTCGCCGCCGTGTTTCACGTGCTGCCCGAGGTGACGCTCCTCGTCGTCGACGACGAGTCGCCGGACGGGACCGCCGATGCGGTCGAGGCGCTCCGGGGGCGGTACCCGCGCCTTCACCTCGTCCGACGGAAGCCGCCGCGGAGCTTCACCGGCTCGTACAAGGACGGGATCTCGTGGGCTGCCGAGCGGGGCTTCAGCCGCGTGGTCTCGATGGACGCAGACGGCTCGCACGCCGCGGACTTCCTGCCGCTGCTCCTCGACATGTCGCACGACGCCGACCTCGTCGTCGGGTCGCGTTACCTGTTCGGCGTGAGCGTCCTCAACTGGCCGATGCGCCGCGTCTTCCTCTCGGCGTTCGCGAGCGTCTACTCGCGCCTCATCACCGGCGTCCCCTGCGACGACCTCACGAGCGGGTTCTGCTGCTACCGGGTCGACATGCTGCAGCGGATCGGGTACCTCGGCATCCGGTCTTCGGGGTACGCCTACCAGATCGAGATGAAGTACCGGATCTGGCGGGCCTCGGGCCAGCTCGCCGAGACGAACATCCTGTTCGTCGAGCGGCGCAAGGGAACGTCGAAGATCTCGTCGGGACGCGTCCTCGAAGGTGTCGCGCGCCCGTTCTGGTGCCGCCTCTTCCTGCCCGGCAAGCCCGCGGAGACGAAGCCCCCGATCAAGCGCGGCTGGGAGTCGTGGGACGAGTGGGGCGCCCCCCTTTGAACGCGCTGGATCGCGCCCCCCTCCTCCTCAAGCTCCCCGCGTTCCGCGCTTTCCACCGGTTCGGCGCCCCGCGGCTCCTGCCGGTCAACCTCACGGTGAGCGTGACGTACACGTGCCCGTCGCGTTGCAAGACCTGCGACATCTGGCAGAAGAAAGTCCCCGACTTCACGCTCGAGGAGTACGAGAAGACGTTCCGCTCGATGGAGGGCGTGCCCGTCTGGGTGACCGTGTCCGGCGGCGACCAGTTCGTCCGCTCGGACCTGCCCGAGCTCTTCGGCCTCATCCGCCGGATCCTGAGGCCGAAGATCATCAACCTCCCGATGAACGGGCTCCTGACGAAGCAGATCGAGAAGCAGATGCCGGGCATCGTCGAGGCCACGAAGGGCTCGAAGCTGATCGTCAACCTCTCGCTCGACGACATCGGCGTCCGCCACGACGAGATCCGCGGCGCGCGGGACAACTGGGAAAAGATGATGAAGACGCGCGAGATCATCCTCGCGCTCCAGAAGTCGAACCCGCACGTCACGGTCGGGATCCACACCGTGGTCTCCAGCCACAACGTCGCGCGGATCCCCGAGATCCACGCGGAGCTCAAGAAGCTGAATCCCGACTCGTACATCACCGAGGTGGCCGAGGAACGCGTCGAGCTCGGGACGATCGGGAAGGACATCACGCCGTCGGCGGCCGCCTACGCCGCCGCCGCGGACTACCTCATCGCGGAGATGCGGAAGAACCGCCTCCGCCACCCGATGGGCCGCCTCGTCGAGAGCTTCCGGCTCGAGTACTACCAGCTCGTGAAGGAGTACCTCGAGCGCCGCGAGCAGGTCATCCCGTGCTACGCCGGCTGGGCGTCCGCCCAGATCGCGCCCGACGGCTACGTCTGGGGATGCTGCATCCGGGCCGAGTCCGTCGGCGGCCTGCGCGAGAACGGCTACGACTTCGGGAAGGTGTGGTTCTCGCCCGAGGCGGACCGGTTCCGGAAGAGCGTCTACAACCGCGAGTGCGCGTGCCCGCTCGCGAACGCGAGCTACACGAACATGCTCGTTTCGCCGCGGTCGCTGATGCGAGTCGTGCGCAACTGGATCTCGTGACGCGCCGCGCTTTCGCGTAGACTGGCGCAGATGCGCGTCGTCGCCGGCGTCATGGCCTGCAACGAGGAGCAGACGATCGGCCCGCTCCTCGAGGCGCTGCTCGCCTCCCGTCCTGCCGGCGGACCGATCGAGCGGATCACCGTCGTCTCGAGCGCGTGCCGGGACCGCACGGACGAGATCGTACGTGCGTTCGCGGCCCGCGACCCGCGGGTCGCCCTGATCGCCGAGCCCGAGCGGCGCGGGAAGTCCGCGGCGATCAACTCGTTCCTCGCTTCCCGGCCGCCCGGAACGGACGTGACCGTGATCGCGAGCGCGGACGTCCTCCCCGAACCGGGCGCGACGGAGGCCATCGTCGCGACCTTCGCCGATCCGGCCGTCGGAATGGCGGGCGGCAGGCCCGTGCCCCGGAACGAGGGGGACGCGCTCCTCGACCGGATGGCACGCCTCATGTGGCACCTTCACGACTGCGTCGCGCGGCGCAGCCCGAAGCTCGGGGAGCTCGTCGCGCTGCGCTCCACTCTCGTGGAATCGCTCGACGCCGCGAGTCCTGTCGACGAATCCTCGCTCGAGGCCGCCGTGCGGGAGCGCGGCGGCAAGCTCGTCTACGTCCCTGCGGCCGTCGTCGGAAACCGCGGCCCCGCGACGCTCCGGGAGTGGATGTCGCAGCGGCGCCGGATCGCCTTCGGGCACCTCTGGCTCAGGCGGCGCACGGGCTACTCCGTCTCGACCGGCTCCGGCGCCGCCGTCCTGCCCGTCTGGCTCTCCGAGGTTCTCCCTCATCCCTCCCGCTGGCTCCCCGGGCTCGCGCTCGTCGCGACCGAGGTCCTCGCGCGGCTCGAGGCCGCGCGCGACTTTCGCCAGGGGGGCCGGGATTACGCCGTCTGGACGATCGCCGCAAGCACGAAGGTCGGCTCCGGCGGGCCGCCATCGTGATGACACGCGCTTGGAACTGGGCGTTGGCCCTCGCCGCGGGTGCGGCCGCGTTCGCTCTCTGGTGGCATCTCTTCGACGGGCCGCGGGTCGCCGCGCTGGCCCTGGGAGCGGACCCCGGCCTCGTCCTGGCCGCGATCGGACTCATGGGCGTCGCGCAGGCTCTGCGGCTCCTCCGATGGCACGCGCTCCTGAACCGGCTGGGGAGCGTTCCGCTCCTCAGGACGTTCCGGCTCCTCTACGCAAGCGAGTTCCTCAACAACGTCCTGCCGGTGAAGGTCGGGGACGTCGGGCGCGCCCTCGCGCTCGCGGCGCGCAGCCCGGGCTTCACCGTCGGCTCGGCGACGGCTTCGATGGTCGTGGACCGTCTGTGGGGAGTCGCGGTTCGCCTCATGGCGCTCACGCTGCTGCTCGCCGTCCCGTCGCGCCTTCCCGCGAGCCTTCGCGTCTCCGCGGGGATCTTCGCGGCCGTCCTCGTCTGCGCCGTCGCCACGCTCCTCGTCTGGAGGCGATACGGGGCGACGCTGGCCCGGGCGGGCGCGCCGCTCCTGCGCGTGTTGCCGGCCGGGGTGCGCGACGCCGCCGCCCGCACGCTCCGCGCGTTCGCGGACGCGACCGTGGATGTCGGCGTCCGGCCCGGACTCGCCGCGGGCCTCTTCGCCCTGTCCGCGGCCTCGCTCCTCGCGCAGTCCGCGGGCATCGCCCTCCTGTTCCGCGCCGCGGGACATCCCATCCCGCTCGCGGTCGCCGTGGTCGGAACCGCGCTCCTCGACCTGCTCGCCGTGGTCCCGGCCCCGCCCGCGGGGTTCGGGACCACCGAGTGGTACGCGACGCTCATCTTCGCGACGGGCCTCGGCCAGCCGGTCGAGGCGACGGCGGCTGCGGCCCTGCTGTACCACGCCGCGTGGCTCCTGATCGTGTTCGTCGCGGGCGCCGCGTCGCTCACGGCGATCGGCGAAATGCTGCCGCGCCGCGCACCGGGGGCGGCCGCGTGATTGTCGTCGTGGGAGCGGACGGCTTCGTGGGCGGCGCGCTCGCCTCGGCGCTCGGCGCGACCCGCGTCGTCTTCGGGCCTGTGAGAGAGCGGGGAGACACGCCCTTCGACGAGGCCGGCGCGGTCCTCTCCGGGGCGGACGTGGTCGTGAACGCTTCGGGATTCCGCGTGCGCCCGGGGCTTGCCGCCGCCGACTATCGCAGGACACACGCGGGAACGGTCGCGCGCCTCGTGCCGGCCCTCGCCTGCGGCTCCTTCCTCATCCAGGTGTCGAGCGCATCCGTCCTCGGCCGCAGTCCCTGCACTCTCCCGCCCAACGACGAGGCCGGGTCGCCGGAGACGTTCGGCTGCCCGGACTACGCAATCGCCAAACGCGACGCCGAGCGGACCGCGCGGACGGCCGCACGCGAGCGAGGCGTGCGCCTCGCGATCCTTAGGCCTGCGATTCTCTATGGCCCGGTCCCGGACGGGATGATCGGATCCCTCGCGACTTTTGCCGCGCGCGGCGTCCTTCTGCGGCCCGTCCCGGCCGGCCATCGCCACCACCTCTGCTCACTGCCGCTCCTCGTCGAGGTCGTCCGTGCCGTCGCGCGGAGAGGGCTCGCGATCGAGGAGCCTCTCGCCGTGGCGGATCCGTTTTTCGTGACGAACGGCGAGATCACCGACGTCGTCCGGGAGATGCACCGGCCAGCGCTGTCACTGCCTTTCCCCGCGAAGGCTGCCGCCGGAGCCGTCCTGCGCCGCCTTCCGCACTCGTCATCGCCGCGCCTCGATCTCAGGACCTGGGGCCAGATCCTCTGTATTCTCGGCCTCGACACCGTGTACGACACCGCCGGGACGTACCGACCTCCTCGGGATCGACGTCGATCGCGTTTCTCCCGCCCGCATACATGGGAGCGCCTCGTGAGGGGCAGGAGGCCGAGGTATGACAGCCCCGCCACGCCCTCGTCATCTCGCCCCACGGCGTAGTCGGAGAGCGCGGTCGCGCGCGAGCTCCGGCTCCGGGGCGCGCGCGTCACCGGCGCCGGGCGCACCGAGCCCGCCTCCGGCGTCGTTGACGCATTCCACACGGTTGACTTGTCCGCGGTCGCCTGGCCGTTGCTCTACGAGGCAGCCGCGGCCGGCGGCCCGCTCGACTCCATCGTGTACGCCGCCGGGGTGGGGACCTTCGGACGCACGAGGGTGATCCCCCCGGCAGAGGCCCGCGCCGCTTTCGACGTGAACTTCTGGGCGGTCGCGGGCGCGGCCTGTGCGGCGGTCGACCGCTGGGCGCGCGACGCCACCCCCGGCTGCTTCCTCGCCGTTCTCTCGATTGCCGGCCGGCGGGCCGTGCCCTTCGAGGCGTATTACGGCGCCTCGAAGGCGGCGGCAGCGCGCTTTCTCGAGGCCCTCCAACTGGAGGTCCCCTCCTCGATCCGGCTCGTCGCCGCCTGCCCCGGCATGATCCGGACTCCGTTCCGCTCCCGGGCGGCGTGGCGCGGAATGTCCGAAGCCGGTCGGTGCCGGCGGCGCCACTCCGGAGGAGACGGCCTCGGCCCTCTGTGACCTCCTCGAAGGTTCGCGACGCAGCCCGGTCATCGGGTGGCGGGAGCGCGCAATCGACCTCGCCGACCGCTTCCTGCCCGGCCTCTACGATCGCCTCGTCCTCCGCCCCCGCACCGCGCGAGAGACCCGGCCGTGACCGTGGCCGTCACCGGCGCGACGGGTTTCATTGGCGGCCACGTCGCCCGCGCCTTCGCCTCGCGCGGCGTTCCGGTCGTCGCCCTCCACCGTCACGCCCCGCCGCCTGCGCCCCGCGCGGGGATTGAGTGGACGACGTTCGACGACTTCGAGCGCCGGGGTGGCTCCTTCGAAGCGCTCGTGCACGTCGCCGCCGTTCGCCACCGCCATGGCGTCCCGCTCGAGCAATACGGGCGCCAGAACGTCGCGCTGACGGCACGTCTCCTCGCCGCCGCGAAGGGGCGAGTCGGACGCTTCGTCGACGTTTCGTCGATCGCCGTTTTCGGCTGGCCGCCGGACCTTCCGATCGACGAGAACCAACCGTTCGCGCCGGTCGGTCCTTACGGCCGCAGCAAGGTCGAGACGGAGCGCATGGTGCGCACGTCCGGCCTGCCGTATGCGATCGTGCGGCCGTCGATCACGTACGGGCCGGGGGACACGAACGGCATGATCGACAAGCTCTTCCGCCTCGTGAAAGCGGGCCGCTATCGACTCGTCGGGAGCGGGTCGAGCCGCGTGCAGCTTGTTTACGCCGAGGATCTCGCGCACGCGATCGTCGAGACGGCGATTCGAGACCCGGCCTCGACGCCGCGGAGTTCATCTGCACGTACCGCGACCCGATCACCGTTCGCACGCTTTCGAGCTCTCGTCGCTCAAAGGTCGTCGGCCGGCCTCTCCCGGCGCTCGGAGTCCCGCTCGGGATCGCGCGAGCGGCCGCCGATTCGCCTTCGAGGCTCTCGAGAAGCTCGGGCTCCGCTTTTCGGACGGCGAGCCTCCGGTCACGCGCGAGAAGCTCCAGACGATGACCGTCGACCGGGCCTATGCTATCGACCGAATGCGCGGCCTTCTCGGCTGGGAGCCGCCCACGTCGTACGAGGAGGGACTGCGCCGCACGGCCGACGCGCTCGGGCAGGCGACCTTCGTGACGGGCCCCGACAGGATCGTGCCGCTGGCCGCCTCCGGCGCGACGCGACGTCGGGCTCGGGACTGCGTACGAACGTTGGGCGGTCTACGAGCTTCTCGGACGATGGCTCGCGGAAGATCCGCCGGCGACCGCCCTCGAGGGACCGGTGGATGGCATGGCCGGGATCCCGGGTCTCCACCTGCTGCCGGCCGCGGCCCGCGGCACCCGCGTCACGGTGGTCGTCCCTGACGAGGAGGGCGCGGAGATCGTGCGGGGCGTGTACCGCACCGTCGGTCTCGAGGAGCAGCTCGACGCACGCGGGAACGTCGTGGCCGGACGAGACGTTCGATCTCGTGCTTTCGTACAACGCGCTTCCCGTCGTGCCGGACTGGCGAGCGCTACCTCGCGGAGGCGGCGGCGCATGCCCGCCGCCAGCTCTTCGTGTCCGTGACGCACCCGGCGTCGTACGGCGTCTTTCTCCGGAAGGTCCTTCGCCTCGCCCAGCCGGGCGACGTCGCCCCCGAGCCTTTCGACCACTCGTCCAGCGCGCCGCGCATCCTCGAGGCCGAGATCAACGCGCTTCGGCCGCATCACGGGAGACGCCTACGTCGACTGCCCGTGGTGGCCCGGACCTGTTCGTGGAGACAGGAGAGACGCTGCTCACGGGCACTCTGGGCCGCCTGCCGTTCGGCGCCCGCTTCCGGCGCGGCCCCGCGGCCGCCGCTCCGAGGCTCCGGGCAGGAGCCGTTCCTCTACGGGCCCGGACGGTTTCCGTTCTTCGGCGGCGACGGCTGGGCCGACGAGCTCCAGCCCGCGCTCCGGCGGCATCCGAACCTTGATGGCGGCCGGCATCGCGCGCTCGCGAGTCTGCTGGCGCACCACCGGATCCGCAGTGTCGCGCGGCCCTGAGCGGTCGGCTCAGTGCCCCGAACGCGCGTGAACCTCGACGAGAACGGAGCGCGGAAAGCCGGGCACGAAGAGCTCACGCGTCACGACACGGTCACCTCGCTCGAGTACGACTCGGGCGAAGTCATCGTTCTGGCGCGCCCCCGCCTCGACGTTCCACAGCTGCCTAAGGACGAAGAGCGTCGGCCGCAGCAGGTCGCGCTTGGCCCTCCACAGGTCGGGGGTGGACGCCAGGTAGCGCTCGAGCGTCGGCGGGCCACCCGCAAAAAGATCGTAGACGCCGCGCCGGCCGTTGACGAGCGTCAGATCGGGAAGCTCGTAAATCGGAACCGGTGGTTCGTCCGGGTGCAGGAAGTTCAGGTAGAAGTCGAGGCCGATTGCCTGAGCCGGCAACGGGAATCCGCCGGTCACGACGTGCTGGCAGACGACCGACGTGTCACGTGTACCGGAAGCACGAATGAGCTGGGCAACCTGCCGCACGCTGCTCTTCAACTCGATGGCGCGGATCGTGGAAGGCAAGAGCGTGACATTGACCGTAATGATGAGGGCGAAGAGGAGCCGCTTCGTACGCGTCGGAACGAGCGCAGCCCCGGAGAAGAGGGCCCCAAGAAGCGGAACGTGGTAGCGCGCCTGGGTGTAGATACCCGTAGGTCACGGCGAGCAGCCAGCACAACGCGAAAGAGAGAGCGACGGCCACTGACCAGCGCCGCGCCCTGCCAGCCTCGCCGTTGGACGGCGAGGGCCATGAGGAGGCCGCGAGAAGACACACAAGAGCTCCGCCGCCAATCCAGGCGGGTATTGCCGTCGCGAGCGACTCCCCGACGACGTACTGAGTCTGAAGGACTCCGAAGAAGTTCGAGAACGCGAGCTGGAGCAGCGTCGCGAGGGGAGGCTGCGGCCGGAATGCCGGGAAGAGCGCCGCCCCCGGATCCGTCGCACGCATGTAGAGGATCTGTACGCCGATCAGGACGAGCGCCGGAATCGCGGCGGCCGCCGCGGCAGCGGACCACGGCGTGATGCGGCGCGCTCGTGCAGCGTCGACCGTCGCCACGAGCAGCAACGGCCCGAAGAGGCACAGCGTCCAGAGATGGGAGTCGGCCGCCACCGACGCGACAGCCGCGACGAGGAGTAGGCGCCCGGGGGACGGCCGGCGCGCGGCCCGCTGAACGCCGATTCCAACGAAGACGAGGAGCATCGTCGTCAGCTCGTAGACTCGCCCCTCAAACGCGTAGTGGAGAAGGATCGGCGTCGAGCTAAAGGCGCACGCGACGAGGGCCGCGTCGGACGCGCTCCCGCCCCTTCGCCGTGTGAGCGCGTACAGCGCCAGCGCGGCGATCCCGTAGGCAATCAGGGAGAGAAGGCGCAGGTAGAGCTCGGGGTCGCGCGCGAGCGTCAGCCCGAGCGGGCGGACGATCGCGTGAAAGAGCCTCTGGACGTCGCAATAAAAGAAGACGCCGAGGTGAGGCGCGACCGCCGAACCCGGACGACCGAGCTCGGCGGCGCGCAACGCGAGGTCGTCCTCCATGTAGTAGTACGTGATCTCGTCCAGCCAGAGTGATGCGTGGACGAGACCGTTCGCGACACAGACAGCCAGCGGCGCGAGAATCGCGCCGACGCAGAACACCTCGACAGCCGCTCTGCGGGCACGCGGATAGGGTTTGTCGCCAGCCAATCCGCCGCCGATTCTAAGGGTCAGCCGGACGGCGCAGGTGGATCACGAGGGACCGCGGGTACCCAGCCGCGTACAGGCGGCCCGCTTCCGCGAAGCGCGCACTCGCCGTCAGCGCCTCGAGGAGCGCACGAACCTGGTCGCGCGAGGGAGCGACGTCCCATAGCGGCTCGACGACCCATACGTCACGGAATTCGGACCGCTCGGCAAATGCATCGTACTCGTCGCGACGGACCGCGAGCGTGCGCGCGAGCAGCGCTGGCCCGCCGTTGAAGTAGCGGTACGTTCCGTGATCCCCCTGTGTCAGCTTGAGGTCGGGCAGCTCGAAAATCGGGATCCGGACGGCCCCCGGATGGACGTCGTTCAGATAGAAGTCGAGCCCGATCGTGTGATGAGGCGCCGGGTACCCGGAGGGCACCCCGTGCTGGACAATTACGGCGGAGGCCTTCCGGCCCCCTCCCTTGAGAATCGCCGCGGCGATCTCGGCGTCGTTCGACTTTGCCCTGACTGCCGCAGCCGAGTACGGGAGCAGGACTGCCTCCCCCGCCACGAGGAGGAGCGCGAGAAGGAGACTGCGGCGGCTCGACAGCCCGCGGGCGATCGCCCAGAAGAGGGCCGCGTCAAGAGGCACCTGGTAACGGCCATGAACAAAGTAGCCGAAGCCCACCGCGAGGACGACCGAGATCGCGAGCGCGCCGAGAGAGACGGCGGCTGCGCTCCGCGCGCCGAACGCCCCCTCCGGTTCGGTTTCGCGTAACGCTCCGACAACCAGGAGACCCAGAAGGACGAGGCATTCAGCGACGAAAAACCATGCGAGCGGCTCGTGGAACGCGGCCTGTACCTGGAGCGGCCCTTCGAAGATGGAAAGGCCGGTCTGAACGAGTGTGCCCGCGAGCGGCTGGCGTTCGAAGAGCGCGTAGAGAGGCTCGGGGGGCTGCGTCATCTTCATGTACCCGTACTCGACAACGATCGTCACGAGGGCGGGGACGCTCGCCGCCAGCAGAACTGCCGCGAGGCGGGTGACCCGCCGCCGCCGGGCGCCCTCGAAGACGGCCCGTGCGAAGAGGGCGACGAAAAGGCAGAGCGTCCAAAGGTGAAGCCACGCGAGGAGGACGCCGAGCACGCCGACGGCGAAGAGCCGCGCGCGACCGTCCCGTGAGGACGCGTTCTCGATTCTCTCCAGGAGGAGCACGGCAAGAAACGCGGCGAGCGCGTAGACCCGCGCCTCGAAGGCGTAGTAGAGGAAGACGGGGGCCGCCGCGAAGGCGAGGGCACCCGCCAGGCCGGCCCACGGGCGGCCTCGGCGATCCGCGCGAACGGCGATCAGCACGGCGGTTGCTGCGTACGCCGCGAGGGAGAGCGCCCGCACGCGCCACTCCAGGCTTGCCCCGAGGCCCACGGCCCCGAGAGCGGCCTGGAAGACTCTCTGGACGTCACAGTAGAAGAAGTTCGAGAAGTACGGGGCGAGCGCCGACGCGGGCCGCCCGATCTCCGCGGCCCGCAACGGTAGGTCGGACTGGAGGCGAAAGTACGTGATCTCGTCCAGCCAGAGGGACGCGGAGCCAGCGCCCAGCGCGATGACCGCGGCGAGCGGCGCAAACAGCGCCGCGGCAGCCAAGCCTGCCTGGAGCGGGACGGCCGTGCTCTTCCGCTCGCTCAACAAAGGAGATTCTAACGGCTCGCGCGGAATCGAGCGGGTGGAGAAGTCCGCCCCGCGTAACCTGTATCGTCGGTCCCGCACATGCGCGCCGTCGCCGCCCTCCTCGCCTCGGGCCTCGGTCTGCGGGTCTTTGTCGCCCTGCGCCCGCTGAGGTGGCTTGACGGGCTCACGCTGCCGGACGACGCCTATCTCTCGCTGACGATCGCACGGAACATCGGACGCGGCCTCGGCCCGCTCTACGGGACCTCCTACACGAACGGGTTCCAGCCCCTCTGGGTGTTCCTGACGGCTCCGCTTTACGCGTGGCGCCCTCTCGACCTGGACGGAAACGTCCACCGCGCGCTCGTCCTTCTCGCGGGGTTCGACACGCTCCTGGCCGGTCTGGTCTGTCTTCTCGTGTGGAGGTGGACGCGGACCCCGCTCGCCCCCGCCGTGGTCGCCTCGGTGTGGGCTTTCAATCCGTACTCCGTCCGCACGAGCCTCTGCGGCCTCGAGGCGAGCCTCTCGGCGGCCCTCGCGGCTCTCGTCTTTCTCCTTCTGGACCGCGAGCGCCAGGCGGACGAACCCCGAACCCGGCGGCTGGCGGTCCTCGGTGTCGCCCTCGGGTTCTCCATCCTCGCCCGGATCGACAACGGGTTTCTCGCGCTCGTGGTCGCGCTCTTTCTCGTGCCCTGGAAGGCACGGCCATGGCCGAACGTCTTCCGCGGCGCCGTCGTCCGGATCCTCCCCGTTGCGGCCGCCGCCACTGCGGTGACCGCTCCCTGGTTCCTTTATTCCTGGGTCTACACGGGGGACGTCTTCCCCGTCAGCGGCCGGGCCGTGCGTTTCGTCGCCCTCGCCGGACAGGTCGCCAAGGGCCGTACGGGATGGGAATTCCGGACGGAGCTCCTACGCGACGCCCTGTCATGGCTCCCGTACGAGCACGGTCTCCTCTTCGGCCTCCTCGCCGGAATGCTCCTCGCCCTCGTCGTCTTCTTCCGGCGCGACCTCGCGGCGTTCGTCCCGGCGATGGGCGGCGTCGCGCCTGCGATCCTGTGGGGCGCCCTTCTCTTTTTCGCATACCCGCTTCTCGTCCTCGCCCGTTGGTTCTTCCCGCGCTACCAGTACCCGATCCTGGTTCCTCTCCTTCTCGCCCTCGGCGTCGTCTTCGGCTTCGTCGCGACCCGCCCGCGCCTCGAGCGCTTCGCAAGAGCGCTCGCGGGGATCGTCGTCGCCGGCAGCCTCGCGTTCCACGCCTCGCGCCACGAGATCTCGACGCTGCTCTTCGCGACCCGGGAGAACGCCGAAGGCTACCGACCGATCGGCCTGTGGGCACGGGACGCGTTCCCACTCGGCACGAAAATCGGGGGGTTGCAGACGGGCGCGCTCGGGTATTTCGCTCCCGACCTCACCGTCGTCAACCTGGATGGGGTCGTGAACCGCGCCGCCTACGATGCGCTCGTCGCGCACCGGAGCATCGACTACATCCTCGGCGAGAAGATCGAATACGTGCTCGACTGGCCGAAGGACATCGAGTTCATCCGCCGCTCTTCGAGCCGCCCCGCCGACCCGTTCCTCGCGCCGCTCGGCCCCGTCCCCGGGATCCGCGCGTGGGGGAACGAATGGCTGCTCTACAGGGTCCGGCGCGAGGGGCCGTCGTGAGCCGGCGTGTGGCGAGGCCCCTGCCCTGGGCGCTTCTCGCGGCCGCCGCCACGACGATCCCGCTCCTCGTGCTCCTCCTCCAGTACGGCGCCGGGCGCGACCAGGGAATCTACCTGGTCGTCGCGCGCGTGATGCAGGCCGGCGGCATGCCCTACCGGGACGCTTGGGATTTCAAGCCACCCGGCATCTTCCTGATCTACCGCGCCGCGCTCGTGTTCGGGGGCGGAATGCTGCCCGTCCGGGTGCTCGAGGCGCTCGCCCTCGCGTCGCAGGCGCTCGCGTTCGCGGTCCTGACGCGCCGCTTCATGGGTTCGCCCGTTCCGGGCGCCTGGGGCGGCGCACTC
Source organism: uncultured Acidobacteriota bacterium (assembly GCA_963798215.1). GTDB lineage: Bacteria > Acidobacteriota > Thermoanaerobaculia > UBA5066 > UBA5066 > Fen-183. Next base: position 2,430,862 of record CAWCSP010000004.1, read on the forward strand.
GCCGCGCTGATTCACGTACAGCTCGAGTTCTGGCATACCGGCCAGCCCGAGAGCTTCGGTGGTCCCGTTCTCGCCTGGGTGCTCGTCCTCGCGACGAACCCCTCGAACACGGCGCTGAGCCGCACGGCCGCCGGCGCGCTATTCGGATTCGCCGCCATCCTCAAACCGCCGCTGGCGGGCGGCGGCGTCCTCGTCGCGGCGATTCTCGCGTGGCGGGACGCGCGCGTGGCGACGTCCGGACGCGTCCGGGCGGCCCTGGCGCCGTTCGCAGCCATCGCTTCGGGCGCGCTCGTGGTCGTCGCCGCCGTTCTCGCGTGGCTCGCGCTCGGTGGCGCCTTCCCCGACTTCCTCGAGACGTTCCGTGATTTCGTGCCCCGGTACACGGCGCTCGGCCTGCACGAGCAGGGTCTCCCGGTCCTCGCCTCGCGGGCGTTCCTCGGGTGGTTCATCGGCTATTCCGCGCTCATTCCCGCGGGCATCGCGCTCCTCCTGGCCTGCCGCGGACCCGCGAAAGAGACGTGGGGACTGGCGCTCATCGCGGCGGTTCTCGTTCCGCAGCTCGCCGGCGTCGCGCTGCAGGCAAAGTTCTTCGCGTACCACTACGGAGCCGCGCTGCCGTTCGGTGCGCTCCTCGCGGCATGGGGCGCCGCGCGGGCGTGGAAGCGCTTCCCCGGACGGTTCGCCCGCTTCGCCGGGGTGCTCCTCGCCGTCGTCCTGCTGCGGTCCGAGCCGACGCCGCCCTCCCCTTGGCTCCATCGGGCCGTGTCGCGCGTCCGCGCCGCGTTCTCCCCCGCCGACAGGGACCGGATCCTCGACGCGCTCCAGTCGACCGGCGACATGGACGCCGCGGCGAACCGCGTCGCGGCCTCGTGGATTCGGAGCGCCATACGCCCCGGGACTTCTCTCTTCGTGTGGGGCTTCGAGCCGATCCTGTACGACGATTCCCGGCGTGCGCCCGCGTCGCGATACATCTACGACGCGCCGCTGCGTGCCCCGTGGTACGCGAACACGTCCCGCGCGCGCCTTCTCTCGGACCTCGCGGCTCGAAAGCCGGAGGCGATTCTCGTCGAGCGCGGGGACGCGCTCCCGTCTGTCACCGGCGACGACGGGGACAGCGCGCAAGCGCTCGCCGGGTTCCCGGCGCTCCGGAACATCCTGGCCCGCGACTACACGGAGGCGGCGGACACGGGACGCTTCGTCTGCTGGCTCAGGCGTTCCGGGCGCTGACGTTCGCCTCCCGCCGGGGCGCGAGCAGAAGCGCGAGAACGACGAGCGCCGACGCGAGACCTCCGTCCACGAAGCCGCCGTGCGGCTGCACCTGATTCGGGAAGACGGGCCACGTCAGGAGTGCCGTCGCGGCGACGAGGGCGGCGGCGATCCAGAGCGGGGGCCATCCGTTCCGGCGCGCCGCGACTGCTGCCGCGATTCCCGCGGGGATGAGGAAGACGAAGTAGTGCGGCCACGAGATCCCGGGCAGGAGGAGCATTGCAAGGAGGGCACCGGCCTGGACCACGCGTTCGCGCAGGTCTCCCGCCTGCCGGGCCCGGCGGAGAACCGCTGCCGTTCCGAGGAGAGCCGCGGCCGCGGCGACGGCTCGCGTGGACGGCGATGCCTTCGACCTGCGCCAGTCCCCTGCCTCGGCCTCGGGCAGCCGAAGCCGCTCCAGCGCCGCGGCCAGCGACTGGTTGTTCTGCACCGTCGGCACAAGGTCCGAGAGGTCCTCGAGGCGCGCGAGATAGGCCCGGTGGACCGGAACGCCCGCGAGGGCGACGGACAGGAGCGCGAGCGCGGCCATTCCCGCCGCGAACGAGACAACCGCCCTCCAGCGCCGTCCCAGGGCCCAGCCCGCCACCACGACCGCCGGCGTGAGCTTGAGAAACGCGGGGACGGCGAGCAGCGCGCCCGCGAGAACCCCGCGCTCCGACGCGCACAGCGCCCCCGTCGTGAGCGCAAAGACGAACGGCGTGGTCTGTCCGAGCCAGAGCGCATGGGGTCCGGGCTCGCTCACGACGAGCACCACCGTGATCGCGAGCCACTCAAGAGGGCGCGGCGCCCGCCGCAGCCCCCAGAGGGCAGAGAGGAACGCACCCGCGACGAGCGCGCCCGCGGCAGCGGCGTTCCAGCCTTCGAGGACGTCCGAGAACGGACGGGATGCGAGAGGCCGGGCGAGGGCCGCGAACAGTGGAGCGTGCAGGTACGGGGTGGGCTCGCGGCGGAAACCGGTCTCGCGGGCCGCGCTTCGCGCTGCCGGGCCGCCCCGGTTGAACCACTCGGGATCGTGTTCGTACAGAACGTCGGCGTGCCCTTGCTCGAGGAGTCGCGCACCGAGCAGGAGCGCGGAGAGGTCATAGCCCTGGGCGGCGGGCCCGCGCTCGAGAAGGGCGATCCACGCGCCCGCTGCGATCGCGGCGCGGAGCAATGTCGACGACCGGGGGGACATGCGCTTGCATGAACATCTTATCCGCGAGGGCGCGCCGCGCCCTTAGGGGCGCGCGGCTCCCGGCGGTCGGACGGGACCCAGACGGTCGCCTCGGTGGCCCTCCGCTCGCGGAAAGGCTCGCGCGGCGGGGAGCCGAGGCGGCCCACCCGGGTGTAGCGGTCGAGGACGACGCGGGCGAAGCGGTCGAGGATCCCGTGGCCATACGCGTATTGCCCGAACTCTCCGAAGGGCCGGTTCGTCACGAGGAACAGCTCGGGAGCCCGCGATCCGAGCGCGTCGATCATCTCGTCCTCGCCACGCGCGTCCTGATGCTGGGGGTGGAACTGCTCGTCGATGAACGGCGAACGCCGCCCCGTCGTGAACAGGAGGAGGCCGGGCTCCGGCAGGACCGCTGCGTACCCTCCGGGCCGCGTGCGTTCGCGGATGAGTGCGTCCGCGTCACGGACGAGACGGGCTTCCTCGGGCGGAAGGTAGAGGCGCGCGCCCGGCAGGCTCACCCACTCCCACGGACGGCCCCGGTACTCCACCCACCGGTCGTGGCATTGCGCGAGCGCGAGCCCGGCCGCGAGGCCCGCGGCGAAGACCGCGCTTCCCGCGACGCGCCCCATCCAGCAGACGGCGACGACGAGGGCGAGCGGCGCGGCAAAGGCCCCGTAGACGGGGTTGCGGAGGAAGAGCGGCATGCGTGCGACAGCCGCGAGCATGAGCATTCCGATCGCGACTCGTGCGGTCCAGGCCTCGTCCGCACGCGCGGCCGGACCGGATGCGAGCCAGACGATTCCCTCGGTGACCGCGACGAGGATCGCCACCGGCAGGAGGACGTGCAGCTCTTCGTTGTCCGGAACCAGCATCGACGCGATCCCGGCCGCCGCTCCCAGGAGGCCGAGCAGCGCGGGCGGGAGCCGGCGCGCGAACGACAAGGCGAGCGCGAGCCCGGCGAGGGGGAGCGAGGGAAACACGGCGTCCCGCCACGCGCCCGCGCGCATCCCCCCCGGCGTGTTGCCGCCGAAGAGAACCATGCGGGTGTAAAGGCTCCGCCACGCGGGCGGCGTGTGGAGCGCCACGAGGAAGCCGTGGCTCTCGAGGACGGAGCGCCCGTACAGAAGGGCAGGGACCGCAAAGGGGACCGAGCCGAGGAAGGCGACGGCGAGGGTCGCCGCGACGGCCTCGGCCCGCGGCCGCCGCGCGAAGAACGAAAACCCGAGGATGGCGACGGCCGCCGGGAGGAACTCGATCTTTGCCCCGGCGCCGAGACCACCGATCAGTGCAGCCACCGCGACCTGCGCAGGCGTCCGGGCCGAGAGCGACAGCTCTAGCGCCCACCAGAGCGCGGCCGTTCCCTCGAGCGCCGCGACGCTGTACGGAAACGGCCAGGCCCCGCCGAGCCCGAACGCGCACGTGGCCACCGCGAAGGCGGTCGTGCAGGCGCCGACCCGGGCGTCGGGCGCGAGTCGCAACGCGAGCCGCCGAAGTGCCTCGACGGCGAGGAGCGCGAGCAGCGTCCGCGACGCGACGAGGACGTCGAGATCATGGCCGAAGACCCGGAGCAGGAACGCGTCGAGGTACGCGGGCAGCGGGCCGAAGAAATAGCCGACGTCGCGGTACAGCGCTTCTCCGCCCGCGAGGCGCGCCGGCACGTGCATCTCGCGTCCGGAGTCCTGGAACGGGATCAGCCAGCGCCTGAACGAAAGGGCGTAGAGAGCGGTGAAGACGGCGAAGGGGAATGCCTGCCAGGCGAGGGCCAAGCCTCTCCCGCCAACCGGCGCCTCCCGCGCCGCCACCCGCGCGCTCTTTCTGCCCACGAGAGGCGGGATTCTAGAAGAAAGGCCCGGCGTTTCCGCCGGGCCACTAAAAACAAAAAAGTTGGGGGGAGGGTTCGGGAGGGCCCAGACTTCCAGCCGCTCCGCGGCTGGGGCCCTCCCGAGTCAGGTCAGTACATCCCGCCCATGCCGCCGCCGCCGCCCATGCCGCCACCGGCGGGAGCCTTGTCCTTCTCCTTGATCTCGGAGACCATGGCTTCCGTCGTGAGCATGAGGCCGGCGATGGACGCCGCATTCTGGAGCGCCGACTTCGTGACCTTGGCCGGGTCGACGATGCCCGCCTTGAGCATGTCTTCCGTCTTCTCGGTCTGGGCGTTGAAGCCGATGAAGCCGCCCTTCTCCTTCAGCTCCTTCACGATGACCGAGCCCTCGAGCCCCGCGTTCGCGATGATCTGGCGGGCAGGCTCCTCGAGAGCGCGCTTGACGATGTTGATGCCGATCTGGATGTCGCCGTGCTCCTTGAGCTTGTCGACCTCCACGATCGCGCGCAGGAGCGCGACGCCGCCGCCCGGGACGATGCCGTCCTCGACGGCCGCCTTCGTCGCGTGCATGGCGTCCTCGACGCGGGCCTTCTTCTCCTTCATCTCGGTCTCGGTGGCCGCGCCGACCTTGATGATCGCGACGCCGCCGACGAGCTTCGCGAGCCGCTCCTGGAGCTTCTCGCGGTCGTAGTCCGAGGTCGTCTCCTCGATCTGCGCCCGGATCTGCTTCACGCGGCCGGTGATCGCCTCACGGCGCTTCTTGTCGCCCGTGTCGACGACGATCGTCGTGTTGTCCTTGTCGACCGTGACCTTCTTGGCCTCGCCGAGGTCCTCCCACTTGACGCTCTCGAGCTTGATGCCGAGGTCCTCGGAGATCATCTTGCCGCCCGTGAGGATCGCGATGTCCTCGAGCATGGCCTTGCGGCGGTCGCCGAAGCCGGGCGCCTTGACGGCGGCCACGTGCAGCGTGCCGCGGAGCTTGTTCACGACGAGCGTCGCGAGCGCCTCGCCCTCGACCTCTTCGGCGATGATGAGGAAGGGACGGTTCTGCTTGGCGACCTGCTCGAGGATCGGGAGGAGGTCCTTCATGGACGAGATCTTCTTCTCGTAGATGAGGATCTTCACGCTCTCGAGGACGGCTTCCATGCGCTCGGCGTCCGTCACGAAGTACGGCGAGAGGTAGCCCCGGTCGAACTGCATGCCCTCGACGACCTCGAGGGTCGTGTCGAGGCCCTTGGCCTCCTCGACCGTGATGACGCCGTCCTTGCCGACCTTGTCCATCGCCTGCGCGATGATCCCGCCGATCTCCAGGTCGCCGTTCGCCGAGATCGTCCCGACGTGCGCGATCTCCTTGGCATCGACCGTCTTCTTCATCGCGTTGATCGAATCGACCGCCTTCTTGACGGCCATGTCGATCCCGCGCTTGATCTCCATCGGGTTGCCGCCCGCGGTGACCATCTTGATGCCTTCGCGGTAGATCGCCTGCGCGAGGACCGTAGCCGTCGTCGTACCGTCGCCGGCGATGTCGGAGGTCTTCGAGGCGACTTCGCGGACCATCTGGGCGCCCATGTTCTCGAGCGGGTTCTCGAGCTCGATCTCCTTGGCGACCGTGACGCCGTCCTTCGTGATCGTCGGGGAGCCGAACTTCTTGTCGATGACGACGTTCCGGCCCTTCGGTCCGAGCGTGACCTTGACCGCGTCGGCCAGCTTGTTGACGCCCCGGAGGATGTGCTGGCGGGCGTCTTCGCCGTAGGTGATGTTCTTGGCAGCCATGATGTGTGTGCTCCCTTACTTCGTCTCGACGATGGCGAGAACCTCGTCCTCGCGGAGGATCAGGTACTCGTCGTCTTCGATCTTGATCTCGGTGCCGGCGTACTTGCCGATGAGGATGCGGTCGCCCTTCTTGACGTCGAGGGGGACGCGCTTGCCGTTGTCGTCGAACTTGCCTTCGCCGACGGCCTCGACCTTGGCCTCCATCGGCTTCTCCTTGGCGGTGTCGGGGATGATGATCCCGCCGCGCACGTGCTCCTTGGGCTCGACGCGCTTGACCAGGATCCGGTCGTACAGGGGACGGACCTTCATGGGTTGGCTCCTTTCCTTCTGGGACGGTGAGGGTGCTTCCCTCGATTTGGTTCGTTCGACCCGCAGGAAGCTCTGTTAGCAGAACCTCACCGCGAGTGCCAGCGAACATATGCGGAAATGACGAATCTGTCAAGAGCGCTGTCAGATTCGATGTAAATATCTGAAAACAAAAGATTAAGATTTCTTAGAAGGGTGTGTAAGAGGTGGCCGCGCGAGGGACGTTTTCGGCGCGGACCGCCCGCGCGCCGCGCAAGGGACCTTCTAAGAAATCCCTCTTCGTTCCCGGTCTCTCTCTTCTTCCTCAGCCCCTCGAGAACTCCGCGAGCGTGAAGGCGAGAAACTCCTTCTGGCCGTCCGAGAGCTCCGGGAAGACGGGCAGCGCCAACGTTTCCTTCGCGGCGCGCTCGGATTCCTGGAAGTCGCCCACTTTGGCGCCGAGGGAAGAGAAACACTCCTGAAGGTGAAGAGGGACGGGATAATAGATGGCCGCCCCGATCGACCTCTTCTCCAGATATTCCTTCAGAGAATCTCTTCTCCCTCCGCCGACGCGCACGACGAACTGGTTGAAGACGTGATGCCGGCCCGCGGCCTCGCGGGGGAACCGGAGACCGCCCTTCTCGTACGGAAGGCCGCCGTGATCGGCGTAGCGGCGCTCGATGTCCTTGGCGTTGGCCCGGCGGGCCTCGGCCCAGCCGTCGAGGTGTGGGAGCTTCACGTGGAGGACGGCCGCCTGCAGCGCGTCGAGGCGGAAGTTCCCGCCCACGAACTTGTGGTGGTAGCGGCTCGTCTCGCCGTGCATGCGCATGGCGCGGAGCTTCGCCGCGAGCGCGTCGTCGGAGGTCGTGACCATTCCGCCGTCGCCGAAGCCCCCGAGGTTCTTCGACGGGAAAGAACGAGAACGCGCACGACTCCCCGAGCGCGCCCGCCTTCACGCCCTTGTATGCCGAGCCGAGTGACTGGCAGGCGTCCTCGAGGACCGGGACGCCGTTCTTCTTCGCGATCTCCCGGATCGGGTCCATGTCGGCGCACTGGCCGTAGAGGTGGACGGGCTGGATGAGCTTCGTCCTCGGCGTCAGCGCCCGCTCGAGCTTCGCGGGATCGAGGTTGAACGACCCGGGCTCGATGTCGACGAAGACAGGCCGCGCTCCGAGGCGCGCGACGGCGCCCGCGGACGCGAAGAACGTATAGGGCGAGGTCACAACGTCGTCGCCCGGGCCAACGCCGAGCGCCATCATGACCGCGAGCTGCGCGTCGGTGCCCGAGGACATCCCGACGGCGTGTTTCGCGCCGACGTAGGTCGCGATCGCCTTCTCGAAGGCCTCGACGCGAGGGCCGAGGATGAAACCCTGGCTTTCGTAAACGTCCGCGGTGACGCGGAGGATCTCGTCCTTGAGCGTCGCGTACTGCTTCTTGAGGTCGAGGAGGGGGACCGGAGTGGCGGGAGGAGCGCTGATCGGCGTCACGCGTCTACGCTACACCAGACCGGGCTACACCAGCCCGCGGGCGACGAGCTCGGACTTGACCCACGCGTAGGCCACCGGCGCGAGGACCACGCCCGGGATCCCGAACGCCGCCTCCATCACGAGGATCGCGAGCAGCGTCTCCCACGCGGCCGCGCCGATGCGCCCTCCGACGATCTTCGCGTTCAGGAAGTACTCGAGCTTGTGGATCACGAGAAGGAACGCGAGCGCGGCGACGCCCGCCCACGGCGACACTCCGATCGAGACGAGGACGATCACCGTGTTCGACACGAGGTTCCCCGCGACGGGGATCAGCCCGCAGAGAAACGTGACCGCGACCAAGGTGCTCCGGAGCGGCAGAGCCACGCCGAAGAGCGGCTCGGCCGCAAACAGGAACACGGCCGTCAGCGCCGTGTTCACCGCCGAGATCTCGATCTGGGCCTTCACGACGGAGCGGAAGCTCTCGCCGAACCGCCGCAGCCGTTCCGCAAGCGCGGCCGCGAGCGGGCCCGGGTTCTCCGACGGGGCATGAAAGAACACGAGCACGCCGACCACGGACCCGATGAGCGCGTGGACCAGGCCGCGCGCTCCGACCGTGCCCGCGTGCCGAAGCGCGCCCGCGTTCTCCCGCAGCCAGCCGGCGACGGCCTCGGTCGAGCCGCCGTGCGCCGGGAGAGGCAGCGCGACGCCCTCGGCCTCGAGCATGTCCCTCAGGCGCGCGAGCGTCTCCCCCATCTTCTCGAGGACGGCCGGCAGGTCCCCGACCCGCCCGCGGACGAAACCCCACAGCAGGAGGATCGTGAACGTCACGAGGCCCGCGGCGAGAAGGCCCACGAACGCCGCCGCGAGGGCACGCGCAAGGCCGTGCGAGACGCGTCCGCCGCGCAGGCGGCGCGCCATCGACTGGAGGAGGGCCCAGGCGAGGAATCCCGAGAGGAGCGCCGGGACGAGATGAAGGGCCAGCGTCGCGAGGAGCGCGAGCGCCGCGAGGACGAACGACGCGCGCTCGGACGGGGTGAGCGGGTCGGCCGGAGGGGCGTCGGTCATTGCGCGCGATTATCCGCCGCGGCCTTCACGGCTTCTGCAAGTCGCGCGGGAACGTCACCTTCAGGAACGCCCCGATCGCCAGCGCGAGGACCGCGAAGAGGACGCCGACGCCCGCGTGATAGCCCGCGGGGCTGCGGTCGGGAAAGAGCGCGAGCGTCCCGGCCCAGAGGAACGGCCCGACGACCGACGCCGCCTCGCCCGCGAGCGTGAAGAAGCCGAAGAACTCGGTCATGCGGTCCTTCGGGACGAGCGCGATGAGCCCGAGGCGCCCCGTGACCTTGACGCCGCCGAGGCCGATCCCCGCGAGAACGCCGACGACCGTGAACGCCTTCGGGTCGCGGACGAGGAGCGCGAGCGCGAAGACGAGGACCCAGTTGAAGAGCGCGACCAGCGTCGCCGTCCGGATCGTCACGCGCTGGCAGAGGAAGCCGTAGAGGAGGCCGCCCACCACCGCGACCGCGGTCGCCACGAGGAGGAGGACCTGCACCTGCCCGTCCGTCAGGCCGACGGCGTATTTCGAGTACGTCGACATCTGGATCTGGATCGTGTGGATCACGTCGACGTAGAGGAAGTTCGAGACGAGGAACCACAGCAGAGAAGGCGTCGAGGGCAACGATCGGATGGTATGGAGGACGTCACGGAAGGGGGACGAAGGTGAAGAGGAAGATTTCTTAGAGGGTAATGCGGGCTTCCGGACCGCCACAGCGACGCCTGGTGCGCCGACGCCGGCCGCAATCTCTTTCTCATTCGCAGAAATCTTCTCTTCCTCTTCTCCCCTCCCCGGGGCGCGCGCAGCTTCTCCCGCGCCCGCCGCTTTCGGCAGGCGCGCGAAGAACAGAAGCGGCGCGGCCGCCCCGAGCCACAGGAGGGCGGTCGGCAGGTAGGCGTTCCGGCGCACCCAGGCGTCCTTCACATTCGAAGAAACCGGCGCGACCGACAGCGCATCGATGACGGGTAGAAGGAAATGCGGCATCTGCATCCGGATCGCGCCCGAGACGAACGGCAGGACGAGAAACATCGCGAGGAGCGAGCCGACGTAGCCCGCCGCGACGCCGAAGCCGGACACGCGGCCCGAGTTCGAGGCGTCGGACACGTCGGGAAGCATCGCGTTGTAGAACACGTACGCGCACTGGAACGCGACGTTCGCGAGCGCGAAGAGGACGAGGATCTGCGCGACGGGCCCGGGCGCCGCGACGAGCGCCGTGAGCGCGACGCCCGCGAGGACAAAGGGCACGAGGAACCGGCGCTTGCCCCTGCGGTCCGCGAGGTGCCCGAGGAACGGCGCCGCGAGCGCGACGACCGCCATCGAGAGCCCGAACGTGAGCGAGAACTTCTCGTTGCCGCGCGGGACGCGCCCCGCGACGTCGAGGGGGAGGTGCAGCGAGAGAAGGTTCATCGCGAACGCGGTCGCGCCGAGCTCGTAGAGGCTCCACGCCGTGACCGTCGAGGCGCGGACCTTCACGAGATCCGGTAACGCGCCGCCGGCGTGCGCTTCGAGCGGAACACGAGGATCCACGCGACGCCCGCGACGAAGCCCCCGACGTGGGCCCAGAACGCAACTCCTCCCTGGCCCGCCGCGCCGCGGCCCGCCGCGGCGAGCTGGGACGAGCCCATCCAGAACTGGAGGAGGAACCACCCGAGGAGGTAGAGGCCCGCGGGGACCTCGACGAGCGGGAAGAGGAAGAAGAGCGGGACGACCGTCACGACGCGTGCGCGCGGGTACAGGACGAAGTACGCCCCGAGGACGCCCGCGATCGCACCGGACGCGCCGAGGTTCGGAACCGTGGAGCCCGGCGAGAGGAACGCCTGGAGGAGCGTCGCGAAAACGCCGCACGCGAGATAGAAGACGAGGAAGCGCCCGTGTCCGAGCGCGTCCTCGACGTTGTCCGCGAAGATCCAGAGGAAGAGCATGTTCCCGGCGAGGTGGAGGAACCCGCCGTGCAGAAACATCGCGGTGAAGATCGTCACGACGGAGGCGCCCGCCGTCCACCCCGGGAACAGGTCCGGGTGGAACAGCCGCGCCGGGACGAAGGCGAACGCGTTCACGAATGCGTCGAGGCGGTCGCCCTGGAGGAGCTCGAGGACGAAGGCCGCGACGTTCGCGAAGACGATCAGCCGCGTGACGAACGGAACCGTCCGCCGCGGGATGGTGTCGCGCAGGGGAATCACGAGGCGCCCATCATACGGGCGCGGCGGACCCTACTTGCGCTTGCGGTTCAGGAGTTCCTTGAGGTCCTTGCCGGCGCGGAAGCGGGCGACCTTCGCGGCGCCGATCCGGATTGGCGCCTTCGTCCGCGGGTTCACGCCCGTACGCGCCTTGCGCTCGGCTACGTGGAAGATGCCAAGGCCGGGGAGGGCGACACGGTCGCCCTTCTTGAGCAGCCCCGTGATCGCGTTCACGACCGAGTCGAGCGCCGCCGCGGCGTCCTTGCGGGTCAGGCCGGTGTCGTTGGCGATGGCTTCCACGATATCGGCTTTGCCGGCCATGGGGGTCCTCCTGCGTGAATCCGCGGACGGGAAATCGCGGGGAATCTAGGGCGGGGGTCCCCGCTTGTCAACGAAGCAGGCGCGTCAGGAGGAGCGCGCTGAACCCGTCGTGTGTCGGCCCCGGCGCGACGCGCACGAGTCCGGAGGCGTCCGTCCGCTCCGCGAGGGGTGACGACACTTCCACGACGGGCCGTGCGCGCGCGAAGCCGGACCGCGAGGCGAGAACCGCGTCCACGACCTGCTCGTTCTCCTCCGGCTCGAGCGAGCACGTCACGTAGAGAAGCGCGCCGCCCGGCGCGAGAAGGGAGAGCCCGGCGTCGAGGAGACGGTGCTGAACGGCGGCGAAACCCGCGAGATCGCCCGGCGCGAGACGCAGCCGGATCTCCGGGTTCTTGCGCAGCGTCCCCGTCCCAGAGCACGGCGCGTCGAGGAGGACGGAATCGAACGTTTCGCGCGGCAGCGGCGGGACGCCGGCGTCGGCCCGGACGACGAGGACTTCGTCCCTGCGGCCGGCCGCAGCGAGGTTCGCGGCGAGGCGCCCGGCGCGCGATGCCGTGCGCTCGAGGGCCACGACGCGTCGGGCGCGGCCGGAGGCCAGGAGGACGCGCGTCTTCCCGCCCGGCGCCGCCGTCAGGTCCACCGCGACGCCGGCGCGGGGCAGGAGCGAGGCCATTGCCTGCGCGGCGACGTCCACGACGGCGAGCGCGCCCCCGGAGACGAGAGGATGCGCGGCGGCGTTGCCCCCCGTCACCGTGAGCGCGAGCGGAGCCCACGGAGAGCGTTCCGCCGTGACGCCGCCCGCCGCGAGCGCGGAGAGAATCTCGTCGACGGCGCCCGCGCGGGGGTCCGCGAGGAGGTCCGTCGGCGAGTCAACATCGTCCGCCACCAGCGCGGCGCGGGCGGCCGGCTCGCCAAGGGCCGCGACCCAGCGCCTCACGAGCCACTCGGGATGGGACGTCTCGAGCGCGAGCCGCGCGAGCGGGTCGGCCCCGGGCGGGAGCCGCACGTCGCCGGGCCTCGCCTCCCGGTTCGCGACGCGCCTGAGGACCGCATTCACGAGACCGGCGGCCTTCGGCGCGAAGAGGCGGATCGCGGCCACGGTCTCCCCCACGGCCGCGTGCGAAGGCACGCGGTCCATGAGGAGAAGCTGCGCGGCCCCGAGGCGCAGGGCGGCGAGGACGGGCGGATCGAGAGACGCCGCCGGCTGCCGGAGGTGGCGCTGGAGGACGTGATCGAGGCGGATCGCGCCGCGCAGCGTCTTCCTCACGAGCGCGCGGAGAAAGTCGCGATCCCGCGCGTCGAGCTCCCGGCCGCGCGCGTCGAGGAGCGGCGACGCGTGGGCACCCTTTTCGACCCGAAGGAGGATGCCGAGCGCGAGCTCGCGCGCGGATCGCGGGGACGTCATCCGCCCCAGGTCTCGCCGGAGGCCACGCGCTCTCCGCGGACGAAGTCGGCGGCGCTAAGCGCCTTCCGCCCCTCGGCCTGCAGCGTCGCGACCGCGACCGCGCCCTCGCCGCATGCGACGACGACACGGCTGCCGGCTTCGAGCACGGTACCTGGAGAGACTCGTTCTGCTCCCTCGCGTGCCCAAGGCCCGTCCCCGGCGAGCGAGAGGTGAGAGAGCTTCAAGCGCGCATTTCTTCGAATGGTGAAGAGTCCGGGCCACGGTGTGAACGCCCGGCTCCTCCGGACGATCTCGACCGCGGGCCGCTTCCAGTCGACGCGCGCGTCCTCGCGTGTGATCTTCGGGCAATACGTGGCGGCGGAATGGTCCTGAGGAAGAGGGGGATCGAAGATGAAGATTTTCTGAGAAGGCGCGTGATGGGCCGCCACATCCGCACCGTCCGTGCCGCGCGGCATCGGCCCGGCGGCTCGCTCGGGATATTCACCTTCTAAGAAATGCAGCGTTTCGACGAGCGCCTGAGCTCCCAGCGTGGCGAGCCTCGCGCCAAGCTCGTCTGCGGTCTCCCCCTCCCCGATCTCCGTCTCTCGCGTCGTGTAGACGGGCCCGGTGTCCATGCCGGCCTCCATCCTCATGATCGAGACGCCGGTCTCCGCGTCGCCCGCGAGGATCGCCGCCTGGACCGGCGACGCGCCGCGCCAGCGCGGGAGGAGGCTCCCGTGGACGTTCAGGCAGCCCAGCCGGGGCAGGTCGAGCACCCTTTGGGCGAGGATTTTCCCGTACGCGGCCACGACGAAGACGTCCGCCCGCTCGTCCTGGAGGCGCGCGAACGCGCCGTCCTCTTTCAGCGTGGGCGGCTGGAAAACGTGCATTCCCAGCGACTTCGCGAGCGACGCGACCGGCGGGTCAGTGATCTCCGCCTTGCGCCCGACGGGCTTCCCGGGCTGCGAGACGACGAGGCGGACGTCGCGTCCGGCGGCCCGGAGACCCTTGAGGGTCGGGACCGCGAAAGAGGGCGAACCGAAAAAAACAACGCGCACACGCGGAGTGTATAGACACGAAACTCCGTTTTCCCTCTAGAATCCGTGCATTCCCTCACGGGAACCAAGTTACGAGAAAGGACGGAATCACATGGCTGGATTGACCAAGTCACAAATCGCGGAGCACATGGCGGAGAAGACCGGGCTTACGAAGAAGAACGCGGCGCTCTTCCTCGAGGAGCTCGCGAGCCTCGCCTACAAGCAGGCGAAGAACACCTTCACGTTCCCCGGCGTCGGCAAGCTCGTGCTCGTGAACCGGAAGGCCCGCATGGGTCGCAACCCGGCGACGGGCGAGGCGATCAAGATCCCGGCCAAGCGCGTCGTGAAGTTCCGCGTCGCGAAGGCCGCCAAGGACGCGATCCTCGGCGCAAAGAAGTAGCGCGGAGGGGTTTGGGGAACCCCCGCTTGGGGTTCCCCAACACCCGCTGCCGAAGGCAGCGGGCAGAAGGATCCCCTACGACCGTCGGTTCCGGTCTATTTCCTCGAAGTAGTCCGTCGGAACCAGGATCTCCCGGCTGCGGCTGCCGCCGGCCGGTGGACCCACGATCCCGTCGCGCTGCATCATGTCGATGAGCTTGCCCGCGCGGGAGAACCCGATCTCGAGCCGCCGCTGCAGGAACGAAATCGAGGCCATGCGCTCGCGCACCACGAGCCTCGCGGCCTCGTCGTACATCGGGTCGTTGTCGTCGGACGAGGAACGCGCGCCCGCCGACGCGGCCACCTCGCGGTCCTCCGTCACGCTCGTGTCGTAAATCGGCTTGCCCTGCTTCTTGAGGAAGCGGCAGATCTCCTTCGTCTCGTCGCCGCCGATGAACCCGCCGTGGATGCGCTGCAGGTACGACGTGCCCGACGCGAGGAACAGCATGTCGCCGGCCCCGAGGAGGGCCTCGGCGCCCATCGAGTCGAGGATCGTGCGCGAGTCGATCTTCGTCCGGGTCGTGTACGAGATCCGGCACGGCAGGTTCGCCTTGATCGTGCCCGTGATGACGTCGACGGACGGGCGCTGCGTCGCGAGGATGAGGTGGACGCCGACGGCGCGCGCCTTCTGGGCGAGGCGGGCGACGGACTCCTCGATCTCGCGCGGAGCCGTCATCATGAGGTCCGCGAGCTCGTCGATCACGATCACGATGTAGGGCATCGGCGAGATCGCGCCGGACTCGTCGGCCTTCAGCTTCTCGCCCAGCTTCTCGCGGACTTCCGCGAGCGCCTTCGGATCGGCGATCGCCGCGTTGTACTGCTCGATGTTCCGCACGCCGGGCCACTCGGAGAGGAGCTTGTAGCGGCTCTCCATCTCGTCCACCGCCCACCGCAGCGCGTTCGCGGCCTTCTTCGGGTCCGTGACGACGGGGACGAGGAGGTGCGGGAGGTCCTCGTAGTCCTTCATGTCGTTCATCTTCGGATCGACGAAGATGAACTTGACCTCGTCCGGGCGGGCCTTGAAGAGGATCGACGTGATCATGCCGCCGACTCCGACGCTCTTGCCCGCGCCCGTCTGGCCCGCGACGAGGAGGTGCGGCATCCGGGCGAGGTCCGCCACGACGGGCTCGCCGTGCACGTCGATCCCGAGGGCGATCGTCAGGAGGGACGGCGAGCGCCGGAACTTCTCGCTTTCGACGACCTCGCGCAGCGCGATGATGTCGCGGTTGCGGTTCGGGACCTCGATCCCGATCGCGGCGCGGCCGGGCATGCGCTCGATCCGGACCTTCTCGGCCGCGAGCGCGAGCGCGAGGTCGTTCTCGAGCGAGGCGACCTGCGAGACCTTGACGCCCGCCGAGGGCTTGAACTCGTACGTCGTGACGACGGGGCCCGGCGTGTACGCGTCCACGACGCCTTCGACGCCGAACTCGAGGCACTTGGCCGCGATGAGCTCCATCGTCTGGCGGTATTCCTCCCGGTCGCGCTCGCGGTCGCGCTTCGGCGCCGCGCGGAGAAGTTTCTCGGGCGGGAAGACCCAGCCGGAGGCGTCGCGCGACTTCGGGAACGGCAGGACGCGCTGCGGCGCGTCGGGCTTCTTCGCCATCTGCGCGGGCCGCGCGACGGGCCGTGGCGCGGGCTCGTCGGGCATCGCCTTGCGGATCGAGAACTTCCCGGGGCCCGCCTTCTCCTTGACACGCAGCGTCGCGACGGACGGGATGTAAACGACCTCCGCTTCCGGCTCGGGCGGACGTTCCGGAGGCTTCGCCGCGTCTTCCTTCGCGCGCTCGAGGTGCTTCTTGACGACCTCGCGCCGCTGCCGCTCGCGGCTCGCGAGCTCGCGGCGCCTCTGACGCTCGAGGACGAAGCCGCGCCACCAGCCGGAGGCGTGGAGGGTCGCGCCGGACACGCCGGCGCCGAGCGACAGAGACGTCGCGAGGAGAACGCCGATCAGGAGCCCCGCCCCGATGAGGATGGCCGCGCCCGGCGGGTTCAGAGCCGCGACGAGGGCCGCGCCGAGGAGGTCGCCCACGAAACCGCCCGCGTCCAGCCCTCCTCCGAACGCCTGCGGCTTTCCGAACGCGAGATGCGCGAGGGGAGCGGCCGTCAGGACGACGAGGGCGACGCCGATCGCTTTCGTGCCCGCCGCCTCGAGCGGCTTGCCGCGGAAGCGCGAAGCGCCGAGGCCGAGAAGCGTCAGAGGCGCGACGAAGGCCGCGAGGCCGAAGAACTGGAGGCTGCCGTCCGCGAACGACGCGCCGACGCGCCCCGCCCAGTTCCGCGGCCGGACGCCGGAATCGTTGACGGCCGAGAAGAGCGACGGGTCGTTCGGGTGGTACGAGACGAGCGCCGCGACGAGGAGAAGGCCGGCTGCCGCGAGGAGGATGCCCAGAAACTCGTCGCGTCGGCGGGCGAAGGCGCTCGGCGGTTCGGCGATGCGGGCGGCCATCAGCGGCCTCCCGCGAGCGCTGCGACGCTCCCGCCGCCGGCGAATCCGCCTTCCAGGCGTCCGCCGAATACGAGGAGGGTCACGCCGAGAAGGCCGCAATAGACGACGAAAGGCGTCAGGCGCATCGCCACGACCACTTTCAGAAGAACTCCCACGGCGGCGTATCCGACGACGGAGGCGACGATCATGCCAACCAGATAGGCGCCGGCCGAGGAGCCGTCGGAGAGCGGCCCCGTGTGATGGCGGTACGCGTGCAGGTTTTCGACGGCGGCGGCGGCGAGGATCGTCGGGATCGAGAGGAGGAACGAGAACTCCGCAGCCGCACGGCGCGACATTCCGGCGAAGAGGCCGACGGAAATCGTGTTCCCGGAGCGGGAAAGCCCGTGGAAGATCGCCGAAAGGGCCTGACCAGCACCCACGGCGCACGCATCGCGGGGGCGAACTTCCTCGAGCGTGAGACCGCCCTCGCCCCGGCGCCGTCCGACGCGCTGCGCCACCAGGAGCAGCACCGACGTCGCGCATAGCGCGGCCCCCATTCGACGGAATTCGGTCATCCCGGAAACCGCGACGTCCTTGAACGGCATCGCGACGGCGCCCGTGAGCGCGACCGCGAGGAGGAGCAGCCCCGCGAGCTTCCACGCGGCACGCCGCGCGGCGGGATCGGACGACACCAGGCCCGCGAACATCTTCGCGAGACGCTCCCGAAAGTACACGACGACCGCCGCGAGGGTGCCGACGTGGAGGAGGACGTCGAACAGGATCCCCGGCTGCGCGAAACCCGGCAGGAACCGCTGCGCGAGCGCGAGGTGGGCCGTCGACGACACCGGCAGGAACTCGGTCAGGCCCTGGACGGCGCCCAGCAGCACCGCCTGGCCGACGGACACGGACATCGACGAATTTTAGCGCACCGGAGCGCCGAGGGAGAGGGAAAGACGCCGGAAAACGTCGAGGCCGAGCGTCTCGGCGCGGGCCGTCGGCGGCAGTCCGGCGTCCGCGACCGCGCCGGCCGCGCGCTCACGCCCCCAGAGCGGGGTCAGGGCGTTCACGAGCGTCTTGCGCCGCGACGTGAAGCCGGCCGAGGCGACCTTGAGCGCCCCGTCGACCCCCGCGGCGGGCGTGTGCGGGACGAGCTCGACGACGCTCGACTGGACCTTCGGCGGCGGCGAAAACTCGCCGCGGCCGACGTCGAAGAGCTTCCGCGCGGACGCGTGCGCGCCCACGTCCAGAGTGAGGAAGCCGTACGCGTCCCCGCCCGGAGGCGAGACGAGGCGGTCCGCGACCTCCTTCTGGATCATGACGACGAGGCGCGAAAAGAGGTCGGGGCGCCGCACGAACGCGCGGATCATCGGCGTGGCGCTCTCGTACGGGAGGTTCCCGACGAGCGGAACGGGCGGCGCCGCCCCGATCCGCTCGAGCGCGGCGCCGACGTCGGCGTGGAGCGCGTCCTGGGTCTCGACGAAGAGCGTCCGCTCGGAGTGGTCCGCCGAGAGCCGCGCGGCGAGCGGGGGGTCGATCTCGAACGCGAGGACGCGAACGCCGCGGTCGAGGAGCGGGACCGTGAGCGCGCCGCGCCCCGGGCCGATCTCCACGACGGTCTCCCCCTCCCCGGCGCCGAGGGCGTCGAGAATTTTTCGGACCGTTCCCGCGTTGACGAGAAAGTGCTGGCCCCAGCGAGGCCGGGGACGCAAGGCGCTTGACGCTCTCACGACGCTGACCCTACCATCGAAATCCGCTCCAGCCCCCGGGCCGGAGTCACGCCAGAAAGGAACAGCCGACATGGCCGGAAACGTTCAGGAGCTCACCGCGAATTCGTTCGAGTCCACCGTGCTGAAAAGCACCAAGCCCGTCCTCGTGGACTTCTGGGCTGTCTGGTGCGGCCCCTGCCGCCAGGTTGCGCCGATCGTCGAGTCGCTCGCGACGAAGTGGGGCGACAAGGTCACCGTCACGAAGCTGAACGTCGACGACGTCCCGTCCGTCGCCGAGCGCTACGGGATCATGTCGATCCCGACCCTCATGCTCTTCAAGGGAGGCCAGATCGTCGAGCGCGTCGTGGGCGTGTCGCCGCAGGCCTCGCTCGAGAAGAAGTTCGAGCCTCACCTGAACTGAGTTACTTCCCCTCTTCCGGCCCCGGCATGATCTTCCGCGCGACGGGGCCCTCGGGCGTGTCGACGTAGAGGATCCTGAGCCGCGCGCCCCTGCGGGGGCGCACGGCGATGTCGGTCCCCGCGTCGATCTTGAAGGCCCGCCCGGGTTGATCGACCTCCGAGAGCATGATGTAGGCGCCGGCCTCGTACCTCAGGCACGAGCCCGCAGCCTTCCGCAGCTCGGGCCCGGGAGTCGGCGATGACGTGGGCGTCGCGGTCGGCGTGGGAGTCGGGGTCGGTGTCTTCTTCTTCTTCGCCGCCTCGCCCGGGCCCGCCGTGAGCGCCGCAATCGCGAGCGCCGCGACCGCCGCGCGCCAGAATCGTGTTCCCGTCATTTCCGGGAGGATAGCCTCCGCCGCGTCAATCTCCGCGCAGGCCCGGCCACGGCGCCTGAAAGGCGGGTCGAACCCCGGCATCCCGCTTGCTCAGAGTGAGATCCGAGGCTCCGCGGTGCCGTTCCGGCGCCCCGCCCGAGGCTTGGGCCGAGGCGGCAGACGGAGGGGACGACGAGAAGGGAAGACGGAACACGATGACGATGACGACGCCGAGCAACACCGCCACGCTGCCTCAGGCCGCCCCTGGGCTGGACCCGGCCGCGCTCACCGAGCGTATCCGCGAAAAGTCCCTTACGGTCGGCGCCCTCCTGACCGAGATTCGCAAGGTGATCGTCGGCCAGAGCGCGCTCGTCGAGCGGCTCGTGATCGGGCTCCTCGCCGACGGGCACCTGCTCCTCGAGGGCGTGCCCGGCCTCGCGAAGACGCTCGCGGTCAAGACGCTCGCGCGCGGCCTCGACGCCTCGTTCTCCCGCGTCCAGTTCACGCCCGACCTCCTCCCGGCCGACCTCGTCGGCACGCTCGTCTTCAACCCGAAAACGCAGGAGTTCGTCGCGCGGCGGGGGCCGATCTTCGCGAACGTCGTCCTGGCCGACGAGATCAACCGCGCGCCCGCGAAGGTCCAGTCGGCCCTCCTCGAGGCAATGCAGGAGCGGCAGGTCACCGTGGGCGACGCGACGACGCCGCTCCCCGACCCGTTCCTCGTCCTCGCGACGCAGAACCCCATCGAGCAGGAAGGAACCTATCCCCTGCCCGAGGCACAGGTGGACCGCTTCCTCATGAAGCTCAAGGTCGGCTACCCGACCAAGGTCGAGGAACGCCAGATCCTCGAGCGCATGGGCGAGACGACGGAGGCGGCCGCCTCCGCGTCCGTGCGCCCCGTCCTCACGCCCGAGGCGATCCGCGAGCTGCGCGTCCTCGTCCGCGGCATCTACGCCGACGAGCGGATCAAGGGCTACCTCGTCGAGCTCGTCGCCGCGACGCGGGAGCCGAAGGCGTACGGCCTTCCCGACCTCGCGGACTTCGTGTCGTACGGCGCCTCCCCCCGCGCGACGCTCGCGCTCCTCGGCGCCGCCCGCGGCCGCGCGTTCCTCGCGGGGCGCGGCTACGTCGTCCCCGAGGACGTCAAGGACGTCGCGCCCGACGTCCTCCGCCACCGCGTCCTCCTCTCGTACGAGGCCGAGGCCGAGAACGTGACGAGCGACCAGGTCGTCAAGAGGATTCTCGAGCGCGTCGAAGTGCCCTGAGGCCGCAAACGCCCCATGTTGCCGCGCGAGATCGTCAAGAAGCTCCACCGCATCCGCATCCGCACGAACCGGCTGGTCGAGGCGGGCGTGGGCGGGGAGTACCACTCCGTCTTCCGCGGGCGCGGCATGGAGTTCTCCGAGGTGCGCGAGTACGTACCCGGCGACGACGTGCGGACGATCGACTGGAACGTCACGGCGCGGACGGGCGTCCCGCACGTCAAGAAGTACGTCGAGGAGCGCGACCTCACGGTCCTCCTCCTTCTCGACCTCTCGGCCTCGCAGGGTTTCGGCTCGCGGTACCTCACGAAGCGCGAGCTCATGGCCGAGATCGCGGCGCTCCTCTCGTTCGCGGCCGTCAAAAACAACGACCGCGTCGGGGCGCTCCTGTTCACCGACCGCCTCGAGCGCTACCACGCGCCGCGAAAGGGCGTCGACCACGCGCTCGCGATCACGCGCGACGCGCTGTCGCTGGACGCGGCCGGGTCCGGCACCGACCTCGCGCTCGCGCTCCGGAGCGCGGCCGGCCTCCTCAAGCAGCGCTCCGTCGTCTTCGTCCTGTCGGACTTTCTCGCGGCCGGGTACGAGAAGGAGATCCGGACGCTCAACAAGCGGCACGACGTCGTCGCGATCCCCGTATCCGACCCGCGCGAGCGCGAGATCCCGGCTTCCGGGCTCGTACGTCTGCGCGACGCCGAGTCGGGCGAGGCCCGCGTCTTCGACGCGTCGGACCCCGCCTTCCGCAAGGCGTGGGGCATGCGCACGGCCGAGCTGCCGGAGCCCGCGCCGGTCTTCCGCGCGTCGGGCATCGACTCGATCCCGCTGCGCACAGACGCCTCGTACGAGCTTCCGCTCGTGCGCTTCTTCAAGGAGCGCGAGCGGCGCAAGGCGGCGGGAAGATGAAGAGAATCTTCTTTGCTCCCGAGCGCACCCGCGCGGTTCTCGCCGCTGGCGTCCTTCTCGCAGCGGGCGTCGGCGCATTTTCTTCGAAGGTGAATGGGGCCGAGCAGCCGCAGCCCGCCTCCGCTTCGAG
Source organism: uncultured Acidobacteriota bacterium (assembly GCA_963798215.1). Classification (GTDB taxonomy): domain Bacteria; phylum Acidobacteriota; class Thermoanaerobaculia; order UBA5066; family UBA5066; genus Fen-183. The sequence goes on from CAWCSP010000004.1 coordinate 2,452,237, forward strand.
CGGCGGCGCGGCACCCGGCTCCGCCGATTCGGAGTCCGTGGCGCCGCCCTCTTCCCCTTCTAAGAAAATCTTCTCTTCGGCCGTTGCCGACAAGACCTCCGTGTCCGTCGGAGACAGGGTCCTCGTCACCTACACGGCCCGCATTCCCGCGGGCGCGACGCTTACGCTCGATTCGCTCGTGACGCCCGCGCCCGAGGAGGGCGAGAGGCCGGCCGGCGGCGCCGTCCTCGAGTTCGAGAACCCGGCGCCGCCCAAGCTCACGAAGAGCACGACGGGAGATTTCTTCGAATGGCGGCAGACCGTGGCGCTGTTCCCGTTCGTGGCGGGGACGGTCCAGGTGCCGGGTCCTCATTACACGTTCGAGGATCCGTCTTCCGGCCGCCGCGTCGACGTCCGCGCGCCCGCATTGGAGCTCACCGTGGCGTCGCGTCTCCCGAAGGGCCAGAAACCGGACCAGATCGCGCCGAAGGCGGACAAGGGAATCCGGCTGCCCCCGATTCCGGCGAAGTTCTGGATCGCGCTCGGCGCGGCCGTGGCGCTCGTCGCGGCGCTCGTGTGGTGGTGGATCTCGAGGCGGCGCCGCAGGACGGCCGCGGGAGAGAACGCGGCGCCGCCCATGCCGCCCGGCGACGAGCTGCGAGCCGAGCTGGACCGCCTCGCGCCGCTCGTCGAGACGCTCGGCGACGATGCGCGCGGCTTCTACTCGGAGCTCACCCACGCCGTCAAGCGGTACCTCGAGCGCACGACGGGCGATCCCGTCCTCGAGTGGACGACGTTCGAAACCATCCGCCGGTTCCGCGAGAGAGGCTTCGACCTCAGGGCCGACGTCGCGCTGCCCGACCTCCTCGCGTCGGCTGACCGGGTGAAGTTCGGAAAGGTCGCCGCGACGCGCGAGGAGGCGCGCGAGGCTCTCGCCCGCGCCCGCCGGCTGCACGACCACGTCGAAGAGCGCGAGGCCGCCCGCAGGGCCGCCGAGGCCGCGGCCGCCGCGCGCGAGAAGGTGCGGGAGAAGGCCTCGTGACGATTCCCGCCGCTCTCCGCGACTTCGTGGCCGGCCTCGTGCCGCCGGGTCTCTCGTTCAAGGACCCTCTCCTGCTGCTGCTCCTCCTGCTCGTGCCGGTCGCGATCGCGCTGCGGGTCCTCCGCGAGAAGCGCGGGGACGGAGCCCTCGTCGTCCCGACGCTCGCGCCCGTCGCGCGCGTTGCGCCGTCGTGGCGGGTCCGCCTGCGCCACCTGCCGTTCGCGCTCGCGCTCGTCGGCTACGCGGCGCTCGTCTTCGCGCTCGCGCGGCCGCGCCTCGGCCTCGAGCGGACCGAGTCCTGGACCGAGGGCGTCGACATCTTCATCGCGCTCGACGCCTCCGGCTCGATGGCCGCCGAGGACTTCACGCCGAAGAACCGGTTCCACGTCGCGAAGGCCTGCACGCGCGCGTTCATCGAGGGCCGCCCGCACGACCGCGTCGGCCTCCTCGTGTTCGCCGGGCGGTCCCGCACGGTGAGCCCCCTCACGACGGACCGCGCGATGGTCCTCGACCGTCTCAACGGCCTCAAGCTCGGCGACCAGGGCGACGGCACGGCGATCGGCCTCGCGCTCGGGAACGCGCTCGCGCGCCTGAAGCCGTCGAAGGCGAAGTCGCGCGTGATCGTGCTCGTCACCGACGGCGGCAACAACGCGGGCGAGATCGACCCGGACACCGCTGCCGGCGTCGCGAAAGCGCTCGGCGTGCGCGTCTACACGGTCGGCGTCGGCACGAACACGGGCCCGGTCGAGATCCCGATCCCGGTGAGGGACCCCGAGACGGGCCGCGTCACCGAGCAACGAATCCGCGCGCGGGTCGACGTGGACGAGGCGCTCCTCCAGCGCATCGCGAAGGAGACGGGCGCGCAGTACTTCCGCGCGACCGACGCGCAGGGGCTCGCGGACACGTTCGCGAGGATCGACCAGCTCGAAAAGAGCGAGATCAAGACGACGCGCTACACGCGCTTCCGCGAGGTCTTCCCTCAGGTCGCGCGCCCCGCGGTCCTCTGCCTCGCCCTGTCGGCTCTCTCCGCCCTCTTTCTTTTCCCGGTGGCCCCGCGATGAACGCTCTCCGCGCCCTCTTCGCGTCACCGGCTGCGCTCCTCGCGGGCGCCCTCTCCGCCCTCGTCGCGGCTCTTCTTCTCGCGTGGTCCGCGCGGCGGCGCGCCGCCCGGGCCGCCGGCCTCGTGTCGCCGGACCTCGCCGCGAAGGCGCGCTTCGCTGCGGCACCCGCCACGCCCGCCGCCGCCGCCGCCCTCTCCGTCCTCGTCGCGCTCGGCCTCGGCGCCGCCCTCGCGCGTCCGCACTGGGGCGACACGCGGGAGCGCGCGGAGCGGCGCGGCGCCGACGTCGTCCTCGTCCTCGACACGTCCGCCTCGATGCGCGCGGCGGATGTCTCGCCCTCCCGGTTCGCCCTCGCGCGGCAGGCCGCGCAGTCCCTCCTCGCGCGTCTCGGGAGCGACCGGGTCGCGCTCGTCTCGTGCGAGGGCGAGGCGCAGGCGCTCGTCCCGCTGACGCTCGACGCGGCCGCGGTCGGCCTCTTCCTCGACGCGATGGAGCCCGGCATGGGCGCCAGGCCCGGCACGTCGCTCGCCTCGGGCATCGCGGCGGCGGCCGATCTCTTTCCCCCGGGCGTCGGCGGAGGCCGCCACGTCGTGTTCTTCTCGGACGGCGAGGACCTCGAGGGCGGCCTCGAGGCGGCGATCGGCAAGGCGAAGGCCGAAGGCATCACGATCCACACCGTCTTCGTAGGCTCGACGTCCGGCAACGGCGCGCCGGTCCCCGAGGTGGACGCCGCTGGGCGCACGAGCGGCTACAAGACCGACGCGAACGGCCAGCCGGTCCTCTCGAAGGCGAATCCAGAGCTTCTCCGCCGCCTCGCGTCCGAGACGGGCGGCTCGTTCACGGAGGTCACCTCCCTGCGCACCGACCTCGAGGGCGTCGCGCGGCAGATCGACCTCGGGGCACGGCGCCCGCTGTCCGAGGTCCTCCTCACGTTGCGCGAGGAGCGCTTCCAGATCCCGCTCGGCATCGCGGTCGCGGCGCTCGGGCTGTTGCTGCTCGGAGTCGGAGCGGGACGGCGGAGCGCGGCGACTCGCGCCGGAGCAGGCCACAAGCGTGGTCTTCTTCTTAGAAGGGTAAGAGGGGCGGGAGTGCAGGCGCCGGCGGTCCTTCTCCTTCTTGCGCTTGGGTTCCGTGCGGCAGCCCAATCTGCGCCCGCCCTTCCTGCTTCCGCCTCGCCCCAGCAGCCTGCGCCTCCCTCTTCACCTTCTCAGAATCCTCCGTCCTCTTCGGACCCCGCCACCACTGCGGCGCCGGGAGCCGCGGCACCCGCACCCGACGCCCCACTCTCTATTCCCCTTTCAAAGAAAATCTTCTCTTCTCCCCGGTCATCGGCGATCAAGGGCGAAGAGGCTCTCGCCGGGAAGAAAACCAACGAAGCCCTGGCTCACTTCCAGGAGGAAGTCGCGCTCGACCCGAAGGACCCGACCGGGGCGTACAACCTCGGGACGGCGCAGTCGCAGGCGGGCCGCGCGCCCGAGGCGCTCGCCTCGCTCGAGAAGGCGCGCCGGGAGGGCCGGGGGGCCCTCGTTGCGGACGCCGCGTTCAACGAGGGGCAGACGCTCTTCCGGGAGAAGCAGTATGACCAGGCGGCAGCGGCCTTCCGCGAGGCCCTGAAGAGCCGGCCGGGCGACGCCGACGCGGCGTGGAACTACGAGCTCTGCGTGCGCCGCGCCGAGGAGCAGAAGAAACAGCAAGAGCAGCAGAAGCAGGACCAGCAGAAAAAGGACGAGAAGAAGGACCAGAAGGACAAGAAGGGCGCAGGCGACCAGAAGCAGCAGGCCGGCAACAAGGAGGACGAGAAGCGCCGCGAGGACCGCGAGTTCGAGCAGAAGGCGAACATGACGCGGGAGAAGGCCGAGCAGCTTCTTTCCGCCATCGAGCGGTCCGATCTCGAGGAACAGAAGAAGAAGATCGCCGAGCAGCGCAGCCGGCGGAAGGTCGCGAGGGACTGGTGAGGCGCGCGTTCGCGTTCGCCGCGCTCGCCGCGATGCTCGTCGCGCCCGCGCGCCTCCGCGCGGCCGACGACGTGGCCGTACAGGTGTCCGTGGACAAGCCACGGCCGGCCGCGGACGAATACGTGCGGCTCACGTACACGTTCACGGGCGGCGGCCTCTCGGGTGCGCTGCACGTCCCGTCGCCGATCCCGCTCCGGAACCTCTCGGTGGCCGGTGGGCCGTCCCGTTCCGAGCAGGTCTCGTTCGTGAACGGCGTCTTCAGCAGGACCCTCGCGATCACGTACGTCCTTCGTCCGCTCGCCCCCGGCTCCGCCGAGATCGGCGAGGCGACGTTCGGGTTCGGCGACAAGACCGTCAAGGCGGCGAGCTACCTCCTCGAGGTCGGCCCGGCCCGGCCCGCGAACGCGGCACCGCGTCCGCAGGAGCCGGACGCGGACGACCCGCTCGCCGCGTTCTTCCGCAGGCGCGACGCGGCGCCCGCCCCCGGCGCCGGCGGCGCCCGCCCGTTCGTGGAGTTCCGCGTCACCCCGGACCGGACGACGGCCTACGTGGGAGAGGAGATCACGCTCACGTACGAGCTCCTCACGCAGGCAGACGTCCAGGGCCTCGAGTACATCGAACCGCCGCGGTTCCCCGGACTCTGGGCCGAGGACCTCGAGAAGCCCGAGCGACCCGAGGGCAGGCGCGACGTCGTCGACGGGCGGACCGTCATGCGCTTCACCCTCCTCAAGAAGGTCGTCTCGGGCCTGACCCCCGGCAGCGTGACGGTGCCCGAGGCGAAGATCCGCACGAGCGTGCGCGGCGGACCGGACCCCTTCGGCGACCCGTTCGGGTTCTTCCCGCAGCCGAAAGTCCTCGACCTCGTCGCCAAGCCGGTCACGCTGAAGATCCTCGCGATTCCGGGCCGGCCCGACTTCAAGGGCCCGGTCGGCCGCTTCGACCTGACGGCGAAGGCGGACCGCAGCCGCGTCGCCGCGGGTGACGCCGTCACGATCAAGGTCCGGCTCTCCGGGACCGGAAACCTCCGGACCGCGTCGGAGGCGCCGCGCCTCGACGTGCCGGGCGCGAAGGTCTACCCGCCGAGCACGAAGACCGACCCGAGCCACCTCGGGAGGATGCAGACCTCCGCCGAGTGGAGCTGGGTCGTCGTGCCGACCGCTCCGGGTCCGATCACGATCCCGCCCGTCTCGATGGAGGTCTTCGACCCGGTCGAAAAGCGCGTCGTGACGATGTCGACCCAGCCGCTCACCCTCGTCGCCGAGACGGGCGCCGGAGGCGCCGCGCCCGCCGCCGGCGCCGCGGCCACCGGCGTCGCGGAGACAACGGTCCCCTCGGCGCCCCGGACGCCGGAGGCACCGGCCGGCCCGGCGCCGACTCCCGAGGTCGCGGCCGTGGACCTCTCCCACGGGACGGTCACGCTTCCGCTCTGGGCGCTCGCCGCGATCCCCGGCGCGGCGCTCGCGGCGGGCGGCGCGTTCATCGTCGCGCGGAAGCGCCGCAGGCGCGACGCGTTCCGCCAGGCGCTCGAGCCCGAACCGGGCGAGACGAAGGAGCGCGCGGCGGCCCGCGTCGACCGCGCGCTGCGCGAGGCGCTCGCGCGCCGGCACGGCCTGCCCGAGACGCTCGGCCCGGCGGAGCTCCTTTCATCCCTGAAGGACCGCGGCCTGCCCGAGGCGCGCCTCGCCGACGTGAAGGCGCTTCTCGACGACGTGGATTTCCTGCGCTTCGCCCCGCAGCTCGGCGAGTACGACGCCCGCATCCGGGAGGTCCGCGCCCGCGCCGCGCGGGTCCTGCCGCTCGTCGGCTGAGCACCGGCCGCCCCCCGCGCGGGCGGGCGTAAAATGAGCGCAATCTTGAGCCGGAACACGCGGGTCATCTCCCCGAAGCTGCTCACGCGGTACATGGAGCGGCACCGCCTCCTCGACGAGACGAGCGGGACGGCTCCGGACCGCTTCCTCGTGACGCTCGTGAACCGTGCGATGGAATTCGTGCCGTCCGAGACCTGCCTCCTGCTCCTGGACGACCCCGTCTCGAAGGAGGACGACCGCTCGCGAAACGAGCTCACGATCATCGTGACCGCGGGCGAGGCGCACGACCTCGTCGCGGGCCGCAAGGTGCGGCCGGTCGACGGGATCGCGGGTTTCGTCTACGCACGCGGCGAGCGCACGTGCGTGAACGAGGTCGGCGGCGCGTACGCGCTCTCGCGCGAGACCGACGCCCTCCTCGGACGGAAGGTCCTGAACGTCCTCGCGGTGCCCGTCGTGATCGAGAACCACGTTTGCGGCTCGCTCGTCCTCCTGAACCGGCAGGGCGAGCCCGCGTTCACGCCGCGCGACGAGCGTCTCATGGAGCTGTTCGGCGACACGCTCTCGCTCGCCCTGCAGAACCTCCTCGACGAGCGCCGCGCGCGCGAGGTCGCCCGCCGTGACTCGCTCACGTCGCTCTACAACGACCGCTACTTCCACCGGAAGCTCCAGCGCGAGATCGACCGGCTCGCCGAGACGAAGGACGGAAACCTCGCCCTCCTGTTCCTCGACTGCGACCACCTCAAGAAGGTCAACGACGAGCACGGACACCTCGCGGGAAGCCAGGTCCTGCGCGAGGTTTCCTTCATCCTGCAGCGCACGCTGGCGGACACGGTCTCGCTCGCCTGCCGCTACGGCGGAGACGAGTTCACCGTCATCCTCCTCGACGCCACGCGCGAGAAGGCCGTGGAGATCGCCGAGAAGGTGCGCAAGGCGATCGACGACTGGGTGTTCCTCCCGATGTCGATCGGCCCCGGTGAGCCCGCGCTGAACCTCAAGAACGTGATCTCGATGTCGATCGGCGTCTCGACGTGGCGCGAGAACGTGAACCACGCGCTCACCGCCGCCGAGCAGAAGAACGAGCTCCTGAAGATGGCGGACACGGCCCTCTACCAGGCCAAGACGCGCGGAAAGAACTGCGTCGTCGCCGCCGGCGGTGAGGGGGCCGGCGAGGACTCCCTGGCCGTCGTCCTCAAGACCTGATCTCAGCGCGGCAAGCGCCTCGTTTTCAGTGCGTTAAGGGGCGTCGCACGGGCGGGTTATCATGCCTTCATGGCGCACGCTGCCGCTCCCCGACTGATCTCGAACCTCGACCCGAAGCAGGTTCTCGACTCCCTGTCCAGCCACATGCTCGTGGACGGGTACCACGTCGTCATGGACCTGAAGAGGTCCCACGGCAATTTCATCCACGACTCGCTCCACGGGGTCGACATCCTCGACTTCTATTCCCATTTCGCGACGTGCCCGATCGGTTACGCGCACCCGAAGACGACGACGCCGGAGTTCCTCGACGAGCTCGCGTGGGCGGCCGTCACGAAGCCCGCGAACAGCGACATCTACACCGAGCAGATGGCGCTCTTCGTCGAGACGTTCGCGCGCCTCTCGGTCCCCGAGACACACGCAAAGCACATGTTCTTCGTCGAGGGCGGCTCCCTCGCGAACGAGAACGCCCTCAAGGCCGCCTTCGACTGGAAGGTCCGGCGGAACTTCCGGAAGGGCCACCGCAGCGAGGTCGGCTCGAAGGTCCTCCACTTCGAGCAGGCGTTCCACGGGCGCAGCGGCTACACGCTCTCCCTGACGAACACGTCCGACCCGCGCAAGACGATGTACTTCCCGAAGTTCGACTGGCCGCGCGTCGTGAACCCGAAGCTCACGTTCCCGCTCACGAAGGAGACGCTCGCGCAGACGGCGGCCGTCGAGGAGCTCGCGATCCGCCAGATCCACCAGGCGCTCGCGGACAACCCGGACGGCGTCGCGGCGCTCATCCTGGAGCCGATCCAGGGCGAGGGCGGCGACAACCACTTCCGCCCCGAGTTCTTCGCGCGCCTCCGGACGATCTGCGACGAGAACGAGATCTTCTTCATCCTCGACGAAGTCCAGACCGGAATGGGCCTCACGGGTTCCATGTGGGCCTTCCAGGGACTGGGCTTCGTCCCGGACATGTTCACGTTCGGCAAGAAGACGCAGGTCTGCGGGTTCGCCTCGAACGACCGGATCATGGAAGAGCCCGAGAACGTCTTCAACGTCTCGTCGCGGATCAACTCGACCTGGGGCGGAAACCTCGTCGACATGGTCCGCTGCCGCAAGTTCCTCGAGATCATGGCGGAGGAGAAGCTCGTCGAGAACGCGAAGACGACGGGCGAGTTCCTGCTCGGCAAGCTCCTCGAGCTCGGAGCGGAGTTCCCGGGGAAGATGACGAACATCCGCGGGCGCGGGCTTTTCATCGCCTTCGACCTGCCCGACGGCCGGACGCGCGGCGACGTCCTCTCGTGCTGGCTCAAAAAGCACAACGTCATGGCGCTCGCCTCCGGCGACCGCGCGATCCGCCTGCGGCCGCCGCTCACGCTCACGAAGGACGAGGCGGCGCTCGGCGTCCAGCGGCTTCGCGCCGCGCTGACCGAGATCGTCGGCTGAAGACCCGCCCATTTCTGCAGGCGACCCGGCAAGGGCAATGGCGTTTTTCTTAGAATGAGTGAAGGCGCCAGGGCGCAGCCGACGGCCGGTGCGCTCCGTGCGGGCTGCGGGGCCGCCCCTCTTCACCTTCTAAGAAAATCTTCTCTTCTTCTCTTCGTCTTCCTTCTCCTCTACTTAGTGCTCGTCTTCGTCCCTCTCCCGCAGATCCTCCTCCTTCGCTGGCGAGACCCGTCGACGACCGCCTTCATCCGGGCGCGACAGGAGCGGCTGCGCGCCGAGGGGAAGAGCGACGCGATCGACCGGCGGCCGGTCCCGCTGTCCCAGGTCTCCCCCGCCCTCGCCGCCGCCGTCGTCGCCTCCGAGGACGCCCGCTTCTTCGAGCATCACGGGATCGACTGGGCCGCGGTGGCCGAGGCGCGCGCGTACAACCGCCGGCACGCCCACGACCGGCGCCCGCGCGTGCACGGCGCCTCCACGATCACCCAGCAGCTCGCGAAGAATCTCTGGCTCTCGGGGCGGCGGACGTGGTGGCGCAAGGCCCGGGAAGCGGCGATCGCGCTCGCCTTCGACGCGTGCGTCCCGAAGAAGCGGATCCTGGAGGTCTACCTTTCCGCGATCGAGTGGGGCGAGCGCACCTACGGCTGCGAAGCGGCCGCACGAACGTTCTTCGGCGTCCCGGCTTCGCGAATCACGCCCGAGGAGGCCCGGTGGATGGCCCGGGCGATTCCGTCGCCGCTGCGACGCCGCATCCATCCGCTAGAATCCGCTCGATGAAGACAAGACGTGTCGCGGCGTCGCGTGGCCTCACGGCCGTGCTCGGCGTTGCGTTCGCCCTCGGCTGCCGGTCGAAGCCGGCGGAGATCCGCGTCACGCCCGCCAAGCTCACCTTCTACGGTCCCGGACACACCCAGTCGTTCAAGTTCGACGTTCTGGACAAGAAGGGGCGGGAGCTTCCCCCGATCGCGGGCGCGTGGACGAGCGACAAACCGAAAATCGCGGCGGTCGACAAGAACGGCCTCGTGCGCTCGCTCGGGCCGGGCCGCGCGATCCTGACCGTGACGGCCCAGGGAGTCAGCGGCAGCGCAGCCGTCGACGTCGTCGACGTCGCGTCGATCAACGTGACGCCGAACCGAATGACGCTCGTCGGACCCGCCGGCACGAAGATGGGCCTCGTCGCCGAGATCAAGGACTCGAAGGGAAATGCCGTCCCGCTCAAGCCCAAGTGGATGTCGGGCGACCCGAAGGTCGCGACGGTCGACGCGGAGGGCGTCGTGACCTCCGAGGGCGAAGGCCGCGCCACGATCATCGCGAGCCTCGGGAACGACCAGAGCTCCGCGTCGGACGTCCGCGTGCTCCACCGGGAGATCGCGACGTTCGAGATCAGCCCCCTCACGCTGATCCTGAAGATCGGCGAGACCCAGCGCATCAATGCCGTCGTTCGGGACGCGAGCGGGCTCGCCGTCGAGGACGCGGCACTCTCGTGGACCAGCTCGGACCCGAAGACGGCGGCGGTGTCGAACGGGCTCGTCACGGGAGTCGCGCGAGGAACCGCCGTCATCTCGGTCGCGACGTCCGCCAGGACGCTCACGGCCACCGCAATCGTGGACTGAGGATCACCTGAGAATCACCCACCTCGCCGCCGAGTGCGTCCCGTTCGCGAAGACGGGCGGCCTCGGGGACGTGGTGGGCGCGCTTCCGAAGGCCCTCGCGTCCGGGGGGAACGACGTCGACGTCTTCCTTCCGTTCCACCTCGAGGCGGCCGAGTGGTACCGTACGCGCCACACGTGGCCCGAAGAGGCGATGCCGTCCTTCGACGTCTCGATCCTCGGCCTGCCCTACCGCGTCGGGCTCCTCTGGGACCTCCTCCCCGGCACGACCGTGCCGATCTACTTCGTCGCCCACGATCCGCTCTTTCACCGCGCGAAGATCTACGCCCCGAACGAGCGCGGCCAGGACGACGGCCTCTGGCGTTTTTCCCTCTTCGTGCGCGCCTCGATCGAAGCCCTGAAGCGGCTCGGCCGCAAGCCCCGGATCCTGCACGTGCACGACTGGCACCCCGCTCTCGGCGCGATGCTCGCCGCCTGGAGCAACTGGCGCGACCGCTGGTTCGACGACGTCGCCTCGGTTCTCACGATCCACAACCTCGGCTACCAGGGCGTCTACGGCGCCGGCGAGTTCCCGGCGCTCGGGCTGCCCGCCGAGGCCTGGACCGGCGGCGGCGTCGAGTTTCGCGGCGCCGTGAACCTCCTGAAGGGCGCGATCGTCGCGGCGGACATGATCACGGCGGTCTCGCCGACGTACGCGGACGAGATCCGGACTCCCGGAGGCGGCTTCGGGCTCGACGCGGTCCTGAGGGCGCGCGGCGACCGGGTCGTCGGGATCCTGAACGGGATCGACCGCGGGCTCTGGAATCCGGCGACGGACGCGCACCTCGCCGCCCGGTACTCGCCCGACGACCTCTCGGGCAAGGACGCCTGCCGCGCGGATCTCTGCCGCCTCGCGGGCTTCGACCCGTCGGACGGCGGCTTCGTCGTGGGCGCGATCGGCCGCCTCACGGACCAGAAAGGCTACGACCTTCTCCTCGAGTCCGCTCCGGAGCTCGTCCGGCGCGGCGTGAGAATCGTCATGCTCGGCTCGGGCGAGCCCGCCTACGAAGGGTCCATGCGGCTCCTCGAGGCGCGCCACCCGGGACATTTCAAGGCGTTCGTCGGGTACGACGAGGCGCTCTCGCACCGGATCGAGGCCGGCGCCGACGCGTTCGTGATGCCCTCGCGCTTCGAGCCGTGCGGGCTCTCCCAGATGTACGCGCTCGCCTACGGCACGCCGCCGATCGTGCGCCGGACGGGCGGCCTCGCCGACTCCGTCGTCCCGTACGACGGCTTCAACCTCGACCGGGCGACGGGTTTCGCGTTCGACGTGCCGGCGCCGCACGCGCTCGCGGCCGAGATCCTCGGCGCGCAGCACGTCTTCTTCCAGCGCGACCGCTGGCGGCGGATCGTCGGGAACGGGATGGCGCAGGACTTTTCGTGGGACCGCTCGGCGGAGCGCTACGAGGCCGTCTACCGCCGCGCCTGCGAGGTCCGCGGCCTGCCCTGGTAGCCCGCGTCAGCGTGTAATCGCCGCGCGCGCGGCGGCGGCGAGGTCGTCGGCTTCGGGGCCGCCCTCGGTCCACGGAACGCTTCTGCGGTAGGGCGGCGACGGGTGCGGCGGCGGCTTCGCAACTCCGAGGAGCGCGACGACGGGAAACTCCTCCGGGCCCCAGCTCGCGCCGTTCTCGAGTCCCTGCTTGAGCAACCCGTACTCCACGGCCGCCGGGAGGAGATCGGCGTCGGTCTCGTCCGCGAGGCGCGCGAGGTTGCAGCGGACCGTTTTCCGCGGCAGGTCGGCGTCGAAGTAGCGGAATTCCGACGCGGGCGACGTTGCCGTGACGCGCCCCCCCGGAGCCGGGCTCGCGAAGCGCAGGACGGGCCGGCCCAGGAAGCCGATCTCGTGAAGCGCGGCCGGACCGGCGGTCTCGAGCACGAGGAAGAGGTCGTCCCGAACGAGACCCCGCACGACCCACGCCGCGCGCCGCACGCCGTCTGCCTTCAGCTCGGCCTTCGCGACGTCGCAAACGCGGTTGCCGCGGCCGTCGACGATGCGCTCGAGCGTGACCTTCGGCGGTTCCTGCGCCCGACTCACTGAACAGACGCGAAAGAGAAGAAAGAAGAAGAAGATTTTCTTAGAAGGTGAAGAGAGGAAGCGCGCGCCGCGGCGCGCGAGGCCGCGGCACATCGCCGACTCTCCGTCGCCCCGTGCCCTTTTCACCTTCAAAGAATCCCCCTCTTTTCCCCTCTTCATTGGATCGGACTCTCCGGCGGCAGCGCGGGAAACGGCGGGAGGTCCAGTGGGAGGTGGGCGAGGTCGCGCCAGGACGCCAGGTCGCCCGGAGGCGCGGGATCGGGCACGAGGAGGACGGTCCTCTCTTCGCGGGATGGCGCCCGGTCCCGGAAGGCGAGGTTCACGGCGAGGAGCGGCTCGCGAACGAAGAAGAAGGGCAGCTCGTTCGAGAGCGCCGCTTTGTTGTCCACGGACACGCGCAGGAGGACGGCGAGGTCCCGCCTTTCGTCCCGGGAAAACGTCGCGGCGAGGATCTCCCCGAGCGTCGTCCGGACCGTCGCGCTCCCGAGGTCCGTGAGGAAGAACGTGAGCGTCCCGCCCGTCGCGTGGACCCGCTGCCGGTCTCCATCGCATGGCCCCGGTTCGGCCACCGCGTCGGCTGGCGCCTCGCCCGCCGTTCCGGACGACCAGATCTCGAACGCGGCCCTCTCGGACGCCACCCGCTGGAACGGCCGCTCCTCGTCGAGGTGTTTCTCGTCCACGAACCCGAACCCGGACTCGAGGACGTACCGCGCGCCTGAGGGCGTCGTGACGAGAAGGAGATTTCGATACGGCCAGAAGCGGCGCTCGCTCTCGGCAAAGCCGGCATATCGCAGCACCACCCAGCGCGCCCGAAAAAGGGGCGGCGAGTCGGGCGCCGCCGTCTTCTCGCGCGCGACGAAGCTCGTGTCCCCCTGCAGGTACGCCCTGCCGCGGAACGCGTCGAACCAGTCGGGCTCCTCCGCCCGGATCGCCGCGGAGGCCAGGCACAGCGCGAGCAGGATTCCCCGCGCCTTCATAGGTCCTTCTCTTCGACTCCCATCTCCTTCATCGCGGCGACGAGCGCGGCATGGACGCCCGGCGTCGCCGCGAGGATGTTCCCGCGCGTCCGCCACGTCCCGAGCCCGTCGAAGTCCGACATGAGGCCGCCGGCCTCCGTCACGAGGAGGGCGCCCGCCGCCGCGTCCCACGGCGAGAGGCCGAACTCGAAAAAGCCGTCGAAGATGCCGGCGCCGACGTACGCGAGGTCGAGCGCCGCGCTCCCGGCGCGCCGCATCGAGCGCACCTTCAGGAAGAGCGCCCGGAAGATCGCGAGGTAGCGGTCGATCTTGTGCGCCTGGCGGAAAGGAAAGCCCGTCGCGAGCGCGGCGCCCCGGAGGTCCGGGCGCGGCGGGACGCGCAGGCGGTGCCCGTTGCGGAACGCCCCCGATCCGAGCTCCGCCGTGAAGAGGTCGTTCTTGAGGGGGTCCCAGACGACGCCGGACTCGATCTCGCCGAGGAGGCCGCCCCGCGTCCGCGCGATCGAGACGGCCCAGTGCGGGAAGCCGCGCACGAAATTCGCGGTGCCGTCGAGAGGATCGACGATCCACGAGGGAGAGGCCTCGTTCACTCCCGTCAGGCCCGTTTCCTCGCCGAGGAAGCGGTCCGACGGAAATGCGGCGAGGACGGCGCGGCGGATGACGCCCTCGCTCTCCCTGTCCGCGATCGACACGACGTCGTTCGCGGCCTTTTCTTCAACGAGAGAGGCGTCGAGGCGGCCGAAGTGCCCGACGAGCACCTCCCCCGCCTCGCGGGCCGCCGAGATCGCGACGTCGAGGGAGCTCTTCATCGGTCCAAGCATCGCTCCTAGAATGATGTTCTCATGGGCCCGCGCATCGTCATCGTCGGGGGCGGCTTCGGCGGCCTCTATTGCGCGCGCGCTCTCCGGACCGCGCAGGCGGACGTGACGCTTCTCGACCGTCGCAACTTCCATCTCTTCCAGCCGCTCCTCTACCAGGTCGCGACCGGAGCGCTCTCGCCGGCGAACATCGCCGCGCCCCTCCGATCGATCGTCAGGAGACAGCGGAATGCGCGGGTTCTCCTCGCGGACGTGCGCGGGTTCGACCTCCGCCGGCGCCTGGCGCTCGCGGACGCCCGGGAAGTCCCCTACGACGTCCTCGTCGTAGCGACCGGCGCGACGCATGCCTACTTCGGGCACGACGCCTGGGAGCGCGCGGCGCCCGGGCTCAAGACGATCGAGGACGCGACGGAGATCCGGCGGCGCGTCCTGCTCGCCTTCGAGAAGGCGGAGGCCACGCCCGACGCCGCCCGGCGCCGGGCGCTCCTCACGTTCGTGATCGTCGGCGCAGGCCCGACCGGGGCGGAACTCGCGGGCGCGCTCGCGGAGATCGCAAGACGCACGCTGCGTGGCGATTTCCGGACGATCGACCCTGCGGACGCCCGCATCCTCCTCGTCGAGGCCGGCCCGCGCGTGCTCGCCGCCTACACGGAGGGCCTCTCCGGCAAGGCGCGGGCGGCCCTCGAGTCGCTCGGCGTCGACGTGCGGCTCGGGACGACCGTGACCGACGTTCGGGACGGCTCGGTGGACGTCGTCCGGGAAGGAGCCTCGGAGACGATCGAGACCTCGACGATCCTCTGGGCAGCGGGCGTCGCGGCCTCTCCGCTCGGCGCCGCGCTCGCCCGGGACTCCGGCGCCGAGACCGACCGCGCGGGACGCGTCCGCGTGGCAAAGGACCTCACGCTGCCCGGGCACCCCGACGTCTTCGTGATCGGGGACCTCGTGACGCTGCCGGACGCGGGCGGCCGGCCGCTTCCGGGCGTCGCCCCGGTGGCGATGCAACAGGGCCGTCACGTCGCACGGACGATCCTCGCGAGGCTCGCGGGACGCCCGGGACCCGGTGACTTCGTCTATCGCGACCGGGGCAGCATGGCGACGATCGGCCGCGGCCGGGCCGTCGCCGACCTCGGGTTCGTACGATTCGCGGGCTACGCGGCATGGCTCGCCTGGCTCTTCATCCACCTCATGTATCTCGTCCAGTTCGGGAATCGCGTCCTGATCCTCGTCCAGTGGGCCTGGAGCTACCTGACGTGGAACCGCTCGGCGCGGCTCATCACCGGGAGACCTTCATGACGTACGTCTTCGCCTCGCTTCTCCTCGCCGCGGCGGCGGCCGCGACTCCCTCGCCGACGCCCGCCCCCGCGACGCACTTCGCGTACGACCCGAAGGCGCCCCTCGACGCCGTCACGACGGCCGTCGAGACGCGAGGCGACGTCGTGATCCAGGACCTGACGTACGCGAGCCCGATGGGAGGACGCGTTCCCGCCTATCTCGTCGTGCCCGCCGGCCGCGGCCCGTTCGCGGCCGTCCTCTGGGGCCACTGGTACTGGGAGAACTCGCCGATGAAGAGCCGGCGGGAGTTCCTCGACGAAGCGGTCGTCCTCGCGCGCTCCGGCGTCGAGTCGCTCCTGACGGACGGACCCGTGGCGCGGCCGGGCTACGTCCCCGACCGGACGCCGCTGAACGAGAAGCAGTTCACCGACCTCGTCCAGCAGGTCGTCGACATGCGGCGAGGCGCCGACCTCCTCCTCGCCCGCCACGAGGTCGACCCGCGTCGTCTCGCGTACGTCGGCCACAGCTACAACGCCGCCGTCGGCGCGATCCTCGCGGGCGTCGACCGGCGCTTCAAGGCGTACGTCCTCATGGCGGGGGCCCTGTCGG
Organism: uncultured Acidobacteriota bacterium; assembly: GCA_963798215.1. Taxonomy (GTDB): domain Bacteria; phylum Acidobacteriota; class Thermoanaerobaculia; order UBA5066; family UBA5066; genus Fen-183. Next base: position 2,468,070 of record CAWCSP010000004.1, read on the forward strand.
ACGAGGTGGACTACCGGTCCGATGAGTACAGAAAGTACATCGCGAAGATCGGCACGGCGAAGTGGGATCCGTTCGTCGCCGCGCACGCCTGGGCGGACCCGGGGCCGTACGTCGCGAAGGCGGCGCCGGCGAAGGTCTTCCTGCAGTACGCCACGCACGAGGACTTCCTGACGCCCGCGCGCGCGAAGGAGTACGCGGCGAACGTGAGCGAGCCGAAGACGTTCAGGCTCTACGACGCCCCGCACGCGCTGAACGCCGAGGCGCGCCGCGACCGGATCGAGTTCCTCGCGGAAGCTCTCTCGGTGAAGCCGCCCGATCCCGCCGCCGTCGCCTCGGTGCCGGACCTCGAACAGCCGAAGACCGAGAGATGAAGAAAGAGGAAAGAGGGGATTTCTTAGAGGGTTAGGAGGCGGAGGCACGCCCGACCGGCAGGCGCACATCTGGGTGGTCTCCCCTCTTTACCTTCTAAGAGAAATTTTCTTATCTCTCTCTCCCGTTTCCTTCCTCAGTGCCGCTTGACGATCGAGTCGAGGATCATCAGGAAGGCGTTCTGCTGGTTCGGCTCGTGCTTGTTGATCACGGCGAGGCAGCAGCCCTCCGGGAAGAGCTCGTGAAGCTCGTCCGCGTCGCGCGAGGAGAGGATGACCATGCGGCGCGGCGCGACGCCGCGCTCCTTCGCGAGCTCGAACATCTTCCGGCCGCCGAAAAGCGGCAGCTCGAGGTCGACCATGAGGAGCGAGACGTCCGGACCCAGCACCTCGAGCGCCTTGAGAGGGTCCTGGTACATCTCCACCGTGATCGCCGGGCCGTAGCGCGTCGCGAGCAGCGCCCGCCAGACCTCCGCGAAAAGCGCCTCGTGCTCGACGATGATGATCCGCTTCGGCCTGCCGGCCGCGATCGGGACCTCGGCCGACACGGGCTTGAGGTACGCCCCGGAGTCCTCTTGCCCGCTCATCGCGCCGTTCCGGAGCCCCTCGAGAAAACCTCGTGGCCGCCGACCCAGGTCTTCTCGACCCGTCCCCTGAGCGTCCGCGCGAGCCAGGGCGAGTTTCTCGAGCGGCTCTGGAAGCCGTCCGGCGTCACCGGCGTCGACTTCGACGTCGAGAACAGGACGACGTCGGCCGCCGCACCCTCCGCGAGCGTGCCGTACGGAAGGCCGAACACGCGCGCCGGAGCCGTCGAGAGGACCTCGACGAGGCGCAGGAGCGTGATTGCGCGCGGCGCGAGAAGTCCGTCCACGAGCGCGGGGAGCGCGGTCTCGAGGCCGATGACGCCGAACGGCGCGTCCGCGAACTCGACGTTCTTCTCGTCCTCGTGGTGGGGCGCGTGATCCGTCGCGACGCAGTCGATCGTGCCCTCGGCGAGGGCGGCGACGAGGGCGGCGCGATCGGCCTCGGCCCGGAGCGGCGGGTTCATCTTGAAACGCGTGTCGTAGCCGGACCGCACGACGTCTTCGTCCGTGAGGAGGAGGTGGTGCGGCGTGGCCTCGCACGTCACGGGGACGCCGGCCTTGCGGGCCGCCCGGATCGCCTCGAGGCTCTCCCGTGTCGAGACGTGCGCGACGTGGAGCCGCGCGAGAGTGAGCGCGGCGAGCTGGACGTCGCGCGCGACCATCGCGCTCTCGCCCACGTTCGGCCAGCCAGTGAGGCCGAGCCGCGTTGAGGCCCAGCCCTCGTTGATGACGCCGGCGCCGACGAGCGAGGGCTCCTCCTCGTGGACGACGACGGGCAGGCCGAACATCGAGGCGTACTCGAGCGCCCGGCGCATGAGGTTCCCGTTCGCGATCGGCTTGCCGTCGTCGGAGATCGCGACGATCCCCTCGGCCTTCATCGAGCCGATCTCGGCGAGCTCGAGGCCCTTGAGACCCTTCGAGACGGCGCCGATCGGGAAGACGCGCACGGAGCCGGTCTCCCGGGCGCGCCGGACGACGAACGCGACGGCCGGCGCATCGTCCGTGACGGGGTCCGTGTTCGCCATGGCGCAGACGGTGGTGAAGCCGCCCGCGGCCGCGGCCCGGGTGCCGGTCGCGATCGTCTCCTTGTACTCGAACCCAGGCTCCCGGAGGTGCGTGTGCAGGTCCACGAAGCCCGGCGCGACGACGAAGCCCGCCGCCTCGACGACCTCGGCGCCCTTGGCGGCGATCTTCTCGTCCACCTTCGCGACGACGCCGCCCTTCAGGAGGACGTCGAGCGTCTGGTCGAGGTTGCGCGAGGGGTCGACCACGCGCCCGCCCCGGAGGAGAATCGCCTCGTCGCTCATGCGTCCTCCCCGCTCGCGCCGATCAGGAGGTACAGGACGGCCATCCGCACGGCAACGCCGTTCTCGACCTGCTCGAGGATCACGGAGTCTGGTCCGTCCGCGACGGCCGAGTCGATCTCCACGCCGCGGTTCATGGGGCCGGGGTGCATCACAATGGCGTCCTTTTTCGCGAGCTTCCGGCGTTCCGGGGTGAAGCCGAACTGCTCGTAGTACTCGCGGTCCGAGGGGAAGCCGAGGCCGCCGCCGCGCTCCTTCTGGACGCGCAGGATCATCACGACGTCGGCACCCTCGACCGCCTCCTCGAGGCGGTGCACGACGCGGGCGCCGGTGCGCTCGATCTCGGGCGGGAGGAGCGTCCGCGGACCGCAGAGCGTGACGCCCGCGCCCATCTTCGTGAGGAGGGCGACGTTGGAACGCGCGACGCGGCTGTGCGTGACGTCGCCGCAGATCGCGACCCTCAGGCCCGCGAGGGTCCCCTTCGCGCGGCGGATCGTGAAGGCGTCGAGAAGCGCCTGTGTCGGGTGCTCGTGCGTCCCGTCGCCGGCGTTCACCACCGCGCACGGGAGGTGCCGGGCGAGGAGGTGCGGCGCGCCGGAGCGGGAATGGCGGATGACGATCGCGTCGGGCGCCATCGCCATGAGGTTTCGTCCCGTATCGAGGAGGGTCTCGCCCTTGGCGACGGACGTTCCGGTCGCCGAGAGCGCGATCGAGTCGGCCGAGAGGCGCCGCTCGGCGATCTCGAACGAGAAGCGCGTCCGCGTGGAGTTCTCGAAGAAGAGGTTCGCGACGAGCTTGCCGCGCAGCGTCGGGACCTTCTTGATCGCGCGCTGGTTGATCTCGCGCATCGACTCGGCCGTGTCGAGGACGAGGCGGATGTCGTCCTCGGTGATTCCGTCGATGTCGAGGAGGTCCTTCTTCGAAAGGGCGCGACGGGGGGAGGCGGGGACGGGGGAATCGGGACGCTTCGTCACGCCGCCCGGGCTCCTATTTCTTGCTCGGCCGCCGGCGGGCCGACGGCGATTTCGCGGGCGACGGCTTCGGCGCCTTCCGGACCGACGCGTGCGCGGGCCTGGCGGCCTCGCGGTCGAGCAGCCACACGTCGTCCTCGTGGTCCGTCTCCCGGAACGTCACAGAGACGATCTCGGTCGCGGAAGTCGCGATCTTCTTGCCGATGTACTGGGCCTCGATCGGGAGCTCGCGCCGGCCCCGGTCGACGAGGACGGCGAGGAGGATCTTGTGCGGGCGGCCGAAGTCGAGGATCGCGTCCATCGCGGCCCGCACCGTGCGCCCCGTGAAGAGCACGTCGTCGCACAGGATCACGTTGCGGCCCTCGACCTTGAACGGGATCTCCGTCTTCTTGAGAACCGGGGAGGCCGCGACCGTCGTCAGGTCGTCGCGGTAGAGGGTGATGTCGAGGAGCCCGACCGGGATCTTGACGGCCTCGGTTCGCTCGATCTCGGACGCGAGGCGCCGCGCGAGAGGGACGCCGCGCGTGCGGATGCCGATGAGGACGAAGCCGTCGGTGCCGCCCTCGGCCTCGACGACCTCGTGAGCCATGCGCGAGATCGCGCGCGCCATGCCGACGGCGTCGAGCAGGCGGACTTTGCGGTAGGTCCCCGCGGCCTCTCCCATGAGCGGGCGGACACTACCAACGCGCCCACCCGGCGTCAACGGCGCTCAGAACGGCCAGGGCGAGGGCGGCAGCGCGAGCTCGCGCTCGCGGCGCGCGAGGAGGCGCGGCTGCGGCGGTCCGGTTGCCGCGATCGCCTCCTCGAGCGCGCCGCGGCGGCCGAAGTAGACGTCTTCGACGTACGCGCGCTGGAGCACGAGGGCGGGATGGAGGGGGAAAAGTCGGTCGGACGCGAGCCCGGCCAGTGCTGCGATTGCCACGCCGAGGCAAAACGCCACGGCGCGTTTCTTCGAATGAGAGGAGAAGAGGGCCGCGGCAGCGGTAAGGGCGAGGAGGAGGGGCGCCACGAACGCCACCTCACGCACGACTGGAATCAGGTGCAGGACGTTCGGCGCTCCCATCCCCCTTTCAAAGAAATATTCTCCGAAACTCCCCCACGGAAGTGCGAACCCGGGAGGGACGAACGGGAATGCGAGGCTCGTCCCGACGCACGCGAGAACGGACGCGCCCGCGAGGCCCGCTTCCAGCGCTCCGCCCTCGCGGAACGCGAGCGGGAAGACGAGGAACGGCAGGGCCGCGACGAGATACCGCGAGCCCACGGTGAAGCCGCCGTGCCAGTTCGGGTAGCCGGCATAGAGAAGGATGAGGGAGAGCGGAACGAGGGCGAGCGCGAGCCCGCCCGCCCGGGACGTCCGCCCGCGCGCGGCGGGGAACGCCCACGGCCAGAGGAGGAGAAGAGGCGTGAAGACGAGGAGCCCCTTCGACGGATCGAAAAGGAGCCGGAGAAGGATCGAGGGCGACGGCAGGCCGACCCCAAAGACGCCCGCAGCGGCAAGGCTGCGAAACGCCGCCGCACGCTCGAAGCCCGAGGAGAGCGCGAAGGGGCTGCCGAAGCACACGGCGTCGTAGGCGCCGAGAATCAGGGCGGAGGGGGCGGCACCCGCGGCCACGGCGATCGCGCGACGCGGTGCGGGAAGAACCGCGCACAGGGCGAGGACGGCGGCGGGGACGGCCGCGGGGTACTCGGCGAGAACCGCGAGCCCGAGAAGCGCCCCGCCGAGGGCGTCGCGGCGCGCGCTCGCGGTGGAGTCCGTCCCGAAGAACGCGGCCCACGCCCCGAAGAGGCAGGCCGCGACGAGCGCGTGCGAGAAAAGAAGGAGGCCGTACGCGAAGAGCGGCGTCGCGAAGAGCAGGGCCGCGGCCGCGAAACGGGCCCGCGCCGGCGTCGCGCCCAGCCGGAGCGCCGCGCCCTGGAGAACGAGCGCGAGGACCAGCGCCGGAAGCGTGGCCGCCGCGAGGCGCATGAGCGTCAGCGAGGGCCGGAGCGAGGCTGCCGACGGCGGGCCCGCGAACGGCCGCGCCGCCAGGTAGCCGGGCAGCGCGACGAGCGCGGCTCCGGGCGCCTTGTTCGAGAAGACGCGGCCGTCCTTCTCCGAGACGTCCTCGAACGACGGGCCGAGAAGCGGGAGAACTCCGGAGATCTCGGGTGACCGCGTTTCGACGAGCGAGGCCGCGGTCGCCCAGCGCGAGACTTCGTTCGGCGAGAGGAAGTGCGGGAACACGGGAACGACGAGGACGGCGAGCAGCGCGTAGAGGACGACGGGCGCGCTCCCTCGAAACCGCACGCGAAAGTGTACCCTCGGCGTCGCCGTGGACGTCGCCGATTTCGACTTCGAGCTCCCGCCCGAGGCCATCGCCCAGCGCCCGGCTCCGCGCGGCACGGCGCGCCTCATGACGCTCGACCGCGCCACGGGCGCCCTCGCGCACCGGTCGATCGCCGACCTGCCGGTCCTCCTGCGGGCCGGCGACGTCCTCGTCCTCAATGACACGAAGGTCATCCCCGCGCGGATCTTCGGGACGGACGAAAAGGGGCGGCGGACGGAGTTCCTGCTGGTCGAAAGAATCCGGGAACCGGAAGAGAAGAGGAAGAAAAGAGAAGAGTCTTCGAATCAGAAAGAGGGAGGAGGAGAGCTTTGGCGCTGCCTGGCGAAGCCGGGGAGACGGGTGAAGGCCGGGAGAAAGTTCTTCTTCGAAGGTGGATGGGAAGCTGAGGCGATCCCCGCCGCCGGAGCGCCGCTCGAGGCCGAGGCTTCGAACCATTCACCTTCTAAGAAAAGCGCCGAAACCCGGAGCGCTGACGGAGGCCTTTTTCTTCTGCGGTTCGAGAAGCACGGGAGCAAAGAAAATCTCCTCGACGCCCTCGCGTCGCTGGGCACCGCTCCCCTCCCTCCGTACATCCGGCGCCCGGACGGCGTCGCCGACGCGCAGGACCGGCTCGACTACCAGACCGTCTTCGCCCGCGAGCCCGGCGCGATCGCGGCGCCGACCGCGGGCCTCCACGTCACGGAGGAGATGCTCGCGGCGGCAGCGGCGCGCGGCGTCGCCGTCGCCCGCGTGACGCTTCACGTCGGGATCGGGACGTTCAAGCCCGTGAAGGCGGATCGCGTCGAGGATCACCGCATGGACGTCGAACGGGCCTTCATCCCGGAGGAGACGGCGGTCGCCGTCAACCGCGCGAAGGACGAGGGCCGGCGTGTCGTCGCGGTCGGCACCACCAGCGTCCGGACGCTCGAGGCGTCCGCGCGCGCCCACGGCGGGCGCGTCGCTCCGGGCGCCTTCGAGACCGACCTTTTCCTCGTGCCGGGCTCGGAATTTCGCGTCGTGGACGCGCTCCTCACGAACTTCCACCTGCCGCGCTCGACGCTCCTGATGCTCGTCTGCGCGTTCGCGGGCCGGGGACGCGTCCTCGCGGCGTACGCCGAGGCCGTCCGCGCGGGCTACCGCTTCTTCAGCTACGGCGACGCGATGCTCGTCTCCGGGGGTGCAGGCGACGCCGCACGGACCTAGATTGAGGGCAGAGTCCCCGGCCCCGGGGCGCGGGACGGGGCCGGAGGTTCGCCATGACGTCCCCTCTTCCCGCCGTCGAGCTCGCGGACCGGCAAGGACGATTCCGGGAGATCCAGCGCCTCTCGGAACGGACCCCGCGACCGGCCGTCACCCAAGGCCCCTGGATCACGATCTCCCGCGAGCTGGGCTCCGGCGGTTTCGAGCTCGCGCGGCTGGTGGGCGAGACCCTCGGCTGGCGCGTCTACGACCGCGAGATCCTTTCGGCGGTCGCCGAGGAGACGCATCGCGACCCGCTCGCCCTCGAACGTTTCGACGAGAAGGGCGTTCGCGAAGTCGGCGAGTATCTGGCGCCGCTCATCCTCCCGGACGATCCGGGCCAGGCCCGGGTCCTGATCGGGCTTCGGGCCGTGATCCAGCGGATCGGTCGCGCAGGCAAGGCGGTCTTCGTCGGACGCGGCGCGAACTTCGTCCTCCACCCCGCGGGTGGCCTGAGGGTCCGCACCGTCGGGAGTGCCGCGGAACGCGCAGACATCGTCGCCCGGGCCGACCGCATCGCGCTCGACGAGGCCCGGAAGCGGATCGCCGCGAGCGACGCGGAGCAGCGCGAGTTCGTCCGCCAGGCCTTCCAGCGCGACATCGAGGATCCCGCCTGCTACGACCTCGTCGTGAACCCGCTCGAGCTCGGCTTCCCGGCGGCAGCGGCAGCCGTCCTTGCCGCGGCCCGGACCAGGCTCGGGCTCTGAGGAAGTCGGGGGGAACCAGGGCCGGTTCCCCCCGTTCCCCCCTCCGAGCCGATCGCTGGTTCGTCCTCAGTACGCCTGCAGGTAGCGGTCCACTTCCCAGCCGTGGACCTGCGCGATGTACGTGTGCCACTCGGTGCGCTTGGCCTCGACGAACTTCTCGTAGATGTGCTCCCCGAGCGCGCTCTTGAGGAGGTCGTCCTTCTCGAGGCAGTCGAGCGCCTCGGCGAGGCTGCCCGGGAGGACGTCGATCTTGAGTCGTTTCTTTTCGCGCGCGGACATCTCGAAGACGTTCTGGTTCACCGGCTCGCCCGCCTCGAGCTTGTTCTTGATGCCGTCGAGGCCGGCCGCGAGCATGACCGTGAAGGCGAGGTAGGGATTGCAGGACGGGTCCGGCATGCGGACCTCGCAACGCGTCCCCATCCCGCGCCGGGCGGGAATGCGGACCATCGGCGAGCGGTTGCGCTCGGACCACGCGACGTTGACGGGCGCCTCGTAGCCGGGCACGAGCCTCTTGTACGAGTTCACGAGCGGGTTCGTGATCGCCGCGATCGCACGGGCGTGCTTGAGGATGCCGCCGATGTAGTTCATCGCGAGGCCGGAGAGCTGGTACTTCGCCTTCGCGTCGAAAAAGGCGTTCTTGGCGCCCGCGCCCGAGCCCGTGAGAAGCGACTGGTGGACGTGCATCCCCGAACCGTTCACCCCGAAGATCGGCTTCGGCATGAACGTCGCGTGGAGGCCGTGGTCGAGGGCGACCTTCTTGACGACGAGCTTGAACGTCGTGACCTGGTCGGCCGTCGTCACGGCGTCGCCGTACTTGAAGTCGATCTCGTGCTGGCCGGGAGCGACCTCGTGGTGCGCCGCCTCGACCTCGAAGCCCATCGCCTCGAGGGCGACGACGATGTCGCGCCGGGCCTCCTCGCCGCGGTCGACGGGGGTGAGGTCGAAATAGCCGCCCTCGTCGTGCGTGTCGACGATCGGGTCGCCGTTCGCGTCGCGTGTGAAGAGGAAGAACTCGGCCTCCGGACCGGTCATGAGCGTGTAGCCCATGGCCTTGGCCTTCTCCATCTGGCGCTTGAGCGTCTGGCGCGGGCAGCCCGCGAACGCCTTGCCGTCGGGCGTGATGACGTCGCAGACGAGACGCGCGACCTTCCCGTTCGGGTGCGACCACGGAAAGATGCGGAAGGTGTCGAGGTCCGGCACGAGGCCCATGTCCGATTCCTCGATCCGCGTGAAGCCCTCGATCGAGGACCCGTCGAACTGGATCTCGCCCTCCAGAGCCTTCTCGAACTGCGAGCGCGGGACCTCGACGTTCTTGATGATTCCGAGGATGTCCGTGAACTGCAGGCGCAGGAAACGGACCCCTTCCTTGTCGCAGGTCTTCAGGATTTCGGCGGCTTTCAGTCCCATCTCGCTCCCCCTGTTTTCGTCTGATTTCGGCTCGCGCCGCGCGGAGAATCCGTTCAATAGGCAAGAAAGTCAATCGAAAACTGGCATTTTGCACACCATCCTGTGCGTGAAACGCTATCTAAGATCGATCAGTCCGAATTTTCTTAGAAAGTGAAAAATCCGCCCGCGGCGCGCCGGGAGCGGCCCGCGACGAACATAGGCTCCAGCGCGCCGGGGCGCCATTCACCTTCAAAGAAAATTCTATTCTGGTCTCTTCCCTTTCTAAACTCCCGACCATGAAGAGCCGCGCCGACGCCTGGACCCTCCTGACCGAGTTCACGCAATCACAGCCGCTCCGGCGCCACGCTCTCGCCGTGGAGGCGACGATGCGCCACCTCGCGCGCTCGAAGGGCGTCGCGGACGCCGGTGAGATCGAGACGTGGGGGCTCGTCGGGATGCTCCACGACTTCGACTACGAGAAGTACCCTACCGAGCAGGACCACGTCTGGCGCGGGATGGAGATCCTGAGGGAGCGCGGCTGGCCGGAGCCCGTGATCAAGGCGATCGGCGGCCACGCGTTCTACACGAACATCCCGCGCGAGACGCCGATGGAGAGGGCGATCCTCGCCGCGGACGAGCTGACGGGCTTCTGCGGCGCCTGTGCGCTCATCCGACCGAGTAAGAAGATCGCGGACGTGCCGGTCGAGTCCGTCCTCAAGCGGCTCAAGGAGAAGTCCTTCGCCCGCTCCGTGGACCGGACGTACGTCACGCGCGGGGCCGAGGAGTGGGGAACACCGCTCCCCGACCTCGTCGCCCTCGTCCTCGCCGCGCAGATCCCGATCGCCGACCGCCTCGGCCTCGGCGGCGCGCCGGCAGCGGATCTCACGGATTCGCCCGCCCCGCCCGAGCCTCCCGCGCCGTGAAGCGCGGGGGCGACGGCGGAAGTGAAGAAAAGAGAAGATTTCTGCGGATGGCGCCCTCTCAGACGGATCGGTTGGAGCTGCGCGTGCGAACGCCGTTCGACGGCGCGGGCCTGTTCGGTTTCTTCGCGGGGCGCGGCGTGCCGGGAGTCGAGGTCGCCGGAGGAGATTTCTATGAAAGGGTCTTCGAGGAGCGCGGACGCGCGGGGACCCTGCGAATCGAGCTGAGGCGCCGCGGCGCCTCCCATTCACTTTCGATGGAAATCCCCGCCTGGGCGAGCACGGACGCTCTCTCGGAGCGCGCATCGCGGCAGTTCGACGTCTCCGCGAACCCCCGGGCGATCGGCCGCGTGCTCTCGAAGGACCCGCTCCTCGCCCCGCTCGTCGCGCGTCGGCCGGGCCTTCGCGTGCCGGGCACGTGGGACCCGTTCGAGCTCGCCGTTCGCGCGGTCCTCGGCCAGCAGATCTCCGTCGCGGGCGCGCGCACGCTGGCGGGTCGGCTGGTCGCGCTCTGCGGGCGCCCGCTGCCAAAACGCCTCGCCCGCCCCGGCCTCACGCACGTGTTCCCGTCGCCCGCCGCGGTCGCGGAGGCCGACGTCGCTCGTGTCGGCCTGCCGCGCACCCGCGCGGCCGCGCTGAGAGAATTCGCCCGCGCCGTCGCGGACGACTCCTTTGTCCTCGCGGCGCCGCACGGACTCGACGACTTCGAGAAACGCCTGACGGCGCTCCCGGGGTTCGGGCCGTGGACGGCGCACGTCGTCGCGCTGCGCGCCCTCGGCGAGGGCGACGCTTTCCCCGACGGCGACCTCGGCCTCGTGAAGGCGATGGAGCGCGCCGGCGTGAAGAGAAACCGGATCGCCGCGCGCGCCGAGCGCTGGCGCCCGTACCGCGCGTACGCGACGCTCCACCTCTGGGCGTCGCTCGCGGACGGGAAGGGCGGAGCATGAAGAAAGACAGAGAGCACGGAAAAGAGAGACAAAAAGAGATTCTTAGAAGGTCGATCATGGCGACGCCAACGGGCGCCTTCGTGCTCGTCGAGAGAGGCGGCGCCCTCGTCGCAGCGGTCTTTGAGGATCACTGGAAGGGAATGAGCGAAGAGCTCGCCCGGAGGTTCGGGAAATTCACCTTCGAAGAAAATTTGCAGACCGAGAGTGCCGCCTCCGCGCTGCAGCGCTACTTCGCCGGCGATCTCGGCGCTCTCGACGGCGTCGAGGTCGACACCGGCGGCACGCCCTTCCAGCAGCTCGTGTGGACCACCCTGCGCCGCATTCCCGCGGGCACGACGTGGTCGTACGCGGAGCTCGCGCGCGCAGTCGGCCGGCCGTCCGCGACGCGCGCCGTGGCCGCCGCGAACGGAGCGAACCCCGTCTCGATCGTCATCCCCTGCCACCGCGTCATCGGCTCGGACGGGAGCCTGACCGGCTACGGCGGAGGCCTCCCCCGCAAGCGCTGGCTGCTCGTCCACGAAGGGGCCTTGCTGGTCTGAGCGGTCCGGCATTGGATAATGGCGGGCTGCCATGACGCCGCTCCTCGTCGAGAACGCCCTGGTGATCGGAATGACGCGCCCCGGCGACGTCGTACCCGACGGTGCGCTCTTCGTCGAGGACGGCGCGATCGCCGCCCGCGACGCCGAGGCCCACACGCGCGCTCGCGCTTACGCGGCCGCCGGCCGGCCGGTCGAGCGGCTGAACGCGAGGGGGATGTGGGTACTGCCCGGCTTCGTTCAGACGCACGTCCACCTCTGCCAGGCTCTCCTCCGGAACGGCCCCGACGACCTCCCGCTCCTGCCGTGGCTGTCGACGCACGTCTGGCCGGGCGAGGCCGCTCACGACGAGGCGACGCTGGAGGTTTCGGCGCGTCTCGGTCTTGCCGAGCTCCTCGCGGGCGGGACGACCTCGATCCTCGACATGGCGACGACGCATCACACGGACGCCGTCTTCCGCGCGGCGGCCGCGTCCGGCATGCGCGTCACGAGCGGCAACGTCCTGATGGACGATGCCGGAACGAATCCGGCGGGGTTGTTCCTGGAGACGCGGGCGGCGCTCGCGGAGACGGACCGCCTCGCGAAGGCCTGGCACGGCGGAAGCGGCGGCCGTCTCCGCGTCGCGTTCTGCCCGCGCTTCGCCGTCTCGTGCACGGACCGGCTGCTGCGCATCGTCGGCGAGCGTGCGAAGGCCGAGGGCTTTCTCGTCCACACGCACGCCTCGGAGAGCGCCGACGAGATCGCCCTCGTCGCGCAGCGCACGGGGCGCCGCAACGTGAGGTACCTCGACGACGCGGGCATCTCGGGCGCGCACGTCGTCCTCGCGCATGTCATCCACACCGACCAGGATGAACGGGCGATCCTCGCGGGAACGGCGACGACCGTGGCGCACTGCCCGTCCTCGAACCTCAAGCTCGGATCCGGGATTTGCCCCGTGCCCGAGTACCGCGCGCAGGGCATCCGCGTCACCCTCGGCGCCGACGGCGCGCCGTGCAACGACCGGCTCGACGCCTTCACGGAGATGCGCCTCGCGGCGCTGCTTCCGAAGGTGCGCCTCGGGCCCGCCGCGCTTTCGGCCTGGGACGTCGTCCGGATGGCGACGGCCGACGGGGCCGCGGCTCTCGGCCTGAACGTGGGGACGCTCGAGACCGGGCGGCGAGCCGATTTCGCCCTTCTCGATCCCGACTCGGGTTTCGTGCGTCCGGCGTCGTGGCGCGAGGACCCGTACGGGCCTATCGTATACAGCATGGACCGGTCGAGCGTCGCCGCCACGTACGTCGACGGCGAGGCCCGGTACGTCCGCGGAGAGGCGTTCGCCCTGAAGCCGTCTCCCGCGGAGATCGACACGGCCGTCGCCGCGCTGAAGGCGCGCCGCCGGCTCTGACGGGAGGTTCCAAATGTCCGCACGGAAGTCCCCGCCCCTTCTCAAGACGATCGTCGTCGGCACGGACTTCTCCGTCTGCGCCGCGCGCGCGTTGTCGTTCGCGGTGTCGCTCGGCGCGTCGCAGGGCGCGAAAATCCACATCGTCCACGTGCTCGTCGAGCCCGTGCAGGCCTTCGACGTTGCCGGCGCCCTCCCCTACCTCGACGTCTCGACGCAGAAGGAGTGGGAGGACGCGACGAAGAAGCGCCTCGCCGCGGCCGTCGCCTCGGCCGAGAAGCGCGGCGTCACCGCGACGAGCGAGTTCCTCTGGGGGCGCCCGTCCGACGCGATCATCGACTGCGCGAAGAAGGCGAAGGCCTCCCTCGTCGTCCTCGGAACGCACGGCCGCAACGCGCTCGAGAAGCTGCTGATCGGCTCGACGGCCGAGCGCGTCGTGCGTCTCAGCCCCGTCCCCGTCCTCACGGTGCGCGAGAAGCGCTGAGCGGACTCAGGCTTTCGCCGCGATCATCCGCTCGACCGACGCCGAGACGATGCCGAGGATCGAGAGCTGCGGGTTGACGCCGAGCGACGTCGGGAAGACGGACCCGTCGAAGACCCAGAGGTTCGCGAGATGGTGGTGCCGGAGGTTCCCGTCGACGACGGAGACCGCCGGGTCGGCGCCCGCGGCGCAGCCTCCCATCTGGTGTGCCGTGAAGACCGCGAGCTCGTTCGGGCCCATCGGCCGGCCGTCGATCGCCTCGAGGTCCCGCTCGGACCGCACGACCACGGGATCGCGATGCAGCGTCCTGACCTCGCGGGCGCCGGCGGCGAGCTGGATGCGCGCGGAGACCTTCATGGCCTCGCGCATCGCCTCCCGGTGGGCCTCGCCCAGCGGGTAACGTATCGAGAGCCGCCCGCCGCCCTCGCGCAGCGAGACGGTCCCGCCCTCCTCGTCCGCGAGGAACCCGTCGCGCAGGAGCGCGATGACGGCACTCGTCTTCGAGAGCTGCTTCATCCCGCCGCGGTGCGCATCGCCGAAGCCCGGAAGCGCGAGCGAGGCGAGCATCGGGTGGAGCGGGGGCACCTCGAGGAAGAAGCCCATCTTCCCGGGGCGCTCGATGAAGGCATGGGAGGCGACCGACTGCGGCGCGCCGTAGAACGGGTCGATGCGCTTCTCGAAGGTCGCGACCGTCGCGACGACGGGGTGAAGGAACGTCCGCCTGCCCGCGCGGCCGTGCGGATCGGGAACGCCCGAGCGGAGAAGGAGCGCAGGCGAGTTGATCGCGCCGCCCGCGACGACGAACCGCGCCGCCGAGACGGTCACCCGGCGGCCCGTGGGCCGGTCCGTCGCCTCGTCGAGGACCTCGGCCTCGGCGGCCGTCACGCGCTCCTTCCGCGCGTCGAGGACGAGGCGCGCGACGCGGCAGTCCGCGTACACGCGCGCGCCTCTCTCCGCCGCGTCCGGCAGGTACGTCAGGGCCATCCCGCGCTTGGCGTTCGTCGGACAGCCCATTCCGCAGTAGCCCGTGTGGAGGCACGACGTGACGTTGCGCCTCAGGAGCTCCGTCGCGATCCCGAGCTTCCGGGAGCCCTCGAGGAGGATGGCGTTGTGGTCGTTGACCTCCGACGGGTCCACTTCGCGGATGTTCAGCCGGCTCTCCACCTCGTCCCAGTGCGGCCCGAAGCGCTCCGCCGCGAAGTCCGCGAGGCCGTGGCGCTCGCGCCAGACCGCCAGCGTCGCCTCCGGAGTCCGGAAGCACGTCGTCCAGTTCACGAGGGTCCCGCCGCCGACGCCGCGCCCCTGGAGAATCGTGATCGCGAGGTCGTCCGTCGCGCGGTTGCCGTGGTCCTGGTAGAGCTTCGGGTAGGCCTCGGACTCCTGCATGTGGAAGTCGGCCTTGCGCGTGAAGAGGCCGCCCTCCTCGAGGAGGATGACGCGCGCCCCCGACGCCGCGAGACGCGCCGCGGCGATCGCGCCGCCCGGGCCGGAGCCCACGACGCAGACGTCGGCCGAGAGCGCGAGATTCGAGCCGATCTCGCGTCCGCGCATGACGTTCGGGATCGGGCGGTCCGGCAAAAGGAGCCTCACTCCGCCTCCGTCGCGAACGGCAGGTCGGGCGGTCCCGGGTACCCGGTCGCGGACCAGACCTCCGGCGTCGCGTAGTAGCACGCGCACGCGAGGCGCTTCATCGCCTGGAAACCCGTCCGGAAGACTGCGACGCGCGAGCCGGCCCAGAGCGACAGCCGCGCGTCCTGCTCGCGCGGCGGCGACGCCGTGAACGTTTCGAGGCCCTGGAGGAGGACGGCGCCCGTCAGCGCGTTCTCGAACAGCCTGAGGAGGCGCCGGAACTCGACCTGGACGGAGTCGGGCCAGAGCGCCATCGCGGCGTCCGCGCGCCCCGCGACGTCGATGGCGTCCGTGGACGGCGAGTCCCCGTCGGGCGCGACGACGCGCGCGGCGACAGCCGCGAAGATCGCGTACTCGTCGAGGGAAAGAACGAGGAGGGGACTGCGCGGCGCCTCACGGCGCCGCGTTCTTCGAAGGAGGAGAAAGGTCGAACCTCCCAGGGCGAGCAGCGCGGCTCCCCCCAGACCCTTTCTAAGAAATCCCCTGCGGCTCTCCACGTGCCGGATGTCTCCTCGAAGCGCCTCCCGCTTCCGGCCGGATTACCTTCGAAGAATCCGAATCCCTCAGCCGGCGCTCCGCGCCGGCCGCAAGACTCTTCTCTTCAGCCGTTCGGGACGTCCCAGAGGTCCTTCACCGCGGGGTGGTCCCACGCGATCCGCCACTCGTCGGGGTCGTTCACGTCGAACGTGCGCGTCACGACGTAGAGGAGTGCGCACGGGTTCGTGAGCGGCCGGTAGCCGTGCGCGACGCCCTCGGGGATGCGGACGAGGAGGTCCTGCCCGTCGCCCGCGACGACGACCTGCGTCGCGCCGGCCGTCGGCGAATCCTTGCGGACGTCGAAGAGGACGAATTTCGCCTTGGACGGGTGCGGGCAGTACCAGACGTCCTGCTGCTTGAGGTGGTAGTGCAGGCCCTTGACGTGGTTCTCGGCGTTCACGACCGAGAAGTTGATCTGCGCGACCGGGACGTCCCGGAAAAACTCCGCGAGCGCCTCGCTGCCGGGATGGTCGGCCTTCGCGCGGTAGATCTCCTGGAAGAAGCCGCGGTCGTCCACGAAACGCGGCAGGCGGTGGACCCGGACGCCTTCGATGGAGGTCTTCGCCGCGTAGGACTTGACGCCGGAGCGGTACTCGTCCGCGATGTCGGCGGCGGTCAGATCGCCGGTTTTCGTGGCTGGCATGCGTGCTCCTCGGCCCATTCTACGGCGCGTCGCGACCAATTCTCTGGCTGCGCCCCCGGAGGGCGGTGTATCTTCCGCCGAACGCAGATCGATCCCGGCGAACGAAGAGGAGGGCCCCGTTGTCCGCCAACCCGCTCTTTGCGACCAAGTCCATGGCGCGCCTCATGGAGGAGATGAAGGGAGAGAACCGGCTGCGCCGCGTCCTCGGCCCGGTCCAGCTCACGAGCCTCGGCGTGGGGGCGATCATCGGGACCGGCATCTTCGTCCTGACCGGGCAGGCCGCCCACGACAAGACCGGCCCGGCCCTGATGCTCTCGTTCTGCGCGGCGGGTGTCGCGTGCGTCTTCGCGGCGCTCTGTTACGCGGAGTTCGCGTCCATGGTCCCGGTCGCCGGGTCGGCGTATACGTACGCGTACGCGACGCTCGGCGAGCTGATGGCCTGGATCATCGGGTGGGACCTCGTCCTCGAGTACGCGGTCGGCTCCGCGACCGTCGCCCACGGGTGGTCGCACTACTTCCAGGACTTCATCGGCATCCTCGGCGTCAAGCTGCCGCACAGCATGACGACGGCGCCGTTCGACTACGACCCGCGCGTCGGGCATTTCGTCTCGACCGGAACGATCTTCGACCTCCCTGCGATCCTGATCACGTTCGTGATCACGGCGATTCTCGTGAAGGGAATCCGTGAGAGCGCGAGCTTCAACGCCGGAATGGTGATCGTGAAGCTCGTGATCGTCGCCTTCGTGATCATCGTCGGCGCCTTCTACGTGAACCCGGAAAACTGGAAGCCGTTCGCGCCGTACGGGCTCACGGGCGTCTCCTTCTTCGGCAAGACCCTGTTCGGGCAGACCGGCAAGGGCGGCGAGCCGCTCGGGATGCTCGCGGGAGCCGCGACGATCTTCTTCGCCTACATCGGCTTCGACTCGGTCTCGACCCACGCGGAAGAAGCGAAGAATCCAAAACGGGACGTCCCGATCGGCATCGTCACGTCGCTCATCCTCTGCACGTTCCTCTACATCGCCGTCGCGGCCGTCCTGACCGGCATGGTCCCGTACGACAAGATCAACATCGACGCGCCCGTCTCCGACGCGTTCCGGCAGGTGGGGCTCCCGTGGGCCCAGTTTCTGATCTCGCTCGGGGCGCTCACGGGCATCACGTCCGTTCTCCTCGTCATGATGCTGAGCCAGCCGCGAGTCCTCCTCGCGATGGCGCGCGACGGCCTCATCCCCGAGAGCTTCTTCGGCGCGATCCACGAGAAGTTCCGGACGCCCTGGAAGGCGACGATCCTCACGGGCGCCTTCGTCTCGGTCATGGCGGGCCTCCTGCCGCTCCGCGTCCTCGCGGAGCTCGTGAACATCGGTACGCTCTTCGCGTTCGTCGTCGTGTGCGCGGCCGTCCTGATCATGCGGCGCACGAACCCCGAGGCGCCGCGTCCCTTCCGGGCGCCCTTCGTCCCGCTCACGCCCATCCTCGGCATCCTGACGTGCACCCTCCTGATGTTCTCCCTCCCGGCGGAGAACTGGTGGCGCCTCATCATCTGGCTCGCGATCGGGTTCACGATCTACTTCGGGTACGGCCGGCACCACTCCGTCCTGCAGAAGGACCGCGACCGCGGAATCCCCGCCCACTGAACCCGTGAAACGCGCGGCGCTCCTGATTCTCCTGGTCGGAGCGCCGCTCGCCCTCGTCCTCTTCCCAGGATTCCGCCGCCGCCTCGCGCACAAGCTGCGGTTCCTGCTGCTCGTGTGGTCGGGGGCGGTGCTGTTCTTCGGGCTCTTCGGGAGACCGGGAAAGAAGAATTTCTTGGAAAGTGAATGGGACTGGGGCTGGGCGACCTTCGCGCAGCTCGGCGGGCTCCTGCTTTTTGCCGCCGCGTTCCTCTCGGTGCTCCGCGATTTCCTCTCTTCACCTTCTAAGAAATCCCCCGGCGGCGCGAAGCGCCGCTGAGCTCCCTACTCGAGCGCGATGCGGTCGACGGCGACGCCGAGGGCCCGCGCGTCGTCGCCCTTCCCGAGCATCTTCGGGACCTCGGTCGCCGCGCGGATCTCGATCCGCGCGACGTCGAGGCCCGCGAGGAGCTTCGCGGCCGCCGGCGAGAGCGCCGAGGATGTCTCGGCGAACGAGGACCCGACGCGCACGGCTCCCGCGAGGACGTCGTTCACGAAGATCGACACGTCCTTCGGCGCGGCGACGGCGCGCGCGCGGAGGACGACGCGTGCCGGCGCGAAGCCCGGAAGGGGCGCCCATGCGACGGAGGCGGACGCCTTCGTCCAGCGCATGTCCAGTCCCGTGTCCTCGATCTTCTCGCGCGGCCAGAAGCCGTCGGGGTCGTAGCGCCCGTCGTCGGGTGCCCCGAGGTCCGCGACGAGGCGCGCGCCCTGTCGCATCCACGAGTGCTCCGGCGGCCGCGAGAACGTGGCCTCGAGGAACGTGAAGCAGCCCTTCGCCGGCCGCGGAGCGCCGGAGAGGGGCGGAAGGTCGATCGGCCGGTCGCACGCGATTACGTACTCTGCCGGCCCCGGCATCGGCCCGTAGACGGGCCGGTCGAGGATCGTGAGGTCGAACGGGCCCGGCTCGACGACGCGCGAGACCAGGACGCGTCCGGAGCCCGCCTGGGACACCGTCAGCGTCGTCGGGCCCGCGTCGCCCGGGCGTTCGCCGGAGAGCGTGGCCGCGGCCGGGCCCTGGTCCTCCGCGACGATCAGCCGCGCCGACGGCCCCGCCCAGCGGAAGGACGGGCGGCCGGGCGCGCTCTCCTTCACGCCGAAGCCCGGCCCGAAGAGGGGCGGCGCCGGGTCGCGCGTCGCGACGACGAGGAGACGCCCGTTTCCCATCATCTCGGCCACGCGCCCGCCGTGGAGCCACGTCTTCCACAGCGGGTCCCGGCGGTCGGGCGGGTCGGGCTCGGAGGTGAAGTCCGCGAGGCGGACGATGCGCTTGTTCATCTGGCGGGGCTCCGACGCGATCTCGGCGTCCGTGTACCCCCAGGCGACGAGGCGGCCCTCCCACCTCTCCGTGCGGAGGAAGGAGTGAAAGTCCTCGTCCGCCACGATCGTCTCGCGGCCCGGGTGGACCCAGCGCTCGAGCGAGCGGATCGCCGCGACGGGCGGCGTCTCCACGCGCGCGCTCGCCATGACGTCGGGCCACGCCTCGCGTGCGTAGAGGCCGGCCGCGAGGAGCGCGGCGAGGAACGCGAGCGGCCCCTTTCGCAGGATGCCCTCGAGTCCCGCGCCTGCCGCGAGGGCGAGGACGAGGACGAACGGGATCGAGTACCGCGACATCGCGCGGCTGTGCAGGAACCAGAGGGAAAGAAACGCCGGGACGAGGATCACCAGGAGGTCCACGACGCCGCGGCGGCGTTTCAGGCCGAGCGCGACGAGCCCGGCGGCGGAGACGACGAAGACGGCCGCGGCGCGCCGCGGCGAGAGGAAGTCCCGGACGAGGAACGAGTCCGTGAACGTCCCGAACGTCCCCGTCGCGAACGCGTGCGCGCGGAAGCCCGCGCGCTCGGAGAGGGACGCGAAGAGGCCCGCCGCGCCGCCCGCCTCGGCGAAGAGCCACGTGAGCCAGGCGGCCGTCCCCGCGAGACCCGCGCCGAGGAACGAGATGACGGCGTCGCGCCGGTCCCACCGGAGCGCGAGGCGGCCCATCCAGAGGAGCAGCGCCGGCCCGAACGCGAGGACGAGGTGGGGGCGGACGCCCGCGCCCGCGGCGGCGAGGAGGCCCGCGGTGATGCAGAGGAGGCGCGCCCTTCGCGCGGCGATCATCTCGCGCCAGCGTGTCTGGTTCGGCGACCGGCGCTCGTCCGCGAGCGCGAGACACGCGAGCGCTCCGAAAAAAAAGGCCGTCGCGGGCGTGTCGGAAAACGCGCGCCCGCCGTTGATCCAGACGACCGGGAGCGCCGCCGCGAAGACGACGCCCGAGAGCGCCGCCCAGCCGCCCACGACCCGGCAGCCCCAGGTCCAGAGCGCAAAGAACCCGACCGCCGCCAGAATCGTCGAGGCCGTCGCGAGCGCGTTGAACGGTGTCACGCACAGCGGCAGGAGAGCCTTCCCGAGGAGAATCCACACGGGGAAGCCGGGCGCCTGCGGCGAGAGGTCGAACAGGTCGAAGTGCATCACGGCGCCCGCGAAGACGGCTTCGTCGATCTCTCCCGGCGAGGCGGCGAGCGCGAAAAAGCGCGACGCCGCGATGCCGCCGAGGACCAGCCACACGAGCGCGTGCGGTGGCCTGTACCGCCGCTCGCCGGCTCGTCCGATCCGACCTCTCACGGGCGGGAGTGTTCCATTTTTCGGCGCGCTCCGAAACAAGTACAATGGACGGGATGTCGTTCCGGCAGCCCGCGGGATGACCATTCCCCGCATCCTCCCTCGCGCCGAACACCCCATTTCGCGCGGATACATCGACCCCGACGCCCTTCGGGTCCTCTACCGGTTGCACCGCGCGGGCTTCAAGGCATACCTCGTCGGGGGTTCGGTGCGGGACCTCATGACGGGGCGCACCCCGAAGGACTTCGACGTCGGCACCGACGCCAGGCCGCAGGAGATCCGCCGCCTCTTCCGGAACTCGCGCGTGATCGGGCGGCGCTTCCGCCTCGTCCACATCCTGTTCGAGGGCGGCAAGGTCGTGGAGGTCTCGACGTTCCGCAAGACGCCCGACGCCGTGCAGGCCGAGCAGGGACAGGACGGCGACGACGACCTCCTGATCCGGTCGGACAATACGTTCGGGACGCCCGAGGAGGACGCGGTCCGCCGCGACTTCACGATCAACGGGCTCTTCTACGACATCGCGACGTACGCGGTGCTGGACTACGTCGGCGGCGTCGACGACCTCGAAGCCCGCGTCGTCCGCACGATCGGCGACCCGCTCATCCGCTTCCGCGAGGACCCGGTGCGCATGCTGCGGGCCTGCGAGTTCGCGGCGCGGCTGGGGTTCGCGATGGACCCCGGCCTGCGCGCCGCGCTCGACGAGGTCCGCCGCGAGGTCACGAAGAGCGCCGCCCCGCGCGTCACGGAGGAGCTCCTCGACCCGCTCCGACGCGGCTGGGGACACGACACATACCGGCTCTGGTCGGAGACAGGCCTCTTCGGCGCGCTCCTCCCCGAGGTGGACGACGAGGCGGGCGTGCGGGCTCCCGAGGGGCCGGCGAAGGAGTCCTTCTGGGCGATCCTTCGCGAGGCCGACGCTCGCACGGCCTCGGGCGAGCGCCTCGAGGACGCGACGCTCCTCGGCGCGCTCTTCCTCCCCGTCGTCCTCGCGGCCGTGAGGCGCCGGGGGCGCCCGGGAGCCGGCGTGGGAGCGGAGCAGATCCTTCTCGTCCTCGAGGACGCGGTGAACCCGCTCGCGCTCCGGATGTCCCTCCCGAACCACACGACGCACACCCTCAAGCAGGCCCTGTACACGATGGGGCGCCTCACGTCGACGCGCCCGGCCGAGCCCGCGGCCCGCCGGCTCGTCGTCCGCCCCTACTTTTCCGCTGCGGCGTCGCTCCTCTCCCTCTACGCAAAGGCGACCAATCGCTACCGCGAGGCGGCTGCCGCGTGGGAGGAGGTCGCCTCGCGCGGGACCGGGACCCGGGTCCTGCACGGCACGCCGTTTCCCGACGCGCTCGTCCCGCCGCCCGAGCCCGCGCCGTTCGCCGCCGCGCACGCCCCCGCCCGGCGGCGCCGCCGCCGCGGCCGGGGCCCGCGGCCCGCCGCGACGGCCTGATCGTTCAGCGCGCGCGCCGCTCGAGCCAGTCGGCGAGGTCCGACTCGACGCGGGCGTAGCCCCCGCGCATGGTCTCGCGCATCGCCTGCTCGACAGGCGTCCCTTCGCCGAGGCTGTCGAGAAGGTGGCCGATCGCTCCGGGCCCGCGCGTGTCGCGGAGCATCTCGGCGGCCGCGAGCGCGACGAGATAGCTCGACTGCACCTGCGACGAGGAGAGCCTCCGGAACGAGCCCTCGAGCGCCGGGAGCCCGAACGTCTTCTCGCGCCGCCACCCCTCGAGGAGAGCGCCCGCGTACGGGACCGACGTTTTGCCCTCCTCCACCTGCGCGAGCCCCTCGTGCAGCCACACCGGCGCGCGGCCGTTCGTCCGGACGGCGACGAACGCGTGCGTCATCTCGTGCTTCAGGACGGAGAGGAGCCGCGGCGTCACGCCCGTGAGGCCCTGCGCGGGAACGCGGACCTTTCCGTCGAACAGGCCTCCCGACCAGTCGGGCGCCTGCGTCGCGAGCCGCCAGTCGCGCTCCGCGTAAACGACGACCTCGACCTTGCGCGCCGGCGCCGAGCCGAGGTCCTGAACGAGGTCCGCGTACGCGCCCTCGAGCGCGCCGAGGAGCGTGCTCTCGACGCCCGGCTCGAGGCGCTGCCCGTCGTAGACGAGGAGGATGCTCGAGCTCGCCCGCTCGGCGTAGCCCTCCTCGACGCGCTGCGCGGCCGCGGATGCGGCCGCGAGGACCATCACCAGGATCGCCAGCCTCACGCGAGAAAGCACAGGGCATTCTAGTGAGGACCACTCCCCTCTTCACCTTCTAGGAAATCTCTCTCTTCGGACCTGTCCGCGGCTCAGCGCCGGACGAGGTCCGCGAAGGCCCCGAGCTCGGCCTCGTTGAGGTCCGAGACCGCCGCGTACCCAAGGTCGCCCTCCGTCCAGCGCACGACATTGATCCCCCGGACGTGCGCCGTCACGGTCGACGGCGACGCCGACGACCCGACCCAAACGAAGAGGTCGATGACGTGTTTCGCGCGGCCGTAGGCGAGCACCGCGGCCGGCCGGCGCTCGACGCGGTCCACGCGCCCGCCCTTCAGCGGGAAGCCGTCCGCCGCGAGGTCCTTCACCTTCGGGGAGAAGTTCACTTTCCCGGCGAACCACGGCTTGACCGTGTGCTGCTCGGAAGACGCCACTTCCGTGAGAGCCCCCGCGGCGAGTGCGCGGACGTGTGCGTCGACGAGCGACTCGTCGAGGCCGCGCGTGCGGATGGCCTCGCGGAGCGGCGCGAGAAGCGTGCCGAGGGCCGTCCCGAGGACGAGCGCCGCGGCCACGGCGGCCCACGCCGGGACGCCGCGCGGCCTCGACCGACGCCCCTCGCGCCCCAGACGCGCGCGGAGGCGGGACTCGAGGTCCACGGGCGGCACGGCCGCGAGAGAGGCTCCGCGAATCGCCTGGCGCAGCGCGACGGCTCTCCGGTATTCGGCGGCGCACTCGGCGCACGTGCGCGCGTGGCGCTCCGCCTCGAGCGACGCCTCGACGGACAGCTCGCCGTCCAGCCAGGCGTGAACGCGCTCGCGCGGGACGCCGCAGCTCACGGCCGGGCCCCCGCGACCACCGGCCGGCCGAGCGCGCCCTGGAGGCGCCGGCGCGCCCGCGCGAGGCGGGACATCACGGTCCCGACCGGGATTCCCGCGACCTCCGCGATCTCGCGGTACGAAAGCTCCTCCAGCTCGCGCAGGACGAGCACCTCGCGGAACTCGGCGGGCAGCTCCTCGAGAGCCCGCGAAAGGCGGGCACTGTCGGCCCGCCGGACGAGATCCTCTTCGGCGGACGCCGCCGTTTCCACCGGCTCGTTCGCGCCGTCGAGATCCGACGTGGCCTCGAGAGAGCGATTCTTCCGCAGCCACGTCCAGCACGTGTTGCGGACGATCGCGAGAACCCACGGCCGCGGGTCCGCGCCTCGAAACGACGGGAAGAAGCGGTACGCCCGCAAGAAGGCCTCCTGGACCACGTCGTCCGCATCGTGGTCGTCGCGCGTGAGCCAGCGCGCCAGGTTGTATGCCGACGGAAGGAGCGGGAGCACGAGCCTCTCGAAGTCCCCGTCCGGATGCAGTTCGCGCAGGACGCGCCTCCTCTCCCGGAGACCGGGGAGGGCGCGATCTTATTCCCCGCCAGCCGGGGAATAGTCGCTCGAAAGACGCAGTCTCCCCTTCACAGGGAGGCACGACCATGAAACTCGATACGGATCGCCGGGAATTCCTCAAGCTCGCCGGCCTGGGCGGCGGCGTCGTCTTCGCGTCGACGCTCTGGGGCCGTGCCCTCGCCGGCGCGGAGGACGACTTCCACTTCGTCCAGCTCTCCGACACTCACTGGGGCTTCGAGGGGCCGCCGAACCCCGACGCGAAGGGCACGCTCCCGAAGGCGATCGAGGCCGTGAACGCCCTCTCGCACCAGCCCGACTTCGTCGTCTTCACGGGCGACCTCACGCACACGACGGACGACGTGACGAAGCGGAACGACCGGATGAAGGAGTTCCGGGACGTCGCCGGCAAGCTCCGGGCGAGGACGGTGCGCTTCCTGCCGGGCGAGCACGACGCCGGACTCGACAAGGGCGACGCCTTCCAGGCGCACTTCGGGGCGACGCACTACACGTTCGACCACAAGGGCGTCCACTTCATCGTCCTCGACAACGTGTCGGACCCGGGCTCGATCGTCGGCGAGGCGCAGCTGAAGTGGCTCGCGGCCGACCTCGCGAAGCGGAAGAAGGACGTTCCGATCGCGGTCCTCACGCACCGCCCGCTCTTCGACCTCTACCCCGAATGGGACTGGGCGACGAAGGACGGCGCCGCGGCGCTGGCCCTTCTCGAGCCGTTCAAGCACGTCACCGTCTTCTACGGGCACATCCACCAGGAGAACCACCACACGACCGGGCACATCGAGCACCACTCGGCGGCGTCGCTCATCTTCCCGCTGCCGGCCCCCGGCTCCGTCCCGAAGAAAGCGCCGGTCGCCTGGGACGCGGCGCACCCGTACCGCGGTCTCGGCTGGCGCGACGTCGAGGCTTACCCGGCGACGGGCGGGTTCCGCCTCGAGGAAAACCCGGTCCGCGCGTGAGGCGCGCGCTCGCCGTCCTCACCCTCGCGTTCGCGGCCGCGCCGAACCCGCCCGGTCGCGCGGCCGAACCGCGCGTCGTGCGGATCGTCGCGAAGCGGTTCTCGTACACGCCCTCGGAGATCACGCTGAAGAAGGGCGAGCCCGTCGTCCTGGAGCTGATCTCCGAGGACCGCGTACACGGCTTCCGGCTGCCCGCGTTCAAGATCCGCACGGACGTTCGCCCGAACGAGGTGACGCGGGTCCCGCTCACGCCCGACAGGACCGGTACGTTCACGTTCGCGTGCGACGTCTTCTGCGGCGACGGCCACGACGACATGACCGGGACGCTGATCGTGACGGAGTGAGCGGACTACTTCGGGACGGAGCGACCTCCCGCCGCTCGATGGAGACGACGTCGTCGAGGCCGCGTCCCGTCGAGGCGACGAGGCGCGCAGCATCGCCGGAAACGTCGAGAGAGGGACAGACGACGGAGAAGAGATTTCTGCGAATGCGAATACGGAGATCGCACCGGATCGGGAGGACACGACGACCACCGAGGCGGCTGGCGCCTCCGGAGCAGGAACCAGTTTCGCGGAGCGAAACCGTTCCCGTTCGCGGCCAAGGCACGGAGCTCCTCGAGGTCGTATTTCTTCGAAGGTGAAGAGGGGCTGGTGATCGTGAGAACTGCCGCAGCTTCTGCTGCGGCCCCATTCACCTTCGAAGAAAATCCCCCGCCGCCGGCAGCCCCACCGGCAACAGGCGAGGCGACGGCGACAGGAGCGACCGGGGCTTCCCTTTCCCGTCCGTAGATCGTGATCTCGCCCGCGGGCCCGAGGACGGTCTTCCCCGCGGCGCCCCTGCCTTCCTCGCGCCACTCGAGCGTCTGCGGCGAGAGCGAGACCGTGACGGCGAGCCGCGCGTCCTCGGCCGCCGAGAAGCAGGTTGCCCCCGGCGTGCCGCCGGCCCAGTTCCCGGCCGGCGCCTTCGCGAGCGTCATCCGGCAGTCCGGCCGCTCGCGGACGTCGCGCGCCGTGAAGAGGGCGAGCGCCTCCGGCTCACGCCACTTGCCGCGCACGCCCGCGAGGTCCCGCGGCTCGAAGACGCGGATGGCGACGCGGCTCCCGTCGGCCTCGAGCTTCAGGAAGCGCTGGAGAAACGGGACGCCGGGCCGCGCGGCCCGGGTACCTTCGACGTAGAACACCGGCCCGTCAGCCGCGATCCGGCTCCTCGGGACGGCGGCGACGGCGAACCGGACGCTCGTCCCGGCGTCGCGCGAAGCGTACGAGCCGGGCAGGAGACCCGCGAGCTCGGCGACGGACGGAGGCAGGTCGGCGGCCGAGAGGGCGGCTGCCGGGAGGAGCAGCGCGGCGGCGAGCGCCGCGCGGAGGCTCACTCCTCGTCCTCCTCTTCCACCTTGCCCGCCCTCTTCTCGGAGACGCGGCGCATCGAGTGGTCGAGGATGCGCTTCCTCAGGCGGACCGACTTCGGCGTCACCTCGACGAGCTCGTCGTCCTCGATCCACTCGATCGCGAGCTCGAGAGGCATCGGGCGCGGCGGCGTGAGGCGGATCGCGAAGTCGGAACCGGACGAGCGCATGTTCGTGAGGTGCTTCTTGACGCACGGGTTCACGACGAGGTCGTTCGGTCGGGCGCTCTCGCCGCAGATCATCCCGCCGTAGACCTCGATGCCCGGCGGGAGGAACAGCGTCGAGCGCTCCTCGAGGCGCTCGAGGGAGTGGGCCGTCGTCTCGCCCGCCTCCTTGCACACCATGGCGCCGCGGCCGCGGCCCACGACCTCGCCGCGGAACGGCTCGTAGTCGAGGAACACGTGGTACAGGAGGCCTTCGCCTTTCGTGTCCGTGAGGAACTCGTTGCGGTAGCCGAAGAGGCCGCGCGTCGGGATCTTGAACTCGATCTTCACGCGCCCCGAGCCGTGGTTCGTCATGTTCGTCATCTCGGCCTTGCGCTGGCCGAGCTTCTCGATGACGGTGCCCATGGCGGTCTCCGGGATGTCGACGACGAGCTGCTCGATCGGCTCGCAGGTCTTCCCGTCGACCTCCTTCAGGATGACCTGCGGGCGCGAGAGCGCGAACTCGAAGCCCTCGCGGCGCATCGTCTCGACCGTGATCGCGAGGTGGAGCTCGCCGCGGCCGGAGACGCGGAACGCGTCCGGACTGTCGGTCTCCTCGACGCGCATCGCGACGTTCGTCCGCAGCTCCTTCTGAAGGCGCTCGGCGATGTTGCGGCTCGTGACGTACTTGCCCTCGCGGCCCGCGAACGGCGAGTCGTTGACCCGGAACATCATGGAGACGGTCGGCTCGTCGACGTGGATCGGCGCGAGCGCGACGGGGTTCTCGAGATCGGCCAGCGTCTCGCCGATCGTGACTTCCTCGACGCCGGAGATGACGACGAGGTCGCCGGCGTGCGCTTCCTCGACCTCGGCGCGCCGAAGCCCCTCGAAAGCCATGACCTTCCCGACCTTCGCCTTTGTGACGGTGCCGTTCAGCTTGCAGACCGAGATCTGCTGCCCCGGCCGGATCGCCCCGTTCACGATGCGGCCGATCACGAGACGCCCGAGGTAATTGTCGTAGTCGAGGGAGGCCACGAGGAGCTGGAGCGGGGCCGTGGCGTCGCCGCCGGGCTCCGGCACCTCCACGAGGATCGCATCCAGAAGCGGCCGGACGTCGGTCTCCGTGTGGTCCACCTCGCGGCGGGCGAAGCCGTGCTTGGCCGAGGTGTACACGATCGGAAAGTCGAGCTGCTGGTCCGTGGCGCCGAGGTCCACCATGAGGTCGAACACTTCGTCGATGACCTGGTGCGGCCGCGCCTCGGGCCGGTCGATCTTGTTCACGACGACGATCGGCTTGAGGCCGAGCTCGAACGCTTTGCGAAGAACAAACCGGGTCTGCGGCATCGGGCCGTCGGCCGCGTCCACGACGAGGAGGACCGCGTCGACCATCTTGAGGACGCGCTCGACCTCGCCCCCGAAGTCGCTGTGTCCCGGCGTGTCGACGATGTTGATCTTCGTCCCGTGGTAGTGAATGGACGTGTTCTTCGCGAGGATGGTGATCCCGCGCTCTTTCTCGAGGTCGTTGCTGTCCATGATCCGCTCGGTGGCGGAGACGGCCTCGTTGGCGCGGAAGGTCCCCGACTGCTTCAGGAGGCAGTCCACGAGCGTGGTCTTGCCGTGATCGACGTGGGCAATGATCGCGATGTTGCGGAGGGCGGACATGGAAACCTGCTTTCGGGACGCGGGGCCGGGCGGCGGCCTCCTCGCGGGGCCGCTGATGATATCAGAGAAGACGGGGATTTCTTAGAAGGAGAAGAGAAGAATTTCTTCGAATGAATGCGGCCACGTTAGGCTGCCGGTCGCCCATGAAGAAAGCAGTTCGCCTCCTCACCAACTTTCTGGGAATCCTCTTCGTCGTCTTCCTCACGATCCTCGTCGGCCGCGGCTTTCAGGCGCGCTCCCTTCCCGACCTCAAGCCGTGGCACCGGGCCGACCTCGGGGACGTGAAGGCCGGCGAGCTGCCCGACACGGCGACGCTCGCCGACTACCTCCGGCGCGAGGACGCGGTTTTCGCCGCGCTGAAGGAAAAAGTGCTGGACGCCGTCCCCGCGGCGGACCGTACCGCGGGCAACCGCTACCTCGCGGGCGGGCCGCTCGACCCGACGCGCCTCGGCGCCGCGGACGGCAACCGGACGTTCGAGCTCGTGCCGGAGAAGATCGCGGGGGGCGCGCTCCTCATCCACGGCCTGACGGACGCTCCGTACAGCGTCCGGCCCGTCGCCGAGGCGCTCCGGAAGCTCGGCTACTACGCCCTCGCGCCGCGCATGCCCGGCCACGGGACGGCGCCTTCCGGCCTCGTGACCGCCGACTGGCACGACTGGATCAGCGTCGTCCGCCTCGCGGCCCGTCACGTCCGCGCGACGGCCGGCGACGGCAAGCCCTTCGTCCTCGTCGGCTACTCGAACGGCGGCGCGCTCGCGGTGAAGTACGCGCAGGACGTCCTCGAAGGGTCGGGCCTGCCCAGGCCGGACCGGATCATCCTGATGTCGCCGATGATCGGCGTGACGCCGTTCGCGGGTTTCTCGCGCGTCGTGAGCCTGCTCCACCGCATCCCGTTCTTCGAGAAGAACGCGTGGCTCGACGTCCTGCCCGAGTACGTCCCGTACAAGTACAGCTCGTTCCCGGCGAACGCGGCGCTCCAGACGTGGGACCTCACGCAGGAGCTGAACGCCCAGACGGCGCGTCTCGCGGAGAGCGGCCGCCTGAAGGACCTCGCGCCGGTCCTCACGTTCCAGTCGCTCGTGGACGCGACCGTCTCGACGGAAGCGATCGTCCGCAGGCTCTACGACCGGCTCCCCGCGAACGGCAGCGAGCTCGTCCTGTTCGACATCAACCGCGAGAGCGCGCTCGCCCCGTTCCTCGTGAGGCCCGAGGAGAAGCTGCTCGACGACCTCAGGGCGCGGACGGACCTGAAATACCGGCTCACGGCGATCACGAACACCCGGCGCGACACGCGGGACGTCTCGGCCCGCTCCGCCGGGCCCGGGCCGGTCCGGGTCTCGGAAACGCCGCTCGGCCTCGCGTGGCCGCCGGACGTCTTCTCGCTCTCGCACGTCGCGATCCCGTTCCCCGAGAGCGACGACCTCTACGGGAGGCTCGCGGAGCCCCCGCCGACGTTCGGTCTGAGGCTCGGGCGGTTGGGGCCCCGGGGGGAGCGCGCCGTCCTCACGGTCCCGTTCGACCAGTGGATGCGGCTCACGTGGAACCCGTTCTTCCCGTGGCTCGAGGCGCGCGTCTCGGAGTGGGCCGCTATTTCTTCTTCATCGCACTGACGAGCCAGGGCACGAAGTCCTTGCCGGGCGGTGCGAGGTCGACGCTCATCGCGACGTCGCCCTCGGGACGCCGCTGGAAGACCATCCGCGCCCGCGTTCCCGCCTCGTAGTTCAAAAGCTCGCGCGAGACGAGCCGAAGCCCGTCCGGGAGGAGCTCGACGTCGAAGGTGCCGGTGACGCCGTTCGAGAAAAACCACGTCGCCACGTACCGTCGCTTTTCGCGGTCGTAAGCGAACCAACCCTCTTCGTCGAGCGTCTCCTCCGGGCGCCCGCCCTCCTCGGCCGCGAGGATCGTGCTCCCGTGGACGACGAAGTATCCGCCGAGGAGCTCGGGGCCGAAGCGGGCGACGCGCCCGCCGAACCGCGACCCGACGCTCGCCCCGCCGGTCCACGATCCCGTGAGGAACGCCAGCTCCTGAAAGGGCTTCCAGGCCGGAGCGGCGGCGGCCGTCGGCGCCGGGGAAGGCGTCGGCGACGCGGCCGGAGGCGCCGCCTGGGTGGGGGCGGGCGTCGCAGCGGGGGGCGGAACTGTCTGCCCCGCGGCGGTCGCCGCGCAGAACATCAAGCCCGTCAGCCACTTCGAGCTCGCGCCCGGGTGCATCAAACCCCCGCTTCTGGTGGAATCCCGGCCGAATTATAGACTCGACGAGGCCGGAACCTCCCGAGGGTTCTTTTCGTTTCAGCCGGAGAGGACCGATGGCGTCAGCCCCGCACCCCGATGCCGAGCTCGTGGCCCGCTGCCAGCGCGGTGACGACGGGGCGTGGGCGGACCTCGTGGCGGCCTACGGGAAGAAGGTCTACGGCATCGCCTGGCACATGACGTACGACCGCGCGGAGGCGGAGGAGCTGACGCAGGATTGCTTCCTGAAGGTCTGGCAGAACCTCGACCGGTACGAGCCGACCGAAGCTTCGCTTCTCGCCTGGATCGCGGCGCTCTCGCGCAACCTCTGCATCGACCACTACCGCCGGCGGCGCCGCGAGAAGGGCTTCTCGTTCCTCTCGGACGACGCCGTGTCGACGCTCCTACCGTCCACGGACGACCCTCAGGCCGACGCGGTGCGGCGCGAGCGCGTCCGGCTCCTCCTCGACGCGATCGCCGAGCTCCCGGACGAGCTCGCCGAGGTCGTGATCCTCCGCGACCTCGACGGCCTTGACTACCGCGAGATCGGCGACCTCCTGAAGCTCGCCGACGGCACCGTCAAGTCGCGCCTGAACCGCGCGCGGATCGAGCTCGCGCGCGTCGTGAGGGCGCGCGTCGGCGCAGGCGACGACGGCCGATCCCTCTACACGCCCTTCGGCCCGCGGGCCGGAGCGGCCACGGGAGGCGCGCGATGACCGCCGCCGCCTGCCGCGCCTTCGAGCAGGGCCTCCGCAGCGCCCTCGACCGCGAGCCGGAGTCTCCGGCCGCGGCCGCGCGCGCCGCGGCGGCCGCCGACCTCCATGCCGCGTCGTGCCCGGACTGCGCGGCGCTCGCCGCGCTCGTCGCAGGCCAGGCCGACGCCTTTGCCTTCCTCGCGCAGCCCGTCCCGTCCGAGGCGCTCCTCGCGCGCCTCCTCGAAGAGCCCGGGGACGCCGAGGACCGCCAGGCAGCGTCGGACGTCCTCGCCTTCCTGACGCCGGGCGCGCTCGCGAAGCCCGAACCGTCCGCGGCGCTCCTCGCGCGGCTGAACGCGTTGCCCCGCGCGTCGGCGGCCCCGTCCGGCGCGAACGTCCGCCGCGGCGTCTTCGCGAGACTCCGTCCGGTCGTGACGGACTGGAGGTTCGCGGTCACCGCCGCCTACGCGGCGTCGATCCTCGTCTTCGCGCTGCTGCGCGTGGACCCGATGGCCGCCGCGCGCGGCGCCGCGGCCGACCTGACCGCCGTCGGCGAGCGCGCGCTGACGGACGCCCGCGTCGCCGCGGTGAAGCGCGTCGAGGACAGCGCGATCGGGCGCTACGCGGCGCCCCTCACGCAGCGCCTCGACTACCGCGTCTACCGCGCGATCGTCGCGGGCCGCGCCCGCGCGACGGCGTACTCCCAGCTCGTGTTCGAGAAGCTCTTCGGCAGCTCCGTCGAGACCGTGCGGTCCGCAGCGACGAGCGCGCCGGAACCTTCTCCACGCATCCGACGTTCCTGAAGGCAAGGTGAGAACGATGAGCGACACGAACCCGACCCCCCAGAATCCTCCGGCGGCGCTTCCCGCCTCCCCGCCGCCTCCGCCGCCGCCCGTCGCCTTCGGTCCGGCGGCGCCGGCGCGGGCGACGCTCCCTCCCGGCATGAAGAACCCCGGCGCGGCGGGCGTCCTCGGGATCATCCCCGGACTCGGGCACCTCTACCTCGGCCTCATGCAGCGCGGCGCCGTGCTGTTCGGGATCTGGGTGGTCCTGATCACCCTCGCGAGTCACTCCCGTCACGACGGGCCTTTCCCCGGGATCCTGATCCCGTTCTGGATGGTCTTCTCGATCATCGACGCCGTGCAGCAGGCCAAGGCGCTCAACGCGACCGGCTCGCCCGTGCCGGGGCTCCTCGGCGAGGACAAGCCCGTCAAGGTGAGCGGCAGCCTCACGGCCGGCATCCTCCTCGTCCTCGTCGGCGGGTTCCTGCTCCTCTCCAACTTCGTGTCGATCGACCTGTCGTTCCTCGTCGACTGGTGGCCCGCGCTCCTCGTCCTGTTCGGCGCGTGGCAGATCTTCAGCTACTGGAAGGGCAAGCAAGACGAGAAGAAGCCTGACGTCTAGTCGCCGAGGGACGTCACGAGGACGATCGTCTTCGTGACGATCTCTCCGGTCCGGGGATCGAGGAGGTGGTCCTCGATCGCGATCTCGAGGGCGCCGTCGGCGCGGGTCCACCGCGCCGACCGGCCCCGCTGGCCCGCGGCCTTCGCGACGACGGACGGATCGCCCTTGATCGCGCCGGACTTCATCCCCTCCCCGAGGTCGGCCTCGAGGTTCCGGACCGCGAAGATGAACCGGGCGTCCTTGACCTCGCGCTCGTAGAAGGCGACGGACTCGTCGAGCGTCTTCGGCGTCGTGAGCACGACGACCCTGAGCTTCTCCAGGCGTTTCCGGATCTCCTTTTTCTCGGCGGACGAACGCGTCGAGTCCGCGTCGAGCTGTTGGAGCGCGGCCTTCGTCTCGGCGGCGGCGCGGCTGGAGTAGATCTCCGTGAAGACCTGGTCCACGGCGCCGTCCGGCGGCAGCGGGACTCCCGGGATCGGCGAGGCGGCGAGGAAGAGGAGAACTCCGACGAGCGGTGTCATGGCTCTATTCTAGGTTCCGTCGCGGGTCTTCACGACGATCTCTCCAGGCTCGCCCTTCACGTACCTCAGCGAGCACTCCGCGAAGCCCTCGCACCTCACGCAGATGCCGTCCTTGTCGCCCTTGAAGTCGACGGGCTTGCAGATTTTCACGCCGGGGACGACGAGCTTCCGAAGCTCCTCCTCGAACTCGCGCTGGCGCGGGGGAGGGTCGCCCCCCCGCGTGGCGCGCCGGAGTTCCTCCACCTTCGGGAACAGGTCCCGGTTGCGCCGTTCGAGCGCCGCGTCCGAGCGCACCGCCCCCGCCGTCTTGACCGCGACGACGGCCGACTTCGCCGCCTTCCTCGCCTTGAACCGGCCGTGGTGGCGGATCCAGAAGAACAGGAATCCGGCCGCTGAGCCCGCGACGTGGACCAGCCCGAGGCCCGGGGCGCCTCCGAAGGCGAGCTTCCCGAAGTCCCACAGAAGGAACGCGAGGGCGAGCCACGCGAGCCACTTCACCTTCACGGGGATCACGAAGAACATCAGGAACTGCATGTCGGGGAAGAGGAACGCGTAGGCGAAGAGCATCGAGATGCCCGTGAGCGCCCCGCCCGACGCGAGCGCGTTCCCGGTCACCAGCGCCGCAAGCGAGCCGCCAAGCGTCGCGACCAGCCAGAACGCCGTGAATTCGCCCGTCCCCCATTCCGCCTCGAGGGCCGACCCGAGGATGTAAAGGATCAGGGTCCCGAAGAACAGATCCATGGGCCCGGAATTCAGGAACTGGTACGTCACGAACGACCACGGCCTCACGAGCGCGGTCCGCGGGTCGAAGGCGAACAGCCCGACCGTCTGCTCCGGCGTTCATCTTCAGCAGAAAGAAGAAGACGAAGTGAAACCCGCAGAGCGGGAGCGTGAGCCCGAGCTTCGGGGCGAAGAGATCCCGGCCGTTCGTCACGAGCGCCTCCCGAATCTCTTCTCGACCTCGGCGTGCGCGAACGACAGGAGGATCGGCCTCCCGTGCGGGCACGTCCACGGGTCGCGGCAGGCCGCGAGGTCCGCGAGGAGGCGCGCGGCTTCGGCCGGCGCGAGACGGTGGTTGATCGTGATCGCGCCGCGGCACGCGAGAGACGCCGCGAGGACCTCACGCCGGAGCACGGGCGCTGCCGCCGACCCGTCGGGGAGCGCCGCGAGGCGGTCGAGGAAGTCGCGCAGGGCGGGGACGACGGCCGAAGCGCGCAGGTCCGCCGGTGCAGCCGTCACGAGGAACGTCCGGCCCGAGAGCTCCGAGACCGCGAAGCCCGCCGACGCGAGAAGGTCGTCCGCGCGCGAAAGGAGCGCCGCCTCCTCGGGCCTCGCCTCGAACGTGAGCGGCGTGAGCAGCGCCTGCGACGCCGGCGCCCCCGCCTCGAGCCTCGCGAGGAAGCGCTCGTAGCGGACGCGCTCGTGCGCGACGTGCTGGTCGATCAGGACGAGCCCGTCCTCCCCCTCCGCGACGAGGAACGAGTCGCGGTATTGGCCGAGAAGACGGAGCCGTCCAAGAGGCGATTCGGCGTAGGGGGCACCCGAAGAGACCGAAGAGGAGATTTCTTCTGAATAGGAAGAGGGGGAAAGACCGGGTGCGATCGCGTCGAGCAGCGTCCGCGTGCCGGCGCCGCCCCGGGGGGCGCCCCCGGCGCCCGCTCCGTAGCGCGCCTCTCCGTCGCTCAGCCACACCGGCCGCCCGCCGCCTCTTCCACCTTCTAAGAAGTCCCCCGGCCGTCTTCCCTCCAGGGCTTCCGCTCCGACCGGAATCGCGCCCTTGCCGCCCGTCAGCGCCGAGACGAGGCCGCGGTGGACGAGCGCGTGGACGGTGTTCGGGTCGCGGAAGCGGACCTCGAGCTTCTGCGGGTGGACGTTCACGTCGCAGGCGGTCGGGTCGCACGTCAGGAAAAGGGCGAAGCCTGGCTGTCGGTCGTTCCGCAGCACCTCGCGCGCGGCGAGGGAGACGGCGTGCGCGACCGTTGCGTCTTTCACGGCCCGGCCGTTCACGAAGAACCACTGGTTCGCGCGCGACGCAAACGTGACGGCGGGCGGCGTCACGGCGCCCGAGAGCGTCATCCCGCCGTGCGTGAACGCGACGGGGAGCGGCGGGACCGGAAGCGCGTCGCCGAGGATCTCGCGGAAGCGCGCGGCCGCGTCCGGCGCCGCGGGCAGGTCGAGGAGCAGGCGCGGCCCGGCGCGTAGCGCGAACGCGACGGACGGGTTCGCGAGCGCGAGCGTCGTGACCGCCCGGACGACGGCACGGAGCTCGCCCTCGGCGCTCTTGAGGAACTTGCGGCGGGCGGGAACGGCGCCGAAGAGGTCCTCGACGACGACGCGGGTCCCCTTCGGGTGGCGGGCGGGCCGCGCGACGGGCGGCGCGCCGCGGTCCACGACGACCTCGGTCCCGAGGCCGGAGCCGTCGGGCGACGTCGTGAGGACGAGGCGCGAAACCGAGGCGATCGAGGGAAGCGCTTCGCCGCGGAAGCCCATCGTCGCGACACGCGCCAGGTCGTCGAAGGAGCGGATCTTCGACGTCGCGTGGCGCTCGAGCGCGAGCGCGGCGTCCTCGGGGCCCATCCCGGAGCCGTCGTCGAGAACCGAGATCCGCGTCACGCCGCCGCCCTCGACGTCGACGGCGACGCGCACCGCCCCGGCGTCGAGAGCGTTTTCCACGAGCTCCTTCACGGCGGACGCGGGGCGCTCCACGACCTCGCCCGCAGCGATCTGGTCGACGAGGGCGGAGGGAAGGACGCGGACGAGCCCCGGCACGACGGGGATGTTATCGGTTCTTCAGGACCGAGACGGCCCTCTCGACGTCCGCGACCTCCCGCGGGAGCGAGCACGACAGGCACTCCGGGCCCTTGTCGGTCACGAGGATGTCGTCCTCGATCCTCACGCCGGTGTTCCACCACTTCGGGGCGACGCCCTCCGTCCCCTCGGGAATGTAGATGCCCGGTTCGACCGTGAGGACCATCCCGGGCCGGAGCTTCGCCCCGAAGGACATGCTCATGGCGAAGCGGTCGTTCGGATCGGGCGTCGCGGCCGGCTCGTAACTGCCGGCATCGTGCACGTCGAGGCCCAGCCAGTGGCCGGTCCCGTGCGGCAGGAACTTCGCGAAGGAACGGTCCTTCACGAGCGCCTCGCGCGCCCCCTTCAGGAGGCCGAGCTTCACGAGGCCGTCGACCGTGACCGCGACCGCCGCGTCCTGGATCTCGTGGTACGCCGCGCCTGGGACCGCCTTCGCGATGCCGGCCTTCTGCGCGGCGAGGACGATCTCGTAGAGCGCCCTCTGCTCCGGCGAGAATTTCCCGCTCACGGGATACGTCCTCGTGACGTCGGCCGCGTACCCCCCGTACTCGCAGGCCGAGTCGTTCACGACGATCTCCCCCGCCTGCATCGTCCGGTTCGCGTCGGGGTAATGCAGGACGACGGAGTTCGGGCCCGAGCCGACGATCGGCGCGTAGGCCATGCGGACAGCGCCCCCCGCGAGACACGCGGAGACCTGCGCGGCCTTCAGCACGCCCTCGTTCACGCCGGGCGCCGCGAGCGCCATCGCGGCGAGATGGCCACGGAGCGAGAGCGCGACCGCCTCCTTCATGATCTCGATCTCCGTGGCGTCCTTCACGAGGCGCATCTGGCCGATCGCGACCGAGAGGTCCGTCGCCGGGAGGCCCTCGGTCCCGCGGGCGGCGAGGCGGTTCCAGCGCGTCAGAAGGTTCTCGCGGAACTTCTCGTCGCCTCCGTCGAAGTAGTAGAGCGCCTTCGCCCCGGCGAGTGCGCCGCCCGACTCCTTCTCGAAGTCGGCGACCGGGAACGCCGCGTCGGCGCCCGTGAGCCTCTTCGCGCCCTCGACGCCCGCCCGCCGCCCGGTCCACTGCTCCTGCTTCCAGTCGTTCGGCCGCACGAAGAGCAGATAGCGCTTCCCCTCCGGAGCCGAGGGCCTCAGGACGGCAACCGCATCCGGCTCGGCGAATCCCGTCAGGTACCAGAAGTCGGGCGCGGGCCGGTAGGCGTCCTCGACCTCCTGCGCCGGCTCGGCGGGGCCGCGGAGGACGACGACGGCGTCCTTCGGGAGCTTCGCGAGGAGGGCGGTCCGGTGCGCGAGGAACCACTCGGGCCCCGGCGCGGCCGGGCCGGCGAGGGCGAGCGACGACGAGCACACGGCGACGGCGGCGAGGAGCGTTCGAATGCGCATGCGACCTCCGGAGGAAGAAGAGTCTACCGTCAGAGGGAGGCCCGGCTCCCGTCCTCGATCCGCCCGAGCAGCCTCAGAAGGCCGTCGAGGATCGTGAGGGGGTGCGGCGGGCAGCCGGGGATGAAGAGGTCGACCGGCACGACGGACGACGCGCCGTCATGCTGCTCGGGATGGCCGGCGTACGGCCCCCCGCTGATCGCGCAGGCCCCCACCGCGATCACGATTTTCGGCGAGGGCACCGCGTCGTACGTCTTCCGGAGCGCGAGGCGCATGTTTTCGGTCACGGGCCCCGTGATGAGCAGCCCGTCCGCGTGCCGCGGCGAAGCGACGTAGTTGATCCCGAAGCGTCCGAGGTCCCAGCCGACCGTCCCGAGGACGTTGACGTCCGCGCTGCACGCGTTGCAGTCGCCCGCGCTCACGACGCGCAGCTTGAGCGAGCGGCCGAAGAGCCGGCGGAGCTTCCGCTCGAGTGCGTCGGCGAGCGCGCGCTCCCCGCCGTCTACGACGAGGTCTTCCCGGCGGCGCGTCGCGAGGCGATGGTCGTTCGTGAACGCGACGGCGCCCGCGGGACACGCGGTCACGCACTCCGTGCAGAACAGGCACCGACCGAGGTCCAGCGCGAGCGGGCCGTCCGGAGGGATCGCGTCCGTCGGACAGACGTCCGCGCAGGAACGGCAGCCGTCCGGGCACTTCGAGGGATCGAGCGCCGGCGCCCCGCGGAACCGTGCGGGCAGCGCGGGAGGCCCGCCCGCGGGCCAGGCCATCGTCCGGTGCCCCTGGTGCATGCGCGCGAGGAGGGCTTTCAGCATCCAGGCTCCCTCACAGGTCGTGTCCGCAGTAGGAGAGGTTGAAGCTCTTGTTGCAGAGCGGGAAGTCCGAGATCTGGCCCTCCCTCAGCGCGAGGGCGAGTCCCGATCCAGTTGTGGAAGGACGGATCGGTGATCTTGTAGCGCGCAAACCGCCCGGCCGCGTCGGTCGTCGCGACGTGGCAGATCTCGCCGCGCCAGCCTTCCGTGAGCGACACGACGAGCGATTCCGGCTTCAGGACTCCGGCCGCGGCGCCGGGCGCGCCAGCCGGAAGGCGTTCGAGCTGGCGGAGGACGAACGAAATCGACTGCTGGATCTCCAGCCAGCGGACCCACGCGCGCGAGCTGACGTCGCCGTCGTGGGCCGTCATCACGGGCAGGTGGACGAAACGGTAGATGCCCGAGGGAAAGTCGTGCCGCACGTCGCGCGGAAGCCCGCACGCGCGCGCCGCGGGCCCGACGAGCCCCACGGCCTCGGCGTCCTCCGGCGTCACGGTTCCCGTCCGGTCGAACCGCTCCCGCACGCTCGGCGATTCCCAGAGGAGCTCCACCGCCTCTTCGACGTCGCGTCGCGCCGCGGAGAGGCGCGACTTCAGCGTCTCGACGTGCGCCGGCTGGAGGTCGAACGTGACGCCGCCGGGCCGGACGAGGCCGCGCCCGAAGCGCGAGCCGCAGATCTCGGCCGTCATGTTCAGGAAGTCCCCGCGCAGGCGTCCGCAATACGACGCCGTCGGCAGGTACGCGACGTCGCCCGCGAGGGCGCCGAGGTCGCCGACGTGGTTCGCGAGCCGCTCGAGCTCGAGCGCGATCCCGCGGATCGCGTGGGCGCGCGCGGACACGGGCGTCCCTGCGAGGGCCTCGACCGCGTGGGCGTATGCGAGCGCGTGGCCCACCGTCGTGTCGCCCGCCGCCGTCTCCATGTACGGGAGCGTCCGCTTCGACGGCCCCCCGAGGAGCGCGCGCTCGACGCCGCGGTGCTGGTACCCGAGGGCGATCTCGAGGTGGAAGACGTGCTCGCCGTGGCACTGAAACCGGAAGTGCCCGGGTTCGATCACGCCGGCGTGGACCGGGCCGACCGCGACCTCGTGCACCTCGTCGCCCTCGACCCGGAAGAAGTCGACGACGCCCGGCGCAATCGCGGCGTCCGCGGGACGGCCCCACGCGTCGTGGCCCAGACGGTATGAGTGGTGGAACCGCACCGGCTTCATCCACGGATGCCCCTCGAACGTCACGCCCCACTGCTCGGCGATCTCGCGCTCGAAGAGGTGCGCCTGGGCGATCTCGGGAACGACGGACACGAACGCCGTCCCGTCGCACGCCGACCGCACCGCCGAGAGGCGCCCGTTCGCGTCGTCCGCGAGGACGGCCAGGAGGCCCACGCCTTCCGGCGCGGGCGTCCCGAAGTACGACACGACGCGCTTTCCCTTGTCGCGCACGCCGTCAACGAGCCACTCCCGGAACGCGGACGGCTCGAGGACGGGCACGCTCCCGAGCGCGAGGGCGCGCCCGTTCCGGATGGCGGCGCCCGCCGTCACGACGCGCCCTCCAGCATCTGCGCGGCCGAGAGGACGAGGCCGTAGACCGCGTCCGGGATCCAGACGCCCATCACGAGGACCATCGTCAGAGCCGCCAGCATCGGGGCGACCCTCCAGAACGTGTCCCGGAAGTCCGTCGTCTTGCCCGCCGGCGAGACGGGCCCTTGGACGACCGCGAGGACCGTCGCGCCCATGCCGATGAAGATGACGACGAGAAAGACGAGGAAGAGGGCGGCGACCACGAAGTGACGCCCCGACATCGCGCCCGAGAGGATCGTGAACTCGCTGATGAACGGCCCGAACGGCGGTGAGCCGGTGATCGCGAGGAAACCGGCGAGGAAGAGCGCGCCGGACATGGGGACGCGGCGGAGCGCGCCGCTCACCTTGTCGATCGTCTTGCTCCCGTAGGCGCGGTGGATGTTGCCGGCCGAGAGGAAGAGGACGACCTTCGTCAGAGCATTGTTGATGACGTGCAGGAGCGCGCCGACGAGGGCGATGCCGCCAACGCCGATGCCGATCACGAGGATGCCCATGTGCTCGACGCTTGAGTACGCGAGCATCCGCTTGAAGTCGCGCTGCCCGGCCATGAACGCCGCCGCGACGGCCATCGAGCCGAGCCCGAACCCGAGGAAGAGCTCGCGCGCGAACGCCCCCTCGCCGGCCGCCTGCATCACGCGGTAGACCCTCAGGAGGGCGAGGAACGCGCAGTTCGTCATCCCGCCCGCGAGGAGGGCGCCGATGATCCCCGGGGCCTCGCCGTATGCGTCGGGCTTCCAGGTGTGCATCGGCGCGAGGCCCATCTTCGTCCCGTATCCGACGACGAGGAGGACGAACCCGGCGCGGAGCCAGGGCCTCGACAGCCCGCTCGCGTGCTCGAGGAGGGCGCCGAAGAGCAGGCTCTCGTCCCCCGAGGCGCCGTGGAGCGCGGCGTACGCGACGAAGAGCGAGCCGAGGAGCGCGAGCGCGATCCCGACCGACCCGATCATGAGGTACTTCCACGCGGCCTCGAGCGAGCGGGCGTTGTGATTGAAGTAGATGAGGATGGCCGTCGAGAGCGTCGCGCCCTCGACCGCGACCCACACGACCGCGAGGTGCTGCGCCACCGTGATCGCCGTCGTCATCGACAGGAACGTCAGGAGGCAGACGCAGAACACGAGGTTCGCGCGTTCCTTGCGAACCCGCAGGTACCCGACGCCGTAGAGCGCGCAGAGCGTGAAGAGCACGGAGACGACGACGAGGACCAGGCGCCCGAGCGGGTCGGCCGCAAACCAGCCCCCGAAGACCTTGTCGCCCGTGCGGACGGCGAGCACGCCCGCGAGGTGCAGCACCGCGGCCCCCGCGACGATCAGCGGCCGCACCCGTGCCGAAGGCGTCAGGGCGGTCACGAGGGCCGCGAGGAGGGGCAGGAGGATCAGCCCGAGCAGCAGCATCGGCTCAGTCCCTAAGCTCCGAGAGGCGCTCCGTGTCGAGCGAGCCGAACTCCCGCTGGATGTGGTTCATCACGATCCCCATGACGAAGATCCCGACGAGGAGGTCGAGGAGGACGCCCACCTCGACGAGGGTCGGCATCGCCTCGTGGAGGAGCTGGGCGAAGACGAAGATCCCGTTCTCGAGGATCAGGTACCCCGTGACCTGCGAGATGGCCTTGCGCCGCGTCGTCAGGAGGAGGAACCCCGCGAAGAGCGTCGCGAGCGCGACTGGCACGACGAGGAGGTCGCGGTGCGTCGGCGTGAGCGGAAGGCGGCCCGCGAAGAGGGCCGCGGCGCCCGTCCCGACGGCGAGGAGGAGCACGGAGGGGACGAGACCCAGGTAGGGCTCCATCTCGTTCTGGATGTGGACCTCGCGCAGCGCCCGAAGGAGCATCCCCGGGATCACGAACGCCTTGACGATCCCGGCCACGATCACGAGGCCGACGAGTCGCGCCGTGAGCTCCGGCGAGAAGAAGAGCGGAAACACGCTGACGAAGAAGCCCTGCAGGGCCGCCGCCCGGATGCATGCCTTCAGGTTCGAGGACCCGAGCGCGAGGAAATTCATCGTGACGGCGAGGATGAGGATGGAGGACGCGGCTTCCCTCATCGTCTACCTCAGGACCAGGACGACGGCGAACCCCGCGAGGAGCGTCGCCGTG
This sequence comes from uncultured Acidobacteriota bacterium, assembly GCA_963798215.1. GTDB lineage: Bacteria > Acidobacteriota > Thermoanaerobaculia > UBA5066 > UBA5066 > Fen-183. The sequence continues at coordinate 2,509,541 of CAWCSP010000004.1, forward strand.
ACGAGAAGCTGGGGGACGCGGACGAGCCGGAGCCGCGCCATGCTCGACTCCACGAGCCCGACGACCACGCCCACGCCGACGAGGCCGCCGGCGAAGATCGCGAGGTCGAGCGCGAAGGAGCCCGAGTGCGAAGGCGTCACGAGCATGACGAGAAGCGACGCGAAGACGGTGAGCTTGAGCGCGGCTCCGTAGACGATGAACCCGAACGCGGGCCCTGCGTGGTCGAGGACCATCACTTCGTGGATCATCGTCAGCTCCAGGTGCGTGTTCGGGTCGTCGAAGGGCACGCGCGAGTTCTCGGCCAGGAGCACGATGAACCAGCTCGCGAGGATGAGGACGATCGAGGCGCTCCCCTTCTGCCAGGCCTGCGCCGCGCCGAGGTCGAACATGCCCGTCAGGGAGAGCGAGCCCGACATCCGCGTGAGCGCGAGCAGGCCGAAGAGGAGGGCCGGCTCCGCGAGGGCCGAGAACGTCACCTCGCGCGCCGCGCCCATCCCTTCGAACGGCGAGCCCGTGTCCATCGCGGCGGCGGCGACGAAGAAGCGGGCGAGCGAGAAGACGCCGACGAAGAGGACCATGTCCCCCGTGAACGAGAGGACCGCGGGCTGCCCTCCGAGGGGCAGCAGGAGCGCGGCGACGGCCGGCGCCACGACCGACAGGACGGGCCCGGCGAGGAACACCCACGTCGTCGTCTCGCTGACGACGAAGCCCTTGCGGAGGAGCTTCGCGAGGTCGAAGTAGGCCTGGAGAAGCGGCGGCCCGGAGCGTCCGGCCACGAGGGACTTCGTCCGGTTGATCACGCCGAGGAGGAACGGCGCGAGGACGAGGACGGCGGCGAGGTTGGCGACCGAGCTCACCAGGACGCGCTCCACGCAAGCAGGACAACGAGCGTGACGACGATGTAGAGGAGATACGCCTGGAGGCGGCCCGCCTGGATCACGCGCGCAAGGCCGAGCAACGAGCGCCCGCGCGTCAGGCCCGGCAGCAGGAGACGGTCGAGCACCGGGTCGGGCGCGTGGCTCTCGAACCGCGCACCCGCAGCCGGGAACGGGCCACCCGGCCCCGGGCGGAGCTCGTCCGGCCGCACGGCCCAACGGAACAGGCCCACGAGCATCTGTGCGAAGGACGAGGCCGTGTACTGAATTCGCGGGCTGACCACGGCGTAACCGCAGTCCCACGTCGTGTTCCGGACCGCCGGCCGGGTCCACGCCACGGCGGCGGCGCCCGCGGCCACGAGGATTCCGAGGAGGAGAAGCGGAACGCCGCCGAGCTCGGCGCCGGCGCCCTCCCCCGCGCGGCCGAGGAGGAGCGCACCCGCGGCGTCGCGGCTGAGGCTCGTGGCGCCGTCCGGCCAGAGGCCAATCGCGGCGCAGAGCGCGGCGAGGCCCGCCATCGGAAAGAGCATCGAGCGGCCGACGTCTCCGGTTTCGATCGCCGCGCGGGGGCTCCGCGGCGAGCCCAGGAACACGGCCGAGAACGCCTTCACGAAACAGGCCACGGCGAGAGCACCGATGAGCGCGAGCGCCGGCGCGCCCGCGGCCGCGCCGAGCATCGCGACGCCGGCGCCGCCCCTCGTGAGCGCCCGGAAGCTCCCGAGCGTGATGAGCCATTCGCTCACGAAGCCGTTGAGCGGCGGCAGGCCGCAGATCGCGACCGCGCCGACGAGGAAGGCGGCGCCCGTGAAACGCATTCGCCGGAGGAGGCCGCCGAGCGCGTCGATCTCCCGCGTCCCGGTCGCGTGGACCACGGCTCCCGCCGAGAAAAAGAGGAGCGACTTGAACGCCGCATGGTTCCAGACGTGGAGGAGGGCGCCCGCGAATCCCAGCACGGCCCAGTCGAGCCGGCCCTCGGCCATCCCGAGGACGCCGACGCCGAGCCCGATCAGGATGATGCCGATGTTCTCGATACTGTGGTACGCGAGGAGGCGCTTGAGGTCGTGCTGCGCGAGCGCGAGGACCACGCCGAGGACGCCCGACGAGATCCCGAGCGCGACGAGTGCGAGCCCGAGCCACGGCGGGTATGCGGGCAGCATCGAGAAGACGCGCACGAGGCCGTAGATCCCCATCTTCAGAACGACACCCGACAGCAGCGCCGAGACGTGGCTCGGGGCCGCGGCGTGCGCGTCCGGCAGCCACACGTGGAGCGGGATCACGCCCGCCTTGAGGCCGAAACCCGCGAGCGCGAGGAGGAGGATCGGCCGGAGCAGCGCGGACGAGCCCAGCGCCGCGGACGGGGCGAGGAGCCAGCCCCCGGTTGCGTCGCGGAGCAGCGTGAACATCGCAAAGAGGACCAGCGTGCCCACGTGGGCCGATACGAGGTAGATCCAGCCCGCGCGGAGCGCCCTCTCGTCGTTCTGGTCGGTCGTGACGAGGAAGAAGGCCGAGAGAGAGACGACCTCCCAGCCGGCGAGGAAGACCCACGCGTCGCCCGCCGCCATCACGACCGCGATGCTGGCCGTCGCGAGGCCGTAGAACACGCGGAGCTTGCGGCCGTTTTCCGGATGGTGCACCTCGGTCCAGTAGCCCTCGCCGTAGATCGAGCCGAGCCCGGCGACGACGAAGACCGGCACGAGGAAGAACGCCGAGAGGCGGTCGAGCGAGAACGTGACGGACCCGCTGGGCAGCGGCCACGCGAAACGCGCCACGACGGGGGCGCCGGCGAGGGCCCAGGCCGCGGCGGCGCAGCCGGCAGCGCAACCCGCGACGTGCAGCAACGTCGCGCTCCTCTGCGCCGCCTTCGAACCCGCCGGGAGAAGAAGGCCCGGAAGCCCGCTGACCGCGACGAGCGCCGAAGCGACGGCGAGAAGGCCGAGGCTCGTCATCGGACGTACGGCCTCAGGACCGACCAGGCGAGCGTCACGAGCGTCGTGAGGAAGACGTAGACGAGGTAGAGCGTGAGCTGGCCGCTCTGGAGCCTGTGGAGCCGGACGAGGCGGCCGGCCCACCGCGCGGCGATCGGCTCGTAGAAGCGGGCGCCGAACGGATCCGGCGCCTCCGTCCGGAACGACGCCGCCGCAGGAAAGACGCCGACGGGAGCCTCCGCGACGGACGCAGGCTCGAGGAACCCCGGAAGCACCGCCGTGATCTCCTCGCCGAACGAGCCCGACGTGTACTGCATCCTCGGCGTGGGCGCCTTGTAGCCGCAGTCCCAGGTCGGCACCCGGCGGGGGGCGCGCTCTCTCAGCGCGGCGAGGCAGAGAGCGGTCGCCGCGAGCAACGCACCCAGGACGAGAAGGGCCCGCGCCGGCTGGAGGAGCGTCGAGGCGAGGAACGTCGCGTCCACGGGAGCGCCGAGCCACGCGCCCTCCGCGGCGACGAGCCCCGGCAGGACGGCGGACGGCCAGAGGCCGAGCCCGAGACACGCCGCGGCGAGGACCGCCATCGGGGCCGTCATGAGCCGCGGGGCCTCGTGCGCCCCGGCGGCTCCCGCGCTGCGCGGCGCCCCGAGGAACGTCACGCCGACGATCCTCACGAACGACGCGAGCGCGAGCGCGCCGGCGAGCGCGAGCGCGGGGACACCGAACGCGAGGAGCCACCCGCCCGGGGAGCCCGAACGGAGCGTGCTGAAGAGCCCGACCGCGATGAGCCACTCGCCGACGAACCCGTTGAAGAGCGGCAGCCCGGCGGCCGCGAGTGCCCCGACGAGGACAAGGCCCGCGGTGAGAGGCATCCGCCGGGCGAGCCCGCCGAGGCGGTCCATGTCCCGCGTCCCGGTCGCGTGGACCACGCCGCCCGAGCCGAGGAAGAGGAGCGACTTGAAGCAGGCGTGGCTGAACACGTGGAAGAGGCTGCCGCTGAATCCGAGCGCGACCCATGCGGGCTGCCCCAGCGCGCGGCCCGCGAGCGCGAGGCCGATGCCGAGCCAGACGATCCCCATGTTCTCGATGCTCGAGTAGGCGAGCGCCCTCTTGACGTCCGTCTGGCTCGCCGCCATCGCGATGCCGGAGACCGCGGAAAGCGCTCCGAGCCCGGCCACGAGCAGGCCCCACCAGAGCGGCGGCACGTCGACGAGGGAGGAGAACCGCAGGATGCCGTAGACGCCGGCCTTCAGCATCACGCCGGACATCAGGGCCGAGACGTGGCTGGGCGCGTTCGCGTGGGCGGCGGGGAGCCAGAAGTGCAGCGGCACGATGCCGGCCTTCATCCCGAACCCCACCACCCCGAGAAGGAAGACGACCGACGCCGAGGGCGAGAGCGCGACCTTTTCGATCGCGAAAGAGCCGCTCCCGGCGCGGAGGAGCGCAAACGCCGCGAAGAGACAGGCCGTGCCGGCGTGCGTCGCGACGAGGTAAACCCACGCGGCCCGCCGGACTTCCGGCTTCTCGTCGTCCGTCGCCACGAGGAAGAACGCGGAGACCGCCATGAGCTCCCACGCGAGGAGGAAGAGCACCGCGTGCGCCGCCGTGACGACGAGCGCGAGGCCCACGGTCATGAGCGCGTAGAAGAACCGCAGGCGCGCGGCGGACCGCGGCTGCTCCCGCACGGACCAGTAGCCGAGCCCGTAGACGGCCCCGAGGCCCGACACGAGGAAGATCACGACGAGGAACGCCGCCGCAAGGCCGTCGAGGCGCAGGAGGATCGCGCCGCCGGGCACCTGCCACGGCGCGGCGAGGAGCCAGGCCCGCGGTGCGAGGAGCGCGCCGACGGCGGCGGCGAGGCCCGCGACCGAGCCGATCACCGACAGGGCCGCGGACGCGCGCTCGGCGACGCGTCCGCCGCCGGCGAGGAGGACGACGCCTCCCGCGAGGTGGAGGGCGAGCGCGGCGAGGATCGCGTCAACGGGCGACACGGCCCCTCCGCAACCCGGCCAGGGACGGCTTCACGCCGTGGCTCCCTCGACGAATCGTGCGATCTCGATCACGCGGGCGGCCGGCGCGCGGCCCTTGACGGCCTCCCGGAATGCCGGATCGCGGAGGACGTACGCGATTTTCGCGAGCATCTTCAGGTGGGCGCGCGTGTTCGGGCTGACGAGAACGAAGAGCGCGAAGACCGGCTGGCCGTCCGGCGCCGCGAAGTCGATCGGCTGGCGCAGAAAGCATAGCGTGAGGGCGAGGTCGTCCGTGGAGAGGGCGATCGGATTCCTCACGTGCGGGATCGCGATCCCGTCGCCCACCGGCACCACGGCCCCGGCGTCGCGGGCGAGGAAAAGGTCGAGCAACGTCTCGCGGTCCCGCTCGTCCTCGAGCTTCAGCAGCGCGATGACCGACCGGAGGATCTCCTCGCGGGTCGTGCCGGGGACGTCGTGGAAGACGCCGCCGCGCTCGAGGCTCTCGGCCACGGACGGGATGCGCTCGGTCTCCTCGTCCTCGTGGAAGAGTGCCGGGGCGACGGCGATGTTCCGCCCGGTCGCCCACTCGAGGAGCTCGCTCCGATTGATCCGGTACTGGTCGTTGATGCGGTGCGCCGGCAGGTCGCCGGACTCGATCCACTCGTAAACCTGCGCCTCGTTGGCGTTCAGGAGGGCCGCGGCCTCCCGGACCGTCACACGCATGCAGGGCTCCGTCTCATCGGGACACGGACGCCGTGAGGCGCTCCTCGACCTCGCGGACCGCTGCGATCACGTCGGCTGGGCAGGCGCTCCGCGTGATGCGTCCGATCAGGGCGGCGTTCCCGAACAGCTTCACGGCGCGGGAGATCGCGAGGAGATAGCCCTGGAGCGTCCGCGCGAGGATGACGACGATGACGCGCGGCTTGTGCCCGTTAGGGTCGTTGAAGATCACGGGCTCGCGCGCGACGGCGAGTAGGACCCGTTTCTTCGCGAACCCGAAATCCGACGGCTCGTTCGGATGGGGAAACGCGGCGTCCTTGACGAGCGCGGTCGAGCAGAGCGCCTCCCGCGCGAGGATGGACGCGACGAGCGCCCGGCGGTCGACCCCCGGATCCAGCGTCGCGCGCGTCACGATCCACGCGAGGAGCTCGTCCCGCGGCATCGGGGGCACGTCGAGCCACACGTTCTCCGCCACGAGGAGTGGATGGATGTCGATCTCCGACGGGGCGAGGTCCTCGAGGACCGCCTTCTGGCCCCCGACCTCGACCTTCCGGACCTGCTCGTCGAGCCAGGCGTCCACATCGCGCTTGCGGAACCGCCACTGCGCACCCACCCGCACGGCGGGCAGAAGGCCCTTGTCGAGCATCCGGTAGATCGTCTTCTCCGAGACCATCAGGTATTCGGACAGCTGCCGGATCGTGAGAATGTCGCCCGGCTGTGCCTGCGGGTTCAATTTCTTCCCATCATCGACAGACAACACTAGACAATACGGTACAACGATAGCCTCTTGAGGGCAAGACGAAAGGCCCCGGGCAGCGCCCATCCGAACTTTGTTCGGTCGCCTCCGTATATCCGGTCGAGGTTCTCGCATGTCCAAGAAGCTCAAGTGGATCCTGGCCGCCGCCGGCGTCGTCGCCCTCGCCGGAGGGGGTGTCGTCTTCGCGTCCCGCGGCAAGGACAAGACCAAGGGACCCGAGCAACCGCCCTTCCGGATCGGAAAGGTGCAGGCCGAGGACCTCCAGGTGAGCGTCCGCGAGGTCGGCGTCGTGGACCCGGAGACGAAGGTCGACGTCAAGTCGGCGGTCTCGGGCCGCGTCGTGTCCCTCAAGGTCCGGGACGGTGCGGTCGTGAAATCCGGGGACGTCCTCGCCGAGGTCGAGCCCGACGTCACACAGGCGCAGTCGCTGTCGGACGTGCGGGCCGGCGTCACGCAGGCCGAGGTCGCCCTCCGGGACGCCGAGCGCCAGCTCCACTCGCAGGACCGCCTCTTCAAGGAGGGGCTCATCGGGAGCGAGACGCTCAAGGACTACATCACGAAGCGCGACCTCGCCGACGAGAACCTCAAGGCCGCGCGCCAGCGGTACGAGATCGTCGAGGGCCACGGCATCCCGATCTCGGGCGACGCCCTGACCCAGCGCGCGCGCGTGACGAGCCCGATGTCGGGCGTCGTGATCACGAAGGGCGTCGAGCTCGGCGAGACGGTCACATCCGGCGTGTCCTCCTTCAACGCCGGGACGGTCCTGTTCACGGTCGCGGACCTCAAGTCGCTTCTCATCCGCGTGAATCTCAACGAGGTCGACATCGCGAAGGTGAAGGTCGGGCAGCCCGTGCGCATCACGTTGGACGCGTACCCGCAGAAGAACTTCACGGGCAAGGTCTCCTTCGTCGCCCCGGCCGCCAAGCTCCTCGACAAGATCAAGGTCTTCCCCGTCGAGGTGACGCTCGACGAGCTCGGCGACGCGTATCGCACGGGAATGAGCGCGAACGTCGAGATCCTCGGCGAGAAGAAGGAAAAGGCCGTCTCGATCCCGCTCGAGGCGCTCCAGCGGCGCGACGGCGAAGACGGTCGTCTACCGCCTGAAGGACAACCTCGCGCCGAAGCTGATCGCGGACGCGAAGGAGGGCCTGAACGGGCGCGGCAAGTTCATCTGGCTCTCGGACCACTGGAAGGACTACTACGACGTCGTCCCGGTCGAGGCCGGCATCGCGACGCTCGAGCGCGTCGAGATCCGCTCCGGCCTCAAGGGGACCGAGCAGGTCGCCCTCGAGGACCCGACGAAGAAGAAGGTCGAAAAGGACGACGACAACTAGGAAGAGAAGAGAAGATTTCCTAGAAGGTAATAGGGCGCGGGCCAGGCGGGACGCAAACCGGCGCGCGCGGTGCTGACGGACAGCACTCTTCACCTTCTAAGAAATACGACTTGGCAGGAACACGATGTCAGCAATCATCGATACGCGCGGCCTCACGAAGGTCTTCGGCTCGAACGGGAACGCCGTCCACGCGCTCCGGGGAATCGACCTCACGGTCGCGCGCGGCGAGTTCGTCGCCCTCGTCGGGCCTTCCGGGTCGGGGAAGTCGACGCTCATGGCGATCATCGGCTGCCTCGACTCGCCCACCGCGGGCACGTACGCGATCGACGGCGTGAGCGTGCAGGGCCTCTCCGGTGCGGCCCTCGCGCGGATCCGGAACGAGAAGGTCGGGTTCGTCTTTCAGAGCTACAACCTCCTCCCGAAGGCGTCGATCGCCCGCAACGTCGAGCTCCCGCTCCTCTACGCGGGCGTCTCGCGCAAGGAGCGCCGCCGCCGCGCCCTCGAGCTCCTCGAACAGGTCGGAATCCCCGAGAAGGCGCACGTCCTGCCCGCGCAGCTCTCGGGCGGCCAGCGGCAGCGCGTCGCGATCGCCCGGGCCCTCGCGAACACGCCCGCGCTCCTCCTCGCGGACGAGCCCACGGGCGCTCTCGACTCGAAGACGGGCGAGGAGGTCCTCGGCCTGTTCCAGGAGCTGAACCGCACGGGGAACACGGTCGTCCTCGTCACGCACGACCCGCACATCGCATCGCTCGCGCAGCGGAAGGTCGAGCTGCGGGACGGCCTCGTCGTCGCCCCCGAACAGCAGGCGGCCTGATGTTTTCCGGCGCCTTCCGCGAACGCCTTTTGGGCGCGTGGACCGAGATCCGCGAGAACCTCGGCCGCTCGACGCTCCAGACGCTCGGCGTCGTCCTCGGCGTCGCGTCCGTCCTCGGCGGATTCTCGATCTCGGACAGCCAGCGGAAGCGCTCCGACGAGCGCTGGGTGAAGCTCGGCGGGATGGACAGGCTGAACGTCCAGCCCTCGCAGGCGGTCAAGGACGGCCAGCCGACGGCGCTCCAGAACGCGAACCTCGGCCTGCGCAACGAGGACGCCGTCGAGGGCGACGCGCTCGACCGGAAGGCCACGACCGGCGTCGCCCAGCAGAAGAACGCGCGCGCGCGCGTGCGTTCGGCCTTCGCCGACCAGGACCGGCAGATCACCGGGATCGGCGGCGACTATCTCGCCCTGAACGGCTATACCGTCGACAAGGGGCGCGGGTTCACGACCGACGACTACGAGAAAGGCCAGGCCGTCGCGATCCTCGGTGCCGAGGCCGTGTCGACGTTCTTCCCCACCGGCGACGTCGTCGGCCAGACGATCCGCGTGGGCGACATTCCCGTCGTGGTCGTCGGGACGTTCGCGGAGAAGGTCTTCCGCTGGCGCGACAACCAGGGCAACCAGTTCGCGTGGCGAAACCGCATCGTCGCGGTCCCGGCGACGCTCGTCGCCCAGCGCATGAACGGCGACCGCTGGCAACGCGTGGATCGTGTCGTCTTCCGGATGAAGGACCTCAACGTCGGCGAGAAGCTCACGGAGAGCCTCACCGGCCTCCTCCTCGGCAACCACCGCCAGCAGGAGGACTTCCGCATCGACGACATCGCTGCGCGGATCCGGAAACGCCGGAGCCAGGGCGACGTCTACAACATCATCTTCATGCTCTCGGGGATCCTGTCGCTCGTCGGCGGCGGCATGGTCAACGTGAACATCCAGATGGCGTCCCTCAAGGAGCGCGTGCGCGAGGTCGGCGTCAAGATGGCGATCGGCGCCTCGGGGCGCGAGATCTTCAAGGGCTTCATGACCGAGGCGCTCGTCCTGACGGTCTTCGGCGCGGCCGCCGGCCTCGTCGCCGGCGTCGCCTTCTCGAAGACGATCACATCCTTCCTCCAGATCCCGCTCTTCATGCAGCCCGCGAGCTTCCTCTGGGCGTTCGTCCTCGCGGCCGTGTTCGGCTTCCTCTTCGCGCTCTACCCCGCGTGGAAGGCGAGCCGCCTCTCCCCGATGGAGGCGCTGCGGTATGAGTAGTGTCGCGCTCCCGCTGCCGGAAGCGGCGCGCGTCGAGACGAGGCGCCTCTCCCTCGGCGCGCGCCTCGGCCTCGTCTGGGAGGTCGTCGTCGGCGGGTTCGTCGAGCTCTGGGCGCACAAGCTGCGCTCGCTCCTCACGCTCACGCTCCTCATGCTCGGCGTCTTCGCGCTCGTCGTCCTCACGTCGGTCCTCGACGGCGTCCTGGACAAGGTCGCGATCGGGCTTCTCCGGGATGAGCTGGGACGGCACGGTCGTGATCCAGCCGAAGACGCCCGAGACGACCGAGGAGCAGAAGCGGTTCGCGATGAGCCCCGGCCTGCGCTACGAGGACCTCGCCCGCATCACGGCGCCGCACCCCGCCGTGGTCGCGTTCCTTCCGCGCGCGACGAAGTCGACGCGCGTAAGAACGGCCGGCGGCCCCGAGCGCATCTGGGTCACCGGCCTCACGCCCGACTACGCGCTCCTCATGAACCGCCCGATCGCCTCCGGCCGCGGCCTCACGGAGGACGACCGCAAGCGTCGCAGCAGGGTCGCGGTCGTCGGCTCGACGCTCGGCGTCAAGCTCTTCGGCGGAGCCGACCCCGTCGGCCGCGACGTCCTCGTGGACGGCCTCACGTTCCGGATCGTGGGCCTGCAGGCGCCCCTCCAGATCTTCAACGAGGAGCTCTGGCTCGACTCGAACGGCCTCATGATCCCGCTCGAGACGTACATGGACCGCATGGACGCGGACCACAAGCTCACGTCCGTGGCCGTCAAGCTCCGCAAGCGCTCCAATCTCGACGAGGTCACGGCGCTCGTCCTCGGCCGCGCCAAGCAGGCCCACCACGGGATCGAGGACGTCGAGATCAAGGACCTCGAGGCCGAGGCGGCGCGCGCGTGGGCCGGCTTCATGGAACGAGATGCGCGGCTGGCGCGTCGTCCTCTCGAGCCTCGCGGCGAACCGTCCTCCTCGTCGGCGGCGTCGGCGTCCTCTCCGTCATGCTCATCTCGTTCTCGGACCGCAAGTACGAGATCGGCCTGCGCAAGTCGCTGGGGGCGTCGGACGGCGAGATCTTCGTCCAGTTCCTCCTCGAGGCCTGCGTCCTCGCGGCGCTCGGCGCGCTCGCCGGGACGGTCGGAGGCGCCGCACTCTGCACGGCGCTGTCGTCGAAGTTCCCGTACGGCCTCGTCGTGAACCCCTTCGGTCTCGCAGTCGCGTGGGCCGTCGCGCTCGGCCTCGCGCTCGTCTTCGGCCTGTATCCCGCCGTCCGCGCGTCGAGGCTCTCGCCGATGGAGGCGATGCGGTAGAGCCCGGCCGCGCCGCGCGCCGCTAAGATGCGCCCGTGGCCCGCCGGACCAACGTCCACCCCGCGAACGCCCGCAACCTGCGCGCCGCCGCGGCACGGCTGCGCCGCGGCGAGCTCGTCGCGTTCCCGACGGAGACCGTCTACGGCCTCGGGGCGAACGCGCTGGACGAGAAGGCCGTCGCGAGGATCTTCGCCAAGAAAGGGCGGCCGAGCGACAACCCGGTGATCGTCCATGTCAGCGATTTGAAGATGCTTAGAAAGGTAATAGGGCGCATGCCGCCGCTCGCCACCCGACTGGCGGCCCGGTTTTGGCCGGGGCCTCTCACCCTCATACTTTCTAAGAAATCTTCAATCCCGTCTTCCGTGACCGCGGGCCTCGACACCGTGGCGGTGCGCATCCCGCAGGGCCTCGCGCGCGAACTCGTGCGCCTCACGGGCGTGCCGATCGCCGCGCCGAGCGCGAACCTCTCCGGGCGCCCGAGCCCGACGACGGCCGCGCACGTCGCGGAGGACTTCCCGGACGTCTACGTCCTCGACGGCGGCCCGACGGCGCACGGCCTCGAATCGACGGTCGTCGCGCTCGAGCCCTATCCGGCGGTGTTGAGGCAAGGCGCCCTGAGTGAAGAGATTCTTCGAAAGTTGATTCCCGATCTTGAGGCGAAGGCAACCCGCGCGAGGGCGGGGGGCGGCGGCGCGCGCCGCGGGCCGCGCGCCGCCGCCCCATCCCGCACCGCTCCCGCGTCAAGCCCCGGCACGAAGTACGTGCATTACGCCCCGACGAGGCCGCTCATTCTCTTTCTAAGAGAATCTTCTCTTCGTTCCTATCTTCGGTCGCACCCCACGGCGCTGGTTCTCTGCCCGAATCGCGCGTCGTCTTTCTTTCCGAAGCAGAATCTTCTTCTTCTCGGCTCGTCCCCCGAGGAGATCGGGCGCAACCTCTTCGCCGCGCTGCGCACGCGGCGCAGGGGGACGGAGCTTCTCGCCCTCGCCGTCCCCCGCCGCGGCGTCGGGCGCGCCGTCATGGACCGACTGACGCGCGCGGCGACTCGGATCGTCCCGTGAACCCGTGGCGGGGCCTCGCCGGCCTCCCGCGTGCCCTTTGGGTGCTCGCCGGCGCGACGCTCGTCAACCGGTCGGGGACGATGTTCCTGCCGTTCCTGATCCTCTACCTCACGAAGGACATGGGGATCTCGCCGTCGGCGGCCGGCGGCGTGTTCGCCCTGTTCGGCATCGGCGCGCTCACCGCGGGGCCCTTCGCAGGGCGTTTCGCGGACCGCTTCGGGCCGGTCCGGATGATGCGGATCTCGCTCGTGGCCTCCGGGACGCTGCTCCTCCTCGTCCCTCTCGCGCGCTCGCTCGCATCGATCGGCGTCCTGACGCTCCTCCTCGCGCTCGCGGGCGAAGGGTTCCGGCCCGCGAGCCTGAGCGTCATCTCGCACCTCGCGGCGCCCGACCAGCGCAAGGCCGCGTTCGCCCTCCAGCGCCTCGCCGTGAACCTCGGCATGTCCGTCGGGCCCGCGCTCGGCGGCTTCCTCGCGGCCGTCTCGTGGCCCGCGCTCTTCCTCGCGGACGGCGCGACGTCGCTCCTCGCCGCCGCGACGCTCGTCCTCTTGTTTCCGAAGAACGTCTCCTTCCCGTCCCCGCCGCCCGCGTCGAGCTCGCCGCGCGCGCGCGAGGGGTTCCGCGACCCTGCGCTTCTTTATTTCCTCCTTGCGCTCGTTCCGGTCGCGATCGTCTTCTTCCAGCACGACTCGTCGATGGCGGTCTACCTCGTGCGCGATCTCGGCATCGCGGTCTGGACGTTCGGCCTCCTGCACACCGTCAACACCCTTCTGATCGTCTTCCTCGAGGTGCCGCTGAACCTCGCGATGGCCCGCTGGCCCCACCGCGTCACCCTCGCGCTGGGCGCCGCCCTCGTGGCCGCCGGGTTCGGCTCGCTCGCGTTCGCGCGCTCGCTGCCCGCCGTCGTCCTCACGATCGTCGTCTGGACGTTCGGCGAGATGGTCCTCCTGCCCGGGATGTCGTCCTTCGTCGCCGAGATCTCGCCGCCCGGAAGCCGCGGAGCCTACATGGGCCTCTACACGATGGCGTTCAACTTCGCGATCGTCGTCGGGCCTCCGCTCGGGACGGCTCTCCTCGAGCATGGCGGCGGCAGGACCCTGTGGCTCACGATGCTCGCGCTTGGCCTCGTCTCGGCCGCGCTCTTCGCGCGGATCCGCGAGCCGCGCCCGGAGGCCGCGTGACGGAGACCTGGACGCACCGCGAGAGCCGCGTGAACGGGATCCGGTTCCACTGGGTCGAGCAGGGCGAGGGTCCGCTCGTCGTCCTCCTCCACGGCTTCCCGGAGTTCTGGTACGCGTGGAGGCACCAGATTCCCGCGCTCGCGGCTGCGGGCTTCCGCGCCGTCGCGCCGGACCTGCGCGGGTACAACCTGTCGGACAAGCCGCGCGGCGTGAGGGCCTACCGCGTCGAGGCGCTCCTCGGCGACCTCGCGGGACTCATCGCGCTCCTCGGCGCGGAGCAGGGCGACCCGCGCGCCCACGTCGTCGGCCACGACTGGGGCGGCGCCTTCGCGTGGGTTGCGCCGCTGTTCCTGCCGGAGCGCCTTCTCTCGCTCACGCTCCTGAACGCCCCGCACCCGCTGGCGTTCCGGCGCGAGCTGCGGTCGAGCGCAGCGCAGCGGAAGAAATCGTCGTACGTCTTCTTCTTCCAGCTCCCGTGGCTCCCGGAGCGGCGCATCCGCGCCGGGAATTACGCGCTCCTCGCGAAGATGCTCCGGCGCGATCCCGTGACGAGAGGCGCCTTCACGGACGAGGACGTCCGCCTTTACACGGAGGCCCTCGCCCGGCCCGGCGCGCTCACCGCCGCCGTCAACTGGTACCGCGCGGCCCTGCGCTTTCCGCCGCGGGTCCGCGGCCGAACGTGGCCCGAGGGCCTCGAGACGCTCGTCGTCTGGGGCGAGCGCGACCGCTACCTCGGTCCCGGCCTCCTCGAGGGCCTCGACCGCTGGGTTCCGGACTTGACGGTCGAGCGGATTCCGGACGCGAGCCACTGGGTGCAGGCCGACGCGCCCGCGCGCGTCAACGAGATCCTCGTGCGGTTCCTGAAAGGCGTCAGGCCCGCGCGAAGTCGATGAAGCCGTGCTCGACGTCGGTCGAGAGGAGCTTCACGCGCACCTTGTCGCCGACCTCGAGCCCCTCCTCGCCGCGCACGACCTTGCCCTCGACCGGCGGCGCGAACACGCGGACCCACGTGCCCTTCTCGGAGGCGCCCGTCACGACGCCGTCGAAGCGCTCGCCGATCCGGCTCTGGAGGAGGAGCGCGGCGGCCGCCTTGCGCACGAGGCGCTCGACCTTGTTCGCGGCGTCTTCCTGGTCCGTGCAGTGTCGGGCGAGGCTCGCGAGCTCGCCGTTCGCGTACGGGTTCGGCCGCCCGTCGAGCGCGGCCTTCAGGACGCGCTGCGTGATGACGTCGGGATAGCGGCGGTTCGGCGCCGTCGAGTGCGTGTAGTCGCGCACGGCGAGGCCGAAGTGCCCGATCGGCGCCTGGCCGGGCACCTCGAGTACGTACTCGCCCGCGCCCATGAGCTTCACGATGATGAGAGAGAGGTCGGGAAAGCGCACGGGATCCCGGCGCCGCTGCTCCTTGAGGAACGTCTCGAGCGCCTTCGCGTCGGGCTCGGGCGGCAGCGTGAACCCGCGCTCCGAGGCGACCGTCACGATCCTCAGCCAGCGCTCGGGCGAGCGCACGACGCGGCGGAGGGACGGGTAGCCCTTCGCCTCGAGGAACCGCGCCGTGACGCCGTTCGCCGCGATCATGAAGTCCTCGATGAGCTGGCGTGGCTCGTTCTGCACGTCGACGGCGAGGCCGGTGATCGTCTCCCCGTCGAACACCGCCCGGGCCTCGATCGTCTGGAGGTCGAGCGCGCCCTCGTCGTAACGGCGGGCGCGCAGCCTCTGCGCGGCGGCCTCCTGCAGGCGGATCTGCGCGTCGACGCCGGGCGCCTTCGCCATCGCCTCGGGCATCGGGCCCTTCCCGTCGCGCCACGCGTCGACGGCGTCGTACGCGAGCTTCGCCTTGTTGCGGACGACACCCCGGGTGACCTTCTCGTCCCGCGGGGCGCCGCCGCCGTCCACGACGAACTCGATCACGACCGCGGCGCGGTCCTCGTCCGGGTTGAGCGACGTGAGGTCCGTCGAGAGCTTCTCGGGGAGCATTGGGAAGACGCCGCCCGCCGTGTAGACCGACGTCGTGTTCTGCGCCGCCCGCTCGTCGAGGGGCGTCCCCTTCTTCACGAGCGCGTCCACGTCCGCGATCGCGACGAGGACCCGGGTCTCGCCGCCCGGCAGTGCCTCGGCGACCGAGAGCTGGTCGAGGTCGCGGCTGTCGTCGTTGTCGATCGACGCCCAGAGGAGGGACCGCAGGTCGCGCAGCCCGTCCGCCTTCGCGGGGGCCGGGGCCGAGATCGTCCCGAGCTGCTCGAGCGCGGACTTCGGGAAGTCGGGCGTGAGCCCTCTCTCCCGCATCGCCCTGCGGGCGATCTCGTGCAGGTCGGAACGGTGGCGGCGCGACCGGTCGTTCATGATGTGATCTTGTCACGACCCCGTGGCACGCCAAGTGCTGCAAGGTGCCGAACGCGCTCTTTGCGGCGCACGAGGAGGACGTTCTTCGAATGAGTAAGAGAGCCCGGCGCGCTGCCTTCTTCACCTTCGAAGAAGTTTCTCTTCGGACTGCTCGAAAGCGGATCCCGTTCGCCCGCCGAGCGGCAGCGCGTCGGTCTGCCCTCTTCACCTTCGAAGAAACCTCTCAATTCCTCTTCCTCTTCTTCTCTCTCGCCTTCTCGTCCCTGACGTTCGCGGCCGATTCCCCCTCGGTCGAGCCCGTCCGCGCCGCCCTCAAGGCCGAGAACTGGGACGCGGCCGTCGAGGCCGGTCAGAAGGCGGTCCGGGAGGAGCCCGGGAACTCGACTGCGCACCGGCTCCTGGGCCAGGCCTTCGGGCAGAAGGCGATCCATGCGTCGGTCTTCTCGCGGATCGGCCTCGCGAAAAAGTGCCGCGCCGAGTTCGAGAGGGCGGTCGCGCTCGACCCGGGGGACCCCGAGGCGCACGTCGACCTCGTCACCTACTACGCGAACGCGCCGGGCTTTCTCGGAGGCAGCCTGGACAAGGCCCGGGAGCAGGTCGGGATCCTGAAAGGCCTCGACGCGGCGCGCGGCGCGCTCATGAACGGCTACGTCCTCGCGAAAGAGAAGAGGACGGCCGAGGCCGAGGCCGAGTACCGGCGCGCCGTGGCCCTCAGTCCGGGCGACGCCGGTTTTCACGTGCGGTTCGGGCACTTCCTGGAACGCGCGGGCAGGAAGGACGAGGCGCGGGCTTCCTACCGCGAGGCGCTGCGCCTCGACCCCTCGCTCGCGGGCCCGAAGAGGGACCTTGCGCGTCTCGGCGGCTGACTACTTCCTCAGCGCCGCCTGCGCCGCGGCGAGGCGTGCGATCGGGATCCGGAAGGGCGAGCACGACACGTAGTCGAGGCCCGTCCGGTGGAAGAACTCGACGCTCGACGGGTCGCCGCCGTGCTCGCCGCAGATCCCGACCTTGAGGTTCGGGCGCGTCGAGCGCCCGAACTCGACACCCATCTTCACGAGCTTGCCGACGCCGCCCTGGTCCAGCTTCTCGAACGGGTCGGACGGCAGGATCTCGCGCCGCACGTACTCCGGCAGGAACTTGCCCGCGTCGTCGCGCGAGAGCCCGAACGTCGTCTGGGTGAGGTCGTTCGTCCCGAAGCTGAAGAACTCGGCCTCGCGGGCGATCTCGTCCGCGGTCACGGCCGCGCGCGGGAGCTCGATCATCGTCCCGACGAGGAAGTCGACGGTCACGCCCTCGGCCTCGAAGACCTTCTTCGCGACGTCGCGCACGACCTTCGCCTGGTCGGCGAGCTCGTTCACGTGCGAGACGAGCGGGATCATGATCTCCGGCTTCACCTCGATCCCTTCCTTCTTCACCCGGCAGGCGGCCTCGAGGATCGCGCGCGTCTGCATCCGCGTGATCTCGGGGAAGGTGATCCCGAGGCGGCAGCCGCGGTGGCCGAGCATCGGGTTCATCTCGGACAGCTCCGCGACCTTGCGCGCGATGAGGCGCGGGTCGACGCCGGTCTGGCGCGCGACGGACTCGCGCTCCTTCTCGCCGTGCGGGAGGAACTCGTGGAGCGGCGGGTCGAGCGTGCGGATCGTGACCGGCCGCGGGCCCATCGCCCGGAACAGGCCGATGAAGTCCTCGCGCTGCATCGGGAGGATCTTGTCCAGCGCGCGCTCGCGGTCCTCGGTCTTCTCCGCGAGGATCATCTCGCGCACAGCCGTGATGCGCTCGCCGCCGAAGAACATGTGCTCAGTGCGGCAGAGGCCGATCCCCTCGGCGCCGAACGCGACCGCGTTCAGGGCCTGGTCGGGCTGGTCTGCGTTCGCGCGCACCCTGAGGCGCCGCGCCTTGTCCGCCCAACCCATGAGCGTCGCGAAGCGCCGGTAGGCGTCGCTGTGGGACGGGTCGAGCGTCTTGTCGAGGAGCACCTGCAGGACCTCGGATGCCTTCGTCGCGATGCGCCCTTCGACGACCTCGCCGGTCGTCCCGTCGATCGACACCCAGTCGCCCTCGTGGATCAGCTTCGGGTCGCCGGCCTTCTGGGTCACGATCATCTGGCCCGTCTGGTGCTCGATGCGCATGACCTCGCACCCGACGATGCAGACCTTGCCCATCTGCCGCGCGACGAGCGCCGCGTGCGACGTCATGCCGCCGCGCGCCGTGAGGATGCCCTCGGCCGCGTTCATGCCCTTGATGTCCTCGGGGCTCGTCTCCTCGCGCACGAGGAGGACCTTCTCGCCGCGCTCGGCCCACTCGAACGCGTCGTGCGCCGTGAAGACGACGCGGCCCGTCGCCGCGCCGGGGCCCGCGTTCAGGCCCTTCGCGAGCAGCCGGCCCGCGGCGAGCGCCTCGGCCTTGGCGGCCGGGTCGAAGATCGGGCGCAGGAGCTGGTTCAGCGAGTCGGGGTTCACGCGCAGGATGGCCTGGTCGGACGTGATGCGCTTCTCCTCGACCATCTCGACGGCGATGCGGACCTCGGCGAAGCCCGTGCGCTTGCCGGTGCGCGTCTGCAGCATCCAGAGCTTCCCGCGCTCGACGGTGAACTCGATGTCCTGCATGTCGCCGTAGTGGTCCTCGAGCGTCTTGCGGATCCCGAGGAGCTGCTTGTAGACCTCGGGCATCTTCGAGTCGAGCGTCGCGATCTTCTGCGGCGTCCTCACGCCAGCGACCACGTCCTCGCCCTGCGCGTTGATGAGGTACTCGCCGTAGAAGACGTTCTCGCCGGTGGACGGGTCGCGCGTGAACGCGACGCCCGTGCCGCAGTCCTCGCCCAGGTTTCCGAACACCATCGACTGGACGTTCACGGCCGTGCCCCAGCTCTCGGGGATCCCGTTGAGCTGGCGGTACACGATCGCGCGATCGTTCATCCACGAGCCGAACACGGCGCCGATCGCGCCCCAGAGCTGCTCCATCGGGTCGTCGGGGAACGTCTGCCCCGTGCGGTAGCGGATCTCGGCCTTGAAGTCGCGCACGAGCTCCTGCAGGGCGGAGACCGGGAGCTCCGTGTCCAGCTTGACGTTGTAGGCGATCTTCTTCTTCTCGAGGATCACCTCGAACGGGTCGCGCTCGCGCTTGTCAAGGGGCTTGAGGTTCAGGACGACGTCGCCGTACATCGCCACGAAACGCCGATAGCAGTCCCACGCGAAGCGCGGGTTCCCGGAGACTTGCGCCAGGCCTTCGACCGTCCTGTCGTTCAGGCCGAGGTTCAGGATCGTGTCCATCATCCCCGGCATCGAGGCCCGCGCGCCCGACCGCACGGACACCGTCAACGGGTTCTTCGGGTCGCCGAACTTCCGGCTGAGCGCCTTCTCGACGGCCGCGAGGTTGTCCGCCACCTCTTCGCGCAAACCACTGGGATAGCTGTTCTTGTTGGCGTAATAATGAGTGCAGACCTCGGTCGTGATCGTGAAGCCTGGTGGAACCGGAAGGCCCAGCCGGGCCATCTCGGCGAGGTTCGCGCCCTTGCCGCCGAGGAGGTTCTTCAGGTCTCCGCCGCCCTCGGCGGAACCCGCCCCGAAGGCGTAAACGTGCTTGAGACCCACCAGTGCCGCGCTCTTCGTCGTCGCCATACAATTGCCCTCGATGCAGGTCGGTTTCCGGGCCGCCCGAGGGCACCCGGTGCGAAACGAATCGCGCTTTTGACCCGCGCCGGTATCCGGGATTAGCATATCCTCCTCTTCGCGGAAGAGCATTGATGCAGACGAAGGTCGAAGGCCTCGCTCCCCTCGATGGGTGGGATCAGCGCACCCGGCCGTCTTCGCCGGAGCTGGAGCTGCCGGCCCGCCCCGTCTGGGACTGGCAGGAGCTCAACGCGAAGGTCCGCCCGCGCCTCGTCGCGGCGGGCGTCATCCGGTTCGGCCTCTCCGAAGACGACTGCGAGGCCGCCGCGCAGCGCGTTTTCCTCAAGGCGCTCGCCATGAACCCGCGCGTCCGCGACCCGAAGGCCTTCCTGAGGGCCGCGTTCCTCGAGCAGTGCTATCGCCTCCTCGCCGAAAGGGAACGGCCGTGACGCGCGACGACGCCTTCGACTCCGTGCTGGACTCCCCGATCGCGCCGGAGATCCCGCGCCTCGAGTTCGGGCGGACGCTGCCGTTCGTGCGAACACGCATCCCGCTCGAGGACATCTACCGCCTTTCCGTCGACGCCGAAAAGCCCGCCGAGCTGGTCATCGCGGCCGCGCGCTCCGGGCCCGACGAGCTCGCGGCCGCGATGCGCGCGCTCGACGGCAAGGCGTATCGCGGCTTCGCGCTCCTCTACGCGGCGCAGAAGGCCTCGCCGCTCGTCGCCGTAGATCCGCGCCGGGCCCTCGCGCTCGCACAGGCAATTCACGCCGAGGCGGCGACGCTCGTCGAGGTGAGCCGCGAATCGCGCGCTTCGACGCCGGCCCCGCGCCAGGCCGTCCAGGCCGAGGCGCATCTCCTGGAGTCGCAGGCGCTCGTCATGATGGGCGAGGCGGTCGGAGCAAGGTCCGCCGTCGCAGCGGCACGGCCCCTCTTCGCCGAGGCGGGCGACCTCGGCTTCGGCGCCGCCCTTTGCGACTACTTCGAAGGTGAGGCGGCGACGTTCTGCCGCGACTACGCGGTGGCCGAAGAGTTGATCCGGTCCGCCTTGAAGACCTTCGAAGAATTCGGCCAGGATCACTACCTCGCATTGTCCGAAGCGGCGATCGGGACGGTCGTCGAGAACCGTGGCGAACACGCGGCGGCCCTTCCTCACTTCGATCGGGCCATCGCGCTTCTCGACGCCGAGCGGGACGCGCGGGCTCTCACGATGACGCTCAACAACCGGGCGAACGCCCTTGCCCAGATGGGCCGATTCGACGACGCCCGCGCGACGTATGCGAGGGCCCTGACTCTCGCGCTCCGAAACGACTTCGCGTCCCACCTTCGCTACATCCGGACCGGCCTCGCCGAGCTCGACTTCCTGCGCGGCCAGTTCGCCCGGGCGCTGCGGGCCTTCCGCGAGATCGCCGCGGAGTCCGCTGCCAACGGCTCCCCCACCGACGTCCTCTTCGCCCGGCTCTACGTCGCCGAGTGCCTCGGCCGGACAGGCCAGTTCGACGCGATGGCGGCCGAGGTCGATTCGCTCCGTCACGACCGCAAGCAGACGGTTTTCAGCCCCTCGCCCGCTCTCGGCGAGCTGTTCGTCTGCCTCGACCAGGGCACGCTCGACGCGGACCTAGTCGCACACGTGCGCACGTACATGCAGGACGACGAGAACGGCGTCGCGCGCGTATACCAGCCCCTGCGTCTGGTGGGCTGATTCCGCACAGCCGAGACCTCGTCTCACCTTTCTGAGCATTTTTCCGGCCGCCTTAGGGCGGCCGGAGCCTTTTTCGACCGCCGGGGGGTCAAAGGGGCGTGGCTCTCCTGTCTTAGTGAGTGAAGGCAGGAGAGCTGTCCTGCCACGGGGTAACGAAAGAACAGGAGGACTTATGAACTTGCTTTTTGCGCTCATCGCTTTCTGCTGCGATCGCACCGGCCCCATCGGCGGCTGACGCCTTCCCTCGAAACCCGGACGAACGGAGTCACGTCATGCTGACGAGCCACCTGCCGAAAGAAGAGCCGGCCGGCGACGTCACGCTGTCGTTGACGCTCCACGCGCCGCACCCGATCCTCGTGTCCGACACGCACGAGCCGGGCAAGGTTCTCCTGCACCTCGAATTCCGGAACAAGTCCCAGATGCCGTGGGAGGGGAGCACCGAAACGGGCCCCCTCCTCGAGCTGGTTCTTCTCGACTCCGAGGGCCACGAGCGCGCCCGGCAGACCCGCCAGTGCCGCATGCTCGCCTATCCCACCCGCCTGGAGCCCGGACGGGGGTTCAACCTCCCCCTCTACGTTCCCCTGCCCGGGCTCTCTTCCTCCGGCGAGGATTTCCGCGTGGAAGTCCGCATGATCCCCGGCCGCGAGCTCCTGACCGGCCACCTGCGCATCCAGCCGCGCTGAGGCGTACGTCATGGAAGCCGCTATGACCTCCGCGGACGAACCCGTGCCCTTCGACGAGACGGTGGTGACGCGCGGCCGCCACAAGTGCTACTTCTGCGACGTGCACCGGTCCGACGAGTGGAAGTTCATTCCGCGGCTGAACGCCTTCATCTGCAAGAACTGCCAGGCTCGGATCGAGCCCAGGCCCGCCGAGGAGCGAAAGACGGGCTGAGCCGGGCCGGGGCAAGGCTCAAGTTGGAATCATAGTCGCGGAGCAGCCCGCTCTGACGCGCCGCGCCTGCGCGGCGCGCGATCGGGTTTGACCTCCCGCGGTCCTTTTCGGCAACATCGGGCGCCGTGAGCACGTCCCTGACCTCGGCTCCGTCGTCCTTCATCGGCATCCCCACCCAGCGCCCGACCTCCTGGTGGCTCGAGACGCTCAAGAAGCGCGCCGAGCGCATGTACGACGAGCACCTCGACCTGTCAAAGCCCATGGAGTTCGACTCCGAGGAAGAGCGCCTCGCCTGCGTCAAGTTCTTCAACGCGGCGTACCGCGCCGAGGAGTCGGGCCTCGCCGGCGCCCACAAGCTCGCGGCGGAAGTTCGCGAGTGGGATCCCGAGCTCGCCGAGTGCCTCGTCCTCTATGGCAACGAGGAGGGCTGGCACAAGGAGCTCCTCGACGCGTTCCTCGAGCACCTCGGCAGCGGCGTCACGCCGATGGGCCGGATGGTGAAGGGGTTCTACACGAGTTACGCGAAGGCCGAGCGCATGGAAACGATCATGCTCACGAACCTCATGTTCGAGACGATCGGCGCCACGACGTACCGGCTCTCGCTCCGCCGCGTGAAGCAGCCTCTCGCGCGGCAGGTCCTCACGATCCTCACGCGCGACGAGTCGTTCCACGTCCCGCTCAACGTCCACTTCATTCGCGAGATCTTGAAACACCACCCCGAGCGCAGCCGGGCGCGGTTGAAGACGATCTACCAGATGGTCTTCCACTCGCTCGTCCTCATGTCGCTCGGGAGCCGCAAGGTCGCGCAGGACTTCGACCACATCACGTGGAAAGAGCTCACGAAGGCGTACGTCGAGAACCTCGGCCGCCTTTTCGTGAACGAGCCCGACCTCGACTTTGCGCCCCCACGTCCTCTCCTGGCCGCTTTCGGCCTCTCGCGCGCCTCGCTCCGGGACGCGGACGGGCCGAGCGCCGTGTCCGTCGCCGCCGCGGAGGCCGCCGCCCGGCGGGAGGACGTCAAGGTGGACGCGCTGTAGGTCCGGCGCTCTCTAACGAGACACGTTCTTAATAGGCCATTTGCACCATGTCCGCGTGGACCCCTCTCGTCTAGCCTGCCGAGCCATGTACAGGATCGTCCGCCGCCAGCAATTCTCGGACACGACCTTCCTGTGGGACGTCCACGCGCCCGACGTGGCGAAGGCCGCCCAGCCGGGCCACTTCGTGATGGTGCGGCTGCGCGAGGGCGGCGAGCGTATCCCGTTGACGGTGGCGGACTTCGACCGCGACTGGGGGACGATCACGATGGTCGTCCAGGCCGTCGGGAAGACGACCCGCGAGATGCTCCGGGACTACGCCGAGGGCGACACGTTCGCGGACTTCGTCGGGCCGCTCGGGCTCCCGAGCCACGTCCACAAGGCCGGGCACGTCGTCCTCGTCGGCGGCGGCCTCGGCGTCGCGCCGGTCTTCCCGCAGTTGCGCGCCTTCAAGGAGGCCGGCAACCGGATCACGGGGATCATCGGCTTCCGCTCGAAGGACCTCGTCTTCTGGGAGCAGAAGTTCCGGGACTTCTGCGACGACCTCATCGTCTGCACCGACGACGGCACGTACGGGCGCCCCGGCTTCGTGACGGCCGCCCTCAAGGACGTCCTCGAGAAGGAGAAGGTCGACGAGATCGTCGCGATCGGCCCGCTCCCGATGATGCGGGCCTGCTGCGACACGAGCCGGCCGTTCGGCGTCAAGACGATGGTGAGCCTGAACGCGATCATGGTGGACGGCACGGGAATGTGCGGATCGTGCCGCGTCACGGTCGACGGCAAGGTGAAGTTCGCCTGCGTCGAGGGCCCGGACTTCGACGGCCACCTGGTCGACTTCAAGGAGCTCGCGTTCCGGCAGAGCCGCTTCAAGACGCAGGAGGTCGAGGCGCAGAAGGACTTCGACAAGGTCTGCTCGTACGAGACGCAGCTCTTCGAGCTCGAGAAGCGCAACTGGAAGAAGCTCAAGGAGCTTTCGCCCCACGCGACGAAGATGCCCGAGCGCGACCACGTCGAGCGCTCCGGGAACTTCCTCGAGGTCAACCTCGGCTACCGGATGGCGGACGCCCTCCAGGAGGCCGAGCGCTGCATCCAGTGCGTGCGGCCGACGTGCATCTCCGGCTGCCCGGTCAACATCGACATCCCCCGCTTCATCCGGCACGTCCTCGTGCGCGACCTCGCGGGCTGCCCTCGCCGCGATCCAGGAGTCGAACCTCTTCGCGTCGATCTGCGGCCGCGTCTGCCCGCAGGAGAGCCAGTGCGAGGCGCAGTGCATCCTCGTGAAGGGCAAGATGGAGTCCGTCGCGATCGGGCGCCTCGAGCGCTTCGTCGGCGACAACGCCCCGGCCTTCGTCATGGAGAAGCCGGAGAACGCCGGACAGCTCGGCAAGGTCGCGATCGTGGGCTCCGGCCCCGCCGGCCTCGCCTGCGCCGGCGACCTCGCCAAGGCGGGCGCCTCCGTCACGATCTTCGAGGCCCTGCACGTGATCGGCGGCGTCCTGAGGTACGGCATCCCGTCCTTCCGCCTGCCCCGGACGACGATCGACCGCGAGGTCAAGAACCTCCAGTCGCTCGGCGTGACGTTCGAGACGAACAAGGTCATCGGCAAGACGTTCACGATCCCGCAGCTCCAGACGGAGATGGGCTTCGACGCCGTCTTCATCGGAACCGGCGCGGGCGCGCCGAGCTTCCTCGGGATCCCCGGCGAGTTCGCGGGCTCCGTCTACAGCGCGAACGAGTTCCTGACGCGCGTGAACCTCATGGGCGGCGACCGCTTCCCGTACGAGGACACGCCCGTCACGCCCGGCCGGCGCGTCGTCGTCCTCGGCGCGGGAAACACCGCGATGGACTGCCTGCGCGTCTCGCGCCGCCTCGGCGCCGCGGACGTCAAGTGCGTCTACCGCCGCACCGAGGCCGAGGCCCCGGCGCGCATCGAGGAGATCCGCCACGCCAAGGAGGAAGGGATCACCTTCCACTGGCTGCGCAGCCCGCTCGCGATCGAGACGGACGAGGCGGGCGACGTGAAGTCGATCACGTGCCAGGTCATGGAGCTCGGACCGCCCGACAAGTCCGGCCGCCGCCGCCCCGTGCCCGTCGAGGGCGAGACCGAGACGTTCCTCTGCGACACCGTCATCTACGCGCTCGGCACGAAGGCGAACCCCGTCATCGCGCGCTCGACGCCCGGCCTCGACACGCGCGGGGAGGGCTACATCAACGCCGACCCGAAGACGCAGGCCGCGAACCTGCCCGGCGTGTTCGCGGGCGGCGACATCGTGACCGGCGGCGCGACCGTCATCCTCGCGCTCGGCGCCGGCCGCCGCGCGGCGAAGGCGATCGTGAAATACCTCGAGACGAAAGCCTGGCCCGTCGTCCTCGACGACGAGCCCGCGCCCGCGCCGAAGAAGGCCGTGTCCGAGGAGACGGCCGCGGTCAAGGTCTGTCCGAAGTGCCGCCAGCCTCTCGAGGGCGACGAGGACTACATCTGCTGCGCCGGCCTCGATCTCACGTGGACGTGCGACGGCTGCCAGAAGGTCTTCGAGGGCTTCGCGTTCCCGTACGGGCTCTGCCCCGCCTGCGGCGGCACGCTCTCGCACGGCCACGACGTCACGCTCGACTCCGCGAAAGCCGTCGAGGCGCTCCGCCACGCGTTCGAGATCGAGCTCGGAGGCCTCGCGTTCTACGCGCACGGCGCCGAGCACACGACGGATCCCGCGCTCAAGACGCTCTTCACGAACCTCTCCGCGATGGAGCGCGGCCACATGGAGACGCTCTCGCGCCGCTACCACGTGCCCGAGCCCGACACCGCCGCGCCCGGCCTCTCGGCCGCGCGCGTCGCGGTCTACGCCGAGGCGGGCCAGAAGACCGAGACCGGCGAGGACCTCCTGAAGCTCGCCGTCCACCTCGAGAAGCGCGCGCGGCAGTTCTTCCTCGAGCGCGGCCGCGAGCTCGAGCCCGGCTCTTCGGAGTGGAAGCTCTACCGCGAGATGGAGGCCGAGGAGCGCGAGCACGCCGACATGCTCACGACGGCCCTCGTGCGCTACGCGGCGGGCAAGCCCGTCCTCGTCTGATCGGGCCCAGGCCCCGGCCCTACGGGCGCGCTACCTGCGCGCCCGGAGCGGCTCGAGCGATCCGCCCTTCTTCAGCTTCCACGCGCCCTTCGGGACGTCGCCGAGGTCCTGCGTGGACCCGTCCGGCCACTTCACCGTGACATGGGCGGACGTGGCCGTGCCGAGGCCGAAGTGCAGCGGCAGCCACGAGCCGCTCGCGTACGACGGCACGACGTAGAACTCCTTGACCTTCTCCCCGGCCGTCACGCGCGTGCCGAGGACGGTCTTCCGATCCGCTCCCGCCACCGGCAGGATCTCGAGGGCGTTGCCGCCCGGCGCCGTGTTGCGGAGGACGATCGCGGCGACGTCGATCGGGTTGTAGACGAGGTCCTCCTTCCCATCGCCGTCGAGGTCGCCTGCCGCAAGGCCACGCCCGACGATCACGAGGCGCCCGAGATCCCCAGACTCGGCCGAGACGTCGCGGAACGTCATGGTCCCCGGCACGCTCTCATTGTGGAAGAGGAACTGCCGCTGCGCGTAGCTCTTCTCCCCGACCGCAAAGTTCTTCGCCTTCGGGTTGAACCAGCCGCCGAGGACCGTGAAGAAACGGGAGAGGATCTGCCCGCTCGAGACGGCGAGGTCGTCCTTCCCGTCGTTGTCCCAGTCCAGCGCGGCGACGCCCCACTTCGAGAGCGGCAGGACGGGGTCGTGGTCGCCGCCAAACGCCTCGCGCTCGCTCTCGGCAAAGACGGCTCCCTCGACGTTGCGATAGAGCGTGTTCGGCTCGTTCGCGTAGTTCGTCACGTAGAGGTCCGGCCGCCCGTCGCCGTCGAGGTCCGTCGCGACGAGTCCCATGCCGCTGCGCGTCTTCCGCCCGAACGCCGTGACGCTGCCCTCCTCGGGGAAGCCCGTGCCCGTCTCGACGGAGACGTCGCGGAAGACGCCGCCGCCCTCGTTGTGAAAGAGCGTGTTCCGCCACTGGTCGTTCGAGACGTAGAGGTCGGTCTTCCCGTCGCCGTCGTAGTCCACGGCGACCGCGCCGATCGTCTTGCTCCCCGGGTCGCGCGTCCCGCTCGCGTCCGTCACGTCCGCGAACTTCCAGCCGCCGAGGTTCTTCAGCATCTGGTTGTCCTGGCCCTTGTACTCGTCCGGCGTCATGAAGGACGTCGCGGGCGCCTTCGACTCGCGCCGGGAGTCCGTGTCGAGGTAGTTCCCGATGTAGACGTCCGGCAGGCCGTCGCCGTCGATGTCGAGCGCCGCGAGCCCCATCGTGAACCTTCCGCCCTCGAGGCCCGTCTTCTCCATCTTTTCGAACGTCCCGTCTCCCTTGTTTCGGAAGACCGCGTTCGCGTCGCCGGCGTTTCCGATGACGAGGTCCGGGAAGCCGTCGTTGTCGAGGTCCGCCCACATCGCCGTGACGCCCCAGTCGCACGCGACGACGCCGGACTTCTCCGTCACGTCCTCGAACGTGCCGTCGCGACGGTTCCGGAAGAGGCGCGCGCAGTCCTTCAGGGGCTGCGCCTTGCCGGACTTCCTCCAGCGCGAGCCGCTCTTCACCTGCTGGACGAGGACGAGGTCGAGCCAGCCGTCGCCGTCGAAGTCCGCGAGCGCGGCGCCCCCTCCCATCGTGGGGATGAGCTTGCCGTCCGTGATGTCGCCGTGGAACCGGAACGTGACGCCCGAGGCGGCGGTCACGTCCGTGAAGAGGCCGCCCGTGACGTTCTTCCTCACGGACGGCTCGCCGGGGAAAAAGATCGCGCAGGCGATCAGGAGCCCCGCGGCGACGGCCACGGCCACGATCGCGATGGCTCGAAGGAACTTCAAGGTCAGACTCACGGGACCGGAGTATAGGATCCGGGCGGCGTCGGGCTCGCGGAGGAAAACCCATGGGCGAAAGGCTCTCGTTCACGCTCAACGGACAGAAGGTCCAGGGATGGCTCGCGAAGCCCGCGCCGGGCAAGGGGCCCGCGCTCGTCGTGATTCAGGAGTGGTGGGGACTCGTGCCCCACGTCCTGGACGTGACGGAGCGCTTCGCGAAGGAAGGCTTCCTCTCCTTCGCCCCCGACCTGTACCACGGCAAGACGACGACGTCGCCAGACGAGGCGGGGCGCCTCCTCATGGAGCTCGACGTCTCGCGTGCCGGACGCGAGATCGCCGGGGCCGGCGCGTACCTCCTCCAGAGGCCCGAGTGCACGACGCAGAAGTTCGGCGTCGTCGGCTTCTGCATGGGCGGAGCGCTCGCGCAGTACGCCGCGACCTCGAACCCGAACGTCGGCGCGGCCGTGAGCTTCTACGGCGGCTTTCAGAAGGTCCCGCTCGACTGGCGCCACCTCGCGTCGCCGCTGCTCCTCTTCTACGGAGGAAAGGACGCCAGCGTTCCCGCCGCCGGCGCAAAACCGCTCGAGGAGAAGCTCCGCGCGCTCGGCAAGACGGTCGAGACGGTCGTCTACTCCGACGCGGGCCACGCCTTCTTCAACGACTCGCGACCGAACGTCTACGACCCGAAGGCGTCTGCCGACGCCTGGGCGCGGACGCTCGCCCACCTGCGAAAGGCCTTGGTCTAGCCCGGGCTCGCGGGGCGACCCGGTCTCACTAGAATGCCGGTATGGGCGCCCTCGAGCTCCGCACGGTCTGCAACCGCGACTGCCCCGACGCCTGCGGCCTGATCGCCACCGTCGAGGACGGCAGGCTCGTCGCGCTCGGCGGCGACCCGGCCCACCCGGTCACGAAGGGCTTCCTCTGCGCCCGGACGTCGCGCTTCCCGGAGATGCAGAACGGCCCGCTGCGCCTCACGGCGCCGCTCGTCAGGAGGAACGGCGTCCTCGCGCCCGCCACGTGGGAGGAGGCGCTCGGCTTCGTCGCCGAAAGGCTCCTCGCGATCCGGAAGGAATCCGGCCCGGCCGCGATCCTGCACTACAGGTCGGGTGGCTCGCTCGGCATCGTGAAGTCCGTGGTGGACTACTTCTTCGAGCTCCTCGGCCCCGTCACCGTCAAGCGCGGCGACATCTGCTCGGGCGCGGGCGACACGGCCCAGGTGATCGACTTCGGCAGGGAGGAGATGCACGACGTCTTCGACCTCCTGAACGCGAAGAACGTGATCCTCTGGGGGAAGAACGCCGCGGTCTCGAACGTCCACCTCCAGCCGATCCTGCGCGAGGCGAAGCGCAAGGGCGCTCGCGTCCTCCTCGTCGACCCCGTCCGCCACAAGAGCGAGAAGCTCGCGGACCGCATCATCCTCCCGCGGCCCGGCGGCGACTTCGACCTCGCAATGGGCGTGGCGGCCCGTCTCTTCGAGTCGGGCGAGACCGACCCGGACGCGCCGTCGTACTGCGACCACTTCGAGGAATTCCGCGCGCTCGCGCGGTCCCGATCCGCCGGGGCATGGGCGGCGGCCGCCGGAGTTACGGTCGACGAAGTCGGCGCCCTCGCCTCCGCCCTCGCGAATAAGCCCTGCTCGATCCAGGTGGGCTGGGGCATGGGCCGGCGGATGAACGGCGCCGGGATCGTCCGGGCCCTCGACGCGCTCGGAGCCGTGAGCGGAAACCTCGGGATCCCGGGCGGCGGTGTGTCCTTCTCGGCCGTCCGGAGGGCCCCGTTCGACTTTTCGTTCCTGAAGAAGAACCCGCCCCGCACGCTCCCCGAGCCGCTTCTCGGCGAGGCGATTCTCACGGCGCAGGATCCGCCCGTGCGCGCCGTGTGGGTCACGGCCGGCAACCCCGTCTCGATGCTGCCGGACTCGGCGACGGTCGCGAAGGCGCTCGAGACCCGCGAGCTCGTCGTCGTCGTGGATCCTTTCATGACCGACACCGCGCGCCGCGCGACCGTCGTCTTCCCGACGACGACGCTCGTCGAGGACGACGACCTCCTCGGCTCGTACGGCAACCACTGGCTCGGTGTCTCGACGCCGGTGGTGCCCCCACCGCCGGGCGTGAAGACCGACCTCGAGATCATTCAGGCGCTCGCCCGCGCCATCGACGAGAGGACCGAAGAGCGCGAAGAGGAGATTTCTTCGAAAGTAAGAGGGAGCGCCCGGGAATGGAAGAAACGGTTGCTCTCACGAGTGGAGGCGGCGGGGGTGTCGCTGGAGCAGCTCGAGCGGGCCTCCGTCCGTAGCCCTTTCGCAGAAACCGTTCTCTTCGAAGGCCGCGAATTTGCGACGCCTTCAGGCAGGGTGAACCTCATTCACGCTCTTCCTCCCGTTCCTCCCGAGGAGCCCGGATATCCTCTCTGGCTCTTCTCGAACTCGAGCGAGCAGTCGCAGAGCTCGCAGTGGGCGGTTCCCGAGCCAGAGCTTCTCCAGGCCACGTGCCACCCGTCCACGGCCCCCGGGTTCGCGGACGGCGAGGTCGTGCGCCTCGAGAGCGCGATCGGGTCGATGCGGGTCCGCCTGCGGTTCGAGGAGGGCCAGCGCCCGAACGTCGTGATCGTCCCGAAGGGCGGCAACTACGACCGCGGAAACTGCGCGAACGCACTCGTGCGCGCGCGCCTCACGGACGCCGGCGAAGGCGCCGCGTACCTCGACTGCCGCGTCCGGTTCGCAAAGGCCTGACGGTCAGACGCCCCTGGCCTCCCGCAGGACCTCGCGGGCGATCACGAGCCGCTGGATCTCGGACGTGCCCTCGCCGATCGTGCAGAGCTTCGCGTCGCGGAAATACTTCTCGGCGCCGAAGTCCTTCGTGAAGCCGTAGCCGCCGTGGATCTGGACGGCGAGGTTCGAGACCCTCACGGCGACCTCCGAGGCGTAGAGCTTCGCCATCGCGGACTCCTTCGTCGTCGGGCGCCCGGCGTCCTTCAGCCAGCCGGCGCGGTACGTGAGCAGGCGCGCGGCGTCGATCTCGGTCGCCATGTCGGCGAGGTAGTTCTGGATGGTCTGGAACTCGGAGATGGCCTTCCCGAACTGCCTGCGCTGCTGGGCGTACGCGCGCGCGCCGTCGAATGCGCCCTCGGCGATGCCGAGCGAGAGCGCGGCGATGGAGATGCGGCCGCCGTCGAGGACCTTCATCGCCTGGACGAACCCCTCCCCCGGCGCGCCGAGGAGGTTCTCGGCCGGGATCCGGCAGTCCTCCATGACGAGCGTCGCCGTGTCGGAGGCGCGCATGCCGAGCTTGTTCTCCTTCTTGCCCGCGTGGATGCCCTTCTGATGGAGGTCCACGACGAACGCGGAGATCCCGCGCCCCCGGCCCGCGGTCTTGTCCGTGACGGCCATCAGGACCGCGACGTCGCCCACGGAGCCGTGCGTGATGAAGTTCTTCGAGCCGTTGAGGACCCAGGTCGACCCGTCCTTCACGGCGGTCGTCTTCGTGCCGCCGCTGTCGCTCCCGGCCTCGGCCTCCGTGAGGCCCCACGCGGCGAGGAGCTTGCCCTGCGCGAGCGGCGGGACCCACTTCCGCTTCTGCGCGTCGTTGCCGAAGAGCCAGATGTGGTTCGTGCCGAGGCTGTTGTGCGCGGCGACCGAGAGGCCGACCGAGCCGTCCACGCGCGAGAGCTCGTCGACGACATGGATGTAGTCCATGTACGTGAGGCCCGCGCCGCCGAACTCCTCCGGCACGAGGACGCCGAGCATTCCTAGCTCGCCGAGCTTCGCCATGACGCCGCGCGGGAAGACCTGCGCTTCGTCCCATTCCTTGACGTGGGGCGCGATCTCGGTGCGCGCGAAGTCCCGGACCATCGCGCGGACGGCTTCCTGCTCCTCGGTGAGCGCGAAACCGGGGCCGGAATGGTGCGGGGCGGAGACGGGTGCGGACGCGGCCATGGGAAGCTCCTGGGGACGCCTTCTGTTTGACAGGGGCGTCAAATTTTCGGCACGTTAGCACCAACCGGCGTCGCGCGGAAGGCGCCCCGGATCAGGCGCGGGCGAGCGCGGCGACGCCCGAGACGAGCCGGTCGACCTCATCCTCGGTCGTGTAGCAGGCGGCGCCGGCGCGGACGAGGCCGTCCTCTGCGTGGCCGAGCCTCTCGACGAGCGTCGACGCGTAGAAGTCGCCGTGCGTCACGTAGACGCCGTGTGGGACGAGGGCGCGCGCGACGCTCTCCGACGTTCGGCCCTTCACGGCAAAGGCGACGGTCGGCGTGCGCGGCGCGCCGGGCGGCGGGCCGTAGAGCGTGACGCCGGGAATCGCGGAGAGACCCGCCCACATGCGCGCGAGAAGAGCCTCTCCCCGCGCGTGGAGCGCTGCGCAGGTGCGCGCCAGGCGGGCGCGGCGGTCCCCCGACGACGGCGGGCCCGCGAGCGACGCGAGGAAGTCGACCGCGGCGCAGCAGCCCGCGATGCCCTCGTGGTTCTGCGTGCCGGTCTCGAGCCGGTCGGGGGCGTGCTCGGGCGCCGGGCGCAGCTTCGGGGCGTCGAGGCGCTCGAGAAGGTCGCGCCGCCCCCACAGGACGCCCGCGTGGGGCCCGTAGAACTTGTACGGCGAGCACGCGAGGAAGTCGGCGCCGAGCGCCCTGACGTCGACGAGCACGTGCGGGGCGTAGTGGACGGCGTCGACGAAGACGAGGGAGCCGTTCGCGTGCGCGAGCGCGGCGACGCGCGCGACGTCGTTGATCGTTCCGACCGCGTTCGACGCGGCGCCGATCGCGACGAGGCGCGTCCTCTTCCCGAGGAGGCGCGCGAGCGCGTCGACGTCGACCTGCGCGGCCCCGGCGACGAGCGGCGCCGCCTTCACGACGATCCCGCGGTCCTTCTCGAGGGCGCGCCACGGGTCGACGTTCGCGTGGTGGTCGAGCTCGGTGACGACGACCTCGTCGCCCGCCGCCCAGCCGCGCGCGAGCGCGCGGGCGAGGTGGAACGTCAACGTCGTCATGTTCGCGCCGAAGGCGACCTCCGAAGGGTCGCCGCCGAGAAAGTCCGCGAGGGCGGACCGGGAGGCGGCGATCATCTCGTCCGTTTCGACGCTCGTCGGGTACGCCCAGTGCGTGTTCGCGTTGTGGAAGAGGAGTGTGTCCGTCAGCGCGAACGCGACGGCGCGCGGAACCTGCGTGCCGCCGGGGCCGTCGAAGAAAGCGACGGGCTTCCCGCCCTCCTCGCGCTCGAGCGCCGGGAAGTGCGAGCGAATGGCGGCCGTGGAGGCGACGTCCGGGAGGGACTTCGTGTCGGGCATGGCCCGGGATTATCCGCCGCCCGGGACGTCCTCCTCGCCGAAGACCTCGGCCTCGAACGTCGAGAGCACGGTGCCGCCGTCCTTCCACGCGTCGGCGGGGAGGCCGGCCTTGCGGCACGCGTGGCCGAGGTACGTCGGAAGGTCCCATCCCCATTCCACGGGCACCTGCGGCAGCAGGATGCCGCGCCGCGGACCGCGCTCGACGAGGAGGCCGTGCCGGCCGACCGTGACTTCGTGGAGCGGGTCCGCGACCGGGACGAACGGCGTCAGGACCGAGATCTCGAGGTCGAGGCTCGCGAGCTCCTCGGCCGTCGCAGGCGGGAAGCGCGGGTCGTCGAGCAGCGCGTGGACCGCGTTCGCCTGAACGTCGGCCCAGAGGGGACGCACGGGCTCGACGCTGCCGATGCAGCCGCGCAGCTGGCCACCCTTCTTCCACGTCACGAAGGACATCCCCGGCTCGAGAAGGCGGCCCGAGGGAGGGGAGAAAGGAATTCCGGCGAAAGGAATTCCAAGCGCGCTGGAAGCCGCCGCGCGCGCCCGCGCGATGAGCTCGCGCCGCTGCTCCGGCGAGAGATTCAAAGCCGCCTTCTCTTCCACTCGAAGAAAACTCCCGGGGCGCCCGTCGGGGCGCCTTCCCATTCTCCCGCTTTCGTACGGCCTCAGGGCGCCGGGCCGACCTCTGTCCCGGGATAGTAATGCGCGAGGATCTCGCGGTACGTGTGGCCCGCCAGCGCCATCCCGAACGCGCCCGTCTGGCAGAGGCCGACACCGTGGCCCCAGCCGCGGCCGTAGAACGTGAAGACGCGGCCGCCGTCCGCGTCCGTGCCGGCGACGACGTTGAAGAGGTTCTCGGGCAGGCCGAGCGCGAATCGGATTTCGAGGCCCGTGAGCGTGACCGTGCCCTTCGGCGTCGCGACAGCGACCGTGCGCGCGCGGCCCGACGCCCCGCGGGACGTGACGGCGACGCCGATCGGATCGGCCGCGCCGCGCGTGCCCTCGCGCTCGCGCAGCTTCGTCCCGAGCTCTGCGGCCGTGAAGCGGCGCGTCCAGTGCTCCCACGCGGATTCGCGGTCGTACGCGCCGGCCGAAGGCGCGGGCGGGAAGACGATGCCCAGC
Organism: uncultured Acidobacteriota bacterium; assembly: GCA_963798215.1. Lineage (GTDB taxonomy): Bacteria > Acidobacteriota > Thermoanaerobaculia > UBA5066 > UBA5066 > Fen-183. The sequence continues at coordinate 2,543,545 of CAWCSP010000004.1, forward strand.
GCCTTGCCGTCCCGGACGAAGACGCGAACGCGGTCGCCGGGATAGAACGTGTGTTTGGCGACCTGGGTCAGTGCTTCATTGCCGCCTTCGAAGAGCACCGAAGATTCCTTCGAAAGTGAATAGGAGGAACGACCTTTGGTGCTCTTCACCTCGATGCCGGTTTCGTCACTTCTCGTGATCCGGCCTTCGACGTCCTCGAAATCCCCCAGCCGCGAGAGGAGGACGGCGTAGATGCCCGCGGCCTCTTCCGGCTTCAGCGCGCGGTCGATCGGGAGCGCGCTGCCGCCGCCGAGCTGGAAGCGCTGGAGCACCGCGAACGACGCCTTCGCCTTCTCCGACCAGCGATCGGGCAAGCCCGATCGCTCGGATTCTTCGGAAAGAACGGCCGTGTCGAATCCCGCAGCGGAGGCGATCTCAAGGTATGCCGCCGGCACCGAAAGAGGATGGGGACGCGACGCGCCAAGCGCGGCGAGGCCGAGCCTCCGCCGCACCTCGTCCCGCGCCTTCTGAGAGATCCTCGGTCCCTCTCCCCCTCCGAAACTCACGGCAAGAGCGCGCCCGCGGGCTCCGAGCAGCGTGAGCGTCCCTTTCCGCGCGGGCGGCGTCGCTCCCTCGATCGTCACGGGCGTCTCGCCGAAGCAGGCTACGGATGAAAGATAGGGAGTGTCGAGCTGGAGGGAGCCCGCCATGACGTCAGCCGCGTTCTCCGTGCGGCCGCCGCACGTGGACGTGAAGAGCGCGTTGGCGACGGCGCCCTTCCAGAGGAGCACCTCCCCCGCCGTCTCCTCGACGGCCCGGGTCGAAAGCGGATTCTCGGAGGACGCGCCGGAATAGACCTGGCAGCGCGGCGTCGCGCAGAGGTCGTAGCCCTCGGCCGCGAACTGGCCGCGATGCTTGACGGCGTACGAGCGCGCCGCGACGGCCTGCGCCTTGAGCGCCTCGACCTCGTCGTAGACGCGCGGGCCCATCTCGGCGGGGACCACGCCCTTGAGGTAGTCCTCGAGGCCGACCCGGTTGATGACGTGGAGCGTGTCGCGCGCCGTCGCGCGCACGGCGAGCCGCCCGCGGTACGTCGCGTCGGCCCACGGGACGAGGGCGCCGTTCGAGGAAGCGATCTCGACGGGCGACGGCCAGTCGGAGGCCACGCCGTCGTCCGTCACCTTGAGGCCACCCGTCGCGGGCACGAAGAGAAGCGGACCGCGGTGCCGCTCGACGCGCTCGCCTGAGGCGAGCACCCAGTCACCCGCGGGGAACGCGGCCGAGGGCCGGTCGACGGCGAGGCTCACGTTCAGCGCGGGGGACGGCAACGGCGCGAGGCGCGGAGCCGGCATGGGCGTTGGCGTCGGCACGGCCGTGGGCGTCGGCGAGGGAGCGGGCGCGGGGACGACGACGCGGGGCGCGGGCGGCGCGGAGCACCCTGCCGCGAATGCGAGGCCGAGGAGGAGGGAGAGGCGCTTCACGGCGCGGTCGGTCCCGGCGCGGCGGGAGGAGCGGATGACGCCGTGACCGCTGAGACCCCGGCCGGCACCGCTTCCGCGGGCCAGAGCGCGACAAACGAGCCCGTCACGACGAGGTCGAAGGCGAGTCCCGCACCGACCTGCAGGGCGATGAAGAAGCCGGTCACCGCGAAGACGGCCCAGACCCCGGGATGCACCAGTCCCACGGCGAACGTGAGAACGACGCGCGGAAGGACGAACGCGAGGCCGACGGCCATCGCGCCGCCGACCGTGAGGAAGTAGAGCGTCAGCGAGCGGCCGAGGGACTCCTTCACGAGAGCGATCGCGCGGGCCGTCGCGGCGAGCGCGTCGAGCCCTTCAACGGCGACGACGCGGCCCGCGACGAGGTAGAGGACCCTCATCGCGACCGAGAGGACGACCGAGACGAGGACGACGACCGCGAAGAGGACGGCGAAGAGGGCCATCAGGCCGGAGCGGCCCGAAGCCAACGCGACGAAGGCGAAGACGAGAGGCGCGACGACCAGGAGGAAGACGAACGAGGCGACGAGCGCGTAGAGGTTCACGAGCGCGAAGAAGCCCCCGAAGAGGCGCGAGGCGGACGCGAAGAACGCGGCGCCGACCGACGGGTGGCGAAAGGCGGCGAGCGGAGCGTCCTCGGCGGTGCGCGCGTCGATCTCCGCGAGGGTGCCCGTGACGCCCGCGCGCACCCACGCAGCGACGGCCGTCAGGAGGAGGAGTGCGACGAGGACGCCCATGAGGAAGAGCAGGACGGCGACCGGCGACGCGAGGACGAATCCCTGCAGACCTTCCAGGAAATCCGAAAACAGCGCTGGCCCGCGCCCGAAGACCGCCACGCGGGACGCGAACGCCCGACCGAACGAAAACACCGCGGCAAGGACGGCCGCCGCGACCGACGCGGCGACGGCGCCGCCGAACGCGAGCGGCGCGAGGAGGAGACCGGGGTTGGCGACGACCTGCGAGACGCCCCGCCCGAACGCCGCGGGCGCGGACCGCGTGCGTGACGGCATCGCCGTTTAGACCCGGACCGCGCGCATCGCACGATAGTCGGCGCCGTCCAGCACGACGAGATCGCACATCTCGTAGAGTCGGCTCCGCACCATGGCTCCGACGCGCTTTTCCAACGGCTCCTCGGAGTTCGGCCCGACGGTCTCGCCGTAGTTTGACGTCACGATTGTGATTCGTTGCCGGTTATAGCGCGTGTTGATGAGACCGTAGAGGACGTCGCGCACCCAGTCCGTCGGGCGCTGCGCGCCGAGCTCGTCGAGGACGAGGAGCTCGGCGTCCCGGTAAGGCGCGACGACGATCTCGGCGTTGTCGGGGTTCGTCGGCGAGAATGTCGCCTTGATGCGCTCGAGGAGGTCGGAGAAGTCGCAGAAGACGCCGCGGACCCCGTTCTCCGTCACGAGTGTGCGGAGAATCGCCGCCGCAAGGTGAGTCTTCCCGACGCCGACGGGACCCACGAAGAGCAGGCCCCGATCACACGCCTTCCACTCCTCGATGAATCTCCTCGCCCTCGCCCTCGCCTTCACGTGACTCGGGTGGTGGCCCGGCAGGTTCAGCTTGTAGTTCTCGATCGTGCAGTCCTTGTATCGCTCCGGGATCTGCGCGGCTCTCAGCCGCGCCCCGATGAGGTCCGGGACGCGGCAGCGGCAGGGGACGACCTTCCCCGCGGGCGTCTCGACGACGCCGAAGCCCTTGCAGACGGGGCAGGGCGCGGACACGGCCTCGGAGGACATCAGTTCAGGAATGCTTTCAGCGCGCGGCTCTTCATGGACCGCTTGATGCGCGCGATCGCCTGCGCCTCGATCTGGCGCACGCGCTCGCGCGAGAGGTGCAGTTCCTCTCCAATCTCCTGCAGCGTCATGGGCTCGCGCTCCGCTTCCATCCCGTCCTCGGGGATCCCGAAGCGGCGGCAGAGAATCGCGCGCTCCTTCTCCGGGAGCGCCTCGAGGAGCGTGCGCGTCTGCTCGACCGAGGAGCGGCGCAGGAGCTGCTCGTCCGCGGCCGCGACGGTCGTCTGCTCGAGCGTGTCCTCGAGCGTCCGGTCCTCCTCGAGGCCGAAGACGCCCGAGAGAGACTCGGAGCTGCGCGTCATCCCCATGAGGTTCTCCGCGTCGCCCACCTTGAGGCCGGCCTCGGCGGCGATCTCCTCCATCGTCGGCTCGCGGGCGAGGGCGCGCGTGAGCGCCTCCTTGACGCGGCCGAGGCGGGAGTGGAGCGTCGCCTGCTTGTGCGGAAGGCGGATGGCCCCCCACTGCTCGGAGAGCGCGTTCGAGATCGCCTGCCGCACCCACCACACGGCGTACGTGATGAACTTGACGCCGCGCTCGGGGTCGAAGCGCTTGGCGGCCTGGATGAGGCCGATGTTCCCCTCGTTGATGAGGTCGAGGAACGAGACCTCGGGCGAGTGGAACCGCTTGGCGTACGAGACGACGAACCGCAGGTTGCCGCGCACGAGCTCGTCCACGGCTTCCTTGCGGACCTCTTCGGGCGTCGAGAGGTCCTGGATGGCCCTCCCGAGCTCCCGCTCGCGCTCGGGCGCGAGCACCGGATAGCGGGAGATGTCGTCGAGGTACTTCCGGAGGACCTTGGAGTCGTCGTCGGGGCGCAGTCTTGAAGTCACCAGCCGGTGATTATCACCTCTCCGCCGGGGCCGCGGTATCCCTCAGTCGTACTTGAGGACGATGGCCCCCCGGGGCCTCACGGCGAGGGCCTTGTCGTCGCGCGGGCCGGCCCCGCCCCGGGCGGCGTGGTCCTTCGCGACGGCCCGGATGGCCTCCATGAGCCTCCCGACCTCGCCCTCCATGCGGGCGAGGCGCGACTTGAGGTCGAGGATGACCTCGACGCCCGCGAGGTTCACGCCCAGCTCGCGCGTGAGCGTGAGGATGATCTCGAGGCGTTCGACGGTCTCGACGTCGTACAGGCGCGTGTTCCCCGACGAGCGCGCGGGCCTGATGAGGCCCTCGCGCTCGTAGAGGCGCAGCGTCTGCGGGTGGACGCCGAAGCGCTTCGCGATGACGCCGATGAAGACGTAGTTCTCGCGCGGCGGCTCGGCGGTCCCTCCCGTCGGCGGAACGGCCCCTTTACGCACCGGCGTCATGGGACGTTACTTCTTCTCGTCCACGACCTCGGCGTCGATGACGTCCTCGGCCTTGGCACCCGCCGGGCCGCCCGGAGCGGCGCCCTCGGGCGCACCGCCGGACGGAGGGGCCTGCTTGTAGAGGGCCTCGGCGATCTTGTAGCTGGCCTTCTGGAGGTTCGTCGCCGCCTTGCGCAGGGCGTCGGCGTCGCCGGACTCCTTCTCGAGCACCTTCTTCGCGTCGGCGATCGCGGCGGTCACGGACTCCCTGTCGGCCGCCGGCACCTTGTCGCCGCTCTCCTCCACGATCTTCTCGGTCTGGTAGATGAGCGAGTCGAGGGCGTTCTTGGCCTCGATCGCCTCGCGGCGCTTCTTGTCCTCGCCCGAGTGCGCCTGGGCGTCCGTCACGAGCTTCTCGACTTCCTTCTTGTCGAGTCCCGAGGAGGACGTGATCGTGATCTTCTGCTCCTTGCCGGTCCCGCGGTCCTTCGCCGAGACGTTCATGATGCCGTTCGCGTCGATGTCGAACGTGACCTCGATCTGCGGGAGGCCGCGCGGCGCCGGCGGGATGCCGACGAGCGAGAAGACCCCGAGGAGCTTGTTGTCACCGGCCATCTCACGCTCGCCCTGCAGGACCTTGATCTCGACGGACGTCTGCCCGTCCGCCGCGGTCGAGAAGACCTCGCTCTTCTTCGTCGGGATCGTCGTGTTGCGCTCGATGAGACGCGTCATGACGCCGCCCAGCGTTTCGACGCCGAGGGAGAGCGGCGTCACGTCGAGCAGGAGCAGGTCCTTCACGTCGCCCGCGAGGACGCCGCCCTGGATCGCCGCGCCGATCGCGACGACCTCGTCGGGGTTCACGGTTTTGTTCGGCTCCTTGCCGAAGAAGTCCTTCACGATTTGCTGGATCTTCGGCATGCGCGTCTGGCCGCCCACGAGGACGACCTCGTCGATCTTCGAGGCGTCGACGCCCGCGTCCTTGAGTGCCTGCTTGCACGGGCCCACGGACTTCTGAAGGATGTCGTCGACGAGAGACTCGAGCTTGGCGCGCGTGAGCTTGAGCGTCAGGTGCTTCGGTCCGGAGGCGTCCGCCGTGATGAACGGCAGGTTGACCTCGGTCTCGACGGTCGTCGAGAGCTCGATCTTCGCCTTCTCCGCGGCCTCCTTGAGGCGCTGGACGGCCATCGGGTCGCGCGAAAGGTCGATCCCCTGGTCCTTCCGGAACTCCGCCTCAAGCCACTCGACGATCCGCTGGTCGATGTTGTCGCCGCCGAGGTGCGTGTCGCCGTTCGTCGACTTGACCTCGACGACGCCCTCTCCGACCTCGAGGATCGAGATGTCGAACGTGCCGCCGCCGAAGTCGTACACGGCGATGAGCTCGTTCTTCTTCTTGTCGAGTCCGTAGGCGAGCGCGGCCGCCGTCGGCTCGTTCACGAGGCGCTCGACCTTGAGGCCCGCGATCTGTCCGGCGTCCTTCGTGGCCTGCCGCTGCGCGTCGTTGAAGTAGGCGGGCACCGTGATGACCGCACGATCCACCTTCTCGCCGAGGTAGGCCTCGGCGGCCTCCTTCAGCTTCGTGAGGATCATCGCGGAGATCTCGGGCGGCGAGAGCTCCTTGCCCCCGACCGAGACGCGCGCGTCGCCGTTCGCGGACCGGATGACCTTGTAGGGCACCATCTTCATTTCGTCGTTGACCTCGTCGAAGCGGCGGCCCATGAACCGCTTGATCGAGTACACGGTGTTCTCGGGGTTCGTGACGGCCTGTCGCTTGGCGACCTGTCCGACGAGGCGCTCCCCGGTCTTGGCGAAACCCGCGACCGACGGGGTCGTGCGGCCGCCCTCGCTGTTCGCGACGACTTCCGCGGTGCCGCCTTCGAGTACGGCCACGACGCTGTTCGTCGTGCCGAGGTCGATGCCGATGATCTTGCTCATTTCCCTGGACTCCTCCGGCCCGCCTTGCGAGCCAGAGCTAAAGATAAGATCTTAGCGTTCCATTGTCAAGTTCAGAAATCGAGACACCTACAGCCGCAAGTTAGATCCAGTAAATCACTCCACCACAGTGATTTCGCGCGTGGAGTGCGGGGCCAGCTCCTGTTCCTTCGTCTCCCGGAGGACGAGAGTCCGCGAGAAAAGAAGGTCCGGATCGGTGTGTCCCTCGGGGTCGAAGCCGACGAGGTAGAACTTCTCGCCCTGGACGATGTAGCGGTACTTCATCCCCCACGGGTCGTCGAGATCCCGCGCCCGGATGATCTGCGAGGCCACGAGCGTGTCGAGCCCGTCCGGGAGGCGTCCGGAGAGGAGCGTGAACGTGTCCACGCCTTCGGCGAGCCGGCGCAGCTTCTGGAGCGAGACGGATTTCTCGTAGCCCTGGACGACCGCGTTGCGGCGCGGCGGGAGCGTCACGAGGTTCAGGGGGTTCTTCGACTGGAAGCGGACGGCCACGACGAGGACGAGCACCAGGGCGACGCCGACGATCACGTTGAGGTCGAGCGGCGCCCGCGGCGCCCGCCCGGCGGCGACGCCGATGGGCACGCCGGGATCGTCGGGCGCCTCGACGGCTCGAGGCGCGGACTCCTCGATGAGGCCGCGGCTCACGAGATCGAAGAACGCCTTGCACCCGTCGAACTCCGAGAGAAAGGCGAGCTCGTTGAGCTCGGCGACACTCCTCTGGCCGTCCACCAGCTCGTAGATGGACCACTCGGCGCGCGAGACGCGGATCGGATCGAGGCGCTTGTCGCGGGCGCGCCGCGCGAGCGTGGTGTCCTCGACGACTTCGACCTCGTCGTCGTCCTCGGCGGGGATGACCGGCTGGGCGACCGGCACCTTCTGGTAGACGAGGTCGAGGGACCAAACGACCTTCTCGACGATCGGCCACTCGTCGAGCATCCGGGCGCCCTCCATGAGGAGGCGCTCGACGGAAATCGGTGTCGTGGACTCGGAGTCGTAGTCCACGTGGTCCGTCTGCTCGAAGACGTAGTCGCCGTCCGTCCACCGGAAGAGGCCGTACACGATGCGCCGGATCTGGATGTCGAGCCCGTCGCGCAGGTCCTGCGCGGAGCAGAAGCCGTTCTTGAGGAGGATGAAACCGAGGCGCTGGAGCGTCTGGGCCTGCATCTCGAGGGCGCGCGCGAGGAGGTCCGGGGCGAGGCGCCGCGTTTTCACGAGGACGGTGCCGAGGCGCGCGTCGAGGCGCTGGGCCGAGGATTCGGCCGAGACGAGCTGGCCGTCGACGAACCCGAGCGTCACGGTGTCGGCGGGGCTTCGCACCGTCAGGAGGCCCGTCTTGTGCTGCAGGGCGATGAGCTGGAGGATGTCCGCCAGCGAGAAGTCGCGGAGCGTGCCTTCGAGCGCCATCGTCAGGCCTTCCGCGGGGAGATGAAGGCACCGCCCAGCCAGCCCGCGACGGCGACGGCGCACCAGAACACGAAGGCGGGCGTTCCGCTCGTCAGCCCCGGGCGCGGGAGCACCGCGAGGCGCGGGCCCAGGAACGCGGCGAGAAGGCCGAAGGCGAACGGCGCGAAGGCTGCGGCCGCGAGCAGGATGCGCGAGTCGAGGAAGGCGCCGGCGCCCGGGAAGAGGGCTCCGAGGACCGTCCGGGTGCGCACGTCGCGCGTCCGGCGGGCGCGAACGTCCTCCAGCTTCTGGAGCTTCGTCTCGATCGCGACCCCGTCCTTCTTGAGGTAGACGTGGATGCACTGCGAGCACAGGAGCGCGCTCTCCGTGGAGGGCTTGCAGAGGCGGCAGAACGCGCGGCCGCACTTCTGGCACTCGGACGCGTAGCCGCGGCCGCGCCTGCGCGCGGCATCGAGCCCCCAGGCCGCCGCGACCGCGAGCGGGAACGCGAGGACGAGCGGGATTCGGAAGGCGGCGAACGGGTCCCAGGTCCGAAAGTGCCCGAGAAGCCGGCGGCTGCGGCCCATGCGGTCCATGTCCTCGATCTTGCGGCGCGCCTCGTCCGTCGAGTAGCCGATTGAGACGACCTTGACGAGCGTCGGCGTGTCCTGGAAGGCCTGGACGGCAGCCGCGTCCAGAGCGCGGGCCTCCTGCAGCGTCTGCGCGGCCTCGACGGTGCGGAACGTCTCCGCGTAGAGAAGCGCGAGGTTGTAGCGCGCCGCAATCGAGCGCGGGTCGCGCTTGAGGGCCTGCTGGTAGTCCTCCTGCGCCGAGCCGAGGTCGCCGTCGACGAACCGGATGTTCCCGCGGTTCACGAGGCACCGGATGTCGCGCGGCGCGAGCTGGGCGCCGGACGTGTACTCGAAAATCGCGCGGTCGTTCTGCCCGAGCGCCTGGTAGAGGCGGCCGAGGAGGAATCGGATATCGACGTCGTCGGGGACGATCGCCTTGGCCGCCTCGAGGTTGTCGAGGACCCGCTGGTCGTAGCGCGATTCCCGGAGAGCCTCCGCGCCGCGCAGGATCGGCGACGACGAGATCGCGAATTCGTACGCGATCCGGTCGAGCGCCGGAAAGAGGAGGACGAGGACGAGGACCGCGGCCGACGTCGCGATCTTCTGGTCGATCGTGGCGTACCCGAAGACCAGGACGAAGAAGAACAGGGCGAGCCAGACGACGTCGAGGCCGAGGAGAAGCGGGAGGACGAGGGCCCCGAGGACGAGGGCCGCGCTCGCGCGGCCCCGCGCGAACCCGCCCGCCGTCTCCCTCAGGTCGTGCACGAGCTGCGCCCCGTGCCGGACGACGAGAATCACGAGCGCGGCGAGCGCCGCCGCCGCGAACGTGCCGAGGACGAGGAGGACGAAGCGCGCGAGGTTCACGCGGCGCGTCTCCAGGTCGGCGAGCGACGCGCGAAGGGCCCCGGCGAGGCCGGTCACGAGCTCGCGGGGCTCGCGCGCTCTGAACGCAAGCCCGAGCCGCGCCCAGCGCGGCTCGGGCAGGTCCGGGTCGAGCCGGATCGCGGCCGCGAACGCCTCGCGCGCGAGCGTCGGCTTGCCGGCGACGAGCTGGCGGCGCCCGATGAGTGTCGCCGAGAGCGCGAGGTCCGTCATGCGGCGGATCTCGATCCTCTGGGCGTGCCTGAGGATTTCGTCGATCTTCCGGCGCGCGAGCGCCGTGTCGCCTTCATCCTGCGCGGCGAGCCAGGCGAACCACTGTCCGCGCACCTGCTTGCGGAACGCCGTCTCCGTGCCTTCCCCTGGGGCGACGAGGACCTGGGCCCGGAGGAGGGGCGCGAACGAGAACAGGAAAAGTGCGCCAGCGGCGAGCGCCGCGCGCACCCGCGGGCGAAGCCCGGACGGGTCCGTGGGATTCCTCAGCCGCGCCTCGCCGGCGGCGGCGGAACGGGACCCTTCGGCCGGGGCCCGGCCGCCAGCCGCGTGAACACGAGTTGGAGCTCCCCCAGGATGCCCTCGAGGGCGTCGGTTTCCTCGAAGGAGAGCTTCCCGGCGGTCTTCTCCCGGAGGGCGAGCAGGGCGTCGACGATCTGGCGCGCACCGGCCACGTTGGGCTGGCGGCGCCCGGCCGCGTCGGGCACGCCCTCGAGGTAGACGAGCCCGGTCTGGGCGAGCATGTCGAGCAGCGCGAGGAACGCGGGGCTCGTGGGCGTCGGAGGAGGCGCGGCCGGCTCGGCAGGCGCGGGGGACGCGTCCGCCGCGGCCTCCGGCGCTGCCGCCTCGGACGGCACGTCGTCACGGACCTCGCCCTCGGCCGTGAAGAGGCGCCGGTCCACGACCTTGATGGTCTTCGGGTTTTCAGACATAGAACCCCTCGGGTCGTCGTATTTTACGGGACAGGAGCGAGAGGTCATCGTCGATGCAGAAAAATCTTTCAACGGGGTCCGCCGGCGACGCCGCCGAGTCTCTCGTCCGCCTCATGGAGAGGCTCCGGAAGGAGTGCCCGTGGGATCGAAAGCAGACGTTCCAGACGCTGTCGGGCTACCTGCTCGAGGAGTGCCACGAGGCTCTCGACGCCCTCGCCCGCCAGGATTTCGCCGAGCTGGAGGGAGAGCTGGGCGACCTCCTCTTCGAGATCGTCTTCCTCGCAGAGCTCGGCCGGGAGCGCGGCGACTTCGACTTCGCGTCGCTCGCCCGGCGCATCCACGACAAGATGGTCGCGCGGCACCCCCACGTCTTCGGCGAGGCGAACGTCCACGACGCCGAGGGGGTGCGCGTCCAGTGGGAGGAGCTCAAGAGGAAGGAGCGCGAAAAGGAGGGGCGCCCGCCCTCGCCGTTCGACGGCGTCCCGCGCGCGCTGCCCGCGCTGCTGAAGGCCGTGCGCCTCACGTCGCGCGCCGCGGACCTCGGCTTCGACTGGGAGCGCGACGCCGACGTCCTCGCGAAACTGGACGAGGAGGTCGCGGAGTTCAAGGCCGAGCTGTCGAAGCCCGCGGGCGACGACCTGGCGGCGCACAGGGCGCGCGTCGCGTCCGAGATCGGCGACCTCCTCTTCACGGCCGTCAACGTCGCCCGCCGCCACGGCGTCGACCCCGAGGCCGCGCTCCAGGGCACGAACGACAAGTTCCGGCGGCGGTTCGAGGAGGTGGCGCGGAGGGCCGGGGCGGCCGGGAAAAGCGTCAAGGAGACTCCCCTCGCAGAACTGGACGCGCTGTGGGATCAGGTCAAGTCCGAAGAGCACCGAGGAGATTCTTAGAAGGATAAGAGGGGAAGGGCGCGGCGCGGACGCGGCCAGCCCGTAGCTGCGGCGTTTCGGCGCGCCCTATTCACCTTCTAAGAAAATCTCTTTCTTCCTCTTCCTACGGAACGAGCTCGGAGACGCGGACGAGCCTCGCCCCCGCGCTCTTCTCCGAAGCCAGTCTCTTTTCCAGGAACGCGAGCGTCTCCCTGCGCGGGTGGCCGATCACGATCGCCTCGCCCTTCTTGGCCGCGAGCGCGAGCGCGCGTCCCCACGCCGCGTCCAGCGCCTCGGGCACGCCGCCCTTCGCGCTCGCCTCCGCCGCGACGTCGTCGAGGAAGACATCGCGCTGGAGGAACGGGACGCCCATCGCGGACGCCTCGCTGCCCGCGACGGAGGCGTTCGTCGTCCTCGAGTCGAGGAAGAAGAGGCCCTTCTCCTTCACGACGCCGAGGACGGCCCTCACGACGCGCACGTCGGCCGTCGCCTTCGAGCCCTGGTGGTTGTTGACGCCGAGGGCGCCGGGGGTCCGGCGGAGAGCCTCGAGCACCTTCGCGCGGATCGCGTCGTCGGCGTCGCGTGCGCCGATCGCCTCCGCCTCGGACGGGCCCGCCTCGGGCTCCATCGGGAGGTGGACGAGGAGGTCCCAGCCCTTCTCCTTCGCGAGCGACACCGCGCGCGAGGCGAGCGGCGCGCTCGGGATCACGGCAACCGCGAGGGGCACGTCCCAGCGCGCGAGCGCGTCGAGAGCGCGCTCGTCGTAGCCGAGGTCGTCGAGGACGACGGCGACGACGCCTCCTCCGGGGCTGCGTTCCACCGACTCGAAGTCCGCGGGCATCCGCGTTTTGGGCGCTCTCGCGGGCGCGCCGGGCTCACGGACCGCGGCGGCCGGCGTCGCCGCGGGAGTGGGTGCGGGGGCGGGGTGTCGGGGCCTGCGGCAGCCCCGGAGCGCCCACGTCGCGCCGGCGCCGAGCGCGACGGCGAGGACGAGGAGGAACGCGCCGCGGAACCCGCCCCCGGACTTCCTCTTCCTCTTTCCGCGGGCGGCCCGGGCCGTCACGCCGCCGCTTTGAGCTTCGCGGTCTCACCGAGGATCGAGAGCCCGCGCTTGAGGATCAGGTCGCCCTTGCCCGTGGCCTCGTCGGGCGCCCCGTGGTAGACGCGGTCATCGGGCTGGAGGCCCCGCGGGCAGAGCGCCTTGCCGGCCAGCGTGTGGACTTTTCCGACGGAGAGCTTGAGCGAGCCGCCGCTCGAGAGCTTCACGACCCGCGCCGTGAAGCCCATGCCGACCGTCGTCTCGCCGACGAGCCGCACGGGCAGCTTCTGGAGGTCCTTCGGCGACTCGAGCCCCGCGTCGGCGTCGGCCGCGTCGTCGTCGTCCTTCTTCGCCTTCTCGTCGCGGACGAGCTTCGGCGCGGGGGCCGCCCGGAACGTGGCGTCGCGCACGGCCGACGCGAAGAGCTCCGCGGGCCCGGCGGTGCCGCTGTCCACGAGGACGACGAGGCGGCTCTCGTGGACCCGCTCGCCCGGTTCGGCGCGGAACGTCTTCGTCTCGATCCGGCGGCCCTCGAGCTCGCCGAGCGGGCCGGGCGCCACGAAGAGCGCCGCGGCACGCGCGGCTTCCTCGTAGGAGCCGGTCGCGTTGCTCCGCACGTCGAGGACGATCGGGCGCGTCCGGTCGAGCGGCTCGAGGATCTTGCGGATCGCCGCGGCCGTCCCCGGCACGAAAGACGGCACCCGGAGGACGAGTTCCCCGTCGACGCGCTGGGCCGACGGGGCGGCCGGCGTCCAGGATGACCGGACGATCTCGATCGTCCGGTGGCGGGGCTTGCCCTCGCGCACGACCTCGAGCGTCACGCGGCCGCCGGCCTTGCCGGAGAGCATCGCGTCGATCTCCCAGAGCGCCATGTCGCGTGTGAGCTGCCCGTCCAGCTTCTCGATCACGTCGTCGCTCTTGACGCCCGCGGCGGCCGCGGGGCTCCCCTCGGTCGCCGCGACGACGACCGGAAAGCCGAAGCGCCGCGCGAGGACGATCCCGGTGTCGACGACGTCTTTCTTTTCCTTGGAGGCCTCCCAGGCCGTGAAGGCGGCCATCTTCTCGGGCGGCACGTACTCGGAGAACGAGTCGAGCGCCTCGGTCATGCCGGCGAACGCGCCGGCGAGGAGCGGCTTGAGCTCGACGGGCTCGACATAGTTGGACCGGACGAGCCCGAGGACCTCCGTGAAGAGGCCGAGCGGGCGGTACAGCGTGTCGCCCTTTTCCTTCTCGTCCGCGCCCATGCCGGGGAGGACCACGAAGAGGGTCAGGAGGAGGGACGCGGAAGCGACGAGGGCGAGGACTCGGGACTTGCTCACGCCCCGGATGATACGCGTCTCAGCGGAGCCAGTTCGCCGGGTCGGCCGAGGTCCGGTTGTCGCGGATCTCGAAGTAGAGGCCGGCGGGCTCGTCCTCCGGGGACTCGCCGAGGAGGCCGATCCGGTCACCGATCCCCACGTGCTCGCCGCGTCCGATCGTCCCGGTCGCGAGGCGGCCGTAGAGCGTGAAGACGCCGTCGCCGTGGTCGACGACGACGAGGTTTCCGTAACCCTTGAGCCACTGGGCGTAAACGACCTCACCCGAGAAGATCGCGTGAACCGGCGTGCCCGTCGGCGCCTCGAGCGTCCAACCCGACGAGCGCAGGAACGTCTTCGGGAACTTCGGGTTCGCGATGCGGCCGAACGGCACCACGACCGTGCCCTTGAGCGGCCAGTCGAGGGCGCCCCGGTACTTGCGGATCGACGCCGCGCCCGGTGCCAGCGCCCGGCCGCGCCCCTCGAGGAGGTCGAGAAGGCCCGCGAGGCGCTCGGACTTGTCCTCGAGCGTCGAGACCTGCTGCTCCTCGACCCGCGCGGTCTCGTGCACCTGGGCGAGGAGCGCCGCCTTGCGCGACCGGGCCGCCGCGAGCGCGACCTCCTTCTTCCGGCTCTCGGCCAGGAGGTCCGCGAGGTCGCGCTTCCTCGCCGCGAACTCCTCCTCGCGCGCGGTCAGCGCCGCGGCCGCCTCCTCGTTGCGCGCGAGGAGCGACGCGTCGCGCCGCGCGAGGTGCGTCAGGAGGCGGAGCCCGTCGAGGAACGACGCGGCCGAATCCGCCGCCGCGAGCGGCCGCAGGTACCCCAGGCGGCCGAGCCGGTAGAGCGCCGACATCCGCGTGGCGAGGTCGCTCCGGCGCGCGTCCGCGTCCTTCTGCGCTGCGTCCCGATCGGTCCCGGCGCGCGCGGCCTCGCGCTCGGCCTCGGCCTTGCGCAGGTCGAGGACGCGGCGCTCGCCCGTCTGGATCTGGAGGTCGAGCTCGGCCGTCTCGAGCTGGCCCTTGAGGTCGGCCTCGCGGCGCCGGGAAGTCTCGAAGCGGCTCTTGAGGTCGGCGAGCCGGCGCCGGAGCTCCGCGAGCTCGCGCTTTCTCTCCTCGACGCCGAGCGAGGCGGCCGGCCGCTCCGGCGTCGGCTCGGCCGCCGGCGCCGGCGTCTCCACGGGCGGCTCCTGCGCCGCGACCCGGGCGCCGAGGAGCGTCGCGGCGAGGAGCGGGGCGGCGAGCCGGGTCCTCAGAACAGCGGCACTCCGTCCAGCTTCTCGCTCGGCGGGATGCCGAGCACGTGGAGGATCGTGGCGGGCACGTCGGCGATCCACGGGGTCCTGCCGGCCGGCAGAGTCCGGTTCGAGAAGAGGATCCCGGGCACGAGCAGCGGGTCGAGCGAGCAGTGGTCGCCCGACCAGACCTGCGCGTTGTCCTCGAACATCTCCTTCGTGACGACGCCGAGGCTCCCCTGCCAGCCGATGCGGGTGCCGATCGTGTTCGTGACGAAGAGGTCCGGGATCAGGTCGGCGTCGAACGAGCCATAGGCCTCCTCGCGCGTGAGGACGCGCGAAACCGCGCGCTCGCCCGTCTTCGGATCGACGAGCGTCACGAGCTTCCTTCTGATCTCGTCCCGCACCGCCTCGTACTCGGCGCCCGGCGCGACGATCCCCTTGCCTTCGCGGCCCTTGAGGTTCACGTAGATGTCGCCGAGGCCCATCGCGTAGGCTTTCGTCTTCGACCAGTCCACGTTTGGCCAGAACTCGCCCTGCCCGAAGAGCGCCTCGAGGTCCGCCTGCTTGCCGTCGCTGCCTTTGAGCGTCATGAAACCGTTCTCGACGAGCCACGTGTTGTAGTTCACGGAACGGCGCCACGTGGAGAACCCGTGGTCGGACAGGACGATGAGGACGTCCTCGGGGCCGAGCTTCCGCATCGCGTCGCCCACGATGTCGTCCATCTGCCGATACGTCGTCTCGAACGCCGGAGCCCACTTCTTCGCCTTTTCGGCGTCGTATGCGGGGTGCTGCGGATCCAGGAAGCGCCAGAAGCAGTGCGCGACGCGGTCGGGAAACTCGTAGATCTGGACGAAGAGGCCGACCTCCTTCTCGTCGAGGAAGTCGTTCATCATCTTGCGGAACGGCACGATGGTCTGCGCGACGTCCTCGAGGAACGTCGCCTCGTCGATCGTCTCCTCGCTCATCGACCACGTGTCGATCTGCCAGCCCATTGTCTTGTACGGGCCGTAGTGCGACGCGAGCTTCTTCGCGAGGCCGCCGGGCGCCGTGATCTTGATCGAGGGCGGGAGGTCCGAAGGGTTGAAATGGATCGGCGAGAGGTAGAGCCGAATTTCGGGGTCGAGGGACGCGAGGTGGAAGCGCCCGATCCCGGTCATCTTCACGACGGGGTTGAACGTGAACGTGAAAACGACCCACGGCGACCACTCGCCGACCCTGAGCGTCACGGGATCCGAGCCTTTCGGCGCGATCGTGAGGCTCCCGCCGTCCGGGGCGACCGTGAGCGTCATCGGCGTCTTGAGGACGGGTGGCTCGGGGAAGAGCTTGTTGTACGGGCCGAACACCTCGGTCTGGATCGTCCCCTTGTTCGACTCGAGGCGGACAAGTTCGACGGAAAACTCGTTCTTGTTCTTCGGCGCGAAAAACGGGTCGGACGTGTAGAACGAAGGCGTCCCGATGCGCCCGCGCACGTCCGGCACGCCGAGGCCCGACAGCAGCCGGCCGTTGTCGTAGTCCACGGCCGGGAACGTCACGGGCACGTGCATGACGACCGAGTGGATCCCCGCCCGCCCGGCGAGCTCCCAGAACGGCGTCCCGCGGCGGTTGTTCGTCGCCCAGGGGATTTCGGACGGAAGAAAAGAAGAAATCCGAATTCCTATGAAGGTAAAGAGGGCCGCGGCAACACACGCGGCCAGAACGGGCGCCACGGACGCGGCGCGGGCGGCGGGAACGGACGCTGTGGACGCGGCGCCGCCGGCGCCCTGCCGGGGCGCCCTCACGCGCCTTCTGAGAAAGATCTTCAACAGCCCCCACACCACGAGGAAAGCCAACAGGCCGAGCACCACCGGAATGGCGACCTTGTTCATCCTTCCGAGCAGAAAAGGCTTCTTTCCCTCCTCGGCGATCGCGAACTCCGGACGGTAGGTCTTCGGGTTTCGCTTGAGGAAGTCGAAGATCAGCGTGCGGCCGGGGGAGAGGCCCGTCGAGAACGTGGACCACGAGACCGGCGTCTGCGCGGGAATCGTCGGCAGGAGCTTCGAGAACCCGCCTTTCTTCGCGAGCGCCGCGAGGTTCGGGAGCTTCCCCTCGGCGATCATCTTCGCCACGAGCGCGTGGTCGGCGCCGTCGAACCCGAGGACGACGACGCGCGGCGCGGACGCGGCCGCGGGCGGCGCGGCGAAGAGAAAGGCGGCCGACACGAGCGCGGCGACGGCGGCGCAGGCATGCGAGCGGACGCTAGACTGCGGGGTCTTGAACGGCATGGGGCATTCTAGCTGCGAGGAGAGGCGCTCGCGCGCCTTCGAATTCCTTCGAAGGGCCCTCCCTGTCGCCGCCGCTCTGCTCGCCGCGGGCTGCGGCCGCTCTTCACCTTCGAAGAATTCTCCCGAGTCTCTCGTCGTCGCGATCGAATCCTCGCCGCTCCATTTCGACCCGCGCGTCGGGACGGACCAGGCCTCGTGGCGGACGCACGACGTCCTCTACGACGCGCTCCTGAAGAAGGGCGCGGGCGGCGAGTTCCTGCCCGACCTCGCGGAGAGCTGGTCCACGGACGACGCCGTCACGTGGCGCTTCCGCCTGCGGAGCGGCGTGAGGTTCCACGACGGCCGTCCGTGCGAGGCCGCGGACGTCGCGTTCACGTACGAGAGCCTCCTCGCGGACGGGTTCGCGAGCGGGAAGAAGGAGCCGCTCCGGATCATCGACTCGATCGAGACGCCCACGCCGCTCGACGTCGTCTTCCGGCTGAAGCAGCCGTACGCGTCCTTCCCGCTCCAGCTCCTCCTCGGCATCCTTCCGCGCGGGACGACCGCGCAGCAGGCGGACGCGTCGCCCGTCGGCACGGGGCCGTGGCGGTTCGTCGAGTCGCGCGCGGATGACCGCGTCGTCTTCGCGCGATTTTCCGGCGCGGTGGGCGGCGACGCGAAACTCTCGCGGCTCGTGATGCGCGTCGTCCCCGATGCCACGACGCGGGCTCTCGAGCTCCTGAACGGCTCGCTCGACCTCTCGCTCAACAACCTCCCGCCGGACCTCCTCCCGCGCCTCGCGGCAAGCCCGCGGCTCGCCGTCACGATCCGCCCGGGCTCGACGTACGCCTACCTCGCCTTCAACTTCCGCGATCCCGTCCTCGCGAAAGCGAAGGTGCGGCGCGCCCTCGCCCTCGCGCTGGACCGCGACGCGATCGTCCATGGCCTCTTCCGCGACACGGTCGAGACGACGGAGACGCTCCTGCCGCCGGGTCATTGGGCGCGCCTCGACGGCCTGCCACCGCTCACGCGCGACCTCCCCGCCGCCCGCCGCCTCCTCGACGAAGCGGGCTTCCCCGACCCCGGAGGCGGAAAGCCGCGTCTCGCCCTGACGTACAAGACGTCCACGGATGAGACGTCGATCCTGCAGGCGACGGCGATCGCCGCGCAGTGGAAGGAGGCGGGCGTCGAGACGAGGATCCGCTCGAACGACTTCGCGACGTTTTACCAGGACGTCGTGAAGGGAAACTTCCAGCTCTTCTCGCTGCGCTGGCAGGGCATCGTCGACCCCGACCACTTCCACGAGGTCTTCCTCTCCTCGTCGGTCCCGCCGAAGGGCTGGAACCGCGGGTTCTACTCCGACTCCGATGTGGACCGCTGGATCGAGGAGGCGCGCCGCACCGTCGACCGCGAGAAGCGGAAGGTGCTCTACGCGAACATCCAGCGCCGCGTCGCGGAGTCCCTCCCGTACGTCTCGCTTTACTCGATGAAGGCCGTCGCGGTCCACGCGCGGGACCTCACCGGCCTCGAGACGATGAACGAGACCGCGGACTTCACGTTCCTGAGGAACGTCGGGCGGAAGTAGCGCGGCTCAGGCCGCCGACTCGAACTCGTCCGTGATCGCGTCCCAGACCTCGGCGGGCTTCGTCTGAACGACGAGGTGCGGGGCGTCGAGCTCGACGAGCGTGCCGAAGGGCACCTTCGCGCATACATCTCTGGCGCGCGCCTGCGAGACGAGTCGATCCCGGGTTCCGAGAATGCTCAGGAGAGGCGCCACGAGGTAAGAGGAGAAATCGACCGCAGCGGCCGAGAAGACCGCGGAGAGACGGCCTCTGAGGGTTTCCTTCGAAAGCAAACGCACCTCGCGAAGGGCCGCACGGGCGAGCGAGCGATCACCGCCTGAAAGCGCGACGGCCGCACACCAGACCGGCATGGCCGGTGACACGAGTATCGAAGCGGCCAGCTTCGGGGACAATTCAAAGCCAATCTCCACAACAGGGTTACAAAGCACGAGCAGCGCCACCTTCTGACCGAGGCGCGCCGCAAGCCGGGCCGCGATGGGTCCCGAGAAGGACTCGCCGACGAGGACGAACCCTTCGAGGTGACGCAGCTCCGACTCGAGCGTCGCCGCGAGGCCGTCAAAACCCTGCTCGCCGAGCGTCGGGAGCGGCAGTGGCCGGCACCGCGCCCACGGCGGCGCGAGCGCGACGAACGCGTCGTAGAGCGCGGTCGAGCCGTGCAGCCCGGGCAGCAGGACGACGTCGGTCTTCACGAGAGGAAGACGATTTTCTCAGAAAGTAAAGAGCGCCGGGCGACGCCTCGGCGCCGCCGGGGGGAGACTCTCTCCCTCCAACCTTCTAAGAAATCTCCCTCTTCCTTCCCTCTCCAAATTTCTCCGCCATCCTCCGGATCGTGTTCACGTTGCGCAGCGTCGTGGGCTGGCCGAGCGCCTTCTCGAGCACGCGGCCGGTGATCGCCGGACGGGCCTGGTGGTGCTTCGAGAGCCACCAGAAGTCGCGCCCGCGGACGTGGAAGAGGTCGTCGAGAGATTCGAGCGCCGAGAGACGCTCGACGCTTTCGGCGTCGAGTTTCTTCGAAAGGAATCCGACGAGGTACGTCGGAAACGCCGCGGCGTCTCGTTCCGCGAAGGGCCGCTGCCCGGCGAGATCGGCGATCTCGCGCAGCGTCCGGACGAAGGTCGGGACTTCGTAGCCGAGCGCCTTCCCGAGCGCCGCCGCGATCTTCCTGTCGAGGCCCTTCACACCCTTCGAAGAAAAAACCACGTTCCCGCTCGCGATGAAGCTCTCCACGCCCGCGAGGCCCACGGACTCGAAGATCCTCTTCAGCGCGTCCATCTTGACCACGCGCCCGCCGACGTTCACGGCTCTCAGGAAGGCGGCGCAGCGCGGCATCTCTACGCACCCTGCCGCGCGTGGCGCCACGCGGCCGGGGACTGCCCCGTCGCGCGCTTGAACGCGCGGCTGAACGCCGCTTCCGATTCGTAGCCGACCTCGGTGCCGACCGTCGCCACCTTCGCCGGGCCCCGGGCCAGCTTCTCCGCGGCCAGCTGAAGCCGCCACATCGTCAGGTACTGGATCGGCCCCATGCCGACGAGCTGCGAGAACCTCTCGGCGAGCACGGTGCGCGAGGAGGCGACCTCCCGCGCCAGGTCGGGAAGCGTCCACGGATGCACCGGGCGCTCGTGCAGCAGCGCGAGCGCCGGTCCGACCACGGGATCCGCGAGCCCCGCGAGCCAGCCGGTCCGCTGCGGACCGAGCTGCTCGAGATGGCGGCGCACGACCTCGATGAACATGAGCTCGGCCATGTGCGTGAGCATCGTCTCGCTTCCGGCGCGCCCCGTCCGCGACTCGGCGACGGCCTGCCGCGGGAATTCCGAGAGCCATCCGCCCGCGATCCCGGGGACGTGCATCCGGCGCGGAAGAGACGCGAGGAGCGGGTTGTACGGGCGCACGTCGCAGCCGAGGAAGCCGCAGACGAACGTCGTGTCGCGCGGAGCCGCGGGCCCGAGCGAAACCGTACCCGGGTAGCGCTCCGGAGACGAGCCCTCCGCTCCCGGGTCCGGCAGGCGTCCCTCGGCGCTGGAGAGCACGTGCGGATCGCCTTGCGGAAAGACGACCACGTCGCCCGGCTGCATGCGGACCTGGGTTTCGGCGTCGAGACCCGCCCAGCAGGATCCGGAGGTGAGGATGTGGTACGGGATGAGGTGCTCGGCCCCCGGCAGCACGCGCGGGATCAGCTCGCGAGACGAAACGGAAGACACGGACCAGGGCTCCGCCGCCTCCACGAGGTAGAAGAAGGCCCCGTCGAGCCGGACGGCGCGGAGGACGTCGGAAAGCGGGTCCACGTCTCGATTATCCCGGACGCGCGGGCAGCCGCCCCGGCCGCCCGGGCAAGGCCGGCGCCGAACCGGACGCGCGGCGATGAGACGCGGACACAGCGTCATTCACAGACCCTCCTCGTGGGCCTACCTTGCCCGGGCAAAGAGAGGAGGACCCGAAAATGAACACGCTCGCTACCATCCACACCCTCGCGCTCGACTGCGGAACCCCCACAGGCGACGTGGTCGCGCAGCCCGCGATCGTCTGCCGCGCCACGCCGGACCCGGACGCCCTCGCCGAGCGCGCGCGGCGCGTCTGGAGCGCCGGAGACTACGACCGCATCGCCGCAGGCTTCCGCCACGAGGCCGAGGCGTTCGTAAAGCGGCGCCAGCTCGCTCCCGGCTTGAAGGTGCTCGACGCCGCGTGCGGCTCGGGGAACCTCGCGATCCCGGCGGCGCGGACGGGAGCGTGCGTGACGGGCGTCGACCTCGTGCCCCCGCTCCTCGAGGCCGCTGCGCGCCGGGCGCGCCGCGAGCGGGTCGCGATCCGGCTCCAGGAAGGCAACGTCGAGGACCTGCCGTTCGACGACGGCGAGTTCGACGTGGTCCTGTCGATGTTCGGCGTCATGTTCGCCCCGCGTCCCGGCCGGGTCGTGGAGGAGCTCGCCCGCGTGACGCGCCCCGGCGGAGTGGTGGCGCTCGCGAACTGGACGCGCGGCGGCTTCGTCGGCCGGATGCTCGCGATGCACGTCGCGGCCGTCCCGCCTCCGCCCGGGATCCCCAGCCCGCTCCTCTGGGGCGACGAGGCGACGGTCCGCGAGCGCTTCGACGAGTCGATCTGGGAGGTCGGGACGGCCGTCCGGACGCTGACGTTCCGGTACCCGCACACGCCGGCCGGCACCGCCGAGCTCTTTCGCGCCGCGTACGGCCCGACCGTCCGCACGTTCGAGGCGCTCGACGAGGATCGCCGCGCGTCGCTGGCCGGCGACCTCACGGGCCACTGGGCGCGAAACCACCGGTCCTCCGCACCCGCGACCGAGGTCGATGCGGAGTACCTCGAAGTCGTCGCGACGCGTCTCTGACGCACCAAAAGGAGGTTCAAGTGATCCTGACCGCGAAGCGGCGCGCGCTCCCGGCCGGCGGCTGGAGCTGTCTCGGGGAGAACGCCGGGGACGAGTCCGTGCCGCCCTGCGCTCCTCAGTCCGGCGACGGCGGCGTCGCGGGCGCGCCGCCCGCGCGCGCGCCGAAGAGCGTGCGGCCCGCGACGGCGGCGAGGACGATCGCCCCGCCGAGAGCCGCCCATGAGGACGGCCGCTCGCCGAGGCCGAGGAACGCCCAGAGCGGGTTGAACATGGGCTCGAGCATCCCGAGAAGCGACGCCTCCGCCGCCGGCACCGTCCCGAGTCCCTTCACGAAGAGCACGTAGCTGATCCCGAGCTGGACGATCCCGAGGAAGAGGACGAGAAGGGCGCCGCGCACGTCGAGCGCGAGGTGGCCCCACGCGAACGGCAGCGCAAGGGCGGCCGCCGCGAGGTTGCCCGCGATGACGGACGGGATCGCGTCGCCCGAGGCGTCGCGGCGCAGGAGGAGGATCGTCAGGCCGAAGAAGACGCCCGAGACGACCGCGACGAGGTTCCCCGCGAGCGCGCCGGGGTCGAGCCGGCCGACGAAGAAGAGGGACATCCCGGCGAGCGCCACGGCCACCGCCGCGGCGTCGGCCTTCCGGAACGGCTCCTTGAGGAGGAACGGCGCGAGCGCGAGAACGTAGAGCGGCCCCGTGTACTGCAGGAAGATCGCGTTCGCGGCCGTCGTCATCTTCGTTGCGGACACGAACGTGAGGATCATGAGCGCGTAGACGACGACCGTGGACGGGGCCGCGTGCCGCCACCTGTCGCGCGACGGGCGGAAGACGGCGAGAAGGAAGATCCCGGCCACGAACGACCGCCAGAAGACGACGCCCACCGCCGAAAGCGGCACGAGCTTGATCGCGAGGCCGCCCGTCGACCAGAGGAGCGCGGCCGCCGCGATGAGGAGCGCGCCGCGGCGCTCCCCGCGCCCCGCGCCGGCGGCCCCGCCCGCCGTCACGCGGGCTTGCGGCGGACCGCCGCAATCGAGACGTCGTCGTCGATCGGCACGCGCCCGAGGAACCGGTCGAGGTCTTCCGTGAGGGCCGCGACCAGCTCGCCGGGCCGCGCGCCCGCCTTGCGGGCGACGACCGCCTCGACGCGCGCGTCGCCGTACTCCCCGCCGCTCTCGCCCCGCGCCTCCGGAAGCCCGTCCGAGTGGAAGAGCAGCGTCTCGCCGGGGGCGAGGGTCGTCGCCTGCGCGACCCACTCCGTGCTCTTCTTGATGCCGAGAGGATAGGACCCCGTGCCGATTCGTCCGACGACGCGGCCCTGCGCGTCGAGCCTGAGAACGGGCGGGTGGCCCGCGACGATCGCCGTGAACGCGCCGTCGGCCTCGAGAAGGCCGCAGATGCCCGCGAAGAAGGAACGGCTGCTTCCGGTTTCGCAAAGGACGCGGTTCAGCGAGGCCGCCATCGCCGCGGCCGACGGGTCGATGCCGAGCTGCGTCCGGAACGCCGCGTGCGTCACGGCCATCACGAGGCCCGCCGCCATTCCGTGGCCGGAGGCGTCCCCGAAGAGGACCGCCACCCGTCCGCCGGGCAGCGGCTCGAAGGCGTAGAGGTCGCCGCCGACCGTGTTCGCGACGCGGCTCTCGCCCGCGAGCTCGTACGGGCCGATCTCGGGGAGCGGGCGCGGGACGAGCTGCGCCTGGAGGGCGCGCGCCATGACGAGCTCGTCCTTGAAGTGAAGCTTGTCCACGAGCTCCATCGCGAGGAGGAAGACGAGGGCGAGGACGGCGACGAAAAGTGCGAAGAACGCGAAGCCCGACTCCCGGTCCCCGAACATGTTCTGGAGCAGCGCGAGGACGACGAGGACGAGGACGACGGCGAAGACGAGCCGCCGGGGCGGCGCGAGCCGCCGCGTGAGCCCGTAAACGACTGCGTTCGCCTGGAGGAGCCAGCGCCGGAAGCGGCGCGGCTCGGCCTCGATCTCGAGGCGGTAGTCCTCGAAGAACGACTCCCGCGCCCGCCGCCAGTCGACGGACCACATGCCAAGGACCTCGTCGGGGTCGAAGGAATGGGCGGTTTCGCGGACGAGCCTCTTCCAGTCTGCGGGCATGCCTTCCCTTTTACGATGCGCCGGGCCCGGGGGTTCTGGCGGCGGCCGGCGCGAGGAGGCCGGGGAGTGCCGCGAGCGTCCCGACGCGCTCCCCCGTCCCGAACCGGTAGCCGAGAAATCGCACGGGGGCCCGCCGGGCGGCCTCCTCGTCGTAGCGGGAGTCGCCGACGAAGAGGCACGCTTCGAGCGGGACGCCCGCGCGCGCGGCCGCGAGGCGGACGACGGCGGGGTCGGGCTTTCCGGCTCCGGCTTCGTCGGGGCCCGAGACGGCGTCGAGCAGGTCCAGGAGGCCCTGAGCCTCGAGGATGCGGCCCGCGAGCGGCCGGTTCGTGTTCGTCGCCACCGAGGTCGCGACGCCCATCCGCCGCAATTCGCGGAGTGCCTCCGCGGCGTCGGGATTCGGCCTGATCCGGTCGAGGCGGGCCGCGAAGAAGCGGGCGTAGGCCGCGTCGATCTCGGCGACGGTCCGCTCGGGCATGTAAGCGTCGCGGTCGGCGGCGGTGCCGTTCCCGTAGATCGCGTCGAACGCCGCCCGGGAGATCGGGGCGTGGCCAAAGGCGACGAGCGTCTCGTTGTACACGGCGAACCACGCGTCCTCGCTGAAGACGAGGACGCCGTCCATGTCGAAGAGAACGGCCCGGACCGGGCCCGCGAAAACCTCGCGCACTCGCCGGGATCTTCACACGGACCGCTAGAATCCCCGGCGGATGCAGAAATTCGATCTCTTCGTTCTCGGGACGGGCCCGGCCGGGCAACGCGCGGCCGTGCAGGCCGCCAAACTCGGCAAGTCGGTCGGGATCTGCGAGAAGCGCGAGATGGTGGGCGGCGTCTGTGTGAACACGGGGACGATCCCGTCCAAGACGTTCCGCGAAGCCGTCCTCTACCTGAGCGGCATTGCACAACGGTCCTACTACGGCACGTCCTACACCGTGAAGGAAAGCATCACGATGGAGGACCTCCTCCTCCGCTGCAACCAGGTCATCACGCGCGAGATCGACGTCATCCGCGCCCAGATGAAACGCAACGGGATCTCGCTTCTCGGCGGGGCCGCGGCGTTCACGGGGCCGCACACCTTCAGCGTCTCGGGAGCGTCGGGATCGGTCGAGGTCGAGGCGGACAACGTCGTGATCGCGGTGGGGACGAAGCCCGCGCCGCCGCCGATGCCCGTCGACGGCGAGGCCGTGATCGACTCGGACGGAATCCTCACGCTGAAGAAGCTCCCGAAGTCGCTGATCGTCGTCGGCGCCGGCGTGATCGGGGTCGAATACGCCTCGATGTTCGCGGCGCTCGGGGTCGAGGTCACGATCGTCGACAAGCGACCCGTCCTCCTCGACTTCATGGACCACGAGATCGCCGAGGCCCTCTCGTTCTTCCTCCGCAAGCTGAACTGCACGCTCCGCCTCGGCGAGGAGGTCGCGCAGGCTGCCGTCGAGCGCCCGGGCCGCGTCGGCGTGACGCTCAAGTCGGGCAAGAAGATCGGCGCCGACCTCCTGCTGTACTCGGTCGGGCGCGTCGGCGCGACGGGCCCCCTGAATCTCGCGGCCGCCGGGATCGAGGCAGACGACCGGGGCCGCCTCAAGGTCAACGGGAGCTACCAGACCGCGCAGCCCCACATCTACGCCGTCGGCGACGTCATCGGCTTCCCGGCTCTCGCCTCGACGTCGGCGGAGCAGGGACGCCTCGCGGCGTGCCACGCCTTCGGCGTCCCGTGCCTGTCGCTTCCCCACCTCTACCCGATCGGCATCTACTCCGTGCCCGAGATCTCGATGGTCGGGAAGACCGAGGAGGAGCTCACGAAGGATGCCGTCCCGTACGAGACCGGCGTCGCGCACTACCGCGAAATCGCGCGCGGCGCGATCGTGGGCGACGACACCGGCCTCCTGAAGATCCTCGTCCACCGCGAGACGCGCCTGATCCTCGGCGTCCACATCCTCGGCACGGCGGCGACGGAGCTCGTCCACATCGGGCAGAGCTTCCTCGCCCTCGGCGGCACGCTCGACGTCCTCGTCGACACCGTCTTCAACTACCCGACCTTCGCCGAGTGCTACAAGGTCGCCGCGCTGGACGCGTACAACAAGCTGCGAGCGGACGCGGCCGGCTGACGCCGGAGCTGCCCGCGGTTCAGAATCGGATCCCCAGCCCGACCTGAAAGGTGCGCGGCGCCTGGTAGCCCGCGGAGCTGGTGGGCTGGCCGAAGTTCCTGCCGAGGACGTAGTTGACGCCCGCCCTCGGCGTCTCGGTGAAGGGGTTGAACGGGGCAATCGCAGGATTGTCGTGGTTCGTCAGAACCGTGGAGTTGACCGCGACGACCGCCTGCTCGTTGAAGACGTTGAGGACTTGCAGGTGGACGAAGAAATCGACGCCGAACGCGACAGGCACAACGCCTTCCAGGGCGAGGTCCGTGTGGGTGACGTTGTCCGTGCGGAAGGCTCCCGGCTGCGTGAAGAAGTACGCCACGGTCCCCGGCGGGGACGTGTTGAAAAGAGGATTGGCGTAGCCGGGGTTGACGTAGGGTCTCGGATCGATGAGGCCGACCGCCTCGTAGCCATGGCCGGAGTCGAACGCCTCGAGGACGCTCGCGGAGAAGGAGCCCTTGCCCACGGGCGCGTCGAACACGACCCAGACCCGGGCGCGGTGGCGCTGGTCCGGCGAAAAAGGGCTGACCCCGAGCCCCGTGATGTCGCCTACGGGCGCGTTCCAGCTCTGCTGCTTGTACTCCGGGTACTCCTGAATCAGCCCCCAGGCCGCGGAACAGCAGTTGTACTCCCCGATGAAGTTCCCGGTCAGCCGGGACCACGTGTAGGTCCCGGCCGCCGAGAGCCGCGCTCCGAACCGGTAGCGCGCCTGGAGCTGCAGGGCGACGTAGCGGCGCTCGAGCGCGTCGGAGTTGCCGATCTCCTCGATGTCGTAGCTCTGGCCGAGAGCGTTGGGCGGCGTGTGGCCGGTCGTCAGGTCGATGCGGCCGCTGTACTGGTCGCGGGTGTCCCGGTAGAGAAAGTCGGTCCGGACGGATCCCCGGGAGCCCAGCGCCAGCTCGGCGCCCGCGGAGAACTCCAGGGTGTAAGGAGAGCGCAGACCTCCAGGAGCAATCCGCGTGGAGAAACCGGGCACGGAGCCCCCCGCGGGCGGAGACTCGGTTCCGCCGATCGAATCGAACCACGCGAAAAGCTGCGCGAGCGCTTCGTTCTTCGACAGAAGCGGCCCGCTCGGGTCGCAGTTGATGCACGGGCCCCCGTAGTTCCATTTGTACGTGGCGACGTTGCCGGCCGGTGAGGTCGCGTTCGCGACCCGATCGGCGATCTTCGCGACGTACTTCGCGTAGCCCGCGTCGAAGACGAGCCGGCCGTCCCCTCCCGGATCCCACCGGACTCCGAGGCGCGGGCTCAGGGAGCCGGAAGAGGACACGAGCGTCCCGCTGCTGTCGACGTCGTGGTTCTTGTCCCATCGGACCCCAAGATTCAGGCTCCAGTGCCGGCCGACGCTCACGCGGTCGTTCAGATACACCGAATGGGTCAGGAGCTCGGCACGGGCGCCCGGAGCATGCACCGGATACCATTGGATCTGCGTTCCCGAACCGGGTTTGAACACCGGGAAGGCCTCCGTTCCCCGCACGATCGACCCTCCCTGGACGACATATCCGCTGCTGCTGAAATTGTCCTGCTCCAGAGTCGACTCCCGGAAGAGCTCGTACCCGGCCCTGAGGTCGTGCTCGCCCAGCGCTCCCGCCGAAAGGAGCCACGAGACCTTCACGGCTCCCGTGTCGTTGTCGTAGAGACTCGGCGGCTGCCCGGAGAACTGCGGCGCCCCGAAACGGGCGCCGCCCGTGTAGGTCAAGTCGAGGATCGTCGTGCCGAGGATCCGGTCCGTGGGCTGCGGCCCTCCCTGTTCGATCCGGAAGGCCCGGTGCGCGTACTGCGCCTCGACGAAGAGCGATGAGGAAACGACGCCGCTCGCGTTGACCGTGAGGAGCGAATACGGCAGCGACCGCGGCATCAGGGTCTCGGTCGAGAGAATCTGGCGGTTGAAGGCGTAGTTGGTCTCCTCGAGACGGTCGTCGATGTACGAGACCACGAGGGTCGAGTTCGGCAGGGGGGCGGCCGTGAGCTTGCCCTCGAGTCGCCGCTCGTCGCGGCCGTACGTGTACGCGTTGCCGGGCCCCGCCGAGAACGGCTGGCCGACGTCCGAGTCGCGCGCGGCTCCGAAGGCCCAGATCCGGTCCTTGAGGATCGGGAAGCCGACGGTGGCCTCGTACGTCCCGTTCACGTCGTGTGTTCGGGCGTCCGTCCCGTCCGCCTCGTCGTAAGCATTGTTCGCCGTCCACTGGTCGCTCGAAAGCGTCGCGCGAAAGGACCCCGACAGCCGGTTGCCTCCCGAGCGCGTGACCACGTTCACGACGCCCCCCATGAACCAGCCGTATTCGGCGGAGATTCGTCCGGTCTGGATCGTCGTCTCCTGGATCGCGTCCTCGATGAAGAGGTCCTGCGGCTGTTCCCGCAGGTTCTCGTTCACTACGGAGCCGTTCACGAGGAAGAGGTTCTCGTAGGACGCCGCTCCGGAGAGCATGAGCGCCGGCCGCGGGCTCGCGCTGCCGAGGCTCGAGGCAGGACCGTTCTCGTTCACCCCGGGAGCGAGCAGCGCCGCGTCGCGAAGGGCGCGCCCGGAGGGCAGCTGGTTCAGGAGTTTCTGGGGGACGTTCATGGCAATCTCAGGCCCCGCAGCCGGCGGCTCTTCGCTCGAGACGGTCACGGACGAGCCCACCTCCGGCTGGAGGACCTGGTCCAGCCGCACCCTCCCGGCCGCCGGAAGGGTCACCGCTCTCTCTTCCTCGTGCATTCCGCCGGCGGCGAACGTGACCCGGTAGTCGCCGGGCGGCAGGAGCGCGAGGAGGTACTCGCCGGTGCGCGAGGTCCGGGTCTCCCGCGTCCCTTGAAGCGCGGGCGATGCGACGCGCACCGTGACGCCCGCCATCGGCGCTCCGTCCCCGGCGGCGACGGCGCCGCCGAGAGTCGCGAACGGGAGACTCTGCGCCTCGGCGCGCGTCGCGGCGAGCGCGAGGGCCGCGGCGGCGAGGAGTTTCCTCACTTCAGGCCGGTCACGAGATAGAGGTCGGACGGAACGTTCAGGAAGGAGTAGGCGTACGACGAACCGTCCGGTGTCATGGCGAAGTTCTGGAATCCCCCGTCGAAGAGCGCCGCGCGGTCGGGCGGCGCGAAGGAGTGCCAGAGCTCTCTCCGTCCCGTCGCGAGGTCGAGCCGGAAGACATCGCTATGTGACTTCGTCCCGACGAGAAGCTGACGAACGTAGAGCGCCCGCCCGTCGGCGCTCCAGATCTCCGGCTCGTCTCCGGCCTGAAATCCCGGAATCGGGCGGGACGCCCAGCCGCCCAGCGGGGTGAGGACGCCCTCGCCGCGGGGCCCGACGCACGCCACCTCTTTTTCATCCGGGGAGATGACGAGACACGTCATGCCTTCCGGCGCGATCGCGGCCATGCCACCGGTTTCGAGGTACCGCGCGAAGGTCTGGTCCTGATGCCCGGGGTCCCTCGCGAGGAGCAGGAGGCGCTTGCCGTCGCGGAAGAACGTGGCTTCCTCGATGCGATGCCCCTCGCTGTCGAGCGGCCTCGCGTCGCCGGCGCCGGTCGGCAGGAGGACGAGAGGCGACCCCCTCCCGACGGAGTTGGCCAGCACCGTCCGCCCGTCGGGAGAGATCGCGAGCGACCGTCCCTCGCCGAGACGTTTCGCGGGAGAGCCGTCCATGGGCCGCACGTAGATCGCGTGGAAGTACCCTTCCGCTCCCTCGTCGAAGAGCAGCGTCTTCCCGTCCGGAGTCATGCTCTTTACGAGCGTTCCTTCGTGCCAGGACAGGTCGCGCTCGGCGGTCTCGCCGGCCGACAGGCCTCTCGTCGACCAGCGCAGCTCCGTGAGCGAGACGAGCGTCCGCCCGTCGCGGGAGACGTCCTGAAGGGTGATCCGCGACGGCAGCCTCAGGAGGAGGCGCGGGCGGCCCCCCGGCGCGACGGCGTAGAGCGGCGCGCGCCACCCCTTCTCTTCCACGCCGAACCAGACCTCCCGGCCGTCGGGCGACCAGGCGAGCCCGGCTCCTCTCTTCCACCCGTGCGAGAGGACGGTGTGCACGCCGCCCAGGTCCACGACGTCGATGGATACGTCCGCTCCGCGAAGGACGAACGCGAGGCGGTCGCCGGCCGGGGAGAACCTGAGATTCTCGATCCACCCCGGCGTTTCGAAGAGGACCTTGCCGGCCGGAAATTCCAGACGGAGCTTCTCCCCCGCTTTTCGGACGAGCGCGAGGCCCGCTCCGTCCGGGGTCCAGTCGGCGGCGACGACCCCGTCGGTCATTTCCCGTGGCGCCCCTCCCGCGAGGGGGACGCGGGCAAGCGTTCCGGCCCACCGGTCTTCGGGGCGGAACGGGCGGCCCAGCAGCATCGCGATCTCGCCCTGCGAGGACACCGAAGCGAGGTCGCCGTCGGGCAGCTCGATGCGGCTCGAGTCCCGACCGTCCGTCCGCATCGAGAAGAGACGGAGAGGATCGCCTTCCCACGCCGCGCCGTACACGATCGTGCGACCGTCGGGCACGAAGCGGGCGGACCAGACGGCGCCGCGCCGGAAGGTCAGTCGCTGGAAGTCGGGGAAAGGCCGCTGTCCGGCGCTTCGCCCCAGGAGGAAAATTCCGGCGAAGGCGGCGAGCACCGCCGCCGCGACGCCCACGCCCGCCACGCGAATGCGGCGGAGCGCGCGGATCGCCGTCGCCGCGGCCACCGAGCCCGTCATCTCGGCGAGGTGATCGCGCAGGACCGCGAGCTCCTGTGAGAGGTCGCGGGTGGACGCGTAGCGATGCTCCGGCTGCTTCGCGAGGCATCGCTCGATCACCAGGCGCAGCGGGAGAGGCACGGCCGGGTTGAGCTCGGCGACGGGGACCGGCTCCTCGTTCCGGATCGCAGAGAGCGTGTCGACGGCAGTCTTTTTCTGGAAGGCCCGGGCGCCCGTCGCCATCTCGTAGAGGATCGATCCGAACGAGAACTGGTCCGAGCGGAAGTCCACCTCGGCGCCTCCCGCCTGCTCGGGGGACATGTAGCCGACGGTTCCGAGCACGGTGCCCGCTTCCGTCCCGGCGGTCGCGGTCGCGACGGACCCGGAGGCCCCGCCCTCGAAGGGGAGCCTCTTCGCGAGTCCGAAGTCGAGGATCTTCGCGAAGCCGTCCCTCGTCACCATGACGTTCTCGGGCTTCAGGTCCCGGTGGACGATTCCGGCGTCGTGCGCCCGCGCGAGGCCGCTCGCGATCTGGCAGGCGAGGTCGAGGAGTCGCTTCGTCGGGATCGCGCCCGGGCCGAGCGCATCGCGCAGCGTCCTTCCCTCGACCAGTTCCATCGCGATGTACGACGACGAATCGACCGCGCCGACCTCGTAGACCGTCACGATGTTCGGGTGGTTGAGTGCCGAGGCCGCGCGGGCTTCCCTCTCGAATCGACGCGCGCGGCCGGGGTCCGCGCCGAACGCCTCCGGAAGGAGCTTGAGCGCCACGTCCCGGTCGAGCCTCGAATCCCGCGCGCGGAAGACTTCTCCCATGGCGCCGGCGCCGATGCGTTCCCGGATCTCGTAGGGTCCCAGCCGGGAGCCCGTCCGATCGCGGTTTGGCGGCGCGGTCTGCGGTCCGCTCACCGACCTCGCACCGACTGGGTCGAGACGTTTCCGGCATAGCGGCGAACCCTCATCTCCACGGTGCCGATGCGGACCCGGTCACCGTCGGCGAGCGCACGCGGTGACGTGACGGCCTGGTCCTCGAGAAAAGTCCCGTTCTTGCTCCCCAGATCCTCGACGGTCGCCTGGTCGCCCGACACGATGATGCGCGCGTGGCGGCGCGAGACGCTATGAACGTCGATCCACGCCGCTGCATCGCGGTCGCGCCCGAGGATGTTCACACCCTCCCGGAGCGCGATCTCACGGTCCGCCCACAGGAGCTTGAAGACGACGTTGGACGCGGACCGGCGCTCGCGGCCGGGCTCCGGAGCGGCCTCGCCCGAGAACGCGTAGCCATAGCCATGGATCGTCCGAATGAACCGTGGCTCCGCGGCGTCGTCGCCGATGATCCCGCGCAAATCGGCCACGAGCCTCGCGAGGTTCCCCTCCGTCACGAACACGCCCGGCCACAGCGCTTGCTGAAGCTCCTCTTTCGAGAACGCCTTGGGGCGATTCCCGGCGAGAAGCTCGAGCAGCCGGAACGTCTTCCGGGGAACGCGCACCCGCGCCTTCCCGCGCAAGAGCTCGCGTGATTCTGTGTCCAGGACGCAATCGCCGAAAGCAAGTCGCATTGGAAGCTCACGAAAGAACCGAAGGAAAATCAGAGGTTCGGCGAAGGACTTCGGGTGCGGACCGAGCCAATTATTGCACCGGAAGCCGGCCCGGCGGGCCCGGCGGAGGTGGCGCGATGAGGACCCTCCCCTTCTTCACGACGGCCCTGCTCGTCTCGAGCCTCTCGCTCGCCTCCGGGCGGGCGAACGCCCAGATCGTCACGACCTTCGCCGGGTCGGGCGCGGCCGGCAGCGCGGACGGGACCAGCACCGAAGCGTCTTTCTCGAACCCGCAGGGTGTCGCAGTCGACGCCTGGGGAAATGTCTTTGTGGCGGACACGGACAACCTCGAGATCCGGAAAGTCGCTCCCGGCGGCGTCGTGACGACGTTCGTGAAGCTCGGGGGGCCGGACAAATATGGCGGCGCCGCGACAGGTGTCGCCGTGGACGCCTCCGGCAACATCTATGCAGCTGACCCCTTCGGCGACGGGATCGACGGGGGCGTTCTGACGAAGACTACGCCAGCCGGCGTCGTGTCCTGGTTGCCCGTCTTTTCCGCTATCCAGAGTCCGGCCGGCGTCGCCGTAGACGCCAACGGCGACCTCTTCGTCACGGACGTCTATCTCGGCCTCTTCAAGGTGGCGGCCGACGGTACGATCACTGTGCTGACCAAGATACCGTTACAGCGGCTGTGGGGAGTCGCCGTGGACAGCTCGGGGACGGTCTATGCAGCCGACCCGGATCACAACAGAATCTGGAAGGCGCCCGCAGGCGGACTCATCGCCGTCCTCGCAGGATCCCAGAGCCCCGGGGACGCGGACGGAGTGGGCGCGGCGGCGTCGTTCTTCGGCCCTCTCGGGGTCGCCGTGGACAGCATCGGCAACGTCTACGTCGCCGACACGGGCAACAACCGGATCCGGAAGATCACGCCGGGCGGCGTCGTGACGACGCTCGCGGGAACCGGCACTCAGGGGAAGTGAGGACGGCCCGGCCGACGCCGCGACGTTCAACGCCCCTCCGGCGTCGCCCTCGACGCGGCGGGCAACCTCTACGTCGCCGACACCGGAAACAACAAAATCCGCAAGATCTCCGGCGCGGCGGCCGGCTGCGGCGTCGGCTGCGCGAACTGGACCGTTCCCTCCGTGGCCCACATCGCGGGGGCAGACGGGGCGTTCTGGACCTCGGATCTCGTCCTCCACAATCGCGGCGGCGCCCCCGCGCCCGTCACGCTCAAGTTCCTCGGCAACTCCCGGGACGGCATGTCCGGCCCCGAGAAGTCGTTCACCCTCGACCCGTTCCAGACCGTCACGTACGCCGACGTCCTCTCCTCCGTCTTCGGCATCGCCGACGACGCCGGGGCCCTCGAGGTCCTCACCCCCTCGGACCAGCTCACGGTCCGCAGCCGAACGTTCACGGCCGCGGCCGGCGGCACCGTCGGCGACGGCCTCCCCGGCGTCCGCCGGAGCGCCTTCTTTACGGACCAGACCTCGCCGAGCCCCGTCCTGACCGGCCTGACGGAGGACGACCGCTTCCGCTCGAACCTCATCCTCGTGAACGGGACGGCTGCTCCCCTCGACGTCCTCGTCGCCGCGATCGATTCCTCGGGCGCGCCGATCGGAAGCCGCGATTACACGCTGCCGCCTCTCGGGATGATCCAGGACTCGCGCTTTCTGATGCGGGAGGAGTTCGGAGGACAGTCACGGACCGACGTCACGGTCACGCTCTCCTCGCCCACGCCCGGAGCCGCCTTCACGGCCTCGGCCGTCGTCATCGACAACGCCTCGAACGCCCCGACGACCGTTCTGCCGCAGTGAGGAGGGACGCCATGAAAACACCTTCCGCTTTCCGCACAACCGTTCTGGCAGCAACTCTCGCACTCGTCCCGCGACCGGCCGCCCCGCAGATCGTCACGACGTTTGCCGGCTCGGGGGCGGCCGGCAGCGCGGACGGTGTGGGAGCCTCCGCGACGTTCGACCATCCCGGCGCGCTCGCCGTGGATTCGTCGGGGAACGTCTACGTCGCGCAACACGCGGCCGTCCGCAAGATCACACCGGCAGGAGTCGTGACGACGCTCGCGATCCCCGTGACGTGGCCGTCCGCCCTGGCGGCGGACTCCGCGGGGAACCTCTGGGTCGTGGACCTGGCGAACGGGCACCCCGGTTCCGACCACATCCTGCGGCTCGCGCCCGACGGAATGGTCACGAAGGTCGCCGACGGTCCGACGAGTTGGGGGCTGAGCGGAATCGCATTCGACCCATCCGGCGACCTCATCGTCGCCGATCCCGGCGAGTGGATCGAAGGGACAGGGGGCGGCCGGATCCTGAAGCTGACGCCGAACGGGTCCTTCGTCGCGTTGACGGGTCCGGGGACGCCTTTTCAGCTCGACGACCCGTCCAACGTCGCCGTCGATTCCGCCGGAAATCTCTACGTCGCCGGCTGGCGAGGCTCCGTCCTCGAGCTCGGCGTCGACGGGACGACCACGACACTCGCGTCGGGACTTGGTTCCGGCGGGATCGCGGTCGACCGCGCCGGCGGCGTCTTCATCGCCGAATCCGAGAAACACCGGATCCTCAAGATCGAGCCCGGCGGCAGCATGACAGTCGTCGCGGGCACGGGGGCCGCGGGGGACGCGGACGGCGAGGGAGGAACCGCGACGTTCAACTGGCCGTCGGGCGCTCGCCCTCGACGGCGCCGGGAATCTCTACGTCGCCGACTCGGGCAACAACCTGATTCGCAGGATCGCGCTGGGCGCGGCGTGCGGCGGCGGTTGCGCTGCATGGACCGTCCCGTCCGTTGCCCGCGCCGCGGGACCTAACGGCTCCTTCTGGACGTCGAGCCTCACGATGTACAACCGCGGCGCGTCGCCGGCCGCGGTCACGCTCAAGTTCCTCGGCCACGACGCCGACGGCACGCCGGGCCCCGAAAAACAGGTCGTCATCGGCCCCTCCGGGACCGTCACGTGGGACGACGCCCTCGCCTCCGTCTTCGGAATCCCGGACGGCTACGGTGCCGTTCAGGTCCGCACGGGCTCGGATGTCGTCGTGCGCAGCCGCACCTCCACGATCTCCTCGGGCGGAACGATCGGCGACGGCATCCCCGGCGTGAGCGCCGACCGCCTCGTCACGGACAAGACGAATCCACACGCCGTCCTCGTCGGCCTGCGCGAGGACGCCGCCTTCCGTACGAACCTCGTCCTCGTCAACGCCTCGGCGTCGCCCGTGGACGTCCTCGTCACCGCGCTCGACTCGTCCGGCGCGACCCTCGGGACGAAGACCTACGCGCTCCGCCCCTACGAGATGACGCAGGACGCGCATTTCCTCACGGGAGCGGAGTTCGGCGCGGGTGCGAAGAGCGACGTCACCGTCGGCGTCTCGACGTCAACTCCCGGCGGC
Organism: uncultured Acidobacteriota bacterium; assembly: GCA_963798215.1. GTDB lineage: Bacteria > Acidobacteriota > Thermoanaerobaculia > UBA5066 > UBA5066 > Fen-183. The sequence goes on from CAWCSP010000004.1 coordinate 2,579,209, forward strand.
GCTCTCGCGGCCTGCGCCATCGTCATCGACAACGCCTCGAACGCCCCGACGACCGTCCTGCCGCAGTGACGGCCTGCCGCGACAAAAACGGAGGAACACGGTGAAAAACCCGCGCCCGTCGAGCCTGGCCGTTCTAGCGGCGGTCGCAGTGCACTTTCTTATGGTTGGCTGCACCGACCCGTCCCCCACGGAACCGAGAATGGCTGCGGTGGTCACGCCGACGCCAACCCCGGCGCCGCCGCCGCCCGGGATCACGGAGTTCCGCATCGGCGCCTGGGCGGACAGTCTCGTGGCGGGCCCGGACGGCAACTTCTGGCTTCCCGACTGGACCGAGCTCGGCGGCGACGCGATCGAGCGCGTGACGCCGTCCGGCGCCGAGACGCGCTCCCGCTTCCCGGAGGCTTCAACGCGCCCGGGGACGTCGGGCCATCGGCAGTCGTCGTGGGCCCCGACGGCAATGTCTGGTTCACGGAAGTCAGGACGTTGCAAATCGGCCGGGTTACTCCGTCGGGCGGAATCGCCACCTTCAACGCTCCGGGCGGACGCGGAATCGCCTCTGGTCCGGACGGGAACATCTGGTTCACGTCTGAGGCTGGCAAAGTCGGGCGGATGACGACCAGGGGCGACTTCGTCCTATTTGACCCTCCGACGCCCAATTCCCAGCCGTGTGGCATCGCCGCAGGAGCCGACGGCAACATCTGGTTCACGGAGCGCGGCGCGGGCAGGATCGGCAGGATCAACCTCGGTTCCGACCCGGACCCGCTTCGCCTCGAGGGCGACCCCGGCGCCGCCGCCCCCCGGGATCACGATCGCCGGGGCATGGACCGGGACGTTCCGCTCGGACAACATCGAAATCTGCACGTTCGACGGAATCCCCGCGCAAGCCACCCTCCAGCAGGACGGCTCGGCCGTCCGAGGGACCCTGGAACGCTCCGACCGCACCCTGCATGGCAGTCAATGCGCGCTCGTTCACCGGAACCCTCCAGGGGAACTCCCTCGAGGGAACCGATGGATCGGCACTGTCGGGGGAGACCGTTCGCGGCATGGAATTAGGCTAAAGGAACTCGTTCGGGCACGAGTCTCGAAATCGCGCTCACCGATGTGGGCCCGGGAGTCCTGTGAATCCCCGGCGGCCAGATGCCGCTCCAGCGCTCAGCCGCTGGTCGCCGCCGCGAAGTTCCCGCACGATCTCGCCCGCCGGCTGGACGGACGTGATCGTCGCGACGCTCTTCCCCGCCTGCCAGCAGTCCGCCGACGTCGCGCCCTTCATGGACGCGCCCTTGAGGCGGTAGGCCGACGTCAGCGTGTACCACGCGCGGATCCAGTGCTTCGTGGTTCGGCCCTTGAGCATGAGCCGGCCGATCGGGCCCGCCTTCGTCCCCATCCGCTCGATGAACGGCGTCTTGATGACCGCGAGCGGGACGCCCGTGACGCGCTCGGTCGGGACGATGTCCTCCTCGCCCGCGCCGAGGATCGCGTTCTTGTAGTCCGCGTGGGCCGTGCACTCCGTCGCCGCGATGAAGCGCGTCCCGCACTGGACGCCCGCGTAGCCGAGGTCGAGCATCGCGCGGAACTCCTTCGGGCTGCCGACGCCGCCCGCGCAGACGAGCGGGAGCTTCAGATCCTCGAGAGAGGCGAAGAGCTCCTCGGGGCTCTGCCTGCCGAGGTGGCCGCCGGCGCGCCGGTTCACGCAGAGGAGCCCGTCCACGCCCTCGGCCGCGGCCTTCTCGGCCCAGCGCCGGTCGATCACGTCGTGGTAGACGACACCGCCCGCGGGCTTGACGCGGTCCACGACCCAGCGCGGGTTGCCGAGCGCGGTCACGAAGAAGCGCACGCCCTCCTCGAGCGCGACGTCCACGTACTCCGACATGCGTTTGGCGTAGACCGAGGAGAGGGACTTCTCCGTGAGGACGTTCAGCCCGACCGGCTTCTTCGTGAGAGAGCGGATCTCGCGCAGCCCGGAGCGGAAGTCGCGCTTGTGGACGAAGACGAGGGAGAGAGGCTGGACGACGCCGATTCCGCCCGCCTCCGAGACGGCCGCGACGAGCTCGGGGTTCGAGCAGGGGTACATCGCGCCGCAGATGAGCGGGACCTCGATGCCGAGGACCTCCGTGAGGGCCGTCTTCACGGCTTCACCGGCCCGGCGAGCCACACGGCCCGGCCCCTCGCGACGACGTCGCCCGCCTCGTTCGTGAGGATGCTCTCCACGAGGACCTCCTCCTCGACGATCCCGGTGAGGACCGGCGCCTCGCACGAAGCCGTGATCGTTCCGCGCGCCTTCCTGAGGAATTCGCACTCGACGCGGACGAGGATCGTCCGCATCCCGTCCGGCAGGCCGTAGCCCAGCGCGAGCCCCGTCGTCATCTCGGCGAGGTTCACGAGGGCGATCGCGTGGATCGACGCGAGGTGGTTGCGCACGCCGCGCCGGTCACCCATGGAGATCACGGCGCGGCCGGGCCCGAGGACACGGATCAGCGGCCGCACGCTGCCCGAGTACGGAATCGCGAGGCCGAAGAGGTGCGAGAAGAGCCACGGGCCGCCGGGAGCGTCCCGAAACCGGCTCCACCACGTCCGCAGGGCCGTCACCGACGCAGCCATCCGTCCTCCGGGCGCGGATTGTAGGGCCTCGGCTTCCACACGGACCGACCTTGACAATGACCGTTGAGTTCTATGAAATGACCGCTGGGTCAGAAGCCCCGACCTTTCCAGGAAATGACCACGAAGAAGCAGATCGTCGGGGAGTTCCGCTGCCGCGCGATCAGCGCGGCAGCGATGCGGGCAGTGGCGCGGAAAGGCCTCTGGCGAACCACGGTGGACGACATCGCCCGCGAGGCCGGCGTCGCGAAGGGCACGCTCTACCTCTACTTCAAGTCTCGCGACGACATCATCGAGAAGACGATCGGCTCGGCAACCGACGAGATGCTCATGCGCCTCCAGAGCGCGGCGGACGAGGCGGCCTCCGCCCCGTTCCCGGAGGCTCTCGGACGGGTCCTCGAGGCCAAGCTCGCGTTCTTCGACGAGCACCGCGAGTTCTTTCGGCTCTATTTCGGATCCGGCGAGTACACCGAGGACCGGCGCCTGAGGCAGAGCCGCCGGTACCGGATCCACCTCGACCAGATCATCGAGCTCATCCGGAAAGGCGTCCGCCGCGGCGAGCTCCGAAGCGTCGACGCCGAGCGCGCCGCCATCGCGATCGTGGGCGCCGCGCGCGACGTCATCCTCCGCCGGATCCACGAGAAGGAGCCGCCTTCGCCCGGGGCCGACGCGCGGCTCCTCGCCGGGCTCTTCGGCGCCGGCCTCACCGCGCGGGGGGAGAAGACCTGATGCCCGGCCCCGTCCTCTGCGCCGTCGACCTCACCCCGCTCGCGGACGGGGCCGTCCGGTTCGCGGCGGTCCTCGCGCGCCTCACCGGCTCCCCCGTGACGCTTCTCCACGTCCACGAGCGCGGGGACGCCGCGCCGGACGCCGCCGCGCGCCTCGCGCCCCTCGCCCGCGCCGTCGAGGAGGCCGGTATTGCCGTGACGACGGAGTCCGCACGGGGCGAGCCCAGAGAGGCGATCGTCCGGCGCGCCGGCGCGCTCGGAGCGTCCGCGATCGTCATGGGCACCCACGGCGGCCGCGGCCTCGAGCGGCTGATGCTCGGGTCCGTCGCCGAGCACGTCCTGCACCATGCGCCCTGTGCCGTCGCGACGCTGCGCGGCCCCGCGCATGCGGGCGGCCCGATCCGGAAGGTCGTCTGCGGCGCCGACTTCGCGGATCTCGCGCCGCTGCGCTACGCGGTCCGTCTCGCGCAGAGAGCGGAGGCGGAGCTCGTCGTCGTGCACGCCGTCGCGGAGCTGCCCGAGCCGGGCCGGCGCGGCCTCGTCCCCCCGTCCTACGCGCCCGCCCTCCTCGAGGAGGCGCGGCGGGAGCTCGCGCGGGAGATCGCGGCCCTCGGCACCCCCGCGGGGCGCGTTCGCGACTGCGTCGTGCCCGGTCCGGCGCCGCGGGCTCTCCTCCGGTGCGCCGACGACGAGGCGGCCGATCTCCTCGTCGTCGGCGTCCACCCGCACGTCCTCGGTGGGGCGACGCATCCGGTCGTCCGCGGCGCCGACTGCCCCGTCCTCACCGTTCCCGCCGACGCCGGCGGAAGGGAACTCTCATGACCAGACGCGTCCTCGCCCTCGTTTTTCCCCTCGCGGCCGCCGCCTGCTCCCGCGCGAAAGCCCCGGCTCCGGCGGCGCCTCCGAAGGTCGTCGTGACGCCCGCGGTCCAGCGCGACGAGCCAATCGTCCGCGAGTGGATCGGCACGACGGAGGGCGACGTGAACGCGGACATCCGTCCGCACGTCGAGGGCTACCTGCTCCGGCGCGTCTACAAGGAGGGGAGCACCGTCGCGCAGGGCGAGCTCCTGTTCGAGATCGACCCCCGGCAGTTCGAGGCGCAGCTCCAGCAGGCGCAGGCGAACCTCGAGCAGGCGAAGGCCGCGCTCGCGAAGGCCGACCTCGACGTCGCCCGCGCCGAGCCCCTGACGACGGACCACGCGGTCAGCCAGCAGGAGCTCGACAACGCGCGGTCGGCACAGCGCGGCGCGCGCGCGACCGTCGGCGCTCTCGAGGCGGCGGTGGCCCAGGCAAGACTCAACTTGTCGTGGACGCGCGTCACGTCTCCTATTGCAGGCATCGCCGGCATCGCCCAGCAGCAGGTCGGAGACCTCGTGAACGGGCAGACCGTCCTCACCACGGTCTCGCAGGTGAATCCCCTGCGCGTCCTCTACCAGCTCAGCGAACAGGAGTACCTCGAGATGGAGCGCGACCCGGCGATGAAGAACGCCGAGCTCGAGCTCGTCCTCTCGGACGGCACGGTTTTCCCGCACAAGGGACGCGTCCTCCTCACGGGGCGCGAGGTGGATGTGCGCACCGGAACGATCGCCGCCATCGGCCTCTTTCCGAACCCCGGTAACGTCCTCCGTCCCGGCCAGTACGCGAAGGTCCGCGCGGTCGTGAAGGTCCGGAAGGGGGCGATCCTCGTCCCCCAGCGCGCGGTCAACGAGATGCAGGGCGCCTACCAGGTCGCGGTCGTCGGCCCGGACGAGAAGGTCCAGATCCGCACGGTCAAGGCGGCCGAGCGCATCGGAAACATGTGGGTCATCGAGAGCGGCCTTTCGGCCGGCGAGCGGGTCGTCGTCGAGGGGTTCTCGCGCGTGAAGACCGGCCAGGCCGTGACGCCCGTCGACGCCGCAGCGGCCGCGGCCTCCGGGCCGGCCTTCGCCGAGACGCCCCTGACCGGCCGCGCGGGGAAGTGACGCCGTGGCCCGGTTCTTCATCAACCGGCCGATCGTCGCGATCGTCATCGCGATCCTGACGGTCCTCGGCGGCCTGATCGCGATGGTCGGCCTGCCCGTGGCGCAGTTCCCGGACATCGTCCCGCCGCTCATCCAGATCCAGACGTCGTACCCGGGCGCGGACGCGGTCACGATCGAGCAGTCCGTCGCGACGCCGATCGAGCAGCAGATGAACGGCGTCGAGGACATGCTCTACCTGCAGTCCGTGAACGCGAACGACGGCACGATCACCGTGCGCGTCACGTTCGACGTCGGGACCGACCGCAACGCGGACCAGGTCAACGCCCAGAACCGCGTCGCGCAGGCGCTCCCGAGCATCCCCGTCGAGGTGAACCAGTTCGGGCTCACGTACCGCAAGACGCAGGGCACGCCGCTCGTCCTCATCTCGCTCTTCTCGCCGAAGGGCACGTACGACGGCCTCTTTCTCGGCAACTACGCGCTCATCAACGTCAACGACGCGCTCTACCGGGTCAACGGCGTCGGGCAGGTCCTGAACTTCGGCGCGTCCGAGTACGCGATGCGGATCTGGGTCCACCCCGACCAGCTCGCGAAGCTCGGCCTGACGGTCACGGACCTGACGCGCGCCGTCCAGCAGCAGAGCACCGTGAACCCCGCCGGCCAGGTGGGCGCCGAGCCCGCGCCGAAGGGGCAGGAGTTCACGTACACGGTCCGCGCGCAGGGGCGCCTCGTGACGCCCGAGCAGTTCGCGCGAATCGTCGTGCGCCTGAACCCCGACGGCTCGGCCGTGCGCCTCGGGGACGTGGCACGGATCGAGCTTGGCGCGCTCACGTACAAGCAGATCGGGCGCATGAACGGCAAGGCCGCGTCGATCATCGCGATCTACCAGGCGCCGGGCTCCAACGCGCTCTCCGTCTCGCAGGCCGTCCGCAAGGCGATGGAGGAGCTCAAGACGCGCTTCCCGGAGGACATCGACTACGCGATCTCCGTCGACACGACCGCGCCCGTCACGGAGGGCATCCGCGAGATCGTGATCACGCTCGGCGAGGCGATGCTCCTCGTCCTCCTTGTCGTCTTCCTCTTCCTCCAGAACTGGCGCGCGACGCTGATTCCCCTCGTGGCCGTCCCCGTGTCGCTCATCGGCACGTTCGCCGTTTTTCCGCTCCTCGGGTTCTCGATCAACACGCTGTCCCTCTTCGGGCTCGTCCTCGCGATCGGGCTCGTCGTCGACGACGCCATCGTCGTCGTCGAGGCCGTCGAGCACCACATCGAGGAAGGGATGACGCCGCGCGACGCGACGCTGCAGGCGATGCGCGAGGTCTCCGGACCCGTCGTCGCGATCGCGCTCATCCTGTCGTCCGTCTTCCTGCCGGTCGCCTTCCTCGGCGGCATCCAGGGACGGCTCAACAAGCAGTTCGCGGTGACGATCGCGATCTCGGTCCTCATCTCCGCGTTCAACGCGCTCAGCCTCTCGCCCGCGCTCTCGGCCCTTCTCCTCCGTCCGCGCGGGGCCACGAAGGGGCCGCTCGGGCGGTTCTTCGGCGGCTTCAACCGCTGGTTCGCGCGGGCGACGCGGGGCTACATCTCGGTTTCCCGCCTCCTGATCCGCCGTTCCGTGATCGCGCTCCTGATCCTCGGAGCGTTCGCTCTCCTCGCGGGCGGCCTCGGGAAGAGGATCCCGTCCAGCTTCGTCCCCGACGAGGACCAGGGGTACTTCTTCCTGAACGTCCAGCTCCCGGACGCGGCCTCGCTGCAGCGGACCGACGACGTCTGCCGGAAGATCGAGAAGATCCTCTCCGAGACGAAGGGCGTGGAGTACTACAACACCGTCGCGGGATTCAGCCTCCTGTCCTACGTCTCGTCCACGTACAGCGGCTTCTTCTTTGTGTCGCTCCAGCCGTGGAACGAGCGCGACGCGGACGGGCTCGATGCGAAGACGCTGATCGACCGGCTGAACCGCCGGTTCCGGTCCGAGATCCCGGAGGGGACGGTCTTCGGCTTCATGCCGCCGCCGATCCCCGGCCTCGGCGCGGCCGGCGGGTTCTCGCTCTGGTTGCAGGACCGGACGGGAGGTTCGGTCGACTTCCTGAACGAGAACCTCCAGAAGTTCCTCGAGGAAGCCCGCAAGCGTCCGGAGATCGGCAACGTGAACAGCACGTTCCGCGCGGCCGTCCCCCAGACGTTCGTCGACGTCGACCGCGACAAGGCTCTCAAGCAGGGCGTCCCCGTCGCGGACGTCTACCAGAGCCTCCAGACGTTCCTCGGCGGGACATACATCAACCAGTTCAACCGCTTCGGCCGCCAGTGGCGCGTCTTCATGCAGGCGGACGCGGCCGATCGCGTGAAGCCGGAGGACATCGCCGGGTTTTACGTGCGGAACACGCAGGGAGCCATGGTGCCGCTCTCCGCGCTCACGACGATCCGCCAGACCGCCGGGCCCGAATACACGCAACGGTTCAACCTCTATCGCGCGGCACAGGTCACGGGCAGCGCGGCCCCGGGCTACAGCTCGGGGCAGGCGATGGCCGCCCTCGAGGACGTCGCCGCGAAGAGCCTTCCGCGCGAGATCGGCACCGACTGGTCCGACCTCTCGTACCAGGAGAAGAAGGCGTCGGGAACGACCGGCCGGATCTTCGGCCTGTCGCTCGTCTTCGTCTTCCTCATCCTCGCCGCCCTCTACGAGAGCTGGTCCCTGCCGCTGAGCGTCCTTCTCTCCGTGCCCGTCGCGGTTTTCGGAGGCTTCCTCGGCCTCCTCATGCGGCACTACGATTTCGACGTCTACGGGCAGATCGGTCTCATCGTCCTGATCGGCCTGGCCGCGAAGAACGCGATCCTGATCGTGGAGTTCGCGAAGGCCGAGCGCGAGAAGGGCAAGGACCTCGGTGAGGCCGCCTTGCAGGGCGCACAGCTCCGCCTCCGGCCCATCCTCATGACGTCCTTCGCGTTCATCCTCGGCTGCGTCCCGCTCTGGATCGCGGTGGGCGCCGGGGCGGCGGCGCGGCGGATCCTCGGGACCGTGGTGGTCGCCGGGATGCTCTCGGCGACGTGCCTCGCCATCTTCCTGATCCCCGTCCTCTTCGTCGTCGTCGAGAAGAAGTTCGGCCGCGGGCGAAGCGAGGCCCCGGAGGCCCGGCCGTGAGGCGCCTCGCGACGGCTCTCGCGCTGGCGGGCGCCCTCGCCGGCTGCGCCGTGGGCCCCAACTACGAGCGGCCTGAGCTCAAGACGCCGGGGACGTACTACGGGGCGCCCGGGCCGGCGTCGGAAGCGTCCCTCGCGGACGCGAAGTGGTGGGACGTCTTCTCGGATCCGGCCCTCCGTTCGCTCGTCGACGAGGCGCTCCGGAACGGCTACGACGTCAGGCTCGCCGCCGCGCGCGTCGAGGAGGCGCGGGCCCGGTACGGCATCGCGCGCTCGCAGTACTTTCCGGAGGCGGGCTATTCGGCCGGCGTGAGCCGCGCCCACAACGGTTCCTACCAGACGCCCGGAGACGTGACCGGCAACTCGATCAACGTGAGCGGCCTCCTCTCCTGGGAGATCGACGTCTGGGGACGCGTCCGGCGGCTGAACGAGCAGGCGCGCGCGCAGTACCTCGCGACCGAGGAAGGCCGGCGCGGCGTCGAGCTCTCCCTCGTCGCGGACGTCGCGACGGCTTACTTCGACCTCAGGGCTCTGGACACCGAGCTCGAGATTGCGCGGCGCACGCGGGACACGTTCCAGGACACGTACGACCTCTTCAGCCGGCGGCTCGCGGGCGGGGCCGCCTCGGCGCTCGAGACCTCGCGCGCCGAGGTCCTCCTCGCGAACGCGTCGGCCCTGATCCCCGGCCTCGAGCAGCGGATCGTCGAGCGCGAGAACCAGATCACGTTCCTCCTCGGGCGCCCGCCCGGCCCCGTTCCGCGCGGCGCGAGCCTCACGGACCAGGTGCTCCCGCCGGCGGTTCCGCCGGGGCTGCCCTCGGCACTCCTTCTCCGGAGACCCGACGTTCGCGCCGCCGAGCAGGAGCTGATCGCCGCGAATGCGAACGTGGGCGTCGCGCGGGCGGCCTTTTACCCCACGCTCAGCCTCACGGGACTCCTCGGCGGCGTCAGCCCGAGCGTCAACGACCTCTTCGCGGCCGGGCGGACGTGGTCCATCGGCGCGGGCCTCCTCGGCCCGCTCTTCGCGGGCGGAAGCCTTCTCGCGCAGGAGCGCGTCGCACGTGCCCGGTTCGACGCGGCGCGCGTGGCGTACGAGGAGTCGGTCACGCGCGCCCTCGGCGAGGTCTCGACCGATCTCGTCGCGATCGAGAAGCTCGAGTCCGAGGAGGCGGAGCGCGTGCGCGCCGTCAATGCGGCGCGCGAATCCGTGCGCCTCGCGACGCGGCGGTACGAGACGGGATTCTCCGCCTACTTCGAGGTCCTCGACGCGCTGCAGCAGCTCCTGCCCGCCGAGACCGCTCTCGTCGTGACGCGCCGCGACCGCCTTGCGGCCTTCGTCGCGCTCTACCGGGCGCTCGGCGGAGGCTGGAGCGACGTCCCGGCGCCGCCCACGGCCGGGCCTGCGCCGCCGGGAGGCGCGGCGAAGTAAGCTTCGGGCGACCCCATGCGACCCCCGCTCCTCCGCAGCGTCGCCCTCGTCGTCCTCGTCGCGCTCGCGCCGCTCGCCCTCGACGGCTGCGTCTCGATCGGGGTTTCACGGGCGGACCTCCCGGCCCCTCCGGAGCCGGGGGCGCCGCCGCGCGGCGCCGTGACGGTCGCGATCTACGAGAAGCCGGCCGACCGCGAGGCGGACCGCCACGTCGCGTTCCCGGTCCTGTCCGAGCTCCTGCGGGAAGGCAAGGGCGAGACGCTCATCGCGCGCTCGATGAACCCGACGTGGACCGTGCCGGATCTCCCGCCGGGCCGCTACCGGCTCCGTGTCACGAAGCGCATCGACGACCACGGCAACGTCGTGGCGCTCGACAACCCGGGTGACGCGACGTTCGACGTGACCGCGGGCGAGCGGACCGTCGTCTCGGTCGTCCTCAGGAAGGTGCCGGTCTTCTGGATCGTCGTGGCGGCGCTCACGGTCGTCGCGCTCATCGTCCTCACGATCGTCGGCGTCGACCGCGGCGTCCTTCCGAAGCCGCCGATCCCCCCGATCCCGCCCGTCGCGATCGTGATTCCGCTCGGCGGGAGCGCCGAGGGTGCCGGCGCGCCCGCCGTCCCCCCGCCGTCGGCCGTCGACGTCTTCCCCGCCCCGGGCTCGGTCGTCGCCGCGAAGCGCGTGTCCGTCGCGTTCCTCCTTTCGATGCCGCTCGCCGAAAACGGCGTCGAGGACGGGGCGGTCCTCGCCGTCGGCACCTCGTCCGGCGACATCGGCGGGCAGGTGTCGTACCTCGCGGAGGAACAGCTCCTGCGCTTTGCGCCGTCTTCGGACTTCGTTCCCGGCGAGGAGATCACCGTCACGCTCGACCTCTCGAAGGTGCGCGGCGAGACCGGGCGAAAAGGGAGCGGGCTCTTCTCGACGACGTTCAAGATCGCGCCGTGACGTCCGCCCGCGTCGTCTCCGTCAACGTCGGCCTCCCGAAGGACGTCGCGTTCGGCAGGCGCCGGATGCGCACGGCGATCCTGAAGCACCCGGCGAACGGGGCCGTCCCGCTCCGGCGCCTCGGCTTCGAGGGCGACGGGCAGGCGGACCCGCGCGTCCACGGCGGCCCGGACAAGGCGGCCTACCTCTACCCGTTCGAGCACTACGCGTACTGGGAGGAGGTCCTTGGGCGCACGGACCTCTCCCCCGGCACCTTCGGCGAGAACCTCACGACGGAAGGGCTCCTCGAGACCGACGTGCGCGTCGGCGACGTCCTCGGAATGGGCACGGCCCGCGTCGCGGTGACGCGGCCGCGAACGCCGTGCGCGAAGCTGGGCGCGAAGTTCGGCTCGATGACGTTCGTGAGGACGTTCGCGTCGGCGAGGCGGCCGGGCTTCTATCTCCGCGTCCTCCAGGAAGGCATGGTCGAGGCGGGCGACGCGATCACGAGGATCTCGACCGACCCGGCCCGGCCGACGGTCGCGGAGGTCTTCGGCTCTTAGCGGTCCAGGCGCCCCGCCTGTAGACTTCCCGCGGAGACTTCATGGCGCGCTGGGAACGGAAGGAGATCGTCCTCCGGACGAACGCGACGGGGCACGCGCTCACGGCGCCCGTCTTCCACTGCCACGGCCGCAACGAGCGCCCGCTCGCCTACATCCAGGCGAACGTTCACGGCGGCGAGCTCCAGGGAAACGCCGCGATCCTCGCGCTCTTCGACCTCCTCGAGAAGGAGAGCCCGCGTGGAAGCGTGATCCTCGTCCCCCGCGCGAACCCCGTCTCGGCGAACCAGCAGATCGGCGACTACGTCGCGGGCGTCTACGACCTCGGAACCGGCCAGAACTTCAACCGCGGCTACGTCAACCTCACGGGCCCGTCCCGGGGCAGCTCCGCCTGCTACGTCGACGTCGACGCGTTCGCGGCGGTCCACCGCGACGCGACGCTCTCGGAGATCCGCGACGGCTTCCGCGAGGCACTTCGCGCCGCGCTCGGGGCCGTGCGCGAAGGCGCCGGGCCGTGGGGCGTCGAGAACCGGCTGGAGCACGCGCTCGCGATCCAGGGACTCGCGCTGGAGGCCGACGTCGTCCTCGACCTCCACACGGGCGACCGCGCGCCGCGCTACCTCTACGCGCCCGAAGGCGCGACGGCGGCGACGCGCGCGTTCGGGATCCCGTTCGTCCTCGAGGTGCCGCCGCGCTTCGCGGGCGCGCTCGACGAGGCCGCCTCCGTCCCGTGGCACGACGTCGCCGAGGCGTTCCGTCGCCTCGGCCGCACGGACGTCCGGCGGTCCGTCGACGGGTTCACGGTCGAACTCGGCTCGATGAACGCGTTCTCGATGGCGCAGGGGATCGAGGACGCGAAGCGGATCGCCTCGGCCCTCCGGTATTACGGCGTCCTTGACGGGGAGCCGGACGAGCCCGCGTACCGGATCATCGCGTGCGGCACGGACGACTACCGCTCCCTCTACGCGCCCGCCGCGGGGCTCGTCGACCAGGCGCTCTCGCCCGGGACGCCCGTCCGCAAGGGCGACCTCCTCGCCCGGATGGTCGACCCCTCGCGCTGCACCGCGCTGCCGCCACGCTTTCAGGACGCGGTCGTCGAGGTCCGCGCGCCGGAGGACGGCGTCGTGATCCTCTTCCACGCCTTCGCGTCGATTCCGAAGGGCGCGCGCCTGCTCTCGATGATGACGAACGTCCGGCAGCTTTAGCGGAGGTAGCCGAGGCTTCGGAGGTTCTCGACGTACTCCTTCGGGTCGACGTCGGGTGGCGTGCCCGCGCGGCGGCGGCCCCAGGAGGCGACGGTCTCGGAGGTCGTGGCGCCCTCGGCGAGAAAGTCGGTCCGGACCTTCCCCGCGACGTCGCGCGCGGCCGGAACCCCGAGGACGGCGAGGATCGTCGGCGCGAGGTCTGTCGGTGCGAGGGTCCCCGATGCGCCGTTCCGCGCGAGGGGGCCCGCGAACGCGACGGCGCCGCCCGGCTCGCGTCGGCCCGCGTCGAGGACGAAGACGACGAGGTCCGCGCCCCCGAGGAGTGCCGTGTCCGACAGGAACGCGCGCACCGCGGCCGTCTCGGCCGTCAGCGCCTCGGCGAGGACGACGCGGTCGGCCGCGCTCCGCTCGGGGGCAGCGAGAGCCGAGGAAAGGATATCGGGCCCGGGAAGGTAGACGAGCGAGAGCCGCGGCTTCTCCCTCGCCGCCGCGTCCCGAAACACGGCGATCGCGAAGGCGTCGAGACCCCGCGCGTCCTCGACGAGGCGCTCGAGCGATCCGGGCTCCGGCGCGAGGCGCGGCGCGAGCCGGGCCGCGCGCGCGGCGGCCTCCGCGGGCCAGCCCTCGCCCGCGAGCGTCGCGCCCGCGCGCGCCGCGAAGAAGAGATGGTTGCCGAGGACCGTGCCGCCGCCGTCCGACGCCGGGTACGTCGTCCACCAGTTCACCGTGAGCGTCGGGATCCCGGCGCGGCTCGCGACCTCCCAGACGGCCGGGACGCGCCGCGCCGCCGCCGTGACGGACTCGAGGCGCGCGAGGCGCAGCGCCGGCAGGACGCGCCCGAGATAGAAGCCCGCTCCCGCGAGCGGACGGACCGGGGCGCCGACGCCGGCGACGCGCACGAGGTCGAGCGAGCCGATCCCGTGCCGGCGCGCACCCTGGCCCGTCGCGACCGTGGTCCAGAACGCCGCCGGGTCGCGCACCGACTTCACGTACGTCGCGCGCGCCCCGGCGCCGGCCGGCGGCTCCGCGGCCCACCCGTCGACGGCGACGACGATCACGCGGCGCGCGTTCGCGGCGACGACGAGCGGGCCGTCGGGCGGAGGCGCGGAACGCACGAGGAGTGCCGCAGCAACGGCGAGGAGGGCCGCCGCCGCCGCGAGGAAGCCCGCGAGCCGGCCGCGTCGCGAGGTCGGGAGGTGGAGCCGGCCCGAGGCGGCGAAGACGGTGAACGCGAGCCCGCGCGCGACGCGCACGGCGATGAGGACCGCGAGGGCGACGGCCGCGAGGACCGCGACAACGCCCCAAAGTCCCGCCGTCTCGAGCGCCGGGCGCGCGGCGGCGACGCCCGCAACACCCGCGAGGACGCCGAACGCGACCGCGACCTCCGTGGACGCCTCTTCCGCGTCGCCGCGCAGGCGGGCCCGGAGGAGGGCGAGGCCCACGAGACCGGCGACGAGAACGGCCGCGAGCGCGGCCGCGCCCGCGAAGAGCCACAGGAAGAGGACCGCGGCGTCCCGGAGCGGAAGGGCCGACGAGACCGCGTGGAGGACCGCGCCCGCGAGGGCGACGGCGGCGGCAAGAAAGAGCGCGCCCGTCGCCGCCCCGAGGAGGAGCGCGCGCGTCCGGCTGCGCGCCGCGAGCGCCCCCTTGAGAACGGCCCCCTCGACGCCCCGGTCGAGATAGCCCTTCTCGCGGAGGCGCTCACGCGCGGCGTCGAGCGAAAGCTCGACGCCAGGGGAGGATTCTCTTGCTCCCTCTCGAACCTCCCCGTCCCGCTCTTTCATGCAACGCTGACGTTACCGCAACGGTGAATTTCGGATTTTCTTAGAAGGTCATCTGGCGCCGGGGCGGCGGGATTCGCCCCGACGCCGCCGGAATGCCCTCCGCTCATTCACCTTTCTAAGAAATCCGAATCTCCTATTTCTTCCGGTCCCGGAGCATCACCGCGAACTCGCGGAGGAGGTCCGCCTTCTTCCCGAAGGGCTTCAGGGCGTCGAGGGCATGGTCCGTCAGCTCGGCGACGAGCGTGCGCGCACCCTTCTCGCCGACATGCCGCACGAACGTCGGGGCCGGGGCGCGGCGCGCGGACTTGCCGGTCGCCGCCGCGTCGGCCGAGGCCTCGAGGAGGTCGTCGACGATCTGGAACGCGAGGCCGACGTTGCGCGCGAAAGAGCGCAGCGCCGCGAGCTCCTTCTCGCGCGCGCCGCCCACGACGGCGCCGAACTCCGCCGAGGCGACGAAGAGTGCACCCGTCTTGCGGGCGTGAATCGTCTCGAGTCGGTCGAACGTCGCGTCGGAGGCGCTCGTCTTCAGGTCGAGCGCCTGGCCGGATGCGAGGCCGGCGAGGCCCGAGGCGTCCGCGAGGCGCGAGACGAGGTCGAGCGCCGTCCCGGGCGGGATCCCCGCGCCGCGACGCGGGTGGAGGCCGGCCTCCGCGAGCGTCCCGAACGCGCGCACGAGGAGCGTGACGGCGCCGAGGATCGCGATGCTCTCGCCGTGCGAAAGGTGGAGCGCCGGACGGCCGCGGCGGATCGTCGCGTCGTCCATGGACGGGAGGTCGTCGAGGACGAGCGAGGCGGCGTGGACCATCTCGACGGCGGCGCCGGCGTCGACGAGCTTCGCGCGGGGCGCGCCGAAGAGGTCTCCCGCGAGGACGACGAGCGCCGGCCGGACGCGCTTGCCGGGGGACAACAAGGCCTCGCGGACGGCGGGCGGGAGCGGGTCGAGGGGATCTGGCTCCCCCGCGGGCGCCGCAAGGAGGTCCGGGAGGCGCGCGTCGACCGAGTCGCGCACCTCCCCGAGCAGGTCAGAAAGAGAAGATCTCAGCCGAAACTCGCGAGGGCGTCCTTCTCGCTCGTGAAGACGTCGAAGACCGTGATGAGCTGCGTCACGGTGAGGACGTCGCTGATCTTCGGAGGCAGGTTCTGGAGCTTCAGCTTCGCGCCCTTGTGCGTCGCCGTCGTGTAGCAGCCGACGAGCTCGCCGACCCCCGACGAGTCGATCGTCGTGACGTCCTTCATGTCGACGAGGATCTTCATCGCGCCCGCGCCGATGGCCGAGTGGATCGCCTCGCGCATCTGGAGGTCCCCGGCGCCGATCGTGATCTTCCCGTGGAGTTCGATGATCTTGACGTCCCCGGCATCCCGGGTGGTCACGCTTGTCTTCATGATGTCTGGACTCCCTTCTTTTCTTCGGAATCGAGTTTCTTCTTCATCGAGAGGACCGTCCCGCCGTTCTCGCCCCGCGAGAACGTCACTTCGTCCATGAACGTCTTCATGTAGAAGATGCCGCGGCCCGAGGTCTTCATCTGGTTCTCCGGGGCCAGAGGGTCGGCGATCGCCGCCACCTCGAAGCCCTCGCCCTCGTCGCCGACGACGATTTCGATGACGTTCGCGCCTCCCCCGAGGGAAAGATAGACCCTCTTGGCCGGGTCCTGCCGGTTTCCGTGCTTGATCGCGTTCGCGAGCGCTTCCCGGAGGGCGACGCCCATCCAGTGCTCGGCGTCCGTCCCGACGCCCCGCACCTTGCAGACGTGATCCAGCACGGCCTGAGCCAGCTCGAGGTTCTCGTAGCGGCTCGAGAGCCAGAGGACGATGGGGCCCGGAGGCGGATTGCTCATCGCAAGTTGCATGGAGGTCGCGCTGTTAAGCTGGCCCCGATGTGTCACCTCACCCGGTCGCGGAAGCCGCGCGCATGATACGCGACACCGTCTCGCCGTGGAAAGGGAGGGCTCCGGGGCGGGCCGCGGCCCGTTTCGCGGCCGCCGCGGCTCTCGGCGTCTCGCTCGCGGCCACCCTCGCCGCGGCCGCGGACGCGCCCCTCGCGCAGCGCCTCCCCGAGGCCGTGGCCGAGGCCCAGAAAATGGTCGAGAAGGTCCGCGGCGTCCCGTTCCGCGGCACCGTCGCGTCCGCCCTCCTCCCGGAGAAGGACCTGCCGACGATCCTCGGCAAAAAGCTCGTCGAGGACCTGCCCGCGCCCTTTCCCCGCTACGCGGCCTCGCTCGCGGCCGCGGGCTTCCTCGACGCGGAGCCGGATCTCGAGGAGAAGCTCACGAACCTCTACACGCGCCAGGTCGCCGGCTTCTACGATCCGGAGGTGAAGAAGTTCTTCATCGTCCCCGAGCGCACGAGCGAGGCGGCCGCCGCCGCGCCCGGGCTCGGCCTCTCGGCGGGGACGCTCCTCGAGGACACGCTTCTCGCGCACGAGCTCACACACGCGCTCCAGGACCGGAGGCTCGACCTCGTCCCGCGCATGAAGGCGCTCAAGGACTCGTCCGACGCACTCCTCGCGCTCGAGGCGTTCCTCGAGGGAGAGGCGACCGTCGTCATGATGGACGCCCTCCTCGTGAAGCTCCCGCCCGAGACGAAGGACCTCTTCGGCGCCGACACGCTCTCGACGATGCTTTCCGGCCTCGCGGCCGGCACGACCAACGTCGAGGGCTCCGAGGGCGTCCCCGACTTCTTCGTCAAGGAGATGCTCTTCCCGTACGTTTCGGGCACCGCGTGGATCGAGGCGAAGCGCGCAGGCGGCGCCGGATGGGCCGCAATCGACGCGACCTACGACCGGCCGCCCGCGACGACGGCCGAGATCCTCCACCCCGGCCGCACCCTGACGCGGGCCCTCCTCGCGCCCGGCGACCGCCCGACTCCCGCCGACATTCCCTCCGGCATGCGCGTTCTCTACGGGGACACGTTCGGCGAGTGGATGCTCGGCACGCTCCTCGAGCGGGCGGGCGCGGCCGACGCGAAGGCGCTCGCCGCCGGGTGGCAGGACGACCGCATCCTCTTTTTCGAACCGAAGCACTTCGAGGGCGAGACGCGGCCCGTCGGGTTCATCTGGCGCATCCGCACGGCCTCCCCCGACGCCGCGCGGAAGATCGCGGCGGCGCTCGCGCCGTTGTACGAGCGCGAGGACGGGCGGAGCGTGGCGGCGATCACGGTCACGGACAACCGCGTCGAGGTCGTCCGCGGCCGGCCGCAGCCGACGAAAACCCTCAGCTCGCCTGCAGGAACTTCAGCGCCGCCGGCAGGAAGATGAAGAGCTGGACGGCGTCGAACGTCCCGTGCGCGAGCATCGGGGCGAAGACGCTCCCGGTTCGCGCGAACGCGATCGCGAGGACGGACGTGATCGCGAGCAGCCCCACGAAGAAGAACGGCTCCCCGTAGCCCGCGTGGGCGAGGAGGAACAGGATCGAGGCCGGCACCGCGCCGAGCCTTCGCTGGAGGAACGCCCGGAAGTAGAACTCCTCGAGCGTCATCGCGGAGACCACGATGAGAAGCCGCTCGATCCCCGGACGGCTCGCGAGCCAGCCGACGAGCGGCGGGATCGCGCGCTGCTCCTTGACGTCGAGGAGGCTCAGGATCACCGCGGCGATGCCCGCGACGACGATCGTGAGCGTCCAGCCGATCAGGCCGAGCGCGACGCCCGCCGCGGCCTCCGTCCCCGGGCGTGCAGATTCGAGGGCGAGAAAGCGCCGGAGCGGCGGGCGGCCCGAGAGCACCCACCACGAGGCGAGGAAGGCCGCGAGGAGCCCCTGCACGAGGAAGACCTGCGCGAACCTCAGCGTCGAGACGTCGGGCTGGCGGCCGCCCGCGGCTGCGGGCAGAAGCGTCGTCGCGACGAGGAGGAGGACGAGGAGCGAGAGCGCCGCGCGCTTCCTCCACGGGCTCGCGAACACGTCGGAGCGAAAGGCGCCTTTCCGGTCGGCCACCCACACGATGCCGAGGAGGAGCGGGAGGCCCGCGCCGAAGAGGAGATTGCGTTCGAAGGACGTCACGTAATGGGCCCGGCCGGGCGCGACGATAGCAAAGCCGCGCCCGCGCCGGCCGGCGCGCCGGTCAGCGCCGTGGCTTGGCGGTCTTCGGGGCGGCCGGCCTCGCGACCGGGGGCTTCAGCACGACGGGCCGCGCGGCGGGCCGGCCGAAGAGGAAGCCCTGCCCCCACTCGACGCCGAGCTCCTCGAGGCTCGTGAGCTCGGCCGGGTCCTCGATCCCCTCGGCGATCAGCTCGGCGTCGATGCGCCGCGCGAGCGCGGCGAGGGAGCCCACGATCTCGCGCTTGATCCGGTCGACGTGGAGGCCCGAGACGAGCGTGTGGGCGACCTTCACGTATTCCGGCCGCAGCTGCACGATCGACTCGAGGCCCGAGTAGCCCGAGCCCGCGTCGTCGATGGCGAACCCGAAGCCGGCGGCCCTGAGGCGCGCGACGACCTCGCGGAAAGCCGGGTAGTTGAAGACGACCTCCTTCTCGGACAGCTCGAGGACGACGTCGCCGTGCGCGCGCGTCATCTCCGCGAGGTTGCGGTCGTCGAGGAACACCGAGTGCGTCAGGAGGCGCGACGACGCGTTCACGAAGAGCCGCTTGCCGCGCGCGACGCGCGGGAGAGACGAGAACACCGTCTCGACGCAAAGGCTCTCGAGCTCGAGGAGGAGGTCCCCCTCGCGCGCGACCGCGAAGAGGTCGTCCGGCATCTCGAGCTCGTGGTCCTGCGGGCCGCGGATCAACGCCTCGTAGCCGAGCACCTGCCCCGTCTTCACGGCGACGATCGGCTGGAACACGGCGCGCAGCTTCCGGCCGGACAGAATCGCCTTGAGCCGCTCGACGAACGACTTCTTCTCGCCGCTCTCGCGCGCATCCGCGAGGCGCGACGCCTCCGCGAGGGCGCGCATGAGGTTGCGCCCGGGCCTCACGCGCGGGTCGTCGGGGACGGCGAGCGCGGTCGCGTGGACGTGCATGAGGTCGACGGAGGAGCGGCCGAGGGCCTGCTTGAGGCGCCGCACGACGCCGACACGCAGGCGCGCCGCCTCACTCTCGAGGGTCCCGCCGCGCTTGGCCGGCGCACGGCGCGCGAGGTCGAAGAGGACGAAGACGCCGTCCGACCCGTTGAACGACATCGTGAGAAAGCCCGGCGCGAATGGGGAGGCCGGGAGGTCTTCGCGCAGGCTCGCCGCGGTCACGCGCAGGATGCGGTCGTAGAGCTCCCACCCGTAGAGGCTCTCGACGCCCGCGAAGCGCCCGAGCTGGACGTAGACGACACCGAGGTTCGCGACGCGCTCGCCCTTGAGGTCCGCGAAGGGATGGAGCGTGAGCCCGGTGACCGGGTCGTTGAGGAGCGACTCGAGGCGCAGCTTCTCGATCTCCGGTGTCTCGACCGGGACCTCGCGTGACACGATCCTCAGGGGTCCCCGGCGGGTCGGTTTCATCGCACTCCCTTCGCGGCGGAGCGGCCCGTCAGGGCGCGCGCGCGCGCCCTCAGGTCTTCCGCCCGGAACGGCTTCGTGAGGTGGTCCGTGCCGCCGACCTGCATCGCCGTGATGCGGTCGGCGACCTCGCCGCGGCCCGTCAGGAAGAGGACGGGCAGCGCCGCCGTCACGGGCTGGCGGCGCAGGATGTCGCAGATCTCCCAGCCCGTGAGGCCGGGCATGTTCACGTCGAGGACGACGAGGTCCGGCGGGTTCCGGAGCACGGTCCGGAGCGCGGAGGCCGCGTCGCTCGCGCCGTCCACCTCGAAGCCGTCGTGGGCGAGGACCGCCATCACGGCCTCGACCATGGCCGGGTCGTCGTCCACGACGAAGACGCGGGGCGTCACGCGCGGTCCTCCCGCCCGAGCGGGAACATGATCGTGACCTCGAGCCCGTGGCCCGGCTCCGAGAGGAGCGAGATCTTCCCGCCGTTCTGCTCGAGCAGCTCCTTCGTGACGCCGAGGCCGATCCCGCGCCCCGGGATTCCCGAGGCGACGGCCGACGGGCTCCGCCAGGCCGGCGCGAACGCGAGCTTCTGCTCGTCGGGCGACATCCCGGCGCCGGTGTCGCTGATCACGACGAAGGCGTGCTGCGAGACGACGCTCGCCCTCACGCGCACCTGCCCGCCCGCCGGCGTGTATTTCACCGCGTTGTCCAGCACGTTCCGGAAGGCCCTCTGGAGAGACACGGCGTCGGCTCCGACCGGGATCTCGGGCTCCTCCGCGACGAACTCGAGCCGGATGCGGCTCCCGTGCGCGGCGCGGTAGGACTCGACGAGCGTCGAAAGGATCGCGACGAGGTCCGAGCGCCCGGCGCCTGCTGGCGGCCCCGCCGCCGGTGCGGCCGCCGCCGGGGCCGGGACCGGCGCGCGCGGCGGAACACCGACGAGGGACTCCATGAGGGACAGCTCGCGCGCGAGCGCCGTGAGGTGCTCGGGCGCGGGCAGCTCGCCGCGCCGGGCGCTCTCGCCGACGAGGTCCGTGTAGACGCGCAGAACCGTCACGGGTGACTTCAGGTCGTGGAGGATCGCGGCGCGCGTGTCGGCGCGGGGCGCGTCGGCCTGCGGCTCGCGTCTCCCCGAACGGTCCGCCGTGCGGCTCGCGGCTTCGAGCGCGGCGAACGCGGCCAGCGGCCAGAGCGCCCGGAGGGCCAGCGGGCGCGCCGCCGCGAGGGACGCGGGCGGCTGGAGGGCGACGAGGAGGACGAGTCCGCCGTAGATGCCGACGAGGAGGAAGCGGCCCGCCTCACGCGACGCGAGGGACGCGCACGCGAGGAGGACGAGAAGGAGCGGGAAGAGGTCGCTCGCGGCGCCGCCCGTCCGCTCGAGCGCGAAGAGCGCGAGGCCGAGCGGCGCGAGGAGGCGCAGCGGCTCGGCGAAGGGTCCGAGGGGGCGCGCGAGCGCGTCCGACGCGAGCACGGCGCCGGCGACGAGGGCCGCCGCGGCGATGCCAGCGAGGGCGGGGACGTCACCGGCGGGAGCGGCGCCCGCGGCGAGGAAGACGAGAAGGGACAGGGACAGGAGGACCGGGGCCAGGAAACCTCCGGCCGCCGCGGCTCTCAGCGGGCCGCGACCGTCCAGGGCGACCTCCGCGCCTCCCGGCGCTCAGTGCACATACGCGCAGCCCACCCGAACTCGCCCGTCCGGCAGGGGGACGGAGCTGACCGTGCGCATCGCGACGGGATGCGGCTCGCCGGCGAAGCGCTGGAGGATCTCGCCCTCGAGGCGATCCGGCGTCTTCGCAGCGCCCGTCACGAACGAGATCCCGCCGTAGGAGATGTCCTGCACCTCGGCGTGGAGAGGCTTTTTCGCCTTCGGCGGCCCGACCTTCAGCGAGAGGCCCGGGACCGCGAACCGCGGATACCGGCGCGTGTGCTCGAAGGCACGGCCGTTCTGCCGCTTCGACGCGTAGAGCCGGATGTCGCTCATCTTGAGGAGGAAGTCGAGGAGGCGCCCGTCGGTCGGGAACGTCGCGACGCCGTAGTTGAGGCCGACTTTCAGCCCGACGCGCACGGGGAGGCGGATGGCGGCGACGCGGTGGCGGATTCGCTCGGCGACCGCGAGGCTGTGGACGACGTCGCTGTTCGGGAGGACCGCGACGAACTCGTCGCCGCCGTACCGGCAGCCCGCATCCACGACGCGCAGCGACTCCCGGATCGCCTTCGCCGTGCGGACGAGGATCCCGTCGCCGACCGGGTGGCCGAGCCGGTCGTTGACCGCCTTGAAGCCCGCGAGGTCCAGCATGAGGACGGACACGACGCCGCCCGCCCGCTCGGCGCGCGAGACCTCGCGCTCGAGGTGGTCGAGGAGGAAGCGCCGGTTGTAGAGGCCCGTGAGCGGGTCCGTGATCGCGTTCACGCGCAGCGCCGCGATCTCGTGGTCCGAGACGATGCGCGGCTCCTTCAGGAGGCCGAGGCGCGTGTGGAGCTCGTGGAGGAGCGCGGTCTGCAGCGAGAGGCCCTTCCCGGCGACGGAGAGCCGGCGGAACGTCGACTCCACGCGCGCCCACACGCGCGGGACGTCCTCGGAGGGCACCGTCACGCCGGTCCACTCGACGAGGAGGAGCCGGAGCATCTCGGCCCTCGCGATCCCGTCGCACGCACTGGCAAGCTCCCGCTGGAAGCGGAGCTCGGGAAAGACTCGGGCCCGGCCGATCCGCGCGAGCCGGGCGACCCGGACGGAGAGCGCCTCGCCCTCGCGCATCGCGCTCACGGGCGTCTGCTCCGGACGCCGCCGAGGAGGCCGCGCTCGGCGTCGCGGCCGAGGTCCTCCGCGGCTCGCGCGACGTCGGCGACGGCCTCGCCGACGGGGAAGACGAGCATGAGCTGCCCGCCGTGGAGGAGGTCGACGAGCTCGCTGTCGGTCCGCGCCCACACGACCCGGCGGTCCGCCACGAGAAGGCGCGCCGTCGCCAGACCGTCCTGCGAGGCGTCGAGGCGTTTGAGGGTCTCGACGACGCGCCGCACCTGCGGAAGGCCGAAGCCCGCCGCGCGGAGGCGCGACGCGAGTCGCAGCTTCACGACGTCCGTGAACGAGTAGCGGCGCCGCGACCCGTAGCCCGCCGCCGCCGTGACGGACGGGCGGAGGAACCCGCGGCGATCCCACCAGTCGAGTTGCCGGGGGGTGAGCCCCGTCAACCTCGCGACCTCTGCGGTCGAGTAGGAAGCCTGGAGGATCCGGCGATTGAATTTCACGTGTGTATTACAGATGATACCTGATTCCCGGGAAAAATGCCGGAATGGCCCGGTCCGGACAGAAAAAGAGCGGCCGCGCGCGGCGGCCGCCCTCGGGGATCCGGGAGCTTCGTGACCTACTCGATGACGTGGATGTTCTTCTTCGCGCACATCTCCTTGAGGACCTTCGGCCACACGGTCACGCTGACCTCGCCGAGGTGCGCCTTGCGCAGGAGGAGCATGAGGACGCGCGACTGGCCGATGCCGCCGCCGATCGAAAGAGGCAGCGTTCCGTTCACGATGCCCTGGTGGTAGGGGAACTTCAGGAAGTGCTCCTGGTGCGTGAGCGCGAGCTGCTTCTTGAGCGTCTCGGCGTTCACGCGGACGCCCATCGACGAGAGCTCGTGGCGCCGCTTCGTGATGGGGTTCCAGACGAGGATGTCGCCGTTCAGCCCGTGCATCGTCCGGCCGTCCTTCGCGTGCGTCTGGGTGACCCAGTCGTCGTAGTCGGCGGCGCGCATCTCGTGCGGGTAGCCGTCCTTGAGCGTCCAGCCGATTCCGTAGATGAAGACGGCCGGGTGCTTCTGAAGGATCGCCGTCTCGCGCTGCTTGCGCGGGAGGTCGGGGAACATGTCGAGGATGTCCTCGGCGTGGAGGAACGTGAGCTTGTCCGGCAGGGTCGGGAGGTTCCGTTTCTTGAGGCCCGGGAACGTCTCGAGCGCGAAGTCCTCGGCGCCCTTGATGACGCGCCAGATCCCCTCGACCGTGTGCGTGAGGAACTCGAGGTTGCGCTGTTCGGGCGTGATGACCTTCTCCCAGTCCCACTGGTCGACGTAGGCGCTGTGGTCGTGGTCCAGGAAGTAGTCCTTGCGCACGGCGCGCATGTCGGTCACGAGCCCTTCGCCGGGCCGCATCCCGAACTGCTTGAGGGCCACCCTCTTCCACTTCGTCGCGGCCTGGACGACCTGCCCCTCGATCGGGTGCTTGCCGTTGTCGTTCGAGATGTGGAACGTCACCGGGCCGCGCGACCCGTCGCGGTCGAGGTAGTCGTTCACGCCGCTCTCGGCGTCTACGATGAGCGGGACCTCGACGCGCATCAGGCCGAGCTCGCGGCAGAGGCCGTCCTCGATGTAGCGCTTGACGGCCGTGATCGCCCGTTGCGTCTCCTTCGGGTCGAGCAGCGGCGTGTAGTCGTCCGGCAGGACTTTCTCGAGATCGGCGTAGTTCCCGATCCCGGGGCCCGCCAGGTCCGCCTTCTTGTCCAGGACGACAGTCTTCTTCGCGGGGACTTCGGTCTTGGGCTTCACCATGCACACGTCCTTTCTCCGGGGCGCGCCGCCCGGACGGGCGACACACGGAAACTGGCGGACGGCCGAACCCCGATGCGTCCCGAAGGACGCTGTCCACCAAGAAGATGGGGCCGCGCACGGCTCAAGGCGACTGATGCGGGCGCATCAGGGCATGGCACGGGACCTGCTCTCCAGGAGGCTTGACAGGACGCTCCGCCCGCCGCAACTTGCAGGGGACGTTGACCGATGCCGGCGTGACAGGCTCGCTCCGCGCAGACGCCGAGGCGATCTTCCGCGCGGCGCTCGAGCGCGTGGACCCCGTCCTGATGATGAAGCGTGTCCTGCGCCTCGACGGGGACGCCCTCGCCGTCCAGACGGAGCTCGCCTCGGCCCGTTTCGACCTCTCCGCGTTCGACCGCGTCGTCGTCACAGGCATGGGTAAGGCGACGGCGCGCATGGCGCTCGGCCTCGAGGAGATCCTCGGGGACCGCATCTCGGGCGGCCTCGTGTCCGTCAAGACCGGCCACGTGGAGACGCTACGGCGCGTGCGCCTGATCGAAGCGGGCCACCCAGTGCCCGACGCGGCCTCGGCCCGCGCGGCGGACGAGGTCCTCGCGCTTGCGGGAGGGTTCGACGCGCGCACGCTCGTCGTCACGCTCATCTCGGGCGGCGGCTCGGCGCTCCTGTGCGCTCCGGCGCGCGACGCCGCCGGCCGGCCCCTCCTGACCCTCGACGAGAAGAAGGAAGTCACGCGCGTCCTCCTCTCCTGCGGCGCGACGATCCACGAGATGAACTGCGTGCGCAAGCACCTCTCGCGGATCAAGGGCGGCCGCCTCGCGCGCGCTTACGCGCCCGCGGCCTCCCTGAACCTCCTCCTCTCGGACGTCGTCGGCGACGACCTCGACGTCATCGCCTCCGGTCCGACCGTGCCCGACCCGACGACGTTCGGGGACGCGGTCGGGATCGTCCGGCGCCACGGCGTCCTCGACCGGATCCCCGCCGCCGCGCGGCGCGCACTCGAGGACGGCGCGGCCGGCCTCCACGAGGAGACCCCGAAGCCCGGCGACTCCGCCTTCGAGCGGGCGACGAACGTCCTGATCGGGACGAACCACCAGGCGCTCCTCGCCGCGGAGGCGAGAGCCCGCGCGCTCGGCTACGCGACGCTCGTCCTCACGTCGAGGCTCACGGGCGAGGCGCGCGAGGCGGCGCTCGCGCTCCTCGGGATCGGCGAGGACGTCGCCCTGGGCGGATTCCCGCTGCGGGCGCCGGCGTGCCTCATCGCGGGCGGCGAGACGACGGTCACGCTGCGCGGAGGCGGCAAGGGCGGCCGGAACCAGGAGATGGCGCTCGCGTTTCTCGCGGCGCTTCCACGCTCGAAGGCCGCGCGGCAAATCGTCCTTCTCGCGGCCTCCACGGACGGGAACGATGGTCCCACCGACGCCGCGGGCGCGTTTGCCTCGCTCGACGTCGCGGTTCGCGCGCGCGCCCTGGGCCTCGACGCGAACGCGTTTCTCGACGCGAACGACTCGTACCGTTTCCACGAGGCCGCCAGCTCGCTCCTCAGGACCGGGCCCACGAACACGAACGTGAGCGACGTGGCGGTTCTCATGGTCGGAGCCTGACGGGCGCCCGCGAGGCGAACTACTCCCCGGCGTCCGCCGCCAGGCGTTCGAGCTCTCCCCAGCGCGCGTAGAGGCCGTCGATCTCGGTCTGCGTCGCCTCGAGCGCCGCGAGAATCGCGACGAGCTTCGGCGCGTCGCTCGCGTGGTCCGGATGCTCGCTCTCTTCGCGCAGCACGTCGCGCGCGGCCTCGGCCGCGAGGACGCGCGCCTCGATCCCGTCGAGCTCGCGCTGCTCCTTGAACCCGAGACGGCGCTTCTTCGCAGATTTCGCAGCAGGCGCCGCCGCGGGGCGCGCCGGGCCGGCGCCCTTCCGCGCGGCGGCCCACGCCTCCCACTGGTCGAGGCCGGCGAGCGCCGTGAGCGTCCCGCGGCCGCTCCCGTCGCGTCCGAACGCGAGGATCCGGTTCGTGACGCGGTCGAGGAAGTAGCGGTCGTGCGTCACGAGAATCACGGCGCCCGGGAAGTCCGCAAGGCAGTCCTCGAGGACCTGAAGCGTCGCGAGGTCGAGGTCGTTCGTGGGCTCGTCGAGGACGAGGAGGTTCGTCTTCCGGAGCATGAGCCGCGCGAGGAGGAGCCGGCTCTGCTCGCCGCCGGACAGGCGACCCACCTTCATGTCCCGCTGCTCCTCCTTGAAGAGGAACCGGTCGATGTAGCTCCGGATGTGGACGAGGGAGCCGCGGTACTCGACGTGGTCGCCCTCGGGGCAGATCGTCTTCGCGAGCGTCTCGTCCGGGTCGAGGCTGTCGCGGCCCTGCTCGAAGATCACCGGCTGAAGGTTCTCCGTCCGGAAGATCTCCCCCGTGTCGGGCTTCTCCGTCCCGAGAAGCGTCCGGATGAGCGTCGACTTGCCGCAGCCGTTCGGGCCGAGGAGGCCGATCCGGCTGTGCGGCGTCACGAGGAGGTCGAGGTTCGAGAAGAGGACGTTCTTTCCGTACGCCTTGCCGATGCCCTTCGCCTCGATGAGCCGTTTCGGGTTCCGCTCGGACGCCTGGAAGTCGAGGCGTACGCTCTGCGAGCGGTTCCGCTCCGAGAGCACGCCGACCTCGGTCTCGAGCGCGCCCGCCCGCTGGATGCGCGCCTGCTGCTTCGTCGAGCGCGCCTTCGCGCCGCGGAGGAGCCACTCGGTCTCGCGCCGCAGCTGGTTCCTCAGCGACAGCTCGCGCTGCGCGTCGGTCGCGAGGCGCTCTTCCTTCACCCTCAGGTACGTCGCGTAGTCGCCGCGGACGTCGAGGAGTCCGTTCGCGTTCCGCCGGTCGAGCTCGAGGATGCGGTTCGCGACGCGCTGCAGGAAGAGCCGGTCGTGCGTCACCGTGACGGTCGCGTACGGCGCCCGCGCGAGCAGCTCCTCGAGCCAGAGGATCGCGTCGACGTCGAGGTGGTTCGTGGGCTCGTCGAGGAGCAGGAGGTCGGGCCTCCTCACGAGCTCGCGCGCGAGCGCGACGCGCTTCTTCCACCCGCCGGAGAGCGTCGAGACGGGTGTCTCGGGCGTCCGGCCTTCCGTCACGAGCGAGAGCCGGGCGATGTACTCGTCCGCCGCGATGCCGGCTTCCCAGTCCTCCTCGCCGGCGTGCGCGCCGGCGGCGCCCTCGAGGACCGACTCCCGGATCGTCGCGCCCTCGCGGAACGCGGGCATCTGCGAGAGGTACCCGATGCGGAGCCCCCGCTGTGCCGAGCGCGTGCCCTCGTCCGGCAGGATCTCGCCCGCGAGGATGGACAGCAGCGTCGACTTCCCCGCGCCGTTCGGCCCGATGAGGCCGATGCGGTCGCCCGAGTCCACGGAGCACGCGATCCCCTCGAACAGCGGGTGGGTGCCGAAGGCCTTCGTGAGGCCCGTTGTGGTGAGGAGGATTCCCATGGATGGGGGAAATTGGCGGGGCCGACGGGGCTCGAACCCGCGACCTCAGGCGTGACAGGCCTGCGCTCTAACCAACTGAGCTACGACCCCGGTTTTCGTCCCGACGCGAGATCGGCGCGGGAGGACGCGGAGTATACAGAGACGGCGCCCGGCCGCAAGTGAGCTCCCCCGCGGAGGGCTTGCGCCCCGCGGACGTGTCGACCTACGTCCAGAAATTCGCGGGCAGGATCGGGCGCGTGAACCGCTGCGGGTTCTCGCTCCGGTTCGGGCCGGTTCCGCCGTTGAAGGCCGACCTCAGCGCCAGATCGAACAACACGTTCGCCCGCGTGCCCTTCGGTGCGTTCAGCAACCCCTGCAGCGCGCCCTCCGTCGGGCGGCCCTTCACGTTTCTCTCGGGAATCGAGATGGACGAGTTCGACCTTCTGCGCACGGCCTTGCCGTCAGCCCACGTGAACTCGAATTCGTACCGGACCTTCCAGTGAAAGTGGGCCAGATAGCGAGGCGCGACCCCGGGATCCTGCGCGGTGAAGATCGTCCAGAACTCCCGGTCGTCGATGACCTGAAAGAGGAAATTGTCCACGTTGCTCCGGGACGAGTTCTTCTTGGTGAGCGGGACCCTGCACGCGGGGTGGTCGCCCCAGCTCGAGTTGATCTGCGGCGAGACGAACGAGCTCGAAGCCGGATCGATGAAAAACGGGTCCGGTGGAGTTCCCGTGGCGTCCAGCATCACCGGAGTCAGGAGTGCGGGGGGGGTGCTGGCCAGCACGCCCACGCTGCCCTCGCTCGGGATCCTGCCGGCATAGAAAGCGCCGAAAAAGTTGGCGCGCGCCAGCTGCACGAAGCCGAAGGTCGTGTCTTCCGGCCCGTTGCCGAGCGGCACGTGAGCGCCGGCTGTCAGCGCCTTGCCCTGACCGTTGGGGAACGATCCCGGATCGAAGCCTTTGGTCAGGTGGCAGATGATGTGCCCCACGGAGTTGTTGATGTGGACGTCGGGCTGCGCACCCTGCTCCGTGATCGTCAACCTGAGCTGCGAGTCGAGGATCGTCGCTGGCACTCTTCTTCCCTCCCTCGTATCCCGCCATCCACGCCGTCAGACGGAGGCCGGGTCCCTTCGCGGATCAGGCAGGGGGGGGCCGGTACGCTCCCGGGACAACATCTCCCTGTCCATTGCCGCGATCGTCATCTTCCCGACGATGTCGTCCGCCTGGGTCTGATAGCTCGTGTTGATGATGTGACGCCGCCGTTTGAACGCGAGGACCGCAGCCGCCGTCGACACACCGTACTTTTGAGCCCTGAGTTCCGCAGCGGCGACCGAGACCCCATCCAGGATCAGCAGAGCGGTGTGGATCTTCGACACGTGGTCGCCGGACGCCCCGACGGTGATGTGCGCCGAGTCCTTGACGAGGCACGACTCGAGGGCCCGATCGCCTTGAAACAAGCGCGATTGCAACGGCACGCAGCACCTCCCCGCTCCCGGGCGGACCGACCAGGAGCCCTTCCGTCCACTCGGGCGGCCCCGTGTGCCGCGCCCACGGCAAGTATAGGGGGAGATTTCTCCGGGCTGGGCAGGGAAGGCGACGAGAGCCGGAGTTCCCGGCGGCGCTGCGCCGTCAGCGGAAGTAGCCGTTGACGTCGACGATGAGGTCCACGGTGCCAACCGACGTGTTCTGTACCTTGATCGTTCCGGAACCGTCCAGCGCGAGCTGGAGCATCGCGTTGTTCGCGCGCGTCCTCCCCGCGACCAGGGACACGGTGTTCGTGCCCGTCTGCTGGCCGTCGCCCCGGTAGATCGAGAGGGATCCCGGCGCGGTCACGTTCGTCACCGTCACGTTGACCGAGAGCGACTT
This sequence comes from uncultured Acidobacteriota bacterium, assembly GCA_963798215.1. GTDB lineage: Bacteria > Acidobacteriota > Thermoanaerobaculia > UBA5066 > UBA5066 > Fen-183. Next base: position 2,608,767 of record CAWCSP010000004.1, read on the forward strand.
CGCGTCGGCGGGAACGCCACACATGGAGGCCACCCCGAACGCGCGGTCCGGCGTGCCCGCGGGCTGGATTGCGGGGCTCGCCGCCGCCGTCCGCGTGTCGTACAGGCGACACGGCGTGAGGACGTAGAACGAGTAAGGGCCCGGCGGCACGGGATTGACCGTCAGATTGACGGAACCGGACCCCTGGCCCACCATGGAGTCCGTCGCCGTGCACGTGACCGCGGTGACGGTCGCAGTCGTTCCGGAGTTCACGACCTGCATCGTGGGAGTCTGGGACGTGGCGAACGTTCCCGCGGGCGTGGACCACGAGTACGATGTGAAGGTTCCGGTTCCTCCGGCCGCCGCGCACCCGAACTGGACCGTCGCTCCCGAGGCTGCCGGGTTCGGCGTCGCCGTCGCCGTCACGACGACCGGGATGGCCGCGTTGATCGTCAGGTTGACCGTGGCGGATCCCTGGCTGCCGTAGCTGTCGGTCACGGCGCACGTCACCGGGACCGTCATCGCCGTCGAGCCCGGGTTCGAGGCCACGATCGTGGGGTTTCTGAGCGCGCTGAACGTGCCCGAGGGCGTGGCCCACGAGTACGACGTGATAGCTCCCGCTCCCGCCGGTCGCCGAGCACGTGAACTGGACCGTGGCCCCGTTGGCCGCGGGGTTCGGCGTCGCGGAGGCCGTCACGACGGGAGGCGGCGGCTTGACCGTCAGCGTGAACGACGCGCTGCCGACGGTGCCGTTCGAGTCGGTCACGACGCACGAAACCGGGTACAAGGTGAGGCCGGTCCCCGAGTTCGTGAATGAAGAGATCACGGGGTTCTGAAGGTGGCTGAACGTGAAAGACGTGTACACCCACGAATAGTCGGTGAACGTCCCGCTCCCGCCGGTCGCCGAGCACGAGAACTGGATGGAAGCTCCCGAGTTCGCGGGGTTCGGCGTCGCCGAGGCCGTCACGAAGACAGGGGGGGGCACGTTCGTGACGTTGAGCGTGAAGCCCGTCACGCCGGCAGGGTCGGGCCAGTAGGCCGTTCCGCCGGCATACGTGATCCGGAACCGGAGCGTGTACGTGCCGGCCGTCGACGGGAGCGCGAGCGTCGCGCTGCTCGGCGGCGTGCCCGACGGGCTCGACGGATCGGTCATCCCGGTGAAGGCGCCGCCGGTGGGCCCCGTGTACGTGGCCGTGCACGGGCTCGGGCAGATGTCGTACGAGTACGAGCCCGTGATGCCCGAGCCCCGCTGCGAGCTGTTCGAGATCGTGAGGTTCTGGCTGACGTACGCCGAGACTGGACCCGCTGCGCTGCCGTTGACCGTGAAGCTCGGCGCGAAGTTCGTGACGGTGAACGGCAGCCCGACGTGCGTCGCGCCGTCGTAGTCCGGCGTCGCGTAGCCGTTCGCGTACGTCACCGTCAGCCAGTAGTAGTACGTCCCGGTCAGCGGGCTCGTGGTCGGAAGACACGTCGGACCCGTGCACGAGGCCTTCGTGAGCGTCGTCGGGGTGTTCCCGAAGTACCACGTGTAGCCCGTCGCGAGCGGGTGGCCGTCCGAGGCGCTCACGAGGGACTGGCCGGAGAGGAAGTTCGTCGAGACGACCTTCGCCGCCGGGACGACCCAGTTCACCGTGAAGACGGCCGTGTCCGCGATGCCGAACCCGTTCGTGGCCTCGAACGCGATCTTCAGGGGCTTCGTCGTTCCGGCCGCGTCGCTCCCCGTGAAGTCCGGGCCACCGGTCGTCGCGTTGTTCAGGACGGAAGTCCAGCAGCTCGTGCCGCTCGGCGGATCGCCCGCCGGCACGCCCTTCGGATCGCAGGGACCGGTCAGGATCGCCTGCGCGGGCGGGCTGGCCGGATTCCCGAAGACTCCGTTGTCGGGGTTCTGGATGCGCGGGGAGACGCCGGCGTCCTCCGTCGCGTTGCCGGCGTGGAAGTCGAAGTCGAAAGCCCACGACGTGAGCGGGTTGACCAGGGGAGACGGCCCGACGAACGGGACGACCGTGAGCGTGTCACCGATGAAGGCCGTGCCCCCGCTGGAGATCGGGGCTCCTCCCGCGCTCGTGTTCGTGACCGTGAGGATCGAAGACGCCGGCACGTTGAACGGCGTGCACGTGAGCGGGACGACATACGCGGAGGGTCCCGTCGGGAAGTACTGGTAGGCGGAGGCGCCGCTGCCCGCGAGGGCCGACGCATGCGTGGCCGGAAGGTTGAAGCCCGGGGCGGTCACCGCCTGGAACGCTCCCGCGGCCGGCCACGCGGAGACGGTGGTCGCATAGAAGCCGGTTTGCGCCGACGGCAGGCTGCGCTTCGCCCACATCACGGCGAAAAGCGTCCCGTTCACCGCGACGAGCGACGAGGCGCTCCCCGCGGTCCCCCAGGTCTCGCCGCCCGCCGCCGGGACCTTGAAAGGGCCCGGGGCTGGGGTCGCGGTGAGGTTGCCGCCGCCGTCCTTCGTGACCGCGACGAGACCGTAACTCGGCGACTTGTCGCCCGGTGCCGCGAGATTCTCGACGAGGATCCAGAGCTTCGTCGAATCGCCGGGGTCCAGCGCGACCGTGAAGTTCATCGGATAGTAGGAGGAATTGGCCGTCCCGTACGGGATCGTGACCGACTTGTACGCCGACGTGATCCTGCCCGCGGGGCCCGGGTTCGAGGCGTCGATGACCGTGATGGACGTGTTCTGGTACGTGCCCGTCTCGTAGACGAGGTAGTTCCCCGCGAGATAGGAGCGGCGGCGAATACGCCTGCGGGAAGCCCGTCGAGTCGAACGCCTGACAGCTCGTCCCCGGAGTGCAACTGTTGTATGGCGCGAGTGCCGAGGGCAGCGTCGTGATGTCCGCCGCCGTCATGTTGATCGACCCGTGAATCGCGTACGCGATGTAGCGCCCGTTGACGTGCTGGACGACGGTGCCGAGCGCCCGGTTCGGGGCGAAGTCGCCCCAGAGACCGAAGCCTTCGCCCCCGTAGTTCCGGGCCCCGATCGTGTGCCACGGCGGGTCGAAGGGGCCGTTGACGGAGAAGGTCGCGCGCTGGCCGTCCGGCGAGACGCCGAACGTCTGGATCGCGCTCTGCCCGTCCCCGTGCTGCTGGAGCGGGTTCGTCGTCGCGAATCGGAAGTCGTCGTACAGGAGAGCGACGGGGTTGCCAGGATTCGAGAGGTCCAGGATCGAGTACCCGAACGACTCGCTCATCATCATCCGGTTCGAGCCGGCCCCGCTCTGGTACAGGGCGAGAGACGTGCTGTACGAGCCCTCCATCGACCACACCCGGATGACTCCGGGCGGATTCGGCTCGAACGCGACGGGCGTCGACGCGAGCGTGCACTGAGCCTCGACCCGGGCCGACGCCGCGAAGAAGAAGAGGAGAGCGAGGCCGCGCCCGAGAACGACGGACCCTTCCCTGCTACCGGCTCGCGCCTGTCGCAAAAGCATGCTCATTAAGTATCGGCCCGGGCCCGAAAACGCGCCGTGACCTGCCTCACGGGAATCCGGCGGGCGGGGCGTGCGGATCATCGGCGGTCTTCGTCCTCAAAGTCAGCGAACGACGAACTCTCGCAGCCTCTCGGAAGGGCTGCGAAGGGGGGCGCTAACCGTGGACAGCAAGATCACGGCCATGCCGGCAAAACGGGGCGGACGGGAGTGTTCCCCCCGATCCCCGGGGGCGTCGAGGCCGTGCGCCAGCCAGAAAGTGTCGAAAGCGCCCGACGGAGCGGGAAAATTTTGGCGGCCGGGATCGCTCGCTTCTATCTATTGGAGAGTTCTGACGGCCACGGAATTGGTCGACATGTGGACCTGCATGCCCTTGCCCTCAATCAAGATCGCTCTCTGCGGCCCCAACTTCTTCGCGATGTAGTCTCTCGCCTTCTCGTTGTTGGCCCCGAACTTCGTGTAGACGTAAGTGATCTTCGCCGCGTTCTCGTTCACCCGCGCCATGTAGAAGTCCGGGACCGAGGAGCCGGACCCCATCCAGATGTCGACCAGGTAGATCGACGAGAACAGGGTGGAACCGCCGCCGGCCAGCAGGTCCATCCCGGGACTGTAGCCGCCCGAGAAGAGATAGAGAATCTGCTTGGACGGAGTGAGGCCCCGCGCTTTGAGTGTGCTCATCAGCGAGTGATACGCATGGCGGCCGTTCACGAGATTACTCTGCGCGACGAAGACGTGAAACCGCTCCTTGAGCGTGTTCATGTAGTTCCACATGTAACGGCCACTCGGAATCCCGCCCACGCCGATGCCGCCGAACACCACCAACAGCGGGGCGCTGGCGTCTGGTGCGATCGAAAGCCTCCCGTCGCCGGGAAGGTCGATGGAGGTGGCCACCCCGGTGGCGGTATCAGGATCACCCATGCGAATCCTCCCTTGCTTCAGGGCCCCACCCCGGGCGTCTTATTGTCACGCGGGAGACGATGGTGGCCAAAAAACGGCTGTCACGAGAGCGGCCACAGAGAGCAGATGCGGCTGGTGGGAGGTGCCGGGTTCGAACCGGCGACCTGCTGCGTGTAAAGCAGACGCTCTGCCGCTGAGCTAACCTCCCGCCTTCGATCTTACGCGGCGACGCGGAACAAACGGGCCCGTCCGGCACATTCCCCGGGGAGACGTGATGGAACGTTACAACCTCGTCGTGATCGGAGGCGGGTCGGGCGGCCTCGTGGTCGCCGCGGGCGGCGCGGGCCTCGGAGCTCGCGTCGCCCTCGCCGAGAAGCACGTCCTTGCCTTCGTTCCTCCCGGCGGTTCTCCCGTACGGGGAATGGGCGGCGACTGCCTGCAGTACGGCTGCGTGCCCTCCAAGGCCCTTCTCGCCGCCGCGAAGGCCGTTCACGCGGCGCGCGGCGCCGGGCGCTTCGGCATCCGCGGAATCGGCGACCCCGGGCCGCAGGATCTCGGCGCGGTCATGGACCGGGTCCGGGAGGCGCAGGCCGCGATCGCGCCGAACGATTCCGTCGAGCGTTTCACGGGGCTCGGCGTCGACGTCCTTCTCGGCACGGGACGCCTGAAGTCGGCGCACGAGGTCGAGGTGAACGGCACGACCGTGTGGGGGCGCCACGTCGTCGTCGCGACGGGGTCCCGCGCCCGCATTCCGCGCATCCCCGGCCTCGCGGAGGCCGGCTTCCTCACGAACGAGAGCGTCTTCGACCTGCGCGCGCTCCCGAAGCGCCTCCTCGTGATGGGCGGCGGGCCGATCGGCGTCGAGCTCGGCCAGGCGTTCCGGCGGCTCGGTTCGGACGTCACCATCGTCTCGTCCTCCGCCCTCGTCTGTTCGAAGGAGGACCCGGACGTCTCGGCCGTCCTCGAGGCCGCGCTCCGGGCGGAGGGGGTCGCGGTCCATGATGGCGCCTCGGCCACGTCGGTCGCCGCGCGGGGCGGGACGAAGGTCGTGAGCGTGAGGAGAAAGGACGGGACGACGCTGGACGTCGAGGCGGACGCGATCCTCGTCGCGACCGGCCGCCGGCCGAACGTGGACGGCCTCGGCCTCGAAGCGGCGGGCGTCGCGTTTTCGGAAAAGGGGATCGCGACGGACGCGAAGTGCCGGACGAACGTGCCGTCCGTCTGGGCGATCGGCGACGTCGCGGGAGGGTACCTCTTCACGCACTGGGCCGGCTACCAGGCCGGGGTCGTCCTCCGCAACACGCTCTCCCCCGTCGCGCTCGCGTCATGCGATGTCGCGAACACGCCGTGGATCACGTACACGGACCCCGAGATCGCGCGCATCGGCCTCTCGGAGGAGGACGCGAAGGCGAAGGGCATTCCCCACCGCGTCTTCCGCGCGGGCTTCGCGCACAACGACCGCGCGATCTGCGACGGGACCGGCGGCGCGAACTTCATGAAAGCCGTCGTGGACCCGAAGGGCCGCATCCTCGGCGCGGCGATCGTCCACCCGCACGCGGGCGACCTCCTCGGCGAGGTCGTCCTCGCGAAGAAGAACGGGCTTCCGCTGTCCGCGCTCGGCTCCGTCATCCACGCGTACCCGTCGCTCTCGGAGATTCACGGGGCCGTCGCCCGCGAGGCCCTGAAGGCCACGCTGACGCCGGGAAAGAAGGCGCTCCTCACGAAGCTCGCCTCGTTCCTCAGGAGATAGCGCGTGCAGGAGCTGCTCCGTAACTTCCAAGGCTGGGTCGTCGGCCTCGGCCCTGCCGGCTGGGTCCTCTACGCGCTCGTCTACGCGGTCTGCTGCGTCCTCTTCGTCCCCGCGTCGATCCTGACGCTCGGAGCCGGCGCGCTCTACGGCCTCGGGACGGGCACGGCGATCGTCCTCGCCGGCGCGACGCTCGGGGCAACCCTCTCGTTCCTCCTCGCGAAGTCGATCCTTAGAAAAAAGATCGAGAAGATGACGGCGGGGAACGCGAAGTTCGCGGCGCTGGACAAGGCGATCGCGAAAGAGGGCGCGAAGATCGTCTTTCTCGTCCGGCTTTCGCCCGTCTTTCCGTTCACGTACATCAACTACGCGTTCGGGCTCACGGGCGTCAGGACCTGGCCCTACGTCCTCGCGTCGTTCGTCGGGATGATCCCGGGGACTTTCGCCTACGTGTACCTCGGGGCCGCGGCCCGGGCGGCGGCGTCGGGCGGGACGGACGCGACACGAAAGGCGCTCCAGATCGGCGGCGCTGTTGCCGCGGTGCTCGTCTCGGTTTTCGTCGCCCGCGTGGCCGCGAAGGCGATCAAGAGCGCGGGCGTCGGCGAGGCTACCTGACGCTGTCCGACAGGACCGACATGTTCTGGAGGTCGCCGGGAATGTGGGCCACGTCGTCCAGGAGGACCGGCGCCGCCGGGGCGCTCCCGTCCCACTCGAACACCGAGAGCGAGCCGTTCCGCTGCCGGATCTCGTCCATCCGCGAGAGCGGCCGGCCGAGGAGCACCGCCATGAGGACCCGGTTGAGACGGCCGTGAGCCACGACGAGGGGCGCGCGGGCGCCCGCCGTCCACAGCCTCGAGAGGAACCGCCCGGCTCTCACGCCGGCCTTCGCGGGCGACTCGCCGCCCGCGGGCGCGAGATCCGTCTCCCCCGCCCGCCAGCGCGCCCGCACGGACGAGACTTCCTGCTCGAGGACGCCGTCGAAGGGCCGGCCGGACCAGATTCCCCAGTCGAACTCCACGAGGTCCGCGTCGATCGAGAGCGTGATCCCGTGCGGCGCCGCGACGATCGAGGCCGTCTCCCGGGCGCGCCCCATCGGGCTGGTCCACACGGCGTCGATCCCCTCGTCCGCGAGCCGGATCGCCAGCGCCTCGGCCTGGCGACGGCCGCGGGCCGAAAGCGGCGTGTCGAAACGCGATCCCTGCAGGGCGCCCGCGAAGTTGCCTTCGCTCTCGCCGTGCCGCGCGAGCCGGATCAGCATGTTGGCGGCGGATTCTATGCCGAGCGTCCCTCGCCTATCATCCGGCCCCGGATGACCCGCTCCGCGCGCGATTTCCCAGCGGTCTCGGCCGCGCTCGACGACCCGGGGATCCGGGCGCTCTTCACGGAGCGCTTCCTCGTCGCGACGGAGATCTACGACGCCCTCGTGAACGCCGCGTGCTGGAGGCTCCTCGGCGACATCGGCGCGCTGCCGGGGCCCGGTGAGACGAGGGACGAAGAGGAGATTCTTCTTTCGGTCCCCTCTCAGACCCGCACGGTTCTCCGCTACATGATCGAGAAGCTGGCCGACGCGGGATTTCTTAGAAGGGTGAGTGAGCGAGGCGCAGCGGTCGCGGCCCCGGCGCTACCCGAGGCTGCTGAAGATCTTCTTAGAAGGTCGGGTGGCGCCACCGCATCGGGAGTCGCCTCGACGCCGCCCGACGCCTCGGCGCCCCTCAACCTTCTAAGAAAATCTTCTATCACCGTTTCCCTTGCCGAGACGCCGGAGGCGATGAACGGTCCCCCTTCGGTCGGGTCCCTCGCCGCCGAGCTCGCGTCCGTCGAGCCGGACGCGGCGGTGGGCGCCGAGATCGTCTCTCTCCTCGCGGACGAGGGCGCGGCGTTCTTGCGCGGCGAAAAGTCGGGCGAGGAGATCCTCTTCTCTCCCGTGCGGCTGCCACTCTGGATCCGGTACTTCTCGAACGCGAACATCCTTTACGCGATCAACAACACGCTCGGCGCCGAGACCCTGACGCGCGTCCTTCCGGCCTCGGGGGCGGAGGTTCTGGAAATCGGCGGCGGCTGCGGGAGCGCCGCGGAGGCCGCGCTCCATCGCCTCGGCCCGCGCGTCTCGCGCTGGCGCTTCACCGAGCTCGTCCCGACGTTCGCGCGCCGCGGCGAACGCGCCGCCCGCGCGGCGGCCGGGCCGGGGACGCTCGTCGAGGCCGCGAAGCTCGACATGACGAAGCCCTGGGAGGCGCAGGGCGTCCTTCCGGGCTCCTTCGACGCCGTCTACTCGGTGAACTGCTTCCACGTCGCGCCCGACCTCGGGTTCGTCCTCTCCGAGGCGAAGGCGGCCCTGAAGCCGGGGGGCGTCGCCGTCGTGTCGGAGTGCGTGAAGCCGGGCGCGCACCCGCCCCCGTCGTACGTCGACTTCGTCTTCGACTTCCTTTCGAGCTTCACGGACGTGACGCTCGACCCCGTCCTCCGCCCGAACCACGGCTTCCTCTCGCCCGCCGCGTGGCGCGCGTCGTTCTCGGCCGCAGGCTTTTGCGACATCGAGGTCTTCCCGGACGTCGACGCCGTCGCGGAGCGCTTCCCGCGTTTCTTCGTGGGTGCCCTCGTCGCGCGGCGCCCCTGATCTCAGGGCGCGAGGCGCTTGAAGATCACCGCCGAGTAGACGACCGGGACGAGCACGAGGACCGCGATCCCCGCGACGAGGACGGCGAGGCCCACCGGGCCGGGCAGGAACGCGCACGGGACGAGGACGAGCCCGCCGATCGTCCAGACCTTGCCGCCGAGCGCGTGCGTCCTCGTCCAGACCTCCTCGCTCGCGAGCGTCCACGGCGTGCGGATCCCGAAGAACCAGTTCGGCCTCAGGCCCGGAAGGAAGGCCCCGATCCCGGCGAAGAGGAGGGGCAGTCCGGCGCGCATCGCGGCGTCCATCGGCACGCCGACCCCGAGCGACGCGAGGACGACGAGGACGTGGACGACGACGAGGAACGCGATGACGAGGAGCCTGAGACCGCGGAGCGGGCCCGCGAAAGCCGCGTAGTTTCGGTGATGGGGGTCGATCAGAGGGATGTACAGGAACGTCAGGTACAGGAGGATCGCGATGCCGGGGGGCAGAAACGCGTTCACCCACGCCGGCCCCCAGCCGTTCACCTGGCCCGAGGCGCCCCAGTGAATCGGGACGCGCGCCGGCATGAACCTCCACGCGACGAGGCCGAAGACGACGTCGAGCGCGACGAGGGCGACGAGGAGAGCGTCCTTGCGGAGCGTCTCGCCGTCCACGCGGTACGGAGCGGAAGGGGTCGCGCTCATTTCTTCTTCTTTCCGGCGGCCGGCTTCAGTGAGCCCCGCGCGACGAACGTCGCGATGTCCTCGACGACCTCGCGGTCCACGTGCCCGGGCTTCTCGTACTCGGCGGGCATGCTCGGCCCCTCGCCCGCCACGAAGAGGTGGTTCAGCTCCGGATATGTTTTCAGCGTCGCGCGGGGGACGCCCTTGAGCGCGCGCTGCCAGCCCGCGAAGTCCTTGCCGCTCACCTGGTAGTCGCGGCCGCCCTGCAGGACGAGGAGCGGAATTCCGAGCTTGACCGCGGTCGCGACCGGAGTCTGAGCCCTCAGCTCGAGCCAGTACGCGGGCGGAGCCCCGAAGATCGTGGCCGTCGGGGACGCCGGCGGCCGTCCCGCGTAGAGGTCCGCGAGCGCGTCGGCCTCGCGGCGGAGCGTCGACGCCATCCCCTTCTGCGTTTCGCTCGCCCCCGGCCCCGAGAGAGCCTCGACCTGGTCGTGGACGACCTCCGACATCGGGCGCGACGGCGCGGCGAGGAGGATGACGCCGGCCGCCTTCCCGTCGAGCAGCGCGATCCGCGGCGCGAGGATGCCGCCGAGGCTGTGGCCGAGGACGAAGACCTTCGCCGGGTCGACGCCCGGGGCGGCGCGCAGGACGGCTAGGGCGGCCACGGCGTCGTCGAGGACCTCGTCCTTGAGCGTGATGTCGCGCGTCCCGGCGAGCTCCTTCTGGAACGTCTTCGTGCGCTTCTCGTAGCGCAGCACGGCGACGCCCCGCGACGCGAGGCCCTGCGCGAGATCCTCGAAGACGCGCGTGCCGCCCACCGTCTCGTCGCGGTCGTGGGGACCCGACCCGTGAACGAGGACGAGCCCCGGGAACGGGCCGTCGCCCTTCGGGATCGAGAGCGTCGCCGGGAGCGTCACGAGGCCCGAGACCACTTTCGTCTCGCGCTCCGTGAAGGCGGCCGGGTTCACGTAGTCGGGCGCGGCCCAGTCCGGGCGCGCGGCCGCCCGCGGCGAGAGGAACATCCCGGCGAGGCGGCCGTCCGGCCGGATCGTGAGGCGGAGCTCGGCCGTCTGCTTCTCGAACGTGCACTCCGAGAACGCGAGCGTGAACTCGCCCGCCGTCTGCATCCGCGGCTCGCCGCAGCCGTGCAGCGCGCCCGCGCGCTGTTTCGTGTCGGTCCAGAAGACACGCATCGCCGCGTCCGGCAGCGCCGCCTTCATCGCCTCGTCGAACCGCGACTCGAGCCCCTCGAAGTCCTCCGCCTTCAGCTCGGCGGCGACGGCGCGCGCGATGTCCGCACCCGTCTTCGGCGGCAGGAGGACGACCTCATGCGCCGTCGAACCGCCGGTCGGGGCTTGCGCGAGGACGGGCGGGATGGCCGCGGCGGCGAGGAGGAGGAGGAGGACGCGGGCGTGTCGCATCAGCGGCCAATGTCGCCCCGCCGCCTCCATCCGTCAAGGACGGCCGAGGGCGGCCCCGTGATAAGCCCCGGAGGCATGAATCACTTTGCTCATGGAGCGCCCGCTTTTCCTTCTGATACTGTCTGCGATCGCCATGAAAATCCATGAATATCAAGCGAAAGAAATTCTCCGCGGGTTCGGCGTCGCCACGCCCCGCGGCCGCGTGACGGACTCGCCCGAAGAGGCGGGACGGATCGCGAAGGAGTTCGGCGGGCGCGGCGTCGTCAAGGCGCAGATCCACGCCGGAGGCCGCGGCAAGGGCGGCGGGGTCAAGCTCGCCAAGAGCCCCGAGGAGGCGGAGGCCCTCGCCCGCAAGATCCTCGGGATGCAGCTCGTGACGCACCAGACCGGGCCGCACGGCCAGAAGGTCAAGAAGATCCTCGTCGAGGAGGCCCTCGACATCGCCCAGGAGCTCTATCTCGGGATCACGCTCGACCGCGCGATCGGCAAGCCCGTCATGATGGTCAGCAAGCAGGGCGGGATGGAGATCGAGGTCGTCGCCGCGAAGGACGCCAGTGCCATCATCAAAGAGCCGTTCGAGCCCTCGTGGGGCCTCCAGCCCTTCCAGGCCCGCAAGCTCGCCGACGCGCTCGGCCTCACGGGCGAGACGCACAAGAAGGCCGTCGGCTTCCTGATCGCGCTCGCGAAAGCGTACGTCGCGACGGACGCCTCGCCTCGCCGAGATCAACCCGCTCCTCATCACGGGAACGGGCGACGTCCTCGCCCTCGACGCGAAGATGAACTTCGACGACAACGCGCTCTTCCGCCACACGGCGATCCGCGAGTACCGCGACCTCGACGAGGAGGACCCGCTGGAGGTCGAGGCCTCGAAGTTCGGGCTCAACTACATCAAGCTCGACGGGAACGTCGGCTGCATGGTGAACGGCGCCGGCCTCGCGATGGCGACGATGGACATCATCCAGTACGCGGGCGGCAGGCCCGCGAACTTCCTCGACGTCGGCGGCGGCGCGAACGAGGAGCAGGTCAAGAACGCGATGCGGATCATCCTCTCCGACGCGAACGTGAAGGCCGTCCTCATCAACATCTTCGGCGGCATCATGCGGTGCGACATCATCGCGACGGGCGTCGTGAACGCCGTCAAGGAGATCGGCATCAAGGTCCCCGTCGTCGTGCGCCTCGAGGGCACGAACGTCGAGGAGGGGAAGGCGATCCTGAAGAGCTCCGGCCTCGCGGTCATCCCCGCCGACGGCATGAAGGACGCGGCCGAGAAGGTCATCGCGTCGCTCGGAAAGGCGGCCTGACATGTCGAACTGGATCTCGAAGGACACGAAGCTCGTCGTGCAGGGCCTCACGGGCCGCGAGGGCCGCTTCCACGCGCTCGCGAGCCGCGACTACGGCACGCAGGTCGTCGCGGGCGTCACGCCCGGCAAGGGCGGCACGGCCGTCGACGGCATCCCCGTGTTCGACTCCGTCGCCGCGGCCGTGAAGGCGACCGGCGCGAACGCCTCGATGGTGTTCGTGCCGCCGCCGGCCTGCGCGGACGCGATCATGGAGGCGTCCGACGCCGGCGTCGCCCTCATCGTCGCGATCACCGAGGGCGATCCCCGTCAACGACATGATCAAGGCGAAGGAGTACCTCGCGAGGGGCACGTCCCGCCTGATCGGGCCGAACTGCCCCGGCATCATCCGGCCGTCGGCGAAGGTCAAGATCGGCATCATGCCCGCGCGCATCCACAGGGCCGGGTTCGTCGGCGTCGTCTCCCGCTCGGGGACGCTCACGTACGAGGCCGTCGGCCAGACGACCGCGCTCGGCTTCGGGCAGTCGACGTGCATCGGCATCGGCGGCGACCCGATCAACGGCACGAACTTCATCGACACCCTGACGCTCTTCCGCGACGACCCCGAGACGCAGGCCGTCATCATGATCGGCGAGATCGGCGGGAGCGCCGAGGAAGAGGCGGCGGCCTGGATCAAGGCGAACCTCAAGAAGCCGGTCGTGTCCTTCATCGCGGGCCGCACGGCTCCTCCCGGGCGCCGCATGGGCCACGCGGGCGCGATCATCTCCGGCGGCAAGGGCACGGCGGCCGAGAAGGTCGACGCGCTCCGCGCGGCCGGCGTCCACGTCGCCGACTCGCCGGCCCTCATGGGCGAGACGCTGAAGAAGGCGCTCGGCAAGTAACCCCGGACCCCTCGACCCGGATTCCCAGGGGCGCCTCCGGGCGCCCCTTTTCGTTGAAGCGCACCTTCACTTCGGCGCCTCCGCCCGCACCGGAGGCGCCACGTCGGGCACGCCCTCGGCGATCATCAGGGCTCCCGATCGGGTCAGGGTCGAGATCGCGAGCTTCTTCCCGTCCGGGGAGAATGCGAAGGACTCGGTGACGTAGTCGCGAGAGAACCCGGCCACCTTGTGCCGGGTGGGGCCCGTCTCCGCTTGCGGCCCGAAGTCCTGGACGTAGATGCCGGTGAGACCGTTCTCGTCCTCGCCGATCCAGGCGATCGCCTTCCCGTCCGGCCTCCATCGAGACCGCCCGACCAGGATGCGGGACGCCTCGGGCCCGACCTGGTAGGGCGCGCGAATCTCGAACGGAGGCACGCGGCCGGTCGCCACCTCGACGACGCGAAGGACGGTGCTCGACTGGTAGAGGTCGATCCGGAGGAAGGTCGCGAACCGGCCGTCGGGCGAGACCTCCGCGTTCGACAGGAACCCGGGGACGAGCCGTGTCGCACCGGAGCCGTCCGTACGGACCTTCCAGATCCCGTTCTTCGCGGGGTCGCCGCCCCCGTACACGATCCATTCGCCGTCGGGACTCGCCGTCGGGTTCTCGGCATCGGCGCCGTCGTGGCTCACTTGACGGGCGCCGCTGCCGTCGACGTTGGCCATCCAGATCTCGAGGTGTCCGCCGCGATCGGAACTCCAGAGGATGTGCCTGCCGTCGGGCGTGAAGGCCGGATCCCAGTCCTGCGCCGGATCGTCGGTCAGCTGTTTCAGCGCGCCGGTCCGCGTCGAGAGCGCCCAGAGGTCGAGGTTGCCGCTCCGGTTGGACGAGAACAGGATCCACTCGCCGTCGGGAGAGTACGTGGGCTGGCGGTCGCGGCTGCTGCCGGTCGTGAGGATCCGTTCGGTCTGCGAGGGCGAGGGCCCTGCCGGCACCTCCCTGAGGTTCAGGCGCTGCGACATCTCGTCGAAGACGAGTCGCCCGGGGCTGACGATGTCGAAAGACGCATAGTGCTTGGAGCCTCCGATCGTCGGGAAGAGGTCGGCGGCCCAAAACAACGTCCGTTCCGCGCCGGAGGACAAGTCCTTGCGGATTACGCGGGCGAGCGTTCCCGCGCTGTCACCGATCGCGCTGTCGGGCTGCCCGAACACGATCGCGTTCCCGGAGCCCGACCACGTGAGGCCGCAGAGTGGTCCATTCGCACGCACCGGCCGGAGCTCGCGAACGCCGCCGCTCGACGCATCGACGAGCAGGACCTGGTCTCCCGGGGCGAAGCCGACCGGAACCGACTTGATGACCGCGATCCTGCGGCCGTCCGGAGACCAGCGCACGTCCAGGAGAAGGAAGTCCCGAACTGACGTGAGAATCCTCTCCTGTCCTCCCTGAACGTCGGCGACGCCCAGCATCGACTCCGTCCCATCGGGGGCAGGCCGTGTTCGCAGGAAGGCGATCCGGCGGCCGTCCGGAGACCAGTCGGCCTCCAGCGCGTCGTCGAGGATCCGTCGTGGCTCGCCTCCCACGATAGAGACGCGGTAGACCGAGAGGGACGAGCCGCCCCCCCGCAGGAACAGCACGCTCGACCCATCCGGCGAGAACCGCGGGCACCGGTCCGGACCGGAGGTCAGCGGCGCCTCACCGCCGGAGATCTGCTTGATCCAGATCCTGGAGACGCCGTCCCGAGTGGACGTGAAGGCGACGACGCGCCCGTCCGGCGATGCGGACGGCTCTCCATCCTGGCCCGAAAAGGTGAGGGATCGGACTCGAACCGGCTCCGGTGCGGGCGGCCGCGCGAACCAGGCGGGGACGGCACCGAGGACGACTCCCGCGACGATCCCCGCGGCCCAGAGAATGGGCCGGGGCCGCGGCGCCGAGGCCGCAGGCAGCGCGGCTCCCGCGGACACGCCGGAGTTCAGCGCTTCGTTGAGGTGCAAACGGCAGGTCGAGAGATCTCTCAGAAGATCCCACGTCGACTCGTACCGGCCTTCGGCTTCCTTCGAGAGGCACCGCTCCACGATCCAGCGAACGGGAGCGGGGACGTTCGGCGCGGCCTTCTCCAGCGGCTCGGGTTCCTCTCGGAGGATCGCGGTGAGCGTTTCCGCCACCGTGGCGCGGACAAAGGGTCGTCGCCCCGCCACCATTTCGTAAAGGACGACGCCGAGGGAGAACTGGTCGGAGCGGTGGTCCACGGGTGTGCCCCGCGCCTGCTCCGGCGACATGTACGCCGCCGTGCCGACGACTCCCCCCGCGCCCGTCAGGACCGACGCGGTCGGGGACTCCGTGTCGCTTCCCGCCCCCGCCGCCGGCGTGTGGCGGACGAGGCCGAAGTCGAGAAGCTTGACGCGGCCCTCCTTCGTCAGGAAGAGATTCTCGGGCTTGACGTCGCGGTGGACGATACCGCTCTCGTGGGCGACGGCGAGGCCTTCGGCGACCTGCGCGGCGATCTCGAGTGCGCGGCGAACGGGGAGCGGGCCCTTCGTGAGGGACGCGCGGAGGGTCTCGCCCTCCAGCAGCTCGGTGACGGTGTAGCGGACGCCGCCGCTCTCGCCGACGTCGTGAAGGGCGAGGATGTTGGGGTGCGAGAGCGCCGCGACGGCGCGGGCTTCGCTCTCGAAACGGGCGAGGGCGTGGGGGTCGCCCGAAACGGAGTCGGGGAGGACCTTGATCGCGACGTCGCGCCCCAGCCGCGTGTCACGCGCGCGAAAGACCTCGCCCATTCCCCCGGCGCCGAGCGGAGCGAGGACCTCGTAGGGACCGAGGCGGGTGCCCGGGGTGAGCGCCATTTCGAATCCTCCCCGTTTCAGGGCTTCGGCGGATTCGCGGACGACTGGCTCCCCTCAGTCTATCCCGCGCGGACACGGCCACCCAGGCGCGCGCCCTCCGCGTATACTCCGCGGCCGCATGGAAAAAACGTTCGCCATCATCAAGCCGGACGCCGTCGAGTCGAGGTGCGCCGGGAAGATCCTCGCGCGCATCGAGGCCGAGGGATTCCGGGTCGTCGCCTTCAAACGCCACCGCATCACGAAGGCCGAGGCCGAGTCGTTCTACGGAGAGCACGCGGCCAAGAGCTTCTTCAATTCCCTCGTCGCCTACATGACGTCGGGCCCCGTCTACGTCGCCGTCCTCGAGCGCGCGAACGGGGTCGCCCACTGGCGCGCCACGATGGGCGCGACGGACCCGGCGAAGGCCGACGCCGGCACGATCCGCAAGGAGTTCGGCCAGTCGATCGAGCGCAACGCCGTCCACGGCTCGGCGAACCCTGCCGACGCGGCCCGCGAGGTCACGTTCTTCTTCCCGGCCGCCGAGCTGCTCTGACCCCCCGCGCGGTGTAACGCGCGTCACACGTTTGTCTCTCCGGGCCGCCTCTGGCGGCCCCTTTGCTTTTCCTTTTGTAGAAAGGCGCCGACACTCCCCTTCGGGAACGCCCTCTCGCGCCTCCACAAACCATGCTGAATCAGAGACTTCCGCTTCTCCCGATGCTCCTGGGACCGGCTCTGATGCTGGGGGCGGGGTCGTCCGCGCAAGTCTCCACCCCGGTGAAAACGACCGGTTCGGTGTCGGTCGGCTACGTAATGGTGCCTTTCGTCCTCACGGACCTGAAGGGAAAGCCCGTCGCGGACCTCAAGGAAAACGACGTCACGCTCCTGGTGGACGGCCAGCCCGTCCGGACGGACCTCTTCTCGCACAGCGACGACGCGCCGGTCTCGTTCACGATCCTCCTCGACGCGTCGGGCTCGATGGGCCTCGTCGGCAAGATGGACGGCGCGAAAGCGGCCGTGCGCGCCCTCGTCCAGCAGAAGCTCCCCGGCGACGACTTCTCGCTCTACGTGTTCTCATCCGGCGAGGTCCGCGAGGTCGTGCCGTTCACGGGCGACGCCGCGAAGATCCTCGCGGCCGTCGACGCCGTCCGGCCCCACGGGCGCACCGCGTTCTACGACGCGCTCGCGCGCATGCCCGACCGCACGCTCCTCGGACGGAACGGCTCGCGCGCGATCGTCCTCCTGACCGACGGGATCGACAACGCCTCCGAGCTCAGCGCAGGACGACCTCGCAGCGATCCTCGAGGGAGTCGACGTCCCGGTCTACCCGATCGGACTGCGCTCCCCCGGCGCGCCGCTGGTCCCGCCGCCCGGCGTCACGCCAGAGGCGATGCTGAACATCGACATCCTCGGGCACGTCGCCCGCCTGTCGGGCGGGATCCTCTCGATCGTCGACGAGGCGACGCAGCTGCCCGGCGCGATCGCGCGCATCGAGAAGGACCTGCGTTCGCAGTACCTGCTGGGCTTCACGCCCACGGGCACGGGCCCGGTCCGGTTCCGCCGCATCACCCTTCGACTTTCAGGCTCCGCACGGCCCGTCCGCGTTCGGGCGGGCTACCGGGGCACGCTGCCTCCCCTCAAGGGCGGCTGAATTTCAACAGGAGGACTCATGAAGATCCCCGTCACTCTCCTCGCGGCCGCGATCGGCCTGTCGCTCACCTCGTGCGCGACGACGACCGACATCGACAAGAAGATCGCGGAATCGCAGACCAAGACCGACAAGAAGATCGAATCGGTCGAGACGCAGGTCGAGCAGCTCCAGGAAGGCCAGAAGACGCAGGCCGGCCAGCTGGACGAGCAGGCGAAGCAGATCGAGCAGCTCGGCCAGTCCGCCAAGGATGCGCTCGCCCGCGCCAACGAGGCCGGCGTCCTCGCGAAGGGCAAGATCGTCTTCCAGCAGTCGTTCGCCGAGGACCGCGTCCGCTTCAAGGTCAACTCCTTCGAGCTCACGAAGGAGGCCAAGGCCGCGCTCGACGAGTTCGCCGCGAAGGTCCTCGCGCTCGACAAGGGCGTCTACCTCGAGATCCAGGGCCACACGGACGACACCGGCGGCACCGACTACAACGACCAGCTCGGCCAGCAGCGCGCCGAGGCCGTCCGCCGTTACCTCGCGCGGCAGCACCACCTCCCGCTCGGCCGCATGTCGACGATCTCGTACGGCGACACGCTCCCCGTCGAGAGCAACAAGACGGCGCTCGGCCGGTCCAAGAACCGCCGCGTCGTGATCGTCGTCCTCGAGTAGAAGAAGGACCGGAAGAACGAAGATTCTGCAGCGGGCCCTTCGGGCCCGCTGGTTTCTGCTGAGAAGGGTGTGTTTTCGCGAAGCGCTCGGGTGACCGCCGCGCGGCGACCACCGCCTCGGCCCCACTCACACCTTCTAAGAAATTTCCCTCTTCCTCTTTGGTTCTCTTACTTCTTCTTTCTTCCCCTCTTCCTCAACTCTTCCAGCAGCTTGAGGAAGTCGCCGGGAGGGTCGGCGTCCAGCGAGACGGCCTTCCCTTCCTCGGTCTTCCACCCGAGGTGGCCGGCGTGGAGCGCCTGGCGCGGGAACGGGACGGGGAACGGCCTGGCCTTGCGGTCGCGGTAGACGGAATCGCCCACGAGGACGTGGCCCGCGTTCGCGAAGTGGATGCGGATCTGGTGCGTGCGCCCGGTCTTGAGGCGCGCTTCGACGAGCGTCGCGATCCCGAAGCGCTCGAGGACGGTCCACTCCGTGACCGCCTTCAGGCCCGTCTCGCCCGCCTTCACGACGCCGCGGCGCCGCTCGCCCGGCTCGGCGACGAGGTCCTTGTCGAACGTGCCCGCGTTCCCGACGAGGTCGCCCTCGACGACGGCGCGGTAGCGACGGTCCATCGTGTGCGCGCGGAGCTGCGCCTGCATGCCGATCAGGCCGCGCCGGCTGCGCGCGAAGACGAGGATGCCGGACGTCTCCTTGTCGAGCCGGTGGACGATCGAGACGTACGTCCTCTCGCCGCCGCCGTGCCGCTTCTGGACGTACGTCGAGACGCGCGCGAGAAGCGTGTCTTTCTCCTTCGCCTCGGTCGGATGCGTAAGGAGGCCGGACGGCTTGAAGACCGCGATCGCGTCGTCGTCCTCGTACAGCACCTTCAGGGCCGTCGCGACGCGGCGCTCGATGCGGCGGTCGCGGTCCCACTTCAGGTCGGCGCCGGACGGCACGAGCGCGCCGGGATCGTTCACGACGGCGCCGTCCACGGTGACCTGGCCTTCCAGGACCGCGCGCTTCAGCCGCGCCCCCGAGAACCCGGGGTACCGGGCCCGGAGCGCCGGGACGATGCGCGAGTCCATGCCCCATCCTCGCACGGCGGCGCCGGTTACACTCGCAGCATGGCCGACCGTTCCGTCTTCGCGCGCCGCCGGGCGCGTTTCTTCGACGCGATGGGCGAGGGCGTCGCGGTGCTCTTCGCGGCGCCGGAAGCCTCGTTCGGGCACGACATTCACTACCGCTACAGGCCCGATCCCGATTTCTTCTACCTCACGGGCTTCGCCGAGCCCGGCTCGACCGCCGTTCTCGACGCGGACGCGAAGACGCTCACGCTGTTCGTCCCGCCCCGCAACCGCGAGCGCGAGACGTGGGAAGGCCGCCGCGCGGGGCCCGAGGGCGCCGTGAAGACGTTCGGCGCCGATCGCGCGCACCCGGCCGCCGAGCTCGGCAACCGCCTCCCGGACCTCGTCCGAAAGGCTCGCGTCCTGTACCACGCCCTGGGCCTCTCGGACTCGAACGACCGGCTCGTCGCGGGGCTCCTCGCGCGCTTCCGCCGCGAGGCGCGGCATGCCCATCGGGGGCCGGTGAGCGTGGCGGACCCGACGGACATTCTCCACGCGCTGCGCCTCCTGAAATCGCCCGAGGAGGTCGCGCTCCTCGAGCGTGCGGCCGCGATCGCGGCCGCCGCGCACCGCGACGCCCAGCGGACGGCCCGGCCCGGCCGGTTCGAGTACGAGATCGAGGCCGCGATCGACCGGCGCTTCCGGGCGATGGGCGCGAGCGGGCCCGCGTACCCGACGATCGTGGCGTCCGGCGAAAATGCGACGGTCCTCCACTACGTCGAGAACTCCCGCCGTCTCGCCGCGGGCGACCTCGTCCTCGTGGACGCGGGCTGCGAGTTCGAGGGCTACGCCTCGGACGTCACGCGGACGTTTCCGGCCTCGGGGCGCTTCACGCGGCCCCAGGCGCGCCTCTACACGGCCGTTCTCGCGGCCCAGCGCGCGGCGATCGCCGCGGTGCGGCCGGGCGCGCCGTGGGACGCCCCGCACGAGGCGGCGCGCGCCGTCCTCCTCGACGCGCTGATCGACCTGGGCCTCCTGAAGGGCCGGCGCGAGGCGCTGAAGAAGAAGAACGCGACGCAGCGCTTCGCGCTTCACCACACATCGCACTGGCTCGGCCTCGACGTGCACGACCGCGGGCGGTACCGCGACGAGCGCGGCCGGCCGCGGCCGCTGGAGCCGGGCATGGTCCTGACGGTCGAGCCGGGCCTGTACGTGAGGCCGGACGAGGCGCGCGTCCCGAAGGAGTATCTCGGCCTCGGCATCCGCATCGAGGACGACGTCCTCGTGACGGAATCCGGTCCACGCGTCCTGACGGAAGCCGCGCCGAAGGCGAACGCCTAGATCCAGCGCCGCGTGCGCATCTTGAAGACCCGGTACTCGTCGCCGAATCTTCGCTCGAGGTAGGACTCCTCGCGGTCGACCACGAGGCGCCGCAGCGCGAGCCACACGAACGGGAGCACCGCGAGAAGCCACGGCGTGTTCGCGAGGAGGGCCAGCCCCCCCGTCAAGATCGAGAGCCCGACGTACATCGGGTTGCGTGAGAGGCGGTAGGGTCCCCACGTCACGAGCGCGTTCACCGGGTGGTTCGGGTGCGGCGTCGTTTTTGCCCTTACGAACGTCGCGAACGCCCACCCGCCGAACGCGAGGCCGCAGAGCGCGAGCGCCGAGCCGACGAACGCCGCCTCGCTCTCGTGGCGCACGGGCACGAGCCGCACGGGGACGAGCCGCCTCAACAGGAAGCCCGCCCCGACTCCGAGCCCGAAGAGGACGGGGGGGAGGACCAGAACGTTCGCGTGGTCGGTCGCGGGCGCGGGCTCCATCGCACGCAGCATACCGGCTCGCCGTGTCATCGCGCCTCCGCGCGATGCCGTGACGGCCCGCCTTCCTGCTCGGCGTCGGAGGGGAGCCATCGCCGGACCGAGCCGTCGTCCATCACGAGGCACTGCGGCCCGGGCAGGGCGCGCAGCTCGGCGGAGAGCCCCCGGTTGCGGTCGTAGCTGTGGTACGGGATGAACCGGACGCGCTCGTCGCTCAGGAACTGGAGCGTGTAGGCCGTGTCGTATCCCGCGTGACAGACCGCGTACCCCTCGGCCGCGATCGTCTCGAGTGGAGCCCGCGGGTCCGGCTCGCGCACGAGCGCCTCGACGGTGCCCCGGGCCCTCCGCGCGAGGAAGAGGGCCGCGAAGAGCGCGAGGCCGGCCGGAAGGAGCGCCGCGGCGCCGGCAGGGATCTTCCGCCGGAGCAGCCTCGTTGCCTCCGCGACCGTGGCGAGGACGAGGGCGACGGCCGCGGGGAGGGCCGGTGTCACGTACCGGTCCCCGACCGCGTCGAGCGCGAGGAGAAAGGACATTGCCACCGCGAGCCCGGCGATGGCCGCGAGAAAGGAGAGGCCGGCGGACCACGGCCGCCGCCGGACGAGAATCGCCACGAGCGCCAGAGCGGCGAGGGCGAGCAGCGGCGCCGGCAGGAAGCCGTCGAGGCCGACGAACCTCCAGGCCTCTGCACCGAGGAACCGCGGCAAGCGTGACAGGGCGCTCGACAGCCGCCACGGCGGGACGGGCGCTCCGAGGTCGACCTCGTACCAGCCGAGGAGGCGACCCATCCAGACGGGCGCGTACCCGAGGACCGCGCCGGCGAGAAGGGGCGTCAGAAACCGCATCCGGCGCGGCCCCGCGCGCAACACGACCACCGCGGCGGCCGGCACGAGGACGACGAAGATCGTCTGGTTCATCCACCAGCCGGCTCCCGCGAGGAGACCGAAGACGAAGCGGCCCGCGGGGCGGTCGAGGAAGGGGCGGGGCCGGGTCAGCGCGCCGGCCGCCAGGAAGAACAGGACGGACCCGAGCGCGAACGCCATCTCGGGGCCGAGGCCGCTCCGGTTCAACGCGGAGAGGCGAATGAAGAACGGGGGGCCGATCGCCATCCAGAACCCGGCGGCCAGCGCGATCGGCCGCCCGAAGAGCCGCGCGAGTCCGAGGACGAAGAAGCAGATCCCGAAGGCGATCTCGCTCATGCTCGCGAGCCGCAGGGAGATCGGGCCGCCCTCCGCGCCGGCGCCGGCCGGGTCCAGCACCGCCTTGCGGATGCCCGCGGCGAGAGCGGGCGTCAGCGGTCCCATGTAGTTCTGGCCCCAGAAGAAGATGTCGAGTCCCCGTCCGTCGTGGATCTTCTTCGCCATGAGGCCGAAGATGGCGCTGTCTCCGTTCCAGCCGCGCGCGGAGGCGTCCTTCGTGAGGAGCGGGAACCTCACGAGAACGAAGACGGCGAGGATCGCCACGAGCGCCGCGGCGCCGAAGAGCGCCGGAGTCCGACCCGCTCCCCGCGCCTCCACACCCGGCCGCTTTCTACCGTACGACGCCGAGCCGCGTCAGGAGGAACGCCTCGTCGAGCGCGATCTCGTGGAGGTAGTCGTACCGCCCCGACGCGCCGCCGTGCCCCGCCGCCATGTTCGTCTTCAGGAGGAGCGGGTTCGCGTCCGTCTTGAGCGTGCGCAGCCGCGCGACGTACTTCGCGGGCTCGTGGTAGAAAACCTGGCTGTCGTTGAACGACGTCTTGACGAGCATCGCCGGGTAAGCGCCCTTCTTCAGGTTCGTATACGGGCAGTACGTCTTGATGAAGTCGTACTCGTCTTTCTTCCCCGGGTTTCCCCACTCCTCGTACTCGCCGACGGTGAGCGGCAGCGTCGGATCGCTCATCGTGTTCAGGACGTCGACGAACGGCACGTGTGCGATGACGGCGCTGAAGAGGTCCGGCCGCATGTTCACGACGGCACCCATGAGGAGGCCGCCCGCGCTCCCGCCCTCGATCGCGAGTCGGTCCTTCGCCGTGACCTTCTCGGCGACGAGGAACTCGGCCGACGCGATGAAGTCCGTGAACGTGTTCATCTTGTTCTTCATCCGCCCGGCGTCGTGCCAGGGCTTCCCCATCTCGCCGCCGCCGCGGATGTGCGCGATCACGTAGACGACGCCGCGGTCGAGGAGCGGAAGCCGGTCCGCGCGGAACGACACGGCGATCGGGATTCCGTACGAGCCGTAGCCGTAGAGGAGCGTCGGGGACGGCCCGTCCTTCAGCGTGCGCGCGGCGCCGTCGGCCCCCTTCGAGCGCCAGACGACCGAGAGCGGGATCTTCGTCCCGTCCGACGCCGTCGCCCAGCGGCGCGCGGAGGAGTACTTCGTGCGGTCATAGCCCGGAACCTCGAACTCCTTGAGGAGCGTCGCCTTGCGCGCGTCCATGTCGTAGTCGAAGACGGACTGCGGCGTCACGAACGACTGGTAGCCGTAGCGGAAGACCTTCGTGTCGAAGACGCGGTTCGTCTCCGGGTTCACCGTGTAGACGGGCTCGGGGAAGGCGATCGTGTGCGATTCGCCGGTCGCGAAGCTCTTCACCGTGAACCGCGGGAGGCCGTTCGCGCGCTCGTCGAGGACGAGGTGGTCCTTGAAGAGGTCGATCCCCGACAGCATGACGTCGGCGCGGTGCGGGACGATCTCCTTCCAGTTCGCTCGGCCGGGCGAGGCGACGGGCGCCGTCACGAGGCGGAAGTTGCGTCCGCCGGAGTTCGTCCGGATGTAGAAGAGGTCGCCGCGGTGGTCGAGGTCGTACTCGTGGTCCTGCTCGCGCACGGCGACGAGTGTCCATGCGCCCTCCGGCGCGTCGGCCCTGAGGACGCGCGCCTCGGACGTCGTGTGGCTCGAGCACTCCATGACGAGCCAGGCGCCGCTCCGCGTGCGGCCGACGTGGACCCCGAAACGCTCGTCCTTTTCCTCGTAGAGGAGTGCGTCGCCGGCGGCGGGCGTCCCGACCCGGTGGCGGTAAACGCGGTGCGAGCGCTTCGTCGTCTCGTCCTCGACCGTGTAGAAGAGCGTCTTCCCGTCCGCCGCCCACGCGACGCTCGTGACGCGCAGCATCCGCTCGGGGAGGAGCGCGCCCGTCTTCAGATCCTTCACGGCCAGCGTGTACTGGCGGAAGCCCGTGTCGTCGGTCGAGTACGCGAGGAGGCCGCCGTCGTCCGACGGGCGGAACGCCCCGAGAGACATGAACTTCTTGCCGGCCGCGAGCGCATTCAGGTCGAGGAGGACCTGCTCGGCGCCGTCCGGGAAGGGCTTGCGGCAGTGGATGCGGTATTGCTTCCCCTTTTCGGTCCGGTAGTAGTAGAGGAACGCGCCCTCGCGGTACGGAACGGACAGGTCCGTCTCCTTCACGTGCGAGAGCATCTCGTCGTACAGCGATTTCTGGAGAGGCTCCGTGGGCCCCATGACCTGAGAGGCGTACGCGTTCTCGGCCTCGAGGTACGCGGCGACCTCGGGGTTCGGCTTGTCGCGGAGCCAGAAGTACGGATCCGGCCGCGGGTCGCCGTGCAGGAGATGGCTCATCTCCATCTGTTTGGCCATGGGCGGAACGGGCGGCGCGAGCGGCGCCGTCTGGGCCGGGGCGGAGGGGGTTGCGGTCGTCATGGCGCAGAGGGTGACGAGGAGGAACGCATGTCGCACGAAGGCCTCCAGTCCCGGAAGGACGGAGGTTACCTCAGGCGAGAGCCGCGGACGGGCGGGAGGTCAGGCGCCGGGCAGGCCCTTGATCTGCTGCTCCATCGCCTCGAGGCCCTCGAGGACGCGCAGCGTCTGCGAGCAGCGCTCGCACTCCCCCGGCGACTGCGGGCACGGCTTCTCGGGGCAGAACGGCTCTTTCGCGGCCATGAGGAGACCCTCGACGACCGTCTTGACGCGCGCGCGGACCGGAGACGCGGAGGTTTCGCGGAGCAGGCGGATCAGCTCCATCTCGGCGGGACTGAGCATCGCGACGACGGGCTGGTTTCCCTGGCTCACGGGCGGCCTCCCGAGACGGAATCTTAGTCCGGCGCAGCCGGAGCCCGTACGAAGCAGATGAATCAGGCAGGATCTCGCTACAGGTCGCCGACGGCGGCAATCAGGCGCGTCCACAGCTCGCCGCCCCCGAGGCCGTTCGTCATCACGACGATCCCCGTGCCGCGCCCGGGCGAGAACTGGAAATAGGAGCGGAAGCCCGTCCGGTTCGCGCCGCTGTGGTACACGACGTCGCCTTCGGCCGTCGTGTTGAGGCCGAAGCCGAGCCCCCAGAAGACCTCCCGCCCCTTCGCCCGTCCCGGGCGTTCGATCGGGTCGCGTGCGTCGGCGCGGACCTGGTGCTTGAGCATCGCCGCGACCGAGGCGGCGGAGAGCCCGTGCGGCGCGGCGTTCGCGGGATCGAGAAGCGCGACGAGGAAGCGCGCGTAATCCGATGCCGTCGTGACGAGCGAGTACGCCGCGTTCGCGTGGCGGTATCGCGCGCGTTCGAGGCGCGTCCCGTCCTCCTTGTGGCCGGTCGCGAGGTTCGCGTCGAGGGCGGGCGTCCAGACGTACGAGGCGCGCTCCATCCCGAGCGGGACGAAGAGCGTGCGGCGCGCGTACGTTTCGATCGGTTCGCCGGTCACCTTCTCCACGAGCTGCTGCAGCGCGAACATCGCCTCGCCGGAGTACCCAAAGCGCGAGCCGGGCTCCGCGAGCACGGGCAGCGGCCCGTCCCTCTCCTCGCCTCCTTTCCTCCAGTTCGGGAGGCCGGACGTGTGCGACAGGACCATTCGCGGCGTGATCCGCAGGCGCTCCGGCTGAGAAGGGAGAGTTCCCGCATCCGGGATGGCGGCGTCGAGGTCGAGACGGCCCTCTTCGACGAGCTTCAGGACGGACGCCGCGAAGACGGGCTTTGTCATCGAGGCGGCCTCGAAGAGCGTCCCGTCCGTCACGGGCGCCTGCGTCCCTGCGTCGGCGACGCCCCACGAACGCGTCCACGCGACCCTCCGGTCCCGGACGACGGCGATGGACACGCCCGGAACGTGCAGCTCGCGCATCAGGAGCGGCGTGAGCCTCTCGATCGTCGTGAGCGTCGCGTCCCAAGAGGGGGCAGCGAACCACGCCGCCGGGTCCAGCCGCTCGAGCGCGAGCGCGGCGCCGCGCCTCACGTCCTCGTCCGCGTCATGCAGGGACTCGCGGAGAGCCGCGAGGACGGGCGCCGACGCGAGGCCGGCGGCACCGAGAGCGTTCACGGCGCACCAGCGGACGTACGCGTCCTTGTCCCCGAGCGCGCGGACGAGCGCGGGCGCCGCTGGACGCGCCGAAGAGCCGAGCTTCCCGAGCGCGATCGCCGCGCCCGCGCGGACCGTCTCGGCAGGTGAGTCAAGCGCCTGCGTGAGCGCCGGGACGCTCTCTTTCCCGATGCGAGCGAGCGACGAGGCGGCCGCGCCCGCGACGAACGGGTCCGCGTCCGCGAGCGCGGAGACGAGCGGCCCGATCGCCGTCCGGCCGCCCGTCGCGAGCGCGGAAGCGGCGCGCTCGCGGACCGCAGCGTCCGGATCCGAGAGCGACGTGGAGGTTTCCTTCGAAGAATCTTCGGCGGCGCGAACTACCGGAGACGCGAGAGCGGTGGCCGCGAGGAGAGCGACCGAAAACAGCCAGGGGCGTTGCGCCGTACGTTTCATGCGTGCTCCTGCGGAAGGTCGACGGCGAAGAGGATCGGCAGGCCGCCCGTGTGGAGGAAGACGACCGGGACGCCGGAGTCGAGGGCGCCGGAGCGCACGAGCGCGAAAAGGCCCGCCATCGACTTGCCCGTGTAGACCGGGTCGAGGAGCAGTCCCTCGAGCCGCGCCGAGACGCGGATCGCTTCCGCGCCCGACTCCGTCGCGACGCCGTAGGCCTCGTGAAATCCGTCGTGAACCTCGAGCGCGCCAAGGTCCGGCGGCGCGATCCCGAGGATGGCCGCGCTCTCGGCCGCGAGCTCCGCCGTCCGGACGGCGATCTGCCGCGCCGTGCGCGAGACGCTGATCCCGACGACGCGCGCGCCGGGGGCGAAAAGTCGGGCCCCGAGGTTCAGTCCGGCGAACGTCCCGCACGACCCGACGGCGGTCACGACCTGGACGGGTCCGGGCCCGGCCTGCGCGGCAAGCTCGCGCATCGCGCGGACGTAGCCGAGCGCGCCGAGGCCCGAGCTGCCGCCGATCGGCAGCGCGTACGGGCGCCGCCCTTCCCGGCGCATCTCCGCCACCCACGCGTCCATGGCCGCGGCGAGCGAGTCGTTGTCGTCGTCGTCCATGAGGTACCGGATCTCGGCCCCGTAGAGGGCGTCGAGGAGCATGTTGCCAAGCGGCTTGTGGAACGCCGGCCCGCCGAGGACGAGCTTGACGTCGAGGCCGGCGCGCCGCGCCGCGGCCGCCGTCATGGCCGCGTGGTTCGACTGCGCGCCGCCGACCGTGACGACGACGTCGTGGCCACCGGCGAGGATCGGCGCGAAGTCGTACTCGAGCTTCCGCGCCTTGTTGCCCCCCATCGCGAGGCCCGTCGCGTCGTCGCGCTTCACGAGGAGCTTCGCGAGGCCGAGGCGCTTCGCGAGCCGGGGCAGCTCCTCGATCGGCGTCGGCAGCCTCGCGAGCGGCACCCGCGGAACCGCGTCGAGAGACTCGTCTGCGGACTTCACGCCGGGCTATTTTGCGCGTACGAGCGCCGCGAGCGCCCGCGAGGCGCGGTCGATCTTGCGGAAGACCGGGATGCCGCCGCGCTGGAGGACCATCACGAAGTCGTCGTAGAGGCGGCCCGAGTCGACGTTCACGACGACGGGCTTTTGTGTCGCACGGAAGAGGCGCAGGAGCTCCTGCGCGAGCGCGCCCCTCGAGAAGAGGTTCTCCGAGTGCGCGCCGAACGGGTCCGGCGCGAGGATGTCGAGCGCGGGCGTGACCGGGATCGGCGAGACGAGGAGCATGTCGACCTCGGGATCGTCGAGCATCGCCGCCGCGGCCTCGACGAACGCGGGCGTGTCCGCCATCGGCGTCGCGTCGACCGGGTTGGCGGCGTGCGCGATCCCGGGGAGGCAGGCCTTTAGCCGTCCGAGCGTCGCGAGTGCGAGAGCCGCAGGCACGAGCCCGTAGAGCTTGTCGAGGACGGCCGAGCACTCGAAGCCCGCGTTCGAGAGCACCGCGAGACGGCGCCCGGACGCCGGCCGGTCGCCGAGCATCGTGTGAACCTTCGTGAGGTCCTCGAACATGTCGAGCGTCTGGGCGACCTGGACGCCCGCGCCCTCGAGCAGCGACTTCGCCACCGCGTAGTCGCCCGCGAGCGACGCCGTGTGGCTCTTCGCGGCCTCGGCGCCGAGCTCGGTCTGCCCCGCCTTGAAGACGACGACGTGCCGCCCTTCGGCCGTGACCCGCCGCGCGGTTTCCACGAAGCGCTCGCCGTCGCCGGGCGCGAAGCCCTCGATGTAGAAGACGAGAAGGCGGACGGTCGGGTCGCCCGCGAAGTACTCGAGGAAGTCCGCCGCCGTGAGGTCCATCTGGTTGCCGTACGAGATGGACGCGCGCGGGAAGACGATCCCGTCGAGGTTGCTCGTGAGGGAGACGAGGTACGCGCCGCTCTGCGACACGGCGACGAGCGAGTCGCCCTGCGCGTCGTGGAACGGAAGTTTGTACTGCGGGAGGAAGAACGTGTTGTATTGATGCTTCGAGACGATCCCGAGGCAGTTGCCGCCCACGAGGACCGGCCCGCCGTCGGGGCGCGCGTGCGCGTCCGTGAGCGCTTTGCGCATCGCGGCCTCGAGGTCGCCGCGGCCCGCCTCGCCGAACCCGCCGGGAATCAGGATGATCGACTCGGCCTTGCCGTCCGCGAGCGCGGCGACGACGTCCGTGGCGGCGGGCGCCGGCACGGAGACGACCGCAAGGTCGACCTTCTCCGGCAGCGCCGCGACGGACGGAACGCACGGGACGCCGTCGATTGCCTTCTCCTTGGGGTGGACCGCCCAGAGGTGCCCGTACGCCACGCCCTCGGACTGCCTGAGGTTCTTCAGGATGATGCGGCCGGGGTTCGCGCCGGACGCGGACGCGCCGATGACGGCGGCGCTTCGAGGAGCCAGAAGAGAAGAGATCTTCGCGAGGGGGCGCGCCGCGCGATCCGCGCGTCGCGCAGAGAGACGCGCCTTGCCGTCCGCCGCGACCCAGCGGCCGTCGGCACAGAGCAGGAGAGGATTGACCTCCAGCTCTTCGAGAGTCGGATTGCCGAGAGAGTTGGAGGGAGAGAAAGAGAAGAGAAGATTCTTAGAAAGTGATTCGAAAAGAGCCGCCACGGCGTCCAGCTCGAGCGGCGCCTTAGCGCTGGGCTCTATTACCTTCGAAGAAAATCTTCAGCGCCGGGTGGGTATTCATTCCGGCCTGGAGGCCCTGCTTCACCTCTCCCGGTCTCAAGATCGCAGTGGTTGCTCCGGGCGCCATCTCGCCGTACCACTCGGTGAGGAGGCCTCCCGAGCCCGAAGACCAGCACCGGCCCGAAGGCCGGGTCGTGCTTGAACGAGAGAAGCGCCTCGGCCGCGGGCGTGTCGGTCGCGGGGACGAGCTTCTCGACGACGAGGATGCCGGAAAGAGACGCGCCGGGGGCGCGGCGGGATACGTCTTCCCAGATCTTCTTCGCCGCAGCGAGGACGGACGCGGGAGATTTCTTAGAAAGCAGGAGTCCCCCGACGTCCGACTTGTGGGCGAGATCGGGCGAGGCGATCTTGAGGACGACGTCGTCCGCCGCGCTCTCTAAACCTCCTAAGAAATCTTCAATCTGCCTCGGGACCTGCCCTGGCGCTCCCGGCCAGAAGACGTGTCTTGGGACGTCGAACCCCGCCGCGGCGAGGAGCGCGTAGACCTCGTGTTCGAGGAGCGCGCCGGGCGTCATGCGCCGGGGAAGCCCCGCATCTGGAGGTGCATCGCCTCGAGGCCTTCCAGCATGCGGGTGACCTGGACGCACTGGTCGCAGTTCGCGTGGACGCTCGCGCAGGGCACGCCGTCGGCCATGTGCTCGGGGCACTTCGGCTCGCGCGCGAGCTCGATGAGGCCCTCGACGAGCGCGTTCACGCGCGTCCTCAGGGCCGACTCGGGGACTTCGCGCAGCGCGTTCACGAGGCGCCATTCGGACGGGGTGAGGCTGTGCGTAGTGTTGGTTTCCATCGTCCCCTCCGTCAGTTTCCGGGCGCCGTCACGGACTTTACGCCCCACGCGAACGCTTCCTCGTTGAGCGGGATGAGAGCGCACTTGTCCTTGAGAGCCTGCCTCAGCGCCGTCTTGAAGGTCTCCTCGGGGAAGATCTTCGTCGCCGCGCACAGCGCGCCGAGGGCGACGACGTTCTTGACCATCGCCTTGCCGAGGTCGACGGCGATCTCCGTGAACGGGACGCCGACGAGCGTCACGCCGTCCGCGACCTTCGGGACGTCGTGGATGACGGAGCTGTCGTAGACGATCGTCCCGCCGGGGACGACGTCCGGCGCGAACTTCGCGAGACTCGGCGCGTTGAACGCGACGAGGATCCGCGGGTGCGGCGAGGCCGGCGAGAGGACCTCGTCCTCGGCGACGTGGACGTCGGCGTACGACGTGCCGCCGCGCGACTCCGGGCCGTAGCTCGGGATGTGCGTCGCGTCGAAGCCCTCGGAGATCGCGGCCCGCGCGATGAGCATCGCGGCCGTCTGGGCGCCGTCGCCGCCCGCGCCCGCGAGCTTCAGGGCGATGTCGCGCCCGCCGAGGTGCTCGGGAAAGCCCTTCGCGAAGCGCGGCGGCTTCTCGGCGGAGGCGCCGACGAGGCCCGAGAGGCGCTCCGCGTCGAAGCTGGGCGGAGGGACCTTCGCGTGCGGCTCGACGACGACATCCTTCTTCACGCCGAGCGGGAAGACGGGGAGCATGTTCTCCTTGACCCAGTGCTC
This sequence comes from uncultured Acidobacteriota bacterium, assembly GCA_963798215.1. GTDB lineage: Bacteria > Acidobacteriota > Thermoanaerobaculia > UBA5066 > UBA5066 > Fen-183. The sequence continues at coordinate 2,639,559 of CAWCSP010000004.1, forward strand.
GGTCTCCTCGGGCGTCATCCCGAGGTGCGTCGGGCACTCCGCAAGGACCTCGACGAACGCGAAGCCGCGGTTCTCGACCTGCAGCTTCATCGCCTTCGTGATCGCCTTCTGCGCCTTGATGCGCTGCTTGGCGTCGTAGAGGGCGACGCGCTCGACGTATACGGGGCCGTCGAGGCCGGCGATCAGCTCGGCCATCTTCATCGGCAGGCCCATCGCCGCCGTCCGGCCGTACGGGCTCGTCGCGCTCTTCTGGCCCATGAGCGTCGTGGGCGCCATCTGGCCGCCCGTCATCCCGTAGATCGCGTTGTTCACGAAGACCACGGTGATCGGGATCCCGAGCTGCGCCGTCGAGACGATCTCCGCGAGGCCGATCGACGCGAGGTCGCCGTCGCCCTGGTAGCTCACGACGATCGAATCCGGGTTCGCGAGCTTGTGGCCGATCGCGACCGCGGGGGCGCGGCCGTGGGCGGCCTGCGAGTTGCCGACGTCGAAGTAGTAGTAGAGGAAGACCGAGCAGCCGACGGGCGAGATCGCGACCGTGCGGTCCTGGATGCCCAGCTCCTCGATCGCCTCGGCGAGGTACTTGTGGACGAGGCCGTGGCCGCAGCCCGGGCAGTAGTGCGTCGCATGCGCCTTGAGGCCCTGGCCGCCGGAGTGACGCTCGAAGTTCTCGTAGAAGACGCTCACGCGGTCACCTCCTCGCGGGAAAGAACCGCCTTCACGACCTCTCCGGATTGCGGCAGGACGCCGCCCATGTGGCGGACGGATTCGATCGGCGGGACGGCGAGGCCGGCGTGCGAGACGGCGAGCCGGAGCTCGTCCTCGAGCTGGCCCGCCGACGCCTCGACGACGACGACGCGCCGGGCCCTCTTCAGGAGCGGTTTCAGCGCGTCGATCGGGAACGGCCAGACGGAGACGGGCCGGAAGAGGCCGGCCTTGACGCCCTGCCGGCGCAGCGCCTCGACGGCGCCCTTGGCCATGCGGGACGGCGTGCCGATGGAGACGACGAGGACCTCCGCGTCGTCGCAGAGGAAGAGGTCGGCGCGCTGCTCGGCGGCCTGTATGCGCGCGTACTTCTCGTTGAGGTGGACGTTGAAGTTCTCGAGGTCCCGCTCGTCGAGGTAGATGGACGACATGAGGTTGCCGCGGTGCGCGGCGTCGCCGTAGACCGCCCAGTCCGGGAGGCCCGGCCTGACCATCGTCTCCGGCAGGACGACCTTCCCGGTCATCTGCCCGAGGTAGCCGTCCGCGAGGAGGACCACGGGGTTGCGGTACTTGAACGCCAGCTCGAACGACAGGCGCGCGAGGTCGAGCATCTCCTGCGGCGTCGAGGCCGCGAGCGTGATCGCGTGCGTGTTGCCGTGACCGAGGCCGCGGCACGCGAGCTTCACGTCGGCCTGCTCGGGCGCGATGTTCCCGAGGCCCGGGCCGCCGCGCATCACGTTCACGAAGACGCCCGGCACCTCGGAGCCGATCATGTAGGAGATCCCTTCGAGCATCAGGCTGAACCCCGGCGAGGACGTGAACGTCATGCAGCGCAGGCCCGCGCCGCCGCAGCCGTACATCATGTTGACGGTCGCGACCTCGCTGACGGCCTGCAGGAAGACGCCGTCGAGCTTCGGCTGGAGCTTCGCCATGAGCTCGGCGCCCTCGGTCGAGGGCGTGATCGGGTAGCCGAAGACGTGCCGGCAGCCCGCGAGGAGGGCGCCGACCGCGGCCGCGTAGTTCCCCTTCAGGACGAGCGGCTCGGACTTCGGCAGGGAGACGATCTCCGGAGGGATGGTCACCGGCTTCGGGCGCGCGGAGGCGCGCTGGCCGAAGAGCTTCGCGGGGTCCTGCAGCTCGAAGTCCTCGCCCTTCTTCGGCTCGGGGCGGAGGCCGTACGGCTCGGGGCAGGCGTCGATGCACAGCCCGCAGGCGTTGCAGTGGTCGAGGTTCAGGACGACGGGCACGAGCCCCGTGAGCGGGTTGATCTCGTGGCCGGCCTCGATGCAGTGCTTCGCGCAGGATTCGATGCAGCGGCCGCAGCCCTTGCAGAACTCGTCGAGCAGCACCGGTTTGGGTCGTTCGCGAACGGGGGCCGGACTGGCCATGGAGGACCCTCCGGCACGAAATTTGACGGCCTCCGCAAGTTTTTCGCCAGAGAGCAGATGAATCAGGGTCTCAAGTCATTCAGTAGGAAGAACCTGCGCCGCCTCCGCCAAAGCTCCCGCCGCCCCCCGAAAAGCCGGGCTCGCCCGGGGGCTTCGCGGCGGGCGCATGTGCCGCGAGGACGGGCACGAGCTCGACCGCGCGGAAGGCCGTCTCGTCCGTGAACAGCGCGTCCGCGGTGAACCCTCCGCGCTCGCCTCCGGCGCCGCGGCGGAGCCAGCGGTTCACGGCGAGGGCGCCCCCGACGAGAAGCGCGCCCGCCGCCGCCAGGACGACGCCGAGACCCGCAAAATGGACGTACGTGCGGAGCGTCACGAGGGAGAGCGCGACGAGGACGAGGCCCGTGTCGACGAGGAGCGCACGGCGCCGGACGACGCCGCGCAGGAACACGGCCAGCGGCACGAGGGCCGTCGCGAGGATCGACAGCACACGGGCCCCGTCTCTCGGCCACAGGTCGGGCATCTCGCGCGCGCGGCTGCCCAGCTCCTCGATCGTCCGGTGGTCGAGCGACCAGACGTTCACGGCGGCGTAGACGGCCGCGAAGCCGCAGACGACGAGCCCCCGGGCACAGGCGCGGTGCGACGGCGCCCACGCGGGCCGGTCCGCGAAGCGCTCCGCGGCCACGGTCAGGGCGACGCCGGCTGCAATCCAGAGCAGCCGCCCGTGCGGCGCGCGTGCGAGGAGGACGAAGAGGGCGCCGGCGGCGAAGCCCGCGAAAGCGGCGTTTCCCCAACGGCACGCCGCCGAGCGCCAGCAGCACCGCGGCCCCGGCCAGAACGAGGTTCGGTCCTTCAGGTTCGCGGATATGGAGATTTTCTTCGAGTAAGAGAAAGAGGCCGCCGATCAGCGCCAGGATGCCCCAGAGAGACGCCGCCTCGACCCCGCCGCGCAGGGCCATGGCGGGCGATCGGGCCTGCAGGTCGGCCGCGACGACGAATCCGATTCCGAGGACGGCGCACAGGATCCACGCGGAGGATTCGTTCGGCCGGGCGGCGAGAACGAAGAACGCCGAGAACGCGAGGAGAATGAAGCTGCCGAAGACGAACGTGAGGATCCGCCAGAGCGGAGCGGGCAGCATGCGGGGTTCGGGGTACCGTCGCGAGATTTCTTCGAAGGTGCCCCCGCCGATCGCGCCGGCTCTCTTCCAGCCGCGGGCGGCCGCGCGGACCTCTTCGACGCGCTCGAAGGCGGCCCACTCCTTTCTCATGGAATCCTCATGCGGCGGTGGGCGAAGAAGATCATCGCGAGAGCGGCGCCGCCGAGGATCGCCGCGAGAAGGAACCGTGCCTCGAAGGCTCCCCCTCCCCCGGAGAAGACGGCGCGCAGGAGGCCGAGATACGCCGCGAGGACGGCCTCGGCGAACGGCAGCGTGCGCTTCCAGCGGTACGCGGCCGCGGCGATCGCGGCCGAGACGACGAGCAGCGCGAGGAGCCACGGCGCCCAGGGCTCGCCCGCGAAGACGCCCGACAGGAGCCCGGCGAAGACGAGGAGCGCGCCCCCATTCACCCAGACGTCCTCGAAGTGGGCCTTCTTCCCGGCGCGGGCGGCCGCGATCCCGACGGCCGCGAAGAGCGCGCCCGTCGCGAGGGCTTCCGCGCGGAGCCGGGCGACGTCACCGGCGCCGAGGGTCGCGTGCGCGAGGCTCAGGGAAACGCCGCGCCATGCCGCAAAGGAAGCGAGCGCGAGCGAAAGCAGCATCCGCGAGTCGAACCGGTAAGCCAGCGCTCCGTAGAAGAGCGCGACGACGAGGAGGTGCAGCGGCCACGCGGGGCCGAGCAGCTTCGTCTGCGCCTCGACCCACGCGAGGTCGGCCGCGGCGAGGAGCGCGCCGAGGAGGAGGACGTAGTCGAACGCGGGGTGCGTCGAGGCCGCCATGCCCCACGACGCCGGCGCCGACCGCCGCCACACCCACGCGAGGCAGGCTCCCGCCGCGAGCCCGACGGCGCCGGCGATCGCCGACGGCCCGATCCGCTCGACGTTCTCCTTCAGGAGGAGGCCAACGCCGGAAACGAGGAGGAGGACTCCGAGATAGAGAGCCGCGCGGAGCTCCGCGCGGACGGACACGAGCTCGCCGCGGGCGGCGCGTCCGGGACGGACGGCCTCCGCCTCGGCCAGGACGCCCGCGGCGCGAAGGGCCACGACGGCGTCGACGACCTCCGGGCTCGTGCTCATCGGGATTCCAGCATACGACTCGAAGCGTCCGTCTGCGATACAGTGTACGCATGGCTTTGAGAGTCGTCGTCCTGGGCGCCGGGGGACAGCTCGGCCAGGCGATCAACCGCGAGATGCGCAGGGCCGGGCACGAGGTCGTCGCGCTGACCCGCGCCGCGCTCGACGTCACGCAGCGATTCGCCGTCCTCGACAAGGTCGCGAAGCTGAAGCCCGAGGTCGTCGTCAACGCGACCGTCCTCGGCGTGGACGCCTCCGAGGACGATCCGAAGGCCGCGCTCGCCGTCAACTCCTTCGCGGTCCGGTCGCTCGCGGACGTCGCGAAGTCCGCCGGCGCGGCGCTCGTCCACTTCTCGTCCGACTACGTCTTCGACGGCACGGCGACGGCGCCGTACCGCGAGACCGACCGGCCGAACCCCGTGAACGTCTACGGCGCGACGAAGCTTCTCGGCGAGATCTACGCCCAGAACGCGCCGCGCGGGTACGTCCTCCGCGTGGAGGGCCTCTTCGGGACGCCCGGCGGCGCGGCGACGATCGACAAGATGATCGCCGAGGCCCGCCTGGGCCGCACGCTGACCGCCTTCTACGACCGCAAGATCTCGCCCGTCCACGTCGACGACGTCGCGGCCGCGACGCGCAGGCTCGTCGAGAAGAAGGCGAACCCCGGGGTCTGGCACTGCGTGAACTCGGGTTTCGCGACGTGGCACGAGATCGCGCTCGAGATCGTCCGCGTCCTCGGGAGCGCCTCGAACGTGATCCCCGCGTCGCTCGAGCGCTCCGGGCTCCGGGTGCCGCGCCCGCTCTTCTCCGCGCTCTCGAACGAGAAGCTCGCGAACTTCGGGATCGACCTCCCGCCGTGGCAGAACGCCCTCGCGCGCGCGATCTCCCCGCCGCCGCCCGAGGAGCCGAGGCCGCTCTCGGGCATCCGGCCGAAGCCGTAACGGCCCGTCAGCGCCCCGAGACGATCACGAACGCCCAGTTCGCCGCGAAGGCGAGGCCTGCGGCGGCGCCCGCCCAGCGCGGCGGCGGACCGTCCGGGACGCCCTGCCCCCGCAGGGCCCGCACGAGTGCGGCGAGACCGCCGAGGACGAAAACGAGAGCCGCCAGCGTCACGAGCGGGTTCCACGCAAGGGCTGCGGGGACATCGAGGCGCGCGAGGGCGAGGAGCGCCCGCGTCCCCCCGCACGTCGGACAGGCGACGCCCGTCAGCGCGTGGAACGCGCAGGGCGGCGCGCCCGCCGCGAGGGGGCGCGCGAACGGGACGGCCGCGGCGCCCGCGAGCGCCGCGCCGCCCCAGAGGAACGCGAGCTGGCGTTCCGGCGCCACGTCTACCGGCCGAAGGCCCGGAAGAGCGCCGCCCCGGCGAAGATCATCCCGACCGCCGCGCATGCGCAGCACAGGAGAGTCGGAAGGAGGATCCCGACGAGCGCCTTGCCCTGCGTCGTCTTGTGGAGCTGCTGGACGCCCAGCATCATCAGATAAATCCGCCACACGAGCACGACGAGCCCGCCGAGAAACGGGATGATGTAGGCGATGTGCGCGATGCTCGAGTACGAGACGACGCGGAACGTGCCCTCGAACTGTGACTTCGAGTTGCCGAGTGCCCCGACGATCATGAATGAGACGTGCAGGATCGCGCTGCCGACGAAGAGCGCGATGGCAATGATGAACGGGGCGAAGATGATGTTCGCGATGAGACCCCGGCCCGCGCCCATCATGGCGAAGCGGCTGTACTGGCCCGGGAGCATCCTCATGAGGCCCGCTCCGAACATGGAACCCCAGACGGCGCTGAAGATGGCGCCGACCCACGCGACGATCAGCGCGAACAGCAGCGGGCGCGTGTAGTCGCCCGTCTCGCGCGTCCGTGCCCAGGCCTGGTCCGGCGCGGTGATGAACAGCTTCGCCGTGTCGAGGAACGACTCGGGCCCGAGCGCCTGCGTCTCCCATGCGAGGCCGGGGCCGGCGGGCATGACCGGGGGCGGACCCTGCGGCGGGGGCGGCGGCGGCGGGGGCGGCGGATAGCCGGATCCGGGCGGCGGAACGCTCGACATGGAGTCCTCCTCTCGACTGGTTGCGCGGATCCTACCGCTGCCAGGCTCGGGGGACGTAAAGTCGCCAGCGGAATGGGGGACGACATGAAGTACACCACCCTCGGCCGCACCGGCGTCACCGTCTCGCGCCTCGCGCTCGGCTGCATGTCGTACGGGAGCCCGGCGTGGCGCCCCTGGGTCCTGACCGAGGACCAGGCACAGCCGTTCTTCCGCCGCGCGGTCGAAGCCGGGATCAACTTCTTCGACACGGCCGACATGTACTCGATGGGCGTCTCCGAGGAGGTCACGGGCCGCGCGCTCCGGAAATACGCCCGGCTGGAGGAGGTCGTCCTCGCGACGAAGGTCCACTTCCCGATGTCGGACCGCCCGAACATGGGCGGCCTCTCGAGAAAGCACGTCGTCCAGGGCTGCGAGGCGAGCCTCAAGCGCCTCGGCGTCGACACGATCGACCTTTACCAGATCCACCGCTTCGACGCTTCCGTGCCACTCGACGAGACGCTCCTCGCCCTCGACCAGCTCGTGACGCAGGGCAAGGTGCGCTTCATCGGCGCGAGCTCCGGCCCCGCATACAAGTTCACAAAGGCGCTCGCCCTCTCGGACGCACGCGGCTTTGCGCGCTTCGCCTCGATGCAGAACCACTACAACCTCCTCTACCGCGAGGAGGAGCGCGAGATGCTCCCCCTCTGCCGCGAGGAGGGGATCGCCGTGATCCCGTGGTCGCCGCTCGCGCGGGGCCTCCTCGCAGGCACGCGCCCGAGCGCGGCAGCCGCCGCGACGACAGCGCGAGGCGCAAGCGACGACTACACGCCGAAGCTCTACGACGCCCCTTCGGATGCCGAGGTCATTGCCGCCGTGAAGGAGGTCGCGGCCGCGCGCGGATCTGCGCCCGCACAGGTCGCGCTCGCGTGGCTCCTCTCGCGGCCGGGCGTTACCGCGCCGATCGTCGGGGCGACGAAGCTCGAGCATCTCGAGACCGCCCTGAAGGCCGTCGAAACGGTTCTCACGGACGAGGAGGTCGCCGCCGTCGAGGCGCCGTACCGCCCGCACGGCGTCCGCGGGTTCCGGTGAGACGCCCGGAGGCCGTTCGTGGTCCAATGAAGCGACCAGATCACGTCCGATGCCGATGTTCTCCAGCACCCTCTGGGGTTTCGCCGCCGCCGCCCTCGTCCTCGCGGCGTGGCTGCTGCACCGGATCCGCGTCGCCCGCCTCGTCCGGCGCGAGAAGGACCTCGCCCGCGACCTGAAGGAGAAGACGCAGGAGCTGAAGGAAAAGACGGCCGAGCTCGAGCAGTCGAACGCGCTCCTCGCCGAGACGTCTCTCACCGACAAGCTCACGGGCCTCAAGAACCCGCGCTTCGTGGAGGCCGCGATCGGCCTTCTCCTCGCGCCGGCCCGCAAGCCGGTGCGCGACCCCGAGCAGCGGACGGAGTGCGTCGCGATCCTCCTCGCGGACGTCGACGGGCTCGACAAGGTCAACGACACGCTGGGGCCCGAGGCGGGCGACGCGGTCCTGCAGGCCGTCGCGGACGCGATCTCCGCCTCCGTGCGCGGAGGCTCGGTCGTCGCGCGCTGGAGCGGCGACGAGTTCCTGATCGTCGCGCGCGTGCGGTTCGGAGGAGAGGCCGGCGCCCTCGCCGTCCGGCTCCGGAACGCCGTCGCCTCGTGGGTGAAGACCGGCCCCGGCGACGCGAAGCGGCCCGTCACGATCTCGATCGGCTTCTCGGTCGAGCCGATCCTCAGGGCCCGCCCGCACCTCGCGTCCTTCCGCGACCACCTCGCGCTGGCAGGCGGAGCGCTCCGGCGCGCGAAGGCCGCGGGCGGGAACATCGCGTGCGGCTGGCGCGTCAACGAGGACGCCCTCGAGGCCGCGATCACTCTGCACGGCGAGCCGGGCGCCGTGCACGTCCTCCGGAAGCCCGACGAGGCCGAGACCGCCGGGCTCATCGCACTCGCGCTCGAGCACCGCGAGGGCTGAGCGAAGGTCAGCCGGGGATCAGGAGGACCTTCCCCGCCGTCTCGCGCGCCTCCAGCGCCCGGTGCGCCGCGGCGGCGTCCGCGAGAGGGACCTCGCGGTCGACGCGCACGGGAAGCGAGCCGTCCTTCACCCAGGAAAGAACGTCGCCGGCGCGGGCCAGGAGCTCCTCGCGCGACGCGACGTAGGCGAAGAGCGACGGGCGCGTGAGGAAGATCGAGCCCTTCGTGTTGAGGATCTGCGGGTCGATCGGGGCAACCGTGCCGCTGGACTGGCCGAAGAGCGCCATCGTCCCGCGCGGGGCGAGGACGTCGAGGCCCTTCTCGAACGTCGTCTTCCCGACCGAGTCGAAGACGGCCTGAACGCCCTTTCCGCCGGTGAGGCGCTTCGTCTCGGCGACGAAATCGACCTGCGTGTAGAGGATGACCTCGTCGGCGCCGGCCTTCCGCGCGAGTTCGGCCTTCGTCGGCGTCGACACCGTCCCGATGACGCGGGCGCCGCGCTTCTTCGCGATCGCGCACAAGAGAAGACCCGCGCCGCCGGCTGCCGCGTGGACGAGGCACGTGTCGCCAGGCCCGAGCGGGCGCGTCGAGGTCGCGAGGTAGTGCGCCGTCATCCCCTGCAGCATCACGGCGGCCGCCTGCTTCGACGTGACGCCGTCCGGCACCTTCACGAGGCGCGTGGCGAGGACGACCGTGCGCCCGGCGTACGACCCCTGCGCGTTGACGGTCGCGACGCGGTCGCCGACCGCGACCTCGGTGACGCCGGGCCCGACGGCCTCGACGACACCCGCGGCCTCGCCGCCGGGCGTGAACGGAAGTCCCGCCGCCTTGTAGACGCCCGTGCGGAAGTAGACCTCGATGAAGTTGACGCCGGCCGCCTCGACGCGGACGAGAGCCTCGCCGGCCTTCGGCTGCGGGTCGGGGGCGTCTTCGTAACGGAGCACCTCGGGACCGCCGAGCGCATGGATGCGGATGGCCTTCATGGGCGAAATTCTACGGCGGCCGGGGAACGCGGCCTACTCGAACCAGCCGTTCACGTCCACGACGACGTCAACCGTGGCCGCCGCGCTGCTCGTGATCTTGAACGCGCCCGAACCGTCCGATGCGAGAGCGACGAGGGCGTTGTTCGCGCGCGTCTGGCTTGCCCTGAAGGCGAGGGTCAGCGTGTTCGGGGCCGCCGGAAGATCGGCAGCGTAAACGACGAGCGTGCCGCCCGCGGAGGCATTCGTCACCGTGACGTTTGCCGACACGGAACGGGCCGTGGCGGGAAGGCCGCACACGCCGATCGCCACGAACGTCCGCGTCCCCCCCGCGCTGAGCGCGGGCCCGCCACCCGGCCCCGCGGGCAGGCGCGTGTCGAGCGCGCGGCAGGGGACGAGCATGTGAAACAACGTCGCCACGGGGCCGGAGGCGGCGCCCGTGCTCGCATTCCAGTACGAGCCGCTCGGGTTCGACTCGAGCTTGACGGCGCGGACGAGATACGTCGGAGAGCCTCCGGGCGCCGCCGTGTCCACGAACGACGTCGCCGTGACGAGGGACGGGGTGAGGCGCGTGAACGGTCCGGCGTCCGTCGTGCCGCGGTAGACGTGGTAGCCCGCGACCGCATCGGCCGAGGCGGTCCAGGAAATCGTGGCCGTCCCGGCGCCGGCGGACGCGGTGACGTGCGCCGGGGGCGCGACGACGTGCATCCGGAGGGTCGGATCGCCCATGAGGGCAACGTGGACCTCGGGCCCGTAGCCATAGAAGTACGTTCCCGAGTTGTTCTGCGTCAGGCGCGCCGCGTACCCGATCGTCTCGCCCATGGCCATGTGGTGAACAACCCAGGCCGGGCGCCCGGCCCACGCGCACGTGAGGCCGTAGCTCGTCGTTGCGAGCGGAGCCCGCAGGAAATTGTTCGAAACGTCCCAGTCCCCGAAGTAGCTTCCGAAGAGGAACGTGAAGGCGGTCTTCGTGTCGGTCGCGGCGAAGTTCGACGTGGAGCCGACGCCACCCGCGCCGGTGTAGTTGCCGCCGCCGCATCCGTACGCCCAGAGGTAGCCGTTCGACGCGAGAGTCGTGAACCAGTCGAGCGCGAAGACGTTCGCGGGCCCGAAGAAGGCGGAGAACGCCCGCCAGCCGGTCGACGCGAACGCCTCGCCCCCGAACGCCCCGAAGTTGTCGTCGATGAGCCCGCGCGCCGGGAGCGTCCAGGCCTTGACGCGGAATCCGTGGTCCTTGTTCAGGTACTGCCGGAGGAGGTCGACTTCGGTCTTCGGGGCGAACGCGGGCATGTTCGCGAGGTCGACCCGCCCCACGGCGAGCTCGACCGTGCCGCTGGGCGCGTAGCTCTGGTCGAACTTCCCGTCCCCGGGAACGTTGCTCTGGCGCCCGGTGCCGGTCAGGGTCTGCGTGTCGGTCCAGGTGCCGTCCATCTCGCCGTAATAGAGGTCCGCGGGCCACGCCCCCACGTGGTCGGGGTGCCCGTCCGGCGCGATGCTGCCGGAATACGGGACCGGCACGTGCCCAAAGAGGAAGACGCTCCTCACGTGCGTGGGATCCCCGTCGTAGTCGGCCTTGATGAGCGCCTTGACGGACGGAACGGTCGCCGTGCGCGCGACGTCGTGGCGCAGGACCGTCCACCCGTCGCCCGCGAGGTCCCGCTGGAGGCGCGCGAGCTCCGCCGCGAGACTTGCGGCCATCGAGGCGTCGACGACGAGGACCACCTTTCCGCGGTCCTCCACAAGGGGCAGGCCGATCCCGGTGGCGACGTACCCGTAACCGGTGACCGCCGCGGCGCGGATCACCTCGTACTCGTAGGCCGTCCCGACCGCCACGGTGCCGTCCGCGTAACCGGTGGCCGTCCCGGCGAGCGTCGCGATCGCGCTGCCCCACGAGGTGGTTCCCCATGCCTTGCGGTAGACGGTGTGCGCCGTCGCGCCGGCGAAGGCCGGCCAGCTCAGCGTGATCCGCGGCGGCGCGCTCTGGACGGCAGCCGTCACCTGCACGGCGTAGTCGGACGTCGCCTGCGCTGCGGCGCGCCCGGAAGGAAGGGCGAGGGCGGCGCCCCAGACGAGGACTCCGGCGACGAGGCGCCCCAGAAACCGGCGATCGTTCATTTGTCTTGAAGTGAAATCGTCTCACACGCGACCGGCGAGCCCCCGCCGCAGGCGCTCCGCGTAACATGTCCTGCGACGAAGTCTCGGGGAGGACGCCATGGCGTCACGGATCGAAAAGGACACGATGGGCGAGGTCGCCGTCCCGGCGGACCGCTACTGGGGCGCGCAGACGCAGCGCTCGATCGAGAACTTCGAGATCGGCGAGATCCGCATCGGGCGGCCGATGCTCCGCGCGTTCGGGATCCTGAAGCGGGCCGCGGCCGAGGCGAACCGCGACCTCGGCCTCCTGCCGCCCGAGAAGGCGGCGCTCGTCGCCGCGGCCGCGCAGGAGGTCGCCGACGGGAAGCTCGACGCGCACTTCCCGCTCGTCGTCTTCCAGACGGGCAGCGGGACGCAGACGAACATGAACGTCAACGAGGTGATCGCGAACCGCGCGATCGAGCTCGCGGGCGGCGTCGTCGGCTCGAAGGACCCGATCCACCCGAACGACGACGTGAACCGCTCGCAGTCCTCGAACGACACCTTTCCGGCCGCGATGTCGATCGCGGCCGTCTGCGAGATCGAGGAGCGCCTCCTGCCCGAGGTCCGGGCGCTGCGCGACGTCCTCGACGCGAAGGCGAAGGCGTTCGCGGACGTCGTGAAGATCGGCCGCACGCACCTGCAGGACGCCGTGCCCCTCACGCTCGGCCAGGAGATCTCGGGCTGGGTCTCCCAGCTCGACCACGGGATCGCGCACGTCGCGCAGGCGCTCCCCCACCTCCTCGAGCTCGCGATCGGCGGGACCGCCGTCGGCACGGGCCTCAACACGCACCCCGAGTACGCGGGGCGCGTCGCGGCGCGCGTCGCGTCGTTGACGGGCCACCCGTTCGTCAGCGCGCCGAACAAGTTCGAGGCCCTCGCGGCCCACGACGCGCTCGCGTTCGCCTCGGGCGCGCTCCGGACGCTCGCGGGCTCGCTCATGAAGATCGCGAACGACGTGCGCTGGCTCGCCTCCGGCCCGCGCTCCGGCATCGGCGAGATCAGGATCCCGGAGAACGAGCCGGGCTCGTCGATCATGCCGGGAAAGGTGAACCCGACGCAGGCCGAGGCGCTCACGATGGTCGTCGTGCAGGTCTATGGGAACGACGCGGCCGTCGCCTTCGCGGCCAGCCAGGGAAACTTCGAGCTCCACGTCTACAAGCCGGTGATGATCCACAACGTCCTCGAGTCCGTCCGCCTCCTCGCGGACGGCTGCCGGAGCTTCCGCGTCCACTGCGCCGAGGGGATCGAGCCCGACCGCGCGCGGATCGCCGACCTCGTCGGCAGGTCGCTGATGCTCGTCACGGCGCTCAACCCGCACATCGGGTACGACAAGGCGGCCGCGATCGCGAAGAAGGCGCACGCGGAGGGCACGACGCTCCGGGAGGCCGCGCTCGCGCTCGGCTTCGTGACCGCCGAGCAGTTCGACGCATGGATCGACCCGCCGAAGATGACCGGCCCCGGCTGACGCCGGCCTTCACAGCCCGCCATCGTAAGATCCGCCTCCATGAAACGACTCACGACGCCCCTCGCCCTCGCCCTCATCCTCGCCACCGCCACCCTGAAGGGAGAAGCCCCCGTGAAGAACCCGACGGTCGTGATGAAGACCTCGCTGGGCTCGATCACGATCGAGCTCGACGCCGCCAAGGCGCCGGAGACCGTGAAGAACTTCCTCGCCTACGTGAACGCGAAGCACTACGACGGCACGGTGTTCCACCGCGTCATCGACGGCTTCATGATCCAGGGCGGGGGCTTCGCGATCGACAAGACGCAGAAGAAGACGAACGCCCCGATCAAGAACGAGTCGTCCAACGGGCTCCAGAACAAGGTCGGGACGATCGCGATGGCCCGCACGGGCGACCCGAACAGCGCGACCGCGCAGTTCTTCATCAACGTGAAGGACAACGGTTTCCTCGACAAGGCCCAGTCCCAGGACGGGGTCGGCTACTGCGTCTTCGGCCGGGTGACCGAGGGCATGGACGTCGTCAACAAGATCAAGGCGACGCCCACGTCCAACCAGGGCGGCGCGTTCGTGAACGCCCCCGTGACCCCGGTCGTCATCGAGTCCGTCCGCCTCCAGCCCTGACGCGCCGGGCACGGCGCCGTGTCGAGCCTTCCTCCTCCCGTCTACGGGTACCCGCCGCCGCCTCCGCGGCGGCGGGGCGGCCCGATCTTCCTGCCCGTCGTCCTCGGGCTCCTCGCGGGCTGGCTCGTCTTCACACTCCTGCAGCGGACTCCCGGCGGCACGCGGGTCGCCCCCGCGCCGGGCGTCCTGAAGGGCGCGGGCGCCGAGCCGCGGCCCGTCACGGCGCGCGGCGACCTCGCGGCGGACGAGAAGTCCACGATCGAGATCTTCGAGCGCTGCAGCCCGTCCGTCGTCTACATCACGAGCCTTGCGCGCCGCCCCGTGAGCTTCTTCGAGGCGACCGAGGTCGCGCAGGGCACGGGCTCGGGCTTCGTGTGGGACCGGCAGGGGCACGTCGTCACAAACCTCCACGTGATCCAGGACGCCGAGTCGCTCGTCGTGACGCTCGCGGACCAGTCCGACTGGAAGGCGACGGTCGTCGGCGTCGAGCCCGACAAGGACCTCGCGGTCCTCCGGATCGGCGCGCCGGAGGCGAAGCTCCCACCCATCCTCGTCGGGACGAGCCGCGACCTGAAGGTGGGCCAGAAGGTCTTCGCGATCGGGAATCCCTTCGGCCTCGACGAGACGCTCACGACGGGGATCGTGAGCGCGCTCGGGAGGACGATCGACGCCGTCACGGCCCGCAAGATCCAGGGCGTCATCCAGACGGACGCCGCGATCAATCCCGGCAACTCGGGCGGGCCGCTCCTCGACAGCGCGGGCCGTCTCATCGGCGTGAACACCCAGATCGCAAGCCCCTCGGGCGCGAGCGCGGGAATCGGGTTCGCGGTGCCGGTCGACACCGTGAACGAGGTCGTCCCGCAGCTCATCGCGCACGGGCGCGTCATCCGGCCGCGCCTCGGGATCACGCCCGCGCAGGAGGGCATCCTCCGGCGGTTCGGGGTCTCGGGCGTCCTCGTCGTGGAGGTGCAGGACGGGACCGGCGCCGCGAAGGCCGGGCTCCGGGGCACCCGGCGGGGCGCGGACGGCTCGGTGATCCTCGGCGACGTCATCGTCGGCGTCGCCGGGAAGAAGGTCGCGAGCTACGACGACCTCGTTTCCGCGCTCGAGAAGCAGAAGATCGGCGACACCGTGCCCGTGCGGATCCTCCGCGACGGCCGCGAGCTCACCGTCGACGTCACGCTCTCGGACTCGCGCTGATCCGGAACGCCTCGCGGACTTCGCCGAGCGGCGCGCCGCCGGCCCCGAAGCTCCGCTCCGTGAAACGCGCCGCGCCGTCGGTTGAAAGGACGAAGGTCGTGGACGCACGGGTTCCGTAGTCCGGAAGGACGACGAAGGCGGCCGAGAGAGAGCGCTCCCATTCGAGAGGCAGACCCGTTTCCGGCAGCGCGTCGTCGGGCGCCACGGTCCGATTTCCTAGAAGGAAGAGAAGGCCGTCCTCGAGCTCACGCGGGCCTCGCGCGGTCGCGACGGCCGCTGCGAGCCTTTCCCGTGCCGTGACGACCTTCGGCCACGGCGTTTCGAGGAGGTGATTCGAGAGGCCGTAGACGCCGGGAAGGAGCGAGACGGGCTCGCCCTCGACGTTGGAGAAGGAGATCAGCTCGGTTCCATCCGAGAGAAGGAGATTGAATCCTTCGAATGCGCCCGCGCCTTTCTGGACGCGCGCGACGAAGTCCGGCACGCTCTCTTTCCTTCTAAGAAAATCCCCGGCCAGCGTGCCCCGAGACGGGGCGCCGCTCTTGCGCGCCGCCGTCAGGTCGCGGAAGTTCGTCAGCGCCGCGAAGCGGCCCGAGCGCGTGACGCCGAGCCACGTCCCTCCCGCGCGCAGGTCGCGGCCCGCGAGGACATCCGGCGCGTCCGCCCACCACGCGGCCGGGGCGGTCTCGCGCTCGAAGAACTCGTCGCGGTTCGCGGCCACGGCGAGCCGGATGGCAGGCGACGTCTTCCACGCGAGGACGATCAGGCACATCTCAGCGCCTCCGCTCCGACGCCGCGAACACCGTGACCTCCCGGCGCGCCGCGAGCGTGGCGTCGCCCTCGCGGACGCGGCCCGTCGAGAGGACGCGCAGCCCGCCGTCCGGCAGCTCCTCGGTCGCGACCGTGATCTCGCCGCCCTCGACGCTCAGGATCGCGGACGGGAGGCCGCCGCGCGCGAGCAGCGCCCCGCGTGCCCAGTCCGTGCCCGAGCGCGCGAGCTCGGAGGCGTACTGCGCGTTCGCGCGGCGGCGCGAGGACGCGAGGTCGGTGAGGAGGACCGTCGCGAGGACGCCGAGGACGAGGCCGAAGACCGTCAGGATGCCGAGGACGAGAAGGAGGGAGCTGCCGCGCGTGCGACGCCTCATCGCGCGATCTCCGTGGGACGGCCGCACGCGAGCGCCACGAGCTCCGCCCCGGACCCGTCGTCCCATAAGAGGAGGAGGCGGCCCTCCGCGAGCTCGCCACCGTCGAGCGCGAGCGTTCCCGGCAGGTCCCACGTCGTCGTCGCCGTGACGACCTCGCCGCCGGGCTTCCGGCGCTCCGTCGTCCGCTCGGCCCTGCCGTCCCCGAACGTCCACGTCACGTCCGGGTCCTCCTCCCGACCCGGCGGCAGGCGCAGCCGGAAGGCCGCGGCCGGGAACGGGGGCGAGACGAGCGCGCCGGAGGAGCGCCCCGCGTCGGCCCCCAGCCGGTCGACGAGGAGCGGCCACGTGTCGATCCCGAGCGTGCGCGCGTTGAGGCCCGCCTGCTGGCGCAGCAGCCCCATCGCGACCGGCAGGAGCGCGAAAAGCAGGACGATGCCGATCATCACGACGACGCTCATCTCGACGAGCGAGAAGCCGCGGCGCCTCACGGCGCCGATCCCGGCGGGGACACCCCGCGGAAAACGAACCCCTCCTGGACGAGGCGCCTCGTCGCGCTCTTCCCGTAGCCGACGTCGAGCGTGACGCGATAGAGCCCGTCGACGTCCGTCGATCGCACGCTCAGGACGGGGCTGCGCGCGTCGAGCGCGTCCACGAACACGCCCGGTCCGGCGAACGGCCGCCCGTCCTTCGGATAAAGGTCGCCCCGGAACGCGGTCCGAAGGTAGATCCACTCGCTCGCGAGGGCCCGCGCGGCGCGGTCCCGGTCGCGCCGGTCGGCCTCCAGCGCGCGGCGGCGCGCGAGGAAACCGGCGCCCAGCATCAGGACGATCCCGAGGATCGCGAGCGACACGAGCGCCTCGAGGAGGAACACGCCGCGGGTGCGCGGCGGCGCCACGGCGGGCTCAGCGCAGGAACGAGACGAGCTTCTTGGCGGCACGGTCCGCCGCGTCCTCCGCAGCCTGCCCCTCGGCTTCCGTGTCGGTCGCGCTCACCTCGGCGGTCCCGTTGCGCCCGGAGACGTCGAACGTCTTCACGGCGGTCCCGGCCGCGCCGACGACCGTGACGGCGGCCGAGCAGTCCGCTTCGTAGCTCACGACGACGTTCTCGACGCGCTGGGGCACGCCGCCCGTGTTGAGCTGGCGGTCGTAGATGCGCCCCTCGTGGCGGTTGATCGTGCACGGGGCGAGCAGGACGCCGAGGTAGACGTCGCCCGGATACTCCCTGCGGAACGCGGCGGACGCCTCGCCGGGCGCGCCGACGTCCGCGAGGTGCGCGCCCGAGAGCCGGGCGTCCACGATCGCGCCGAGGCCCCGGTCGCTCGCGGCCGACAGGAAATGCGGGACGAAGCGGTCGAGCTCGGGCCCCGGACCCTTTGCCTCGACGAGGACGAGGCGTTTCGCCGGCGCGCCGGCGGCCGTCGCGGCGGGAGGAGCGGAGGAGCAGGCGGAGGAAGCGGCGGCGAGAACGGCGAAGGCGGCCAGACCCGCGGCGCGGGCTCTCATCATGGAGCGGCAGTGTACGCCCGCGCGACGACGTCTCTGCGCCGGCCGGCGGGCGGAACGGACCTCGTCCCGTATGCTCCTTCCATGGATTCTCCGGCGGATCTCCTCGTCGTCGGCGCAGGGCCCGTTGGCCTCGCATGCGCCCTCGAGGCCTCGCGCCGGGGCCTCGCGCACGTCGTCCTCGAAAAGGGCGCGCTCCTCAACACGCTCGTGAACTGGCCGACGCACGTCGTCTTCTTCTCGACCCCCGAGCTCCTCGAGATCGGCGGCCACCCGTTCGTCGCCGCGGGGCCCAAGCCCACGCGCCGCGAAGGCCTCGATTACTACCGAAAGGTCGCCGCGCGCGAGAAGCTCGACGTCCGCCTCTTGACCCGGGTCACGTCGCTCGCGAAGAAAGATGGCGTCTTCGTCGCCGGAACGCCGAAGGGGGCCTTCCGCGCGCGCGCCGCCGTCGTCGCGACCGGCTTTTTCGACACGCCGAACCTCCTCGGCGTCCCCGGCGAGGAGCTGCCGAAGGTCTCGCACTACTACCGCGAGCCCTACGCGCATGCGGGAACGGACGTCCTCGTCGTGGGCGGAAAGAACTCCGCCGTCGAGGCCGCGCTCGACCTCCACCGGCACGGCGCGCGCGTCACGATGGCGATCCGCGGGCCGGGGTTCGGGTCGAGCGTGAAGTACTGGCTGAAGCCCGACGTCGAGAACCGCGTGAAGGAGGGCTCGATCCGCGCCTTCTTCGACACGACGGTCGAACGCATCGAAGAAGGCGCCGTCACGCTCCGGGCCGCCGGCGGGACCGCGTCCGTCCCGAACGACTTCGTCTACGCCCTCACAGGCTACCGGCCGGACTTCCCGATGCTCCGGAGCTTCGGGGTCGGGATCACGGAGGACCTCGAGGTCGCCCACGATCCGGCGACGATGGAGACGGACGTCCCGGGCCTCTACGTCGCGGGCGTCGTCGCGGCGGGCCGCCACATCGGGCGCCTGTTCATCGAGAACGGGCGCGCGCACGCCGCCCGGATCGTCGCGCACCTCCTCGCCCGCCGCGGCGAGGCGGGTCCGGCCGACGTCCCGCCGATTGGCAGGTTCCAGGACGGCGACTGAGCGCCCGCGTCACATCGCGGCCGTCTTGGCGGGGGCCCCGGGTGCCGGCTCGGGCGCGTCCGGGAACGGGTTGATCCTGTTCTCGACCGGCGGAAGCGACCTCAGGTAGTCGTAGACCGCTCCGAGGTCCTCCTCGGTCATCCCCGAAAGGACGAGCCACGGCATGACCGTGTTGCGGCCTTTCGGGGCTGGCGGGATGTCGTCACCGCGGAGCTTCTCGAACGACTTGAACCGCCCGATGAACTCGGCCTTCGTCGCCTGTCCCACGAACGTGTCCTTGTGGGGCGTGATGTTCGCGGTCACGTTCCGGCCCCACGGGCCCTTCATCTCCCACCCGCCCGTGAACTCCCGGCCCGGGATCGGCTTGCCGTGCGGATCGTGCGGCGTGTGGCAGTCGATGCACCCGCCGATTACGGTGAGGTAGCGCCCGTACGCCAGCCCGTCCTTCGGGCCCGGCGCCGTCACGGGGCCATCGAGGGGTTTCGGGACGGACTTGACGAGGAAGTTCACCGGGAAGTCGAGCTTCTTGGCGGGCACCCGGTGGGAGACCGCGGGGAGGGCCCTGAGGTAGACGACGATCGACTTCGCGTCCTCGTCCGAGAGGATGCGGTAGCCCTCGTACGGCATCATTGGGAAGAGCGCGTTCCCGTCCCTGTCCACGCCTTCGCGGATCGCGCGCAGGATCTCCCCGTCCGTCCACCGCCCGAGGCCGTTCACGGGGTCGGGCGTGATGTTCTGGGCGCAGACGACGCCCGGAACGGCAAACTCCTTTCCGAACGGCAGCCCGCCCTGCCCGAACGTGCCCGGTTTCGGCGGCACGTTGAAGCGGTCCACTTGCAGGTCCGAGTGGCACGTCAGGCAGTCGCACACGTGCTCCACGAGGTACGTGCCGCGGGCGAGGCGCGCCGGCGTCGCCTCGACCTTCTCGGAGGACGCGGGCCGCTGGGCCGGCTTCTTCATCGCGAGGACCGCGATCCCCGCACCGGCGACGACGGCGAGGACGCACACGGCGAGAACGAGACCCTTTATCAATCGCTTCATGGAGGCGGAGATTACGACGTTCCGGGCGCCGGCGTCTTCACGCGCCGCGCCAGCGCGATGCGTCAGCGGCCGAGCGGAAGGCGCAGGAACACGAGGTCGTCGAGCTTTTCCCCGGCCGGCAGGGCGCCGCCGGCGTCGAGGGCGTCGAGCTGGCCGTTCGCCACGTAGACGTAGTCGTCTCCGGCGACCGTCCCTCCGACGGGCACCCGGTAGGACGGGTGGGCGCAGTCGAGGATTTCGACGGCCGAGAAGGAGTTCCCGTCGGGCTCGAGCGTCCAGCGGACGACACGCCCGAAGCTCACGGTGCCCTGGACGCCGACGAGGGCGTTCCGGTCGAGGACGAGCCCGTCGACGCCGGCCGGCCACGGGCCGGGGGGCTGGTCGAGGAGGGTCGGGGCCCCGGTCGCGGGGTCGAGACGGTAGACGCCGCGCGCGAGGTCCGCGACCCAGACGCGCGTCCCGTCGGGCGAGACCGCGATCCCCTTCGGCGCGATGAAGGTCCCTGCCGGCGCGACGACCGCGAGCTCGTGTGCTCCCTTGCGGAGGACGAAGACCTCGCCCGTGATCGTGTCCGTCACCCAGACGCTCCCGTCGCCGCCGACCGCGAGGCCGCCGAACTGGTGAGGCGGCCGGGTCTCGGGCGTGAAGCGGCCGAGGACCGCGCCGGTCGCAAGGTCGAACGCGACGAGCGCAGAGCGCCCGGCGTCCTCCAGGCGGGCGCCTTCCATCACGGGGTCCGCGGCGGTCACGGCCCAGAGCCGACGGCGCGCCGCGTCCACCTTCAGGCCCTCCACGGCATCGAGCGGCTCCACGCCGGGGAGGGCGAAGTCGGCGGCCACGGCCGGCGCGCCTGGCGCGCCTGGCGTGACGCGGACGATCTTCCGCTGCCGCAGGCTCGCGACGTAGAAGACCTTCCCGGCGGCGTCCCACGCGAGGTCGCCCGGCAGGAGACCGCCCGCCGCGAGCGTGAACGCGACCGACGAAGCGTGCGTCTTCGGCGTCTGCGCGCGGAGCACCGCGAGCAGGTCGTGGAACCGCGGGTCCGACGTCACGCCTTCGAACGTCTTCGGGAGCGGGAAGAGGCAGCTGTTCAGCCGCCAGAGCTGGTTCAGCCAGTCGAGCGTGGCCGGGGCGTTCTCCTGGCGCGCGAACGCGACCGCCGTGAGGTACGCCGCCCCGTCGTCGGTCGGGTCGAACGAGAACGCGCGAGAGAACCCCTCCGCGGCGCCCGGCCAGTACTTGCGGCGGGCCGCGAGGTTTCCCTCCGTGTAGCCGTTCGCGACCGCGGACGCCCTCTCCTTGCCGAGCCTGGCGACGGGCGCGGACGCGGGCGACGACGTCGACGGCGGGCTTCCGAAGAGCGCGCAACCCGCCGACGCGGCCGCCGCCAGCATGAGCACGGCGGCCGGCGCGCACCGCGCCTCTCTAGCCCGCGTCGTCCCCTTCGTCATCCTCGCCATTCTCCCAGAGGCTGCGCTGCGTGGCCCGCTCCTTTTTCGCCTTCGGCGGCCGCGAGGGCTCCGGCGCCGGGGGGTCGAGGACGGACGGATCGTCGTGCGCGGGCGTGTTCACGCTCCGGGAAACCGGAAACGCCTCCATCGTGGCCGAGTCGGGAGGCTCGAACAGCGGCGCCAGCCGCGCGGGATCCTGCTCGTGGGGGTCCATCCACAGAGCCTCGCCCTCCGGCGAGAGGATGACGGGCATCCGGTCGTGCAGCTCCGCGACGAGCTCGTTCGGCCGCGTCGTCAGGATCGCGAACGTCCGCTGCACCGGTCCGCCGCGCGGCTTCCACTCGTCGAAAAGGCCCGCGAACGCGAACGTCTTGCGCGACTTGAGCCGGATCGCGAAGGGCTCTCCGCCGCGGTCGCCCTTCTTCCACTCGAAGAACCCGTCGGCCGGGACGAGCGCGCGCCGCCTCCGCAGCGGCTCCTTGAACGTGGGCTTCGTCGCGGCCGTCTCGGCCCGCGCGTTGATGGGCCGGCCCGCGTCCTCGGGCCCGGCCGACCAGGACGGGACGAGGCCCCAGCGCATCGGCTCCAGAACGCGGGTGCCGTTACGCACGGCATCGAGGCGCACGACGGGCAGGTCCTGTCCCGGCGCCGCGTTCCATCGCGGGACGAGCGGCGTGCGCTCGCCGCGCACGTGAAAGCGCGACGCGAGAACGTCGAACGGGGTCACGAGCCAGTAACGCCCGCACACGGCGTCACGAGACCGCGGCCGCTCGGCCGGCCGGCGTTTCGAGGCGCGTCCCGTCCGGCTCCGTCGGGAGCGGGCGGAACGCGCCTGTCGCTGGAGAGTGGCGCTCCCACCAGCGCTCCGCGTCCGCGGCCGACCAGCGTCCCGCCGCGGACGTCGCCGCGAGGCGCGCCTCGAGGACGCGGGCGCCCTCGGGCCGGTCCGCGGGGTCCTTCGCGAGGCACGCGAGGAGGACGGCTTCGAGGTCGGCCGGGACCGGCGTCGCGACGCGCTGCGACGGCGGGACCGGCGGCGTGGACGTGTGGTCGTGGAGCGTCTCGAGGGCCGTCTTGCGGTCGAAGACCGGCTGGCCCGTCAGCAGGTAGTAGCCGACGCAGCCGAGCGCGTAGAGGTCGGCGCGCCCGTCCACGTCCTTGCCGAGCGCCATCTCGGGCGGCATGTAGGCCGGCGTCCCCGCGATGAGGCCCGTCTGCGTGAGGTTCGCCCCGCCCGCGGAGACGTCTTTCACGAGGCCGAAGTCCACGACCTTCACGAAGTCCGCCTCGCCTCCGTAGCGGCAGAGGAAGATGTTCCCGGGCTTGACGTCGCGGTGGACGAGGCCCGCCGCGTGCGCCTCGGCGAGCGAGCGGCACGCCTGCGCCAGGATGTGGACGACACGCTCGGGCGGGAGCGGCCCGTAGCGCTCGACGAGCCGGTCGAGCGTGTAGCCGTCGAGGAGCTCCATCACGTAGTAGAACGCGCCGTCGTCCGACCGGCCGAAGTCGTAGAGCTGGACCGTGTGCGGGGACCTGAGGCCCGCCGTGGCTTTCGCCTCGCGCTCGAAACGCGCCACGAGGTCGCGCGGCATGCTGCCGTCATGGCCCCGGACGAGCTTGATCGCGGCTTCGCGCGCGAGCATCCGGTGCTCGGCGCGCCAGACCTCGCCCATCCCGCCGTGGCCCAGCGGCGCGACGAGCCGGTAGCTTCCGAGCTCCTCGGCCTTGCCGGCCTGCGCCGAGAGGCGGTAGACGACGCGCGAGCCGACGACCGCGATCACGCCGGCCACGACCGTCGGCAGGAACATCGCCACCGCGACGGGTGCCGTCGGAAGCGCCTGGTGGCCGAGCGCCACCGCGACGAGAAGTCCGAGGGGGTCCATGGCCGCCGTCGCGGCGGTCGCGAGGGCGGTCTTGCCCTTCGTCGACGGCACGAGGAGCGTGAACGACAGAAGCCAGACGGCCACGGAGGACCATCCCTTGGGCAGGACGCCCCCGGCCACCGGGATCGCGTGAAAGACGATTCCCATGAGGAAGCCGACCAGAACCTCGTAAACGAGCGCACGGTCGAGCGTCTCGGCCGGGTCGAGGCCCATGCGCCGCGTCACCGCGAACATCCCGAGCGACACGAGGACGACGGCCGCGTCTCCAATCACGATGATCCCCGGGTAGCGGGCCTGGCCGGCCCCCGCTGCCGCGAGGAACATCGCCGTGACGAAGACCGGCATGATGCCGGCCGTCAGGAGCGCAACGGCGCCGAGCCGCCTCACGCCCGCCGCGAGGAGGTCGGGCGGCAGCGTCTCGCGCACGGCGCGCGAGGCGGTGCTCGACTCGCCGGGGGACTCCGCTTTCCGGCAGCGCGGCATGGCGTTCATTCTGTACCGCCCGGGTCAACGGCGGAACGCCCGGCCCGTATTCCCGCCGGGCGGCCGGGGTAGCCTTCTCCCATGCCCGAGCTCCCGGACGTCACCGTCTACGTCGAGCACCTCGAGCGCCTCCTGAAGGGCGAGACGCTGCGAAAGGTGCGCCTCGCGAGCCCGTTCGTCCTCAGGTCCGTCATGCCGTCCCTCGCCTCGCTCGAGGGCCGTGCGCTGCGAGGAGTGTCCCGGCTTGGAAAACGGCTCGTATTTTCTTTTGAAAGTGAAGAGGGGGACCCGAACCAGGAGGGCGACCCCGACGGCGACCTTTTCCTCGTTCTGCACCTCATGATCGCGGGGCGCCTTCGATGGAGGGCCGGCGACGCCCCTCCTCCCATTCCAAAGAAAATCGGCCTCCTCTCCCTGGATTTTGCCCACGGGTCCGTGCTCCTGACCGAGGCAAGCCCGAAGAAGAGGGCGTGGATCCGAGTCGTCGAGGGGCACGACGCTCTGGCCGCGCTGGATCCCGGCGGCCTCGAGCCGCTCGAGGCGACGCGGGAGGCGTTCGTCGCGAGGCTTCGGTCCGAGAACCACACGCTGAAGCGCGCCCTGACGGACCCGGCGCTCTTCTCCGGAATCGGCAACGCCTACTCGGACGAGATTCTCCACGCCGCGCGCCTCTCCCCCGTCGCCCTCACGTCGCGTCTCGCCGATGCGGAGGTCGAGAGGCTTTTCGAAGCGGTCCGGTCGACGCTTACCGACTGGACGGACCGGCTGCGCCGCGAGACCGGAGATGCGTTCCCGGAGAAGGTCACGGCGTTCCGCCAGGACATGGCCGTCCACGGGAAGTTCGGGGAACCGTGCCCGCGCTGCGGGACGGCCGTCCAGCGCATCGTGTACGAGGCGAACGAGACCAACTACTGCCCGGCGTGTCAGACGGGCGGAAAGCTCCTCAAAGACCGGTCGCTCTCGCGCCTCCTTCGCGGCGACTGGCCGAAGAGCCTCGAGGAGATGGAGGAGCGGAAAGAGCTTCGGCGTCAGCCCGTGGCCGACCACTCGTAGTCGCGCACGTCCCGCGCGCGCCACGCGATGAACGCGGCGACGAGGATCGTCCCGATACCGCCCGAGACGACCGCGAAGGACGCGCCCGCGGCGGCCGACACGAAAAGGCTCGCGACGAAGCCCGCCTCGAGCTCGCCGAGCTGCGGCCCGCCCATGAAGAAGATCATGTTGACGCCCGTCATCCGCCCGCGGAGCGCATCGGGCGTCACGAGCTGCCGCACCGTCTGGCGGACGACCGTGGAGATCGTGTCCGTCAGCCCGACGAGCGCGAGCGCCGCGAACGTCAGCGCGAAGCTGCGCGAGAGGCCGAACACGACGGTGACGGCGCCGTAGGCCGCGACGGCCCACAGGAAGACGCGCCCCTGCCGGCGCGGGAGGCCGACGACAGACATCCAGACCGACGAGACGAGCGCGCCGATGCCCGGCGCGGCGCGGAGCCAGCCGTAGCCGGCGGGGCCGACGAGGAGGATGCGGTCCGCGAAGATCGGGAGGAGCGACATCGAGCCCGCGAAGAACGTCGCGAAGAAGTCGAGCGTCATCGTCCACACGAGGATCGGCGTCGTGAAGACGAACCGCAGGCCCTCGCGCAGCGACTCGACCGGGTGCGCGTGCGGCGCGCCCTCGGCGCGCTCGACGCGGCCCGACGCGCGGAGCGTTGCGAGCGTGACGAGGACGCCCACGAAGGAGGCGGCGTTCAGGAAATAGACGAGCGCGAGACCGCCCGTGTGGGCGTGCGCGGCCGCCGCCGGGGCCGCATGCGCCGAGCCCGCGAGAATCAGGCCCGTGAGCGCGGGCCCGCCGATCGCCGCGAGCTGGAATGCGGACAGGAGGATCGCGAGGGCGCCCGGGAGCTCCCGCGCCGGCACGAGCCGCGGGACGAGCGACTGGCGCGCGGGGTTGTCGAACGCGCCCGCCGCCGACGTGCAGGCCGTGAGGGCGTAGACCAGGCCGACGGAGTCCCGGCCGAGGAGCGTCGCCGTTCCGAGCGCGAGGGCGACGAGCGTCATCGCGGACTGCGTCGCGAGCATGACGCGGCGCCGGTCGTGCCGGTCCGCGACGAGTCCCCCGACGAGTGAGAGCGCGACGATCGGGACGACGCGCACGAGGCCGACGAACCCGAGCGCGAGCGGCGAGCGCGTGAGGACCCAGACGTGCCAGTCGATCGCGACGTTCTGCATCTGTGTCCCGACGAGCGAGAGGAGCTGCGTGATCGCGAGGCGGCGGAAGTCGCGGTGCTTCAGCGCGTCGTACGGGCGCGGGGGCGGCGGCACGGCCGGAGTCTACGGGCGCGCCGTCAGATCGTCTTCAGCCAGTCCGAGACGTCCGCGACCATGCGGTCCCACGACGGCGAGACGTAGAGGACCGGCTGGTACTGCGTCGGGTCGTACGGCCGCGCCGACGCGTCGGCGAAGTCCAGCGGACGGAGCTCGGCCTGGGTCGTCATGCGCTCCATCTCGCCGAACGACGACAGGACGCCCGCGCCGTACGTCCGGAGCGCGCCGCCCTCCTCGACGAGCCCGAACTCGAGCGTGTACCAGTAGACGAGCTCGAGCCTCTTCATCGCCTCGTCGCTCGCGCGCGCGGCCGCCTCGCCGAAGAGGCGCGAGAGCCGGACGACGTCCGGGTGGAAGAGGCTCGCCGCGTGTCCGACGAGCTCGTGGATGACGTCCGGCTCGGGCGTGTAGAAGGGCACCGAGTGGTGGCGCATGTACTGCGTCGAGAGAAACACGCCCTGCGCCATCGCCGAGAGAAAGCCGCGGCCCTGGATCAGGCCCGCGACGGGGAGCATCCGGAAGCCCGAGCGCACGAGCGTGACGTTCACGTCCGCGAGCTGCGGGACGCGCTCCCGGTCGAGGGAGAGCACCTTCGAGCTCTCGATCCACTCGCGGCAGGCGTGGGTCTGGTGGAGAGGACCGAGGCGCTCCCACGTGAGCCGCCACACGGCCTGCTCCTCGGGCGTGTAGTCGACGCGCGGGATCGGGTCCCCGGCCCTGTAGCGGAGCGCGTGAAGGGCGATCTCGTTTCGTCTCGCCCGGTACACGGGGTCCCGAAACCCCGGGTGGTCGGGGTCGAGGCGGACTATCTCGCCTTCCGTCGCGAGGACTTCGGAGAGGTCTTTCACGGCCGGACGCCCATCTCCCCGCATGGTAGTGCGAAAACCGTGCCCGAGACAGAGTCCGGGCACCGGACCTGCGTACAATCCGCCGTCCGAGCCGCCATGCGCCGTTTTGCCGCCCGCCTCGCCGCCGCGCTCCTCGTCGCGGCCTTCCTCGCTCCGGTCCTCGGGGCCGGTGCGGTGCTCGCCGACGACCTCAGGGACCTCGCGGCCGGCAACACCGGCCTCGCCGACAATCCGGACACGCCCGGCCCGGACCTGTACGCGCCCCGCGTCTGGGGAGCGGACATCCCGGACATGCCCTCGCTCCTCGTCCTCGACACGCCCGTCGACGCGGCGCCCGCGGACGCTCCCCGCCCCATCGCCCAGGCGCCCTCGGCGAACCGCGACCTCGCCCCCTGCGCTCCCGCGCCCCGCGGCATCGCCGCGCGCGGGCCCCCGGCTCTCCTCCCCTAGCTCTTCCCGCCAGAAGACGCTGACGAGGCGGCGCCGCGCGCCGCCGGAGGAGACCCGTGAAGACCGCGATCGTCCTCATCGCGGGCGCGCTCGCCGTGCCCGCATTCCCCGCCCGCGGCGACGAGCCCGCCCGGGTGACGCTCGCCGAGGCCGTGCGCCTCGCGCACGAGAACAACCCCGACCTCCTCGCCGCCCGGGCCGACCTCGAAGGCGCGCGCGCCCAGCGCGAGGCGGCCGGCGCGCTTCCGAACCCGGTCCTGTCGTACTCGACCGCGAAGATCCCGACGGACGGGACGCCCGCCGGCACCGTCTACGGCAACGGCTTCTACGACCGGACGTACGACACGATCGTCTCGGCGGGCCAGCTCGTCGAGATCGGCGGCAAGCGCTCGAGCCGGAAGGCTTCGGCCGACGCCGGGATCGAAGGCGCGGACGCCCGCCTCGCGGACGCCGGCCGGCTCCTCGACGCCACCGTCGTGAGGACGTACGTCGCGGCGGCGGTCGCCGCGCGCAGCGCCGCCCTCATGCGCGATTCCGCCGCCTCCTTCGCGCGGTCCGTCACGATCGCCCGCGAGCGCGAGGCGGCGGGCGACATCTCCGCCGCCGACCGCGCGCAGGTCGAGATCGCGGCCGGACGGTTCCTCGCGGACGCCGCGCAGGCCGACCTCGCCTCCGGGAACGCCCTGCGCGCCCTCGCCGCACTCCTGAACCGGCCCGCGGTCGCCCTCGCGGAGGACCTCGACTCGCTCGCGGACACCGCCGACGAGCCCGGCGCCGAGCCGGCAGACGACGCGGTCCTCGCGAAGCGGCCCGACGTCCTCGCGCTCGACGCCGCCGTCCGCCGCGCGGACGCGGACCTCGCCCTCCAGAAGGCGTTCCGCGTGCCCGACCCGACGCTCGAGGTCCAGTACGAGCGCGAGCCGCCCGACCAGCGAAACACGTTCGGCTTCGGCGTCTCGTTCCCGCTCCCGCTCTTCAACCGCAACACGGGAGCGATCCGCGTGGCCTCCGTCGCGGCCGAGTCGGCGCGCCGGGACCTCGTCCGAGGCCGCGTCCGCGCCGAGCAGGACCTCGCGGCGACGCGCCAGGCGCTCGACGTCGCGCGGGCGCGGGCCGCGCGCCTCGCCGGCGAGCTCGTCCCGAAGGCCACGACCGTCCGCGACACCGTCCGCTACGCCTGGGAACAGGGCGGCGCCTCCCTCCTCGAGCTCCTCGAGGCCGAGCGCAACGCCAACGACCTCCTCCTCGCCGCCGCCGCGGCGCAGGGAGACCTCGCCGCCGCGCGCGCGGACTACCGCGCCGCGCGCCTCGCCGCCACCGGCGTCCGGGAGACGAAATGAAGAAGACCGCCTGCACCGTCCTGTGCGCCGCCGCCCTCCTCGGCTGCGGCAAGTCCGCGCCTCCGGCCGCGGAGGCGCCCGCGCCCCGCGTGGACGGCGACGTGATCGCCTTCGCCGACGGGGCGCCTCAGCTCGCGTCCCTCGGCCTCGAGTCGGCCGTGCGCGAGGCCGCCCCGCCCGTCTCCGTGACCGGTCGTCTCGCCTGGAGCGAGGACGCGACCGTGCGCGTCTTCCCACCGGTCGCCGGCCGCATCGTCACGCTCCGGGGCGCCGTCGGCTCGCGCGTCGCTCAGGGCGACCTTCTGGCGGAGATCTCGTCGCCCGACTACGGGCAGGCCCAGTCCGACGCCGCCCGGGCCGCCGCCGACCTCGCCGCCGCCCAGCGCAACCGCGAGCGCGCCTCGCGCCTCTACGAGCGCGGCGCGGCGCCGCGCAAGGACCTCGACGCCGCCGACGCGGACCTCGCGCGCGCCCGCGCCGAGGCGGCCCGCACGTCCGCGCGTCTCGCACGCTGGGGCGGCGACGCCTCGACGCTCGCCGATCCCGCGCGCGGACCCGACGAGATGTTCCGGCTCACGTCCCCGCTGCCCGGAGTCGTCGTCGAGCGCAACGCGAATCCCGGCCAGGAGGCGCGCCCCGACGCCGCCGTGCCCCTCTTCGTGGTGACGGACCCCCGGACGCTCTGGGTCTGGCTCGACGTGACGGAGCGCGACCTCGCCCTCCTGAAGACCGGCGACCGCCTCGCGATCCGCTCCGCCGCCTGGCCCGACCGGACGTTCGAGGGAAGGCTCGAGCTCGTCGGCGACGCGCTCGACCCCGCGACGCGCACCGTGCGCGCGCGCGGCGCCGTCGACAACGCCGCCGGCCTCCTCAAGGCCGAGATGTACGTGACCGTCGAGGTGTCCGGGAGGTCCCCGCAGCCCGCGACGGTCGTCCCCGCGCGCGCGATCCTGACGGACGGCGCCGGCCGCGTCTGCTTCGTCGCGGCGGGCCCGTCCCGGTTCAAGAGGACGAAGGTGACGGTCGGGCCCGAGCGCGACGGCAAGGTCCCGATCCTCTCGGGGCTGCCGGAGGGTGCACGCGTCGTCACGGACGGGAGCCTCCTCCTGTCGTCGCTCTTCTCGTCCGCCGGGGAGACCAGGTGATCCGCTCTCTCGTCGCGTGGGCGCTCCGGCGGCGGGTGATCGTCCTCGCGCTCCTCGTCGTCTTCGTCGCCTTCGGCGTCTTCGCGTTCGTGCGGCTCCCGGTCGAGGCCTACCCGGACGTCACGAACGTGCAGGTCCAGATCATCACGCTCTTCCCCGGCCACGCGGCGGAGGAAGTCGAGCGGCTCGTCACGATCCCCGTCGAGAACGAGATGAACGGGATCCCGAAGCGCGCGTCGATGCGCTCGATCTCGATCTTCGGCCTCTCCGTCGTCACGATCGTGTTCGAGGACGACGCGGACCGCGCCTACGTCCGCAACCAGGCCTTCGAGCGCCTGCAGTCCGTGACCCTTCCGGGGGGCGCGCAGGCGAACCTCTCGCCGGACTCGACACCGGTCGGCGAGATCTACCGGTACACCGTCGTGGGGCCTCCGGGGTTCTCGCCCCTGGAGCTGAAGTCGCTCGAGGACTGGGTCGTCGAGCGCAAGCTCCGGACGGTGCCGGGTGTCGTGGACGTCGTCGGCTTCGGCGGCCCGACCAAGCAGTACCAGGTCAACGTCGACCCGCTCAAGCTCAAGTCCTACGGCCTCACGCTCGCGCAGGTCTTCGACGCGCTCTCGAAGGGAAACCGCAACGCCGGCGGTGCGTACATCGAGCACGGCTCCGAGATGTACGTCGTGCGCGGGCTCGGTCTCGTCCGGTCCACCGCCGACATCGGGGAAATCGCCGTGGCCACGCGCAACGGAACCCCCATTCGCATCAGCGACGTCGGAACCGCGGGCGTCGGCCCGCGCATCCGGCTCGGCCGCGTCGGCAAGACGGTCGGCGGCGTCGACGAGGACGACGTCGTGCAGGGGATCGTCCTCCTCCGCAAGGGCGAGAACGCGCTCGAGGTCCTCGAGCGCGTCCGCGCGAAGGTGGCCGAGATGAACGCCGGCGGCCTGCCGCCCGGCGTGAAGATCGTCCCGCACTACGACCGGACGGCGCTCATCGACCGCACGCTCCACACCGTGCGCAAGAACATGGTCGAGGGGATCGGCTTCGTCCTCGTCGTCCTCGTCGCGTTCCTCGGGATCGCGAACGCGCGCTCGGCGCTCGTCGTCGCGGTCGTGGTCCCGCTGTCCCTCCTCGGCGCGTTCCTCCTCCTCGACCTCAGGGGGATCCCCGCGAACCTCATCTCGATGGGGGCGATCGACTTCGGGATCATCGTGGACTCGGCCGTCGTCGTCGTCGAGAACCTCCTGCGCATCCTCGAGGAGCGGGGCGGCAAGGTGCGGTCGCTCTCGGCCGCGATCGTCCAGGCGACGAGCGAGGTCGGCAAGCCGATCCTCTTCTCGAAGGCGATCCTCATCACCGCGTTCCTGCCGCTCTACACGCTCCAGCGCGTGGAGGGCAAGATCTTCCGGCCGATGGCGCTGACGCTCACGTTCGCGCTGCTCTGGGGAACGATCCTCGCGCTCACGATCGTCCCCGTCCTCGCGAGCTTCGCGCTGAAGCACCGCGAAGCCGAGCACGCGCACGAGCCGGGCGGCGAGTCGGCGACCGTCCGCTTCCTGACGCGCCTCTACCGGCCCGCGCTCGCCTGGGTCCTCGGCCGCCGCACGATCACCGTCGCCGCGTCGGCCGCCCTCCTCGCCGCCGGCGTCGGCACGGCGCTCCTTCTCGGTTCCGAGTTCCTCCCGAAGCTCGACGAGGGCGCGCTCTGGGTCCGCGCGACGTTTCCCGGGTCGATCTCGCCGTCCGAGGCGGATCGCCTGACGCGCCAGATCCGCGCGACGCTCGCGTCCTTTCCGGAGGTGACGACGATCGTCAGCCAGCTCGGCCGCCCGGACGACGGGACGGACGTGAACGGATTCGACACCGTGGAGCTCTACGTCGACCTCCTCCCGCGCGAGAAGTGGACGACTGCGAAGACGCGCGACGCGCTCTCGGACGCCATGAACCGGAAGCTGTCCGCGATCCCCGGCATCGAGCTCACGTTCTCGCAGGTCATCGAGGACAACGTGAACGAGGCCGTGTCCGGCATCAAGAGCGAGCTCTCCGTGAAGATCTTCGGCGAGGACCCGGCCGTCCTGCAGGATCTCGCGGACCGGACGGCGGCCGTGCTCGACACCGTGCCTGGCGCCGCGGACGTCGCGGCCGAGCGCCTCGCGGGCCAGCCGCAGGTCCAGATCTCGGTCGACCGCCCCGCGATTGCCCGCTACGGGCTCTCGGTCTCGGACGTCCAGACCGTCATCGAGACCGCGCTCGGGGGCGCGGTCGCGACGCAGATCCTCGAGGGCGAGAAGACGTTCGACCTCGTCGTGCGCATGGACCCGGGCGCCGTGACGGGCGTCGATTCGATCCGCGCGATCCCGATCCTCGGGCCGAACGGAGAGAAGCTGACGCTCGGCTCCGTGGCGGACGTGCGGCTCGCGCCGGGCTCGGCCCGCGTCTTCCGCGAGGAGAACTCCCGCCGCATCGCCGTGAAGCTCTCCGTCCGCGGGCGGGACCTCGGCTCTCTCGTGGCCGAGGGGCAGAAGAAGGTCGACGCCGCCGTGAAGCTCCCGCCGGGCTACCGGCTCGAGTGGACGGGCTCGTTCGAGAACCAGCAGCGGGCGCTCAAGCGCCTCGGGGTCGTCCTCCCGATCACGCTCGCCGCGATCTTCTTCCTCCTCTTCGCGGCCTTCGACTCGCCGCGCCTCGCGACGCTCATCCTCCTGAACGTGCCCTTCGCGGCCGTCGGCGGCCTCTTCGCGCTCCCCCTCGCGGGCCTCACGCTCTCCGTCTCGGCCCTCGTCGGGTTCATCGCGCTTTTCGGCGTCTCCGTCCAGAACGGCGTCCTCCTCGTCGAGCGCATCCGCGAGCTGCGCCGGACGGGCCGGGGGCTCGCGGACGCCGTCACCGAGGGCGCGCTCACGCGGTTCCGGCCCGTCCTCATGACGGCCGCGATGGCCGCGTTCGGCCTCCTGCCGGCCGCGCTGTCGCACGCCGTGGGCGCCGAGACCCAGCGCCCGTTCGCCGTCGTCATCATCGGCGGCCTCGTGACCGCCACGCTGCTCACGCTCTTCGTCCTGCCCGTCCTCTACGAGCTCTTCGAACGCGAGGAGGAGGAATACTGATGCGCTACGTCCTCGGCTTCTTCCCGCCCGACCGCCTCTTCGCGATCGTGGACGCCCTTTCGGAGTCGCACGCGCACGGTCTCACGATCTCGGACGCGCGCGGCTTCGGGCAGGAGCACGACGTCTCCCACCCCGAGCACCGGGACATCCTCGGCATCGAGATGACGAAGAAGATCCGCGTCGAGATCGTCTGCCGCGACGACGAGGCGGACGCACTCGTCGAGGCGCTCTACCGCGCCGGACACACGGGCCGCAGGGGCGACGGCAAGGTCTTCGTTCTCCCCGTGCTCGAGGCCCTCCGCGTCAAGACGGGCGAGCGCGGCGAGGCCGCGCTGGGGCCGGGCGTGTAGGCCCCCGCGCCCGGGCGTGTACGATTCCGGCCTTCCATGAGCCTCACCGTCCTCGACTGGGCCATCGTCGCCCTCTACTTCGCCCTCTCGATCGGCATCGGCTTCGCCTTCACCAAGAAGGGCGGCGAGTCGCTCGAGCAGTACTTCGTCGCGGGCCGCAACGTGCCG
This sequence comes from uncultured Acidobacteriota bacterium, assembly GCA_963798215.1. Lineage (GTDB taxonomy): Bacteria > Acidobacteriota > Thermoanaerobaculia > UBA5066 > UBA5066 > Fen-183. The sequence goes on from CAWCSP010000004.1 coordinate 2,672,635, forward strand.
TGGTGGCTCGCGGGCGCCGCGATGATCGCGACGACGTTCGCGGCCGACACGCCGCTCGTCGTAACGGGCCTCGTCGCCGCCCACGGCGTCGCAGGCAACTGGATCTGGTGGAACTTCGTCATGTCCGGGACGCTCACGGTCTTCCTCTACGCGCGCCTCTGGCGCCGTGCGAAGGTCATGACGGACGTCGAGTTCGCCGAGATCCGGTACAGCGGAAAGCCCGCGACGTTCCTGCGCGGTTTCCGCGCGCTCTACCTCGCGCTCCCGATCAACCTGATCATCCTCGGCTGGGTCACGCTCGCGATGGTCAAAATCCTCCAGATCTCGCTGGGGATCCGGCCGCTGTGGGCCGTCGGCGTCTGCTTCGTCATCACGGTGGGCTACTCGGCCGCCGCGGGGATGTGGGCGGTCCTCTGGACCGACCTCGTCCAGCTCGTCATCAAGATGACCGCCGTCATCCTCCTCGCGTACTTCGCCGTGAAGAAAGTCGGCGGCATCGTCGCGCTCGAGGACGGCCTCGCGAAGCACTTCGGTTCGGTGGACGCCGCGATCTCGTTCCTCCCGCCCGCGGGCTCGGCGTGGATGCCCGCGACCGCGCTCTTCACGTTCCTCGCCGTCCAGTGGTGGGCCGCGTGGTACCCCGGCGCCGAGCCGGGCGGCGGCGGCTACGTGGCGCAGCGGATCTTCTCGGCGAAGACCGAAAAGGACGGCATCCTCGCGACGCTTTTCTTCAACGTCGGCCACTACGCGCTCCGGCCGTGGCCGTGGATCCTCACGGGCCTCGCGACCGTCCTTCTCTACCCCGCCGGCGTCCTCGTGAACGGCAAGCCCGACCACGAGGCCGCGTACGTCCAGGCGATGGTCGACCTCATGCCGGCCGGCTGGAAGGGCTTCATGCTCGCGGGCTTCGCGGCCGCGTACATGTCGACCGTGGGGACGCACTTGAACTGGGGGGCTTCGTATCTGGTTGGGGACGTTTATAAGAGATTTCTTAGAAAGGGAGAAAGCGAGAAGCACTACGTCATGGTTTCGCGTTGGACGACCGTGGGGTTGTTTCTCGCCTCCATCGTCGTCACGCTGAACCTCTCGTCCATCGAGGGAGCCTGGCGGTTCCTCCTCGCGATCGGGAGCGGGACCGGCCTCGTCCTGATCCTGCGCTGGTACTGGTGGCGCATTAACGCGTGGAGCGAGATCGCGGCGATGCTGACGTCCATGGTCGTCTCGCTCTCGGCCTTCGCGCTCGTGCCGATGGGCACCGGCCCCGGCGCCGCGTTCGAGCAGCAGGCGACCGTCATGCTCGTGACGGTCGTCGCGACGACCGTCGTCTGGGTCGCGGTGACGTTCCTGACCGCACCCGAGCCCGATGCGACCCTCGATGCGTTCTACCTGCGCGTGCGGCCAGGCGGCCCGGGCTGGGCACGCGTCTCGGCGCGCCTCGGGTTCGGGAAAGAGCCGATCCCCGGCGGCGCGCTCTCGTTCCTGAACTGGGCGCTCGGCATCACCCTCGTCTACACGGCGCTCTTCGGGATCGGGAAGATCGTCTTCGGGCGCATCCCGACGGGCCTCGAGCTCCTCGGCGTCGCGGCCGTCGCGTTCGTCCTCATCATGCGGAACCTCGGGCGGGACGAGAGGCGGCGCGTGGCGGAAGGGCCCTGACGCCCGGGGCTGTTCGCGGTCGACCCGGCTCCCCGGGTGGATGGCTCAGAGCGCGGCAGTCCGGGACCGGCGGGCGCTGGAGATCGGGCAGCCGCGGCGGAACCGACTCGTGACATCCGTTGCAAGCTGACGGGTTCGCCTGGCCCGGCTCTAACTGCTTGTGCTCGCCACTAAAGGCGATATCGTTAGGTGCGCACGCGAGGGAATTCCATGCGAATCAAGGTCTCGCTCTTCTGCGGCGCCCTGTTCGGCCTGGCGACGGCCTTCGCCGCACCACCCGCTCAGGCCCGCGTTACACGCATCAAGATCGTGAAAGTCGAGCCGGCCTTCGGTGGCAAGACCTTCGGCGACGCCGGGGCCTACGTGCGCTTGACCGGGATCGCCCATGGCGAGGTCGACCCGAAATCGCCTGCCAATGCCGTCATTCAGGACATTGAGCTAGCCCCGCGCAACGCGCACGGCATGGTCGAGTATGAGACGGACATCGACATCGTCTGCCCGAAGGACCCCGCGAAGTCGAACAATGTTCTTCTCTTCGAGGTGATCAACCGCGGCAACAAGAGCGCGATCAGCCGTTTCAACTCCGAGGTTCCGGATTCCACTTCCGACATCAACGCGCTGAGGGACCCCGGCGACGGTTGGATGCAGAAGCTGGGTATCACACTGGTCCATTTCGCCTGGCAGGCCGACGTCCTCCCCGGCGCCAACAGGATGCTTTTCCGGGCACCGGTCGCGAAGAACCCCGACGGCTCGCCGGTCACCGGTCTTGTCCGCAGCGAGATCACCGTGCCGGCACCCACGACATCCGTGAACCTGTCTACCGGCTGGTTCACCGGCATGACACACGCCTCCTACCCCACAGTCGACACCGACAATCGCAAAGCGCTGGCGGATGGATTCCTCCCGACGCTAACGGTGCGCCAGCGTGCGGGCGCTCCCCGCATACCCATAGCCAACACCGAATGGAGCTTCGCAGACTGTACCTCCGGCACCGCGAAGCCGGACGACCGCAAGTTGTGCTATCCCGCTGGCTTCAAGCCCGGCTTTCTATACGAAGTCATCTACCGGGCAAAGGACCCGACCGTGCTGGGTCTGGGCTACGCGGCGGCACGCGACCTCGGAGTCTTCTTCAAGACGGCGGCGGCGGATGACACTGGCACACCGAACCCCATCGTGCACGGCAAGAACGTCAGAACGATCATCGTGGGCAGCTCGCAGAGCGGACGGTTCATCCGCAGCATGATCCAGCTCGGATTCAACGAGGCGGAGTCGGGCGCACGTGTGTTTGACGGGGCACTGCCGCATATCGGCGGCGGACTGATGCCGCTGAACGTGCGCTTTGGTCAGCCCGGCCGCGCATGGGGCAACGCCGTCGATCACGAGTACCCGGCCTATGACTTTCCGTTCTCTTACACGCGTCAGACCGATCCGCTCACCGGGCGCACCCAGGGTCTGCAGGACCGCTGCATGGCGTCGCAGACCTGTCCCAGGATCTTCCATGCCGCTACGTCGCTGGAGATCTGGGACGGGCGGCAGTCTCTGGGGCTTACTGACCCGCTCGGGAGGAACGATGTGGCGGACCCGCCGAACGTCCGCACCTACATCATGGCCAGCACGCAGCACGGCGCCGCGCCTCTCCCGCTACCCACCACGGCGCCCTTCGGGGTCTGCACCCAGCAGCCCAACCCCAACCCGCAGATCTGGACTCTGCGAGCGCTCTTGGATTCCCTGATCCGGTGGGTCAGGGATGACAAGCGCCCGCCTGACAGCAGCGTCCCGCGCATCGCCGATGGAACCCTGGTCACGCCCGACGAGGTGTTGTTCCCCGCCATTCCCGCGAACGACTACGGCGGAGTGAAGCGCCCGGCCGTGCGCTACCTCGCGCAACACAACCCCCTCGAGGTGCTCGACCGTGGCCCCGCCTACAAGGGGGCGGACAGCAGCGGCATCGAGACGATTGTGCCGCCGGAGGCGGGGACCGCCAGCTATGGCGTGCTGGTGCCGCAAGTTGATGCTGACGGCAACGATCTCGGTGGCGTGCGGTCGCTGTTTCAGCTGGTGCCCATCGGCACCTACACAGGTTGGAATGCTTTCAGGCCCGACTGGTTCGACGGCGCGCCCTGCGCACTGAGGGGCAGCTTCATCCCGTTCGCGCCGGCCAAGGCCGATCGAGCGGCGACCGGTGACCCGCGCTTGTCGCTCGAGGAACGCTACCCGACCAAGGACGCGTATGTGAACGCGATGCGCGAGGCCGCCGACCGGCTCATCAGCCAGGGCTTCCTGCTGCCGGAAGATGCCAACCGGCTGATCACCGATGGGGAGACGCGTGGCGTGCGCACCGGGCCGTGATCCCACCGTCCCAAATCGGAGCATAGATTGCGATTGGATCTCAGAAGAAAGAGGAGGCGCACATGCGACACAGGTCCATCGCTGGTGTCTTCATCGTTCTCCTCACCGCAGCGTCGGCGTCCCGGGCTCAGGATCTGAGCCCGGCCGAACGAAAGCTGGCGCAAGCTGTCGAGGCCCGGACCGGCGAGGAAATGTCGGCTCTCGAGAAGGTCGTCAACATCGACAGCGGAACGTTTAACACCGAAGGCGTCCGGGAGGTTGGCCGGTTCTTCGAGAAGGAGCTACAGGGTCTCGGTTTCCAGACACGCTGGATCCCGATGCCAGACGCCATGCACCGGGCCGGGCACCTCGCCGCCGAACGCGTCTCGCCAAAACCGTCAGGCAAGCGCGTACTTCTGATCGGCCACATGGACACCGTTTTCGAGGGACAGGGACATCGCTTCCAGAATGACGGCGGCGTGATTCGCGGCGCTGGCGTAATCGACATGAAAGGCGGCGACATCGTCCTGCTATTCGCCCTCAAAGCTCTCGAGAGCGCGGGAATGCTAAAGGGCGCCACCGTGAGGGTGTTTCTGACGGGAGACGAGGAGAACCCCGGCCTGCCCACGTCCGAGTCGCGCCGTGACATCGTGGCGGCTGCGCGAGAGAGCGACGTCGGACTGAGCTTCGAGGCGGGCTCCGGCACCACGATCGCCCTGGGCCGGCGAGGCCTCAGCACTTGGTCGCTCGACGTAGCAGGCTCGCAGGGCCACTCCTCCGTCGTCCTCCGCCCCAGCCGAGGCGCGGGCGCGATCTACGAGGCGTCGCGGATCCTCGACGGCTTCCGCGCAGCGTTCTCCGCCGGGAACGTCACCGTCAACCCGGGCCTCTTCCTCGGAGGAACGGACGTCGCCTACGACGCGACGAAAAGCGCGGGCACCTCCGCCGGCAAGTTCAATGTCATCGCGAGAACCGTCACGGTGAAGGGCGACCTTCGGGCCCTCAACGACACCGAGCGCGAGGCGGCGAAGGCGCGGATGCGGGAGGTCGTCGCCGCTAACCTCCCGAAGACTTCGGCGAAGCTCGACTTCGACGACATGGTTCCGGGCTGGCCGATCACCGAGGGCAACAGATCCGTCCTGAGGATCGCTGATGCTGTAAACCGCGCGCTGGGACAACCTGCGTTGACCGAGAGAGATCCGGTGACGGGCGGCTTCGGCGACTCGAACTTTATAGCGTTCCTGAGCGTCGCTGATGGCTTCGGCCCCAGGGGCGAAGGATTTCATGCTCCCGATGAGAGCATCGACCCGACGTCCGTCGGCCCCGTCACTCAGCGCGCGGCTATCGTGATCGCTCGGCTGCTCCACGCACCGAAATAGTTAGGTTCGAGAAACCGGTCTTTTCCCTGAACTGATCCCCGGGTGGATTGCCCAGAGCGCGGCGGTCCGGGACGATAGGCAGCTCGAGATCGGGAGACGGCGGGCCAACCGGCTCGTCCTCACCGTCCGAGGGTGAGGGCGTTCCCGTCCTTTTCTTCCTGCGAACCCTTGTCGGCGCCATCCAAAGTCCCTCCCGTTTAGAGGTACCGTTGGAGGAGGCTGCGTACGCCGTCGAAACCGGCCGCGACGCCCGAGAAGCGAATCCGACAGGCGAGTGCGGCCCACGACGCCTGGTCCGTGCTGAAGGCGCTCGGCACTTCCGAGGCCGTTGACGCTCGGGGTCTGGAGGACACCCTGGCGAAGAACCTGCGGTTCGGGCCGTGATCAAGAAATTCGAGGAAGCCTTCGAGCAAGCGGAGCGCGCCACGTAAGCAGGGCTGCGTTTCCTTTTCGCCTGCAGGGCGCGCAAACGCCGGCAGCGCCGGTCTGCATGCTCCAACGCTGCAATTTCCGTTGCGCACTCAAGCCGCGCGCGTGGCGGGAGGGGCGGAGCGCTCATGGGCATGGGGCTCCAATGCCTATCGCACTACGACATCCACTGTCAGCGTGCGATCGTCACGCCGGGAGAAGCCATCGGGGAGACAGTCACGGACTGCGGGAGGTGAGCGCCCTCGACCCAGACGATCCGCTGGTCGGAGAGCACGGAGTCGAGCGACTTCACGGCGGCACGGAGCGCCGCGCGGGTTTTCACCTCCACGCCTCCTCCCCACTCGAGGGCGGCGACCGGCGCGGCCGGCCCGGTGAGCCACACGACGAGGGGAACGCCGAGGTCCGCGAGATAGGAACGTGCCGCACTCGCGGAAAGGAGGCTCGCGTCGGGGTTCCCGGTCAGGACCAGGACGACGGCGCGGGGACGGCTGTCCCTGGACACGAAGACCCCGGCCACGGCGACCGCGTCGGCAAGGGTCGGGCAGGCCCCGGCCGTCACCTCACCGGCATTTGCGATGACCGCAAGGAGCCCTGCGCCGGGATTGCGGCCGATGGCATCGAAGACCTTGAAGAGCATCTCCTTCCCCGCGACGAAGTGACCGTAGGCCAGGAGCGTCTGCACGCTGGGCGTACCGCTGAAGAATCCGGTTCCGCCCGGAAGCAACCCCTTCATGCGCCGGAACGCGGGCGGCGCGTCGGCATCGAAGACGAACACGACCGTGGCCTTGCCCTCCTCGACCGCGGCGACGTGCATCGACTCGCCGTCCGCGAAGAACCACCCGTCCATCGCCTCGGGAGGCGGCAGCTTGCCGCCCGGGGCCCTGACCGGAAAGGCCGTCAGCTCCTTTTCGGTTTTGTCGTGATGGTGGCCGCCGAACGCGATCTCGGCCGTCGCGGAAGCGCCGGACCGAAAGTCCAGAATCGCGCGCAGGAAATGCAGGCGTTCCGGCACGTAGGTCGGCAGATCGATCCGCTCAACGTCCGGCGCCTCGAGCGACTCTCCGTCGAAAGTGACGGTCACCCGATCGGGCCGCGCGCCGACGCTGCTCTCCCACGTGAGCCGCGCGGTTCGGCCGGCGCCTCCGCGACCCGGCAGGAGGGCGAGCACGGCTTCGGCCGCGGGCCTCGGGACGTTGATGCGCTGGCGCGCGCGCGCGATCTCGCCGCCGCGGCCGTCGCGCGCGATGGCGTCGAGATCGTGGGGAGCCGGGAATTCGCCGAAATCCACGACGAACTCCCACGGCGGGTCCCGCTGGATCGCGAAGAGCTCGCCGTCGAGAACGAGCTCGACCGACGCGGCCCTGGCCGGCGCATTCAGCGCGACCAGATGCGGTCCGTGGATGATGCCGAGGAGCAGCGTCAGGAACGTCAGCATGGACGCATCACGTGGCGTCAGAGGTGACCCTGAGAGGAGGCTTCCGGAAGGAACCGGATTGCCGTGAAACGCATGCAGGAAATCCGTGAAGGGGTTGGAACTCGTCCGAGCGGACTGAAGGACCACCCGACGGCGCCTCGGATGACGGCGTCAGCGCCGATCGCCGCTGCCTTCTCCCGGACCTTACGGACGATGTCTTCGCCGCTCCAGAAGCCCGAGACGTCCGCCACGATCTCCCCGAGAGTCAGAAAGGTCCCGTTTGGCTCTGAACGGAGCATGCAGACTGCCTCTGGGGTAACGGGCGGAAGGTCCCGCGCCTCGAATGTCCTGGCCGGGTGGAAGGAAGTGGAGATGCAGCCAGAGATGAAAAGCGGTGAGAGCGCCACGGCAAGGACGCATGCTCGGATGGCGGCACGGGTCACATCAGTCGGCGGTGAGGAACAGAAGGACTGCAACGGGAGTCGATGCATGGCACCCGTCCCTCCGCGAACCCAAGATGCGTCTTGATGAGCAGCGTCGGGCAGAGCATCTTCATGCGCCCTCGGCGCGGCGCCAAAGCAGCCAATGACGGGCCCGACGGTCTTTCTGAGAGCGGGGCGCATGATCATGCTCGGTGCACGTGCGACTTCGTAAACCCGTATTTGTGAACACGGCGCCGCTGCAGCGTCCGCTCACTCGCGGAGTCGATCTTTCCCCTGATGAGTCCGGTGGGCTCTTCGAACCCGGCTAGGCCGCGCGCGTGGCGGCGCTCTTCTCCGGCATGAACGTCATCGCACGCTCGGCGAGGGCCGTGATCGTGAGCGAGGGGTTCACGCCGGGATTCGCGGAGATCGCCGAGCCGTCCACGACCCACAGCCCGTCGTAGCCGAAGACGCGGTTCTGCGCGTCGATCACGCCGCCCGCCGGCGTCTCGCCCATGCAGCAGCCGCCGAGGATGTGCGCGGTCGTCGGGATCCCGAGGAGCGTCTCCGTCAGGAGGCTCTGCGTGAAGCCGCCGAGCTTCTCCTCGACGCGGCGTGCGAGGTCGGTCGCCTCGGGCAGCCACGCCTTCGCGGGCGGGCCCGTGCCGGGCGAGGTCGCGAGCGCGTGCCGAAAGCCGTTGCGCAGGCCGCGGCGGAGCGTCATCCGGATCGTGCCGTCCACGGTCCGCATGTAGAGGAGGATCATCGTGTGCTTCGCCCAGTCGGGCGTGAGCCACGCCTTGAGCGTCTTGCCCGGCTGGCGGACGAGGAGGCCGAGCGCGTTGACGAGGCGCTCGACGACGGTGTCGCCCGGCGCGTGCGGCATCGCGAGAAGGCGGAAGAAGCCGGAGCCCGCCGGGTAGCGGACCGGCTCGAGATGCGAGTGCTCGTCCGTCTCGAGGATCGAGCCGATTGCGATGCCCTTCGAGAGGTCTTCGTTCTTGTCGCTCACGACGCCCATCAGGACCTCGGAGTTCGTCCTCACGAAGTCGCCGAGGCGGCCCGAGAGGTTCGGCAGCCCGTCCTGGCTCTCCCTGAGCTTCAGGAGGAGCTCGACGGTCCCGATGACTCCGCCCGCGAAGACGACGTTCCGCGCCGTCATCGTCGTCTTCTTCCTCAGGAACGGGAACGGCTCGCCGCCGCGCCGGACGGTCAGCGTGTAGCCGCCGCCTTCCAGCGGCTTCACCCACGTGACCTCGGAGTCGGGCTCGATCCGCGCGCCCTTCTTCTCGGCGAACCAGAGGTAGTTCTTGTCGAGCGTGTTCTTCGCGTTGTGGCGGCAGCCGATCATGCAGGCGCCGCAGGACTGGCAGCCCGCGCGCTCGGGGCCCTCGCCGCCGAAATACGGGTCCGGCACCGTGACGCCCGGCTCGCCGAAGTAGACCGCCACGTCCGTGGACTGCCACTTGTCCACGAGGCCGAGGTCGCGCCCGACGTCGCGCAGGACCTCGTCCGGCGGCGACGTGAACGGGACGCGCGTCGTGCCGAGCATCCTCTTCGCGGTCGCGTAGTGCGTCGCAAGCTCCTTCTTCCAGTCTGCGAGGCCGGCCCACGTCGGCGACGAGAAGAACGAGTCTCCCGGGACGGGCAGCGTGTTCGCGTAGACGAGCGAGCCGCCGCCGACGCCGACGCCCGAGAGCGCCGTGACGTGTCTGAGGAACGTCATCTTGAAGAGGCCCCGGAACCCCACGCCCGGGAGCCACAGCCACTTCGGGAGCTGCCAGTTCGTCTCCGGAAAATCCGCCGGCGAGAAGCGCTTTCCCTTCTCGAGGATGACGACGCGCCAGCCCTTCTCGGCGAGTCGCAGCGCCGAGACGCTCCCGCCGAAGCCGGAGCCCACGACCGCGAAGTCGGTGTCGAATTCCCGCGCCATGCCGTGAGTCTATCGCCGGGGCGCGACGCTGAGATCCGCTCTCTCCTCTGGGTGGACGGCGCAGCGGAGGGAGGAGAACCGTGAGATTTCTTCGAATGACATGAGGCGGGGCGCCCCCGACGCGAGCAAGGGGACGTTCGCGCCGATGGAACCGTCCGCCGAGAGCAGCTCGAGCGCGTGGAGGCGCCCGTCCGTCGACCGAAACGCGACGTCGCCTCCCGGCACGAGGGCAATCACCTTCGAAGAAAATCCCCCGTCTCCCACCGAGATCGCCAGGGCCGCCGCCGCTCGCCGCGCGCCGCCGGCGCCCGCATCCTCTGAACCACTCGAAGAATTTCTGGTGCTCTTCGACCGCAACAGGTCTTCGAGCAGCCGGCCGGGACGTGCCGCGGGCGGCGGCGTCCCAAACGACCAGAGCGTCACGAGGACGAACGCCGTGATGCCGAACTTCATTATCGAGAGGAGGAGCGACTCGGCGAGAACGGGCACGAGGCGGGGCGTCCCGCGCCGGAAGAACGCGGCGAACACGCCCGCCGGGATCACGGCGTAGCTCCAGAGGATCGCGGCGTCCGGCTCCCAGCGATGCCGCCACACGGGCCCGGCCGCGAACAGGAAGACGGAGAGCGCGGCACCGAGGACCGCGAGGCGCTCGCGCGTCGTCAGGGTGCGGACGCGCGGGTGGAAGGCGAGCGGCACGCCCGGGATTCTCTCAGGACGCGTGCTAGTCTTGAGACGGAGTCCGAGGCACGCATGAAGAAGCTCCTGATTTTCGCGGCCGCCGTCGCCTTCGCGCTGTGGTACTTCCGACAGAAGGCCCCCGAGCCGGTCACGACGTCCGACGCGTCCCCCCCCGTGTCGGCCGGCCCCGGCTGCGTCGCCGAAGCCGAGAACGCGAACCGGCTCCTCTCGGACGCCGCGCGCCTCCTCGTGAACGTGCCGGTGGACGCGAACACGTGGGGCGACGCGGAGAGCCGCGCGACGCAGGCGATCGCCCGCGCCGAATCCGCATGCTCGGCCGGCGCGACGGACGCGGAGGGCTCTGCGCTCGCCGACGCGCGCGAGGCGCTCTCGCTCATGCGGACGTCGCTCTCGGAGGCCGCGGGCGCCGCGAAGGGTTCGGGCGGGTTCCAGGGCGCGACGCGCCAGGAGCAGATCGACGCGCGCCTCTCGTCCGCGAAGTCGAAGCTCGGGCTGCGTTAGCCCGGCCGGCGAGAAAACCGAAAGAAAACTGGGCGTCCGGGCGGGCGCGAACCTAAATTCGCCCCGGAGATGCCCGTATGGCGCTCTCCCCGGGCTCGCGCCTCGGTCCATATGAAATCCTTGCCCGGCTGGGCAGGGGCGGCATGGGAGATGTGTTCCAGGCCCGGGACACCAAGCTCGACCGCCTCGTTGCATTGAAGGTCCTGCCCTCCGACCTTGCGGCGGACCCGCACAGCCGGGCGCGGTTCGAAGAGGAAGCCAAGGCCGTCGCGGCCCTCGCCCATCCGAACATCGTCGCGATCCACGACTTCGGCTGCATCCACGACGTCCCGTTCCTCGTGACCGAGCTCCTCGACGGAGAGACCCTGAAGGCGACCCTCGCGGCCGGTCGGCCGGGGCTGCGCCGCGGACTCGACATCGGGTCCCAGGTCGCCGAGGCGCTCTCGGCGGCCCACCTGAAAGGGATCGTCCACCGCGACCTGAAGCCCGAAAACGTCTTCATCACGAAGACCGGCCACGTGAAGCTCATCGACTTCGGGATTGCGCACCGTGCGCCGTTCCCCGCCGCCCGCGCGGAAGACGAATCGCCGACCCTCGAGAAGATCACGACGGCCGGGGCGATCATCGGGACGGTTTCCTACATGTCGCCCGAGCAGGTGAACGGGCAGGCCGTCGACTACCGGTCGGACCAGTTTTCGTTCGGGGTACTCCTCTACGAAATGATCGCGGGCCTCAAGCCGTTCAAGGGCGCGTCGCCCGCCGAGAGGATCGCCTCGATCATCCGCGACGAGCCCGAACCGCTGGCGTCGGCCGTCCCCGGGACGCCGGAGCCGTTGAGCTGGATCGTCGAGCGTTGCCTCGCGAAAGAGCCGCGCGACCGGTTCGAGTCCACCGAGGACCTCGCGAAACAACTCGCCGACTGCCGGGCGCATCTCTTCTCGCCGGCCGACGGCGCGAGGCCGAGGACGTCCGGCGATGAACGCCCGGCGTTCGCACCCCCGCCGATCGAGCCCGCGGTGGCGACCGCGCGGCCCCCGACCGGCCCCTCCCGGGCGCGCCTCATGGCCGTCCTCGCCTCGGTGGGGCTCGCGGCGGCAGGGGGTGCTCTCGTCTGGATGGCCGCGCGCCGGGAGCACGGCAGGCCGTTGCCCGTGGGTGGTGGCCGGCTCCGGGAGGTCCTTTCGACCGGAGACCGGATTCACTCCATCGCATTGTCGGGCGACGGCAAGATGATCGCTTACGCCCTCGAACGGGACGGACAGACCGACCTCTTCGTGAGCCGGGCCGCCGGTGGCGCGGGAATCCGCCTCGCGAGCGGCGAGGCCCGTGAAGCCGAGCCTCAGTTCTCGCCCGACGACGAGCGCATCCTCTTCACGCGGTTTCCCGCAAGTGGCTCCGCGCCGGAGATCTGCGTCGTGCCCGTGCTCGGAGGCCTCGTGACGCCCATCCTGACCGGTGCGATCCGCGGCGTGTGGTCTCCGGACGGCGCCGCAATCGCCTGCGTGGCCTGGCGGCCGCCGGAACCCCAGAAGGTGATCGTCGCGAACGCCGATGGATCGAACGTGAGAGTGCTCCTGAAGGCGGATTCGAAGTACCCGTTCTTCGGTGGTCTCGCGTGGTCGCCGGACGGCTCCTCCCTCGCGGTGGGGCGGAGTGCAGGAGGCGATGCGAGCGAGTTGTGGACGGTTCCCATCCCGGACGGGACCTTCCGCCGCCTGTGGACGGATCCGCCGGGCGTCTACAGCAAGAGCCCCGTGTTCGCCCCGGACGGTTCGGGGATCGTGCACGTGTCGAACCGCGGAGGCGCCACCAACCTTTGGTTCCTGCCGGCCGGCGGACGCGATCCGATCCGCCTCACGAGCGGCGCGGGTCCCGATCTCTGGCCCAGCGTCTCGAGGAGCGGAGCGGTCGCGTTCCTGAACGCGCCCAGCCGCACCACGTTGTGCGTGTACGACCTCGCCTCCGGCGCGCGACGGCAGCTCGTCTCGCACCCGAGTCCGATCTGGGCCCCCGCCTTCTCGCCGGACGGACTCGACGTTGCCTACAGCATGGCCGAGGAGGACGGCTCGTGGCACGTCTGGATCTCGCCGGTGCGCGGCGGAGAGGCGCGGCGGCTGACGTCGTCGCCGCTGCCCGAGGTCTATCCGCGTTTCTCCGCGGACGGGAACTGGGTCCTGTACTTCACGTGGAGCGCGGGGGCGGATCGAACCTGGCGCGTCCCGCGGCGCGGCGGGCCGGCCGAGGTCCTCACGCCCGCGACGTCGGCAGATGACCAGTTCGCCGACCCGTCGCCCGACGGGAAACACCTTGCGTTCGCCCGCACCGTCGACGGCGAGACGCACGTCGTCGTGCAGCAGATCGGGAGCGCCGAGGCGCGGAGGATCACGAAGGGTCCCTCGACGCTGCCGCGGTGGTCCCCGGACGGCCGGTGGATCGCGTTCGCGGCGGACCGGACCGGGACGTCCGGGATCTTCCTCGTGACGCCCGAGGGCGGGGTCGAGCACCGGATCACCGACACCGGAGGCTGGCCGGTCTGGTGGCCGGACGGGTCAGGCGTCGCCTACTCCGTCGTCGGGTTCGACGATCTGCAGCGGGTGGAGATCGTGCCGATTGGCTCGCGGATCCCGCATCCTCCGGGTGCCCTCCCCGTCACGGGACGGAACTCGCCGTTCGACGTCTCGAGGGACGGGCGGTCCCTCGCGATCACGGAAAGCGAGGTGTCCGCGGGAAGGATCTGGCTCCTCGAGGCTCCGAATCGCGACGCAAGCCCCGCGCGGTGAGGGCTCGCGCTACTCCACGTACTTGTAGCCCGTCCCCGTGTCGAAGACGACGATCCGCTCGCCGCGGTCGAGCTTCCCTTCGGCGGCGAGCTTCTTGACCGCCACCCACGCGGCGCCGCCCTCGGGCGCGGCGAAGAGGCCCTCGTACGAGGCGAGCTCGAGGGCGCCGCGGCGCATCTCGTCGTCCGTGACGGCCACGGCCTCGCCCTTCGAGGCGCGGAGGATCTTCAGGATCAAGTAGTCGGCATAGGCCTTCGGGACTCGCAGACCGCTCGCGTACGTGTGCGCATTCTCGAAGCGGACGGAGACGTCCTTGCCCTCGGCGAACGCCTTCGGGATCGGCGCGCAGCCCTCGGCCTGCACACACACCATGCGCGGACGCGCGGGGCCGATCCAGCCGAGCGCTTCCATCTCGTCGAAGGCCTTCCACATGCCGATGAGGCCCGTGCCGCCGCCCGTCGGGTAGACGACGACGTCGGGCAGCGTCCAGCCGAGCTGCTCGGCGATCTCGTAGCCCATCGTCTTCTTGCCCTCGACGCGGTACGGCTCCTTGAGCGTCGACACGTCGAACCAGCCCTCGGCGTCTTTCCGCTGGGCCACGATCTTTCCGCAGTCGTCGATGAGGCCGTCCACGAGGCCGACCTTCGCGCCGTAGGCCTCGCATTCGATTCGGAAGATTTTCGGCGTGTCCTTCGGCATGAAGACGTGGCACTCGAGCCCCGCCTTCGCGGCGTAGGCCGCCGCGGCGCCGCCGGCGTTGCCCGCGGTCGGGAGCGCGATCTTCTTCGCTCCGAGCGCCTTCGCCATCGTGACGGCGGCGCCGAGCCCGCGCGCCTTGAACGAGCCGGTCGGGTTGCCGGCCTCCTCCTTGATGAAGAGCCGCGGCATCCCGTGGGCCGCTCCGAGGCGGTCCGCCTTCAGGAGGGGCGTCCCGCCCTCGCCGAGCGTAACGATCTCCGCGGCGGAGCGCGCCGGCATCACCTCGTGGAACCGCCACATCCCGGCCGCCCGCCCCTCGCCGGACCGCGGGAACGGCTTCAGGTCGTACTCCGCGAAGAGCGACCCCGCGCAGCCCGCCTTCGGGCAGACGTTCAGGAGCGGCCCGACGTCGTACGTCGCGCCGCACCGCGTGCAGGACAGGTGGGTGAACGAGGAGAAGGCCACGGCGCTACTGATCGACGATCCCGAGGGCCTTGCCCGTCGCGCAGTCGATCCGCAGAAACTGCCGGGACGTGAGTCCGTACGCTTTCCCGTCGACCCCCGACGACTCGTCGCCCATGGTTTCCACCACATAGTCGCCCTTGCCGTCCGCCGACCGCTTCAGCGTCAGCAGGGTCTTGACCGTCTTGCCGCGCGGGTCGGCCAAGGGGCTCTTGCAGCCTTCTCCGGGCTTGGGGTCTTCCGCCTGGGCGACGCCGCTCACGACCACCAAGAAATGGTCGGGCATGTTGACCGGCACACCGACGATCGGGCGGCTCATGTCGTTCTTTCCGGTCGCACAGCCGGGGGGGGCAAGGAGGGCGAGGGCGACGGTCCCGCCGCCCGCGAGAAGTCTCAACGTCTTCGTGTGCATGGGGAGACGTTAGCAGAGACCCGCAGGCCGCGTCAGCGCGTCTCGGTGATCTTGCGGATCCCGCGCGGGCGGTCCGGGTCGAGCCCGCGGGCTCGCGCCGCGTGGAAGGCGAGGAGCTGGCCGGGCAGGATCGAGACGAACGGCGCGAGAAGCTCGGGCACGTGGGGCGTTCCCAGCGCGCCACGCCGGTGCGGGCCGATCGCGAGGACGGGGCTTCCCCGCCGCTCGAGCTCCCGGCCGAGCGCCTCGACCTCGCGGGCCGGGCGGGATCCGGGCGGCGAGACGAGGACGACGGGCAGGTCCCGTTCGGCCATCGCGATCGGGCCGTGCTGGAAGTCCGCCGCCGAGTAGGGCTCGGCGAGGAGGAGCGCGAGCTCCTTGAGCTTGAGCGCGATCTCCCACGCCGTCGGATAGTGCAGGCCGCGCGCGAGAACGACGGCGCGCTGGGCGCGGGCGAAGGACCCGGCCGCCGCCTCGGCCGCGGGCTCGACGCCGAGGGCCTCGTCCATCCGCTCCGGGATCGCCGCGAGCGCCTCGAGCTCCTTCCTCCGCCGCCCGCCCATGGACAGCACGAGGAGGGCGACGGCCGCGAGCTGCGCCGTGTACGTCTTCGTCGCCGCGACGCTCCGCTCGACGCCGGCGTGGAGGGGGATCACCCACTCGGCCGTCCGCGCGAGAGGGCTCGACGGGTCGTTCACGATCGCGAGCGTCGGCGCGCCGGCGCGCCGGGCGGCGGCCACCGTCTCGACGACGTCCGGGGACCTCCCGGACTGCGAGATCCCGATCACGAGGCCGCCCTTCACGCGCGGCTCCCGCCCGTAGAGCGTCACGAGGGAGGGCGCCGCGAGCGCGACCGGCAGCCGGTGGACGATCCCGAACGCGTACTGCGCGTACCGCGCCGCGTTGTCCGACGTCCCGCGGGCCGCCACGAGAACCCACGAGAGGTCCGCTTTCGCGAGGCGCGCGGCGAGGGCGGCCGTCCGCCGCGCCTCGCGCGCGAGGACGCGCGCGACGACGTGGGGCTGCTCGCCGATCTCGGCCCTCAGGACGGAGCGTGCGGGGGGCACCATGCGAGGATAGCGCGGAGGCCCCGGCGTGTTCGGACGCGAGCGCAAGAAGAAGCGGCGCGGGACGCCGCGGTTCCTCAGGCCGATCCTGCGCCCGATGGCGTTCCGCGTGCTCCCGCGGGAGCTTCGGCCCGGACGCGTCGGCCGCCTCGCCGCGGCGCTCCCGCACGGGCTCCGCGACCCGCTCTTCGAGGTCCTGTTGAGACGGATCGACGCCTCGCCGATCCACCGCGGGAACGCGGTCACGCTCTACTTCGACGGGCCGGGGGCTTTCGCCGCGATGGGCGAGGCGATCGAGTCCGCGCGCGAGGAGGTGCTCCTCGAGGCGTACATCCTCAAGGACGACGCCGCGGGGCGCGCGCTCGCCGATGTCCTCGAAGCCGCAGCCCGGCGCGGCGTCACCGTCCGGGTTCTTGCCGACGCGTTCGGGTCGAGCGCGACCCACGGCTCGTTCTGGCGGCGGATGGAGGAGCGGGGCCTCGACGTCCGGCTCTACCACCCTTTCTTTCCGTACCTCTGGTACCAGCCGTACCGCGACCACCGGAAGATCCTCGCCGTCGACCGTCGCGTCGCGTTCACGGGCGGGATGAACGTGGGCGAGGAGTACGGCTCGTCCCTTGGCCACCCGAAGCACGGCGGGACGTGGCGCGACACGCACGCGCGGATCGAGGGCCCCGCCGCGTGGGAGATGGCGGTCGTCTTCCGCGAGGGCTGGGAGGGCGCGGGCGGCGCGCCGTTCGAGATCCCGCCGCTCGCCCTGCCGCCGGCCGACGCGCCCATGCCCTCCGGAGCGTCCGTCCTCGTCCTCGACTCGAGCCCGGGGCGCGGCCACGAGGAGACGGCCTCCGTGATCGCGGCCTCGCTCGCGGCCTCGCGCGAGAGGTTCTGGCTCACGAACGCGTACTTCGCGCCCCGGCGCGGCGCGCTGCCGCTCCTCGCGGACGCGGCGCGGCGCGGCGTCGACGTCCGGCTTCTCCTTCCCGGGATTAGCGACGTCCCGCTCGTGCGGCACGCCGGGCACGGGTCGTACCGGCATCTCCTCCGCCGCGGCGTGAGGATCTTCGAGTACCGGGCTTCGGTTCTCCACGCGAAGTCCTTCGTCGCGGACGGCTTCGTCTCGATGGTCGGGTCCACGAACATGGACTTCCGGTCGTTCCACTTCAACGCCGAGTGCAACGTCGTCGTGCTCGACGCCGGGGTCGCCGCGAGCCTCGAGGAACGCTTCGAAGCCGACCTCGCGGACGCGGACGAGATCACGCTCGAGGCGTGGGACCGCCGCACGGGCGTGCACAAGATCGGCGACCGGATCGCGCGGGGCCTTTCGCCCGTGCTCTGAGGCGGTCTTATCATCCGGGGATGAGACGCCGTCTTCTTCTCCGAGCCGCCGCGCTGCTCCTCGCCACGGCCGCACGCCCCGCGCCCGCCCAGACGATCACGACGGTCGCGGGCAGGGGGGACTACACGTTCTCCCCTGACGGCTCGCCGGCGGCGACGTCCTCGCTCGCGATCGCGACCGACGGCATGACGAACGTCCTCTTCGACGCGGACGGAGACATGACGTTCTCCGAGGTCCGCGCCTGCCGCGTGCGGCGCATCGTGCGCAAGACGGGCCTCCTCGAGACCGTCGCCGGCACGACGTGCGGCTACTCCGGCGACGGCGGGCCGGCGACGGCCGCCCGGCTCAAGGCCCCCGCCGAGATCGCGTTCGACCGGAAGGGCGACCTCTTCATCGGGGACGCCGGGAACAACCTCGTCCGGCGCGTGGACCACAAGACCGGGATCATCACGACCGTCATCGGCAACCGGTCCGCGAACTACACCTCGGACGGGATTGCGACGGAGGTCCCGATCGGGCGTCCGAGCGGCCTCGTGTTCGACCGGGAGGGCCGGCTCGTCGTCGCCGAGGTGTACGGCTCCAGGCTCCGCCGCTGGGACCCGAAGACCCTGAGGACCGAGACGATCGCCGGGAAGAACGAGATGCTCTTCACCGGCGGGCCCGCCCTCGAGACCGGCTTCGCCTGGCCCAACAGCCCGCGGTACGACCGCAGTGGCGCCCTTTACTTCGTCGCGAGCGGGAACAACCAGGTCCTGAAGCTGGACGCGAAGGGCGAGACCGTCACGGCGTTCGCCGGAAACGGGCTGAGCACCTACGCGGGCGACGGCGGCCCCGCCTTGCAGGCCGCCCTCAACTCCCCGTCGTCCCTCGCCGTCGACGGCGCCGGGAACGTCTTCATCGCGGACACGGGGAACAACGTGGTCCGGCGCGTCGACGCGAAGACGGGGATCATCTCGCGCGTCGCGGGAACCGGGGACGACGGGTTCTCCGGCGACGGTGGACCGGCCTCCGCCGCTGCCCTGTCCGTCCCGATCGGGCTCGGCCTCGACGGCAAGGGCAACCTCTACGTGATCGACGCGAAGAACTACCGGATCCGGAAGATCGAGGGCGTCGCCGCCCGCTGAGACGGCGTCCATTTCCCGTCGCGGCCGGGCGTGGCAATCTCCCGGCGTGACACGCCGCGCCCCCGCCCTCCGCCCGGTCCGCGCCGCTTCCTTAGCCCGTCCACTCGTCGCCGCCGTTTTGGCGGCCGCACTCGTCCCCGGCTGCGCGGGGACCGGCCCGGCGTCCTCCGGCTCCGCGCCGCCGCCCGAGGCGGCGCGCGTCGTCGCGATCTCGTTCGACGGGCTCGGCGGCGTGCGCCTGAACGGC
This sequence comes from uncultured Acidobacteriota bacterium, assembly GCA_963798215.1. Lineage (GTDB taxonomy): Bacteria > Acidobacteriota > Thermoanaerobaculia > UBA5066 > UBA5066 > Fen-183. The sequence goes on from CAWCSP010000004.1 coordinate 2,691,523, forward strand.
CTCCTCGCGGAGGGCGCGTTCGACGCCGGCGGATTTGCGGCATTCGCCGAGCACGGCATCGTCGCCGGACGCGCCGTGGACGTGACGCCCTCACTGACGCCCGTCGCGCACATCGCCGCGATCACGGGCGCGCCGCCGTCGAGGACCGGCATCGTCGCGAACCAGTTCCGCGAGCCTCTCTCCCCGTTCGGGACCTTCACGACCGGATTCCACGCGCCGATCGGAAGCGAGACGCTCTGGGAAGCGGCACGGCGGCAGGGACGCCGCGTCGCGGTGCTCCTCTACCCCGGCGCGGACGCGACGACCGAAAGCCGCCGCGGCGACTTCGGCCTCGTCTGGCCCGAAAAGCCCGCGCAGGAGTCCGCGTTCATCCGCGTCGCGGGCGACGCCTGGACCGACGCGTCGGCCCCTGCCGGCCGGTCCTTCTCCCCCGCGCGCGAGACGCGCGTCCCGGTTTCGACGCCCGCCGGCACCGTGACACTGCGCCTCGTCGCGACGGACACGACGGACGACGCCGTGGTCGACTACGACCTCGTCTCGGTCGCCCGCGAGGACGCCTCCGGGGCCGCCGCGCTCGGCGCGGTTCCCGCCCGCGGATGGTTTGCCCTCTCCGTGCCGGGGAAGGCGGGAAGCGTCACGGCGTGGTGCCGGCTCGAGGGGCTCGACCCGGGCCTCGCCCGCGCGGAGCTCTACGTCGGCGCGTTCTACACGGTGCCCGGCTACCCGGACGACTACCGCCGGCGCCTCGAGGACGCGATCGGAGGCTGGCCCGGCCCGCCCGACTACGCCCTCGTCCGCCCGCCGCGTGCCGACTTCGCCGCCCACGAGGAGCAGGCCACGCGCCTCGCCGAATACGTCACGAAGGCCCTCGACTTCACGATCCGCCACGAGCGCTTCGACCTCCTCCTCGGCTACCAGCCGCTGGTCGACGAGGTCGAGCACGCCTTCGAGCCCGGCCCGAACGGCGGTTCGATTGACCCGATCGTCCGGGCGTTCCGGACGGCCGACCGGTCGGTCGCGGCGGTCCTCGCCGCGCTCTCGCCCCGCGACTCGTTCCTCTTCTTCAGCGACCACGGGATGGTCCCGCTGACGACGGGCGTGAACCTCGAGAAGTACCTCGCCGGGAAAGGCTGGACTCCCGTCGGGCCGAGGGGACCGGCCGAAGGCGCCCGCCGCGTGCAGGTCTGCGCGACGAGCGGGATCGCGCACGTCTACCTCGACCCCGCCCTCTCCGGTCCCGCGCGCACGGAGGCCGCGGCGCGGCTCCTCGCCGACCTCCGCGGCCTCGGTGCCCTCCGGGACGGCCTCGTCGACGACGTCGTCCCGCACGCGGATCTCGCGCGGATCGGCCTCGACAACCCCCGCTCGGGAGACGTCGTCGTCCTGCTGACGCCCGGCAACGAGTTCCGGCGCGGCGGCCCCGAGGTCCTCGGCAGTCCGGGCAACCGGGGCGGGCACGGCTACCGCGCGGCGTACCCGGTCCTCGACGCGTCGTTCGGCGCGATCGGTCCGGGAATCGCGCCGGGCCGCCCGGAGACCGTCTCCCTCCTCGAGGTCGCCGCGCGCGCCGCGCGCGCCCTCGGGATCCAGCCGCCGCGCGGCGCCGCCCCCGCCGGGCGCTAGGATGCGGTCCGTGCCGGAATCGCCGCGCGTCGAGCCGCCCGCCCTCGCGTGGGCCAGCCTGACGGACGTGGGCAAGGTCCGGCCGGCCAACGAGGACTTCATCGGCGACCCGGAGCGGCTCGCGCCGCTCGTCGGAAGCCCGTCGCGCCTCGCGGCGCGCGGCGTGCTCTTCGCCGTGGCCGACGGCATGGGCGGGCACGCCCGCGGCGAGATCGCGAGCAAGCTCGCGATCGACGTGCTCTACGCGACCTTCTACAACTCGCCCGGCGACCCCGTGGAGATGTTCAAGAAGGCGATCCTCACGGCGAACACGGCGGTCCGCCGCGCGGGCGTCCTCGCGAAGCCCGAGACGATCGGGAAGGGCGAGGGCGCGCGCACGCTGCCGAACATGGGGACGACGCTCGTCGCGGCCCTCGTCCTCGGCCGGTGGCTCCTCATCGGGAACATCGGCGACAGCCGCGCCTACCTGATGAACGGCGGGCGCCTCGAGCAGGTCAGCCGCGACCACACGTACCTCGCCGAGGAGATCCGGCGCGGCCTCGTGCCCGCCGATGCCGCGGAGACGTCGCCGTTCCGGCACCTCATCACGCGCTCGCTCGGGACGAGGGACGACGTCGAGGTCGACCTCTTCTGGCGCCCGTGGCCCGAGGGCGCGACGCTCCTCCTCGCCACGGACGGACTGCACGGATGCGTGGAGGAGCTCGAGATGGAGACGATCCTCGCCTCGCGCCCGCCCGACGAGGCCGTCAAGGCTCTCGTGAAGGCCGCGCTCGAGGCCGGCGGGCCCGACAACGTCTCGGTCGTCGTCGTCAAGAAGCCCGCCGCGCACGGGAAGAAGGCGCCCGCGTGAGGCTCTTCGCCGGCACGAGCGGGTTCAGCTACGACGGCTGGACGGGGACGTTCTATCCCGAGGACCTGCCCACCGCCGGGCGGCTCGCGTATTACGCGTCGAGGCTCCCGGCCGTCGAGATCAACAACACGTTCTACCGGATGCCGAAGCCGGAGCTCCTCGCGGGCTGGGCGAAGCAGGTCCCGACGGGCTTCCGGTTCGCGCTGAAGGCCTCGCAGCGCATCACGCACATCAAGCGCCTCAAGGAGGTCGACGGCGAGGTGAAGTTCCTCCTCGGCGCCGCGCGGCAGCTCGGGGACAGGCTCGGGCCCGTCCTCTACGGGCTCCCGCCGAATCTCAAGAAGGACGTCCCGCGCCTCGCCGGGTTCCTCGCGCTCCTGCCGTCCGACGTGAAGGCCGCGTTCGAGTTCCGCAATCCGACGTGGCTCGACGCGGAGGTCTTCGCGCTCATGAAGTCCGCCGGCGCCGCCCTCTGCGTCGCCGACGACGAGAAGGGAACGACGCCGCTCGAGCCGACGGCGTCGTGGGGGTACCTCCGCCTGCGGCGCGAGGATTACGCCGAAGCCGACCTCGCCGCGTGGGCGAAAAAGGTCCGCGCCGCCGGCTGGGACGAGGCGTACGTCTTCTTCAAGCACGAGGAGGAGGGCGCCGCGCCCGCCCTCGCCCGGCGCTTCGCGGAGCTCTTCACATGAAGGTCGTCACCTGGAACGTCAACGGCATCCGCGCCCGCGAGCTGCAGGTCCTCGAGTTCCTCGACACGCACGCTCCGGACGTCGTGTGCCTGCAGGAGCTGAAGGCGGCGCCCGAGCAGATGCCGATCTCGCTCGCGGCGCCCGCGGGCTACACGACGTACTGGCACGGTCACAAGGGCTACTCGGGCGTGGGTCTCCTCCTGAAGACCGCGACGTTCGGCGAGACCGCCGGCTTCTCGCATCCCGGCTTCGACCACGAGACGCGCATCGTCGAGGCCGCGACGCCGAGGTTCTCCGTCGCCTCCGTCTACGTCCCGAACGGCGGCAAGGACTTCGCCGCGAAGCTCGCGTTCCTCGAGGCGATGGCCCGCTGGGCGAAAGGCGCAAAGGACTCGGGGAAGGCCCTCCTCGTCTGCGGCGACCTGAACGTCGCCCCGACGGACCGCGACGTCCACCCGAAGGAGCGCAAGGCGAACGCGATCGGCCAGCGGCCGGACGAGCGCGCGCTGCTCGGGAAGGTGATCGCCGAGGGCCTCGTGGACGTCGGCCGGGTGCTCGACCCGGACAACGACGACCTCTTCACGTACTGGGCGCCCTGGCGCGACCTCCGCAAGCGGAACATCGGCTGGCGGATCGACTTCGTCCTCGCGAGCACGAACCTCGCAAAGTCGGCGACGGCCGCGCGCGTTTACCGCGAGTTCGGGACGAGCGACCACGCCCCGCTGGTCGTGGACTTCGGCTGACCCGCGCCTGGACTGGAGCATGCCGACACCGCGGATCCGAATCACGACGAGCCCCGGATGGGAGGTCGCGCGCTCCGCGCCGCGGCGCGCAGCCGCCCGGGCCGCCGCGGAGGATCCCTTCCTCGCGCGCGCCCTCGCGACGAAGCGCCTCTCGCTGGCGGCGTCCTCCCGCGTGCGCCCGCGCCGCGGTGCGCCCGCGCGCGCGGGCCGCGCGGCCGTCAGCGTCGAGGCCCAGGAGTCCGACGGCTTCGTCGCGGTCGCGCGCCATCCGTCGGGCGCGCTCACGTTCCACCGGACGGTCTCCTTCGCCGGCGGCGAGCACGTCTTCGACGTGCCCCTTCCCTCGCCGGCGCGCCGGGGTCCGGCCGGGACCATCGCGCTGTTCGTCCTGCGCGTCGCCGGGACCGCGGCCCGGGCGGCGCTGCGCGTGCTGGCGCGCGCATGGGAGAAACGCCGGTTCGCCGCCGCCCACGTGCCGCTCGGCCTCGTGTCCCTCGCGCGGCGAGGGGGCTCCCTCGTCGCCACGCCCGTCCGCGGCACGCTGCCGCGGGGCCCGGGAACGTGCCTCCTCTTCCTGCACGGGACGTTCTCGCACGCCGCCGCCGCGTTCGGCGACCTCGCGAAGGAGCCGGCCGCGTTTGACGTGCTCGCCGCCGCGTACGGCGGCCGCGTCTACGCGTTCAACCACCTCACGGTCGGCCTCGCCCCGGGCGACAACGTGAAGGACCTGCGCCGGCTCCTGTCCGGAGCGCGCGTCGACGTCGTGACGCACTCGCGCGGCGGCCTCGTCCTGCGCGCCCTCGCGGCGTCGAAGCGCGCGCCCGCGATCGGGCGGGCCTTTCTCGCGGCGTCGCCCTCCGAGGGGACGCCGCTCGCGGCACCGGCGCGGTGGGACGAGCTCGCGGCGTGGATCGCGAACCTCGGCGAGGCGCTCCCCTCCGGCGCGCTCGTTTTCGGCCTCGACTTCGCCACCGAGGCGCTCGTCTGGATCGCGCGGCGCGCGGGCGGCGCTCTCCCGGGCATTGCCGCGATGGACCCGGCGGGCGCGTTCCTCGCGGACCTCAATGCGCGGCCGCCGGCCGGGACGACGAGATACGGCGCGGCCGTCGCGAACTTCACGCCCGAGGGCGGCCTGGCAAAACGTCTCCTCGACGCGGGCGCCGACGCGATCTTCCGGATGCCGAACGACCTCGTCGTCCCGACGGAGGGCGGCCTCTCCCTCGGCCGCGCGCGCATCGCCGCGAGAGACACCGTGCGGTTCAAGGGGGACGTTCACCATCTGAATCTCTTTGCCCAGAAGGAGACGAAAGAGGGGATGAAAAATTTATTAGAAGGTGAAGAGATCGGGAGCAGCGCCGGAGCGCACGATCAGCAGCGCCTCAAGGGTGGCGGTCGGGGCCGCCGGGGGCGCGGCGGCGCCGCAGGCAGCCGCCGCGCCCCTCCCCCTTCACGGCACTCCCAAAGCAACACGGCAACCGGCCCCGACGGCCGTTCGCCCGCGCCCGATTCATCTTCAAAGAAATCCCCCGGCGCGCGCAGCGCACTCTCTTCTTCCGCGCGAAGCGCGCAGAGATTCGACCTCCTCCTCGTCGACGGCGTGCCGCCGCGCCTCGTCGCGTCGTGGGCGGGGGCGCGCGTCGCCGAGCCGTTCGAGACCCGGGGCGGCGCCGCGGGCGAGCGGATGCGGAGGATCATCGCGCTCCACGAGAGCGTCCTGCGCGCTCTCGACGGGCGCTCCTCCCGTCCGCTGCCGAAGGCCGCCGAGCTTCACGCGTACGGCGCGGTCCTTTTCGAGACGCTCTTCCCGGGCGAGGTCGGCCGCCTCTGGGACGCCGCGCGCGGTGCGTCCTCGCGCCCGCTCGAGCTCTCCTTCACGTCCGCGCTCGACTGGATCGCCGACAAGCCGTGGGAGCTCGCGTGGGACCCGTCGCGGCGCCGCTTCCTGTCCGACGACGCCGTCCTCGTGCGCAACGTCTTCGGCGCGATTCCGCCCGAGGCTCCGCCTCCCCGGAAGGGGCCGCTGCGCGTCCTCGTCGCCGCCGCGCAGCCGCGGGACGCGACGCCCGTCTCGGCCCGGCAGGAGACGGCCGCCGTCCGTGCGGCCTTCGCGCCGCTCGTGAAGTCCGGCCACGCCGTCCTCGACATCCTCCCGGCGGCGACGCCCGCGGGCCTGCACCGCAAGCTCGCCGCCGAGCGCTTCGACGTCCTCCACTTCATCGGGCACGGGGCATGGGACGAGAAGGAGAAGACGGGCGCGCTCCTCCTCGTGGACGGCCGCGGCCGCGGGACGTGGGTCGACGCGGACCGCCTGCGACGCCTCCTCTGCGGCCGCGGGCTCCGGCTCGTCGTCCTGAACGCGTGCGAGACGGGGCGCGGCTCGCGAAACGACTTTCTCCGCGGCGTCGCGCCCGCGCTCCTGGCCGGCGGCATCCCCGCGGTCGTGGCGAACCAATACAAAGTGCTCGACGCGTCCGCGACGGCGTTTGCGCGCCACCTCATGTGGGCGCTCGCGCGCGGCCGCTCGCTCGGCGAGGCGGCGCGCGAGGCGCGCGTCGCCGTGTCCGTCGCGCGATCCGCCGAGCCGATGGACTGGGCGGTGCCGGTCCTCTACGCGCGCGACACCTCGCTCGTCCTCTGCCGGCCGGCGCGGCGATGAACGCCTCAGCCGAAAGGTGACGACACTTCCAGGTGTAAACGGAGTCGATCTGCGAAGGAAAAGGCGCTTGGGCTTCGGCCCGCGTTCCGTCCGGCACGCGGTGGCGTGTGCGCTCGCATTCGCCGGTGCCCTGGCGGGCCGCCCCGCCCCTGCGGCACCGATCTCGGTTTCGGTCGACCCGAACGCGGACCGCCACGCCGTCAGCCCGCTCATTTACGGCATGAACTACGGGACCGCCGCGCAGATGTCGAAGCTCAAGGTTCCCGTGAGGCGCTGGGGCGGGAACGCCACGACGCGGTACAACTGGGAGACCGACACGAACAACAGCGCGAGCGACTGGTTCTTCACGAACTACGCGGGCAGCGCGAACCCCGCGAACCTCCCGAACGGCTCGGCCGCGGACGTCTTCGTGGACGAGGTCCGCGCGGCGGGCGGCGAGGCGCTCGTCACCGTCCCCCTCATCGGCTGGACTCCCGTCGACCGCGTGCGGCGCTGGGGCTTCTCCGTCGCGAAGTACGGCGCGCAGCAGCAGACGGAGTGCTCGGCGACCGGCTACGCGTCGTGGTGCAACCCGGACGCCGGGAACGGCGTGAAATCGAACGGCACGAACGTGACCGGGAACGACCCCGCGGACACGTCGAAGACGATCGACTCGACGTTCGTGACGCGCTGGATGGCCCACCTCGCGGGGCGCACCGGGACCGCGGCCGCCGGGGGCGTGCGCCTCTGGGCTCTCGACAACGAGCCCATGCTTTGGAACTCGACGCACCGCGACGTCCACCCGGCGGGAACGACGTACGACGAGCTCTGGGCGAAGACCGTCTCGATCGGCGCGGCGATCAAGGCGCAGGACGCGGGCGCGAAGACGCTCGGGCCGGCCGTCTGGGGCTGGTGCGCGTACTTCTACTCCGGCGCCGACGGCTGCTCTCCGGGCGCCGACCGCGCCGCGCACGGAGGCGAGGACTTTCTGCCGTGGTACCTCGACCAGGCGAAGGCGTGGGAGACGGCACACGGCACGCGCCTCCTCGACACCCTCGACGTCCACTACTACCCGCAGGCCTCCGGCGTCGCCCTCACGGACGACGAGTCCTCCGCGACGGCCGCCCTGCGCCTCCGGACGCTCAAGAGCCTGTACGACCCCACGTACCTCGACGAGTCGTGGATCGGCACGGACGTCGGCCAGGCCGTGTATCTGATCCCGCGGATGAAGGCGTGGATCGCGGCGCACTACCCCGGCACGAAGCTCTCGATCAGCGAGTACAACTGGGGCTCGGACGACGGGATCAGCGGCGCGCTCGCCGAGGCCGAGGCGCTCGCGATCTTCGCCCGCGAGGGCGTGGACCTCGCGACGCGCTGGGTCGCGCCCGCCGAGGGCACGCGCACCGAGGACGCGTTCCTCCTCTACCGCAACTACGACGGCGCGGGCGCGCAGGTGGCGGGCGACTCCGTGCGCGCGACGAGCGCGAACGTGGACCTCGTCGGCGCCTACGCACAGCGCGGCGGCGCGGGCGGGATGACGCTGTACCTCCTGCTCTTCAACAAGGACACCGCGACGCAGACCGTGGCCACCACGGTCGCCGGCGGCGTCACGGGGACGGCGGCGCTCTGGCGCTTCTCCGGCGCCGCGCGGCTCGCGGCCGCGGGGACCGCCGTCCCGTCCGGCGGCGCGCTCGCACTCGCTCTCCCCGCCCGCTCGGCGACGCTCGCGGTGATGACGCTCGCGGGGACGCCTCCGCCGCCGGGCGCGTCGTTCTACGTGGCGACGCCGTGCCGCGTCCTCGACACGCGGAACACCGGCGGCTCGCCGCTCTCGGCCGGCGTCAGGCGCGACGTCCTCCTGACCGGCGCCTGCGGGATCCCGGCGACGGCGAAGGCCGTGTCCGCGAACGTCACGGTCACCGGACAGACCGCCGCGGGAGACCTCGTCGCCTGGCCCTCGGACCTCGCGGTCGCGCCCGGCACGACCACGCTGAGCTTCGCCGCGGGGCGGACGCGCGCGAACAACGCGATGCTCCTTCTCGGCCGCGACGGCTCGGGGCAGGCCGCGTTCGAGCCCCTGATGCCGTCCGGCACGATCCACCTGATCGTGGACGTCAACGGCTGGTGGGAGTGACGCCCTCCAGCGCGGCGCGCGCCGCGTCGATGCGCGCGGCGCAGGCCTCGAGCGCCGCGGCGGTCGACGCGATCTGCTTCTGCGCCTCGTCCCAGCGCCGCTCCTCGATCGCCTCGCGGACGCCCGGCAGCGTCTTGACGCCGTAGCCGGTGTAGAGGCCCGGCGCGTAGACCTGGTGGACGTACCACGGGCGGAGCGGCAGGCCCTCCGGCCGCGTGAGCGCGCGCTCCGTCCCGAGGAGCGCTTCGTCGAGGACCCCGCGCGCGGCGGGAGCGAGCGGCGCGGCCCCGTCCTTCACCGTCTTTGCGTACGCGGAGGCGCTCTTCTTCAGCGCGAGGGAGGCGTTCTGGAGCGGCGCAAAGTCCAGGAACGGCACGGCGGGCTTCGCCTTCGGCGCGATGAACGTCTCCTTCGGGTCGGCCGCGAGCTCGAAGCGCCTCTCGGCGACGTCGCGGTTGTCCTCCTCGGTCTTCGCGCGCATCCCGTCCGTGAGCGACATGACCTCCTTCAGGTAACCGGCGACGGCGTCGGCGAGCGGCTCGAACCCGAACGGCAGCGTTGCCGCGTTCGCCGTCCTGAGGACGATGCGGCCCGCGGTCTTCGAGAGCGCCGCGCCGTACGCGAAGTCCGGGTCGCCGAAGCGCGTGTAATGGTCGAACGAATCGTAGACGGAGTGGTACGAGCCGCCCGGCGACTCGCCGCCGAAGCCGAGGTTGAGTGACGCGATCCCGAGGTGCTGGAGAAACGGCGAGTAGTCCGAGCCCGAGCCGAGCGCGGCGAGCCTCACGCCGGCGTGCTCGCGCGCTTCCTTGCGGACTTCCGGCGTTCCCTTGACGAGACGCCGCGCCCTCTGGCGCTCGGCGACGCTGGCCTTCGTCTCGGGGTCGACGACGTCGCGCGCGACCTCGTCCACGAGCCGCTCGAGCGAATGCGACCCGCCGGCGCTCAGAAAGCCGCGGCCGTTCCCGTCCGTGTTGACGTAGAGGACGGCCTTTTTCGCGAGCTCTTTCGCGTGCGTCTCGACCCACTCCGTCGAGCCGATGAGGCCGGGCTCCTCGCCGTCCCAGGCGGCGTAGACGATCGTCCGCTTCGGGCGCCAGCCGGCCTTCACGAGGGCGCCGAGGGCCTTCGCCTCGGACAACTCGGCGACGAGGCCGCTCACGGGGTCCTGAGCGCCGTTCACCCAGGCGTCGTGGTGGTTTCCGCGGAGGACCCACTCGTCCGGAAGCTCCGCGCCGGGCAGGACCGCGAGGACGTCGTGGACGGGCTCCATCCGCCAGTCGAACGTGACCTTCAGGTGCGCTTTCGCGGGCCCGGGGCCGAGGTGGTACGTCAGCGGCAGCGCGCCACGCCACGCCTCCGGCGCGACGGGGCCGGCGAGCGCCTCGAGGAACGGCTTCGCGTCCGCGTAAGAGATCGGCAGGACGGGGATCTTCGTGAGCGTCGGGGCGTCCTTCAGCGCGAGGCGCGGCGCGCCCTCGGTCGCGCCGATCCCCGGCGTGAGCGGGTCGCCGGCGTAGATGGGCATATCCGCGACGGAGCCGCGCTGCGCCCCGTGCTCGTTCCGGAACGGCCCCTTCGGGTAGACGTCGCCCGCGAAGTAGCCGTCGTCGCGCGGGTCCGAGTAGATGAGGCAGCCGACGGCCCCGTGCTCGGCCGCGACCTTCGGCTTGATCCCGCGCCACGACCCGCCGTAGCGCGCGAGGACGATCTTGCCCTTCACGTCGATGCCGCGGGAGGCGAGCTCCTCGTAGTCCTTCGGGACCCCCGTGTTCACGTAGACGACCTCGGCGGTGACGTCGCCGTCGATCGAGTACGCGTTGTAGACCGGGAGCTGCTCCTTCGACTGGCCCGACGTCGCGTCGGCGGCGAGGGCGGGCTCGGCGAGCGAGGCCGTGAACGGTGCGGGCGCGACGCGCTCGAGGAGGCGCGTCTTCGGGACCGGAAAGAGGACCGTGAACGTCTCGACGTGCGTCTCGAAGCCGAACGACCGGAAGAGCGACTCGAGGAACGCGGCGTTCTCCCGGCCGTACGGCGATCCGACGTGGTGCGGCCGCGCCGTCAGGCGCTTCATCCACGCGCGCTGGTCGGCGGGGTCGATCGAGGCGTCGAAGGAGGACTCGAGCGCGCGCTCGGCCGCCGCGCCCGCCTCGTCGAAGCCGAAGAGCGGGGCACCCCCGGGAGCCGCGGCGGCGGGCCGCGCGGGGGCGAAGGCGAGCGTCGCGGATAGCAGGAACCCGAGAGTGCGGCGGACCGTCGGCATGTCGTCCTCCTCGAAGGAGGCGAGGATAACGCCCGCGGCGCGCCGCGGCCCTCGAACGCTCAGTCTTCGTCCTCGGCGTCCTCGTCCGCGTCATGCCGCGCCCGCGTCTGCGCGAGTGCCTTCTTGAAGCGCGCGTCCTTGCGGAGCGAGTCGAGGTCCGAATCGCTCTTCATGTGGTCCGCACCGTCGAAGCCGGCGTCGATCGCCGCGAAGAGCCGGTCGAACGCCTTGTCCGTGTTGCCGGACCGGGCCTCGGCGCATGCGAGGTTGTAGAGCGTGGTCGGCTTGCGGTACCCGAGGTCGAGCGCCTTGCCGAGCGACGCGGCGGCGTCCTCCGGGCGGTCCGCCATGAGCTGGGCGTAGCCGAGGTTGAACCAGGCGATGCCGAGCGTCGGGTGCGCCTTCGCCACCCTCTCGAAGCGCGGGAGCTCGCTGCGCCATGCCGTGCGCCGCGTGTGCGGGAGGAAGTCGCCCATGAGGCCCTCGACGCCGGCGTCGAGCGAAAGGTCGTCCGCGAGCGCGACGAGTTCCGCGAAGCGCTTCTCGCCGTGGAGGTCCTCGAGGTCGTCGTCACGCTCCATGTGACGCGAGTCCGTGTAGCCCGCCTCGATCGCCTTCTGGAGCGCGTCGAGCGCCTCCGACTTCTTCCCGGCGCGCGCGAGCGCGCACGCGGCGTTGTACGTCGAGGCCGCGACGCGGTTGCCCGCGGCGGCGGACGCGCGGAAGGCCTTCTCGGCGACGTCGTACCGGCCCGCGTTCAGGGCCTCCGTGCCGGCCCTGTAGAGCGCGGCGCCGTCCTTCCCGCCGGCGGCCATGAGCCGGTCGTAGTGCGCGGCCGCGCGGTCGCCCTCGGCCTTGTGCGCGTCCTTCCGGGCGGCGTGGGCGTCTCTCCTGACGTCCTTCCAGCGCGGGTCGGCGTGCAGAGACTCGAGGTCGTCGTCGTCGAGGTACGACTCGACGTCGAACCCGTACCCGGCGGCCTTCTTCAGCCACTCGAACGCGTGGTCCTTGTCGCCCTTGAGCGCGTAGCCGCAGGCGATGTCGTAGGCCGACGCGTCCTCGCGGTAGCCGAGCTCGATCGCCTTCTTGAACGCCGCGATCGCGTCGTCGTAGCGCCCTTGCTCGTGGTTCTTCATGCCGCGGCGGTACCAGGACGACCCCGACTCGCCCTTCGGGGCGGCGAGGGTCGAGCCGGAGCCGGGCGGTGCCGCCTCGGCGCGCGGCGCGACCGCGGCCTGCCCGGCTGCGAGAGCCAAAACCGCCACGAGGACCGATGCCGCAAAGGCGCTTCGCGCACGGATCTTCATGGTCATCGCCCTCCCTCCGGGCGCCCCCGCTCACGCGCGACTCGTGCCGCAGCTCGACGGACCGCCATGTGAGAGATACGTCCAGCGCGCGAACGGGTTCTGCCGTCCCGGGAGAACCGTCGGCCCCGGACCTGCGTTCCCCTCTGCAAGGAGACGTACATGAACCGACCCGTCCGCCTCGCCGGCGCCCTCTTCCTGGCTTCCGCACTCGCCGGGGCCTCCGAAACCAACCTCGAGATCTCGACCTCGAAGGGCGACGACCGCACCGCCAACGAGGCCAGCCTCAAGGAGATCGGCCTTCCGGCCTTCCCGGGCGCGCACGTCAGGAAGGACTCCGGTGATGACCCCCAGGCGACGCTGGGGTTCATGCTGGGCGGCAAGGGGATCCGCCTCGTCGTCCTGAAGTTCGAGACGGCCGTGCCCCCGGCGAAGGTCCTCGCCTACTACCGCAAGTCGATCGGCCGCTTCGGCGAAACCCTGACCTGCCCGGGCGGCGGCGCGACCGCTTCGGGCCTCTCGTGCAAGGACGGCGACGTGGCTGCCGGGACGACCGAGCTCATGGCCGGCTCGAAGGAAGAGCGCCGCATCGTGGGCGTCGAGGACGGGCCGAACGGCGGGTCCCGCTTCGAGCTCGTCTACCTCAAGGCGAAGGGCGTCGACGTCAGGTGACGCCGGCGCCCTCCGGGCTTCACTTCGCCGCGAGCATCTTCTGGACGCGGGCCGTGAACATCGCGAACACCCTCTGGCCGGCCGCGGTGTTCTTCGCGACCCACTCCGCGTTCTGGAAGGCGACCGGCGACGTGTCGCGCCGGAGCTCCTCGAGGTACGGCGCGACCCGGGCGAAGAGGAACATCCCCTCGCCGCTCGACTCCATGAAGTAGTCGGGGTTCACGATGCCGTGCTTCACGAGGCCGTAGACCATCTCCCAGTACGTGTTGGTCTGGCGCCAGGCCGTGTTCAGGGGGTGATCGGCCTTCGTGACCGCGAGGACGTCGGCATACGTCTTCGGCCAGAAGTCCCGGCTGATCGCGGCGCGGGACTCGCGCATGACGGGCTCGCGGCGCAGGTCGTAGGCGCGGAAGGCGAGCTCCGCGTCGTGGTGGTCGGGGTGTTCCTTGCTCATGCCGGGACGATAGCGCAGTTGCGCCGCCGTCTCAGCCCTTCAGCCGCGCATGGGCGTGTAGCCGGTGCAGAAGTGCTCGACCATCTTCAGGTCCACGGTCGGCCGCGGCGTCTGGCCGTTCGACCGGAGCCGGAAGATCTCGAAGCGCACGCCCGGCCGCGCGACGGGGCGCACCGACAGGCGGTGGATCGCGTCGGGCGTGATCGCGTACGCCCCGCATTCCTCGCAGTCCACGGAGACGCCCGTGAGGGATGACGCGAAAAGCGTGTGCTCCTCGCTGATCGACGCGGGGAAGCTGCACAGAAAGCACTTTTCGCCCGAGGGTGCAGGGGCGTCGGACATTGGAGGCGATCTTACGCCGGGAGCCGTGTACGCTTGGGCCATGAGACGTTCCGACCCCGGCATCCTCGTCCTCGTCCCGCTGCTCGCCCTCGCCCTCGCGCGGCCCTCCCGGGCCCGCGCGGCCGATTCCTCGACGAAGCCCGCGTACCCGCCGACGCGCAGGACGCAAGCCTCCGACGTCATCCACGGGGTCACGGTCCTGGACCCGTACCGCTGGCTCGAGGACGAGAAGAGCCCCGAGGTGAAGGCCTGGATGAAGGCGCAGGACGACTTCGCCCGGCAGACGCTCTCGGCCCTTCCGGAGCGTGCCGCGATCGCCGCGCGGCTCAGGGAGCTTCTCTACGTCGACAGCCTCGGCGCGCCCGTCCACCGCGGCTCGCGTTACTTTCTCACGCGCCGGCACGCCGACCAGGAGAAGTCGATCGTCAACTGGAAAGAGGGCGCGGACGGCGCCGAGAAGGTCCTCCTCGACCCGAACGCCTGGTCGTCCGACGGCAGCGCCGGCCTCGGCGGCTGGAGCGTCTCGTGGGACGGAACGAAGGTCGCGTACCAGAAGAAGGTCAACAACTCGGACGAGGCCACGCTCTACGTGATGGACGTCGCGACCGGAAAGGTCTCGGACGTGGACGTCATCGAGGGCGCCAAGTACGCGCACGCCTCGTGGACGCCCGACGGCTCGGCGTTCTACTACACGAAGCTCCCCGTCGACCCGAGGATCCCGGCCTCGGAGCGTCCGGGCTGGGCGGACGTGCGCCTCCACCGGATCGGGACCGACCCGAAGACGGACACGATCGTGAAGGAGAAGCTCGGCGACCCGACGACGTTCCAGCACGTCTTCATCACGCGCGACGGGCGCTTCCTCTTCCACGTGGTCCAGCACGGCTGGACGTCGCACGACGTCTTTTTCCGCGACCTCGAGAAGGACGCCGCCTCGGCGGCCTGGACGCCGCTCGCCGTGGGGATCAAGGCGCATTTCGAGGTCGACAACTTCGGACGCACGCTCTTCGTCAAGACCGACGACGGCGCGCCGAGGGGCCGCATCTTCGCCGTCGATCCCGCGAACCCCGCGCGCGCGGCCTGGAAGGAAGTCGTCCCCGAGCGCAGGGACGCGTCGCTCCAGAGCTTCGGTGTCGTCGGCGGCAAGCTCGCCCTCGAGTACCTGAAGAACGCCTCGAGCCTTCTCGAGGTCCGCAACCTCGACGGCACGCTCGTGCGCGAGGTCCCGCTCCCGGGGATCGGCTCGGCGAGCAACCTCCAGGGCCGCGACGACGAGGACGAGGCGTACTTCTCGTTCACGTCGTTCACGACGCCGACGGCGATCTACCGAGACGTCCGTGAAGACCGGCGCCACGTCGCTCTACTTCCAGGTGAAGGTGCCCGCCGACGTCTCGCCTTACACGGTGAGCAGGTCTTCTACCCGTCGAAGGACGGCACGCGCGTCTCGATGTTCATCGTGCACCGCAAGGACTTCAAGCGCGACGGGACCGCGCGCGCGATGCTCTACGGCTACGGCGGCTTCCTCGTCTCCCTGACGCCCGCCTTCAGCGCGTCGCTCTTCCCTTGGCTCGAGCGCGGCGGCGTCTACGCCGTGCCGAACCTCCGCGGCGGCGGCGAGTACGGCGAGGAGTGGCACAAGGCCGGGATGCTCCTCAAGAAGCAGAACGTCTTCGACGACTTCGCGGCGGCCGCCGCGTACCTCGAGAAGGAGAAGTGGACCTCGAAGGACCGTCTCGTCCTGCGTGGCGGGTCGAACGGCGGCCTCCTCCTCGGGGCGGCGATCACGCAGCATCCCGAGCTCTTCCGCGTCGCGCTCTGCGGCGTGCCGCTCCTCGACATGGTCCGCTACCACCTGTTCGGCTCCGGCAAGACGTGGATCTCCGAGTACGGCTCCGCCGACGATCCCGCGCAATTCAAGGCGCTCTACGCCTACTCGCCGTACCACCACGTGAAGGCCGGGACGAAGTACCCGTCCGTCCTCCTCCTCTCGGCCGACAGCGACGACCGCGTCGACCCGATGCACGCGCGCAAGTTCGCCGCGGCGCTCCAGGCCGCCTCGACGGACGGCCCCGTCCTCCTGCGCATCGAGAAACACGCCGGCCACGGCGGCGCGGACCTCGTGAAGGCGACGGTCGAGGCACGCGCCGACGAGTACGCGTTCGCGCTCGCCGAGACCGCGGGAACCGTCGCGGCGCCTTCGGTGAAGCACTGAGGTGACCGAAGACGCCCGAACCCTCGCCGCGGAGGTGGCGCGCCGTCGCACCTTCGCGATCATCTCGCACCCGGACGCGGGCAAGACCACGCTGACGGAGAAGCTCCTCCTCTACGGCGGCGCGATCCACCTCGCGGGCTCCGTCAAGACGCGGAAGAGCCAGCGGCACACGACGAGCGACTGGATGGAGCTCGAGCGCCAGCGCGGCATCTCGATCACGACGAGCGTCCTGCAGTTCCCGTACCGCGGGCACCACGTGAACCTCCTCGACACCCCGGGCCACAACGACTTCTCCGAGGACACGTACCGCACGCTCGCGGCCGCGGACGCGGCCGTCATGCTCATCGACAGCGCCAAGGGCGTCGAGCCGCAGACGATCAAGCTCTTCGAGGTCTGCCGGCTGCGGCGGATCCCGATCGTCACGTTCGTCAACAAGCTCGACCGCGCCGGCAAGGACCCGCTCGACCTCATGGACGAGATCGAACGCGTCCTCGGGATCCCCTGCCACCCGGTCACGTGGCCGATCGGGTCCGGGCCGGACTTTCAGGGCGTGTACGACCGGTGGGGGAAGACGCTCCTGAGATACGAACGAGGAGACGCCGCGAAGGGAGAGAGGGTCGCTCCGCATCAGGTCGCCTCCCTCGACGACGCCGAGTTCGTCGCCTCGCTCGGCGCCGGCGCTCACGCCACGCTGACGGAGGAGCTCGAGCTCCTCGAGTCGGGACACTCCTTCGACCAGACCGCGTTTCTCTCCGGCGACGTCACACCCGTCTTCTTCGGCAGCGCCGTGAACGACTTCGGCGTCGAGCCCTTCCTCCAGCGCTTCCTCGACCTCGCGCCGCCGCCGCTCCCGCGGGCCTCCACGGCCGGCCCCGTGGACCCGCTCCTCCCCCGCTTCTCCGGGTTCGTCTTCAAGATCCAGGCAAACATGGACCCCGCGCATCGCGACCGCGTCGCCTTCGTGCGCGTCGTCTCCGGGAAGTTCACGCGGGGCATGGAGGCGACGCACGCGCGGACGGGCAAGACGCTCAAGCTCGCCAAGCCGCTCTCGTTCCTCGCGCAGGAGCGCACGCTCGTCGAGGACGCGTGGGCCGGCGACATTCTCGGCCTGTGGGACCCGGGAAACCTCCGGATCGGGGACTCGCTCGCCGAGGGAGCCGCGATCGAGTACGAGGGCATCCCGCGCTTCTCGCCCGAGCACTTCAACCGCGTCGTCATGCTCGACCCGGCGAAGCGCAAGCAGCTCAAGAAGGGCCTCGACCAGCTCTCCGAGGAGGGCGCCGTGCAGGTCTTCCACGATCCCGAGCGGATGGAGCGCGATCCCGTCCTCGGCGCCGTCGGCGTCCTGCAGTTCGAGGTCATCCAGCACCGCCTGCGCGCCGAGTACGGAGCGGAGATCTCGTACGCGCGGTTGCCGTTCACGCTCGCGCGCTGGGTGGAGGGCGAGGGCTTCGAGCCGAAGCGCTTCGACGACCCGCCGAGCGTCGCGTCGCTCGTCGACCTCGAGGGCCGGCCGCTCGTCCTCTTCCAGAGTCCGTGGCACCTCGAGAGGGCCCAACGCGAGAACCCGAAGCTCACGTTCGTCGCGGCCGTCCAGCCGGGCCGGGCGAAGGCGAGCGCCTGACCCCGCGTTACTTCGCGACCGGATCCTTCCCGCCGTACCCGTAGTACAGGAGCGTCGTCCAGAGGTCGGGCTTGACGAAGCCCTTCCCCCACTTCTCGTCGAGTGCGGCGGTCGGCCTGGCGGCCTTGACCTCGTCGAGCGTCTTGCCGGCCTTCACGAGCGGCAGGACGGCGTCGCGCGAGGCGACGAGCATCGCCCGGGCCGCGCGCACGTCGTCCTTCGTCGAGACGCGCCCGTGACCCGGAATGATCTTCGTGGCGGCGTCACCCGCGGCGAGGATGCGGTCGCAGGCCGTGATCATCCCGTCCACGGAGCCGCCCGAGGAGAGGTCGACGATCGGATAGACGCCCGGGAAGAACACGTCGCCGGCGTGGAGGACGTTCGCCTTCCGGAAGAACACGATGACGTCTCCGTCCGTGTGCGCGGGCGGGACGTGGACCGCGTCCACGTCCTCGCCGTTCAGGTGGAACGAGAGGGATTCGGCGAACGTGACGAGCGGAAGCGCATCCGCCGGAGACGGCGGAACGGTGCGGTTGAACAGCTTGATGAACTGCTCGGTCGACATCCGTTTGCGGACGTTGTCCTGCGCGACGATCACGGCGCCGGCCTTGCCGAGGTTCTCGTTCCCGCCCGTGTGGTCGCCGTGCCAGTGCGTGTTCAGGACGAAGCGGATCGGCTTGTCGGAGATTGCCTTGACCGCGGCCTCGATCTTCGGCGTCATCGGTGCGTACTGGTCGTCCACGAGGAACACGCCGTCCGGCCCGGCCGAGACGCCGATGTTGCCGCCGGCGCCGGTCAGCATCCAGAGGCCGTCGGCGAGCTTCTCGGCCTTGATCTCGACCTTCGAGAAGTCCTGCTGGGCGGCAGCGGGGAGGGCGAGGCACGCGGCGAGGGCGGCGAGAGCGAGCGTCTTTCGCATGACCCGGATTCTATGGGGGCGCGCTTCGGCCCGGTACCCCCTGCTCCTTCGCGCGTGAACTCGCTTCGCTCAAACAGCACGCGCGTGCGTCGCAAGGGGCACCGGCGCCTCGCGCGCTCCGAGACCCCCGTGGCCGGAGCTCGACTCGAGCGCCTTGTGCCCATTCACCCTTCTAAGAGAATACGAGGATGCCGAAGCGAGCCGTCCGCACGCCGAGCCGCGCCGCCACCCTTTCCCTTCTTGCTCTTCTCTCTCTCTTCCTTTCAAAGAATCTTCTCTCCTCCCCTCTTCCTCCTCTCCCCGATCCCCTCGACGCCGCGCCGTCGCGCTTCGCGACGTCCGACGGCGCGAAGGTGCACTACAAGAGCCTCGGCGACCCCGCCGCGACGACGGCCGTCGTCTTCATCCACGGCTTCTCGTGCGACCTGACGTCGTGGCGCGCGCAGGCGCCCGCGTTCGCCGGCAAGGCGCGCATGCTCTTCGTGGACCTGCCGGGTCACGGGAAGAGTGACCATCCCGCCGTCGACTACACGATGGACCGGTTCGCGGACGCGGTGGAGGCCGTGATGCGCGACGCGGGCGTCGGGAAGGCGCTTCTCGTCGGCCACAGCATGGGGACACCCGTCGCGCGGCAGTTCTGGCGGAAGTTCCCGGGCAAGACGCTGGGGATCGCGGCCGTGGACGGCGCGCTCAAGTCGTACTTCAAGGATCCGGCGCAGATCGACGCGTTCGTCGCGCGCTTCGCAGGGCCGGACTACGAGAAGACCTTGAGCGGCTTTCTCGACTCCACGTTCGTCCCGACGACGCCCGACTCCGTCAAGGCCGACGTCCGGAGGATGTCGGCCGGGTTCCCGCAGCCGGTCGCCGCGAGCGCGATGAGGGGGATGTTCGACCCGGCGATCTGGAAGGACGACGCCATCGGGGTCCCGCTCCTCGTCCTCGTTGCGAAGGGCCCGATCTGGAGCGCCGACTACTTCGCCTACGTGAAGACGCTCAACCCGGACGCCACGATCGTCGAGATCCCGGGCGCGGGCCACTTCGTGATGATGGAGAAACCCGCGGAAGTGAACGCCGCGCTCCTCGCGTTCGCGAAAAGGGCCGGCGCCGTCAACGGCGAGAGACCCCCGGCGCCCTGAACCCGCTCCCCACTCCTCCCGCGAATCCCGCGGCCCTGTTGCGCCGGGCGCAGTCCGGGCACAGCGCGCCGCCTCCAGCCCGCTCGCGGAGCGGCGGCGGGACGTACGCGACGCCGCAGCCCCGGCACGTCTCGAGGATCTGGCGGCGAACGACCGTGCCGGTGATGATGGTCGCGCGGGTTCCGCCCGCGTCTTCGACGCGGATGGCGGCCGTCGGGCAGAGCGCCGCGCAGGCGCCGCAGCCGATGCAGCGCTCGGCCGGGCGCGTGAAGTCGGCGAACACGAGGCGATCGGAGCCCGAGGCGGGCACCATGCGCAGGGCCTCGGCTCCGACCTCGCTGCACGCCAGCTCGCACAGGCCGCAGCCCTGGCAGATGTCGCAGCGCAGGCAGCGCGAGGCCTCCCCGGCCGCGGCGGCGTCGTCGAGGCCGAGCTCGATCGGTTCGTAGCCCTGGCGGTCGGAGAGCGGCAGCTCGGGCATCGCGGCGCGCGGCCGCAGAAGGCGCTGGTCCGCCGGCGCTGCCAGCGGCTCCACGCGGTCGCGCCGGAGGCGCTGCTCCCACTCGGCCGGTGCCCGCTCTCCCGCCAGGAAGGCGGAAATCGCCGCCGCCGCCTGCTTGCCCGCGCGCACCGCTTCCACGACCGTGCGCGTGCCGGTGACGACGTCGCCGCCCGCGAACACGCCGGGCAGGACCGTCTCGAGGCTGACCGGGTCGGCGACGACGAGGCCGCGCTGGACGCCGATTCCGCTGCCCTCGAGGAACTTCAGGTCGGCGGCCTGCCCGACCGCCAGCACTACCTGGTCGGCCTCGAGCGTCAGCGTGTCGTCGGGACCGGGCTCCGGGGCGGACGCCCCCTGCTCTTCGAGCGCACGGCTCCAGCGGCGGAACATGATGCGGTGCCGGGGTCGATGGACACCGGGACCCAGCCGGGGTGCAGCTCCACGCCCTCTTCGAGGGCGGTGTTCAGCTCGCGCGGACTCGCGCGGATCTCGCGGCGCTGCTTCCGGCACACCATGGCCACGTGGCGGGCGCCCTGTCGGCGGGCGGTCAGCGACACGTCGACGGCGGCGTTGCCGCCGCCGACGACGACGACGCGCGGTCCGACCGCCGGGCTGGCGCCGCTGCGCACGGCCCGCAGGAAGTCGAGGCCGCCGAGCACGAAGGGCAGGTCGGCCCCCGGCAGGGGCAGCCCGCGCGACGTCTGCGTGCCCAGCGCCAGGAACACGGCGTCGACCCGGCGCTTCAAAGCCGGGACGTCGGCGACCGGACAGCCGGTACGGATGGCGATTCCGAGGCGGACGAACTGGGCCAGCTCCCGGTCGAGGATTTCGGGCGGCAGCCGGAACGCGGGGATGCCGTATCGCAGCATGCCGCCGGCGAGCGGTGCCGCCTCCAGCACCTCGACGTCGTGGCCGGCCAGTGCCAGAAAATAGGCCGCCGACAGCCCCGCCGGTCCCGAGCCGACCACCGCCACCTTGTGACCGCTCGGCGGCGCCATCCGGGGCAACGGGTAGTCGCCTGCCTCGGCGAGGGCGTGGCGGGTCGCCACCGCCTTCATCGGCCGCACGAACACCGCCGCCTGAGGTCCGCGCGCGCAGGCGCTTTCGCACGGGGCGGGGCAGATCAGGCCGCAGGTGAAGGGCAGAGGATTCTCGCGGGCGATGACGGCCACGGCTTCGGCGTAGTTGCCGCGGCCCACATGCGCCAGAAAGCTGGGGATGTCGACATGGGCCGGGCAGGCGTTCTGGCAGGGTGGTGCGTTCGCGGTCAGGCATTGCCCGGCGGCACAGTTGCCTTCGTCGACGTGGCGCCGCCACGCGGGGTCGGCGAGCGCTCCGGCCAGCATCGTTCCTGCCGGCGCCTCGAGCTGGGCCGCCAGCGCCGCGAGCGCGTCCAGATGGCCGGGACCCCCGCGGCCCACGGTTATCTCGGTGGCAAGCCGGGCGGCCCGCGCGAGCAGCGCCCGTTCGGGCCGGCCCTCGGCCGCTTCCCACGCCTGCCGCAGCCGGGCCCGCGTTGCCGCCACGGGGCAGGCGGAAGTCATCCGCTCCTCACCCAAAGCTGACGATGGAGGCGGCGAAGCGCCTGCGGCGCGGATCGGGCAGGGTCGCGGCGTCACCGAAGGAGAGGCAGCCGGTGACGCATTTCGTGACGCACGCCGGCTGCAGGCCCTGATCGAGGCGGTCCTTGCAGTAGTCGCACTTGATCGCCTTGCGGGTGACGGGGTCCCACTGCGCCGCCCCCCACGGGCAGGCGATGATGCAGCTCTTGCAGCCGATGCAAAGCGCCGCCTCGATGAAGACGATGCCGTCCGTTGCCCGCCGCTGCACCGCGCCGCTGGGACACGCGGCCAGGCAGAGGGCGTCCTCGCATTGCAGGCAGGGCATGAAGACGTGGCTCTGGCGCGGAAGACCGTTGACGGTCACCGGGCCGACGGTGACGATCTTGCACAGCGCCGGGCCGGGCCCGAGGCCCTTGTTCGTCTTGCAGTGGAGCTCGCAGGCCTGACAGCCGATGCAGCCTTCGGCGTCCTGGCGCAGCGTCTGGGTGCTCACGCGGCCCTCCGCACGACGACCTGCGTCTCGCCGAACGTGAAGCCGCCGCCGGCGGGGTCGAAGCGTTCCAGCACGCCCTTCTGCAGCCGCTGGTCCGCGACGCCGCGGCCGAAGGCTCGCGTCTGCAGCGGCACCGTGCGGCCGAAGCCGTGGAGCAGGAACACCGCCTCGGGGTGAATGGCGTCCGTCACCTTCGCGCGGCCGCGCTCGGTGTGCCCGGCAACGGTGAGCTCGACGGGATCGCCGTCCGCGATGCCGAGCGGCGTGGCCCGGCTCGGATGGATCCAGATCGGGTTGTCGGGCGACAGCTCGGCGAGGAGCGCGTTGTTGGCGGTTTGCGCGTGCGTCTGCACCGGCGCCCGCCCCGTCAGCAGCCAGAACGCGCCCTCGGGAAGCGGACCGGGCGGCTCGAAGGGAGCGAGGCTGGGCAGGCCGGCTTTGGTCAGTGCGGGGCTGACGATCTCGATCTTGCCCGAGGCGGTCTTGAACTTGAGGCCGTCGGCGCGGTCGAACAGCACGGGCTTTTGCGTCAGCGAGACGACGCCTTTGGCCCGGAGCTGATCGGCGGTCACCCCGGTCCCCTCGAGCTGGTACGCCCAGATGTCGTCCATGCTCTCGAAATCGAGGTATTGGCCCGCGCCCATGCGCCGCGCGATCTCGCGGAAGATCCACCAGGCCGGGCGGCTGTCGAAACGCGCCTCCACCGCGCGGTCGCGCATCTGCACGGACGGCCTCGGGCCGGCCTTGAACGCGAGGATGTTGGCCCGCTCCAGATACGTGCATTCGGGCAGCACCACGTCCGCCTGCCACGCCGTCTCCGACCAGTTGACGTCGATGGAAACGAGCAGCCGCAGCTTCTGCATGGCCTTGAGCTGGGCTTCGGGGTCGGGCACGGCCGACAGCGGATCGTGGCGGTAGGCGAAATACGCCCGCACCGGATAGGGTTCGCCGCGCTCGATGGCCGGAAAGAGCCCGTGGAGAACGCCCGCCCCGGGATCCCAGTGGGGATGCCGGGTGCCGGCGCCGTCCACGCGCGGATCGGCCGGCTTCGGGATGCGCGCCGTCAGCTTGTTGAGGTCCTTGCGCCCGACGTCGGCGGCGCTCTTGGCGAAGAGCAGGCCGCCGGGGCTCTCGATCGAGCCCATCAGGGCGTTGAGCAGATAGGCGGTGCGGCTCACGTGGAAGGACTGATGGTGGCGCGCCGTCATCCAGCCGCCGTGGAAGATGACGTTGGGCGCGTCCTTGGCGATTTCGCGGACGAAGGCGCGGACTTCGGCAGCCGGGATGCCGGTGTGCGGCTCCTGCCATTCCGGCGAGAGCGGCCTGACGAACTCGGCCAGCGTCTCGAACCCCTCGACCCAGCGCGCGACGAAGGCGTGGTCGTAGACGCCGTCGGCGATCACCTGGTGGAGGATCGCGAGGTTGAGCGCGTAGTCGCTGTTGGGGCGGATCTGCCAGTAGCGCGTCGCCTTGCAGGCCGTGCCGGTGATCCGGGGGTCGATGTAGGTGCAGCGCGCCCCGTTGGCCAGGGCCGCCATGAAGTCCTTGGCCTCCTTGACCTGGAGCGACTCGGTGATGTTGCGGCCGTAGAGGACGATGTGGCGGGTGTTCTTGATGTCGTAGCTGAAGTCGCGGCGGCCCTTGCCGAACAGGCTCCGGCAGGCGTGGTGGGCGTTGCGGGCGCAGGAGGCGTCGTGATCGAAGTAGTTGGGCGAGCCCAGCGCCTGCAGGAAGGCCTTCGTGAGGTCGTTGAAGGAGCCGCCGCGGTCCGACAGGGCGATCGCTTTGGCCCCGTGCTCGGCCACGACCTCCTTGAGCGCCGCGGCGACGTGGTCGAGGGCTTCGTCCCAGCTCGCGCGGCGCCACTGGCCCGCGCCGCGGGCGCCGGCCCGGATCATCGGATACTGCGGGCGCTCGTCGTCGTACTCCAGCGTCAGGCCGGCGGCGCCACGGGCGCACAGGCTCGTCCCCAGCGTGCCGTCGTTGGGGTTTCCCTGGATCCAGACGACGCGGCCGCCGGCCACCTCGACCTGGATCGGGCAATGGGTGGTACACATGCCGCAGATGCTGTTGACGACGCGGCGGCCGGCCGGCGTGGAGGGGACTGTTTCGATCGACGCCGCTTCCACGGTCATCAGTAGAGGCCGAGCAGGTTGAAGGCCAGCACCAGAAGTCCGAGCGCGGCGATGCGCTTGACCCACTGGGGACTCACGCGCTGCGCGATTCGCGGGCCGATGAAGCCGGCGAGGATCGCGGCCGGGAACATGACGAGGAACAGCGTGAGGTCGAAGTTGCTGAACTGGATGTGCCGCATGCTGCCCATGAGCGTGTTGAAGAAGATCGCGAGGAGCGAGCTCCCGACCACGAGGTACATCGGGAGTCCGAGCACCACGGTCATCAGCGGCACCATGAAGGGACCGCCACCGAACCCGAACATCGAGGCGACGACGGCCGTCAGGAACGCCCCGAGGCATCCGACGACGATGTTGACCTTGAACTGCTGGCCCCAGAACTCGACGGTCATCGCGCGCCTCCTTCAGCCGTGGGGGCCGGTGCATTCCCGCCGGCGGCGTCCCGTCGAGCGGCGGCCTCCTGTTCGGCGCGGCGCTTGAACTCCTTGAGAATGGCCTGTTCCTTCTTGTTCTTCTGGAGGTAGGCGGGCGTCGTCTGCCACAGCATCAGGCCGGCCAGGACGACCAGGATCCACCCGAAGACGAACTTGAACTGGTCGAGCGTGATCAGCTCGGTCAGCTTCGGGCCGATGAAGCCGCCCGCCAGCATGGCCAGACCCATGGTGACGCCCAGCTTCCAGCTGATGAACTTGATCCGGCTGTAGTTGTAGATGCCGCTGCCCTGCGAGAAGAGGACGGTGGGCATCACCGTCCCGGCGACGATCGTGTGCGGCAGCGGCCAGAGGGAGACGAGAAGCGGGTTGAGGATGAAGCCGCCGCCCGCGCCCATCAGGACGCCGAAGATGCTGACGGCCAGCGCCAGCAGGAACGGCGTGAACAGGTTGAGGCTCGTGCCCGCGTTGGAAAGGTACAGCAGCGGAAAGGCGATCCTGTTCTCGAGTGTCGCTTCGGGACTCTTCACGACGCCCTGGTCGGTCACGGCCACCGCCACGACCGAATAGCGGCCGGGCGCGGCGCCGGCCGGGATCGTGACGCGGGCGGTGAACGAGCCGTCCGGGCGCTGTTCCACGGTGGCCGCCAGGAGCTTCGACACCGAGCGGAAGCGCGCCTTGACGATCTGCATGGCGCGGCGCCGGGACTCCTTCGGATCGAGCGGCGGCAGCAGGGCGCCCCGGGAACCGGCGATGCTGGCCACGAGCGTCGCCTGGTAGGTCGCGATGGGCACGGCGGCGGGAGCGGTGAAGGCGACGTCGGCGCCGCTGTCCTTCAGGGCCTGCGAGTAAGCCCAGCCGCTGCCCTTGCGCGCGTACGTGTCGAGCGTCGACTGCCCGGCCTTGGGGAGGTAGATGCGGTAATGGGCCGGCAGCTGTTTGGTCAGGTAGAGCTTGTAGGGGATCACGCCCCTGTCGTCGCGCTTTGCGTCGAAGAACGACGCGGACACCCGCTTTTCCGACCAGACCTCCAGGAACACGGGACGTCCCGCCGGCGCCTGGCCGCTGACGGTGATCGTGCCCCCGTTGTCGAGGGACGTTCGATCCAGAGTGAGGGGTGGAAGATTTCCGGCCCGCACCTCGCTGAAAGCGATGAGCGTGACGGGCAGGAGCATTTTGAGCGCAACTCGACCTCTCATGATCCGCATTCAGATGGAAGGTCCATGCCAAGTGGCCGCGGCGGTGCTCGTCATTGCCACGGAACAGCTTACGGCGCACGAGGGTCCGCCGCGAGAAGGCGTCGTTACGTCCGCGTAACCGCTTCCTCGCTTGGGCGCGACCCGCACCAGAGACGCAATCGCAGAAACGCGCGTAAACTGCGTGCGTCATGAAGACACCCCCTCGCGACTGGATCAACATCCTCTTTCTCTCCATCACGCCGATCGTCGGCCTCGGCGGCACCGCCTGGTACGCGGCGACGCAGGGCATCGTCTGGTGGGAGCCCGTGCTCGCGCTCGCGCTCTTCATGGCGATCGGGATCGGGATCGGCTCCGGGCTACCACCGCTGCTTCGCGCACCGCACGTACGAGTGCCACCCGGCCGCAGAGAGCGTCCTCCTCTTCTTCGGCGCGCTCGCGCTCCAGAACTCGGCGCTGCGCTGGGCGCGCGACCACCGCGACCACCACCGCTACACGGACACTGACCGCGACCCGTACTCGGTGAAGCGCGGCTTCCTCTGGGCGCACGTCTTCTGGGTCTTTTACAAGGAGGCGCCTGGCGCGACCTTCGACAACGTCCCCGATCTCCTCAAGAACCCGCGCGTCATGTGGCAGCACCGCTGGTCGCGGTTCCTCGGGATCGGGGTCGGCCTCGGCCTTCCGACGCTCGTCGGCGCGCTCTTCGGCCGGCCGTTCGGCGGTCTCCTCTGGGGCGGCTTCCTCCGGATCGTCCTCGTCCACCACACGACGTTTCTCATCAACTCCGCCGCCCACCTCTGGGGAAAGCGGCCCTACTCCACCGAGGTCTCGGCCCGCGACAACTGGTTCCTCGCGTTCTTCACGCACGGCGAGGGCTTCCACAACTTCCACCACGCGTTCCCGTCCGACTTCCGCAACGGCCTGAGGTGGTACCACTGGGACCCGAACAAGTGGACGATCCTCGCCCTGAAAGTCACGGGCCTCGCGCGGAACCTCCGGCGAACGCCGGGGCCGCTCATCGAGCGGGCGCGCGCGCGCGTCCTCGAAGCCGCATCCGCGTCGGGCCTCTCGGCGAGCCCGACCGCCTGAGGCCGGGCCCGCGCGCTTGCCGCCGTTTGACCGGACGCGAGGGGGATGCTACTTTCCCGCCTCTCCGCATCGCGTGGGGCTGTAGCTCAGTTGGGAGAGCGCCTGAATGGCATTCAGGAGGTCGACGGTTCGATCCCGTTCAGCTCCACCAGCCTTTTGTTCTCGCGCCTCTCGCGAGGACATCAAACGGCGATGCTATTCTGAAGAGAGATGAAGGGGGCCGTCCTGTTGCTGGCGGGATTCTTCTCGCTAGTCCTCGCGTCACTGCCCGCTCGCGCCTCCTCACCCGGATTCTCCTCTCCTGAGGCGGGGAACCGCCTGGTCGCGGGGACGACAGTCGACGTCGCTTGGACGCTGCCGACGTCTTCCTGGGCTGTCGAGGAGATGGAGCTCGTGCTCACCTTTGATGGTGGCCAGACGTTCCCGCTTAGAGTGACCGGTGAGCTGGAAGGCCGATCGAGCCATGTTCCGTGGCGCGTTCCAAACGTCATGTCGGCCGAAGTGCGACTCGCTTTGCGGGCCGGTCTCGAGGGCCACGAGCAAATCCTCTTCCTGAGCCCGGTGTTCACGATCCTGGCGGATGCACTGGCTCCGGTCGATTCCATGGTCGAGGTCGAGAGCGAGTTGTGGACCCGAGAGGCTCTCGAGGAACGACAGGTGCCTCCGCTGCCGCCGGTAGGCGCGCTGCAGCCTGCTCGCGAACGCATCTTGGCGGGAATTCCCGCCGACGCCTCGCTGGAGAGCTCTGACCCACACCTCTTCCTTGCACCCGCCCGCCCAGTGACGGTGCTTCGGACCTCTCTTTCGCCCCATCCCATCTCGAGCGACCGGGCGCCGGAGTCTGAGGTCCGAGTCTCGCTCCCGAAGCGCGAGTGATCCTCCGAGCCCACCCCGAGCTCATCTAAGTCAATCCGTGGACTCGCCCCTAAGGGCGAGCGTCTTCTTGTATGTGCGAGAGGCGTCGCCTCGGCCACGCCTTTCAAGAACGCCCCACGACCGGCTCGACGAACGAAAAGAGGAGCGATGACATGAACGGAGGAAGACCATTTCGGTTCCACTCCCTGTTTCCGATGGCCATCCGGGCTGCTGCTCTGGCGATGCTTCCTTCGATATGTCTCGCCCAGAGCCCGCCTGACTCCGTAGCCCCGCCGACGGTGACGTCGAACGAGCAGATCGTCGTCTCCGCCACGAGGGGCCCCGCTATGGAGACCGAGATCCCCGGTCAGGCGACGGTAATCCGAGGTGAGGATCTCCGCCGCGAGAACGTCAAGACTCTCGCGGACGCGCTTCAGGACATCGTCGGGCTCGACACTGGACTCGGAAGCGACAACGGGGCCCGCCTGCCCAACGTGGGCCTCTGGGGCGTGAAGGAGTTCGACGCACTCCTCTTCATGGTGGACGGCGTTCCTGTCGGCGGTCCGTTCAATCCCTCGCTCTCGCAGATCAACATCGACGACGTCGACCACATCGAGGTCGTAAAGGGGCCCCAGGGGACGCTGTATGGCGTCTCCGCCTTCGCGGGCATGGTCCAAGTCTTCACGAAGGAAGCCACGTCGGGCGCGCACGCGTCGCTCTCAGGTGGGTCCTTCTCCGACGGGCGCGTTGCCGTCTCGACGACGATCCCGGTTGGAGACGCGAAGCTCAGGATCTTCGGGAACATCGAACGGTCGAAGGGCTGGCAGGACCTGACGGACCTCGCCGACGACCGGTTCGGCCTGCGCCTCGACTCGCCGCTGGCGGGCGGGAAACTGGCCGTGACGTTCAACTGGGTCCGTAACACGCAGTACTTCGGATCCCCGCTCCCGGTGGATCCGCCGAGCGGCCAGACCATTAATGGATTCCAGGTCGACCGTAACTACGAGGTCGGAGGAGCTCGGCTGGACCATCGCGTCTACGCTCTATCGACGAACTACACCCGGCCTCTCTCTTCCTCCCTGGTTCTTGAGAACACGCTCTC
This sequence comes from uncultured Acidobacteriota bacterium, assembly GCA_963798215.1. Taxonomy (GTDB): domain Bacteria; phylum Acidobacteriota; class Thermoanaerobaculia; order UBA5066; family UBA5066; genus Fen-183. The sequence continues at coordinate 2,720,485 of CAWCSP010000004.1, forward strand.
GCTCACGCGCGACGACCAGATCTCGGTGAGGTCTTTCATCAGCGGCGTCGACGGGAACACGGCAACGGCGTCGGGGGTGGCGTTGTACCCGACGGAAACCGATCTCTATGAGGACCTTCACCTCGCGGCCACGTTTGAGGGAGGTGGACACCATCGCCTGGTCGGCGGAGCGGCCCTGACGTGGGGACGCACAACGGCAGATGGCATCGGGTTCGACATCGCCATGCAACTCGACCCCGTGATCGTGCCTCAGCTGAGCGACACGCCCGTGGGCGACCACCGGTCCTTCAACGACCGGCGCACTTTCTTGGGCTTCTACCTCAACGACGAGTGGACGCCGGTGAAGTTCCTGACGATCACGGCGGGTGCGCGGTACGACAGCGTCTCCGAGACCCTCTCGGCCCAAGGACAGGAGGTCACGGCGCCCGCCCCTGTCGTCACCCAGGACTCCAAGTCCGACGGGCAATGGTCCGGCGGGATCTCGGCGCTCGCTCGGCTCCTGAGCGACCGTCGTGGAACCGTCAATGAGATCAACCTCTATGCGGCGGCGAAGTCCGCATTCAAGCCAGCTGCACCGAACCTGACGGAGGCGGAGAGCGCCACGATCCTCGACCCGGAACGGGTCCGAAGTGGGGAGATTGGCCTCAAGACGCGCTGGCTCGACCACCAGCTCTCCCTCGACGTCTCATTATTTCACCTGATCTTCGAGAACCAGGTCATCTCGGTCGTGGGCCCCGACGGCAATCCCATGCTCGTGAACGGCGGCGAACAGCGATACCAGGGGGCCGAGATCGCGGCGGGGTTCCATCCGCTCGGCTTTCCGGCTCTCTCTGTTTTCGCGGGTTACGCCCATCATGACGCGACGTACGTCCACTTCTCGTTCATCGACCCGGACAACGGACCTCAGAGCGCGGACGGCCAGCGGCTCGAACTGGTGCCGCGTGACCTCTGGAACGCCAAGGTCGCGTATAACCCGGCCGCGGGGCTGGGCGCCTGGGTCGCGGTACGCCACCAGAACGAGCGGCCCTTCGACAAGATCAACATCGCCGTGATGCCCTCGTTCTTTGAGTGGGATGCAGGCCTGTCCTGGACCATTGAGCATGCGCGCCTGTCGGTGGTCGGCCGAAATCTCGGCGACAACCGGCACTATGTGGCCGAGAGCGAGATCGGGGATGCGCAGCTCTACGTCGCGCCGCCCAGGCGTTTTCTCGCCGAGCTCTCCGTGGATTTTTAGGGGCTGGCTCTCTCCGTGATGCACGCGGTGCCTGTCGTACCCCGCGACAGGCACCGTGGAGGGGCGCTCTTAGCGAACTGAGAGCCTCAGCTACGACCGGTTCGCCCGGAGCCTTCCGATCTCCCGGGCCCGGTAGTTCCGGACCACGGCGCTCTGAACACCCACCAAGGGGAGCCTGATCCGCCTCCTGGTAACCTCAGTGGTGTCTGTCGTTTATCGGGCCCAAGGAGCGTCCGGCCGTTCGGGGCCCAGTAGAGGCAGAGGAGAATCCCTCAAGAACTGCAGTTCGATAATCGAGCAGGATGCTCCACCATTACTTTCCGCGTCGCCTCTCACTCCCGCGCCTTGCGGTTGAGTGTTCCTCGCGCTGAACGGGATCAGGACCGTCGACCAGAGGGATGCGGGGAATCCTTCCCCGCGGACAGATCCGATCAGCCCGCCTCTGACCTCGAGACACTCGCGGATCGCGTCCTCGATAAAGCCGGGACACATCGCGTCGCTCTCGATGCCGGACCATCGCGAGGTGGCGCGTGGAACGCTGAGTCTCTCCGCATGATAGCATGATGGCAGGAAGGTCCCCATGCCGCGGGTACGAGGAGCAGAGATCAAGGTCGTCGGGAAGAGCGGTCAGATTTCGCTCGGGAAGAACTACGCTGGGAAGGCGTTACGGGTCGAGCACCGCCGGGATGGCGCAATCATCCTGACGGCGGTGGCCGTCATTCCGGAGAGCCAGCTGTGGACTCTGGAGGAGCCGCATCTTTCGCGGATCAAGCGCGGCCTCGCCTGGGCCTCCGCAACGACGCCTGCCGAGTCCGATGTCGACGCCCTCGTCGCACAGGGCTCCAGGGCCGTGAGCCGCGCACGTGCCCACCGGCGCTGATCGCGTCCGGCTCGACCTCAACAGCCCTGCATTCCAGGACGTTTTCTTTCGCCTGGAGACTGCGGAGCTGAAGCAGGTGGTCGCGTCCCTGCGTCGGCTGAGCGATCTGGAGTGGCCGGCGATCTATCGGCACACCGGCTTTCAGTGGGAGGCCGTCAAACACCTCAAGGCCCCGAACGGCGCTGGCGTTTACTCCCTGCGCCTGAGCCAGAAAGTCCGGGCACTCGCGTTTCGGGACGGCCATTTTCTTCGATTCGTGTCCCTCCATCCGGACCACGATTCAGCGTACCGCCGTTGATTCGGGAAGTTCGCGCCGGCATTCGCGGGCCTTCCCTCTTCCCGGCCGGGTTGAGCGACAATCAGGAATGCAGCGCGTGAACTCTTGAGCCGGAATCTCGGGACGATCCTCTGGAGCGCACTCGCGATCGGGATCCTGTGTTCCGGACTCCCGGGCTGCCAGACGCCGACGGAGCCCGGCAACGGGATGCTCACTCCGACCCCGACCTCCACTCCGTTCGCCGGAACGCCGACCGCTACGCCGACCTTTCCGAATCCGTACCCGATCACGCCGACGCCGGTCGTGACAGGGACGCCGCCGAGCCCTACGCCGACTGCCGGGCTCGGGTCGACGCCGAACCCGCCGACCCCGACACCGGCTCCCCCGAGCCCCACGCCGACGTCGCCCGCCCCGACCGCGACGCCGAACACGCCGGTGCCGACGAATACGCCGTTCGCGGGCACGCCGACGCCCACGCACCCATAGGGCGCCGCGCTCCGTCCCGTTCCCCTCCGAGCGGCCGCCGGCCTCAGGAAAGGCCCATCTTCGTCAGGAGCGCGACGAAACGGGGCTCGGCGCGCAGGCCGTCGAAGCGCGGGTGGACCTTGAGCCAGACGAGTGTGGAATCGTGCTCGTCGTACGCGCGCTCGAGCCATTCGAGCGCGGAGCCGGTCTCTCCGAGCCGGGCGTAGATGGACGCCAGACCCCAGGGCGACACGTACTGCCGATCGCGCCTGCTCTTGAGCTCCTCGAGAACGGCAAGCGCCTCGTCCCGGCGGCCCGCGGCCGCGCTGGCGTTCGCGAGTCCGACGGAAGGGTCTGCCATCGAGCTCCCGGCAAGCGCAATCGCCCTCTGGTAGCCCCGGATCGCCTCGTCGACGCGGCCGCTGTGTTCGAGGGCGCGCGCGAGATCGCCGTGCCCCGCCTGGAAGTCCGGGTTCAGCTCGAGGGCCTTCCGATACACCGCGATCGCGTCGTCGGTGCGCCGCGCGTAGAACAGCACGTCGCCGAGAGCCGTGTGGATGATGACGGAGAGCGGATCGAGGTCGAGGGCGTGCCGGACTTCCGCGACGGCCTCCTCGTGCCGACCCATCCCGGAGAGAAATTGCCCGTACCAGCGGCGGCCCGTCGCGTAGCCCGGGTTCAGCCGGACCGCCTCTTTGAACTCGCGCTCGGCCGCGGGCCAGTCCCAGTCGAAGAAACGGCGCACGAAGCCGAGTGAGGCATGCGCCTCGGCGAGCTTAGGGTCGAATTCGAGCGCGCGGAGCGCGGCGCTCCGGGCCCGGGGAAACGCCTCGGCGGGGGAAACGGCCTTGATGTTGCCGAGGACACCCCAGGCGTCCGCGATCCCGCACCACGCGAGGGCGTACGACGGGTCGCGCTCGATTGCCTGCTCGTAGAACCCGATCGCGGCGCGCATGCCGTCGGGCGTCCACTTGTTCCAGAAGTGCCGGCCTTTCAGGTAGGCCTGGTAGGCCTCGGCATCCTGCGTGTGGTGGCGGGACACGCGCTTCCTTTCGGGAGCGTTCAGCTTGAACTTCAGGTGCTCGCAGATCTCGCGCGAGATGACTTCTTCGACCTCGAGGAGGTCCCGCGTCGTGCGGTCGACCTGCGCGCCCCAGAGCCGGAACCCGGTGGCGACGTCGACGAGCTCCGCCTGGACGCGGACGGCTTCGACGGTCCTCACGAGACGGCCGGTCAGAACCGCGCGCACGTCGAGCGCGCGCCCCGCGGCGAGCGGGTCGCCGTCCCGCCCCTTGAACCGGAAGACGGTGCTGCGCGCCATGACCCGGAGCTTCGGAAGCTGGGAGAGCGTGTCGATGATCCGCTCCGTGATGCCGTCGCTCAGGTAGTCCTGCTCGGCGTCGTTTCCGCCGTTGACGAACGGGAGGACGGCGACGGAGTCGATGGTGTTCTTCCGTCGCGCGCGCGTCGCGCCGCCCGGGCGCGAGCTCTCGATCACCTCGCGCAGGCGGAGCGCGAGGGTTTCCGCGGAGGGAAGGCGCCGCCCGGGGTCCTTCTCGAGGCAGCCCCGGACGACCGCGCCGAGCGCCGGCGGGATCCGGGAGCCCGAGTCGAAGATCTCGGGCGGATCCTCGCGGAGGATCGCCGTGAGGGTTTCGACCGCGGTGTCGCGCCGGAAGGCGCGCCGCCCCGCGAGCATCTCGAAGAGGACGGCGCCGAGCGAGAAAAGGTCGGAGCGCGCGTCCGCGACCTCGCCGCGCACCTGCTCGGGCGACATGTAACCGACCGTGCCCATGACGGTTCCGGGCTCCGTGTGGCGCGTCGCCGTCGCCTTGCCCGTCACGTCGCCCAATTCCGCCGCGTCGCTCCTCCTCGCGAGACCGAAATCGAGAATCTTGAGGTGGCCGTCCCTCGTGACGAACAGGTTCTCGGGCTTCAGGTCGCGGTGGACGACGCCCTTCTGGTGGGCGGCCGCGAGGCCGCGCGCCGCCTGGAGCGCGAGGTCCAGCGCCTCCCTCTGCGGGATCGGGCCCGCGTCGAGGCGGCCGCGCAGCGTCTCGCCCTCGAGCAGCTCCATGACGAGAACGTGGCGGGGCGCGGAAGAAAGAGGGGAGGAAGAGATTTCTTCGAATGAGAAGACTGCCGCGATGTTCGGGTGGGTCAGGGCGGCAAGCAGCTTCGCTTCCCGTTCGAACCGGGCCCTGGCCTCTTCACCTTTTAGAAGGTCTTCCGGCAGTACCTTTACCGCGACCTCGCGATCGAGGCGAGGGTCCCGCGCCCGGTACACCTCCCCCATCCCGCCCGCGCCGAGAGGGGAAAGGATTTCGTAGGGGCCGAGGCGCGTCCCGGAAGGCAGCAACTTGACGCGGGCGAGTCTACCTCCGGGTCTTTACGTCACGCCTAACCTGCTGAGGGCAAGCCCTTTACTTCACGTTCTTCTTGAGGGTCATCCCGCCCGAGACGCCCATCGGATTGGTCCACTTCCCTTCCATGGACGCCCCGTCCTCGGAAACCGTGACGACGAAATCCATGGTCTCCTCGGACACCTTGAGCTTCCGGTTCTTCAGCTTGGCGCTCTTGAACTTGTCGCCGACGTCGCCCGCCGTCGTGCCGAACCACATCGTCTCGCCTTCGAGGGAATCGCCCTTGGCGGAGGTGATCTTGGCGGTCAGCCTGCCTCCGACGTCCCCGAACTCCCAACGGCCCTCCCAGCTTCCGACGAGCCTGGCAGCCAGGTCCGCGTCGTCCGCCGGGGCCGCGCCGGGAAAAGCCAGCATGCAGACGGCCATGAGCGTGAGCCCGCAGGATTTCAACATGTGGGTTCCTCCCGTCACGACATCGGTCGCTCAGCCGAAGGCCTGCGATCCGCCTGTGTTCCTCAGGAACTTAAGGCCGCCGAGGCTGTCCGTCAACGTCGCGGCGGGACGTGTGGCCGAAGTCGACGGCCCATTCCGCGAGGACCCGCGAGTTGCGCATCGCGCCGGCCGGACCCTGCTCTAGACTGCGCCGCCGGAGGCGGAACGATGCGCTGGAACGACGACGGGGGCGGGCTCGGACCGGACATCGAGGACCGGCGGGGAGAAGGGGGCGGCGGCGGCTTCGGATTCGGGGGCGGCGGCATGCGCCTCGGCTGCGGCGGGATCATCCTGCTCGGCGTCCTCTCGCTCATCTTCAAACAGAACTTCTTCGCTCTCCTCGCCCCGCAGGGCGGCGGCTCGCCGCAGGCGAGCGTGGGCTCGCGGCCCGTGGCCCCGCCTTCGCCGCAGGAGGAGAAGCGCGCGCGCTTCGTGAACTTCGTCGTGAACGACGTCCAGAAGACGTGGGACGCCGTTTTCCCGTCGCTCGGCCGCAATTACACTCACGCGACGCTGGTCCTCTACCGGACCGAAACGCGCTCGGGCTGCGGCTTCGCCGAGGCCCAGATGGGGCCGTTCTACTGCCCCGCCGACCGCAAGGTCTATCTCGACATGGGCTTTTTCGACGAGCTCTCCGACCGCTTCGGCGCGCCGGGCGACTTCGCGCAGGCCTACGTCATCGCGCACGAGTTCGGCCACCACGTCCAGACGCTCCTCGGCATCGAGGGCCAGGTGCGCCGCGCGATGGAGCAGCGGCCCGACCAGCAGAACGCGCTCTCCGTCCGCCTCGAACTGCAGGCCGACTGCCTCGCGGGCGTCTGGGGCCACGGGACCGCCGAGCGGAACATCCTCGAGAACGGCGACGTCGAGAAGGGGCTTGCCGCGGCCGCCGCCGTGGGCGACGACCGGCTTCAGCGCGCCGCGGGCCGGCGTGTGAACCCGGAGAGCTGGACGCACGGCTCGGCTTCCCAGCGCACGGAGTGGTTCACGCGAGGCCTCCGGGAGGGTACCGTAGCGGCATGCGACACGTTCAAGGCCAGCCGTTGACCGTCCGTCCCCCTGGGAGGCCGTGCCAACCCGGCAAGGCTCTTGCACGTCCAACCTGCGGAGGGACACGCCCGTGAGGAATCCCACAGCTCTCGCGCTCGCAACCGCCGCCCTGCTGGCGGGGTCGGGCTGCTCGAGCATCACGACGACCGTCGACTACGACCCCGCCACGAATTTCGGCGCCTACAAGACCTTCGCCTTCAAGGACGTCCACGGGCGCGGCGAATTCCAGATGAAGCGCGTCGAGGGGTCGATCGAAAGGACGCTTGCCGCAAAGGGCCTGACGAAGATGGACGCCAAGGCAGACGTGAAGCCCGACCTGTGGGTCGTCCTCCACACGAGGCTGAAGAACGACAGGCAGATCACGTCGTACAACGCGGGCTGGGGCTGGGGCTGGCATGGCTGGGGCGGCGGCGGGATCTCGACCGCCCGCATCTACGACGTCCCGGTCGGAACGCTCATCGTGGACCTCGTCGACACGAAGGAGAAAGAACTCGTCTGGCGCGGCATGGCCTCGCGCGACGTGGGCACCAGCGAGACGCCGCAGGAACGGGCGGAGGTCACGCAGAAAGCGATCGACAAGCTCTTCGAGGGGTTCCCGCCGGGCAGTCCCGCAGAAGAAGAGCCCTGATCCCTTCCCTCAGGCCCCCCGGCTGCCGCGGAGCCGCTCGAGCGCGACCATCTGCTCGATCGCCCGGAGCGTCAGCTCGTCCTTGCCGAGCTCGCGCAGCGGCGCCCACTCTCCCCGCAGGCTGCGGGCGAGGGGGTCGGGCAGCGTGCGAAGCCAGCCCTCGATCCGGAGGTCGACGAACTCGCGCTTCTCCTCGATCGTGAGCTCGCGCGCGAGGAGGAGGCGCGGCGCCTCCTCGGCGTCCACGAGCGTCTGGAGGACCGTCCAGCGGCCGCCGGGCCGCTCGGCGCAGAGCGCGGCGAAGGCGCCGCTCGAGGTCTCCCGGATGAGCTCTTCCTCGCGCGTCGTGAGGCTCTCGTGCTCCTTCGTCTCGTCCCAGCTGTCGGACTCGTCGGCGAGGAAGCGCAAGTAGAGCATCGCGAAGAGGCACGTCGGCTCCACGAGCTCGTCGCGCGAGCGCACGTCCGCCCAGACCGCCGCCGCGGCCCTGAGGCACCGCCGCGCGGCCGTCTCGGCGAAGCGCTTCCCGAAGACGAGCGCGACGGAGTCACGGACGAAGTACGGCAGCTCGCGCGCGAGGATCTCCCGGTAGCCGGGCACGTGCCGCGCGAGGAGGACCGCCCCGCGTTTGTCCAGCGCGGCAAGGTCGCTCGTGACGGCGGGCAGTCCGAGCGTCGTGCAGCCGAGGTTGTAGTTGATCGCTCTGGGGAGCGTCACGCCCTCGGGCCACGCGTCGCGCAGGTCCCGGTTGTCGGGCAGCGTTCCGCCGCCGCCCCACTCCTCGGGGTAGACGGGGATCGAGCGGCCGTAGTTCACGGAACCCGTCGCCCGGATCCTCACGCGCGTCTGCGGGACGAGCCCGCTGAACGGCGAAAGGAGCGGCGCGATCCTCAGGAGCGTCTCCGTGTGGGCCTTCACGCCGGCCTCGAGGAGCTCCAGGAGGGACTCGCGCTCGCCGGCGCCGGTGGACGGCGCGGGCCGCTTCGCCGCGACCTCTTCCCGGAACCGCGCGGCGAGGCGCGCCGCTTCGGCGGGCGCGTCGGCCCGGATGCCCTGCATCGTGACGCCGTCCGCGCGTGCGAACTGTTGGACGACGCCCTCGTGCTCCGGGTCGAATCCTCCGCGGAAGCCGGCCCGGCCGGCGCCGATCAGGAACGTGACGCGGGGGGCCGGCTCGCCGATCCGCCGCGCGTGCTCCGCGAGCCGGCGCTCGGCCTCGTCCCGCCCGGCGACCGTCAGCGTGTACGCGACGTCCGTCGCGATCTTGCCGCTCTGCTCGGCCGTATCGGACATCGCGACGAAGATCCGGACGACGGACTCGGACTCGTCGAAGCCCGTCCGCAGGCCTTCCGGCGTCGGGAGGCCCTCGAGGCCGCGATTGCGCGCGAGCGCCTGGTAGTAGGCGTCGAGGAGGTCCGGAAGGTGCGCGAGGGCGCCGACGTTCTCGACGAGCGGCACGAGGCGGACGCGCGCGACACGCGCGAGGAGCGCGGCCCGCTTCGCCTGCGGGACCCGCGCCGAGAGGAACGCGTCGACCCGGTCGGGCGGGCCGTCGAAGAGGCCGCGCAGCGCCTCGAGGTAGAGCGTCCCGATCTTGACGACGGCTCCGACCTCCGCGCGCGCGTTCACCTGCGGGATCGACAGCTCGTGGATCGCGTTGCGCTTCGGGACGATCCCGAGGCGCTCGCAAGCGAGGAGGAAGAGGACGTTCGCGCGCGCGACGGAGCCGAGGATCTTCGACACCTTCTCCTCGTCCTGCTCGATCCACGGGTTCGGCGCGCGGAAGAGGAGATGGCGGTCCTCTCCGGGTACGAGGCCGTGCCGGAGCAGCGTGAGGACCGCCTTCTCCGGAACGTCCACCCACTCCGGGCTGATCTGCCGGCCCTCGTAGTCGAGGAGGACCTCGGAGCACGGCCCGAGAAGGTCCGCGATCGTCTCCTCGAACTCCGCGCGCGCGTCGACGAGCGGGTTCCATTCGAGGTACGTCAGGGCGGCGTGGGCCCGGTCGGGTGTTCCCTCGGGCGCCGCGCGAAGGGCCCGCGCGAGCTGCTCGGCCCGGTGAGCCGTCGAGTCCGGATGCTTCGTTCCCGTGAGGCGGACGCTCCCCTGCGGCGCGCGCGCGGCGGCGGCCTTGCGCGCCTCGGCGAACGTCCTCTCGTCGAGGCCGTCGAGCGCGGCGTAACCCGCCTCCGTGCAGACGCTCTCCCAGACCCCCGCCTCGACCGTGTCGTGCGGCACGGCGACCGGCGCGCTCGACCCGGCCCGGCCGCGCCGTTCCATGCACGCGCGGACGCGGTCCATGAAGACGGCGAGCTCGTTCACGTCCTTCGAGCCGTAGGAGAGGCGTTGCCAGGTGCCGTAGTGCGCCGGATCGGACCCCGCGAACGCCGCGAACGGAATGCCCCCGACGCCGCCGGAGAGAAGGAGCTCGAACGCGTCGACGGACGTCTTCACGACGGCGCGCTCCTTGATGCCGTTTCGAAGGCGGTCGAAGGGCTCGCCGACGAGGCCCGGGAACGCGAGGGGCGCGTAGAACGTTCCCCCGAAATCGGTCCGTTCGACGCCGAGGGACGCGATCGCGTCCGCCGCCTCGATCATGAAGTCGCGGCGCTCGCGCATGTACGGCGAGGGGCGGCGAATGGCCGCGAGCGGGCTCTGGAGCGCCGCGAGCGCCCAGTCCTGCGCGAGCGTCGACGGCGTCGCGACGAGCCACGCCGAGAGGTTCGCGAGGATCTCGCGGGCTCTCACGCCGTTCGACCGGATCTCGTCCGAGAGGACGAGCCAGCAGGCGCGCGCGCCCGTCGAGGCGCCGAACATGTCCATCTTCGAGAGGCCCGAGAGCGTCACGACCCAGTCGCGCCACTCGGGGTTCGCGAAGGCGGGGTTCACGAACGAGTCGACGTAGTCGAGCCGCTGGTAGACCGAGTCGTAGAGGACGAAGACGCGCCGCTTCACGCAGACGCGCACGATCTCCTCCACGAGGGTGCGGGGGTAGACGCGGCCCGTCGGGTTGTGCGGGTTGTTCAGGATGACCGAGGCGATGCCGCCCGTCGCGAGGAGGCGGTCGAGCGCCGCCGGATCGGGAAGGAAACCGGGAGCGTCGGTCGGAAGCTCGACGACGCGCTTGCCCGCCCGCTCGACGAACCAGTCGTACTCCCAGCTCGGCCGCGGGACGACGACGCCCGAGCCGTCGTCGCCGAGCACCTCGAGGACGATCGCGAGGCCCGCGCGTGTTCCCGGAGTAAAGAGGATCTCGTCGGGCAGGAACCTCACGTCGGACGACGGGTAGTCCCTCAGGCCGTCGCGGTTGAAGAACTCCGCGATCTCGCTCCTCACGTCCATCCGGCCGACGGCGGGACCGTAGCTGTGGACCGTGTTGCGCGTGATCCGCTGGGCGGCCCTCACGACCTCCGGGTGCGGCGCGAAGTCCGCGTTCTTGTAGTCGCCCTGCGTCAGGTCGAGAGCTCCCTCCTGCTGCACGCGCCGGGCGAACGCGCGCACGAGAGGCTCGGGGGTCGAGAGGGCTCGCACCGAAAGGTGTCGCACGCGTGGCGTTTTATCATTTCGCGTCGCTGCGAACCGTTCTCAGAATGACGCCTCGAGACCCGCGAGGACGCGGCGGCCCGGCGCCGGGAAGCCGTTGACCTCCGAGTAGCTCTTTCCGAGGAGGTTCGTGACGCGAATCCACGGAGAGAGAGACAGGACGAGGGGCGGCAGCGTGACCGCGGCGTCCAGGCGGACGTACGACGGGTTCTGGACGGGCGTCGTGAAGTCGGCGGCGCTCAGGTCGGGGCGGGCCCCGACGAAAAGGCCCGTCACGCTCCACGAGCCGCCGGCGCCGAAGCCCGAGCCGGCCGTCAGGGAGGCGCGATGCCGGGGGCGCCGGAGGAGCGGAGCGTCGGCGTCGACGTCCATCGCGTCGAGGTACGTGTAGGACGCGCGCAGGAACGCGCGTTCTCCGACCGCCGTCCGGACGGCGACCTCGACGCCGCGCGTCCGCGCGTGGCCGACGTTCTCGTTCGTGAGGGTCTGGGGGTCGTACTGGATGAGGTCGCGGATGTCGTTCCAGAACGCCGTCGCCTCGGCGACGACGCCGGCGGCGATCGTCTGCTCGAAGCCGACCTCCCATCCCGTGGAGCGCTCGGGCTGCAGGTTCGGGTTCCCGGAGTACGGGTAGTAGAGCTCGCCGAGCGAAGGCGCGCGGAAGGCCGAGCCCGCCGCGGCGCGCAGCTTGAGAGACGGAAGGGCGCGCCATGCGAGCGTGGCGCGCGGGGAAAAGGCGCTGCCGTAGGAGCTGGCGTCGTCCCAGCGGATGCCGGCTGTCGCGACGAGCCGCTCTCCGTCGATCGCGATCCGGTCCTCCGCAAAGACGGCGAACGTGCGCGCGGTCTCCCCTTCGAGGGCGGGCCCGTAGTTGCTCTCGTTCCAGACCTGCGTCCTTTCGAGATCCACGCCCACCGCGAGGCGTTGCACTCCCCACGTCCCCGTGGCCGCGACGCGCGCCCCGATGCGCCGCGCGTCCGTCGTCGACCACGAGAAGGACGAGTCGGGGTCCGCGTAGCTCGGCGTGTCGCGCAAGTACCGGAACGCAGCCTCGAGGAAAAGATTCTTCGAAAGTGAAAGAGAGAAGGGGACCTCGAGCGTCGTCGTGTCGTCCCAGGTGGAGCGCTGCGGTGTCGGCTGCGAACCGTCGGAAGGCACGCCCGTTCGGCCGCTCTCGCGGCGGACGACCACTCCGGCCGTCGCGTCCTCCCCGATCCGCGTCGTCAGACTCCCCGAAAAGGTCGTTCCAGAGAAGAATTCGTTGGGCTCATCGCCGGAGAAAAGCGTCCTTCGAAAGCCAAACGTCCCCGAGAGGGCACCTTCTGAGAATCGGAATTCTCCGAGGCCCTCGGCGCCGTCCGCGTTGCCGAAGGCGAGACTCGCGTGCCCCGAGACGCCCGCCTCGGCTGCCCGGCGCGTGAAGATGCGCACGACGCCGCCGATCGCCTCCGAGCCGTAGAGCGCCGAGAACGGCCCGCGCACGACCTCGATGCGCTCGACGTTCGCGGTCGAAACCGCCGAGAGGTCCGTCCCGCCGAAGAACGGGCTGTTGAGGGGCACGCCGTCCACGAGGACGAGCGTCTGGGTCGAGGACGTCCCGCGGAGGAAGAGCGACGTGACGCCGCCCGGGCCGCCCGACTGGACGACGTCGAGACCGGGCACGGTGCGCAGGAGATCGAGGACGCTCGTCGCCTTCGAGCGCGCGATCTCAGCCGCATCGATCACGGTCGCGGCGGCGCCGAGGGAGACGGAGGGCTCGGGGGCGGCCTCCGCCGAGACGACGACGTCGGCGGCGATCGGCGCAGGGGCGGAAGCCGGTGCGGGCGCCTGGGCCGCGAGCGTCGGCGCGAGGACCACGAGCAGGACACGGGAGAGCCGGGCGAGATCACGGGAGACCAAGGGAACACCTCCGTTCCGGTGGCCTCGCCCTCCCATCGAAAAGGAGCGGCGGGCCCGGCGCGCGGAGGCGGGCGAGCCGCGACTTCCCGAGCCCCGGAGAAGGCGACGCTGATGCGATGTTCCTCGGGCAGGTCTCCTGGCTCCCGGATCGTCCGCGCCCGGCCCCTTCCCGGCGGCGCGACCGGTCGATGCCGATCTCTCGCCGCCAGTGGGATCTCGCCGGGCGCGTCCCCGGTCACAGTGGCGGGGGCCGCGCGGGAATCTCACCCGCTTCCCTCTTTCACCCCCCGGAGGTCGAGGGGACTCGAGGACGATTTGAAAGAACGCCCGAGGGAAAGTCTATTTCTTCTGCTTGCTCTTCGGATGCTGGAGGGCCTCGAGAAGCGACGCGCCGAAGACCGACACGGACGGCTCCGACGCCTTCTCGCGCTTGGCCGAGTCCTCGCGGAACTTCTTCAGCTCGCCGCGGTCGGCCTCGGCCTTCGCGCCCGCGGCTGAGAGAGACACGCGCTTGCGCTCCGTATCGAGCCCGATGACCTTGACCTCGACCTGCTGACCCGGTGCGAAGTGCTTCGCGACGGTGCCGGGCGGGACGCCGGTCTCGCCGTTCGGGATCAGGCCCGTGAGGCCCGGCTCGAGGCGGACGAAGACGCCGAATGCGGCAACGCTCTCGACCTCGCCTTTCACGACGGACCCCTCGGCGTAGCGGTCGCGGATGCCCGCCCACGGGTCGCCCGTGGCAACCTCGCGCAGCGAGAGCGAGAGCCGGCGGTGCGTCGGGTCGACTTCCTTGACCCAGCCCTGCACGGTCTGCCCGATGGCGACCTGCGGATCCTTGAGCGAGACTCCCGGCGGGAGCGCCGAGACGTGGACGAGGCCGTCCACGCCCGGCTCGACCTCGACGAAGAGGCCGAAGTCCGCGTGGCGCACGACGGTGCCCGTGAACGAGGCCGCCGGAGCGAACCGCTCGGCGAGCGTCGCCCACGGGTCGGCCTCGAGCTCCTTCATCGAGAGCGAGATCCTCTTGCCCTCGCCCGCGAGCTTCGTGACCTTGACCGTGACTTCCTGTCCGACCGAGAGGACGTCCTTCGGGTGCGCGACCCTCCGGCGCGAGATCTCCGTGACGTGGACGAGGCCGTCCACGCCGCCGAGGTCGACGAACGCGCCGAACTCGGTGAGGGAGCGGACGTGGCCCGTCATGACGGCGCCGAGCTCGATCTTCGCGCGCGTCTCGGCGGCCCTGGCCTCGTTGTCTTCCTTGAGGAGGGCGACGCGCGACACGACGACGCGGCGGCCGTCCTCGGAGTACTCGATCACGCGGAAGTCGAAGTTCTTGCCGACGAACTCGGTGAGGCCGGGCTCGTCGTGGCGGCCGAGGTCGATCTGCGAGACCGGGCAGAACGCGCGCAGGCCGTGTGCCCCGCCGATCAGGACGTCGAAGCCGCCCTTGTTCCGCGCGGAGACCTTGCCGGCCACGGGGATCTTCGCCTCGGCAGCGGCCCGGAGCTCGGCCTTCGTCCGGTGCCCGATCGCGAGCTTCCGGCTGAGCCGCACGTCCGGCGCGGCCTTGATGACGACCGCCTCGATCCGGTCACCGACCTTCTCGCCGTCGAGCTCCTTCAGGTCCATGATCGCCTCGGATTTGCCGCCGATCGAGACGAGGACGACGTCGGGGGTGATGCCGGCGATCGTTCCGTTCACGACCTGGCCTTCGACGAGCTTCTTGCGCGGCTGGGCGTCGTCAGCGGCCATGGCGGCCTCGAAGGTCTTGCGGTCCGCCGACTCGATTCCGTCGGCGGCGGGATGGGCGGCGATCAGGGTCTGAGACACGGGGGGACTCCTACCCGCACGCGCAAGCTCCACGAGGAGTCTCGGGACGGCGGGAGGCGGATTCTAACCGAAGCGGTAAGATGAGACCTCTTCTCCGGCGGGCAACGACCTGACGGGGAAATCCCTCGACCCGAGGAGTGGGAAAAGATGGCTGAACCCGGTGTCCTCTCTGCGCCCGTGGCGTTGCCCGCCGCCGCCGCTCTGGCGGCCGTGGCCCCGACGCGCGACGAGCTCAGGAGGTGGTATGCGCTCATGCATCTCGGGCGGATCCTCGACGACAAGGCCCCGAACTACCTGAAACAGGGGCTCGGCTGGTCCTATCACGCGCCCTGCGCGGGCCACGACGGCATCCAGGTCGCCCTCGGGGTCACGTTCCGTCCGAACGTCGACTACCTCTTCCCCTATTACCGCGACCTCACGACGTGCGTCGCGGCCGGGCTCAGCGCGGACGAGATCCTCCTGAACGGCATGTCCAAGAAGGCGGACGTGGCGTCCGGCGGCCGGCACATGTCGAACCACTTCGCGAAGCCCGCGATCCACGTCCAGAACGTCTCGTCGTGCGTCTCGAACCACGCGCAGCACGCCGCGGGCCTCGGGCGCGCCGTGAAGACGTACGGCGCCGACGCCGTCGTCTTCTGCTCCGTCGGGGAGTCGTCGACCTCCGAGGGCTACTTCTACGAGGCCGTCAACGGCGCCTCGCGCGAGAAGCTCCCCGTCGTCTTCGTCGTCCAGGACAACGGCTACGGGATCTCGGTCCCGAAGAGCGACCAGACCGCGAACCGCTTCGCGTCGGACAACTTCGCGGGCTTTTTGAACGTGAAGATCGTTCACTGCGACGGCAAGGACCTCTTCGACTCGCTGCGGGCGATGCGCGAGGCCGTGCGCTACGTCTCGTCGGGCGCCGGCTGCGCCCTCGTGCACGCCGAGTGCGTGAGGATCGGCTCGCACTCGAACTCGGACCGGCAGGAGCTCTACCGCTCGCCCGAGGAGCTGGCCGCCGCGAAGGCGCTCGACCCGCTCCCCCGCCTGCGCCGGACGCTCGTGGAAGGCGGCGCGTTCTCCGAGGAGGAAATCGCCGAAATCGAGCAGGCCAACGTCCGCCTTTACGACGACGCCGCCGACCGATGCCGAAAGGCGCCGGACCCGGACCCCGCGTCGATCTTCGAGTACGTCCTCCCCGAGGCGTGGGTCCCCGCGGGCGACGGCCTCGCCGCCGTGCCCGTCACGCCCGACACTCCGGGGGGCCCGCCCGCGCCCGAGCTCACGCTCATCCAGGCGCTGAACGGCACGCTCAAGGAGATGTTCCGCGAGAACCCGGACACCTACCTCTGGGGGCAGGACGTCGCGAACAAGGACAAGGGCGGCATCTTCAACGTGTCGAAGGGCATGCAGCCGGAATTCGGGAGTGCGCGGGTCTTCAACGGCCCGATCGCCGAGGATTTCATCCTCGGAACCGCGGACGGCTTCTCGCGCTTTGCCGACAGGATCCGCGTCGTCGTCGAGGGCGCCGAGTTCGCGGACTACTTCTGGCCTGCGGCCGAGCAGATGGTCGAGATGTCGCACGAGTACTGGCGCACGAACGGCCAGTTCGTCCCGAACGTGACAGTGAGGATCGCCTCGGGCGGCTACATCGGCGGCGGCCTCTACCACTCGCAGAACATCGAGGGCTGGCTCACCACGCTCCCCGGGATCCGCGTCGTCGTCCCCGCGTTCGCGGACGACGCGGCGGGGCTCCTCCGCACGGCGATCCGCTCGCGCGGGATCACGCTCTACCTCGAGCCGAAGTACCTCTACAACGCGCGCGAGGCGAAAACGCGCGTCCCCGCGGGGTTCGCGGTCCCGTTCGGCAAGGCGCGCCTCCGCCGCTCCGGGAAGGACCTCACGATCGTCGCGTACGGGACGCCCGTCCACTTCGCGCTCGAGGCCGCCGCCGCGCTCGCGCACGAGGGCAAGGAGGTCGAGGTCCTCGACCTGCGCTCGCTCGTCCCTCTCGACTTCGACGCGGTCGCGGAGTCCGTGAAGAAGACGTCGCGCGTCCTCGTCGTCCACGAGGACAAGGTCCACGGCGGCTTCGGCGGCGAGATCGCGGCGCGCATCGCGTCCGAGCTCTTCGAGCACCTCGACGCGCCGGTCGACCGCGTGGGCTCCACGTTCACGCCCGTCGGCTTCAACCGCATCCTCGAGCGCGCGATCCTGCCGAACGCGGCGCGCGTCCTCGAGGCGGCGAGAAAGACGCTCGCGTACTAGCGCGCGTCGAGCGCCAGGAGCCCGGCGAGGGCGGCGAGCTTCTGGTCCTGGGTCCACGGGGGACCGAGCGCCTTCCCGAGGCCGGCGATCCGGTTCCTCAGAACGTCCTGCGGAACGCCCGCCGCTGCGGGCGTGTGGATCAGCGCATGCGAGGCCAGGATTCCCGCAAGGCCAAGGAGCGGCCGGCTGGATGCCAGAAGAACGCGAAGACCCAGAGCGGCCCTCATGCCATCCAGACTAGCCCCGCTCCACTCGAACGCCGGGAGCGTCGTGAAGTCCTTCTTGAGCTGCGGCAGCATCGAGGGCGCCCCCTCAAAGAAAAAGGGCGGCCCCCCGCGAGGGGAGCCGCCCCGAGCGAGAAGAGAGAGACCTTAGCGGGTCCGGAGCTTGCGCAGGCCCGCGCCGGCCGCGACGGACAGGCCGCCGAGGAGGCCGAAGAGCGGCATCGGGCTCGCCGTCTTCGGAAGCTTCTTCTTGGCGGGAGCCGGAGCCGGCTCCGCGGCCGCGACGGCGGGAGCCGGAGCCGGGGCCGGAGCCGCGGCGACGGGCGCCGGGGCCGGCTCAGCCGGAGCCGCGCCCGAGACCTTGCCGCGGTGCGTCTCGGTCGTCATCTTCGTCGAGGTGGTCACGATCGTCGCGTTGATCTTCATGCCGGGTGTGAGGTCCCCGACGCCGACTTCCCTGCCGTCCACGTTGAACCGGTAGCCCGCCGGTACGGACTTCGTGAAGATCTTGCCGTTTTCCTTGTAGACGAGCATCGAGCCGTTGACCTTGACGACCTCGCCCTTACGGATCGTGGTCGTCTTGACTTCGACGGGCTTGGCGACCGTGTGGAACGTCGCGCTGAGCGTCGTGCCGATCTTGAGGTCGGCGAGGCCGGTTTCCTTGCCGTCGACCATCGCCGTCTTGCCCGGCGGCACCTCGATCTCGCGGACGACTCCGTCGTCCATCTTGAGGATGACGGAGTGGTCGGTCTTGCCGATCACGAGGCCGGACTTGACCGTGGTGTCGACGACCGTCTGCGCGAACGCAGCGCCTGCGAGACAAAGGACTGCGGCGAGGGCGAACCTGGAAAGCTTCATTGATTTCCTCCTGTTTCTGCGTTGATCGAACGATCTGAAAATGGCGTGTCAACACTATTACAGATACAGCCGAGAGTCCAAGTGTCGCTCCGGGCGGCAAAATGATGCAAACGAATCAACCGGGCGCGTCCCGGAATCCCTGGCGCGCCGGACGTTCCGGGTCACTCGGCGCGGACGATGTACCGCTGGGGGGCGCTCCCGACGTAATAGAAGGGGTAGCACGTCACGAGGGTGAGCGCGTCCGTGGGCGAGTCGTCCAGGACCGAAACGTCGTCCTGCTCGACGATCCGCACGCTCCTGACGACGTAGTCTCGGCGGCCGGCGGGCGTCCTGAGCGTGATCGCGTCGCCGGGGCCGATGTCTTTCAGCCCGCGGAAGAAGCCGTCCCGGTGGCCCGCGATCCCGACGTTCCCCCTCTCGCCGGGCCGCGGCGTTCCTTCGATCAGCCCGACGGCGCGGTTCAGCGTGAGGTCGTCCGTCCCGGCCAGGACCGGCACCTCGAGGTGGATCTTCGGGATCTCGAGGACGGCGAGCGGAAGCCCCGCGGACGCGGCCTGGCTCTCCGCGAACGCCTTGCGCCGCTCCGGCGCCCAGAGGCTCATGTCGGGCTCGGGGACGGGTTCCGCGAACGCGGCGCCCGTGGGCGGCGGGACGACCGCGGCGGCGGGACGCGCCTCGGGCTCGACGCGGGCCGCGAACGCGGCGTCGAACCGGCGCACGTCGCGGGCCCGGAAGTACGCGGCGGAGAAGCGCGCGACGGCGAACACCGCGAGCAGGGCGATCCCGATCGCGAAGAACAGCCGCTCGGGGAGCTTCGACTTCAGGCGCAGACCACCCTCCGAACCCCGCCCGCGAGTCTACCCGCGCGTGAGGTCGAGGCCCACGATCGTCATGACGAGGAACGTCACGGCGGGGACCGCGATGTCGAGCACCGGCTTCAGGTCGGCGGCGCCGGGAATCACTTCGTGAACCAGAGGTACTGGTACGCGATCCCGATCGTGTTGAAGCGCGACCCGACCCTGGCGTCCACGCCCCGGGAGGCGGCAACCTTGACGCTGTGACCCTTCCCGAGCGGGACCGAAGCGGTCAGACCGGCCCGGCTGTTCGCCTGGCGCGTGTCGCTCGGGACGTCGTTCGTATATGTCTTGCCACCCGCGTAGTACGTCGCGTCCGCGGCGACCCAGAGGCCCGGGCGGACCGTGTACCCGACGTGCGCCTGAAACGTGTAGAGCGGGTCCTGTGACCTTACGTTCTCGCCGGGGTAAGTATGGTTGTTGTCCAGGAACAGCCAGACGCCAGCCGCGCCCTCGAGCGTCCAGCGCCCGACCGGGAACGACAGGCCGAACTCGGGCCGGAACGCCCAGCGGTTCGTCCCGATGTTGATGAGCTTCTCGCTGCTGTACTGGCCGGTCGGGGCGACGACGACGAGGCTGAAGCCGAGCGTCGGCTCGGGCTTGCGCGCGGCGAACTCCCGTGGCGAAAGGGCCGGCCCGCCGAGCAGGTTCACGACGAAGCGCAGGCGCATGTCGCCGAGGCCCGAGCGCGTGATGGCCTGGTAAGTCTCCCCCACGTTACCGTCCACCGACGCCCAGACGTACGGCACGGCGACGGAAAGCGACGAGATGCGGCCGAACAGGCTAAACGATTGGCCATAACCTACGACGAGGCTGTTGATGTATGCGTTTACGTTCGAGAAGGGCAACGACGGGTCGAAGAGAACGTCGCCAGCCTGGTACGAGTAGCTCGCAAGAAAGAAGTTCGCTCCCTTCGGCACGGGAGCGTACGAGCGCGGCTCGAGCTCCTGGGCGCGGGCCACGGGCGCGGCGAAGAGCTCCGCGAGCACGACGGCTCCTGCGGCGAGGATGATTCCGGCCGGACGTCTCAAGCCCGGAGATGGTATCCGAAAAGCCGGGCTGCGACCCCGTCGCGCTAACCTTCGCGCGTGGATCCTCTTTCGGCGGCGCGGGCTCTCCTCCCGGCCTGGCTGCCCTTCGCCTCCTTCCTCTCGCTCCCTCTCGGCGCCCTCGCCGGCTGGCTCGCCGCGCGCGCCCTGACCCCGTTCGCATACCGGAAGGTCCTTGCGGCGAGGGACGCCCCCGGGACCGAGCGCGCGCGTCTCGGGTGGCCCGCGCGGAAGTGGGCGAGCCTCGCGACGGTCGTCGTCCCGGCCGTCATCGGCGCGTTCGTCGCGCACCTCGGCGGGCCGATCTCCCTCATCGGCCGCGGCACGGCCGGCTTTTTCGGCGGCACCGCCGCGCTCGCCGGGTATGCGATGGGGATGTACCCGGGCTTGCTCCGTCTGCACGGCCCGTCGATCGGAGGCCGCTGGCGCTCTCTTGCAATCGTCGTCACAGGAACGCTCCCGGCCATCCTCTCGGCCCCTCTCCGGCGCGCGCTCGGTGTTTCGGAGAGCGTTCTGGGCCCGCCCGACGACGCGGCGCTCCCGGACGAGGCGGGACGCGAGGTCGGGCCGGCGCCCCCGCCGCCCGCAAGCGGGCGTGCGGGGCGAATCGCGCTCGTCGTCGCGTCCGTCCTCGTCTTCGTCGCCGCAGAAGCCGGTTTCGTAAGGGCGCTGCCCGCGATCTCGCGCCGGAGCCCGATCGCCGCCGTGGCGCTCACGGGCGGCGACGCGTGGGCCCTCTCGGAACTGGCGCGGGCGACCGCCGCCGGGGGGAAGCCGGGGGACGCCGTCGCCCTCTACCGCGCGGCGTTCTTCCTCGACGGGCGGCCCGGGCATCTCGCGGACGCGACGTTTCTCGAGAGCCGTACCGGCCGCTGCGCCGCCGCACGGGACCTCGCCGCGGAGGCCGGCCGCGCGGCGCGGCGCGCAGGCACGGCGGAGTTGGACCGCTACCTCGCCGGTCGCGCCGCGGACGTCGCCGCTCAGTGCGGCAAGGCGTCCAGGACCGGCGACGGAGACGACGAGTGACCCCTTCGCCCGCGAGTACCCGGAAGTGCCCGCATTGTCATAAGGTACGCACTCGAGACCCGGAGCCCGGCCAGGGCAGGAATCTGGAGGAAAAGAAAATGACCAAACGCCTCAGTCTCTTCAGCGCCGCCGCGCTCGCGGCGCTCCTGGTCCTGACCACCCCCGGCCCCCTCGCCGCCCAGGCCCAACCGACGGGATCTCTCGCGGGCATGACGGCCCCCAAGCCGGACGTTCCGCAGGTCTTCACGCTCGCGGGCGAGTACGTGCGGATGGCCTACAACAACGAGGGGTACGCGGTCATCGGTTACCGAATGGTCCAGCAGGAGATCGGGAACCCGTGGGCGCTCCTCAGCGTGGGCGTGACGCTCCTGGATGGCGTGCCGAGCTACACGATGCCGCGCGACGCCTTCTCGCTCAAGACCCCGGACGGCAAGACGCTTCCGCTCCCGACCCAGCAGGAGTACATGAAAGCGAACGTCAGCGCCCTGAACATGCGGGCCCAGAAGTTCAACGACTCGATCAACTACTTCCCGGCCGGCGCGAACCGTCCCTGCTCGATCCAGTTCTTCACGAACCTCAGCGGCCCCGCGCTCACGCGCGACACGATCGAGCTGGGGAACGACCGCGATTGCCTCGGCCGCCTCTACTTCAACATCCCCGGCGGAATCCAGGTGGGCCAGTACTTCCTCAACGTCAAGTTCGCGCAGAGCACCATCCAGGTTCCGTTCCGGGTGTTCACGAAGGAGCAGGCGAAGGACTTCAGAAAGCAGTGGCAGGACCTGAAGAAGGCCCACGACGCCTCGTACAAGTAGAGACCCGTCCGCTCAGAGCCTCTCCCAGAACTCCTCGTCGCTCTCCACCGACGCGAGGACGTGCCGCTCGTCCGGCGAGCCTTTCTCTTCGCCGCCGAGCGGCACGAAGCGTCGCCCGCTCGCGTCGAGGCCCTTCACGTGGCCGCTCGCGATGTCGTAGACCCAGCCGTAGACCTCGAGCTCGTTCCGCTCGACGAGCGGCCGCACGAACGGAAACGTGAGGATGTTGCGCACCTGCGCAATCACGTTGTAGTCCACGACCCTCTCGAGCAGCGTCTCGTCGTCCGCGCCGGGGTGCGACTCGACCGCGGCGCGCCGCGCGAGCTCTGCGTACGAGACCCACTGCCGGACGGCCGGCATCGCGCCGAGGTTCTCGGGATGGAGGACGCCCTTCATGGCGCCGCAGTTCGAGTGGCCGCAGAGGATGACGTCGCGGATCCCGAGGGCGACGATCGCGTACTCGAGCGACGCCGTCGTCCCGCCGTACGACGACCCCGCCGGCGGGACGATGTTCCCCGCGTTGCGGATGATGAAGAGGTCCCCCGGCTCGGCCTGCACCATCAGGTTCGGCACGACGCGCGAGTCCGAGCAGGCGATGAAGACGGCCTGCGGCGTCTGATTCTTCGCGAGGCGCTCGAAGAGGTCCTTGTGGCTCGGGTAGGCGAGCTTCTGGAAGAGCGTGAGCCCCTCGAGGACTTTCTTCACGCGAGCACAATAACCGACCAGGGGAAATTGGACTTTGGTCCAATGGAAGTCTTGGGAGGCCGCGCGCGGGATCCGGGACTATGCTGCCTGGAGATTGGGAGATGCCATGACCCTGATTTCATCGAAAACGGACGACTCCCGGGCCTCCAGGGCGTTCCTCGCTCTTCTCTGCGCCGCGCTCCTCGTCCCCGGCGAGGGCGTTCTCCTCGCGCAGGCCCCGCCGGCCGCCGCGCCCGCCGCGGCCCCGGCGAAGATCGCCCCGGAGAAGCTCGATTCGCTGGTCGCGCCGATCGCCCTCTACCCGGACCCGCTCCTCGCGCAGACGCTCGTCGCCGCCACGTACCCGCTCGAGCTCATGCAGCTCCAGCAGTGGCTCGGGAAGAACAAGAACCTGAAGGACAAGGCGCTGGCCGACGCGGTCGCCAAGCAGCCGTGGGATCCCGCCATCCAGTCGATGGCGCCCCTTCCGGACGTCGTCAAGCGGCTCTGCGACGACATCCAGTGGACGACAGACCTCGGCAATGCCTTCCTCGACCAGCAGAGCGACGTCATGGACGCCGTCCAGCGAATGCGGAAGAAGGCCCAGGACAAGGGCGCCCTCAAGACGAACGAGCAGCAGAAGGTTGAGACGCAGGTCGTCGAGTCGAAGACCGTCATCATCGTGCAGCCCTCGGACCCCGAGGTCATCTACGTCCCGGTCTACAGCCCGACGGTCGTCTACCCGCCGCCCGTGTACCCCTATCCGCCGATCTACTACCCGCCGCCCCCGCCTCCGGGCGCCGCCTTCATGACGTTCACGGCCGGCGTCATGATCGGCGCGGCCGTCTGGGGCGGCTCCTGCTGCAACGCCGGATGGGGCTCCAACAACACCGTCAACGTCAACGTCAACAACAACTACAACAAGAACACGAACGTGAAGGCCGGCAACGTGCAGCACAACTCCGCGCACCGCGGCGGCGCGCCGTACTCGAACAGCGCCACGGCGAGCAAGTACGGGGGATCGACGAAGGGCGGCGCCGCCGGGCGGCAGCAGAACGCGGGGGCAAGCCCCAGCGCCAACAGCGCGAACCGCAGCGGCAGCGGCGGCGGAGCAAGCCCCAGCGCCAGCAGCGCGAACCGCAGCGGCACCGGCGGCGGAGCAAGCCCCAGCGCCAGCAGCTCGAATCGCGGCGGCGGAGCGGGCGGAGCAAGCCCCAGCGCCAGCAGCGCGAACCGCAGCGGCGGTGGCGGCGCGAGCCCCAGCGCCAGCCCCGGCGCCATGAGCGGCGGATCGGGCGGCTTCAGCGGCAGCAGTGCCAAGGCCAGCAGCTCCCGGGGCGCCTCGAGTATGGGCTCAGGCGGCGGATCCCACGGCGGCGGCGGGAGAAGCGGCGGGGGGCGGAGGTAAGGAAATGAAAGACACCAGGAGATTCCTTCGAATGAGCCCTCGCACGGTGCGCCGTTTGTCCTCGGCCGCGATCGTTTTCGCTCTGGCCTTCGGCGCAAATCGCCGTGGGCGCGCCGGATCAGACCGGCAAGGCTCCGACGGCGCCGGCGCCCTCTTCACCTTCCAAGAAGATCTCCTCTCCCTCTTCCTCTTCGCAGAAGAGCTTCTCTTCTCCAAAGGCAGCTGCCGAAGCGCTGATCACCGCGGCCGCGCGGTTCGACGTCCCGGCTCTCACCGGGATCCTCGGGCCGGACGGTGTCGACCTCGTCGTCACCGGCGACGCCGTCCAGGACCGGAACACGGCCGGGGCCTTCGCGCGGAGGGCTCTCGAGAAGCATTCCGTGGTGACGGACCCGAAGAACCCGGGCCGTGCGACGCTCCTCATCGGCGACGAAAACTGGCCGGCGCCGATCCCGATCGTCCGCAAGGGCGGCACGTGGCGTTTCGACACGAAGGCGGGCCGGCAGGAAATCCTCTACCGCCGGATCGGCCAGAACGAGCTGGATGCCATCAAGGTCTGCCACGACTACGTCGCGGCGCAGCACGCGTACGCGCTCGAGAAGCACGACGGCGCGGAAGTGAACCAGTACGCGCAGAAGGTCCTCAGCACGCCCGGGAAGCACGACGGCCTCGCGTGGAAGAACCAAGACGGCACCCCGGGAGGTCCCCTCGCAGACACGATTGCCCGCGCGATCGCCGAGGGTTACACGAAAAAGACGGCGACGGTTGAGCCGTTCCACGGCTACGTCTTCAAGATCCTGAAAGGCCAGGGCCAGGCGGCGCCGCTCGGGAAGATGGATTTCGTCGTGGAGGGCGCGATGATCGGCGGCTTCGCCCTCGTCGCCGCGCCGGTCGACTACCGGGTCACGGGCGTGAAGACCTTCATCGTGAGCTACGACGGCGTCGTCCACGAGAAGGACCTCGGGCCGAAGACGCTCGAGCAGTTCGAGGCGATGGAGCTCTACAACCCGGACAAGACGTGGAGGCCGGTCCAGGAGCCGTGACCGCTCCAGAGGGCCTCGACTTCCTCAACGCGGGAGCGAGGGAAGAGAGGTAAACTGGCAGAGCCATGAAGGATCTGGTAGAGGCGAATCCGGCAGTCATGATGGGAAAGCCGGTGATTCGTGGCACTCGCATCACGGTCGAGCTCATCCTCGAAAGACTGGCGGCGGGGGAAACCATCGACCAGATCCTCGACGCTCATCCGAGACTGACGCGCGAGGCCGTCTTCGCCGCGATCGAGTTTGGCGCGAGAGCCCTCCGAGCGGACATCGTCTATCCCCTTCCCGCCGCGTGAGAATCGTCGCCGACGAGGGAATCGACAAGCAAATCGTCGATGCTCTCCGCAAGGACGGCATTGCGGTCGTCTACTTCGCGGAGGAGGCACCCGGCAGCGCCGACCCCGATGTACTCGCTCTGGCGCGAGAGGCGGACGTCCTGCTTCTGACCTCTGACAAGGACTTCGGCGAACTGGTTTTTCGGCAGCGTCTCGCTTCTGCCGGAGTTGTTCTCCTCCGTCTCCACGGTGTTTCGGCAGAGTCCAAAGCCGCCGTCGTGCTGACGGCTCTGACCGCGCACGCGCCTGAGATGGCTGGCGCATTCACCGTCATCTCTCCGGGACTTCTCAGGATCAGGCCGGCTGGAGAAGAGCGGCGCTGAAGCAGCGAGAACCGGCGGCGCCGCTCGGGAAGATGGATTTCGTCGTGGAGGGCGCGATGATCGGCGGATTCGCCCTCGTCGCCGCGCCGGTCGACTGCCGGGTCACGGGCGTGAAGACCTTCATCGTGAGCTACGACGGCGTCGTCCACGAGAAGGACCTTGGGCCGAAGACGCTCGAGCAGTTCGAGGCGATGGAGCTTTACAACCCGGACAAGACGTGGAGGCCGGTCGAGGGGCCCTGACAGCAGGGCCCCTTCAGGCCGTCTCTCGTTCCGAGCCGCCTCTCAGTCCGAGAGCGCCTTCTTCTGCGCCGCCTCCGCGCGCGCCTTGCTCTCCGCCGTCTTGTCCGGCGCCTTCATCGGCGCCACGTCGACGGTGACCTTCGCGATCTTGCCGGTGAACTTGTAGGGCGCCGGGATCCCGTAGTCCTCGACGACCGGCGTCTCGCCGTCCTCACCGACGTCGGCGCCTTCGTCGGCCGAGAAGATCACCGGCTGCGTCCGGTCGATCCGCCCCTCGGCGACCTTCTTGCCGTTGACGAGGATCGTGCCGATGCCGCCCTTGCCGAGGCCGCCGCCGTCGTAGGCGAACTCGAAGCGGATCGTCGCCTTCCCGGCCGGCACGGGCCTCCGCGGCGGCGACCGTGAAGCGCTGCAGGCCGAGGAAGTTGTAGGTGTACGTCGGCTTGCCGTCCTTCAGGTACAGGCTCCAGCCGCCGAACCGGCCGGCCTGGCAGAGGATCACGCCGTTGGCGCCGCCTTCCGGGATCATCGACCTCGGCGGTGATCGTGTGCGAGCGGTTCTTGACGTTGATGAAGACGTTCTCCGACATCCCGATCATGCCCTCGATAGACCGTCAGCGACGTGCGGCCGGCCATCAGGTCGGGCCGGCCGGCCAGCGCGGCGTTGAGCCGCTCGAGCACGCGATCGTCGATGGGCAGCACGTGGTACTTGACCGCTTCCTTCAGGAAGAGGTCCTGCATCTCCTTGAGCTTCGCCGGGTTCTTCGCCGCCAGGTCGTTCGCCAGGCTGAAGTCGGTCCGCGTGTCGTAGAGCTCCCAGACGTCCTTGTCGAGCGTCGCCCGCGGCTTCGTCTCCCAGGGCGCCCGGTGGACGGTGCCGGCCAGCCAGCCGTCGTGGTAGATGGCGCGGTTGCCGAAGATCTCGAAGTACTGCGTCGTGTGCCGGTCCTTCGCCTTGGCGTCGTCGAAGGTGTAGACCATGCTCACGCCTTCGATCGGCGTCTGGGCGGTCGCCGTTCACCGACCTTCGGCTCGGGCAGGCCCGCCGCCTCGAGGATCGTCGGCGCGACGTCGATGACGTGGTGCCACTGCGATCGGACCTCGCCCTTGGCCTTGATCCGCTTCGGCCAGTGGACGACCATCCCGTTGCGCGTGCCGCCGTAGTTCGACGGCGACCTGCTTCGTCCAGGTGAACGGCGTGTCGCCCGCCACGGCCCAGCCCGCGGCGTAGTGGCCGTAGGACATCGGGCCGCCCAGCTCGTCGTAGTGCTTGAGGATGTCCGCGACGGTCTCCTGGCACGCCGTTGAAGTAGGTCATCTCGTTGAACAGGCCGTTCATGCCGCCCTCGGCGCTCGCCCCGTTGTCGCCGACGATGTAGAAGATCGAGCGTGTTGTCGAGCTGGCCCAGGTCCTCGATGGCCTGGACCAGCCGGCCGATCTCGTGTGTCGGCGTACTCGCCGAAGCCGGCGAAGACCTCCATCTGGCGGGCGAAGAGCTTCTTCTCGTCGGCCGTCAGCGTGTCCCAGTCCTTGATCGCCGCCGGCTTGGGCGCGAGCTTCGTCCCGGCGGGCACGACGCCGAGCTTGATCTGCCGCGCGAGCGTCTCTTCGCGCAGCTTGTCCCAGCCCTGGTCGAACTTGCCCTTGTACTTGGCGATCCACTCCTTCGGCACGTGGTGCGGCGCGTGCGTGGCGCCCGGCGCGAAGTAGATGAAGAACGGCTTGTCCGGCGTGAGCGACTTCACGGACTTGCATCCAGTCGATCGCCTGGTCGGTCATGTCGGTCATGAAGTGGTAGTTCGGGTCGTTCGGCGTCTCGACCTGGTTCATCCCGTCGTAGATGGCCGGCGCCCACTGGTTCGTCTCGCCGCCGATGAAGCCGTAGAACTTGTCGAAGCCGGAGCGCGTCGGCCAGCGGTCGGTCGGGCCGGACGGGCTGACCTCCCAGGCCGCGGTCTCGTGCGATCTTGCCG
Source organism: uncultured Acidobacteriota bacterium (assembly GCA_963798215.1). Lineage (GTDB taxonomy): Bacteria > Acidobacteriota > Thermoanaerobaculia > UBA5066 > UBA5066 > Fen-183. The sequence goes on from CAWCSP010000004.1 coordinate 2,748,222, forward strand.
AAGGCGGCGGTGGCGTAGCCGTTGAGCCGGAGCATCTCGGCCAGCGGCGCCACGCTGTTCGGGCGCTGCCCGGTGTTGCCCGGGAACGCCGTCGCGGTCTCGGTGATCGAGCCCATGTTGCACATGTGATGATTGCGGCCGGTCAGCAGCGCGGCCCGCGTCGGCGAGCAGAGCGCCGTCGTGTGGAACTGGTTGTACCGCAGCCCGCTCTGCGCCAGGCGCTCCAGCCGTCGGCATGTGGATCGGGCCGCCGAAGGCGCTCGACTGGCCGAAGCCCATGTCGTCGATCAGCACGATGAGCACGTTCGGGGCGCCGGCCGGCGCCTTCACCTCGAACCGCGGCGGCGGCGGCGTGGCATTGCGGACGTCGAGCACCGTGCTGTGCGGGTAACTCGGCTCGTGGATCGGAAGGACCGTGCGGTCCGCGACGGGCTGCGCTTCCGCGCTCGCAACGAAGGCGAGCCCGAGCGCCAGGCCGAGACTCCTGCCGAAGGTGAGACGTTTCATGGGCGTTTTTCTCCTCGTGGGTGGAAGCGGAGATCCCCGATTCGACCGAGCGTCAGACGCTCCGCCGGACGCGAACGAGACACGTTCAAACAGAATGCGCGACCTTTCGCGTCAAACGGCCTGATGCACCTGCTTCATGACGGACCATTTCGCCCGTCTTCTAGAGCAAGGCGCCGAGCAGACGCTTGACCAGCTCGTTGAGCGGAATCACGGTCAGCACGAGCGGGAGCGCGGGCAGCGCGATCGTCAGCGCAAGCGGGAGAAGCATCTCCTTCCCGAATGGAAACGGCTGCATCCGCCGGACGGCTTCGAAACTGTTGCCGAGATCCGCGAGAGACTGGATGTCGGCGCTGCCCAAGAGCGCCTCGTCCGGGTTGGCGCCTCCGTGAATCCACTTGCGGTCGAACTCCTCGACATACCGGCTCGCGAGGAGTCCGTACTCGCGGAGGCCCCGCCGCTTGGCCCGCGCAAGATTCGGCACGAAGACCGTCATCGGGCCGAGCGCCTGGAGCAGAGCGAACGCGAGCCCCCCGCCGAGCTCGAGCTTGAAGTCCTGAAGCCGGGCGCCCTGTTGAAGGATTCGGCCGGCGACCATGGCGGACACGAGAGCGCTCTGGGCCATGAGAACCGGGACGAACGCAGCCGTGCTGATGCCCAGGAAGCCGAGGCCGCCCGCTCGGTCCGGATGGGACGGTGAGAGATCCAGGTCGAGGCGGGACACGAGAAAGAGGAAGCGGCACCAGAGGATGAGCCGGTACCACCAGCGGAGAAGGATGAACTGGAAGAGCGGCAGGCTGACCCAGGCGTACCAGAGGCCCGCGCCCGACAGTCCCGACCCGGAGCCCGCCGGGCTTGCGAACCAGACGTCCCCTTGGAGAGAGAGCCGTTCGGCCCAGAGCCTGTGGCCCACGGTGAAGGCGAACGCGAGAACACACAGCTCGACGACGACCGAGTTGCGCCACCGCATCGTCGAGGAGACGATCTCCCCGTAGCGGGCCCGATCCGCCGGACGCACGATTCCCTCACCCACGAAGAGCCCCACGGCCGGCCCGATTCGTTCATGGACGATCTTCTCGGCCACGAGAAGCAGCGGGAGAGCCACGAGGAGACGGACGTGCGCGTCCAGATCCTTCAGGAAGGGGATCCGGACTCCGGCGACGGCCACTCCCTCGAGCGTGGACAGGACGAGGAGCGGCAGCCAGGCCAGCAGCGTCAGCACGACGACGCGCCGCTTCAGGAGGTCGGCCGGCGCACGAGCGAGGCGGGTTTTCAGGAAGAGCTGGTACAACGGGCCGCCGAGAACGAGAGAGAAGTCCACGGGGTCGGCCGGTTCGTGGCGAAGGTTCATCGGGACCTTTCGAATCACTTGGCCTCTCCGAAAATCGCCTGCACCCTTCCCTGCCGGACGGCCCGCGCGAGGGCCGCGTGGTCCTTCTCGCTCTGGTCGGCGTAGGCCATCGAGAACGCCGCGATGGCCCGGTCGAACGTGTCGCTCTTGCCCATGTACCCGCTGAGCATCGCCGGATTCCCGGTGCGGGCGTGGGAAAGGGCGAGAGCCTTTCCGCACCACGTCGCGTACATGTCCATCGCGGAGCGGCCGAACGACTCGACGTGGATGCTGATCTTGATGTCCCGCAGCTGGCGGACGAAGTAGTCCCGCTTCGGGCCCCGCGTCCACCCGAGGAACATGTCGCTCGCGGGCTGCATGAGCCGGTAGCCGTTCACGACGCGCTGGCCGTGGTTCGCGAAGACGCTCGCGCCCACGTATTTCTCCAGGACGGAGGCGCGCGCCTCCTTGACCTGGAGGAAGAGAGGGTCGCCTTCGAAGGCCATGAAGAGGAGGACCCAGCAGGCCGTCCCGACGCTCCCGATGCCCACGACCTTGATCGCGGCGTCCCGGAGCTCGTACCGGTCGAGGAGGGTCTGGTAGGCATGGGGAAGCGTCTCGCGATACCCGGCGAGCGTTTCCAGCACGACCTTCTGAATCTCGCCGGGACGCATGTCCTCGTGGTGGAAGATCGTGGGGAGCTGGTCTTTGATGAGGGGCGTCTCCCCCTTGTGTTCCGTCAGCTTCGGGAACATGTCCTCGGCGACGCTCTTCGCCTTCTCTTTCTGGATGCGCGCCAGGGCCCGTTTGCGGAGATCGGGGTCCTTGATGGCCGGCACCATCTCGTCCGCCCACATCGCCTGGTACCACAGCTCCAGCGTTTTCATCCCGCTGCACGCGGCCATGGTTTCGCGGTACGTGCGGACGCAGGTTGTCGCGGCGTCCCGGGCCACGGCGTCGCTCAGGCCGTTGTCCCGGGAGGCCACGACGAAGCTCGCGGCGAGGCGCTTGACGTCCCATTCCCAAGGCGCGGGAAGGGTCTCGTCGAGGTCGTTGATGGAGAAGAGGACCCGCCGCTCCGGGGTGGCGAATCCGCCGAAGTTGCTGAGGTGGGCGTCGCCGCAACACTGGACGTGGATGCCGGTGGACGGCGCGGAGGCCAGGTCGGAGGCCATCGGGAGGGCCGACCCCCGGTAGAACGTGAACGCGGAGCGGACCATGCGCCCGTGGCGGAGGGGGAGCAGGTCGGGCAGGCGCCCCTTCTCGGCCGCCAGGACCATCTCCACGGCGTCCCGCCGGCCGGCGGGAACCTTCCACCTCGCGTGCGAGTCGCGGGGACAGGCGACCCGGAGCGCCTTGCCCGCGGCGTACTGCTCCGCCCGCGACCCGGGTTTCTCCGGGGCCTGTTTCTTCGGTTCCGCCACCGGGGTCGTGACGCGTCTCGTCATCTTCGGCTCCTCTCGCGCAACTTCGCTCCAGAATTTAGTTCCTGAACGAAGGAAACGCCGCCCTGCGCGAGCCCCCCTGCTCAGTACTTGGCGATGTACTTCTTGCCTTCCAGACACGCGCAGAATGCCTTCTTGAAGCCCTCCATCTGCTGGGCGTTGGCCTGCTGCGCCTGCTGGCCCTGCGCTTGCACCTGCTGCGCCTGCGCGTCGGCCTGCTTCTTCTTCCTTCGGCCGGCGACGGCTCCGACCGTCGCGCCGACGGCCGCGCCCGTCCCGGCGTCGTCGGCGACGGCGCCGATCAGGGCTCCGGCCGCCGCGCCCTTCGCCGCGGTCTTGACGCCCTGACCCTCACCGGCCGCCTGGGCCTGCGCCGTGGCCTGGGCCGTCTGCTGCTGCTGCGCCTGCGCCTTCTTCTGGAGGTCGAACGGGTCGGTCCCGGTGTTCTGCACGGCCCACGTGTAGCAGGCGGCCTCGTCCTGCGACTGCTGCTGGGCGTTCTGCCCGACCTGCGGAAACGCGGAGACGGCGAGCGTCTGGGAGAGCGACTTCTGCCCGGAGGACTGAGCGAGGAGGGTGAGGCCCTCGACCGGGAGGATCGTAAACAGGATTGCGGCAAGGATTTTCTTCATGGTCGTGCGCTTCCTTCTGCTCTACTTCTGCGACGCCGGCGCGGGCGTACAAGCTGCCGCGACGGCGAGGACGAGGTCTTCGCGGGCGATCGCCACCGAGGCATTGCCCGACTTCTCGGCGATGACGAAGCTGAAGGCCCGGCCGTTCTGCAGGCCCTGAAGGACGACGAGGCCGCCTTCGCGTCGGATGGACTCGAGCGGCGTCGTGCGGTTCTGGCCGCTCGCCTGCGTCGTCGAGACGAGCTTCGCCCCGAGATCGACGATGACGAATTGCGGGACCAGCGCACCGTCAGGCGTGTCGTCCACGCACCCGTCGATGTAGCAGCGCGAGATCGTGACGACCGAGCACAGGAAGCGGTTCGAACCGGTCAGGTCGTCCGCCAGGGCGGCGGGAGCCGCCGCGACGAGGAGCAGGGCAACCAGCCCGAAGGCCGTGAGTAGTTTCTTCGACACTTGATTCCTCCAGTAGTTTCCTCAGAAGTCGGGGTCCGGGAAAGCCGCCTCCCGGCCCTCGGTGAAGGCACGGATGCCCTCGGTGCGGTCCGGATGGACGACGGAGCGCCAGTGAGCTTCCATCATGATCGAGGCCGCCTGCTCGGAGGTCTCGCCCTGGCTCATGCGCACGGCCCGCTTGACCGCCTGAACCGCCGTCGGTGAGTTGCTCGCGATCCTCTCCGCGACGCGCAACACGGCCGGCAGAAGGCCGGCGCGCGGGTGGATCTCGTTGACGAGGCCGAGCCGGTGCGCCTCGCGCGCCGTGATGGGGTCGCCGGTCATCAGCATCTGCAGGGCCATGCCGGGCGGAAGCGCTCGGGGCAGGAAGATGGGAGCGCCGCCGCCCGCCGAAAGGCCGACGATCGCTTCCGGCTGGCCGAACGAGGCCTCGTCCGACGCGATGATGAAGTCCGCGCTGATCGCCATCTCGCAGCCGCCGCCGTAGGCCATCCCGTTGACCGCCGCGATCACCGGCCTGCGCAGCTCGCGAAGGGTATAGAGGACCCGGTCGAAGACCTGGCGCTGGCGCAGCCATTGCTCCTTCGTCATCTCCTTGCGCTGGTACAGGTCGCCGCCGACGGAGAAGGCTCGGTCGCCCGCACCGGTGAGGACGGCACATCGCACGGAGGACCGCGCGGCGATCGTCTCGAGAACGTCGATCAGGCTCGCCGCCAGCTCCGTCGTGATCGCATTGTCGGCGTGCGGACGGTTCAGCGTGACGACCGCCACGCGCCCGTCCAGTACGTACTCAAGGAGCACGGGCTGCTCGGGCTCGGCGATGTCGAGGGGCTTGCGGTAGCCCATCCGCTGCATGCGTGTGCCGGCTTTCAACTGGTCCATGTTTTCTCCTTGAAGGAACGCGAAGGGGCCCGGAACCCGGGCCCCTTCTCCGCCGAATCTCTTGGCCTTACCCGACCCGCCGGGACGCCGCCTGCAGCTCGGTCGTCGCGGGCAGCTTCGAGGTGGTCGTCTTCTTCCACTGCGCGTCGAGCAGCTCCTTCGCCGCCTGCTCGAGGAACTCGGGCGCGGCCCATTTCCTCACGTCGAAGTCGTTCTTGATGTAGCCGTGGCTCAGCATGAAGTCCTTTCCGATCTCGACGGAGACCAGGTTCTGGGGCGACAGGTTCGGCACCATGTCGATATGCTCGATGCCCCGGTACGTGTGCTCGACGTCGAGGTAGAACGTCTGCCTGTCGAGGATCGCCGCGGCGGCGTGCTTGTGCTCGTTGGCCCAGCGTCCGACCTTGATCATCCCCTTCATGAACGCGACGGCGAGCTCGGGGTGCTTCTCGGCCATGACGTCCGAGCACGTGATGGCGGCGGGGATGTTGGCCACCTGCAGGGTCCAGTCCGGATGCCGGGACAGGTCCTCGATCGCCTTGAACTTGCCGGTCGCCTCGGAGAGCTGCTGCAGGGACCCGCTCTGGATGTACATCGCGTCGATCTTTCCTTCTCGAGCGCGGTCTCCAGCGGGCGGAAGGCCAGGTCGCGCTTGTGGTCACGCTTCAGCCACAGCTCCGACGGGTTCTCCATGGGGTCCAGCATCTCGGGATTGTTGTACCAGTCGTCCGCGTACGGGAACTCCACGATCTCGACGTCCTTGCGGGTCATCCCGTTCAGTCGGAGCATGAGCTCGATCCCCTGCTCCTCCTGGATGCGCCACCAGTCGTTCTTGATCCTGTTCAGGCTCTTGCTGAGGCCGATCTTCTTGCCCTTCAGGTCGACCATCCGGTAGATGTCGTCCCTGCGAGCGCACCATCATCGCGCCGCCCTCGCGCGGCGCGTGCGTCACCCCCAGGAGCCGGGTCCGGCGGATGTCCGCGTGGACGTGGACGGGCGGAAACAGTCCGCCGAAGCGGATCAGGTTGTCGAGGTTGTGAATGTAGTGCGGGTACCAGTCGTTCTCGCGGCTGGAGCGAAGAAAGGCGTACTCAACGCCGATCTTCTTGTACTCCTCGCGTGTCCAGCCCAGCTCCTGGTCGACGTTGCTGGCGGATACGAGAGGACAGTTCGTGTAGTACACCTCTTTCCAGTTCAATGGGACCAGGTTCAGCTTCGTGTTCTCGAAGGTCGTTTCCTTGAGCTTTCCGGGCGTCGTCGCGGTGGTCATGTTCTTGTCCTTTCTCGGTTGACTAGGCTCTCTGGGCCTGGAGCGTGCGCTTCGCGAGGTCTGGGTTGATGCTCGAGACGGCGTCGAACTGGGTGAGGTGGACCCTGCCGTCGAGCTCGTCGAGGAAGTGCGACCGCTTCAGCCGGTCCATGACCGGGCCCTTCACCTCGGAGAGGTGAAGGGTGATGCCGCCGTCCTTCAGCCGGTGGTTGATCGCCTCGAGGCTTTCGAGCGCCGAAAAGTCGATCGTGTTGACGGCAGGACATTCGAGGATGACGTGGCGGATCGCCGGGTTCGCCGCGACCGCCTCGTTGACGTGCTCCTCGATGAAGCGCGCGTTCGGGAAGTAGAGGCTCGCGTCGATCCTCAGCGACAGGATCGAGGGATCGGTCGCCACGTCGTGACGCGCCACGTTGCGGAAGTTCATCGTCCCCGGAATCTGGCCCACGACGGCGACGTGAGGCTTCGACGTGGCGTAGAGGTGCAGGAAGATCGCGAGACCGACGCCCGCCAGGAGCCCGGCCTCGACCCCCTCGACGAGGGTGAGGAGGATGGTCGCGACCATCGCCGCGAAGTCGGCCTTCGAATAGACCCACGTGCGCTTGAGCGCGCCGAGGTCCACGAGCGAGACGACCGCGACGATGATCGTGGCGGCGAGGGTCGCGTTCGGGAGGAAGAAGAGCAGCGGCGTGAGGAACAGCGTCGCGAGGGCGATGCCGATCGCCGTGAAGGCGCCGGCCGCGGGGGTCTCGGCGCCGGCTTCGAAGTTCACGACGGAACGCGAGAAGCCGCCGGTCACCGGAAAACCGCCCGAGAGGGCCGAGCCGACGTTCGACATGCCGAGAGCGATCAGCTCCTGGTCGGGATCGACGCGCTGGCGCTTCTTGGCGGCGAGCGTGAGGGCGACGGAGATCGACTCGACGTAGCCCACGATCGAGATCAGGAGCGCGGGGACGACGAGCTTCGCCCAGAGCCCCGCCTCGAACGGCGGCAGGGCGAGCTTGGGCAGGCCCTTGGGGACCGTGCCGACGATCTTCACGCCGTGCTCGGTGAGGCCGAGGCCCCAGACGGCGGCGGTCGTCGCCGCGATGGCGACGACGGGCCCGAGCTTCGCGAGGATGTCGGCCGGCCGCTCGCCGACGCCCGATGCGGCGCAGGAGGGGCTTGAGGCCGCGGCGCACCCAGAAGAGGAAGGCCAGCGAGCCGAGGCCGATCGCCGCGGTGCGGGGATTGAAATTGCCGAGGTTCGGCAACATCGATTTCACGAGGTCCACGAAGCTCTCGCCGTGCGCCTGGATGCCGAGGACGGGCGCGAGCTGGCCGGCCGCGATCTGGATGGCCGAGGCGGTGATGAAGCCCGAGATGACCGGGTGGCTGAGGAAGTTCGCGAGAAATCCGAGCCGCAGGCAGCCCGAGGGCGAGCAGGAGCAGGCCCGAGATCGCGGCGAGCGCGATGGTGGCGCCGAGGTACTCCGGCGTGCCCTGCGCGGCGACCGTCGCCGCCGCGGCCGCGGTCATGAGGCTGGCCACCGCCACGGGGCCGACGGCGAGCGCGCGCGAGGTGCCGAAGATCGCGTAGAGCACGAGCGGCGCCATCGAGGCGTAGAGGCCGACCTGCGGCGGCAGCCCCACGAGCAGCGCGTAGGCCAGCGACTGCGGGATCAGCATGATCGTGACGATGCACGCCACGACGAGGTCGTTCGTGAACGTCCTGCGTGGAGTACTCGGCTCCCCAGGTCAGGATCGGAAAGAAGCGGCGGAGGTGCCCGGTGAGGTTCATGCCACGGCTCCTTCAACGGTCTTGACGGCCCGGGAAGCGAAAAAGCGCGCCAGCAAGAACCAGACGATCACCGGCACGGGCACCGCCAGCAGGATCATCACGAGCAGGCGCGGGTCGAGGCTCGGAAAGGCGGTGATCGCCACGAACATGGCTCCGCCATTCCGGGAGCACACGCCCAATGCCAGGGCGCTGCGCTGGGCCTGATTCAGGCCGAAGGCGAGGGGGTAGGACAGCGCCATTCCGAGCGTGAAGAGCACCTGTGCGCCGACGGCAAAGCTGCCCAGCGCGCTGAGAAGCGCCCGCCCGTGGAACACCAGCGTGAACACGAGGAGCAGCAGGGTGGAAAGCCCCGCGATCTTCTTCACCGCGGGAAAGATCCTGTCCGCCACCGGTGCGGCGTACTCCCTGATCACGACGCCGACGACCAGAGGCAGGAGAACGGTCAGGAGGAGCGGCTTTCCGATCGCCCAGCTGCTCACCGTCAGGCCCGGGATCAGGAACGGCGCCAGCACGGGCATCAACACCACCGTACCGACGACCGACAGCGGCATGACGGCGGCCGCGAGGGACATGTCCGCACGCGCGATCCGGATGAACAGCGGCAACGCCGGCGCGGTCGGCGCCAGACTGAAGATGAGCAATCCCATCGCGTAGGGCTCCGCCATCGGAAGGACCCTCGTCAGCAGGACCGCGAGCGCCGGACCGACCACCCAGCTCCAACCGAGCGTGAGCCCCAGGACCCGGACGCTCCGCAGGGACTTCGCCGTCTCGCGCAGGTCGAGCTCGAGCCCCATGGACCCCAGGTTCGCCACGGCGTAGAACACGGCCACGATGCCAAACGCCTGCTGGCTGTTCATGGCCGCTCCTCGTTCGAGCCAACGCGGACCGCCCGGCCGGGAACGTTCATGCCACCGCCGCCTCGACCATGCTGCCGGCCTGCTGGGCAAATATCTTCGCCCCGATGGCCGCGAGGACAACCGACCACAGGGTCCACATGATCGTCATCACCACGATCCGCGGGTCCGCATTCGGAATGGCCAGCGCCGCTGCCAGAACGGCGGCGACGTTGCGCGTGCCCATCCCGAGCGCCATGACGCTTCGCTGATTCTGTTTCATGCCGAAGCCGAAGCGATACGTGATCAGGCCCATCCCGACCATGAACAGGGTCATGGAAAGGAGGGCGAACTCGCCTGCGGTGTTGAGCATTCCCCGGCCATAGATCACCAGGCACCACAGCGATCGTCAGCAATGTGGAGAGCAGGGCCAGCCCCTTGACCGCCGGGAAGATCCTGGTTGCCGCCAGTGTCGGCGTAGTGCCGGATCGCCGCTCCGGCACCAGCGGCAGGAGGATGGTCAGGAGGAGCGGTTTGGCGAGCGACCAGGTGCTGATCGTCAGTCCCTTGATCAACAGCGGCGCCATCAAGGGCATCAATACCACTGTGCCCACCGCCACGAGTCGGGATGAGGGCGCCCGCGAAGCCCATGTCGCCGCGGGCTTTCCCCACCATTTGCTGAAGGAACGGAGCGCAGGGCGCCAGGCTTGCGAGGAGCACGACGACCACGTAGGGCTCCTCGAGGGGAAGAACCCGGGTGATCAGATAGCCGAAGGCCGGCCCGAGAACCCAGCCCCAAACGAGGATCAGAGCCAGGGCTTTCCTGTTCCGAAGCGCCACGGCGACCTCGGGCACCCGGACCTGGAGACCCATGGCCGCCAGGTTTGCCACCGTGAAGATCAAGACCAATGGCGAGAACGTGGTCTGAAGAAACTGCATGAGTGTGTTCATGGCTTCCTGCTTGCTCCGTGAATTTCCCGCTACTTCTTCAGAAATTGCGTATTGAAGCCCACGAAAACCTGCAACTCGGGCTGGCGAGGTCCGTAGGACAGCACCGTGAATTGCGGCTCGACGAAGACGTTGAAGACGGCGCTCTTCGTCGGGATGACCTTGCCGAGGCCGAGACCGACCGGCACGGCGTACGTTCCGTTCTTCAGGTCGAAGACCATGACCCCCGTGCTCCGCGCGTACAGCCCCTTGCCCATCTGGAGGAAGAAGAACGGCTGGACGGCGAGGACGTTCGTGCCGGGTCGGTCCGCATCGCCGGCGAAGGCCGCCTGCCAGGTGACGAGCCCGCCCCACTGCACCGCCGGCGACGTGGCGTCGAAGTAGACCGCGGCGAGTCCTCCCTGCCACTTCCCGGTCCCCGTCTCGTCCGCGGTGGCGGTCGGGGCCGTGATCTGCGGTCCCACGCCGAAGCTCGTTCCGGGTTTGGTGTCGAACAGGTAGGCGGCGAAGGCGTTGAAGTCGCCGAGGCCGGACGCCGTCGAGCCGTCCGCGGACGGCACCTTCGACACCGGGAGAGAGGCTCTCACGAGCCATTTCCCGAACGGCTGAGCATACCGGAGCCAGAACGTGTTGGCGGTCTGGTCCGGAGCCTCGGACATCGTCGGGATGTAGTAATCGTGGACGTTGAACGCCTGGGTCCTGGCGAGCGGATTGTTCGCGTCGGCCTCGGCGGACGAGGCCACGGGCAGCTTCCTCAGTCGCCTGGGCCTGGGCAGCGCGCGCCCACGTCATCGCCACGAACAACGAGAGCAAAGCTCCCGCAACGTGACGCGCATACACACGCGACCGCCTCATGGCTTCGCCCCGGCGGTCCGGCCAAAGGCTTCGTCAATGATGGCCTGGAGATGCTTGACCACTTCATCGGACGGCGTTTTGTAGTCGTCCAGTTCGTACACCTTGCCCAGGTATTCGTACTTGCCCAGGCCGAAGCGGTGATACGGCAGCAGCTCGTAATCAATCACGTTCTTGTGCGGGCGAATGAACGCCAGCACCGCCCGGATGTGCTCCTCATCGGCATTGACGCCGGGGATCAGCGGCGTGCGGGCGATGAACTCAACGTTCGGGAAACGTCTCGTAGGCTTTCTTGAAGTTGGCCAGGATCCGCTCGTTGCCCGCGCCGGTCCACTTCTTGTGCCGCTCGGGGATCGTGAGCTTGTGGTCATGGAGCATCGTGTCCACGTGGGGCAGCACTTTTTCGATGTTGGCCCACGGGCACGTTGCACGCCGTCTCGACGGCTGTGTTGATGCCGCGCTCATGCGCGCCCTTCAGGAGGGCGGCGCTGAAGTCCGGTTGCAGCATGCACTCGCCGCCGCTCAGGGTGATGCCGCCGCCGCTGGAACGGTAGATGGACTCATCCTTCTCCACCTCGGCCAGCACTTCGTCCACGGTCATCTTTTTACCGAACATTTCGAGCGCGCCGGTCGGGCAGAGGGCACACATGGCTTCGTCGCAGTCGCCAGTCAGGTCCCAGTTGACTTTCACGTGCGCATCATCGCCCGGTGCAAAATAGAAAGCGGCTTCCGGGAAGGGTGGCTTCAGACAGAGGCTGCACTCCTTGCCCTTGCACTTCGGGGCGTCGTACGACAGTTCCGGCTTGATGCGGATGCTCTCGGGATTGCCGCACCATTTGCAGCGGAGCGAGCAGCCCTTGAGAAAAACATTCGTCCGAATGCCGGGGCCGTCATGGCTGCAATACCGCTGGATGTTCAGGACGATGCCGGTCGGACCGGATGGATTGTTGGATTCGTTTTTCATAGCTCCCTCCCCAGACAGATACCGAGTGATTGAGCAATCTGCATGAACGCGCTATCGGTCGGCACGGTTCTGACTTTGTTGATCGCTTCCGCCAGCGGCACGAACTTGATGTCGGGTGGGACAAACGCCATCATCACCCCATACGTGCCGTCTTTCACGGCCCGGATCGCTCCCGCCCCGTAACCCAGCCCCAGTTGGCGGTCCACGGCGGTGGGAACGCCGCCCCGTGTCCAAGGTCCCAAGACGAGCGGATAGGTTTCCTCGGCGATCAGCAATTGCAGCCGGGTCGCCACGGTCTCGGCGACCTGACCCGAGCGCTGAATGACGTGCTCACTCGCCTCGCCCGTGGCCAGCGGCGACAGCGACGCTTTGAGGGAATTGACGGCTGGCTTGTCCGCCTTCGCCGTCGGCTTCGCCACGAACTTCGCCCCTTCGGCCACCACCACCAGCCCGTACGGCCGATGGGGCGACACCTTTTCCTTCAACCGCGCGGCCACCATTTGCAGATCGGCGGGAATCTCAGGAATCAGCACCGCATCGGCGCACACGGCAATGCCCGCTTGCAACGCCAACCAACCAGCCTGCTGGCCGAGGACTTCGACCACGGCAATTTTGCGGGCCGACTGCGCCGCCTGCCGGGCCTTGTCGAGCATTTCGATGGTAAAACTGAGGGCGCTGTTAAACCCAAAGGACACGGCGGTGACCGCGATGTCGTTCTCGATGGACCGGGGAATGCACACCGTGTTGAGTCCCTTGCGCTGGAGCTTGAAGAGGATGCCCAGTCCCTGGCCGCCCACGACGGAAATCAAGGCGTCGATATTTTCGGCCTTCAACCGTTTCAACAACTCATCGGACATGTCCACTTCCTCAACCATTTGGTCCGCATTGACCGTGCGGACATTAAACGGATCGACCCGCTGGGATTGGCCGAGGATTCCCCCACCGGCCGGATCGAGGTTCTCAATCAGTTGCGGGTTGAGGGTCACCAGTCCGCCTTCGGGGTAGCGTTCCGGGTGGAGCAATCCGTCAAACCCACCCCGGATGCCGACCATTTCCCAGCCCAATCTGCCCGCCGCCAAGGCCGCTCCCATCACGACGGAATTCATCCCCGGGACGAAGCCGGCTCCGACGTTGATGGCGATGCGTCTTAGGAACCAGTTTCTCGTGACCGATTTCTTTACTCATAATGTGTCCTTTCTTGTTAGGGGAGTTCCGGTACGGCGTGACGAGAGCGCCACGCCATACCGGTTCCGTTGCAGTTCAGCACTTACCGAAACTCTGCAAGGTTCGTTCGATGACCTCGTCCTGCACGCCCTTAGCCAGTTTGGTGAAGAACGCACTGAAGCCGGCCACCCGGACCACCAGGTCGCGGTAGTTTTCCGGGTGCTTCTGGGCGTCCCGGAGGATGTTTGTGTCCAGGACGTTGAACTGGATGTGATAACCATCGTTATCAAACAGGGTCTTGACCAGACGCAGCACATTCTCCCGGCCCTTGCGGGTCTTGAGCTGATCGGGCGGGAGCTTCATGTTCATGTGGGTGGCGGTGTATTTGATGGCATCCTGAGCCTTGGCCGCAGACATCACCAACGCGGTGGGTCCGTTGACGTCGGTGCCCGGCATGGCCGACAGACTTCCGTCGGTGAGCGCCACTCCGGCTCTGCTTGCCGTTCGGCAGCGCCCCGGTCACCATGCCCATCAGGTTGTGGATGCTCTTGGTATAGGCATCCGGCGCTGACTTGATGTCTTTGCTGAGGTAGTTGCCACCGCCGTCGACATTATTGAAAGCCTTGAAGATGCTTTCGTAGACCCTGTGCGTCAGCCGGTTCATTTCAGGGATGTCGTTGCCGTGCTTGGGCGCGTCCTCGTAGCACAGCTTCCGGACCTTCTCGTATTCGCCCTCCCAGTTGGCGGCCAAGGCTTTCTTGCAGCTCGGCCATGGTGATCTTCTTGTCGTCATAGACCAGCTTCTTCACCGCCATGAGAGAGTTGGCCGCGTCAATGCCACCCACAACGATCTGGGCAACGGTGTAGTAGTTGGCGCCGCCGTTCCAAACCTCGGTGCCGGTTTCAATGCAACCCCCGGTCAGGAGCGAGCGCCACGGAACCGGGAGGAAGTCCGCGCACAACATGCTGGCGATCCAGGCCCCCCGGCGGAGGACCTCCTCGTTGAATTGCAGTTGCTTCTCGAAAGCCGCGTAGAGTTCTTCGAAGGTCTTGAAGGTCTCGGGATCCCCGGTCTTGGGTCCGACCTGCTTCTTGGTGCGAGGATCGAAGCCATTGTTCATCACCAACTCGATGACCTTGCCCAGGTTGGGCTGGCCTTCCACCGGGTGACCGGTTTCGTAGGGAATGTAGGAACCCACACAGGCGCCGATGCAGGTGCGCCTGGCTTTTTCCAGGCTGATGCCCTTCTTGGAGTCACCAAACAGATTGAGGGCCCGTTTCACCATCACACTGCCATTCACAAACTGCGGCATGCCGATACCGGTGCCGATGACATCCAGGACCTTCTCCAGGAATTTGCCGCTCATCCTCTCCGTGTAGCACGCAGGACAGCGGAGGCTGCGGCAGATGGAGATAGCTGGCCGCGTCGAGGACCAGGTAGTCCATTTCTGCGGTGGCATCCTCCCCATCCTCGGTAAAGCCGCCGAGCGGAGACGCTCTGCCCCAGGTCGGCGGAGTTCTGTATGGCGACCTTCTCGCCAAAGTAGTAGCCGATTTCGTTCAGCTTGATGAAGAGGTTCTGGAGCATGAACGTCGCATCCTCCGGACCGATCAGCCCGGCCGCCTTGTCGGCCTGATAGTAGGGCTCGAGGTTCTGGCCCAGATAGGCCTCGGAGTAACCGCAGCCGACCTGCTCGAGTTCCGCGCAGATGTGACAGAAGAAGTGGCACTGGATGGCTTCTCTCAGGTTCCGGGCCGGATGCTCGGGCACCCATTCGCAGGTTTCGGCAATCGCGATCAACTCGGCCTTGCGGGTCGCGTCCTTCTCCTTGGCCGCCATGTCGCGCGCCAGCTCGGCATAGCGATGAGCCAGGCGGACGATGGACTCTCATGACGATGAGGCTGGCTTCATAGAAATAGAGCTTGCTGGCATTGGGCAGGCGCATGTCGAGGGCCGCCTGGCGCTCTTCGACCTCCTTGATCATGGCGGCCAGTCCATGGTTGTAAATCCTGGGGTAGTTCAGGTTGCCGCCGCCACCCGGCCAGTCAAAGAAACTGACGACGAAGCCGGAATCATAGCAAGGTTTCGGGATCGAACCCATACTTCTTCTCGAAGATCTCCAGCGTGCGGGGCTTCAGCGCACGCTTGTCCCAGTAATCGAGCGCCCACTGGTTCACCCTCTTGTCCTCCGGGTCCTTGCACTTCTCGACGGTATTGTCGTCCTTCATCCAATCAATGTTCCATTCCGGATACGTGTAGATGCCATTGACGGTGCTGGCCATGCTGCCCACGAGGAGGTTGTCGTCGATGTAGAGCTTCTTCCGCTCCAGCAGGGCGGCCATGAACTTGGCTCGACGCATGATGTTCTGGTCGCCTTGCGTTTTCGCGTAAACCTCCTCCATGATCCGGATCCGCTCAAAATCAACCTCAGCAGGAGTGCTCCTGAGCTGCTCTTTGAGCCGGTCGATCCGGGCCTTGTCGGCCGTGACACGAGCCGTGGAAGTCGTTTCTTCTTCGATTGCGGTTGACATCGTTTTCTCCTTCTAGGCTCTAGACGTTTGAAGTTCGGCGGCGTGGGGCTGCGTGGGCGCTCCCGCGAGCATCGCGCGCGACAACATGCCGCCGGAAAGGTTGCGGGCCTTGAATCCGTTCTGCAGGAGGACGCGCGTCGCGTAGTACGCGCGCTGCGCGGAGCGGCAGATGACGAGGATCTCCCGGTCCTTCGGCAGCTCGCCGAGGCGGGCGCGGAGCTCGTGGAGCGGGATGTTGACGGCGCCCGGGACGCTCTCGACGACGAGCTCGACCGGCGTGCGCACGTCGAGGAGGAACGCGCCCTTCGTCTCGTTCCAGTGGGCGAGCGGCATGTCGCCGTTGAGGACGTCGGCGGCGATCATCCCCGCGAAGTTGACCGGATCCTTCGCGCTCCCGAACTGGGGCGCGTAGCAGAGCTCGGCTTCCTCGAGGTCGTAGATCGTCGCCTTCATCTGGAGCGCGATGGCCAGCGCGCTGATCCGCTTGTCGACGGCCGGCCCGTCCACGCCGAGCGCCTGCGCGCCCGAGGAGGCGTCCGTCGGACTTGCGGAAGAGGACCTTCAGCCCGAGCATCTTCGCGCCCGGGTAGTAGCCCGCGTGCGAGTTCGGGAAGAGATAGATCTTCTCGTAGTCCTTGTCGCCGAGCCTCTTCCGGAGAGTCTTCTCGCCGACGCCCGGTCCACGCCGCCGCGCCGCCGAAGAGCCCGATGATCGCGGTGCCCTGCGTGCCGCGGTAGCGGGAGTTGCGACCCGGCGATCACGTCCGCCGCGATCCGACCCTGCCGGTTCGCCGGCCCCGCGAGCGCGACGAGGCTCCACTGCCCCGTCACCCAGTCCTTCACCTCGACGGCGTCGCCCACGGCGAGGATGTGCGGGTCGCTCGTCCGCATGTGCTCGTCCACGCGGATCCCGCCGCGCGCGCCGATCTCGAGACCGGCCGTCTTCGCGAGCGTCGTGTCGGGCCTCACGCCGATCGCGAGGATCACGACGTCGGCCGGATACGTCTTGCCGGACGTCGTCTTCACGTCGAGCGCGCCGCCGTCCTTCTGCTCGAAGCCGGTGACGCTCGTCGCCGAGGGCCAGCGTGACGCCGTTCCGCTTCACGTGCTCCGCGGACGAGGGCCGCGATCTCGAGGTCGAGCGGGCGCGAGGAGCTGCTGCTCGCTCTGGAGGACCGTCACCTCGAAGCCAGCGTGGACGAGGTTCTCCGCCGTTTCGAGACCGATGAACCCGCCGCCGACGACGACCGCGCGGCGTCGTCGGGCCGCACGAACTGGATCCCCGAGTACTGGAACATCCCGGCGAGGAAACGACGGTCCCGCTCCTCGATCCACTCCCGGATCTTCCTTGACGTCCGGCACGGTCCTTACGTGGAAGATCCCGGGCAGGTCGATCCCCGGGCAGAGGCGGATGGACCGAGGTCGCGCCGGGCGACAGGACGAGCTTGTCGTAGCGCTCCGTCCGGACCTCGCCGGTCTGGACGTGCGCAGGTCGACCGTCTTCTTCTTCCGGTCGATCGCGACCGCCTCGCACTTCGTCCGCACCTCGATCTCGAAGATCGCGCTGAACGTACTGCTCGTTTCCGACGAGGAGATTCGACTCCTTCGGGATCACGCCCGAGACGTGATACGGGAGCCCGCAGTTCGCATACGAGACGAACGGCCTCCGTCTCGACCATCAGGATCTCGGCCTTCTCGTCCAGGCGGCGGAGGCGCGCCGCGCACGACGCGCCGCCCGCCACTCCACCCACGATGACGACCTTCATGACTTCTCTCCTTTTCCCTGGGATTCAGACTTCACACCCGCCGCGGCGATGGCCGAGTCGACCGCGTCGATCAGGGTCTGGCCGTCCACGGGCTTTCTCAGGTAGGCGGCGGCGCCCGCCGCGAGGACGCGTTCGCCGGCCTCCGGGATGTCGTGGCCCGTGATGACGACGATCGGCAGCGCGGGAGCGATCCGCCCGAGCCGCGCCTGGACCTCGAAGCCGCTGAGGCCCGGCATGTGCAGGTCGAGGACGAGACAGTCGGGCGCCCGCTGCGCGGCGCACGCCAGGAACGCGTCCCCCGATTCGAACGTCTTCACCTCGTACCCCACGGTGCCCATCAGGCGCGACAGCGCCTTCCGAACGGATTCCTCGTCGTCCACGACCGCGATCACGCTGCGGGTGCCCGTCACTGTTCACACGGTGGTCGTCCGCCCGCCGACCGGCAATGGGACCTTGGTCCCATCCTTGCGGGACGTCGTGTCACGGCCCCGGGCCCGACCTAGAATGAGGACCTTGCACGACTTCAGCTGGGTCACGGCGACGTGGTCCGCGGCGATCGCCGCGTGCGTGACGCTCGCGTTCCAGCACCTCTGGGTCTGGGTGAAGGACCGGGCGGCGCGGGCGCACCTCCTCGTCGCCGTGGCGACGATCTCGTCGGCCGGCCTCGGCGTCTGCGAGCTCCTCTTGATGCGGGCGGAGAGCCCGGAGCGCTACGCCCTCGTCCTGCGCTGGGCGCTGGTTCCCGTGACCGGAGTCGTCCTGGGACTCGTCGGGTTCGTTCGTGTGTATCTCCATGCCGGACGACCCTGGCTGGCATGGACGGTGGCCGGCCTGCGGCTGTTCGGCAGCCTCGTCGTGAACTTCCTTTCGCCCGTCGGGGCGGTCTACACCGCGATCACGGACCTGAGGCCCGTGCGCCTCTTCGGAGAGACGGTCTCGACCGCCGTGGGAATCGAGAACCCGTGGAACCGCATCAACCAGCTCAGCACGGTGTTCATGCTCGCCTTCTTCGTGGACGCGGCCGTCACGACGTGGCGCCGCGGGGACCGCCGTCGCGCCGTCATCGTGGCCGGGAGCATCAGCTTCTACGGCCTCCTCGGCATGATCCACCCGGCCCTGATCCACGCGGGGAAGCTGAGGTCGCCTTATTTCCTCACGTTCGGCTTCCTCGGCATCACGGCGGCGATGAGCTACGTGCTGGCCGAGGACGTCCTCAGGGCGCGCTCTCTCGCGCGGCAGCTCCAGGTCCGCGAGGCCGAGGTGCGCTCCCGCCTCGAGTTCGAGACCCTGCTCTCCGAGCTCTCTTCCCGGTTCATCAACCTGCCCGCTCGCGAGCTGGACCGCGAGATCGAAGAAGCGCTGCGCCACGTTTGCGAGATGCTCGACATCGACCTCGCCGCGCTCTGGCAATGGTCGGTTGCGGCTCCGGACGTCATCACCGCCACCCACGTCTACGCCACGAAAGGCCTGCAGGCTCCCCTGGAGCTGCGCGAGGAGCAGTTTCCCTGGTACCGAAGGAAAATGCTCGACGGCCGCGTCGTTGCCATTGCTTCGCTCGAGGAGTTCCCGGCAGAGGCCGCCGTCGACCGGGAGAACTGCCGCCTGATCGGCGTGAAGTCGAATCTCACCCTCCCGCTCTCGATGGGGGGTGAGCCGCCCGTGGGCGCCCTCGGCTTCAATACCCTCGTGGAGGAGCGCGGCTGGCCGGACGCGCTCGTGAACCGGCTGCAGCTCGTCGCGCAGATCTTCACCCACGCGCTCAGTCGAAAGCGCTACGAGGTGGCCCTGGAGGAAGGCGAAGAGCGCCTGGCCGCGGCGGCGGATTCCGCCGGAGCGGGGCTCTGGGCTCTCGATCTCCGAACGCGCGTCTTCTGGGCCTCGAAGAAGGCCCGGGCCCTGTTCGGGTATTCCTCCGAGGAGGTCATCAGCATCGAGCGTTTCGAGGCGACGGTTCATCCCGACGACCGCGACGCCGTTCGGCTCGCCCTCGAGGGGTCCGCACGCACTGGGGAACCGGTCTCGGTGGAGTACCGGATCCAGGCGGGCGACGGGCGCGTGCGGTGGATCTCGTCCCACGGGCGGCCGCGATCCGGGGCCGGCGGAGAGCCGGATCGCCTGACGGGCGCCTCCATCGACATCACCGAGAGGAAGGCGGCGGAGGCTGAGGCGCTGCTCCAGCGCGACGAGCTTGCGCACCTGTCGCGCGTCACGATGCTCGGAGAGCTGTCGGGCTCCCTCGCGCACGAGCTGAACCAGCCGCTGACGGCCATCCTGAGCAACGCGCAGGCGGCCCAGCGGCACCTCGCAAACCCCGTGCCCGACCTCGCCGAGGTCGGAGAGATCCTCGGAGACATCGTCTCCGAGGACAAGCGCGCCGGAGAGGTCATCCGGCGGCTTCGACTTCTCCTCCGCAAGGGCGAGGTGAGCCATCAGGCGCTGAACATCTCCGAGGTCGTCGGGGAAGTCATGAAGATCACGCACAGCGACCTCGTGAGCCGCAGCGTCGCCGCGACGGTGGACGCCGAGGCGCAGCTCCCTGCCGTCGCCGGAGACCGCGTCCAGCTCCAGCAGGTCCTCCTGAACCTCGTCGTGAACGCCTGTGACGCGATGGCGGACGACGGCTTCTCCGCCGACCGAAGGCTCGCGGTCCGCGTCAGCCGGGACGAGGCGGGCGGCGTCCGTGTCTCGGTGACGGACCGCGGCCACGGGATTCCGGCGGACAGGCTCGGTCGCCTCTTCGAGCCGTTCTTCACGACGAAGACGCACGGCATCGGGCTCGGCCTCGCCGTCTGCCGGACGATCGTGGAGGCGCACGGCGGGACGATCTGGGCCGAGAACAACGCCGAGCCTCCCGGGGCGACGTTCCACCTGCGAATCCCCGCCGCCGCAGAGCCCGCATGAACGGACGCGCGCCGACGGTCTACGCCGTGGACGACGAGCCGGCGACGCTGAAGGCGATCGCGCGGCTCCTGCGTGCGGCCGGGTGGAACGTGGCGCCGTTCGCGTCCCCCCGGGACTTCCTCGAGAAGCTCGATCCGGCGGTGCCCGGCTGCCTCGTCCTCGACCTGTCGATGCCGGAAATGACGGGGCTGGAGGTGCAGCAGGCCCTCGACGAGAGGCGCTGCGCGCTCCCGATCGTCTTCCTCACGGGACGCGCCGACGTCCCGGCGAGCGTCAAGGCCATGAAGCGCGGCGCGGCCGATTTCCTCACGAAGCCGGTGGACGAGGAGGACCTTCTCGCCGCGGTCGCGCGGGCCGTCGAGAAGGACGCGGCCGCGCGGAAGGACCGGGCTGAGGTCGCGGCGATCCGGGAGCATCTCGCGACGCTCACCCCGCGGGAGCGCGAGGTGCTCGAGCACGTCATCTCCGGAAAGCTGAACAAGCAGATCGCGGCGGACCTCGGCACCGCCGAGAAGACGGTCAAGGTCCACCGCGGTCGGGTCATGGCGAAGATGGGGGCAGCGTCCGTCGCCGACCTCGTCCGGCTCGCCGAGAAGGCCGGGATACGCCCTGCCTGAGCGAGACAGGAGCAGACCGCGAGCAGGTTGATCGCGCCGGATTACGGCCCTATCATTTGAAGATGGCCACCACCACCGTGAAAACCACCTACGCCCTGGACGTCGAAACCGTCCGTGCGCTGGAGGGCATGGCGCGTCGCTGGGGGGTTTCCAGGTCCGAGGCCCTGCGACGGACAATCCGGGCGGCCGCCCGCGAACCGGCGCCTGGGGCACCGAAGACGCTCGCCGCCCTCGGCGCACTGCAGCGCTCGCTCGATCTGAGCAGCGACGCCGCCGCCCGATGGGCGAGGAAAACGAAGCGGGAGCGCCGTACGACGTCCAGCCGGCGCGAGTCGACGTGATTCATCTCGACACCAGTTTCCTGATCAAGAGCCTCGTCCGGGGCACTGCCGAGGACCGCTCACTGCGACACTGGCTGAAAACGGGAGAGGTCGTGGCGATGAGCGCCGTTGCCTGGGCGGAGCTTCTTTGCGGCCCCCTCGAAGAGAGCCACCTGGAGCTGGTCTCGCGCGCTGCGCACAGGGGCGTCGCTCGCAACCGCCAACACCCGTGACTTTCGGCGTTTTGCGGCGGCTGGATTGACCCTCCTCGGGGGGTGAGGATGCGGCGCGACACTGGGTCGGACATTCTCGTCTAAAGGAGGCGTCGAACGTGGCCATGGCGGCGACGACCCGGCTCTACAGAACCGAGCGAACCCTGAACCGGACCCTGCGGGTCGCGTACCCGTCCGGGCGCGGCCGCATGGTGCTCCAGACCGAGAAGGACTGGGAACGGAGCATCGAGCCCGTTTCCGTCAGCGAGGACGGCAACGTCTCCACCTTCGATCTCGAGGCCGACCAGCCGTTCCTGTACTTCAAGCCGTGCCTCGTCGAGGGCGGAGTCACGCACTGGGCCGTCGGTCCCGACAAGCTCCTGCTCATGACCGAGAGGGACACGCGCGTCTCGTACCCGTACTTCTTCAGCCCCGAGGCGGGGCGGTTCTCGACGCTCGTGACGCTTCCGTCGAAGATCCTCGGGCGCGACCACAAGATCCGCGGCTACCTCCCTCCCGGCTACGACGAGAACACGCTCAGCCGTTTCCCGGTCATCTACATGCAGGACGGGCAGAACCTCTTCTTCCCCGACGAGGCCTTCATGGGACAGGACTGGAAGGTCGAGAAGACCGGCGACGTCCTTCGCACCATGGGTGCCGTCGAGGACTTCCTCATCCTGGGGATCTACTCGGGTGACCGGATGACGGAGTATACGAAGCCGGGTTACGAGCTCTACGCCCGGTCGCTCGCCGAGGAGGTCGTCCCGGAGCTCGAACGCCGCGGGATCCGCGCCGAGCCGCACCGCAAGTCCCGCGTGGTCTGGGGCTCGTCCCTCGGCGGCGTCGTCTCGTTCTACACGGTCTGGCAGCACCCCGACGTTTTCGGCGCGGCCGTCTGCATGTCGAGCACGTTCTCCAACCGGGACGATCTGATCGACCGCGTGTTCGCCGAGCCGTTCCGGGACGTCGGCTTCTACCTCGACAGCGGCTGGCCCGGCGACAATTACGAGGTGACCGTCGGGATGGCCATGGCGCTGATCTCGCGCGGCTGGGAGTACGGGCGCAACCTGCTGCACATGTCTTTTCCCATGGCGGAGCACAGCGAGGCGGCCTGGGGCATGCGGCTGCACCTGCCGCTCCAATTCCTGAACGGCGCGGTGGCGCGGGCCTATCGCGTGAAGAGGCCCGTCCTCGGAGACCTCCCGTTCGAAGAGAGCGCCGAGCCTGCGCCCGGCCCGCCCCAGACGTCATGACCTGGCTGCAGCGTTACCGCCTCCGGAGCTTTCTGAAATCCTCCGTCTGGCTGCCGTCCCTGCTCGGCCTCTTCGCCGCGCTGGCCGCGAACCGCCTCATGCAGCCGGTGGACCGCCTGCTCGGGTGGCAGCCGCGCGTGAGCGTCGACGGTGCCCGGCTCCTCCTGACCGCGCTCTCGTCTTCCATGCTGACGTTCATCGTCTTCGTGTTTTCGATCCTGCTTCTCGCCGTGCAGCTCGCGAGCGCCCAGCTGACGCCACGGGTCATCGCCCACTTCTACCGGATCCGGGTGCTCAAGTTGTCGCTGGCGCTCTTCGTCTTCGTGTTCACGTTCGACCTTGGCGTCGTGGTCCGCATCGACGACTCCGTGCCGAGGCCGTCGGCGATGCTCGCCGCCTACAGCAGCGTCGCGTCGATCGGCGTCTTCCTCTACATGATCGACAAGGTGGGAAAGTCCCTGCGGCCCGTCAGCATCCTGACGTCGATCGGCGAGGTGGGGCACGACGTCATCGAGCCGTCTATCCCCATCGCCTCGCAGCGATCGGAAGCGTCCCGAGGCTCTCCCCTGCCCTGCCGGCGGGCGACCGGCCGCGCACCGTCGAGAACTTTCGCCCCGGCGTCGTGCTGGCGTTCGATCCCGCCGGGCTCGCCGCCCTTGCCCGGCAGGCCGACGGGCTGATCGAGGTCGTGCCCCAGGTCGGCGACTTCGTCGCGAAGGGAGATCCGCTGTTCCGCCTCTACGGCAGGAGGGACGTCGACGAACGCGACCTCCAGGAGTCCATCGCGATCGGGCCGGAACGCACCATGGAGCAGGATCCGGCGTTCGCTTTCCGGATCATCGTCGACATCGCCGAGAAGGCGCTGTCGCCCGCGATCAACGACCCGACGACCGCCGTCCTCGCCCTCGACCAGCTTCACCACCTGCTGCGATCCGTCGGCCTCAGGGACCTCGACACGGGCCAGGTCCGCGACGAGACCGGAAAGCTGCGCCTCGTCTACCGCACGCCGGACTGGGAGGACCTCGTCGGACTCGCGGTCACCGAGATCCGGCACTGCGGCAAGGACAGCATCCAGATCAGCCGGCGGATGCGGGCCATGCTGGAAAGCCTGATCCGGGTCGTGCCGGAGGAACGGGCCGTCCGGCTGCGGGAAGAGCTCGACCTCCTGCACCGCACGGTCGGCCGCGCGTTCCCGGACGCCGAGGACCGCACGCGCGCCGACCGCGCGGACTCGTTGGGGATGGGCGGGGCGCCGTGACGCGACGGAGCCGGGATTAGTTCGCCGCGATCGTCTCGGTGAAGCTCATGAGGGCGATGCCGAGCGCGCTGCCAACCCCCAGCGGCCGTTGAATGCCATTTAAAAAATGGGTGGACCCATTGTACGATGGCACAATGAGCTCGAAAGTCACACTGGATCGCGCGGGCCGCGTCGTCCTGCCCAAAGCCCTCCGGGACGAGATGCGTCTCTCCCCCGGCGACACCCTCGACGTCGCGGTCAAGGGGCACGAGCTGACCTTGCGGCCCAGGCGCGGCGCTTCGCCCCTTCAGAAGGAGCGGGGGGTCTGGGTATTCCGCACCGGCAAGCCGCTGACTGCCGACGAAACAGGGGCGGCACTCCGCGACATCCGGGCGCAACGCCACCGCCGGAACGCCGGGGAGCGACCGTGAAGGCGTTCCTCGATACGTCGGTGCTCGTCGCCACGTTCTATGCGGATCACGAGCATCATCCCTCCAGCATCGACCTCTTCCTGCGCTTCGGAAAGAAGGACGCCTGCTGCGGCGCGCACAGCCTCGCCGAGGTCTACGCCACCTTGACCGGCATGCCGGGCAAGCGCAGGGTCAGCGGCGACGAAGCGCTGCTTTTCCTCGGCAACATCCGGGAGCGGCTGACGGTTGTCGCTCTCGACGAGGAGGAGTATTTCCAGGTGGGGGAAACGTCCGCCGCGAGCGGTCTCGCCGGCGGCGCCATTTACGACGCGATCCTCGGCCATTGCGCGCTCAAGGCCAGGGCCGAGTCTCTCTACACATGGAACTCCAGGGATTTCCTGCGGCTGGCCCCGTCCATTGCAAGCCGGGTGAAGGTCCCCGGACCCCGCTAAAAGAGAGCAGCGCGTACCGCGCCGCGGAGGCCTGTTCGGCCGTCAACCCTGCGCCGTCGTCTCGGCCGCCCGAAGCGCCTGATAGCGCTCGATTGCCGTGCGGGCGTTGAAGAGCATGCGCTCGCGTCCGAGGCGTTCGTCGAACCCGGCTCGCCGGACGACCTCGAGGACGCCGGGGTTCAGCCCGACCATCCAGACCGACGACGCCGCTCCTCGGTCAGCGCGCTGCTCGCCCTCCATCAGCATCTGGAGCGCCGAGTACTCGAGGTCCGGCACCCGGCTCATGTCCAGGACAAGGACGCGCGGCTCGTGCTTGGCCACGAGCGCCCGGATCTGATCGGCGACGTCCTGCGCGTTCGCGAAGTAGAGGCGCCCCTCCGGCCGCAGGATCAGGAGGCCCTCGAACGACTCGTCGTCCGGGTGCTCGGGCGAGAGCGGCCTCAGCACGTCGGCCCCGCGTTTGCGGACGATGACGGAAACGCGCGGGTGGGCCGTCTGGCTGATGAGGCCGATCATCGACAGGATCACCGCGACGACGATGCCCTTCAGCGTGCCGAACACGAGCACCCCGAGCAGGGCGGCGACCGCCCAGCGGAACTCCATCGCGCGCACGTTGAGGATGGTCCGGAATTCCGCCGGCTGGATCAGCCCGACCGAGTAGACGATGACCACCGCCGCGAGCGTGGCGTTCGGGAGCAGGCCCAGCACGGGCGCGAGGAGGAGCATCGTCGCGAGGGCGACGCCGGCGGTGACGAGCGACGCCTTCTGCGATCGCCCGCCTGCGGCGCGCACGACCGCGGTTTGCGACGTGCCGCCGCCGGCCGGCATCGCGCCGAGCAGGGCGCCCGCGACGTTGGCGGCGCCGGTGGCGACCAGCTCGCGATTCGCGTCGATCGCAGGATCCTCCGGCCCGGCGAACGCGCGGCCCGCCGCGATCGATTCCGTGAAGCTCATGAGCGCGATCCCGAGGGCTCCCGGGGCCAGCTGCGCGAGCAACGCGGGGTCCGGCAGCGTGAGCGAGGGGAATCCCTGCGGAATCAGGCCGACCGTCGAGACGCCGAGCGCCTTCAGGCCGAAGTACCACGACGCGGCGATTCCGCCGCCGACGGCGACGAGCGGCGCCGGCGAATGGGGCCAGAGCCGCTCCATGCCGATCAGGACGGCCAGCGTCGCCCCGGCCACGGCGAGCGTGACCAGGGAGCTCTCGGGAACGTGGCGCGCGACGCCGAGGACGTCGCGGAAGAATCCCTGCTTCGCGATGTGGATTCCCAGGAGCTTCGGGACCTGGTCGAGGACGATCACGAGGCCGATGCCGGCCTTGAAGCCCGTCAGCACCGGCGTGGAGATGAAGTTGGCGACGAACCCCAGCTTCAGGAGCCTCGCGAGGAGCAGCATCGCGCCCACGAGCGCGGCCAGCGTGGCCGTCGCCGTGACGAGCTTTGCCGGGTCGCCGTCCGGAACCGCAAGTCCCAGCTGCGTGCCCGCGAGGATCCCAAGCGTCGTGGTGCTGCTGACGCTGAGGACGCGCGACGAGCCGAGCAGCGCATAGACGGCCATCGGGACGAAGGCGGTGTAGAGACCCACGGCGACCGGCAGCCCGGCGACCGTCGCGTAGGCCATCGCCTTGGGCAGGACGACCGCCGCGGCCGTGAGCCCGGCGACCACGTCGAAACGCAGCGTTGCGGCACCCGCCTGATCCGTCGTCATGGTCTCCCGAGTTTCAGTCCAGGCGGATGCCGAGCCGGAAGCTGAGGATCTCCTTCGCCGCGAACGGAGAAGAGTCCCACGCGAGCGTCGGGCCCTCGACGAGGATGTCGAAGATCCCGACGTTCAACATGACGCCGAGGCGCGTGCCGGCCTGGAAGTAGTACTGGCTGCCCGCGTCGCCGTGGACTCCCGGTGACGTGTCGAGTTTCCGATTCCCCGTGGACCTTGGGCCCGTATTCGACCCGCACCGGCGTCAGCGCGAGGCCGAGGACCTTGAGCGCGTACCAGCGCACGGTGGCGGCGAACGTGCCCGTGAGGTACTTCGACTCGCCGGAGGTCACGCGGTGGCCGACGGAAAGCGACAGGGCCGGCACCCACTCGTAACGATTGCCCCACCGGTTGCGGTCCCACGCGACCTCGCCGCCGAGGAGGCCGAGCCCGTAGTTGCGGTCCTCGACCGCGTTCTCGGGACGGTCCGCGACGGTCACGCCGGCGACCACGTACCACGAGGCCTTCCGGCCCCGGAGGTGCCCGTAAGGCGCGGGCGGGGGGACCCACGCGTCGTCCTGGCGAACATCCAGCGTCTCCTTCGACAGGAGGAGGCCGCGGTCCTTCGAGAGCCGGCTGGACGGCGGCGCGTAGATGAGGCCGACGCCGAACGTCCACTCGACGCGGGGCTTCAGCCAGTTCACCTCCATCGGCGCGTCGACCGAGAGGAACAGCCCGTCCTTCAGCTTGTAGTTGAAGCGGAAGAAACGCGACACCAGCTCCGGGCCGGCCCGGTCGCCTCCGTACGTGACGCGCAGGCCGGCGGGCGTGAAGCCGAGCGTCGCCTTCAGGCCGACGGGCAGCACGAGGTCGAAGCCGAGCCCGACGAGGCCGGCGCCGCCGCCTCCGTCCGTGTACTGCCGGTAGCCGACGTTCGCGTTCAAAGCATAGAGGAACGGATTCAGCTCCTCCGAGTACTTCACCAGCGTGCCGCGCGCGGCGACGTCGACGAAGTGGCCCGTCGGGTTCCAGGTCGCGTCGAGCCCGAACAGCGCGAATCGACCGGGCGCGGGATCCGCTTTCTCGTGCTCGGCGCACTCGGCTCCCTCGCAGGGGTGGGCGGGAGTGAACCACTTCGCCTTGAACGTGCGCCACGCGTCCGAGCGCTCCGGCGCCGTGTCCGTTCCCTTCGGCGCGGCGAGCTGCGCGAGACGCAGGTCCCGCGCGAGGACGAGGAGGTCGACGAGCGCGCGCCGCGCCCGGTCGCCTTCCGGCGAGAGGCACTCGTACGGGACGTCGTACGGGTGGTCTGTCCGCTTCTCGCAATGCGCGTCGCCGCCCTCGATCACGTACGTCTTGTCCCGGTGGTCGTCCCACTTGTGGTACGCGGTGGCGGGGATGCGCGCCGAGCGCTCCGTGGGCAACTTGACGATCTTCTCGATCGGCTGCCAGACGCGCAGGTAGTCAATCCTGCCGTCCTCCGTCCGCTCCGAGTGAGATCCGGAGAACGAGTCGCCCACGGCGTGCATGAACTCGTAAAGGCCGTGCGAGCTGCGGCGCGTGGCCGGGCCGCCGATCACGACGACCTGCCGGAGAAGGCCGTCGAGGAGGTCGTTGCAGCGCACGACAGCGCTCGTCGCGAGGGCGCGCGGCACGGCGGTGCCGGGCAGCGCGTCCGTCTGCGCGTCGTCGAGCGTCGCCATGTAGTGGAAGCACTGGCCCACGTCGCTGAACTGGCGCCGGAACGCCGCGTCCGGCCGGTCGGTCAGGGGTTGCGGCCAGTCGAGGAGCGGGTTCGAGGCGGCCGCGTCGAGGCACGCCTTCGGCGGCGTGTCAGCTCGTCCGAAGCAGAACGGCAGGTCGAGGGCGCCGTCGTTGATCAGGTCGCGGAGCACCTCGGGCCGGGGCGGCTGGCCGTCATGCCCCTCGACGAGCGTCCGGTAGACGAGCGCCTCGAGGACGACATGGCCCTTGCTGTCAAACGCGGCCGCGGGCCGCGCGGCGGCCAGCGCCGCCACACAGGCGACGAGGGCGATGCGTCTGGCAGCAGCCAACGGAAGCGGCGGCTCCGCGTCAGAACGCGATGCCGACGTAGACGAGCGGACCGCTGTACTTGTAGTCGATCGCCAGGTCCAGCGCCTCTCCCGCGTGCGAGAAGGACATCTTCGTGTACTGGTACAGGGCGCCGACGCCGACGTTCTGGGTGAAGAAGTAGTCGAGGCCTCCCCGGAAGTCGTTCATCTCCCCGTGATACCAGTCGACCGTCCCGGTGATGCCCTTGTACGCGGCCCGCACGAAGAAGCGCGGGAACAGCGCGTAGGTGAAGTAGGCCTTGATGGCGGGAATCGGCGCGACGAGGTTGCGCGACTCGGTGCTGAAGCTGGCCGAGCCGCTCTGCCCGCCACCCGAGATCGAGCCCGACCCCGAGATCTCGAAGGCGTTCCAGTACGACGACACGCCGAGCCCGAGGCCGAACTCGAGGTCGCCGTTGTTGATGAACGAGTACGAGTAGTACAGCTCGGCGAGCGTCGAGCGCATGTGGCTGTCGATCTGCGCCCCGGCGTGGTACGTCACGTCGCCCACGACGATGTCCTGCGACAAGGTGCGCGAGGCCGAGCGGTTCCAGCCGCGATACGCAAAGTCGAGGCGCCCGTGCCTGCCGAACCGCCAGTAGCCGTCGGCCGCGAAGGTCGTCTTGTGGGTGTCCTGTCCGTAGGTCCTCGAGGTTGATCGAGGTGCCCGCCGTCCCGGCCGAGTTCGACAGGCTGACCGTCGTGTCGAAGGTCTGGAAGAACCCGCCGAGGTCGATCCGGAAGCGCTCGTCCATTCCCTTCTGCTGCATGTAGTAGGCCGAGCTCGTCTGGGCGAGCGCGGGGACCGCGAAAAATACAGCGGCGGCGGCCGCGAGCCCGAATCGGAAGCGTTTCATGTATCCCCCTTCTCACCACAGTTTAGGTCCTGAAGGGAAAAAAAGGCGCACCGACGACGAGGAACCTCATTGGACCTTGGTCCAACGCGAAGGGCCGCCCCCTCGCGGGAGGCGGCCCGAAACGAGGAAGAAATCCGGTTCAGTTCGCGGCGACGGGCTTGATCTCGCCAACCGCGGCGACGATCTCGACGCGCCGGTTCTTCGCGCGGCCTTCGGCGGTCGCGTCGCGCAGCCCCGGAGGCGCCAGCGCCCGCAACGAGAGAATCGAATCCCGGACTCTTTCCACCATGCGGATCTTCTCGGGCCAGGACAGATTCCGGCGAGACGCCTGCCACGCGGCCTGTTTCTCCAGCAACTGTAGGACGTCGGTCATCGCTATGACACTTTACTCCAGGAACCTGGCGGTGAATCTCGTCCAGGCCTCGGCCAGGCCGTGCTGCGCGGCCACTTTTCCGACCGCCTCTCTGGAGACACTTCCCGATTCGAGCAGCGCAAGGATCCGGGCAAAGTCCTTCGCTCGGCCCACGCTCAGCGCGATGACGGCCAGGTAGTCCGCTCGCACGACCCGGATCGCGACGCCATCAAAGTCGACCGTATCGGCTTTTTCCAGCGCCTCGCGTGTGAGAGGGCTGAAGACGGGCACGAACTGCGTCGGCCAGGCGCCGACGCGGATTGCCTCACCTTCGGGCCGAAAGCCTCTGCCGGAACAGAACTCGTAGATACCCCGCAGGACGTCGAGCCCGGTCGACGCCGGCAGGTCCACGAGCACGTCTGCGTCCAACGTGGCCACCGGCTCCGTGTAGCGCATCTGCGCGGTGGCGCCGAAAAGCGCGTAGTCCCGGATCACGCCCGCTGAGCGCATCTCGTTCAGCAGCTCGGCCAGGTCCTTCATGACACGAGCTTAACTCTGCGCACCGGAGGAATGACTGTGCCAGGCGCCCGGGAACGAGAAGGGCCGCCCCCTTGGCGGCAGGCGGCCCGAAACGAGGAAGAAACTCCGGTTCAGTTCGCGGCGACGGGCTTGATCTCGCCGACCGCGGCGACGATCTCGACGCGGCGGTTCTTCGCGCGGCCGTCAGCGGTCGCGTTGTCGGCCACCGGGCTGGCCGCACCGAGGCCCTGGAACGCGAGCCGCGTGTCCGCGACGCCCTGCGACTTGAGGAAGTCGTAGACGGCCTTGGCACGCGCCTCGGAGAGCTTCTGGTTCGCCGCGGCGTTGCCGGTCGAGTCCGTGTAACCCTCGACGCGCATGTTGACGGCCGGGAAGACCTGCGCCATGCCCGCGAGCTTGGCGAGCGTGAGCTGGGCGGTCGGCTTGAGAACTGCCTTGCCCGTCTCGAACGAGATCCCGGGGAGGCTCATGACGGCGCCCCGAGCGCTCTCACGCGTCTCCATGATGGACGACATCGAGTTCTTGAGGCGGCCTTCCAGCTCGGCCTTCTCCTTCTGGAGCTGCGCCTGGTCGGCCATGAGCTTGGCCTTGTCTGCCTCGAGCTTGGCCTGCGCTTCCTTCAGCTGAGCGACCGTCATCTGGCTCTCGGCGAGGGCGGCCTTCTTGGCGGCCTCGGCGTCGGCCTCGAGCTTCCGGCCCCAGTCGCGCATGGACTCGGCGGAGAGCGCAACGGTTCTGCGCGCGTAGTCCTTGACGACCTTCGAGCTGCCACCGCTCTTGGCCGAGTTCTGCGCCTGGGCGAGCGTCTGCTTGGCCTCTTCCGTCGCCTTCGGGTTGAGGGCGGCGGCGCCGGTCCTCTGGGCGACGGCGACCGCGCGCTCGGCCTGCACGAGACAGACGGGCTTCTTGTCCTTGTAGGCCAGGGTCGCGATCGTGCTCACGTCCGCGTTCGCGGCCATGGTACGGAACCCGGTGAACACGAACGGCGCGCTCTGAGTCTTCTTCGGGTCGGCCGCCCCGGACGCCGCGACCACGATGTCGCCCGGCTTGCCCACGAGGTAGTAAGGCTCGGCCGTCACGAGGAGGCCGAACTGCTTCTTCGGGGTCGTGTAGTTCCCCGAGCCCGAGGCGTTCGTCTCGTCGACGATGAGCTCGCCGAGGTTCTCGACGGCGCCGTCGCGCGTGACCGCCCACACGACGTACGACGAGATGTCGCCGCCGAAGAGGATCGCGGGCTCCATCTTCTTGAAGGAGACTTCGACCTTCGCCTGGCCTCCCGCGTACTTGACGGACGCTTCGAACTTCGCGGCGCCCGGAGCCGCGGCCGTCCGGGCCATCGGGACGTCGATCGTCGCGCCGTCGGGGAAGGTGACGGCCGTGAGGTTGAACTCCGCCGCGAAGGCAGAGCCGGCCGCGAACATCGCCACGACGGCGACGCACGCGAGCGCGCTGAAAAGGGTGAATCGGGTCTTCATGATTCCTCCAGTACCGGTTTGTTGCGTTGGTGCCGCGGACGAAGCCCGCGGTCAGAACGTGGTGGGTCTACCGTTGGCAGTCTATCGGATCTCCCTGATAACAATGTAATGTCGGCATTTCGCCCTGTCATCGGACCTCTGTGCCGGGAGGAAACGGGAGGCTCTTTTCGGCGCCTCCCGACGTCCACTTTCCGAGAGGACTTACTTCCCGAAGCGGAACGTCAGGCCGCCCGTGATCTCGCCGTTGGCGTACCAGCTCGACGAGTAGGCGTAGCAGTAGTAGTAGTCGCACCAGACGCCGCTCGACGTCGTGTTCGAAAGGCTCGTGTCGCGGAAGCGCCCCTCGACGCGGATTGCGGCACTCGGCGTGATCGCGAACTTGCCGCCGATCCCGAGGCTCCACGTGAAGCGCGTACTCGAGGACGTCGAAACGCCGGTGACGGACGGATCGAGCAGCATGGCGCCGGCTCCGAGGAGGAAGTAGCCGCTCGCGCGGGGCGTGCCCCAGTGCCACAGGCCGTCCAGCTCGAACGTGTCCATCGAGAGGTGCCCGATCTTCCCCTGGCCGCCGGGGATGCCCGGGTAGTTCGTCCCGTTGAGGTTCGCGCTCGTGTGGCCGTAGCCGAACTCGGCCTCGAACGCGTGGTTCAGGTTGTAGCCGAGCCGTCCGCCCCAGGTGCCAGCCGTGTCGACGTCGATCGTCGTCCGGCCGCCCTGGCCGCCCTGGTAGATCTGCTCGCCGAACATGACGCCGCCGTAGGGCGTGAGCTCCCACGTGCCGGGGACGTTCTGGGCCGAGGCGGGAAGGGCGGCGGCCGTGAGCACGATAAGAGCCGCGAGAGCCAGCCGGTGGAACGAACGCTTCATGTCAACCTCCAAGTCCGAATCCGCGGGCGCCGAGGGCGCTCACGGTGTGGTGTCGAGCAGGATCTTGCGGCCGGCGAGCGGCTGCACGGGGCGGTTGTTCGGGACCATGTGGGGCAGAGAGCCGAAGGCCTGCAGCTGCTCGGCCGAGATTCCATCCGGCATCTTGAGGACGTACCACCGGATGCCCTCGGTGCAGGGCGGCGTCGTGAACGAGCCATCGTACGCGAGATACGTCCGGTCGGCGGGCAGGATGTTCGCGAGGTCGACCTTCACGGCCGCGTCGTCCTTCCGGCCGCCCGTCTCCCTCGGAATGTTCGCGAAGATCGGAGCGAGCGCCGGCGTGTCGCCGCCCTGCACGAGGAAGACGCCCACGACGAGGCCCGGCTTGCCGTCCGGCCCCGCGTGGACGAGGTGCATTTCCATCGGATAGTGCAGCCCGTCGAGCGTGTGCTCCGACGGCGAATGGAAGTGGAACTGCAGAAGCGTCCACACCGCGCCGTCGATCTCGACGGTCGAGCCCTTGTCGACGTCGGCCTCGACCGTGTGGCCGTTGTTGACGAGGTGCAGGCTCGTCGTCCCGTAATGGAAGACGAGGTTCGGGAGGTCCTTCGCCTCGACGGGGAACGGCGCCTTCGTCGCGAGGTCGATCGGCGACTGGCGCGTGCCCGTGGCGCACGCCGCGTCGCCGGGCAGCGAGCCCCACTCGGCGGGGCCGGCGGTCTCGGGCGTGGACGCGTAGGCCCAGTGCTTTTCGTGCACGGCCGGCGCGGCCGTCGGTGCCGGAGCCGGCGTGACGGATGTCGTCGGCGCCGTGGTGCTGCAGGCCGCGACAAACAGCGCCGAAGCCAGAACCGGGAAGACCTTGTATGCCGCACGAAATCTCATTCATCCTCCTCGGAGGCTCGCATCGATCCTACGCCCGCCAGCCGGCCCATTTCATGATGCAAGCACATCAACGGATCGAATCTGCCGGCGGGCGCTCGGGTGAAGCCGGGTCGAACACCTTCACGGGCAGCGTCACCGTCCGTTCGAGGATGCCGACGAGCCCCTTCCCGACGTCTCTCCCGGGGGTGACGCTGACTTTCGGGTCGCCGATGGTCCCGGTCACCTTCACGCCCACCGCGAGGAAGTCGCGCCCGAGGATGTGGCGGACGACTGGAACGGCCTGGACGACCGTGTCGACGGTCGTGAGGGGATGCGAAAGGACCATCAGATCCAGTGACTGGTCCAGGTAGCCGGCCGTTCCGCTGGCCACCATCGCGATCGTCGGCGCCTTCAGCGCCGCCTCCCGGATCGCGACGTTGCCGTCCCCGATCTCCCCGTCGACGGTGATCGCGTCGTACGCGATCGCCTCGCCCACGCGGGTCCCGGACTTCCCGGCGAAGACGTCCGTCGCGTTGAGGACGCCGAGGATCCGCGTCAGCACGGTGGCCTTCCCGATCCGGCCCTTTTCGGCCCGGAACTTCAGCGAACCCCGGACGGCGCGCGGAAGGTCGGAAGCCGCTCCTTCTCCCCTGACCTGAACGCTCGCCTCGTAGCCTCCGGTCATCCCGACGTTCTCGATCCCGAGACAGGTCAGCGGTACGTTGATGTCAGGACCCGCGGCGTCCGCGCGCGCGTCGACCGCGATCGCACCGCCCGGCAGGGACCGTACCTCGCCCGCCGTCGAGATTCCGCAGAGGACCGCCTTCCGGACCGCGGCGAAGACGGAGTCCTTGCCGAACCGCACGTCGGCCAGGACCGGCTTCCAGACGAGGTTCCCGTAGGAGAAGGAGTCCACGGAGAGGCGCAGGTCTCCGCCGATCGCGAGAGGCGCGGACGCGGACTTCGGAGACGCCTCGGCCGCCTTCGCCCCGGCCGCCGGCGCCGGGGTCGCCGCCTTCTTCTTCTTCGCGTCCTCGAGCCGGCCGAGGACCCCTTCCACTCGGGTCCACGGAAGGGCGCCGGTTGCGACGTCCATGTCGAGGACGATCGCCTCGCCGCCGAACGTCGCGCTGCCCGCGGCCGAGAACCTCTGTTCGCCGAGGACGACGGAGGACGAAGTCACGTCGAACCGGCTCTGCGCCGCGCGGACGTCGAGGTTCTCGATCGTGACGACGCCCGCGGGGGTCGGCACGGCGAGGTCCGTCGCCCTGAGCGCGCCTTCCGCCGTCAGCCCTGCGGGCTTCGCCGCCGGGACGAGCGCCCTGAAGTCGCCCTCGATCCCGCCGCCGCGACGCCCGCGCTCCTCGAAGAGCTTCGCGACGGTCGCCGCGGCGAAGCGCCCCTTGAACCGGACGTCGAACTCCCCTGCCTGCCGCCGGAGGGACAGGGACGCGACGTCGTCGCCGTCCGCGACCGTGAGATTTCGAACGTCGATCGTCCTGCCGTCCACCGCGAGGTCGAGCGCCAGGCGAGGCCCGTTCGCGACGACGAAATCTCCGGCCAGAGAGAGCTCGTCGCCGCCCGGAAGAGAGAGGTGGACACCGTGAAGGGCGATCGGCGCCGCCGGCCGGAACTCCGCCGGGAGCGACGCACGCTGCCACCCCCACCGGATCGCCTCGGGCCCGAGCTCGCCGTCCGCCGTCGCCTCGACCGCCGGCGTTCCCCCGCGCCAGTTGCTCAGCGCGCCGGAGATCCGGAGGGACGCGTCCATCGTCCGCGCCTCGGCATCGGTCACGCGAATGGCATCGTCGTCCACGGCAAAGCGACCCGAAGGGATCGACAGGGTCGGAAGAGAAGATGATTCGAGGAGAACTTCTTCGAAGGTGCCGGAGGCGGCGACCGAGGCGTCGTCGAGACGGGCGAGCGGCCCGCTGACCCGCCGCAGGTCGACGTGGAGCGACCCCTCGAGGCGCTTGACGCTCTTGACGAGCGATGCCGCGCCCGGGATGGATTGGGCACCTTCTAAGAAATCTCCGAGCGAAACCTGAACCGAGCCGGACCCCCGCTCGAGAACGGCCTCCCGGCCGAGGCGCACGAGCGCGGCGAGGCCGGAGAACGTCGAGCGGCCGATGCTGCCGGACAGCCGGTTCACGCCCACGCGCTTCCCGTCGAACGTGAATTTCCCGCTGTCCACCCGCAACGGCCAGGGGATCCGCCGGTAGGTCGCCGAGAACCGCATCCGGGACACGGAGACGCTGGTCTCGAGCGCACTCTTCCGGTCGCCGATCGTGATCAGTCCCGTCGCGCTTCCCTCGAGGCCCTCCACGAGTGCGAGCTCCTCCCGGAACGACCTGCCGGGGATCGCGCGGGCGAGGATCGAGGGGACCTCCGCGAGATCCGCTTCCACCCGCGCCTCCACGCGCAGCCGGTCGTCGCCGGGCACGAGGCTGACGAGGACCTTGCCGTCGAACGCCCGCGACTTCCCGAGGCGCGCCGCGGCGTTTTCCACGGTGAGGACTCCGCCCTCGAGCGCGACGTCCGCGCTCACGTCCGCGAGGTCGAGGCCCGGCCCGTCGATGCGGACCCTCGCACCCTTGACGGCTGCGTGGATCGACATCCGCTCGAGGGACCCGAGGTCGCCGGGCGTCTTTCCGTCCGCTTTGAAGGAGAAAGACGTCAGCGTGCCGCCCCGGACGATCGCGAAGATCGACGTGACGACCGGCTCGTCCCCGGCGAAGGGGAGGAGCTTCGCGCGGACGTCCGTGACGTCGAGCGCGCTCCCCTTCGCCGCCGCCTCGAGGCTCGGGCCGCCCGCGTCCGCCCGCAGCGTTCCCTCGACGAGAAGGCGCGGGGAATCCGCGGAGAACCGCGAGAGCGTGAAACCGGCCTTTCCATCGGCGGAACGGAGCGAAGCCTCGAGCCGAACTCCTTCGAAGGTGAGGCTCTTTCCTGTCGGCCGCGACATCACCACGCGGCTTCGGCTCAGCTCGACATCCAGCGTCTGAGAGCCCAGTGAGCGGAGCGCCTCCTTCCAATCGGGCGCAGAAGGCGCAGCGCTTCGCTTCTCCGTCACGGGGGCGGACAGGTCGACGGCGAGATCCAGCCCGTCCACGCCGATCTTCGTGAGCACGACCCTGCCGCGGAGGAGCGGAAGAAGCGCGGGCGTCACGCGCACAGCCCGGACAGTGCCCTTCACCTTGCCGGGCACGGAGACTTTGAGGGACCGAACGACGACCTCCGTGCGCGGGAACCACGAGAGGTCGATCCGCTCGTACGTCAGCGTGCCGGCGAGCGCCGAGGAGGCGGCGCGTTCGACCTTCGCGCGCACCGGGCCGAGGTTGATCCACCGAGGCGCGAGCGCCACGCCGGCGGCCGCGAGGAGAACCGCGACGGCAAAGAGGGTCGCAACCGGGTGGCGTCTGGGAAAGGACTTCATGGAACGGCCGCGACCAGAGTGCCACAGGGTCGCAAAACAAAAAGTCCGGGCGCCGGGTCAGGGTCCCCGGCCGCCCGGAGGAGGAGGTTCCTGCGCGCCTGAAGGGCCGGGACCGGACGAGGACTACTTCTTCGGATGCGGCGCGTGCTCGACGGACAGGGCGAGCGCCTCTGTGTACGTGAAGACGACCGTGTCGCCGACCTTGACCTTGTCGAGGTTCTTCGGGTCCTCCGCGTGGATCGTCTCGACGCCGCCGCGCGGGCCCTTGAACGTGATCTCGTTCTTCGCCTTGTCGATCGCCATGACCGTCGCGACGACCTTGATCTGGTGGCCGACGGACGCGCCAGGCTTCGCGGGGCTGCCCGTGCCGCCCGCGACCGCTTCCTGGAAGGGCTGGGCCTTCTCGGCGTCCGTGGGCGTCCGCGCCTCGGCGAGGAGACCCTCGTAGTACGTCACGGAGACCGTGTCGCCCTTGTGGACGCCCTCGAGGTTCTTGACGTCGTCGCTGGCGACGACGGTGACCTTGCCCTTCGGCGTGTTCAGCGTGATCTCGCGGGTCTTGTAGTCGACGGCGTCGACGGTCGCAGCGACCGAGATCGTCGCTTCCTTCTTCGCGGTCTTCGGCTCCGATTTCGCGTCCGCCGGCGCCGCGAGCGCGGGCGCGGCGGCGAAGGCGAGGGCGAGGGCGAGGGCAGCGAGCAGGATTCCGGTTCTCTTCAAGGGAAGATCCTCCTTTGGATCGAAAGTGTCGTCACGGCCAGAGGCCGGTCGATTGGGTCCTGGGTACTCTCCGGGGTTCGTCTAGCGCGGCGTCGGCGCGAGCGGGCTCGCCTTGAGCGCGTTCGAGATGTCCGCGATCGCCTTCTGCGCGCGGACGCTGTTGCCCGCGTCGTCGAGCGGCGGCGAGATCACGGCGATCCCGAACCTCCCCGGTACGATGGCGATGAGTCCGCCGCCGACGCCGCTCTTGGCCGGGAGGCCCGTCGCGTAAAGCCACTTGCCCGGGTTGTCATGGAGGCCCGCCGTCGCCATCACAGCGAGGACGCCGGGCACGTTTTCGGTCTTCATGACCTGCCGGCCCGTGAGCGGGTTCTTTCCGCCGTGAATCATGACCTCGGATCTGACGTCGCCGGCCGCGTAGACCTTTCCGTCCGCCGTCACGACCGCGATGCCGTAGATCCTCGGGTCGACCCTCGCGAGCGCCGGGATGTCATCGGCGTTCTTCCCTTCCCTCAGGTCCTTGTACTTTCGTAGGCCGCGTTCACGGCCTTCTGGATCTCATCCGGTGCCTGCGCGAAGGCCGCCGGGGCGAGGCCCGCCGCGAGCGCGAGCGCCGCCGCGGCGGAGCGGGTCCTCCTCGCGAGGCTCACTTACTTCTTGCCTCCCAGCATGAACGAGAAGTTGTATTTGAACGAGAGCTGGATCCGGTAGTCGTCTGCGGAGAAGCCGTCCGAGAAGTTCTTCCGCTTGCCGTACTGGAACTCGCCTCCCGCCATGACGCCCGGGACCGGGTAGTAGAGCAGGTTCACGAGCCCGTAATGGCCCTGGTTGAAGTCGCTCGCCAGCTGGCCGTCCGTGTTGTCGATGTTGAGATACGAGTATCCGATGCAGGTCGAGAACTTCTTGTTCCAGTTGTGGTCGAGGAACGCGACGACCCCGAGGACCGGCAGCGGCTTGCCGACGACCGGCTTTCTCGGGTCGCTGAAGTTGTTCTGGACGCCGATGTCGATCGGCGCGTCGTTCATGTAGTTCTCGACGCCCTCGCCGTAGACCACAGAGGCGCGGATCACGCTGCTGTCGCCGAGATTGAGGTTCGTCGAGAGATTGACGCCCCACCCCGTCGCGCTCCCCGACAGGTTGTACTGGTCCGCATTGAGGTCGTCCCACTTGATGAACCGGAGGATCCCGGCGAGCTGGACGTGGCCCCACTTCCCCGAGGTCTTGTAGTGGGCCGAAATGTCCGGATACTGCGTCCGGATCTTCACGTTCTGCAGCTCCACGCGGTCGGCGTAGTTGCCGCCGTCGGCACTCGCCCCGGGCCTCTCGAGGGCGATGTAGAGCTCGTTGTCTCCCTGCATGGGCATCCAGCGGACCTGGACGTTGCGGAAGAGGACCATGCCCGACGGGCCCCAGTACTCAAGCTGGTTCGGGAAGACGTCCGGGTCCATGAACGGGCTCCACGTCTGGCCCACGCCGAACTGCCCGAGCTCGCCCCACGCATGCCGCAGGCGGAACGTCGTCTGGCCCGCATCAACGCCGACCCCGAAGAGCTCGAACTCGAAGATCGTCTTGATCTCGCCCATCGCGGACGGGAACCAGCCCTTCACGCCGAGTCGGCTCTGCCTCACGCTCGCGTACGTCCTGCCGTCCTCGCCGAACTGATTTTCGAAGGACGGCAGCTTCGTGACGCGCAGGACGTCGAACCAGTCCGGGTTGACCTGCTTGAAGTCGTAGCCGAAGTCCGTCTGCGCGAAGCCGTAGATCTCCATCCGCGGCCCGCCGGTGACCGCGACGGTGACCGTCCTCGTCTCGACGCTTCCGTCCGGCTGGACGGTCGTCGTGGTGTTCTGCGCCCGCGCGCTCCCTGCGGCGAGCGCGAGCGCCGCAGCGGCGGCCGCGAGCGTCGTTGGCCTCAGGAACCCTCTCATCGCGATCTCCTTCCTTCGATGAGGAGCTGGACGAACGGCGATGCGCCCGTGAGCTCCATCCCGGAATCGCGGAGGGAGCGCAGGAGGCAGATCCCGATCTCGTCGGCGTGAAGCAGCCCGGAGAGCTCGAGGCGGATGGGCCCGCGCGCCTCACGGCAGGCGCGGCCCAGCTCCTCCACGGCGCCTTCTCTCAGGCGACCCATCACGTGCATGACGGTGACCTCCCCAAGGCGCTCCTCGTCGATCCTCAGCAACATCGAACTGGGTTGGCATTGCGATCGGCGTGCCGTCGTGGGCCCGGAGGTCGAGGCGCGGTTCTCTTTGGGACCCAGTCACTTACGGTCTGCGCACCGGACCGTACGCTCCCGGGTCGAATGGCGCGGTACGGCATTCCACCAGAGGTGGCGGCATGCCGTCAGAACGGGCCGTCAGTGAGGTGTCGGGGCCATCGGCGTGTCGCCCGGTTTGGCGACTGTCCCGCCCGCGGGCGCGTAGGCGTCCGACGCGCCGGGCTGACCCTGATAGGTCCAGTTGCCGCCGGAGCCCGGGTCGCCCGCCGGCGCCGGCGCGCCGGACGCTGGCGCTGCGTTCACCGGTGCGTTGCCCCCCTTGAAACCGGAGGTCGTGGAAACGCCCTGGAGGACGATGACGCCCAGCGCGAGCTGCTCAGCCTTGAATGCCTCGGCGCCGGTCAGCCGCGTGATCTTCACCACGTCCGTCTCCGGCACGCTCACGAGCGTGTTGTTCTTCCACGTGTAGGCGACCCAGTTCTTGCCTTTCTTCACGGGCTCGTTCCGGGCGAGGTGCGTGCCGGACGTCCCCGCGAGGTCGACCTGCCAGACGACCTCCTTGGAGTAGTCCGTCGACCACCGCGCGACCGACTTCACCTTCACCTTTGGGAGCTTCATCTCCGTCCGCTCCGGCAGACTGCGAAAGACGTAGTCGTCCCCCTGAAGAACGGGCTCGTTCATCGCGAACATGAAGCCGTTGGGGACGAGCTCGATCTTGTAGACGATGATCCGCGCATCCGTGGCAGGCGCCGCGGGCTGCTGGCCCTGCAGGGCGAATGCGAAGGAGACGAGAACCGCGACGAAGGCGGATCGCATGCTCATGTCCGTTTCTCCTGCGATCAGCCTAGCACCCCATGCGGAGCTCGGCGAAGGCGATAGAGTGAGCCACGACGGCAGAAAAGGAGCGTTCATATGAGCCTGAATCCGTCGAAATCCGGGGGAGAGTCGGCCCGGTCCGCCTCGACGCGGATCCCGGCTCCGAGCTCCCGACTCCCACGGGCCGAGCGCCTCGCCATGGGAAAACGGCTTAGAGACGCCTGCCCGCGCACCTCGCACGCGACCTGGATCGCGCCGCCGGGCCGGCCGGACCCGGTCGGCCTCGTTCACGAGGCCGACAAGGGGCGCCTCCCCGATCTCCTTCCCCTGCGCCACGGGCGCATGGTCCTGTC
The DNA here is from genome assembly GCA_963798215.1 of uncultured Acidobacteriota bacterium. Lineage (GTDB taxonomy): Bacteria > Acidobacteriota > Thermoanaerobaculia > UBA5066 > UBA5066 > Fen-183. Next base: position 2,789,244 of record CAWCSP010000004.1, read on the forward strand.
TCCCTTCACGTTCTACCGGGGCTCGGCTCTCGCCATGGCCGTGGATCTGGCGGGCACGCCGTCCACCGGTGTCCGCGTGCAATGCGGCGGGGACTCCCATCTCGTCAACTTCCGGGGCCTCGCCACCCCGGAGCGCAACGTCATCTTCGCCATAAACGACCTCGACGAGACCCTCCCGGCGCCCTGGGAGTGGGACCTCAAGCGCCTCGCGGCGAGCTTCGTGATCGCGAGCCGCGACAACGGCCTCAGCGAGTCCGACGGCAAGGACGCGGTTCTCACCTGCGTGAGGTCCTACCGCGAGCACATGGCCGAATTCAGCGAGATGAAGGTGCTGGAACTCTGGTATCGCGCCGTCGAGGCCGAGGAGCTGCTTGCGGCCGTAAAGGACGCGGCAATGCGCCGCCGCGCGATCAAGCGCCTGACGGCGGCGAAGGAAAGCAGCACCTCCGAAGGCCTCTTTCCCAAGCTCGTGGACGCCTCGGGCGGCGTGCCGGTCATCAAGGACCAGCTCCCCTCGATCTCTCACTGGAAGGGTCACATCGCCGGGGAGGTCCATCCCGACGTCCGGCAGGCCATCGCCGGGTACCTCGAAACGCTGACGCCCGCCCACCGCATGGTTCTCGACCGCTACGAGATCAGGGACGCCGCGGCGAAGGTCGTCGGCGTCGGGAGCGTCGGCACCGCCTGCTGGATGGTGCTCCTGACGACCGCCGACGGTGAACCCCTCATTCTCCAGGTCAAGGAGGCGCGCGCCTCCGTCCTGGAGGCTTACGCGGGGAAGAGCGCTTCCCCGAACCACGGCCAGCGTGTCGTGAACGGCCACCGCCTCATGCAGCCGTCCGGCGACATCTTCCTCGGATGGACGATGGGACGGCTCGGACGTCACTTCTATCTCCGCCAGCTCCGGGACGTCAAAATCAAGTTCCCCGTCGAGACGTTCGGCACGGCCCAGATGACGTTCTTCGCGTGGTGCTGCGGCTACTCGCTGGCGCTCTCGCACGCGCGATCCGGGGACCCCGCGGTGATCAGCGGGTACCTCGGCAAGAGCGACGCGTTCGACAAGGCGCTCGCCGCCTTCTCCGTCGCCTACGCCGACCAGAACGAGAAGGACCACGCGGTGCTCAAGAGAGCGATCCGCGCCGGAAAGATCGAGGCGCTCATCGAAAAGGCGAAGTAAACCCCGGGCGCCCGCGCCTCAGAACGAGACGTTAACGGCTGCGAGCGGCCCCTGGACCGTGACCTTCCACTTGAAGACGTCGGCTCCGCTGCCGGATTCGTAGTCCTGGTAGAGCGCGCGGTAACCGAGGCCGACCCCCACGAGCGGAGAGATCTGCCAGTTCACGCGGCCCTGGAGCATCCACGTCAGGTCGCATCCGACCCCGAATCCGCCGATGTCGCCGTAGCCCTCGAGGGACCATCCCTTTCCGATCGGCGCTTTCGCGCGCACGCCGACGATCGGGTCGATCCAGGTCCTTCGTGAAACGTCGGCCGACTGAACGCTGCCCCTGCACGGGCGTCAGGACGGCGTGCCTGAAATCGACGTGAAGCGCAGCCCGGCGAGCGCCTCGAAGACCGGCGTCAGGCGCCAGCTCCCGTGGGCCTGGACGATCCACTGGTCGACGTCGACCTTCGTCGTCTGCAGGGTGCTCTCGCGCGACGCGCCGAGGCCCATGAAGATGACGTCGGCGGTGACGGCGAACTTCTCGGCCTCGCCGCGGTAGTTCAGCATTGCGCCGAACTGGAGGTTCTCGAGGAGCTGCGAAGCCGAGAGATCCACCTCGGCCTCGACCGGCCCGGCGGCCGCCGTGCCGGACATCGAGCCTCCCAGGAAGTAGACCTCGGCCGTGTTCTTCCACCCGGCCGATTGCGCGAGCGCGCCGCCCGCGGCGAGAACGGACATCGAAGAGCGAGATCGCGAGGCGACGACGAATCTGGACATGCCTTCTCCCTCTTCCTCTGACTTTTTCGGCCGGCTCCGCGGCGGCTACTTCGCCGGCGTGTACCAGATCGGCGACGTGTAGGCGCGGTCCGTGACCGTCATCGGAACGTAGTCCGGCATCTTGATGCCGTAGCGCTTCTGGTCGTACGCGGTCCAGCGCGGCGACGGGATCTGGATCACGCGCACGTAGTAGAACGCACGCTCCTTCGCGTCGAACGCGGGGTCCTTCCAGTACGCCGACAGCGACGCGGCGCCGATCGTGTTCGTGTAGGTCGCGTTCGGCACGTCCACGGTGCTCCCGACCGGGGTCTTGCAGCGGCCGTCCGGGCCGATCTTGCGGCCGCCGGAGACCGCCACGTCGAAGATGCGCTCGTGCGTTTTGCCGTCCTTGCCGAGCCAGCCCTTGATGACCTGGATCCGGTCGAGGTTCGGGCCTTCCGGATCGCGCAGCGCCTGAACCATGAAAGCGGGCCGCTTGCCGGCCGGCGCCTTGCTGAGGTTCCCGCCCATCGGAACGCCGTGTGCGTAGCCGTTCGCCGCGAAGTCGGAGCGGTCGCGGTCCTTCGGCGCGAAGTCCCAGCCCGCGAAGACGCGCACCGTCGGCCGGTCGCCCGTCGTCGCGTAGACCTCCCGGCGCTTCAGCGCGTCCCAGACCGCCTCGCGCGTGTTCTCGGTCGCCCAGACGCCGCCGAGGCCCGCGGCCTGTTCGTTCCAGACCGAAATCAGCGCCTTGCCGTCCTTGCCCTCGAGGAGCGGGGTCTTCCAGCGCTCCGGCGACGGCAGTCCGTTCGCGAACTCGCCGAAGAAGTTGTCTTCCCGGGTCGTGACGACGCCCACGTGCGCGTCGTTGCCGCCGATCATGCCGGACTCGTAGGGGTTCGCCCCGAGCTTCGCATCCAGCGCCAGGCCCAGCTTCAGCGCCGAGCGGACGTAGTTGCCGCCGAGAACGCTCTTCTTGGCGGGCGCCTTGTGTTGGAAATCGTAATCCCATCGCTCGAAGTTGGCGAATTCGTCCGTCGGCGAAAGAACGGGATTGGTCTCGCTGTCGCCCTTGATCTGCGTCACTTCCTGGAGCGGCTCGTGGCTGGCTCGCGCCTCGGCGTAGGCGCGGTCCATGGGCTTGCCGCCGAAGGTCTCCGCCGTGTACATGATGCCGTTGCTCAGGTTGCCGTTGTGCGGGATGGCGAGGACCTGGCCGCCCGTCTTTTTCGCGTACGCGTCCATGTACTTCCAGAGGTCCGCCGGATCCTGGCTGTCGAACGTGGAGAAGGGAATGATCTGGTTCACGCGGTCCGCGCCGTCGCGGAAGATGACCGTGCGATGCAGGTTGTTGCCGCCCGGCGCGCAGGTCCACTCGAAGCCGTTCAGCGTCGTGAAGACGCCCGGCTGGTTCCACTTCTCGGCCGCCGCGGTGGCCTGCGCCCAGGCCGCGCCCACGAGCTTGCTGGCGTCGAAGACGGGCTTGCCGGTCTGCATCGAAACGACGGCTTCGATGGCGGCCTTGACGCCCTCCTGAGGGCCCTTCTGCGACATCTCGTACCAGCGCTTGCCCTGCGGGTTCGCGAGGAGCTCTGGGCTGCCGGCGCGGATCTGGTCGGAGATGCCCATGTACTCGGCATGGTCGGTGATGGAGACCCAGTCCAGCGGCCGGTCCTGCTTGAAGCGCTGGCCGTTGTCCATGACGACTTCCCCGCCCGTCGCGACCCGGAAGAGGTCGTCGGGGGTCAGCGTGACCCCGAACATCCCGGAGTCGAACGAGAAGCCCGTGTGGACGTGGGCGACGCCCCAGAGGACGCGGGTCGGGATCTTACGGTCCGGGTAGGGCGAGTAGTCGGGCTTCTTCGCCTCGATCGGCTTGCGTGCCGTTTCGGCCGGGAGGGTTCGCCTGGGCCGCGGCAGTGCGGCCGAAGGGGCCGGACACGAGTCCGAGGCAGAGGGCTGCCAGCCCTGCTAAGCGTGCGCTACGGAGCCGTTCATTTCGCTGCATCGTGGCCTCCTCGGCAAAAAAATGACTCTAACACTGGCACTCCTAGTGGAGCGGGAGGCCGAGCGCGAGGTAGAAGCTGTGGAAGCCGCCGTCCGCGAGGCCGTACGCGACGTAGAGCGGCCCGAGCGCCGTGTCGGCCGACAGGTAAGCGGAGCCTGCAAGCCGGAGGTCGGAGAACGTAAGACCGCTCGTCCACGCCTGACCCGTCTCGAGGGAAATTCCGGCATAGACGCCGGTCCCGACGAGCGAGTTCATTTTCGCGAGTCGATGAAATGCGATGAGACGAGCGAGGAACGCGTTGTCCCCGTAAAGCTGGCCGGGCGCGAGACCCGAGAGATTGAGGAATCCGCCGAGTTGGGCCTGGTCGTACCGAGGCCGCAGGTCGGGACCGATCCGAAGGTCCGTCCGGGCGTTCAAGATGACGCTTGTCTCGTGGAAAGTCCTGGCGAACCCGGCGCTCGCGGTCAGCTTGCCGTACCGGTCGTCGCCCCCGGCGCTGTCGAAGGCCTCGAAGATCTCGGCGCCGGCCGCCCAGCCATCTCGCGGAAAGGTCACGCTGTCGGCCTGGTCGAGGGCCAGTTTCAGGTGGAGGGCGGCCGTCTGCGCGGTCTCGGAAGTGGGCTGGCCTGAATAGACCTCGGTCTTGAAGTTCGTCTGGGACCGCAGCGCGCCGAGGCGGACCTCGCCAAACCGGCCGAGGGACATTCCGACGTCGAGCGCTCCGGCGAACTGATCATCCTGAATCCGCGCGACGTCCACGTTGTCGACGTAGAGGTCGCGGGGCACACGCGTGAGCGAGACCGTCGGCGAGACGAAGAACCTCCCGGCGAAGTCGGTCGGCTGGTAGAACTCGAGGAGGACGCTGTTCTGCTGGCCGACCTCGACCTTTGTGCGCAGCTCGCCGCGCATGGCGTTGAGTCGCGTGAAGTAGGCGCCGAGCCTGAGGCCGAACGAGCTGCTCGAGAAGTCCGTGTTGAGAGCAAGGCCGAACCTGAGGCGCGTGGGGGCGGGCGGCTTGGCAGCACCGCCGAGGACGAGGACCTTCTTGTCGCCTTCGGTCGCGACATGGAAGTCGACGGTCACGTAGTCGCCGAGCTCGTAGAGGCGGGCGAGATCGCCCTCGAGGACGGGCCAGTCCACCTTTCCGGGCTTCGTGTGGATGCGACCCTCGAGGAGGCGCGGGTCCACGCCAGGCGGGACTTCGACGCGGACCTCCTGGACGACGGGGTCGACACGCGGGTCTCGCTGCCGCTTGAGGAACGCCGCGTACTCGGCCTCGGAGACGCTGAAGCGCGCGAGCGTCGCGCGCATTGCGTCCGCGGCCTTGAAGCCCTGTTCGGAGGCTTTTGGAAACTGCTTGAAGTCCAGCGTCGAGACCTCGTCGAGGTCCGGCGTGATGAGAACGTCGCGGTCCTTGGCGAGCGTCGCGATCTGCTGCTCGACGTTGAGCCGGGTCAGGAAACCCGAGGTCTGGCCGGCGATCGAGAGGAAGCTCGTGATCTCCTCGCGCTTCTTGAGAGGCGTCGAGATGTCGATCGCGATCACGACGTCGGCGCCCATCGCGCGCACGACGTCGACGGGCATGTTGTCCACCGTGCCGCCGTCCGTGAGGAGCTTCCCGTCCCATTCGACGGGGTCGAAGAAGCCCGGGATCGCCATGCTCGCCCGGACGGCCCGCGGGAGCTCCCCTTTCGAGAGCACGACCTTCCCGCCCGTCACGATGTCCGTCGCGACGCAGCGGAAGGGGATCCGGAGCTTGTCGAAGTCCCGGACATTCGTCGCTGGAAGCGTCAGGCGCCGGAGGAGGTAGTTGAGCTTCTGGCCGGCGACGAGGCCCTTCGGGAGAACGAGCTTTCCGTGGTTGAACCCGAGCTCGGCCTTGATGAGGTAGAGCTGGTCGTCCTCCTTCTGGCGGTAGGGCTGGTCCTTGCGCCCCTGGCCGTCCTGAAGCGCGTCGTCCCAGTCCGTGGTCGCGAGGACCTTGTCCATTTCCTCGGGTGACATGCCGGACGCGTAGAGCGCTGCGACGATCGAGCCGATGCTCGTGCCTGCTACGTAATCGACAGGGATGCGCATCTCCTCGAGTACCTTCAGAACGCCGACGTGCGCGCCGCCGCGGGCGCCTCCGCCCGCGAACGCGATCCCGATCTTCGGGCGCGGCGGCGGCGCGGGGGCATCCTGCGCACGCGCGAGCGCGGAAAGGGCGAGGAACGTGGCGCCGAGAGCGAGCCTGCCGGCAGCTTGGAGCGACCTCATACGTTCCCCTTCCCTCCCCCGAGTCATTTCGAGGCGTTGACCTTCAGCGGCGGCCCCGCGCCTCATCAGAGGTAGTTCCGCCAGTCGAAGGCGAGTCGAAGGTACAGGGACTGCGACGTCTTGAGGTCGGGCGGCGGGGTGCCGCTCGGAGCCTGGACCGTGATCTTCGTCGGCTTGTCGAAGCCCATCCCGAACCGGATCAGGACGGCCGCGGCCTGCAGCTTCGGACTACAACGGGAACACATACAAACGAGGCCGTTCAGTACGACAGGTGGAGAGCCAGTCCACCCGGCAGGGGGACGACGGTAAGGTCGGCCGCTCGCGTGGCGGGCCGCGCCGGCTGGTGCCTTCCGACGACGAAGCGACCGACGGCGGTCCCGAAGACCGCGCCCGCGAGGACGTCGCTCGGAAAGTGGGCCTGCTGGTAGACGCGCGAGACGCCGACCAACGACGCCACCGTGTAGGAAATCGTCGGGACGACCCAGCCGTCCGACCGCATCGCGATCACGGACGCCACTGCAAACGCCTCGGTCGTGTGGCCGGAAGGAAAGGACGCGTTGGAGCTGAACGGCTTGAAGAGGGTCGCTCCGCCTGTTTCGTAGGGTCGCTCCCGGCCAAATGTCGGCTTGAAGACGCCATTTACCAGAACGCCACTCAGAATCGACGCTTCGACAGCGTCGCGGCCCATGTCGCGCACGTCGTGGTCGCCGAACACCAATCCCCCGGCGAGGAGGCCGGCCGACAGGCCGATCGCGTACTCGGCCCCGAACTTCGAGACATATTCCGCCGTCTTGTCCCGCGATGCGGATTGATTCCGCACGGCCCAGTCGTACGCGTACTGGTCGCCAGCCATGAGACCGCCGATCCCCACCATCGTCCCGCCGAACAGGGTCCAATCTCCGCGATCCCAGGAGGCGGGTGCCTTCACGAGCGCGACCGAGTCCTCGCCCCAGCGAACAACCTCGTCTTTCACCGCCCCGAAGGCACCCCCGTCCGACTGCGCGAGGGCGGGAGCAGGAAGGATGTACGAGGCGGCGAAGAGCGCCGCCACGAATGCCGTCTTAGTGACTCGCACGCTTCGCTTCTTCCACTGTCGATATCTTCCCGGAGTTGCAACGATACAATGAGATCATGTCGCGAAGCATGAAGACCAGAGGCTCGGCGTGAATTTGAACGACGTGAGCATGACGAAGAGTTGGAAGGCCGACCGTGCCGTTTCGCTCCTCGGCGGACTTCTTCTTCTCCTAGCCCCTTTCCCGGGCGTCGCCCAGGAGTTCACTCTTTTCGGCGGCAAGACGGCCGCGCCGGACCTGAGCGAAAGCACGTACGCCTGGAGGCTCGAGTACCGGCAGGGGCTCGGGGAGCACTTCGAGTTCTCCTACTCGTGGCTGAACGAGGGCCACGTCTCGGGCCACCACCGGGACGGCCACACCCTGGAGGTCTGGGCCCGCCAGAACTTCCTCGGACGACGGCTCTCGCTGGCCCTCGGGGCCGGGACCATGCGCTACTACGACACCGAGGAGGCGTCCAACGCAGAGGGCTTCGCCGACGTCCACGGCTTCGCGGCCATGGCGAGCCTCGACGCAGCGTACTACCTCGGAAAACGCTGGATCACCCGCCTCGAGGTGAACCGGACTTGGGCGAGCTCCCAGAGTATCGACACGTGGGATTTTCTCCTCGGCGTCGGGTATCAGCTCACGCCTCCCGATGAGCCGGGGCCGCGCGACTGGCCCTTGAGGCAGGAAGAGCCGACCACCCGGAACGAGATCACCGCCTTCGTGGGCCAGACGGTCGTCAACAGCTTCAACAGCCCGAACTCGGTCGCGTGGTCGCTCGAGTACCGGAGGGGCCTGAGCCAGTACTTCGACGTTTCGCTGTCCTTCCTGCACGAGGGGGACGCCCGGCTGATCCGGCGCGGGGGCTTCATCGTGCAGGGCTGGTTCGGCCGGGCGTTCCTGCACGACCGGCTGGCGTTGACCATCGGAATGGGCGTCTACATCGCGGTCGACACGTACCAGGAGACCTCGGAAGACAGCGGCGGCACTATCGCGGGCATGATCACGCCGAGCGTGAGCTACCGGTTCGCGAAGCATTGGGACGGCCGGTTCAGCTGGAACCGGACCTTCACGACCTACAACCGGGACACCGACGTCTTCCAGATCGGGCTCGGCTACCGGTTCTGACCGGTCGCCCCGGACCGGCAGCTACCCCGCCGCCGCGCTCGCGTTCGCTTCCACTCCGGGGCGATCGCCCCTCCCGCGCGCACAGGACGGGCAGAGCTCGCGGTCCAGGTGGCTCACCATGTGATCCGGCAGGCGGCGGCGGACGAAGTCCCGGTGCGCCGGCGTCTGCGTCGTCACGCCGCATTCGCAGCAGGTTAGGAGCGGCTGTTCCTTGACGACGGTGCCCGTGATGATCGTGCGCCGCACGCCGTCCTGATCCTCGAGGTGGATCGCGCCCGTCGGGCAGACCTCAGTGCAGGCGCCGCAGCCGATGCACCGCTCGCCGGGGCGCAGGTAGTCGTAGTGGGCGAGGCGGCCGGCGGGCGTGTCGGCCATGCGGATCGCCTCGACGCCCATCTCGCTGCAGGCGGCCATGCAGAGGCCGCAGCCGATGCACACGTCGCACCGCAGGCAGCGGCGCGCCTCGTCGTGCGCCATCGTGTCGGTCAGGCCCTCCTCGATCCGGACGTAATTGCCCTCCCCGACGGTCTCCTCGACTGTTCTTTCGGGCATCGCGGCGCGCCTCAGGTGGGAGCGGTCTTCCGCCACGACCGTCAGCGGCGTCACCTCGGCGCGGCGAACGGGCGTGCCGGTCTCCGGGTCGAGGGTCGTCCCGCGCAGCCAGGCGTCGATCGAGGCGGCGGCGATCTTCCCCGAGCGGATCGCTTCCACCGCCGTCCGCGGGCCGTGCTGCCCGTCCCCTCCGGCGAAGACGCCCGGAACCGTGGTCATCTTCGTCTTCGGGTCGGCAACGATGAAGCCGCGGTTGTTCTCGACGCCGCTCCCCTCGAGGCACGAAAGATCCGTGCCCTGGCCGGTCGCGAGGATGACGTGATCGGCCTCCAGCTGCAGCAGGCGGTCGACGTCGAATTTCGGATCGAACTTGCCGGTCTCGTCCTTGACGCGCTCGCAGAACTGGAAGACGGCGAGGCCTTCTTCCTCGAAACGCAGCGGTCCCCAGCCGGCGTGAACCTCAACGCCTTCGGCGACCGCGAGCTCGATCTCGTCCGGGCTCGCCGGCATGTCGCGGCGCTTCTCGAGCGAGGTCAGGTCCACGTGCTTCGCGCCCTGCCGCAGGGCCGTCAGGGCGACGTCGATCGAGACGTTTCCGCCGCCGATGACGACGACGCGCGGCCCGACGCGCACGGGCTCTCCGCTGCGCGCGGCGCGCAGGAAGTCGATTCCGCCGAGGACGAAGGGAAGATGGGCGCCCTCGACCGGCAGCAGGCGGGCCTTCTGCGTGCCGAGCCCGAGAAAGACGGCGTCGTACTTCTTGCGGAACTCCTCGACGCTCGGGACCGGAGAGCCGGTCAGGATCCGGACTCCGAGGGCCCGGATCTGGTCGATCTCCTTTTCGAGGAGATCGGGAGGATTCCGGTACGCGGGGATGCCGTACCGCAGCATTCCGCCGGCGTGCTCCTGCGCCTCGTGGATCTCCACGTCGTGTCCGAGGATGCGCAGGAAGTACGCCGCCGTGAGACTCGCCGGTCCGGAGCCGACGAAGCCGATCCGCTTGCCCGTGTCGGGCGCGAGCTCGGGCTTCGGGTAGCCGCCGTCGGCGAGGCAGTGCTCGGCCGCCTTGGCTTTCAGGGGCCGGATGAAGACGGCGCCGTCGTGGCCGCCCCGGACGCACTCGGATTCGCACGGCGCCGGGCAGACCAGGCCGCAGGTCAGCGGCAGCGGGTTGTCGCGCCGGATGACTTCGATGGTGGAGCGGTAGTCCCCGTGGCCGAGGTGGGCGATGAAGCTTGGGATGTCGATGTTGGCCGGGCAGGTGCTGTGGCAGGGCGCGGCCCGAGGCGAAAGACAGAGCCCTTCCGGGCAGGACTCCCTTCTGACGTGGCTCTCCCACTGCGCGCGGTAGTGACGCAGGGAGCTGCCGAGCGGCCACGCGGCCGCGAGTCCCAGCGTGGCGAGCTCCATCGCCATCGCGTCGAGCGCGGCGAGATGCGCCGCATCGCCGCGACCGAGCGAGATCTCGGAGACGAGGCGCGCCGCGCGCGCCAGGGCCCCCCGGACCTCGGCCTCTTCGCCGTCGGCGAGCTGCCAGTGCCGGTAGACTGCGCGCCCGGTCCGCTTGACGATGCAGACGCCCTCGGCCACCGCCATGAGCGTGGAAGGTGCCGGGACGACGCCCGCGGACGCGAGAGACAGCGGGTCGCATGCGAGATCCGACGCGGAAAGCGGAAGAAAGCCGCCCATCCCGTCGTCGAAGACGAGGAGAGCATCCCCGCTCTGCCCAACGCCGCCGCCGCCCCACGCCTCGATCTGGCCCCTGAGGTTCCCGCCGCGCTGGAGCTCGACGAGGCCGCGCTGCTCGAGGCCGCGCCGGAGCGTCAGCAGCGACGCGTCGAGGTCCGGGGCTCCCGCGAAGAGCTGGGCGATCCGGCACCACGTCTCCGGCGAATGGATCAGGCGTGACGCGTCCGCGGGACGCCCCTCTCCCCAGCAGTCCGGCCGGCAGTCGCGCAGCACCTTCACCTGCCGGCGCGGAAGGGCGACCTGGGCGAGCGAACGGATCGCGTCGACGGCGTTCAGGAAGGCCGCCTCGCGGCCGTTAAGTTCGGCGGGCAGACGCAGCTCCACCTCAAGGCTGTCGCGCAGGCCGACGGCGATCAGAACGCCCTCGGCCAGGAGCCACGGCGCGCCGTCGAGCACGGCGGCCGGGCCGCGCGAGCGCGCGTCGAGACCGGTCGCGTCGATCACGAGCACGGAAGGCCCGCGGCCGCGCAGGAACTGTCGCCAGGCGAGATGGATCGGCTCGCCCGCGCCGCCGCATTCTGCGAGGCCGGACTCCTGGAGACGGTGCAGACGCTGGAGGGGCGTCATCGACTGCGCCAGGGCGAGGCCGGGCATCGCGCCTTCCAGGGTCGGTGCCGGCGGCACCGCGCCGGAGAGAGAGCTGGCGCCCGGGTCGAGCCACGCCGGCAGCGTTCGGAGATCGCCCATCGCGTCTCCTTACGCGCCGTCCAGCGGCTCGGCGAAGAGCTCGCGGGCGTAACGCTCGCGGCGCGGATCCGGAACCTCGTTGGCGACGCCGAACGAGAGGCAGCCGGTCACGCACTTCGTGACGCACGCCGGCTTCAGCCCCGCATCGAGCCGGTCCTTGCAGTAATCGCATTTGACGACCTTGCGCGCGGCCGGATCCCACTGCGGCGCGCCCCAGGGGCAGGCGGCCATGCAGCTCTTGCAGCCGATGCAGACGCTCGACTCGACAAAGACGATCCCGTCCTTCTCGCGCCGCCGCATCGCGCCGGTCGGGCAGGCCCGGACACACCACGGGTCCTCGCAGTGGAAGCACGGCATGAAGGTGATGCGAAAGCGGGGTCGTCCGCCGACATCGAGCGGCCCGGCCGCGAGGATCTTGCACGGGGCCGGTCCGGGGCCGAGGTCCTTGTTCGTCGCGCAGTGCACCTCGCAGGCCTGGCAGGCGATGCAGTTCGGCTCGTCGTGGCGCAGGACGTACGTGCTCACGGCCTCACCTCCGCCGCTGCCGAGGGCCTTATCCGGACGACGGTCTCGGTCAGGGCGCAGCCGCCTCCGGCCGGGTCGAACTCGTCGAGCTTGCCATGCTGCAGGCGCTGGTCGGCGACGCCTCGGCCGAGGGCGCGCGTCGCGACCGGCACCGTCGCCCCGTAGCCGTGCAGCATGAAGACCGCCTCCGGGTGGATCCAGGGGGTCACTTTGGCCTTCATCTTTCCGACGTAGGCTCCGCCGCCGCTGACCTCGACGTCCGAGCCGTCACGGATGCCCAGCGGCCTCGCGCGGTCGGGGTGGATCCAGAGCACCTGCTCCGGCGCGATCGCGTTGAGGATGGGGTTGTTGAGGGACTGGCCGTGCGCCAGAGTCGCGGTCTTCGAGAACAACAGGGTGAAGTTGTCGCCCGAAGGCGCGACCTTGCGCTCGTAAGGCGGCAGGCTGGGCAGCCCCGCCTTCTTCAGGAGGTCGCTGTCGATCTCGATCTTGCCGGAGGGCGTCGGGAACCTGAGCTTGTCGCGCGGCGTGAGCTTCGGCGCGGCGGCCAGGGGAACGATGCCGTGCTCGCGCATCTCGGCGATGGTGACGCCCGTACCTTCGAGCTGGTAGTTCCAGATCTCCTCAATGGTCTCGAAGTCGAGCGCCTCCTTGATCCCCATGCGGCGCAGGATCTCGCGGAAGATCCACCAGGCCGGGCGGCTGTCGAAGCGCGGGGCGATCGCCTGGTCGCGCATGAGGAAGACCGGCACGGGGCCGGGCATCTCGCCGAGGATGTTCGCGCGCTCGAGGTAGGTCGATTCGGGCAGGATGACGTCGGAGTACCAGCCCGTCTCGGAGTAGCGGACGTCGATCGAGACGAGCAGCGTCAGCTTGTCGAGCGCGCGCTTCATCGCCTCCGCGTCTGGCATGCCGGTGAGGGGATCGTGGCGGTAGGCGAAGTAGGCGCCGATTCCGTAGGGCTGCCCGGTTTCTAGCGCGGCGAAAAGCCGGTGCAGCATCCCGATGCTCGGGTCCCAGGACGGCCGGGTGGTGCCGGCGCCGTCCACGCGCGGCTCCACGACCTGGGGCACGCGCGCGGTGAGCGGCTTCAGGCTCTTGCGGCCGTAGTACTCGGGCGGCTTGCCGATCACGCAGCCGCCCGGGATCTCGATGTTGCCCATCAGCGCGTTCAGGATCAGCGCGGTGCGGCTGACGTAGGACGACTGCTTGTGGCGCGCCGTCATCCACCCCGGATGGAAGATGACGTGCGGCACCTGCCCGGCGATCTCCTTCACGAAGGCGCGAAGCTCGGCAGCGGGGACGCCGGTGTGCGCCTCCTGCCACTCGGGCGTCGTCTCCTTCACGGCCTCGCGCAGCGAGTCCATGCCGGTGACGAAGCGTTCGACGAAGTCCTTGTCGTACGCCCCGGTCTTCAGGACTTCGTGGATGAGGGCGAGGTTCAGGGCGTAGTCGCTGTTCGGTCGGACCTGCCAGTAGCGGCTGGCCTTGCACGCGGTGAGGCTGGCGCGCGGATCGATGTAGGTGACGCGCATGCCCTTCGAAAGCGCGCCCATGAAGGCCTTGGCCTCCTTGACCGCGAGCGATTGGACGATGTTGCGGCCGTAGAGCACGAGGTGCTTCGTGTTCGGGAAGTCGAAAATGAGCCCGGCGGCGCCGAAGCCGTAGATCGAGCGCCCGGCGTTGTGAGCGTTGCCGTTGCAGGTGGCGTCGTGAGTGAAGTAGTTCGGCGAGCCGAGCGCCTGCACGAACGTCCGGGTCAGATCGGCGAAGGGACCGCCGCGGTCGGAAAGCGCGATGCCGCGTTCGCCGAACGCCTCGACCGTTTCCTTCAGCTTGTCGGCGACATAGTCGAGAGCCTCGTCCCAGGTCGCCCGCCGCCACTGCCCGCTCCCGCGCGGGCCAGTGCGGATCAGCGGCGTCTGCGGACGCTGGTCGTCGAGCTCGAAGGCGAGTCCGGCCGCCCCTTTCGCGCAGAGGCTGTTGCCTAGAGCGAGGTCGTGCCCGTTCCCCTGCAGCCAGGTGACCCGTCCGTCCTCGACCGTCACTTCCATGGGACAACGCACCGCGCACATGCCGCACAGGCTGTACACCGTGCGCCGGCCCGGGGCCCCCACGCCGCTCACGTTCGGTGCCATGGAACTCATCTCAAGCTCCTTTGTGCCCAATCCCAAAGAAAGTTAACGCGCCGCGCACCAGACCTCGATGAGCCAGACGTACTACGCCCGGGGGACCGAGTTACTGCATTTCGGGCTGGGGGCCGCGAGCCCGCGTCTTGCGCGCGGCCATTTTTCTGGAGAAGTCTTCGTAGGACTGGACCATGGCCTTGCCCGTTTCGAGAACGAAAAGGAGAAAGGTCCCGGCGCTCATGAAGAGATAGAAAACGAAGAAGACGATGCCCCCGACCGTCGTGGGCGCGCCGCCGGCCCCGTACGGAGTGTTCATCGCCATCGTCCCCGCCGAGAAGACGAAGGCCTGGAGAAGCGTCCGGCCCTCGGCCAGCCACAGGAACAGAGTGCCGGCGAGGAGGAAGATCAGGAGCACGGTGCCCAGGGCGCGGTAATACGCGTCATGGATCAAACGCCTGATGACGGCGGAGACCAGCTCGAAGAGCAGCAGGATCGACATCACCATGAATCACTCCCTCCCGGCGGCGTCATGAGACGTCCTCAATGCGGAGCCGGAACGCGGCACGCCACTCGCCCCCGGGCTCGACGACCGAGAGGCCGCGGCCGCTGACGAGCGCGTTCGCCGGCGCCGTCATGGGCTCGAAGGCGATGAACTCCTTTTCCCGGGGCGCGAAGACCTGTGCGAACCCGAATCCGGAAAGGAGTTCCGCCGTCACCCGGCGGCCGCCTCCCTCGATGGAAAACGACGGGGATGCCCCGAGGAGCGCGAAGCCGTCGTCGTATGCGCGGTCGCCGAGCAGAGCGTCGACGGAGGGAACCGGTATCTCCTCGCCGGTCGGGATGCCGTTCTCGTCGAGAAGGAGACGCCGCATGGCCGGGAGCCGCAGCGTCCACTCGCCGCGCGGCGCGTCCGGCGGGCCGACGTACGGGTGAAAGCCGAAGCTGACCGGGACAGGATGTGTGCCGGCCACCAGTGTCGTCTCGATCGTCAGCGCGTCCGGATCGAGGGTCGCGGTCATCCTGAGCTCGTGCGGGTACGGGAAGACGGCGAGAAGATCGGGGTGGGACCAGTCGAGGTTCGCGGACACGCTCTCGCGCGTCGAAGCCGCCACACTCCACGCGAGGCGGGACCACGGAACTCCGTGCATCGGCAGGCGGCGCCCGTCGAGGTGGAGAAGTGGTGACGACGGATCGAGGGTCGTCTCCCTTCCCGCCGCGCGGTAACGGAGCCCCGCGAGCCGGTTCGCCCACGGGTGGAGGAGCGGGATCCCGGCCGTCGACCCTTTCGCGGCCGCCGCCTCGAGATCCTCGACGCGCCGGAGAATCTCGACCCCTCGATGGCGCAGAGAGGCTCCGAGCATCCCGCGGCCCGGGAGAAAGACGGCCGCGAGGTCCCCCGAAGCGAGCGTTTGCGCAAGAGGATCGTCGAGCAGGCGGGAGTGAGACGCGTGGGACACGGGTCAGTTCCTGCCGAGTGTTTCCTTCGCGACGGCGACCAACTTCTCCGGCTCGAAGCCGAAGTGCTTCTGCAGCTCCTTGAGGGGCGCGGACGCTCCGAACGTCTTCATGCCGACGACACGCCCCTCGGAGCCGACGTAGCGCTCCCACCCGAGCGTCGAGGCCTGCTCGATCGCGACGCGAGCCTTCACCGCGGGCGGCAGAACGGCGTCCCGGTACTCCTTCGGCTGGTGATCGAAAAGCTCCCACGACGGCATCGAGACGACGCGGGAACGGATCCCCTCCGCCACGAGCTTCTCGTGCGCGTCGACGGCGAGGGACAGCTCGCTCCCCGTCGCGATGAGGATCACCTGCGGCCTTCCGCCGGGAGCATCGGCGAGGACATAGGCGCCCTGCGAGACACCCGACGCCGCGGCGTATTTCATCCGGTCGAGCGTCGGGAGCGGCTGGCGAGAGAGGACCATCACGGCCGGCTGGTGGCGCAGCGACAGGACGGCGCGATATGCCTCGACGACCTCGTTGGCGTCCCCCGGTCGCAGCACGATCAGGCCGGGGATGGCGCGCAGCGAGATCAGGTGCTCGATCGGCTGATGGGTCGGGCCGTCTTCGCCGTCGCCCAAGGCGTCGTGGGTGAAGATGAAGATGGAGGGGATTTCCATCAGGGCCGAGAGCCGGATCGCGGGGCGGGCGTAGTCGCTGAAGATGAAGAAGGTGGCGCCGAAGGCCCGGATCTTCGAGAGCGCGAGGCCGTTGACTGTCGCCGCCATGGCGTGTTCGCGGATGCCGTAATGGAGGTTCTTCCCCCCGGGCGTCTCGGGCTGGAAGTCCCCGGCCCCCGCGAAGGTCAGCGTCGTCTTGTTCGACGGCCCGAGATCCGCGGAGCCGCCGAGGAACCACGGGATGCTCTGGGCGAGGACGTTGAGGACCTTTCCGGAAGCATCCCGGCCGGCGAGGCCCTTCGGATCGGCCTCGAAGACGGGAAGGTCCTTGTCCCACCCGGCCGGAAGCTCGCGTTTCTGCATCTGGTCGATCTCGCCCGCGAGGTCGGGAAACGCGGCGCGGTAGGCGGCGAACATCGCCTCCCACTTCTTCCGGGCCTCGGCGCCGCGGGCGCCGATCCCGGCGGCGAAGTGCTCGCGTACGCCGTCGGGGACGAGGAACTGCGCGTCCTCGGGCCATCCGTACGCCTTCTTCGTCAGGCGGACCTCGTCGTCGCCGAGCGGCTCGCCGTGCGCTTCCGGGGTGTCCTGCCGGTTGGGCGAGCCGTAACCGATGTGGCTGTCGAGGATCAGAAACGTCGGTCGGCCCGTCGTCTTCCGGAAGACCTCGAGCGCGTTCTGGATCCGCTCGACGTCGTTCGCGTCGCCCACGCGGAGGACGTTCCACCCGTAGGCGAGAAAGCGCGTCGCGATGTCCTCGGTGAACGCGATCCGCGTCGACCCTTCGATCGTGATGCGGTTGTTGTCGTAGATCCAGCAGAGGTTGTCCAGGCCGAGGTGGCCCGCGAGGGAGGCCGCCTCGGAGGCGATCCCCTCCATCATGCAGCCGTCTCCGGTGACGGCGAAGATGCCGTAGTCGAAGACGTCGAAGCCGGGACGGTTGTAACGGGCGGCAAGCCACTTCTGGCCGATCGCCATCCCGACGCTGGTCGCGACGCCCTGTCCGAGCGGACCGGTGGTGCATTCGACACCGGAGACCCACCGGTATTCGGGGTGGCCGGGCGCCTTGCTGTCGAGCTGGCGGAATCTGCGGATGTCGTCGAGCGTCACGGAAGGCTGCCCGAGCCGCTCGTACTCGGCGTTGACGGCCTTGACGCCCGTCAGGTGGAGGATCGACCAGAGGAGCATCGAGGCGTGCCCGTTCGACAGGACGAATCGGTCGCGATTCGGCCAGATCGGGTCTTCCGGGTCGAAGTTCATCACCCGGTTCCAGATCGTGTAGACGAGCGGCGCGAGGGCCATCGGCGTTCCGGGATGGCCGGACTTCGCCTTCTGGACCGCGTCGATCGACAGGGTCCGGATCGTGTTGATCGCCAGCTGCTCGATGTTCGGGTTGCTCATGTCGCCTGCCTTCCGCGTCCTTCCGGCTCCGTTTCGGTTTCGAGGGCGGCGACCTTGCCGAGGCGGCGCCGGTGCCGCTCTTCCTGGCTGTAGGCGGCCGCGAGGTAGGTCTCGACGAGGTCCCAGGCGACTTCGGGACCGACCGTGCGCCCGCCCATGCAGAGGATGTTCATGTGGTCGTCTTCCACTCCCTGCTTCGCCGAGAAGTGGTCGTGGACGAGGGCAGCGCGGATCCCGTGGACCTTGTTGGCGCAGACCGACGCCCCGACGCCGCTTCCGCAGATCGCGACGCCGCGCTCCACCGTCCCCGCGACGACCGCGCGGGCGAGCGGGACGACGTAGTCGGGGTAGTCGTCGGCGGGCGAAAGACCGTGCGCCCCGAAGTCGACGACATCGTGGCCCGCGGCACGGAGCCGTCCCAGAAGCTCCTCCTTCAGACCGAACCCGCCGTGATCCGTCGCGATTCCGATGCGCATGTCAGCGTCTCCTCTTGTTCTACTCGCCGTCCGCGGCCGCGGCGCGGTCGGCGAGGACGAGGGCGTCGTCCGGCCGCACCCGCCCGGCGGGAATCGTCGGGTCGCGGGCGAGGAGCCGTTTCAGCATCGGGACCTTTTCGACGCCCGTGACGAGCCAGAGGACCTTTCGGGCACGGTCGAGGACGGGAAAAGTCAACGTCATCCGCCTTCGTCCCATGTAGACGCCGGTCAGGGCCACGGCGGACCCGGTGACCCCGAGAACCGGGTCGCCGGGCACGAGGGAGGCCGTGTGGCCGTCCGGCCCCAGGCCGAGGTGGACGAGGTCGGGGACCGGTGGCGTCCCGGCGACCTTCTCGAGGCACTTCGAGTACTCGATTGCGGCCGCGGCAAGATCGATCGATTCCACCGGCATCGCGTAAATCTGTTCCGGTGGCAGCGGGGCGCGGGAGAGGAGGCTCTCGCGGAGGTGCGTCAGGTTCCGGTCCGGATCTCCCGCCGGCGCGATCCGCTCGTCGACCTGGAAGACGTGGACGGAGGGCCAGGGGACTTCTTCGTCCGCGAGCGCGCGGAGCATCGCCCAGGGCGTCTTGCCGCCGCTCACCGCCATCACGAACCGCCCGCGCGCGGCGACAGCGGCGCGGGCCTCTCCGGCGATGAAGGACGCGGCCCGCAGGGCGACGGCGTCGGCGTCGGCGAGGATCTCGATGTTCATCGGTGGTCTCCCCGGACTTCAGCCGGCCTGTTTCGGATCGTTCCAGCCGCCGGGGGGCGCGAGCCGCTGCTCGACCTCCGCCGGCCCCCACGAGCCGGGGGCGTACTCGAAGACGGGTGTTCCCGCCTTCAGGACCGGGTCGACGATCCGCCAGGCTTCCTCGACGTAGTCCTGGCGAGCGAAGAGCGTCGCGTCCCCCGCGATCGCATCGGTCAGGACGCGCTCGTAGGCGTCGGCCTCGCCGGCTGCCGGGTGGCGGCTCGCCACCAGCTCGGCCGTCTGGCCGGTCATCTCGTCCGAAGAACCCATGATCATCGTGCCGAGGGCGACGGTCGGCTCGGGGCTGATCCGGAATCGAAGCGTGTTCTGGTAGAGCCGGCTCTCCTTGATGACCGTGGGCGGCTTCTTGAGCCGGGCGAGGACCTCCGTGCAGGTGACGGGGAGAGACTTCCCGGCGCGGATGTAGAAGGGGACGCCCTTCCAGCGCCACGAGTCGATCTCCAGCTTCAGCGCGGCAAAAGTCTCGGTCTTCGAGTCCTTCGAGACGCCCGGCTCCGACTTGAATCCGGTGAACTGCCCGCGGACGAGGCTGGCCGGCTCGAGGTCCGGGATGGCTTTCAGCATCTTCACCTTCTCGTCCCGGATCGACTCGCTGTCGGTCCGGACCGGAGGCTCCATCGTGAGGTTGCAGAGAACCTGGAAAAGATGGTTCTGGATGACGTCCCGGATCGTTCCCGTCTGGTCGTAGAACGCGCCTCGCCCCTCGACGCCGAAATCCTCGGCCATCGTGATCTGGACGCTTTCGACGTAATTCCGGTTCCAGAACGGCTCCATGAACGCGTTCGCGAACCGGAAGACGAGGACGGCCTGGACCGGTTTCTTGCCGAGGTAGTGGTCGATCCGGAAGATCGACGACTCCGGAAACTCCGAGAAGAGGATCCGGTTCAGCTCCCTCGCCGAGGCGAGGTCCGTTCCGAAAGGCTTCTCGACGATGACGCGGGCATTCTTCGAGAGGCCGGACGTCCCGAGCTGCTCCACGACCTTGCCGAAGAGGACCGGCGGGATGGCGAGGTAATGCGCCGGCCGGTTCGCGTCGCCGACCTCCTTCTTGATCGCCGTGAACGTGGCGGGGTCGTTATAGTCGCCGTCGACGTACCGGAGCAGCCCGGACAGCTTCGCGAAGGCGCCGGGGTCGAGCCCGCCGTGCTTCTCGAGGCTGTCTTTCGCTCGGGCCTTCATCTGGTCGAGGTTCCAGCCGGCCTTCGCGACGGCGATCACCGGCACGTCGAGGTGGCCGCGCTTCAGCATCGCCTGGAGCGACGGGAAGATCTTCTTGTACGCGAGATCGCCCGTCGCCCCGAAGAAGACGAGGGCGTCCGATTGAGGTGAGCTCATCTCGTTCTCCTCACTTCGCGGGCTTCTCGTGATGCCCGCCGAACTCGAAGCGCATCGCCGAGAGGAGCTTGTTCTGGAAGTCCGCCTCGCCGCGCGAGCTGAACCGCTCGTAGAGCGCCGTCGTCAGGACGGGCGCCGGGACCGCCTCGTCGATCGCGGCCTTGATCGTCCAGCGGCCCTCGCCCGAGTCGGAGACGCGGCCGGCGAAATTCGCGAGCGCGGGGTCCTCGATCAGCGCTGTGGCGGTGAGGTCGAGAAGCCACGACGCGACGACGCTCCCCCGCCGCCAGACCTCGGCGATATCGGGGAGATTCAGGTCGTACTGGTAGTGCTCCGGATCGCGGAGCGGCGTCGTCTCCGCGTCGGCCGCGTGAGTCTCCTTGCCGACGTTTGCGGCGCGCAGGATTCCCAGCCCCTCGGCGTACGCTGCCATGAGACCGTACTCGATGCCGTTGTGGACCATTTTGACGAAGTGGCCGGCGCCGTTCGGTCCGCAGTGGAGATAGCCCTCCTCCGCGGTCCCCTTCACCTTGTCGCGTCCCGGCGTCGGCGGGACGTCACCCCGGCCCGGCGCGAGCCGCTTCAGGATGGGGTCGAGGCGCGCGACGACGTCGTTCTCGCCTCCGATCATCATGCAGTAGCCCCGCTCGAGGCCCCAGACGCCGCCGCTCGTCCCGACGTCCACGTAGTGGATGCCCTTGGCGGCGAGCTCCTTCGCGCGGCGGATGTCGTCGATGTAATAGGAGTTGCCGCCGTCGATCAGCGTGTCGTCCTTCTCGAGGAACGGCAGGAGATCTGCGATCGACGAGTCGACGACGGCCGCCGGCACCATGAGCCAGATCGCGCGGGGCTTCGCGAGCTTCTTCACGAAGTCGGCGAGCGAGGAGGCGCCGACCGCCTTCTCCTTGACGAGCCCGGCGACGGCCTCGGGCGCCCTGTCGAAGACGACGCAGTCGTGGCCGCCGCCAATCAGCCGGCGAACCATGTTCGCCCCCATCCGCCCGAGCCCGATCATTCCGAGTTGCATGGTGTGCTCCTTTTCCGACTCATCGTTCTCGAGTCAGCGCGCCTTTTTCAGCTTCCGGTATCGGCGAATCAGTGCGTTCGTGGATCCGTCGTGGGCAAGCGAGGGCTCGGCGGGGGCCTCGAGCTCCGGAATGATCCGCTGGGCCAGCACCTTCCCCAGCTCGACGCCCCACTGGTCGAACGAATCGATTCCCCAGATCGCGCCCTGCGTGAAGACGGAATGCTCGTAGAGCGCGATGAGCTTGCCCAGGGTTTCCGGCGTCAGCCTCTGCGCGAGGATCGTGTTCGAGGGGCGGTTGCCTTCGAAGACCCGGTGCGGCACGAGCCAGTCCGGCGTGCCCTCCGCCTTCACATCGGCCGGCGTCTTCCCGAACGCGAGCGCTTCCGTCTGGGCGAAGACGTTCGCCATCAGGATGTCGTGGTGCCGCCCGAGCGGGTTCAGCGCCTCGACGAACGCGATGAAGTCGCACGGGATGAGCCGCGTCCCCTGATGGATGAGCTGGTAGAAGGAGTGCTGCCCGTTCGTTCCGGGCTCGCCCCAGTAGACGGGGCCCGTATCGGCTCCGACCCGCGTCCCGTCGAGGGTCACGTGCTTGCCGTTGCTCTCCATCGTGAGCTGCTGGAGGTAAGCGGGAAACCGCTTCAGGTATTGCTCGTAGGGCAGCACGGCGACGGTCTGGGCGTCGAAGAAGTCGTTGTACCAGAGGGCAAGGAGGCCCATCAGGACCGGCAGGTTCTTCTCGAACGGCGCCGTCCGGAAGTGTTCGTCCATCTCGTGAAAGCCGGCGAGGAGCGCCCGGAAGTTCTCCGGGCCGACGGCGAGCATCGTCGAGAGCCCGATCGCCGAGTCCATCGAGTAGCGGCCTCCGACCCAGTCCCAGAAGCCGAACATGTTCGCCGTGTCGATTCCGAAGGCCGAGACCTTCTCGGCGTTCGTCGAGACCGCGACGAAGTGCTTCGCCACCGCCTTCGGGTCGCCGCCGAGCTGCTCGAGACACCAGTCGCGCGCCGACCCGGCGTTCGTCATCGTCTCGAGCGTCGTGAACGTCTTCGACGAGACGATGAAGAGCGTCTCGGCGGCGTCGAGGTCGCGGACCGCCTCCGCGAAGTCGGTCCCGTCCACGTTCGAGACGAACCGGAAGGTCATCGAGCGCTCGCTGTAATGCCGGAGCGCCTCGTAGGCCATGACGGGCCCGAGGTCCGAGCCGCCGATTCCGATGTTGATCACGTTCCGGATCCGCTTCCCGGTCTGGCCTTTCCACGAGCCGTCACGGACACGGTTCGAGAAGTCCGCCATCTTGTCGAGGACGGCGTGCACGTCCGGGACGACGTCCTTCCCGTCGACGAAGATCGAGGCTCCCAGCGGCGCCCGGAGGGCGACGTGGAGGACGGCCCTCTTCTCGGTGACGTTGATCTTCTTCCCGTGGAACATCGCGTTGATCCGGGGCTTGAGGCCGGATTCCTTCGCCAGCTTCACGAGGAGCTTCAGCGTCTCGTCCGTGATGCGGTTCTTCGAGTAGTCGAGAGTGAGGCCGGCCCCCTCGGCCGTCAGACGCGCGCAGCGCTTCGGGTCCTTCGCGAAGAGTTCGCGAAGGTGGAGGCTCTTCACCTTTCGCGCGTGGTTCCGGAGGGCCTTCCAGGAGGCGCGCCGGGAGAGGGGCGCGAGGGCCGTCGTCATTCCGCGTCTCCCGCCCAGAGACGGAAGCCTCCCTTGAATGCGTTGGCATTGTCGCCGAGCCGGCATCCCGGAGGGAGCTTCTTCAGCTTCATCGCGTTCCCTCCTCCGAGGACGACGTCGTCCAGGAAGAGGGCCGACGTGAACCGCTCCACGATGTTCGTGACGCTCTGGCGCCACTTCTTCTTGCCGAGCTTCTCCAGCCCGCGGATGCCCGTGTAGTCCTCGAACGTCCCCTTCTTGTACGGGAGGTGCGCGAGCTCCATCGGAACCACGGTGCCGTTTGCGATCAGCGTCGAGCCGAGCCCCGTTCCGAGGCCGAGGAAGAGCATCGTGCCGCCCTTGTAGCTTCCGAGCGCCTGCATCGCGGCGTCGTTCAGTATCTTCACGGGTCGCCCGAACGCCTTCCGGAAGTCGAACCCGACCCAGCCGCGCGCCAGATTGTGCGGCTCGGCTGCGGGGCCGCCCTTGAGGACCGGCCCCGGGTAGCCGATCGCGACGACGTCGTACGCCCAGTCTCCGGCCAGCTTCTTGACGCCGGCGACCATCCGCCTCGGCGTCAGCGCCTTCCCCGACGGGAACCTCCGGGACTCGCTCTCTCCGGTCGCGAGGATCTTGACGTTCGTGCCGCCGACATCGATCACGAGCACGCGCCGGGCGCGGTCATTTCTTCTCCCTACCATGGGCCTACCCCTTCACCATCGCGGCGCTCTTCGAGGAGATGACCGCCATTAGCTCGTTCCACGATGCGACGAACGATTTCGCCCCCTCGTCCTGCAGTCGGGCCGCAAGGGCATTTACGTCGATGCCGGCGCTCGCGAACTCCGCAAGGACCTTCTCGCAGTCACCGCCGTCGGTCGCCATAATCTTGCCCAGCTCCGTGTGGGTCGCGAGAGCCTTCAGCGTCCCTTCTGGCATGGTGTTCACGGTGAAGGGGGCTGCGAGTGCCTTGACGTAGAGGATGTCCGACGCCTGCGGGTCCTTCGTCCCCGTGCTGGCCCAGAGGAGACGCTGAGGCCGGGCTCCAAAGTTGTAGGCGCGCTGCCAGCGTGGCGAGCTCAGGAGAGCCCGGGCCGCCGCATAAGTCCGCTCGGCGATGGCGATTCCGAGGCGGTTCTTGAGCGGATCGGGGACCTTCCCGGCGACCGCGCCGTCCCAGCGGCTCACGAAGACCGACGCGACGGAACCGACGTTCGGGTCGAGGCCGGCGTCGATTCGCCGCTCGATTCCGCGGAAAAACGCCCCGGCCGCCGCGAGGTAATGTTCGCGCGAGAAGAGGAGCGTCACGTTGACCGGGATGCCGGCGAAGATCGCCTCCTCGATCGCGGGAAGCCCTTCCGTCGTCCCAGGGATCTTGATGAAGAGGTTCGGACGCTTCGCCCGCGCGAAGAGCTCCTTGGCCGCTGCGAGGGTGCTCGCCGTGTCGTGCGCGAGAAGAGGCGACACCTCGAGCGAAACCCAGCCGTCCACCGTGTTCGTCCGGTCCCAGACGGGGCGGAAGACGTCCGCCGCCCGCGTGATGTCTTCGAGCGCAATGTCGAAGAAGAGCGCCTCCCCCGACTTCCCCGCCGCGAGATCGTCCCGGATCGCCGTGTCGTAGGCCGCGCTGTTCTTGATGGCGTGATTGAAGATGGTCGGGTTCGAGGTCAGCCCCGTCACCGAGAGCTCCGCGACGTAGCGGTCGAGCGTCCCGTCGTTCAGCAGGTCGCGCGTGATGTTGTCCAGCCAGATGCTCTGGCCGAGATCGTGAAGCAGCTGCGTCGCTTTCATCGGTTCACCTTTCTCACTTCTGATGCGGTCTCAGTCGCCAACGTGCCGGTCGTCGTTCCACAGCCGGATCACCGGGCGGGACACGTTGTGCTCGTAACCGACGGCGCTGAGGCTCGCCGTCGTCAGCATGAACTTGTTTCCGGGCGCCGACGGCCTGCCCCCGGCCCAGCGCGCCGCCAGCACGCGGATGAAATGACCGCTCGAGAACACGAGCGTGTCTCCCGGAGCGGCGCGCAACCGGCTCACCACGCGGTCGGCCCGCGCGCCGACGTGCCGGGCCGTCTCGCCGCCCGGACAGCCGTCGCGGAACAGCTCCCAGTCGGGCCGTTCCTTCAGGATTTCCGCAGAGGTCCTCCCCTCGTACTCGCCGTAGTCCCACTCGACGAGGTCCGGGTCGACGACTGCGACACTGCCGAAACCCGCCAGCTCGCAGGTCCGGAATGCTCTTTTCAGGGGGCTCGTGAAGACCCGGGCGATCGCCAGCCCCGAGAGGCGCGCTCCCAGGCGTCGGGCATTCCGCTCGCCGCGTTCGGTCAGCGGCAGATCGGTCAGGCCCGTGTGCTGGCCCGTCAGGCTCCACGCGGTCTCGCCGTGCCGGGCGAGGTAGACGACCGGGAGTTGGTCACTCATGACGAGCGGCCACCCGACCGAACCTCGCCCGGTGCGAGCCTCTGCATGGTCAGACCTACGCGACCTTCTTGGCCAGCCCGCGCGCAGCCGAGCCGATGGAGATGATGGAGAAGCCGGTGAAGAGCAGGTTGACCCCCACGAGCGTCCCGATGGCCCACAGGCCGGAGAGCGGCCACTCCTTGAGCAGCATGATCCCCAGGAGCACGCCAATGGCGGCGCTGAAGAGCATCGAGCCCCATCCCTTTTCCGGTCGCATGTGGAAGGCGAGGAATGTGCCCGAGACTCCGTCCACCAGCAGGTAGATGCCGAGCATCAGAGTCAGGCTCGCCATGCCCACTCCGGGCCGGGTCACGAGGACCATGCCGGCCACGAAGGTGAGGATGCCGCCGATGAGGGCAAGGGCGCCCTGGCCGAACGACCCTGCGCGAAATACGCCGACCGTTCGGGACACGCCGCCGATCAACATGGCGATTCCGATGAGTACGGTGACGGCCACGCCGCCAACCACGGGAGACCCGATCGACAGGATGCCCGCGATCGCCGTGACCACACCCAGGGCCACGAGCCATCCGGCGTTCCGCTTGACGTCCTGAGCCCAGTCGCCGATCGCTGCTCTGACGTTTTCCACAGTTGCACCTCTTTCAGGATCCACCGCCGGGATCCGGGTTCCGAATTACTTCTTGGGCTTCTCGACGACCTTGAGCGCGAGCGCTTCGGTGTACGTGACGTCGACCGTGTCGCCCACGTTCACGCCCTGGAGCTTCTCGGGCTGCTTCACCTTGAGGGTGCGCTTGTCGCCAGACGGCAATGCGAACGTGATGGAGGGAACCTTGGGGTCGATCGCCGAAACTTTCACCGTCACGGTCGTCTGAGCCGCGACGACGCCGGCCGGCTTTTCGCCGAGCGGGGCGGCTGCGGCGCCCGCGGCAACGGCGGCGCCCGCCTTCCCGCCCTTCCTGATCTCGTAGGCGAGGGCCTCCACGTAGGTCACGGTGACGACGTCACCCTTCTTGATCTGGGCGAAGTTCTGGACCGCATCGCCGGCGACGAAGGTGTACTTCTGGCCGTCCTCAGCCTTGAGCGTGATCTCGCGCGTCTTGTGGTCGATCTTCGCCACCGTCGCGGTGACGTCCACCGACGAGATCACGGCGTCGCCCTTCGGCGGAGCCTGGGACACGGCCACGGGCGCTGCGCACAACGCAATCGCGACAACGGCCACCACGGTCAGGATTCTGAGATTTCGCATTTTTCTCCTCCCGTACCTCTTTGTGTTACATGCGTGAAACCGCGAATCGGTCGAACTGTCGACTCTCTGCGAGGATCGTGCCGTCTCGAGGCCAAACCGCCTCCCGATTTGTGCGCAAGGGTTTGCGAGCCGCGGCCGGCACGTGGCGCGGCCGCAACCCCGAACCCGAGACGGCATTCCGCCAAGTGTGGCGGCCCGCCACCATTGGACTTTGGGGCCTCGCCGGAACTACGCTTCTCCGCGACGGATTACGCAGAGAGCCGCCTGACGCGGCGTAATCCGGCAGCGTAATGCAGGAAAACACACAGCCAACGCCCTCCCTCACGATCCGCGACGGCGAGAGCACCACCCTCGGCATGGCGTTCCGGCCCCAGCTGGCTCAGCACGCGGGCCTTTCCGGCATTCGCCTGCTGGAGAGCGGGCGCGACGCGTTCGTCGCGCGGGCGGTGAACACCCGGCACGCCGAGCGCAGCATCGACGTGCAGTACTACATGTTCCACCAGGACACAGTCGGAAGGCTCCTCCTCAAGGAGCTCGTCGAGGCGGCCGACCGGGGCGTGCGGGTGCGAATGCTCATCGACGACATGTACGGCGGGGAGGCCGACGACGTGTGGTCGGCGCTCGACTCCCATCCCGCCGTCGAAGTGCGGCTGTTCAATCCCTTCGCGCGCGGGCGGTCGAAGAACTTCCAGTTCGTCACGCGGTTCAGGACGGTGAATCACCGCATGCACAGCAAGAGCTTCACCGTCGACAATCAGGTGTCCGTCGTCGGCGGCCGCAACATCGGGGACGAGTACTTCCAGGCGGATCCGAACCTCGCGTTCACCGACGTCGACGTCATGGCGATCGGACCGGTCGTGGCGGAAGTTTCCGGGGCGTTCGACGAGTACTGGAACAGCGGCCACGCGCGGCCGGTCGGCGCGCTGATGTCGCCCGCACCCGCCGGCGCTCTGGAGAAGCTCCGCGGCACGCTCGCCGACGCCTCCCGCCAGCACGCCGCGACGGACTACGTGGAGGCCCTGAACAACTCCGCGCTGGCCCGGTCGTTGAGAGAACAAGACGCTCCGCTTTCTCTTCGCGGCGGCCAGGGTCATTCACGACCCGGCCGAAAAGCAGGACCGGGACGGAGCCTGGCGCGACGAGCTCCTCATCTCGCAGCTCGCCCCGGTCATCCGGGCGGCGACGCGGGAGTTCATCCTCGTGTCGCCCTACTTCGTCCCCGGACGGGCCGGCGCCGACGCTCTGTGCGAGCTGAGCCGAAAGGGAGTGAGGGTCCGGATCCTGACCAACTCGCTGGCGTCCAACGACGTCGCCGCGGTGCACGCCGGGTACATGCGGCACCGCAGGCAGCTCGTCCGCAGCGGGGTGCAGGTCTACGAGCTGAACGAGCAGGTCAAGGACCTGGAGCGCACGCTGTTCACCTGGCTTCCCGGCCTGAGCAAATCGAGCCTGCACGCCAAGACCATGGCGGTCGACGGCACGATCATGTTCGTTGGCTCCTTCAACTTCGACCAGCGTTCCCTGTTCCTGAACGACGAGATCGGGATCCTCTTCCACGAGCCGACGGTCGCGGGCGGCGCCGCGAAGCACTTCGACGAGAACGTGGACAAGGTGGCCTTCCGGGTGGACCTCGCCCGCGGCGCGGGCGGCCGCGAGACGCTGAGATGGACGGGAACGAAGGACGGCCGCCCGGTCGTCTTCGACTCCGAGCCCTACGCGAGCTTCTGGAAGAAGCTGACCGCAAACCTGCTGCGCGCGTTGCCGATCGACTCGATGCTCTAGCAGGGACCTGAAGCGGAAGGTCGTCAGGGGACGAAGGACAGGAACAGATACGCCGCGAAGATCACAAGGTGTACGGCGCCCTGCATCATGTTCGTCCGGCCGGTTCCCAGAGTGACCGCCCCCACGAGGAAGCTGAGCGTGAGCATCACGATTCCCGTGGGCTCGAGACCCAGCGTCATGGGGATGTGAAACACCACCGACGCCATCGCGACGACGGGGATCGTGAGACCGATGGTGGCGAGGGCCGACCCGAGCGCGAGGTTGATGCTCGTCTGAAGCCGGTCGGCCCGGGCGGCGCGCACCGCGGACCATGTCTCCGGCAGGAGCACCAGCATGGCAATCGCGATCCCGATCACCGCTTCCGGCGCACCGGCGGCGGCGACGGCCCGTTCGATTGTCGGCGACAGCACCTTCGCGAGACCAACGACTGCCACGAGCGACAGGAGAAGCAATCCGAAGCTCGCCCACGCCTGGCGGCCAGACGGAGGCGCGGCGTGAGTGTTCTCGTCCGCGGCCCCTGTGACGGGCAGAAAGTAGTCGCGGTGCCGCACCGTCTGCACGAAGACGAACACCGCCCACAACGTGAGAGAAGCCACGGCCGCGAAGGCCAGTTGCGAGGCGCTGTATGTCGATCCGGGCGAGGTCGTCGTGAAAGATGGCAGGACGAGCGAGAGCGTCGCGAGGGCGATCAGCGCAGCGAGTGCCGGCCCCGCTCCCTCGACGCGAAACGACTGCTCGCGGTGGCGCAGCCCCCCGACCAGCAGGCAGATCCCGATGACGCCGTTCAGAATGATCATGATGGCCGAGAAGATCGTGTCGCGCGCAAGCGTCGGTTTGCCCGCACCACCGGTCAGCATCATCGAGAGAATGAGTGAGGCCTCGATGATCGTGACGGCCACCGCGAGGACGAGCGTACCGAATGGCTCGCCCACCCTGTGCGCGACCACCTCGGCGTGATGCACCGCTGCGATGACCGCGCCGATGAGCGCCGCGGCGCTAAGGACGATCAGAAGAGGGCTGACCCCCACGACGACGGCCGCGGCCAGGAGGATCATTGCGGCCGAGGGAACGAGCCAGGACCAGCGAGGCATGCCCCGATCTTAGTTCGAAGCGATCTTGAAGTCAGAACCCGGTTCCAAGCGAGAGCACGAACGTGGGCTTGCTCAGGTCCAGGTTGAACAGATACGCCGTCGTGTAGGCCTTCTTCCAGGAGAAGCCCAGGAGAACGCCGCGCTGCAGGTCGCGATCGCCGCCGTAGAGCCTCGTCCTCTGCACGACGACGCCGGCACGCACCCACTCCGCCGGCGCGACGCTCAGCTCCGACCAGGTGTAGAAAAAGCTGTTCTCCGAGTCCCGGCTGTCGATGACGTACTCGCTTTCGCTCGCGAGCTCGAGCTTCCCGTACCGGAGCGAGAACCTGTAGCCCGGAGCGACTCCGGCGGTGTCGCCGAAGACGCCGCCGACCAACGCCGTGAAGTCCAGCGTCAGACTTTCTCCGGCGCTGACGTTGTATCCGCACCAGATCGAGGCCGTCCGGAAGTTCTCGTAGTTGTACCGGGCCTCGAGATGCAGCCACCCGCGATCGGCCGTGACAACGGGCGCGACGAAGTCGTTGGCGTCCGGCACGACGTAGGTGAGCGCGGAGGCGTCGAAGGACCATACGTCCGGAGCAGGCGCGGGCGTCCCGCTCGCCTTCGCAGTGACGGGCGGCGCCGTGGACTCCTGGGCCGACACAACCCGGCTTCCCAGAAGGACGGCGATGACCGCCGCGGCGCAGGCGGGGAAGCGCAATGCCGTCATCCTCCGAGCGCGATCGTGAGGCTCACGAGGGCGGCCCCGAGAGCGACCATCACGATCCCCGTTCGGACCGGGTGACGTCCGATGTGGCGTCCGAACATGTCGCCCGTCAGGAAGAGCATGACGATCCCGACGCCGTTGGAGATGCGCGGGGCGAGCCTGACGTCCTTCATGAAGATGAACGGAACGACCACCGGAAACGTGGAGAGGAACACGAGGACGAACACGGCTAGCGCGCCCTGCCAGTCGCCCTTCCGAAGCAGCTTGCGATCGGGCAGGTCGGGAAGCGCCTGCAACCGAAGACACATCAGGTCCAGCTCCGCCGGCTGCAGGACGGACGCGAGGAGCGGGGGCGAGGCCTCGGCGAGAGCCCGCCGCGCCTCCTCCGGATCGGTCGCCTTGCGCACGGCGTCCCACCCCGTGAACCTGCGCGACGATTCCCCCATGCAGCCCATCAGGTAGAACACCGCGTCGATGACTCCCCAGGCGAGATTGCACCCGAGGGCGGCGATGAGCATGGTGTGGACCGGAGCCCGGCCCGCGCCGGCGACGCTGAAAGCTCCTGTGATCGCCAGGACCATGATCAGACCGAAAAGGACCTCGGACGCATGGTCGACCGGATCCAGGACGTGCGGGATCCATCTGAAGGGGCGCTCCGTCACTCGGATTCCTCCTGATTCCCGGCCCATACGTCAATTCGGTCCGAAGGAGAACATCCCGACGATCGCGCTGGCCAGGATGAGCAGGGCGGGATTGATCTTGAAACGGTGGAGGACGAAGAGCACGGCCACGGCGATCGTCGCCGTTTCCAGGCCGGTGATCGCTCCCCGCGCCATCGTGAAGCAGCCGGCGAGAAGCAGTCCGATCGAGACCGGGGCGAGCCCCTTCTGGATCGAGGTCCGCCAGGGCCACGTTCCGAGCCTCGCCCAGATTCGTCCCACGGCCGCGGCCAGCAGGGCTGTGGGGCCGAAGAACGCGAGCACGACGACCACCGCCCCGAGGAAGCCGCCCACCCATCGGCCGATCGCCACGACCATCATCATGTTGGGCCCGGGGCCCATCTGTCCCACGCTGTAGAGGTGCATGAGCTGCGGAAACGTCAGCCAGTGCTCGACCTCGACCGTGAGCCTCTTCATCTCCGGGAACGCCGCCATCCCGCCGCCCATGGTGAGGAGGGAGAGGTAGCCGAAAACGCGGGCCAGCTTGACCAGGTCACTCATGCGCGCCCTCCGCGGGAATGTCTCGCGCGCCCCGGCCTCCGGGGTGATACCAGAGGACCGCCGCCGCCCCGACGACGAGAAGCACGGTCAGCACCGACTGGTGGAGCCGGTTAATCCCGATCACCGCGAGGGCCACGAAGACGAGATCGTAGCTGTGCGCAAGCGCCTTCTTGCCGAGCTGCATGGTGGTGGCGAGGACGAGGCCCACCGCCGCGGCGGCGACGCCCTTGAGGGCCGCCGCGACCAGCGGCCGCTCGCCGTGGGCGCCGTAGAGGGCGGCGACCGCGTACATGAAGACCCCGCCCGGCAGGCAGATGGCGAAGATGGCCGCGACCGCGCCCGCGAGCCCTCGCAGGCGGTCGCCGACGAGGACGGCCATGTTGGTGGCGTTGAGACCGGGCAGGCTCTGGCTGATCGAGAGAAGCTCGACGAACTGCGTGTCGTCGAGCCAGCCCCGCTTCGTCACGAGGCCGTTTCGCAGGTAGGCGACGACGCCTCCGCCGAAGCTGGTTGCCCCGATCACGAGGAACTCCAGGAAGATCGCGCCGATCGAGATCGGGGCGCCTCCCCCGCCGGGAACGGCTCTTTCTGGTCCCGGTTCGGGCGGAGTCATTCGTGCGACTTGGGCGGGTTGCCCTTCAGGCGGTAGACGACGCCCGTCTTGGTGGCGCCGAGGGCGACCCAGTCCTTCGCCTCGTGCTGGAGCGCGATGAAGAACTTCTCGCCGCGCGCCATCGCGGCCTCGTTCAGGTCCTCCCGCCGCTTGAACTTGATCTGGAACGCCCACTCTCCGATGAGCGGGCTGTGGTCTCCGCGGCTTCGCCACAGGGCCACGTTGACTCCCGCCGTCATTCCGCTCCCGAAGTCCAGCATTCCGATGTCCTGGAGCACTTCTTCCACGATCGTCCCGCTCACGAGCTCGACGCGTTCACCGGCGCTCTTCTTGATGGACGCGAGGGCCGGAAGGACGCGAACGATCGTCTCCATGGACGAGCGGTCGGCGGTCTCGTGCACGGCGCTCATGGCGAACTGCACGTTGTGGGAGTAGAGCATCCGGATTCCGCCGAGCCCGTCCTTGAGCGGAAGCGCCTCGGCCTTGAACTTGATCCGGTAGTCCCCGAAGATCTTCGGCCGCACGTCCGTCTCGGCCGCCTTCTGGAGGTCCGTGCCCCGGTATTTGAAGACGATCTCCGGGTCGCCCGTCGGGAAGCCGTCCTTGTAGGGAACCCGCCGCCGCAGGATGAATCCTGCGTTGTAGAGCCGGAAGTCGGCCGTGTCCATGAAGAGCACTTCGCGGATCTGGAGCGGCTCGTCAACGAAGCCGGCGGTGTCGAAGCGGACGCCGCTTTCCTTCGCCGGCCGCCGCATGACTTTTGTGAAGTCGAACAGGCTCTGCCGGGACGTGAAGTGGTTCGGCTTCAGGATGAGCTTGCACTCGAGATACTTGATCTCGTCCAGCGGAAGCCCGTCGCTGTACTTGCCCGGCTTGAGATCGGGCATGCGCCTTGCCCGCTTCACCGGTTCTCTTGCAGACCTGCCAGCCATGGAAGGACTCCTTTTCCGGGCTTCAGTTCCCCTGTTCTTCACTCAGAAGTACTGTCTCCAGTCGAACGCGAGACGAAGGTACACGGACTCGGACGTCTTCAGGTTCGGCGCCGGCGCGCCGCTCGGAGCCTCGACCGTGATCTTCGTCGGCTTGTCGAAACCCATCCCGATCTGGATCAGGACGGCGGCCGCCTGCGTCGTCGCGTAGGACCGGAAGGGACGCACCTCCACGATCGGGAAGTCCCAGCGGATCGATCGGAGCGAGATCGCCGTCAGCGAGCCGCTGCCGGATCCCGGCGTCGCCACGAAGAGCTGGTCCTCGCCGCCGGAGTAGCCGAAGAAGGAGACTCCGACTTCGCGCCCGAGAATGAACTGGACGCGGCCCAGGAACGTCGAGAGCCCGGTCTGCCACGGGATCACGCCGCCGCTCGCGGCGACCATCGCCATGTTCGCGTACGTCTTCGGCGCGAGGAAGCCGAGGATCGGCGCGGCGACGATCAGGTCGCCCGGAATCAGCCAGAACGGCATCCGGATGCGCGTGGCAATCGCGACGCGCGCAGGCGTCCTGAGCGCGATGTTGGCGACGACGCCGCCGCCCGAGCACGGATCGACGCACGCGTCTTTCGTCCCGAGCTCCTGCAGGACGCCGGCCTGCAGGAAGATCTGGCCATCGCCGGCGTCCCCGAGGAGCGCCTCGAGGCCGACGCCGACACGGGCCGCGATGTCCATGGTTCCGGCCCCCCGGCTGGGGCTGTCGGTCGATTCGAATCCGCTGCTCGCCCCGCCCCCGGCGAGCCCCGCCGCGAGGCCGAGGAACGGGCCGATCTCCGATCGGAACCGCGGCATCGCGCCCTCGGGCGGCTTGCGGCCCGGCTTGGCCGTCTCGAGGAGGATCGGCTCCTCCTCCTTCTCGAAGAACGGCAACGGAACTCCCTGGGCGGCGGGCATCTTCGTCGACTTGCACGTGTCGAAGGCCGGAACGGTCTTCGCCCAGTCGAGCGGGACCGCTTCGGCCTCGGCGGCGAGCGCCCAGCCTGGTTCTCCCGCGTCGAGGACCTGCTCGAAGCTCGCGCGGACGGACGCCGCCGCGCGTGCGAGGTCGGCCGGCTTCATGTTCGCGTCCCCGAACATGAGGATCGGCTTGCCGCTCCAGGTAATGGCGTCGAATCCGTTCTGGTTGTAGTAATCGTGCGTCCCCTTCCGCGTCGCGACATCGCCCCATATCCCGGCCACGTGCCCGGCGGCGAACGCGTCCTCGAGGAAGTGGTCGCCGAACGCCTCGGCTCCGAGGACGAGGCGAGCCACCTCGGGGCGCTTTTCCTCGGGCACCCGGCCCGCCGCAAGTTCTGCCGCGAGGCGGATCGCCGCGAGGTGGTACCGCGCCCAGACCCCGAGGCCGTTCAGCTCGACGTCCTTCTTGATGCTCGCGACGAGGAACTCCTTGACGTCGTCGGTGTCGCGCGTCAGGAGGAAATGGACGTTATTCGAGCCTGCGCGCGTCGCGTACTCGGGGTCCCGGCGCTGAAGCTCGAGGTCGGACCGCGTGAGGCGGTTGCGCGCCTCGCTCTTGTTCTTCGCGGTCGCGAGGCCCTTGTCGAGGACCGACGCGATCGCGGCGACGCTCATGATCCACTTCGAGTCGAGGACGATTCCGAGCATCTGGTCCGCCGAGCACGAGTGGTCGCCCGAGATCGCGGGAAACGCGGCGAAGTCGATGCAGCCGGGCTTCTTCCCCTGGTCGCCGGCCCACGGGCTCTCGCAGAGCCGGTCTTCGTGCCCCTTTCGGGCCTCGGCCCAGAGGCGCTCGAGCGTGGCCTTGCGGGCCGGGTCGAGGCCCTCGATCGCGCTCCCCGCGATGTTCCGATGCTCGGGGTAGATCCACGCGTGCGCCGGCGCCGCGAGAAAGACGCCGCGCGAGGCCGAGGACGGCGGCGGCGCGGGCGCGGCTCACGGATCAGAACCCGATGACCAGTCCGAGGCGCGGGCCGACGTACGAGTAGCTGGCGGAGATCGTCTGGTTGTTGTTCTTGTACTTCCGGATCGACAGCTTGTTGACGTCCGCCCCGGCGACGACGCCGAAGTTCTTCGTCGGGTACCACCCGAACGAGAGTCCGGTCTCCAGGATGCTCCCGGCGATGTCGGACGAGCTGAAGCCGATCGCCCTCGTGTAGAAGTCCATGGTCCAGTGCCTTCGAGATCGCTCCCGAGACTCCGAGGCCGATCAGCGGCGCCGGAAGTCCGACGCTGTAGTCGGCGGCGACGGCGCTCTTCGTGACCGTGCCGTCGGGATTCGTGAACGTGGCCTGGCCGTTGAGGCCCGTCTCGAAGTGCTCGTACGCGATCGAGAGACCCGCCCACACCTTGATGTTGTCCGCCCGAAAGATGTCGTAGTGCCAGCCGATGTACCCGTAGGTGTTGTCGAACTTGCCGTCGACCGTGGCGCCCGCCTTGTACGTGTAGCCGTTCCAGACGACGTCTTCCTCGATCGCGCGCGAGCCGGAGCGGTTCAGGGACGAGTAGCCGAAATCGATGTAGTTCCGCTTCGAAATGCGCCACGAGCCGTCGCCGCGGAAATCCCATTGAGTCGTCGGAACTCCGAACAGCTTCTCCATGTCGATCGTGGTCCCGACCGAGACGTAGTCCGCCACGGGTGACGTCCAGCCGGCCCTGCGTGTCGAACGAGTTCCACACGCCGTCGAGCTGGATGACGACGGGCTGGTCGACGGCCTCGGGAAAGTCGGAGTCGACCGCGGCGAGTGCGGGCGCGGAGACGAGCGCGAACGTGGAGAAGACGAGCGCGAGGGGAGCGAAAAACTTCTTCATGAGGTCACCCTTTCTTGACGAGGACCCCGACACCCGAAAGGTCCAGTTTCTCGAGGAGAACCGAGAAGTTCTGCGCGCCCTTGGCCTTCGTGATCGTGATCGTGTCGCCGCTGAGCTTCACCTTGTAGAGCGAGCCGCCGGCGATCACGAGCTCCTTGTGGAGGTCCTTCGCGATGTCCTTCCGGCCGGTCTTCGCGAGGACGTTCACCTGAACGAGCTTCGCCGGCGCACCGAGGGGCGCGAACTCGATCTGGATCGTGCCGTTGTAGTCGGCCTTTCCGCTGACGACGAGCGAAGCGCTCTCCGCGTAAACCCGCGGCGCTTCCGACCTGGCCGGGGCGGGCGCTGCGGCAGGAGCAGGAGCGGGTGCTGAGGCAGGGGCAACGGCCGGGGCCGCTGTCGAGGCTGCCCCTGTTGCCGGCGTCGCCTCAGGCGTCTGGGCCGTGGAGACGAAGGCGACTAAAACTCCAGCCGCGGCGAGCGGCCCGATCACGAACTTCCTCATGGGATCCCTCTTTCTGCGGCCAGGAGCCGCCGGAAAAACAGATTTCCGAAGGATTACGATGCTAACAGCGTACCGCGAATGGCCTGGCTCGGTATTTGTCCTTGAGGCAATCCCCGTGAATGAGTTTTTAATCACCCGGACAGCCATCCGCGCCTGATGCGATCGCATCAGGACGAAATCCCGCCATCGGTGGTGGAATGTCGGCATGTCGGCACATCGTGAAGTAGACGGTCCCGATGATTTCGTATCGACGCTGGCCTCGGTTTCGGCGAAACTGCTCGCAGCTTCCGCCGAGGCCTTCGAAGGGGAGCTGGACGCCGCGATCGAGCGTCTCGCCCTCTTCTTCGGCGCCGAGCGCGGAAGCGTGATCTTGTTCGACGAGGTTCACGAGCCGGAGTTCGTCGCCATCTTCGCCCGGGACCCCATCCCTGAAATCCGGAAAGGACCGATGGATCCCCTCGCGGATCTCATTCCGAACTGGATCGCTCGCGCGCGCGATGGAATCGGATTCACGATGCGCCGGCCGTCCGACATCCCGGAATCCTGGGGCCCGGAACGGAAGTTCGTGGCGGAGCGCGGAATCAAGTCGAACATCACGTTTCCGCTGCGCGTCGCAGGGAGGAGCATCGGGCTCCTCTCGTTCACCGCGAGCCGGTCGGAGCGAGACTGGTCTCCCGAGCTCCTGACCCGGTTCCGCCTCTTCGGTGAGATCCTCGCGAGCGCCATCGTCCGCGCCGAGACGGAACGTGAGCTGCGCACGAGCCTCTCCGAGATCTCGCGCCTCAAGGAGCGCGCCGAGGCCGAGAACATCGTCCTCCGGGAAGAGGTGCGCGACGCGCAGGGCTTCGACGAGATCGTCGGGAGGAGCCCCGCCCTCATGCACGTCCTCCATCTCGTCGAGCAGGTCGCTCCAACCGGCAGCAGCGTCCTCCTGACGGGCGAGACGGGAACCGGGAAGGAGCTCCTCGCGCGCGCGATCCACCGGCGCAGCGCCCGGGGGGAGAGGCCGTTCGTCGCCGTGAACTGCGCGGCGCTGCCCGGCACGCTCATCGAGAGCGAGCTCTTCGGCTACGAGCGGGGCGCGTTCACGGGAGCCCTCCAGCGCCGCCTCGGGCGCTTCGAGGTCGCGAGCGGCGGCACGATCTTCCTCGACGAGATCAGCGACATCCCTGCCGACATCCAGGGGCGGCTCCTGCGCGTCCTGCAGGAAGGCACGTTCGAGCGCCTCGGCTCGTCGCACACGATCCGGACCGACGTGCGCGTCATCGCGGCCACGAACCGCGACCTCGAGGTCGCGGTCGCCGAGGGCCGGTGGCGGGCGGATCTCTACTACCGCCTCAAGGTTTTCCCGATCGAGGTTCCGCCGCTGCGCGAACGCCGCGAGGACGTCCCTCTCCTCGTGTGGTACTTCGTGACGCGCAAGCGCATGGTTCTCGGGCGCGCCGTGACGCGGATTCCGGACAGGGTGATGGCGGCGCTCCAGCTCTACGCCTGGCCCGGGAACATTCGCGAGCTCGAGAACGTGATCGAGCGGGCCCTCATCCTGAGCCCCGGGGACACGCTCCTCGTGGACGAGCGCACGTTCGCAAGCCCCGCCAAGGGGCGCTCCGAATCCGGCGCGTGGAACCTCGAGGACGTCGAGCGCACACACATCCTCAAGGTCCTCGGCGAATGCGGCTGGCGGATCGCGGGCCGCGGGAACGCCGCGGAGCGACTCGGGATGAACCGCAGCACTCTCCGGTCGCGCATGGAGAAGCTCGGGATCAAGCGTCTCGGGGCGTGAGAGTCCTGCCGCTCTTCGCCTCCGCTCGACGGCGACCGTCGGCAGTTGACATCGTTGGATGGCCGATCCCAAACTGGCGCCTGGTCGAGAGAGACTGCCGTGAGGAAGCTCCTGTTCCTGCTCCTGCTCGTCCTCGTACCCGATCTTCTGCGGGCGGATGTCGTGTATCTCAAGGGGGGAGGCCGATTCTCGGGACGGATCCTCGAGGAGACCGCGGAAAAGGTGGTCATCGACTTCGGCGACGGGACCATCGGCCTCCAGATGGACCAGGTCGAGGAGATCGTGAGGGGCACATCGCCCTTGGACGAGTACGAGGCGCGGGCGAGCAAACTGGGACCGCAGGACGTCGACGGCTGGCGCAACCTTGCCCAGTGGGCTTCGACGAAGGGACTTCCGGCCCAGGAGCGCGCGGCCTACAAGAGGGTTCTCGCGCTCGCGCCCGACGACAAGGAGGCCAGAGAGGCGCTGGGGTTCGTGCAGGTCGACGGACGCTGGCTCACCGAGGAGGAGAGCTACCGCGCCCGCGGTTTCGTCAAGTACGACGGCGAGTGGATGACGCCCGCCGAGGTGCATCTGGCGCAATCCGACGCCGCGAGGGAGCAGGCGCGCGTCGAGGCCGACAAACGTGCCTCGGATGCGCAGTTTTCGGCCACCATGGACCGGCTGCAGAAGCAAGAGGACGAGAAGCGTGCCCGGGATGAAGCGGACCGGATGAGAAACAACCCTGTTTACATGACCGGATGGGGCTATGGCGTGTCGACCTGGCCGAACCCTGCCGGAGTTGCGAGATGAGCGGAGGATCGCCCCGTGGGCGCCTCGCCGCAGCGGTCCTCGTCGCGGCCCTCGCGGCCGCTCCCGGCGCCCCGGCCGCCCCTTCCACTCCGAGTGCACCCGCCCCTAGGCCCGCAGCGTCCCCGACGGTCGACGAGATCATCGGCCGCTACGTGACGGCCCGGGGAGGGATCCAGAAGCTGCGGGCCCTGAAGACACTGCGCCAGGAAGGGCGCATCCACGCCGGGGCGGGCCGCGACGGGCTCGTGATGCGCGAGATCAAGCGTCCCGGGAAGATTCGCTTCGAGTTCACGGTCCAGGGTGTGACCAGCGTCTTTGCCTCCGACGGCCAGCACGGCTGGAAGGTGAACCCTCTCGAAGGAGAGACGGGCCTCATGCCCCTTCCGGACGAGGCCCTGACCGATGCGAGAGAGCAAGCCGACATCGACGGGCCCCTCGTCGACTGGAAGAGCAAGGGGAGTCAGGTCGAGCTCGTCGGCCGCGAAGCCGTCGACGGGCACGACGCCTGGAAGCTGAAGCTCATCCTCAAGAGCGGCGGGGTGCTCACGACGTACGTCGACGTGAAATCCGCGAGCCTGGTCCGAACCGAAGCCACACGGCGGGTGCGCGGGAAGCAGGTCCGGATCGACACGACCTTCGGCGACTACCGGCGAACGGGAGGGATCCTCTTCCCCCACCTCGTCGAGATCAGGGCCGAAGGCCGGCCGCAGGTCCTCAAGATCGTGGTGGACAAGGTCGACGTGAACCCGCCCCTGAGCGACGCCCGCTTCGCACCGCCGGCCTGAGGCGAGCGGCCGTTCCCGCGGATTTCCACCGGCGACCGCCGCGGCGAGACCCCGGTTCCTGGGGGAGAATGCTCCCATGTCGGCTGGCGTGCGCACACAAACTCCATTCGCCCTCGAGTGGGCCCGCGGGTACCGCAAGGAGTGGCTTGGGGCCGACGTCGTCGCAGGTCTCACGGCGGCAGCCGTCGTAATTCGGCTCGTGGGGCTCAACCCGCAGGCGCTCGACGCCGTGAATCGTCTCGAGCTCGGCGGCCGCCTCGGGCGCGAGAGAATGCACTTGAACCTCGAACAAGCGGTCCAGGCGTTCCAGGCCAGCCGGGCCTGAAGTCGAGCGAAGATGCGGCGGCTCATCAGCAGGACGACCTCGGTCTGGGAGCGGGATGAGGGCTTCTCCGTCCTTCTCGCCCTCCTCGTCGCAAACCTCTTCGTCGCGCCGCTCCTCAGGGACGTGTTCCCGGGCCTCGCGACCGCGACCGCCGCGTTCGCCTTCCTCCTGTTCGTCGTCGGCGCGCTCGTCGTCGCGCGGAGCGCCCGGGGGGCCGTCGCCATTTCCGTTCTCGCGGGCGCCGCCATCGCACTCGAGGTGGTCCGCCAGATCGACCCGTCCGATCCGCTGGCGGCGTGGCGGCTGGCCACCGCCTGCCTCACGTTCGGAGTTTTCTCGCTGGTCACGCTCGCCCGCGTGTTCTCGCCGGGTCCCGTCACGTCGCATCGCCTCGTCGGCGCCGTCGTCGCTTACCTCCTCCTCGGCCTCACGTGGTCGTGCGCCTACGAGCTCCTGGAGTCCGTGCGGCCCGCCGCGTTCCACATGGCGCGGACGGAAGGGTCCTACCCCGCGTTCCTTTATTACAGCTTCGTCACGCTCACGACCGTCGGCTACGGGGACATCACGCCGGCCTCGTCCGCTGCGAGAGCGCTGTCCAACCTCGAGTCGCTCGTCGGCGTCCTCTTCCCCGCCGTCTTCATCGGACGGCTCCTCTCGAAGCAACCCGGCCGAGTCCCGCCGGAGCCGCCCGTCTCGGGCTGAGTCAGCCGGCCGGCTGCGATCCGGACGACGCGCGAAGCAGGGGCTCGAGGTCGTACAGCGACGCGGTCATGCGCTTCAGTCCGCGGTCGTGGGCAACGACGTCGAGGTGAAGCGACGTCCAGTCCGCAAGGAGCACGGCTTCATTCCCCTCGCCGTCGTACGTCTTGAGGTAGCCGTTGCACGACTCGCACACGTCGATCCTGAGGCCGGCCTCCCCCTCGATGGAGAGGCTCGCAAGCTTCCGGTCGTCCTTCTCGCAGAACGGGCAGCCGGTGCGGCTGTACTGCCAGCGCGTGCCGCAGCAGCCGCACGAGAGGAGCCGCATCCGTCCGGGGTCTCTGCCGACGAGCTGGGCCATCGCGGGCGTCGAACCGCATGTCGGGCACGCGCCGCGCAGCCAGCGCTCTTCGTCCCGCCACGCGGCGAAGGAGGCCACCACGGGACCGAGGTGCCGCGCCATCGCGGTCCAGCCGAGGTAACGGAGAAGACCCGGGGAAGACGGCGCGAGCGTCTCCTCGCCGAGAAGGAAGTCCATGACGCGTCCGGGCGAGGCGCCGGCGGCGCGCAGCTCCTCGCGCAGCGTGAAGACGTCCGCGGCGAGCTTCCCGCCCGTCGGATTGGCGGCCAGGCGCTCGACGAGCGCGAGAACGGCCCGCCCGCCCGACTCGAGGTCGACCCCG
Source organism: uncultured Acidobacteriota bacterium (assembly GCA_963798215.1). GTDB lineage: Bacteria > Acidobacteriota > Thermoanaerobaculia > UBA5066 > UBA5066 > Fen-183. The sequence goes on from CAWCSP010000004.1 coordinate 2,830,438, forward strand.
GCGTCGAGGCTTCGAAGGAGCGGCACCCCCGCCCGGAAATCGGCGGCGTAGTCCTCCCAGTCGGGAACGAGCGCCGGGGCGGCCGCGCTCGCGGCGGCCGCCGCCTCCACCTCGGCACAGAAGAGCCCGACGGGCCGCAGGTAGGGATGCGCGGCCAGCCAGGCCTCGAGGGTCGTCGGACTCAATGCGCTTCGTTCCCCTCGCTCTTCGTCAGCATCGGGAAGAAGCGCGCGGCGAGCCCGAACAGGAAGATCGTCGCGGCGATGAGGCCGATGGAGATGCCCCACTCGGCGACGCTCGGCATGTAGGAGAGCGGGCGGAATCCCGGCCACGGTCCCTTGAAGGTCTGTGCGAAGAGGACGACGTCCATGCGGTTGAGGACGACGCCGAACGCGGCGAGGAGCGCGCCGACGTAGAGGACCTCCGGTCGGGCGCGGAACGCGGCACGGCCGAGGAGGACGAGAGGAACGAGGCCGCCGAGGAGGATCTCGATCGCGAAGAGGACGCCGAGACGCCCCCTGAAGGCGCCGGCGAGCGTTCCGCGGATCGCCATGTCGCCGAGGCGGAAGACGAGGTAAACGAGGAGCGACCAGAACGTGATCTGCCCCATCCCGGCGAGCGCCGCCGCGGGACGAGGGCGGCGCCATCCCTTCGCGATCCACGTCTCCATCAGGATCACGAGCGCGGTCCCCGCCGCGATCGAGGACAGGAAGAAGGAGACGGGAAGCACGGGCGACCACCACGCCGGCGCGAGCTGGTCCGGCATGAGGAGGAAGAGCGAGCCGAGAGAGCTCTGGTGCATGGTCGAGAGCGTCACGGCCGCGATCGCGAGCATGATCGGCTCGCCCCGGCGGCCCGCCTCCCGGAAGACCCAGGCGAGGGTCCCGAAGACGACCGCCGCGCCGGCCGTGTACGCGAGGTTGCGCGAGAGCATGAAGACGAAGAGCGTCACCGCGGCCGCGACGTAGGCGCCCGACCAGCGCTTCCACGCCTCCATCGCCCGCATGAGCCCGAACTTCTCGAGCGGGATCGGCAGGAACTCGAAGAGAAGGACCGTCACGTAAAGGCCCACGCACCACGAGACCTCGAACATGGCCGACTGCTCGGGGGCATTGAGGCCGAGCGCATAGAAGTGCCAGGGCAGGCCGAGGTCGGCGACGAGCGTCACCGTGACGAAGGAATAGCTCAGGAGCCCCATGAGCACGGCCCTTCGGCCGAGCGCGTACAGGTCCTTGCGCTGGAACACGTAGATGAGGCCGGCGGAGCGCGAACGCTCCCGCGGCCACGGCGATCCAGACCAGGTCGAAAACGATCCAGAGCCCCCAGGGATACGTGTCCGAGAGGTGCGTGCTGCCGCCGAGGCCCGCGATGAAACGCCAGACGAACGACACGGCGCCGAGCGCCATGAGGGCGAGGAGGATCTGGTTGAACGGCGTCAGGAGCTTGCCGGAGAGCGTCTCGAACTCCGGATGGTGGTCGTGGGCCTCCGCGGCGGGAGTCGCCTTCTCGCTCGCGGCGACGGCCGCCACGCGCCTGCGGAGCACGGAATACGCGGTGCCGAGGAACGCGCCGACGGCCATGACGGCGGGCGGCACGGAGTGCAGAGCGGCCTTCGAGAACAGGGGATAGGACTTCTTCCCGACGTCCGGGAATCCGAGCTTCGCGAAGGGCACCGCGGAGAGGTAGATCACGCTCGTCCCGCCCGCCTCGTGCTCGCCGTAGATGTGGTCCACGTACTTCGTCGGCTGGCCCGCGATGCGCTTGTGGGCTTCGGCGAGCATGTCGTCACGCGTGCCGAAGCGCAGGCAGTCAGCGGGGCACGCCTTGACGCACGCCGGCGTCATGATGGTCTCGAGGAAGCGGCTCGTCTCCGCCTGCGTGAGGGCGGTCCCATTGCGCGAGACGGGCGCCGGCTGGTCCTTCCTGTCGGCGCAGTGCGTGCACTTCTCGATCTTCGGCGCGAGCTTGTCCCACTCGGCCGTGGGCACGCCCCACGGGCAGGCGAGGACGCAGTACCGGCAGCCGATGCACTTGTCGGCGTCGTAGGTCGTGGGGCCGTCGGGCTGCCGTTCGAGCGCCGTCGTCGGGCAGGCAGACTCGCACGCGGGCTCGAGGCAGTGGAAGCACCGCCGCATCGTGAAGACCCAGGCGAGGTCCTCGGGCGCGCCCTCGACCTCGAGCTCGTGGGCGGTGATCAGCGTCAGAGTCTTCGCGCTGAGCGTCGCCGGGTTCTGGAAGCCGAGCTGGCTCTGGAGCTCGGTCTCCTCACCGTCCTTCTCGTTCCACTGCTTGCACGCCACCTGGCAGGCGCGGCAGCCGATGCACTTCGTGACGTCGATGAGCGTCGTCTTGATGGCGGGGAGGACGGCGGGCGCGCTCATGCTTTCCTCGCCTTGGCCGTCGGGGCTTCACCTTTGACGACGTTCACGAGGCAGGCCTTCGTCTCCTGGGTGCCGGCGCCGGGATCATTGGCGTCGATCGTGAGGTGGTTGACGCTCGCGCCGGTCGAGAGCCCCATGAAGCCCCAGTTGTAGGGCATCCAGACGATCGTGACCTCCTGGCCCTGGATCTTCAGCGTCTTCATCCGCGGCGTCACGACGGCCTTGACCGACAGCTCGCCGCGCGCCGTGGACACCTTCACCCAGTCGCCGCTCTTGACGCCGAGCTTCTGCCCGAGAGATTTGGGAATCTCGATCGTGGGCTCGGGCACGAGCTCGTTGAGCCAGGGGATGTTCCGCGTCGTCGAGCCCGCGCACCAGTGCTCGGCCACCGTCGACGTCATGAGGACGTACGGAAAGTCCGCGACCTTGCCGATCGGCTGGTGGGACTTGACGCGCGGGTACTTGAGGACGGGGTTGTTCTTTACCTTCGGGTGCAGCGCGTTCTCGACCGGGCTCTCGACGGGCTCGTACATCTCGGGGAAAGGCCCGTCCTTCGGCACGTAGGCGACGTCGCGCGGGTACCCCGGATGCTTCCCGTCGGGGTCCTTGTAGACGGCCGCGAAGAGGCGCGCGACGCCTTCGGCGCCGAGGTGGAACGCGCGCTGGCCGTTCGGCGTGTCCGGGCCGTCAGTCAGGACGGGGACGTCGGGCACGTCCCAGCCCGTCCAGCGCTTCTCCTTCTCGTCCCACCAGACGATCGGCTTTGAGCCCGGATACGGCTTGCCGTGCCGGTCGCACGAGGCACGGTTGTAGAGGATGCGCATGTTGTTCGGCCAGGTCCATCCGAAGCCCGGATAGAGCCCGAGCCCGCCCGGATCGGTCTTCGAGTCGCGGCGCTTCGAGAGGTTCTCCCCGTTGCCGAAGACCCCGGCGTAGATCCACGCGCCCGACGACGTCGTTCCGTCCGCCGCGAGATCGCCGACTTTCCGGACGAGGTCGCCCGCCTTCAGGCCCTTCTCCGGGATGTCGACGAGGGCACGGCCGTTGATCTCGCGCAGGACGTCCTCGGCCGTCGTGTAGGTCCAGAACGCCTTCTTGAGGATCTCGTCCTTCGGGTCGCCCGAGTCGTGGACGAGGTCACGCACGCGCCGGAAGATGAAGTCCACGATCTCGCCGTCGGGCTTCGCCTGCCCGGGCGGCTTCACGGCGGCATGCCGCCACTGGACCATGCCCCCGGAGTTCGAGATGGAGCCGTTCTTCTCCATGAAGAACGCGGCCGGCAGGAGGAAGACCTCGGTCTGGATGGACTTTGGATCGACGCCGGGGCGCTTCCAGAACGCCGCCGTCTCCGTCTCCCAGATTTCCTGGACGACGAGCGTCTCGAGCTTCGCCATCGCGTCGAACATGAGGTTCAGGTTCGGCAGCGTGACCGCGGGGTTCTGGCCCACGACCCAGAGCACCTTCATCTTGCCCGCGAGAGCGTCCTCGAAGATCGACAGCGTGCCGTAGTCCTTGCCGGCGCTTCGCTTCGGGAGCCAGTCGTAGGCGTAGTGGTTCTCCTTCGTCGCCGCGGGCCCCCAGAACGCCTTGAGCGTGTTGACGAGGTACTTGCTGTCCGCGAGCCCGTTGTTCTTCGCGTAGTCGAAGGCCGTGGCGTCCGCGGTCGTCGGGTGGTTCAGGTAGCCCGGCATGTAGTTCGCGAGCACCGCCATGTCACAGGCGCCCTGCACGTTCGGCTCGCCGCGCAGCGCGTTCACGCCGCCGCCGGGCTTGCCGATGTTGCCGAGGAGGAGCTGGAGGATCGTGAACGCGCGGATCCCCTGGACTCCGGTCGTGTGCTGGGTCATCCCGAGCGCGTACAGGATCGACCCCGGCCGGTTCTTCGCCATCGTCTCGGCGATTTCCTTGATCTGCGCGGCCGGGATGCCCGTGATGCGCTCGCCCGTCTCGAGCGTGTACCGCGAGACGAACTTCTTCAGGCGCGCGAAGACGCAGTGCGGATCGTTCAGGTTCGCGGCGACCTTCGGCTTGCCCTTGCCGTCGAGCTGGTATCCCCAGCTCGTCGTGTCGTACTTGTGCTTACCCTCGTCTAGATGCCCCCGCCGAGGATCGAAGGGAGGCGTCCGATCTCCCGCCGGACAGAAGAAGGAGATTCCATGAACCCCAGATTCCGGACCGTCCTCGCCATCGCTTGCCTGCTCGCTCTTGCAGTTCTCATTCCCGCGGCCGCACTCGCGGCGACCGACGCAGAAACGATCAAGATCTTCCGCGACGCCGGCCAGAGCGGCCAGTTCTTCACGAAATGCTACGGCTACGCCGTCTTCCCCTCGATCGGGAAGGGCGGCGTCGGCGTCGGCGGCGCCCGCGGCACGGGCCGCGTCTACGAGCAGGGGAAGGTCGTCGGCGACGTGAAGATGACGCAGCTGACGGTCGGCCTGTAGCTCGGCGGGCAGTCCTACAGCGAGATCATCTTCTTCGAGGACAAGCGCGCGTTCGACGAGTTCACGAGCGGAAACTTCGAGTTCGGCGCCCAGGCGTCGGCCGTCGCGATCACGGCAGGCGCGTCCGCATCGGCCGGCAGCGGCGGTTCGACGGCCGGCGCGAGCGGCGGCAAGCACGACGCCTCCACCGCGGGCGCCTACCAGAAGGGCATGGCCATCTTCACGGTCGCCAAGGGGGGCCTGATGTACGAGGCCTCGGTCGGCGGCCAGAAGTTCAAGTACACGCCGAAGAAGAAGTAGTCGCCGCGGCGGGCCTCAGAACGCCTCGCCGATTCCGAGGTAGAACGTCCCCAGGTCCTTCCCCAGGCGTAATCGAGCGCCCCTCCCTCCCTCGCACGAGGGACTCGAGAGCGTCGTGCGACCACCTCCCGGGCGTGGCCGATCAGGGAACTGGCACCGCGCGGCCCTGGTTGTCCGCCAGGGCCGCTTCGTCTCCGCCGTCGATCCACGCCTGAAGCAGCGTGTGGCTCACGGCGAGGACGACGGGACCGACGAAGATCCCGATCAGTCCGAAGGTCACCAGGCCGCCGATGACGCCCGTGAAGATCAGGAGAAGCGGCAGGTCCGCGCCCTTCTTGATGAGGATCGGCCGGATGACGTTGTCGAGCGTGATGAGCGGGATCGTCCAGACGACGAGGAACGTCCCCCAACCCGCCTGTCCGCTGCCGTAGAGCCACACGATCGCGGGCAGGAGGACGAGCACCGGCCCGACCTGCGCGATGCAGAGAACGAGCGCGATGACGGTCAGGACGCCCGGGAACGGGACGCCCGCGATCGCGAGGCCGATGCCGGCGAGCACCGACTGGCCGACCGCGGTGACCACGACGCCGAGCGCCACGCCGCGGATCGCCTGGCCCGCGAGCACGACGGAGTTCTCGCCCCGTTCCGCGGCGATCCGCCGGGCGAAACGCCTCACGCGTTCGGCCGCCGCGTCGCCGAGGTTGTACAGCACGGCGCAGACGATCACCGTCATGAGGAGCTGGAAGAAGAGCCCGCCGATGCTCCCGAGCGTGGACACGAACCAGTTCAGGACCTGGCGCGCGTACGGAGCCGCTTTGGCCGCGAGGTCGTGCGCGGCCTCGCCGGCGTAGCCCTGCCAGGCCGCGGAGGCGTGGGAACCGACGAAAGGAATCCCGGCGACCCAGGCGGGGGGAGGCGGGATCTCCGCGGTTCGGAGCGCATCGACCTTCGCGGCGATCGCATCCCGGTTTTCGAGAAGAGTCCCGAGCCCCGCGAGAAACGGCACGGCGACGACGACGAGGAGAGCGATCGTCAGAACGGCCGTCGCGGGCCCCCGCCGGCCTCCGAAGAGCTTCTGGAGCTTCAGGAGCACGGGCCACGTCGCGACGACGATCGTCGTCGCCCAGACGAGCGCCATTGCGAACGGCGCGACGATCCAGAGCGACAGCGCAAGGAGGCCGCAGATGATCAGGATCGCGAACACGATCTGCGGAAGGTCGGGGCGACGGTCGTTCATGAGCGTTCCTTTCGCGCGGCCACGCGGGACTCAACCGCGATCGCTTTCATTCGTTCCGCCCGCGTTGCGCCATCGAGGCCTTGCCCCAGAGGAGCTGGAGGGGCAGGGGCAGCCGGCTCGCCCAGGCGGATTCTTCATGCGACTCCAGTGGAAATGCGAGGTGGAAGAAGTCGCGGCCGTACACGTATCCCCGGCTCTGCAGCGCGATCGCCATCGCGAGCGTCGTCTCGAAGTTGTCCTCCGGCCAGCCGCTGTCGATGTAGAACTTCGCAGGATTCATCGGCTCGTTCAGGACGCGGTCGACGAGGTCGTCCTTGTACGAGAACGTGCTCGACATGCACACCGCCGCTCCGAAGGTCTCCGGGAACTGCCACGCCATGTAGAACGAGACGACGCCGCCGAGCGAGGAGCCCATGACGGCCGTCTCCCTCGGTCCGCCGATGAGCCGGAGGCGCCGGCTTGCCACGGGGACGATCTCCTCGACGACCGAGCGGCCGTAAGTCTCGTAACCCGGCTGCGTGTACTCGGCCGTCCGGTCGCCCGAATAAATGCCGACGACGATCACCTTGTCGATCGCGTTCATGCGGTCGAGGAGCTGGAGCGACTCCCCGACCTCCCAGTCGTGGCCGAGGAACGCCTCGTCCGGGAAAAAGAGGTTCTTGCCGTCCTGCATGAAGAGGACGGGGTACTTCTTGAGCGTGTTCTCGTGATATCCCGGCGGGACGTAAGCCTTCACGAGATGGCGTCGCCCGAGAATGGCCGAGTCGATCTCGATGAGGGGCGAGAACGTCCCGTTCCCGGATGCCGAGAAGTACGGGTACACGTCGCGCGCGCCCTGCGCCGTCATGAGGACGAGAGCGTTCGCGCCGACGGCCCAGTGCGTGTCGTCTCCCACGCGCCAGCAGGGCTTGAAGTAGAGGAAGGGCCTCCTCGCCTCGAGCTGGAACGTGTACGTCGTCCCGTCGGCCGAGACGCAGGCGGCCTCGAGGTCGTGGTCCCAGTCGAGGTCGGTCCTCAGGACGATCCGTCCCTCGGTCAGCGGGTACCTCACGCGCAGTTCGCGCCGAAGAACCGTCTCGGTTCGGTAGAGGGCGCTCATCAGGTTCCTCCAGCCGGTTCCACGTCGAAAACGTGATGACCCCACGCCGGCACGTCGAGATAGAGGCCGCGCTCCGCGAGATCGTCGCCCGGCCTCTCGTAGGTGTCGTCGCCCATCCGGTCGGAAAGCCGCCAGGCGCGGCCCTTCAGGTCGTCCCATGGCAGCCCGACGAAGCACTGGCTCCGGTGGTCCGCGTAGTTCACGGCGACGAGGCGACGGCGCTCGCCGGCCCCCGTCCACGCGAAGGCGATGAAGACGTCCGAGGTCGCGTCCCCCTCCCACGACGCGCGACACGCGAGGAGCTGCCAGACCCCGTCGCGGAACACCGGATCCCTGAGGCACGCGATCAGGCGGCCGTAGAAGGAGAAGAGCGCCTCGTCCACGGGCTCGTCCGGCCCGCGCGCCAGCTGCACGGGAATCCGGACCCTCCGGCCCTCGCGCTGGCCCTGATGAAAGAACCGGAGGCCCGGGGAGAAATACGTCAGGACGGCCGCGGCCCGGTGCATCCCGGGCGGGAACACGGCGGCGGCACGCGGCTCGTCGTGGTTCTCGAGGAAGCGCGCGAGCCGGTCCTGGTAGTCGAGTCCCGCGAGGAAGTGCTCACGCACCGGCCGCGCGGCCCCGCGCTCGAGACGGTCGTAGAGCCTCTTGTCGTACGTCTCGTCGAACCCCTGCTGCTGAAGCGTCCACTCGAGGTCCCAGTAGACCTCGGCCATGAACAGGAAATCCGGATGACTTCGACGGACGGACCCGGTCGCGTTCGGCCAGAAGGCGTCGGCGCTCAAGCCCCAAGTGCGCTCGAAGACGTCGGGCAACACCAGCATGGCCATGTCACAGCGGACGCCGTCGCACTGCCGGGCGATCTTCTCGAGTTCGGCGAGCATCGCCTCCTGGAGCGCGGGATTGCCGTAGTTGAGCTGAAGCGTGTCCGTCCAGCCGTCGAAGTACGGGTCGCGGCCGTACGCGAGAATTCCCTGCGCGGTGCGAATCCAGTTCTGCGGCGCCGCCTCGAGCTGCTCCTCGGTCCCGTGAACGAAGTACTCCGGGTGCTCCGCAAGCCACGGGTGGTCCGGCGCGACGTGATTCGGGACGAAGTCGAGGATCAAACGCAGGCCGCGCCGGCGAAGGCGCGCGCGAAGGCGCGCGAGCGCCTCGTCGCCGCCGAAGTCCTCGTGCACCCGGTACGCGCGGACCGCGAAGCAGGAGCCTGGCACGTCCGCGTCCGTGTAGCCGGGAAGGACGCGCCGGTACTCCTCGACGAGGTCTGCCTTCGTCCGCGCGACCCGCCTGCCGGCTTCGCCCGTCTGCCAGACGCCGAGGAACCACACGAGGTCGAAGCCGTCCGCGGCCAGCCCGTCCAGCTCCGCGTCCGGCACGTCGTCGAGAGTCGCCGGCCGGCCGAGCGCTCGGGCGAGCTCCGTGAGCCTCACGCGCGTGTTCATCTGGAACAGCGACGGATAGCGCGGGGAAGGCATCGCGAACCCCTAGTTCCCCTCCACCGATTCGCGCGTCAGCCGGGCGACGACCTGCCCCTTCGACGTCTTCAGGAGGGCCGCCGAGTCGAGACGCCCGAAGGTGTCGAGAACGCGGGCGACGAGACCGGTCCACCCCGTCTGGTGGCTCGCGCCGAGGCCGGCCCCGTTGTCGCCGTGGAAGTATTCGTAGAAGAGGATCAGGTCCTGCCAGTGCGGGTCGTTCTGGAACTTCTCCGTCCCGCCGTAGACCGGGCGGCGGCCGCTCGCGTCGCGGAGGAAGGTCGCCGAGAGGCGACGCGAGATCTCCTTCGCAACCTCGAAGAGCGTCATCCGCTTTCCGGAGCCCGTCGGGCACTCGACCGTGAAGTCGTCGCCGTAGAACGCGTAGAGGTTCAGGAGGCCGCGGACGATGAAGGACGTTGACCGGCATCCAGACCGGGCCCCGCCAGTTCGAGTTGCCCCCGAACATCCCCGTATTCGACTCCGCCGGCAGGTACGTCACGTCGTAGGCCCGCCCCTCGAGGAGGAACACGAACGGATGGTCCTTGTGATGGCGCGAGAGCGACCGGATGCCGTACGGCCCGAGGAACTCGTTCTCGTCGAGGACGTAACCGAGGACGCGCTCGAGCTTCTTCTTGTTGAGGACGGATAGGAGGCGGCGGTTCATGTGGCCGACGAATCCCTCCTCGGTCGGCGCGACGTGGGCCATGACCTCGGGGTGACGGCTCCGGAAGAGCGCGATCAGCTCGCGCAGCCTCGGGAAGCGATCGAGGAGGTCGCCCTCGAAGACCGTCGAAGCGCAGAGGGGCAGGAGCCCGACCATCGACCGGACCTTGAGGCGCATGCCGCTCCCGTCCGGCAGCCTCAGGAGGTCGTAGAAGAATCCGTCCTCCTCGTCCCACATCTCGTCGTGGTGGTCGCCGAGACGGTCCATCGCGAACGAGATCCAGATGAAGTGCTGGAGGAACCGGTAGGCGTGCTCCTCGTACACGGGATCGTGCTCGGCGAGCGTGAGCGCGATCTCGAGCATGTTCTGGCAGTAGAAGGCCATCCAGGCCGTCCCGTCCGCCTGCTCGAGCGAGCCGCCGGTCGGGAGCGGCGCGCTCCGGTCGAAGACGCCGATGTTGTCGAGGCCGAGGAAGCCGCCCGCGAAGACGTTCCGCCCGGCGGGGTCCTTCCGGTTCACCCACCAGTTGAAGTTGAGGAGCAGTCCCTGGAAGGAGCGCTCGAGGAACTTGATGTCGGCTCGCCCGAGGTCGCGCTCGACCTGGTAGAGAAAGAACGTCGCCCACGCGTGGACCGGCGGGTTCACGTCGCTGAAGTTCCACTCGTACGCCGGGATCTGCCCGTTCGGGTGGGCGTAGAGGCTCTGGAGCATCAGGAGAAGCTGCTGCTTGGCGAAGTCGAAGTCGACCAGCGAGAGCGAGAGCGTGTGGAACGCGAGGTCCCACGCCGCGTACCAGGGGTACTCCCACTTGTCGGGCATCGAGATCACGTCGCCGTTGAACATGTGGAACCACTCGCCGTTCCGGGTCGCCTCCCGGCTGCCCGAGGAGCGGGTGGGCGTCGTGCTCGCCGAGCCAGCGGTCCACGTCGAAGAAGTAGAACTGCTTGGACCAGAGCATTCCCGCGAGCGCCTGCCGGTGGACGCGGCGCTCGTCCTCGCTCAGCGAGCGCGGCGTGATCCTGTCGTAGAACTCGTCCGCGTCGGCGAGACGGGCCGCGAAGATCGCGTCGAAGTCCTTCCCGAACGGGGCGGCCGGGAGCGCTGCCGCGAGGCGGAGCCGCACGACGGCGCAGCCGCCCGCCGGCACGTCGAGAACGTAGCGGGCCGCGGCCTTCGTGCCCGCCTTCCCGGGATTCACCGCACCCGTCTCGCCCCCGACCACGTACCGGTGGAACGCGTCCTTCACGAACGGCGTCGCGTTCGGCTGGCCCCAGAGGCGCTCGACGTTCGTTTCGTTCTCCGTGAAGAGGAGCTCGGGGCTCCCGTCACATGCGAGCTCGTACGTGCCCATCTCGGAGTGCGCGGCGCGGATTCTTCCCGGACCCGATTCCTCGAGGAGCGGCTTGACGTCCCTCCCGTCCCACGACCACGTGTTGCGGAACCAGAGCGTCGGAAGGAGCTCTAGCCGGGCCGGCCTCCGGCCCGCGGTTGTGGACGGAGACGCGGATCAGGAGGTCCTCGGGAGCTTCCTTGGCGTACCTCGAGGAAGACGTCGAAATACCGGTCCTCGTGGAACGCGCCGGTGTCGAGGAGCTCGTACTCCATCTCCTCGCGCGAACGGCCGCGGTTCGTGTCGACGAGGTCGCGGTACGGGAACTCCCCCTGCGGGTACTTGTACAGGGACTTCATGTACGAGTGCGTCGGCGTCGAGTCGACGTAGAAGTAGTACTCCTTGACGTCCTCTCCGTGGTTCCCTTCGCTGTTCGTGAGGCCGAAGAGCCGCTCCTTGAGGATCGGGTCCCTCCCGTTCCAGAGCGCGAGCGCGAAGCAGAGGCGCTGCTTGTCGTCGCGAGATCCCGCCGATGCCGTCCTCGCCCCAGCGGTACGTCCGCGAGCGCGACTGGTCGTGCGTGAAGTAGTCCCAGGCGTTGCCGTCCGCGCTGTAGTCCTCGCGGACCGTCCCCCACTGCCGCTCGGAGAGGTAGGGTCCCCACTTCTTCCACGGGATCCCTTTTTCGCGGGCGTCGTTCAGGCGCTTCTGCTCGGTGCATTCGGTCAGGCCGGCGGGGTTCTGCGGATTTGTCATGGGCGTGAATCTCCATGGCTCTGACGATCGGACTCGGGGACCGTATCTTGCCGCCGGAACCGGCCGGCGAGAGACCGGGCGACGACGTGGGGGACCGTGATGAGGACCGGGCCGACGACGAGCGCGGCGCCGGGGTAAGAGACGCCGAGGAGCAACCACTGGAAGAGGGAATCGCAGAGGATGCTCGAGAGAAAGAGCACGGCGATGCTCTCCCACGTCTCCCGAATGACGGCGGCCCGGTTCTCCCCGCGAAGGAAGACCCCGTGAAGGAACGGCGGTCGCCCGGCCTTCGCGTCCGCGCGGCCCACCTGCCACCCGAGGAAGATGGCCATCGCCGGCTGGAAGAGGAACCGGAGCTTTCCCGGTCCCGCGAGGCGCTTCGGGAGGTCCTCGAAGAACCGGACCGAGAAGAGATAGAAGCCCCCGTGTTCGTGCGCCTCGCGCAGCGAGCCCGGCACCGAGACGGCGAGCACGGCGAGCGTCAATACGCCGACGATGAGCCGAACGCGCGGACCCTTCATTCGACGTCTCCTCCGCCGTCTCCCGGCAGCTCGTACGCAGGGAGGCCAAGACCATAGCGCAGGGAGAGGAGCCGCAGCAGGAGAGTCGTCAGGAGGCCGGCGCCCGCGGCCAGCGGCCGGCCCGCGCCCGCCGCGGAGAGCCCGACGTACGCCGCGGCGCCCGCCGCGGCGGCCGTCGCGTAAAGCTCCCTCCCGTGGAGGATGAGCGGGAGATCCCCGAGGAGAACGTCCCGCAGCATCCCACCCGCCGTCGCGGTGACGGCGCCCATCAGGACAACGACGAGCTTCGCGTCCGTGACGGTCTGGGCGATCTGCGCTCCGGTCACCGAAAAGAGCGCGAGTCCGAGCGCGTCGGCTGCGAGGAGGCGGTTCTCCTTCGGCAGCCTGAGGCGCGTGAAGAGGACGGTCGCGGTCGCCGCCAACGCGACGACCGCGAGGTACTCCGGCTCGCGGATCCAGAACACCGGGAGCCGCCCGAGGAGGAGGTCCCGGAGCGTACCGCCGCCGATCGCCGTGACGACCGCGACGACGAACACGCCGAAGAGGTCGAGGCGTTTGCGCCCCGCAGCGAGAGCGCCGCTGACCGCGAAGACCGCGACGCCCGCGAAGTCGAGGGCGCGGAGGACGGCGGAGGAGACGACGGAAGTGTCGATCAGTACTCCTCGAAGTACTTCTGGACCTTCGCGACGTCGTTCGTCTTCGTGAGCCCGAGGCGCAGGAGGACGCGCGCCTTCTGCGGGTTGAGGTCCAGCCCGGCGACGAAGCCGAGCTTGTCGTCGTTCACCTCGATGTTCCGGCGGACGATCCCGCTCCCGACGCGCGTGCTCCGGACGACCACGACCCCGGCCTTCGCGGCGTCCACGAGGGCGTCGATCATCTCTTTGGTCGCGTTGCCGTCGCCGACTCCGGCGAGGACGATGCCCTTGGCCCCGGCCGCGACGGCGGCCTTCACGGGCGCCGCGTCGACCCCCTCGTGGGCGTAGACGATGTCCACGCGCGGCATGGCGTCGATGCCGGTCGTATTGAAGAACCCCTTCGAGGCGGTGAGGGAAGCCGGGAGGAGGTACACGGTCTTCGTCCCCTTCAGGACCTCGGCCACCGGTCCGCGGCCGACCGACACGAAGGTCTGGACGGAGGTCGTGTTGGTCTTCTGGATGAAGCGGGCGGCGTGGGCCGTGTCGTTGGCGACGACGAGGACGCCGCGTCCGCGAGCGGCCGGGTCCGCCGCGAGGGCCATCGCGTTGTAGAGGTTGGAGGGCCCTTCGGCGCTCAGCTCCGTGGAGGGGCGCATGGAGCCGACCAGGACGACGGGCTTGTCGCTCTTGAGGACGAGGCTGAGGAAGTAGGCGGTCTCTTCCAGGGTGTCCGTCCCGTGCGTCACGACGATGCCGTCCACGTCCGGCTTCGCGAGGAGCTCGGCCGCCGTCTTGGCCAGCTTGACCCAGACGAAGTCGTTCATGTCCTGGCTGCCGATGGACGCGATCTGCTCGCCGTCGATGCGGGCGAGCTTCTCGAGGCCCGGGGCGGCCTTGACGAGGGAGTCGATTGAGACGGCCCCCGACTTGTAGCCGGCTTCCCCTTCCTTCGGCTGGACGCCGGCGATCGTGCCGCCGGTCGCGAGGATCACGACGTGCGCAAGAGCGGGCTTGGCGGCGGGGGCGGCGGCCGCCTGTGCGAATGCGTTCGGCGCCGTGAGAAGCCCGACGAGAAGGACGAGCGAGAGGGACACGATGCGTTTCGGCGACATTTGAGGACTCCTTACTTCGTGAGCATGACGATGACGGGTCCCCACGCGGTCAGGAGAATGTTCCCGATCGCGTAGGGGACGGTGTAGCCGAGAACGGGGAGCTTGCTGCCCGCCTCGTCCTGGATCCCGCGCAGGGCGGCCGTGACCGTGCCGGCCCCGGCGCAGGCGCCGAAGAGGAGGACGGGGTTCATCTTGAGGACGTATTTCCCGAAGAAAAGCGCCGCGATGTGGGGCGTGACGGCGACGACGAGGCCGACGAAGAGGAGGCTCGGCCCCGTCTCCCTGATGCCCGAGACGAAGCTCGGACCGGCCGAGAGGCCCACGATGCCGATGAAGACGGCGAGGCCAACCGTGTCGAAGACCCAGAGCGCAGCCTCGGGGATGCGCCCGAACGTCGGGCGCACGGACCTGAGCCAACCGAAGACGAGACCCATGATGAGCGCGCCGCCCGACGCCGTGAGGCTCAGCGGCAGGCCGCCGACCGTGACGGACAGGAGACCGACGAACCCGCCGAGGACGATGCCGAGTCCGACGAATACGACGTCTGTCTCGCTGGACGGGCGCTCGACGTAGCCGAGGACCTTCCCCACGCGGTCGACGTCCTCCGGCGCTCCTGCGATCCGGAGGAGGTCGCCGCGGTCCACGGTCGTCCGGAGAGAGATCGGGACGTCTTCCCCGCCTCGAGACAGATTCATGAGCACGACACCGCGGCCGTGGGACTTTCCAAGGTCTTCGAGCGTCTGGCCTTCGATTTCCTTCCTGGTCACGACGGCGTCCGCAACGGTAACCGGCCAGTCCAGAAGTTCGCGGTCCTCGCACTCACGGCCGAATGAAGATTTCCTAGAAAGGTGAATGGGCCGGCGTGCGGCAATGGCCACGACATCGCCCGAGGCGAGGGCGGTCCCCTCTTCACCTTCCAAGAAAATCCCCTTGCGCCGTATCCGCCTGACAAAAACCCGGTCGGGCGCGAAGGACTTCTCGAACTCGCCGACCGTCTTGCCGGCGGCGCCCGCCGGGAGCTCGTATGCCCGGACGTCCCATTCGCGATATGCAGACTGAACGCCTTCTTCGCGCTCGCCGCTCTTCCCGCGCGAGAGGGTCTCCCCGAGCTTCTTCGCTTCTTCCTTGAGGTTCACCTTCAGGAGCTTCGGCGCGAGGCCGGAGAGGAACCAGACGACGAAGCCCGTGCCGACGAGGTAGCTGACCGCGTAGGCCACGGGGATCTGGTCGAGGAGACGCTTCTTCTCGGCGTCGGAGACCGGAAGCCGGTTGATCGTCTCGCCCGCCGTCCCGATCACGGTCGATTCCGTGAACGCCCCAGCCATGAGGCCCGCCGCCGTTCCGCAGTCGTACCTGAAGACCTTCGCGGCGGCTACGGTCGTCACGAGGCTCGTGACGCAGAGGACGGCAGTGAGCGAGACCTGCGTGAGGGCGTTCTTCTTCAGGCCCCGGAAGAACTGCGGCCCGACCTTGTAGCCCGTCGCGAAAAGGAAGAGGTCGAAGAAGACGAGCTTGACTACCGGGTCGACCTTGACGCCGATCTGGCCGACGACGACGCCAGCAAGGAGCGTCCCGACGACGTTGCCGAGCTTGAACGTCCCAACCTTCAGGCGGCCGACGAGGAAACCGAGAGCGAGCGTCAGGAAGACAGCAAGCTCGGGGTTCTGCCTAAGGGAGTCGGCGACGTATTTCATGGCCGCCGTTCTACCTCACCGCGTCACGAACAGAAGCCACGGAGTCCCGATAAGGAGAAGGACGAGGACGTTGAAGACCGTCGTGATCGTCCCGAGCTTGTAGAGCTCTCCCTGCGTCAGGTATCCGCTGCCCACGACGAGGAGGTTCGCGCTCGACGCCTGCGGCGTGATCGTCGAGAGGTAGCTCGTCGAGATCAGGAGGGCGAAGCCGAGCGGGGCGACCGGCACGCCGAGCTGCACCCCGACGCCGAGGAAGACGCCGAAGAGCGCGAGGACGTGGGCCGTCTGGCTCACGAACAGGTAGTGGATGAGGACGTAGGCGAGGACGAGGAGGACGTAGACCGCGAGCCAGGGGAGGCCGCCCAGAGCGCCCGCGAGTCGCTGCCCGATCCAGCCCATGAAGCCGAGAGTGTTGAGCTGGCCGCTGATCGCGAACAGGATCGCGAACCAGATGAACGTCGCGAGGACGTCGCCCTGCTGGCCGATGTCCTTGAGCGTCAGGACGCCGGTCGCGAGGAAGACGCCGAGGCCGAGGAAGGCGACGGCGGTGAGATCGACCTTAAGCGTTCCCGCGAGCGCCCATAGGGTGACCATGCCGACGAATGTCACGGCGACGATCTTCTCGTGGAGGCTCAGAGGCCCCATCGCGGAGAGCGCCTTCTTCGCCGCCGCGGGCGCCTCGGGCGTCGCCTTCAGCTCGGGCGGAAAGACCCTGTAGATCAGGTACGGGAGGATCGCGAGACACACGAGCGTCGGGACCACCGAGGCCGCGAGCCACGAGCCGAACGTCACGTGGAGGCCGAGCGACTTTCCGATTTCGGCGCCGAGCGGGTTTCCTGCCATCGCCGTCAGCCAGAGCGCCGACGAGAGGCTGAGCGTCGAAAGGCCGCAGAACATCAGGAAAGCACCGGTCTTCTTGCGCGTCGCCTCGTCGGGGCGTGAGCCGGAGCCCTCGGCGAGGGAGAGGACGAGCGGGTAGAGAACGCCGGAGCGCGCCGTATCGCTCGGGAAGGCGGGCGCGATCACGGCGTCGAGGAAGAAGATGCTGTAGCCGAGACCGAGCGTCGACTTTCCGAAGAGCGTCACGACGAGGTGCCCGAGCCGCTGTCCGAGGCCACACTTCACGATGGCCCGCGCGACGAGAAAGGCGACGACGATCAGGAGGATCGTTCCGTTCGCGAACCCGGCATATGCTTTGGCGGGCGGCAGAACGCCGGAGAGGACGCAGACGGCGACGGCGAGGACGGAGGCCGTCAGGATCGGAAACGCGCCGACGATGACCGAGAAGATCGTCGCGGCGAAGACGGCGAAGAGGCGCCAAGCGGCCACCGTGAGCCCCTCCGGCACCGGCCAGAGCCAGATCGCGGCGCCGAGAGCGACGACTGCGGCGCGGGCGGCCCACGTCTTCGCGGCGGGGCTCATTTCGGCGCCTCCGCCGGAGCGGACGCCTCGGACTTCGGCGGCACGCGCCGCGCACGCCCCTCGATGTTCAAGGTCATCGCGTCGAAGTCGCCTTCACCGGACTCGACGACGAACTTCCATGCGAAGGCGAACTCCCCTTCGAGTCCCGCCCAGCGGCCCGTGCCGCCCGTGATCGTCGCGGTGGCCGTCCGGCCCGAGCCGAGGGGCTGGGCCTTGAGCGAGGCGAACACCTTGTCGCCTCGCGCGTCCGTGAAAACGGCGCGGCCGACGATCAGGTTCCCCCCGTCGTCGAATCCGATCACCTCTCCATAGAAGCCTCGGCCGACCACGTCGCCCTTCGTGGTCACGAACGACCCCGAGGCGTAAACGACTGCCGCGCGGCGTGCGCCCTCGGTCGCGATGAACGTCCGCTTTCCCGCGAGCGTCCACGTCGCCGAGAAAGGCCGCCAGTCTTCGTCAGCCGCCGCCGAGGCGGTCACGAAGTGCGCCCCGACGAGAGCAACGGCGAGGAGGGCGGTCCGACCGGACTTCATGCCTTGTCGGGCCGCTTCTGCCCCGTCATGGCGTGCGGGTCGAGGACCTCGGCGATCTGTTTTTCCGTCAGGATCTTCTTCGCGCGCAGGATCTCGAGGATGCCCTTGCCCGTCTTCATGGCCTCGGCGGCAAGCTCCGTCGCCTTCTCGTAGCCGATGACCGGATTCAAAGCGGTGACCGTGCCGATCGAGTACTCGACGTAGTGCTTGAGGACGTCCGCGTTCGCCGTGATTCCGTCCACGCAGTGGACGCGCAGCGTCTTGGCGGCGTTCATGAACATCGTCTGCGCCTCGAAGATGCATGCGGCGATGACCGGCTCGAAGACGTTCAGCTGGAGCTGCCCGCCCTCGGCCGCCATGGAGACCGTGAGGTCGCTGCCGATCACCCGGAAGCAGACCATGTTCACGACCTCGGGGATGACCGGGTTGACCTTCCCCGGCATGATCGACGAGCCGGGCTGCTTGGGCGGGAGGTTGATCTCGCGCAGGCCGCAGCGCGGGCCGGAGGAGAGGAGCCTCAGGTCGTTGCAGACCTTCGAGAGCTTGATCGCGAGGCTCTTCATGCAGGACGAGTAGAGGACGTAGGACTGCGTGTCCTGCGTCGCCTCGATGAGGTCCGGGGCGAGTGTGATCGGGAACCCCGTGACCTTCGCGAGGTGCTTCGTGCACTTCTCCGCGTATCCCTCGGGCGCGTTCAGTCCCGTCCCGATCGCCGTCGCGCCCATGTTCGTCTCGCAGAGGACGTTCTGGATCCGCTCGAGCGCGAGGACTTCGCCGGAGAGCGTCTCGGCAAAGGCGCTGAACTCCTGCCCCAGCGTCATGGGCACGGCGTCCTGGAGCTGGGTGCGGCCCATCTTGAGAAGGGGGGCGAACTCCTTCCCTTTCTTCCGGAAGGCCTGGATGAGCTCCTTCATCGCGGCGACGAGCCGGACGTTGCCGAGCGCCATCCCGACGTGGAGGGCGGTCGGGTAGGCGTCGTTCGTGGACTGCGAGCAGTTCACGTGGTCGTGCGGGTCGCAGGCCTTGTACTCGCCCTTCTTTTTCCCCATGAGTTCGAGGGCGCGGTTCGCGATCACCTCGTTCGCGTTCATGTTCGTCGAGGTGCCGGCGCCGCCCTGGAAGACGTCGAGGCGGAACTCGTCGTGGAGCTTGCCCGCGATGATCTCCTCGCAGGCGCCCTCGATCCCCTTGAGGATCTCCTTGCTGAACTGGCCGCAGTCGAAGTTCGCGCGTGCGGCCGCGAGCTTGACCATCGCGAGCGCTTTGATGAAGTCCGGGTACAGCCTCAGCTCGACGCCTGAGATGTGGAAGTTTTCCAGCGCGCGGGCGGTCTGGACCCCGTAATACGCATCGGCGGGAACGGCGAGATCCCCGAGCAGATCGTGCTCGTGGCGGACGGCGGGTTTCGACATCGGAGGCCTCCTGTACCGAGCTTCAACTGACTGCTTTCCTGCGATAGAGCGAACGTGGTGCCACGGGGCTCCGGCGGCAAGAACAGGCCGGACATTCAGTTGCATCAGCGACTTGCCGGGCGCCAGCTAGGGATCGAGGCCTTCGTGCGCAGAACGCCTTGGCGGTCCGTCGTCAGGGATGGCGGCATGTCGCCAGGGCCGCAAGGGATGCCCATGCCGGGTATGATTCCGCCGGCCATCTTTCCGACAACAGGAGTGGGCGCGACATGAATCGAAACACCACCCCATGCGGTATCCCGGGCAGAGCCGGCCGAAGCCTCGTCGCGATCGCCTGCGCGGCCCTTCTCGTGCCCGGCGAATCGATGCTACTCGCGCAGTCGACACCTCCCGCCGCGGCGTCGGCCGAAGCGGACGATCCGCCGCTCACGGCCGACCAGCTCGACTCGCTCGTCGCCCCGATCGCCCTCTACCCGGACGATCTCCTCGCGCAGGTGCTCGCGGCGGCGACGTACCCGCTCGAGCTCGTCCAGCTCCAGCAGTGGCTGGCAAAGCACAAGGATCTGAAGGACAAGGCGCTCGCGGACGCCGTCGCCAAGCAGCCGTGGGATCCCTCGGTCCAGTCGATGGCCGCGATCCCGGACGCGCTCAAGCGCCTCACGGACGACATCCAGTGGACGACGGACGTCGGCAACGCCTTCCTCGACCAGCAGAAGGACGTCATGGACGCCTGCCAGCGCATGCGGAAGAAGGCGAAGGACAAGGGCGCCCTGACGTCGAACGAGCAGATGAAGGTCGAGACGAAGGTCGTCGAGACGAAGGAAATCATTTACGTCCAGTCGTCGAACCCCGAGGTCATCTACGTCCCGTCGTACAACCCGACGTACGTGTACCCGCCGCCGGTCTATCCGTACCCGCCTGTCTATTACCCGCCCTACACCGCGGGCGCGGCGTTCTTCACGTTTACGGCCGGCGTCATGATCGGCGCGGCGTTCTGGGGCGGCTCGTGCTGCCACTGCGGCTGGGGCGGCGGCAACGTCAACGTCAACGTCAACAACAACTTCAACCGCAACACGAACATCAACGGCGGGAACCGGGGCCAGGGCGGCGGGGGCAACTGGAATCACAACCCGAGCCACCGCGGCGGCACGCCGTACGGCAACAAGGCCAGCGCGAGCAAGTACGGCGGCCAGACGCGCGGCCAGCAGGCCGGCGCCCGGCAGCAGGGCGGGCGCGACACGGGCGGATCGCCGAGCGCGGGCAATCGCGCCGCGGGTGGCGCGGGGAGCCGTGGCGGAGCGGGCCCCAGTGCGAGCGACCGCTCCTCCGGCGGTAGCCGTGGAGGCGCAGGCGTGAGCGATCGCTCTTCGGGTGGCGCGAGAGGCGGCGACTCGATCGGCAGCCGTGACGTGGGCGGCGGATCACGCGGAGGGAGCAGCGGATTCGGCGGGGGCTCCGGAGGTTTCAGCGGAAGCAGCGCGCGCTCCAGCAGCTCGCGCGGAGCGTCCAGCATGGGCTCGCGCGGCGGCGGGGGCGGCGGCGGCGGCGGCGGAAGGCGGAGGTAGGGAGATGAAGATGAACACGAAGAGAGAAAGACTTCTTCGAATGATCCCGGGCGCGATGCGCCGCCTCGCTCCCTCCGCGATCGCGTGCGCGCTGGCGACCGCGCCGTTCGCGGCGGCTGCGCCGGAGCAAGCCGGCAAGGCTCCGGCGGCACCGGCGCCCTCTTCACCTTCTAAGAAATCTTCTTCTCCCTCGTTCTCTTCCTCTTCGCAGAAGATCTTTTCTTCGCCGATCGCGGCGGCGGACGCGCTGATCTCGGCGGCCGCGCGTTACGACGTCGCGGCTCTCACGGAGATCCTCGGGTCCGACGGCATCGGCCTCGTCGTCTCCGAGGACAAGGTCCAGGACCGGAACACGGCCGGTGCGTTCGGCCGGAAGGGCCTCGAGAAGCACTCCGTCGTCGAGGACCCGAAGCATCCGGGCCGCATGATCCTGACCGTCGGCGACGACGACTACCCCACGGCGATCCCGATCGTGAAGGCGCAGAAAGGCTGGCGCTTCGACTCGAAGGCGGGCCGGCAGGAGCTGCTCTATCGCCGGATCGGGGGCAACGAGCTGGACGCGATCCAGATCTGCCGCGGGTACGTCGAGGCGCAGCACGAATACGCCTCTAAAAAGCACGACGGCTCACGCGTCAACCAGTACGCGCAGAAGATCATCGCGTCACCGGGAAAGCAGGACGGCCTCGCGTGGAAGAACGCGGACGGGACGTGGGGCGGGCCGGTCGGCGAGAACATCGCGAAGGCGATCGCCGAGGGCTACTCCGACAAAGCGAAGCCGTACCACGGCTATTACTTCAAGGTCCTCAAGGGCCAGGGCCCGGCGGCGCCGCTGGGTCAGCTGGACTTCGTCGTCGAGGGAGCCATGATCGGCGGCTTCGCGCTCGTCGCGGCGCCCGCGGAATACGCGGTCACCGGTGTGAAGACGTTCATCGTGAGCCACGACGGCGTCGTCTACGAGAAGGACTTCGGAGAGAAGACGCTCGACGCGTTCAAGACCATGGAGCGCTACAACCCGGACAAGAGCTGGAAGGTCGTCCCGGGCGAGTAACGCGAAGTCGCGGCGCGCGGTCCCGGCCGCGCGCTGCGACGAACGCCGGGCTCAGTCGGCCTGCGCCTTCGCCTGCTTTTTCTCTGAGAGCGCGCGGACGGTGGCGCCCGGAAGCGTGCCACCGATCGAGACGGTGGTCTTGTCGCGCGAGACGGTGAACTTGCGCAGGACGGCCACCGTCTCCGGCGACTTCTCCTGCGCCGCGAGGCGCCAGGCCGCGAGAACGCCGCGGAGCGCGTCCTCCATGAGGCCGGCCGTCTCCTCGTCGGTGACGAAGCCCGTCGCATTCAGTTTCAGAGCGTCGCCCTTCGCCGTGGCCTGGAGGGCGAGGAGCGAGACGGACTTCATGGACGACACGAGCGCCATCGCCGCGTCGTCGTGCCCCGCATGCGCCGTCACGTCGACTTCCTGACCGTTGAGCGTCCCGGATGCGTGGAAGCCCCTCCTCTTCTCGCCAATCGGCAGGCGCGAGACGTCCACGAGCGCCCAGGCCGACGCGCCGGACTCGATCCGGCCGAGGTGCCGGCCGAGGCCCGCGCCGGACCGGAAGCCCGTTCCCCCCGCGCTCCGCTCCGCGAGCGCCGCCACGACGGAGGACTCGTTCCCCGCGATCACGAGGTGCTTGCTCGCAAACGCGATCGCGCCCGGCTCGCGGTTCGACGAGGTTTCCGTGCCTTTCTCGGGCAGGAGGTAGTAGTCGCCCGCGGGCGTGGATTTCCGGGTCGCGCCGCGCGAGGAGAT
The DNA here is from genome assembly GCA_963798215.1 of uncultured Acidobacteriota bacterium. Lineage (GTDB taxonomy): Bacteria > Acidobacteriota > Thermoanaerobaculia > UBA5066 > UBA5066 > Fen-183. Next base: position 2,852,804 of record CAWCSP010000004.1, read on the forward strand.
CGCGGCCGAGAGCGCGGCCGGGTCGAACCGGCCCTCGAAGAGGACGAGGCCCCAGCCGGCGCTGCCGCCGGCCCCCTTCGGCGAGCCGGCCGCGACGACGGTGTCGACGTCTTCCTTCGGGTTCAGCCTCGCCTCGGCGAGGAAGCGCGAGGCGTCGCCGTCGACCGTGAGCCTGTCGGTGTCCGAGAACACGCGCGCCGCGAGCGGGCTCGTCCGTAAATCGGCGACGTGGATGACGCCTACCGAAGCCGCATCGGCCGGGACGAGCGCGAGCGCGTCGTCGGTGGCGGCGGCCGCGGGGAACGAGAGGGCCAAGGCGACGGCAAAGAGAGAAACGGAGGCGGCGAATCGATTCATGGTCAGAAGTCCTTTCTCCGGAACTTGAGGCACGCGAGCGTCAGGCAGACGAATCCGAAGAGTCCGGTGCTTAGAAAGGGGGCGAGGGCCAGGGCGCCGCGGTCCCGGAGCGGTCCGTTCTCGCCGCTCACGAGGCCGACGACCGCGCGGCCGATCTCGACCGTCTTCGGAAGAACCCAGTAGAGGCCGTTGATCGAGCCACACGGCCCATTCAGAAGAAAAAACGGCCGTGTGCGAATGCACGTTGTTCAGGACGGAGGACAGAAAGAACACCGCGAACGTCGCCATGATCGAGACGGCGGTCGAGGACGTGAGGGTCCCGACGAGGAACGCGAACGCGAGGAGCGCCGCGATCCCGAACAGGATGATCCCGGCCGCGAGGAGGAAGCGCGGGTGGACGAGGTGCGTCTTCCAGACGACGAGCAGCCACATCGAACCGAGGAGGTAGACGAGGTTCGACGCCGAGAGAAGGATGCCGCCGAGGTAGCGCGAGAGGAGGAGCGGGACGCGGCCGACGGGGCGCGAGAGGTAGAGGTCGACCGTGCCCTTCTCCATCAGGCGGGGGACGAGGTGCGCGGTCGCGAAGATCGCGAGGAACGTCCCGACGACGTAGAGGAAGCCCGCGAACCCGGACTCGAAGCCGAGGACGAGCCGGTCGAGGTCCACGGTCTGCCGGCCCATGTGGACGTCCTGGCCGAAGATTTTCGCGCCCGCGAGCGCGCCGTCGACGACGTCGAGGTTCACGGCGACGGCGAAGAGGAGGATGAAGAGGGACGACAGCGCGAAGTACGCGACGAGCGTCCAGCGCGCGGCCGCTTCGCGGAAGACCTCTTCGATGTTGGCGGCGAGGGCGCGCACGGCTTCAGCCTCCAGCTTTGGGGGTTGGGAGACGGTGAAAGAAGATTTTCTTAGAAGGTGAATGAGCGGACGCCGCGCGAGGAACCGCGCAGCCGCCCGCACCGGCCCCGGTCCCACTCACCCTTCTAAGAAATCCGAAAGTATTTCTCGTCATTGCGTCTGCTCCGCCGTGGCCTTGACGAGGTCGACGAACACGTCTTCGAGGGTCGACTTCTCCGGCGTCAGCTCGGTCAGCAGCGCGCCGCGGGCGCGCGTCGCGTCGACGAGCTGATTGAGGTGCGCCGCGTCGCGGGCCGTGAGCCGCACGTGCCCGTTGACGCGCTCCGCCCCCGCACCCAGAGCCCGGAAATCGGCGATCAGTTCCTCGGAAAGCGGGGACGCCACGAGCCGATAACCATTCGAAGAAATCTTCTCTTCTCTCCTCGTCGTCAATTCCTCTACGGTTCCCATTGCGGCCATCCGCCCCTTGCGCAGGACCGCCACGCGGTCGCACGTGAGCTCGATCTCCGACAGCAGGTGCGAGTTCAGAAGGATCGCGCGACCCTTCGCCGCCTCCTCGCGCAGGAGGTCGCGGATCTCGCGCCGGCCCACGGGGTCGACGCCGTCCGTGGGCTCGTCGAGTAGGAGCACCTCCGGCTCGTGGACGAGCGCGGACGCGAGACCGAGGCGCTGCGTCATGCCCTTGGAGAACTTCTTCACCTTCACGTCGGCCCAGTCCTCGAGCTTCACGCGCGCGAGGAGAGAGGGGATCCGGGCCCGGAGCGCCGCGGGGTCCATCCCCGACATGCGCCCGAAGACCGAGAGCGTCTCGCGCGCCGTGAGGTACCCGGGGAAGCGGTGGCCTTCCGGCAGGTAGCCGACGCGTCGCCGGCTCTCGGGATCGCGGGCGGGCAGGCCGAGGAGCGACGCCTCGCCCGACGTCGCGTGCGTCAGCCCGAGGAGGATCTTGACGGTCGTCGTTTTCCCCGCGCCGTTAGGGCCGAGGAGGCCGAAGAGCTCGCCGGGCTGGACGGCGAAATCGATCCCGGCGAGCGCGTCGATCGCGTGGCCTCCGAGCGAGGGCCGGTACGTCTTCCGGAGCCCCCGGACCTCGATGACGGCGGTCATGACAACATTCCCACGCCCTCTGATACGCGAATGGGGGCGGGTTGTTCCCGTCGGAGGCACGGTGTCGCAGGAAATCGAGGCGTTCCTTTCGGTCGAGGTCCCCCTGCGGCTCCTCGCCCGGAGGCCGGTGGAGGGCCCGGGGCCCGCGCCCGTCCTTCTCGGAATGCACGGCTACGGGATGGACGCCGAGTCGTTCCTCGCGGTCCTCGTGAAGGCCGCGCCCCCCGGCTTCCTCGTCGTCTCGCTCCAGGGGCCGCACTCGACGTTCGTGTCGGGCGTGGACGACCCCGAGATGAAGCGGGGCTTTCACTGGGGCGTCTCCCCGCGCGCCGAGGACAACCGGCTCGTCCACCGGCGCGCGGTCGTCGCGGCGCTCGCGTGGGCTGCCGCGAACGGCGGCGACCCCCGGCGCGCGATTCTCGCGGGCTTCAGCCAGCCTTGCTCGTTCAACTATCGCCTCGCGGCGAACCCTCCGGACGGGCTCGCGTTCCGCGCCGTCCTCGCGTTCTGCGGCGGGCCGCCGGGCGAGTGGACGGCTCCCGGAGAACCGACCGCCGCCTCGGCCCTGGTGGACGTCCTTCACGTCTCGACGAACCACGACCCGTACTACACGGCCGAACGGATCGCGCCGTACCGCGAGATCCTCGCGTCGCGGTTCCGGTCGGCGAAGCACCGCCTGTACGATGGCGGGCACCGCGTGCCCTCGGCGTCGCTCCGGGACGTACGCGCGTTCCTCGACGCGTATGGGGAAGAACCCCCGGGGGAGTCTCTTAGAAGGTAAAGAGATGAACCAGCCCCGCGTTCGAGAGCGCAACGGGTGCCTGCCTCACCCTCCAAGAAGTCTCCGGTTCTCCTCTTTACCGCGCTGGTATCGTGTCCTTCGCATCGGAGGCCTACGATGAAGAAACTCCTCTTCGCCTCGGGCGGCCTTTCGCTGATCTTCGCGGCCGCGGCTGTCCTTCTTCCGCGGCCGGCCGCTTCCGCGGCGCCAGCGGCCAAAGTCGCGGCCGTGCGCCCGCAGCTACCCGGCAAGTTCGTCTGGTTCGACCTCCTCACGAACGACGCAAAGGCCGCCGAGACGTACTACGCCGGCCTTTTCGGCTGGACGTTCGAGGTCCTGAAGGACCACGAGCCGCCGTACAAGATCATCCGCGAGAAGGGCCAGCCAATTGGCGGCCTCGTCGACATGACGACGCGCAAGGAGCAGCTTCCCGAGTCCACGTGGCTCGGCTACGTCTCCGTTCCCGACGTCGATGCCACGGCCGCCGCGTTCAGGGACAAGGGCGGCGCCGTCCTGAAGGCGCCGTTCGACGTCGCGGGCCGCGCGCGCGCGGCCGTCGTCACCGACCCGCAGCACGCCCTGCTGGGGCTGATCCACATCGCGAGGGGCGACCCTCCCGACTCTCCTCCCGCGGAGGGCCGCTTCCTGTGGATCGAGCACATGGCGAAGGACGCGCCGGCGGCGATGGCGTTCTACCGCGACGTCCTCGGGTACGACGCGAAGCCCCTCGACGCGGGTGTCGCCGGCGTGGACTTCGCCTATTACGCCCTCGGACGGGGCGGGAAGAACCGGGCGGGCCTGTACGCGACGCCGTGGAAGGAGCTCAACTCGAACTGGCTTCCGTACGTCCTCGTCGCGGACGCGGCCGGGGCGGCCGAAAAGGCGAAGTCCCTCGGCGGACGCGTCGTCCTCGCACCGCGCGCGGACATCCGCGACGGCAGCCTCGCGATCGTCGTCGACCCCACGGGCGCGGCCCTCGCACTCCAGAAGTACCCCTTCGAGAAGAACGGCAAGTGACGAGGAGGATGCGATGAAGAAGACGTTCGCCCGCGCGCTCGCTCTCGCCGGCCTCCTCGCGCTCGCGTCCTCGCTGCCCGGCTGCTACCCGTACGAAGGACCAGACGATCCGTACGGCTACACGCCCGTCGGCGTGAGCGTGAGCGTGTACGGCGGCTACCACGCGCCCGGCTGGGGCGGCTGCTGCTACGGCGGCCCCGTCGCGATGCCGCGTCCCGTGCCGTACTGAGCCCGCCGGGCGGACGTTCGGGATCTCGTGGACTCAACGGCTCTCTTCGGCGCGTCCGTCACGTCGCTGCTCCGCAACAAGCTGCGCAGCTCGCTCACGGTCCTCGGCATCACGATCGGGATCGCGGCGGTGATCTGCGTCGTGGCGATCGGCAAGGCCGGCCAGGCGCGCGTCGAACAGCACCTCGCGAACCTCGGCGACAACTTCGTCTGGATCGAGGCCGGAGGGCGCGCCGTGAACGGCGTGCGGACCGGGCCGCGCGGGACGAAGACGTTGACCTACGGCGACGCGGTCGCGATCAAGAACCAGATCCCGCTGATCAAGAGCGTTTCTGCCAACGTCGACGCTTCGGTCCAGGTCGTCTACGGAAATCAGAACTGGTTCACGACGTTCCGCGGGGTCTCGCCGGAATACTTCGAGATCAAGCGCTGGACGATCGAACTCGGCGCCGCGTTCGCCCAGGACGACGTGGACCGGGCGGCGGACGTCTGCGTGATCGGCCGGACGATTCGCCGGAACCTCTTCGGCGTCGAAGACCCGATCGGCAAGGTGATCCGCCTGAGGACCCTGCCGTGCAAGGTGGTGGCGACGCTCGCGCCGAAGGGCCTCTCCCTCTCCGGCCAGGACCAGGACGACACGATCGTCCTTCCCTATTCGACGGCCCAGAAGAAGCTGATGGGGATCACCTGGCTCGACGACATCCTCTGCTCGGCGGTCTCGCAGGACGTCGTCAAGCTCGCCGGCCAGCAGGCGGGCGCGCTCCTCAGGGAACGCCACCACCTCCGGCCCGAGGAAGAGGACGACTTCAACATCCGGAACCCGGAGGACGTCATCCAGGCGCAGCTCGAGGCGAGCCACACGCTGACGCTCCTCCTCGTCGCGATCGCGTCGATCTCGCTCCTCGTCGGAGGGATCGGGATCATGAACGTCATGCTCGTATCCGTCACCGAGCGGACGCGGGAGATCGGCGTCCGCGTCGCGGTCGGCGCGACCGAGGAGGCGATCCAGCTCCAGTTCCTCGGCGAGTCCGTGATGCTGAGCGCGGTGGGCGGGGCGGCAGGCGTCCTGGTCGGCATCGTCGGCTCGTTCTTCGTCGGCAAGGCGCTCGGCTGGCCGATGCAGATGTCGGTCGAGTCGGTCTTTCTCGCCGCCCTCTTCTCGATCGCCGTCGGGGTCTTCTTCGGGTACTACCCGGCGCGCAAGGCCTCGCGGCTCGACCCCATCGAAGCCCTGCGCTATGAGTGAGGTGGACATGTCGTCGGAAAGTCCCAGCCCCGCCCTATCGCCCGGCCGCCGCGGGCTCTGGCTGGCCGTGGCTGTCGGGGGCTGCGCGCTCCTGGCGCTTCTCGGCGCGCGCTTCCTGAACCGGGGCGAGCGCCTCACGCATCTCACCGCGAAGGTGCTGAGGGGCGAGATCCGCGACGTCGTGGACGCGACCGGAACCGTCAACGCGGTCATCACCGTGCAGGTCGGCTCGCAGGTCTCCGGGACGATCGCGAGGCTCAACGCGGACTTCAACTCCCGCGTGAAGAAGGGCGACGTCGTCGCGCTGATCGACCCGCAGCTCTTCGACGGAGCGCTCAAGCAGGCGGTCGCGGACCTCGAGAACGCGCGGGCGAACGTCCTCGCCGCCGACGCCAACGTCGTCAAGGCGAGGGCGATGCTCGACCAGACGAAGGCCGACTACGAGCGCGCGCAGTCGATGGTGAAGGAGGGCGTCGGGACGCAACAGACGCTCGACCAGGCGAAAGCAGGCTACGAGTCCGCGAGGGCGTCGGTCGACGCCGCGATCGCGAACGTCACGCAGGCGAAGGCGCAGGTCAGCCAGAAGGACGCCGCCGTGGCGGTCGCGCGCACGAATCTCGAGTACACCGTGATCCGCTCCCCGATCGACGGGATCGTCGTGGCGCGGAACGTCGACGTCGGCCAGACGGTCGCCGCCTCTCTCCAGGCGCCGACGATCTTCACGATCGCGCAGGACCTCACGAAGATGCTCGTCTACGCGAAGGTGGACGAGTCCGACGTCGGGCGCATCCGCATGCGGCAGCCCGTGACGTTCAAGGTCGACGCGTTCCCGAAGGAGGCTCTTCACGGGCGTCGTGAGCCAGGTCCGGATGAACCCGACGACGGTGCAGAACGTCGTCACGTACGACGCCGTCGTCGAGTTCCAGAACCCGGATCTCAAGCTCTTTCCCGGGCATGACCGCGTACGTGACGATCCCGGTCGCGACGGTCGAGAACGTCGTCAAGGTCCCGAACGCGGCCCTCCGGTACAAGCCTCCGATGTCCCCGGAGGTCGTGCGGGCGCTGTACGCGAAGTACGGGATCGAGGCGGGCGCGAAGGCGGACACGGCGCCCGTGGCGACGGCCCCAGGCGGCACCGCAGCCCCGCCCGCGGAGGCGCGGCGAGGCGCCGCGCGGCGAGGACGCCGTCGTCTGGAAGCGCCTCGCGGACGACTCGCTCGAGCCGGTCCGGATCTCCCTCGGCATCACCGACCACACGTACACGCAGGTCGCCGGCGTCCTCAACGGGAAACTCGAGCCGGACGACGACGTCGTGACGAGCTCCGTGGCGTCGAAGTCCCTGCCGCCCGGGGCCCAGGGAATCCGGCGTTGACGGTTCCGGACGCGGGCGCGGTCCTGCGCGTCGAGGATCTGCACAAGTACTACGAGCTCGGCGAAACGCGTGTCCACGCGCTCCGGGGCGTGAGCGTCTCGGTCGAACGCGGCGGCTTCGTGGCGATCATGGGAGCGAGCGGCTCGGGGAAGTCGACCTTCATGAACATCCTCGGCTGCCTCGACCGGCCGACGTCCGGCCGCTACCTGCTCGACGGCATCGACGTCTCGGGTCTTGAGAAGCGGGAGCTCGCGGCGATCCGCAACCGCAAGCTGGGCTTCGTCTTCCAGGGGTTCAACCTGCTCGCGCGAACGACGGCCATCGAGAACGTGCAGCTCCCGACGATGTACAGCCCGATCGACAAGCTGGAGCGCGGAAAGCGCGCGCAGGAGGCGCTCGCGCTCGTGGGCCTCGCCGGGCGGGCGCACCACGTCCCCTCGCAGCTCTCCGGCGGCCAGCAGCAGCGGGTCGCGATCGCGCGCGCCCTCGTGAACCGGCCGTCGATCCTCCTCGCGGACGAGCCGACCGGGAACCTCGACAGCCGCACGTCCGTCGAGATCCTCGAGATCTTCCAGGACCTGAACGAGCGCGGCCTGACGATCGTCCTCGTCACCCACGAGCACGACATCGCGCAGTTTGCCGGGCGGATCCTGACGTTCCGCGACGGGAAGATCCGCAAGGACGAGCCGGTGCCCCAGCCCCCCCGCGCGCGCGTGGTCCTGGGCGCGATGCCGGCGCTCGAGGATTAAAGGTCAGTTCCCCTCGCGCGCCCGCGTCGCCGCGACGCCCTCCCTCGCGCCCGTCCAGGCCTCCTCGATCGTCCGCGCCGCGGCGATCCGCGCACCTTCGTTCCGCGCCGCGGCTTCCGCGATCGGCGCGAGCGCCTTCGCGCGCAGCTTCTCGTTGAGGGCCGGGAGGTCCTTGCCGGAAAGGCCGGCCGCCCGAGCCTCGACGTCCCCGAGCTCGCGCTCGAGGACGGCGACGCGCTCGACCTGGTAGTCGCCGGGCCGGCCCTCGTACGAGAGGATCGCGTCGTAGACATAGGCGAGGTGCTCGCGCAGGCGCTCCTCGCCCGTGATCGCGCCGCCCTCGGACGTCGCGACGACGTCCTTGCGGATTGCGTCCGCCTTCGCGGCGAACGCGTCGAGGTCCTTCCGGACGGCGTCGTTCTCCGGCAGCCTTTTCGCGCGCTCGGCGGCGAGCGCACGATAGCCGTTCAGGCGGTCCACGACGTCGCTCATCCGCCCGAAGAGCGCTTGCGCCTTCATCGCGGCGTCGTACTGGGCCTTGCGGTCCGCCATGCTGAACGGCGCGCGCGGATCGAGGGAGACGACGAGCGGCGTCTCGACGACGTCCTTGCCCTTCGTGAGTCGCACGGTGTACGTGCCCGGCAGGACGCGCGGCCCGGTGCCGGCGCCGCCGGCCGAAGCGGCCGTCGGGACGCGCGGTGGCTTCTCCTGCATCGACCACACGACGCGGTTGATGCCCTTGCGCTTGCCAGCGGGCGGCGTATCGACGACGCGCCCCGACCCATCGAGGATCTCGAGCTTCATCCGCCCGAACGTGTGGCGCGTCTTCTGGTAGTACGAGATGACGGCGCCCGACGGCGGGTTCGGGCCGACGTACGAGGCATCCCCCTCCGGCCAGCCGCCCGAGCCGCGCGGCTTCTGGATCACGGGCCGCGACGGCAGGAACTCGACGTCCTTGACGAGGACGTCCGCGGTGAGTGCGCGGAGCGGCGTGAGGTCGTCGACGATCCAGATCCCGCGCCCGTGCGTCGCGACGACGAGGTCGGGCGACTTCGCGCGGGAACGCGAGGTCGCGCACGGCAACGGACGGGAAGTTCCCGCCCTTGAACTCGGCCCACGTCTTCCCCGCGTCGAGAGAGATCCAGAGGCCGAACTCCGTTCCAAGATAGAGGAGATTCGGGCGCACCGGGTCTTCCTTGATCACCCAGGCCCAGCCGCGCACGCCCGAGGTCGGGCCCACGATGCGATCCCACGTCTTCCCGAAGTCGTGTGTCACGTAGACCCAGGGCGTCAGGTCGCCGAACGTGTGGCGGTCGAACGCGGCGTACGCCGTGCCGTCCGCGTGCGGGCCCGCCTCGACCCAAGACACCCAGCTCGCGGGCGGCAGGCCCGGGACGTTCTTCACGAGGTTCGACCACGTCGCCCCGCCGTCGCGCGTGAGCTGGAGGTTGCCGTCGTCCGTCCCCACCCAGATCGTTTTCGCGTCGCGCGGGCTCTCGCAGATCGAGTAGATCGTCGTGTGCATCTCGGCGGCCGAGTTGTCCACCGTGATGCCGCCCGACTGCTCCTGCTTCTGCTTCTCCGGATCGTTCGTCGTGAGGTCGGGCGAGATGCGCTGCCACGACTGCCCGCCGTCCCGCGTGACGAAAAGGAACTGCGCGCCGATGTAGAGCTTGCCCTTCTCGAGTCTCGAGACGTGGAGCGGCGTGTTCCAGTTCCAGCGGAGCTTTTCCTTGTAGCCCGCCTTCGGCTGGATGTCGCGCCCGGAGAGCGTGCGCCGGTCGACGCGGCCGACGAAGCCGCCCTGCGCCTCGGCGTAGACGAAGTTCGGGTCCGCCGGGTCGACGAAGACCCAGAAGCCGTCCCCGCCGAAGAGGTTCTCCCACCGGCCGTTCGTGATGCCGCCGGGGTACGCGGAGTCGCCGGCCCACGAGCTGTTGTCCTGCAGCCCGCCGTACACCTGGTACGGCTCTTTCTCGTCCACGGACACGTGGTAGAACTGGGACACGGGCAGGTTGTTGCACTTCCACCAGCGGTTCGCGCCGTCGTGGGAGATCCACAGCCCCCCGTCGTCGCCGGTGACGACGTTCTTCGGGTTCTTCGGGTTGATCCAGACGTCGTGGTGGTCCCCGTGCGTGCCGCCGCCCACGTCGCCGAAGCTCTCCCCCCCGTCCTCGGACGCGATGAGCGTCAGGTTCGGCTTGTAGACGCGGTCGGGGTTCGTCGGGTCGACGACGAGGCGCGAAAAGTAGAACGGCCGCCAGACCATCCGCTGGCTGTCGTCCTTCTTCGCCCACGTCTTCCCACCGTCGTCGGAGCGGTAGAGAGCCGACTTCACGCTCTCGATCACGGCGTAAACGCGGTCCGGCTTCGACGGCGCGATCGCGACGTCGAGGCGCCCCCAGGGCCCCCCGGGCAGACCGGGCGCCGACGCCGCGTCCAGCTTCTTCCACGTTGCGCCGCCGTCCTCCGTGAGGAAGAGGCCGGAGCCGGACGCGCCGGTCGGCCCGTCGCTCCCCGAACGGAACGTCCAGCCCTTCCGGCGGAAGTCCCAGAGCCCCGCGAACAGGCGGTCCGGGTTGCGCGGGTCCATCGCGAGGCCGGAGCAGCCCGTCGAGAGGTTGCCGCCCCTGAGGACGAGCGACCAGGTCTTGCCGCCGTCCGACGTCTTGTAGAGGCCGCGGTCCGCGGAGTCCGACCAGAGCTTGCCGGGCACGCACGCGTACACGACGTCGCTCTTCCTCGGGTTCACGAGGATGCGATCGATGCGCTCGGACTCCGGCAGCCCCATGTGCGTCCAGGTCTCGCCACCGTCGCCGGAGCGCCAGATCCCGTCGCCGACCGAGACGGAGTTGCGGGTCCAGCCCTCGCCGGTCCCCACCCAGACGACCTTCGAATCGGACGGGTCGAGCGCGATCGCGCCGATGGACTGGACGGGCTGCTTGTCGAACACGGGCTTGAACGTCGTCCCGCCGTCGAGCGACTTCCAGACCCCTCCCGACGCCGAGCCGACGAAGAGCGTGACCTTCCCGTCGTCCTCGGCGCGGCCCGCGATCGCGGCGATACGGCCGCTCATCGCGGCCGAGCCGATGTTGCGGGCGCCGAGGCCCGAGATCGCGCCCGAGTCGGCGGTGGAGGGAACCGTGGACGCCGCGGACGCGGCCAGAGCAGCCAGGGAGGACGCCAGGAGAAGCGCGGCGGCTCTCATCGGCCCGCTCCCGCCGGCGCGGCCTTCGCCGGGAACGTGAATGCGTCCCTCGCGACGGCGACGTTGGCCTCGGCCTTGTCGTAGATCGACTTCGCCCGCGAGGCGGGCGGGGAGTTCCGCGGCCCGCTCTCCTCGCTCATCGGGACCCAGACACCGCCGGCCTTCTCGTAGTCGCCGTAGTCCGTTTCCGTCTCCTGCACGGCCCCGCGGACCGTGCCCGTCTGCAAGCTTCGGATCACCATCCACGTGTCGGCGTCGATCCAGAACGTCACGTCGCCTCCCCACTTCAGCCTCACGCGCAGCTTGTGCGCGACCGTGCCTTCCACGTCCTCGGTCCCGAGGTAATCCAGCGCGTGGCCCTTCGCCTTCGCGTCGACGAACGGCCCGTCGAGTTCGGCCGCGAGCCGGAAGGGTTTCGCGTCGTCTTCGGACATGAGCGCCGGATCCTTGCGCCCTTCGAAGGGCTGGACCTGCCACCCCTTCACGCCGTCCCACGCCTGGATCTGCGTCAGGCCCTGGTACGTGGCCTCCCGCCGGATCCTCCCGGGTCGCTCAATCACCTCGGAGAGCGTGATCAGGATGTTCTGCCCCGGAAGCACCAGCCGGCCGGTCCGGCGCAGGCTTTTCAGGGACGCGAGGGCGGCGGCGCCGCCACGCGCCTCGACGTTCTTCGCGACGATCTCCTCGGCGGTGATCGCGAGGGCGGGCGCCGCCGCGAGGAGGGCGAGAGCGGGCATCAACCGGACGATGGTCTTCAGCATTTTTCCTCTTTCCGTGATCGGAATACGCATTCCGCGCCGGGGAGTTTGCGAACAATAGCTCAGTGGCCCTCGTCCGGCAGGCGCCCGGTGACCTTCTCCGAGACCCGGACGAGCGTCGTGCCCTCGAGCCGGAACGTGAGCGCCGCGAGCTCGCGCGGGCAGCACATGGTCGCCCGTGCCCGAGCGCAGCACCTCCAGCGTCAGGACGCCGCCGCCGATCCGGGCCGAGCGGACCTTCACCCGGTCCCCGAGCCGACTCTCACGCCGCGGATCTTATGCGGCCCGGTGTACGCTCGCCGCCGGAGACCTCCGATACCGCTCGCGTGGCGCCCGCGCCCAAGGAGACACGAATGTCGATGTTCCACAGGACCTTTCTTCCGGCGCTTCTCGCGGCGTCGACCGCCCTCCCCGGCCTCGCGGCCGGCCTCGACGCGGCGACGCAGGCGCGCCTCGCGGCAGACAAAGAGGCGATCCGGCAGGCCGACGCCTCGCGGCGGGCCACCCTCCTGACCCGCGGAACCGACGAGGGAGACCGCACGCGCGCGCTCTACGAGTTCCGGGACCAGCGCCGCAAGGCCGTCCTCGATGCGTCCGAGGCGCTCCTGGCCGTCCGCGCGTCCTTCCCGAAGGACGAGTGGAAGGCGATCGTCGCGCAGCTCGGCGCGGGCGGGGGGATGCCGTTCGTCGCCGAGCAGGCCCGCAAGGAGCTGCCCGCGGTCGTCGCGGACCCGGCTCGCGCCGCCTCGGCCGACAAGACCCTCGCCGACCTCGCGGCAGCCATCAAGAAGCACGGGTCCGACCCGGGCTCGGCCCGGCATAAGTTTCTCGCCCTCCTCGAGAAGAAGAACTCCACCCAGGACGACTTCATTTCGGGCCTCGAGAAGGTCACCGAGGCCCAGGAGAAGCTCGACGAGCAAGTCGTGAACGCCGTCTCCAACCTCCAGCGGACGCTGACGCCGGCGGAATGGGACGAGCTCGTCCGGCGGCTCGCGCCGGCCGGCGGCGCCCCCGGCAAGTAGCGCACGCCCCCGGCAGAAGCAGATGCATCAGTTCCGGGCCCGGAGGGCCCGGAACGGCGGCCCTTCCACTAGAATTCCGCCGCCCGCCGCATCCGGCGGGAATGCCGGAGGACACAATGCAGGACAGCTTCAAGACCAGGGCCAGCCTGAAGGCCGGCTCGGCGACGTACATCTACTACAGCCTCAAGACTCTCGAAAAGAAGTTCCCCAAGGTCAAGAAGCTCCCGTTCTCGCTCCGGATCCTCCTCGAGAACCTCCTCCGCCACGAGGACGGCCGGACCGTCACGAAGGAGGACATCGAGGCGCTCGCGAACCGCGACGTGAGAAAGCCGACGGACCGCGAGATCGCGTTCCGCCCCGCGCGCGTCCTCCTGCAGGACTTCACGGGCGTCCCGGCCGTCGTGGACCTCGCGGCGATGCGCGAGGCGCTCGCCGCGATGGGCGGGAACCCCGAGAAGATCAATCCGCTCGCCCCCGCCGACCTCGTGATCGACCACTCGGTCATCGTCGACCAGTTTGCGACGTCGCAGGCGTTCGGAAACAACGCGACGCTCGAGTTCGACCGCAACCGCGAGCGTTACGCGTTCCTCCGCTGGGGGCAGAACGCGTTCCGCAACTTCCGCGTCGTCCCGCCCGACACGGGCATCTGCCACCAGGTGAACCTCGAATACCTCGCGAGCGTCGTGTTCGCCGGTGCCGGGAAGACTGCCTATCCGGACACGCTCGTGGGGACGGACAGCCACACGACGATGATCAACGGGCTCGGCGTCCTCGGCTGGGGAGTCGGCGGGATCGAGGCGGAGGCCGCGCTCCTCGGTCAGCCGCAGTCGATGCTCATCCCGGACGTGATCGGGTTCAAGCTCGTCGGGACGCTGCCTCCGGGGGCAACGGCCACCGATCTCGTCCTGACCGTCACGCAGATGCTCCGCAAGAAGGGCGTCGTCGGGAAGTTCGTCGAGTTCACCGGTCCCGGTGTCGCGGGCCTCGCGCTGACCGACCGCGCCACGATCGCGAACATGGCCCCCGAGTACGGCGCGACGATGGGCTTCTTCCCCGTCGACGCCGAGACGATCCGGTACCTGAAGTTCACGAACCGGCCCGCGAAGACCGTCGCGCTCGCCGAGGCCTACTGCAAGAAGCAGGGCCTCTTCCGGACGGACGACTCGCCGGAGCCGGTGTTCACGGACACGCTCACGCTCAACCTCAAGGACGTCGAGCCGTCCCTCGCGGGGCCGAAGCGCCCGCAGGACCGCGTGCCGCTGAAGAGCAGCAAGAAGATCTTCAGAGAAAGTTTGAAAACTTTCCTGGAAAAGGAATGCGCGACCGTCGATCCGAAAGTGATCGGTAAGTGGCTGAACGAGGGCGGAGACGGAGGCATGACGGCGCGCGGAACGGCGATGGCTCCGTCCGCCCCGGCGCCCACCGCCGCGCAGAACCCCGCCGCGAACGCACAGGCCCTCGCTTCCCCGCTGGGCTCCCTCACGAAGACCGCCCCCGTCCGCGACGGGCGCGTCACGTACGACCTCCCGCAGGGGGCCGTCGTGATCGCCTCGATCACGTCGTGCACGAACACGTCGAACCCGTCCGTCATGCTCGGCGCCGGCCTCCTCGCGAAGAAGGCCGTCGAGCGCGGCCTCTCGGTGAAGCCGTGGGTCAAGACGTCGCTCGCGCCGGGCTCGAAGGTCGTCACGGACTACCTCACGGACGCCGGGCTCATGCCCTACCTCGAGGCCCTCGGCTTCCACCTCGTGGGCTTCGGCTGCACGACGTGCATCGGCAATTCGGGTCCGCTTCCCGGCGCCGTCTCCGAGGCCGTCAGGACGGGTGACCTCGTCGTCGCGGGCGTGCTCTCGGGCAACCGCAACTTCGAGGGCCGCATCAACCCGCAGGTCAAGATGAACTACCTCGCCTCGCCCCCGCTCGTCGTCGCGTACGCGCTCGCGGGCGAGATGGACAAGGACCTCACGACCGAGCCGGTCGGCACGGACCGCAGCGGCGCCCCCGTCTTCCTGAAGGACATCTGGCCGACCCAGCAGGAGGTCTTCGACGCGATCCGAACCTCGGTGAAGCCCGCGCACTTCCAGAAGGCGTACGGCAAGGTCTTCGACGGCGACGCGAGCTGGCAAGGCCTCAAGATCCCGAAGGGCCGGACGTACGAGTGGGAGGCCTCCTCGACGTACGTGCGCAAGCCCCCCTTCTTCACGGACATCCCGAAAACCCCGGCGCCGGCGAAGGACCTCGCCGGAGCGCGCGTCCTCGTCCTGCTCGGAGACTCCGTCACGACGGACCACATCTCGCCGGCCGGCAACATCGCGAAGAACTCTCCGGCGGCGAAGTACCTCGCCGCGCACGGCGTCGACCCGAAGGACTTCAACTCCTACGGCGCCCGCCGCGGCAACCACGAGGTCATGATGCGCGGCACGTTCGCGAACATCCGCCTCAAGAACCTCCTGATCCCCGGCAGCGAAGGGAACGTCACGATCCACTTCCCGTCGGGCGAGCAGATGTCGATCTACGACGCCTCGATGAAGTACCAGGCCGCCAAGACCTCTCTCGTCGTCGTCGCCGGCGCCGAGTACGGCACGGGCTCCTCGCGCGACTGGGCCGCGAAGGGCACGATGCTACTCGGCGTCAAGGCGGTCATCGCGAAGAGCTTCGAGCGCATCCACCGCTCGAACCTCGCCGGGATGGGCGTCCTCCCGCTCCAGTTCGAGCCAGGCCAGGACGCGGCGAGCCTCGGGCTCTCCGGACAGGAGACGTTCGCAGTCTCGGGCATCGCCGAAGGCCTCGCGCCGAAAAAGAAGCTCACGGTCACGGCGACGGACACGGAGGGCCGGAAGAAGACGTTCGCGGCCGTCTGCCGACTCGACACGCCGAACGAGGTGGACTACTACCTGCACGGAGGCATCCTCCACTTCGTCCTGAGACAGCTCGCGAAGGCCTGACGCCACCTTCGACAGCGAGACCAGGTAGACGCCGAGCTCGCGCCCGCCCTTCCAGTCCTCGCGGAGGGTGGGCGCGACGTTCATCGTGATGCGCACCATGCCGTCCGGCGTGCGGTCGCCGGGTCCGACGGAGAGGGGAATCTCGAGAATTCCTTCGAAGGGTCCGGCGGCGGCTTCGCGCGCTCCCCATCGGATCGCGACGGCTGGCTTCGTCTCGGACGGGCCCGCGAGACGCAGGCGGTAGTCGCCCGGCGCAAGAGGCGCGAGGAGGAGAACTGCCGCGCCCGTCCAGCATCCATCCTCGCTGCGTCCGTTCCATGGAACGCGCTCGGGTCCGTATAAACCTTCAGAGAAAATCCCCCTCCGGCGTCCCCCCGAAGCGTCGCCGACCAGCTCGTGGAACCCGACGCCCTCGACGGGCGCCAGGGGTTCCTCCGGCACGCGGAACACGACCGCCCGGTCCCCGCGGTCACTCCGCGCGATCTCCGGAAAGCCGAGCGCCCGGGCCCGCCCTTCGAATTCGGGGAACCCCGGGCTCACGACGAACGCGACGTCCCATCGGTGGCGCAGCCACGCGGCGGCCACGGCCGGCGACAGGCCGGAGGCCGGCGCGTTCCCGTCGAGGAGCGGGCCGATGACGGGATCGGCGAGCCGCCTCGAAAGCGCGGCCGGCGGCGTCCGCGAGAGGCACCCGAGAACCTGCGGCCGGCCGTGCTCGAGCTGGTGGATCATGTCGAGGTTCCCCGGGTCGACGTCGAGGACGATCCCCGGCGCCGGCGAGAGGGAAATCGCCGCCATCGCGGCATCCGGAGGGTCGAACGGCCAGACCGAATGGCCCGGGTCCGCCGGCGCGAACTCGACGGCGAGAACGAGCGTCCCCGCGAGGACGGCCGCGCGCCGCCCCGCCGTGAGGAGGCGGCTCGCCGCGAACGCGACCCCGAGTGCGAGCGGGAGGAACGCGAGCGCCTGGAAGCGGTTCACGGCGCCGCCGAGCCGGAGGGCCGGGACGAGCCGTTCGAGAAGCGCATACGGAAGCGGGACGCCGACCGGCGTCGCGAAGATCCGGAGCACCGGCCCGAGAGACAGAACCAGCGAAGTAGCGCCCGCGAGGAGCGCAAAGTCGATTTCTCTCTCTCGGCGGCGGCCGATCGCCACCGTCGCAAGCGCTGCGAGCGGAATGAGGCCCAGGTAATTCCCACCTTCCTCGACGGTCGTTTTTTCGCGGGCAGCCAGCGAGGGGACGACACGAGAGAGGATCTGGATCTTCGAGGGAATGAAAAAGGACGTCGCGGAGGCTCCGGCCGCGCGCGCGTCGTGGCCCGCGAGGCCCGCTGTCTCACGCGAGAGGGCGCGCGCGGACGGGAAGACCGCGACGAGAGCGAGAAGACCCGCGGCTGCGAGCGCCGCGGCCGTCCCGGCGCGCCTCGGCCGCGGCGTGCGAACGACCTCGAACGCCGCGAAGGACGCGGCCGCAAGGGCGCCCATGAGGGCGAGGTACCAGTCGGAGAACGCGAGAAGCGCGAGGCCGGCGGCGCCCGCGAGGACGCCCGCGGCGCGCTTCCACCGAGACGCGCGCGATGCGAGGAAAAGGCCTTCGAGCGCGGCCGGCAGCCAGCCGATCGCGAGGAGGTTCAGGTGCCCCAGCGTCCGCGCCATTCGCTGCGGCGCGAACGCAAAGACGAGCGCGCCGAGCGCCGCCCCCGCGGGCGAGGCCCCGAGGCGGCGGGCGAGCCGGTAGCTTGCGCCCGCCGCGAGGACGAAGGTGAAGAGGACCGTCGTGTTGTACGCCGTGAAGAGGCCGGCGACGGACGCGAGGAGCGCCGCGGGAATCGTGTTCGCGGGCGAGAGGGTGTGGGCGCGCAGGCTCGCACCCTCCGGCGCCCAAACCCGCCGCGAGGACCAGAACGGCTCTTCCCCCCGGAACGCGCGCTCCACGTGGTCGATGTTCCAGAGGTTCTGCCACGCGTCGCCCGTGCCGACGACGCCGCGGCTCCACCACGGCCCGGCCCGCAGGGCGAGGAGGGCGAGCAGGAGCGCGGCGCCGCAGACGGCGGCGGTCTCTGCGGCGAGACGGCGGGGGGGCACGCGGGAAGGCTAGCTCAGGGCGCCGCTTCCGCCTGCCCGCAGGACTGCCTTACCTTACGTTCCACGTTGGCATGTGCATGTTTGACTTACTATTCATCTTATGTAAGACTTCTCTTGTTATGGCTACCACACCGACGTTCTCCGCTGTCGTGACCACGAAGGGGCAACTCGTCGTTCCTGCAGGGATCCGACGCCGTTTCGGGATCAGGCCCGGCACGTCCGTTCGTTTCATCGAGCGCGAGGGCGAGATCCTGTTCCAGCCCGTCACGAGGGAGTTCATCCGGAGCCTCCAGGGTTCACTCAAGACGAACGGGTCGGCGACGGAGGATCTTCTCCGCGACAGGGCCGCCGATCGGAAGCGCGAGGAGGCGAGGCCCTGAGATCTGTCGTCCTGGACAGCTACGCGGTGCTCGCTTACCTCTTTGGCGAATCCGGCGACTCCGTCGTCGCCGACGCGCTCGAGAAGGCCGCAACCTCTTCCCGGAAGGCTCTCATCGCGGCGCCAAACTGGGCGGAGGTCTGCTATCAGGTCGAGCGCAAGGTCGGAACGCGACGCTGGGAGTCGACGCGCGAGAAGCTTCTCGCCCTCCCGATCGAAATCGTGCCTGCAGACCAAGGTGCCGCCGAGGCAGCCGGTGCGATCAAGGCCTCGAAGAAGATGTCACTCGCCGACTGCTTCGCGGCTGCGCTGGCGGCGAAGGTCAAGGGCGAGCTTCTGACCGGCGATCCCGAGTTCCGCGAGGTTCAAGACACCATCAAGATCGTCTGGCTCGGGCCTCGGCGGGGCGGCTGATCGCACAAACGCGGCCGCGACACGTTCTCGTCTAAGATCTCCCCACCTTGAGCGCGCGCGCGGCGCAGTGTCCGAACTGCGGGGCGGAGGTTTTGTTCTCTGCCGGCTCGTCCGTCGTGACGATCTGCCGGCAGTGCCGGTCCGCCGTCGCCCGCAAGGGCGTGAATCTCGAGGCGATCGGCGTCGTCGCCGAGCTCGTCCCGACGTCCTCCCCATTCAAGGTCGGCATGCGGAGCCGCGGCGGCAAGGCGGTGAAGCCGTTCACGATCGTGGGCCGCCTGCAACTGTCCACAGGCGAGGGAACGTGGGACGAGTGGCACGTCGCGTTCGCGGACGGCGGCTTCGCGTGGCTCGCCGAGGCGCAGGGCGGCTTCTGGATGATGCTGCCTCTCAAGCCCCCGCCGGTCCCCGAGTGGACGGCGCTCGCTCCGGGTCAGTCCCTCGACCTCGGCGCCTACGGCCGCTACGCGATCGCCGAGGTCCGGGAAGCCACGTACGTCTCGGCCGAAGGCGATCTGCCGTTCATCGCGCCGCCCGGGTCCGTGTTTCGTTACGCGGACATCTCCGGCGCGGACGGCTCGCTCGGCACGCTCGATTACGGCGACGACCCCGGCCTCGACGGGTTCTACGTCGGCCGGAGAATGGAGCTCGAAGGCCTCGGGATCGAGGGCCTCACGGCCTGGAGGGACCGGAAGGTCTCCGCGAAGGCGCAGGCGCTCAACTGCCCGAACTGCGGCGGCGCGCTCGAGCTGAAGGACCCGGCGAACACCGTCCGCGTCGCCTGCAGCCACTGCGGCTCCATCCTCGGCGGCAAGACCGGCGACGGGCCGCCCGACAAGTTCGAGGTTCTGACGCGCCTCTCCGCCGTGCCGTTCCGCCCGTCGATCCCGGCGGGTGCCGAGGGCACGCTGAACGGCCACGCGTACGCCGTGCTCGGCACCGTCCACAAGGCGACGACGTCCGACGGCACGACGTATTACTGGGACGAGTCCCTCCTCAAGGAAGAAAAGACGGAGGCCTACCACTGGCTCGCGGAGTCGAACGGCCACTTCACGCTCCTCGAGCCCGTGCCGGGCGGCGCCGTCAAGGAGTCCGCCCGCTACGCGACGTACAACGGCGCGCGCTACCGGGTCTTCTCGCGCAGCCACGCGCGCGTGGACGCGGTCGTCGGCGAGTTCTACTGGGCCGTGAAGAAGGGTGAGGCGACGCTCGCGACGGACTTCGTCGCTCCGCCGCGGATGCTCTCGTGCGAGTCGAGCAACGCCGAGACCGCCTGGACCGAAGGCGTCTACGTGCCGCGCGTCGACGTCGCGGCCGCGTTCCCGTCGGCCTCCCTGCCGGCCCCCTCCGGCGTCGCGGCGGCACAGCCGTGGCCGCACGAGGGTACGAGCCACCTCTGGTGGAGGACCGCCCGCATCCTTGCGCTCGGTGCGATCGTCATCTTCGCGGCCGCGAAAATCACCGCGCCGAACCGCGTCGTCTTCGACAAGACGTATGACCTCGTCGACCCGGTCCGCCTCGTGTACGCCGAGCGCGGATCCCCGGCGGCCGCGGGCGGCTGGGCGCAGCAGTCGGCGCCGGCGCCGCCGGCCCCGTCCCGGAATCCGGTCGCCGCGCGCGAGGCGCAAGAGGAGGCCGCGGCCGCACAACGCGTGATCCTCTCCGACCCCTTCGAAACGACGCGCACGGGGAACCTCGAGGCGGTCATCTGGGCGCCGACCGAGAACAACTGGGTGGACGCCGGCGTGAGCCTCATCGCCGAGGGGACGGGCGAGGCGCGTTCGTTCAGCCTCGTCTCGGACCGTTACCACGGCGTGGACGGCGGCGAGAGCTGGAGCGAGGGGAGCCAGAGCCGCACCGTGTGGGTCTCGCACGTCCCCGCCGGAAAGTGGGTCGCGCGGATCGACCCCGAGACCGAGAAGGGGCAGGCGCCGCCGCAGTTCCGGATCCGGCTCACGAGCGGCGTGCCGCACCTCTCACAGCTGATCGGCACGCTCGTCTTCCTCTTCGTGCCCCCGTTCCTTCTGATCTTCTCGAGGCTCTCGTGGGAAGGGCGGCGGTGGGCCGAGAGCGACTTCACGCAGGCCGGGACCGGGCGGGGCGGCTCGGACGACTCCGGCTCGGACGATTAGGGAGACGCGATGAGACGGCTCTTCCAGGTCTTCGGCACGCTCCTGCTCCTCGGGTACGCGTGGGCCGCGTTCACGGGGTGGGAGATGAGCTGGGCCGTGAAACACGAAACCCTGCCGCAGGGCGCGCGAAACGCCGGCGGCTACCGCACGTGGCACTTCTGGAGCGGAGGAAAGTGATGATGGACTGGTGGTCGCAGCACGGGCATCAGGTGATCTCGACGGTCGTGTTCTCCTGCCTCGGCCTCGGCCTGTTCGCGATCTTCTTCGCGCTCCTGCCGAAGCTCCTCCCCTTCTCGCTCAAGAAGGAGATGGAGGAGGACCAGAACATCGCGCTCGGCATCGTCCTCGGGTCGATCGTGATCGCGATGGCGATCATCATCGCCGCGTCGGTCACGGGCGGGTGACGGTTCCCCGGGCCGGACGGTGAGCGGACACGAGGGCGCCGGGGGCCGCGCCGCCGGGCCGGCCCGGGACGTGACGGCCGTCTACCTGACGGTCTTCGTGATCGCTTCGTGCGGGCTCGTCTACGAGCTCGTCGCCGGGGCCCTCGCGAGCTACCTCCTCGGCGACTCCGTCACGCAGTTCTCGCTCGTGATCGGCGTCTACCTCTCGTCCCTCGGCCTCGGGGCGTTCCTCTCGCGCTACATCGTGCGCGGCGTCGCGCGCCGTTTCGTGGACGCGGAGATCGCGGTCGCCCTCGTCGGCGGCCTGTCGGCGCCGGCCCTCTTCTTCGCGTTCTCGTCGCCGCGCTGGTTCCCGCCGGTCTTCTACGGCGTCGTCGTCGTGATCGGGACGCTCGTCGGGCTCGAGATCCCGCTCCTCATGCGCCTCCTGAAGGACGCGGTCGAGTTCCGCCACCTCGTCTCGCAGGTCCTCACGTTCGACTACCTCGGCTCGCTCGCCGCATCGCTCCTCTTCCCGCTCGTCCTCCTTCCGCGCCTCGGCCTCACGCGGACGTCCGTCCTCTTCGGCCTCCTGAACGTCGCGGTCGCGTTCTGGTCGCTCCACCTCTTCCGCCACCGCATCGGCCACGCGGCGGGCCTCTACGCGAGGGCCGCCGCGACGGGGGCGATCCTCGTGGCCGCATTCGTCCTCGCGGACCAGATCACGGCGGTCGCCGAGGAGAACCAGTACGCGGACGAGGTCATCGTCGCGAAGACGACCCCGTACCAGCGCATCGTCGTGACGCGGAACCGGGCCGGCTTCCAGCTCTTCCTGAACGGTCACCTGCAGTTCTCGTCCGTGGACGAGTATCGCTACCACGAAGCGCTCGTGCACCCCGCGTTCGCGGCGGCACGGAGCGGGCGGCGCGTCCTCGTCCTCGGCGGGGGCGACGGCCTCGCCGTCCGCGAGATCCTCAAGCACCCCGAGGTCGAGAGCGTGACGCTCGTGGACCTCGACCCCGCGATGACGGCCCTCGCGCGGACGAACCCGCTCTTCCTCGCGCTGAACGGCGACTCGCTCTCCTCGCCGAAGGTCCGGGTCGTGAACGAGGACGCGATGGTCTGGATCGGCGAGGGGACGGACCTCTTCGACGTCGCGATCGTGGACTTCCCGGACCCGAACAGCTACGCGGTCGGGAAGCTCTACACGTCGCGCTTCTACTCCCTCCTCGCGAAGCGGCTCGACCCGGACGGAGCCGTGTCGGTCCAGTCCACGTCTCCGCTGTTCGCGCGACGGAGCTTCTGGATCGTGGACGCGACCCTGAAGGCGGCCGGATTCACGACGAAGGCGTACCACGTCGCCGTGCCGTCGTTCGGCGAGTGGGGCTTCGTCCTCGCGGCCCACAAGCCGATCACGCTCGAGCCGCGCCTGCCCGCGAACCTCCGGGGGCTCTCCGCGGCGCTCCTCCCGACGCTCTTCCTCTTCGGGCCGGACACCGGTCCGCTCGAGTCCCCCGTGAACCGCCTCAACGACCAGATCCTCGTCCGGACGTACGAGCACGAGTGGAAGCGATTCGACTGACCCGCCGCGACGCGATCGTGTCGCTCCTCGGGGCGCCCGCGGCCGCGGCCCTCGCCTCGGCCCTCGCGGCGTGCACGCGGAAGGACGTGCGCGCTCTGGAGTTCCCCGGCGCGTTCGTCGCGCCCGACGTCTCCCTCGGCCACCTCCTGCGCGGCGCGGACCTCCTCGGGCGCGAGCCCGTCAGGACCGAGCGGGTCGGGACGGCGATCGTGGGCGGCGGCGTGTCGGGCCTCTCGGCCGCGTGGCGCCTCGCGCGCGCCGGCGACGGCGACTTCCGCGTCTACGAGCTCGAGACTTCTCCGGGAGGCACGGCCCTCTCCGGCGAGAACGCCGTCAGCCGCTTCCCGTGGGGGGCGCACTACGTCCCGGTCCCGGCGTTCCGGAACCCCGCGCTCGAGGCCGTGTTCGAGGAGATCGGCGCGCTCGTCTCGCGCGACGCGGACGGGACGCCCGAATGGGCCGAGGAGATGCTCTGCCGCGAGCCCGAGGAGCGCCTCTACTACGGCGGCCGCTGGCACGCGGGCCTCTACCCGTACGAGGGCGCCTCGCGCACGGACGTCGAGCAGGTGAACCGCTTCCGCGTCCTCATGGACGCGTTCGCGGGGAAGAAGGACGCGAAGGGCCGCCGCGCGTTCGCGATCCCGACGCGCCGCTCGTCGGACGACGCGGACCTCGTCGCCCTCGACCGGACCACGATGGCCGCGTGGCTGGACGCGAACGGGTTCACGTCGAAGCGGCTCCGCTGGCTCGCCGAGTACGGCTGCCGCGACGACTTCGGGACGAACCTCGACCGGATCTCCGCGTGGGCCGGCATCCACTACAACGCGGCGCGCCTCCCCGGCGAGGACGAGGACGAGGAGCCCTCGGACTTCCTGACGTGGCCCGAGGGGAACGGCCGGCTCGTCCACCACCTCGCGAAGTCCGCGGCCGGCAAGCTCGACGCGAGCGCCCTCGTCTTCGACGTCGAGGCGTCCTCGAAGGCGGGCACGCCCGTCCGCCTTCGTTATCTCGACGCGCGCACGAAGGAGGTCGTCGCCGTCGAGGCGAAGGCCGCGATCCTCGCGCTCCCGAAGTACGCGGCGCGGCACGTCTATGCGCCGTGGCGGACGTCCCCGCCCGCGTGGCTCGACGCGCTCTCGTACGCCCCGTGGGTCGTCGCGAACGTCACGCTCTCGGGCCGGCCGAAGGAAGCGTCACACCCGCTCGCCTGGGACAACGTGTTCTACGACTCGCGCTCGCTCGGGTACGTCGTCGCGACGCACCAGACCGGGAAGGACGATGGGCCGACCGTCTTCACGTGGTACATGCCGTACACGGACGAGGAGCCCGCGAAGGCGCGGGCCGCGCTCCTGGCCGCGGAATGGAAGGACCTCGCGGCCGTCGTCCTCGCGGACCTCGTGCGCGCGCACCCGGATCTCCCGGGCCTCGTCACGCGGCTGGACGTCGCGCGCTGGGGGCACGCGATGCTCCGGCCGACGCCCGGCTTCCTCTCGAACCCCGTACGGCACCTTGAGCCCGAGGGCGGCGTCCATTTCGCGCACGCGGACTCGGCGGGCCTCCCGCTCTTCGAGGAGGCGCAGGATTCGGGCGTGAGGGCCGCCGAGGCGATCCTCGCGGCGCGCGGGGTGAAGTCCGCGCCACTCGCGGCGGCATGATGGAACGCGGAGCCACCCTCGCGACGCCCGTGCCCGATGCCCGCTCGAACTGGCTCTTCTCCCGGCGCGCCGACCTCCTCCTCTTCGCGGGGTCGGCAGCGCTCGCGCTCCTTCTCCTCGCGGCGGGCGCCGCGACGGGCCTCCTCGACGGCGACGCGCCGCCGTGGGTCTTCCTCGTGGGGATCGTCGGCGTGGACGTCGCCCACGTCTGGTCGACGGGGTGGCGCGTCCTCGCGGACGGCGACGAGGCTCACGAGCGCCTCGCGCTCTACGCGGGCGTCCCGCTCCTCGCGTGGGCCGCGGGCGTCGCGGCGTACTCCGTGTCCGCGCTCTTCTTCTGGAGGATCCTCGCGTACCTCGCCGTCTTCCACTTCGTGCGCCAGCAGTACGGCTGGGTCGCGCTCTACCGCCGCAAGAACGGAGAGGGCGCGGAGGGCGCGATCGGCCGCCGCCTCGACGCCGCCGCGATCTACGGCGCGACGCTGACGCCGCTCCTCTTCTGGCACGCGCACCTGCCGCGCCGGTTCCAGTGGTTCCTCGAGGGCGACTTCCTCTCCGGCCTTCCCGCGTGGGTCGCGACGGCCGCGTTCGTCGTCTACGCCGTGGTTTTCGCCGCGTGGGCGGTCAAGGAGGCCGCCCGCGCGCGCGCCGGAGGCACCGTGTCGTGGGGGAAGGTTCTCGTCGTCCTCACGACCGTCGCCACGTGGTTCCTCGGGATCGTCGTCTTCGACTCCGACTACGCCTTCACCGTCACGAACGTCTTCGTCCACGGGATCCCGTACCTCGGCCTCGTCTGGTTCACGTCGCGGGCGCGGGCCGAGGGCCGGCGCGCGGCCGGGCAGCCGCCCGCGGCCGCCGACGCGTGGCTCGCGAGCCTCCCGCTCTTCCTCCTTCCGCTCCTCGCGATCGCGTTCGCGGAGGAGTGGGGCTGGGACCGCCTCGTCTGGCACGACCACGCGCGTCTGTTTCCGGGCGCGGCGATCGAGCCCGGGGCGCTCGCGATGGTCCTCCTCGTCCCGCTCCTCGCGCTTCCGCAGGCGACGCACTACGTCTGGGACGCGTTCCTCTGGAAGGTGAAGCCCGCGAACGAGGGCGCCGTCGGCGCGCTGGGGATCCGGTGAAGCCGCTCGGCGTCCACTTCCTCCTCGACGTCGCCGGCGCGCCGTTCGAGACGCTCGACGATCCGGTCCTCGTCGAGACGCTCCTCGTCGACGCCGTGAAGACGATGGGCGCAAAGGTCCTCGGCATCCACATCCACCGCCTGAGCCCGCAGGGCGTCAGCGGCGTCGTCGTGATCTCCGAGTCGCACCTGACGATCCATACGTGGCCCGAGCGCGGCGAGGCGGCCGTGGACCTCTTCACGTGCGGCGACGCCGCGCGCGCCCGCGTCGCGGTCGACGCCCTCGCAAGGGCCCTTGGGGCCTCGAAGGCGAGGGTCGAGGAGCGCGTGCGGGGAGTCGGGGAAGCCTAGTCGGTCTTTTCGATTTTGCGCGACAGCGCACTGTCTGGTAGGCAGCCCCGTGGGCCCGCCGGGCGAACGCCCGCACGCCTGGCGACCGCTCAGCCGATATAGACTGCGGGCGCAGGTTGGTGCACTTCCGCTCGAGGAGTTCGCCCATGGCTAACTTTGTCTCTCTTGGGAACTGGATACCTGGACCCGAAGACGACATTGAATTTCTCTATGCCAAGAGTACCGGGTATGCAGAGGTCGGCCTCTGGGGTATCTGGGACGGCAGCACTCGTGCCACCGTCAGCGTAGTAGCCGGCCCCGGCACGGCTACCGCGGGGGAAATGCGGGGCACGAATGTCCAGGTCTGGCGGTTCACAGGTCTCTCGAGCGCAAGCAAAATTCAGGCGTTTTCAGGCCCTCGACCGTTTACGCCTGTTCTGGAGGTTCGCGTTTCGCCGGCAACGAGCGGACTTGCCGATGAGAACGCCAAGCTCCTGAACGGCAGCGACCCCTCCGAACGCGCGTTCATACGTGGTGCGTTTGTGCAAGCTGTCCCTCTGACTGATACACATTCATTCGGCGTGAATATGTCAAACTGGCACATGGAGACCATCCGTGGTCTGGCCGTGCACATCACCGGTGGCACGAGCTCGGCGAATCACGTTAGCTTCGGACCCGGTGGATCGGCCCATTTCGCCATTGATCGCTCGGGTGCCATCGCCCAATACGTCGCCGCTTCGATCAAGGCCCAGGCACAGGGGGTTCTCGCGAACCCGCACTTCCTCAGCGTCGAGATGGTCGGAGTCGGGCAAGACGTGCATGGTCCGAATCCTGGTGCGTGCCAGGAGATGACAGGCGCCCAACTCGGAAGGCTGCGCGAGCTTTGGGCGTGGGTCAGAGCGCAGCACCCTTCGGTCCCGAATCACCTCGCGTGCGCCTACTCGGGAGCGAAAGGGGTGGGTACGATCCTCATGCCTTTGTATCGGGACATGGCACACGCTCTCGCCGACGCCCATTACTGCATTAGTTCCGATGCAACTCCGGCATGTGTCGACTCGTGGGGACTGTCTTGCCACTACTGGCTCGACACAGCCGCCAAACCCTGCCCAGGCTTGGGCATTATCGGTCAGTTACCGGAGGTGTTCGGTTACCCGCGCGTCCGCGTAACGGGCGATGCAAGGTTCGTTCTCCCTTGACCGCCCGGACGATTGCGAGCCCCGCCCTGCCCTGGGACAGTGACTCTTCAGAATCCAGGAGTCTTCGACGAATTCCGAGTACGTTTTCGTTCAGCACCTACGCCTGACCCTCTAGAACCACTCCGCCCGCATCCTCGCGTACGAGTCCTCGTTCTCCTCGCAGAGCGACGCGAGCGCGGCGGCCTTCGGGAGCTCGGTCCGGATCCAGTACTGCGCGGCGGCGAGCTTGCCCTCGTAGAACGCCTCGGGCCCGCGCCCCGCGTCGAGCGCCTCGCGCGCGACGGCCGCCTGGAGCAGCCACTGCCACGCGACGACGAACGTCGAGAAGAGCTCGAGGTAGTCCGCGGCGTGGCGGAGCATCGCCTCGACGTCCCCGCCGGCGCCCGTCCTGCCGAGGCCGGCCGTCACCGAGACGATCCGCGCTCCCATCGCGCGCACGCCCGTGATCCAGCCCGCGGGGACCCCGGCCTTCTCCGCGCGCGCGCAGGCCGCCGCGACCTCGCCTCCCAGCAGGGCGAGCGCCGCGCCGTTCTGCCCGACGGCCTTGCGGCCGAGGAGGTCGAGCGCCTGGATCCCGGTCGTCCCCTCGTGGATCGAGTTCAGCTTCTGGTCGCGCCAGAGCGCCTCGGGGAGGTATTCGCTCGTGTAGCCATAGCCGCCGAGAACCTGAACGGCGAGGCACGTGGACTCGAAGCCCTTCTCGGCCGGGAAGCTCTTCGCGACCGGCGTCAGGAGGTCGAGGAGGAGCTGCGCGCGCTCATTCGCGGCGTCGTCCGGCGCGTGCTCGGACGTGTCCGCGAGCTTCGCGACGCAGAGGATGAGGGAGAGGCCGCCCTCCACGATCGCCTTCTGGCGCAGGAGCATCCGGCGGACGTCCGCGTGCTCGATGATCGGGACCTGCGGCTTCCCGGGATCGCGGCTGCCCGCGGGCCGGCCCTGCGGGCGCGTACGCGCGTACGCGAGGCTCTCGTGATACGCGACCGACGCCGTCGCGACGGCGTCCGCGCCGACCGAGATGCGCGCCTCGTTCATCATCTGGAACATGTAGGGCACGCCCTGGTTCGGCTCGCCGACGAGCCAGCCGCGGCAGTCGCCTTCCTCGCCGAAGGACAGGACGGCCGCCGGGAGCGCCTTCCAGCCGATCTTGTGGACGAGGCCCGCGGTCCTGACGTCGTTCGGGACGAGACCGCCCCTCTCGAGGCGCAGCTTCGGGACGAGGAAGAGGCTCACGCCCCTGATCCCGGCCGGAGCCCCTTCGAGACGCGCGAGGACCATGTGGACGACGTTCTCCGAGAGGTCGTGGTCGCCGCCCGAGATGAAGATCTTCGAGCCCGAGATCCGCCAGTGGTCGCCGGAGGGCTTCGCGCGCGTCGCGACGTCCGCCAGGCTCGAGCCCGCCTGCGGCTCCGTGAGCGCCATCGTGCCGGTCCAGCGCCCCTCGTAGAGCCGCGCGAGGTACGTCTCCTTCAGCGCCGCGCTTCCGAACGTCTCGACGAGGTGGCCCGCGCCCGTCGTCAGGCCCGCGAAGCTGTAGACGGCGCAGTCGCCCGCCATGACGTAGAGCTCGGCCGCCGTCGCGACCGTGAGCGGCAGCTGCGCGCCGCCGACGTCGAACGGCCGCGAGGCCGCGACGACGCCGAGGTCGACGAGCTTCGGCCAGATGTCGTGGAGGCGGGGATGGACCGCCACGCGTCCGCCCTCGAACACCGGGGGCTCGGCGTCCATCGCGCGGTACGCCGGGAACAGAGTCTCGCGCGCGAAGCGCCGGCAGACGCCGACGTACGCGTCGAACGTCTCTCTTCCATGGTCGGCGAAGTGCGGGTAGGCGAGCAGCGACGTCGCGTCGTGGACCTCGTAGAGGAGGAAGTCGAGGTCTCGGTCGTCGACGAGAGGGTTCACGGAAGCGCTCCTGGGGAGGATTATGCGGGGCGCCGCGCTATGATGGCGGCGCTCGCGGGGGGAAGGAGACTTCGATGAGACCGGTTCGTCCGGCGCGGAGGGGATCCGCATGAATCCCTCAAGCCTTTTCGAGGTCAGGGAGGTCACGGGCCTCGCGCTCCTCGGTTTCGCGGCGCTCCTCCTCTTCATCCTCGTCGTTTCGTTCCGCTCCCGTGCGATCGTGTTCTGTCAGTACCTCAAGGCGATGACCGGGATCCAGCTCAAGCCGCGCGACGTGCGCACCGTTTTCAAGGCCGAGGGGCAGGACGGCGTGAGGGAGCTCTTCCTCGACCTCATCATCAAGGAGGACCTGCGCAAGACGGGCCCGCTCCAGATCCCTCCCGAGATGCGCGCGGCCAAGCCGGGCAAGGCGGGCTCGAGCGCCTGACGGGCGCGGCGGCACGAACCGTGCTCCCCGGGACGCCATGAGTCCGCCCGTCCTCCGGACGCTTCGGGCCGGCGCGGCCCTCTTCCTCGCCGCGCCGCTTCTCGCGCAGACGCCGCCGCAGCCGACGCCCGCGCCGACGCCGGGTCCGGGCGTGACGGCGGCCGAGGAGGTCACCGTCCTGATGCTCGACGTCGTCGCCGTGGACCGCAGGAACCGGCCCGTCTTCGGTCTGGCGCCCGGAGACTTCGAGGTCCGGGTCGCGGGCAAGGTCCAGACGATCGACTCCTTCGAGCCGCCGAAGGAGCGCACCGCCGCCTCGCCGAAGGAAGGCCGGCCCGACTCGGAAGAGCGCATCGCCGGGACGACGACGCCCTTCGACCCGAACGCAACCGTCCGGCACGTCCTCGTGTGGGTCGACCTCGAGCAGCTCCCCCGCCGCTCGATCATGGACACGGCCTCGGCGCTCCACGCGGCGCTCGACCACGCGCCCGCCGGGCGTTACGGCTTCGCGACGCATTTCGGCGGCCCGTCGGCCCGCGTCTGGGACGCCGATTCGGTCGACGCGATTCTCGACGAGGCCGACCGCATGGGCCTCGAGGTCGGAGAGGGCGCGCCCGAATCGACCATGCGGACGAAGACCGGGACGTACGGCACCCCGCGCGGCGCGGAATCCCCGCCGCAGTACGAGGCTCGCAAGGCCTACGAGAAGTCGCTCATCGACGACTGGGTCTCGACGCTGCAGGCCGGCGGCGATACCCGCGTCATCACGCAGGCGATCACGGACTACCTCGCCGCGGAGCGACGCCGCGTGCGCGCAGCCGTCGAGGACCTGCGCGACGCAGCCGGCCGCCTCGCCGCCCTCGAGGGGCCGCGGCACCTCGTCCTGATCTCCGAGGGGTTCGAGCGCGTCCCCGGCTTCGACTTTCTCGCGCGACTCAAAGCCGAGCAGGGCGCCCAGGTGCGGGCTTCCGCGGCGCCGCCGTCCGGCTCCAGCGGGCGCGGGCGCATCTTCGACGCTCCCGCGTGGCCGGGCGCGCCGGGAGCTTCCGCCTCCGTCGGAGGGAGCTCGTTCGCGTTCGACTCGGCTCCTCTCTACGAGGTCGACGATCTCTCGAAATGGTTCCAGTCGTCGGGCGTCATGGTCCATTTCCTGGATCCCGGCGGCCTCGGGCGCGACCTGCCTTCCGCTTCGGACACGTACGCGTTCGAGTCGAGGCTCCGCGCCGACGACCTGAAGAACCTTCAGGAGACGCCGCTGAGGTACGCCGCCGACACGGGCGGCCTGTCGCGCACGTCGGCGAACGACGCCGGCGCGGTCCTCACGGAGTTCCTCGACGCGACGTCCGCGACGTACCGGATCGGCGTCCGCCTCCTCGGCGTGGACCCGAAGAAGACGTATTCCGTGAGGGTCGCGACGCGGAAGGCCGGCGTGAACATGCTCGCCCGGTCGGCGTTCCGCCCGGCGGGGCCGGCGCCGCAGGCCGCCGCCGCCCTCGGGGCCGACGCGCGCCGCGCCGAGGCGGCCGCGCGGGCCGACGAAGGGCGTCCGGGCGTCGCGCGCACCGCCAAAAAGCCGATCCCCGTCACGCTCGAGTGGAAGGGGCGCGCGACGACGGCCTCGTCCGATCCCGCGAAGCCATACTGGAAGCTCGAGGTCCGGATCCCGCACGAGGAGCTGCGCTTCGACACGGACTCCGACGCCTTCGTCGCGAGCGTGAAGATCGCCGTCGAGGCGGCCGCCGTGGACGGCGCCGCGCGTGACGCCACGGTGGACGACTGGTTCCTGTCCTACTCGGCCGAGGAGTACAAGGCGGCGCGCGACACGGCGGCCTCGCGCCTCGTGACGCTCCAGCTTCCGCCCGGCCGCTACGACCTCAAGGTCTCCGTCAACGACGCCCTCGCGGGCACGTTCGGGCAGGCGACCCTCCGTGTCGACGCCCGCTGAGTAGACTCCGCCTCATGCTCCGGGACCCGCGCCTCCCCGGCCCCCCGCCCGCGCACGGCGACTTTTCGCCCGCCGACTTCCGGCGGATGGGCGAGGCCGCGGTCGAGCGCCTCGCGCGCTACTTCGAGACGCTCGAGTCGCGGCCGGTCCTCGCGCGGACGAAGCCGGGCGAGGTCCTCGCGCAGATCCCGGCGCGCGCTCCCGAGGAGCCCGAGCCGTGGGCGGCGATCGAGCGCGACCTCGATCGCCTCGTCGAGCCGAGCCTCACGCACTGGCAGCACCCGGGCTACCTCGCGTACTTCGCGAACACCGGCACGGCGCCGGCCGTCGTCGGGGACTTTCTCGCCGCCGGCTACAACCAGGTCGGCATCCTCTGGCGCACGTCGCCCGTCCTCACGGAGCTCGAGCAAGGCGTCGTGCGCTGGCTGCTCGACCTCGTCGGCCTCCCGTGGGGCCCGGACGGTTTCGACGGCCAGCTCGCGGACACGGCCTCGACGGCGTCCCTGATCGCGCTGGCCGCTGCGCGCGAGCAGGCGTACCCCGACGTCCGCCGGACGGGGCTCGCCGGCCGGCCCGCGGGACGCGTCTATTGCTCCGAGCTCGCGCACTCGTCGATCGACAAGGCCTGCGTCGTCCTCGGCCTCGGGACGGAGGGCCTCCGGAAGATCGGGACGGACGCGGACTTCCGGATGGACGTGCCGGCCCTCGCCTCTGCCATCGCGCGGGATCGCGCGGAAGGGCGGACGCCCGTCGCGGTGGTCGCGACGGCGGGGACGACGACCGTCACGTCCGTCGACCCGCTCGGCGCCCTCGCGGACCTCTGCGCGAGGGAAGGAATCTGGCTGCACGTCGACGCCGCGTACGCGGGGTCGGCCGCCGTCCTCCCGGAGATGCGGCCGCTCTTCGCCGGCTGGGAGCGCGCGGACTCGGTGATCTACAACCCGCACAAATGGATGCTCGTGCCGCTCGAGTGCACGGGGCTCTTCTTCCGCCGGATGGAGCGCGTGCGCCGCGCCTTCTCCGTGGTCCCGAACTACCTCGAGACCCCGGAAGGCCAGACGGTGCGCGAGTACATGGACTACGGCGTCCAGCTCGGGCGGCGTTTCCGGGCCCTCAAGATGTGGATGGCGCTGCGCGCGTTCGGCGTCCAGGGAGTCCGGACGCGGATCGCGGACGCGCTCGAGAACGCGCTTTGGCTAAAGGACGAGATCGGGAGGGAGCCGGACGTCGCGGTCGTGGCCCCGGCGCCGTTCTCGGTCGTCGCGTTCCGCTGGCAGCCGGAGGGAATGGACGACGCTGCGGCCGACGCCGCGAACGCCCGGATCCTCGCACGAATCAACGAGGACGGCCGGACGTTCGTCTCGCACGCCCTCGTGAGGGGCCGGTACGCGCTCCGGGTCGCGATCGGAAACGTGAGGACGGAACGCCGGCACCTCGAGGGTTTCCTCGCCGCGTTCCGGGACGCCGTCGCCGCCGAGGGCTGACTGCGGTTCGCCGGTCCCCGGCGCCCGTTCGCCGAAAAACGCGATCCCATCCAGAAACGAACGGCCTTCGGATATCGTACCCAGCGAGTCTGAATTGCTTATGGACCCCTTAAACAAATCAGCCGACCTGTCCGCCCTCAAGATCGACCGAGCCGAGGAGCCCGGCTCCCGCCGCCTCCTCTGGGCCGGCGTCGCGACGCTCTGCATCGCGGTCGTGGCCGCGCTCTTCCTCCTCGCCCGCTCGAAAGGCGTCGCCCTCCGGGCTCCGGAGGTCGCGACCACGCGCGTCGCCCTCGTCACACCGACGCAGGCCTCGACCGTCCTCACGGCCTCGGGCTACATCGTCGCGCGCTCGAAGGCCGAGATCTCGCCCAAGACCGTCGGCCGCATCGCGTGGCTGAACATCGAGGAAGGCCAGAAGGTGAAGAAGGGCGAGCTCCTCGCGCGCCTCGAGTCGCAGGAGCTCGAGGCGCAGAAGCGCGAGTACGTCGCGGCGCGCGACCAGGTCGTCGCACAGCTCGAGAACGCGCGCCTCGACCGCGACCGCGCGAAGGCCCTTCTCGACGAAAAGATCGGCTCGCAGCAGGCCTTCGACGCCGCGGACGCCCAGGTGCGCTCCCTCGCCGCCCAGGTCGCGTCCGCCGAGCAGCTCGTGAAGTACACGGACGAGCTCATCAAGAACGCGGAGATCTACTCCCCGATCAACGGCGTCGTGACCGTCAAGAAGGCCTTCCTCGGCGAGACGGTGGCGCCGCAGGGCTTCGGAGGCGCCGGGTCGGCGGGGGCGACGTTCGCGGTCATCGTCGACCTTTCCTCCCTCGAGATGGAGGCCGACATCAACGAACAGAACGTCGCGAAGCTCACGATCGGGCAGCCCGCCGAGGTCGCGCTCGACGCGTACCCGGACAAACCCTACAAGGCGCGCCTCCGCCAGATCGTCCCGACCGCCGACCGGCAGAAGGGCTCCGTAAAGGTGAAGATCGAGCTCCTCGACAAGGACTCGAAGGTCCTGCCCGAGATGTCCTGCCGCGTCGTTTTCCTGAACCCCGGGGCGAAAGTCGACGAGAAGGCGAAGCCGAAGGTCATGGTGCCCGCCGCGTCCGTGGTCGACGTCGGCGGCGAGAAGGGCGTCCTCGTCGTCACGAACGACAAGGCGATCTTCCGGCCTCTCGTCCTCGGCCCCGCGGCCGGAACGCAGGTCGAGGTGACGTCGGGCGTCTCGGGCGGCGAGGAGATCGTCGCGGACGCCGCGTCCGCGACGCACGCGTGGCACCGCGAGCAGAACATCCGCCTCAAGAAGGACTGATTCCCGGGAACGAAGGAGAGCCGCATGGCGCCCCCCCTCATCCAGATCGACTCGCTCGTCAAGCAGTACACCCGCGACACGCAGGTCCTCACAGTCCTCGACAAGCTCTCCCTGAGCGTGGACGAGGGGGACTTCGTCGCGCTCATGGGCCCGTCGGGCTCGGGCAAGACGACGCTCCTGAACCTCATCGCCGGGATCGACCGCCCGACCTCCGGGCGCATCCTCGTCGGCGACGCGGAGGTCTCGAAGATGAGCGAGGCGGCGCTCGCGAAGTGGCGGAGCGGGAACGTCGGGTTCATCTTCCAGCTCTACAACCTCGTCCCCGTCCTGACCGCGTACGAGAACGTCGAGCTGCCGCTCCTCCTCACGAGCCTGAACCGGGCCCGCCGCCGGAAGCAGGTCGAGCTCGCGCTCTCGGTCGTCGGCCTCGCGGACCGCATGGACCACTACCCGCGCCAGCTCTCGGGCGGGCAGGAGCAGCGCGTCGCGATCGCGCGCGCGATCGCGACCGACCCGAAGCTCCTCGTCGCGGACGAGCCGACGGGCGACCTCGACGCGAAGAGCGGCGAGGAGATCCTCGTCCTCATGGAGCGGCTCAACGCCGAGTTCAGGAAGACGATCGTCATGGTCACGCACGACCCGAAAGCGGCGTCGCGCGCGCACCGGCTCGTCCACCTCGACAAGGGCGTCCTGAAGGAAGACGTGCATGCCGAAAAGGGCAAGGCCGTCGGCATGGCGGCCGCGCTCTCGGCGTCCGCGACCTGATCCCCCGGAGGAGAGGTGAAGTTCTTCCCGTACGTCTTCAAGAGCCTGTTCCGCAAGAAGACGCGGTCGCTTCTCACGCTGGGATCGATTCTCCTGCCCCTGTTCGTCGTGTGCCTCTTCGGCACGCTCATCCGGACGCTCGACCGCCCGCCGTCGGGCGCCGGGATGTACCGCCTCGTCGTCCGCCACAAGGTCTCGCTGTCGAACTGGATCCCCGAGGCGTACCGCGCGCGCATCCAGCAGCTCCCCGGGATCGAGGAGATGTCCGTCTGGTGCTGGTTCGGCGGGAAGTACGTCGACTACACGCCGAAGAACTTCTTCGCGCGGTTCGGTGTCGAGCCCGAGAAGCTGCTCAAGATCTTCGACGAGGCGCGGATCGTGGAGGGCAGCGCGGCCGATTGGGTGAACGACCGGTCGGGCGCGATGGTCGGGACGGAGCTCGTGAAGAGGTACGGCTGGAAGCTGGGCCAGAAGGTCGTCCTGCAGGGCGACGCCTACCCGGTGAACCTCGAGCTCACGATCCGCGCGATCTTCGACGCCCCGGCCGGGAGCAACGCAGCCCTCTTCTTCAACTGGGCCTACGTCGAGGAGGCGCTCCCGCAGGTCAAGGGGCGCATCGGGACGTTCTACATCCGGGCGAAGGACGCGGAGGCCGTCGCCCGCCTCCCGAAGCAGATCGACGAGATGTTCGACAACACGGACGCGCCCACGAAGACGGAGACCGAGAAGGAGTTCCAGAACGGCTTCGTCCAGATGCTCGGGAACGTCAAGCTCATGCTGAACGGCATCAGCAGCGCCATCGTGTTCGTGATCCTCCTGATCGCCGCGAACACGATGGCGATGGCCGCGCGCGAGCGCGTCAACGAGATCGCCGTCCTGAGGACGCTCGGCTACCAGAAGAGCACGATCCTCGCGCTGATCCTCGCGGAGAGCCTGCTCCTCGCGCTCCTGGGCGGGCTCCTCGGTCTCGGCCTGTTCGCGCTCGGGTTCGGGGGCTTCAAGTCCGCTCTCATGAACACGCCGATGAGCGGCTTCGCCGCCGGCATGAAGGTCTACCCGTCGGTCCTCGCCGTCGGCTTCGGGATCTCGGTCTTCATCGGCCTCTTCGCCGGGATCGTCCCCGCGGCCGGAGCCGTGAGGCGCTCCATCACGGACGGGCTGAGGCGGGTGGGCTGATGAGGTTCTTCCCGTTCGTCTTCAAGAACCTGTTCCGCAAGAAGACGCGCTCCCTGCTGACGCTCGGGTCGATCCTCCTCCCGCTCTTCGTGATCTGCATCCTCGGGACGCTCCTCGCCGCGCTCGAGACCGACCCGACCTCCGGCCGCGGGATGTGGCGCCTCATTACCCGCCACAAGGTCTCGATCACGAACTGGCTCGTGGACGGCCACACGGCCAAGATCCGCCAGCTCCCCGGCGTCACCGAGGTCGTCCGGATGCAGTGGTTCGGCGGCCAGTACGTCGATGCGTCGGCCTTCAATAACTTCGCGCGGTTCTCGACGCAGGACCCCGAGGCGCTCCTGAGGGTCTTCGACGAGGCGAAGATCGTCGAGGGCTCGGGCGACGACTGGGTGAAGGACCGCGCCGGCGTCCTCGTCGGGCGGCTCCTCATGAAGAAGTACGGCTGGACGCTCGGGCAGAAGATCACGCTCAAGGGCGACATCTACCCCGTGACGCTCGAGCTCACGATCCGCGCCGTGTTCACGGGCCCCGACGAGTCCGGCGTCTACTTCCACCACGCCTACATCGAGGAGGCGGTCCCGCGCGTCAAGGGGTTCGTGGGCTGGTTCTGGATCAAGGCCGACTCCCCGCAGTCCGCCGCGCGGCTTCCGAAGATGATCGACGACCTGTTCGAGAACAGCTCCTACCCGACGCGCACGGAGACGGAAAAGGAGTTTCAGAACACCTGGGTCTCGATGCTCGGGAACGTGAAGCTCCTCCTGACGTCGATCTCCGTGATCATCGCGTGTGTGATCCTCCTGATCGCCGGGAACACGATGGCGATGGCGGCGCGCGAGCGGGTCACCGAGATCGCGGTCCTGAGGACGCTCGGCTACCAGAAAAGAACGATCCTCGGCCTCATCCTCGGCGAGAGCCTCCTCCTGTCCACCGTCGGGGGCCTCCTCGGCCTCGGCGTCTTCGTCGCGCTCTTTCCGGGCTTCAAGCGCACGCTCCTCTATTCGCCGATGGCGGGCTTCGCGGGCGGCATGAGGATCTTCCCGTCCGTCCTCCTGGCCGGGTTCGCCGTGACGCTCCTCGTCGGCCTCTTCGCCGGCCTCGTTCCGGCCGTCCGCTCCGCGCAGCGCTCGATCACGGACGGGCTGAGGCAGGTCGGCTGATGCGCTTCCTGCCGCTCGTCCTCAAGAACCTCCTGCGCAAGAAGACGCGCTCGGGCCTCACGGTCGGCTCGATCCTGCTGCCGTTCTTCGTCATCTGCCTCCTCGGGACGTTCGTCGCGATGCTCGACGCGGACCCGTCCATGGGCCGCGGGATGTTCCGGATCGCGGTGCGGCACAAGGTCTCGTTCACGAACTTCCTCCCGTCGTCGCACCTCGAGAAGATCCGGCAGCTTCCCGGCGTGAAGGCCGCGATGCCGTTCAACTGGTTCGGCGGCCGGTACGTCGACGCCTCGGCCTTCCACGTCTTCCAGCGCTTCGCCGTGGACCCGGCCGTCTTCTGGGACATCTTCGACGCGACCGGCATCGTCGAGGGCTCGGCCGCCGACTGGAGGAACGACCGGAGCGGGCTTCTCGTCGGCCAGCTCCTCATGAAGAAGTACGGCTGGAAGCTCGGCCAGCAGATCACCCTGACGGGCGACATCTGGCCCGGGACGTACACGTTCACGATCCGCGCCGTCTACACGGGCCAGAACGAGGCCTCCGTCTTCTTCGACCAGAAGGTTCTCGACGAGGCGCTTCCGAAGTCCGCGGGCCTCTACACGATGATCTGGCTCAAGGCGACGGACGCGGCGGCCGCGCGGGACCTGATCCCTCGCATCAACGCGCTCTTCGAGAACTCGCCGTGGCCCGTGCGGGCCGAAACCGAGAAGGAGTTCCAGAACAACTACCTCGCCCTTCTCGGCAACGTGAAGCTCTTCTTCCGGAGCCTGACGGCGGTCATCGCGGCCGTCGTCCTCCTGATCGCGGCGAACACGATGGCGATGACGGCGCGCGAGCGCGTGACGGAGATCGCCGTCCTGCGCGCCATCGGCTTCCCGCGGCGCACGATCTTCGGCCTCCTCCTCTCCGAGAGCGCCCTCCTCGCCTTCTTCGGCGCGGCGGCGGGACTCGCGATCTACCTCGCGCTCTTCCCGAAGCTGCGCGCGTTCGTCCTCTACTCGCCGCTCACGAGCCTCGCGGCGTCCCTCCGGATCTACCCCGACGTCCTCGCCGGCGCGTTCTGCGTCACGGTCCTCGTCGGCATTCTCGCGGGCCTCGCGCCCGCCATCCGCTCCGTCCAGCGGCCGATCGCGGACGGACTCCGACTCGCCGCCTAGGAGGAGCTCCCGATGCTCGGCATCCCCCTGAAGTACAACGTCCGCAACCTCTTCGTTCGGAAGGTCACGACGTCGCTCACGGTCCTCGGGATCGGGCTCGTCGTCGCGGTCTTCCTCTGCGTCATGGCACTGGGCGAGGGGCTCACGCGCGTCTTCACGGCCTCGGGCTCGGACGCCAACGTCCTCGTGCTCCGGCAGAACTCGCAGTCCGAGCTCCAGTCGGGCATCTCGCGCGACCAGGTCCCGATCATCCTGACGCTCCCGGGCATCGCGCCGGACTCGGACGGCAAGCCGCTCGCGTCGCCCGAGCTCGTGATCGTCCTGAACCTCGAGAAGGTGGACGGCGGCTCGTCGAACGTGACGATCCGCGGAATCGGCGAGAAGGGGATGAAGCTCCGGCCCGGCCTCACGCTCGTCGAGGGCCGGTGGTTCACGCCGGGCAAGTCGGAGGTCGTCGTCTCCAGGAGCGTCGCCAAGCGCTTCAAGGACTGCAACGTCGGCCAGACGATCCGGTTCGGCGCGTACCGCTGGACGGTCGTCGGCCTGTTCGACGCGGGCGGCACCGCGCCCGACAGCGAGATCTGGACGGACGTCGAGGGAATGATCACCGACTTCAAGCGCGGGGGCTATTCGTCCGTCCTCGCGCGGACCGCCGGCCGCGCGGCGCGCGACCAGTTCGTGGCCGGCCTCGCCGGCGACCCGCGCCTCGCCCTCGAGGGCAAGGTCGAGAGGAAGTACTACGACGACCAGACGTCGACGGCGGCGCCGATCAAGTTCCTCGGATTCTTCGTCGGGATCGTCATGGCGATCGGCGCGTGCTTCGGCGCGATGAACACGATGTACGCGGCGGTGGCGGCGAGGACGCGAGAGATCGCGACGCTCCGGGCGCTCGGGTTCGGGCGGATCGCGGTCCTGATCTCGTTCGTCGTCGAGTCCCTCTGCCTCGCGCTCCTCGGCGGGATCGTCGGCTGCTTCCTCGGCCTCCTCGCCGTGAAGCTCGCGCTCTCGGGCGTCACGGGGACGACGAACTTCGCGACGTTCTCCGAGGTCGTCTTCGCGTTCCGCCTCACGCCCGCTCTCCTCGGCACGGGGATCGTGTTCTCGCTCGTCATGGGCTTCTTCGGCGGCCTCTTCCCGGCCGCGCGCGCCGCGTTCACGAAGATCACGGACGCCCTGCGGCAGGTGGGATGAGGAGGAACGCCATGGCCGACTGGCTGGTGAAGACGGAGCCCGCGGATTATTCCTTCGAAGATCTGCGAAAGGAAAAAGAGACGGTTTGGACGGGCGTGAAAAACCCCGTGGCGCTGAAGCACCTGAGATCGATGAAGAAGGGCGATCGCGTCATCGTCTACCACACGGGGACCGAGAAGGCCGCCGTGGGCGCCGCGACCGTGACCGCGACCACCTTCGAAGGAAATCCGAAAGACACCGCAGAACCGCGAGTCACCCTTCGCGCGGGCAGCCCTCTCCCCCGCCCTCTTCCACTCTCAGAAATCCAAATCTTCTCCCCTCTTCGCCGACTCGCCACTCGTGCGGATCGGTCGCCTCTCGGTGGTGCCGCTCACGCCCGCGCAGTACGCCTTTCTCGCGAAGGGCTGATGTTCTTCTCGCGCGCGCAGGAGGTCGCCCTCGCGGCGCTGCCGCTCCTCGACCCGCGCGGCCCGGCCGGGAAGGGTCGCGGCGTCAAGGACCTCGCGGCCGGTGCGGGCGTCCCGGCGCCGTTCCTCGCCAAGGTCCTCGGCCGCCTCGTGGACCGCGGCCTCCTCCGGAGCCGGCGCGGCCGCGCGGGAGGGTTCGTCCTCGGCCGGCCCGCCGACGAGATCACGCTCGCGGACATCGTCCTCGCCCTCGGCCGGAAGGGCGACCTCGAGGCTGCCTTTCCGGAGCCGCCGGGCGCCGCGGCCCGCCTCCTCGCCCCCGTGCGTCGGGATTTCCTCGAGACGCTGAAGGCGACCCGCCTGGCGGATCTCCCGGCGCGCAGCCTCTCCGTCCCCACGGCCTGACGCGCAGAGCCCCGGACTCTGGCAGGATGCGGGCGGAGGTTCGCATGTCGCATCCCGTCAAGGACCCCGTCAGCTGGCTGTACCCCCCGATCGAGCCTTACCGAACGGGGATGCTCAAGGTCTCGGACGTCCACACTCTCTACTGGGAAGAGAGCGGAAACCCGAAGGGCAAGCCCGCGGTGTTTCTCCACGGTGGCCCGGGCGGCGGCTCGGACCCGAAGGTGCGCCGCTTCTTCCACCCCGACAAGTACCGCATCGTCGTCTTCGACCAGCGCGGCTGCGGCAAGTCGACGCCGTACGCGAGCCTCGAGGCGAACACGACGTGGGATCTCGTCTCCGACACCGAGAAACTGCGGGAGCACCTCGGGATCGACCGGTGGCAGGTCTTCGGCGGCTCGTGGGGCTCGACGCTCGCGCTCGCGTACGCCGAGAAGCACCCGGACCGCGTGACGGAGCTCGTCCTGCGCGGCATCTTCCTCCTGCGCAAGAAGGAGATCGACTGGTTCTATCAGGAGGGCGCGTCGATCATCTTCCCGGACGCGTGGGAGCCGTACCTCGGGCACATCCCCGAGGCCGAGCGCGGCGACCTCGTCACCGCGTACCACAAGCGCCTCACGAGCGACGACCCGGCCGTCCGGCTCGCGGCCGCGAAGGTCTGGAG
Organism: uncultured Acidobacteriota bacterium; assembly: GCA_963798215.1. Lineage (GTDB taxonomy): Bacteria > Acidobacteriota > Thermoanaerobaculia > UBA5066 > UBA5066 > Fen-183. Next base: position 2,893,711 of record CAWCSP010000004.1, read on the forward strand.
CGGCTGGGAGGGCGCGACGTCCAAGCTCCTGCCGGACGCGGACTTCACGGGCCATTACGAGGAGGACGAGTTCGCGCTCGCCTTCGCGCGGATCGAGGCGCACTACTTCGCGAACAAGGGCTTCTTCGAGGTCGACGGCCAGCTCCTGCGCGACGCCGGGAAGATCCGCCACATCCCCGGCGTGATCGTCCAGGGCCGCTACGACGTCGTCTGCCCGATCTTCAGCGCCTGGGCGCTCCACCGCGCGTGGCCCGAGGCGGACCTGATCATCTCGCCCGAGGCGGGGCACAGCGCCTGGGAGCCGCAGAACTCCCGCGGCCTCGTCGCCGCGACGGACAAGTTCGCCTGAGAGACCTGCGCGCGTTCCTCGACGCGCTCCGGAAGGAGAACGACCTCGCCGTCGTCGAGGCCGAGGCGGACCCGCGCCTCGAGATCCCCGAGATCCACCGGCGCGTGATCGAGGAGGGCGGGCCCGCCCTCCTCTTCACGCGGCCGAAGGGCTCGCCGTTCCCGGTCGTGACGAACCTCTTCGGGACGAAGAAACGGATCGAGCTCGCGTTCGGGGCGCGCCCGTCCGAGTTCGTCAAGACCGCCGCGCGGGCCGCGACGGATTTGCTCCCGCCGACCGCCCGGAAGCTCTGGAGCTACCGCTCCTTCTTCGGCCAGGCCGCGAAGGTCGGCACCCGCCGCGCGAGCGAGGCCCCCGTGACCGAGGTCGTGGACGACCGTTTCGACCTGACGACGCTCCCCGCGCTGACGCAGTGGGCGGACGACGGCGGCCCGTTCCTGACGCTGCCGATCGTCTACACGGAGCACCCCGAGACGAAGCAGTCGAACGTCGGGATGTACCGGATGCAGGTTCACGATGCGCGGACGCTCGGGGTCCACTGGCAGATCGGCAAGGGCGGCGGCTTCCACTACCACGTCGCCGAGGCGCGCGGCGAGGCCCTGCCGCTCACCGTCTTCCTGGGCGGGCCCCCCGCGATGATCCTCGGCGCGATCACGCCGCTCCCTGAGGGCCTCCCGGAAGTCCTTCTCGCGTCGCTCGTCCTCGGCGAAAAGCTGCCGATGGCCGGCGCGCCCGGACACCCGCACCGCCTCGTCGCGCGCGCCGAGTTCGCGATCACGGGAACGGTCCCTCCGAAGACGCGCCGGCCCGAGGGGCCGTTCGGCGACCACTACGGGTACTACTCGCTCGCGCACGACTACCCGGTCCTGAACATCGCGCGCGTCTACCGCCGCAGGGAGCCCATCTACCCGGCCACCGTCGTCGGCAAGCCGCGGCAGGAGGACTTCCACCTCGGCGAGTACGTGCAGGAGCTTCTCTCGCCGCTCTTCCCGCTCGTGATGCCGTCCGTCGTGGACCTCTGGAGCTACGGGGACACCGGCTTCCACTCGCTCGCGGCGGCCGTCGTGAAGGACCGTTACGGGCGCGAAGCGATGGCCTCGGCGTTCCGGATCCTCGGCGAGGGCCAGCTCTCGCTGACGAAGTTCCTCCTCGTGACGGACGCGCGGCGCGACCTGCGCGACTTTCGCGGCCTCCTCGCGCACGTCCTCGCGCGCTGCCGGTTCGAGACGGACCTCTTCCTCTTCGGCAACCTCGCGATGGACACGCTCGACTACACGGGCCCGAAGGTGAACGAGGGGAGCAAGGGCGTCCTGCTCGGCCTCGGCGACGCGATCCGCGACCTGCCGGCGGAGTTCCGCGGCCCGCTGCCGGCCGGCGCGACCGCGGCCGCCGTTTTCGCGCCGGGCGCGCTCGTCGTGAAGGGGCCCGCGTACGCGGCCGACCGCGCGTTCGCGGACCGGCTCGCGGCGGATCCGGCGCTCGCCGCCTGGCCGCTCGTCGTCCTCGCGGACGACGCCGCCGCGGCCGCGAAGGACGAGCGGTCGTTCCTCTGGCACGTCTTCACCCGGTTCGAGCCCGCGGCCGACGTCCACGGGCGGACCTCGGTCGTGCGGAACCATCTCGCGTTCACGCCGCCCGTCGTGATCGACGCGCGGATGAAGCCGTGGATGCCGGCCGTCGTCGAGCCCGATTCGTCGACGGCCGCCCTCGTCGACCGGCGCTGGCGCGAGTATTTCCCGAAGGGCTGAATCGTGCAGAATAGCCGCGGATGGCCGTAAACCTCGGAGTCGGAGACGTCCTCGCGGAGTCCGGCGACCTCACGGTCCGCCGGCTGAGCCGCGCGTCCACGTGGCAGAAGACGCACGGCGGGACGATCGAGCGCGCCCTGCTCTCGACCGGCGCCGTGAGCGAGGAGACGCTGACGTCCGCCCTCGCGCAGGCGTACGGGCTGCCCGGAGTCTCCCGCGCGACGCTCCTCTCGGCCGACCCCGACATCGTCGAGTGCCTCCCGGCGCGGGAGCGCCGGCGTTTCCGCGCCTTGCCGTTCTCCCTGTCGGGCAAGATCCTGAACGTCGCGATCTCGGACCCGCAGAACATCGTCCTCCAGCAGAACGTCGCGATCGCGACCGGCTTCTCCGTGGAGCTCTTCGTCGCGCCGGACCCCGTCCTCGAGGACGTTATCGAGCGGTTTGAAGCGCAGCCCGCGGGCCACGCGCCCGCGCCCGCCGCACCCGCCCTCCCCTCGCAGCCCGCAACACCCGCCGAGCCGGCACCGCCAGGTCCGGACGAGGACTGGATCGACCGGCTCGGCCGCGCGCTGCTCGCCGAGGCGCTGCGCTTCGATGCGACCGAGCTCGAAATCGGCGCGGACGCGAATGGCCCCTTTCTGCGCACGTTCGACGCGGAGCACCCGGCCGTGACGCGCCGCCTGTCTCCCGCGCTCCTCGCCCCGCTCGTCGCGTGGTTCCAGGGCCGCTGCCGCCAGGCCGAGGGCTTCGTGGCGGAGACCGCGCTCGAAGGCGGCGCGCTGATGCGCCGCCGCGTGGACCTCCTCGCCGCGGACGCGCGGAGCGCGCGCGTGCGGCTCGTGCCCGTGAGCGACGCGCTCGAACTCCCGCCGCCGGCCCGGGTGGACGTGTCCTGCGCGCACGAGCGCGCCGAGGGGTTCGTCTTCTGCCCGCGCTGCGGCGTCGTCCTCTGAGCGGCGGCTCTAGAGGACGGAGGGCGAAGGCGGCGCGCCGCCGCCCGCGTTCCCCGACGCCCCGCCCTGTCCCCGCCCGCGGCCGCGCCGCCGCCTGCGCCTTCCCCCTCCGCCGCCCTCGGGCCGCGGGACGGCAGAGTCCGCTCCCTGCTGGGGCTGCGGCCGCGGGGGCTGCGGAGGACGCGGTGTTTGAGCCTGCTGTTGCGGCTGGGAACCGCCGGGAACTTTGGCCCGGTTCTGGCCGCGGCCACGGCGCCTGCGGCGGCGGCCGCCGCCCTCGCCGGTCTGCGCGGCCGGAGTCTGCGCGCCGTCGCCTTGCGCGGCCCGCTGGCTCTTCTCACGCCCGCGTTGCGCCTGGCGCCGTGCGTCTTCCTGCTGCTTGACGCGCTGGCGCTCGCGGTGCCGGCGTTCGTCCTCTGCCCTCTTGGCGGCGAGGACCGCCTCGTGTTTCCGGCGCCACTCCGCCTCGATCGCGTCGGCCTCGGTCTTCTCGTCGTCGGTCAGGAGCTCGCGGATCGTGACGAGGATGCGGCGCCTCCCGGCCTGGCTCCGGATGAGGTCGACGATGCGGGCGCGGATCGGCGCCGCGGCGTCCGCGACGATCGCGGGAAGGCGGTCGGCGTCGGACAGCACCATGCGCGTGAACGCGACGCTGCGCGTCTCGCCCGTGTCGGCCTTCGCAAGCGAGAGAACGTAGAGGTCCTGTTCGTGCTCGAGACCGTGCTCGGCGAGGGAGAAGCCGGGCAGCGCCTCCACCACGAGAGCGGTCAGAAGGTCGATGTGTTTCTCGCCGATCTCCTGCGTCTGCTCCATCGAGACGACGCGATCCCGGAACATGCGTACCTGGCCCAAAGTGATCGATCCCCTTCCATGTCAGGAGCTGGACATCAGAAACCCATTCTAGACGGCCATTCTCGCTGCTCTGAATGAAAACGCGAACGCCCCCGGTTTGCGCCGGGGGCGTGAGAAAAAACCGTGGAAGCAGAAACCGGTCAGTGAGGCTTCATCTGTCCGGGCGCAGACGGGTTGCCCCGCGTATGCGGCTTCGACCCTGCGATGGCGGCTGTGCCATCGCCCGGCGACACAAACTGGATGAGGTAATCGACGAGCTGATCGGTCCTCGGAGAGCCGAGACCGGTCGGAGCATCCCAGCCCGATCCGGAGCTGAAGCCCAGCACGCCGGGGGCCGAATTGTCGCCGCTCGTGACGTCGTGGAAGGACGCCGAGTAGTGGCTCCTGGCCTGACCGATCTGGTAGAGCGCCCTGTTGATGAAGCCGAGGCCGTGTCCGGCCTTCTGGTCGGCGATCGCGGTGATGGCCGCCCACTGCGGCGTCCCGGCGCTAGTGCCGCCGAAGAGATACCAGCCCCCGAAGAGGCGGACGAGAACGCCATGCTCCACGGCGGCGCTGTAGGACACGTCGGCCACTCCGCGCTGCTTGCCGCCGTGGATCGTGCCCTTCTGGTACGACGGCTCGTCGAAGACGACACTGAATCCACCGCCGGTGGCGCCAATCCCGAGAGCGAACTCGTTCCATGCTATCTCGCCCTGATAGGTACCGGGGGCCGGGTTCGTGCCCGGAGTGCACCCAAGGGACGCCAGGCAATACATGGCGGCGTGCAGTTCGGTGCCGCCCACGGCGGTGACCAGCGGGTCGCTGGCGGGCGAGGAGACCGCCTGGACGTACGCCGTGCCGTCGCAACTGCCCTGCGCCGCACCGTCGTCCCCCGACGAGGCGAAGATCGTGATGCCCTTCATCGTGGCGTCCGCGAAAACCTGATGCTGCTGAGCGACGAAGCTCGGATCCATGCAGCTCTCGTTCCCGCCGAAGCTCTGGGAGATGACGTCGCCGAGGTTGTTGTCCACCGCGTACTTCGTGGCGCTCAGGATGTCGGTGTCCTGGTTCGATTTCGCCAGGACGAGAACGATGTTGGCGCCCGGCGCGATCGCGTGCGCCCACTCGACGTCCAGCGTGATCTCCTCCGCCCACCCGACGTCAAACGGACCGAGGCCGTCCGGCGCGACCTGGGTGAACGTGCCGAGGTTGGGATTGGACGGACCGCCGAGCCCGTTCAGGCTGGGCAGGCCGTAGAAGGTGTTGAAGTAGTTCAGATCCCCCACGAGGTAGGGGTTCGAGAATGCGTCGACGATGACGATCGTCTTTCCGCTGCCGTCGACGCCCACGTTGACGAGCGTGTCGATGTTGTACGCATGCCGCATCTGATAAGGGTCGTAACACGTGGCAGCGGAGAGACCGACCTGGCACGTGAAGAGGCCGTAGTTCGGGCCAGCGACAGCGATCGCGGGAACTCAGACCGCCACGCCCCCGAGCGCGAGAACGCGGCGGGCGTGGTCGTCCGGCCCGAACGAGGCTCTGAGGCGCGCCGCGCCGGCCGAAAGGCGCGGCCCGAGGCCATTCTCCACGAAGACCGCCATCGCGCGCGCGAGCGCGGCGGCGTCGCCGGGCGGGACGAGGAGGCCGCTGTGGCCGTCCTCGACCACGTCCTCGAGCCCCTCGACGCGGCTCCCGATCACCGGGCGCCCGTACGCGAGGGCGTCGGCCGCGATGCCCGAGCCCGTCGCATTCCGGTACGGGCAGACGACGGCGTCCGCCGCGGCGAACCAGAGCCCGCGCTCGGCCTCGGGGAGGTAGCGCAGCTCGAGCCGGACTCCGGCGGGCGCCCACGCCTCGAGCCGCCGCGCCTCGCCCCACGGCTCGCCCGCGAGGACGAGGAGGGCGCGCGGCACACTGCGGCGCAGGGACGCGAAAGCGTCGAGCAGGACGTCCCAACCCTTATACGGGCGCAGGAGACCGCTGAAGAGGAACACGGGAACGTCGAGCGGGACGCCGAGCTGCCCGCGCGCGGCGTCCCGGTCCGGGAGGACGGCGCGCGGCTCGGCCGGGTGTGGCACGACGGCGACCGGAGCGTCCGGCCTCTCGGACGCGACCTCGCGCGCGCCGCGGGCGTTCTGGACGGCGAACCGGTCGGCGCGCCGCAGCACCGCGCGCGTGAGCGCGTCCTTCAGCGGATGCGCCTCGTGGTCGAAAACGTTGTGGCAGAGAAGGAGCTTCACGGTCGAGGGCGATTCGGCGCCGAGCGTGGAAAGCAGAAGCGAGACATGCGGTCCGAAGTAGGACGTCCACCAGGGAAGAACGAGGAGAGAGATTTGTTTGAAGGAAAGAAAGCGGGCGGCGCGCACGAACGAGAACGGGTTCAACCCGTCGAGGAGGGAAGAGAAGGAGATTTCTTCGAATAGTAAAGAGGCCGAGGGCGGCGACTCGTTCGACGAGACGGCGCCGCTCGTGGGCGCCGCCGCTGCACTCCCCTCTTTACCTTCAAAGAAATTCTTCTTCTCTTTCTCTTCTTCCGAATAATCCGTCGTCCCGGGATAGAGAAAGCGCGGGTACATCCGCCGGAAGCCGACGACGAGAGGGTCGACGCCGAGACGGCGCATCGCGGCGAGGAGCCGCGAGTCCTGGTCGGCAATGCCGCTCCGGACCGGCGGGAACGGGCCGACGAGCGCGACGCGGGGCTTCACGACGCCGCCGCGAGAAGAAACGCCTTCAGGTACTCGCCCTCGGGGCAGTCGATCGACACGGGGTGGTCCGGCCCCGCGCCGCGCTTCTCGAGGAGGCGCACCTCGCGCCGTACGTCGAGGGCCGCCCCGAAGAGCACCTTCTGGAAGAGGTCCGCGTCCACGGGGCCCGAGCACGAGCACGCGAGAAGGAGCCCGCCCGGCGCGAGGAGCTGCAGGGCGAGCCTGTTGATGTCCTTGTAACCCCGGCAGGCGCGGTCCACGTCCCCGCGCCGTTTCGCGAACGCGGGCGGGTCCGTCACGACGAGGTCCCACGTCTCCCCCGCGGCGGAGCGCGCGCGGAGGTCCTCGAAGACGTCCGCGCAGACCGTCGACGCGGGCGCGTCCGGCTCGTCCACGCGCTGGCCGTTCGCGCGGTGGTTCTCGCGCGCGAGCTCGAGCGCCGGCTGCGAAACATCGACGTGGACGACGCGCAACGCGCCGCCCGCGAGAGCCGCGACGCCGAACGCGCCGGAGTACGAGAAAAGGTTCAGGACGCGCCGGCCCGCCGCAAGGCCGCGCACGAGGTGCCGGTTCTCGCGCTGGTCGAGGAAGAACCCCGTCTTCTGCCCGCCGGCGAGCTCCGCGACGAAATTCAGGCCGCGCTCGCGGAATCCGGCGCGCGTGGGCACCGGTCCGCCGCGGAGGACCTCGTCCTCGAGCGGCAGGCCCTCACCCTTGCGCGAGGAGAGGTCGTTGCGCTGGAGGATCGTCGCGCCGGGGAACCTCTCCGCGAGCTCCGGCAGCCAGAGGTCCCGCGCCCGCTCCGTGCCCTCCGTCGTCGCCTGCACGCAGAGGACGCCGCCGTACCGGTCGACGACGAGACCCGGCAGGAAGTCGCCCTCCGCGTTCACGAGGCGGTAGCCGTCCGTGTCCTTCGGGACGAACGTCCCGCGCAGGGCGATCGCCGCGTCCAGCCGGGCGCCGGCGAGCGCCGCGTCCAGCGGCCGGTCCTCGAACGTCCACACGCGCGCCGCGATCGGCGACGACGGCGACGCGAACCCGCGGCCGACGAACCGGCCATCCGCGTCGCGCACTTCCACCGCACCCCCGGGCACGGGAGCGCCGCGCGCGAGGCTGCCCGAGAACAGCCACGGGTGGCGGCGTCGCGAGGCGGCTTCCCGCCCGCGCGCGAGCGTCAGGACCTGCACGCCCCGGACGATACGCCGGAGCGCCGCCTTGACGCGGCCGGCCGCGGGACCGAAACTCGTCGGGACGTCGTGCGTGAACCCAACGTGATTCCGGCCCAGGTGCTGGCGGAAGCCGGCACGCGCGACCCGGTCGTGCTCACGAAGCTCGGGGTCGCGGCCGTGCGCGACGAACAGTGGCAGAAGGCCCTCGTCCTGCTCGCCGAGGCGTACCAGATCTTCTCGGAGGATCCCGAGCTGAAGGAAGGGATGTTCAAGATCGAGACCGACGCCGAGGAGCCGGTCGCGCGGCTCCAGGCCCGGGGCCGGATGTTCTCGCACTACGGCCTCGCGCTCGCGATGTCCAACCGGTCGCGCATCCAGGAGGGCGCCCGCTTCTGCGAGATCGCGATCCAGAAGGAGCCCTACCAGGCTGAACACTACGTGCTCCTCGCGCGGATCTGGCGGGCGGGAAACAACCGGCTCAAGACGGTCCAGGCCGTCGACCGCGGCCTCAAGGAGATCCCGAACAGCCAGATCCTCCTCGAGATGCGCGGGGAGATCGGCTGGCGCGAAAAGAACGCGGTCGCGTTCCTCCCCCGGGAACACCCGCTCAACGTGACGCTCGGCAAGATGATGCGCAAGAAGCGCGTGCGCGCGAGGAGCATCGAGCCGCCGCGACCGGTCCCTCCCGCGAAGCCGAAAGCCTGATCAGCGCGCGAGCGCCGACGCGGCGAGCCAGACTCCCGCGGCGACGACGGCCGACGCGGGGATCGTGAGGATCCAGGCGATCACGATCGTCCGCGCGATGCCCCACCGCACGGCCGAGAAGCGGCGCACGGAGCCGACGCCCATGATCGCCCCCGTGATCGTGTGCGTCGTCGAGACGGGGATTCCGCCGAGCGAGGCCCCGATGAGCGTGACGGCACCTGCGAACTCGGCGCACGAGCCGCCCACCGGCTTGAGCGGCGTGATCCGCATTCCCATCGTCCGCACGATCCGCCAGCCGCCCGAGAGCGTGCCGAGGCCGATCGCGGCGTGGCAGATCAGGACGATCCAGAACGGGATCTCCAGCACCTTGAGGTATCCCGTCGAGAAGAGAAGCACCGCGATGATCCCCATCGTCTTCTGCGCGTCGTTCATCCCGTGCCCGAACGAGAACGCCGCCGCCGAGACGAGCTGGACCCTGCGGAAGCCCTTGTCGAGAGGCTCGGGCCGCGCCCGCCGGAAGATCCACGTGACGGCGAGAAAGAAGCAGAAGCCGAGAACGAACCCGAGCACCGGCGAGAGGACGATGAAGACCAGCGTCTTCACGATGCCGTTCGGGACGAGGACTCCGGGGCCCGCCTTCACGAGCGCCGCGCCCGCGAAGCCGCCGATGAGGGCATGCGACGAGGAGGACGGCAGGGACCACCACCACGTCAGGAGATTCCAGACGATCGCGCCCACGAGCGCCGCGAAGATCAGGATCGGGTCCACGATGGCGGGGTTCACGATGTCCTTGCCGATCGTCTTGGCGACGCGCGTCTCGAGCGAGAATGCCGCCACGAAGTTGAAGAAGGCCGCCCACGCGACGGCGAGCTTCGGGGTCAGGACGCGCGTCCCGACGACCGTCGCGATCGAGTTGGCGGCGTCGTGGAAACCGTTGATGAAGTCGAACGCGAGGGCGACCAGGACGACGAAGAAGATGAAGCCCATCGTCGGCCGGCGCTACGAGGACTTCAGGACGATCTGCTCGAGGACGTTCGCGACGTCCTCGCAGCGGTCCGTCGCTTCCTCGAGGACCTCGTAGATCTCCTTCCACTTCAGGAGCGTGATCGGGTCCTTCTCGGTGTCGAAGAGGGCGCCGATCGAGATCCGGTTCAGGCTGTCCGCCTCGTTCTCGAGCCGGTTGATCTCGACGCAGATCTCGAGGATCGCCTTGCCGTTCTTGAGGTCGCCGAGAAAGCCCATCGCGCGGCGGATCGCCTCGGCCGACTGGACGATGAGCTCCGTCGCCTGCTTGAGTCCGGGCCGCGGCGCCGGGATCTTGTAGAGCACGAAGCGGTTCGCCGCGGCGTCCATGAAGTCGAGGACGTCGTCCAGCGCCTTGACGAGGGCATGAATGTCCTCGCGGTCGATCGGCGTGATCCAGGTGCGCGAGAGAAGACCGAACGTCTGGTGGGCGACCTGGTCGCCCTCGTGCTCGAGGTGCTTGATCCGGGCGACCTTCAGCGAGACGTCCGTGAAGTCGCCGGCGAGGGCGTCGAGGGCGCGCGCGGCCTCCACGATGATCTCCGCCGCCCGGACGAACTGCGGGAGGAACGTCTCCTCGCGGGGGAACAGCTTGAACACGGGGCCTCCGTTCGCGCCGGAGACTACCAAACGAACTTCACGCGGATCTTGCGTCTCGTTTACCCGGGAACCCCGAAGAGGAGGCCTGGAGATTTTCTTCTGAAGGGAAGAGGCGGCGGTGGCACGACGCGGCAGGCGTGGCAGGATGGGAGCATGCTCGGAACCATTCGAAGAATCCTCGTCGTCCTCTCCATCTGCGCCGCGGCCGCCCGATCGTCGGCGGAGCCCGCCTCGGCGGCCCCCGCGCTCCCGCGGCCGAAGCTCGCGGTCGTGATCTCCGTCGACGGCCTCGGCTGGGCCCGCCTCGAGGGCTACCGGCCCCTCTTCGTCGCGGGCCTCAAGCGCCTCCTCGACGAGGGCTACGTCCTCCGCGAGGCCCGTTACCAGCACATCAACACGGAGACCGGCCCCGGCCACGCGGCGCTCGGGACGGGAGCGCCCCCGCGCGTGACGGGCATCGTCCTCAACAGCTGGTTCGAGCAAGGCGAGGACGGCGCGCTCCGGAACGTCTACTGCACGGACCAGAAGGACGCCTCGGGACGGAAAATCGCCGGGCCCGGCAACCTCCGCGTCCCCACGCTCGGCGACCGCCTCGTCGAAAAGTTCCCTGCCGCGCGTGTCGTGTCCGTCTCCGCGAAGGACCGCGGCGCGATCTTCCTCGCCGGGAAGAACCCGGCGCACGCGGTCTACTGGTGGGACGGCGAGACCGGGCGCTTCACGACGTCCGCCGCGTACAGGCCGCCCGCCGCCGCAGCAGCAATCGTGAAGAAATACAACGACACGCAGGCCGGCGGCATGCTCCCCGCGCGCCTCGGCCTCGTCTGGGAGAAGCTTCCAGAGCCGGCAGCCGTCCCCGGCGCGAAGCCATATCCCACCGCCGTCCCGGCGTCCGTCATCGCGCGTTTCCAGTTCCCGGTGCACGGCATCGGTTTCCCACACGACCTCTCGACGTACGGACGTATCCCGGCGGGCGGCCCGTACGGCTACTTCGGCGGGATCTACCGGAGCCCCCTCATCGACGCCCTCACGGCCGACCTCGCCCTCGCGTTCCTGAACGACGCGGGCTACGCGCTCGGCCACGGCGACGCGCCGGACCTCCTCGCGATCTCCTTCTCGGGACACGATCCCGTCGCGCACGACTACGGCGACGAGAGCGAGGAGTCGCGGGACGTGCTCCGCCGGCTGGACCTCCAGATCGGCCGGATCCTCGACGCCCTCGACGCAAACTACCCGAAAGGCACGGTGCTCGTCGCGCTTTCGGCGGACCACGGCTTTCCGATGATGCCGGAGGTCGCGAAGGCGCTCGACAAGACGGCGACGGGCGGGCGGATCGAGACGGGCCGCGAGACCCTCCACAACGACCGCGAGCGTCTGAACCGCCTCCTCGACGACACGCTCTGCCTCGACCGCTCCGCGAAGGTCGTCGGCGCGATGGACGGCTGGAACCTCTTTTACAGCCGCGCCGCGTTCCCGTTCCGGACGGTCGCGAGTGCGTGCGGACCCACGGGCTCGCCCGTGACGGCCGCGGACGTCGACCGCGTCCTCCCCGGCCTGATCAGGAACGTCTGGAACGAGGAAGTGGAGGACGTCGTCCTCGTCTCGCAGCGGAAGGCGTGGCCCGACACGGCGATGCTCGCATTCGTGCGCAACGACTTCGACCCCGAGCGGTCCGGCGACGCGTTCATCATCCCGCGCTGGGGCGTCATGAACTCCTACAACCCGGGCCGCGGCGCGATGCACGGCACGCAGTACGAGTACGACATCCACGTCCCGCTCGTTTTCTGGGGCGCCGTGAAGGCGGGCGCGTCGGACGCTGCTGCGGCGCCGTACGATCTCGCGCCAACACTGGGCCGCTGGCTCGGCGTCGCGCTGCCGGACGCCGTCGGCAAGCCCTTCGACCTGCCGCGGTGACCGACGGGACTCCGGCGCCGCCGCGGAAGAGGCGGCCCCGCTACGCGGGGACGCATCCGCGGAGGTTCGGGGAGAAGTACAAGGAGCTCGACGCCGCGCGCTACCCCGAGGAGCGCGAGAAGGTCCTCGCGTCCGGCAAGACGCCCGCGGGCACGCACGTCCCGGTCCTCCTCGCCGAGGTGCTCGAGGCGCTCGCGCCGGCGCCGGGCGACGTCGCCGTGGACGCGACGCTCGGGTACGGTGGCCACGCGTCCGAGATCCTGAAGAGGGTCCTTCCCGGCGGCCGTCTCCTCGCGCTGGACGTGGACCCGGTCGAGCTGCCGAAGGCCGCCGCGCGCCTGATGTCCCTCGCGCGGGATCTCGGCGCGCCGGACGCGGTGAAAACGATCAAGCGCAACTTCGCGGGACTGAGGAAGCTCCTCGACGAGGAGGGCCTCGCCCGCGGCGCCGACGTCGTCCTCGCCGACCTCGGCGTCTCGTCCATGCAGCTCGACGACCCGGAGCGCGGCTTTTCGTGGAAGCACGACGTCCCGCTCGACCTGCGCATGAACCCGCAGCGGGGCATCCCGGCCGGCGAGCTCATCGCACGACTTTCGACCGAAGAGATCGAGGATTTTCTTGGAAGGTTCGGAGACGAGCCGGAAGCAGCGGGGATCGCCAGGCACCTGGCCGAGGCAGCGCGCACGGCGACGCGCGCCGCGGCGCCACAGGCTGCGGACGGACCGAGCCCAAGCACCGGCGACACACACCTTCTAAGAAATCTCTCTCTCCCTCTTCTCCGAACTTCGGACGTGACCCGAGCCGTGGAGTCCGCATACGCAGGACGAGCGGACCGGCATGCGTCCGAAGCAAAGAGATCCTCTCTCCAGCGAACGTTTCAGGCGATCCGCATCCTCGTGAACGACGAGCTGACCGCGCTCGACGCGTTCCTCCGCGACCTGCCGTCCTGCCTCGCCCCCGGCGGACGCGCCGCGATCCTCACGTTCCACTCCGGCGAGGACCGCCGCGTGAAAAAGGCGTTCCGGGCCGGCCTCGCGGAGGGGCTCTACGCGCGCGTCGCGGACGAGGTCGTCCGCGCGACGCCCGAGGAGCGGGGCCGGAATCCCCGCTCCTCCTCGGCGAAGCTGCGCTGGGCGGTGCGGGCCGCTGGTCCGCTTTCGGAGTAACGTAGCGCGCGATGCCGGCTTCCAGCTCCGCTCACAAGCGCCCCGACGGCCTCCGCGGCATGCAGCTCCTCCAGTCTCCCGCGTGGAACAAGGGAACCGCGTTCACCGCCGCCGAACGCACGCGGCTCGGCCTCCACGGCCTCCTCCCCGAACGGATCGAAACCGTGGACGAGCAGCTCGTGCGCGCGTACGAGGCCTACCTCGCCAAGCGCACGCCCCTCGGCCGGCACATCCAGCTTCGCGCCCTGCAGGACACGAACGAGGTCCTCTTCTACCGCCTCCTTCTCGCCCACATCGAGGAGATGCTGCCGATCGTCTACACGCCGGTCGTCGCCGAGGCGTGCCAGCAGTTCAGCCACATTTACCGGCGCCCGCGCGGCCTCTTCGTCCCGTTTTCGCAACGCGACGCGATCCCCGAGCTCCTCCGCAATCGCCCGAACCCCGACGCCGACGTCGTCGTCGTGACGGACGGCGAGCGCATCCTCGGCATCGGCGACCAGGGCGTCGGCGGCCTCGGCATCCCGATCGGCAAGCTGACGCTCTACACGCTCATCGGCGGCGTCCCGCCCGCGCGGACGCTCCCGATCGTCCTCGACGTCGGGACGAACAACGAGGAGCGGCTCCGCGACCCGCAGTACCTCGGCTGCCGCCAGAAACGCGTTTCGGGCGAGGCGTACTTCACGTTCGTCGACCGCTTCGTCGACGCCGTCAAACAGGAGCTGCCCGGGACGCTCCTGCAGTGGGAGGACTTCGCGACGCCGAACGCGCGGCCCCTCCTGAACCGCTACCGCGATTCTCTTCTCACGTTCAACGACGACATCCAGGGCACCGCTGCCGTCGCGCTCGGCGCGCTCCTCGCGGGCGCGCGCGTCGCCGGGCGGACCCTGCGTGACCAGACGATTGTCTTCCTCGGCGCGGGCTCGGCGGCGATCGGCGTCGCGGACTACCTTCGGGCCGCGATGGTCGTCGAGGGTCTGTCCGACGCCGAGGCGCGGCGCCGCTTCTGGATCGTGGACGTCGACGGCCTCCTCGTGGACACGCGCGGCGACCTCGCGCCCGAGCAGCGCGTCTACGCGCGCGCGGCGGAGGACGTCGCCGGCTGGCCCCGCACGCACCGCGGCGCCGTCGGCCTCGCGGACGTGATCGGCGGCGTCGACGCGACGACCCTGATCGGCCTCTCGACGGCGGCGGGGGCGTTCACGGAGCCGATCGTGCGCGCGATGGCCGCGAAGACGCCGCGCCCCGTGATCTTCCCGCTCTCGAACCCGACCGCGCGCGCCGAGGCGCGGCCCGAGGACCTCATCCGCTGGACGGACGGGCGCGCACTCGTCGCCACGGGCTCGCCCTGCCCGCCCGCGGTCCTCGGCGGGCGCGCGTGGATCATCTCCCAGTGCAACAACGTCTTCGTCTTCCCGGCGGTCGGCCTCGGGGTCGTCGCCGCCGGCGCGCGGCGCGTCTCGGACGGGATGTTCATCGCCGCCGCGCGGCGCCTCGCCGAGCTGTCGCCCGCGCTGAAGGATCCCGTCGCGTCGCTCCTGCCGCCGCTCGGGGAGCTGCGCAGCGTCGCCGTCGAGGTCGCGTGCGCGGTCGCCGAAGCGGCCGTGCGCGAGGGTCTCGCGCCGGCCGCCTCGCCCGAAGACCTGCGCGCCCGCGTCGCGGCGCGCCAGTGGTATCCGGCCTACGCCGAGGAACCCTGACGCTCCGCCCTACGGCTTCTGCGCCGCCATGTCCGGCGGCACCGGCGTCTTCGGCTCCTTCCACGCGCCGGGCTTCGCGAGCTCCTTCAGGAGGATCTCGACGCCCTTCTCGAGGGACGGGTCCCCGCCCTTCACGCGCGAGCCCGCGTCGTCGAAGACCTCGACGTCCGGCGCGACGCCCTCGTTCTCGACGACCCACTTCCCTTCGCGGTCGTAGATCCGGAACGTCGGGACCTCGAGCGTGCCGCCGTCGACGAGGTGGGGGTTCCCCGAGAGGCCGATGAGACCGCCCCACGTGCGCGTCCCGATGATCGGACCGAGCTTGCTCTCGCGGAAAAAGTACGGCAGCGCGTCCCCGCCCGAACCCGAGTACGAATTCACGAGCATCGCCTCCGGGCCGTCGTGGGCGAAGCCGGGCGCCGTGAACCGTTCGAGTCCGCGGCGCGCCCAGAAGGCGAGCGTCTTCCGCGAGAAGTACTCGATCATGCGGTCCGGGATGAATCCGCCGCCGTTGTACCGCTCGTCGATGAGGAGCGCGGGCTTGCCCGCCTGCGAGTAGAAGAGTTTCTGGAGCATCCGGTTGCCCTCGAACGCCGTGTCCGGAAGGTGGAGGTAGCCGACCTTGCCGCCCGACAGCCTGTCGACCATCGCCATGCGGCTCTTCACCCAGTCGAGGTAGCGCAGGTTCTGCTCGGACGTGATCGTCTTGACGAGAACCGTCCGCGCGCCCTCCGCGGCCGGCTTGTCCGACACGAGGAGCGAGACGACCTTCCCGCCCTTGCCCTCGAGAAGACGATACGGATTGTCGGCCGTCGTGAGGTCGTGCCCGTCGATCGCGAGGAGGAAGCTCCCCTCCTTCACGTCGACGCCTGGCTCCGTGAGCGGCGAGCGCCACGCGTCGTCCCAGTTCTCGCCGGGGAATACCTTCGCGATGCGGTAGCGTCCGGACGCGTCCGCCGCGAGCTCGCAGCCGAGCATGCCTCCGGCGACGCGCGGAACCTTCGGCTGGTCGCCGGATTCGACGTACGTGTGGCCGGAGTCGAGCTCTCCGATGATCTCGCCGAATAGGAAGTCGAGGTCGGCGCGGTGCTCGACGTACGGAACGAGCGCCCCGTATCGCTTCCCGAGCGCGGCCCAGTCCACGCCGTGGAGCTTCTCGTCGTAGTACCAGTCGCGGACGATCCTGAGGCCGTCGGCCCACATCTGCCTCGTCTCGGCCGCGACGTCGAGCTTCATCTTCAGGCCCGAGAGGTCGAGCTTTCCGTCGCCGCCCTTGAGCGGCGCCTTCGCGTCCGTCACGAACCAGTCCGGGCCGATCCGGTACAGGAGCTTCTTCCCGTCGTTCGAGATCTCCCAGCCTTCGACGCCGTCGAGCGCCTTCTCTTCCTTCCTCTCCTTGAGGTCGTAGCGGTAGAGGGCCCGGCTGCCATGGCCGCGGCGGCCAGAGTCGCCGTCGCCGTCACGGACGTACCAGACGGCGTCGGCCGTCGAAGCGAGGTCCCGGTAGTCGCCCGCGGGGACCCCCGGCAGCGCCTCCGTCCGCGCGACGAAGCCCGAGGGCTCGACGGACGTCGCCGGCGGTTCCTTCTTCTCCGCCTTGTCCTTGTCGCCCTTGCCCTTGCCCTCGTCCTTTCCGTCCTTCTTCTTGCCGGACGCGTCGGCCGCGTCCTTCGCGTCGGCTCCCTTCTCCTCGTCGTCCTTCACCGGAAAGAGGGACGGCGTGCCGGACGCGAGCGCCGTCGCGTAGACGCGCGTGGCGTGCGGGTAGACGTAGTTGAACTCGTACGCGGAGAAGACGGGCGTGTAGTCGCGCTCGGAGAGGAAGAAGAGATACTTCCCGTCGGCCGAGAACGCGGGGCCGTGGTCGGGCGTCAGGCCGTCGCCGAGGAGGAACGTCTTCTTCGCGGCGGCCGACCACACGGCGATCCCGGGCAGGCGCGTGGGGTGGCTCTTTTCGTAGGCCAGCCACTTCGAATCGGGCGACCACGTGTAGACGTCGAGGTCCTCCTGCGTGCCCGTGTCGACGTCCGTGACTGCGCCCGAATCGACGTCGAGGACGCGCAGGCGGTGCTTCCGGTCGCCGTACGCGAGCTTCTTCCCGTCCGGGCTCCACGCGGGGTCGTACTTCCAGGGCGCGCCGTCCTTCGTGAGCTGCCGGGGCGCCCCGGATCCGTCCGCCGCGCGCACCCAGATCTCGTACTCGCCGGTCGCGTCCGACAGGTACGCGACGCGATGCCCGTCGGGCGACCACGCGGGCGCGCGCTCGCGCACGCCCTGCGTGCCCGTGAGGTCGCGCGTCGGGCCGTCCTTGGCCGGGACGCTGAAGAGGTCGCCGCGCGCGTCGAAGACGACGCGGGCGCCGCTCGGCGAGAGGCTCGCGCCACGGATGAACTCCTTGACGTCCTTCCACGCCGTCCCGACGGGAGCGCGGTCCGACGCCAGCGCGATCGGAATCCGTGCCGCCTTCTCCGTCTTCAGGTCGAGGCGCCAGACGTACCCGCCGTTCATGAAGACGATCGCGCTCCTGTCCGAGGCGAGCGACGGCCAGAGGACGTCGAATTCGGTGAACGCCGTGACCTTGCGCGTCGCCTTCGTCTTCACGTCGTACGCGAACAGGTTGAGCGTGTGCTCGCGGTCGGACGAGAACCAGATCGTGTCCCCGTTCCACATCGGGAAGTTGTCCGTGCCCTTCCAGTCCGTGATCCGCGTGGATGCCTTCGAGGCGAAGTCGTAGATCCAGACGTCCTGCGCGAGTCCGCCGAGCGTCCTTTTCCACGTGCGGAACTCGGCGCTCAGGGGGCAGTACGCGAGCTTCGTCCCGTCGGGCGAGAGCGACGCCGTGCCGCCCTCGGGGATCTCGAGCGGCGTCTCGAGCCCGCCCTTCGGGTCGACGACGTAGTAGCGCCCCAGCCGCTCGCTCCACGGGACGCGGTTCATCCGCACGAGAATCTTCCCGTCCTTCGTCCAGCCGAGGACCCAGTCGTCGAAGCCGCCCCGGGGCGGCATCGGCCCGACGTCGTTGTAGAACGTGAGCTGCCTCGGCTCGCCGCCCCACGACGGCATGACGTAGACCTGCCGCGTGCCGGAGTACTCGCCCGAGAACGCGATCCACTTCCCGTCCGGCGAGATCTTCGGGAAGAGCTCCTGGCCGGCGTGTGTCGTGAGGCGGTACGCGGCGCCGCCCGCGACGGGCGCGCGCCAGAGGTCGCCGGCGTACGTGAAGACGACGAAGTCGCCCCAGGCGTCCGGGTAGCGGAGGAGACGGGCCTCGGGCGGGCCATCGGCGCGGAGGGTGGCGGGGAGGAGGAGACACATGGGCAGAAGGAGGGCGAGGAGGCGCGCGCGGATGTTCATCGAGCGAAGCATACGACCGGGGCGGGGAAAGGTTGCGCGTCGCTCCGCGGGCGCGCGCCCGAACTAAGATCGAAGCATGCCAACTGAGCCCCGTGAGCCCCGCTGCCAGACCCTGCTCCTGCACTGCCCGCTCCGGCTCGGTATCGCCGCGAGCCTCACCCGGTTCGTCTACGACCACGGCGGGCGGATCCTCTACCACGACCAGTACGTCGATCCCGAGATCCAGCATTACTACACACGCCTGCGCTGGGACGTCTCGGACTTCACGCTGCCTGAGGCCGCGATCGCGCCGAGATTGGCCGGACTGATCGGCGACGGACCGGATGTCGCGTGGTCCCTACACGCGTCGGACGTAGTGACGCGGCTGGCCGTCTTCGTCTCGAAGGATCCTTCGTGTCTCTACGATCTCCTCGCGCGGACGCGCTCGGGCGAGTGGCGGGCCGAAGTCGCCCTCGTCGTCGCGAACCATCCCGATCTCGAGCCCGTCGCGCGGACATTCGGCCTGCCGTTCCACGCGTTCGCCGTCACCCCGGAGAACAAGGCGGAGGCCGAGGAATCCCAGCTTGCGCTCCTCCGCGGCGCGCAGATAGACCTCGTCGTCCTCGCGCGGTACATGCAGATCGTCACGGGGCGGTTCGTTGAGGAGTACCCGAGCCGGATCATCAACATCCATCACGCGTTCCTGCCGGCGTTCCCCGGGGGGCGCCCGTACCACGCGGCGCGCGAACGCGGCGTCAAGATGGTCGGGGCGACGAGCCACTACGTGACCGAGACGCTCGACGCGGGACCCATCATCGAGCAGGATGTGCGCCGCGTGACTCATCGGCAGTCCGTGCAGGACCTGATCCGGCTCGGCAGGGACCTCGAGAAGACCGTCCTCGCGCGGGCCGTCTGGAGCCACATCCGCCACAAGATCATCGTCCACCGGGGGCGGACGATCGTCTTCGACTGAGGCGTCCCTCGACGCGACGCTGAAGAAACAACCCCTCGAAACAGGAGGTCCCATGTCGCGACTGCGCGTCCACGGTTTCTCGGTCTCCCTCGACGGTTACGGCGCCGGGCCTCGTCAGGATCTCCAGAACCCTCTCGGCGTCGGCGGTCCGGAGCTCTTCGACTGGTTCTTCCACACGCGCACGTGGCAGCGGATGCACGGAAACGGCGAAGGCGGCGAGGGAGGCGTGGACGACGAGGTCGCGGCGAAGGGATTCGAGGGTTTCGGCGCCTGGATCCTCGGCCGAAACATGTTCGGGCCCGTGCGGGGCCCGTGGCCGGACGACAGCTGGAAAGGCTGGTGGGGCGACGAGCCGCCGTACCACGTGCCCGTCTTCGTGCTCACGCATCACCCGCGCTTCCCGCTCTCGATGAAGGGCGGGACCGAGTTTCGCTTCGTGACGGGGGGCATCCACGCCGCGCTCGCGCAGGCGAAGGAGGCCGCGGGCGGCCTCGACGTCCGGGTCGGAGGCGGTGTCTCGACGATCCGCCAGTACCTGACCGCGGGCCTTCTCGACGAGCTGCACCTCGCGGTGTCGCCCGTCCTCCTCGGAACCGGCGAGCACCTGTTTCACGGACTCGACATGCGCGCGCTGGGATACGAGTGCACGTCCCACCGCGCGGGCGGCCGCGCCGCGGCGCACGTCTTTCTGCGTAGACGAACGTGACACGCAACTCTTTCCGGCACACGTCCTGCGTGCCGGAACCGGGAGGAATCATGTCTCACGAGCGGAGAATCGCCCCGTGCCTCTGGTTCGACGGGAACGCCGAACAGGCCGTCGCCTTTTACACGTCGGTCTTTCCGAACTCGAAGATCCGCAAGATCTCGCACTACACGCAGGCGAGGGACGCGCGCTCCGCGCGCGAAGATTTCCTGGAAGGTGATTAGGATAGGGCATGAGCAAACGCAGGAGCGTCATCTTCGCGCTGGGCGCAGCCGCGGCGATCTTCCTATTCGCAGAAAATTCCTTCTCTTCGTCTTCCCCCTCGCCCTCCCCCTTCGACGCCGCGTTCACGCGGCGGACGATGCGGTTGGACCTTTTCCACACGGGCGGGCCGAAGGGCGAGGTCGTCGCCGTCGACCGGGCCGTGGACGACGGGCCGTGGGCCGGGAGCCTGACCCGCCTCCTCGACGACACGAACCTCGGGACGTACTTTTTCGAAGTCCGCGACCCGAGGACGAACCGCGTCCTCTACTCGCGCGGGTACTCTTCCCTCTACGCCGAGTGGGAGACGACGGGCGAGCCGAAGAAGGCCGCGCGCACGCTTTCCGAGTCGCTGCGCTTCCCGTGGCCGAAGGAGCCGGTGCAAGTCGTCCTGTCCCGGCGGGACGCCGCGAACGTCTTCCAGCCCGTCTTCACGACCGTCGTCGACCCGGCCGCGGCGAACCCGGCCCCGCTCGCGCCGGCCGGGAAAGTCTGGACCGTGTTCGAGAACGGGCCGTCGACCGGGAAGCTCGACCTCCTCCTCCTCGGCGACGGCTATGCCGCGAAGGACATGCCGAAGTTCCACGCGGACGTGAAAAAGCTCGTCGACCTCCTCTTCTCGTACGAGCCCTTCAAGTCGCGCAAGTCGGACTTCAACGTGCGCGCGCTCGACCTGCCGTGCCCCGAAACCGGCGTCACGCGCCCGGACTCGGGGATCTTCCGGCGCTCGCCGCTTTCCGTGCAGTACGGGATCTTCGGGTCGGAGCGCTACGTCTTGACGACCGACGACCGCGCGCTGCGCGACGCGGCGTCGGCTGCCCCGTACGACGTCCTCGAGATCCTCGTGAACGACGCGCGCTACGGGGGCGGCGGAATCTTCGCCGACCAGGCGACCGCGGCCGTCGACTCCTCCTGGGCGGAGTACCTCTTCGTCCACGAGTTCGGCCACCACTTCGCGGGCCTCGCGGACGAGTACTACACGTCCGACGTCGCGTACGAGACCGGCACGGGCGCCGAGAAGCCCGAGCCCTGGGAGCCGAACGTGACGGCCCACCCGGCGCGGGAGAGGCTCAAGTGGGCGGACCTCGTCGAGGCCGGGACGCCCCTCCCGACACCGTGGGAGAAGGACGCATTCGAGAAGGAGAGCCGCGCGGTCCAGAAGACGCGCCACGCGATCATCGCGGCCGGCAAGCCGCCCTCGGCGCTCGACGACCTTTTCCGCGCGGAGGCGAAGGAAGAGACGGCACTCCTCGGGTCCATGACGTGGTCCGGGAAGGTCGGCGCGTTCGAGGGCGCGGCGTACGAGGCGAAGGGCCTCTACCGCCCGTCGGCCGACTGCATCATGTTCACGCGCGACAGCGTGGGCTTCTGCCCCGTCTGCCGCCGCGCGATCACGCGGATCATCGACCAATACGCGCGGCCGTAGCGCCGACTCGACGTCGCCCCCTCGCCGCGCCGAGCTTCTTCACGAGCTGGATCTGACCCGCGTGGTAGAGATCGTGGGCCGCAACGCCCGCGATCATCTCCCCGGCGGTCCATCTCCCGTGCCGCGCGGCGAAGGCGTTCTCCGGGAGGGATTCGACGACACGGACGAGCTCTCGATGCATCTCTTCGAGGAGTGCGCGCGTCTCTCGAACGGCGCGGGCGTCCTTCGGGTGAGGTTCTGGAAAGAAATTCGATCCTTTGAAAGGAAAAGAGCCGCGTTTCTCGCCCGCGAGGCGTCGCCGCACGACGTACTTCCAGTACGCGGCGTGAAGGAGGAGGTCGTAGACGGAGTGACGGCCGGCGCCGGGTCGGAAGAACGCTTCGGCGGGCGTGAGGCCGCGGATCGCACCGAGGAGGTTCGGACCGTGCCAGGAACGGCCGTCGAACGCGCGGCGAAGCGATGCGAGGAGATGCTCACGCGTATCCATACGACCCTCAGCTGCGTCAAAGACGAGGAGCCCGCCCTCTTACCCTTCTAAGAAAATCTTCCGGTTCTCTTCGAACGCTTCAGCCCCAGCGCGGCTGTTCGTCCGGGTTGATGCCGAGCGTCATCTTCCCGACGATCTCGTGGGTGAGGGCGGAATTCGCCGGATGAAACCGGCCCGCGCGGCAGTCGCGGAAGAGGCGCTCGAGCTCGCTCTTCTTGAACATGCCGAAGCCGCCGGAGAGGTCGAGAGCGCGGTCCGCGACCCGGAACGCGCCCTCGACCGCGTGATACTTCATCGCGACCAGTCTGAGGAACCAGTCGGGGCCGATGCGCCCCTCGGACCAGTCCCTCGCAATCGCGTCGACGTGCGGTCCGATCGACTCGATCTCGAGAGCCATCTCCGCGACTCCGTGCTGGATCTCCGGGTGGTACGCCATCGGGCGCGTGAGGCCGATGGACGTCTTCGACTTGAGTTGCTCGACGAGGACGTCGCGCGCCCGCTGGGCGATCGCGTAATAGACGTTCGCGAAGCCGACGAGCCCCCACGTGAAGAACCCGAGGATGTAGCCGTCGACCCCCGCGACGCCCGCCTTGACGACGCGCGCGACGTAGCGGTCGGGCACGAAGACGCCGTCGAGGATCGTGTCGTCGCTGCGCGTCGCGCGCATGCCGAGAACGTCCCACGTCTCCTTCACCGAGAGCCCTTCGGTGCCGCGCGGGACGAATGCGTGGACGACCTTCGGCCCGGACGGGTCGCTCGTGTCCATCCCGTGGAAGCCGAGCCGCGTCCAGACGGGCGCGAGGCTCCCGAATGCCTTGCGGCCCGTGAACCGCCAGCCGCCCTTCACGCGCTCGGCCTTCGTCGTCGAGAGGAGGCCCGGGATGTCGTTCCCGTGCTCGGCGTGGCCCGCCGCGAAAACCTCCCCGGCCGCGGCTTCCTTCAGGATCCACTCGCAGGATTTGTCGCCGCCCCGCCAGAGGTCCGCCGCGTCGCCGACCCAGTAGTTGTGCATGTTCAGGCAGAGCGCCGTCGCGGGCGCCAGGTACGCGAGACGCCGCGTCTCGCGCGCGACCTCGTCGAGCCGGTACCCGAGACCGCCGAACTCCTTCGGGATCGCCATCCGGAGGTATCCCGACTCCCGGAGCTCCTCGAAGTCCTCGCGACAGAACCGGTTCTCCCGGTCGTACGCAGGGGCCCGCTCGTGGCAACGCTCGAGGAGAGGCTGGGTGAGAACTTCGTGCAATTGCGCCGACATCGTCTACCTCCCGATTGATATTGCGACTCGATTTCTTTCATAAAAGGTCCGACTGCGTCAAGCGCACGCCCGGGGGCGGTACGTCTCAGGCTCCGAGCGGGAAGCGCGCGAGCGGCGTGTGGACCGGCGGGCCGGAGCCGAGGTCGCTCCGGAAGAGGACGAGCGTGTCCACGCGCTGTGTCCCGTACGCGCCGACCGACGGCGTGAGCGCCGCGACGGCCCGGGCCGCGTCCCTCGAGCCGCGCGGGTCGCGGGCGCGGGCGAGCGTGAGATGCGGAGCGAAGGGCTTCTCCCCGTCCACGGCCGGGAACCCGCGCGTCCCGAGCTCTCCGGCGAGCGCCGACGCGAGCACGACGAGCGACTCGCGCCCCGCCCCGAGGCCCGCCCAGACGACCCGCAACGGCCCGTGGGCCGGAAAGCGGCCGAGGCCTCGAACCTCGAGATCGAACGGACCGGACGCCGCGCACGCGGCGCGCGCGGCCGCCTCGACGTGGGGCACGCGTTCTCCCGGCAGGTCGGCGAAGAAACGGAGCGTCAGGTGGAGCTGGTCGTCGCGCACCCAGCGCAGGTCACGCGACCCCGAGAGCGCCGCGCGCGTCCCCGCGAGGGCCTCCTTGAGGCCCGGGTCGGCGGCGGGCACGGCGACGAACGCGCGGATCTAGAGGTCTCCCTCGTCGATCTCCCCTCGTTCCACGGCGCCCTCGGACTCTTCCTCGTCGTCCGCGAAGAACCAGTTCTTTGCACAGGCCTTCCCGCAGAACGAGAACTGCCCGGAGCGGACCGCGCACGAGCGGCAGAACCTCTTCTCGCAGTACGGGCACTCCTGGATCAGGACGCGCTCGAACATCTGCTCGCACTGCTCGCAGAACAGGTAGGGGGAGTCGTCGGGCTCGCGGTCCTGCCGCTTCACGGGGGAATCATACGGCGGGGACGCGGGGAGAGTGGTGGCGGCGGGCGGAATCGAACCGCCGACAAAGGGCTTATGAGACCCCTGCTCTGGCCATCTGAGCTACGCCGCCTCGGATCGCTCCCCAAGGACCGGGCGAGGGGCGGATGATAGCGCAGCGTGGCCAGGACCCGGGGACGCGGATATGCTCATGCTTTCGCCCCGAAAGGAGACCACCCGATGAACCGCCGCCGCGCTCCCGCCGCCGCGCTCGCCGTCCTCGTCGCCGTCTCGATCCCGGCCGCCGCCGCGCCGCCGGAAAACGTCGACCTCGAAATGGTGACCCGGATTCGCGACGAGGCGTTCAACCGCAGCAAGGCGTTCGAGACGCTCTCGAGACTCTGCGACGGAATCGGGCCCCGCGTGACCGGTTCCCCGAGCTACCGCCGGGCCGCCGAGTGGGCGAAGGCCGAGCTCGAGAAGGCGGGCCTCTCCAACGTCAGGATCGAGAGCTTCGCGCCGTTCGGCCGCGGCTGGGTGCTCGAGGCGGCTTCCGTCCGGATGCTGTCCCCCGCGACCGCGATCCTTCCCGCGCTCCCGAAGGCGTGGACGCCGGGCACGGACGGCCCGCGAAAGGGAAAGGCCGTCCTCGCGAAGCTCGAGAAGCCGGAAGACCTCGACGCGTGGAAGGGCAAGCTCGAAGGCAGGATCCTCCTCCTCGGCGACGCGCCGGAGACGAAGGCGTCCGACAAGCCCGACGTCTCGCGATACGACGACAAGGCCCTCGACGAGATCTGGCGGTACGAGCCGGGCGGCGGGCGCTTTCTCCGGACGCCGGCCGAGCGCGAGCGCCTCGTCAAGCAGCGGGCGTTCCGCAAGAAGCTCGACGCCTTCCTCGTCGCCGAGAAGGTCGCGGCCGTCCTCGAGCCGTCCCGGGGCGACTACGGGACGATCTGGGTCCAGGGCGGCGGGTCGTGGAAGGCCGACGAGTCCGTTCCGCCGCCGACGCTCGTGCTCGGCGCCGAGGCGTACGGCCGCGTGGCGCGCATCCTCGAGCGGAAGGAAGAGGTGGAGCTGGAGGTCGACGTGAAGGCCCGCTTCACGGACGAGGACCCGCTCGCCGCCTCGAACGTCCTCGCGGAGATCCCGGGGACCGACAAGGCGCTGAAGGACCAGGTGGTGATGATCGGCGCGCACCTCGACAGCTGGCAGGGCGGGACCGGCGCCGCGGACAACGGCGTCGGCGCCGCGACGGCCATCGAGGTGATGCGCATCCTCAAGGCCCTGAACGTGGCGCCGAGGCGGACGATCCGGGTCGCCCTCTGGGGCGGCGAGGAGCAGGGCCTCCTTGGCTCGCGCGCCTGGGTCTCGAAGGAGCTCGCGTCGCGCCCCGAAACGACCGACCCGAAGGAGCGCGACGTTCCGGAGTTCCTGAGGACGCCCGCGGGGCCGCTCACGTTCAAGCCCGCCTGGGCGAAATTCGCCGGCTACTTCAACGTCGACAACGGCGCGGGGAAGATCCGCGGCGTCTACGCCCAGGACAACGCCGCGGCGGAGCCGGTCTTCGAGGCGTGGCTCGCGCCCTTCCGCGACCTCGGCGCGACGACCGTCACGATGAAGAGGACCGGCGGCACCGACCACCAGTCGTTCGACGCCGTCGGACTCCCCGGCTTCCAGTTCATCCAGGATCGGCTGGACTACGGCACGCGCGTTCATCACTCGAACATGGACGTCGTCGAGCGGGTGCCGAAGCCGGACCTCATGCAGATCGCCGCCATCTGGGCGTCTTTCGCGTACCACGCGGCCCAGCGCGACCAGATGCTCCCGCGCCGCCCGCTCCCGCCCGAGCCCCCGGCCGCGACGAAGCCGGACGCGTCGAAGCCGGCCGCGTCCAAGTAGACGACGGGGCAGCGTGGCCGACCGCCTGCCCGACCGCTTTGCCCGCCACCTCGCGGAGACCGGGCTCCTCGAGGGAACCGGCCGGCTCGCCGTGGCCTGCTCGGGCGGAGGCGACTCGACCGCGCTCCTCGTGCTGGCATGCGCCTGGGCGGTCCCGCGCGGGATCAGCGTCGTCGCCCTGCACGTCGCGCACGGCCTGCGCGGCGAGGCGGGCCTCGGGGACGCGCGATTCTGCGCGGACCTCGCGGCGCGCCTGGGCGTCCCGTACGGCTTCCTGTCGGTGGACGTCCCCTCGCAGCGGAAGCAGGGCGAGAGCGTCGAGTCTGCGGCCCGGCGGCTGCGCTACCGCGCGCTCCTCTCCGTGGCCGGCGACATGGAAGCCGCCATCCTCACGGGCCACACGCGCGACGACCAGGCCGAAACGGTCCTTCTCCACCTCGAGCGCCGGCTCGGCCGCACGCGTGGCGGCATCCGCGCGAGCCGGACGGACGGCGTCGTGCGCCCGCTCCTCCCCTTCTCGCGCGCCGAGCTGCGCGCGTTCCTCGAGTCGGAGGGCGTCCCGTGGCGCGAGGACGAGACGAACGCGAACGAGGGGTTCGCGCGCAATCGCGTCCGCCGCTCGGTGCTGCCCGGCCTCGAGCGGCGGATGCCGGGCGCGACGGAGCGCCTCGCACGGGCCGGGGAGGCGTACTCGCGCCGGCTCGATGCGCTCGACAGGCGGCTCGAAGCGAGGATGGGAGAAGAGAAGATTTCTTTGAATGGAATTTGGCCGAGGAGCTTTTTCGCGAGGCTCTCCGACGACGAGGTCGCGCGGTTCCTCGTCCGCGCGGCGGGGGCGGCGGGGGGGGCCGGCGCCGCCAGCGCCGGCCCCCCCCGCCCCCTCCCCCGGCCTCCCGGCCACAAACAGATCGAGAAGGTGCTCCTGCGCCTCCGAAGCGATCCGGTGTTCCACGAGTCGTTTGCGGGCCATCGCCTCACCGCGAGCCCGCGCTTCGTCCGCCTTTCACCTTCTAAGAAGAAAACCACCGATTCGGCCTGAACCGCCGCAACAGGCGACGACGAGGGTGTCCGGGGCTCCCCTTGATAGACTTCCACGGGTGGCGATTGCCTTTGACGAACGGTACGGTCCTGCCGACATCGCGCGGCGTGTGGCGGATGTCGGACGGCGGATCGCGCACGATTACCCGAACGGCCCCATCGTCCTCATCGCCATTCTGAAAGGCGCCGGATTTTTCGTGGCGGACCTCGCCCGGGCGGTGCCGCGCCCGGTGCGCTGCGAGTACATCGACGTGCTCCGCGACGGCGAGGCCGAGAAGGTCGTCAACTACCACTTCCTCGCGCCTTTCGACGTGCGGGACGCGCACCTCGTCGTCCTCAAGGACGTCATCCGCAGCGGGATCGTCGAGACCTGGCTCCTGAGCCAGCTCCGGGAAGAAAACCCCAGGTCCCTGCGTTTCGCCTGTGTGGTGGACCGTCCCCAGGAGCGCAAGAGCTCGCTGCTCGCCGATTACGTGCTATTCCCGTCGGAGGAAGGGGTCCTCGTGGGGTACGGCATGGAGTACCAGCGGGAAGGGGGCAACCTCCCCTTCATCGCCCAGGTCCGGACCGAGGGGGAATCGCCGTTCGAGACGAGCGGCGAGATCGCCCGGCGCGCGCGGCCTCAAACCGCGTGAGTCCCAGTCACGTAGAGTAAGGAAGCCGAGGCATTCCAAGGTGAACACACACGTCAAGAACATCCTGCTCTGGATGGTCATCCTCGTGGTGATCCTCCTCCTCTTCCGCGTCGTCGACGTCGGCCGCACGACGACGTCAACCGTCTCCTTCACCGAGTTCATGGAGATGGTCAAGAAGGGCGACATCGAGAAGGTCACGATCCGGGGCCAGGAGATCCGCGGGTTCAAGAAGGGCGCCGTCGAGGGCCGCGAGCCCGGCGTCCGCACGTACGCACCGGTTTACAACGACCTCACGGCCGACCTCATGAAGGCGAACGTGAAGATCACGGCGGAGGAGCCGCGCGAGGGCTCGCTGCTCGTGATCCTCCTCCAGTGGGCCCCGATCCTGTTCCTGATCGGCCTGTGGATTTTCATCATGCGGCAGATGCAGACGGGCGGGAACCGCGCGATGCAGTTCGGAAAATCACGCGCGAAGATGCTCACCCCGAACCAGAAGAAGGTCACGTTCAAGGACGTCGCGGGGTGTGAGGAGGCCAAGGAAGAGCTCTCCGAGATCATCGACTTCCTGAAGGAGCCCGCGAAGTTCCAGAAGCTCGGCGGCAAGATCCCGAAGGGCGTCATCATGATGGGCCCGCCCGGCACGGGAAAGACCCTCCTCGCGCGCGCGGTCGCCGGCGAGGCGAACGTGCCGTTCTTCTCGATCTCCGGCTCGGACTTCGTCGAGATGTTCGTGGGCGTCGGCGCGAGCCGGGTGCGCGACCTCTTTGAGCAGGGCAAGAAGAACGCGCCCTGCATCATCTTCATCGACGAGATCGACGCCGTCGGCCGCCACCGCGGCGCGGGCCTCGGCGGCGGGCACGACGAGCGCGAGCAGACGCTGAACGCGCTCCTCGTCGAGATGGACGGTTTCGAGGGCAACGACGGGGTCATCCTCGTCGCGGCCACGAACCGCCCCGACGTCCTCGACCCGGCCCTCCTCAGGCCCGGCCGCTTCGACCGCCGCGTCGTCGTGGACCGGCCGGACGTCAAGGGCCGCGAGGGCATCCTCAAGGTTCACACGCGCACGATCCCGATGTCCGACGACGTCGACCTCTCGGTCGTGGCCCGCGGCACGCCGGGCTTCGCCGGCGCCGACCTCGCGAACCTCGTGAACGAGGCCGCGCTCGCGGCCGCCCGCGTCGACAAGAAGAAGGTCGACATGGTCGACTTCAACTACGCCAAGGACAAGGTCCTCATGGGGGCGGAGCGGAAGTCGATGGTCATGTCGGACGAGGAGAAGCGCGTCACCGCGTACCACGAGGGAGGCCACGCGCTGATCGCCTCCTTCGAGGAGCACACGGATCCGCTCCACAAGGTCACGATCATCCCGCGCGGCCGCGCGCTGGGCCTCACGCAGCAGCTCCCGCTCGAGGACAAGTACACGTACTCGAAGGAGTACATCGAGGCCGAGCTCGCCGTCATGATGGGCGGCCGCCTCGCCGAGGAAGTCTGCATCGGACGCATCACGACCGGCGCCTCGAACGACTTCGAGAAGGCCACCGAAATGGCGCGCCGCATGGTGTGCGAGTGGGGCATGAGCGAGCTCGGGCCGATGTCCTTCGGCCGGCCGGAGGGAGAGGTCTTCCTTGGCCGCGACTTCGCGCGGCAGCCCGACTACTCCGAGGACACGGCGCGGAAGATCGACGACGAGGTCAACCGCATCGTGACGACCTCGTACCACCGCGGCAAGAAGATCATCGTCGAGCACCGCGCTGCGCTCGAGGAGATCGCGAAGGTCCTCCTCGAGAAGGAGTCCCTCGACGGCGAGGAGATTTACGCGATCATCAAGCGCGTCACGGGCCACGAGGTCGCGAAGCGGCCGCCCGTGAAGCCAGAGCCGCCGAAGCCCACCGCGCCCGCCACCGTCACGCAGAAGGACGAGGGCGCCGCGCCGGCGGGGGGGCTGATCCCAGTCCCGGCGTGAGTTTTCCGGGGGAACCCGGACGCCGGGTTCCCCCGCCCCCCTCCGCACGAATCGCTTCTCGACGAGCCGCACCGTGACGTTCCGTCTCCAACTCCCCGGGGGCCGCGAGCTCGCGCTCGGGCACCTGCCGGGTGTCATGGCGATCCTGAACGTCACGCCCGACTCCTTCTCCGACGGCGGACGCTTCGCGTCCGCCCAAGCGGCGGGAGAGGAAGGCGTGAGGTTCACGGAGGTGGGCGCCATGATTCTGGACATCGGCGGAGAGAGCACACGCCCCAGGGGCAGCGCGTACGGAGACGGCGCAAGAGAGATTTCTGCAAATGAGGAAGAGGGGCGCGTGCTGCCGGTCCTCTCTTACCTTCGAAGAAATCTTCCGTCTTTCCCCCTCTCCGTCGACACCCGGCGCGTGGAGGTGGCGCGGGCCGCTCTGGACGCGGGTGCGGACATGGTGAACGTCGTCACCGGCCTGGACATTCCGGACGAGATGCTCTCGCTCGTCGCCTCCCGGTGCGCGGCACTCGTCATCAACCACTGCCGTGGAACTCCCTCTTCCACCTTCGAAGAATCTTCTTTCGGCGATGTCGTCGCCGAGGTGGGCGCCGACCTGGACGAGGCCCGCACGCGCGCGATCTCCCTCGGCATCTCCGAGCAGAAAATACTGGTCGACCCTGGCCTCGGCTTCGGCAAGACGCCGGAGCAGAATTTTGCCCTCCTCGGCGCTCTCGACCGCCTCGCGCCGCCCGGCGTCCCGATCGTCGTCGGCGCGTCGCGCAAGGCGTTTCTCGGAACGGTCGCGGGCGCTCCCGTTTCGGGTCGCCTCCCGGAATCGCTCGCCGCCGCGGCCGTGTGCGCGGCCGCCGCGCGGACGCGGCCCGTCCTCGTCCGCGTTCACGACGTGGCCGAGACGCTCCGCTTCCTTGCGGCGCTGGGCCGCGCGCGCGGCACCGTGCTGCCGTAATAACATCGGGCCGAATGCGCAAACTGTTCGGCACGGACGGCATCCGCGGCAAGGCGGGCACGCCTCCCCTGGATGCCGCAACGGTCTCGCGCGTCGGCGCCGCCCTCGCGGCCTCGCTCGGCCACCCGAATCCCACGGTCGTCGTGGGGTGCGACACGCGCGAGTCCTCGGGCGGGATCGTCTGGGCGCTGACCGGCGGGCTCGCGAAGGCGGGCGGCGTCGTCCGCTTCGCAGGCGTCGTCCCGACTCCGGCCGTCGCCTGGCTCGCGCGTGAGCTCGGCGCCGACGCGGGCGTCGTCGTCTCGGCGTCACACAACCCGTGGGACGACAACGGCATCAAGATCTTCTCGAAAGACGGCCGGAAGCTTCCCGACGAGGTCGAGCTCGAGATCGAACGCCACATCGAGGAGGCCGCGCCCGCGCCGCTCGCGCCGGCCGTCGTCGAGCCGGACCTCGGCCGCGCGTACGTGGAGCATCTCGTCGGGACGCTGCCCCACCGCCTCGACGGCCTGAAGGTCGTCGTCGACGCCGCGAACGGAGCGGCCTTCGAGGCGGCGCCCGCCGCCTTCGCGGCGGCCGGAGCGGCCGTGATCGCCCGGAACGTCGCCCCGGACGGCCGGAACATCAACGAGGACTGCGGCGCGCTGCATCCCGAGGCGATGCGTGGGGCGGTCCTCGCGGAACGAGCCGACCTCGGGATCGCGCTCGACGGGGACGCCGACCGCATCATCGTCGCGGACGAGGCCGGCACGCTCCTCGACGGCGACGACGTCCTCTTCCTGTGGGTGCTCGAGATGGAGCGCGAGGGCCAGCCGCCCGCGTCCGTCGTCGGCACCGTCATGTCGAACTGGGGTCTCGAGAAGGCGCTGAAGGACCGCGGCGTCGCGCTCGTCCGCGCGGCCGTCGGCGACCGTTACGTCGTCGAGGAGATGGAGAAGTCGGGCGCGCTCCTCGGCGGCGAGCAATCCGGCCACCTCATCCGCGCGGACCTCACGACGACGGGCGACGGGACGCTCACGGGCCTCCACCTTGCCGCGTTGGTGGCGGCCTCCGGGAGGAAGCTCTCGGCGCAGCCGCGGTTCACCCACACGCCGCAGATCCTCCGGAACGTGCGGGTGAAGGAGCGAGTCCCGTTCGGCGAGATTCCCGGGTTCGCTCCCGTCTGGCGAGCGGCCGAAGCGAAGATGACCGGGATCGGCCGGATTCTCCTGCGCTACTCCGGGACCGAGGCCCTCGCCCGCGTCATGGTCGAGGGCACGGACGCCGACCTCGTGGACGCGGTCGCGTCGGATCTCGCCTCGCACATCGGAGCGCGCCTCGGCGCCTGATCGGGTGGGATTCCCCCTCGAGCCGTCGGACGACGAGCTGAAGGCGCTCCTCACGGAGGCCGTCCGGCGCGTCGTCCTCCACGTCGGCTCGCTCCCGTCCCAGCCGGCCGACGGCAGCGCAGGTGCGGGCGCGCTCGCGCGCGCGTTGATCGAGCGCGAGCCGCCCGAGGAGGGCGCCGACGCCGGCCCGGTGCTGGACCTCCTCTTCGAAAAGGCGATCCCCGCGAGCTTCAACAACGCCGGACCGGGCTTCATGGCCTACATCCCCGGCGGCGGACAGCCGTACGCCGCCGCCGCCGACCTCATCTCCGCGGCGGTGAACCGCTACACGGGCGTCTTCGCCCCGGCCCCGGCGCTCGTCCAGCTCGAGACGAACGTGGTCCGCTGGCTCGCGCGCGGCGTGGGCTACCCGGAGGGCGCCGGGGGGTTCCTCGCGTCCGGCGGGTCGCTCGCGAACTTCTCCGCCGTCGTCGCGGCCCGCCACGAGAAGCTCCCCGAGAATTTCCTGAGGGGTACGCTCTACGTCTCGGATCAGGGCCACCACTGCGTCCGGAAGGCCGCCCTCCTCGCGGGCTTCCCCGCCGCGAACGTGCGCGAGGTCCCGTCCGACGCAGCGTTCCGCATGCGCCTCGACGCGCTGGCGGAGCGGGTTTCGGCCGATCGCGCGGCGGGCTTCTCGCCGTTCCTCGTCGTCGCGAGCGCCGGCACGACGAACACGGGCGCCGTCGACGGCCTCGACGCGCTTGCCGATTTCGCGGCGCGGGAATCCCTGTGGCTGCACGCCGACGCCGCGTACGGCGGGTTCTTCGCGCTGACGGAGCGGGGCCGCGCGACGCTCGCCGGCCTTTCGCGCGCCGACTCGATCGTCCTCGACCCGCACAAAGGCCTGTTCATGCCCTACGGGACGGGCTGCCTCCTCGTCCGGGACCCCGGCGCGCTCCGGCGCTCGCACAGCGTGCAGGCCCACTACATGCCCGGCATGCAGGAAGACCCGGACAGCGTCGACTTCTGCGAGATCTCGCCCGAGCTCTCGCGGAACTTCCGCGGGCTCTCCGTCTGGCTCGCCGTTAAGCTGTGCGGCCTCGCCGCGTTCCGCGCCTCGCTGGACGAGAAGCTCGACCTCGCGCGCGAGGCCGTCGACGCTGTGCGCGCGATCCCGGGCATGACGATCGCCGCCGAGCCGCAGCTTTCCCTCTTCGCGTTCCGCCTCGCGCCCGCCGGGGCGTCCCTCGAGGAGTCGAACCGCCTGACCCGCGAGCTCATGGCGCGCGTGAACGCCCGGCAGCGGGTGTTCCTGACGGGCACGTTCCTCGGGGACGCGTTCGCGATCCGCATGTGCATCCTGAGCTTCCGGACCCATCGAGATCGCATCCTCATGGCGGTCGACGACCTCCGGGAGGCCGCCGCGGCCCTCGTGGAATAAACCGGACCCGCAAAGGCTTCTATGCGTGTGCGCATGAACCGCCGTGCCGTCGTCCTTGCCGCCTCCCTCCCGGTCCTCGCGGCCGCCGTCCTCCTGACACGGCCGACGGCCGTAGCCAAAGGAGATTCGATGACCGCATCCGCCTCGCCCGCCGCGTCGCACGAACGTCCCGACCGCATCGTCAAGACCGACGACGAGTGGAAGAAGATCCTGACTCCCGAGCAGTTCTACGTGACCCGCAAGAAGGGCACCGAGCGCGCGTTCACGGGCCCGAACTGGGACAACCACGCGAAGGGCACGTACGTCTGCGTGTGCTGCGGCCTTCCGCTCTTCGACTCGGAGACGAAGTTCGACTCCGGGACGGGCTGGCCGAGCTTCTGGCAGCCCATCGCGAAGGACGCGGTCCGGGAAGTGAGCGACCGGAGCTTCTTCATGACCCGCACGGAGGTCCTCTGCGCCCGGTGCGACGCGCACCTCGGCCACGTCTTCGACGACGGCCCGAAGCCGACCGGCCTGCGTTACTGCATGAACGGGACGGCGATGAAGTTCATCCCGGCGAAATGAATTAAGCGACGGCGCGAACACGGTACGGGACTTGCCGGGCTCGAGTCCCCGTCATCCGCGAGGTGTTCCTGCGAGCGTTGAAATTCTTCTCGAGGCACCCGCCTTGCTTGGATTTACCGGGGGGTGAACGATGAAAAAAGAACCACGCACCACGTCGGGAACGTTTCGCGGGACCACGGCCGAGGCCGTGCCCGACACGAAGTACGTCGGCAATCGGCTCGTCGAGCTCTGCCGGCAGGGCAAGAACCTCGACGCGATCAACGAGTTCTACGCCGAAGACGTCGTGAGCGTCGAGGCGCAGGTCCCGCCTGAAATGCCCGCGACCATGAAGGGGATCGACGCGATTCGCGGAAAGAACGACTGGTGGATGAAGAACCACGAATTGCACGGGAGCGACGCGAAGGGGCCGTTTGTGAACGGCGAGCGCTTCGCCGTGGTTTTCCACCACGACGTCACCCCGAAGATCGGAGCCTCCAAGGGGAAACGCATGTCGATGGACGAGGTCGCCGTCTACACGGTTCGCGACGGCAAGATCGTCCACGAGATGTTCTTGTCCTGAGGCCCGGCGCGCGGTGGGCCGCGCGGGTCGCCCGCCCTACCCCGTCGAAACGACCTCGTGCAGGTGCTCGCGCGCCGCGTTCGCGCGGCGCGCCATGTCGGCCGCGAGGGCCGCCAGGAGCCCCGGCAGGTGGAGCGCGTTCGGGACGAAGCGCACGTAGGCGAGCCGCGGGGCGCCCGCGAGCGTCCCGAACTCGAAGGTCGCCTCGGGCGACTCCAGCGTCCACGCGCCGGTCGCGTCGATCGCGAACGGCATCTCGCGCTCCTTCTGGTTGAGGTTCAGCGCGACGTCCGCCGCCGCGGGGGCCGCGTCGGTCGGCAGGAAGAGGCGCAGGAAGACGCCGGCCCCCATCTCGGGGTGGCGCTCGCCGTGGCGCGCCTGGAGGAGGGCCGAGGCGCGCGGGCCGAGCGGGTGCGTCCCCTCCAGCGGGTCGAGGAACGGCAGGCGCGCGTCCAGCCCGCGCGGCGAGGCCTCGGCGCGCGCGCCGAAGGGACCGAGCGCGTCGGCCGCCGCGATCCAGTCGGCGGGGTCCGTGAAGCGCGACTCCTTCGCCCCCTCCGGCGCGATCCGTGCCGAGAGGAGGTCGAGCATCCCGTCCGGGTGCGGGCGGGAGCCCGACCGCGGGTGCTCGCTCCGCGCGGCCGGGAGGCCGAGCTCGTCCTCGAGCCCCTCGCGCCCGCCCTCGGCGTAGATCGCCTGGAGAGCTGCCGAGGCCGAGAGAAATCCGAGCGCGACGGGCGCCGTCTCCCTCGTCACGAGGGCCGCCGACCACAGGCGCACGACGCCGTCCTCGCGGTCCACGACGAAGCCCGCGAGCGGCGGGTAGCGCAGGAGGTCCGCGAGGACGCCCGCCTGGCGGAGCGTGACGGAGTCCGCGAAGAGGACGTCCGTCTCGACGTGCACGCGGCTCGCCGCGGCGTCGCCCTTCCCGACCGCCTCCTCCGCGTGGACGCGCTGGACGACCCGGTGCGGCCACCACGAGAAGGAGCGCTCGTCGCGCAGCGCCCACGCGTCGTCGATCAGAAGACGCGCGAAGAGGTCGTCGACGAACGGCGGGCCCGGATCGTCGTTCAGGTGGCCTTCCATGCGCGAGGAAGGATAATCCCCGCATGAGAATCTTCGTCACGGGCGCCACCGGCCACATCGGCTTCCGCGTCGCGACGGCACTCCGCCGCCGCGGCCACCACGTCCTCGGTCTCACGCGCTCGGACGCGGGCGCCGCCCGCCTCGCGCGGCACGAGATCCACTCCGTCCAGGGCACGCTCCAGGATCCCGGCACCTGGAAGGGCGCCGAGGACTGCTCGACGCTCGTCCACGCCGCCGCGGACTACACGACGGACACGATGGCGCTCGACCGCGCGGCCGTCCACTCGCTGCTGTCCCTCGCGGGGCGCGGGGCCGGCGTCAAGACCGTCGTCTACACGAGCGGCATCTGGGTCTACGGCTCGACCGGCGACACGCTCGTGGACGAGACGTCCCCGCTCGCGCCGCTCCCGATGAGCCTCCCGCGCGTCGAGATCGAGAAGGCCGTCCTCACGACGCACGGCGTCAAGGGCCTCGTGCTGCGGCCCGGCTGCGTCTACGGCTACGGCGGCGGCATGACCGCCCCGTGGTTCGCGGGCGCGGCGGCCGGCAGGCTCGAGGTCGTCGGTGACGGCTCGAACCGCTGGTCCACGGTCCATGCGGACGACCTCGCGGACGCGTACGTCCGCGCGATCGAGAGCGGGCTCGCGGGCGAGATCTTCAACGTGACGGACCGGTCGCGCGCGCCGCTCCGCCGCCTCGTCCTCGCCGCCGCGCGCGCCTCCGGGTTCACGGGCGAGATCCGCTGGATCCCGCTCGAGGAGGCGCGGAAGACGATGGGCGACTTCGCGTCCGCGCTCGCGTTCGACCAGCACGTCGACTCGCGCAAGGCCGTCGCGCGCCTGGGCTGGCAGCCGACGCACGGAGGATTCGAGGACGAGGCCGCGACGTACCTCGCCGCGTGGAAGGCCGCGCAGGCCTGACGGGAGGCGGCCCTCGGCCGAACCGGCGTCGCCCTCGGGGGCGGTTATCCTGAGCGCCGTGGAAACGCTCTCTCCCGCTGACCGCGCCGCGATCGAGTCGCACGGACTCACGGAGGCCGAGGTCGTGCGGCAGCTCGCGCTCCTCCGGAACCCGCCCGCGCCCCCGCGCCTCGCACGCGCCGCGACCGCGGGCGACGGCGTCCTGCGGCTCGAGGAGCGCGAACACTCGGAGCTCCTCGAGCTCGCGGACGAGGCCGCGTGGGCGGGCCGCCTGACGAAGTTCGTGCCGGCGTCCGGCGCCGCGAGCCGGATGTTCGCGTTTCTTCTCGAGGGCGGCGGGGAGACTCCGGAGAAAAGGAGATTCTTCGAAAGCGTGGACGCGTTCGCCTTCGCCGGCGACCTCGATCGCCTCGCGGCGACGCCCAAAGGCCTCCTGCCGTTCCACCGGTATCCAGAGGGCGGCCGCACCGCGTTCGAAGAACATCTCTTCGAGGCCGCGGGGACCGTCCGCGACGCCTCGGGTCTCTGCCGGGTCCACTTCACCGTGTCGCCCGAGCACCGCAGGGCCTTCGAAGAAAAGCTCGCGGAGGTCCGACCGCGCGTGGAGCGCACGACGGGCGCGCGCTTCGACGTCTCGTTCTCCGAGCAGGCGCCGTCGACGGACACGATCGCGGCCGGGCCGGACGGGAGCCCGTTCCGGACGCCGGAGGGCGCGCTCCTCTTCCGCCCCGGCGGGCACGGCGCGCTCCTCGCGAACCTCGGCGACGTCGCGCGCGCGGGCGGCGACGTCGTCCTCGTGAAGAACGTCGACAACGTCGTCCCGGACGCGCGCCGCAGCCCGACGCTCCTGTGGAAGCGGCTCCTGACGGGGTTTCTCGTGAAGCTCGAGCGGGAGAGCCGCCGCGAGCGGCCGATCCGGGTGTGCGGCGTCGTCCGCAACGAGGGCGAGCCCGGCGGCGGGCCCTTCTGGGTGTCCGGGCCGGGCGGAGAGAGCCTCCAGATCGTGGAATCGGCGCAGGTGGACCTCGAAGACCCGTCCCAGGCCGCAATCTGGAAAACGGCCACCCACTTCAACCCGGTGGACCTCGCATGCTCGCTGAGGGACGCCGCGGGAAGGGCCCACGACCTTTCCCGGTTCGTGGACGAGAACGCCGTCTTCATCGCGGACAAGACGCACGACGGGAGACCCCTCAAGGCATTGGAGCGGCCCGGGTTATGGAACGGAGCGATGGCCTTCTGGGAGACGGTTTTCGTGGAGGTGCCCAAGGAGACGTTCGCGCCCGTCAAGACGGTCCTCGACCTCCTCCGGCCCGAGCATCGAGCCTGAGCGCCGCGTAAGAGGCCCGCTTTACAGGGCGGGCGTATCCTTCTCTCCCCCGGAACCCGGGGGGCCCCGCCATGATCCACAACGAGCCCCGACCCAAGCGCCGCCGCAAGCTCACCCTCGTCGAGGCCGAGCCGTCCTCGGCGCCCGCGCCTTCCGGGCCGGGCCTCCCGCTCCTGAACCGGGAGCTCTCGTGGCTCGCGTTCAACGAGCGGGTCCTCGACGAGGCGTTCGACGAGCGCTGGCCGCTCCTCGAGCGCCTGAAGTTCCTCTGCATCACGGAGACGAACCTCGACGAGTTCTTCATGATCCGCGTGTCGGGCCTCCTCGACCAGGTCTCCTCGGAGGTCGTGGAGCACTCGGACGACCGCCTCCCGCCGGCCGAGGCCCTGGCGCGCATCCGCACGAAGGTCCAGGAGATGGAGGCGCGCCAGACGGCCTGCCTCGTCGCCGACCTCCTCCCGAAGCTCGCGACGAACGGGATCGCCGTCCTCACGTGGGACGCCCTGAACGAGGAGCAGCGCGCCGGCGCGGCCGACTACTTCCGGCGGAACGTCCTGCCCGTCCTCACGCCGCTCGCCGTCGACCCGGGCCACCCGTTCCCGTTTCTCTCGAACCTGTCGATGAACTTCGCGGTCGAGGTGAGGAACCCGGAGAGCGGCGAGGTGAAGTTCGCGCGCGTCAAGGTTCCGCAGGTCCTTCCGCGCCTCCTCCCCCTGCGCGAGATCCTCGAAGGGAAGAAGAAGGTCAGGCCCGAGAAGGCCGACTACCTCCTCCTCGAGTCCCTCCTGCAGGCGAACCTCGGCGACCTCTTCCCGGGGCTCGAGATCGTCTCGTCGCACCTCTTCCGCGTCACGCGCGACGCCGACATCGAGATCCAGGAGGACGAGGCGTCCGACCTCCTCGCGACGATCGAGAAGGAAGTCCGGCGCCGCCGGTTCGGCGCCGTCGTGCGCCTCGAGGTGGCGCCGCGCACGCCGAAGCGGGTCCGCAAGCTCCTCGTCAAGCAGCTCGAGATCACGGAAAACGAGGTCTTCGAGGTGGACGGGCCGCTCGGGCCGGGCGACCTCATGTCGCTCGTCAAGCTCGAACGGCGCGACCTGAAGGACGCGCCGTTCTCTCCCGCGATCCCGGCGATTCTCGGCCAGCCGGACACGTCGATCTTCGCGGCCATCCGGGCCGGCGACATCCTCCTCCACCACCCGTACGACTCCTTCTCGCCGGTCGTCGAGATGATCGAGCGCGCCTCGGTGGATTCGAAGACCGTCGCGATCAAGATGACGCTCTACCGGACGAACCCCGACTCGGGGCTCATCCCGGCCCTCGTCCGCGCGGCGGAGAACGGCAAGCAGGTGGCCGTCCTCGTCGAGCTCAAGGCGCGCTTCGACGAGGAGAACAACATCACGTGGGCGAAGTCGCTCGAGCAGGCGGGCGTCCACGTCGTGTACGGCGTCGTCGGCCTGAAGACGCACGGGAAGATCGCGCTCGTCGTCCGGCGCGAGAAGGACGAGATCCGCCGCTACGTCCACCTCGGGACGGGCAACTACAACTCGTCGACGGCGAGGCTCTACACGGACATCGGCCTCATGACGTGCCGGCCCGAGTTCGGCGAGGACGCGACGCGCTTCTTCAACGTGCTCACCGCGTTCGCCGGGAAGACGACGTACGCGCGCCTCGTCACGGCCCCGAAGGACCTCCACCGGCGGGTCCTCGAGTCCATCGCCCGGGAGACCGCCCACGCCCGCGCGGGCCGCCCATCGGGCATCCGCGCGAAGATGAACGCGCTCGTCGACCCGAAGGTCATCGCGGCGCTCTACGAAGCCTCACAGGCCGGCGTCCCGGTCGACCTCCTCGTGCGCGGGATCTGCTGCCTCACGCCGGGGCTCCCGGGCGTCTCCGAGACCATCCGCGTCCGGTCGATCGTGGGGCGCTTCCTCGAGCACAGCCGCGCGTTCGTCTTCGAGAACGGCGGCGAGCGGGAAACGTGGCTCTCGTCGGCGGACTGGATGCAGCGCAATTTCTTCCGCCGCGTCGAGATCGCGTTCCCCGTCGTCGAGCCCGCGCTCGCGAGGCAGGTCGTCGAGGCCCTCGACACGATGTGGAGGGACAACGTGCGCGCGCGCGAGTTGAAGCCGGACGGAACGTATGTGCGCCTCGCGCCGAGGGAAGGCGAGGCCGCCGTGGACTCGCAAACGCTCTTCGTCGAGGACGCGCGCCGGCGGGTCCTGAAGGCCGTCGAGGCGTTCCAGCGCCGCGGCGCGGAGGCGTTCGAGGCCGCCGAGCGGCCCACCGGTCCGGAGCCGGTCGAGTCGGCGAGCTGACGGACTCGACGCGCGTCTCCGCGAGGCCTTCCTTCTGATTCACCTGCATCGGATCTTCGATGCGGCATCCCCCGAAAGAGGGCGCCGTCCGGAGCCACTACCACGCGCAGTGGTTTCGCATTTCCACCGCGCTTGCCTGCTGGCCGCGTGGGTCTGCCTTTCGGCGTCCTCCGCGGGCGCCGGGGCCTCGTATTCCGTGCTTCACTCGTTCCGGGGCGCGGAAAGCAACCCGCAGGCGGCGTTGACCTCCGATGGCCACGGAAACCTTTACGGAACGACGGCCAACGGAGGCGGGGCCGATTACGGCGCCGTCTTTACGGTCAGGGCGGATGGCACGGAGTTCCAGCGTCTTCACACGTTTTCGGACGTGAATGACGGCTTCACACCAACGGCCCCTCTGATTCTGGACGGCTTCGGGCACCTCTTTGGGACGACGGCCCAAGGGGGGCCCTCGGGCGGCGGCACCCTCTTTACGATCGGGGTGGATGGGACCGGGTTCCAGGTTCTGCACTCGTTCGCGGGCGGCGCGAGCGACGGAAGCTCTCCTGCCGCGTCGCTCACGCTGGACGACTCGGGGACGCTCTATGGCACGACCAGCGCCGGAGGGTCGTCCAACTTCGGCACGGTCTTCAGGATCAAGACGGATGGGACTCGCTTCCAGATCCTGCACTCGTTCGCGGGTGGCCCGAGCGACGGAAGAGCTCCCGGCGCATCGCTTCTTCTGGATGGCTCGGGCAACCTATACGGCACCACGCGCTACGGAGGCCAGCAGCCCTGCTGCGGCCCTGGCGTCCCCGGAATCGGAGAACCCGTAGACGGCGCCGGCACCATCTTCAGGATCAGGACGGACGGAACGGGCTATCAGCTCCTGCGGGCGTTCCCCATAGGCACGAGCGACGCGGCCTTTCCCTCTGGTTCTCTCATTACGGACGGCTCAGGAAACCTGTACGGGATGACGCTCAGCGGAGGCTCGCTCGGCCGTGGGACCGTGTTCCGCGTCGGGATGGATGGCTCAGCTTTCCTGATCCTCCACTCGTTCGCCGGCGGCTCGAGCGACGGGATGTACCCGGTCGGGTCATTGGTTCTCGATCGACTGGGAAACCTCTTCGGAATTACGCAAAACGACTTCGCATCGGGCGCTCCGGCAACCATCTTCAGGGTCAGAACAGATGCGACTGCCTACCAGGTCCTGCACACCTTCGGCGACACGAACGAGGGGCGCACGCCAGCGGGTTCCCTGATCCTGGACGGTTCCGCCACGCTTCTCGGAGCAATGGCCCATGGAGGCGCGTCGAACGCAGGCACCCTCTTCAGCGTCGAGACTGACGGAAGCGGCTTTCAGGTTTCGTATACGTTCGCGGGCTTCATGAACGACGGCAGCCACCCGAGAGCGTCGGTAGTCCCGGACGGTTCGGGTTACGTTTACGGAACAACCCCTCAGGGGGGATTCTCGAACGCCGGCACAGTTTTCAGGATCAGACCGGATGGCACCGGCTTTCAGCTCCTCCACGCATTCAGCGGCGAATGGAGTTCCTGGGGCGGACCAGACGCGCCTCTGATCCTGGATCGCGCGGGAAGTCTCTACGGGACGACGAACGGCGGAGGTCCGGCGAACCTCGGCACCATCTTCAGAATGAGGACCGACGGCACTGGCTTCGAGACTCTCCACGCCTTCCTCGGCGGCGCAAACGACGGCCGCAACCCTACGGAGGCGCTGGTCATGGACGGCGCGGACAACCTGTATGGCACGACGCCCGACGGAGGGTCCGACGATGCTGGCACCATTTTCACGATGAAGGCGGACGGGACCGCCTATCAGGTTCTCCACACGTTCACTTCCGAGTCTGCCCCAAGCGAGGGTGAGGGGCCTTTCGCTTCCCTTCTTCTGGACGGCTCGGGAAATCTCCTCGGGACGACGGCGTACGCAGGGCCGGGGAACCACGGCACCGTTTTCAAGATGGGTACAGACGGCACCGGTTTCCGCGTGCTGCACTCGTTCACGGGCGGCTCCAACGACGGATCACTGCCAACTGGCACTCTGACTATGGATGTGGACGGAAACATTTATGGAACCACGCTCGCCGGCGGTTCCTCGAACGCTGGCACGGTCTTCAAGATGAGGCCGGACGGGACGAACCTCCAGCTCCTGCACTCGTTTGCCAGGAGCCCCGGCGACGGCGAGGCCCCCAATGCGGCGGTGCTCCTGGATGGGCGCGGCAACCTCTACGGAACGACGTTAGTCGGGGGGCCGTCAGACCTCGGCACTGTCTTCACGGTGAGAACGGACGGAACAGGTTTTCAGATCCTGCACGCATTCGGCCTCGAGGCCGCGGACGGGCAGAACCCGGCCGCTTCTCTTTTCCTGAACAGCTCGGGGACCCTCTTCGGAACAACCGGGTGGGGAGGCACAGGTGGCTTCGGTACCGCGTTCGTGCTTTCAATCGGCCAGAACCACCCGATTGCCATACCCGGGCCTTTCGTGCCGGTGCGAAGACGCTGAGATCGAGCGATCCTCTGGCCCGTCCCGGGTCTGCTACCGCTCGACCTCGAAGCTCGCCGGCGGGTTTAGGACGGGCTCCTGCGCCGTCAGGGTCGTCGCGTCGATGGGAACCACGATCAGGTGCGTGTTCGCGCCGAAGGCGACGTTGACCTCGTAGAACCCGTGGGGCGACACGGCGATGAGCGTCCCGGGCACCTGCTTGAGGTCGGCCATCGGGCACGTGACGTAGACCTTCAGCGGGACGTCCATGGGCGCTCTCCTCTTCTCTTCGCGAGAAGAGGATAGCGCGAGGGGGCCGGCGCCGTCGCGCCGAAACGTGCTCTGCGTCACATCGCGCGCGGGCGCGCCGGGGAGACGATCGCTGCGTGACGTTCCTCGCCGCACTTGCGCTGGCGTTGCCTCTCGCCGCCCCCCAGGCCGCCTCTCCACGGCCCACCCTCCCGCCGACGCCGCCCGACGTCGCGGCCCGCATGAACGGCCTCTTCGCGAGGGCGACGCCGACCGTCCGCTCGTGGGTGGGCGCCGAGGCCCGAAAACTGCGCTCCCAGCCCCAGATCGACGCCGCGCTCGTGGCGGCCGACGCGCGGCAGGCTTTTCCCGTCGTGCAGCCGCCGCTCACGCCCGGACAGGCCGACGCGCTCGCGGCCATGGCCCTCTACCAGGTTCTGAGCGACCTCGACAGCGAGGCCCGGCTCGCGATCGGCGAAGGGGCCGCGGAGAAGATCGCGGCCCAGCAGGACCGCCGGAACAAGCTGATTCAGACGCTCTCGAACATCCTGCGGAAGGTCTCGAAGACCGACGAGACGATCGTCCAGAACCTGAAGTAGCCGCTCCTAAGGCCCGTCTTCGCCGTCCTCGTCGCCGTCGTCGTCGCCGACCGGCTCTCCGCGGTACTCCTTGAGCTTCCGCTGGAGCGTGCGAAGGCCGATCCCGAGCGCCTCGGCCGCTTTCCGGCGGTTGCCGCCCGAGATCTGGAGCGCCGTGAGGATCGCCTCGCGCTCGATCTCGTCCATCGTCCGGCCGACGAGGCTGCCCGTGAACGCCGGCTCCACCCCCGTGGACGCGGGAACGCCGGCAGCCGGCTCGGCCGACGCCGCAGACGCCGGCGCCGGCAGGGGGATCTTCACGGCGGCCCACTCGCCCGAGCGCGGGCGCCCGGGGGCGCGCGCCCGGATCGCCGGCGGCAGGTCCGCGACGTCGATGCGCGGCCCCGCGGCGAAGAGGACCGCGCTCTCGAGGACGTTCTTGAGCTCCCGCACGTTGCCCGGCCACTCGTAGGCAACGAGCGCCGCGAGCGCGGCGGGCGTGGCTCCCGTGACGGACTTGCCGTGCTCCTCGGCGAAGAGGGCCCGGAAGCGCTCGACGAGGAGGGGAATGTCGTCCTTTCGCTCCCTGAGCGGCGGAATCTCGAGCGTGACGACCGAGAGCCGGTAGAAGAGGTCCTGCCGGAAGCGGCCCGCCTCGATCTCCTTGACGAGGTCGCGGTTCGTCGCCGCGACGAGCCGGAAGTCGACGTCCTTCGACTCGTTGCCGCCGACCGGCGTGACGCGCTTTTCCTCGAGGACGCGCAGGAACTTCACCTGCAGGTCGGGCGGCATCTCGGAGACCTCGTCGAGAAAGAGCGTGCCTCCGGCGGCCTGCTCGATGCGCCCCATCCGCTTCACGAGGGCGCCCGTGAAGGCCCCTCGCTCGTGGCCGAAGAGCTCGGACTCGATGATCTCGCGCGGGATCGCGCCGCAGTTCAGCGCGACGAACGCGCGCGCCCGCCGCGGCGAGTTGTGGTGGAGCGCATTCGCGACGAGCTCCTTGCCCGTCCCCGACTCGCCGACGAGGAGAACCG
Organism: uncultured Acidobacteriota bacterium; assembly: GCA_963798215.1. GTDB lineage: Bacteria > Acidobacteriota > Thermoanaerobaculia > UBA5066 > UBA5066 > Fen-183. Next base: position 2,938,253 of record CAWCSP010000004.1, read on the forward strand.
TCGTCTTCGCCGGAGCCACGACGCGCAGCTTCTCGAAGAGGCGCTCCATCGGCTTGCTGATCCCCAGGATCGCCTCGAAGCCGAAGCGCTTGTCGAGGCGCTCGCGCAGGTCCCGGATCTCGCCCGCCTGCCGCGCGCGCTTGAGGGCCGCCTCGGCCCTGAGGCGCAGATCGTCCTTCGCGAGCGGCTTGGCGACGTAGTCGACGGTGCCGAGCGCCCGAGCCGAGAGGAGCGTCTCGACGTCGCCGTGAGCCGTCACGAGGAGGACCGCGACGTCGGGGCGCGCGGCCGCGAGATCGGAGGCGAGGTCGAGGCCCGTCTTGCCCGGCATCTTGAGGTCGGTCACGACGAGCGCGACCGACGGGTCCTCGGCCGCGCGCTCGAGCGCGGAGTCCGCGTCGCCGAACTCCTCGACGCGGCGCCCATCCGTCGTGAGCGTGAGCGCCATCGCCTTGCGGCTGGCGGCGTCGTCATCGACGACGAGAATGAGCGGCGAGGTGCTCACGCCTTCTCCCCGCGCAGCGCGCGGTCGAGGTCGTCCTCGGTCCAGACGGCGACGCCGAGCGCCTTCGCCTTCTCCAGCTTGCTTCCGGCCTCGTCGCCCGCGATGACCGCCGTCGTCTTCTTCGACACGCTGCTGCTCACCTTTCCGCCCGCGGACTCGATTTCCGCCGTAGCGTCGTCCCGCGTCCTTCGAGGCAGGGTCCCCGTGAGGACGAAAATACCCCCGGACAGAGCTCCGCCCGGCCCCGAGGGCCCGGCCTCGTCCGTCATACGGACCCCGGCCCTGCCGAGTTTCTTCAGAAGGTTCCGGTTCGGGGGATGGGCGAACCAGTCGAGGATCCCGCGGGCGGTCTCGGGGCCGACCTCGGGGATCGACGTGAGGGCCTCCTCGTCGGCCGAGAGGAGCGCGTCCATCGAGAGGAAGCGCCGCGCGAGGATCTTCGCCGTCTTCTCGCCCACCTGCCGGATCCCGAGACCGAAGAGGAGGCGGGCGAGGCCCGCGTCCTTCGAGCGCTCGATCTCGGCGATCACGTTCGCGGCCGACTTCTCGCCCCAGCGCTCGAGCGGCGCGAGCTCGGACGCCTTCAGGTCGTAGAGCGACGCGACGTCCTTCAGGAGGCCCGCCTCGCGCAGCTGCTCGATCCGCTCGTCGCCGAGGCCTTCCACGTCCATGGCGCGGCGCGTGACGAAGTGGCGGAGCGACTCGGCGATCTGGGCCGGGCAGCCCGGATTGACGCACCGGATCGCGACCTCGCCCTCTCGCTGGACGACCTTCTCGCCGCAGGCCGGGCAGCGCTCGGGCATCGCGAAGGGCTTCGCGCCTTCCCGACGCAGATTCAGGAGGACGCGCGTGACCTTCGGGATCACGTCGCCGCCCTTTTCCACGGCGACGGTGTCGCCGACGCGGACGTCCTTGCGGGAGAGGTCCTCCATGTTGTGAAGCGTCGCGCGGCGGACGGTGGACCCGGCGAGGAGGACGGGCGCGAACTCGGCGACCGGGGTCAGGACTCCCGTGCGCCCGACCTGCACGACGATGTCCGTGACGGTCGTCGTCGCCTCCTCGGGCGGGTACTTGTACGCGATCGCCCAGCGCGGGAACTTCGCGGTCTGGCCGAGGCGCTTCTGATCGGCGACGGCGTCGACCTTCACGACGACGCCGTCGGTCTCGAACGGTAGCGCGTGGCGCTTCGTCTTCCACTCCTCGAGGAACTTCAGCATCCCGTCCACGTCCGCGACCACCGCGCGATGCGGGTTGACGGGGAAAGAGAGTTCTTCGAGTGTGAAGAGGCTTTCGCTCTGTTTCTGCGGTTCCGCGGGGCCTTCCCATCGCGCAATGGAGTAGAGGAGGGCCGAGAGGCGGCGGCTCGCGGTGATCCTCGCGTCCAGGAGCCGCAAGGAGCCCGCTGCCGAGTTGCGCGGGTTCGCGAAGAGCGGCTCGCCCGCCTCCTCGCGCGCGGCGTTGAGCCGCGCGAAGGACGCCTTCGACATGTACACCTCGCCGCGCACCTCGAGCACCGCCGGAATCTCCACCTTCGAAGAAATCCCCCGGGCCGCCGCGTCCGCGGCGGCTCCCCTCTTACCCTTCTCAGAAATCTTCAATCCCAGTGGAACGGCATGAATCGTCTTCACATTGGGGGTCACGTCCTCCCCCGTCGTCCCGTCGCCGCGCGTGGCGGCGCGGACGAGGCGGCCGTCCTCGTACACGAGCGAGACGGAGAGGCCGTCGATCTTGAGCTCGCAGACGAATTCCGGCGTCCGGCCGAGCCGGTCCACGACGCGGTCCGCCCAGGCCTTCAGCTCGTCGGGCGAGTACGCGTTTTCGAGCGAGAGGAGCGGGATCTCGTGCTTCACGCTCGGGAGGCTCGAGACGGGCGTTCCGCCCACGCGCTGCGTCGGGGAGTCCGGCGTCACGAGCTCCGGGTGCGCCTCCTCGAGCGCGAGAAGCTCGCGCATCAGGGCGTCGTACTCGGCATCCGTGATCTCGGGACGGTCCTCGACGTAGTAGAGGCGCGCGTGCCGCCCGATCGTCTCCCGGAGCTCCGCCGCCCGCGCGGCCGGGGTCTTCGTCTTCGCCACCGTGCGGATTCTAGGCGGCGGGCCGCCGGCTCGCCGCGGACCTGCCTGCTAGGATCGCCCCCCGTGACACTCCCCCGCGCCGCGCGGCTGGCCGCCCTCGCCGTCCTCACCGTCGCCGCGCGCCTCGACGCCGGTTCGCGCGTACCGCCCGTCGCCTCGTACACGATCGAGGCGGCCGTCAACGCCGAACACGTCGTCACCGGCAAGGAGACGGTCCGCTTCACGAACCGGACGAAGCACTCCTTCACGGACCTCGCGCTCCACCTCTACCTGAACGCGTGGCGCAACGACCGCTCGACGTGGCTCGTCGAGCAGGCCCGCGGCGGCGGGCGCGCGGACCGCGGCCTCGCCGCGAAGGATGCCGCCCGTTGGAGCTGGTCGGAGATTCACCGCATCTCGCTCGACGACGGCACGGACCTGACGCCCGGCCTGACGTACGTCTCTCCCGACGACGGCAACCCGGACGACCGCACGCTCGTGTCCGTCCCTCTGCCGCGCCCGGTCGCGCCCGGCGAGACGCTCGTCTTCCGCGTGGACTGGGAGGCGAAGTTCCCGCGCGCGGTGGCGCGGACGGGCTGGAAGGACGACTACCTTCTGGGCGCCCAGTGGTTCCCGAAACTCGGCGTCGCGACGGACGCAGGCTGGAACGCGCACCAGTTCCACGCGGGCACCGAGTTCTTCGCGGACTTCGGCGACTACGACGTGACCCTCACGCTCCCGAAGGCGGACAAGGGGCACATCGGGGGAACGGGCGTCCTCAAGGAGGAGACGGAGCTCGCCGGGGACCTCGTGCGCGTGCACTTCGTCGCCGAGGACGTCCACGACTTCGCGTTCGCCGCCTGTCCGCGCTTCGAGGTCGTGCGCGACACGTTCAGCGCGAAGGGCCTGCCGAACGTCGACATCGTCCTTCTCCTTCAGCCGGACCACCGGCCTCTGCGCGACCGGTACCTGAAGGCGACGAAGGTCGGCCTCGAGGACTTCGGGACGCGCTACCTGCCGTACCCCTATCCCGTCCTCACGGTCGTCGACCCGCCGTGGGGCAGCCATACGGAGGGGATGGAGTACCCGACGCTCTTCGTCGGCGGCGGCCGCGAGCTCTCTCCGAAGGGGGCTCACTCGCCCGAGGGCGTCACGATCCACGAGTACGGCCATCAGGTCTTCTACGGGATGCTCGCCTCGAACGAGTTCGAGGAAGCGCACCTCGACGAGGGCTTCAACACGTACGCGACGACGAAGGCGCTCGAGGCCGCGTACGGAAACCCCTCCCTCGTCGTCCGGTTCTACGGCCTGCCCGTGACGTTCGCGGGCGTGACGGTGCCCTATCCCTTCGGCACCACGGACCGTTTCCACCGCTGGCAGCTCACCTCGCGCTCGGACGCGCAGACTGTGCCCTCGTACCGCCAGCTGAACGGCGACGCGATCCGCAACAACGCTTACCTCAGGACGACGCTCCTCCTCATGTCGTGTGAGCGGACGTTCGGCGAGGCCCTCTGGGCGAAGGTCATGAAGACGTACGCGACCCGCTTCGCGTTCCGGCACCCGACGACGGCGGATTTTCTCGGCGTCGTGAAGGAGGTCGCAGGCGCGGGCGCGGCTGATTCGGTCGCGGGGATCGTCGCGACCGCGGGGTCCGTCGACTACGCCGTCACGTCCGTCGAGACGCACGAGGCCTCCGGCCTCACGGGTTACACCGGCGAGGGCTCCGACCTGAAGTTTGAAACGGCGAAACGGAACGGCACGGCGACGTTCCAGTCCACCGTCGTCGTCCAGCGCTTCGGCGAGGCCGTCTGGCCGGTGGATGTCGTCTTCACGTTCAAGGACGGCTCGACGCTGACGCGGCCGTGGTCCGGCGCCGAGCAGTGGATCCGCTGGACGCTGCGCGGGCCGAAGCTCGTCTCGGCCGAGGTCGACCCGGCGCGCAAGTGCCTGCTCGACGGGAACACGCTGAACAACGGCCGCCGGACGGAGCCGGACCCGCGTGCCTCCCGCGCCTGGACGTCCCGCTTCATGTTCTGGGCCCAGAACCTCCTCGAGACGTTCTCCCTGCTCGGATGGGCGGCGGCGCCGTGAGACGCGATTCCGTGATCGTCCTCGCGACGCGTGGCGCCGTCTCCGCGCTCGGCGCGTGGAAGGCCCTCCTCCTCGCGCTCGTCTTCAACCTCCTGCTCGCGTACGCCTTCGCGCACCCCGTCAACGCGGCGCTCCGCCAGGCGCTGGACCGGAGCCCGTGGGCCGCCCGGCTCGCCGCGCCGAACGCGCCGCTTTTCGAGTTCTACGGCGAGATCTCCCGCGCGCGGCCGGACGTCTTCGGCGACCTCTCGGCGTGGGACGCGATCGCGACTGGAGAGGACGGAGGGCCCGGCGGCCGCCGCTCGCCGCTCTCGGGGTTCCTGGCCACCACCGGCGTCGCGAGCTCCGCGGCGGGCTTCGCCGTCCTCGCGGCAGCCCTCGCGGCCGTTCTCGCGGGCGGCTTCGCCGGCCGCTTCGGGAGCGAGAAGGAGCGCACGAGCCTCGCCGCGTTCGGCTCCGACGCCGCGCGCTTCGCCCTGCCGTCCCTCTTCCTCGGCGCGCTCTCGCTCGCCGGGATCGTCGCCGCGTACCGCTGGGTCTACGCGGCGTCCGGGACCCTCTACGTTGCCGAGGACCTGCGCTACGAATGGGAAGCCCTCCTCCTCGGCCTGCTGAGGTTCGGAGCGTTCCTCGTCGTCGCCGCGATCGTCCGCCTCATCGTCCTCTACACGCGCGCGGCGATGGGCCGCGCGGGCAAGGCGAACCTCGTCGGGGCGTTCGGCGCGGCCCTCGGCTTCCTCGCGCGCCGCCCCGTCCGCGTCCTCGCGCTCGAGATCCTCTTCGGCGCCCTCGGCGTCCTGCCGCTCCTCGTCTGGGCGTACGTCGGCCCGGTCTGGGACGGCAAGGACTCGGGCGCGCTCACGCTGATCGTCCTCGGCCAGCAGGCGGTCGTTTTCTGGCGCATCTTCGCCCGCACGGCGCATCTCGGCGCCGCATCCGCGTTCCTCGCGCGCGCGTCCGAGGCCGCAGGCCCGGCGCCCGCGCCGAAGCTGACGTCCGAGTCCGAGCCCGCGGCGGAGCCGGCGCCCGCGCCGTGACGGAGATCGCCCTCCGCTCGAGGACGCCCGCGGCGTGGGCCGAGCGCGTCCTCGCCCCCGAGAACCTCCCCGCGTTCCTCGCGGACCATGCCGTCTGCGAGCTGCAGGCCGCCGTGTACGCGCTCTCGCTCGTCGGGTCGTATCCGGGCGTGCCTGGCCTCGCGGACGCGCTCTCGGCCCTCGCGGCCGAGGAGCTCACCCACTTCCGCAAGGCCTTGCGTGAGGCGAAGCGCGCCGGCGCGAAGCTCCCCACGAAGCGGCGCAACTGGTACGTCGCGGGTCTGCGCGCCGCCTGCCGGAGCGGCGCCGAGCCCGCGCGCGGCCTCGACCTCCTCCTCGTCGCCGCGCTCATCGAGGCCCGCAGCCACGAGCGGTTCGAGCGCCTGCTCGAGCGCCTGACGGACACGCGCCTCGCGAAGTTCTACGGTGACCTCGCCGAGGCCGAGGCCCGGCACGGGCCGGTCTACCTCGACCTCGCGGAGGCGCACGCCGGCGAGGCGGCGACGGCAAAGCGCCTCGACGAGATGCTGGACGTCGAGGCGGCGGCCCTCGCCGCCGTGCCCCGGCGCGAGATCGCCGTCCACGGCGCGCCCTGACGCGGGCCTGATCCTCTTCGAGAAGACGTTCAGGTGAACAGGACGCAGCGCATCGAGAGCGAGCCGAGGTCGAAGCCCGCGAGCGGGAAGCTCGTCGCGTCCTTTGCGTCCGACGCCCCGAACGCGTAGAGCACCGGCAGCCAGTGCTCCGCCGTCGGGTGGGCCCGGCGACCGTCGGGCGTCTCGAGGGCGCCGACGAGCCAGCCTTCGTCGCGGGCCTCGAGCGCCCGGGCGGCGTCCGCGTCGAAGCGCGCGGCCCAGTCCGGCGTCGTCGGGTCGCCGCGGCGCAGCCGCGAGAACGCGTCCCTCAGGTCGTGCGTGAGGTTGCCGCTCGCGAGGATCAGGACTCCTTCGTCGCGGAGCGGCGCGAGCGCGCGACCGAGCGCGAGGTGCCCGGCGGCGGAGGCGCGGACGTCGAGGGAGAGCTGGACGGCGGGCACGTCCGCCGCCGGGTACATCCGGTGGAGGACGGACCACGTGCCGTGGTCGAGGCCGCGGCCGTCGGCGGCCGCGCCGCCGGTCAGGCGCGCCGCCCGCTCCGCGAGGGCCTTGTCGCCGCGCGCGGGATACCGCATCGCGTAGAGCGCCGCCGGGAAGCCGCCGAAGTCGTGGATCGTCGCAGGCGGGTCGTCGAGCGTCGTGAACGTGCCGTCCGACTCCCAGTGCGCCGACACCGCGAGGATCGCCCGCGGTCGGGGCGCGAGGGAGGCGAGTGCCGCGTGGCCGCGGCTGAAGACGTTGTCCTCGATCGCGTTCATCGGCGAGCCGTGGCCCGCGAAGAGCACCGGCATCCGCGTCATCGCGCCGCCCCGACGCCCGCCGCCGTCTCGCTTCGCATCCAGCGCCCCGACGGGAAACCCGCGGCGAGGAGACGGCCCGCGGCGTCGTAGCGCACGACGTACGTGAACGGGTCGATCCCGGGCGCGAGGTAGCCGAACCGCACGTCGCGCAGGACGACGCGGACGCTTCCGTCCGCCTCGGGCTCCTCGCGCGCCGCCGGGAAGCGGGCAAACCGGCCGAAGACGCCGGCGGCGCCCGTCTCGAGCGTGCGCGCGGCGAACGGGCCGTTCGCGCGCGGGATCACGCGCGTCAGGAGGTCGTCGCGCGAGCGGTAGACGCCCGGCAACTCCTCGAGGAGGGCCTTGAGGCCACCCGCGTAGCCGGTGCGCGCGAGGACCTCGGCGCCCGCATCCCGCGGCCCCTCCACCCCGCGCTTGCCGAGGTCCACGAAGGAAGCCGAGACGTTCGTCCCGTCGTCCGCGAGAAGGAGCCAGCGGTCGGGCGAGAGGGGCTGCGGGATCGCGGCGCGCGACACGGTCGCGGGGGCGAGACGCGCGACGAGGCGCACGGCCTCGGCGTGTCTCACGCCGCAGAAGAGGACGTACGCCGTCGCCGCGAGGAGGCCGGCGCGGGCCGCGATCCGCGAGCGGGCGAGCCCGGCGCGCCACCCCACGAGTGCCACGCCGAGAAGGCCGAGCAGGAGAAGGCCCGTGAGGACCGCGTCGAGAATGAAGACCCAGTCCAGGGCGAAGCGCGACCAGTCGAGCGGCGAGAAAAACATCGTCCCCCACGACGTGATCCAGTCCATGAGGACGTGCGAGAGCACGGCCACGCCGGATACGGCCAGGAGGCGCGCGCGGAAGACGCGGCGCGCGGGGCTTCCGGGCTCTCCTGCGGCGGCCGGCGGCCGAATCGACGCGACCAGCGCCATCGCGGCGGCCCACGCCGGCAGGAGGACGAACGAGTGCGTGAGGCCCCGGTGCGCGGTGATGTAGAACTCGGGCGAGAACGGCGAGACGAGCACGTCCGCGTCCGGAAACATCGCGGCGCAGAACCCGAGCCACGTCTCGCGCCGCGCGAAGGCGCGGTCCCGGGCCTCGTCGCCCGTCCCCGGAAGGGCCCGGGCGAGGAGTGCCCCCGCGAACCCGTGCGTCAGCGTGTCCACGCACCCACTTTACCCGCAAGAAACGCGCCGGCGGCATTCGCTATCCTCGGCCGCGTGAGGGCGCCTTCTTTAGCCGCGGTCGCCGTCCTCGGCTTCGCCCTCTGCCCTCCCGGCGCGGCCCAGGAGGGGCCCGAGGAGGACGAGCCGGTGAGAATCGTGCAGGTGGTGCCCGCCGTCGCCTCGCGTCTCGAGGACGCGCCCGGAACCGCCGTCGTGAGGGTCGTGACGCGCGCGGAGATCGACGCCCTCCCCGGCGCGCACACGCTTCCCGACGTCCTGCGCTCTGTCCTCGGCGCGGACGTGCGTGCCCGCGGTCCGGTCTCCGCGCAGGCCGACGTTTCGATCCGCGGCGCCGGCTTCAACGGGACGCTCGTCCTCGTGGACGGCCAGAGTGTGAACGACCCCGAGAGCAACCACTTCTCGCTCGACGTCGACGTCCCCGTCGCCGCGATCGAGCGGATCGAGATCCTCGCGGGGCCCCTCTCCGCCGTGTGGGGCCCGGGCCCGATCGGCGGTGCCGTGAACGTCGTGACGCGCGGCGGCGTCCTGGGGCGCGCCACGGTCCAGCTCGAGGGACGCTACGCCCACGGGACCCAGTCGCTCGACCAGGGCGGCGCGCGTCTGGCCGTGCGCGTCGCCGAGCCCGTGACGGTCGGCGTGGACTGGTGGCGCGCCGAGACGTCGGGCTTCACGGACGGCACCGACTCGGCGACGGACGCCTTGCGCGTGTCCGGGCGCTGGGACACGGGCAGAGGGCCCGTGACACTCGGCCTCGGGATCGCCGAGAGCGCCTTCGGCGCCTCCTGGAAGACGGCGGTCCCGAACGGGCAGGAGACGACGCGCACGCGCACGGCGGCGCTCGCGGGCTCGCTCGCCTTCGGCGACGTCATGCTGACGCCTTCGGTCTCCCTTCGCGCGCACCACGGCGACGACGTCCTCGACTGGACCGACCCCGCCTTCTCCGGGGGCGCGAGCGACACCGTCACCGGGACCGCCCGGATCGCGGCGACGCATCCGGCGCTCGGAGGGTCGGTCGCGTTCGGCGCCGAGGGCGGAAGGGACACAATCTCCTCGGCGAGCCTCGGCGATCACGCCCGCGGCCGCGGCGCCGTGTTCGCGGAGTTCGCGCGGCCGTGGGACGCCGCCGCGCCCGGCGCGGGCGGCTTTCGCTTGGGCCTCCGGCTCGACGCGATCGAGGGTTACGGCTCGCGCGTGTCGCCGTATGCGGGCGTCACGTGGCGGATCGCCCCGACTCTCGGGCTCCGCGCGTCGTTCGGCACGAGCTTCCGCGCGCCGACGTTCTCGGAGCTCTACGCGAGCGGTCCCGAGGTCGCCGGGAACCCGGGTCTCGAGCCCGAGAGCGCCTGGACGGTCGACGCGGGCGCGACCTGGGCGGCGGGCCCCGTCGACCTCGACGCGGGATACTTCCACCGGAACGCGACGAGCGCGATCGACTTCGTCGCGTCGGCCTCGGACCCCGTCTTCCGCGCGCGCAACGTGGGCGAGGCCGTCACGGACGGGATCGAGGCCTCCGCCTCGTGGGGGCGCGGCCGGCCCGCGTTCCTGTCGGCGCTCTCGATCCAGGGCGCGTGGAACTTCACGGACCTCGCGGCTCTCTCGGCGGCCGCGGGCGGCGCGACCCGGAGCACGTTCCTCCTCGATCCACTCCACGTGAAGATCGACCTGGCCGCCGGCGTCGCGCTCCCGCTCTCGCTCTCTCTCACGGCGCGCCTCTCGTACCTCTCGCGCCCGAGCTTTGCGGACGGCGTCTGGCTCCTGTCCTCCCGCCTTTCCTGGCAGGCGTTCGAAGGTCGGGTCCTCGAGTTCTTCGCCGAGGCCCAGAACCTCGGCGACGTTCGCTATGAAGACGTGCCGGGCGTCCCGCTGCCGGGGAGGACGGCCCTCGTCGGGCTCAACCTCACATGGTAGGCGGCCCCGGGTCCGGTCCTGGTCGGGTACACTTGCCGCTGTTCACGACACTTCCCGGCTACATATGGACGACGTCCCTCTCCGCTCTCGCGCCCCTCGCGTGCCCATCGACGCAGAGCTCACGTTCTGGCGGGACGGGAACCACGGGGAGGGCCGCCTCACGGACCTGTCCGCGAGCGGCTTCTTCACGGCGACGGACGAGCCCGCCCCCGTCGGCTCGCGCCTCGAGATCAGCTTCACGCTCCCGCACGACCGGAGCGGGAAGATCGTGACCGGCGAGGTCATCGTCGTGAGACGGGCCGAGGCCGGGCGCCCGGGCTTCGGGGCGCGCTTTTTCCGGCTCCCGAAGGCCGCCTCGAACATGATCGGGGAGTTCCTGGCGCGGTCCGCGCGCCGGCGCACCTGATCAGCCTGCCGGCGGCGTGGGGGCCGAGGCGGCCGAAAGCGCCGAGAGGTCCACGAGCTCGATCCCGACTTTCTCGGCGTAGTCGTGGATGCGCTCCTCCCGATAGAACTCCCCGAAGTAGACCGCCGAGAGGCCCGAGTTCGCAATGAGCTTGAAGCAGTTCCAGCAGGGCGACGCGGTCGTGTAGATTTCGCCGCCCTCGATGCGCACGCCGTTCATCGCGGCCTGGAGGATGGCGTTCGCCTCCGCGTGGACGGTCGCGACGCAGTGGCCGTCCTCCATGAGGCACCCGACCTCGTCGCAATGCGGAAGGCCGCGAAGCGAGCCGTTGTAGCCGGTCGAGAGGATCCGCTTGTCGCGGACGATCACGGCGCCGACGTGCTTGCGCGGGCACGTCGCCCGGCTCGCGACCTCGCGCGCGATGTTCATGAAGTAGCGGTGCCAGTCGACGCGCGGCGCCATCGACCGGGGATCATATCCGGGGCGCTCGATCGGCCGACGGCCGGGCGTCCGGCGCGACTCAGTAAGATCCCGTCCGATGGACGGACGCCGCGTCGTCGTGACGGGACTGGGAGCCGTGACCTCCCTCGGGAGGGACCTCGCCTCGACGTGGGAGGGCCTCGTCGCGGGGCGCTCCGGCATAGGCCCAATCACGCTCTTCGACTCGTCCGCGTTCCGGACGCACCTCGCCGCCGAGATCAAGGAGCTGCCGGGCGGGATCGAGCCGGCGCTCCGCCGGCGCCTGTCGCGCACGGACGTGGCCGGCCTCGGCGCCGCGGCCGAGGCGCTCCTCGACTCCGGCCTCGACCTCGCGCGCGAGGATCTCTCCCGGATCGGCGTCGTGCTCGGCGCGGGCGTCTCAGGCCTCCTCGACAGCGAGAACTACCTCCGGGACCTCCTTGCAAAGGGCCCGCGGGGCGCGCGCCCGACACGCGTTCTGAACCACCCCCCCGATCAGACGACCGACCGCATCGCGGAGCGCTGGGGCTTCCTCGGCCCGCGCTCGTCGATCACGACCGCGTGCTCGTCCTCGGCCACCTCGCTCGGCTACGCCGCCGACCTCATCCGCCACGGCTTCTGCGACGTCGTCGTGACGGGCGGCGCCGACACGTTCGCGCGCCTCACGCACGGGGGCTTCAACGCGCTCCGCTCCGTAGACCCCGACCCCTGCCGCCCGTTCGACCGGCGCCGCAAGGGGCTCACGATCGGCGAGGCCGCCGGGCTCCTGATCTTCGAGGAGGAGGAGCATGCGCGGCGGCGCGGCGCGAACCTGCGCGCGCGCTTCCTCGGCTACGGCGTCACGTCGGACGCGCACCACATGACGCAGCCGGAGCCCACGGGCGAGGCGGGCGCACGCACGCTCGCCGCGTGCCTGAAGGCCGCGGGCCTGAACCCCTCGGACGTCGACTACGTGAACGCGCACGGGACCGCGACTCCGCAGAACGACTCCGCGGAGACCGCCGCGATCAAGCGCGCGCTCGGCGCCCGCGCGTACGAGATCCCGGTGTCTTCGATCAAGTCCATGCTCGGCCACTGCCTGTGCTCAGCCGGGGCGATCGAGGCGGTCGCGACGGTGAGGACGATCGAGACGGGCGTCATTCCGCCGACGATCAGCTGGGGCGAGGCCGACCCCGAGTGCGACCTCGACGTCGTCCCGAACGTTGCGCGCGAGGCGCGCGTGAAGGTCGCCCTCTCGAACTCGTTCGCGTTCGGCGGCAACTCGACGGTCGTCGCGTTCGGGGCCGCATGAAGGCGCCCGTCGTGACGGGCGCCGGCGCCGTCACGGCGCTCGGGCGCACCCTCGCCGAGACGCGCGAGGCGCTCGAGGCCGGGCGCACGGCCGTCGCGTCGATCGCGGGCCCCGGCGTCCCCGAGCGCGCCGAGCGCTCCCCCGCCGCGCGGATCGGCGCGTTCACCACCGAGCCGGAGCTCCCGAAGAGCAAGGCGCGCCGCCTCGACCGCGGCAGCCAGTACGCGATGGTCGCCGCGCGGCAGTGCCTCGCGGACGCCGGGTACACGATTGCGGGACGCGAGGAGCGGACGGGCATCCTCTTCGGCACGGGCTCGGCGGGCGCCGGCCCGCTCACGGAGTTCGAGCGGCAGATGGCCGCGTCGCCGGAGTCCGCGTCGCCGTTTCTCTTCCCGAACACGGTCTCGAACGCGCCCGCCTCGCAGGCCGCGATCGAGATCGGGATCAAGGGGCCGAACGTCACGATCACGCAGAAGGATCCGGCCCCGCTGAACGCGCTCTTCTATGCGCGCATGCTGCTCGCGGACGGCCGCGCGGACGCGCTTCTCGTGGGCGCCTCGGACGAGTGGAACCTCGACTACCACCTCGCCTACGAGCGCGTCCACGCGACGCGCACGACGGCGCGGCCCGGGTTCGTCCTCGGGGAAGGCGCCGCGGCGCTTCTCGTCGAGGACGAGGACGCGGCCCGCGCCCGTGGCGCCCGGCCGTTCGCGCGTGTCGCGTCCATCGTCTCGCGGGGCGCGCCCGTCTCTCCGCAGCGAAGGCGCGCCGACCCCGCAACGCTCGCCGCGGTGATGCGCGCCGCGCTCGCCGAGGCGGGCCTCGCGCCGCGGGACGTCGGCCTCGTCCACCTCTCCCGTAACGGAGTTCCGGCGACGGACGCGGCCGAGGACGCGGCGCTCGCGGCCGTCTTTGGCCTCGCATTGCCGCGCGCCGTCGCGATCAAGGATGCGCTCGGCGAGAACCCGGCAATCGCCGCCATCCAGCTCGCGCTCGCGGCCGACGCGCTGCGCGCCGAGCCCGCCCTCGGCGCGGTCCTCGTGAACGCGTTCGGCGCGGGCGGCAACTTCCTCGCGGCGGTCCTGACCGCGCCATGAGCCCTCGCGCCTTCTCCGTTTCCTTCGAGGTCCGCTTCCCCGAGGTGGACTCGTACGGCGTCGTCTGGCACGGCCACTACGTCCAGTACTTCGAGGTCGCGCGCAACGGGCTCTGCGCCGCCTTCGGACTGACGCCCGCCGACGCGCTCGCCCACGGCTACAAGGTGCCGATTACGCGCGTCGCGATGGACCTGAAGCGGCCCGCCCGCCTCGACGACCGCCTCGCCGTCACCACCAGCCTCGTGCCGCCCGAGACGGCGAAGCTCGTGATGGATTACGAGATCCGCCGCGAGTCGACAAGCGAGCTCCTCGCGACCGGCTCGACGGAGCAGGTCTTCCTCGACCCGTCCGGCCAGCTCCTGTTGACGTTCCCCGCGCCCGTGAAGACGCTCGTCGCGCGCATCCTCGCGTTCCAGCGCGGCGAGGCGGAGCCGGACGCGTCGAAGATCCTTCCGCCGCGCTGAACACCGCGGCGTCTCAAGCCTTCGGAAACGTCGCCTCCGCTCGCGTCGGCTCGCCCGGCCGCGACGTGAGCGTGAGCGTGCCGCCGTGCGCCTTCACGATGCGCTCGGCGATCGGCAGGCCGAGCCCCGTCCCGGCGGGCTTCGTCGAGACGAAGAGCTTGAAGAGGTCGGCGCTCTTCGCGGGCGGGACGCCCGGGCCCCGGTCCGCGACCGTCAGCTTCCACTTCGTCCCGGCGTCCTCGATCCGGACGTCCACCTCGCGCGCGGACGCGCCCTCGGCCTCGACGGCGTCGAGGGCGTTCGCGACGAGGTTGAGGACGACCTGCCTCACGCGCGCCGGGTCGAGGCGCGTGGGCGCGCCGCCCTCGTGCGGCGTGAACGAGAGGGCGATCCGGCGCAGAGAGGCCTCCGGCGCGAGGAACGCGACCGCCTCGCCCGCCACTTCGTTGAGGTCGGACGGGACGGGGCTGAGCGGCGACGGCCGGGCGTAGGAAAGGAAATCCCCGAGGAGGCGCGAGAGGCGCGATGTCTCCTGCCGCGCGGCCAGCGCGAGGTCGGCCGGGGGCGGCCCGCCCGAGCGCGCGGCGCCGCGCAGCTGCTCCTCGAGAAGCTCGAGGTTCAGCCCCATCGCGTTCAGGGGGTTCCGGATCTCGTGCGCCAGACCGGCCGCGACCTCGCCCAGCTCGGCGCGGCGCTCCGCCTCGACGCGCGCCTCCTCGACGCGCCGCGTGCGTTTCACGAGGAGGAGGACGGCCGCCGACGCCGCGACGATCCCGAGGAGCGAGACCGTCGCGGCCGCGAACGTCCTCAGGTACAGCTCGCGCCTCAGCTTCTCGACGCGCTCGGCGAGGACCCGGCGGGAGACGCCGAACCTGAGGACCATGAAGTCCCCCACCGGCACCTCGAGGTCGTACGGGGACGCCTCCGGGCTCTCGACCTCGTAGCTCCTCGAGATCGTCCCCGGCTCGACGGGCCGCACGTTCACGACCTTCGGGTCGTCGAAGCCGGGGCGCGGCCGGTCGGGCACCGTGAGCGTGCCGTTGTACGAGTAGAGGACTTCCTTCTTCGAGCTGTCGAGGACCTCGACCTCCGTGAGGATCTGGCGCTCGGAAACACCCGTCCGGATCAGGCGGTCGATCTCGGTCTGCTTGAGCTTGAGGACGTAGGGGTCGCCCGAGGAGCGCTCCGCGATGCTGCGCGCGAGGCGTTCCGCGTCGAGCTTCGTGTGGAGGATCGCGTCGTTGACGACGTCCTTCGAGAGGGCCTTGAAGAGGAGGTGCCCGAAGAGGAGGACCGAGCCCGCGGTCAGCAGGCCGAGGATCGTCAGGACGAGGGTGATCGAGCGCCGGAAGGCGGCGGCTTCGGGGTCGGCCACGGACGGAGTCTAGCGGCCGCCGCGGCGCGGCGCCCCGTCACTCGAAGTAGCCGTTCACGTCGAGGACGAGATCGACGCCTCCGGCCGACCCGTTGTGCACCTTCACGCTCCCCGTGCCGTCGAGCGCGAGCTGCAGCATCGCGTTATTCGCGCGCGTTTGCCCGACGCCGAAGTTGATCGTGCTCGTCGCCGGGAGCGTGCCGTCGCCCGCGTAGATCACGAGCTGGCCGGCGCCCGGGCCCGCCACCACCGTGACGTTCACGGAGACCGCCGTCGCCTCGGCGGGGATGCCGCATGCCCCCGTCAGCGTGAACGCGCGGTCCGGGCCGCCCGCCGCATCGAGCGCGGGCGCGTCGGCGCCTCTCGTGTCCACGAGGCGGCAGGGCGCCGTCGTGTAGAACTGCACGGCCTCGCCGGCGGGCGCGACCGTGACGTTCGCGAATCCACCCCCGTACGGGCACCCGTTCAGCGTGATGGCGACCTGGAGGAAGAGCACGGTTGTCGTGTCGGTTCCGGCCGTGAAGACGACCCGGGAGGTTCCGGAACCGGACGTGATCGTCCCGTTCGTGATCGTCCAGTCGTAGGCGGCCCCGGTGATGTCCGCGACGCTCGCGACGCGGTTCGGCGAGCCGGCCCCGACGATCGCGGGCGCGTTCATGACGGCGAGAGGCGGCGGGGGGCCGCAGGTCGAGAGGGCCCGGACGCCCCCCACGTCCGCCCCCTCGAGGCACGGGGCCGCGAGAAGCGCGAGGACGGCGAGCGGACCCCGGACCCGGAGGCGACGCGGGCTGTTTTGCATGAGTCCTCCTCTCAACACCGGAGGGTGCTGTCCCGGCCGGAGGCCGCCTAACGCTTCACTCCCCGCGTTTCAGGTACCGGAAGTCCTTGATGTCGTACTCCTTCATCTTCGCGATGAGGCTGCCGCGCGAGATGTTCAGGAGCCGGGCGCCGAGCGACTGGTTGCCCCGCACCTTTCGCATGACGCGCTCGATGACCTGGCGCTCGACCTTCTCGACGATCTCCTTGAGGTCGTCGCTCTCCTTGAGCGCCAGCTCGACGTGCTCGCCGGAGAACTTCTGGTCGAGGTCCGCCAGGGATACGGCACCGGCGCCGACCTGCGCCGCGAGCCGGCGGACCTCGTTCTCGAGCTCGCGGACGTTGCCCGGGTACTGGTAGTTCAGGAGCGCGTTCATCGCTTCGACGTCGAAGCAGGCCGCCGCGGGGCCGCCGTGCCGCGCCGCGAGCGCGTCGAGGAGGGCCGGGATGTCTTCCTTGTGGTCCTTGAGCGGCGGGAGGCGGAGCGTGAGCGCCGAGAGGCGGAAGTAGAGGTCGTCGCGGAAGTGGCCGTCCTCGACGGCGCGTGTGAGCGGCCGGGACGACGTCCCGATCACGCGCACGTCCAGCGGCACCGTGCGTCCGCCGGGCGCCGCGACCTCGCGGGCCTCGAGGAGGCGGAAGAGGAGCGCCTGCGTCGGGGCCGGCAGGTCGCCGACCTCCTCGATGAGCAGCGTGCCGCCGTCCGCCTCGAACAGGCGTCCGCCGCGCCTGCGGCGGTCGCCCGCGGTCGCCGCGAGGCCGATGAGGTCCTCCTCGAGCGCCTGGGGGCTCGCGGCCGTGGCCGCGACGCGGACGAGCGGGTGACCGCGCCGCGGAGAAAGCGCGTGAAGCGTCTCGGCCACGAGCGTCTTGCCCGACCCGACGTCGCCGACGAGGAGCAGCGGCGCGCGGGCCGAGGCGACGCGCGAGAGCGACGCCTTGAGGTTCTGCATCGCGATCGACGCCCCGACGAGCGCAGCGAGCGGGTCGTCGAGCCCCCCGGAAGGAGCCGGCGGGAGACCCGCCGCCCCGCGCTCCCCGAACGCGGCCTCGCTGCGTCCGGCGTGCACGAAGCCGACGGCCGCCGCGGCGTGCGCCGCGAAGTCGGCGAGGGCGGGGTCGGCCAGCGTGTCCGCAGGGAGGACGAGCACCCCGACCGGGTCCGCGGCCGGACGCGGCACCGGGATCACCCTCAGGCGCGCGCCGCCCTCGACGACGTCCGTAGGCCCGATCAGGCCGCGCGCGTCGGTCACCGTCTTGGCCGAGAGCTTCGGCAGCGTGCCCTTCCAGACGGCGGCGATTGCCTCGCCCTCGTTCGGGGGCACGAGAGAGAGGAACGCGAGACTGTGGAGCGGCGTCGCGGTCGAGACGTACGTGACGAGGTCCTGGAGGACCTCCTCGAACGGGACGGGACGGCGGAGGACCGCGTAGAAGCCCGCCCAGACGTCGGCGGCGCCCGTCGTGTCGGCGGCGGGAACGCCGGCGGGCGCCGCGGGACGGGGAGGCGGGGCGGACGCAACGGAACGGGACGGCGCCGCGGGCACGGGAGCCGGAGCCGGCTGCGGGGCGGGCGAGAGCGCCGCCGAGGCGAGCGAGAAGGCGTCGCGGCCGCGCGGGGGCGGCGCCGAGATGCGGTTCGGGTTCGGCGCCGGGCCGTTCAGGAGCGTGATCGTCGCCTCGCCGATGTTGATCCGGTCGCCCGCGGCGAGTGCCGCCGTCTTGACGACGGAGCCGTTCAGCGTGACGTCCGACCCGGGCGCCGTGCCGAGCACCTCGAGCCTCAGCTCCTCCCCCGCGACCGAGATGCGGGCGTGCCGTCCGAGAACACCCCGAGCGCGCACGACGAGGTCGTTTCCCGTCGAGGCGCCGATGTGAATGACGTCCCGGTGGACTTTGCGGATTTCCGATTCGCCGCCCGTCTTGCGGACCTCGAAGCTCAACATGGGAAGTGTCCTCCGCCAGAGGAAAGGGGGGAACTTTGGTCAAACACGAGACTATCACGCGCGAGGGCGTTGTCCAGAGGCGGACGACACGAATTGAACGCCCGACGGGGACCGCGCCCGCCGTAGAATGCCGGGCGAAGGCTGACCGATTCCCGATATGCCCGCTTCCCCCCTCGACGGACCGCCCTTCCGCGGCCGAAACGCCCGGACGCTGCAGCGGATCGTAGACACGGTCCGGTCCGTCCTCGAGCCCGACGTCGTCGACCTCGAATACGTCTTCGAGCCGCAGGGCCAGCGCTACCGCTGGCGGATGGCCGGTGTCCAGGTTTCCCCCCTGAGGACGGTCCGCACCGCGATCCGCGTGGGCGGCCCGGGCGTCCTGTCGGCCCCGTTCGCCGTTCCCGGCCTCGTCCGCGGCGTCCTCGCGCTCGTGCGCGGGCCGCGCCGTCCGTGGACGGGCCCCGAGGCGCTCCGCTTCGAGGTCCTCAGGCCGATGCTCGGCCAGCTCCTCGAGCTCGCGGCCGCGTGCGAGATCCACGCCACGGCGCGCCGCCGGCTCGAGAGCGCCGCCGACGCGGCCTCGACGCCCGTCCTTCTCGTGCGCGCCGGGGGTGCGATCCTCTACGCGAACGCGGCCGCGACGGCGCTCCTGTCGACGCGCGCGGCACCTCACGTCGTGACCGACGGCGGCCGCGACGTCTCCCTGCTCGGCTACGTCCAGCGCCTCGCCGCGAGCGCTCCCGCCGGCACGCGCCGGCACGGGAGGTTCGACGACGGCCGCGTCTTCGACGCTTCGGTCGCGCGCTTCTCGGACGAGGAGGAGGACGTCGCCGTCATCACGCTGCGCCTCCTCACGACGCTCTCGCTCGAGGAGGTGCGCACGCGCCTCGAGGCGCGCGGCGTCTCCGGCCGCGAGGCCGAGGTCGTCGGCGCCGTTCTCGAGGGGCTGCGCAACGCGGAGATCGCGCGCCGTCTCTTCATCACGGAGTGGACCGTCAAGGACCACCTGAAGCACGTCTTCTCCAAGCTCGGCGTCTCCTCGCGCGGCGGCCTCCTGCGCGCCCTCGACACCGGCCCCGGCTTCCCCTGCCCGGGGGAGACGCGGCCGGCCCGACCCCAGCCGGTGGAGTCCCGAGTCCGCCGCACCCTCAAAATGTAGTGGTTGGGCCCGGGAGCGCGTGGTAGCGTCCCGCCCCGAAGAAACGTCAGCGACGTCGGGATCCGCGAAAAAAAGGCGTTCATGTTTCGACTGAAGAAACTCGACATCCAGGGCTTCAAGTCCTTCGTGGACAAGACCTCGGTCACGCTCCCGACGCGGATCACCGCCATCGTCGGCCCCAACGGCTCGGGCAAGTCGAACATCTGCGACGCCGTACAGTGGGTCCTCGGCGAGCAGTCCGCGAAGAGCCTGCGCGGGACGACGATGGAAGACGTCATCTTCAACGGCGCGGCCCGCCGCCGCCCGCTCGGGATGGCGGAGGTCACGATCACGCTCGAGTCGCGCAGCGGTGAGGAGTGGGCCGAGACGGGCGGCGAGGTCACGATCGCGCGGCGCGTGACGCGCGACGGCGAGAGCGACTACATCCTGAACGGCAAGCGCTCGCGCCTGAAGGACGTGCAGGAGATCCTCATGGGCACGGGTCTCGGCGTCCGCGCGTACTCGATCATCGAGCAGCAGAAGATCGACCTCATCCTCTCCACGAAGCCGCAGGACCGGCGGCGCCTCATCGAGGAGGCCGCGGGAGTCTCGAAGTACAAGATCCGCAAGCGCCAGGCCGAGGTCAAGCTCGAGGAGACGCGCGGAAACCTCCTGCGCCTCACGGACATCGTCGGGGAGATCGACCGCACGTGCTCGTCCCTGAAGCGCCAGGCCTCGCGGGCCGCACGCTGGAAGGAACAGGCCGACGTCCTCGCTGCGCAGAAGCGGCGCCTCGCGCGCCTGCGCGCCGACCGGCTGACGTCCGGTTTCGCGGAGGGCGAGAAGGCGCTCGCGGCCGCGACGGACGCCGAGGCCGCGGCTCTCGCCGAGCTCGGCCGACTCGAGGCCGAGCTGACCGAGGCCCGGCGTCTCGCCGACGAGGACGAGCGCGCCGTGCGCGAGGCGGGCGACGCGTTCGCGCACGCCCGCGAGGCCCTGCTCGCCGCCGAGGCGGCCGCGGCCGCGGCCGCGCGCGAGGCCGAGGAGGCCGCCGCGCGGCGCGAGCTCCTCGAGGGGCAGAAGAAGGAGACCGAGGCCGACCACGTCCGCTTCGTCGAGGAGGCCGGCCGCGGCGCGAAGGCGCGCGAGGAGGCCGGTGCCGAACTCGCGAAGGCCGACGGGGCCGCCCGCGCGGCGGCCGAGGCGCTCGCCGCCGCCGCCGCGAAGGAGACCGACGTCACGGGCCGCCGCGAGGGCGCGCGCCGCGACCTCCTCGCCGCGTCCGGCCGCTCGGCCGAGGCCGCGAACCGCGAGCGCGAAACCGCGCTCCTCGAGGACCGCCTCGGCTTCGCCGCCGCGAAGCTCGAGGAGCGGAAGGGCCGCGCCGCCGAGGTCCTCGCGGGCCGCCGCGCCGCCGCCCTGGAAGCCGCGCGTGCCGTCGCGTCCGCATCCGAAGCGCTCGACGCCGCGCGCGCGCGGCTCGAGAGCGCGACGCACGGCCGCAGGGCGGCCGAGGAGCAGCTCGCCGTCCTCAAGACGTCCCGCGAGGCGCTCGTCGCCTCGCTCCACGCCGTCGCGGTCCGGTCGGCCGCCCTCGAGACGACGCTCGCGTCGCGCGAGGCGGGCGGCGAGTCCGCGCGGCGCGCGCTCGAGACCGCGGGAATCTCCCCGGCCGGCGTCCTCGCGGACCACTTCGAGGCCGCGTCCGGCTACGAGACGGCGCTCGACGCGGCGCTCGGCGCGGCGCTCGAGGCCCCGGTGCTCGAGAGCCGGAGCGCGCTCGACGCCGCCCTCCGCGCCGTGCGCGAGGGCAAGCTGGGGACCGCCCGCTTCGTCCACCCGCTCGAGGACACGCCGTTCCCGTTGAAGCCCGCCGACCCGCGCGTGAAGGGCATCGCGAGGGAGCTCCTCACGCCGAAGTCCGCGAAGGCGCCGGCCTCGGCGCTGCCCGACGCCGTTGTCGTCGCGAACGTCGACGACGCCCTCGCGATCGCGGCCATACACCCTGAACGCACCATCGTCACCGAGGCAGGGGTCGTCGTGCGGGGCGCCGTCGTCGAAGCCGCCGGCACGGACGTGCCCGGCGAGGGCCTCTTCACGGTGCGGCGCGACCTCAAGAACCTCGCTGGAGAGCGCGACGCGCTGGACGCGAAGCTCGCGGACTCGGATGCCTCGATCGCAGCCCTCGCCGCACAGGTGGGCGGGTTCGCCGCGACGCTGGACGAGGCCGTCGCCGGCGCCCGCGCGGCCGAGCGCGAGCACTCCGAAGCCCTTGCAAAGGCCGCCGCCGCCCGCGAGGAGGAGGAGCGCGCCCGCAAGGAGACCGCCGTCCTCGAGGACGAGGAGCGGGGCCTCGCGGCCGACCTCGGCCGCGCGCGCGAGAGCCGCACCGAAGCCGCCCGCCTCGCGGCCGCGCGCGCCTCCGAGACGGCGACCGTCGAGCGGACGCTGGCCGAGCTCGAGACCGCGCTCGACGCGGCCCGCGCCGCGCGCCTCGCCGCCGGAGAGGCCGACGCGGCCGCGCGCAACGCCCGCGACGTCCTGACCGAGCGCGTCCGCGCGCTCACCGAGGCGGCTGCGGCCGCCGACGAGCGCTCGCGCGAGGCGGCCCGGCGCGTCGCCGAGCTCGCCGACGCCCTCGTCGAGGTCGAGACCCGGCGGACGCAATCCCTCGAAGCGGGCGCGACGGCCGCCGCCGCTGCGGCGGCGGCCGCCGCCGCCGCCACGGCCGCCGAGACTCACCGCGCCGGCGTGGACGGCGCCGCCGCGGCGCGACGCGACTCCCGGGCGGCTGCCGAGGCGCGCAGCGCGTCGGCCCGGGAGGCCCTCGACGTGGCGCGCCGCGCGCGCTTCGACGCGGACCTCGCGCTCGAGCGCCACCGCGCGGACCAGGACCACCTCGTCGAGAGCTGCCGCACCGAGTTCGGATGCCTCCCCGGCGAGCTGCCCGCCCTCGAAAGGACCGAAGAGGAGCTCGCGGTCGCCGAGGATGTCTTCGAGGCGCAGCTCGCCGAGGACGTCGTCCAGAAGTCGCTCTCCCTCGAGCGCCTCGGGCCCGTCAACCACGCGGCGCTCGAGGAGTACGAGGCCGAGCACGCGCGCTTCGTCGAGCTCTCGGGCCAGAAGGCCGACCTCGAGACCTCGCTCGCCCAGATCCTCGAGACGATCAAGACGATCAACCAGACGTCGTCGGCGCGTTTCGCCGAAGCGTTCGCGGCCGTCAACGCGAACTTTGGCGCCGTCTTCCAGCGCCTCTTCCGCGGCGGCACGGCCTCGATGCACCTCCTCGACGAGGAAGACCCGCTCGACTCGGGGCTCGAGATCATGGCGCAGCCCCCGGGCAAGCGGAACCAGACGATCGGCCTCCTCTCGGGCGGCGAGAAGGCGCTCACGGCGATCGCGCTCCTCGTCGCGATCTTCAAGTTCAAGCCGTCGCCGTTCTGCATCCTCGACGAGGTCGACGCCCCGCTGGACGAGGCGAACATCGACCGCTTCACGTCCCTCCTCGTCGAGCTGTCCGAGGAAACGCAGTTCGTCCTCATCACGCACAACAAGCGGACGATGGAGACCGCCCAGGCGCTCTACGGCGTCACGCAGGAGGAGCCGGGGGTCTCGAAGCTCGTCAGCGTCCGGTTCGACTAGGCGGCGGCCTCCCCCGTGCCCGGCCGGTCCGTGACGGCACGGACGACGGCCCAGATCGTCAGCCCCGCGCACACGACGAAGACGAGAAGGAAGAGGGCGAGGACTCCCCACTGCGAGGCGACCTCGAGCCGTTCGGTCGCACGCGCTCCGGCGAGGTAGAGGTCGCGGACCTGGTGGCGCGTGACGATCATGAACAGCACGACGGCCGCGAAGTGGCCGAGGACGACCCGCGCGAGGCGGACGTTGCCGGGCGCGCCCACCGCGCGGACGAGCAGGCCGAGGAGGGCGAGCCCCACCAGAACCCCGACACCGAGCGGCGCGAGGGTCGCGACCCCTCCCGTCATGAGACCTGACAGGACGGGTCTCGGGAGCACCCCGAGGAGCCAGAGGCCCACCACGAACTGCGCCCCGGTCAGGACGAGCGCGGTGAAGAGGCCGAAGCGGGCCGCCCCCGGCGCCGCGTCGCCGAGCGAGCGCGGGAAGGCCGCGGGGAGGATCGCCGCCATCGTCACCGCGGCGAGGACGAAGTGGAGAAAGCGCGGGAGAAACGTCGGGTCGGAAAGGACGAGGGACGGGCGCGCGAGGACGGCGCTCCAGCCGGACGGCTGGACCGAGATGAGGTGAACGGACGTCTGGATCGCCGCGATCGCGAGGTAGAAGACCGCCGAGAGCGCGAGGACCGCGGTCGCTCCCTTGCCCGCCCGCAGCCGGAACTTCGCGAGCCAGTTGAGGTAGTAGGCGAGCATGAGGAGGAGGAGAAGGCCGAGCCAGACGGGGGCGATGAGGACCGAGGCCGTGTAGAAGAAGCGGCCGTAGAGAACCTGCATGAAGAGGAGCGGGGCGATCGCGAACGTGATCGCGAGCGAGAGCGCCCACGAGTTGATCTCCGCGAGAAAGAGCGCGACGGCCCGCCGCGCGGCGGCGGGCATCGACGGCGGCAGGAGGGTCGCGAAGATCGCGCCGCCGAGCGCCGCGTTCACCGCGAGCAGGTGCAGGAAGAACGTCACGATCCACAGGACGACGAGGAGTGCCGGCGGGCCGGGGACGGGTGCCGGGTCGAGGGCCGGAATCAGGTCAGTGCGCACGGGTCGCCTCCGCGGTCTTCACGACCGCCGCGGATTTCAGGGAATCGAGATAGGTGACGAGGGACTGGAGCTCCTCGTCGGTCCCGACGAACGGCGGCATGAACGGGTAGTCCGCCTTCTGGGGCGGCGACGCGGCCCATTTGGGCCCGTCGTCTCGCAGCGCCGTCAGGAAGAGCGTGAGGTAATCGGCGTCGGCGCCGGACGTCCTCTTGCGGATCGAAAGGTAGCCGTCGAGCGTGTGACAGGACGCGCATTCGGCGCGGAAGACCGCGCGCCCGCGGGAGACCGCGTCGGGTCCCGCCTCGTGCGCCGCCCAGCGGGCCTTCGAGAGGATGCCGTCCCGGTTCAGCGCCGCGACCTCGGAAACGAGGATGCCGTTCGAGAACATGTAGCCCCGGACGACGAACGGCTTCCGCGCGCCCTCGCGGATCCGCTCGTACCCGCCGAGGAGGCCGAAGGCGGCCAGCAGGACGAGGACGGCCTGCGGCCACCGCACGGTGCGGGGGAGGACCGCGGCCAGGAGAGCGAGCACGGCCGAGACCGCGAGGGCGATGAAAAGGTGACGCCAGCCCGTCCCGAGCGACGCGATCAGCGGCTTGTCGCCGAGGAAGTTGGCCGCGACGTCGGGCGGGAGCGCGGCCCTCCACCAGAAGAGCCCCGCGGCCGAGACCGCGACGCCGGCCGTCATGACTCGGCCGAGGAATCCCGCGAGGCGCGCGCGCGCCTCGCGATCCTTCTCCCGAAGCGCCGCGAGCGTGAGGTACGCGCCCGCGAGCAGGAGACAGACACCGGTCCTGAAGACGAGGCCGGGGAGGTACGTCGGGTTGAAAAAGCCGTCCCAGAAGCCGTGGGTCGTCAGCCACCGTCCCGGCGTCAGCATGAAGCCGAGGATCCCCTGGATGATCACGAGTGACATGTACGCGGCGAAAGCGTAGAGGACGATCAGGAGCCGGTGTGTCCGGGGGCGCACGCGGTCCCACGTCGCGTACCACGCGAGGGCGGTGACGACCTCGAGCAGGAAGAACGCCCACTCGATCGCCCATCCCCAGACGAACGTGTGGATGAGCGCCGAGGTCGCGGCGGGCTGCACGAGGCCGATCACGAACCAGATGCCCACGCCGGAGATCGCGCCGAAGACGGTCGAAACGAGAATCAGCATGAGCGATGCGCGTTTCAGGAGGGCGCGCAGGGCCGGATCGGGGCGGCGGCCGAGGGACGTTTCCGCCCAGGCCATGACGAGCCCGCCGCCGACGGCGAAGTGGGAGACGAGGACGTGGAGGATCGCGATCGTTCCGATCAGGACCCCTCCGCCGACCGCCACGTTCCAGATCGGGTAGTCCATGGGGACCTCCGATCTTTTCTTAGCGCATGTCCCGTCCGGCGTCCATGAGCAGCCTGCCCCTGACGGCCCCCGGGCCGCGCGGCCGGATCAGCGCCCGGCCGGGCTCTCGGTGGGCGTCAGGAAAGGCCGCCGGCCGCTGCCCTCGCGCCCCGGCCTCTTCCCCGGAGAGGTCTCGTCCTTCGGCGGAAGCGGCGTGATGAGCTCGTGCATGAGGAAGAACCCGATCACCATGAACCCGATCAGGTACCAGACGTCGAAGAAGACCTGCCCGGACCCGTTCCGGTAGAGCCCCGCGCCGAAGACCGGCAAGAGCGCGAAAGCACCGACCAGGGCAAGGAGAACGAGAACCGCCTTGTGACCCTTCTCCGCGTGCGTGTCGCGCATGGGGCCTCCCCGTGTTTACGCGGAGATCGTACTCCTTCTTTGTGACTGAGTCGCAATATCTTTCTGCACTGCGCCGCGGCGCCTCCGCTGCGGCTTGAACTGAGTCTCGGTTCCCCTATGATGGGCGCCCAGCGAGGGATCCGACATGCACACGTGGCCCTTCTCGTGGCTTCCGGCTGCCGACGTTTCCCAGGACGGCTGGCGGGCGGACGGCCTGTTCTGGTACACGACGACGCTCGGGGTGATCGCGTTCACGCTCGTCGTCCTCGCCCTCGCGTACTCGGCGTGGAAGTACCGGGCCGGGCCGGGCGCGCGGGCGCTGTACACGCACGGGACGGACCGGAAGAGCTTCCTCGTGACGGGCATCCTCGCGTCCCTCGTCTTCGTCACGATCGACATGAACCTCGTGCGGATTTCGGAACGCGACATCAAGGAGGCCACGTACGCCTGGCCGACGGGGCCCGACACGGTCCGGGTCGAGGTCATGCCGCAGCAGTGGGCGTGGAACTTCCGCTACGCCGGCCCCGACGGCGTCTTCAACACCGCGGACGACATCGTGACCTTCAACGAGCTGCGCGTCCCCGCAGGGCACCCCGTCATGGTCAACCTCAAGGCGAAGGACGTCATCCACAGCTTCTATCTGCCGAACTTCCGGCTCAAGCAGGACGCGAACCCCGGCACGGTCACGCGCAGCTGGTTCAAGGCGCTCAGACCCGGGACCTACGAGATTGCCTGCTCGCAGATGTGCGGCTGGGCCCATTACAAGATGAAGGGCGACCTCATCGTCCTCAACGACGCCGATTTCTCGCGCTGGATGAAGGAAGCCGAGGGCGACGCCCGGCGCCGTTACGACCCCGCGGACACCGAGCAGATGTGGGGATGGGAGTGGCTGCAGTAATGGCCGACGCGCGCCGGAACCTTCTGTACGCCGGTCCCGACTTCCACGCCGAGCAGCACATCCACCCCGAGCCGGAGAGCTTCGTCGCCCGCTACGTCTTCTCGATGGACCACAAGGTCATCGCGAAGCAGTTCCTCTGGTACGGCCTCTTCTTCCTCGCCGTCGGCGGGACGATGGCGATGATGATCCGCTGGCAGATCGGGAATCCCGGCACGGCGTTCCCCGTGCTGGGCGAGCTGCTCTGGCCGCAAAGCGGCGGCGTGATGCCCCCGCAGGCCTATGCGTCGTTCTTCACGATGCACGGGACGCTCATGATCTTCTTCGCGATCACGCCGATCCTGATCGGGGCGTTCGGGAACCTCCTGATCCCCCTGATGATCGGCGCGCGGGACATGGCGTTCCCGACGCTCAACATGCTCTCGTTCTGGACGAACGTCCTCGCGGGCACCGCGATGATCGTGTCGTTCTTCGTCCCGATGGGCGCCGCGGCGGGCGGCTGGCAGGCCTACCCGACGCTCTCGACGCTCGTCGGCACAGCCCGGGCCGGGCCAGACGCTGTGGATCGTGGGCATCTTCCTCACGGGCTCGGCCTCGATCATGGGCGCCGTCAACTACATCACGACGGTCGTGCGCCTCAGGGCGCCGGGCATGGGCTACTTCCAGATGCCGCTCTCGGTCTGGGGCATCTGGCTTACGGCGATCCTGAACGCGCTCTTCGTCCCCGTTCTCGCCGCGGGCGTCCTGCTCCTCTTCCTCGACCGCACGTTCGGGAGCCATTTCTTCCTCGCGGGCGCGGCGGTCACGAAAGGCGGCGGGGATCCGATCCTCTACCAGCACCTCTTCTGGATCTTCGGCCACCCCGAGGTCTACATCCTGATCCTCCCGGCGTGGGGGATCGTCTCGGACCTCCTCTCGTTCTTCTCGCGCAAGCCCGCGTTCGGCTACAAGGCGACCGCGATCTCGATGAGCGTCATCACGTTCCTCTCGATGGTCGTCTACGGCCACCACATGTTCGTCGTCGGGATGAGCCCGCTCCTCTCGCAGGGGTTCATGACGCTCACGATGCTCATCTCGATCCCGTCGGCCGTGTTCTTCCTGAACTGGCTCGGGACGATGTGGCGCGGCGCGATCCGCTTCGCGACGCCGATGCTCTTCGCCGTCGGCGTGGTCTTCGTCTTCGGGCTCGGCGGCCTCACGGGCCTGCACCTCGGGGCGATCTCGTCCGACATCTACCTCCACGACTCGTACTTCGTGGTCGGGCACTTCCACCTCACGATGGCGGCCTCGGTCCTCCTCGGCGCATTCGCCGCGATCTACTTCTGGTTCCCGAAGATGTTCGGGAAGATGATGAACGAGACGCTCGGGAAGTGGCACTTCTGGCTCACGATCGTCCCGATCACGGTCGTCTTCTGCGGGATGCTCGTCGTCGGCTACGGCGGCATGCAGCGCCGCCTCTACGACACCGACGCCTACACGTTCCTCCAGCACCTGCACCCGGTGAACGTCTGGATCACGCGCGCCGCGCTCTTCCTCGGCGCGTCCCAGTTCCTGTTCGTCGTGAACTTCTTCTCGAGCCTCGTCGCCGGGAAGAAGGCGTCCGAGAACCCGTGGGAGGTCGGCACGCTCGAGTGGACCGTGCCCTCGCCGCCGCCGCACCACAACTTCGACGAGATCCCGCTCGTCGTGAACGGGCCGCACGAGTTCAGCCATCCCGACGTGAAGGGCAAGGACTGGCTCGCGCAGAACGAGCCCCTCCCGTCCGAGCCGGCGGCGCTCGGGGCCGTGGGGTCCTGATGACAGCCGTCGCCGCCACGCGCTTTCCCTCCCGGGAGGACTCCCGCCGCACCTCGTTCGTCGGGATGGTCATGGCGCTCGCGTCGTGGTCGATGATGTTCGGGAGCCTGTTCTTCGCGTACGCGATCCTGCGGCTGAAGTCCGGGACGTGGCCGCCCGACGGCGTCGCGCCGCTCCCGCGGCTCCTCCCTCTCGCAAACACCCTCGTGCTCCTCTTCTCGAGCTACGTGCTGCACCGCGGCGTCCGCAGGGAGGCCGACGCCCGCCCCGGCACCCTCTTCGGCGCCCTCAAGGCGACGCTCGCCCTCGGAGCGCTCTTCCTCGTCCTGCAGCTCGCGGTCTGGGTTCCGCTGTGGCGGACGGGCTTCACGATCGCGTCGGGCGTCTACGGTTCGATCTTCTACGGGCTGACCGTCTTCCACGCGCTCCACGTCCTCGCGGGGCTCGGCGTCCTCCTCGTGCTCGTGCCAGGCGCGCGGAGCGGCCGTCTGCGCTCGGGCGCCCAGAGCCGCGTACGCGTCTCGGCCATGTTCTGGCACTTCGTGGACGCCGTCTGGGTCGTCATGTTCGTCGCGGTCTATCTGCTCTGAGTCCGGACCAGGAAAAGAAAGAGAAGAGAAGATTTCTATGAAGGTCGGAAAGCGGATCGCGGCAGGCGGGGGCGGTGCCGTTCTCGTTGCCGCGCTCCTTCTCTCTTCCGCAGGTTGCTCCGCGCCCGGGACGCACTTCGTGAAGTCCCGGACGCTCGGCGGAAAGCGCGTCTCCGCACGGCGCCTGAATCACGGCCACGAGCTCTTCCTCACGTACTGCGCCGCATGCCACGGCGTGAACGGCGACGGCAAGGGCCCCGCCTCCGTCGGCCTGCGCCCGCCGCCGCGCAACTTCACGCAAGGGCAGTTCAAGTTCGCCGCCGTCGCGAGCGGCCAACTCCCGAACGACGAGGACCTCCTCCGGATCGTCCAGAAAGGCCTGCACGGCAGCGCGATGCTTCCCTGGGACGACGTTCCCGAGCGCGACATCCTCGACATCGTCCAGTACATCAAGACGCTCTCGCCGAAGTGGGTCGACAAGACGCCCGGCGAGCCGATCGTTCCCGGCCCCGACCCGTGGGGCGACGCGAAGAAGGCCGAGGCCGTCACGCGCGGCATGAAGGTCTACCACGGCCTCGCGCAGTGCCTCTCCTGCCACCCTGCGTACGAGTCGAAGGAGACGATCAACGCCGCAAGCCTGGAGCTCAGCAAGCGCGAGGCGACGCTCCGCCCCGACCCGTACCACTCCGAGCTGAAGGACAGCGACTACGGATACAAGCTCATGCCGCCCGACTTCACGCGCGACCACGTGCGCTCGGGCGAGGCGCTGACGGACATCTACCGGACGATCGCCTCCGGGATCGGCGGGACCGCGATGCCCACGTGGAAGGGCGCGCTGCCCGACGAGGACATCTGGGCGATGGCGTACTACGTGCGGTCGCTCATCGACCTCAAGGGCACGCGCGAGGCGGACGACCGCCGCGACCGCCTCATCGCCGCGCTGGCGCCGTCGCACGGCGACGGCGCGAAAGTCAATTAGGTTTCGGAAAAGAGAAGAGATAAGAGAAGAATTTCTTAGAAGGTAATAAGGGCAGATGATCGCGATTCCCGTTTCGAGTGGCGATTCCGCAGCCGCACCGCTGGCTGCTGGAGCCGCGCCCTCCCCCTCTTCACCTTCTAAGAAGTCTCTTTCTTCGTCTTCCTCTTCTTTTCCGCAGCGCCTCGCGGCGGCGGCGACCGGGAGCCCGTGGTTCTGGGCGGCGTTCGTCGCGGTCGCGTTTTCGCTGCCGATCGTGCGCTCGCTCCTGCGGCCGCTGCCGGCGGCGCCGCCGGTCCTCGGCGTCCTGCCCGCGTTCTCCCTCACGGACCAGTACGGCAGGCCGGTCACGGACACCGCGCTGAAGGGGACGCTCGTCCTCGCCGAGTTCGTCTCCGCCGAACGGCTCTCCGGAAGGCCGACGCCTCTCGCCGAGCTCCAGAAGCGCGTGCGCAACACGGGGCAGGCGCTGCGCCTCGTCAGCTTCGTCGACGAAACGCCCGGCTCGCCGCCGCTCGCGGACCTCGCGGAGCACGCGGGAGCGGCGGAGCCGCGCTGGACGCTCGCGGGCGGGGACCTCGAGCCGGTCGAGGCCGCGATCCGCAAGGCGGCGGGCGGCCGCGCGGACGTCCCCCTTTACGGCTACCTGCTCCTCGCGGACGCCCACGGGCGCATCCGGCGCGTGGAGGCGCCCACGCCGGGTAACGTCGACCGGATCATGCGGGACATCGGACTCCTCGCGAACATGGAAGGGTTGTGAATGAGCGCTGAAGCGGACGTCGCCTTCGCCCCCGGCCGGACCGTTCCGAACCCGCCGACGTTCGGCGCGGCGACGACCGGCAAGGTCGGGATGTGGATCTTCCTCGTCACGGACGCAATGACGTTCGGAGGTCTCCTCCTCGCATACGGGATCCTGCGCGCCGGGAACCCGCACTGGCCCGCGCCGACGACCGTCCTCGGCATCCCGTTCACGGCCGTCATGACGTTCGTCCTCATCGTCAGTTCCCTCACGATGGTCCTCGCGCTGGACGCCGCGAAGAAAGGCCAGCGCCTCGGCGCCGTCAAGTGGCTGCTGCTGACCGCGCTCGGCGGCATCTTCTTCCTCTGCGGGCAGGCGTACGAGTACCGGCATCTGATCCACGAAGGCTTCACGCTGCCGTCAGGCAACTTCCCGGCGACGTTCTACGTGATCACGAGCTTCCACGGCGGGCACGTCTTCACGGGCGTCTGCTACCTGCTCGTCACCGCGTTCGGCGTCTTCCGCGGCAGGCATCTCGAGAACGGGGCCAACTTCGTCGAGATCACGGGCCTGTTCTGGCACTTCGTCGACCTGATCTGGATCCTCGTCTTCACGCTCGTCTACCTCATTCCGTGAAAGGGACGGCATGACGGAACTCGCATCACACGAAACGCACGGCGGGTCCGGCGCGGCCGCCGCCCACGCAGACCACCGGCGGGACTACTTCCGGATCTTCTGGGTCCTCCTCGTCCTCACGCTCGTCGAGGTCGCGGTCTCGTACACGAAGATCGACAAGCGGGTGATGTCCGCGGTCATGATCGCGCTCGCGCTCACGAAGGCCGCGTTCGTCGGCCTCTACTACATGCACCTCAGGTACGAGAAGCGCTCGCTCCTGTGGCTCGCGGCGCTGCCCCTGCCCGTCGCCGGGTTCTACGCCGTCTTCCTGATGCTGGACGGCGCGAACCTCCTCCGCGCCACGACGCTCCCCTGGATCCACCCCTGAAGGGCAAGGTGACGACCGTGAACAGGACTCTCCGCGCCTTCCTCGCGCCCTCGTGTCTCGCCGCCGCGCTCCTGCTCGCGGCTCCGGCACCGGCCTGCCCGTCCTGCGCGGCGAGCTCGTCGCCGAAGGACCCGAACATCTGGCCCGTCGTCGGCGCCTTCATGCTCGTTCCGTGGGCGCTCGCCGGCGGAGCCGTCCTCCTGATCCGCCGCGAGTCCCGGTCGGCTTAGACTCCCTCCCTGCGGGCGCCGGGGAGGCGCCCCGGAGGAACCATGCCGCTCGTCCGCCGCGCCCTTCCGGGCGCCCTCCTCGCGCTCGCCGCCGCCCTCGTCTTCCCGCTCGCGGCCGCCGACGCCCCGAAGCCCGCCGCCCCGGCGGCCCCCGAGAAGGTCACGTCCGTCGAGGGCATCACGGAGTACCGCCTCGCGAACGGCCTCCGGGTGCTGCTCTTCCCGGACGCCTCCAAGCCGACGATCACGGTGAACGTGACGTACCTCGTCGGCTCGCGGCACGAGGGCTACGGCGAGACGGGCATGGCGCACCTCCTCGAGCACATGGTCTTCAAGGGCACCCCGAAGCACCCGAACATCCCGCAGGAGCTCACGGCCCACGGCGCCCGCCCGAACGGGTCGACGTGGTTCGACCGGACGAATTACTTCGAGACGTTCGATGCCTCGGACGCGAACCTCGAGTGGGCGCTCGACCTCGAGAGCGACCGGATGGTGAACTCGTTCATCGCGAAGAAGGACCTCGACAGCGAGATGACCGTCGTACGAAACGAGTTCGAGATGGGCGAGAACGACCCGGGCGACATCCTCACGGAACGCATGTACGCGACGGCCTACCTCTGGCACGACTACGGCCGCAGCACGATCGGCGCGCGCTCGGACATCGAGAACGTGCCGATCGGGCGGCTCCAGGCCTTCTACCGGACTTACTACCAGCCGGACAACGCGGTCCTCACGATCGCCGGAAAGATCGACGAGCAGACGGCGCTCGCGCTCGTCCAGAAGACGTTCGGCGCGATCCCGAGGCCCGCGCGCACCCTCTGGCCGACGTACACGCTCGACCCGGCGCAGGACGGCGAGCGCACGGTTACGCTCCGCCGCGTCGGCGACGTCCAGATCGTGGCCGCGGGCTACCACGTCCCGGCGGGCAGCGACGCCGACGCCCCGGGAGTCGAGCTCCTCGCCTTCGTGCTCGGCGACACCCCGTCCGGCCGCCTCCACAAGGCGCTCGTCGAGACGAAGAAGGCGTCCTCGGTGTTCCGCTACGCGCCACTGTTCAAGGACCCCGGCCTCGCGATCTTCGGGGCCGAGCTCCGGCAGGACCAGTCCCTCGACGAGGCGCGCGACATCCTCCTGAAGACCGTCGACGACGCCGCGGTCCACCCTCCGACGAAGGAAGAGGTCGAGCGAGCGCGCACGCAGGCCCTCAAGCAGATCGACCTCGCGCTCAACAACTCCGCGCTCGTCGGCCTGACCCTTTCGGAGTGGATCGGCAAGGGCGACTGGCGTCTCTTCTTCCTGTATCGCGACCGCCTCAAGGCCTATCCCGTCGAGGGCGTCGCGAAGGTCGCGGCCGCGTACCTCAAGCCCTCGAACCGCACGCTCGGCCTCTTCATCCCGACGGCGAAGCCGGACCGCTCCGAGGTCCCGCCGCCGCCCGACGTCGAGGCGATGCTGAAGGGCTATGCGGGCGCCGCAGCCGTCCAGGCGGGCGAGGCGTTCGACCCGTCGCCCGCGAACGTCGACGCGCGCACGAGGCGCTCGACGCTCTCGTCGGGCATGAAGCTCGCGCTCCTCCCGAAGAAGACGCGCGGCGGCTCGGTCCGCGGGATGATCGTCCTCCACTTCCGCGACGTCGCGTCGCTCACCGGCAAGAACGCGATCGCCGACCTCACGGCCGACATGCTCGAACGCGGTACCGCGACGAAGACCCGCCAGCAGATCCAGGACGAGCTCGACCGGCTCAAGGCCCGCGTCAGGATCGGCGGCGGCGCCGGGACGCTCTCCGTCTCGATCGAGACGACGAAGGAGAACCTGCCGAAGGTCCTCGACCTCGTCGCCGAGATCCTGAAGGCGCCGTCCTTCCCCGCGTCCGAGCTCGAGATCCTGAGGCAGGAGAACCTGACCCAGATCGAACAGACCAGGACGGAACCGCAGGCGGTTGCCCGGACGGCCTACGGGCGGAGGATGCGCCCGTACCCGAAGGGCGATCCGCGGTACACGTCGACGCCGGATGAGTCCATCGCGGAGTACAAGGCCGCGACGCTCGACGCCGTGCGTCCGTTCTACCGCGACTCATACGGAGCGTCCAACGCCGAGGCCGCGTTCGTCGGCGACTTCGACGAGACCGCCGTCTCCGCGCAGCTCGCGGCGCTCTTCGGCTCGTGGAAGAGCCCGAGCCCGTACACGCGCGTCCCGAGCGTGTTCAAGGACGTTCCGGCGGAGACGCTGAAGTTCGAGACCCCCGACAAGGCGAACGCCGTCTTCTTCGCGGGAGAGAACCTCGCCCTGCGCGACGACGACCCGGATTACCCGGCGCTCCTCCTCGCGAACTACATGTTCGGCGGCGGCTTCCTGAACTCGCGCCTCGCCGTCCGCATCCGGCAGAAGGAGGGCCTCTCGTACGGCGTCGGGTCCGGGCTCGAGTCCGGCACCCAGGACGTGTCCGGGCGGTTCACGGTCTTCGCGATCCACGCCCCGCAGAACACGGCGAAGCTCGAGACCGCCGTGCGCGAGGAGATCGAGCGTGCGCGCAAGGACGGCTTCACGGCAGACGAGGTCGCCGCCGCGAAGTCCGGCTGGCTGCAGGGCCGGCAGGTGAGCCGCTCGCAGGACGCGGAGCTCGCCGGGCTCCTCCGGGGCCACCTCTTCAACGGCCGCACCCTCGCGTGGGACGCGGAGCTCGAGAAGAAGGTCTCGGCCCTGACGCCCGAGCAGGTCGGCGCGGCGTTCCGGAAGTGGATCGACCCCGCGAAGATCACGGTCGTCCGTGCCGGCGACTTCGCGAACGCGAAGGCGGAGGCGAAGAAGTAACCGGATGCAGCCCGTGGACGAAAGGGGCCGGGAGGTCTCCCGGCTCCTCGAAGGCCGCTACGAGGTCGTCGGGCTGCTCGGCCGCGGCGGCTTCGCGGCGGTCTACCAGGTCCGGAACCTCCGCCTCCAGCGGCTCGAGGCACTGAAGGTCGTCGCCGGCAACTACGAGGAGAACTCGGAATTCCGGCAGCGCTTCGAGCAGGAAGCTCGTGTCGCGGCCTCGCTCGAGCATCCGAACATCCTCAAGGTCTATGACTTCGGGCACGACGCCGGAACGCTCTGGTATTCGATGCCGTTCGTCGACGGCCCGACGCTCAAGGCCGAGCTCGTGCGGCGCGGGGCCTTCGAAGAGGAGGCGGCCGTCCGGATCGTCGTCCCGCTCCTCGACGCGCTGGAGTACAGCCACGGGCGCGGCGTCATCCACCGCGACATCAAGCCGGACAACATCCTCCTCGACAGGCGCGACCGGCCTTACCTGATGGACTTCGGCATCGCGAAGACGGACGACAGCCTCGTGAAGACGCAGACGGGAATGGTCCTGGGATCGCCTGCGTACATCTCCCCCGAGCAGCTCCGCGGCGAGCGGCTGGACGGCCGGACGGACGTCTATTCACTCGGAGCGTCGCTCTTCCAGATGATCACGGGCTCGGTCCCGTTCCGGTCGGACCGGATGGCCGACCTCGCGAACCGGCTCACCGAGGAAGCGCCGCGCCTCATGACCCGCAAGCCGGACGTGAGCCCCAAACTGGATCGCATCGTCGCCCGCGCGCTCGCGCGCTCGCGCGGCGAACGCTACCCGGGAGCGCGCGAGATGCGTCTGGATCTCGAGGCGTTCCTCGACGGCCTCCGCGCCGCGTCCGCCGCCCCTGCGGCCGACCCCATATCGCTCGAGAAGACGGCGAGCATTATGGCGAGCGCGCTCCAGATCGCCGTTCTCCCGCCGCCCCCTCCCCCACCGACCCCGGTGTCGACCCCGGTGCGCAGCGTCTCGTCCGCGGCCATCGCCCAGCCCTCGCCGGCGCTGCGGCCCCAGTCACCCGCGCCGCGCCCGGGGCGACTCGCCGTCTTCGGCGGCGCGGCCGCGCTCGTCCTCCTCGCCGCCGCCGCGCTCTTCCTGACGCGTCAGGGCGCACGGCGCGCGCCGGAGCTCCGGCCGATCCCTACGGCGAGGCCCGCCGCGACGGCGCCCGCTCCCGCCCCGACAGCTCCGCCCGCGCCGTCCGCCGCCTTGCCGAACCCTCCGGCACCTCTCGAGGCACCGACCCGCGCGCAAATCGTGTCACCCGCGCGCGTCACGGCCGTCCCGGCGCAGCACCCGCCCCCCCGGCCGTCGGCCGCGCGGGAGACGGCTGCCGTTCCTCCGGTCCGCCGCGTGGTCACCCGTCCGGAGGTCCTCACGACCCCGCCGGTCACGCTCTCTCCTGAGCAGGAGCGCGC
The DNA here is from genome assembly GCA_963798215.1 of uncultured Acidobacteriota bacterium. Taxonomy (GTDB): domain Bacteria; phylum Acidobacteriota; class Thermoanaerobaculia; order UBA5066; family UBA5066; genus Fen-183. The sequence goes on from CAWCSP010000004.1 coordinate 2,974,330, forward strand.
GTGCGGGGGCCAGGTCGTCGGCGTTTCCATCCTCGTCGGAGCCGATGGCGTCTTGAAGTCGAAGCGCGTGATCTCGTCCGTCTCGCCCGTCTGCGACGCGCTCGCTCTGGACGTCCTCTCGCGGTCCACGTTTAGGCCGGCGCGGGACGACCGGGGGGACGCCGTCGAAGCCCGTTTCGTGTTCGCCGTTCCGCTCTGAGGTGCGTGATAATCCGTCTCAACTCGGAGGGTGATCGGATGCGCACGACCACTTCGCACCTCTCTGTCCTCGCCGCCGCGGCCATGCTCGCGGGCTGCACCACGAAGACCATCGAAATGAAGATGGCCATCGACGTCGTCTCGGAGCCCGAAAAGGCCGCCGTGACGTACAAGGGAAAACTCATCGGCGAGACGCCGCAGTCCCTCGAGGTGGCGACGTTCGACGACGTCGCCTCGCTGACGGCGAAGAAAGACGACCTCGACATCGTCGAGAAGCGGATCCGGATCGTGACGCCGGACAAGGCCGTCGTCGCCTTCCGGCTCGGCAAGGACGGTGTGTCGCCGGTCGCGAAGAAGCTTTCCCTCACGCGCGTCCTCGTGTTCGAGTACTCGGAGAAGGTCTGCTTCGACTCGGCCAAAGCCGACCTCAAGCCCGACGCGATTCCGGTGCTCGCGCGGCAGGCCGAGATTCTGAACCGCTATTTTCCGAAATCTCAGGTGTACGTCTGCGGCTACACGGACTCCACGGGGAGCGACGCCTTCAACGAGAAGCTCTCGCTCCAGCGGGCCGAGACCGTCCGCAACTTCCTCGTGAACCAGAACGTGGACCCGGCGCGCCTGAAGACCGAAGGGTTCGGCAAGCAGTTCGAGGTCGCGCCGAACACGACGGCCGAGGGCCGGGCCCTGAACCGGCGTACCGAGGTGATCCTCCCCGAGTGACGGCCGGCGGGTAGGATTCCGGCGTGCACGCCGAAGAAGCCGTCGCCCTCGCCGAGCGCCATGTCGGAAGCCGATACGAGATCCTCGAGCCCATCGGGGCCGGCGGCTATGCGGCCGTCCTCAAGGTCGGCAACCGGGCGAACGGGCGCGTCGAGGCCCTGAAGATCACGACCGTCGGCCCGGATTCCGACCCCGACGCCCTTCAGCGCTTCCGCGAGGAGACGCGGATCGCGGCCGCGCTCGACCACCCCTCGATCGTGCGGGTCTGGGACTCCGGCGGCGAAGGCGATGTGCTCTGGTACGCGATGGAGCTCGTCGAGGGGCCGAGCCTGTCGGCGGGGCGCGGCCGCATCCACGCGGCCGGGGAGGCCGCGCGCCTCGGCGAGGCGCTCGCGGACGCGCTCGCCTACAGCCACGCGAAGGGCGTTCTCCACCGGGACGTGAAACCCGAGAACGTCCTCCTCGCGCCGGACGGGCGGCCGAAGCTCATGGACTTCGGGATCGCCAAGAGCGGGGACAGCGCCGTGCGGACGAAGACGGGCTTCCTCGTCGGCTCGCCTGCGTACGTGTCGCCCGAGCAGCTCGCGGGCGCTCCGCTCGACGGCCGGACCGACGTCTACTCGCTCGGGACCGTTCTCTTCGAGCTGCTGGCGGGACGCCTCCCGTTCCGCTCCCGCGGCATCGAGGACCTCGCGCGCCGTCTCGACGACGACGCGCCACCCCTGTCGCGGTTCTGCGCCGACGCCGACCCGGAGCTCGAGCGCATCGTCGCGAAGGCCCTCGCCCGCGACCGGCGCGGGCGCTATGACGCCGCGGGCCTGCGCGACGCCCTCCGCTCCTTCCTCGCGGCCCGGGCCGGAGAGGGCGCAGCGGCTCCGGCTCCCCCACGCTCCGGCGACCGGCGGCTCGCGCGGGCAGCCCTGATCGCGGCCGCCGTCCTCGCCGCGGCCGTCGCTGCGCTCATTCTCGCGCGTTGAGGACCCGCGCCCCGTCGTAAACTCCCGCCGTCTCCGGCAGGCGTGAGCCGCCGTCACTCAACGGAGGGGATTCGATGAACCTGAAGAAGTCGCTGATTCCGTTCCTGCTCGTTCTCGCCACGGCCGCCGCGGCTGCGCCCGCGCTCGCCCAGACCGAGGCGCCGGCTCCGCCCGCCTGCAAGTGCCCGTGCCCCTGCCCCGAGCCGCCGCCGCCGCCGCTCACGGGCTCCCTCGGCGCCGGCCTCTCGCTCACGACGGGCAACTCGGACATGAGCGCCTTCAACCTCGGGTTCAACCTGACGTACGACCCCAAGACGCACAACCTGTTCAAGGCCGAGGCGTTCTACCTGCGCTCGGTGACGGACGGCGTCGTGTCCGTCGACAAGGCGACGGCGTCCCTGCGGTACGAGTACAAGTTCACCGACCGGATCTACGGGTTCGCGCAGATCGGCTACCTTCGCGACCAGAACAAGAACATCACCTACCTCGTCGCTCCGATGGCGGGCGCCGGCTATTACGTCGTCAAGGAGAAGACTCTCGAGCTGTCCCTCGACGGCTCCGTCGGCGGCGCGTTCGAGAAGGACTCGGGCTTCGACGCGACGTCGAGTGGCGCGTTCGCGGTGGGCGAAGCGTTCACCTGGAAGTTCTCGCCGTCGGCGACGCTCACCCAGAAGGCGGGGGGCCTCTGGAAGACGAGCAACACGTCCGATTCCTTCTACCACTTCGAGCTCGGCCTCGCGGCGACGCTCACGAAGTCCTTCGAGCTGAAGGTCGCGTACCTCGTCGACTACAAGAACAAGCCGGTCTCGACGGACCCGAACAATCCGCTCAAGAAGACGGATACGGCCCTCGTCGCCGCGATCGTCTACAAGTTCTAGGGCTGCTTCGGGGCGGGCTTCGCCGCGGCGGGCGCCTTCGCGCGCGTGTAGTGGTACTCGAGGAAGGGTCGCCGGACGTCGTTCGGCAGCTTCTCCTCGAAAACCTCGTAGTACTCGTCGGCACTCATCTTCACGAGCCGGAGCGCGACGTCCGCGGACTCGCCCCAGATGTAGAACGTCCCCGAGAGCGTGAGCCGGTCGCCGTCCCAGCCCTGGGTCGAGACGAGGGCGGCGTTCGTGCCGCGGCCGACGCTCGAGAAGAACTGCCAGCGCCAGATCCGCTGGTAGGGGTCGAACCCGAGGATCTCGACGGCGTCCTCGCCGAGCGGTCCCGCGCCCTTGTTGCGGGAGACGAGCCAGCGGCCGGCGAGCTCGAATCGCGTCGTCCGCGTCGCCTTCTCGACCTTCTCGCCCTCCAGCTTCGTCGCGTACGTCTTCACGACGGCGTTCCACGTTCCCGCCATCCATCCGATCGCCGCGAGGGCCTGCGGCTGCGTCGTCGCGAGCTTGCGGATGTCCTCGTTCTCGGCGAACTTCTTCTGAACCCGCTCGAGAACGGTGGGCGGCTCGTCGGCCGCTGCGCGGGAGGAAGAGACAAGGGCGGCGAAGAGAAGAAGCGCGGAGGCGGCTGCCGTTTGTTTCCTCATGGGCCCATTCTATGGAAGCTCCGAAGAGGGCCTTCTGCGAAAAGGTTCGGAGGCGGAGGCCCGTGCCGTCCGGAGGGCCGAGGCGCCGCTGTCCGTCCCGACCTTCGCGTTTCGAACCGTGGCATGCCTGAGGTAAAGTCCGGCGCGCCCAAATGGCGCAACACTCGAAAGACTCTCCGGAGGCACCCCCCATGTATCGCACCCAGTCCGTCACCGAGCTCGAGCGTTCCTGGGCCAACGACCTCAGGTGGAAGGGGATCGTCCGCCCCTACACCGCGCAGGAGGTCGACCGCCTCCGCGGGACCGTGCAGCTCGACCACTCGATCGCCCGCATGGGCGCCGAGCGCCTCTGGAACCTCCTCCACACCGAGAAGTTCGTCCGCGCCCTCGGGGCCCTCACGGGCAACCAGGCCGTCCAGCAGGTGCAGGCCGGCCTCAAGGCGATCTACCTCTCGGGCTGGCAGGTCGCGGGCGACGCGAACGACGCGCTCACGATGTACCCGGACCAGAGCCTGTACCCCGTCACGTCCGTTCCGAACGTCATCCGCAAGATCAACAACGCCCTCATGCGCGCGGACCAGATCCAGCACATGGAAGGGAAGACGGACGTCTACTACTTCGCGCCGATCGTCGCGGACGCCGAGGCCGGCTTCGGCGGCCCGCTGAACACGTTCGAGCTCGTGAAGTCGATGATCGAGGCCGGCGCGGCGGGCATCCACCTCGAGGACCAGCTCTCGTCCCTCAAGAAGTGCGGGCACATGGGCGGCAAGGTCCTCGTCCCGATCCACGACTTCATCCAGAAGCTCATCGCGGCGCGCCTCGCCGCCGACGTCACCGGAGTCCCGACCGTCTTCATCGGCCGCACGGACTCCCTCGGCGCGAGCCTGATCCGCGGCGACATCGACAAGGTCGACCAGGACTTCCTCACGGGCGAGAGAACGGCGGACGGCTTCTACATCGTCAAGGGCGGCCTCGACTACGCCGTCGCGCGCGCCTGCGCCTTCGCGCCGTACGTGGACCTCATCTGGTGCGAGACGTCGACGCCCGACGTCGGCGAGGCGAAGGCCTTCGCACAGGGCGTCCACGAGAAGTTTCCGGGCAAGCCGCTCGCGTACAACTGCTCGCCCTCGTTCAACTGGAAGCGCAAGCTCTCCGACGCGGAGATCGCCGCGTTCCAGGACGAGCTCGGCGCGATGGGCTACAAGTTCCAGTTCATCACGCTCGCGGGCTTCCACACGCTGAACGCCGCCATGTACGACCTCGCCCACGGGTACAACGCCCAGGGCATGTCGGCGTTCGTCAGGCTGCAGGAGCACGAATTCGAGATGGAGAGGACCGCGGGCTTTCAGGCCGTCAAGCACCAGCGCTTCGTCGGCGCGGGCTACTTCGACCAGGTCCAGATGACGGTCACCGGCGGCGAGGTCTCCACGTCGGCCCTGAAGGGATCGACGGAGGAAGAGCAGTTCTACGCGGGGACCGAGAAGAAGAGCGACCACTGACCGGGCGGCGGCGCCGGGGACGGGCCCCGGCGCCGCGCCGTGACCAGATCGCGCTCCCCGGGCGTCTTCCCTAGGATGCACGCGGTGGCCGGCCCCATCGAAGAGGACATTCCCGACCCGGACGCCCCCTGGAGCGAGGCGCTGCGGGCGCCCTTCGACGCCCTCGCCGCGGGCGATGCCGCGGCGCTCGGGGCGGTCTGGGACCTCGCATCCCGCCGCCTGTACGGCCTCGCGCTCTGGCGAACGGGCCGGGAAGAGGACGCGCGCGACGTCGTCCAGGACGTCTTCGTGCGCCTCGCTTCGCGGCGGGGCGAGCTCGCCGCCGTCGCGCAGCCGGGCGTCTGGCTCCTCGCCGTGGCTCACAACGCCGCGGTCGACGCCGTGAGGCGGAAGGCCCGCCGCCCGACCGAGCCGCTCGAGAGCGCCGCCCACGTCGCGGCGCCCGGCGCCGACCCGGAGCGCGCCGCGGCGGCATCCCGCGCGTCGGAGGCCCTCTCGCAGCTTCCGCCTCACCAACGCGAGGCCGTCCTGCTCCACCACGTGGCCGGCTGTTCGTTCCGCGAGATCGGGGCGATCACCGGCGTTCCTGCGTTCACCGCGGCGAGCCGGTGCCGTCTCGCGCTCGCGCGGCTGCGCAGACTGACGGGAGGCCCCCGATGAACGACGACCCGCTCCTTCGAGGATTCACGCCACCCGCCGTTCCGGAGGGCCTGCGCGAGACATCGCTCGCCGCCGCCCGGGCGGCCCTGGCCGCGCCGACGCGGCCCGACGTCTGGACGCGGCTCCTCGCGAGCCGTTCCGCGCGCCTCGCATGGGCGGCTTCCGTCGCGACGCTCGGCTTGGCGAACGCGATGCTTCCGAGGATCGTGAAGCACGGGGAGACGCCCATCGCCTCGACGACCGCTCGGCCCGACCCCGAGCTCGCCGCGATCGCGCGCCTGCCCCGCAACGACGAACACGCTCTCCCGAGCCTGGAAGGAGGTCGCTCGTGAACCGCAACCGCACGCTCGTCCTCGGCGCCCTCGCCGTCGTCGTCCTCCTCGCCGCCGGGCTCGGCTTCCGCTGGGCGGCCCTTGCGGGGTCCTCCGCACCACCCGCGCCGCGACCGCCGCTCGCGCGCCTGGAAACGCCCGCGCCGCGCGCGCACATTCCGCCGCCAATCCGCATCGACGTCCCGAAAATCCCGTGCTGGTCCTGCCCCGAGAGCGAGACCTGGCCGATCCGGTTCCGGACGGACCTCGACGTCCTCGCGCCGCTCGGCGACGGGCCCGCGAACGCCGCGCTCTGGCTGAAGGATTTCGCGAAGCCCCAGGGCGCCCGTCTCATCGAAGCCGAAGCCGCGATGAAGCGCCGCGTCGAAGGCCCGGCCGATTTCGGACTCGTGCTGCCTGTGTACGACCCGCTCCTGAAGGAAGCCGAGCCGTGGGCCGACCAGGCGACGATGCGTTTCTATCCCGACGTCTGGAGCGGAGCGGGCGGGGCGACGCCCCTCCCGAACCTCCTCGTCGCGCTCTCCTTCGCGAGGTCCTGGGTGGCTCGCGCGGCCTCGAACCCCGACGTCTCGGCCGCACTCGAGGACTGCCGCCGGGCGATCCGCTGGGGGCGGCTGCTCCGGCAGGACGACGCGACGGTCATCCAGGACCTCATCGGTCTCGCCTGCGTCCGGATCGGGGCCGACGAGCTCTACACGCTCGCGGCGCGGCGCGGTGACCAGCCCCTGATGCTCGCAGCCGCGATCGTGCAGGGCGAGGCGGCACCGCAACGTCTGCGCACCGCGGAGCTCCTGACCCGGACGCGCGTCGACGGCAAGAGCGCGATCACCGACGTCCAGCTCGACCAGGCGATCGAAGCCGCGAAGGCCTCGCGCGACCGCCGCTTCGGCAACGAGGCGATCGTGATGCTCGGCGTCACGCGGTTCTTGGGCTCGTCCGCCCAGCGCGACAAGGCCGAAGCCGCGCTCTCGAAGCTGAAGGCTTCGCCGGACCCCCTGACGGCGGGCAACGTCCGATGGGCGCTCGAGCTCAAGCGCGAGGACCTCGCCCAGTTCACGAATCCGGGCCCGTGACCGCAGGAGGGCGCCGCGGCGTAAGATTTCTGCCATGAGAATCGCCGCGGTCCTCCTTCCCTTCGCGCTCCTGACGGCAGGCAGCGCATCGGCCCAGCAGCCGGCCCCGACCCCCGCCGGCGAGCGCGTCGTCGTGCCGTCACTCCCCGACCAGCCGAACAAGGAGGGCGTCGTGAATCCCAGCGGCGCGATGAAGACGGACGCCGAGGGTTACGTGAAGAACGACGCGAGGCCGATCGCGCCGGGCGCCGCCACGGCTGCGCCGGACACCGCATCGAAGGCGGCTCCCGGTCCCGGCATCGGCGGTCCCGCTCCGGCCCCCGCCACGGCCGCCGCGCCGCGCGGGACGGCCGTCGTCGAGGCCGCTCACCTCACGCTCCGCGGCGTCGTGAAGGGTTACGAGAAGGGCGTGTCGATCACGATCCTCGATGCCAAGGGAAAGAAGCGCACCGTGCCGCTCGCGGAGAAGGCCGTCGTGTACGACGGCGTGACCACCGGCGACAAGGTCGTCCTCAACGTCCCGCTTCAGAAGCCCGGCGACGGAAAGCACGCGGACCGCGTCGAGAAGCAGAAGCCGGCCCAGGCGCCGCCGCCGTCGAAGTTCTCGCAGGCGCAGTCGCCGAAGAGCTGAGGCGCGGCACCGTGGGAACCTGGACTCCGCCTCCCGGTCCCGCGGCCGGCCCGGTTCCCCCGTCGCGCTTCGACGCGGGCCGGCCCGCGCCGCCTCAGGGTCCTTCCGGGCGATCGATTCTTCTCGTCCTCACGGCCGTCGCGATCGCGGGCTGGCTCCTCACGCACCGACCGCAGAATCTCGCCGCCGGAACCCTCCCGCGCCTCGCCGCCGACGGCGCGTCCACGGGCGAGACGGTCCCGGCCGACCGCTGCCTCGGCGCGAAAGGCTGCCTGATCGTCTACGTGGCGCCGTGGTGCGGTCCGTGCCGGCAGTCGCTCCCGGACGACCGCGCTCTCGCCGACCTCGTGAAGGACCGTGGAATCGAGACGACGTTCGTCGTCGGGATGGACGCCCTGCCCAAGTGCAGGGAGATGGCGCGCGCGATCGGACGCGAGGTCCTCGTGGACGAAAAAGGGGCGTGGGCCCGGAAGATGGGTATCAACGGGGTTCCGCACTTCCTCGTCACCGGCACCGACGGGAAGGTCCGCAAACACCAGGCAGGCGCGCTCCTCGGGGACCCCGCGGAGTTCGCGAGGCTTCTGGGGCTCTGAACGCGACGCGCCCCCCTCCCGGGCCGGACGCCGCCGATCCCGTCAGTGCGGAGCGGCGGCCTCCGCGGCATCGTCCAGCACCTGGCTCACGTGGCGCACCGTGACCGGCAGGCCGCTCCGCCGCGCGCCGTAGGCGAGATGCATCATGCAGGCGGGGCACTCCGTCGCGAGGATGGTCGCGCCCGTCGACGCCACGCGGTCCATCTTGCGGTCCAGGACGCCGGTCGCTTCCTTGTGATGGAGGAACGTGTAGCTGCCGGACGCGCCGCAGCACCAGTCCGCCTCCGGCAGCTCCTTGTACGTCACGCCCGGCACGCTCTTCAGGAGCGCGCGCGGCTGCGCGGTGACCTTCGCGAAACGGTTCGAGAGGTGGCACGGGTCGTGGTACGTCACGGTCGCCTCGACCCTTCCCGGGCCGGGCGCGAGCCCCTTAGTCGCGACGAACTCGCTGAAGCTCTTCACCTTCGCGCTGAACGCGGCCGCCCTCCCGGCGTACTCGGCGTCGTCGGCGAGGAGCGTTCCGTAATCCTTGAGGTGCGTGCTGCAGCTTCCGCAGTCCGAGACGACCGCGTCGAGACCTTCCGCCACGGCCAGCCGGTCGACGTTCCGCCGCGCGATGTCACGCGCCGCGTCGACGTCGCCGTAGGCGTGCGCTGGGCGGCCGCAGCACGTGTTGTCGAGAATCGTCACGGAGCAGCCGGCACGCCCGAGGACGCGCAGGGTCGCCTCGACGACCTCCGGATACTGGAAGCTCAACCCGCAAGACACGAAGTAACCAATGTGAGAGGCGGCCTTGTCCGGGTCGGCCCCGGCGTGCCGCTCGCCGCGGGGGAACGAGTGCGCCGGGAGGTCCGGGACGACCTCGTTCGCCGCGTGGAGCGCCGAGTCCGCGCCCCCCGCCAGGCCGGTCTTCTCGGCCGCCTTCGCGAGCCCGGTGCGCTTGGCCCAGACGGCCCAGCGCCCCGCCCACTCGAGCTTCCGGGAGTCGGCCAGCACGGAACGGAAGAGCACGCGCTGCCATGCCGGCAGCCCGTGACTCTTGACGTACGCGTGTCTCACGGCCGTGACGATCTCGTCGGTCCTGATGCCGGGGAAGCAGTGCGCCGTGCAGCCCCGGCAGAGCAGGCAGTCCTCGAGCGCGCGGGCGATGTCGGGTGTCAGCTCGAGCTCGCCGAGCATGAGACCGCGGGCAACCGCCAGCCGGCCGCGCGCAAGCGAGTGCTCCTCGCCGGTGACGCGGTAGACCGGGCATCCCGCCTGGCAGAAGCCGCAGCGGTTGCATTTGGCGATGAGATCGTTCAGTGGAAGCAGCTCCGCGATCGCCATGTCGCCTCCCCTCAGATCCCGCCGACGAAGCGTCCCGGGTTCATCACGGTCCCCGGGTCGATCTCCGCCTTCAGCCGTCTCGTGACGGCGACGCCGTCGCGAACCCTTCCCCACGCGTCGAGAGCGCGCTTGAGCGCGACGGGAGCCGCCTCGAGGACGAGGCTCCCCTCGGCTTCTTCGGCCTTCTCGCGCAGCGCCGCGAGTGCGTCCCTGAGGGGCGGAAGCGGCGTGCCGGCCTCGACCTCGAATCCGGCGCGCACGATGCCGCTCCCCGCGTGGGCCGTGACGGCCCCCCGTCCGCCGCGCCCGCTCACGAGCGCCTCGGCGGAGGCGAAGAGGTCGAGCGTCTTTCCGATCGGAACGGCGATCTTGACGACGACGCCCGTTCCCTTGAAGGACGCGTGGACGTCCCGGATCGCGTGCCACGCCGGCTCCGCGTCCGCCGTGCCGAGGGTGTCGGTCGCGCTCGCCTGCCCGTCCTTGAAGAGCTTCGTGAAGTCCTTGACCTGCCGGTCGACGGTCTCGCGGCTGCCCGCGAGCGAGACGAAGAGGCCGTAGCCGGAGACGGGCGGCCGCCCGAGGCCGGCCTCGACCGACTCCAGCGCCCGGGAATCGAGCGCTTCGAGCGCCTCGGGGACGAGGAAGGACTCCAGCGTCCGGGCGACGACCGCCGCCACCTGCGGGACGTCCCGGAAGACGCCGACGACCGTCGCGCGCGCCGCCGGCGCCGGCAGCAGCTTGAACGTCGCTTCGGTGACGATTCCCATCGTCCCGAAGCCGCCGATGAAGAGCTTGTTCATGTCGTAGCCGGACACGTTCTTGATGACCTTGCCGCCGCAGCGGATGCGCTCGCCGGTCGGCAGGACGACGCGGAGGCCGAGCACCCAGTCGCGTGCCGAGCCGTAGAGATGCCGGCCGGGCCCGCTCGCGTTGCTCTGGACGAGGCCGCCGACCGTCGCCGAATCCGCCTGTGGGGGGTCGAGCGGCAGGAACTCCCGCTTCTCGTTCAGGATCTTCTGGAGCGCTCCGAGCCGCACGCCGGCCTCGGCCGAGACGTTCAGGTTCTCTTCGTCGAACTCCACGACGCGCGTGAGCCGGTCGAGCCGGACGACCACGTCGAGCCGTTCCGGAGGGTTTCCGAGGCCCATCGCCGTCCCGCCGCCCCACGGGGTCATCGCCGCGCCCGCCGAGCCACAGGCCGTCACGACGGCCTCGACCTCCTGCTGCGTCCCGGGGCTTACCGCCACGCGTGGGAGAACCCCGTCGACGGCGAACGCGGCGGCCGCGCCGTCCGTCAGGACGTGTTCCTCGCCCACGATTCCGGAGAGCGTCCGCGCGAGGGCACCGGCGTCACGAAGCATGCGCCACCTCCTGGGCCTTCTCCACCGGGAAGATCTTCCCGGGATTCGAGAGGTCCCGTGGGTCGAAGGCGCGCTTGATCTTCACCTGCGCGTCGATCTCCTTCTGGCTGAAGACGAGGCGCATGGCGTCCATCTTCTCGATTCCGACGCCGTGCTCGCCGCTGATCGTGCCGCCCACCGCGACGCACAGCTCCAGGATCTCCATGCCCGCCTTCATGACCCGCTCCTTCTGCGCGGCGTCGCGCCAGTCGAAGAGGATGAGCGGGTGGAGGTTGCCGTCGCCGGCGTGGAAGACGTTCGGGATCTTGAGGTCGTACTTCTTGCCGACCTCCGCGACCTTCTTGAGGATCTTCGGCAGCTCCGTGCGCGGCACGCTGCCGTCGCAGACGAGGTAGCTCGGCGTGATGCGGGCGACCGCCCCGAAGGCGCCGCGGCGGCCGGCCCAGAGAGCCGCGCGCTCGGCGTCGTTCTTCGCGACGCGGATCTCGCGCGCGCCGTTCTTCTTGCAGAGGTCCGTGATCGCCTCCGCCTGCTTTTCGAGGTCGTCCTTCAGGCCGTCCAGCTCGATGATCAGCACGGTCGCGCAGTCGAGCGGGAAGCCGCACTTGATCGACGCCTCCACCGCCTCGATGACGAGCTGGTCCATCATCTCGAGCGTCGCGGGGACCATGCCGGCCGCCACGATGGCCGAGACGGTCTCGCTTCCCTCCTCGATCGTGTCGTAGATCGCGAGCAGCGTCTTGACGCCTTCGGGCAATCGCTGGATCCTCGTGACGATCTCGGTGCAGATTCCGAGCGTCCCCTCGCTCCCGACGAAGACGCCGGTGAGGTCGAGCCCCGGCTCGTCGGGCGCCTTGCCCCCGAAGCGCGCGACCTCGCCGTCCGGCAGGACGACCGTCAGCCCCATGACGTGGTTCGTCGTCACGCCGTACTTGAAGCAGTGCGGCCCGCCCGAGTTCTCGGCCACGTTGCCCCCGAGCGTGGCGGCCTTTTGGCTGGCCGGATCGGGCAGGTACTGGTAGCCGAGCGGGGCGAGCGCGTTGCCGAACTCGAGGTTGAACATCCCGGGCTGGACCCGGGCTCTCAGGTTCTTCGTGTCGATCTCGAGGATCCTGTTCATCCGGATCATCTCGATGACGACGCCGCCCTTCATCGGAACGGTCCCGCCGCTCAGGTTCGTGCCGCCGCCGCGCGCGACGAACGGCGAACCCCATTCGTTGCAGACCTTGACGACACGGGCGACCTCGTCCGTCGTCTGGACGAAGACGACGGCATCGGGCCGCCGCTCCTCGAGGTAGGCGTCGTAGCCGTAGAGCCTCAGGTTGACGCCGGAATCCAGCACGTTGGCCTTGCCGACCACTTGCCGGAGATCATGGGCGAGACCCGGTCCTCGCATGGACTGCCCTCCTTGCGCGCGACGCGCGCCTCAGGCCGGAACGAGCTGTGCTTTCCTGCTCTCGGCGGCGACGAACGGCCCCGCCGCGGCGGCCACCGCCGCGCCCGGAGCGATGTCGAGGCCGAGGGCGCGAAGGCTCCCTTCGATCGCCTCGAGCGTCGAGACGACCTCCGCCGAGCCGATGTTGCCCATGTGGCCGATCCGGAATGCCTTGCCGGCCAGCGGTCCGAGGCAGCCGGCGATCACGACGCCGCGGGCGGCGACCCCCTTGCGGAAGGCCGCGTCGTCCACGCCGGCGGGAAGGAACACGACCGAGAGCGTGTCCGCGCGGCTCTCGGGAGCCGTGACGACCTTCAGGCCGAGCGCCTGGAGGCCGGCACGCATCGCCCGGGCATTCCGGGCGTGCCGCGCGAAGCGGGCCGGGAGCCCTTCCTCGTGGACGATCTTGAGCGCTTCGCCGAGCGCGATGATCTCGTTGACGCAGGGCGTCGCGTAGTAGCGACCCGGATCCTCCATGACGGGGAGCCAGCGGAGGACGTCGGCGTAGTACGCGGGCACGGATGCGAAGGTGCGCCGGCGCGCGATCGCCCGCTCCGAGAACAGGCAGAGCGCGAGGCCGGGAGGGGCCGCGATCGCCTTCTGGGCGGCCGTGAGCAGGACGTCGATGCCCCAGCGGTCGAAAGCTTCTTCGACACCGCCGGTTCCGCAGACGCCGTCGAGAATCACGATCTCGTCGCGTCCCTTCAGGAGCTTGCAGTAGGCTTCGACCGGCGAGGCGGTCCCGGTCGACGTGTCGACGTGCGTGATCGTGACGGCGGCGTACTTCGTGGAGGCGAGCTTCTTCGCGACTTCTTCCGGCGGGACCGCGCGACCCCACTCGGACCGGAGCACGTCGCACGCGATGCCGAACGCGGCGGCGAGCTCGGCGTAACGGTCGCCGAAGTAACCGTGCGAGATCACGAGGATCTTCTGGCCGGGGGCCACGACGTTCACGAGCGCCATCTCCATGGCAAGCGTGCCGCTGCCTGCGACGATGAAGGGCTTGCCGGTCTCGCTCTGGCAGAGCGTGCGGAAGTCCGTCAGCGCCTGCGCGAACGTTTTGACGAAGGCCGGAAAGACGTGGGAAACAGTCGGCCGGGCGAGCGCGGCGAGGATCCGCGGGTGCACCGGCGTCGGGCCGGGGATCATCGTGAGGGTTTCGTCGATCATGAGCGAGCCTCCTAAGGTTGACGGAAAATCGGTGCCACGGCCCGCATCTTTCCCGGGCAGAGCCGTGGAGTCTCCTGGGACAGAGTAGGGGCAGAACGCCCCGCGCGCACCTGATGCAGCCTGCCCATACGGGAAACCGTCCCCTCCGGGGAGCGGCGGCGTCCGGAGCCGGCACGCCGGCGGGCGTCGTAAGATGCGTCCGGCCATGACCAGGGTCTCGAGCGGGCGCGATCGCACGTCGGACGTGCGTCCGGTCGCGGCCGAAACGGGCGGAACGCGAGCCTCCGGAGACTGGTTCGAGCTTCTCGCCGAGACGACCTTCGACGGCGTCGGGCTCACCCAGGACGAGGTGGTGGTCGAGGTCAACGCGCGTCTCGCGTCGATGCTCGGCTACACACGCGACGAGATCGTCGGCGCGCCCCTCATGAACTTCGTCGCCCCGATCCACCAGAATCTCGTCCGGGAACGGGAGACGACCGGGGACGAGGACCTCTACGAGCACCGCGCGCTCCGCAAGGACGGGTCGGTGATCCTGGTCGAGGCACGGGGACGGAATTGCACCTACCGCGGACGTCCCGCCCGCCTCGCGGTCATCCGCGACGTCACGAAGGCCGCGCTGCGGGAGAGCCTCCAGGCCGAGACCGTCCTGCGCCGTGAGAAAGAGCAGCTCGACCGCGCGGCGACGGCCGGGCGCGTAGCGCTCTGGGAATGGGACCTCGCGACCGGGGCCATCGAATGGACCGCCTTCGTGGACGCGATGCTCGGGTTCGCCCCGGGAGGCTTCCCCCGGACCGTCGAGGGATGGGCTTCGCTCGTCCATCCCGACGACGTCGCCGCGGTCGTCTCCGCGCTCGACACCCACCTCCTGCAGAGCGTCTCCTACGACGTCGCGTACCGGATCCGCCGCGCGGACGGCGAGTACGTCTGGTGGCATGACGTCGGTTTCGCCGAACGCGACGCGGCCGGGAGGCCATTCCGGATGGCCGGGACGTGCGTGGACATCACGGAGCGGAAGAGGACCGAGGAGGCGATCCGGATCCGCGACACGGCGCTCAAGGCGAGCGAGCACTGGCTGGAGGAAGCCCAGCGCGTCGCCCGGCTGGGCTGGTATTCCTATCACCCCGCCTCGGACACCTTCTCCGTGTCGGCGACCGTGGACGAGATGTTCGGGCTCCCTCCCGAATTTCCCCACGACGCCGCCAGCTGGCTCTCCCTCGTCCATCCGGACGACCGCGCGCGCGTGCGGCAGATCACCGAGAAGTCCGTCGCGGGGATTCTGACGCCGGACCTCGTGTACCGGATCGTGCGGCCGAAGGACGGCCAGGAGCGTTACATCCACGCGCACGCCAGCGCCGTCTTCGACGTGTCCGGCCGGGTCGTGCGGATCTTCGGGACGATCCAGGACGAGACGGAGCAGCGGCGCGTCGAGTCCGAGATCCGCCGGCTCGCGGCCGCCGTCGAACAGATCGCCCAGTCCGTCGTGATCACGGACACCGGCGGGACCATCCAGTACGTCAACGCAGCATTCACGGCCATGACGGGTTACGGCCGCGAAGCCGCGATCGGGGCGAATCCGAGGATCCTCCGGAGCGGACGTCACGACGCGGCGCATTACGAGAACCTCTGGCGCACGATCCTTTCGGGCGCGACGTGGCGCGGCCGTTTCACGAACCGGAAGAGCGACGGGAGCCTCTACGACGCGGACGCGGTCATCACGCCCGTCCGCGACACGTTCGGAAACCTCACGGGATTCGTGTGCCTCGAGCGGGACATCACGGAGGCGCTTGCCGCGCAGAAGAGGCTGCAGGAGCAGCAGACGCTCGCCGCCATCGGCGAGATCGCCGCGAACATCGCGCACGAGGTCAAGAACCCGCTCTTCGCGATCAGCAGCGGGATCCAGCTCCTCATGGAAGAGCTCACGCTCGACGCGGAGCAGCGCCGGACGTTCGAGGTCATCCACGGCGACGTCCTGCGGATGGACCGCCTCGTGCGGCAGCTCCAGCTCCTCAGCTCGAGGCGGCCCCTTCAACCCACCGCCCGGGCGATGGCAGGGCTCGTCGACGACGCCGCGACGCTGAACCGCGGGCTCGCCGCGGAGAAGGGTCTCCGGGTCACGACCGACTTCGAGGAGGGCCTTCCCGACGTCCTGGTCGACGAGGACCAGATCCACCAGGTCCTCCTGAACCTCATCCAGAACGCGATCTCGTACTCGCCGCCGGGCGGGCGGGTCTCGATCTCGGCCGCACGGGCCCCCGCCGGCGACCGCGTGATCCTGCGGGTGCACAACGAGGGCCCCTCCATCTCGGACGAGCTCACCGAGCGGATCTTCGAGCCGTTCTTCTCGACGCGGCGCGAGAGCGCGGGGATGGGGCTCGCGATCTCCCGGCGCATCGCGCTCGACCACGGCGGGTCGCTCCGGGCCGAATCGCACCCCGGCGCCGGCGCCGTCTTCGCGCTCGAGCTGCCCGTGCGGCCTCACCCATGACCGCGAAGCTGCTCGTCGTCGACGACCACGATCCCATCCGGGCGAACCTCAAGCGCTTCTTCGAGAAGCGCTCGATGGAAGTGCTCACGGCGGCCCGCGGCAGCGAGGCGGTCGAGATCTGCGCCTCGTCGATGATCGACGTCGTCCTCCTCGACCTCAGGCTCCCGGACCTCGACGGGCTCGAGGTCCTCACGCGCATCAAGGCCGCGTCCCCCCAGACGTGCGTCGTCCTCATCACCGCCCACGGCGACGTGGACACGGCCGTGAAGGCGATGCAGCTCAAGGCGGACAACTTCCTCGTGAAGCCCGTCGACCTGGGTGCGCTCGACGCCCTCGTGAAGAAGCTCCTCGAGAGCGCGCGAACGAAGTCCGAGGTCCTCTACCTGAAGGAGAAAGTCTCGCGGCTGGAGGGCTTCTCGAGCGGCGTCGGCCAACGGCTCCCGCCCCCGGTCGCCGAGACGATCCGGACCCTCGCGTCGAGCCCGGCGACGAGCGTCCTCATCCAGGGCGAGACCGGAACCGGCAAGGGCGTCGCGGCCCGGCTGATCCACGAGATGAGCGCCCGCGCCTCGAACTCCTTCGTGGACCTGAACTGCGCGACGCTGACACCGGAATTCCTCGAGTCCGAGCTTTTCGGCCACGAGAAGGGCGCGTTCACGGACGCCAAGGAGTTCAAGCGCGGGATGCTCGAGCTGGCCCACGAGGGCAGCCTTTTCCTCGACGAGATCGGCGAGCTCGCGCCCTCCGTTCAGGCGAAGCTCCTGAAGGTCATCGAGGAGAAGCGCTTTCGGAGGCTCGGCGGGACGTCGCCGCTCAAGGTCGACACGCGGATCATCGCCGCGTCCAACGCGGACCTCGAACGCGCAGCCCGGGCGGGCCGCTTCCGGTCGGACCTCTTCTATCGCCTGAACGTGATGACGCTCGTGATCCCGCCGCTGAGGCAGCGGCGCGCCGAGATCCTTCCGCTCGCACAGGGCTTCCTCGAGGAGTTCGGCGGCCTCGGCGCCGCGAGGAGAACCCTCCGTCTGAGCCCCGAGGCCGCCGCCGCGCTCCTGGCGTACGAATGGCCCGGGAACATCCGCGAGCTGAAGAACGTGATGGAACGGGCCGCCCTCCTCGCGCGGGACGAGTCGATTGGACTCGAGCAGCTCCCCGACGGCATTCTCCGGGCGAGGCGCCCGCGCGAGCCGGACGCCGCCGGCGACCTCTCGCTCGACGCCGTCGAGCGGGACCACATCGCGAAGGTCCTGAGGCTCTGCGAGGGCAGCCGCTCCCAAGCGGCCCGCCTCCTCGGGATCCACCGGTCGACCCTGCTGCAGAAGATCGGCCGGTACGGGCTCGGCGACCCGTCCTGAAGCCGGCCCACGCCGCGTCGCTTGACGGATTTCACGACGCGTCGGAAATCCCGACACTCTCCATGCCGTGCCTGGATGCACTTCGCATGGGTCAAACGGCAACGACATCGCGTCAACACATTCATCGCGATTGACTTGTCAGAGCGCCTTCACGGCGCTCGAGGTCTGGCCCAGACCGTGCACTCACCCTTCGCTGGAATCTTCATTTCCGCGGAGGAACGCCGTCCTTGGGGATGTCCGCAGCAATCCGTCGGGCTCGAGTCGCGGCACGGCATGAGCACCCTCGTGTCCTCGTCGTCGACGACAGCCGTTCGGTCCTGTTCATGCTCCGGCGCACGCTCGAGCAGCTGGACTTCCGGGTCGACACGGCCGATTCCGTCGACGCCGCCCTCGAGATCCTGACGCGGTACGACTACCGCGCGGTCATCACGGACCTCCGCCTGGGCGGAGACGAGAAGCCCCTCGGCCTCGAAGTCCTCTCGGCCTGCAAGCGTCTCCGACCCGGAAGGCCCGTCATCGTCCTGACGGGCTTCGGAAACCCTACCGTCATGGAGAGGGCTTTCAAGCTCGGGGCGACTTTCTACTTCGAGAAGCCCGTGTCCCTCGAGCGCCTCAGGCTCGCGCTCGCCGGGGAGACCCGGCCGTGACGGTCGCCGAGCCCGCCGCGCCGGAGAACGCCTTCGCGGGAAGGCTGGAGGACGTCCCGCTCGCGGACATCATCCAGGTACTCCAGGTCAGCGCGAAGACGGGCGCGCTCCTCCTGCACCGGGGAGACGGGCACGAAGCCCTCCTCGCGTTCCGCGGCGGCGCCATCATCCAGACCACCTGCACCGAGTCGTACCAGTCGCTCGGGGACCGGCTCATCGCGAGCGGTGACCTCACGCAGAACGACGTGAAGGAGGCCCTTCAGTACCTCGCACAGTGTCCGGGGATGCGGCTCGGCGACGCGCTCGTCGAGCTCTCGTACGTCCGCCGGGCCCGGATCGAGGAGGTCGTCAAGGCGCAGATGGCCGAGACGATCGAGCGGCTCACGAGCTGGACGAACACGGACTTCGAATTCCGTGTCGGCGCCCTCGCGCTGCCGCACGGCACGTCGCAGCTCGCTCTCGACCTCGTCCACGAGAAGGGCGTCGAGCCGCGCCACCTTCTCCTCGAGGCGAGCCTCCTGCAGGACCGCCGGAACCGCGTCGGAAGCGGCGCCTCCGAGGCGCTCAGCAGCGTCGACGAGCCGGGCGCGAACGCCCGCGAGGTCGAGGAAGACGCCGAGAAGATCATCCGCTGGTTCGACGAGGGCGCGCCGGCGCTCCCCGACGTGGAAGACACGCTGGGCGCGCGGACCGCCGCCTCGTACCTGTCGATCAGCGAGGAGCTCTTCGCCGCGACGAGCCGCGGCGAGATCGGGCTCCTGCTCCTCCGCTACGCCGCCGAGCTCTACGCGGACGGCGGCCTCGTCCTCAGGGCGAAGGACGGGTTTCGCGTCCTCGGCCAGTTCGGCGAGGCGTTCGCCTGGTCGGAGGGACGCCCGCACGAACCGAAGACCTTCTTTGCGGCGGGCGAGTGCCCGCTCTTCGAGACGATCGCGATGAGCCGGAGGCCCTACGTCGGCTTCGTGGCCCGGAACGCTTCGGGCGGCCTCGAGCCCGTCGGCCCGTCGGCGGCCGCGGGAGCGCGCGTCGTCCTCGCCATCCCGCTCTTCGTCCTCGGCGACGTTTCTCTGATCCTCTTCTGCCGATCGGCGCTCTCGGGCGCCCCGGACGCCCGGGCGCTGATCGCCCTCGCGCGCCAGGTCTCCGTGACGCTGGAGAACGCCGCGCTGCGGGAGCTCGCGAAGCGGACCGCCGCGGACCGCTCCGCGATTCTCAGGAGGCCGCGATGACGGCGCCCGACCGCGCCGAGGCGGTCCGGGGGCTCTTCCACGAGCTCGCGGAGAGGAGCCGCGAGCTCCGCGACGACCTCATGCGCGAGAACGAGCGCCTCAGGAGCCGCGTCCAGAGCCTCGAGTCCGACATCGTGATGGCCGAGTCGATGCTCTCGAAGGACGTCGAGGTCGAGCAGGGCGAGCACGAGCGCCTGAGCCGCGAAGCCCTTTCGCTCGCGGAGGAGAACCTCGACCTCGCGCGGCGGTACGCCGAGCTCGAGGAGCACGCGACCAGCCTCGCGAACCTCTACGCCGCGACGTTCCAGCTCCACGTGACGCTCGACCCGGCGGCCGTCGTCCGCGCGATCGCGGACATCGCGATGAACCTGATCGGGGCCGGCGAGTTCGTCGTCTACCTCGTCGACGACGCACGGAACGACTTCGTGATCGCCGTGAGGGAGGGCGAGCTTCCGCCGAACCTCACGCACCTCGCGGCCCTGACGCACGGCCTCGAGCGCGACGCCGTCGCGCGGCGGCAGACCGTATTCGCCGAGGCGGACGGGGCAGCCGCCCGGAACCCGAAGGGGCCGATCTGCTGCACGCCCCTGTTCCTGAACGACCGCCTCGTCGGCGTCCTGACGATCTACGCGCTCCTCTCGCACAAGAAGAGCTTCTCCGAGCTGGACCGCAAGCTGTTCGACCTCGTCGGCGAGCAGGCGGCGGTCGCCCTCGTCTCCTCGCAGTGCTACGTCTCCGTGGATCGCAAGCTGAAGACGGTGCAGAAGTTCCTCGACCTCGTGAAGAGCTGAGCACGTGTTGCCCCCGATCGAGACCGCCCCACACAAGGAGGCCACCCCATGACTCGGAAACGGATCCTGCTCGTCGACGACTCGGAGACGAGCTTGATGATGGCCAAGATGATCCTGAGCAAGGCGAACTACGAGCTGCTCGTCGCCAAGGACGGCCAGCAGGGCGTCGAGACCGCGGCCCGGGAGCGACCCGACCTCATCCTCCTCGACGTCGTCATGCCGAAGATGAACGGGTTCGAGGCGTGCGCCGCGCTCAAGGCGCGCGAGGAGACGAAGGCGATCCCCGTGATCATGGTCACGACTCGCGGCGAGGGCGCGAGCGTCGAGAGCGGCTTCACCGCCGGCGCCGCCGACTACGTCACCAAGCCGGTCAATGGGCTCGAGCTCCTGACCAAAGTCCGCAACGTGCTGGGGGACTGACATGGCGCCGACCGGAGAACGCGATTCGCTCGAGGCCTACGTCCGCCGCGTACAGGCGGACACCCACCGCTACGTCCAGGACCTCCTGGGCGAGAACGAGAAGCTCCGCGTCGCGTCCGCGACCCTCCAGCTCGACAAGGCCCGGCTGGAGGAGGAGCTCCTGACGACCCGCGAGACGATCGACCGGCACAAGATCGAGGAGGTCAAGCTCGAGCGCAAGCTCGCGGAGATCGCGGCCGAGAACCGGCGTTACGTCGAGGAATACGTCCTCGTCGAGCAGCAGAATACGGCGCTCGCGAATCTCTACGTCGCGAGCGTGCGCCTCCACTCCTCGCTCCAGCGCGAGGAGATCCTCGCCGTCATCATCGACATCATCGAGTTCCTCGTCGGCTGCGAGGAGGTCGCCGTCTTCGAGGTCAAGGACGGCACGCTCACGCTCGCGGCCGCCAAGGGCGCGGAGGCTCTCGGCAGCGCCGAGATCGCCCTCGGCGAGGGCTCCATCGGCCGCACCGCCCTGACCGGACAGCCCTACCTGCCGGTCGCGCCGGGCGTCGACGACGAGGGCATCACCGCGTGCTTCCCCGTGAAGTTCCGCGACTCGGTCGCCTACGTCATCACGCTGTTCCGGCTTCTCCCGCAGAAGTCCGGCCGGCTGGAACCCATCGACCACGACCTCCTGAACCTCCTCGCGGCCGAGGCCGGCACCGCCCTCGCCTCGGCGGCTCTCCTCACCGACACGTCGGCCGTCCGGAAGGCGGGATGACGGAATCCCGCGTCCGCACGCCTTTCGGTCGCGCCGTCGCGCGGACCGAGCGCCCGGCGGGCCGGGACGACCTGCAGGTCGAGAGCGTGTATCTCTACCCGGGCGAGCTTCTCGCGACGGCGGACGCGCTCGCCGTCTCGACGGTCCTCGGCTCGTGCGTCTGCGTGTGCATCTGGGACGGCACCTCGCGGTGCGGCGGGCTGAACCACTTCCTGCTCCCTCACCGCACGCGCGACGAGAGCTCCGCGGGCCGTTTCGGGCGCAGCGCGATGGAGGCCCTCCTCGAGAGAGTACTCGCCCTCGGCTGCGAGCGCCGGAACCTGACCGCCCGCGTGTTCGGCGGCGCGTCGCAGTTCGAATCGGCTCCCGGCCGCGTGCCGATCGGTGAGCAGAACGTCGCGGTCGCGCTGGGGTTTCTCGAGGAGGCCGGGATTCCGGTCGTCCAGCAGGACGTCGGCGGGACCCGGGGCCGCAAGATCGTCTTCCGGATCGAGTCGGGGGACGTCTCGGTGAAGACGCTGTGACGTCGCCCGAGTCGTCCGGCTCCGAGTTCGACCGCAAGGCCCTCCTGGGGGTGTTCCTGGCGGAGGCCGAGGAGCGCCTCGTCCAGATGGAGGAAGCGCTCGTGGCGCTCGAGGAGCACCCGGGCGACGACGAGCTCCTCCAGGCGATCTTCCGCGCCGCGCACACGCTGAAGGGAAATTCGGCGACGCTCGGCTTCGGCGCCCTCACCGAGTTCACGCACGTTCTCGAGGACCTCCTCGAGCGGGTCCGGAACCAGAGCCTGGCCGTCACGCCGGAACTCGTGACCCTCCTGCTCGAGTCCGTCGACGCGCTGCGCCAGCTCCTCGCCGACGCCGCCGGCGGGCTCGACGAGATGCAGCCTTCCCATCGCGCGCTCCTCGGACGTGTGTCCGGCGCGCGGGATCAGGGTGCGCCCGGCGCCGCCGGCGCCACGGCCGTCGTGCACCCCCGCAGGCGGGCGGCGGACCGCGCGAACGAAGTCCCCGACCTGAACCTTCCGACGCGGACGCTCCGCGTGGACGTCGAGAAACTCGACCAGATGCTCGACCTCGTCGGGGAGATCGCGGTTTCGCGCGGACGGCTGCGTCAGCACCTCGAGCACGGAGGAGCGCTCGAGCCCGGAAAGGCGCTCGAGATCCACCGGGAGGCGGACGCGCTCGAAGCGGACCTCCACGAGCTCGTGACGCGCATCCGCATGATCCCGATCGGCCCGACGCTGCACCAGTTCGCCCGCACGGTGCGCGACGTCTCCCGGGCTCTCGGCAAGCAGGTCCGCCTTTCGATCGAGGGCGGCGAGATCGAGCTCGACATGCGCGTGATCGAGAAGATCCGCGATCCCCTCACGCACATGGTGAGGAACGCCGTCGACCACGGAATCGAGGCGCCCGACCGGCGGACCGCCGCCGGGAAGAGCCCGTGGGGGACGGTCCGGATCCGCGCCTACCATGACGCGGGCTCGATCGTGATCGAGCTTTCCGACGACGGCGCGGGAATCAACCGGCGGCTCCTCGTGGAGCGCGCCCGCGCACAGGGGCTCGTCGGAAGCGAAGACCCGAGGGGATCGGACGCCTTCGAGCTCGTGTTCACCCCCGGCGTCTCGACGGCCACCGCCATCACCGAGCTCTCGGGCCGCGGCGTCGGAATGGACGTCGTCCTGCGCGACGTCCAGGCGCTCCGGGGCTCCATCGAGGTCCTGAGCGAGGACGGCCGGGGGACGACGTTCCGGATCCGCCTGCCGCTCACCCTCGCGCTCATCGACGGCTTCGTGGTCCGGGCGGCGGGCGAGTCGTACGTCCTCCCGATGGAGTCCGTCGTCGAGTGTCTCGATCTTCCCGCGGACGCGCGCGGGACCTGCCTCTCCGGCCTCATGGTCCTCCGCGGAGCGCCTCTTCCCTGGCTGAGGCTGCGCGCGCTCTTCGCGCTCGAGGCGCCGCCCGCCGTGCGCGAGAACGTCGTCGTCGTGAGGAGCGAGTCGGGGCAGGCCGGCTTCGTCGTGGACGCTCTCCTCGGCGGGCACCAGGTCGTCATCAAGCCTCTCGGCGCGCTCTTCCGAGGCGTCGCGGCCGTCGCGGGCAGCGCCATCCTCGGGGATGGCCGGGCGGCCCTGATCCTCGACGTGTCGAAACTTCTCAAGCAGGTCCTGAGCGAGCGGACGGCCGGCGCGGCCGACGCGCGCGGGACCCTGGCTGCGACCGGAGGTTGACGTGAGATCGCTGCGCATCGGACAGAGGCTCGCCGCCGGGTTCGGCGTCACGGCTATCCTGGCGTTCGCGATCGGCTGGGCGGCCTCGCACACCGCGCGCGAGCCGATCGTGCTCGTTGGCCTCGTGGCTGTCGGAGCGCTCGTCGCGGGCGGGATCGGCTGGGCTGTCGTGCGCAGCATCGCCGTGCCGCTGGAGGCGGCCGTCGTCCGGGCCGAGCGGATCGCCCGGGGCGACCTCGGGGGAGACGACGTCGCGCTCCACCAGGACGAGACGGGACGGCTCGAGGCGGCGATGCAGGACATGCTCCGGGCGCTCCGGAGCGTCCTCGGGCAGGTCGACGAGGGAGCGCGGGCGGTCGCCCAGGCTGCCCGGCAGGTGTCGGCGTCGTGCCAGTCGCTCTCGCAGTCGACGAGCGAGCAGGCCGCCTCGGTGGAGGAGACGACGGCGTCCCTCGAGCAGATGAGCGCGTCGATCGGCCAGAACCGCGAGAACAGCCGCGAGATGGAGCGCGTGGCGAGCCGGGGTGCCGAGGAAGCCGAGGAGAGCGGCCGGGTCGTTTCCGAGACCGTCCGCGCGATGAAGACGATCACGGAACGAATCGTGATCATCGAGGAGATCGCGTATCAGACGAACCTCCTCGCGCTCAACGCCGCGATCGAGGCCGCGCGGGCCGGGGAGCATGGCCGGGGCTTCGCCGTCGTGGCGACCGAGGTCCGCAAGCTCGCCGAGAGGAGCCAGCAGGCCGCCCGGGAGATTTCCGAGGTCGCATCCTCGAGCGTCCGGGTCGCCGAGCGTTCCGGCCAGCTCATCTTTTCGCTCGTTCCGGCGATCCGCAAGACCGCGGAACTCGTCCGGGAGGTCGCGGCCGCGACGGCCGAGCAGGCGTCCGGCGTCTCGCAGATGAACCGGACGATGACGCAGATGGACGACGTCACGCAGCAGAACGCGGCGGCGTCCGAGGAGCTCGCGTCGACGGCGGAGGAGATGACGGCCCAGGCTCAGGCGCTCCAGGAGCTCATGTTCTTCTTCCGGGCGGAGAAGGCCGAGGCGGGACGGGGGCGGCATCCGATCGACGCGGAGACGATCTCGCTTCGGCGGGACGCGGCGGCGCCCGAACGCCCCGCGCTCCGCGCGTCGGGCGAGATCACGGCCTTCGCCGCGCCGGCGAGCGAGGCCTGACCGTGGGGGGAACGAAGATGGACACCACTCCGGAACGGACGGCGTCGACCCAGTACCTCGGCTTCTTCATCGCGGGAGACGAGTGCGCGATCGGAATTCTCCGTGTCAAGGAGATCATCGAGTACGACGCCGTCACGCGGGTTCCGGCGACGCCGCCGTGGGTCCGGGGCGTCATGAACCTCCGCGGAAGCGTCGTCCCGGTCATCGACCTCGCGGTGAAGTTCTGCCTCCCCCCGAGCGCCGTCACGCGCCGGACCTGCATCGTCGTCGTCGAGACCGACCTGGAGGGAGAACGCGTCGTCATGGGCGTCATGGCGGACTCGGTGAGCCAGGTCCTCGACGTCCTACCCGGCGACGTCGAACCGGCGCCGCCCTTCGGGACCTCGGTCCGCGTCGACTACCTGCTCGGCATCGGGCGCCTCGGGGACCGGTTCGTCCTCCTTCTCGACATCGATCGCGTCCTCTCCGCCTCGGAGCTCCTCAAGGTCGCTTCCGTCGGGCCCGCCGCCGACGTCCCGGCCGCCGCCGCGGAGACCGCCGCCGGCCAGCACGACAAAGAAAGGGGATCGGAATGAATGTCACACCCGGAAAGCCCGCCGCCCTCCTGACGGCCCTCTGCCTCGCGGGATCGCTCGGAGCGTCCGAGATCACGCCCGCCCTCCAGAGGGAGATCACGCGCCACACCGAGATCGTGAAGGGCTGGGCCGCGAACCCGGCCGTCGTGAAGGCGGTCCTCGTCCAGAACGAGAAAGGTCCGATCCCCGGCATGGACAACGAGAAGTGGAAGTCCGTGAGGCGGACCGACGACCTCGTCAAGAGCCTCAAGGAGAGCGAGGCGGGGAAGTTCCTCTCCCGGAAGCTCAGCGACTCGGACGGCCTCTACCTGCGGGCGTTCCTCAACGCCGCCAGAGGCGAGAAGGCGGCGTTCAGCGAAAAAACGATCAGCTATCTCCACGCGGGTCAGGCCAAGTTCGACACCCCGTTCGAGACCGGCAAGCCGTGGCAGGGACCGCCCGAGCTCGACACGGTGACGGAGACCCGCAACATCCAGATCGCCGTGCCCGTGCTCTCGGGCGGCAAGCCGGTCGGCGTGCTCGTGGTCGGACTGAACGTCTCGAAGCTCTCGAAGGCGGACTCGAAGCCGTGAAACAGACAAGGGAGGCAACGATGAGAAAAGTCGCGACCCTCGCCGTCGTGCTCGCAAGCGTTCTCGCGTGGCGGGCGCTCGCCGCGTTCGAGATGACCGCGGCACTCCAGAGGGAGCTCGACCGCCAGATCGGTCAGATCAAGACCCTCGCCGCCGACCCGGTCCTCGTGAAGACCGTCCTCTGGAAAAACCAGACGGGGCCGATCAGCGGCATGGACAACGAGAAGTGGAAGACGATCCGGCGGAGCGACGACCTCATCCGGAGCTCCATGAGCAACGACGCCGGGAAGCTTCTGTCCAAGAAGCTCGAAAGCTCGAACGGGATCTACGTGCGTGCGTTCGTGTGCGGAAGGCTCGGCGAGCAGGTCGCCTTGACCGAAAAGACCGAGAACTACTTCTATGCGGGTCAGCCCCGGTTCGATCTCCCCTTCCGGACCGCGATGCCGTGGCAGGGCTCGCCCGAGCTCGACCAGGACACAGACACGTACGACATCCAGATCGCGGCTCCGGTGCTCTCGTTTGGAAAGCCGATCGGCGTCCTCGTCGTGGGCGTCAACCTGACCCGGCTCGAGAAGACGATCGGAAAGTAAGCGGCCCGCGAAGGAGACCCCATGACCCGAAACATCAGGCTGCGCTCGAAATTCATCGGCGCGTTCTTTCTCGGGAGCCTCATCGGCGCCGGCGCGTGCGTCTGGAACCTCGGAAATTTCCGCTGGGCGGCCTCGGCCTTCCAGGTCGCGACCCGGGAAGACCTCCCCGCCCTCGCGTCCATCGCCGAGATCGACCGGGACATGGAGCGCGCGCGCGTCGAAGAGCGCAGCCTCATGCTCGTGAGGCAGGCGTCCGACGACGCCGCACGGGCCCGCAAGGAGCACGGGCAGAGGCTGGCGCTCGCGCGCGCGGCGTGGGAGAAGTACAAGACGGTCCCCGGAAGCGACGACGAAAAGGCGCTCCGGCCCGAGTTCGAGGGGCTCTACGGGGACTGGGAGAAGTCCTCCCTCGAGGCGGTCCGGCTTCTCGGGGAGGAGTCGGCGGATTCTCGCAAGGACGCGATCGAGCTGTCGATGAGCGAAGGCGAGAAGAAATTCGAGAAGGCGAGATCCGTTCTCGGGAAGCTGTCCGGGATCCGGCAGCGGAACGCCGAGGCGTTCGCGGAGAGGATCCGGACGACGTCGGCCCGCACGACGATCTTCACGATCCTCGTCATCCTCGCGCTCGTCGGGGCGGGGGTCGCCGCGGGCATCGTCTTCGCCAGGCTGATCGTCGGCCCGCTCGTCGACGTCGCGGCGCAGGCGCGGCGGGCGGCGGCGGGCGATCTCTCCGCGCGGATCGCGACGCACGGCGGGGACGAGATCGGGGAGATGGGCGCGTCCCTGAACGGGATGCTCGAGACGTTCGAAGGAGTCCTCGTCCAGGTCCAGCGCTCGACGACCCAGGCAGCCGAGGCGTCGCGCCAGCTCGCGTCCGGATCCGAGCAGCTCTCGGCAGGCGCCGGGGAGCAGGCCTCCTCGATCGAGGAGACGTCCGCCTCGCTCGAGGAGATGAGCGCCTCGATCACGCAGAACGCCGAGAACAGCAAGCGAATGGAGGAAATGGCGGTCCAGGGCGCCCGCGAGGGCGAGGCCAGCGAGAAAGCGGTCTCCGAGACGCTGGGGGCGATGAAGTCGATCGCGGAAAAGATCTCGTTCGTCGAGGACATCGCCTACCAGACGAACCTCCTCGCCCTGAACGCCGCGATCGAAGCGGCGCGGGCCGGCGAGCACGGACGCGGCTTCGCCGTCGTCGCGGCCGAGGTCCGGAAGCTCGCCGAGCGCAGCCAGACCGCAGCCCGGGACATCAGCGGCCTGAGCGGCTCGAGCGTGACGGTGGCCGAGCGCGCGAGCCAGTCCCTCGCAGCCCTCGTCCCCGCGATCCGCAAGACGACGGAGCTCGTCAAGGAGGTCGCGGCGGCGTCCCGGGAACAGGCCTCCGGGGTCACGCAGGTCAACCGCGCGATGACGCAGGTCGACCAGGTCACGCAGCGCAACGCGGCCGCGGCGGAGGAGTTCGCCGCGACGGCCGAAGAGATGGCGACGCAGGCCGAGGGCCTCCAGCAGGTGCTCGCGTTCTTCCGCACCGGCACCGCGGTCCCGCTGCCGGGCCGCCCGGAGCCGCGGAGCGTCTCCGGGACTCACGCGCGGACTCTGCCGGCCCGGGCCGTCGTTTCCCAGCCGACCCACGTCGTCAACAAGAGACCCGCCGGGTCCCATGCGGCCGAATCGGACCGTCATTTCCGGCGCTTCTGAGCCGGAGATGCGCGGGGGGACGCCGGGCCGCGAGCCCGTTTCCCCCCGTGTCTTCCGCGGCTTCCAGGCCGTCATCCTCCGGGAATCGGGGATCGCCCTCTCCGACGCGAAGAAGGCGCTCCTCGCGGGGCGGCTGAGCCGCCGCCTGCGCGAGCTCGGGCTGGACTCTTTCGAGGAGTACCTGGGCCGCGTCGAGGCGAGCGCGGACGAGCGCGTCCGCATGCTCGACGCGATCGCGACGAACGAAACGCGGTTCTTCCGCGAGCCCGGCCAGTTCGAGTTTCTCAAGGAACGTGTTCTGCCCGACTGGCTCGAGAACGCGTCACAGGGAAAGCGGCCGCACCGCGTGAGGATCTGGAGCGCGGGCTGCTCCACGGGCGAGGAGCCCTTCTCGCTCGCGATGCTCCTCGCATCGTTCTTCCCGAGGACGTGGGACCTCGAGGTCTGGGCGACGGACCTCTCGACGAAGGCGCTCGCGTGCGCGCGGTCGGGCGTGTGGCCCCTCGAACGGTCCCGCGAGATTCCGCCGGCACTCCTGAAGGCGTTCATGCTGCGCGGGACCGGGCCCGAGGACGGAAAGATGAAGGCCGGCCCCGAGCTCCGGGCGCTCGTCCGGTTCGAACGCCTCAATCTCGCGGGCGAGAACTGGCCTCCGGACGGGCCGTTCGACGCGATCCTCTGCCGGAACGTCCTCATCTACTTCGACGCCGCCGGGAAGCGGCGGGCGGTTTCCCGGCTCCTCGACCGCCTCGCGCCCGGCGGATTCTTCTTCGTCGGCCACGCGGAGACCCTGAACGGAATCACGGACCGCGTGCGCCCCCTGATGCCCTCCGTGTACACGAGCGGCGAGATGCAGGCCCGCGGCAGCCGGAGCGGGGCCGGACGTTGAGCGCGCCAAGCCCGCGCCTCCGCGTTCTCGTCGTCGACGACTCGGCGCTGGTCCGCGAGGTCCTCGGCGGGATGCTCGTCCGCGAGGGATACGTCGTCGACGTCGCGGCCGACCCGATCATCGCGTTCGACAAGATGAAGAAGGCGCGGCCCGACGTGATCCTCCTCGACCTCGAGATGCCGCGCATGGACGGGCTCACGTTTCTTCGCAAGGTCATGAGCACGGATCCGGTCCCCGTCGTCGTGTGCTCGGCGTTGACCGGACCTGGGACGGAAGAGGCCCTGCGGGCGCTCGAGGAGGGCGCCGTCGAGATCGTCACGAAGCCGCGGCTCGGAGTGCAGGGCTTCCTCGAGGACTCGGCGACGCTTCTGACCGACGCCGTCCGGGCCGCGGCGAAGGCGCGCATGCGCCCTCGAACTCCCGCGGGGGCCCCGCGCGAGCCGAGCGTCAGCGCGAGGGTGGCGTTCCCGGCGCGCGTCGTGCCGCCGACGGTCTCGACGGACCGCGTCATCGTGGTCGCGGCGTCGACGGGCGGGACCGAGGCGCTCGGCCAGGTCCTCAGGGAGCTCCCGCCGGATGCTCCGGGCCTCGTGATCGTCCAGCACATGCCGGAGGTCTTCACGGCCGCGTTCGCGCGGCGCCTGAACGACGTCTGCAGCGTCGACGTGAAGGAAGCGGAGAACGGCGACGCCGTCCGCGAAGGACGGGCCCTCGTCGCGCCCGGCAACCGGCACACCCGCCTCAGGCGCACGGGGATCCACTACTCCGTGGAGGTGACGGACGGCCCGCTCGTCTCGCGCCACCGCCCGAGCGCGGACGTCCTCTTCTGGTCGACGGCGCAGGCCGCCGGTGCCAACGCGGTCGGCGCCATCCTGACCGGCATGGGCACCGACGGTGCCGACGGCCTTCTCGAGATGAAGCTCACCGGCGCCCATACGATCGCGCAGGACGAGGCGTCCTGCGTCGTCTTCGGAATGCCCGGGGCCGCGATCGCGCGCGGCGCCGTCCACGAGGTTCAGCCGCTCTCGCGCATCGCGGGCGCGATCCTCCGGGCCGTGCGCGCCGAGAAGGCGCTGCCGTGACGGCCCGTCCCGCACCGGAAGAGGGCGAGGTGTCCCGCCTCCTCGCGCACGGCTTCCTGTCCATGGCGTTTCAGCCCATCGTCGAGCTCGCGAGCGGCCGGAGAGCCGGCTTCGAGGCTCTCCTGCGCGGGCCGAGCGGCACGCCGCTCTCGGCGCCGGAGACCCTCTTCGCGCGGGATCACGCGCTCCCAAACGAGGTCCTGAGGCAGCTCGACCTCGCGTGCGTCGACTCGGCGCTGCGCTCCGGCCGGGCGCTCCCGCGAGGCTCGAACCTCTTCATCAACATCCAGGCGGGCACGATGTCGCTCGACGGAAACGAGCTCTTCTCGCTCATGGACGCTCTGGAGGTGGACGCGTCGAGCGTCGTCCTCGAGATCTCCGAGTCGCTCGACAGCGAGCACGCCCGCGAAATCGCGGCACGCCTCGTTCCGTTCCGGAAGAGGGGCATCCGGCTCGCGCTCGACGACGTCGGCGTCCGCTACCCCTGGCTCCATCACCTTCTGCACCTCGAGCCCGAGTGGGTCAAGGTGGACCGTTCCTTCGTCAAGGACGTCCACCGGAACCCCCGGATGGCGGAGATCCTCATGGGTCTCCGGGATCTCGCCGACCGCCTCGGCGCCCGCGTCATCGTCGAGGGTGTCGAGAGCCTGAAGGACGAGCGCACGATCGCGGCGCTCGGGATCCCGTTCGCGCAGGGCTTCCGGCTCGGGAGGCCCGCCCCGGCGGAGACCTGGCTCGACGGAGCGGAGCGCCGGAGCCTCTGGAAGCGGCCCGTCGATGCGATTCATGTCCGAAGGAGCCGCCTCGCGGGCTGACACCCGGAGCTCCGCGGCCGAGCGGTGTCTCACGCTCGCGGCCGCCGCCTGATCCGGGAACGCCGGCGCCTCTACGGCAGGAACCCGAGAGGCGTCGTCCCGAACCGGGCGAGGTACGGGAAGACCGTCGCGAGGTCCGCCGGCGCGACGCCGTACCACTGGGCGAGCGTGGCACCGTACTGGTCGACCGACGTCGACGGGATCCACCGTCCCTCGTTCGAGGCGTCGTCGGGTCCGCTCAGTGCCAGCGTCGGGAAGGTGCCGTAGAAGTCCCCTCCTTTCACCGAGCCGCCCATGACGAAGTGGTGGCTCCCCCATGCGTGGTCCGCTCCTCCGCCGGAAGCGGGAAGGAACGTCCGGCCGAAGTCCGAGAGCGTGAACGACGTCACGCCGTCGGCGACCCCGAGCTCGACGGTCGCGCTGTAGAACGCGCCCATCGCCTGGCTCACCTGCGTCAGGAGATTCTGCTGCGTGTTCAGCTCGTCCGTGTGCGTGTCGAACCCGCCGAGGGAGGCGAAGAAGACCTGGCGGTTCATCTTGAGCGCGCTGCGGCTCGCGATCACCTGGGCGATCTCGAGGAGCTGGCTCCCGAGGGACGTCGGCGGAAAGACCGTCTTGAGCGGGGGAATCTGGGCGAGGGCCGCGTCGAGCGTCGCCACGTTGTCGATACCGCTCGACGTGATCACGTTCGCCGCGCCGACGAGCGTCGCCGAGCCGTCGGCCTTGAGGATGCTCCGGAGCGCCGCGTAGCGCGCCGTCGAAGCCGCCGAGTTCGAGAATCCGGCGAGGCCGCTGCCCGGGACGAGCGGCCGGGCGCTGACGCCGGTCGTGAAGAGGGGGACGCCGGCGACGGAGACGACCATCGGGAACGGCACCGCGTTGAGGGATGCGGTCACGTCCGCGAGCCTGCCTCCCCAGCCCGTGTTGGCCTGGGGAACGCTCTCGATCGCGACGCCGGACTGCCACTCGCTCTGCTGGTCGGCGTGCGAGAAGAGGTTGTCGGGGGCCGCCGCGCCGGCGAGGTACTGGGAGCGCGTGATCGGGGCGGCGAGCGTTCCCACGTTCGCGAGAACCGCGACGTGGCCGGCTTCGTAGAGCGACTGGAGCTCGACGAGCGACGGGTGGAGGCCGAACGCCGCCTTCTGGCTCGGCGCGCTCACCTGCAGGAGCGAGGCCTTCGGGATGTTCAGCGACGTGCCGCGGACCAGCGCGTACGAGGCGTAATCGTCGTACGGGATCACGGTGTTGTTCCCGTCGTTGCCGCCGAACAGGAAGATGCAGACGAGGGCCCGGTAGTCGGTCGCCGCCTGCGGCGAGACCGCCGCGTCGAGGCGCGAGAACCGGTCGAAGGCCGAGAGGATCGCGGCGGTGCCGAGGCCGCAGCCGGCGTCGCGGAGGAACTGGCGTCGTGTTCTCATGGTCGTGCCTCCTTCAGCGCTGGACCTGGTACTGCGAAGAACCCGCGACGAGGTAGACGGCCGCTTCGACACGCAGCATCGGGTTGTTCGGCGGGACGGCCGCGACGGCGCCCGTCACGGCGGCCGTCATCGCGGCCGACATCGTGCCGTGCAGGAGCAGCGCGTTCAGCCGGCCGGCGAGGGCCGTGGGGCTGCCCGCGTACGGCAGGAGCGGCGTCAGGTCGATCGTGGTGACGCCGTCGTTGTTCCGGACCCCGTTGGAGGTGAGGGCGTTCACGAAGTTCAGCCGTGCCTCGGCGGAGGAGGACGACTGGATCCCGAACTCGGGCCCCTGGACCGTCGTCCCGGGAACGAGATACTCGTGCGGGTAATAGCTGAAGACGTTGGGAGAGTCGAAGAGGTTCTGGCCCATGGCGTTCGCCTGACCCGCCAGCTCCCCGTTCGTCGCCCCGTTGAACGCGCGCAAGAGCGCGGTGATGAAGAGAACCGGCTCGCGGAGGTGGCCGTAGCCGGAGTCCGTCTTCAGCGAACCCCGCGCCTCCGGATCCATCAGGATCGCGTGGACGACCGCGCTCATGTCGCCCCGCACGCCCGCGCCGTCGTCGTCGAAGACGGCCGCGACGCGGGCGACGTACGCGGGGCTCGGGTTCGACGTCACGAGGTGCTGGATGAGCTGCTTGCCGACGAAGGGCCCGACGTTCGGGTGGTGGAAGATGTTGTCGAGCGCCTCGGACAGGTCGACCGTCCCGCCCTGGTTCGCCGGGAGAATCGAATCGACGCTTCCGGCGTAGCTCAGGAGGAGCTTCTCGCCCTTGTCGTGATTCGTGTCCACCCCCGCGCCGTTCCGGTAGAGGACCATCGGGGCGAGGAAGTTCGCCGGGTCGTGCCTGAGGAGCGGGGCGCCCGGGAGCGGCGCGTACGTCCAGCCGGTGAAGACGTGAGCCATGTCCTCGATCGTGTCCTGGACGTACGTGGGAACCGGGTTGCCAGTCGCGTCGAGGACGAGCGTGCCGTCGGGGTTGAGCTGGTTCACGCCGATCGAGAAGAGCTGGAGGATTTCCCGCGCGTAGTTCTCGTTCGGCGAGATCGCGCTCCCCGCGACCGGCGCGTCGTTGTTCACCATGTCGAGGTAGTGCCCCATCGCGGGGTTCAGCGTGAGGTCCTCGAGGATCTGCCGGTAGTTCGCGAACGCGTCCGCCTGGAGCATGTTCAGGTACGGAGACATCTCGCTCGGCTGCCTGATCTTCACCCCCGAGACGACGAGGATCTCGTGGAGCGCGAGCGCGACGCGCTGCCGCAGCTGGTCCTCGCCGGAGAGCGCGTTGAGGAAGAACCGCACCTGCAGGGGGTACATGGAGTAGTTGTCCCTGAGGCACGTCGCGGGGCTTCCGGCCGGACAGCCGACCTTCGCGCTCTGCGGCTGCTCGGGAAGACCCGAATACCCGGACGCGGGAGCCGCGATCTGCTCCTGGAAGAACGCCTCGAAGCCCACCGCCTGGACGTGCGCGACGAGCGCCGGCGTCGGCCCGAACGTCGCCTGCTCCAGGAACCGGATCACGTCGGCCTGCGACGGCGGCTGGGCGACGCCTCGTGCCGCGATCGAGCTCGCGAGAAAGGACGCTGCGAGGAGCAGTCCGCGAAGGGCGTAGAGAGGTCTCGCGACCGAAGCGGGCGAACTGGCGTGTTCCATCCGGTTTACCTCCTGAACCTGCGATCCGCTGTTCAGAGACGCAGTCCAGGAGCCGGCCGATTACGCCGCCGACCTTTCAGGTGACGTCCGTCACGATCCCCGCGCAGTTGTTTCCGCGGGCCGGGAGCCGGCCGGCGGGGTGCTCCCCGCGGCTACTCGACCCAGTTGATGTCGCCGCCCGGCGGGAGGTGCGGGGTGAAGACCGAGAGATAGCGCAGGTGCTCGGTGAAGGCCCGCGTGTCGTGGACGATTCCGCGCGGGCAGACGTGGACGTCTCCCCTCTTCACCGGGATCCAGACGCCGTTGATCAGCAGCTCGCCGCTTCCCCCGGTGACGATCACCATCTCGTCGGCCACGGTATGGAAGTGGGTGCCGATCCGCGTCCCCTTCACCGCCGTCCGGATCATCAGCTGCGAGCGCGGCGACTCGAAGACGACTTCGCTGTCGATGCCCTTGTCCGGCAGGACCCGCTTCCCGTAGTAATCGTCCAGATTGATCAGCAACGACACGTCCGGCTTCGAGTCGACGAGACCGACGAGATCCTTCGGGAGTTGCGCCATGACGACCTCCGGTTCCGGGCAATGGGCTTTGGAGTCCGCTCTCCGGCGAATCGTCCGTCAGGCTGCCGGACATCGCCTTGATACAGCGGCATCATGCGAGGACTCTCGGGTGACCGGACGGTGAGGTCCCGAGGGACGCGCTAGCTGCTCTCGAGGCCGTGGTGTTTCATTTTCTCCCAGAGCGTCTTCCGGCTGACGCCGAGAATGTCGGCCGCTTCGCTCCGCCGCCCCTCCGTCCGCGCGAGCGCCGCCCGGATCGCCTCGATCTCCGCCTGCACGACGGCTTCCTGGAGAGTCGTCGTCTGCTGCGCCGGAGCGTGGCGCGGAGCCGGACCGGCCGTCCGGAGGCTGGCGGGAAGGTCCTCGGGGGTGATCTTCGATTTCTTGCAGAAGAGCGCCGCCCGCTCCACCACGTTGCGCAGCTCCCGGACGTTTCCCGCCCAGTGGTAGGCATCGAAGGCCTCCAGAACCCCGTCGGAGAACCCGTCGATCGGCCGTTGGCGCTCCCGGCCGAATTCCTCCAGGAACGACGTGGCGAGGATCGGAATGTCCTCCCGCCGCTCGCGCAGCGGGGGCAGATGGATCGTGACGGTATTGATCCGGAAGAAGAGGTCCTCCCGGAACAGGCCCTCGGAGATTTCCTCCTCGAGCGGGCGGAGCGAAGCCGCCACGATGCGGACGTTGACGTCGATGGGGCGCTGGGATCCGAGCCGCTCGATCTGCCTCTCCTGGAGGACGCGAAGGAGCTTCACCTGGAAGGAAAGAGGCAGCTCGCCGATCTCGTCCAGAAACAGCGTTCCCCCCGAAGCCGCTTCGAACCGCCCGATCCGCCGCTCCGAGGCCCCCGTGAACGCTCCTTTCTCGTAGCCGAACAGCTCGGACTCGAGGAGCGACTCCGGCAGCGAGGCGCAGCTCACCCGGATGTACGGACGCGTCCGGCGAACCGAGTTGTAGTGGATCGCGGAGGCGACGAGCTCCTTGCCGGTGCCGCTCTCCCCCTGGATGAGGACGCTCGCGTCCGACTCGGCCACGACCTTGATCAGCTCGAACACCTCGAGCATCCGCTTGCTCTTCCCGATGATGTTGCCGAACGAGTAGCGGCGCTCGAGCTGCTCCTGCAGCCGGGTGTTCTGCTCCTTGAGGAGCCGGAACGAGCAGAGGTTGTCGAGCCTCAGGACGAGCTGCACCATCGAGAACGGCTTGGCGATGAAGTCGGCGGCTCCGATCCGCATCGCCTCGACGGCCGTCTCGATCGTGCCGTGGGCCGTGATGATGACGACGGTCGTGTCGGCCTGCAGCGCCTTGACGCGGCGGAGCAGCTCGAGGCCGTCCATGCGCGGCATGAGAAGGTCGGTCAGGACGACTTCGTGCCGGTGCCGTTCGAACTGCGCGAGAGCCTTCGCGCCGTCCTCCACGACGTCCACCTCCCACCCTTCCTTTCGAAGGGCGTCGGAGATCGTGACCCGGAGGATTGGCTCGTCCTCGGCCACGAGGAGGCGGTGCCCGCAAGGTTTCATGACGGCGTCACCTCATTTCCCCCGGTCGGGTTCAGGGGGAGGACGACCCGGAACGTGGACCCCTCTCCGACCTGACTCTCCACGGAAATCGTTCCCCCGTGGGCCGCGACGATGTTGTAGCTAACCGAGAGGCCCAGCCCCGTCCCCTTTCCCACTTCGCGGGTCGAGAAGAAGGGATCGAAGATCCGGTCGCGGATCTCCTCGAGGATGCCGGTCCCGGTGTCGACGACCTCCCCGATGGCGTTCTGGCCCGCGATGCGCGTCCGCAGGGTCAACCGGCCTCCTTTCGGCATCGCCTCGATGGCGTTCAGGATCAGGTTCAGGAAGAGCTGTTCCATCTGGAAGTGATCCACGAGGACGATCGGCTCGGTCGGCGAAAGATCAAATTCGACGTCCACGTTGCTCTTCCGGAGCTGATATTGAACCAGCTCGGCCACGTGGCGCAGATTGTGGTTGAGGGAGGTCGGCTGCGGGCGGAGGGTGCCCGGCCGGGAGAAGTCGAGGAGATTGAGCACCGTGTGCTCGATCCGCTTGATCCCGTCCTGAACGAGATCGAGGTAGCGCTCGCGCGTCTCGGCGTCTTCCGGGTTCGCGCGGATCGTCTCGAGGCAGGTGAGGATGCCGGCCAGCGGATTGTTCACCTCGTGGGCGACTCCGGCGGCGAGGGTTCCGACGGCAACCATCTTCTCCGTGTGCGCGAGCTGGACGCGCCGGACATCCTCGCGTCGCCGCGCCCGTGCGAGCTCCTCCATCGTCCGGTTGAAAGCGGCCGCCAGCTCTCCCACTTCGTCCCAGCGCTTGACGTTGGCCCGGGCCTCGAGATCTCCGTGCTCGGCCCTCGCCATGGTGTTGTGGAGGTTGAGGATGGGCCGGATCAGCGTCTCGACGTAAACCGCGGTGAGGACGGAGTTTCCGAGCATGAGGAGGAGCGCGACGAGGATGGCGCGTTTGGCAATCGCGCGCGCCTCCTGCTCGACGGGCGCCAGAGCGAACCCCATCGCGAGCGAGCCCCAGAAACGGGTCGAGATGCCGAGCGGGGTCTTCACCTCGAGGATCGGCTCGCCTCCGGGGAGGGACTCCTGCTGGACCACGGACGGCTTTCCGAGCGCCGTCCGTTCGAGGGCGCCCGGGTACCGGCGCCCGAGAAGGTCCCAGCGGTTGGAATGGATGACGACGCCGTCGGCGTCGGTGACGACGACGTACCGGACGAACTTGCGATTCCGCTCGAGGATCCCGCCGATGGAGTTCTCGATGAGTCCCGCCTCCGGGGCGAGGTTCAGATCCTCGTACATGAGGGCGTCCGTGACCGGCACGGCGAAGGTCTCCGTGAGAGAGATTCCGCGGCTGACGACCTCCTGATAGCGGGTCTGGCGCTCGTGCAGAACCGCCAGCACCGTGACGAGCCCCATCGTGACCACGATCAGGGTGTTGGAGTAGAGGAAGAACTTGGTCCGAAGGCCGAGCCTCATGGCCGCCGCTCCGTGCCGCGGCACTCGAGGGACGTCTCGGGCAGCGTCAGCGCCGACGGGCCGAAGAGCCGCACCGCGAGCCGGCGGACGGGCTCGTAGGCCGCGTCGGAGATCCGGAGAAACCCGCCGGCCAGCTCGTCGTCCCAGCCGTGGATCGCCTCCGCCGCCCCGGCGTCCTTGCCGGGGAGGGTGACCAAGGCGCGAATCAGCTCGTCCCGGAGCTCGGGCGCGCCTCCGGGCGTGAGCGCGAGGAGAAAGCCCGGAATCTCCTCCGAGCGCGCCAGGACCCGGAGGCCCCGCCGGACATACTGGTCTCCGACGAACTCCCGCACCCCGCAGGCATCCACTTCCCCGAGCAGAACGGCGCGGGCCGCCTCTTCCTGATGCGCGTAGTGGCGGCAGGCGACGTCGATGCCCGGGCGGAGACCCGCGTCCCCGAGCATCGCGCGCACGGCGAGGTGGGACGCCGTCGCCATGGGCGGGCCGAGGCCGAGTTGCTTTCCCGCGAGGTCCGCGAGGCTCTTCGCAGGACTGTCGGCCCGGACCATGACGAGACCGCGGGTGGCCGGCCGTCCCCCGGTCGCGAGCGCCGCGACCGGGACCGCCCTGCAGGCCGCGCGGGCCCGCACGTACGCGAAGGCGCCGAGAAGCGCGCCTGTCACCTTCCCGGAGCAGAGGTCCTCGACGAGGCGTTCGTCCGACGGGACGACGACGAGGTCCCACGGCCTCCCGGTGGTGCGGGTCAGATAGTCGACCATCGGCTGGTCCTTGAGGAACATCAGCCGGGGGTTGTAGACGCTCACGACACCCAGATGCAGCGCGGGCAGCGGAGCCTGCGAAGCCGCGGCCACGAGGCCGGCCAGCGCGAGGACCAGTCCGCTAGCGGCCTGCTTTGCCGTCACGCCTCTCCCTCAGTGCTGCGATGAGATCGTGGCGCCCTTCCGCGCTCACCTCGACCACGCCGTGCCAGCCGATCGCCCGGGCGCGGCGCGTGGCGTCAGAGCCGAGACAGTAAGCCGTCATCTCGTCCGGACCCTCTCCCCGCTCGGTGGCGAGTGCGTCCGCTTCCGCCCCGGATCTGAGAAGACAGCCCGTGAGCGGGAGCGCGAAGGCCGCCGTCCGGGCGGCGCTCGTCAGCGGAACGGGCACCTCGACCACTTCCGCGCCGGCCACCTCCAGCGCGTCGCGAAGGCTCCCGGCCGGCGACGCGACGAGAAGCCGGTGGCCGAACAGCGGCCGTTTCGTGAACCAGTCGAGGTGCTCGGCGTGGCGCACGGCGGGGCCGATCACGAAGAGGGCCGGGGGAAGGATTCCGGCCGTCTCGGCGGCCGCGGGCAGGTCGCGCAGGGGCGCCCGGACGACGCGCTGGGCGGACGTCGTGCCTCTCTCGATGATCGCGGCCGGCACCTCGGGATCCATCCCGGCCGCGAGAAGGCTCGCGCTCACGTTCTTCAGGGCCGAGACTCCCATGAAGCCGACGAGCGTGGCGTTCGGGTCCCCGGCGAGGAGGTCCCACCTCACCTGAGGTCCGTTCGTCTTCACGCTCTCGTGCGCGGTTACCAGCGTGACCCGGACGGCTTCGTCGCGGTACGTCACCGGGATGCCGGCGTAGATCGGAACCGCCGACGCGGACGTCACGCCGGGCACGACCTCGAACGGGACGCCGGCGCCGCGCAGCGCCTCCGCTTCCTCGCCGCCCCGCCCGAAGATGCACGGATCGCCTCCCTTGAGACGCACGACGCGCTTCCCCTCCCGCGCGAGCCGGATCAGCAGCGCCTCGATCTCCGCCTGAGGCACGGGGTGGTTCCCCGCCTCCTTTCCCACCTTGAAGAGCTCCACGCGGGAGGGCAGGTCCGTGGGCAAAGCGGGCTCGGCGAGACGGTCGTAGACGACCGCGTCGGCCGCCAAAAGCCGCTGCCGGGCGCGCACGGTCATGAGACCCGGATCCCCGGGACCGGCGCCCACGAGGGATACGAGTCCGGCCTCCTGTCCCGCCGCGGACGGAACGGGCGAGGGTTTCTCCGCCGCGACGAGAAAGTCCGACAGCTCCTCGTCGGAGAGAACGCGCACGGCGAGCGTCTCCGGATCGACCGTGGCGGCGAAGAAGCGGTCGAAGAGCCTTTCCTGCTCCGCACTTCCGATCTCGAGCGCCCGAACGCGCGCCCGGAAATGGGCCGCCGCCACCATCCAGTCCGCCCACTTCGCCGGAAAGGTCCGCTCGAGGATCTGCCGCAGCCGCCGGACGGCAAACGGTGCCGTCCCCTCGGAGGCCACGGCGATCTGAAGGGAGCCGCGAGTCACGCGCGCCGGCATGTGAAACGTGCAGATCTCGGGATCGTCGGCCACGTTGATGAAGACGCCCGCCGCCTCGGCGTCGGCGGCCACGCTGCGGTTCGTGCTCCCGTCGTCCGTCGCCGCGAAGACGAGGCGGTAGCCGCCGGCCTCCCCGTCGCGATAAACCCGATGCTCGAGGCTCAGGTCCGGGTGGGCCGCGAGGGCTTCCAGCGCCGGAACCAGGGAGGGCGCGACGACCGTGACGCAGGCGCCCGCCTGAAGCAGCGCTTCAACCTTGCGAAGGGCGACCTCTCCCCCGCCCACGACCAGACACTTTCTCTCGCGAAGACTCAGTACTGCAGGCAGCATCAATCACTGATTCAAGGGCGCGTTTCCGCGCGCGTCTCATGTTACTGGAACGAGACACGCCGGCCTCATGATCAGGATTGCTCAGGGCTGAAGCCGTGCCCTGAGCCGGAGTCCCCCGGCCAGATACCGAGCGGAGCCGCCGGACGAGCGGATCAGCCGCACAGCCTCGGCGGAACGGGCCCCGCGTTCGCAGACGACGAGCCACGGCTCACCTTCCGGCAGGGGAAGGGCCGCGCGGAGACTCTCGAGCGGCGTCTCGAGGGCGGGGACGGGAAGCGGGCGCTCCTTGCGTTCGTCCGGGTGCCGCACGTCGAGCACCCGGAGGCCCACGAGGTCCGCTCCGGGGTCTCGCCCCTCGATTCCCTCTTCCTGGTTCCCGGCCGCGAAGGCCGCTTGCGCCAGGGGATCGATGGCCGGAGAGAACGGCGGCGCGTAAGCCTGCTCCGCGTCGGCGAAGTCGTCCAGATCCGCCCCTCGGGCGATGAGCTGCGTGGCGACGTCCACCCGTTTGGCCACCTCGCCCTCGCCGACGGCCTGGACACCGAGAACCCGCCGCGAGTCCGCGTCGTACACGAGATGGACCACGATCTCCTTCGCCTCCGGCCAGTAGTGCGCGCGGTCGTAGGCGCTCACCCACGCGGACCGCGCACGCATTCCCCGCCGCGCCGCCGTGGTGCGTGTGAGGCCGGTGCATGCCACGTTGAGGTCGAAGACCTTGACCGCGGCCGCGCCGGCCGCCCCCGGGAAGCGATCCTCCCGGCCGGCGAGAACGTTGGCGAGCGTCCTGCCCTCGCGGTTGGCGAGGGAGCCGAGGGGAAGGTAAGCCGGTTCGCCGCCGGGGAGCCGCCGGACCGCCGCACAGTCGCCGGCCGCCCAAACGTGGGGGACGCTCGTGGCGAGGCGGTCGTCCACGGCGATGGTGCCGCCCACTCCAAAGGCGACGCCCGCCGACCGGGCGAGATCGACCTCCGGCTCCACGCCGACTGCGACAAGGACGACGTCCGCCGAGAAGCGCTCGCCTCCCGCCGTGACGTGGGCCTGGCCGGCATCGGCTTCGAGGGCCTCGACTGCGGCGTCCGTCCTGAGGTCCACCCCGTTTCGCCTGAGGGTCGCCGCGACCACCGCGCCGATTTCCGGATCGAGGAAGCCGGTCAGCGGGGAACCGGCCGCCTCGACGAGCGTGACGTCGACCCCCCAGAGAGCGCGGAAGGCCTCGGCCAGCTCACACCCGACGAGGCCCGCGCCCACGATCACGACCCGGGAGATCTCCCCCCGGGCGAGCGCTCCGTGAATCGGAGCGAGATCCTCGGGGGCGTGGAAGGAGCACACGCGGGGATGACGAGGCTGGTTCGGGAGACGGCGGGCGCGGGCGCCCGTGGCGAGGACGAGCTCGTCCCACTCGAGGACCTCCCGCGTGCGTCCGGGTCCTTCGCAGACCAGTGCGCGGGCTCCGACGTCGACGGACAGCGCCCGGCGGCCGGAGCGAACCTCGACCCCTTTGACGGCGGCGAAGTACGCCGCGTCGCGGACGGCGCCGTCGCTCGTCGTCCGGAGCGACTCGGCGGCACCGACGTCGCCCGAGAGGACGTACGGCAGGCCGCATGCGGCGACCGAGAAGAGCTCCCGCGCCTCGACAACCGTGATCCGCCACGCCGGCCGCAGGCGGGCGAGGCGCGAGGCGCAGCGCAGCCCCGCCGCCGAGGCTCCCACGATCACGACCCGCCGGGACCCGTCCGCGTTCACGTTGCCGCGGTGCCCGCCCGGGACGTCACGCCGCGACCTGTCCCCTCAGGGACAGCGCGATCTTGTAGAAGAGCGTGATCAGGAGAAAGCCCGTCGCGTAGATCCCGAGCGAGATCAGGAGCTCCGGGCCCGTGGGCGTGTACGTCGTCACCTTACCGAGCGGCGAGGGGACGAATCCGGTCACGACCATTCCCAGGCCCTTCTCGATCCAGATCGAGAGGAAGACCGCGACGCACGCGACCGCGAGCGTCTTTTCCCGGCGGCGCGTCCGCGGGTTGATCAGGAGGACCAGGGCCGTCGCCGCGAGCGCCTCGGCCGCCCACATCCAGGGGACGAGCGTCGTCTTGCCGGCGAGCCCCAGGAAGAGGAACTCGAAGTGCTCGATCTCCGAAGGGATGCCGCTGTAAAGGGCCGTGAAGAGCTCCATGAGGACGAAGAAGACGTTGATCGACATCGCGTACGTCGCGATGAGCGCCAGCTTCTGGATCGGCTCGTCACCGGGATCGAACCTCGTGATCCGGCGCAGGATGAGGCACATGAGAATCAGAAGGGCGGGACCCGAGGAGAACGCCGAGGCGAGGAAACGGGGCGCCAGGATCGCGGTCATCCAGAAGGGTCGCGCGGCCAGACCGGAGTAGAGAAAGGCCGTCACCGTGTGGATCGAGATCGCCCACGGAATCGAGAGGATGATGACCGGCCTGATCCAGCCCGGGGGTTTCACGCCGTTGCGCTCGGCGCTCAGCGTCACGTGCGAGATCAGGACGTTGAGGACGAGGTAGCCCGACAGCGAGATCATGTCCCAGAACATGAGGGAGTGGGGCGTCGGGTAGAGGAGCACGTTGAGCACGCGCGTCGGCTGCCCCATGTCGACGAAGATGAAGAGCATGCACATCGTCACCGCGGCGATCGCGAGGAACTCGCCGAGGATCGTGATCTTGCCGAACGCCTTCCAGTCGTGCAGGTAGTACGGCAGGACGACCATGACCGCCGAGGCGGCCACGCC
This sequence comes from uncultured Acidobacteriota bacterium, assembly GCA_963798215.1. Classification (GTDB taxonomy): domain Bacteria; phylum Acidobacteriota; class Thermoanaerobaculia; order UBA5066; family UBA5066; genus Fen-183. Next base: position 3,017,188 of record CAWCSP010000004.1, read on the forward strand.
GACGAGGAAGGTGAACTGCGCGATGTAGAGGCCCCAGGTGACGTCGCGGGAAAGACCCGTGATGCCGAGGCCGACGGCGAACTGGCGCAGGTAGAAGACGAATCCGAGGGCGATCAGTCCCAGGAGGAACGCCATCCAGCGCCAGTAGCCTTTGCCTCCGGTCAGTGCTTTCTCGAGCATGAGCGCCTCACACCAGGTAATAGACTTCGGGCTGGGTCCCGAGTTCAGGCCGGCGGCGGATCGCGAACCGCCCCCGGAGCAGCCGCCGCACCTCGGAGTCGGGATCGTTCAGGTCGCCGAACGCCATCGCGTGGTCCTTGCAGGCCGCGACGCACGCCGGCGGCTGTCCCTTGTCGACGAGCTCGTCGCAGAACGTGCACTTCTCGACGACGCCTTTGGTCCGCGTCGGGAAATCCCGGTTGAGCTCCTTGATGAAGGGGCGCGGGTCCTCCCAGTTGAAGCTCCGCGACCCGTAAGGGCAGGCCGCCATGCAGTAGCGGCACCCGATGCAGCGGTGCCAGTCCATCATCACGATTCCGTCCGCGCGCTTCCAGGTCGCCTCGGTGGGACAGACGCGCGCGCACGGCGGGTTGTCGCAGTGGTTGCAGAAAACGAGGGCGGGCCGCGCGGTGAGCGCCTCGGCGACGTGCGGCGCCTCCTGGTCCGGGAAGACGTTCGGGAACGCGTCCTCCCAGATCCACTTCACCTCGTGCCTCGGGTCGGCGATGGACGGCACGTTGTGGGCCCGGTGGCAAGCCTGGATGCACGCGGTGCAGTCGTCCTTCTCGACGCACTTCGTGAGGTCCACGACCATCGCCCGGCGGATCCCTTTCGGGGCTTCTCCGGCTGAGGCCTCGACGGCGTCCTCGAAGCGGAAGAGCGTGGCGCCTCCGGCGGCGACGAGGGCGGCGAGACCGGCCTTCTTGAGAAAATTCCTGCGGTCCTCTCCCATCACGCCTTCTCCTTCGGCTCGATGTGGCACTCCCAGCAGACGGGTTTGACGGCCAGGTCCGTGTGGCAGCTGTCGCAGAACTCGGCCTTGTTGGGATGGCAGCGCATGCAGGTGCCCGAGAGGCTCATCGTGAACGTGCGGCCGTCCTGGGCCCGGTAGGTCCTCTGGGCCCGCCGGACGACGCTGTCCCGCCATGAGTTGAGGAGCTCCATGTGGCTCGAGCGCATCGTCTCCCTGGACTCCACGCACCGCTTCTCCGCCGTGACGATCTTCGGCTCCGGCCTCGGAGCGGTCTTGCTGATCGCGGGCCGCCAGACGGGAAAGAGCGCGACGGCCAGGAACGCCGCCAGACCGGTCAGGATCTTGCCTCCGTCATACATCGGCCCCCTCCTCGACGAACGCGAACGGGATTCCCCGGAGGTCGGTCGTCCGCGCCTTTTCGCCCTTCATCACGAGCGCGTTGCCGACCAGCTCGTGGACGCCGGAGATTCCCACCTCGGGCACCCAGTACTCCATCAGCGTGGACAGCACGGCACGGTCGATCGCGCAGACGCAGGCCATGAGGTTCACGCCGTACTTCTCGTGGACGTACCGGACGGCGGTGGCCCTCGGCAGGCCGCCCCTGAGCCGCATCTCCATGTTCTCGTCGTTTCCCAGGCCGGCGCCGCCGCCGCAGCAGAAGGTCTGCTCGCGGATCGTGTTCTCGGGCATCTCGAAGAAGTTGTTGCAGACCGAGTTGAGCACGTAGCGCGGCTCCTCCAGGAGCCCCATCCCGCGCGCCGGGTTGCACGAGTCGTGGAAGGTCACGCGCCGGTGGTCGTTCCGCCTCGGGTCGAGCTTCAGCAGGCCGTGGTGGATGAGGTCCGCGGTGAACTCGCAGATGTGGACCATCTTCGTCGAGAGGGTGTTTTCGAAGCGCGTCTTCGTGAAGGGGCTCACGGGCACCTCGAGGAAGTCCGCCGGGCCGTTCATCGTGTCCATGTACTGGTGGAGCACCCGCCACATGTGCCCGCACTCGCCCCCGAGGAGCCACTTGACCTTCAGGCGGGCGGCCTCGTGGTAGATCTTGTAGTTCAGCCGCTTGATCGTGTCGTGGGAGGTGAAGAGCCCGAAGTTCCCTCCCTCCGACGCGTAGGCGGAAAGCGTGTAGTCGAGTCCGAGCTCGTGGAAGAGGAGGAGGTACCCCATGAACGTGTAGATGCCGGGGTCGGCGAAGTAGTCCGCCGAGGGGACGACGAAGAGGACCTCCGCCCCTTTCCGGTTGATCGTGGGCGCCACCCGGATTCCCGTCAGCCCTTCCAGCTCGTCGACGAGGAAATCGACGTTGTCCTTGAAGGTGTGAGGCTGGATCCCGAGGTGGTTGCCGGTCCGGTCGCAGTTGGCGACCGGCTCGATGACCCAGTTGATGTTGAGGCCCACGAGGTTCATGAGCTCGCGGGCGTGCATCGTGATCTCGGCCGTGTCGATCCCGTAGGGGCAGAAGACCGAGCAGCGCCGGCACTCGGTGCACTGGAAGAAGTAGTAGTACCACTCCTTGAGGACGTCGGGACTCAGCTTGCGGGCGCCCGCGAGGCGGCCCAGGATCTTGCCGGCCGTCGTGAAGTCGTTCCGGTAGACCGAGCGGAGCAGCTCGGCCCTGAGGACCGGCATGTTCTTCGGATCCCCGGAACCGAGGAAGAAGTGGCACTTGTCGGCGCAGGCCCCGCAGCGGACGCAGATGTCGAGAAAGACCTTGAGAGACCGGTACTTGGCCAGCCGCTCGGCGAGGCCGTCCCGGATGATCTGTTGCCAGTTCTCCGGGAGCTTCCAGTCCGCGTCGGTCGGAGACCAGTCGCGCGGGTTCGCAAAACCGAGGTAACGGAGGTTCTTGGCCGCTCCGGGATAGGACCAGGAGCCCGCGCGCGCCGTGAAGTCGATGCGCGGGTCCGTCCAGTCTCCCGGCGGGGGTGTGTAGTCGATCTTGACGAGCTGCTCTTTGCTCTTCTCCGCCATGTCTTACTTCCCGTCGAGCGGGATACCGGCCGCCACGAGCTTGTCGTGGAACTCGTGTTCCCATTCGGCATAGGTGTGTCCGGTGATCGGCGGGTTCCACGGGTTGACGTGCCGACGCATCCGGCTGTTGTTCGCGAGGTTCCGCGTGGGCGAGAGGAAGACCCCCGCCATGTGGACGAGCTTGGAGAAGGGAAAAATGGCAAAGAGAACGCACACGAGGAAGAGATGAACGTAGAAGAACGCTCCGATTCCGGCGGGCACCTTCGGGTGGAACGTCACGAGGCCGATCGCCAGATCCTTCACGGCCTCGAGGTCGACCTTCTCCACGTAGCGGAGCCAGATGCCGGAGAGGCCGACTCCCAGGATGAGGAGGAGCGGGAAGTAGTCGGCGACGAGGGAGATGTAGCGCAGAGGGGCCTCGGCGAGGCGGCGGAAAAGCAAGTAGCCGACAGCGGCCACGAGGAGGATGTCCGTGACGTAGACCTCGGGCACGCCCGCCTGGAAGAAACCGTCCAGCCCCTGCAGCCAGGACACGAACGCCGGGACGGGCGCCGTGAAGAAACGGGTGTGACGCAGGAGGATGACGAGGAAGGAATAGTGGAAGGCGAGAGCCGTCGCCCAGAGCCACTTGTCGGACGAGTAGACGAGGCGGCCCCCCTCCTTAAGCTCGGCCCGCGTGTTTCGGAAGAGCGAGCGGAACGCGAACACCTCGAGGAGCACCCGCGCGGTCGCCCCGAGGCCCGTGGAGGGATTCTCCAGACGCGCCTGCTTGATCCACGGGAGCGAGCGCTGCTGTCCGCAGGTCGTCGGAATGCGGAACGGGACCGGCGAGCGGGCCCATCCGATCACGCGTGCCGAGATCCCGACGAGAAAGACGGCCGCGGCACAGTAGGGAACCCATACGGCCAGAATCGCAAGCCCCCCCGCCTGCGCCACGGCCCAGGCGGCGAGCGCGAGCGCCCCAACCAGAAGGAACGAACCGGCGATCCGCATCGTTCACGACCTCCCTTCGGCGAGAGAGCACGCCCCCGCGTCGACGGCTCCGGACGCCTCCACGAGGAGGCCGGCCCGCTTCAGGAGCGTGTACGTCCGCGCGGTGGCCTCCCGCGCGCGGAGATCCGAGACCTTGTCCCTGCAGACCGCGTACCGGTCCCAGGCCTCGAGCGCGAGATCGTCGAGGCGGGCGAACAACCCGATCAGCTCCACGGCCCGCACCTCCGCCAGCTCCTCGCGGAGCACGTCGGCGAGGGCCCGCCTGAAGAGAAAGACGAATCCGACGGTCTGGGCTGGAGTGAAGTTCTGCACGGCGCGCATCCGGACCATCGCATCCAGCGCCGCCGACGGACCCTCCCGCGCGGCCCCGGTGACCAGATCCACGGTCAGCTCGTCGATCGCCTGCCGGATCGTCGCGCCGACCGGGTTTCGAAACGCGTCCTTCTCCTGCCCCAGGAACGAGACCGACTCGGGCGGGTAGGTCTCGAGAACGAGCTCCCTCCAGCGGCCGGCCAGCGCCTCCCGCTTCTCTCGGAGGATCTCGGGAAGTCCCATCGGATGCCCTCCGGGCTGCCTAGACGCACCCGGTCGGTTTCGCGAGCCCCGCGACCTTGCAGGCGCCCTTGGCGGGACCAGACGGGAAGAGGGCATAGACCTTCTTGAGGTCGAAGCCCGTCTCCTTGCAGAGCTTGCGGATCATCGGGGCGACCCCGAACTTCGTGTAGTAGTCGCGGAGATAGTGGACGAGCTTCCAGTGCTCCTCCGTCAGGTTCTCGACCCCTTCGGTCGTCGCAAGGGCCTTGGCAATCTCCTCGTTCCACGTGTCCGGCTCCTGCATGAAACCGTCTTCGTCGACTTCGATCGCGAGGGTTCCGTGGCTGAAAGTGGGCATCTCTTTCCTCCTGGTGTCGTGCTGTTGAGGGAGCTCAGCTCCCCGTTCTTTCGTTGACCTCGGGGGTGGGCACCGGCCCGCCTTTCGCCTTTTCCAGCTCCCTGAGGAAACTCGGAGAGGGGCTGAATCCCCCCTCCATCGCGACTTCGAGATGGGCTTGGCTTTCGGACAACTCGCCCAGGGCCAGAAGCCCCACAGCGAGGTGGTAGTGGCTCCCGGCATGACGGTCGTCCACGTTCAGGGCGCGCCGGAAGCACTCCACCATGGCCGGCGCATCGCCGAGATAGAGGTGGCCCAGTCCCTCGCCGTAGTGGGCCGTCAGAAGATCGGGCCTGGTCTCCCGTGCCTTCCGGTTGGCCTCCACGCAGCCGTTGAAGTCGAGGCGGGCGAGGAGAATCCCCCCGAGATTCACGAGGGCCTCGGGGAAGCCGGGACGGAGGTCCAGCGCCCGCCGGAGCTCTTCTTCTGCCCTGGTCGCCAGGCCCAGCTCCAGGAGAGCCGTGCCGAAGTTGAAGTGCGCGGCCGCGGACGAGGGATTGGCGTCTACCGCCCGGCGCCAGCGCTCCACGCGCTCCTGTACCGCGAGGCCCGAGTCACTCACGAGCGTTCCTTCCCTTCCCGCCGCAGGACGCGATCGCCTTGGTCATTCCGGACACCGCAGCCTTGGGATCGTGCCGCGCCACGATCCGGACGACCTCGACGAGGCCCTCGCGCAGCCCCGGGTCGGCGGTCAGCGAGAGGAGGCTCGGGACGAGCGGCAGGAGGAGCTCCGGCGACTCCTCGGCGATCGCGCGCAGGACCTCCGGGGCGGTGACGGCATAGGTTCCGGACTCGTCGTTCATCGACCAGACGAGCCGCCGCGCCACCTCCTGCACGAGCTGTGGATGGTGGCGACTCGCGAGTGCGACCCCGCGGGCCGCGGCCGCGCGGACGTCGGACTCGGGCCGGTACGTCAGGGCCACGAGATGGCGAAGCGCACTCTTCTCCGAGGCCACGAGGGCGGCGAGGTCGTCGAAGCGGCGCGTCCGGACGGCCTCCGTCACCTGCTCTCTCAGGCTCACGCCTCGCCTCCGCGGGCGGCCCGCACCATCGCGGGCGCCCACTGGGGCACCCCGGCGGCGTGCAGGTGCGTGAAGGTCGCCACCGTGCTCCCGACGCGGACGCCGTCCCGCCCGCCCCCGAGACCGACTCCCCGGTCGAGGGCGAGGACCGTCGTCAGAGCGTCGGCCCCTTCCGTCACGCGGGAGTAGTGGAACTCGTGACCGCGAATCACGCTTCCGTCGGCGAGGAACGGGTTCGGCACGTCGACGCGCGCGGCCACGTATCCGTGGCCCTGCGGCCGGTCGGTCTGTTCGACGCGGATCGGGAGCGCGCCGACCATCGGCCGGGGGACGCCCTCGGTCACGAGCTGCTCTGCCAGGTACATCAGTCCGCCGCATTCGGCCCAGACGGGCAGCCCTTCCGCGATGCGCCGGCGAAGCGCGTCGCGAAACGGCCGATTCTCGGCCAGCCGGGCCGCGTAAACCTCCGGAAATCCGCCCCCGATGTAGAGGGCGTCGAGGTCCGGGAGCGTCTCGTCCGCGATGGGCGAGACGAAAACGAGCTCGGCTCCCTCCTGCTCGAGTTCCTCGAGGTTCTCGGGGTAGTAGAACGAGAACGCCGCGTCGCGGGCCACGCCGATGCGCACGCGGGACGCCCGCGACGTCGGTCGCGGACTCTCAGGGGAAATCTCGAGCCTTGGCGCATCGCCGGCCACCTTGAGCAGGGCGCCCACGTCCACGGTTTCTTCGACCAGGTCAGCGGCCCGCTCGAGCATTTCCTCGGATCGCGGATGCTCGGCCACCGTAACGAGGCCCAGGTGCCTGCTGGGCAGGTCGACCATCGCCTGGCGGGGCATCGCCCCGAGCACGGGCACCTCCGTGACGTCCGCGATCGCTTCGCGGATCACGGCCTCGTGGCGTTTACTGGCCACGCGGTTCAGGACGACCGCGGCGAGATTCAGCTTGGGATCCATCACCTCGCAGCCGAGAACCTGCGCGGCGGCCGTGCGCGTGACCTTCGTGACGTCCACGACGAGGACGACCGGCGCGCCGATGAGCTTGGCAAGCTGCGCCGTCGAGTGGGACCCCTGGGCGTCCATCCCGTCGAAAAGGCCCCGGTTCCCCTCGATGACCGCGACGTCGCTCGCGCGCGCGGCGCGGGCCAGCGACGCGTGGATGGCCGAGTCGGGCATCAGGTAGGTGTCGAGGTTCCGGGCGGTCGACCCCGCGGCGGCCGCGAGCCAGGCGGAGTCGATGTAGTCGGGCCCCTTCTTGAAGGTAGCCACGTGCAGGCCACGCCGCCGGAAGGCGCGGGCCAGGCCGGTCGCGACGAGCGTCTTGCCCGTGTCTCCGGCCAGTCCGGCCACGGCGATGCGGGCCAGCGCGATCTGGGCCACCAGTGGCTCCCGTCCCCTACACCATGTCGAGGAAGCCGCAGGGGCACTCCTCGGCGCACTTCTTGCAGCCGTCGCACACGTCGAGCTTGACCTTGTAGAAGTGCCCCTGGACGGGGTCCGACACCTTGGTGAAGCAGCTCGACTGGCAGTACATCCAGCACTTCTCGCAGCCGTAGCACTTGCCGCAGGAGAAGCAGCGGGCGACCTCGGCGAGCGCCTGGTCGGCGGTGATCCCGAGGTCCACCTCGTCCATCGGGTGGGCGAGGCGTTCGGCCGGGCCGGCGACCCTGCGGTCGGCGCGCGGCGCGGGGTCGTAGCGGTCCATCTTGATCCGCTCGGGACCGACGATCGGCGGCGCGGGCGGCGCCTTGGGCTCGGTGCCGCGCAGGGCGGCGTGGATCGCCTCGGCCGCCTTGCGGCCCTGGCCGATCGAGATCGTGGCGAGGCCGAGGCCGAGCGAGTCGCCGCCCGACCAGACCTTCTCGATTCCGGTGCGGCCCCAGTCGTCGGCCTTGATCCACGAGCCGGCAACGTTGATCTCGCCGAGGGTGGCCCAGTCGGGCTCCTGGCTCACCGCCGTGAGGATCGTGTCCACGGGGATCTCGGTCGTGTCGCCCTCGACGGGCACCGGCCGCCGGCGCCCGGAGGCGTCGGGCTCGCCGAGCTTCATGCGCTGCACGACGAGGGCGCGCAGCGAGCCATCGTCGTTGCGCAGGACCCGCAGGGGAGCGGCGAGGTACTCGATCTTGACGCCCTCCTCGAGCGCCTCGTCGATCTCGCGGTCGATCGCGGGCATCTCGGCGCGCGTGCGTCGGTAGAGGATCGTCACCTCGGCGCCCATCCGCCGGGACATCGAGGCGGTGTCGGACGAGAGACGGAGCGAGACGCGCGCCGCGTCCACCGCGGTGTCGCCGCCGCCGATGACGACGACCTTGTCGCCGATCGGGACCTTCTCGTTCGAGTTCGCCTTGTTGAGGAACTCCGTGCCGGTCCACACGCCCGGGCCGTCCTCGCCGGGAAGCCCGAGCTTCTTGCCCTGGTGCGCGCCGATCCCGACGAACACGGCTGCGAACTCGGCGCGCAGCGCCGCGAGCGTGACCTCCTTGCCGATCGTCGTGCCGCAGCGGATCTCGACCCCCAGGTCAGCGATCTTCTTGATTTCCGCGTCGATGATCGTCCGCGGCAGGCGGTACTCGGGGATGCCGTAGCGGAGCATGCCGCCGGCCTTGGGCAGGCTCTCGAACACGACGACCTTGTAGCCGCGACGGGCGAGCTGGTAGGCGCAGGAGAGCCCCGCGGGACCGGAGCCGACGATCGCGACCTTCTCGGCGAACGGGCCGCCGGCGTCGAGCCGAGGAAGGGCGAGGCCGTGGCCGATCCCCCAATCGCCGATCACGCGCTCGACCGAATTGATCGCCACCGCGCCGTCCTTCTCCTTGCGGTTGCAGTGGGATTCGCACGGATGCGGACACACGCGGCCCATCACGGCGGGGAACGGCGTCGTCTCGGCCTCGAGGAGCCACGCTTTCGTGTACGCCTCCTCGAGGCTCAGGCCGAGCTTTTCCCTGAGCGCGATCGTCGTCAGCCACCCGCGGATGTCGTTGCCGCTCGGACAGTGGCCGATGCACGGCGCGAGCTTCTCGACCTGCTGCGGCCTGAGCGACGACACCTGCGTGGCGCCGCTGCCTCCCATCCGGAGCGGGGGCTTCTTCGTGACCGGTTTCAGGAGTCCCATCGACAGTCTCCCTTCCTCGCCGCGGACGACGCCGTCACACGTACGGGTGAAGCTTGCGTTTGAAGTCCTCGAGCTGCGACAGGATCTTGTCGTGCTTCTCCTCGTCGGCGAGCAGGTACGAAAGCAGCTGCTTCTGGACGAACTGATTGCACAGTTTCGTGAGCTCTTCGCCGAGGCCGATCGTCGCCCGCTCCATCGCGATGTGCTTTTCGACGAGATCCCAGATCTCGCCGAGCTCCTCCGGCGTGAGCGTGACCGTCGTCTTCGTGAGGCTGTCGATCATGAACTGCTGAACGCGGTGATGCATGATCGAGTCGTGGCGGATGATCTCCATGAGCAGCTTCACGAGCGGGTTCTTGGACTTCGCGACGATCGCCGTCGTCATGGAGATCGTGGCGTTCTCGTCCTCCTGCCACGTCTGGAGCGCCGACACGATCTTCTCCGTCCGGTTTGGTTTCTTCTCCGTCATTTCATGCCTCCAGGCGGGCGGGTCTCCGGAGCCGCGAGGGCCCCGGAGACCCCGCGCCTTCAGGGTTTGTCGGGCGGCAGCGTGATGAAGCTGCCGCCGAAGTACGAATAGATGCAACGCCCCGAGTCGACGAGCTGGCGGATCGCGTGCTTGCACAGCTCCTTGGAGCACTCCGCCTCGCCGAACTGCGCGATCATGGCCTTCGTGAGGTCCATGGCCTTCAGGTTCTTCTTTCCGTGCGTCTCCTTGACGAGCTGAAACATCGCGTCAGCGACCTGTTCGGTACTCACGGGACTCATGGGGTCTCCCTCACGCCTGCCGCACGTGGATCGAGCGCCGGAACGTCTCGCCGGCGTGCTTGAAGTCGTCGATGTGGTACTTGGTGAACTCGATCCCGGTGAGCTCGAAGAACTTCGGCCAGCCGATCCGCTCGATCCACTCGCCCATCCGCTCGAACTTCCGCGCGTTCGCGGCGTAGACCTTGACGAGGTTCGAGACCGCGGAGACGACCTCGGGCCAGCGGGGCGGGTTGTTCGGGATGAACGGAATCGCCAGCTTGGAGAACTTGGGCTCGGTCCGGGCGTTGGAGACCTTGCCACCGACCCAGATCGAGATGCCGTCGTTCTCGGCGTTCGCGATCTTCATCGCCGGGCAGACCGTGAAGCAGTTGCCGCAGTACATGCACTGCTCCTCGATGATCTCGACGGACTGCACGCCCTCGACCGTCGCGGGCCTCACGGCGCCCGTGGGGCACGAGGACACGACGCTCGGGATCTCGCACATCTTCGGGAGGTCCTTGTGGTTGATCCGGGGGGCCCTCCGGTGGATGCCGAGGATCGCGATGTCCGAGCAGTGCACCGCGCCGCACATGTTGAGGCAGCACGCGAAGGCGATGCGGAGCTTGCCCGGCATGTCCATGTTCGCGAAGTGCGGATAGAGGTCGTCCATGACGGCCTTCACGACGCCCGAGGCGTCGGACGCCGCCGAGTGGCAGTGGACCCAGCCCTGCGTGTGGACGCAGTTGGAGATCGAGTTTCCGATGCCACCCACCGGATAGCCCTCTTTCTTGAGAGCCGCGATGAGGGGTTCGATCTTGGCCGGGTCGGTCGGAAGGAACTCGACGTTGTTCCGGCTCGTGAACCTCAGGTGCCCGCCCGAGTACTCGTCCGCGAGCTTGGCGAACAGGCGGATGGTCTGGACGGAGAGGAGGCGCGGCGAGGCGGCACGCACCGTGTAGAGCTTGTCGCCCGAGGCCGCGACGTGAACCATCACGCCGGGCTTGACGATCTCGTGGTATTTCCACTTCCCGTAGTTCTTCTTGACGACGTCGGGAAGGAACTTCTGGTAGTGGGGCGGGCCGATGTCGGTTTTTCTGGGAGCAGGTGTGGCGGACATTCGCATGTTCTCCTTGTTTCCCGTCCTCAGGCCGTTTCTTCCACGGTGTCCTGGTAGAAGATGTAGGGGTTGGCCCGCGGCGCGGTGATCATCTGGGGGACGGGGTCGAGGCCGATCTGCTCGAGGAAGCTCCCCAGTCCGACCCTCTGGATGAACTCGCCCACGCGCTCTCGGTTCTTGCCGTTCTCGGCCCAGAACTCCCAGATGCGCGAGATGAGCTCCTTGATCTCCTCGTACGGCGGCTCCATCTTGATGAACGGGACGAGAACGCTGGCCAGCAGGGCACCGCCGACGATTGGCGCCTTCGCTCCGATGAGGATCGCGGCCCCGCGGTCGTCGCCGGGAGCCAGCGCCTTGGGCATCGCGTTGATGCAGTGCATGCACTTCACGCAGTTGGCGTTGTCGATTCCGAGGGCGGTCCCGTTCCAGGTCATGCAGCGGGTCGGGCAGCGGTCGCAGACGTCCTTCTGGATGTCGAGCGCGCCGCTCGAGGCGTACGCCTTGACCTCTTTCTGGTCGATCTTGATGTCGTCCCGCCAGACGCCGATGAAGGACATGTCCGAACGCGCCACGGACGCCACGCAGTCGTTCGGGCAGCCGGCGAACTTGAGCTTGTACTTGTAGGGGAAGGCCGGCCGGTGCAGCTCGTCCTGATAGGTCTGGGTGAAGTCGTTGCAGGCGTTCAGGGTGTCGTAGCAGGCCCATTCGCAACGGGCGGGCCCGCAGCAGGCGCTCGGGGTCCGCATGTCCGAGCCGGAGCCGCCGAGGTCGAAACCGGCGGCCGTCAGCTCCGCGAACGTGGGCTCGAGCTCGGCGGTCTTCGTCCCCAGCAGGATCATGTCGCCCGTCGAGCCGTGCATGTTCGTCATGCCCGAGCCGTGCCGGTCCCAGATGTCCGCGATGGTCCGCAGGGCGTCCGACGTGTAGAACCACCCGGCCGGCTGGTTGACGCGCATCGTGTGAAATTCGGCGCACGCGGGGAATTCCTCCGGGAGGTCCGAGTAGCGGCCGATGACGCCGCCCCCGTACCCCATGACGCCGACAAGGCCTCCGTGCTTCCAGTGCCCGATCTTCTCCTCGTACGAGCGCTCGAGGACACCGAGGAGGTCCGAGACCATCGGCCGGTCGGCCTCCTTCTTGAGCTCCTTGACGAAGCTCGGCCACGGGCCGGACTCGAGCTTGTCCAGCATGGGCGTTTCTCTCTTCTTTTCAGTCATTGCGGCTCCTTCGTTGACACGGACCCTTCTTCAGGAATCGAAGACCACGACCGTGGCTGTCTTTCTTTGCAGAGCGTTCTTCCTGGCATTCGACGGGGCTCACACCGTTCAGGCCAAAGGCCGAGCAACCCCTGTGCCGGTCTCGACGGGCCCACGGAGACGATGCCAAACGCCTTTTTTTCAGCCTCTTAGGAGACGGAGCAGCGGAGACGCGTCGGCGTTTCCGCTGCTCCGTAACGCCAGCGTAACGGGGCCGGAAACAATCCTCCCGCCGTGGCCGGCGAACGATCCGGCCGGAGAGCGGGCGCGCGGCGCACGCCGGACGGCGCCAGACGACGGGTCACGCGACGTCACGGGCCCGTAACGGACCCTAGTGGAACTCCCAGTCGATGAAGCCCGGCTTGACGTCCGTCATCGCGTTGACGATGAGCTCCACGAGACCGCCGTAGAGGATCTGGCTGCGGTCGAAGGCGTTGTAGGCGCGGATCAGCTCCCGGAACTGCCCCTTGCAGTTGGAGCACGGTGTGCAGATGTATTTGGGAATCGACGGGTCGAGCTCGCCGGCGAAGGCGTCGAGGACCTGTTTCATCTTGATCCGGCCGGAGACGAGGTTGCGCCAGTTCGCGAAGTTGTTGCCGGACATGATGGCGAAGCCGGAGCCTCCCCCGCAGCAGTAGTTGTCCACTCCGTGCGGGTGCATCTCGCGGAAACGCGGCGCGATCTTGCGCAGGACGCGGCGGGGCGGCTCGACGATCCCCATCGCGCGCGCGATGTTGCACGGATCGTGGAGCGTGACCGGGAAGTCGTTGCGCGACGGGTCGAACCCGAGAACGCCCGATTCGACGATCGACGCGAGGAAGGGCGCGTAGCTTTCCCGCGGCGTGGCCAGCTCTTCGCCGAGGATTCGGTCGGCGACGACGGCCAGCGCCTTGTGGGCGTGCCCGCACTCGCCGATCACGATTTTCTTCACGTTGAGCTGCTTGGCGAGCTGCGCGTGCTTGACGGCGACGCGGGCGAACTGGACGTCGTCGTACCAGAGCCCGTAGTTGATCGCGTCGTAGGCGACCATCTCCGAGGAGAGCGTCCACGAGATCCCGGCCTTCTGCATGACGACCGCGAAGGCGCCGGGGTTCTCGGGCCACGCCAGGATCTCGCCGGCGTTGTGCATGAGGAGGACGTCGGCCCCCTTGACGTCCCACGGGGTCTCGACCTTGAAGCCGACCTTCTCGCTCATCTCGTCGTCGATGAACCGGATGTTGTCCTTGACGACTTCGGGCGTCATGCCCGTGGACGAGCCGGCCTTGAGCTGCAGGACGGAGCCGTCGGTGTGCGCTTCGCGAGCCGAGATCCCCAGCTCCTGGCTGTAGAGCTTCCGCAGTTCGTGCGTGATGAGGCCGTTGTCGACGCCGATCGGGCAGGCCTGGCAGCACCGGCGGCAGAGCGTGCAGCGATAGGAGAGCTCGGCGAGGCGCGCGAACGTGTTCCAGTTCAGCTCCGGCGCCCCCTGAAGCGCCGCCTTGAACGGGTTGCCGCCTGGACCATAACGGGCGAGGAGCCCGCGCAGGACGTCGGCCCGGTAGGTCGGCCGGTAGACCTCGTTCTCGCCGCTCGTCTCGAAGATCGGGCAAGCCTCCGAACACGTCTGGCAGTGCGTACAGTGGTCGAGCGTGAGCGTGAGCTGCTGGAGGAAGCCCCAGTTGTCGTCGCGGCTCATGAGCTTGTGGAGCCCGAGCTTGAATCCATCGAGGAGGCGCTTCTCCTCGGCCGGATCGGCGGGCCGCTTGAGCGCGAGCGCGGAGACGCCGTCGAGGGACGCGTCGACCTGGTGCTTTTTCTCGGCCGTCAGCTCCTTCCAGAGGAGAGCCGGGTCGTCCTTGTCGTAGGGCGGCGGGAGAGGCAGGAGTCGATTCAGGTCGACCGGCGAGAGCGTGTCGGCGTCCCGGGCGATGTCCCGGACGCTCGGGTGCGAGGGCAAGTCGGCCATGTCAGGAGTCTCCTCTCTCGGCGACGACGTCAGCCCAGGTCTTCCGGCCGCCTCCCTTGATGTGCGGGGCCGACCAGGAGATGGGCCGCAGAAGCAGCTTGTGCACCCTTCGGTCGTACCGTCCGCCGAGATTCGGGGCGTCGTCCCAGCGGACCGAGTGCCACGTGAAGTACTTCGCAAAGAAGTGCGTCATGTGGCTCCATGGCAGGTAGGCGCCGAAAAGCCCGAGGAGCAGGACCTGCGCGGCGAACCACGCCGGAACGTCCACTACGGGATGAAGCGTCACGAGTCCACTCGAGAACGCCGCGGCCACGGTAAGGCGGGGATCCGCCCACAGGAGGCTTCCCCACGACGCCAGGAAGACCGCGAGCAGCAGGACGAGGTGAAAGATGTCGGCTGGCGTCGAGGCCCGGCGCAGGCCCGGGTTTCCCAGGCGCCGCGCGAGGAGCCCCGCACACCCGAGCGTGCCGAGGAAGAGACCCGCACCGCACCAGAGGGCCAGGGCGCGGCCACCGCCCAGACGCCAGAGAACCGGGAGGCCGCGGACGCCCGGGATCGCGCCGAGAAGCAGAGCCGCGCCCAGACCGAAGAGCAGGTAAAGCCCGTAGTGGAAGAGAAGCGAGGGGAGCCAGAGGCTTGGGTTGTGTTCTCTCACCTGCTTCAAGGTCAGCACTTCCTCGGCGATCGTCTTCATCTCGCCGAGCTTCGACACTTCGCGTGGCTTCGTCCACCAGTCGAGCTCCTCGAAGTACGACCCTCCGTAGCTCGCCTTGGCCCTCTCGTGCGCGACGGGGTAAAGCTCCCACCTGAGGTGTTGCGGCATCCGGGAGTAGTGAAGCGCCTTGTACAGGCAGCCTCCCACAAACCCGAGGAGAGCGAGGCCGGCAAGAATCTGGACCACTCCCACTGTGAACTCCTCCTCGCCGGGCGATTCCGCGCGCCCGTTCTTTGCGGGCGGTCATGAGATTCTCATGCCATCACTTTCGGGGCTCCGCTGACCTTCGAAGCCGCGTGGTCCGCGAGCCGCCGGCGGCCGTGCCGGGTCACGCAGACGTAACCGTTCCCGATCGGTAACGGATCGCATTTACGCGTCAAAGACCTTCCCGGCCCGCACTTGAACAGGGAAAACGACGCGAGGAGCCCGTTTCGAGAGGAATGTGGCCGTCCGGGGCGACGCGAGGGCTCTTCTCTCTCTCTTCTCACGAGTTAGCCCGTTTTCCCCACGGCGGCACATGAATTGCGACGCTGGTTGACCCGATGAGTGATCAGCGACTCCTCAAAAATCCTGTCCGGGAGGTGATGAAGCAGGCGCAGCAGAGAACACGGCCCTCGCCGGTGCCCCCCACCATGACAAAGGCGAACCATCGAGGCCTTAAGGAGAAACATAGATGCCCAGTTTTGTGAACCCGGAAAAATGCGACGGGTGCAAGGCGCTTGACAAGACCGCCTGCCAGTACATCTGCCCGAACGACCTCATGGTTCTCAACAAAGAAACCATGAAGGCCTACAACCAGGAACCGGAGATGTGCTGGGAGTGCTACAACTGCGTCAAGATCTGCCCCACCCAGGCCGTCGACGTGCGCGGTTACGCGGACTTCGTCCCCATGGGCGCTTCGGTCGTCCCGATGCGTTCGACCGACAGCATCATGTGGACGGTCAAGTTCCGCAACGGCACGATCAAGCGCTTCAAGTTCCCCATCCGCAGCACCCCCGAGGGTCAGGCGAAACCCGATGGCGGCTTCAAGGGTGTGCCGCCTCTCGCCGGGACCGTCCTCTACACCGAACCCGACTCCCTCGGCCTGCCTGCCGTGTGGACGAAAGCCTGAGGAGGCGGACATGGCGGAATTCAAGACAGTTCAGGTCGACACCGATTTGCTCATCCTCGGCGGAGGAATGGCCGCGTGCGGCGCCGCCGTCGAGGCCGCGCACTGGGCCAAGGAGCACGGCCTCAAGGTGACGCTCGTCGACAAGGCGGCAGTGGACCGCTCGGGCGCCGTCGCGATGGGCCTCTCCGCGATCAACCAGTACGTGGGCCTGAGGGACGGACAGAACACGATCAAGGACTACGTCGACTACGTCCGGAACGACCTCATGGGCGTCACCCGTGAGGACCTCGTGGCGAACATCGCCCGGCACGTCGACTCCTCGGTCCACCTGTTCGAGAAGTGGGGCCTTCCGATCTGGAAGGACGAGAAGGGCGCTTACGTCCACGAAGGCCGCTGGCAGCTCATGATCAACGGCGAGTCGTACAAGGTCGTCGTGGCCGAGGCCGCCAAGAACGCGATCGGCAAGGAAAACATCTACGAGCGCGTCTTCATCGTCGGCCCGATCATGGAGAACGGCCGGTGCGTCGGCGCGTACGGGTTCTCCCTGCGCGAGAACACGGTCTACATCTTCAAGGCGAAGGCCGTCATCACGGCGATGGGCGGCGCGGTCCACGTCTTCAAGCCGAGATCCTCCGGCGAGGGCCAGGGGCGCGCGTGGTATCCGCCGTGGAACGCCGGCGCTTCGGCGTACTTCACCCTCCGGGCGGGAGCCGAGATGACCTGCCAGGAGGTCCGCTTCATTCCGGTCCGGTTCAAGGACGCCTACGGCCCGGTCGGTGCGTGGTTCCTGCTCTTCAAGTCCCGCGCCACGAACGCGCTGGGCGAGAACTACATGGAGACGCGCAAGGGCGAGCTCGAGAACTGGAAGCCCTACGGGCACTGCAAGCCGGTCCCGGCGAACCTGCGCAACTACCTCGGAATGCTGGACGTGATGGAGGGCAAGGGCCCGATCTCCATGCGGACCGAGGAGGCGATCCAGAAGATCGCCGCGGGCGCGGGCGACGAGAAGGCCGCCAAGAAGAAGCTCCGGGAGCTCGAATCCGAAGCGTGGGAAGACTTCCTCGACATGACGATCTCCCAGGCCATTCTCTGGGCGGCGACGAACGTCTCGCCCGAGGAGCAGTCGTCCGAGATCGCGGCCGCCGAGCCGTACTTCATCGGTTCGCACTCCGGCGCCTCGGGCGCCTGGGTGTCGGGCCCCGAGGATCTCGCCCCCAAGGAATACTTCTGGGGCTACGAGAACATGTCCACCGTGCCCGGCCTCTTCTGCGCCGGCGACGCGTCGGGCGCCTCGTCTCACAAGTTCTCCTCCGGCTCGCACGCGGAGGGGAGGATCGCCGCCAAGGCGGCCGTCCGTTACATCGTCAATGAGAAGGTCGCGGCGCCCAAGATGGACGCGGCCGAAATCGAGCGGCTCAAGACCGAAATCCTCCAGCCGATCAAGACCTTCGAGCAGTTCAAGGGCGCGACGACCCAGACGGACGTCAACCCCAACTACATCCGCCCGAGGATGTTCCAGATGCGCCTGCAGAAGCTGATGGACGAGTACGCGGGTGGCGTGACCGCGCAGTTCACCACCTCCGAGGCGCTTCTCAAGAGGGGCCTCGTGCTCCTCAAGTTCCTGAAAGAAGACTCGGCGAAGCTGGGCGCTTCCGATCTTCACGAGCTCATGCGCGCCTGGGAGAACGTCCACCGCATGTACCAGGCCGAGGCCCACGTTCGCGCCGTCCTCTTCCGCGAGGAGACGCGCTGGCCCGGCTACTACTTCCGTTCGGACAAACCGAGGATGGACGAGAAGAACTGGCACGTGTTCGTGAACCTCAAGTACGACGCGAAGACGAGCGAGTGGGAGATGACGAAGAAGCCCATCGTTCACATGTTCACCAAGCCCGGCGAGCTCGAGCCCGTCGGTGCTGGCGCGGCGGCCCCGGTGCTCGCCGGCCACCCGAGCTGATTCCATGGTTCTGTCCGCCCCGGGCGCCTCACGGCGCCCGGGGCCCCTTTTCTCCGGCGAGGTGAGTGTGTCCATGAACGGTCCCGTCCTCACGTGTCCCCACTGCGGGCAAACCCTGACGCCGTTCTCGCTTCCCGAGGCGGGCGGCTGGGACACCCCGTTTCAGCTCGCCTGCTTCAACGACGAGTGCTCCTATTACGTGCGCGGCTGGACGTGGATGGAGGAGAAGTTCGGCGCGAAGTCCTCTTATCGCCACCGCCTCGATCCCGCAACGGGAACCTCGTCCCCCCTTCCGGTCTGGTCGCCGACCGCCATCAGGAACTTCATTCTCGAGGCTGACGTGGACGTCACTCAGGCTTGCGACGCCGACGTGATCCCCGGCGAGATTCAACAGAAAAGGAATACGAAATGAGCACGGAGGCCAGTGCCCTTCCCGAAGCGCTTCGGAAGCAGAGACAGCTTGGAGACGACGAGCCGTTTCGTTTCTCCTGCCACCCGGGCGTGGCCTGCTTCAATCGCTGCTGCGCCGACGTGAACATCCTGCTGACGCCGGTCGACGTTCTGAGGCTGGCGCGGCGGCGGGGACTCACGACGAAGGAGTTCCTCGACCGGCACACCCTCATGCCGATCACGAAGGAGCTCCACCTCCCGCTCGTCATGCTCCGCATGGAAGAGGAGGAGGGGAAACGCTGCCCCTTCGTCGGAGCGGAAGGCTGCACGGTCTACGAGGACCGCCCCTGGGCCTGCCGGATGTACCCGGTCGGCACCGCGATCCCGCCGGCCCGCGCGGGCGTGGAGCCCGCGCCCGTCTCCTTCCTCTTCGAAGACGACTTCTGCCACGGCCGCGAGGAGGCCCGGCTCTGGACGGTCCCCGCCTGGAGGGCCGATCAGCGCGTCGACGAACAGGAAGAGCTCGAGGCCGGCTTCCGGGAGATCGTCTCCCATCCCTGGTTCATCGGCGGCCGACAGCTCGATCCGAAGCGGATGGAGATGTTCTTCATCGGCTGCTACGACGTCGACACGTTCCGCCATCTCGTGTTCCAGTCCACCTTCCTCGACCGCTTCGAGGTGGCGCCGGATCTCGTGGAGCGGCTGAAGACCGACGACTTCGAGCTTCTCGGGTTCGCGTTCCGCTGGCTCCGCTTCGCCCTTTTCGGGGAGCCGACGATCAAGCTCCGGGAGGGAAAACAGCCATGACGGCGCAGCATCCGAAGCCGATGCTCGTGGTCGGGGCGGGGATCGCCGGAATCACCGCCGCACTCGAGGCCGCGGAAGCGGGGCGGGACGTCGTGCTCGTGGAGAGGGAGCCGGCGGTCGGGGGCCGGGTCCTCAAGAGCAACCGCTACTTCCCGAAGCTCTGCCCCCCCTCCTGCGGCATGGAGCTCAACACCCGCCGGCTCGAACGGAACCCCCGCGTGAGGGTTTTGACCGGCTGCCGGGTGACGAAAGCCTCGCCGGTGGACGGCGGGTGGCACGTCACGCTGACCAGCGCGCCGCCGTACGTCAACGACCGGTGCTCCGCCTGCGGCGACTGCAGCAAGGTGTGCCCGGCCGAGGTCGCCGATCCGTTCAATCTGGAGATGAACAAGGTCCCGGCCGTTCGCCTGCCGTATCCGAGTGCCTGGCCCCGCCGCTTCACCCTCGATCGTCCGGCCTGCCCCGAAGGCTGCCGGGCCTGCGTCGACGCGTGCAAGTACGAGGCGATCGACCTCGCGGCGACGGAGCGCGAGGAAACTCTGGACGCCTCGGCGGTCGTGATCGCGACGGGCTGGCACCCGTACCCGCTCGAGAAGCTTCCCGAGCTCGGCGGCGGAGTCTTCCCGGACGTGATCTCGAACGTCCAGATGGAGCGCCTCGCGGCACCCTCGGGGCCGACGGGCGGGAAGATCCTCCGCCCGTCCGACGGACAGCCGCCGAAGCGCGTGGCCTTCGTCCAGTGCGCCGGGTCGCGGGACGTCAAGCACCTGCCGTACTGCTCGTCGGTCTGCTGCCTCGCCTCCCTCAAGCAGGTCGCGTACGTGCGCGAGCAACTTCCCGAGGCCGAGGTGAGCCTCTTCTACATCGACCGCCGCACGCCGGGCCGCAACGAGGAGATGCTCACCAGGACCGCCGCGATGAGCGGCGTGAAGCTGATCAAGGGGAAGGTGGGCAAGGTGGAGAAGAACGGCGACGGCTCCCTGAAGCTGCGCCTCGAGGACGTGGCCAGCGGCCGCCTCCTTTCGGCCGGCGCGGACCTCGTGGTCCTCGCGACCGGCATGGTCCCGAACGCGCAGGCCGGCGAGCTGCCCTTCCCCGTCGAGCGGGACGAGGACGGCTTCTGTCTCGACAGCGTCGAGTCGGGCCTCTGCGTCGCCGGAGTGGCCCGGAGGCCCGAGGACGTCGCCGCCTCGGTCCGCGACGCCACCGGAGCCGCCGCAAAGGCCTTCGCAGCGGGAAGGAGGGCGTGATGGAACACCCCGCCGTCTTTCTCTGCAGCGGCTGCGGAATCGGCGAGGCGATCAAGCTCGAGGGCCTCGCCGAGGCGGCCGAGCTCGGCTCGATTCCCTGCACGATCCATCCCTGCCTCTGCGCTCCCGAGAGTGTCGCGGCGATGCGCGCCGCCGTCGAGAGCGGCGACGTGGACGCTCTCCTCGTGGGGGCCTGCTCGGCCCGGGCCAAGGTCGCCGAGTTCCGCTTCGACCCCGAAAAGGCCGCCGTGGAGCGCGTCTCGCTCCGCGAGCAGGTCGCCTGGTCGCACCCGGCCGGGACGGAAGACACCCAATTGCTGGCCGAGGATCTTCTCCGGATGGGCCACGCGCGCCTCCAGAGGATCTCTCCGCCGAAGCCCGTCCAGGAGTCCATCGACAAGACCGTCCTCGTCGTCGGGGGCGGCGTCGCCGGCATCACGGCCGCATGGGCCGCCGCCGTCGCGGGTCATCCGGTCGTCCTCGTCGAGTCGAGCGAACGGCTGGGCGGGCATCTCGCCGAAGAGCGGGAGGTCGTGCCCGAACGGCCCCCGTACGACGCGCCTCAGCCGAACCACGTCTCCGAGCTGGTCGGCAAGGTCGCGGCACACCCGTCCGTCCGGGTCTTCACGTCCACGCGGATCCGCGCGATCACCGGACAACCCGGCCAGTTCAAGGTGGAGCTCGAGACGCCGGGGGGCGCGGAGCCCTTCACGGCCGGGGCCATCGTCCAGGCGACGGGCGCTCGTCCGTATGACGCGAAGAAACTCCCCCACCTCGGCTACGGCGTCTCACCGAACGTCGTCACGTCGCACGAACTCGAAGCGATGCTCAAGGACGGCAAGCTCCGGCGGCCCTCCGACGGAACGCTTCCCGGGCGCATCGTCTTCGTGCAGTGCGCCGGATCGCGCGACCCTGCGCACCTTCCCTACTGCTCGGCCGACTGCTGCGGGATCACCCTGAAGCAGGTCGCCGTGATCGGGCGCGACTTCCCGGGCGTGGAGTGCGCCGTCGTCTACAAGGACATCCGGACGCCCGGTCCGCTCGAGCGTTTCTACCGGGCGGTCCAGGACCACCCGGGGCGCCTCTTCGCCCGGGGCGAGGTGGAGAAGGTCGAAGGGAACGGCCACCTCACGGTGAGGCTGCGCGACAGCCTGCTCGGCGAGGCCTGCGACCTTCCGGCCGACCTCGTCGTCCTCGCGGTGGGCATGGTGCCCAACTCCGCCGACGGCGAGGCGATCCGCACGCTCCACGACGCCCAGCGGCGCGTGGAGCGCGGGGAGTCGGAGACGCAGCGGGAAGAGGCGCGCAAGGTCGTGGCCTCGCTCGCCCACCACGAGGGAACCGAGATCCTGAATCTCGGCTACCGCCAGGGACCCGACCTGCCGGTCCTTTCGAACTCCTTCAACGACTCGCACTTCATCTGCTTCCCGTACGAGACCCGGCGGACCGGGATCTACGCCGCCGGTGCGCTGAGGGCACCGATGGACGCCGCCCAGGCGGCCGAGGACGGCTGGGGCGCGGCCATGAAGGCGATCCAGAGCATCTTCGCGGCGGAGCACGGCGAAGCCGTTCACCCGCGCTCCGGAGACCTCGGCACCCCCGATTTCTTCCTGCAGCGGTGCACGCAGTGCAAGCGCTGCACGGAGGAGTGCCCGTTCGGGACGCTGAACGAGGACGAGAAGGGGACTCCCCAGCTCAACCCGCTCCGCTGCCGCCGCTGCGGCATCTGCATGGGCGCCTGTCCCGAGCGAATCATCTCGTTCCCGGACTACTCGGTGGACGGCGTCGCCAGCATGATCAAAGCGATGAGCGTTCCGGAGGAGTCCGAGGAAAAGCCCCGGATCGTCGCCCTCATGTGCGAGAACGACGCCGTTCCGGCTCTCGACGCCGCCGCCGCCCTGCGCAAGAGCTGGAACCCGTGGGTCCGCGTGATCCCGGTCCGCTGCCTCGGCTCCACGAACATCGTCTGGATTGCCGACGCCCTCTCGCGGGGAATCGACGGCGTCATCCTCGTCGGCTGCAAGTCCGGCGACGACTACCAGTGCCATTACGTGCGCGGTTCCCAGCTCGCCCAGACCCGGCTCTCGAACGTCCAGGAGACGCTCAGCCGGCTCGCGCTCGAGCCGGAGCGAATCAAGGTCGTGGAGCTCGCTCACGATGAATTCGACCGCATTCCCGAGGTCCTCGACGCGTTCTCGAAGACGATCGAGGATCTCGGACCGAACCCGCTGAAGGGGTTCTGAGGGGAGCGCCATGTCGAGTCTTCCCGCGATCCTCCCCTCCGGGGAATTCCGGCAGGAGCTCGCGCGCCGCGGCGGCGCCACGGTCACGCGTTGTTACCAATGCGCCACGTGCTCGGCGGTTTGCGAGCTGGCGGGCGACGACGCGCCGTTCCCGCGCCGCCAGATGCTCCTCGCCCAGTGGGGCCTCGAGGCGCAGCTCGCCGCCGATCCCGCCGTTTGGCTCTGTCACCAGTGCAACGACTGCACGGCGCGCTGCCCGCGGGACGCCCGCCCCGGCGACGTCCTGCAGGCCGTCCGGAGCCTGACGGTCGAGAAACTCGCCTTCCCGGCCTCGCTGGGCCGGCTCGTCGGACACTCCGCCACGACCTGGCCGCTCCTCTTCGCGCTCCCGATCCTCTTCTGGATCGCGCTTCTCGCCGGCACCGGGCATCTGATCCTTCCCCCCGAGTTCCACGCGTACGAACAGCTCGTCCCGCACGCGTTCATCTACGGCGTCTTTTTCCCGGTGGCCGCGTGGGTCATTCTGGCAAGCTGGATGAGCGGACGGCGGTTCTGGGCCGCGCTGGGTGCGGCGTCGCCGCGCTCCGGCACGTTCCTCGGGAACCTGGTGCCCGTTCTCGGCGAGATCGCGGGCCACAAGCGCTTCCGGTCCTGCGGCGCGGCCCGGTCGCGCTTCACGAGCCATTTCCTCCTCCTCTGGGGCTTCGTCGGCGCGGCGGTCACGTCCGCCCTCCTGATCGTCGGGATCTACGTCCAGAAGCTGCCCATGCCCCTCGCCCTCTCGCATCCATACAAGATCCTCGGCAACCTCTCGGCGGTGCTGCTGGTCGTCGGGGGGACCATGCTCGTCGTCACCCGGCTCGGAAACCGGGACGCGGCCGGCACGCCAACGGCCTTCGACACGTACTTCCTCGGGATGGTGGTCCTCGTGATCGTCACGGGCGTCCTGAGCGAGGTCGCCCGCTTCGCCTTTTCCACGGAGCTCGCCTTCGCGATCTACATCACGCACCTCGGCGTCGTGCTGAACCTTTTCCTCACCTTCCCCTACTCCAAGTTCGCCCATCTTCTCTACCGCTCCCTCGCCATGGTGCACGAGCGCATGGCCCGCGCGGCAGATCCGACCCACCCGTAGAGATCCCGGGAAAGGAGAACGATTCGATGTCCACACTCGTTCCGCCCCACGGAAGCCGCACCCTCAAGCCCCTTCTTCTGGAGGGCAAGGCCCTGCAGGAGGAAATCGCCAAGGCGCGCACGCTCAAGAAGGTCCCCATGACGAGCCGGGAGACCTCCGACCTCATCATGATGGGAATCGGTGCGTTCACACCGCTCCCGGGTTTCATGGGCTACGACGACTGGAAGCGCTGCTGCGAGTCGTACCAGCTCCCGTCCCTCAAGAATCTCTTCTGGCCCATTCCGATCACGCTCTCGGCCGAGCCGTCGCTCGCCGACACGATCAAGATCGGCGACGAGGTCGCCCTCTGGGACACCGAGACCAACGAGCTGATGGGCACCATGAAGGTGACGGAGAAGTACGTCATCGACAAGGAGCTCGAGTGCAAGCAGGTGTTCCGCACCGTCGACCCGAAGCACCCGGGCGTCGAGAAGGTCCTCTCGCAGGCACCGGTCAACCTGGCCGGGCCGGTGAAGGTCGTCTCCGAGTCGTATTACCCCGAGATGTTCAAGGGGATCTACCAGCGGCCCGCCGACGCGCGAAAGCTCTTCGAGGACCGGAACTGGACCACCGTGGCCGCTCTGCAGCTCCGCAACCCGATGCACGGCTCGCACGCCTACCTCGCGTGGATCGGCATCGAGGTCTGCGACGGCGTCTACATCCACCAGCTCGTCGGCAAGCTCAAGGAAGGGGACATTCCCGCCGACGTGCGCGTGCGCGCCATCGACGCCCTCGTCAATAAGTACTTCCGCAAGGAGCGCGTGATCCAGGGCGGCTACCCCATGGAGATGCGCTACGCCGGTCCGCGTGAGGCTCTCCTGCACGCCGTCTTCCGCCAGAACTACGGGTGCTCGCACCTGATCGTGGGCCGCGACCACGCCGGGGTCGGGGACTACTACGGCCCCTTCGACGCCCAGAAGATCTTCCACGAGATCCCGACCGACGCCCTGATCCTGAAGCCGCTTCCCCTCGACTGGACCTTCTACTGCTACGAGTGCGGGACCATGGCCTCGATGAAGACCTGCCCCCACGAGAGCAAAGCCGTCATCGACGAGAACGGGAAGTACAAGGGGGGCGCCCGCCTGCTCCTCTCCGGCACCCTTCTGCGCAAGCTCATGAGCGAAGGGAAGCCAGTGCCGGCCGAGTTCTCGAAGCCCGAGGTCATCGCGATCCTCAAGGAGTACTACGACAAGCTCGAGGACAAGGTGGAGATCAAGCTCCACGGTGCCGCGACGGGGGACGTCAAGAGGTAAAGCGGGTCCGGTAAGGAGGACTCTTTCCAATGGAAAGCACGAAAAAAGGCTTCAAGATCAGTGAAGACTGGCTGGCCGTCATCATCGGCCTGTTCATCTTCGTCCAGTCGCTCGGAACCTTCCTCGGCGTCGACCTTCTGGGATGGGGGGTGACGACCGGCATCTGGACGAACCTGTCGAAGGCGCTGAAGCCGGCGTCGCCGACGTTCGCCGGCCTCGGAGGATTCGGCTCGCTTCTCATGACGTACGTCGCCCTCGCCGTCGTCATGACGCTGGGCGCCGCCGCGCTCCGGGCCGACCTCAAGAAGTTCTTCGTCGGCTTCTCCGTCGTCTTTTGGATCAGCTACGTCTGCTGGATGGCCGGGAGCTGGGCCAACATCGCGGTCACGACGAAGCCCGAGATGAAGAAGATGGGGATCAACTGGTCCCTCCAGCTGACCCAGGAGAGCGGATTCATCATCGCCCTCCTCGTCGGCCTTCTCCTCGGCAACTTCTTCCCCAAGTTCGTGGACTGGATCCGCGAAGGGATCCGGCCCGAGTGGTACATCAAGACCGCGATCGTCATCCTCGGCGCATTCCTCGCGGTGACCACGGCCGAAAAGCTCGCTCTTGCCTCGGCCGTCATGTTCCGCGGCCTCTGCGCGATCGTCGAGGCCTACCTCATCTACTGGGCCATCGTCTACTTCATCGCCCGCAAGTACTTCAAGTTCAGCCGGGAGTGGGCGGCTCCGCTCGCCTCCGGCATCTCGATCTGCGGCGTCTCCGCGGCGATCGCGACGGGCGCCGCCATCAAGGCGCGGCCCATCGTCCCGATCATGGTCTCGTCCCTCGTCGTGATCTTCGCGATGGTCGAGCTTCTCGCCCTTCCGTTCTTCGCGGCGACCTTCCTCCACAGCCAGCCGATGGTCGCGGGCGCCTGGATGGGCCTCGCGGTCAAGACCGACGGGGCTGCCGTCGCCGCCGGAGCCGTTGCCGACTCGCTGGTCCGGGCCAAGGCGCTCCTCGTCGACGGCGTGAACTACCAGCCGGGCTGGATCATGGCCACCGCCACGACCGTCAAGGTCTTCATCGACGTCTTCATCGGCGTCTGGGCCTTCATTCTGGCCATCATCTGGTGCACGGTCATCGAGAAGAAGACCTCCGAGAAGGTCACGGTCGGCGCGATCTGGGAACGTTTTCCGAAGTTCGTCATCGGCTACGTCGTCACGTTCGCTGTCGTGATGGCGATCTGCGTTCCGGCCTCGAAGCAGGTGGCGTCCCTCGACTCCCGGATCGGCGCCGCCACGAAACAGGTCGCGGCGGCGGAAAAGAAGCTCGCCGCAGGGTCTGCGGATGCGACGCTTCACGAGCAGGTTGTGGCCGGAAAGACGGAGATCGCTTCGCTCAAGGCCCAGCAGGCCGTGCCGAAGGAGACCCTCAAGGCCGCCAAGGCCGGAGCCGGAGGCGCGAACGTTTTCCGGGGCATCTTCTTCACGATGACGTTCTTCGCGATCGGCGTCGTGTCGAACTTCCGGAAACTCTGGGAGGAGGGGATTGGCCGGCTCGCCGCCATTTACGTGATCGCGCTTTTCGGATTCATCATCTGGATCGGATTACTCATCTCGTGGATCTTCTTCCACGGGGTGATGCCGCCGCTCGTGAGCTGACGGAAGGAGAACTCAATGCCCGCGCAACCTGAGCCCAAAATTGCCGAAGAGCTCAAGCGGATGGAGTGGGAGCCCTTGCTCCCGATCGAAAAGAAACTGATCGTTTGGAGCATCGGCCTCGGCGTCGTTCTGCTGGGAATTCTCATCTGGGTGAGCTATACGTTCTTCCCGGGCGGCTGACGGAAGTCCCCGCTGACGCCGCGTCCTGAATCGAATTCTCGCCTTCGCGGCCCCGCCCTCGCGGGGCCGCGTTCTTTGTTCCAACGCTCCCACCGGCCTCGCGGATGCAGGTGCATCAATTTTACCTAATTGCGAGTATTCCTACTTGACGAGTCGGAATACCAAGACCTAGGTTCCAAGGGTGAAACTTGGCACACGCCCGAGGTACGCGCTCCGTCTCATGGTGGAGATCGCCCGGCTTGGCGGCCGGGACGCGCCGGTCAGCGTCACCGCCGTGGCGACCCGTAGCCGCCTTTCGCGCGGGTACCTCGAGCAGCTCGCTCTCGCGCTCAAGAACGCCGGGCTGCTCCGTGGAATCTGCGGCAAACAGGGGGGCTACCGTCTGGCCCGCGGTGTCGAGGAGATCACGATCGGCCAGATCCTCGAGGCGACCTCGGGTCCGGTCAACATCGTGGCGTGCGTGGGCGATCCCCTCTCGTGCCCGAGGACCGAGTCCTGCGAGTGCCGCCCGATGTACGTGCTCATGAACCGGCGCATCCGCGAGGTGATGCACGCCTTCACCCTGGCCCAGATGCTGGAGCCCACGTGGGTCGCGTCGATGAAGGGGGACACTCTGGGGACTCTGCCGGGAGGAGGCGACGGCCCGCCGGTCGGACACACTGCAGGAGCGGAGGCGATGCTGGAGCCGGAGGCCCGCGTCACGGAAACGTAACGGCCGGGTGACGCCGGTCGCGCGCCGGTATTCTCCGTGGACGAGGAAGAGGCCGCAATTCCAGACAGATCATCAAGTAGGTGGTGAACATAGGCGGCATGACGTTTGCGTTGGAGGAACGAGGCGCCGCCGAAGGTCTGCCGGAGGCCACATGACACAGCGTAGTGCAGTCGTCATCGATGACGAGCCGGATATCACCACCTATCTCGGCACCCTTCTCTCGGATCACGGCTGGAGAGTCCGCACCGCCAACGGAGTTTCCCAGGGGCTGAAGCTCCTGGCCGCCGAGCGCCCCGACGCGGTCCTCCTCGACCTGATGATGCCGGATCAGGGGGGACTCACCGCTCTCGTGGCGATCCGGAAGGACCCCTCCCTCGCGGGGGTGCCTGTCGTCATCGTGAGCGGCATCCAGGAGAAGCTGACGTCCGACTACCACGCGTTCCTCTCTCGCGCCAAGCACCACAGGCCCGACGCCTACCTGGACAAGCCGGTCAACCCCGAAGCGCTGCTCAAGACCCTGGACAAGCTGGTCGCCGCCACGGTCTGAGCCGCCTCTTCGAAAGGAATCGCGGCGAAGCCGATGCCGATCGTCTTCATTTGTAGCGTCCCGTTCGGCGGGGGAAAGCGCCTCGCCCAGAGCTTGGCCGCGAAGCTCGGGTACGCCTTCCTGAGCCGCGAGGACGTGGTGGCGAAGGCCAACGAGTGCGGGATCCCCGTCGGCAAGCTCGAGGTCGCGATGGTGAAGAAGCCGGCGGTGCGGGAGCGCCTCGCCCGGCTCCAGCAACGGTACCTCGCGGTGGCGACGGACACGATCTGCGAGAAGGCGGCCGAGGGAGATCTCGTCTACTACGGCCGGGCCGGTCATTTCCTTCTTCCCGGCGTGTCGCACGTCCTGCGCGTCCGCGTGATCCCGGAGCAAACCCAGCGTCTCGAGGCCGCGATGGCCCAGACGAAGCTCTCGCGGGAGAAGGCCGAGGTCTTCCTCTCCGCGATCGACGAGGACATCCGGGCCTGGGTTCGTTTCGTCCACGGCGCCGACATGGACGACCTGAAGAGATACGACTTCGTCGTGAACCTCGAGAACGTGGGCCTCGAGAACGCCGCGACCGCGCTCTGCGGCATCGCCGACCTTCCGGACTTCAAGCCCACGCCGGTCAGCCGCCGCGCGATGGAGGAGCTCCTCCTGCAGGCCCGGGCGCGGATCCGGCTCGCCCTCGACGAGCGGACGGCCGACGCCGACCTCACCGTGCGTTCCAGCGACGGCGTCGTGACGATCACCTACATGCCCCGTCAGGCCTCGATCGCGTCCGCGATTCCCGAGGTCCTCCACGATCTGCCCGGGTGCCGGGAGCTCCGCTGCACGGTCGCGAGCACGAACATTCTCTGGATCCAGGAGGAGTTCCGGCCTGACGCCGGGCCGCTCTCCCAGATCAACGAGCTGGCCCGGCGCTGGGGGGCGGCCGTGGAGCTGATCCGCTACCGGCCCGAGGGGGACGGTGAGACGCCCGTCTCCCGGCCGGCGTCCGTGCCGCGCGTGACGGCGGCCGACGGCGGCGTCGAGGACGACGTCGTCGAGGCGGTCTCTCCGGCCGAGAGTGCCTTCCGGGAGACGCTGGAACAGTTCGTCCACGAGGGACGCTCCGGCGGCGGCCAGACCGTCGCCGGGAGCGCCGACCGGCTGCTCGCCGCCGTGCGTCCCGACATCAGCTACAGCCTCGTCGTTCTCGGCGAGGTCTTTCTCGACAAGTCGCCGGCGGCCCGGATGCGGATGGGGCGCGACCTGGGAAACTTCCTCGCCGGCAGGCTGAAGTCGCCCGTCATCGGCACCGCCGAGCTCTCGGCGAAGCTGCGCTTCGGCGCCGGCCAGGTCGCGAGGGTCGCGGCCGCGCTGGTCGCGCTCGTGGTCCTCTATGCGCTCATCTTCACGCATCAGGGACCGCTCCTCGACCTCCTGGGCGGCGCCTCTCACAAGGCGCGGCCCTGGGTGGCGCCACTCGTCGTCGCCCTGATCGCTCCGCTCGTCGCCGGGCTCTACGGACTGGTCGCCTCGGCGCTCCTGCGGCTCATCCGGCTGGAGTAGACGCGTGCGCGGCGTTTCCCGCCCCGGCTCCCGGAAGGAGTGGTGACATGCCTCCGGTCTTCAGCGACATGTTCGTTCCGATCACCTGGACGACGGGGATCCTCGTCGTCCTGCTCGGGTTCATTGGCGGCGTCCTCTCCGGGTTCATCGGCAGTGGCGGGGCCTTCTTCATGACGCCCGGGATGATGAACCTCGGCGTCTCGGGGGTCGTGTCGGTCGGGAGCAACATCACGCACAAGTTCGGCAAGGCGCTCGTCGGGGCGCGAAAGCACGCCCAGATGGGCAACGTCGACAAGCGACTCGCGATGTACCTCCTCGCCACGGCGCTGGTCGGGATCCGGCTGGCCGTCTGGATCAACAGCCTTCTGTTCGCGAAGGGCGACAGCCACGGAGCCGGCAAGGGCGCCGCGTCGGATCTCTACATCAGCGCGATCTTCATCGGGGTCCTGACGTTCGTCGCGATCTCGATGCTCCGCGACGCTCTCCGGCCGGCCTCGGAGGGCCAGGGGCCCTCGCGCGCGATCACGGATTTCCTCGGCCGATTCGCCCTGAAACCCATCGTGAAGTTCCCCGTGTCCGACGTGGAGGTCTCGCTCTGGGTCCTGCTCCCGGTCGGCCTCGCCACGGGTTACCTGGCCGGGACCATCGGCGTGGGCGGTTTCGTCGGGGTTCCGGCGATGATCTACATCTTCGGCGTCCCGACCGCCGTCGCCGCCGGGACGGAGCTCTATCTCGCGATCTTCATGGGTGCGTTCGGGGCGATCAACTATGCGTTCGAGGGCTACGTGGACCTCCGCCTGACGTGCCTTCTCTTCCTCGGCTCCCTCGTCGGCGTCTACATCGGCGCCTACGGCGTGAAGGTCGTGAGCGAGAGATACATCCGGCTCTCGACGGGGTACATCATCCTGATTTGCGTCCTCTCGCGCGCGATCGCCGTTCCCGTCTACCTCGGTGAGCTCGGGTGGGTCCGGTTCGATCCGGTCTGGAATCTCTGGCTCAACCGCGGAAGCACGATCCTGCTTTTCGCGGCCGGGATCGGCGGCGCCGGAGCGGTTCTCCTCCAGGTCGCGAGGGCCCACATCGAGCGGCAGCGGATCCAGACGACGCTTCTCGTCCGGCGGCCGGCCGTCGAGGGCTAGGAGGGGCTGAACATGGAAAGACGACTCCAGGTCCTCGTCCTGGACGACGAGCCGATCGTCGGCAAGCGGCTGCAGCCGGCGCTCGCCAAGGTCGGATGCGACGTGGAGGTGTTCGAGGCTCCCCGGCTCGCGCTCGAGAGAATCGAGAACAAGCCGTTCGACGTCGTCGTGACGGACATCCGGATGGACGAGATCGACGGGATCGAGGTCCTCGAGAAGGTCCTGACCCGCTGGCCCGAGACCCGGGTCATCATGATCACGGGTTACGCGACCGTCGAGGTCGCCCGCGAGGCGATCGCGAAGGGGGCCTTCGACTTCATCGCGAAGCCGTTCAAGCCGCAGGAGCTGCGTGACGTCATCGCCAAGGCGGCCGAGGCGCTCGGGTTCACGGGCATCGACCGGGCCGTCATGACGGATTCCCCGTAACGGACACCATGCCGGAGGGGAACGGGCGGAACGCCGCGGCAGCCCCGGACGCCTTCGGCGTCGACAGAGCATTCCTCGGACGGCCGACCATCGGCATCCGGGCCCGTCTGAGCATCGGCTTCCTCTCCTTCGTCGTCTTCGCGGTCGCGGTGACGATCGGGGCCTGGATCCTGATCAGCCGGCTGGAGAGGGGCCTCCGCTTTCTCGAGGCCGCCGACCGGTACACGATGGAGATCCAGCAGACGAGACGGTACGAAAAAAACTACTTTCTCTACGGCACGAGCCTCGCGGAGGTGCAGGACCACCTTTCGGACGCGCGGCGCCTGCTCACGGCCGCCGAGCCCGACGCCGCCCGCGTCCTGACACCGAGCGAGCTGACCCGGATGCGCGCCCACCTGGACCGCTACGAGTCGCTGATCACGCGGCTTCTCTCCATCCAGAGCGGGCAGACGTCCGCGGACCTGGAGGAAAAGACGGCCATCGAGACGGAGCTCCGGGACCATGGCTCGCAGATGGTCGCGTTTGCCATCGAGCTCGCCGACAAGGAACGCGGCAGCGTCAACACCACCCTCGCCCTTTTCAAGCGCCTGCCGGTGGCCTTCCTCGCGTTTCTGCTCGTTTTCTCGGTCTTCGTGGCCAACGTCCTCGCCCGCCAGATCGTGGGGCCGCTCTCCCGCCTCGCGGCGACCACGCAGCGGATCGCCGGCGGGGACTTCACGCCCCTCACGCCCTGGCGGTGGTACCGCGACGAGTTCTCCAACTTCGCCCTCGCCCTCAACACGATGATGCGGGAGCTCGCCCACCGGCAGGAGGTCCTCGTCCAGTCGCACAAGCTCTCCGCCATCGGGACGTTGACGTCCGGGGTGGCCCACGAGCTGAACAACCCGATCAACAACATCACGCTGACGGCCGAGATGCTGAAGGAGGACTACCGAACGCTGAGTGAAGGCGAGCGCCTCGACATGGTCGACGACCTCGTGGCGCAGGCCGAGCGGGCGCAGAGGATCGTCCGGAACCTCCTCGATTTCGCGCGGGAGAGCGAGATCACGACCGAGAAGCTGGATCTCGCCACGGTCCTCGAGGGTGCCACGAGTCTCGCGGCCAATCAGATCAGGCTCTCCGGCGCCCGGATCTCCCTCGACGTGGCTCCCAACCTCCCCCCGATCCACGGCGACAAGCACTCGCTGATCCAGGTCTTCGTCAACCTGCTGCTCAACGCCGTCGACGCCATGGCGAAAGGGGGCCGCGTGAAGATCGTGGCGGACGGCAAGCACGACACGGGCTGGGTGCAGGTGACGGTGGCGGACGACGGGCAGGGGATTCCCCCCGAAGCCCTCCCCCGCATCTTCGACCCCTTCTTCACGACCAAGTCGAGGGGGAAGGGAACGGGCCTCGGCCTTTCGGTGAGCCTCGGCATCGTCCGGCAGCACGGCGGCGACGTCCGCGTCGAGAGCGAGATCGGGAAGGGGACGACGGTCACCGTCCTTCTCCCGGCCGCGATGATCCCCGGGCTGCCCGGGGCCGGGACGACCGCCGCTACGCCCGCTTCGAGGACTTCACGACCAGTTTGACGAGCTCCTGGATCTTGAAGGGTTTCGGGATGAAGTGGGCAGCGCCGAATGCGTCGGCCTCGTGGCTGGCCTCGATGGAGGCGTAACCGGTGATCACGATGACCTTCGTCTGCGGCGCGTTCTCCGCGACGAACCGCAGGACGTCCATCCCGCTCGGCCCCCGCATCCTGACGTCCGTCACGAGCACGGCGAACTTTTTCTCCTTGAGCCTCTCGAGGGCTGCGCTCGAGTCGGTGAAGACCTCGACGTGGAAGCCCTCCTTCTCGAGGGCCGGCCAAAGCCGATCTCCGACGATCGGCTCGTCGTCGAGGACCATGACGTCCTTCTTTTCAGCCATCATTCCCTCCCCGTACCCGAATCGGGAGCCGCGGCTCAGAATGCTGCAAGATCCAGGAGCCCTGCGTCGGTCGCAAGCAGCGTGTCGAGCGTCCGGACCCGCCGGTGGCTCCTCAGGTAACCCCGGAATCCGCCCGTGATGAACACGAGGCTCGCGACGACCAGCCCGAGGTCGAAGAGGCTCCACCAGGAGACCCCGAAATAGCGAAACATCACGATGCCGAAGGTGAGCAGGGCCAGACCCGTGCGCACGAAGGCCAGGTACGTCCGCTCCCGCGCCAGCTCGCTGCGCTGCAACGAGAGCTGCGTGCGTGTCCGGGCCCGCACCGTTCGCAGCGTGGCGAGATCGTTCCGCTTCTCCGCCAGCTCCGTCCGCTGCACCGAGTAGCCGGTGCGCTCGGCGGCGAGGCGGTTCCGGTCGCGCGCCAGCTCCGTGCGGTTCGAGGCGAGCGCCGTGCGCTCCTTCGCCAGTCCCGTCCGCTCCTCGGCCATGGTCGTCCGCTTCTGCGCCAGGCCCGTTCTCCCCTCCGCGAGGGAGGTGCGGCGACGCGCCATCTCGGTTCGCGCGACCCCGAGGTCGGTCCTCTGCCCGGCGAGGGTCGTGCTCTCACGGGCGAGCTCCGTGCGGATGTTGGCGAGCTCGGTGCTGCGCGTGGAGAGCCGCGTCTGCTCGCGCGTGAGGGCCGTCCGCTCCTGGGCCATGGACGGTCTGCTTCTCGGTGTGTCCCGCCGTGCTGGACGTAAAGGACAGCAGTTGGTCTTCGGTCTGGCTCGCGTGCCGGAGGAGCTCGTTGCGGGCCGTGGCGAGGTCGACGAGCGCCTCCCGGGAGGCCTTCGATCG
The DNA here is from genome assembly GCA_963798215.1 of uncultured Acidobacteriota bacterium. Classification (GTDB taxonomy): domain Bacteria; phylum Acidobacteriota; class Thermoanaerobaculia; order UBA5066; family UBA5066; genus Fen-183. The sequence goes on from CAWCSP010000004.1 coordinate 3,051,079, forward strand.
CGCAAAGGACGCCTTCAGGAAATCGAGCACGGCGTGATCGGACGCATTTGCTGTTTCTGGCATGGGGAACTCCCGTCGTTCGGCTGGGTCGGGTTCAGGGCACCGTCTCGAAGCTGGAGACGCAGCCCGGTTGGTAATCGACCTCGCTCACGCCGGGGACGCCGCGGACGACCTCGAGAACGTCCGCAAGCGGACGATCCTCGAGGAACGGCCCCTCCAGAAGGACGTTGCCGTTCCGTGAGCGGGCCCCGATCTCCCAGGAAAGCGTGCGTGGGTCGCTCACGAGCGCTGCCTCGACGCTGGCCGCGATGAAGAGATCCTGGAGCGCCTTCGCGGCCTCCGGCGTCGGCTTGAAGATCCGCTCCTTGAGGCCCTCCGCGATCATGGTGCAGATCGCCTCCAGCGACATCCTGTCGAGCAGGAAGCAGACGTCGTAGAGGTTCGGATCCCGAATGTCGCGTCCGTACATGAAGCGGCTCCAGCGGACGCGCTCTTCGTCCTCCCGCAGGACGGCTTCGCGAGCCTCCTCCTCGTTGAGATTGAGCCGGCGGACGGCGTTCTTGATCCGGAGGGACATCGGGGCGTTGATGCGGACCCGCAGGCAGCAGGGTACGGTCGGCACGAGGAGGTGGCTCGCGTACCCGGCATAGACGACGTTGCCCTCCCGGATGAAACCGAGCAGGGCCCGTCGCATCAGGACGATGTACGGGCGACGGAGCTGTCCGAACTGGTCGTACGCGCGCGTCGCGTGGTCGAGGCTCGCCCGGACCTTCATCGCGTGCGCGCCCCGGGCATCGACCACGCTGATGAGGTCTTCGCGGCTCACGTAGCGCAGGGACAGGCGCTCGGCCAGACAATGGGCCAACGCCTCGCCGCCCGACATGGTGCCGCGTGAAATGAGGACAGACGACAAACGTCCCCCTCCGAGCTCCACGTAAGAAAGCAAGGTCGCTGCCAAACGCCGCAAGACGGGACCCCGGGGACGATCGCGGAAAAAAGCGGGCCGCCCTCGAAGGGAGAGTCCCTTTGACCCCGCGACGCTTGTAACAGGGACGGAGCGCCGTAACCTGAAGGTAACGGCACGCGACGGATCCGGCAGGCCCGGGCCGTACACTACGATGGAGTTTCCTCCGGGAAAGGCGGCGCCTCATCGCGCCCAGGAGACGGACCGATGTCGTGGTTGAGCCGGGTGCTTCGGCCGAACGGCGAAGGCGAAGCCCTCACGCTCCATAAGCTCCGCGTGACGCGATTGCGCCAGCTCCTCGGGAACTACGAGGCGTTTCAGGCCCTTCGCGACGACGCCGCGGAGAAGCAGGGCGGCGACTTCATTCTCGACCGGCAGTACGTCATCGCGCTCGTCGAGCGGGTGTCCGAGCTGAGCGACGCCGTGCTGTTCGACCTCGACGTGATCACCTCCCGCCGGAACCCGGCATTCGAGGACGCCGCGGAGCGGCTGCGGGCCGGCCTGCGGGGCCTCCTCGCCGGGCGATCCCGTGACTTTTCCGTTCCGCACGACCCGCCGGACGCGCCGGGACCCGGCGAGGAGGAGGAATACCGCCTCCTGCGATCCGTCCGGCAGGCCGCGTTCCCGTTGACTCTCCCCGAAGGCCTCGAGCCCTCTCCCGCCGAGTGCCGGACCCTCCACGACCTCGTGCGTCTCGCGGTGCGAAGTGCCCGGGACGCGGTCGATGCGTTGCCGAAGAACCAGCCCTCGGGCGCGCCGTCCGTCTCGAGGAGCGCGCGAGAGCCGGATGCGACACGGGAGGGAGACCGGCTGCGGCACCGCTACGGCGTCCTCAGGCGCCTCCTCGCGGCCAACAGCGAGATGCTCGAGCTGATGGGCGACCTCGAGGCCGACCTCGCGTCCCTCGACCCCGGCGAGCCCGCCGTCGGCCAACGGGTGGAGCGGCTCCTCGACGGCTCCCTGCTTCTGGCCGAGAACCTCAACGTCCTGACCGGCGACGCCTACCGCGCGCTCTACGGCGCGCACGCCGAGATCGAGGACTCCGTCCGGTCGACCCTGCGCTCCTTTCCGGATCCTGCCACGCGCCCGCTCGTGGTGTCGCTCGACGAGGCCGGCGCCGATCGAGCGCGCGAGGTCGGCGGCAAGGCGGCGAATCTCGGGTCGTTGCGCGCGGCGATGCCGGGAGTCGTTCCGGCGGGCTTCGTCCTCACGACTGCGGCCACGCGTCTCTTCCTGACGGAGAACAACCTCCGCGAACCGGTTTCCAGGCTCCTCAGGGACCTGAGCCTGATGACGGGCCGCGGCCTCTTCAAGGAGCGCACGGCCGCGATCCGCGGCCTGATCGACGCCAGTCCGGTGCCCCCGCGCGTGGCCGAAGCGTTCGACGCCGGAATCCGGCTCTTCGGCGAAAACCCGCCGTCGCGCTGGGCCGTCCGGTCGAGCGCGGTCGGCGAGGACGGGCCGATGAGCTTTGCCGGGCAGTTCGAGACGGTTCTCGGCGTCCCGGCGGATCGCCTCGGTCCCGCGTACCGGACCGTGCTCGCCAGCCGCTACAACGACCACGCCGTGCTCTACCGGATTGCGGGCGGGCTCTCGGAAGTGGACACCCCGATGGCCGTCCTCGTGATGCCCATGCTCGACGCTCGCGCCGCCGGTGTTCTGTACACGCGGGACCCGGCCGACTCTTCGGCCGACCGGATGCTGATCGACGCCGTCGCGGGGCTTGCCGACGCGATGGTGCGCGGCGACGAGGCGGCGGCGAGCGTCTTCGCGCGGCGCAGCCGGCCCGGCGAGATCGAGGTGCGGCCCGAGAGCGCAAGGTCCACGCCGGACCGCCCGGTGCCTACCGGATTCCCGCTCGCTCCCGGCGAGATCCGCGCCCTGGTCGAGCTCGGCCTGCGGCTGGAGGAGCATGCCGGGCCGTCCCTCGACGTCGAGTGGGTCCTGACTCACGAAGGAGCGCTCCACGTCGTGCAGTGCCGGCCCCTCCGTGCCGTGGCGAACACGTCGCACCCCTCGCCTCTCCAGGATCCCTCCGGCGCGGTGGCGAGAGGCGGCATGACGATTTTCCCCGGGCGCGCCGTGGGCCCCGCGTACCTCGCGCGTACGGTGGACGATCTCCTTGCGGCGCCGGACGGGGCCGTTCTGATCCTTCCCCAGGCCGGACCGGAGCTCGCGGCCGTCCTGCCTCGTGCGGCCGGCGTGATCGCCGAGCAGGGCAATGCGGCCGGCCATGCGGCGGCGCTCATCCGCGAGCTCGCGGTGCCTTCCCTGTTCGGGGTCCCGGACGCGGGAAGGCTCCTGGGTCACGCCACGAGCCTGAGCCTCGACGCGACGGAGCGCCTCGTCTTCGAGGGCGCGCTGTGGCCGGACGCGCTCGAGCGGGTGCGCAGCCGCATCCGTCATCGTCCCGCCCGGAGTCTCGCAAACCCTCTCGTGGAGCGGGTGCTCGCGTTGAACCTGACGAACCCTCAGGCGGTCGGGTTTCGTGCCCGGGCGTGCCGATCGGTGCACGACATCGTCCGCTTCAGCCACGAGAAGGCCGTCGCCGCGATGTTCGACCTCACCGACGAGGTGGACCGGCGGGGCTGGAGCCGGGTGTGCCGGCTCGAGACGTCCATCCCCCTGCGTCTCTCCGTCCTCGACCTCGGCGCGACGCTCCCGCCCGAAGCCCGGAAGCGGGGAGCCGTCCGGCCGGACGAGATCGCCTCGCCGCCTTTTCAGGCGCTCTGGCGGGGGATGACCCGCCCCGGGACCACCTGGGCGGGTCGCACCCATGTCAGCGTGGGCGGCTTTCTGTCCGTGCTCGCCTCGTCCGCGGCCGACCCGGGCGTCGGCGCGCGCGCCCTCGGGGAACGCAGCTACGTCATGGTCGCGCCCGACTACCTCAACCTGAACGCGAGGCTCGCGTACCACTTCGCCATGGTGGACGCCTTCGTCTCGCCGGCGCCCGAGAACAACTTCGTCAACTTCCGTTTTCGCGGCGGCGCCGCGGGGGCCGACCGGCGCGATCTGAGAGCGCGGTTCCTGTCGGAGGTTCTCCGGCGTTCCGGTTTCGGCGTGGACCGCCGGGGCGATCTCGTCACCGCGTGGCTGCGCCGCCATCCCCGTGGAGCGTCCGAGGAGGGGCTCGCCACGCTGGGCGCCCTGATGGCCTGCGCCCGCCAGCTCGACATGCTCACGCACGACGAGGCCTCGGTCCGCCACTTCGTCGAGCATTTCGTGGCGGGCGACTACGCCGCTTTTTCCTGACGCGCGGGGCCGGATCCGGGCGCGGCCGTGCCTCGTCCCCGTGATAACGTCTTTTCGCAATGCGTCCCGACGAGCGCTCCGCCGTCGCGCTCCTGCCCCACGCTCCGTCCGGCGAGGCCGAGGGGTTTCACACCGCCATGGCTCATCTTTACCGCGGGGAGATGCAGCGGATGACGGTCTGGCGGAGCCGGCTCGACACCACGAGCAACTGGGCGATCCTCCTGACGACCGGGATGACGACCTTCACGCTCGGCTCGACGGCGATCCCCCACTACATCCTGCTTCTGTGCCTGGCCCTCATCGGGATTTGCATCGTGATCGAGGCGCGCCGCTACCGGCACATGCTGCACAGCAAGTGGCGCGTCCACGTCCTCGAGGCGAACTACTTCGGCCACCAGGTCCTCCCGGACGAGCCGGTGCCGGACCCGCGCTGGCGGGAACGTCTCGCCGAGGACCTGAGGCGCCCGACCCTGCGGACGAGCTTGCTGATGGCCTTCCGGCTCCGGCTGCGCCGCAATTACCTGATGCTCGTCTATTTCATCAGCGCGGTCTGGCTGACGAAGGTCTTTCTTCATCCGGTCGGCGCGAAGACCGTCTACGAGTTCCACGGCCGGCTCGCGGTGGGAGAGATGATCGCGAGCTGGTTCGTCGCGATCACCGCCGCTCTCTTCGTCGTGACGTGCACGGCGCTGGCCGCCCTGTCGCCGAGCGAAGAAGCGATGGGAGACGAGCCGTCCACCTGAGGCCTTCCCGCGAGGGTTTCGCCGGCCCGTTCAAGAGACCGGGCTTCCGCAGCGGCGTTTCCATTCCGTGACAACGTGAGCGGAATCGGTAACACGGGACCTGCCGGAGCCCGCGCTCGGCCTCGGCCGTGAGGGTATCGACTTTGCGTCCGACCCGGCCGGGGAGTCTTGCATGTCGATCGTCACCGTTTCCCGTGGGACCATGAGCGGCGGGAAGGCTCTCGCCGAGTGCGCGGCGAGGGCGCTGGGGTCTCCCTGTCTCGCCCGCGAGGTGCTGGTGTCCGCCGCGACCGCGCTGGGGGTGCCCGAGCAGTTTCTCAGGGACAGGATGGAGCGAGCGCCCGGCCTCTGGGAGAGGCTCGGGGTCGAGCGCAAGACCTACGTCCTCGCGGTCCAGGCGGCCCTCGCCGAGCACGTGTCGAGCGGGAACGCCGTCTACCACGGTCTCGCGGGTCACCTCCTCCTGAGGGACATCCCGCAGGTCCTTCGCCTGCGCCTCATCGCGCCGCTCGAGACGCGGGTCCGTGCCGTGATGCAGCAGCGCGGAATGACGCGCGACGCCGCCGAGCGGTTCATCGCGGAGATCGACCAGCACCGCGTGCGGTGGACCCGCTTCATGTACGGCGCCGACCTCGAGGATCCCCGTCTCTACGACGTCGTGATCAACCTGGACAAGACGTCCATCGAATCCGCGTGCGCTCTCGTCGTGACGATGGCGCGGCGGCCCGAGTTCACCATCGACGATGCCGCGCGTGCGGGTCTCGCCGACTTCGCGCTCGCCAGCAGGGTCCGCCTTGCCCTCGCAATCCAGCCGGCGAGCCGGGGCCTCGACCTGGACGTGACCGCGCGCTCGGGCGTCGTGACGCTCGCCGGCAAGGTCCCCAAGCCCGACATGCTGACGCACGCCAGCGACCGGTGGATCGGCGAGCTGCGAAAAGTCGCGGAGGGGGTCGAAGGGGTCAAGACGGTCGTCCTCGACGTGAACCTCGTCAACGCGTATTCCTGAGGGGGCAAGTGATGGACTTTCTCGGCTGGCTCCAGAATCTGGGGAAAGACGCGAGCCCGGCGCCCGGGTTTCAGGCCCAGCCGCTCTATCTCGTCGTCTCGATCGTGCTCCCCGTGACGATGGGCCTTTTCGTGGGCTTTGCCCTGCGGCTCCTGGAGCGGATCTTCGACGTGGAGCTCGGCAAGCGGGGAGTCCACTGATGGACGCAGGCAGCTTTCTGCTCTCGGCGCACTCCTTCCCGTTTCTGGCGTTCTTCGGTCTCGTGATCGGCGGCCTCGGCGGGTTCTTCGGCGTGGGCGGCGGTTTCCTGATGGTTCCGATGCTGAACGTCGTCTTCGGCGTCCCGTACAACATCGCCGTCGGGTCGGACCTGGGCCAGATGTGCGGAATGTCCACCGCCGCGACGGTGCGCCACTCGCGTTTTGGAAACATCGACTTCAAGCTCGGCACCCTGATGATCGTCGGGACCGCGACCGGGGTCGAGCTCGGCGCCCAGATCCTCGAGCTTCTCAAGAGGGTCGGCACCCTCTCCGTCTTCGGGCGGGAGATCGACATGATGACCGTCGTGATGAGCCTCGTCTACGCGCTCCTCCTCGTCTTCCTCGGCCAGGCGATGGTGCGCGAGTCGCTGCGCACGATGCGGCGCGCCGCGGGGCAGGTGCAACTCGGCGCCGAGACGTCGGCGCCGCCCGCCGTCGTGAGGCTCCGGACCGTGAAGCTCTGGCCGATGGTCAGCCTGCCGGCCTCGGGAATCGAGTCGATCTCCCTCTGGATCATTCTCGGAATCGGTTTCGTCACCGGGGTCCTCTCCGGAATGCTGGGTGTGGGCGGCGGCTTCATCCGGATGCCCGCGCTCGTCTACATCCTCGGCTGCCCGACCGTCGTGGCGGTGGGAACCGACCTCTTCGAGATCATGTTCAGCTCCGCGTACGGCGTCCTGACGCACGCCCACAAGGGAAACGTGCATCTCGTGCTCGTCCTCGCGCTCCTCGTCGGGACCACGGTGGGGGCCCAGATCGGGGCCTCTTACACGCGCCGGGCGGGCGGACCCTGGGTCCGCTTCGGCTTTGGCTGTCTCGCCTTCATCGGCGTGATCATGGTCGCGATCAAGCTCTACTCGAAGCTCCTCCACTAGCACGATGGGCGGGTTCTGGTCCCGCATCGCCCGCTCCGTCCCGCCCCGGAGGCGCCGGCCCCTCTGCCCCTCCGCGCCGGAGAGATTCGGACGTTTCCGGACGATCGGTGCGGCCAACGACGCGTTCCTCGCCGAGCTCGCGCGATGCCAGGAGACGGCCACGGGAGAATCCGCGCTTCGCCTCGGGGCCGTCGCCGAGGCCTACGAGACCCTCTCGACCTCCGCGGGAATCATGGTGCGCGCCTTGATCGAGATGTGCCCGGGGCGGTACGCCGACCTCGCGCGGCGCTTCGAGGTCCTCGATCGCGAGCTGGCGACGGAGGCGCTCCGGGCCCGGCCGGTCCAGTTCGGCCCGCTGGTCGTCTGGCCGGACGACCCCGAAGCCTGCCAGCCCGGCGTCGTGGGATCCAAGGCCGCGCGACTCGCAGAGCTCGCCGTCGCTCGCGAGCACGACGTCTCGCCTTTCTTCGCCGTCACGACACACGCCTTTCACCTCTTCATGGAGGCCAGCGGGATCCGGGACGTCGTCGACGAGGCTCGGGCCACGACGGACCTGAACGACGCCGCGAGTCTGTCACGTTTCTCCGAGCGAGCCTCCTCCGCGGTCCTCGATGCGTCCCTGCCCGCTCCGCTCGGGGCGGCGATCGAGCGGGCCATGCGCGTGATCGGGGAGAAGATCGGGGAGAGAGCCGGCGGCGAGGTCAGGGTCGCCGTCCGTTCCTCGGCCGTGGTGGAGGACGGCACGTCGTCTTTCGCTGGCCAGTTCGAGTCCGTTCTCGACGTTCCGCCGGCCGGTGTTCCCGCCGCCTACCGGCAGGTCGTCGCGAGCAAGTTCCGGGTCGAGGCCATCCGGTACGCTCTCGCGCGTGGCTTCGTCGACGAGAACGTGACGATGCCGGTCCTCATCATGGCCATGGTGGTCCCCAAGGCGAGCGGAATTGCCTATTCACGGAACCCGGGCGACCTCTCGTACGCCACGATCACGGCGGTTTCCGGCCTGGCGCAGACGATCTCGGACGGCCGAGGGATCCCCGACATCTACCAGGTCGCCGACGCGGAGCCGCCCCGCCTCGAGGAGGTCGTTCCCGGCTCGCGCCCGCCGACGCTTCGCGGGGCCGCCGGAGCAGGGCTCGGGGAGGTGCCGGAGGACGGCGGTCCCGGAGCAAGGCTCGCACTGGACGAAGCGGAAGCGCTCCGTGTCGCGCGGCTGGCCTGGAGCCTGGAGAGGCGCTTCGGAGAAGCCCAGGACGTCGAGTGGGCTCTCGACCCGCTCGGACGCTTGTACGTGGTGCAGACCCGTCCGCTCCACATTGCGGCCGCGACACCCACCGCCGGACAGGACCGGATTCCCGTGGGCGTCCGGGTGCTCGTGCGCGGCGGATCACGCGCGAGCGGCGGCGTCGCGGTCGGGCCGGTCGTGCGGCTGGCGGACTCCACGGCGCCCGGCGACGTTCCGGACGGCTGCATCCTGGTCGTGCCCACGACCTCCCCGCGACTGGCAGCCGTCATGGGCTCGGTGGCCGGCATCATCGCCAGCACGGGGAGTGAGACGGGCCACATGGCAACCGTCGCACGGGAGTTCGGTGTGCCGTGCCTCGTCGGAGCCGGGACGTCGACCGCGACGCTCACGGAAGGGTCGATCGTGACCCTGGACGCCGATTCCAGAATGGTGTTCGAGGGTGTCGTGGCCGAGCGGGTCCGCAGAGTACGCAGGGGGAAGACGCCCGACCGTCGCGACCCGATCCGCGAGAACCTCCTGCGGCTCGTGGAGCGCGTGTCTCCCCTCACGCTCACGGACCCCGAGTCGGCCTCCTTCGACGCGGAGCACTGCGTCACTCTTCACGACGTTGCGCGCTTCGTCCACCAGCGCGCCATGGCCGAGATGTTCGCCGTCGAGGGGCTCACGCGGACCGAGACGCGTGCCTGCCGGAGACTGAACTGGCCGAGACCCATGGAGGTCCTCGTGCTCGACCTCGGGGGCGCGGTCGTTCCGCGGGCCCGCCGCATCGTCTCGCTCGACGAGCTGACCTCGCTTCCGTTCGCGGCGCTCCTGGAAGGGATGATGGACTCGCGGCTCCGCTGGGCCGGACCCGTCGGGTTCGACCTCAGAGGATTCGTCTCCGTGGTCGTCCGGAGCGCCGCCGACGACCAGCGCTACGGCGAGCCGAGCTACGCGCTCTGCTCGTCCGACTACGTGCACTTCGCCTCCCGCCTCGCGTACCACTTCGCCACGGTGGAAGCGATCTGCGGGGCGTCGGTCAACGAGAACTACGCCCGTTTCCGCTTCCACGGCGGCGCGGCCGTGGCCGAGCGGCGCGAGTGGCGTGCGAGCTTTCTCGCCCACGTCCTCGGGCAGAACGGGTTCGTCGTGCATCAGGCGGGCGACCGGGTGGACGCGATTCTTCCGAAGCGGCCCCGCGAGGAGCTCGAGGACGCCCTCGTCATGCTGGGGCGGCTGATGGTGGCCTCCCGGCATCTGGACATGGTGATCGAGAGCCCCGCGGTCGCCGTCGCCCTGGCGCAGGCCTTCCTGACCGGCGACTACGGTTTCGAGCTGGTCCGGACGCAAGCGGGACGGTAATGGGATTCCTCGGGTCGATTCTCGGTGGCGGCAGCACTTCGGCGGGAGACACCTTGCGCCGCAAGTACAGCGGCTTCCGGCGGCTTCTCGCGACCAACAACGAGATCCTCGAGCTTATCGCCGACCTCGAGGGGGCGCTGGCCGACGGCCACCGGATCGCGAACGACGAACTCCGTTCCATCGCCCGGGCCGTCAGCGAGCGGACCTTTCTGATGGTGGACGACCTCAACATCGTCGCGGACGGCCGGTACCGGTCGCTCCGGGGAAACGTGGAGCGCATCGCCGCGAGCCTGGAGGAGACGCTCCTCACCGTGCAGGGAACGCCGGTCACGGCGGCCTGCATTCCGCTCGAGAAAATCGACCGTGGAATGGCCGACGTCGTGGGTGGAAAGGCCGCCAATCTCGGCGAGGTCCTGAATGTCCTCGGCCTGCCCGTGCCGCCCGGGTTCGCGATCACGGCGTTCGCCTACCGCTCGTTCGTGGCCGGAGCCGGCATCCAGGAACGCCTCACGGCGCTCTGGCAGGGGATCGACTGGGAGGACCTCCGGAGCGTCCAGAAAGCTGCGGAAGAGATGCAGGCGCTGGTGAATTCGGCCCAGATCCCGCAGGACGTCCGCGAGGCCATCACGCTCTCCGCACACGATCTCTACCGCCAGACGGCGGGTCATGCCCGGGTCTCCCTCCGCTCCTCCGCCATCGGCGAGGACAGCCACTCGTCCTTCGCGGGGCAGTACTCCAGCTTCCTCAACGTCCGCCTGGAGCAGGTCCTGCGCCGCTACAAGGAGACGGTCGCGAGCAAGTTCGGAGCCCGGGCGCTCTTCTACATGCACTCCCACGGCTTCCGCGAGGAAGAGATCGCCATGAGCGTGGGTTGCTTCCTCATGGTCGAAGCGCGAGCGGCCGGCGTCGCCTACACCGTCGACCCGAACGATCCCGATCGGGACGACATGACCGTGGCGGCGGTCTGGGGGCTCGGAAGGCCGGTCGTGGACGGCACGATGACTCCGGACGTCTACTTCGTCCCGCGAGAGCCCGGCCGCGGGAACGTCCGGCGGCAGGTCGCGCGAAAGCCGCGCCGGGTGGTCTTCGCACGCGACGAGGGCGTCGTGGAGGAGGACGTGCCTCCGGAGCTGCAGGAGAGGCCCTGTCTCGACGACGCCCAGCTCGACCAGCTGGCCGGGTACCTGCGGGCCCTCGAAGCCCACTACGGCTCGCCGCAGGACGTCGAGTGGGCCCTGGATGCGCAGGGGCGCCTCTTCGTTCTCCAGACGAGACCGCTCGCCCTCCCCGAGGACCCGAGCCCGCAGGGCGCGGACTCCTCCGGGATCAGCCGCGATCTCGTTCTTCTCTCCGGCGGGGCAGCCGCCTGCCGGGGCGTCGGCGTCGGCGTCGTGTTTTCCGCCGAGACCGACGAGGAGCTGGCGCGGTTCCCGACGGGCGGAGTCCTCGTGGCGCGACAGAACTCCCCGCGTTTCGTCAACGTCATGACACGGGCGGCCGCCATCGTGACCGACGTCGGAAGCGTCACGGGCCACATGGCGTCTCTTGCGCGGGAATACGGCGTCCCGACCATCTGCAACGCCGGCGCCGCGACGCGGCTTCCGGCCGGGCTCGAGGTCACCGTGGACGCGACGAGCTGCACGGTCTACCGCGGGCGAATCGAGGAGCTCGTGCGGCGGGGAAGGGTCACCCACCGCGCCCGAAGGGACCTTCCGGGCCTGGCCGTTCAGGAACGATTGACCGCCCGGATCGCCCACCTGAACCTGACGGATCCGTCCAAGAACTCGTTTCGTGCCAAGAACTGCGCCACGTGCCACGACGTGGTCCGGTTCTGCCACGAGATGGCCATCTCCGAGATGTTCCACATCAACGACTACTCGAACCTGCGCGAGCGGGGAATGGCCTTCCGCCTGCAGACCGACATTCCCCTCGGGATCTACGTGATCGACCTCGGAGATGGCGTGGCCTGCAAGCCCGGGGACCGCTTCGTGACGCCGGAGCAGATCACCTCAGTGCCGATGCGCGCCTTGTGGCGCGGCATCACCGCGCCCGGCACGCGCTGGGCGGGAGCCCGGCCCATCGACGTCGGCGGCTTCCTCTCCGTCCTGGCCACCACCGTGGCGGACGGCGCCCGGGGCGAGCGGGGGCTCGGGGACAACTCGTACGCCATGGTCGGTGCCAACTACGTCAACTTCGGCTCCCGGCTCGGCTATCACTTCACGACGCTGGAATCGGTCTGCGGAGACAGCCTGAACGAGAACACCATCGTCTTCCGCTTCCGGGGAGGCGCCGCCCAGCTCCAGCGGCGGGAGCGCCGGGTCCGGTTCATTGCGGACGTTCTCTCCCACCACGGCTTCGAGGTGGACCGACGCCAGGACCTCCTCAACGCCTGGGTCAAGAAGCTGCCGTCCGAAGCGATCGAGGCGCGCCTCGAGATGCTGGGAAGCCTGATGGGATGCGTCCGTCAGCTCGACGTCTTCATGCACTCCGAGGTGGCCGTGAGCCAGTGCGTGGACGCGTTCCTCGCCGGCCGGACCGAATTCTTCGACTTCGAGGGAGGCGCGGGAAGCCCGGGAGGGACGTGACGGATCCGAGGCGCGCGGGCTCCTCTCACCGACCCTTCGCCGCGACGGAACGGCGCACGGTATCGAGCAGTTCATCGAGCTCGATCGGCTTGAGCAGGTACTCGAAGGCTCCCAGCTCCATTCCCGTGACGCCGAGCTCGACCGACGCGTGGCCCGTCAGGAGGATGACGGGGAGGGCAGGGTGAAGGCGGCGGAGCCGCCTCAGCAACTCGAGGCCGTCCATCTCGGGCATCCTCACATCGACCACCGCGCAGTCGATCGGGGAGGCGCCCAGGATCGCGAGCGCCTCGACGCCGCTCGCGGCCGTGACGCACGCAATTCCACGCCGTTCGATCCGCGCCTTCATCGGCTCGAGGAATCCCGCCTCGTCGTCCACGAGCAGCAACCTCAGATCCGCCATGGCACCGCCCTCCTCTCCCACCGGCCCGCTCTAGGTTTCCTTCGCCTCCGGCGGGAACCACAGACTGAATGCGGCTCCCCCTTCCGGGCCGCTTTCCAGGCTGATCGAACCCCCGAGATCCGTCATGATCTCCTGGCAGATGGCCAGGCCCAGCCCGGTGTGCTCCCGCGAGCCGTCCTTCGTCGAATAAAACGGCTCGAAGACCCGCGCCCGCTCCTTCTCGGGAATTCCGGGCCCGTTGTCGATCACGCGCACCCGGACTCCTCCTCCTTCGGTCTCGACCACGAGGCGCACCTCGCCCTTGTCTCCCAGCACGTCGAGGGCATTGTTGATCAGGTTCAGGAAGACCTGCTGCATCTTCGACAGACTCGAGCGGATCAGGGGGACGTCGGAGGCGTACTGGCGGACGATCCGGACCCCCGAGCTCTCGAGCTGCTTCTCGAGGAAGCCGACGGTTTCGTCGAGGGCGGCGACCACGTCGACCGGCTCCGTCCGGGGCCCGACGCGGCGGGAGAAGCCGAGGAGCTGGTGAGTCACCTTCCGGCCCCGCTCCACCTGCGCCTCGATCCTGGAGATACGCGAGAGAAACTCGTCGCGGTCCGGCAGATCGGGATTCTCCGCGACGATGTCCGAGAGAACGCCGACCTGCGCCTGGATGATCGCGAGCGGATTGTTGATCTCGTGGGCGACCCCGGTCGCCAGCCGGCCGATGGCCGCCATCTTCTGCGACTGAGCCACGGACTCGTAGAGCGCGGCGCGCTCGGCTTCCAGTCCACGGAACTGGTGCAGCCGGTGACGGGCGACCACGTAGGACAACACCGGCACGGCGACGAGGCCGGCGAGGATCACGCCCATCACGGCCGGGTGTCCTCCGAGGGGCAGCAGAGAACCCGGAACGGGCTGGACGGCCACCAGCACCCAGGTCTCCCCCTGGAGCCATGCCGTGCCGAACAGATCGCGGCGGCCGGCCCGCCGGCCTTCCACGATCCGGACCCCCGAGTGGAGCGGAACGGTGGGGATGTCGGCCCGCTCCATGAGGCGGTGCTCGTCCGAGTAGCGGGTCTGATACGCGCCGCCGCGGTTGAGAATGAAGACGTCGGCCCCGGATTCGAGGCCCCCTTCGCGGACGAGGTCGGAGAGCCGGTCCGTGTCGAGCGTGGCGCGGACGATCCAGTCACGGCCTGCCTCGCGTTTCTTGACCGCCATCACCATGTGAGGAAAGCGCCGGAACCCGAGGAAGATGTCGCTCTCGTACCGCCCCTGGACCATCACCTGCTGGAACCAGCCCTGGCCCGAGTAGTCGAGGCCCGCCAAGTCGTAGGGGCCCGCGTAGGCCACGTGCCGGCCGTCTCCGCCGATGAGTCCGAGATCCACGAACGCGCTCCCGTTCCTCCGGGACTGCTCGAGGATCGCCGACAGGTCCGCCGGCCGGGAGAGCCGCTCGACGGGGAGCGTGTCCGCGATCAGCTGGAGCTGCCGCATCGTGTCGCCGAGGAAAAGGTCCACCGTGGTCTTGCGGTTCTTGACCATCGCCTCGAGGACGCTTCGCGTCCGGCTCTCCAGGATCGCCCGGTTCGCGATCGTACCGGCGATCGCCGTGGCGACGACCGGGACGAGACCGAAGGCGAGGAGGACGATGAAGATCTGCCGGCGGAGAAGCCGGTACGGATTGGACGCCGGCTTAGCCATGGTCGGCCTCGCCCTTGAAGCTGTAACGGCCTGTCATGAAGGCCTCCTCGAAGACGGTGACGAGATCATCCGACGTGAGCGCCATGTCGAGGTGGTTGACGAAACCCGTCAGCAGCCCGACGAGCACGAGCGCCTGAAGCATCTCCTCCCGCGGACGGTGGCGCAGGCGGGCGTTGACGAGGTCGGCCGTGCAGTCGGTCTCGAAGCCGTGGCGGGCCAGGATCCTCTGGATCAGTTCCGCCCGGCGCGAGCGTTGTTCGACGCCGGTGGAGCCCCCCACGAAGCGGAACGACGCGTAGTTCGACTCCACGTGCTCCGCGACGCGCGCGTCGACGGTCGAGAAGTGGTAGCCCACCCTCGAGTTGAGGTTCATGTAGTCGGCCGTGATGAAGACGAAGGACGGTTCGCCCATCGCGCGGACCCCCGCGTCCTGGTCGTAGTTGTAGTTGAGAACCGCCGACATGAAGCCCGAGAGCGAGACCGGCCGCGTCATGCGCCACCTGAGGCGCGGGTCGGTCATTCCCTGCCAGAGCGCGAGGAACGGGACGGACGCGACGCCTTCGATCGTCACGTCGCCGGGTCCCGTGCCCTCGCGGAGTCCTCCGCCCAGGTCGAACAGGCGGCAGTCGATCGGGACGGTCGAAACGAGGCGGTGCACGGGCGTTCCCTGCCGGAGTGCGCCGTCTCCCAGCGCGAACATCGCCTGCACCGCGGACTGGTGGCAGAAGCGGATGATGTCGTGGAGCGTCCGGCATTTCCGGGGCGAGTAGCCGCTCGCCATCCGGTCGCGGAGCGTGAGCGGGACGATGAACCCCGCGACCGAGGCGAGGCGTTCCCGCGCGGGGCTCGTCCGCTCGGGGGGCTTTGCGTCGCGGACCCGCGCGAGCACCTCTTCGACCTGCCCTTCGTAGATCACGCCGGCGTCGGCATCCACCGTGACCCTGCGGGATTCCGGGAGAGCCGCCGTCGCACGGGTCGTGGCAAGGAGCGCCGGAACCCTCAGCTCCCGCGCCACCGTCGCGAGATGACCGGTCACCTCGCCGCTGTCCGCGACGAGCGCGGCCGCCTTCGGAAGGAGGACCGCGAGGCGCGGGTTCGCCTCGGAGGTCACGAGCACGCCGCCGGACGGAAAACGCAGAATGTCGAGGTCGGTCTCCACCCGGTGGACGTCCCCGCAGCCGGCACCGCCCGACGCTCGCGCGCCTCCCTCGAGGAGAACCCGGGCGCCCGCGATTCGCGGCGCGGGCGCGCGCCATGTTTCTCCGGCGTGCTCGGGCTGCGGCCGGACCTGCAGGACGAAGGCGCGGCCGTTCCGGTCGAGGGCCCACTCCATGTCCAGCGGCATGCCGAGGTGGTCTTCGAGGTGCCAGGCGAGTCGCGCAACCTCGAGCGCCTCGTCGTCCGAGAGGATCGGGACGCCCCGGAAGCCGGAGGCGACCCCGAGCGCCTCGGTTCCCTCCCCGGCGGCGCACGCGAAGAGACTGTCCTGGCGCCCGGACGTTCGGCCCGTCAGCCGCCCGTGCTTGCGGTCGAGGAGGATCGAATCCGGAACCGCCGAGCCGTCGACCGCGGAGAGCCCGAGACCGCGCACGGCCTGGACGAGGGTCTGGACGCCGGCCTCGGTCCGGCAGGCGCTGTAGAGCACGCCGGCCGATGCCGCGTCCACCATGGTCAGGACGCAGCAGCACATCGCGACCTCGCGATCCTCGAGGCCGCGGCCGAGCCGGTAGGTGATCGCCTGGGGCGAGTACTTGCTCGCCACCACGCGGCGGAAGGCCTCCACGATCCCGTGCGCCGGCACGTTCAGCAGAGACCGGTACTGCCCGGCGAAGGAAACCTCGAACCCCCCCTCCTGCAGCGCGCTCGAGCGGACCGCGAAACGCGCCCGCTCCCCCCCGTGCGACGCCGCGCCCGCCTCGAGCTCCGCCGCGACACGGGCAGGCACGGGAGTGCTCTCGATCATCTGCGTGATCCGCGCGGCGGCCGAGAAGACGGCGGCTGTGTTCGATGGGTCCAGCGTCGCCATCTCTTCGGCGATCCGTTCGGCGAGTCCCGAGCCGTCGATGAACTCGCGGTAGGCCGGCTCGGTCGTGGCGAACCCCTCGGGCACCCGGCCGGGAAGGAGCCGGTGCGCCTCGCCGAGAAACGCGCTCTTCTGCCCCACGACCTCGGCCATGTCCGCGCTCACGTCGGCGAGCGGCACCGTGAAGCCGACCGACCCGAGATACGGCGTCACCTCCGCTCGCCCCGAGATCCGGCCGCGCAAGTCCTGGAAGCGGCGCGCGAGACCAGGGAAACGGTCGCCCGTCATCCGGTTCAGGTTCGTGATCATCCGGAAGGTCTGGACGGTCACGCCGGCAGCGAGTTGGCGGCTCTCGGCCCCCGTGACCGTGCGCTCCCCGGCAAGCACCTCCTGGATCCGGGCGACGAATCCCAGGGCGCTGTTGTTGGCGTGCAGGACCTCCCGGTAACAGGCCATCCGGACGCCGAGATCCGGCGTCCTCCTTTTCCCGGGAAACCATCGGGAGGCTCTCAGGATGGAAGTCCTCGGTTCCTTGACCAACCCTGAATTATTGTAACCGGTACGAACTTGCGCTTTCCGATCATCTTCAAAGAGTAGGATGGGCGATTAATTTCGTTATTTGTTTATATATAAGCACTTAAGCTCAAAAATATGGGCTTTACGGCAGTCATTCGATAGGTCGCCCCGAAGGCGCGAATCGCCCCGAAGTGAGCAAGGTTGATCAGAGACGGGCAACCTCCGCGGTAACCACATTTAAATCTGGCGGTTTTCGACCCGAAGGGAAAGGAGCTTGAGATGGCCGAGTCATCCAAGGCGCGGGCAGCAGTGAAGTTCTGCTTCTGGACGCTGGCCGCGGCCGTTCTGATCTTCATCGTGGCGCGGGCCTACACGAATGGACAGATGGCGGCATGGTTCTATTACGAGGCGAAGGTCGACGGTTACGCCGTCAACGCCCGTAGCATCATGCATGCCACAAAAGAGGCGCCCGCCGTCCTCAAGGTGGGCCCGTTCGCCTACGTCGACGGCGAAAGGGCGGTGCCGGTCCGGAAAGGGGACCGCCTGCCAGCGAACGCGACCGGCGTCATCGGCGCCGACGTCGTCAAGAAGGGCAGGCGCGCGAGGCTCGCTGCCGACACCCTCGTCGTGACCATCCCGTGGCAGATCGCCGAAAAGTCGGGGTTCAAGTTCAAGGACACGTTCCAGCACAAGGGAGTCGAGACCTACGCCTGGGGGGCCGTGTGGAACGTCCTGATGACGCTCGGCCTCGGCCTCACACTCGGTTACATGGCCGAAGGCTTCACGGACCTCCTCGGAATCAAGCTCGAGAAGATCCGCCACTTCGAAGGACACTGAGGGAGCCGCCATGTTCGATTTCACAATTGCAGGAGTCGTAGCTCCCATCTTCCTCCTCGTCTTCGTCGGCTTCACGGTCGGAACGGTCGGCGGATTCATCGGCGTGGGCGGCGGATACATGGTGACGCCGGCGCTGATCGTCTTCGGCTTCCCGGGCTACATGGCCTCCGGCATCGACATGACCCACATCGCGGGCAAGGGTGTCGTCGCAACCGTCCGGCATCGACAGCTCGGCAACATCGACTGGACGATGGCGCTCTCGATGGTCGCGGGCACGATGCTCGGCGTCGAGCTGGGCGTGAGGCTCCTCGTCCACTTCAAGAACCTCGGAATCTCGTCGGTCGTCCTGCTCATCACGTCCGTCATCGTGATGTTCGGGCTCTTCCTCTATACCCAGATGGAAACCCGGCGGGCCCACGTCAAGACGGAGCAGATGACCCGGGACGGCGAGAAGATCGGGCGCGAGATCCAGACCTCGTCGCTCCCCCGCTTCTTCCAGAACATCCCGTTCTTCCCGATCGTGCGCTGCCGCACCGCGCGCGTCGTCGTCTCCATGTGGGTGATCGTGCTCGTCGGGATCGTCACCGGCGTTCTCGCCGGCTTCCTCGGCGTGGGCGGCGGCTTCATCCGCGTGCCGGCGCTCGTCTACCTCGTCGGCGCATCGACGCACATCGCCGTGGGGACCGACCTCGTCGAGATCGTGTTCTCCGGCGGCTACGGCGCCCTGCGCCACTCGATCGAGGGGCACGTCGACATGATGGCCGTCCTGTTCATGATCTGCGGTTCGATGCTGGGCGCGCAGTTCGGGTCGATCGCGACCTCCTACGTGCGCGGGCCGGCCATCCGCTACATCCTCTCGTACTCGCTCATCCTGGCCACGTTCGGCGCGGCGCTGCGGCTGACGTACGTCCTGACTGGACAATCCGTCGAGATCCTCGCGCTCCTCGCGGTCATGCTCACCCTCGGCGAGATGATCTTCCTCTGTCTTTTCATCGTATCGCTCGTCTGGTTCGCAGTGCGCCGAAAGCGCGGAAAGGTCGTGCCCCCCTGGGTGCCGGCACTGGTGGTGTCATGAGACAGGACACGTTGTCACACGTCGCCCCCCCCGAGGGAGGAAGGCTCACGGCGACGCCGAGCCCGCTCCGCTGGTTCGTGGACTCGATGCTGGGCTACTGGGTGCTGCTCCTCACGATCTCCCTCGGCACCGCCGCGGTGATCTACGAGGTCTATCTCAAGGGCCGGATGTAGGAGGCGCCATGAAGAAGGGGTTCTGGCAGATCCTCGCCAACGTCGTCCTCTACGGCTTCCTGCTCTGGCTGCTCTACGACTCGACCCTCAGGGAGTGGGACCCGTGGTTCGCCTTCGTCGTCGCGTTCGTCCTCCTTCTGGCCGTCGTCATCAGCCTGATCCCCAAGCTTCAGGCCCCGAGTGTCTCGCCCGGCGAATACCCATTCGATGACTAGGGTCGAGTCTCTCCGCGCGGAGCTCGCGGCGCTCCACGCGAAGGGCCTCGCCGGCGACATCCCGCGCCGGAAGCTCGACGGGATGGTCGCGGAGAAGACCGTCGCGCTCACCCGCGCGGCGATCCTCTCCCGCCTCGAGGACGGCGAGAGCATCGTGGCCGAGCACCACGCAGCGCTCGGCCACCTGCATCTCGCCGAGTCGGTCCTGCGCGAGCCCGACGAGGAGGCGATCAGTCTCTTTCTGACCGACCGTCGCCTGGTCCGCGTTCGCGCGCTCCTGTCGAGCGAGAGGCCGGTGACCCTGAGCGACAGGGACGGCGCCGTGTTCGACGAGATCCCGCTCGACGCGATCGAGGGTCTCGTCGTTCGCCGGCAGGTGCGCTGGGGCGAGGTGGCGGCGGGAGTCGTCATCGCCGCCGTCGCCCTGCTCTTCAAGACGTGGTTGCTCGTCACGGGGACGCTCCTTCTCGTCCTCGGGGTGCTCGGCGTTCTCCACGCCGTGCTTCTCCCGACGCGGTGGATCGAGATCCTCGCTCCGGCGCCGCTCGCATCGGAGCCGTGGCGCATCCTGGCAGCGCGCAAGAAGAGCGCCCGCGCCCTTCGCAAGGCACTCAGGGCTCGCCTGAGGAGACGCTGAGGGCGACGTGATCAGCGCCGGCTATCGCGGAATGTTCCGCAGCCTCGTCCGGAGGCTCCTGCTCGTGTCGATCCTGCCCCTCCTCGTCACCTCCACTGCAAACTTCCTTCTCTTCTTTTCCCTGAACCGCTCGATCGTCCTCGGGCAGGACGCCGCCCTCGTCTCCTATCACCGCGCGTCGGTGGAAGCCTTCCTCGGGAACATCACCGCCGAGCTCTCGACTCTCGCGAGGACGTACTCGCTCGAGGAGCTGAGCCACGGCGACCTCGAGCGCGTCTTCCGGGTCATCCGGGAGCCGGGCGGCGTCTTCACGGACATCGGGATCATCGACAGCGCCGGGAACCACCTGAAATACGTCGGACCCTACGATCTCGCGGGCCGGAACTACCGCGACGCCGACTGGTTTGCGAAGGTCGTCGAGAAGGGCGTCTTCATCTCGGACACGTTCCTCGGGTTCCGTGGGGAACCGCACTTCGTGATCGCGGTCAAGCGTCCCGAGGGCCGGAGCTTCTGGATCCTGCGCGCGACGGTCAACACCGACCGATTCAGCACGCTCGTGGGCGGCGCCCGCCTCGGAGAGACGGGCGAGGCGTTCATCGTCAACAGTCGCGGGCTGTACCAGACGAAGACGCGGTCCGCCTCCGCCCTGCTCGAGCCCTCCGGCTGCCCCGATCTCGAACCGCACCCGGGCATCCGCGTCCAGCGCGCGACGCTGGGCGGCACCCGCACTCTCCTCACGACGGCCTGGCTCACGAACCCTCGCTGGATGCTCGTCTTTCGCCAGGAGGAATCGGAGGCCTTCCAGTTCCTCACGAAGGCGGTGATCATCGGGATCGTGATGACGGCCGGAGGCGTGATCGGCGCGGGGATCCTCGCGTCCGTCGTGGCGCGCACCCAGGTGCGAAGGATCGAACGCGCCGACCGCGAAAAGGAGCTGCTCACGCAGCAGCTCGTGACGACCGGCAGGATCGCCGCCGTCGGCGAGATGTCGGCCGGTCTCGCGCACGGGATCAACAACCCGCTGGCGACGATCGACACACTCCAGACGTGGATCCGCGACCTCGCTCTCACCCCGCCGATTTCCGAGGAGGATCGGAAGGAGATCCTCGACTCGGTCTCGAAGATCGGCGAACAGGTGGTCCGCTGCAAGACGATCACGCAGGGGCTCCTCAAGTTCGCGCGGCGGGTCGAGACGAAGCCGGGGGAGGCCGACCTGAACGCGCTTCTCGCCGAGCTCGCGACGATCATGCGATCGCGGGCCGCGGTCGAGGGCGTCACGATCTCGACCAGCCTCGGGCCGATTCCGTCCGTCGTCGCCTCACTCACCAAGCTGCAGGAGATCTTCATGAACCTCGTCAACAACGCCGTCGATGCCGCGGCCGGGCGGCCGGGAGCGGAGGTCCGGATCACCTCCCGCCTCCGCGACGGTCTCGTCTGCGCCGAGGTCGCCGACAACGGGCCGGGGATCCCGCCCGAGAATCTCCCGAGGATCTTCCAGCCCTTCTTCACGACGAAGCCCGCCGGCCGGGGAACCGGCCTCGGCCTCACCATCTGCCAGGGCCTCGTGACCGAGCTGGGCGGCTCGCTCTCCGTCGAAAGCGCCGGAGGGAAGGGCACGACGATGACGGTGCTCCTGCCGCCGGCGCCGTCGACCAGCCCCCCGAAGGCGGAGAGCACGTGAGCCTCCCGGGGGGAGCGCTCGCCCAGCGCCTTTGGCGCGGGGTGTTGCTCTTCCTCGAGGTGATCGGCCTGCGCGAGGAGCCGCACGGGCGCGAGGACACGCAGGTTGCCCGCTTCCGGCTCCACTACACCGCGTTTCGAACGCTTCTCGCCGCCAACGACAGCTTCCTTTCCGCCATCACCGATCTCGAGGAGCGAGGCCGGCGGAACGAACCGTTCGACACCTCCTTCGTGAAGCGTCGCGTCGTCCGGGCCCTCGCCGACGTTCACCGGATGGTCGACAGCCTCGACGAGATCTCGGGCGTCCGCTATCCGGGACTCCGGGGCGCATTCGAGCGGATCGCGGCCGGCCTCACGGCCACCGTGCAGGACGCCTCACCGATGGCTCAGGACGTCCTCGTCCTCGAGCAGTCGGAGACGTTCGCGACGCACGCCGACCTCGTGGGCGGAAAGATGGCGAACCTCGGAGCAGTCCGCAACGCCGCGGGTCTCCCGACCCCGGACGGCTTCACGATCACGACCGAAGGCTTCTACCAGTTCGCGCGCGCCGCCGACGACGCCGCGAACGGTGCGGAACGTCCCGGCGGCGCGGCGGCCCCGCCGGACACCGCGGACTCACGGCGCTCCCGGCTGCTCGCGACCCCTCTCCCGCCCCCGATGGCGGAGGCGATCCTCGCCGCCTACGACCGCCTCGCCGCCCGGGCCGGGGCTCCGGTTCCCGTCGCCGTCCGTTCGAGCGCCCTCGGCGAGGACGGGACCCACTCGTTCGCCGGCCAGTTTCTGACCGTCCTGAACGTCCGCCGCGAGGGCCTCCTCGACGCCTACCGCGACGTCGTCGCGAGCCTCTATTCCCCGGAGGCGGCGCATTACAGGCAGCTGCACGGAATCTCCGAAGCGTCCGCGACGATGGCGGTCGGCGTCGTGAGACTGGTGGAGGCGGCCGTGAGCGGCATCGCCTACTCGCGGGACCCGCAGGCCGGAGATGACGACGTTCTCATCCAGGCCGTCCGAGGTCTCGGTTCCGCTCTCGCCGACGGAGCGGCCGTGGCCGAGTCGGTTCGCGTCTCCCGCAACGGCGGCACCCCGGCCGTCCGTCGCACCGTGTCGAGGCAGGACTCCGCCGTCGTCTGCGACGCGGCGGGAGGCGTCCTCGAGGAGTTTCTGGGCGAGGGCCGGGAGGCGGAACCCTGCCTCCTCGACGACGAAGCGCGACAGATCGCTCGCTGGGCGCTTCGGCTCGAATCCCATTTCGGCGGTCCGCAGGACATCGAGTGGGCCCTGGACGCCGAGCGGCGGCCCGTCGTCCTCCAGAGCCGGCCCTTGCGGGTGTCCGGGTCGGGCGCGCGGACGCGCCCGCCGGTCGAGGGTTTCACGCTCCTCGTGCGCGGCGGGGAGACGGCGTGCGCCGGGGCGGGAACCGGCATCGCCGTCCGGATGGGCGTCGACGACGACCTCGAGGCTTTCCCGGAGGGGGGCGTGCTGGTCGCCCGGCGCTCCTCGCCCCGCTTCATCCGCCTGATGTCGAAGGCGCGTGCCATCGTCACCGATGCCGGCAGCGTCACCGGCCACATGGCGACGCTGGCGAGGGAGTTCCGCGTCCCTGCGCTGCTCGGCACCGGAACGGCCACGCGCGACATCCCCGTGGGGGCGCGGATCACGGTCGACGCCGGAGCCGGTTTCGTCTACCTCGGGGAGGTGCCGGGTCTCGAAAGTTACGCGGCCGTCTCCGAGACGCGAATCGGCTTCCGAGCACGTGGCCCCCCCGACCGCTTCGGCCGCTCTTCTCTCGCAAGTCGTTCCGCAGATCGTCCCCCTCAACCTCATCGACGCGCGCTCGGGGGAGTTCACGCCCGAGGCGTGCCGGACGCTCCACGACCTCGCCCGTTTCATCCACGAAAAGTCGTACGCCGAGATGTTCCGGATGGGCGAGCAGCTCGGAGACGCCCGCGCCGGGAGCTTCCTGCTCGACGTCTTCCTGCCGATCGACCTCTACGTCATCGACCTCGGCGGCGGCGTCAAGGCGCCTGCTCAGGGGAGAAAAGTGAAGCCGGAACAGATCACGTCGAGGCCGCTCTCGGCGCTCCTGGCCGGCATGCTCGACCGGAGGCTCCCCCGATTCGGGCCGAAGCCCATCGACGCGGGCGGCCTCCTCTCCCTGATGATGCGGCACGCGGTGAGCAACCCGGAGTCCGACGAGACGTTTCGCGACCCCTGCTACGCGATCGTCTCCGACGCCTATCTCAACTACACGGCGCGGGTCGGCTATCACTTCGGCGTCGTCGACTCGTACTGCAGTTCCTCGACGAACCGGAACTACATCAGCTTCCGCTTCAAGGGGGGCGCCGCCGACGGGACACGGAGGGGCCGCCGGGCGCGGTCAATCGCCGGGGTGCTGCGCGAGTACGGATTCTGGGTCGAGGTCGCGGAGGACGAGGTGGCGGCCCGCCTTGGCAAAGCGACCGGCGAGGAGATCGCCACGAAGCTGGAAATGCTCGGCCGCCTGCTCCAGTTCTTCCGGCAGGTGGACGCCTCGATGTCGACCGAATCCGCCGTGAGGCAGTTCCAGGACGCTTTCCTTCGCGACGACTTCCGGCTGGAGGGAAACGGAAAGACGCCGGCGTGAGGCCTAAGGCTCGCCGGCCTCGAGGAGGTCCCGGGCGAACGTCTTGCGCTCCCGCGCGTCCTCGATCGCGGAGATGAGCTCGTCGACGGGGCACGGCTTGAAGAGGTAGTTCTCCGCGCCCTCCCGGAGCGACTGCGTCGCGCGCCCGACTTCGGCGTGAGCGGAGAGCATCAGGACGGGCGTGATCCGGTCCCTCTGCCGGAGGCCCCGGAGCGTCGCGAGGCCGTCCATGCCGGGCATCGTCAGGTCGAGGACGATGACGTCGAAGTCTTCTCCGGCCGCAGCCGCGAGCGCGCTCTCTCCGTCGTGCGCCGTGCGCACGAGCATGCCGCGGCGTCTCAACACTTTGGCGAGCGACTCGACGAACGTCGTCTCGTCGTCGACGAGAAGCACCTTGCTCGGACCCTTCGTCGGATCCTCGGGCGCCGCGCTCTCCCCCATGCCCGCAGTCTAGCCGAGAACCTCCCGGCATCGACGCGAGCCTTCGTGGCGGAGCAATTGTGCGGTGGCTCGGCCGGCGCCGATAATGGCGTTCTCCATGCCGACGCTGCGAAATCTCTTCCTGGTTTTTCTGAAGATCGGGGCCTTCGCGTTCGGCGGCGTCTACTCGA
This sequence comes from uncultured Acidobacteriota bacterium, assembly GCA_963798215.1. GTDB lineage: Bacteria > Acidobacteriota > Thermoanaerobaculia > UBA5066 > UBA5066 > Fen-183. The sequence continues at coordinate 3,075,824 of CAWCSP010000004.1, forward strand.
TGCTCTCCTTCTACCAAAGGGAGCTCGTGGACCGGAGGCGCTGGCTCAGCGAGGAAGAGTTTGCCGAGGGGGTGGCCATCGGCCAGATGACCCCGGGCCCCCCGATCGTCAACACGGGCATCTTCGTCGGCTACCGTCTGCGAGGCACAAGGGGAGCGTTGACCGCGACCGCCGGCCAGGTCCTCCCGGGCTTTCTTCTGGTCCTGATCCTGGCCTTCCTCTATGCCCGGTACAGGTCCGTGCCCTACCTCGAAGGCGCCCTGAAAGGTCTCGGCGCGGCCGTCGTGAGCCTTCTCGCCTCGGTCGTGCTGAAGATGGGCAAACAGGTCTTGGACGGATGGCAACCGGTGTCGTTCGCGGTGGGAGGCTTCGTCCTGCTCTATTTCGCCCGGGTGAACCCGATCCTGCTGATTGCGGCCTCCGGCCTGCTCGGCTACTCGATCTACGGGCGGACCCGGTGACGCTCGTCCTGCTCTTCGGGGTGCTCTTCCTCGTCAACCTGTTCACGATCGGAGGCGGCTACGTCATGCTGCCCCTGCTCCACGGTTTCTTCGTGGACCAGTTCGGCTGGCTGACGAACCGGGAGTTCACGGACGCCGTGGCGATCGGCCAGGTGACGCCGGGGCCCCTGACCGTCATGAACGCGTTCATCGGCTTCAAGGTCGCCGGGCTCGCGGGCGCCGTGACCGCGACCGCCGGCAGCTATCTTCCGTCGCTTCTCGTGACGACCTTCGTGACGAAGTACTACCTGAGGTTCAAGGCCTCGGAGATCGTCCGCTCGGTGTTTCGCGGCATCAAGCCCGTCGTCGTGGGGATGCTCCTGGCCGTCTGCGTGAATCTCGGAACGGCCTCCTTCGTGAGCCCGATTCCGGTCGCGATCGGCGTCGCGAGCTTCGCGCTCATGACGCTCACGAAGGCCGACCCGACGCTCGTCGTCCTCGGAGCGGGCGTCGCCGGGGCCGTGCTCCTCTAGAAGACGGCTCGCGCACGTCCCCGAGGGAGAGTCGCCTCCGGGTCTACCCGAGCCGGTAGCCCTGCATCTTGCGCCAGAGCGTGTTGCGTGAGATGCCGAGTGCCGCGGCGGCCTGGCCCCGGTGGCCGCCGTGCCGCGCGAGCGCCTCGCGGATCGTCTCGGCCTCCGCCCGCTCGAGCGGGCCTGAGCCGGGGGGCGCGGCGAGAGCCGGCGCGACCGGGAGCGAGGCGATCTGGGACGGAAGGTCTGAGACCTCGATGACGGAGCCGCCGCAGACGACGAACGCGTGCTCGATGGCGTTCTCGAGCTCGCGCACGTTGCCGGGAAACGTATGGGACATGAGACGGGCCATCGCCGTCACCGAGATGCCCGTGATCCGGCGGCCCTGCGCGGCGTTGAAGCGCGCGATGAACCGCTCGACGAGCAGCGGAATGTCCTCCGGCCGACTCCGGAGCGGCGGCAGGGTCAGGCGGACGATGTTCAGGCGGAAGTAGAGGTCCTGCCGGAAACGCCGGTTCACCACCTCCGCCGCGAGGTCGCGGTTCGTCGCGGCGAGGATCCGCACGTCGGCGCTCACCGGCTTGACGGCGCCGAGCGGCGTGTACTCCCGCTCCTGGAGCACGCGCAGGAGCTTGACCTGGATCGCGGGCGAGAGCTCACCGACCTCGTCGAGGAGGAGCGTCCCTCCCTGCGCGAGCGCGAAGCGGCCGGGCTTGTCCTTCTTGGCGTCGGTGAAGGCGCCGCGGACGTAGCCGAACAGCTCCGACTCCACGAGGGAGTCCGGGATGGCGCCGCAGTTGACCGCGACGAAGGGCTTGCGCGAGCGCGCCCCGAGGTTGTGAATCGCCCGTGCGACGAGCTCCTTCCCGGTGCCGGGCTCCCCTTCGATCAGGACGGTCGCGTCGCTCCGGGCGATGAGCGGCAGCATGTCGCGCACGTGCCGCATCGCGGCGCTCTTCGAGATGACGTCGTCGCACTTGTAGCTGGCCTTGAGCTGGCGGCGCAGCTCGGTGACGTCGGAGAGGTCCCGGAACATCTCGACCCCTCCGATCACCTGCCCGTCCTCGCCGCGCAGCGCCGCCGTGCTGACCGCGATCGGGACCGCCTTGCCGCTCCTTCCGGAGGATCGTGACCTCGCTGTCGGCGTGGCTCTGGCCGACCCGCATGCTGTCGCGCAGGAGGCAGTTTCTCTCGCAGCCGTCTCCGCGCAGGACCTCGCCGCAGAAGCGCCCGAGAACCTCGTCCCGGCCGTAGCCCGTGATCTCCTCCGCCGTCCGGTTGAAGGCCGTGATCCGGCAGTCGTCGTCGACCGTGAAGATCGCGTGGGGGATCGAGTTGAAGACGAGGTTCGCGTACTTGAGGAGGAGAGACCTCTGCACGTCGTCAATCTAGGCCCCTTGCTCCAAAACTGCAACATGAGGCCGCGACGTGTCTCGGAATCGAGACATATGGGATGTGACAAACGAGCCGCCAGCAGGTGTTTGCGGCCCCGTGCCCGCGGGCCGGGGCCGCCGCGGACGCTCGGCCAACCGGTGGCACGGCCGTTGCGCTTCGACTTCTGCGGGACGAACCGTTGCGCGGAGGTTTCCGATGGCGCTCACGACGTCTTATTACATGGAGCCGGTCGACACGCGGGACCTGCCCCAGCGGTTCCTCGAGGCGTTCGCGGCGATCCTCGCCCACTCGAACTACGCCGCGGTGCTCGACCTCTATGCCCGGATGAGCACGCGCTGCGGGCGCTGCGCCGCGAGCTGTCCGGTCTACGAGGCCTCGTGCGACCCACGGGACATCCCGTGCAACAGGTCGAAGCTGCTCCTCGACGTCTTCAGCCGCTACTTCACCCCGCTCGGCGCCCTCAAGGCGCGCTTCGGGACTCCCTTCACCCTCACCGACGAGCACATCAACACGCTCGCGGAGGAGCTCTACCGCTGCACCGCCTGCCGCCGGTGCAAGCTCGAGTGCCCGCTCGGGATCGACCACGCGATGATCACCCACCTCGGCCGCTGGGTCCTCGCGGAGATCGGCATCGTGCCGAAGGCGCTCAAGGTGGCGGTGCGGGAGCAGCTGGACGGAAAGACGCACAACACGTCGGCCATTCCCGAGGCGGCGCTGCGCGACACGTGCGAGTTCCTCACGGACGACTGCCGCGACACCTGGGGCATGAAGATCGAGTTCCCGATCGACCGCGAGGGGTCGGAGTACGTCTTTTTCCCCGCGGTCTCCGACTACCTCCTCGAGCCCGACACGCTCATGGGCAACGCCGCGGTTCTCACCGCGAGCAACGCCTCCTGGACGATCGGCTCGAAGTACTTCGACGGGATCAACTACGGCCTCTTCTACTCGGACCGGATGCTCGACCGGATCCTGCAACACGAGGTCGCCGAGGTCCGCCGCCTCGGCGCGCGGAAGATCCTGATCGGCGAGTGCGGCCACGCCTCGCGCTCGGCCAAGTTCTTCGCCCGGACTTTCGGGGGCGGCCGGGACGCGCCCGAGGTGGTCAACATCATGGAGTACACGCTGAAGGCGCTGAAGGAGGGGCGGCTGGCCCTGAAGCCGGGCGTGATCGGCGAGCGCCTGACCTACCACGACCCGTGCAACCTCGCCCGGTCGGGCTGGGTGGTCGACCAGCCGCGCGAGATCCTGCGCGCCGTCTGCTCGGACTTCGTCGACATGACGCCGCGCGGCCGCGAGAACTACTGCTGCGGCGGAGGGGGCGGGTCGGTCTCGATCGACGAGATCCGCCCGTTCCGCACGCTCGTCGGCGGCAAGACGAAGGCGGAGCAGATCCGGCGCACCGGCGCGACCGTGGTCGTGGCCCCCTGCGCCAACTGCAAGAAGCAGCTCCGCGAGGTCTGCGAGGACAACGGCCTCAAGGACGTCCGGGTCGTCGGGTTGCACGACCTCCTGCTGCCGGCCCTCCAGCCGCCCGCCGCCATGCGCGCGGAAAAGCCCGCGGCCGACGCCGCCGCGAAGGGGGCGTGACGCATGGACGCCTGGATCACCCTCGCGCGGGGCCCCCTCTTCCGGATCTCCCTCGCGGTCTGCGTGCTCGGCCTGCTCTACCGCGTCGGCGTCGCCGGCTACTCCCTCCTGCGCGCGTGGCGGAACGCGGGAGACCGGCTCCTCCCGCTCCGGGCAATCGCCCGCGCGACCTTTGACTGGGTCGTCCCCCGCCGTCTCCTGCGCGCGCGGCCGCTCTACTCGATCGCCTCGTTCGCGTTCCACGTCGGCATCCTCGCCGTGCCGCTCTTCCTCGCGGGGCACGTGGCTCTCGTGAGGCAGGACGTGCCCATCCCCTGGCCGACGCTTCCTCCCCTCGCGGCCGACGCGCTGACCCTCCTGGCCATGGCGGCCGTGGCCGGAGTCGTCCTCGGCCGGGCGCTGACGCCGGAGAGCCGCGCGCTGACGCAGACGCAGGACGTCGTCGTCCTCGTCCTGCTCTTCGGGGTGCTGGCGGCCGGCTTCCTCGCGTCCCATCCGGGCCTCGCTCCGTTCGACGCGCGCGCGCTGCTCCTCGTCCACGTCCTCCTCGGGGACCTCGTGCTGGTCCTGACGCCGCTGACCAAGATCGTGCACTGCGTCCTCTTCCCCTTCATGCAGCTCGCCGGCGAGATCGGCTGGCACTTTCCCGCCGAGAGCGGCCGCCACGTGGCGATCGCCCTCGGCAAGGAGGGTGAGCGCATATGAGCGCCTGGGCCATCCTGACCGACGTCACGAAGTGCATCGGTTGCGAGGAGTGCGTCGCCGCCTGCAAGCGGACGAACGACACCGGCGAGGACGCCCCCGAACAGTGGCAGGGTTCGCCGGAGGATCTCTCGTCGACGAGGTGGACGACGATCGTGTCCGCGCCGCGCGGACGCTCCGTCCGCGTCCACTGCCGCCACTGCCTCGAGCCGGCCTGTGCCTCGGCCTGCCCGGTCGGGGCGCTCCACAAGACCCCGGAAGGCCCGGTCGCCTACGACCCGGACATCTGCATGGGCTGCCGCTACTGCATGATCGCCTGCCCGTTCAAGATGACCCGCTACGAGTGGGAGTCGGCCAACCCCCGGGTCCGCAAGTGCATCCTCTGCTACGACCGGATCCTCAGGGGCGAGATCAAGGAACCGGCCTGCACCGCCGCCTGCCCGACGAAGGCCACGATCTTCGGCGATCGCCGACGCGCTCCTCGCCGAGGCGCGCCGCCGCATCGCGGCCGAGCCGGGACGGTACATCGACCACATCTGGGGCGAGCACGAGGTGGGCGGAACTTCCGTGCTCTACCTCTCCGACGTCGACCTCTCGACGGCTGGCTGGCCCTCGTCGCTCGGCGACGGCTCGTATCCGGCGCTCACGCATCCGGCCATGCACGCCGTCCCCCCCGCGTTTCTCGGGGTCGGCGCCGTGATGTTCGGCCTCTCGTGGGTGATCGGGCGACGCGAGCGTCTCGCGCGGGAGGGGGATCCCGAAGCACCTCCGCGCACGGGAGGCCAGGCGCCTCCGAAGGTCGAGCCGTGAGCGCGCCCTCCAACATCCGCCTCGCCACGACCAAGGCCGTCCTCTGGCTCCTCGTCGGCGTGGCGACCGCCGTGGCGGCCGTGCGGTACGCGTACGGCCTCGGCCGCACGACGGCCCTGACCGACCTCACCCCGTGGGGCCTCTGGATCGGTCTCGACGTCATGGCCGGCGTCGCGCTCGCGGCGGGCGGCTTCGTGATCGCGGCGACCGTCCACGTCTTCCACCGCGAGCGCTTTCACTCCCTCGTGCGGCCCGCGATCCTGACGGCCTTCCTCGGCTACGCGGCGGTCGTCCTCGGACTCCTCGTCGACCTCGGCCGGCCCTGGAACATCTGGCGGATGACCGTCCGCTGGCAGCCCACCTCCGCCCTCTTCGAGGTCGGCTGGTGCGTCATGCTCTACCTGACCGTCCTGACGCTCGAGTTCGCCCCGGTCGTCTTCGAGGGCCTCCGCTGGAGCCGCGCGTTCGCGCTTCTCAAGCGCGCGACGCTGCCTCTCGTCGTCGTCGGTATCGCGCTCTCCACGCTGCACCAGTCCTCCCTCGGGACGCTCCTCGTCATCGCGCCCGGGCGCCTGCATCCGCTCTGGTACTCGCCGATCCTGCCGCTGCTCTTCCTCGTCTCGGCCATCGGCCTCGGGCTCGCGACCGTCGTCGTGGAGGACGTGACGACCACGTGGCTCTACCACCGGCAGCCCGAGTGGGACCTCCTGCCGTCCCTGACGCGCGCCTCGGCGGCCGCGCTTCTGGCCTATCTGGCTCTCCGCGTCGGCGACCTCGCTTTCCGGGGGTCGCTGGGCCGCGTGCTGGAGGGCTCGTGGTGGTCGGCGCTCTTCGTCGTCGAGCTGCTCGTGAGCGTGGTCGTCCCGGTCCTGATCTTCCTCTTCCCCTCGACGCGCAAGAGCCCCGGCGCGCTCTCCGCGGGCGCCTTCCTCGTCATCGCGGGATTCGTCCTCAACCGGGCCATGGTGGGCGGCATCGCCCATGCTCGCCCGCACCCGCGACTCGTACGTCCCGGCGGCCACGGAGATCTGCGATCAGCCTCGGGATCATCGCGGTGATGGCGCTCGTCTTCATGTTCTTCGTGGAGCACCTCGGCGTGTGGGAGACCCCGCCCGCGGCGCCCGACCACTTCCGGCCGGCCGTGACGGACCCCTCCTCGGCCGTCCGCCTGCGCGGTCCGTGGTTCGGAGGCGTGCAACGCTCGGGTCTCGCGTGGGTCGTCGGCGCCGTCCTCGGGCTGGGCCTCGCCTCGGCCGAAGTCAGCCATCGCAGCGCGGTCCGGCGGACGCCCGGTGGCTCCGCCCCGGACGGTCGCCGTGGACCGGACGGAGCGTCCCGGACAGCTTCTGCACCAGCTCCGGCTCGTCCCGGCGACGGCCGCCGGCGAGACGACCGAGAACGCTCTTCTTCTCTCCGGCTCGAACGGCGGTCGGTACGTCCTCTTCGAGCATGACCAGCACCAGAAGAGGCTCGGAGGCGTCACCTCGTGCCGCCGATGCCATCACCTCAACCTGCCGCTCGACAAGGCGACGCCCTGCGCGTCGTGTCACCGCGACATGTACGCGGCCACCAACATCTTCGCGCACGCGCGGCACGTCGCGACCCTTGGCGACAACGCCTCGTGCCCGAAGTGCCACCCGCCCGCGACCGCGAAGACGAGAGAGGCGTCGACCCCGTGTGCGTCGTGCCACGCCGCGGAGGGCGGTCCGCCCACCGGCCTCGCGGCGACGCGGACGTGGGCGCCCGGCATCGCGCCCGGTTACCGCGATTCCCTCCACGCACTCTGCATCTCGTGCCACCGGGCCGAGGAGGCGCGGACCGCGCGCGCGCCGTATCTCTCGCGCTGTCCCGCCTGTCATCGCGGCGCGGCCACGGGCGACGGAGACCTGAAGATCCGCGAAGGCGCGGTCCTCCTGGCGAGACGCTGATGCGCGAAACGTCGGCTCACCCGCGCCCGCGGATCGCGGTGGTCGACGACGAGCCCGACGTCCTGACGTTCGTGCGGCTCGCCCTCGAGGACCGCGGGTTCGACGTTCTGACGCTCGACCGCGTCGCCGGGGCACTTCCCGCACTCCACGCCTTCGGTCCGGACGCGGTCTGCCTCGACCTTCTGATGCCGGAACGGACGGGGCTCTCGCTCCTCGTCGAGATCCGGAAGGATCCCGGCCTCGCGCGGGTCCCGGTCCTCATCCTCTCGGCTCTGAACGCCAAGGGGGAGCTCCTCGCAACCCTCCGCCGGGAGGGACTCGGCCCGGAGCCTGCCGCCTTCGTCGAGAAGCCGCTGAACCTGGAGGCGCTGGTCCGCGCCCTGCGACGAGTGCCTCGGGATCGCGGCAGGAGGTGGCCCATGACGACCGTCGCGCGCCGGCAGGCCTTCCTGCGCGCCGGGCTGTTCGACGGCATCCCGAGCGAGATCGCGATCATCGACCGGACGCTGCAGCTCACCGACAACAACCGCGCCTGCGTCGAGCAGCACGGCGAGGGACGCGACGCGCCCTGCTTCCGCGTCCTCAGGGGCCGGAACACGCCCTGCCGGGACTGCCCGGCGCCCAAGGTCTTCGCCGAGGGAACGCCCCGCGTGCTGGAGACGACCGGCCGCGACAAGCAGGGCCGGGCGTCCCACCTCCTGCTGCAGCTCATCCCCCTGCGCGGGCCGAAAGGCGACGTGACCCATCTCGCCGAGCTCGCGATCGACCTGACCGCGTCGCGGCAGCTCCAGAGCGAATACCAGACGCTCTTCGAGAAAGTGCCGTGCTACGTCTGCGTCCTCAACCGGGAATTCCGGGTCGTGAAGGCGAACGAGCGGTTCCGCGAGGTCTTCGGGGTCGCCGCAGGCGAGCCCTGCCACATGGTCTACAAGCGCAGGCCGATGCACTGCACGAACTGCGCGGCGGAGAAGGTCTTCGCCGACGGCGTCCTCAGGACGGCGCACCACGCCGGAGTCACACGCGAGGGGAAGCCGGCCTATTACATCGTGAGCACCGCGCCGCTTCTCTACTCGGGCAACGAGGTCACGCACGTCATCCAGATGGCGCTGGACGTGACCGAGCTCAGGGCCGTGAGGCAGGAGCTGGATCAGGCGAGCCGCCTGCGCGAGGCGCTCGTGGAAACGTCGCCGGATGCCATCGTCGTCCTGGACGGCTCCGGAAAGGTCCTCATCTTCAACCCCGCCGCCGAAGCGCTCTGGGGCGTCGCGCGCCAGCGCGTGGTCGGCCGGGTCTGGCGGTCCGCCTCCATGGAGGCCTCGGTCGTCGACCTCTATCGCGGCCGACGGGAACACCTCGAGCCGATGGAGACCCAGGTCGTCCCGCGGCAGGGTGAGCCGATCCCGGTTCTCGTCTCGGGCGTGACCCTTCGGGACGAGAACGGAGGCGTGGCGGGGGCCGCCCTGATCCTGCACGACCTTCGAACGCGAAAGCAGCTCGAGAAAGAGAAGCTCGAGGCCGAGCGTCTCGCGGCCGTGGGGCAGACGGTCGCCGGACTGGCCCACGGCATCAAGAACATCCTCACCGGTCTCGAGGGAGGGATGTACGTGACCTCCACGGGGCTGGACCGCCACGACGACTCCCGCATCCGCCAGGGCTGGGGGATGCTGGAACGGAACATCGGCCGGATCTCCACGCTCGCGCGCGACCTGCTCGCTTTCTCGCGCGGCGAGGAGGGGCACCCGGAGATGGTGGATCCGGCGGCGCTCGTGGCCGAGGTCGCGCAGCTCTATCGCGACAGCGCCCGCCAGCACGGAGTCGAGATCGTCGTCGACGACGGGGAGCCCGTGCGGCCCGCCCCGCTCGACCACAAGGGCGTCGCGAGCTGCCTCGAGAACCTGGTCTCCAACGCCCTCGACGCCTGCCTCGTGAGCCGCCGCCCCTCGCCGCGGATCACGCTGCGCGCCGTGGATCGCGGTGATAACCTCGAATTCGACATCGCCGACACGGGGTGCGGCATGGATTACGAGGTCAAGCAGAAGGTCTTCACGAGCTTCTTTTCCACAAAGGGCGCCGGGGGGACCGGGATCGGCCTGCTCCTCACGCGCAAGATCGTCCAGCAGCACGGCGGCACCGTGTCCTTCGAGACGACGCCGGAGGTAGGGACCACGTTCCGGCTGACGTTTCCCCGCTCGCGCCTGCCGAAACCGGTGCCGGACGCGGGGGCTCCGAGACACGCCGCCGTCGAGACCGGCTCCGGGGGCCGTCCCCCGGCCGGAAAGGAGTAATCGATGCGTCAGGCAAGCGAGGTGACGGTGCTGGTCGTGGACGACGACCCGGACGTCACGATGTTCCTCGGAACGATCCTCGGGGACGCCGGCATGCGGGTCGTCACCGCGCATGACGGGCACGAAGCGCTGGAACGGCTTCAGGAGGTCACACCGGACCTCATCTCCCTCGACCTCGTCATGCCGGGCAAGTCCGGCGTGCGGCTCCTGCACGACCTGCGCAAGCATCCGAGCTGGCAGCGGATCCCGGTCATCATCGTGACCGGGCACGCGCGGGACGAGAAGGTGCGGGGAGACCTCGATCAGGTGCTCGCCGAGAGCGCCATCTCGGGCCCGTCGTGCTATCTGGAGAAGCCGGTCACGGCGAGGGCGTACCTCGAGCACGTCTGCCGGGTCGTCGGGGTGACGCCGCCCGGGACGCAGGCGGGCCAGGGCCCCGACCGGTTGAAACGCGAGCTCGCGGGGCTCCTCGCCGAGGCCGACGAGGAGAGTCTCGCGCGGGCGATCGAAGCCCTCAAGGCCGCGCACGCTGCGAAAACGCCGGCCTAGGAGCGCGAAGGGAAGACATCATGGGCAAGCCCGGACGGATTCTCGTGATCGACGACGACGCCGACATCGTCACGTACCTCGGGACCATCCTCAGGGACCACGGCTACGACGTGCTCTCGGCCACCGACGGCGCCGCGGGACTCGAGATGGCTCGCCGCGAGCACCCCGACCTGATCTGCCTGGACATCGCGATGCCGCCGCCGACGGGCGTGCGCGTCTACCGCGACCTCAGGGACGATCCCGCGCTGCGGGGGATCCCGGTCGTGATCGTGACCGGCGTCATGCCGCAGTTCAAGGACTTCATCCATCACCGCAAGAAGGTCCCGCCCCCGGACGGCTACATCCAGAAGCCGTTCGATCCGGCGGACGTGGTCGCCACGGTCGGCCGGATCCTGGCCCCGGCCGTCCACGCCTGACGCGCGGCGACGACCGCTCGTCTTGACCCGGATCGGACCCCTGTCGGATCATCGCGGGAGATCGCCAATGGCAGTCGTCACGGTGTCACGCGGAGCGGGGAGCCGCGGCCAGGATTTCGCGCGCGAGCTCGCGGAACGTCTGGGCTACGCGCTCGTGAGCCGGGAGGACGTCACCCGGGAGGCCGCGCGGTACGGGGTCCCCGCGGAGGCCCTGCAGGCGGCGCTGCTCGCCGCACCCGGCTTCTGGGACCGGCTCACCCTCGACCGCAAACGCTACCTCGCGTTCGTGCAGGCCGTCCTTTCCGAGCATGCCCGGAAGGACCGGATCGTCTACGAGGGAAACGCCGGGCATTTGCTGCTGCGCGGCATCTCCCACGTCGTCTGCATCCGTCTTCTCGCACCGTTCCGCCTGCGTGTCCAGACCGCGATGGAGAGGCTCGGGATGAGCGACGAGGAGGCGGTCCGGTACATCGAGACCTCCGATCGCGAACGGGAGAGCTGGACCCGCTTCCTCTACGGCGTGGACTGGCTCGACCCCACGCTCTACGACGTGACCCTCAACCTGAGGACGCTCGCGCTCGAGGGCGCCGTCGAGGCGGCGCTCGCCGTCGTCCGGCGCGCCGAGTTCGCGCCGACCGACGAGAGCCGGCGCGCGATGGAGGACCTGGTTCTGGAGAGCCGCGTGCGCGCGGCCCTGGCGGCAGACGACGAGACCGTCGCCGCTGCGGTCCAGGTCCACGCCGACGCGGGAGTGGTGGCGCTCCGCGGCAGGGTCCGTCCGTCCCGCATGGTCGACGCGGTCACGCGCGTCGCGCGCGGTGTGGACGGCGTCAAGGAGATCGAAGGGAAGGACCTCGACTCACCCGAGTACACGGTGTAGCCGGACGTCCCGCCCCGCGCGGGCCGCGTCCGCTCAGGGTTTTCGGCCTTCGGTCAGCTTCGCGATCAGGTCCCTGAGCTGGGTGATCTTGAACGGCTTGGGGATGAAATCCACCGCGCCGCTCCGCATCGCCTCGCGGGCCGTGTCGACGGTGGCGAAGCCCGTGATGATGATCACGTGCGTCGCGGGCGCGTGCTCCTTGACGAACTTCAGCACGTCGATCCCGTCCGGCCCCTGCATCTTGAGGTCCGTGACGAGGACGTCGAACTTCTGCTCCATGAGCCGGTCGATGACCTTCTGGCTGTCGGTGTAGGTCTCGACCTCGAAGCCGCCCTTCTCGAGGGCCGGCTTGAGCCTCTCGCAGACGATGGGCTCGTCGTCGAGGATCAGAATCCTGAGCTTGCCTTTCATCGCGCTCTTCGTCCTTCTCCGTGCCGCATCATGTCTCATCCTGCCACGGCGGCGTAATCCCCCGCCATGAAGCTGTTCACGAGCCGCTCGATGAGGCGGTCGTCGCGCAGGAGGATGTCGAGCTGCCGCGTGAAGCCGATCAGGCGCCCGATCATCCGCAGCCGCTCGACGGTCGCCTCGAAGGGCATCTTGCTGAACCTCCCGATCACGAGGTCGCCCGCTCCCTCCGTCACGAAGTCGTTCGCGACGAGAATCTGCTTGAGGAGCGCGGCCCGCCGGGTCCGGCGGGTGATCTCGGTGACCCCGCCGGCGAACCGGAAGTAGATGTAGTTGTCGTTCCTCGAGTCGGAGAGGAGGGTGTCCACGATGTTGAAGTGGTATCCCAGCCTCAGGCTCAGGTTGAGGTAGTCGGCGGAGGCGATCGCGACGTTCATCTCGGGTCGCATGGCGAGCTGATCGGTGAGCGCCTGGGAGCGCGCCATGCTCGACATGAAGCCGTCGAGATCCATGTCCGCGGGTCCCCGCGCCCAGACGCCTTCGGTCGTCAGCCCCTCGATGACGGCCCGAAGCGGCCGGGAGGTGACCCGCTCGGGGCCCACGGTCGTTCCCTCCTCGACGTGCTCGATGCCCCCGCCGAGGTCGACGACGAGGAGGTCGAGCGGCACGTTGAGGTTCAGGCGGTGCACGTTCCGGCCGCCCGACCGCGGCGCCAGCCGGTGCCCCTCGGCCACCTCTTCCATCGCCTTCTCGTGGGCGAACCGGATGATGTCGTGGTAGGTCAGGCAGCGCTGCGGGAAGAAGCCCGTCCCGCCGGGGTCCTTGAGATTCAGGGGCGCGATCTTCTTGAGCATCCTCCGGAGCAGGCGGAATTCGGGGGCGTCCGTGAACGTCTCGCTGCGCAGGAGCTGGTCGTCGAGGAGCTCTCCGATGCGCCCCGCGTAAACGACCCTCTCTTCCGCGTCGACCGTCACCTCGGCGCCGTCCGTGAGGGTCTGCGTCGCGATGCCGGTGTCCAGGATCGCGGGTACGCGAAACTCCCGCGCGATGGCGGCCAGGTGGCCAGTGACGGTGCCGATGTCCGTGATGAGGGCCGCGGCCTGCGAGACGAGAGCCCCGAGACGCGGCGAAGAGACCCTCGCGACGAGCACGGCCCCGGGCGCGACGGAGTCCGCGTCCTCCAGGTTCTTCAGGATCCGGACGGGCCCCGCGCCGATCCCTCGAAAGGCGACGACGCCGCGGCCTTGCAGCAGGACGGGATAACGGCTCGTCACGTCGGCCGTGTCGCGCCTCGCGACGGAGGTTGCCGCGAGGCGGAGCGGCCTCGACTGGAGGACGAAGAGCCGCCCGTCGCGGTCGATGGCCCACTCGATGTCCTGCGGGCTCTTCATGTACGTTTCGATCTGGAGCGCCGTGACGACGAGCGTCTCGAGCTCTCCGTCCGAAAGCGCCGGGAGCGACCTCTCGGCCGGGGGGACGGAGGTCCGTTCCATGCCGCCGTTGCGGCCGACGACGTACATCTCCGTCTTCTCGGCGATGTGCCGGGACACGACGGCGTGCGGCGCCTCGCGCGAGACCTCGAACCTGTCGACGGGGACGCTCCCTTCGACGACGGCCCGCCCGAAGCCGCGCGCGGCGGCCACCTGGAGGACCCGCCTCGACGGGTCCGTGGGGTCGAAGGTGTAGACGACCCCGCTGGAGCGGGCCGGCACCATCGCGAGGCAGCCGACCGCCATCACGCCGTGCGCCGGGTCGAGGCCTCCGCTCGCGCGGTACTGCATGACGCCGGGCGAAAAGAGGCTCGAGACGACCTCCCGGTACGCCGCGAGGACGTCGGACGGGGCCACGCCAAGGCGGGTCGTGTACTGCCCGGCGAAGCTGAGCTCTCCGTCCTCGCCGATCGCGCTGCTGCGGACGGCCAGTCCCTCGCTGGGCTCGAGCCCGGCGAGCGCGTCGCGGATCGCGTGCGCGATCTGCTTCGGCATCTTCGCCGTTCGGAGCCGGGCCTGGATCTCGGACGAGAGGCCGGCCATCCCGGCCGCCCGATTCAGGCCGCTCTCGCGCCGCCAGCGTTCGATCACGTCCGCGACGCCGGCGTGCTCGAGGAAGAGCTGGCAGGCGTACGCGGTGATCGCGAATCCCTCGGGAACGTGGCAGCTCCCCAGCTTGCGGAGCGAGCCGAGGCGGGCGATCTTCTCCCCGACCAGTTCCGCCAGCTCCTCCCCGACGTGCGCGAGAGGGATGACGGCATCGGCCTCGGGGACGAAAATGCGCGACTCCAGCGTCGCGCGGACCGAGGCGTCGACGCGCTTGAGCGCTTCCACGAGCTCCGGGTAGCGGTCGCCCGTGAGGGCGTTCAGGTTGAAGACGACGGCACGGGCCGCGGCCTCGAGCTCGTCCGCGAGCGCGGCGAGCGAGTTCCGGTCGAAGACGTACTCGCCTCCGAGCATCTCGCCCGCCTTCGCGATCAGCTCCAGGACCTGATTGTTCTTCTCGACGAGGTCGCGAAGCCCCTGGATCCTCCGGCGCACGGCCTCGACCGAATCCCCGGGGTGCTGCTCGGTGGTCGCTCGTCGCCAGAAACGGGCCATCGGTCGTGCCGCCTAGTGGGGCCGTCTCGAGCCGCGACCGAAGACGACTCCGGTCGCCATGCCCGCCGCGATCGCGACCAGGACGGCCACGATGCCGTAGAGGAGGCCGCGCTCGTGAGCCGCGCGCGAGGTGAAGGCGGCGAACCCCCTCTGCCGGACCGTCACGGTCGTCTCAGCCAGGGCGGCGCCCTCTCCGCCGTGGAAGGAGAAGAGCGCGATCCGGTAGTCCCCGGGCGGGGTCCGGGCCGGCAGGAAGATGTCCGTGGACATTTCGAGCAGGCCCGGGACGCCGCGTCCGAGCATCGCGGCGCCCTCCGCGATCGAGAACAGCTCCTCGCGCTTCTTGAGCCTCACGAGCTCGTCGAACACCGCGCGGCGGTCGTTCGCGGGTCCCTGAAAGCCCGTCCTCTTCTCGAGACTGTCGAAGCCCACCCCGAGGCGCTCGAGGAGCCCGGCGGGACCGAGCCGCGCCAACGGGGCAGACGTGTGCAGGACGTAGACCGACGGCACGCGGTCGAAGACGACCTCGGACGTGTTCATCCAGAGGAAGCCCCAGACTCGTCCCTTCCTCTGCAGGCCGAGCGCGGTCTCCTTCCCGGCGCACAGGATGGCGCCTTCGTGGCCCGCCGGGATGGCTCCCCTCACGTGCAGCGTGGCACCGTCGAAGAAGAGGTCGACGCCGACCTCTTCCGGCTCGACGGCGAGCGCGACGCGATCGGCCGGGTTCGCGGCCGGCAACCCGGCAGAGGCTCGTGCCGCGGAGACGGCGAGGCTCAGGGAGAGCAGGGCGGGCAGCGGGGCGCGCACGGGCTTCAATGCCCTCCCGCGTAACTGACCATGATGTCCGGCCTCAGGAGCAGGCCGAGGAGCATCTTGACCATCACGGCCAGGACGATGACCGACATGAGGATCTTGAGCTGGTCGGCCTGCAGCCGTTTGCTCGCCCGCGCCCCGACCTGCGCCCCGATGACCGAGCCGAGGAGCAGGATCAGCGCGAGGACGACGTCGACCGTGTGATTGACCGACGCCTGGAGAATCGTCACGTTGATGCACGTGGCGAGGATCTGGAACAGGCTCGTGCCCACGACGACGTGCATCGGCATCCGGAGCAGGTACACCATGACGGGAACCATGATGAAGCCGCCTCCGACCCCCATGACGGCCGCGAGCGCCCCGACGACGACGCCGAAGAAGAGCGGAATCAGGACGGAGAACGTGACGTTCGAACGGGCGAAGTGGATCTTCAGAGGAAGAGCCTCGATGAGGCGCGCGAGCAGCGAGCGGCGCGGGCTTCTGTCCTCGTGCGCCTCGTGCCGGCCCCCGCGCAGCCCCTGAAGGCTCTCGAAGAACATGTAGGTGCCGACGCCGCCGAGCATGAGAACGTAGGTGGCGGAGATCACGAAGTTCGCCTCGCCCGCCCGGCGGAGGAGCCTGATCAGGAAGACGCCGAGCGACCCTCCGACGAGCCCTCCCGCGAGGAGCAGACCCCCCATCTTGAAGTCCACCGAGCCGGCCTTTGCGTGGGCGTACGTGCCCGAGGCCGAGGCCGCCACGATCTGGTTGGAATCCGACGCGGCCGCGATCGTCCCCGGAATCCCGATCATCATCAGGAGAGGGGTCATGAGGAACCCGCCACCCACTCCGAACAGGCCCGAGAGGAAGCCAACGAGCCCGCCCAGGCCGAAGAGGAGGAACACGTTCACGGAGTTGCCGGCGATCGGCAGATAAAGGGAGAAGCTCACGCTTTCGTCAAGCCTCCTTTCCGGGTGCGGGGGCGACGGGCAGGAAGACCGTGAACGTCGTTCCCTCGCCGACCTTGCTCTGGACCGTGATCCGGCCGCCGTGCTTCTCGATGATCGACTGCACGACGGTCAGGCCGAGACCCGTGCCCTTCCCGACCTCCTTGGTCGTGAAGAAGGGCTCGAAGATCCTGCTGAGGTCCTCGGGGGTGATGCCCACCCCGGTGTCGCGGACGTCGACGCGGATGGAGGACGTGCCGTCCGCACTCGCCCGGACGCCGAGGACGCCTCCCGTCGGCATGGCCTGGATGCCGTTGAGACATAGGTTCAGGAAGACCTGCTGGAGGTTTCGAAGATTGCCGAGAATCGGCAACAGACCTTCCTCCACCTCCAGCCGGGCCTCCACCTTCGCGAGGCTGAGCTCGTTGCCGATGAGCTTGAGGGTCGATTCCAGGAGAGCCGGGACGGCCAGGCGCGTGGAGGCGGCGGGATCCTTCCGGGTGAAATCGAGGAGCTGGCGAACGATGGCGCTCGCCCGCTCCACCTGCGTCGAGATCTGGTCGAGCATGCCGAGCTTCTCGTCGTCCGAAAGACCCTGGAAGTCGCTGACGAGGGTCTCGGTCGTGAGGCTGATGTTGTTGAGCGGGTTGTTCAGCTCGTGCGCGATCCCGGAGGTCAGCGACCCCACCGCGGCCATGCGCTCGGAGTGGACCAGCCTTTCCTGATGCACCTTGAGCTCGTGCAACGTCCGGTTGATGGCCATGGCGAGACTCGAGAACTCGTCCCGGTACCGGCGCACCGGCGTGATCGGCGAGTAGTCGCCCGCTCCGATTCGCTCCATGTACTTCATGAAACGCCCGAGCGGCCGGAGAACCGTCCGGGCCAGAAAGACGCCCACGAGCGCCATCGTGACGACCATGAAGACGAGAAAGCCGAAGGCGGACACCATGGCGACGTTGAGCGCCGCGTGCACCGCCAGTCGCTCCTGGTCCAGCGCCTCCTGGGCGTCGACGACGATCTGCGCGCCGTGCCGGCGCAGGAGGCTCTGGACGGCCAGGCGCTCCTCGGCCGGCGCGGGCACCGGCGCCTGGGTGAGCTGGAAAAGGCGCTCGAGACTGCTCTGGTAAGCGCCGAGGCTGTCACGCATCCGGCCGAGCTTGCGGGCGCCGAGGACCGCCTCCAGCTCCTGCCCGTTCCGTTCGAGGTACGTGTCCGCCATGTGGACGCTGCTCAGGGCGTCCTCGAGGTTCGTCCCGTAGAGGAAGAAGTTCTTCTCGTACCGGCGAGCCTGCTGGATCTCGAGCTCGTAGCCTGCCGCCCGTTCGAGGAAGCCCTGCTTGACCTTGAGGTTTCTGAGGAGCACCACAGCGGTCACCGTGATGCCCGCCACGAGGAAGAAGAGCGCGCCGAAGGCGGCCGTGATCCGCGTGGCGACGCTGATCCTCGGACGCTGGACGAGCGCGCGCTGCGCGTCGACCTCCGGCCCCTCGGCGGCCGACGAGACGAGCGCGCGCTCGGAAACGTTCACGGCCGCGCTAGATGAAGAGCGGCGCCAGCACCAGGGTGATCGTGGACAGCAGCTTGATGAGCACGTGCAGCGACGGGCCGGCGGTGTCCTTGAACGGGTCACCCACGGTGTCGCCGACGACGGCGGCCCCGTGCGTGGGGTTCTTCATTTTCTTGCCGTCCGGCGCGGTCAGGTATTTCCCGCCGTGCGCACCGCTCTCGATGTACTTTTTGGCGTTGTCCCAGGCGCCGCCGCTGTTGTTGAGGAAGAGCGCCATGAGGATTCCCGTGATGGTCCCGACCATCAGGAGCCCGGCCACGGCCTCGGCCGAGATGAGCCGGTCCTGTGCCGTGATGAACACCTTGAAGACGAGGCCCACGCCGATTGGCGTCAGGACCACGAGAAGGCCCGGCGCTACCATCTTGCGCAGCGCGGACTTGGTCACGATGTCGACGCAGGCGCCGTAGTCCGGCTTGAAGTCCGCCGGGAACTGGATGATGTCGTTCAGGCGCGGGAGCTTGGCGTACTGCCGGCGCACTTCCTCGATGATCGCCTGGGCGGCAGAGCCCACGGCGCGGATGGCCATCGACGAGAAGAGGAAGACGAGGGCCGCGCCGATCAGGGCGCCGACGAAGACGACCGGGTTGGCGAGGTTGACCGCGTGCATCTCCTGTCCGGCGTACTGCGCGACCTCGTCCATGTACGCCTGGAAGAGGAGGAACGCCGCGAGAGCGGCGGACCCGACCGCGTATCCCTTCGTGAGGGCCTTCGTCGTGTTCCCCACCGCGTCGAGGCGATCGGTCTTCTTGCGGACGTCCTCGGGCTGCTCGGACATCTCGACGATGCCGCCCGCGTTGTCCGTGATGGGGCCGAACGTGTCCATCGCGAGGATGTAGGCCGCCGTCGCGAGCATGCCCATCGTGGCCACGGCCGTTCCGAAGAGGCCGCCGTGCATGCCGGACGACGCCGGGAAGGCCGACTGTCCGAGGAAATACGACCCGAGGAGCGCCGCGCCCATGACGAGGGTCGGCATCCACGTGCACTCGAGGCCGACGCCCACGCCGGCGATGATGTTCGTCGCGGGGCCGGTCTTGGAGGCCTCGGCGATCGACTGGACGGGCCGGTACTTGTACTCGGTGTAGTACTGGGTGATGTAGACGAACGCGACCGAGGTCAGGACGCCGACGATCCCGCAGAGGAAGAAGTGCCACCACGCGTCGGGCGCGCCCGGCGGGTTCAGGAGCCAGTACGTCGCCCCGCCGAAGGCCGCCATCGCGAGCACGACCGCGTAGTAGTAGCCGCGGTTCAGCGCCTGCATCGGGTCGATCTTCTCTTCCTTGTCCATCTTGACCATCATGATGCCGATGATCGAGGCGACGATCCCGAACGCGCGCGCGACGAGGGGAAACATCATCACGCCGATGACGCCGGCGGAGAAGCCGAGGTTCGCCTTCTCGGCGGCGGCCGCCAGCGAGGCTCCGAGGATCATGGCGCCGATGTTCTCGGCGGCCGTCGACTCGAACAGGTCGGCGCCGCGCCCCGCGCAGTCGCCCACGTTGTCGCCCACGAGGTCGGCGATGACGGCCGGATTCCGGGGATCGTCCTCCGGGATGCCAGCTTCCACTTTGCCGACGAGGTCCGCGCCGACGTCGGCCGCCTTCGTGTAGATCCCGCCGCCGAGCTGCGCGAAGAGCGCGACGAAGGAAGCGCCGAAGCCGTAGCCGACGATCAGAAGGGGGATCTTCGTCGGCTCGACGCCGCCGAAGATGTCCACGAGGGCGTAGAGCCCGCTCACGCCGAGGAGGCTCATCGCGACGACGAGGAGACCGGACACCGCGCCTCCGCGAAGGGCGATCCGGAGCGCGTCGTTGAGGCTCGTGAGCGCGGCGGTCGCCGTCCGGATGTTGCTCCGGATCGAGACCCACATCCCGACGTATCCGGCGAAGACCGAGCAGAGAGCGCCGAAGACGAAGGAGAGCGTGATCCAGGAGGCGAGCTGGATCGAGCTTCCGACGGGGTCGAACGGGCGGTGGTTGCGCACGACGCCGTAGCCCAGGAAGAGGACGACGGCGAACGCCGTGGCGAGCCCGAGGATGGTCCTGTTCTGCCGGCGCAGGAACGCCTCGGCCCCCTCCTTGATGGCGTCGGAGATCTTCTGCATGGCCGGACTGCCCGTCGAGAACCGCAGGACCCACCGGGCGAGATAGGCCGCGAAGAGCAACCCGAACACGGAGAACCCGATGACCAGCAGAATCAGTTGTAACGTCATTCTGTCTCTCCTCTTCTACGCATTCGAACTTGTCGCATCCGTAAACGTGTCACGATCGAGGCCGGCAAGGAAAGGGGAAATCTCACGTCAGTGGCCCCCTCGTCCGAAGAGGGTGCCCGCCAGCCATCCGGCCGCGACCGCGATGAGCACGGTGAACAGGCCGTAGACGAGGGGGCGCCGCTCCGCCAGGCGCGTCACCCAGTCCACCATCCCCGTCTTGCGCACGAACAGGTTGCTGGTCTGGACGCCCAGCAGCCGGTCGTCGCCGAGAAAGGACGTCGTGACCTGATACCGGCCGTCCGGTGCGGAGGCCGGGAGGCTGAAGACGTGGTAGAAGGCGCCCTGATCGTTGAGACGGATCGCGTTGAGACGGACCGCGTAGAGGCCGCGCTGGCTCTGCAGGTCCCAAAAGCCCTGCAGGACCCGGCCGCTCTCGCCCTCCCTGAGCGGACCCGAGAGGCTCGTGAGACGCGCGTGCGCAATCACTTCCTCGCGGCCCGCGCCCAGGTCCAGAGGGGCGAGAAGCCGATTGCTCGCTTCCAGGGCGCCGGCATCCTGGCAGGGGCTGAAGCCGTTGCAGAGAGGGCTGCTCACGTTCACGAGATAGAGCGCCGGCACGGCCGAGAGCCGGTATTGGCGGACCCCCAGCCAGAAGAACGCGACGCGCCCTTTTTCCATGAGACGGATGCCCCCGGTCGAGGGACCTTCCAGAACCGCCACCACGCGACGAGTCCCGGCCGGCGCGCTCCCGTGAAGGAAGAGATCGCGACCCGTGAAAGCATAGGAGACCTCGACTCGCCCGACGTCCGCCTGAGGGGCGATCACGGTCGCGGAGGCCGGGACCGCGGCTGCGCCCAGGGCGGCGAAGAGCAGGGACGCCAGCACGTCAGTGTCCGCCACCCGACCGGGCGAAGTCGATGAGCTGCGCCGGCGGGACGAGGAGCTGCACGAGGAGGATGGCCATGACCACGAGCACGATGACGGCGAGGAACACCCGGATCTGCTCACCTCGCAGGCGGCGGCTGGCCGCCACGCCGAACTGGGCGCCGACGACGGAGCCGGCGAACAGCGTCACGGCGAGCATGACGTCGACCGTCTGGTTGGTCAGAGACTGCTGCAGCGTCACGTTCGCCGACGTGAGCACGATCTGGAAGAGATCCGTTCCCACCGCGACGCGCGTCGGGATGCCGATGATGTAGATCATCGTCGGGAGCATGATGAAGCCGCCCCCGACCCCGAGGAAGGCGGCGAGCACGCCGACGAGAACGCCCGCGCCGACGGGAAGAAGGACCGACGTGCGGAGTCCCGACTTCGGGAAGTGGAGCTGCAGCGGCAGGCGGGAGAACATGACCGTGAGCGCGCCGCCCGAGGGTTCGGCGGCCCGGGACCCGCCCCGCCAGGCGCGCAGGCCTTCCCGCAGCATGCCGAGGCCGATGAAGCCCAGCACGAGGACGTAGACCAGCTTGAGGAAGAAGTCGAAGTTCCCGACGCCGCGCAGAAAGTGCACGAGCTGCACGCCGGCGAAACCGCCGGCCCAGCCTCCGCAGACGATGAAGAGCCCCATCTTGAAGTCCACGTTGCCGAGGCGCGAGTGAGAGAGGGCGCCCGACGTCGCTCCGGCGGTGATCTGGGCCGCGTCGGTGGCGGCCGCTACGGCGGCCGGGATGCCGACGAAGATGAGGAGCGGCGTCATGAGAAAACCGCCTCCCACGCCGAAGAGGCCCGACAGGAAGCCAACCAGGGCCCCCATTCCCGCGATAAGGAGTGGGCTCAGGGACGCCCCGGCCACCGGGTAGTAGACCCGCAGCCGCTCGAAGAAACCCTTGCTCGCGGGCGGGCCCTCCTGATGCCGGACCCGGCCGATCATGGCCGGCGTGACGTCCGGGTGGCAGGCGCCGCAGGTCTGGGCGAGTCTCGCTGGGCTGATGCTGGAACGCGGATCGCTCGCGGGAAGGATCTGGTGGGCCTCGTGGCAGGACGGGCACGTCGCCACGTCCACGATGCCGTGAGAGAGGGCCACGCCGTGGAACGTCCCCTCGAAGCCCTCCACGCTCGCCGTGGGCAACTCGGCGTGGCGGAGCACAGCCGGGTCGTCGTGGCAGCGCGCGCAGGTCATCGAGACGCGGCTGAAGGACGTGGGCGCCGCCGCGTCGTGCACCCGAAGCACCACATGTCCGCCGTGGCACGACACGCAGGTGGCCGAAGGGCCGTCGCCGGCGGCCGCGCCGCGAGCGTGCGTGCTCGTCCGCCAGGCCTGCAGTTCCTTGTCGTGGCAGCGGCCGCAGGAGGCGGACACGTTCCGGGCGCTGACCGCGGAGGCGAAACCGCTGGACGCGGTCTCCTCGGTCCCGTGACACTCCGCGCACGCCAGACCCGCATGAACGCCGCCCAGCGGAGCCTTGAGACCGGTCAGAGGAAGATCCGCGAGCAGGCCGCCTCCGACGCCGAAAGCGAGGAACACCCCGAGCGTCGGGAGGGTCGCGCGCCGACACATCCTCGGGACCGGAAAGCAAGTCCCACGCCCTGAACGCTAACGATTGCAATGCGATGACTTGCATCGTTGGCCGACCCCGCCTGCCGGGCCGCTTGTTACGATCTCTTCCCACGGGAGACCGGTTCGGCCGTTTCCCGCCCGCGCGAGGTCTCCCAATCGAAACGGTCCCCCGGAGGACTCATGACGAAAATCGGAGCCACGTCCCTCGACGTTTTTCCGGTCTGCCTCGGTGGCAACGTGTTCGACTGGACGGCCGACGAGAAGCAGTCCTTTGCGGTGCTGGACGCCTACGCGGACGCCGGGGGCAACTTCGTCGACACGGCCGACGTTTACTCGGCCTGGGCGCCGGGCCACTCAGGCGGCGAGTCGGAGACGATCCTCGGCCGGTGGATGGCGGAACGGCGAAACCGGGACCGGATGGTCATCGCGACGAAGGTGGGCATGTTCCCGGGCCTGGGCGGCCTTTCCGCGAAGACGATCCGTGCGGCGGCCGAGAATTCGCTTCGCCGGCTCCGGACGAATCACATCGACGTCTACTACGCTCACAAGGACGACGCCGCGACGCCGCTCGAGGAAACCCTGACGGCGTTCGACGCGCTCGTGCGCGAGGGCATGGTCCGCCACGTCGCGGCCTCCAACTACACCGAAGCACGCCTCTCCGAAGCCCTCGCGGTTTCGGGCCGTCTGGGCCTCACGCGCTTCGTGGCGCTCCAGCCGCACTACAACCTGGTCCGCAGGGCCGATTACGAGGGCGGCCTCGCCGCCCTCTGCGTCCGCGAGGGGCTGGCCTGCTTCCCCTACTACGCTCTCGCGAGCGGGTTCCTCACCGGCAAGTACCGCTCCGGCGCGAAGGTGGAAAGCGCCCGTGCCCCGGGGGCGGCGAAGTACCTCGACGACAAGGGACTTCGAATTCTCGCCGCGCTCGACGCGATCGCCGGGGAGCGCGGGACGACCGTCGCGGCGGTGTCGCTTGCGTGGCTCCTCACACGTCCGGCCGTCGTCGCGCCGATCGCCAGCGCCCGCACTCCGGAGCAGCTCGCGGACCTGCTGCCGGCCGTATCGCTGCGCCTGACCCCCGGCGAACAGCGGCGACTGGACGACGCGTCGGCGTAGCCCCGAGAGAAGCCTGACGCGTCAGAAGAAAAGAAGAGAATGACCGAGATGCGCTGGAATCACTACGTGTCGTACTTCTTCGGCGGTGCTTTTCTCGCGAACGCCATTCCACACTTCGTCAGCGGAGTCACGGGGCATCCGTTTCAAAGCCCGTTCGCTTCGCCTCCCGGCGAAGGCTTGTCCTCCTCGACGGTGAACGTGCTCTGGGGAGCATTCAACGCAGTGATCGGCTATCTGCTTGTATGCCGTGTCGGGAGTTTCGAGCTGCGAAGCACGAAACACGTTCTCGTCACGGGGTTGGGAGCTCTCCTGATGGCGCTGATGCTGGCCCGTACGTTCGGGCGGTTCTATGGGGGCGTGTAGCGGCGCAACGGGAATTGCGGGGGCTACGGGGCGGCAGTCTGATCCGGAGAAGTGATCAGACCACCTGGAGGCGTTCCGCATACGCCTCGTCGCCGACAAACAGGATCTTCGGCGAGCCGGGCGCCGCGGTCGGTGCGCCACATCCCGTGATAGAAGAAACGACCGGTCTCAGGACGCCCCAGATGGCGTGTGCCCCATGACTGCAGCGCGCTTACCGTCTGCGCAGCGAACTCGATACTGTAGGAATGCTCGTCGGTTCCGCCTCCGCGGGTCGCGATGCCCACCTGGCTGCCCGGCGCCCCGTCCAGGAACGTGTCCCACCCCGCGTGGGCGCGGAGCCACGGCGCCATCTCGGCCACCGTCGTCGCGGAGATGACTCCGTAGGTGTCCCGCAGTGTCGGCCCGGAAAGGGATCGGCATCCGAAGAAGTCCCGGTAATTCCCCAGAGCATTCGACCAGGTGCCCACGTTGCATCCTCGGAGCGCCACGTGACGCAGCCTCATCGCGCGGACCCGGTTCATTTTCTCGCGTAAGGTGGTCACCTGGGTCTCCGACATCATGAGGATCGGCGCGACCTCACTCGCCGCGCGCGCAGGCGCAGAAATGCCGTCGCTGGTCACATCCCGATCACTGGCCAGAGAACCGATGGCATCGTAGCGAGCGCGCACCGCGCCCCCGTTGACCAACCTGATCGCCAGCCCCATGTCGCGCGCATGACACACGAGCGTCACGTCAGCTCCGCTTCGTCCGCGGGAGAGTATTTCGGTCAGCACGGCGTCGAGCGAGATCGGCGACAACGCGACGACGACGTCCGAGGTGAGTGTCAGCCCGTTTCCGGACGGCTCGGAGGGACGAGACTGATACCAGTCCGCCGCGTGAGGGTGCGCCTCCCGATCGATGAGGATAACGGCCATGTCCAGCACCTCGATCGTCTTTTTTGTCAGCGTAACACGCGCGCAGGGCGCGTCGCGCGAGGCGGCGGCAACCTTGAGACCACAAAATGTCCGAGAAGGGATGAACGACTGTTGATCCGAGATCCGCTGGTCGCGCCTTCAGGTTCACGTTTCCCCCGGCATCGGACGGGGAGCGCGGCCGATGACGGCTTTTCTCGACTCTAAGCTCCTCGCGGCAGGCAAGGTGCGGACAAGGGAACGGTCGCTGCGGTCGGGGAAAAAGAGACTGGAGCCGAAGCCCGGACTTGAACCGGGGACCTACTGATTACGAATCAGTTGCTCTACCAACTGAGCTACTTCGGCTCTCTTCCGAAGGGAGGGGGAGTGTAGGCGGCGCGTGCTGTCGCGTCAAGAAACCGCTGGCCCGCGTCTTGCGTATCTCCGGATGGAGGCAGCGAGGCATCGGAGGCGACATGACCATGACCCAGCTGATCGGCGACCTTGAGCGCAGCGGGTGGCGCTTTCAGGCCCGGGACGGGCACGTGGCCGTGAGGATGCCCGCGCCGAAACCGTCGGACGCCGACACGATCCTCCTTGAGCTCTCCCGCCGCAATGCCGAGGCCGTTTCGTTCCTGAAGGCCCGCGCCGACGCCGAGCGCCTGCGCGAGCTGCTCGGCTTGCCCGAGATCCCAGTCTTCCGCCAGACGCCAGTCCCCGAGGCGAAGCTCCTCTCGTTCCCGGGCCGCATCAAGAGCACGCGCCCGGCGCCGGTCCGGCGCTGCTCCTGAGGCCCTGCGCGGCACGAAAGATTCCGCTCCCGGCGCGAAAAACTCCGCGGTCGGCCCGCCCGGTCAAGGCGTGACGCCGCTCAGTGCGGTGTGAGCTCGATCTCGAACTCGGCCGGGACGGGCGCGGCGGCAGCAGCGTCCTTGCGGTCGCGCAGCGCGCCCGCCGCCTGGGGGAGCGGCTCGAAGACCATCCCGCCCACGAACTCGTCAAGGCCGGGCTCGACGGCGCTTCCGCCGACCGTCCGCGCGGACACGACCCGGCCGCTCGCATCGAGGACGACGGTGAAGACGGTCTTCTGGCCGGGCCCGGGGATGAGGTCCGGAGCGCGGCGAAGAGCCCACTGGCGCGCCGCGTCGCCGCGGACCGCGACGGTCCAGCCGTGCGAAGCCGGCCCTCCAGCCGCCGGCGCCGCCATCGCGCGCGCCGCCACGACTGGCGCGGGCGAGGCCGCTTCGGCCTTCACGGGAGCCTGGAGCGCAACCGCGTTGCCGCGAACCGCGCCTTCGTCCAGGTCGGCCTTCGACTTCAAGGCGGAGTCGGCGACGGCGTTTGACACGGTGGCCTCGCCGCTCGAGGCCCGATCGAGAGCGGCGGTCTTCTTTTCATTCCCGTTTTCCTTTCGAAGCGTCTTTTCCGTCGGCGCGGGCTTCGCCTCGGCGACGAGGGCCTGGGGAGCCGGGGAGGCGGGGCGGGCCGGGCTGTAGAGGAGGACGTCGACGGGGCCCTCCGCGATGTGCTTCGGCGCCGGGCGGAGGACGGCGATCGAGACGCCGACGATGCCGAGGATGACGAGCGCGGCCTTCGCGAAGCCGGGCGCCGGGTAGAAGCCCACGCGCGCGCCCAGCGCTCCGGGCCGGCCGCCCCGCTCGGCGACGTTCGCGTTCACGCGGGTCGCGAGCGCGAACGGTGTGGCGGGCTCCGGGAGGGCTTTCACGTCCGCGACGAGCGCGGCGAGCTCGGCCTTCCGGCGCGCGGCCGCCGGGTCGAGCGCGACGAGGCGGTCGAGCTGCTGCTCCTCCTCCGGCGAGAGGTCGCCGTCGAGGGAGCGCGAGATGAGGAGGTCGAGATCCTCCTCGGCGAGGCGCGGGACGTCGGGGCGGGCGCTCACGACAGCTTCTCCTTCAGCAGGGCGCGCCCGCGCGCGAGGCGGCTCCGCACGGTTCCCACCGGAATGCCGAGGACCTCGGCGACTTCCTCGTACGAGAGCCCCTCGAGGTCGCGCAGGACGACCGCCGTGCGGAACTCGTCGGGCAGGGCGCGCACGGCTTCGCGCAGCCGGCGGCGGCGCTCGGCGAGGACGGCGTTCTCCTCGGGAGAGAGCGCGGGGTCGGCGGCGGCGTCGAGCGACGCGAAGAGGTCGTCCTCCCGCGTCCTGCCGGGAGTGAAGACCGCCCTGAGGCGCGAGAGCGTCCCGTGCCGCGCGCGCGCGCGGTTCAGGGCGATCGCGTAGAGCCATGTCTTGAGGCTGGACTCGCCCCGGAAGCGCGCAAGGCCGTGCCAGGCCCTGAGAAACGTCTCCTGGACGACGTCCTCGGCATCCGCGGGCCCGACGAGGCGGGCCGCGAGCGAGAAGACCATTCCCGAGTAGTGGCGCACGATCTGCTCGAAGCCGAGGACGTCCCCGGCGAGGAAGCGGCTGAGCGCCCGTTCGTCGCCGGGCCAGTCGCGCTCGCTCGCGTGGACGGTTGCGCTCACGGGCGCGATTCTCGCACCGGCGTCGTCGCCCCGGGAGGCGTCGAAAGCGAGGATCCGCGCCGGCACGTCATCGTCTCCTCCCGGGTTGGACCCGCGCCGGGCCAAGAAGTTCCCGGCGGGCCGCTACTTTCGTCCTTCGGCCTCGAGTGCCGCCTCCGCCGCGCGGAACATGGGCTTCGCCGAGAGGGGCGCGCCGGTCGCGTTCTTCATCCAGAGGTCCGGCGTGACCGAGCCGTATTTCGCGACGCGCTCGAACTCCTCGCCGAGCGGCCGGCCCGACTTCTCGAACCGCTCCTCGATCTGGTTCGCGATGACGTGCCCGAGAACGTAGTCGGGCAGGTACAGGAAGTAGCCGATCATATGCGAGTAGATGCCCGGCAGCGTCGCGTCCTTCCCGCCGAGGACCGGCGCGTAGTACCGGTTCCAGACGTCGCGCGAGATCGCGACCGTCGCGTCCTTCAGCGCGGCGGGCGTCGCGTCGGGGTGGTCGTACATCCAGTGCCAAACGCGCATGTCGACGAGGGCCGGGCCCGTGATTTCCCACGTCTGCCAGAGCTCGTTCAGCGCCTTGAGGCTCTTCGCCTCCGCGCCGGGGCCGGGCAGGCCGAGGAGCTGCAGGTCCCGCGCCTGGAAGACGAACGCGAGGGCTTCGGTGAACGCCGTGTTCGGGACGCCCGCGAGGAGCCAGTGGTCGACCTCGTAGAGCGAGAAGAGCTGCTCGACGTTGTGGCCCATCTCGTGGACGGCGATGTTGTAGCCCTTGTAGTCCATGCCGCCCGGCTCGACGCGCGTGCGCAGGTGGGGGAAATCGCCCTTCCGCTGCGCGCCGAGCGCGTGCCCGGAGCCGCGGGCCGGGTCGACGACGATGCGGTCCGCGAGCCAGTGCGCCTTTTCCGACGTGAACCCGAGGCTTTCGAACAGGCGCGGCAGGTCGGCCTTGTAGGCCTCGGCCGTGGGGTACTTCGCTCTCGTCAGGGCGTCGAGCTCCGACTCGGGGTGCTGCGCCCGCGGGCGGAACCCGTCGTACCAGACGTCGAAGGGCTCGAGCCTGCGGCCGAGACGCTTCTCGATCACGGAGGCGATGCGCGGGATCAGCGGCGACGTGAGGATCTCGGTGAACAGGGCCTCGACGCGCGCCTCCGGAATCTCGCGGTCCACGTCGAAGCGCCGGCGGATGAGCGTCGGCTCGGAGGGCGAATACGGGTCCGCCGCATGCGCCGCCCGGTAACAGGCGAGGAGGCGCTCGTAGCGCGTGTCGGGCTCGCGCTCCGCGGCCGCGGGCCTCGGCCGGCCGCCGGTCTCGACCTCCGCCGACGGCGAGGCCGTGACGGCGTTCGTGAACGGGTCCCAGTCGACCGCGGGGTTGTCGACGACGGCGGCGGGGATCGTCTGCGTCACGATGCGGTCCATGACCTTCGCGACCACGCGCTGTTTCGCGAGCCCGTCCTTCGACGCGTAGTTCGCCTTGATCTCGTCGCGGAGGTTCCAGTGCGAGAGGAGCTTGAGCCCCTTCGGCCAGAGGCGGGTCTCCTTAGCGTCCACGACGTGGTGCATCCAGACGTTGTACCGGGCGATGTAGAGCTCGGCGTCCGCGGCGGCCTGTGCGATTCCCTGCGCGACGTCGGCCGGGACGCGCGTCTCGAAGCGGTGCGCGAGGCGCGCCTCCGCCCACTGCCTCCGCGTCCACGCGTCGCCCTTCCCGAGGCGCTCCTCGAGCGTCGAGAGCGGGAAGTTCAGGAGGGCGACGAACGCGACTTTCTGCGCGAAGAGGTCCTCGGGAACGTGGGCGGAAGGCTCCCATGCGCCGAAGAGCCGGTCGACGGGGAGGATCGGCCCCATCTCGATGACGGTCCGCTTCGAGAGGTCGCGGCCGATCTCCGCCATGTGCCCGTCGAGGGACTCGAGGTTCTCCTCGTAGCGCTGGAGGAGGCCGTCCAGGACCTGCGGGTCGGACGCGAAGTTCTCCTTCGCGAACGCGACGAAGGCGGCCCCGTCGCCGTCCGAGGCCCGCCAGAGGGAGGCGGCCTGGTCGACGCCGCGCTCGATGCGCGCGCGCTGCGCGTCCCCGTGCATTCCGAGGAGCTCGGTCTTGGCCTGGGTGACGGAGGACGCCGAGAGGGCCATCGCGAAGAGCGTTGAAGCGATCATTCCCCGATCCTATTTGACTTTCGCCGGGGCGTTTGTTGCAATTCTTTCTCAGACAGAAGGACCTGCCACCCCGACACCTCCCCACCATCTTCCAGACCGCCGGCCGCTCACGCGGTCCGCTTAACCGTCTCTGAATAGAAAGTAAGAATAGGACTCGTTCTCATGAAGCTTTACGTTGGAAACCTCCCCTACTCCGTCAACGACAACATCCTCCGCTCCACGTTCGAGGCGTACGGCGCCGTCGAGTCGGCGCGCGTCATCTCGGATCGCGAGACCGGCCAGTCGAAGGGCTTCGGCTTCGTCGAGATGGCCGACGGAGACGCGCAGAAGGCCATGAGCGCGCTCAACGGGCAGGAGCTCGACGGCCGCTCGCTGCGCGTCAACGAGGCGCGTCCGCAGGAGCCGCGCACCGGCGGCGCCGGCCGCGGCTACGGCGGCGGCGGCGGCGCGTACGGCCGCGAGCGCTACTAGACGCTTGACAGCGCCTTCCGAACTCTCTACCGTCCTCCGACCATGACGGTTCGCTCCGCCTCCGCCTGCATGTGCATGTGCATTCCTTGCGCCCCGCGCGAGGCGGACGGAGGCTCGACGACGTAAGCGTCCTCGAACCAGCGGCCCGAGCAAGACTCGGAACCCCGACCGGCCCTCTCGCACGAGAGGGCCGGTTTTTTTGTTGCCCGCACATTCGGAACGAAAGAGGAGACCCGATGACGACCACCGCCGCCGAACCGAGAACCCGATACCGCCCCGGCACCCTCGCCGTCCACGCCGCGCAGGAGACGGCCGATCCGGCCACGAACGCCCGCGCCGTCCCGATCTACGCGACGACGTCCTACGTGTTCGACGGGCCGGACCACGCCGCCCGCCTCTTCGGGCTGCGCGAGTTCGGGAACATCTACACGCGCCTCATGAACCCCACGACGGACGTCTTCGAGCGGCGGATCGCCGAGCTCGAGGGCGGCGTCGCGGCCGTTGCGACGTCCAGCGGCCAGGCCGCGCAGACGCTCGCGCTCCTGAACCTCGCGCAGGCCGGCGAAACGATCGTCTCTTCGTCCGCGCTCTATGGCGGGACGTTCACGCTCTTCCAGCACACGCTCCCCCGCCTCGGAATCCGGGCGAAGTTCGTGGACGCGAACGACGTCCGGCAGGTCGAGAGGGCGATCGACGCGACGACGCGCGCCGTCTACGTGGAGACGATCGGCAACCCGAAGCTCGACGTGCCCGACTTCCGCGCCCTCGCGGACGTTGCGCACGCGGCCGGCGTCCCGCTCGTCGTCGACAACACGTTCGCGACGCCCCTCCTCTGCCGCCCCATCGAGCATGGGGCCGACGTCGTCGTCCAGTCGGCCACGAAGTGGATCGGCGGCCACGGGACCGCGATCGGCGGTGTCGTCGTGGACGGCGGAAGGTTCGACTGGGGGGCGAACCCGCGCTTCAAGTCTTTCTACCGCGATCCCGAGCCCGCGTACCACGGCCTCTCGTTCGCCGAGGCGTTCGGCCCGGCCGCGTTCGCGGTGCGCCTGCGCGTCGTCCTCCTGCGCGACGTCGGCGCGACGCTCTCCCCGTTCAACTCGTTCCTGTTCCTGCAGGGGATCGAGACGCTTCCCCTCAGGATCCGCCGCCACTGCGAGAACGCCTTCGAGGTCGCGCGCTTCCTCGAGGCGCACCCGGCCGTCGCCTGGGTCCGCTACCCCGGCCTGCCGTCGCACCCGGCGCACGAGACCGCGACGCGGTACCTCGACGGCGGGTACGGCGGCGTCCTCACGTTCGGCGTGAAGGGCGGCGAGGACGAGGCGAGGGCCGTCATCAAGGAGGCGAAGCTCTTCTCGCTCGTCGCGAACGTCGGCGACGCCAAGAGCCTCGTGATCCACCCGTGGTCCACGACGCACGAGCAGCTCTCCGCGGAGGACCGGATCGTCGCGGGCGTCACGCCCGACCTCATCCGCCTCTCCGTCGGGATCGAGGACGTGAGGGACCTCACCGAGGACCTCGACCAGGCCCTGCGCAAGGCGGTGCGAACGTGACCGCCGCGCGGTTCCACGTCACGCCGCGCTTTGCGCTCGAGTCCGGCGAGGTCCTGCGCGACGTGCGGCAGGCGTTCGTCCTCGAGGGCGAGGTGAACGAGGCGAGGGACAACGTCGTCGTCGTCTTCCACTCGCTCACGGGCTCGCCCGAGACGCTCGGCGGGTGGAAAGGAAGCGTCATCGGACCAGGCAAGGCGATCGACACGAATCGCTGGGCGGTGCTGTGCCCGAACCTCCTGGGATCGTGCTACGGGACGACG
This sequence comes from uncultured Acidobacteriota bacterium, assembly GCA_963798215.1. Lineage (GTDB taxonomy): Bacteria > Acidobacteriota > Thermoanaerobaculia > UBA5066 > UBA5066 > Fen-183. The sequence goes on from CAWCSP010000004.1 coordinate 3,107,642, forward strand.
TTCAAGAGAATTCAGAGAAGAGATTCTTCGAATAGTGGCTCAGGCCGCTGCGCGTCGGCGCGCGACCAGAATGCTGCGCATCTTGGTCCGGGCCTCACCGTCACGACGCGCGATCAGGCACACCTCATAGAAATTCTTCTCTCTTCTCTCGGCGTCACCTCTCCCGCCCTCGTGACCGGCGGCTCGCTCGGGGGAATGGTCGCGCTGGAGTTCGCCGCCTCGTTCCCTTCGCGCACGGGCGCGGCCGTCGTCTTCGCGGCGCCCGCGGCGCACACGGCGTGGGCGATCGGCTGGAACCACGTCCAGCGCCGCGCCCTCGAGGCGGGCGGGCCCGAGGCCGGTCTCGCGGTCGCGCGGATGGCCGGGATGCTCACGTACCGGACGCCGGAGGAATTCGAGGGCCGTTTCGGACGCCAGGCCGGCGCGGACGAGCCGTTCGCGGTCCAGGCGTACCTGTCGCGGCACGGGAGAAAGCTCGTCGCGCGCTTCGACGCGACGAGCTACCTCACGCTGCTCGGCGCGATGGACGCGCACGACGTCGGCCGCGGCCGCGGCGGCGCCGCGGCCGCGCTCGCACCGGTGGGCAGGCGCCTGACGGGCGTCGGGATCCCCGGCGACGGGCTCTATCCCGAAGGCGTGGTGAAGACCTGGGTCGAGGAGGCCGGCGCCGCGTACGCCGAGCTTCGGTCGGCACACGGCCACGACGGGTTCCTGCTCGAGCCGGAAGCCGCGGGCGCGATCCTCGGGAGGGCGCTCGCGGGAACGCCCGCGCGCGTCAGTTTTCCGGCGGGGGCGGCGGAAGCGGGACGGGCGTCTTCTTCTTGGGCGGCCGCGCGGTGATCAGGAGGCCGGTGCCCGACATTCCGGTCGTGCCGGCGCTCGACAGGTCGCCCAGCTGAACGGCCGGCCCGAGCTGGTACGGCGCAGGCTCGCCGATCGTCAGGACCTCGTCCTCGTCGAACTTCAGGATCGGGCGCGCCTTCGGCTCCGGCTTGCCGCCGCCCTCCGGCCGCGGGTCCGAGTAGCCGAAGACGTCGATCGCCTGTTTGAGGCCGACGAGCTTCGGGACCGTCGCCACCGACGGGCCGGAGACGACGAAGGGCACAACGCTCTTCGCGACGGTCTTGCCACCCTTCGAGATCTCGATGAACGCCGTGCCCGTCACCGAGGCCGGGACGAGGAAGCTGTAGATCCCCTTCGCCTCCTCGACAAGGCTCACGGGCCTGCCGCCGATGAGGACCTGCGCGCCCTCGGGCACGGTCGTCCGGATCGTGATGCGCGTGTTGGCGGCGCCGACCTTCGGCTCGAACTCGAGGGAGTTCTGCGCGACTCCGGCCGAACCGGCGAGAAGGACCGCGGCGAACGCCGCAGCGAGAGGTCGTCTCACGGCAGCAATGTACGCCACGGGGCCCAGCACCGCAAACGCCGTGAGACGATACTGCCCCGTGGCGGAGTTTCCGCTTGCCCTCCTGATCGGGTTCATCGCGGGGTTCCTCGGCGCGATTCCGCCGGGTCCGCTGAACGTGACGTGCCTGCGCAAGAGCCTGCACGGCCGCCACCGCGAGGCGTACCGGGTCGCGGCCGGCGGCTCGGTCGTGGACGCGTTCGTCTGCCTGCTGATCGGGCTCGGCCTCGGCTGGATCCTCGAGAAAGTCGTCACGAACCTCTGGGTGCGCGCCGCCCTCGCGGTGTTCCTCGTCGGCTACGGGCTGAAGCTCCTCGTCGTGGACCGCCGCCGCGACCGGATCGCGTTCACCGAGGCAGCCCTTTCCGGCGAGCGCTCCGCGCCCGCCGCGGCGCCCCGCCGCTTCCGGCTGCCGCTCCTGACCGGCCTCCTGCAGGGCGCGGCGAACCCGGCGCTCTTCGTGAACTGGACGATCCTGATCTCTTTCCTCGTCGGCCACAGGCTCTTCGTCCCGTCCGGGTCCTCGGCGCTCGGCTTCGCGCTCGGCGTCGGCGTCGGGGTCTTCGCGTGGTTCACGGTCCTCATCGAGCTCGTGAACCGCTGGAAGGAGCGGGCGGGCGCGTGGGTCTCCCGCTCGACCGTCCTCGCGGGCGTCCTCCTCGTCGGATTCGGCGTCTTCTTCACGTGGCGCTCGTTCGCGGTGAAGTGATGGCGCCTCCCGAAGGCTTCGGCGGCATGCGGCTCTCCACGCGGCTGGGCCTCACGTGGGCGGGGATTCTCGTCCTCGCCGCGGCCGCGCAAACGCTCGTCTACTTCCAGACGCGCAACGAGACGCTCGACGAAGCGGATGCGTCGTACCAGGCGATCGCGAAGGCGATCGAGGTCGGCCAGACGCAGATCGGGCCCGAGGGATGGAAGGACCCGAAGGTCCTCGAGGACTACACGGCCGCTCTCGGCGCGCGCGGGCTCCGGCAGATCAAAGTCACCGACGAGAACGGCAAGCCGCTCTTCGAGCCGACGCCGTCCGCGAGACGCCGCGCGCGAAAGGACGGGCCGAAGGACATCGTGATCTCCGGCGTGATCGGGTCGGGACCCACGAACCGGAATCTCAGCGTCCCGATCGTCGTCGAGGGCCGCCTGCGCGGCCACGTCGAGATCGCCTACAACCTCGAGAACATCCGCGCCCAGCTCGAGGACAACTTCCGAAGGCGGCTCTTCGCCCTCCTCGGCGTCTTCGCGCTGGGCCTCGCCGTCATGCTCGTCATCACGCGCAACGCGACGCGGCCCCTCGACGAGCTCGCGGACGGAGCCGCAAGGGTCGCCGAAGGCCGCCTCGACGTCACCGTGCCGGTCGACCGCGACGACGAGATCGGCCGGCTCGCCTCGACCTTCAACCGGATGACGGAGAAGCTCCGGGAACGGCAGGAGCTCGAGCTGCGGCTCGCCGCCGCCGAGAAACGCGCCGAGATCGGCCACCTCGCCTCGGGGCTCGCGCACGAGATCAAGAACCCGCTCAACGCGCTCTCGCTCGGTCTCGACGTCCTGAGGCGCCGCCACGCACCTGCGGACCCCGCTGCCGTCGCCGAGTACGGCGGCCGGATCGAGGCCCTCCGCCAGGAGATCAACCGCCTCGCGTCGCTCATCAACAACTTCCTCGCGTACGGCCGTCCCCTCCAGCTCACGCTCGCGCCCACGGACCTCGCGGCGGTCGTCGCGCGGACCCTCGCCGACCTCGCCGAGACCGCCGAGCGCGCCCGCGTGACGTTCGACGTGCAGCTTCCCTCCGCCCGGCCGAACGTTTTCGCGGACGCGAACCTCCTGAAGTCGTCGGTCTGGAACCTCGTCCAGAACGGGATCCAGGCGATGGAACGCCACGGCGGGACGCTGTCCGTCTCCGTCGCCCCGGAAACCGGCCCCGAGGACGCCGCCCGCCGCCTCGTCCTGACCGTCACCGACGAGGGCCCGGGCCTCGACGAGGGCGACCTCCCGCGCCTCTTCGACCCATATTTCTCGAAGACGGAAGGCGGCGTCGGCCTCGGCCTCGCGATGGTCAAGCGGATCGCCGAGGAGCACGGCGGGCGTGTGACCGCCGAGAACCGGGCGGACGGGAAGACGGGCGCCGTCTTCCGCGTCTCGCTCCCCGTGGCCGCCTGAGGGTAATCTCCGTTCCGTGACCGTGAAGGAGCCGAAGGCGACGCTTCTCGTCGTGGACGACGAGAAACACCAGCGCGAGTCGCTGACCGTCATCCTCGAGGACGAGGGCTACCGCGTCGCGGCCGCGGCCGACGGGCGCGAAGCGCTCGCGAAGGCCGCGGAGATCCGGCCCGAAGTCGTCCTGACGGACCTCAAGATGCCCGGCCTCACGGGCATGGACGTCGTGAGGAGCCTGAGCTCCTCCGCGGACAACCCGCTTCCCCCGAAGGTCATCCTCGTGACCGCCCACGGCTCGGTCGAGCGCGCGCGCGAGGCCCACCGCCTCGGCGCGTTCGACTACATGTCCAAGCCCGTCGTCGCCGACGAGCTCCTCTTCCGCGTCGAGCGCGCCCTCGAGGCGTTCCGGCTGGCGGAGAAGACGCTGCGCCTCGAGCGGCGCCTCAAGAGCGACGGCCTCGAGGCCATCGTCGGGGACAGCGCGGCGATGCGCGACGTCTTCCGGCTCGTCGAGAAGATCGCGCCCACGAACTCGACGGTTCTCATCCGCGGCGAGTCCGGCACGGGCAAGGAGCTCGTCGCGCGCGCGGTCTACTCGCGGTCGAACCGGTCCGCGAAGCCCTTCTTCGCGCTGAACTGCGCCGCGATCCCGGAGAACCTGCTCGAGAGCGAGCTCTTCGGGCACGAGAAAGGCTCGTTCACGGGCGCCGACGCGCGCAAGATCGGTCTCTTCGAGGCGGCGAGCGGCTCGACGCTGTTCCTCGACGAGATCGGCGACCTGACCCTTCCCCTGCAGGGCAAGATCCTGCGCGCCCTCCAGGAGAAGGAGGTCAAGCGCGTGGGCGGGAACGAGACGATCCCCGTCGACGTGCGCGTCATCGCCGCGACGAACCGCGACCTCGCGGCGATGATGAAGGCGGGACAGTTCCGCGAGGACCTCTTCTACCGCCTGAACGTGATCCCGGTCGAGCTGCCCCCGCTGCGCGAGCGTTCGTCGGACGTCCGCGCCCTCGTGCTCCGCTTCCTCGACAAGGCGAACGCCTCGCACGGGACTTTCGTGACGACCGTGTCGCCCGAGGCGATGGAGCTCCTCGCGCGGCACTCCTGGCCCGGCAACGTGCGCCAGCTCGAGAGCGTCGTCGAGCGCGCCGTCCTCCTCTGCGAGGGAAACACCGTGACGCCAGCGGACCTCCCGTCCGAGGTCCGCCTCAACACGGCGCCGGCCGCGCGGCCGTACGGCTTCGAGATCCCCGCCGACGGGATCGACATCGAGGAGTTCGAGCGGCAGCTGATCGTCCAGGCCATGGAGAAGTCCGGCTGGGTCATCGCCAAGGCCGCGCGTCTCCTCGGGCTCACGTACCGGACGCTGCAGTATCGGCTGGAGAAATTCGGCCTGAAGAAGCCGGGCTGAGGCCTGATCCGGGGAGGCCGAGCGCCCGGAATCGTGCATCCGCCTCCTCGTCCCCGGTCCGAAAGCGCCCTTTGTGCGCTCAAACGGCCCGAAATCCGGCCCGGCGCCGGCCCCCGGCGTCCGGCACGTGTCCTGCAGCACCTGGGGCGTGCCGAGCTTCGTCCTGTTTCTGCTTCTCCTCGCCGAGGCCCCCGTGCCGACCCCGGCGGGCGGCGGACTGACCATGTCGGCGGCTCCCGCGGGCGAGTCGCGGACGATCGTGGGCGAGATCGTGTGGGTCGACCTCGCGACGCGCCTCGTCCTGATCCGCGAGTCGGTCAAGACCACGAGAATGAAGGGGCAGCCGCCCGCCCGGCAGACCGTTGCCGTCGGCGTCGCGCCCGACATGATCATGACGCGCGGGAAGAAGACCGTTCCGCTCGAAAACCTCAAGGCGAAGGACCACGTGACCGTGCGCTATCTCGCGACGGCCCAGGGCGCCCGGGCGATCTCGTTTCGCGTCGCCGATGCGGCGCCTCCAGCCGTCACGCCAACGAGGAGCGGAGAACCGGCGCCCGCAACCGACAACTGAGCCCCGGTTTACACTCGGGCATGGCTGTGTCCGCCGCGCTCGTCCCCGGAACGCCCGCTCCCGCAGCCGTCTTCGTGCGGCCCGAAGGCGGGACGACGGCGACGGCCGACCTCCTCGCCGGGGCGGACGGCCTTCCGCTTCTCCTCGCCTTCTTCAAGACGAGCTGCCCGACCTGCCGCCTCGCGTGGCCGTACCTCCAGCGCCTCCACGGCGCGTACGGCGGCACGGCCGTGCGCGTCGTCGGCGTCTCGCAGAACGGAATCGAAGAGAGTCGGAGATTCTTCGAAGAATGGGGCAAGGCGACCTTCGATCTCGTTGCGGATCCGGAGCCGAGGTTCGCGGCCTCGAACGCCTTTCACGTGGAGGCGGTTCCCCACCTGGCGCTGATCTCTCCCGCGGGCATACTCGAAGAAATCCTCGCGGGCTGGTCGAAGGCGAAGATGGAGGCGCTCGGTGAGCGTCTCGCGCTCGCGCGGTCGCTCGCCCGGGTCCCCGTCGTGCCGCCGGGCGATCCCGTGGCGGCCTTCCAGGCCGGGTGACTGGGCCGAAACGCACACTGACCGGTCCGGTCAGGAAGGGGGCGCGGGGGAAACGTCACGTTTCCCCCGGCAAAGAATCTCTAACCAGATTTATCCCGTAAGCTTGCGGCAAGGGAGTCTCATGACCGATCGCCCGACCACCCTCGGAGAGCTCGTCGCGGCGGGCTACGCCCCGAAGACCGTCAAGGACGAGATCCGCGACAACCTCATCGCGAAGCTGAAGGCGGGCGAGAACGTCTTCCCCGGCATTCTCGGTTACGAGAAGACGGTCGTCCCGGCGCTCCAGAACGCGATCCTCGCGCGGCACGACGTCATCCTCCTCGGCCTGCGCGGCCAGGCGAAGACGCGCATCCTGCGCGCGCTCGTGAACCTTCTCGACGAGGAGATCCCCGTGATCGCGGGCTCCGAGCTGAACGAGTCGCCGTTCGCGCCGTTCACCGCGTACGGCCGGCGGATGGCGGCCTCGTCCGGGGACGACCTCCCCGTCGTGTGGCTCCCCCGCGACCAACGCTACCGCGAGAAGCTCGCGACCCCGGACGTGACGATCGCGGACCTCATCGGCGACGTCGACCCCGTCAAGGCCGCGACGCTGAAGAAGACGTTCGCGGACGAGGACGTCATCCACTACGGCATCATCCCGCGCACGAACCGCGGCATCTTCGCGATCAACGAGCTGCCCGACCTGCAGCCGCGGATCCAGGTCGGGCTCCTGAACATCCTTGAGGAACGCGACCTTCAGATCCGCGGCTTCCCGCTGCGCATCCCGCTCGACGTCCTCATGGTGTTCAGCGCGAACCCCGAGGACTACACGAACCGCGGGAACATCATCACGCCGCTCAAGGACCGCATCGCGTCACAGATCCTCACGCACTACCCGCAGGACCCGAAGACCGCCTCGGCGATCACGGACCAGGAAGCGTGGACGGACCGGACGCTGCACGGCGTCACGGTGCTGCTGGGCGAAGAGGTCAAGCTCCTCGTCGAGGAGATCGCCTTCGTCGCGAGGAAGAGCGAGCTCGTCGACCAGTCCTCGGGCGTCTCGGCGCGCCTGCCGATCGCGGCGCGCGAGCTCCTCATCTCGAACCTCGAGCGGCGCGCGCTGCGGACGGGCGAGAGCGTCGTCGCGCCGCGCCTCGTGGACCTCTTCGCGACGCTCCCCGCGATCACGGGCAAGGTCGAGATGGTCTTCGAGGGCGAGCAGCAGGGCGCGGAGATCGTCGCCAAAAAGCTCATCGGCGACGCCGTCAAGAACCTCTTCGAGGCGCAGTTCCCTCCCGTCGAGGGACCGCGCGCGCGCGCGGAGCGCCCGCGCCGGCCGCGGGGCGACTTCGACGAGGACGAGAGCGGCGGCCCGACGACACTCGAGAGGGCCGAAGGGCGGCGCGCGCCCGCGCCGCCGCCGGGCCCGTACGACGCGATCGCGGCGTGGTTCGGCGACGGGAAAAAGATCGTGCTCTCGGACCAGAGCCCGTTCTCCGAGCACCTCAAGACGCTCGAGAGCGTGGCCGGCCTCTCGGACTTCGTTCTCAAGCACGCGAAGCCGCGCGACCACTACGAGCGCGCATTCCTCATGGAGCTCGTCCTCGAAGGGCTCGTCCAGAACCTCCGGATCGCGCGCGAGGATCTCGACTCGACGCTCACGTACGCCGAGCTCGCGAAGTTCAACCTGATGCGCAGCCGGGGCTGAGCGCGGCGAGCGCCTCGCCGCAGTCGTAGAGCTCGAGGACCCGCGTCACCGGTTGCAGAACGCGAGGAAGCTCCCGTCGTTGGTGCCACCGCTCGCCGGCGTCGCTCCGTCGTTGACGATGCCGTACGCGAGGACGTGACTCGTCCCCGCGGTCACGACGACCCGCGCGAACCCGTTCGATACGCCGTACGCCGCGAGGACGTCGTTCACCTGGAGCCAGGCGAGCGGGCCGAGCGTGTCGTCCGCGGAGATTCCCGCGAGCCGGCCCGTGTTGCCGTCGTAGACCTCGAGGTGGAAGGTGATGTTCCCTCCCGCGTCGCCCACGTTCGTGACTGCGAGATTCGACCGCGTGCTCGTCGTGTGCTGCAGCCCGAAGACCCAGGCCGCGGACGCGGCGGACGCGGAGAGGCCGAACGCGGGATAGAAAACGCCGTATTCGCCGCCCGCCGGCGCCGCCGAGAACACGCGCGCCCCCGCGAATCCGCTCGAGAGGGTTCCGTTCGTCCGGAACGTCACGGAGAGGCTTCCCGCGTAGGGGGCCGAGCCCGTCGGTCCGATCGAGACGCCCTGCAACCGGAGGAAGTCGATCGCGTCCGGGATGATCATCTGCGCTCCGGCGGCGAGCGGCACGACAGCGCTCCCTCCGGCCCCGAGAGAGGGCGTGAGCGACTCCGCGTAGGTGAGCGTGGCGGTCTGCGCGGTCGCGCTGCTGTTCGTCAGGACGAGCTCGCTCTGGAAGACCGGCGTCTCCACGAGCACGGGAAGGGTCAGGGGCTCGGAAAGGGGGCTGCCGGTCCCGGGAGGGACGAACGAGCCGTCGTTCGTGACGTTGTCGTTGAAGACGGCGTAGGCGTAATACGGGCCGGGTCCCGAGAGGAGGTCGATCCGGGCGTACCCCGCGGCAAAGCCCGCCTGGGAAAGCACCGAACCGATCTGCCTCCACTGGCCCGGACCGAGCGAGACGTCCGGGGAGAGCCGGAAGCTTCCGGATCCCGCACCGTTGAACAGCGTGACGGCGAGCGTGATCGCGGAGCTCGTCGATCCGTTCACGAGAGCGAGGTTCGTCCGGTCCGCGGAATTCTCGCGCAGGCCGTAGAGCCAGCTCGATCCCGTCTGGACGCCGCTCGGAACGTTGACGTCGTCCACGCGGGCCCCGGCGTAGGAGAGGCCCGTGCGTCCCGATCCCGACGGCGTCGTCGTCCGCGCGGACGCGAAGGCCACGTCGGCCGACGAGAGGCCGGTGAACGTCACGAGCAGCGTTCCCCCCTGACTGGAGCCGTTGGACGGGATGGCGAGGCCCTGCGTCCTGAGATACGCGATCGTGTCCGGGATGACGAGCTGCTGGCCGGGCCCGAGCGTCGTCGCGACGGACCCGCTGCCCGCCGCCGAGAGGGCCGACGCCGCCGTGTAGGCCAGTTGCACGTCGGCCGTCAGCGTCCCCCGGTTCGCCAGCGTCAGCTCGGTCGAGTAGCTCGCGCCGCCGAGCCCCGCCACGTCCAGCACGATCGGCACGAGACGCGTCACCGTGAAGAAGGCGCCGGAGACGTTGACCGCCACGGTCGCGCCCGAGGTTCCGCCGGGACCGGTCACGGTGAGCGTGTACCTCGTGCCCTGCACGGGACTGACGATCACCGACCCGTTGACGGGCACCGCTCCGACGCCGTTGTCGATGCTCGCGGACGTGGCGCCGGCGGTGGTCCAGCTCAGCGTGCTCGACTGCCCGGGAGCGACGATCACGGGGCTCGCGGTGAAGGAGACGACCGCGGGCCCCGCGATCGGGACGATCGTGACGGAGAGCGGCACGGTCCCGGTCACCCCGCCACCGGACGCCGTCACCGCGGCGGTCGTGGTCCCGGGGACGGCCGACGCCGAGGACGAGAGGGTGAGGGTCGCGCTCCCGCTCCCGGGCGCCGGCACGCTCTGCGGGACGAACGTCCCCGTGACACCGGCCGGAAGACCGGTGACCGAGAGGCTCACGGCCGCGTCGAAGCCGCCGCTTCCCGTCGTCGTGACGTTCACGCTCGCCGACGTCCCGGCCGTGACCGTCACGGACGACGGCGCGGCCACGACAGCCACGCTCGGGCCCAACACCGCCCCGAAAGCGTTCACGAAGGCCCGGGCGTCCACCGATCCGAGGCCCGTGGCGAGGTCGTAGCCCGGTCCGGCCGGGAAGCCCGCAACGCCGGGAACGCTATTGTTGCCGGACGTGACGTCGTGGAAGGCCGCGGAGCCCGAGCCCGAGTACTGCGCCGCTCCGATCCGGTAGAAAACAGGATTCGGGTTCCCCTGCCGCCCTCCCCCGGTTCCCTGGAGGACGAGCGCCATGATCCCGCCGAAACACACCGTGGACACCGAGGTGCCGCTGTAGGTGTACAACGAATTCGAGCCGGGAACGTACTCCGAGAACACGACGTAGCCGACGTTCGAGGCGGCGTTCAGGGAGACGTCCGGGGTGTCGCGGAAGCCGTCGGCCGGGACTCCGAGCGCCGACTGCCAAGCCGGCTTCGCATAGACGGCCGACGGACCGCCGCCCGTGGCCCAGATCCCGCTGCCCCCGCTCACGGACCCGCTCTCGTTCCAGGCCGTCTCCGGAACGTACGACTTCGCGGAGAGATAGGTCCCCGGCGCGCTGTTCGCGTTCCAGTACTGGGTCGACGTCCCGTCCACGAACTCCGTCCCCCCCACGCACACGTCGTACGGCGTGGACGCGAGCCCGTTCACCCCGGTTCCGGTCCCGCTGGAGACGGAGGTCGGATCGTCGCAGCCCGCGGCCCCGCCGTCCCCCGCGGCAACGAAGACGGCCATGCCCTGGGCCGCCGCCTGCTGCCATAGAGAGTTGTAGAAACGCAGCCCCGAGGTTCCCAGATCGGCCTCGCACGTGCCGTAGCTGTACGTCACGATCGGCGCGAGATTGTGGTCGACGATGTACTGGGCCGAGAGGTCGACGCCGTCGGCCGTGTCCGTGCTGCCCGAGACGACGAGATTGACGGTCGCCCCGGGCGCCGCGGCGCCGGCCCATTCGACGTCGAGGTCCGCCTCGCTCTCGTCGCTCGCGACGATCCCCGGGTCGGGTCCGTTGACCGTGACGATCGGATCCTTCGCCGGGAGGCCGAAGAAGCTCCGGAAGGCCTGCACGTCCGAGAGCTTGATGTTGGACTGGGCGACCACGGCGATCGTCTGTCCGCCGCCGTTGACGCCGGCGGCCAGCAGCGGCGTCGTGTCGTAGATGGTCGCGAAGTCCGCGGGTCCCAGGCCCTGGCTCCCGTCCGTGAAGGCGATCGACGGACGCGGGCGCGCCTGTGGCTTCCTGGAGAAGTCGTTGAGCCTCGCGATGCCCCCCACGACGTCGGCGAGGGCGCGCGGCACCTCGGGGTCGCGGACGTTCGCATGGTGGAGTCGGCCGCCGGCGATGAAATCCCGCATCCGGGTCCGGAAGGTCGCCTCCACCTGCGCAACGGTCCCGCTGAAGTTGATCCAGCCTCTCCCGGACGCGACCGAGTCGACCGTGAAGCCGTTTCTCTGGAGCCAGGCGAGGACGGCGTTCAGGTCCGCGTCCGTGAGGCCGAACGTGCTCCCGTACTCCTCGGGTGTCAGCCAGCGGTGATAGTTCGGCGAGCCGGGATCGAGCTGCTCCGCGAGGAGCTGTTCGAGCGGGCCGGACGCGCCGACCCGCGGCCGAAGGACGAGGATCATCTTCTCGAGTAAGAGCGCACCGTCCGTCGGACCGACGTCGACGGCCGCCGAGAGCCGCGGCGAGACGTTCCCGGGCACCGGGACCGTGTCGGCGTCGTCGACCACGCGCGGCGAGGCGGCGTACCCGGGAAGCGTGACCGCGGCCGCGGAGAGGAGAAGCGCCACCGCGAGAAGCCGGCTGCGCCCCGGCGCGACGCGTTTTGGAGACGAAATGACCCGGTTCGAACTCATCTGGAAGTGAGACGCACGCTCCATGCCGCCGTTTACGCGCGCGGGTCGTCGACCGTCGCGCCTCGCGCATGCGCCACTCCCGGTTGGTCACGGTGTCCGCGGGGGCGAGGGCGATGAAGATGCCGGCAACGACCTCGTCGCGATACGCCTGCGCGTCTGCTGCACGTTGGACGGTTTTGTCCCCGTGAGGATCAGAGGGCGTAATCCTTCCGACGCCGCGGACGTCTCACGTCCATGCCGATTGGGTTCACGTTCCGTCGATTCTCGTCCTTCCTCGCCGGCCTCTGCGCGGTTCCGGCCCTCGTCATCGCGGCGCTCCCCGCGTCCGCGGGGCCGGGGGCTCCGGCACCGCCGCCGTGTGCCATCGCCCTGCCGGAGCTCTACGAGCGGATTTCCCCCGCCGTCGTCTCGATCACGGCCGCCGCGATCAACCCGTACGACCCCGCTCACCCGATCGACCGGCGCTCCGGCTCCGGCGTAATCGTGGACAAGAACGGCCTCATCCTGACGAACGCGCACGTCGTGGCGGGTCAGCCTCTGATCACGGTCACGCTCGACGACGGAAACGCGCTTTCGGCGCAGGTGATCGGCTCGGACGCCGTCTTCGACATCGCGTTCCTCCGGATCCCGCCGCCCTCGAACGCGCCGCTCCCGGCGGCCGTGCTCGGCGACTCGGACGCCGTGCGCGTCGGCGACGAGGTCTACGCGATCGGGAACCCGTTCGGCCTCGAGCAGACCCTCACGCGCGGGATCGTCTCGGCCGTGAACCGCGTCCTCCCCGGCGCCACGTGGTCCATGAAGGAGCCGCTCATCCAGACCGACGCGGCGATCAACCCCGGCAATTCCGGCGGCCCCCTCGTGAACGTCTGCGGAGAGGTCGTGGGTCTCACGACGGCGATCCTCCCGGACGCCCAGAGCATCGGCTTTGCCGTTCCCGCGAGCCTGATCAAGTCCGTCTCCAGGGACCTCCTCGAGAAGGGCCATGTGGTCCGGCCCTGGCTCGGGGTGCAGGGCACGCTCATCTCGCGCGACCTGCGCGACCTCCTCAAGGAGCCGCTCGGCGAGGGACTGCTCATCGAGGTCGTCGAGCCGGGGAGCCCGGCCGCCCGCGCCGGCGTCCGCGGCGGAGACCTCGATCTCGTCATCGGGGGACATCCGATGCTCGTCGGCGGCGACGTCATCCGGACGATCGACGGGACGCGCATCGACTCCATGGAGGCGGCGTCCCGGGTGCTGGCGGGACTCAGCATCGGGTCGCACGTCGCCCTGACGCTCGCGCGGGCAGGCGTCGAGCGCACGCTCGACCTCGTCGTCGAGGAGCGGCCGACTTCGAGCGTGGAGGCGACGGGCACGCAGCTCGGCTCTTTCGCCGTCGGAGCGTCGCGCCCGGCGGGCGCCGGCTCACGCTTCGCGCCCGGAGGCCGGCTGGGATTCTAGGCGCGGCCGCCGCGGGCGCGACTACCGTTTCACGGGCCCGAGGTACCGGTCGAGCCAGTCGAGAGTCTCGCGGATGAAATCCTTCCGTGGGACGGCGTGGCCGGTCTCGTAGACGACGTGCTTCTTGTCCTTCTCCGGCGTGCCGAGATATCGGAAGAACGGGTCCTGCGACGACTCCACCGGAAAGAAGTGGTCGTACCGGCCGTTGAGCATGAGCAGCGGCACCTTCACGCGGCTCATGAAGTTGAACTGGTCCGCCTCGGGCAGCGCCCGCTGGAACTCGAGTCCCCCCGACTCGAGGACCGCAACGCGGAAGCGGTTCTCGACGGCCAGCATGATCGGCGCGACCGCGCTGCCCCAGCTCAGGCCGAGGTACGCGAATTTCGCGCGGTCGACGTCCTTGCGCGTCTCGAGGTAGTCGAGCGAGCGGCCGACGTCCTTCGACCAGTAGATGTTGTGGTCGCGCCAGAGCGCCGTCGGCTCGGGATAGTCGGACTTGAGGTCGTCCCGCCTCTCGAACGTGCTCTTGTAGATCGGCGCCATCAGGGCCCGGCCGCTCTTCGGAATGAAGTCGGCGTAGACCGACAGGCTGAACTTGTCGGTGTGGATGGCTCCCGAGCCCGGGAAGTACACGACCGTCTGGTACGGCGGGGACGCGTTCTTCGGGAGGTACAGGTACGCGACGACGCGCTCGCCGCCGTAGGCCGCGTTGAAGCTGACCTTCTCCCGCGTCCAGTCGTCGGTCGTCTCCGTCTCCTCGACGCGTGCGTTCAGATCGCCCTTGTCGTAGGCGTAGAGGCCCTTGTACGCGCGGAAGACCTCGTCCGAGACCGGCTTCTCCTTCGAGAAGTCGCGGGTCGCGGGCTCGATCTTCGCGAGCGCGGATGCCGACGGGGGCGCGGAGAGCTTCACGCAACGGAACCCGTAGTTCGGCCGGCGGTCCCAGGGCGACTGCGCGTCCTGGTCGATGAACATGTACGTCGGCTCGCCGAACCCGCCCCCGAGGATGAACCTCTTGTCCCCGTTGCTCTCGTTCCAGCACCACTCCTTGACGTTCCCCGCCATGTCCGTGGTCCCGAACCCGCTCAGGGCGCCGGCGCCTCCGGCGGGAACGGTCCCGGATCCCTGAAAGTTGCTCCCCGGCACGATGAGCTGGCTCGCCTCCGCCTGCGCGGCGTGGTTCCAGTGGAAGACCGTGGGAAGGCTCTTCCCCGCGAACTCCGCGTACGCGGCCGCCTCGTACCAGCTCACGCCCGCGACGGGGTGCTTCTCGAGACCCTTCGGGAAGCTCCCGAGCTCCCACGTCGCGGGGCCGGGACGTCCCGTCGAGTCGCGGAAGAGCGCGACCGCCTGTTCCCACGCGACAGGCCGTCCGTCGCGCACGAACGGCTGCTTCCAGAGCTCGCGATTGACGTAGCCGCCGGCATCGACGAACTTCTTGAACTCCCCGTTCGTCACCTCGTGCCGGTCGATCCAGTAGTCGTCGAGCGGCACCGCCGGCAGCTGGTCGAGACCGGGGATCGCGAGATCGATCTTTCCGCCTTCGACGGGAATCATGTCCGCCGGGGCGCTCCCGGCCGGCCGGAGGCGGACGGAGAAACTCCTTCCGAAAAGGTAACTCCACGTCGGAGCGATCCGCCACGCGGTCTCGTAGCCGGGCTTCACGATTCGCCAGGCGTAATACCCCTTGGGCACCCGGACCTTCCGGAGCGGCGTCGCGCCGCGGCTTTCCCAGTCGCCGGTGTCGCCGCGATAGGCGCGGGAGAACACCTCGGCGCCCGGCGGGTCGCTTTCGACGGACACCTCCATCGTCGCCTGCGTCCAGAGCTTCTCGAGAGTCGGGTCGTTCGGGAGCACGGCGCGGGCCTGCCGGGCCAGAGCCGCCGCTTTCGCGAAGTCCTCTTCCGCGACGAGCCGCGCGATCTCGGGCGTCGCGACCTCGCGCGCCCACCGCGCCTGCGACGAGCGGTGCCAGAGCCACGTGACGGATACGGCGGCCGCAAGGAGCGTGAGCGCCGCGGCGATTCGCGCGCGGCGAGAGAAGCCGGCAGGGCCCTTCGGCGCCAGCGAAACCTCCAGCGCCTTCAGCTCGGTCTGAACCTCCTCGGCGTCCGAATACCTTTTCGAGGGGTCTTTCTCGAGGAGCTTCCCGATGATCGCCTTCAGCTTCGCGGGCAGCGGCCTCTCTCCGAAATCCCGCGGCTCGCCGTGGAGGATGGCGTCCGCGACGGCGACGGTCGTGCTCCCCTGGAACGGCAGCCGTCCCGTGACCATCTCGTAGAGGACGACGCCGAACGAGAAGAGGTCGCTGCGCGCGTCGACGGATTTCCCGAGCAGCTGCTCGGGCGGCATGTACGAGAGCGTGCCGAGCGTCGTCCCCTCGCGCGTCAGCTCCGGACCGGCCTCGGCCGCGGGCCCGCTCTCGAGACGCTTGGCGAGACCGAAGTCGAGGACCTTCACCTGTCCGCGGGACGTCAGCATGATGTTGCCGCTCTTGACGTCGCGATGGAGGATGCCGGCCCGGTGCGCCTCGGCGAGCGCGCCGGCGACCTGGATCGCGACCGAGAGCGCCTCGGAGACGGGCATAGGCCCCTTCGCGAGGGCGGCGTGGAGCGTCTTGCCCTCGACGAGCTCCATGACGAGGACGTGGCGAGTCGAAGAAGAGGAAGAGGAAGACGAAGAAGAAGCACCGGGGATTTCTTCGAATGAATAGATGGCGGCGATTCCGGGATGGTTGAGCGCTGCGAGCGAGCCGCGCTTCCCGCTCGAACCGCGCTTTCCTCTCTTCACCTTCCAGGAAATCTTCCGGCAGTACCTTCAACGCGACCGTCCGCCCGAGACGCGTATCCCTCGCCCTGTAAACCTCACCGAAGCCGCCGGCGCCGAGCAATCCGAGCACCTCGAAGTGGTCGAGCCTCGTCCCCGAGGAGATCGACGGCGCCGGCGCGCCGCGCCGCGCCGAGCCCGGCGCGGGCGTTGCGGCCGTCATCTCCCGCGAGAGGTCGGAGCTTCCACCGCCCTTCGAGTCGTCGCCAAGTGGAGCCATCGGCCGAGAGCATACCGGGCGGCGGTAGACTTCGCGCCATGCCGATGAACAGACGCGATCTCCTCGGTGCCGCCGCCGCCACGGCTGCGGTGACTGCCGCTTCCTCCCTCCCCCGCCTCGCCCTTGGCGCCCAGGCCGCCGACGACCGCGCGAAGATCTACGCCGAAATCGAAAAGCGCCACGGCGAGGCCGTGGCGCGCCTGCAGGACTGGGTCCGAAACCCCTCGATCGCCGCGGAAAATCGCGGGTCGGAGACGGGCGTCGCCCAGATGATCTCGCTCGTCAAGGACGCGGGCTTCCAGACCGCCGTGAGGATGCCGACGGCGGGGAAGCCGGGCGTCTTCGCGACGCTCGATGCGGGCGCGCCGCGCACCGTCGGCCTCTACTTCATGTACGACGTGAAGCAGGCCGACCCCGCCGAGTGGACCCTGGCGCCGCCGTTCGAGGCGCGGATCGTCGAGAAGCCGGGCTACGGCAAGGTCCTCGTCGGCCGTGGCGCCGTCAACCAGAAGGGACCGGAGGCCGCCTTCCTCGCCGCGCTCCACGCGTTCCGCGGCGCGGGCGTCAGGCTGCCGGTCAACCTCGTCTTCGTCGCCGAGGGCGAGGAAGAGATCGGCTCGCCGCACATCCCCGAGATCGCGAGAAATCCCGAGGTCGCCAAGGCACTGTCGAGGACGATGGGCGTCTACATGCCGTCCGCGAGCCAGGACCCCGACGGCTCCGTCGCGGTCTCGCTCGGTGCCAAGGGCGTCGTCGAGCTCGAGCTCGTCTCCTCCGGCGAGAAGTGGGGCCGCGGCCCGACGAAGGACGTCCACTCCGCGAATCGCGCGCGCCTCGACAGCCCGGCGTTCCACCTCGTGCAGGCGCTCGCGACGCTCGTGACCGCGGACGGCGACCCCGCGATCGACGGGCTCACCGCGGCCGTCAAGCCGCCGAACGCCGCGCAGTCCGCGATGCTCGACGCGGCCGCGAAGCGCCTCGACGAGGCGACCGCGAAGAAGATGGTCGGCGCCTCGCGCTGGATCCACGACGCGTCGTGGCGCGAGTCGCTCGAGCGCCTCGCCTTCTCGCCGACCGTCAACATCGAGGGGATCGTCGGCGGCTATACGGGCCCCGGCGGCAAGACGCTGCTCCCGCACCGGGCCGTCGCGAAGCTCGATCTGCGCCTCGTCCCCGACATGACGTTCGACGGCGCGATCGCGGCGCTCAAGGCGCACCTCGCGAAGAGGGGCTTCGGCGATATCGAAGTGAACGTCTCGGGCGGCTACGACCCGACGGAGACGTCCGCCGACGCTCCGCTCATTCGCGCGCAGATCGCGCTTCTCAAGCGCGACGGCCTCGACCCGCTCCTGTCGGTCCGGAATGCCGGCTCGTATCCCGGCTACGTCTTCACGGGCCCGCCGCTCAAGCTGGCTTCCGGCCACTTCGGCCTCGGCCACGGCAGCGGCGCCCACGCGCCCGACGAGTACTACGTGATCGAGTCGACGAACCCGAAGGTGGCGGGCTTCGACGGCGCCGTGCGCTCGCACGTCGACTACCTCTACGAGCTGGCCGCGATCCGCTGAAGACCGGCATCATCCTCCGCCGGACCGCGGGGGTCCTCGCCGCATGCGCGGCGGCGCTCCCGCTCGTCCCGGCGCTCACGCCGGGCTGGCCTCAGGCCGGAGGCCTCCCCGCGCTCGTCCTCGCGGTCCCGCTCGCCGCATATGGCGTCGTCCGCGCGAGGCGCGGCGCGCTCACGCCCGGCGACCTCCTCCTCGCGGGCGCGTTCCCGCTTTACGCGCTTTACGCGGGCAACGCCGCCGTCCTCTCCTCGGGCGACAATGCCGCGATCTCCGCGCTGCCGTCCCTGATCCTGACGCGCGGCACCCTCGACCTCTCGAAGACGCCGCCGTTCGACGGCCCTAATCTCCCGTACTCGTCCGTCCGCGTCGGCAAGCACATCCTGAACAGCTTCCCCTCCGGAACCGCGTTCATCGCCCTTCCCCACGCCGCCCTCGGCCTCCTCGGGAGCGGAGGGCGCGTGACGCCCGCGCTCGTGAACCGGTGGGAGAAGCACGCGGCGGCGCTCATCACCGCCGCCGGCGCGGCGCTTCTCTGGGCGGCCGCCCGGCGCTGGGGAGACGGCGCGGCCCTCGGCGCCGCCGCGGTCTTCGCGCTCGCGACGCCCGTCCCCGCAAACGCCGCGCAGGCACTCTGGAGCTTCACGGGAGAGATCTTCTGTCTCGTCCTCGCGCTCTTTCTGGCGCTCCGCTCCCGTCCGCTCCCCGCATGGGCGGGCGTGGCGGCCGGTTTCGCGTTCGCGTGCCGCCCGACCGCGCTCGTCGGGGCGGCCGCGATCGGCGCAGCGCTCCTCGCGACGGAGCGCCGATCCGCGGTGCGGTACGCGGCCGCCCTCGGCGCCGTGCTCGCGGTGGTCGCCGGCGCGCAGCTCGCCTTCTACGGCCATCCCCTCGGCGCGTACGGCGCCATGAACACGTCGCACCGGATGTTCAACGCGGATTTCGCGTCCGGTTTCGCGGGCGTCCTCGCCAGCCCGAGCCGAGGCCTCCTCGTCTTCTGCCCGTGGGTTCTGCTGCTGCCGCTCGGCCTCGCGCGCCGAAAGGAGAGCCCGGCCGGCCTTTTCGCGTGGACGCTCGCGAGTCTCGGGGTCGCGGGCGCCGTGGTTTTCCTCGCGGCCTCGCATGTGAAGTGGTGGGGCGGCTGGAGCCTCGGTCCCCGCCTGACGACGGAGGCCGCGCCGTTCCTCGCCCTCGCGGCGATCCCGCTGATGCGCTCCGCCGGCCGGCCCCTGCGCGCCGCGTTTCTCGCGCTCGTCGCGTTCGCCGCCGTCACCCAGTTTCTTCTCACCTACACGGAGAGCGTGCGGGGCTGGGATCCACTCGTCCTCGAACGTGTTGGCCCTCGCGCCCTCTGGTGGTGGAAGGACGGTCAGCTCGCGTCCGCCTGGGGAATGCCGCTGCGCGTCTACGACGCGGTTCCCGTGTCGACGCCGGGAGCGGACGGGCTCTGGTGCTCGATCGACGCGCCAGAGGAGGGTCGCACCGTCCGGGGCCGCCTGATCGTCGGCGGATGGGGGCGCATCCCGGGAGCGGATCTTCCGGCCACGGTGTACGTCGATGGCATTCCGCGGAAGCCGGCGTTCTCTCACCGGCGCGAGCGGGCCGATGTGTGCCGCGTGATTCCCGTCCTCGGCGACTGTTCGACAGCCGGCTACGAGGTGGGATTCGACTTCGAGGCCGGCGACTCGGGCCCCCACGAGGTGACCGCCGTCTTCCGCGCGCCCGACGGGCGCGTGCGGCGTTATACACCGCGCACGTTCGTCTGGAAGAGAGACTGACGGCGACTCGGGCCCGCGCCGATATCATTCGACGGCCCGTGCGAATCCGTCGCTCTCCCATGTGGCACCGCGCCCTGCCCGCCGCGGGCCTTCTCGCGCTTCTCTCGTATCTCGCGATCGCGGTGCCCTCGACGGTCCTCGCGACGTGGGCGCGCGTCCGCGATTTCCCGGGGGCCTCGCGCGACGACGCGCACGCGGCCCTCGTCAGGTTTCGCGGGCCGGAATACGCGACGGCTATCACCCGCATCCGGGAGGCCCTGCCGGAAGGCGCTGAATACCTGATCCTGACGAACGGCTCGACGACGATGGTCCGTTTCGATCTCGCGCCGAGGCGCGCCGTCTTCGGCGGGAACCCGAGCGACCTCCGGACGAACGTCACGCCGGGGAAACTCGCGTCCCTGCCGCGCTGGACCGTGATTCCGAGCGTCGACCCTCCGGGCCCGCGGCTCGTCGAAACCAGCCTCCTCGCCGAACGGGGAACCCTCCCGTGAGCAGCGGCGCGCCCTTTGCGGCCGCGTTCGGCGGTGTCCTGCTGTTCCTCGCGGCGGGCCGCGGCCTCGTCGAGCTTCTCCCCGCGCTCCGAGTGCGGCCCCGCGCCGCACGGCTCGGCTGGGCGTACCTTCTCGGCGTCGCGGCCGTTCCCGGACTGGTCTATCTGCTCGGCATCGCGTTCGACGTGAGGATCCGCCGCGGCGTCGTCCTCATGCCGGCCGTCCTTCTCGTCCTCGCGGGCCTCGTCGCGCGCGCGCTGCGCGGCCGGGCCGCCGTGGAGGCGCCGTGCCCGCCTCGGGCTGGCCGCCTCGCCGCCCGCGTTGCGTTCGCGGTTGCGGCCGCGGTCGGGGCAGGACTTCTCGCGGACGCCGTGACGCACCGCGAGCTCGGATGGGACGCCGAGATGACGTGGAGCGCCGCGGCGCGCTGGGTGCGCGCGGATCGCAGCGTGACGCCGCACGCGCTCCTTGACGCCAAAGTGTTCGTCGATCACCCGCAGTACCCGCTCCTCCTCCCGCTCGCGCAAGTCGTCGTCCAGGAGACGTTCGACGCGGGCGACGACCCGCGTGCGGTCAAGCCCCTCTACGCGGCGTTCTTCCCGGCGCTCCTCCTCGTGTTCTTCGACCTCGCGCGCCGCCACGCCGGGACGACAGCGGCAGCGCTGACGGCGCTCGCCTTCGCCGTCGCGCCGTACCTCGCGTTCGAGCATTCCGGCGGCGCTGCGGGGGCTTACTCGGACGTTCCGCTCGGAGCGTTCCTGGGGGCGGGATTCCTCCTTCTCCTCGGACGCGCGCGCGCGTCGGAGGGCGTCGCGGCCGCCATCCTCCTCGCCGCGGCCGTCCTGACGAAGAACGAGGGGCTGCCGTTCGCTCTCGTCGCGCTCCTCGCGGGAGGTCTCGCTGCCGCGCTCGGCCGGCCTTCGGACCGGACGCGCAGGTTGCGGGCTCTCGCGTTCGCCGGCGGAGCGGTCCTCGCCGCCGCGCTCGCGCTCCACGCATGGAAGGCGAAGGTGCCGCAGCGCTGGGACGAGGACTACGTGGCCCAGCTTCGCACCGTTTCCCTCGCGCACGAGGCCGCCGCGCGGCTTCCTCTCCTCCCACGTGCGGCGGGGAAGGAAACCGTCTCGTGGGACGACTGGTCGGGCCTCTGGGTCGCCGCCGGCGTCACGCTCCTCGCAGGTGTCTCCGGCCTCCGGCGCCGCGTCGTCCCGCCGCTCCTCGTCGCCGTCGGCAGTTGCCTCGCGTCGTACGTCGGCGCGCTCCTCCTGACACCCTGGGGAGGTGCCGAGCAGGTCCATCCGACGTGGAACCGCCTGCTTCTCCAACTCGCTTTTCCGCTCGGCCTCCTCGTCGCGCTCGCGCTCCGTGCGGGGCTGAGGGCGAGGCCCGCGGCGCTCGCGTTCCTGAACGGCGCCGATAGAATCCCCGAGATGTCCGGGCAGCCGTCCGCGCGGGGCCGCGCCTTCCTGCGCGAGGCGCTCGTCTTCCTCGCGTTCCTCGCCCTGACGACCGCGATGACGTGGCCGTGGGCGAAGCACCTGCGCGACTACTGTTCCGACACAGGCGACCCGTACCTGAACTCCTGGATCCTCTGGTGGGACTGGCACCAGACGTTCCATGCGCCGCTCCACCTCTTCGACGGGAACATCTATTTTCCGTACAAGCTCTCCCTCGCGTTCAGCGAGCACAACTACGGCCTCGCGCTGCCGCTGTTCCCGCTCTTCGCGCTGGGACTCCGGCCGCTGACGGCCCAGGGCATCCTGACGCTCCTCGGCTTCGCGTTCTCGGGCTACGGGGCCTTCCGGCTCGGACGGACCCTGACGGGGTCCACGGGCGCCGCGTGGGTGACGGGCATCGCGTTCGCGTTCGTGCCGTACCGCTTCGGGCAGCTCCCGCACGTGAACTACCTCTTCGCGGGCTGGATCCCGATCCTCTTCGAGGCGCTCGTCCTTTTCCTGCGCGAGCGCAGCCCGCGGCGCGCGAAGTGGCTCGGCGCCGCGTTCTTCCTCAACGGCCTCACGGTGATCCACTGGCTCGTCCTCACGCTCGTCCCGCTCGCGGCCGTCGCCCTCGTCCTCGCGTTCCGCACGGGAATCGAGCGCGACCGCGCGGGCTGGAAGCGGGCGGCCGTCCCGCTCGGGATCGCGACGCTCGCCCTCCTCCCCTTCCTGCTGCCGTACCAGCGGGCCGCGAAGCTCTACGGCTTCACGCGCAGCGTCGACGAGGCGCGCGACTTCTCCGCGGAGCCCCACGACTGGATGAATGCCGACCCGCGCAACCAGCTCTGGCGCGGGTTCTCGCAGTTCCCGTCTCCCGGCGAGCGCTCGCTCTTCCCGGGGCTGCTCCTCCTCGCGCTCCCGCTCGCGGCCCTTCTCCTCTCGCCCGCCCCGCGCGACACCGCGCCCTCCGCGCCGGGCGGCTCCGCGCCGTCTCCCAGGCTCCTGCGCTGGCTGGACGGCATCGCCTTGGCCGCGGGCTTCCTCGCCCTCTTCGCCGCGAGTCCCGCGGGGATTCACCTGCGGTTCCATGGCAAGGAGGTTTTCCGCGCGACGGACCCCGCGCGCGCTCTCGTTCTCTTCACCGTCGCGGTCGCCCTGCGCTGGTGGCTCGCCTATCCCGCCGCGCTCCCGTTCGTGCGGGCGCGGAACGTCCCGGAGAGCCTCCGCCTCGTCCGGCGGCCGGACGCGATCGTGGTCGGGTTCCTCCTCGCCGTCCTCGGCTTCTTCGGGTCGCTGGGCGTTCGCTTCCCGTTCCACCGCATCCTCTTCGAGGCCGTCTTCCTCTTCCGCAGCATCCGCGTTCCCGCCCGCTGGGCGACGATCGCGTACCTCGGCCTCGCGATCCTCGCGGGCGCGGCCGTGCAGGAGCTCGCCGCGCGCTGGAAGCGCCGGAGGCCGGGCGCGCGGACCGGCGCGGCCTTCGCCGTTGTCTGCGTCGCGTTCCTCCTCGAGGATCGCGCGGCCCCGCTCGACCTCGTTCGCGGCGAAGCCGATCCCGACGAGGCGACGCGCTTCCTCGCGATGACGCCGATGACGGGCGGCATCGTGGAGCTCCCGTCCGGAACGGACGAGCACGGGAACTATCGAGCGGTGCTCCGCGCGGCCGACCACGGCAAGCCGCTCATCACGGCGGTCTCGGGCTTCTCCTCGCCGATCGTCCGCCGCATCGAGGAGGACGAGCGCAAGGCGCCGATCCCCGACGACCTCCTCGACTTCCTCGAGAAGATCCCGGCGTCGTACGTCCTCGTCCACGGCTCGTGGCTGAGCCCGGCGATGCGCACGACGCACCGCGAGTGGATCGACCGCGCGCTCGCGTCCGGCCGGCTCGTCTTCGTGAAGCGCTTCGACGGCGACGCCCGGAACGACCTCTTCGCCGTCGCGAAGAACGAGCCCGCCGCGCGCGCCCTCGAGCCGCTCCCGTGGACGCCGCTCGCCGGCCTCTCCCCCACCGGGGCTCCGTGGCGGGAGGACGGATCGCTCACCGGTGCCGTCGACGCCCCTGCCGAAGGCGCCGCCGTCCACGGCCCGCTTCATGTCGCGGGCTGGGCTCGCATCCCGGGCGAGGACCTCGACGTCACCGTTCTCATCGACGGCGAGACGCGCACGCCGGTGACGGCGAGGCGCATGCCCCGGCCCGACGTCTGCGCGGCCGTCTCGGGGCTCGGAGACTGCTCAGGCACCGGCTACGAAGCGACGTACGCCTTCCGTCCCGGGGACGCGGGTCCGCACGAAGTCGTCGGCATCTTCCGGTCCAAGGACGGCCGCCAGCGCCACTACGGACCGCAGAAGTTCGAGTGGAAGCCCTGAGGCCGATCCGCCAGCCCCCTCCGCGGCGTAGCATGGGCCGTGGATTACCGGTACGGCGAGCTGCCGCTCGACCTCCTCCAGTCGCTCCTGACGTACGAAGAGCTCCTGAAGCTCTTCCTCGATCTCGTCTCGCGCCTCGGCGGCGACGTGGAGGAGGCGATGGCCTGGATGCAGGAGCTGCAGCGCCGCGGGATCATCGGCAAGAACGTCGACCTCGAGGCGTTCCGCGCCGCGCTCGAGCGGCAGGGCATCGTCGGGCGCGACGGCGAGGGGAATATGACGCTCATGGGCCCGGGCGAGCGCCGCATCCGCCGGAACGCCCTGGAGGAGATCTTCTCGTCTCTCCAGAAGGCCGGCCCCGGGCTGCACTCGATCCCCCGCTCGGGCGGCGGCACCGAGGCGCTGCCCGAGACGCGCCCGTACGAGTTCGGCGACGACCCCGCGCGTCTCGACGGGATAAGGACGGTCGCGAACGCGGCGCGGCGGGACCCGGACGATCTCGCCCTCGTGCCGTCCGACTTCGAGGTCTTCGACGTCGAGCACCAGAGCGCCTGCGCGACCGCGATCGCGATCGACGTCTCGCACTCGATGATCCTCTACGGCGAGGATCGCTTCACGCCCGCCAAGAAGGTCGCGCTCGCGCTCACGGAGCTCATCCTCCAGAAGTACCCGAAGGACACGATCGACGTCGTCCTCTTCGGGGACGAGGCGCGCTCGGTCCCGCTCGAGGAGCTCAGCAAGGCGCAGGTCGGGCCGTTCCACACGAACACGAAGGACGGCCTCGCGCTCTCGCGCAAGCTCCTCATGCGCCGCCGCTCGCGCAACCGCCAGATCTTCATGATCACGGACGGCAAGCCGTCGTGCATCCGCGAGGGCGGCAAGCTCTACAAGAACCCGTTCGGCCTGGACCTGAAGATCGTCAACCGCACGCTCGAGGAGGCCGAGAAGCTCCGGCGCGACGGCATCCAGCTCACGACCTTCATGATCGCGACCGACGAGGCGCTCGTCGACTTCGTCGACACGATGACGAAGATCGCGCGCGGCCGGGCGTACTACGCCTCCCCGACCGACCTCGCGACGTTCGTGTTCCGGGACTACATCCGGAACCGGAAGAAGCTGTTCCGGTAATGGTTTTCTGGGTCGCGGGCGCAGTCGGAATTTTCTTGCTCGCGACCGGAGGCTTCGTTCTCACGACGAGGCTCATTGCCAGACGGAAGGGGCGCAATTTCTTAGAAGGGTTAGGGGGCGTGGTGCGCATCGGCACGCCGTGCCTCATGCCATCCGGCTCTCTCCCTCTTCACCTTCTAAGAAATTCCGAATCCGAATCCCCGGCCGGCGCCGCAGGCGCCGGCTCCGGGGGGCGCCGCGCTGCGCGCGGCGCCCCCCCCGCAGCGCGCGGACGCGCGCTGATCCCCGGCACCGTCGCCCTCACACCGGCCGGACTCGTGTGGGACGGGCTCTGGGGAAGATCGGGCTCTTACTCATTCGAAGAAATACAGCGCCTCGAGACAGACGAGAGGACACAGGCAGGGAGAGGGTTCTTCCGGAGCAAGGTCCTGCGCGTCACGGCGACGTCGGGCGCGGTCGTCGAGTTCGTCGTCTCCCCCGGCCACGCGTGGGAGTGGCGGCAGGCGCTCGGCGAGTGGACGGCGAACCGCGGCCGCATCGCGGGCGCGGCCCGCTGACTACTCCGGCAGGAACGGCACGGCCCGTTCCGCGAGGCGCGCCGGCAGGCGCTGCTTCACGAGGCGGCGGATGGCGTCGGCCGGCGTCCGGAGCGTCACGTGCGTCAGGAGGATGACCTCGTTCTCGAACAGGTCCGCGCGCTCGGCGATGTCGTCGACGTGGAGGTGCTTGAACGGCGCGGCGCGGCCCTTGTCGCGTTCCTCCACGAACGAGCATTCGATCAGGAGGACCCTCGCCCGGAAGAAGTCGGGCGGCGCGGCGTCGAAAATCCCCGCGGCCGTGTCGCCCGAGTACGCGGCGAGCGGGATCGAGACGGGTCCGGCGACGCTCTTCCCCTCGGCCGCGAGGGACTTGATCTCCTCGCGCGTCCGCTTCTCGTATTCGGGCAGGAGCCGGTGGCGCTCCTCGAAGGCCACGAAGGCGAGCGTCGGGACGCGGTGGTCGGCCGGAAAGCAAGCCATCGAGAGGTCCCGGCGCAGCGCGACGCGGGTTCCGGACGGCATCGCCTCGACGCGCGCGTCGTAGCGCACGTCCTCGAGCGCGGCGTGCAGGTCGACGATCTTCCGCCACGCCTCGACGGCCGCGGGGTGGGTGTGGACCGTCCCGCCGGGGAGACGCAGGAGCCGGCGCTGGGAGAACCAGTACGCGAGGCCGGCGCCGTGGTCGAGGTGGGCGTGCGAGAGGAAGACGTGCGGGACGGAGACGAGCTCCCACGGGGAGCGGCCGAGGTCGAACGCGAACCCGAGCGTCGGGAAGTGAAACCACGTCTCGCGCCCGGCCACGGACACCCCGCGCAGCGGAAGGCCCGCGAACGTGCCTTCGATCCGCCGCGCGCGCGCCTCGACCGTCACGCCCGGAGGATACGCGGCGCGTATACTTGGACGGCGTCTCAAAAAGTCCCGGAGGCACCATGGCCCTCTTCAACCACGCCACCAAGGAGTTGACGGCCAAGATCGTCTTCTACGGGCCCGGACTCTGCGGCAAGACGACCAACCTCAAGATCCTCCACCAGCGGCTCGAGCGCGGCGCGGGCAAGCTGCTGTCGCTTTCGACGGCGCAAGACAGGACAATCTATTTCGACTTGCTGCCGATCGAGCTCGGGAACATCAAGGGCTACACGGTCCGCTTCCAGGTGTGCACCGTTCCCGGACAGGTCTTCTACAACGAGACGCGTCGGATCGTCCTGCGCGGCGTGGACGGCCTCGTCTTCGTCGTGGACTCGCAGTGGTCGATGCTCTCGCACAATCTCGAGAGCTTCCAGAACCTGCGCGAGAACCTCGCGGACGAGAAGATCCCGCTCGAATCGCTACCCGTCGTCATCCAGTACAACAAGCGCGACCTCCCGAGCGCGCTCTCCGTGGAGGCGCTCCAGGAGTCGCTCGGTTTCCAGTCGTACCCGTACGTCGAGGCCGTTGCCTCCGAGGGAATGGGAGTCCTCGAGACGTTCAAGCTCGCGTCCAAGCTCACGTTCGTCGACCTCCTGCGGCGCCTGCAGCGCGGCTGGAAACCGCCCGTCGGCGCGGACGTGCTGGCGGCCGAGTCCTCGCTCGGCTCGTCGTCGATGGGGTCGTCCTCCAGCCCCGGCGCCTCGACGCAGCCGTTCACCGGACCCGGACCCGCGGTCACGATCTCGGCTCCGGCCCCGGAGCCCGAGGAGGCGCCGTCCGCCGCGCCGGTCCTCGCGATGGCGGGCGCGGGGGCCGGGTCGGTCTCCGAGGAGGAGCCCGCGGAATGGGTCCCGCCGTCCGCCGAGGGGACGTTTGCCGATCTGTCCGACGATTCGCAGAAGGCCGCGCCGGGCGCCCGGCCCGATGCGGCGGCGTCCGTCCCGGCCGCCCCGGCCGCGAGGCCCGAAACGCCCGCCGCCTTCGCGGCGTCCTCGACGTCGGGTGAGCGCCCCCGGGGCTCGCGCCCGGAGATGACGGCGCCCGTGACGCCGCTGGACGATAAGCTCAACGCGGTCCTTGCCGAGGCCCGCCGGGCCGCGGCCGGGCGCGTCTCGGGGACGTTCAAGCGCGACGACGCGGCGCCCGACGCCGGGAGAGCCGACGCCCGCCGCGTCGAGACTCTCGAGAAGGCGCTCGAGAAGGCCCTGGAAGCCGAGCGCGAAGAGCGCCGGCAGCTCGCGGCCGACCTCGAGAAGACGATCGAGAAGGCCGTGGAGGCCGAGCGTGACGAACGCCTCCGGCTCGCCACGGATCTCGAGCAGAGGCTCGAGGCCGAGAAGGGAGCGCACACGGCCGCGGCCCTGAAGACCGGAGAGACCCTCGAGGGCCTCGGGGCCGGCGTCGCGGCGGCCGCGTCCCGCGCGGACGAGGCGCTTGCGGCGATCGCCGCGCTGAAGGCCGAGGCCGAGGAGCAGCGGAGCGGCCTCGCCGGCGCCATCGCCGCCGAGCGCGCCGCACGAGAGAGCGCCGAGGCTTCGGCGGGCGAGGCTGCGATCTCGCTCGCGGCGCAGGTCGCCGCGCTGACCGAGCGACTCCAGGCGGCCCAAGCCGCCGCGGAGGCGTCCCACGCGGCCGCCGCGGCCGCCCTCGAGCGCGCGCGCCGCCTCGAGGACGCCCTGCGGGCCGCGCTGCGCGACCTGACGTCCTAGGCGGGTTTGACGGCCTTCAGGAACGCCGCGGACTGGCTCGCGAGCTTCGCGCCGCCGATCTTCTCGATCGCGCGCGAGAGGTTCAACCTCTGCTCCGACGCGAGGCCGACGAACTCGCCTCCCGCCTGGTAGACGAGCACCCGCCCGCCCTTGTCGTCCGCCGTGAAGCCGCCCGCGCGGCAGCGCGTGACGCGCACGAGCGCGACGAAGGGGATCCCCGCGAGCGTCGCCGTGAGGTCGCACGTCGAGCCGGGGCGGAGGGCCGACGGAAGCTCCATCAGGACGCCCGTCGCGGAAAGGTTCAGGAGGTCGACGGGCATCGTCGACTTGATCTGCGCCCTCGTGCCCTTCGCGAGCGGCAGCCGCGGCGCGTTCCGCTTGTCGTCCTTGCCCTTTTCCGGAGTGGCCAGAATGTCCTCCCTCCGGAGTCTTACGGCAAGGGCCGTCCCGCGTCAACGCTCAGCTCGTCAGGGTGGTGAGAAATCTCGGGTCTTCCCGCCATCCGGGGCGCGCGGCCACGACGAGGTCGAGGAAGAACTTTCCACCGAACACGCGTTCGAGGTCGAGGCGGGCCGCCGTGCCCGCCTCCTTCAGCACCCGTCCGCCCGCGCCGAGGACGATTCCCTTGTGGCCGTCGCGGTCCACGACGATCGTCGCCCGGACGACCGTCAGCTTCTTCGCTTCCTCGCGCCTCACCTCCTCGACGAGGACGCCGAGACCGTACGGGATCTCCTCGCGCGTTCGTTCGAGGAACTTCTCCCGGATCGTCTCGGCGATCCGCGTCGCGTCATCGGACGTCGTGACGAGACCGGCCGGGAAGAGCGCGTCGCCCTCGGCGAGGTGGCTCCGAAGCGCCGTGAGAAGGACGTCGAGGCCCTCGCCGGTGAGGGCCGAAACCGGGACGATCGCGTCGAAGATCGCCGTGCTGCCGAGGGAAGCGAGGCGCGGCAGGAGCATCTCCTTTTTCGCGACGAGGTCGATCTTGTTCAGGACGGCGATGCGCGGCGCGGGCGCGGACCGGAGGAGCTCGAGGACGAAGCGGTCGCCCGCGCCGGCCGGGGCCGTCACGTCGATCACGAGCAGCCGCACGTCCTCCTCGCGGAGCGCGTCCTCGGCCTCGGCGACCATGGACTTGTTCAGTCGGTGGAGCGGCCTGTGGAGGCCCGGCGTGTCCACGAAGACGATCTGCCCCTCGTCGTCGTTGCGGATTCCGAGAAGGTTGCGGCGCGTCGTCTGCGGCTTGTCCGAGACGATCGCCACCTTCGTCCCGACGAGCGCGTTCACGAGCGTCGACTTGCCCGCGTTCGGGCGCCCGACGACGGCGACCGTCCCGGAACGGGCGGCTTTCATTCGGTCCCCGCCCCGCCGTCGTCGCGCGGAGGCGGCGCCTCGCGGCGTACGCGCAGCCTGTGGATCCGGCGCCGGTCGGCCTCTTCGACCGTGAACGAGAGACCGGCTTCGTGCGCGACCTCTCCCGGCTTCGGGATGCGGCCGAGCTTCTCGGAGACGAGCCCGGCGACGGTGTCGTACTCGGCGGGCGGGAAGACGACGTCGAAGAGCGTCGCGATCTCGGACACGCGGACGCGGCCCGCCACGGACCACGAGCCGTCGCCGGACGCGACCACCGGCGGCGCCTCGTCCTCGTGCTCGTCCGCGATCTCGCCGACGAGCTCCTCGACGAGGTCCTCCAGCGTCGCGAGGCCCGTGACGGCTCCGTACTCGTCGACGACGATCGCGAGAGGGTGGCGGCGCCGGCGGAAGTCCGACAGCAGCGTGGCGACCGTCTGGGACTCCGGCGCGAAGAAGACCTCCCGCGCGAGCCCGCGTGCCGTCGCGGGCGGGTCCGGCCGGCGGAGGACCGTGAAGACGTCCTTGACGTGCACGATCCCGACGGGCCTGTCGATGCTGCCTTCCACGAGCGGAAGGCGTGTGAACTTCGTCTTCACGAAGAGGTCGGCGATCTCGTCGAGCGGGGCGTCGGCCTGCGCGAAGACGATGTCGGGGCGCGGCGTCATGACCTGGCCGACCGTCCGGTCGTTGAAGTCCACGGCGCGGGAGACGAGCTCCTCCTCGTGCTTCTCGAGGAGGCCCTCCTCGCGGGCGACGTCGAGGAGCGCGCGGACTTCCGCGTCCTTCGCCGCCTCTTCCTTCGCGGCATCGGGCGCGCCCCCGCTCTCGGGAGCGTCCTCCTCGACCTCGACGAGGCGCGAGAGGAGCGGCGTGAGCGGCGCCGACAGGAAGTCCACGAGCGGGATGAGCCACGAGAAGCCCGCGAGCAACGCGTCGCCGCCGCGCCGTGCGACCCAGCGGATCACGAGGCTCTCGGCCACGATCCAGCCGAGGAGGATCACGACGGCCGAGGCGAGCCACGGCTCCGGGACGTCGAGAGCCGCGAGCGCCGAGCCGAGGCACAGGAGGCCGCCGAGGACCGCTCCCTGCGCGGTGAGCCGCACGGCGATGCGCGAGACGCGGACGTGCTCGGGCGCGAGGAGCGTTCCGAAGCGGCCCGGGTCGGCCTCGAGGAGGGCCTTGCGCCGGAGAACCGAGAGGCTCTCGAGGGACTGTGCGAAGCCCGAGAACAGGACGAAGACGCCCGCGAAGAGCGCGGCCACGACGAAGCCGACGCCCGCCGTGATCGCGAACCCGGTCACGGCACGCCGTCCGGCCCCGCGCCGAAGGCCGAGTGGATCAGGCGTCCCTGCAGGCGGAACATGGTGCCGTCGTCCGTCTCGTGATCGTATCCGAGAAGGTGCAGGAGGCCGTGCGCGAGGAGGATCCGGATCTCCCTCGAGACCGCGTGCCCCCGCCGCCGGGCCTGCCGCGCCGCATACGGGACGTCGATCACGAGGTCGCCGAGGAAGGAAGAAGAAGAAGATTCCTTGAAAGGGGGAAAGGAAAGAACGTCCGTCGGGCGGTCGATACGGCGAAAGCGGCGATTCAGCGTGCGCATGCGCCGGTCGCCGCAGAGAAGAACGGAAAGAGAAGGAGAAAGAGGGCGCTTCGCGCCCGCCTTCGAAAGGAGGATGCGGGTCCAGGCGCGCACGCGGGCGGCCGGCGGCGCGCCCGCGACGGCGCAATGGACATCGACTTCGCCGATGGCTCCGCCCGCCCGCGTCTGCGTCTTTGCTCTCTTCACCTTCTAAGAAATCTTAATGCGCCCGGACCGGAACCGAAGCGCTACTCGTTCGCCCGATGCCCGTTTCCGTTGCCGTTCGAGTAGCCGTTCCCGTTGCCGTTCGCGGCGGCGGCTTCGGCGGCGTCGGCCTTCTGCTTCTCGAAGGCCTCGTAGGCGCTCACGACGGACTGGACGATGCGGTGGCGAACGACGTCGCGCTGGTCGAACCTCACGAACTTGACGCCGTCGACGCCGTTCAGGACGCGGTCGGCTTCCTTCAGGCCCGAGATCTTCCCCTGCGGGAGGTCGATCTGCGTCACGTCGCCCGTCACGACGGCCTTGCTCCCGAAGCCCATGCGCGTCAGGAACATCTTCATCTGCTCGGACGTGGTGTTCTGGGCCTCGTCGAGGATCACGAACGCGTCGTTGAGCGTACGGCCGCGCATGAACGCGAGCGGCGCGACCTCGATGATGTTGCGTTCGAGCATGCGCCCGACCTTCTCATAGCCGAGGATGTCGTAGAGAGCGTCGTGGAGCGGGCGCAGGTACGGGTTCACCTTCTCGGCGAGGTCGCCGGGGAGGAAGCCGAGCTTCTCCCCGGCCTCCACCGCGGGGCGGCAGAGGACGATGCGCTTGACCTTCTTCTCGAGCAGCGCCGCGGCCGCCATCGCGACGGCGAGGTACGTCTTGCCCGTGCCCGCGGGCCCGATCGCGAAGACGATGTCGTGCTCGAGGACGGCCTGCAGGTACTCCTGCTGCCGCACGTTCCGCGGCGACACGACCTGGCGGAGCGCCGGGCCGACGGAGCGGTTCTCGAAGAAATCGACCAGCGACGTGCCCGGCTCCTCGCGGAGGATGCGGACGGCGGCCTCGAGGTCTGGCTTCTTCGGCACGTAGCCGCGCTCGATGAGCTTCGCGAAGTCCGAGAGGAGGCGGGCCGCCAGGGCCGTGCCGTCCGGGTCGCCGCTGACGGAGACCTCGCGCCCGCGCGCGGCGATCTCGACGCCAAAGGCGTCCTCGAGAAGCCTCAGGTTTTCGTCGTGGACACCGAAGAGCGCGCCGAGCCCGGCCTCGGGAAGGGTGAGAGGGATGGCGTCGGGTCGGATGTGAGTGCGCGCCTCCGGACAAGAATGTTAGCAGCCCCGCGCGCAGCCGGTCAACGCCCGGCAAGGGAAAAGGTCTGCAAAGTTCCTTTGAAGGTGAATACGGACCCTTGCGCGCGAGGTAGGCACCGCGAAAGGCAACGGTCTGCAAAGTTTCTTTGAAGGGTGAATGGCCTGAGGTCCCCTCAAGTAACCGCGGGGACGCTTCCCCCGGCCGCGGCCCCACTCACCCTTCTCAGAAAATCCCCGGGGCGCGCCGCTACGCGGCGCGCCAATCCCTCTCTACTTCGAGTTCTTCCGCACGAACTCGACCATCTCGTCGCCGAAGACGTTGTCCACGCGGCGCTCCATGGTGTCGCCCGCGCTCGCGAGGATCTTGTGGTGGACGGCGACGAGCGTCTTGCCGCTCTTGTCAACGATCTTCCAGTCATAGACGATCGTGCCCGAGCCGACCGCCCCTCCGATCCAGCCGCCCCACGCGGCGCCCTTCTTGGGGTAGCGAAACTCCGTGATCTGACCCTTGAGCTCGTAGTCGCCCGAGCCGCCGGTGACGAACTTCGCGCCGGTCTTCTCGATGCGCTCGTTCGTCTGGTTGGCGAAGACCTCCTGCATGAAGGTATCCGCGTTGCCGTACTCGAGGCCGCCCATGTCCCCGTGCGACGGGGCGTCGGCCTTCTTCTCGAACTTCTGGACGTGAATCGTCTTGCCCGAGAAGCTGAACCCGTCGGCCACCCAGACGCAGTCGAACTTGTCCTTGTGGCACTTGTCGATCCCGAGGAACTTGAGGTCTTCCTTGGGGCTGTCGGCGGCCGCGGCCGAGAAGGCAGCGGCGAGGAACCCACCGGCGACGAGAACGAGAATGCGCTTCATGAATCCTCCTACTTGAAACGGGGACTCATTTTATACGATGGAGGCCCGGGGGAAAGCTCTCGGGGCTCTCCCCCGGCCCCCCTCACGCGGCTTCAGCGGCGGAGTCCTTCAGGATCCGCCCGTCGTGGACCTCGATGACGCGGCTCGCGCGCCGCGCGAGGCGACATGTCGTGGGTGATCACGACGAGCGTACCGCCCCCGCTCCAGAGCTCCGTGAAGAGGCTCATGATGTCGCTCCCGGACGTCGAGTCGAGGTTCCCGGTCGGCTCGTCGGCGAGGAGCATGTCCGGCTTCATCGCGAGCGCCCGCGCGACGGCGACGCGCTGCATCTGGCCGCCGGAGAGCTCCGTCGGCCGGTGGCCGAGGCGGTCGCCGAGGCCGACCTTCGCGAGGAGGCCCGCCGCCCGCGCGCGCCGCTCCTTCAGCGGCACGCCGCCGAAGAGCATCGGCATCTCGACGTTCTCGAGCGCGGTGATCTGAGGCAGCAGGTTGAAGGCCTGGAACACGAACCCGACGCGGCGGTTCCTCACGCCGGCGAGCGCGTCGCGCGTCAGGCCCCCGACCATCTCGCCCGCGAGGCGGTACGTCCCGCTCGTCGGCGTGTCGAGACAGCCGAGGAGGTTCATGAGCGTCGACTTGCCGGAGCCCGAAGGCCCGACGATCGCGACGAACTCGCCCTTCCGGATCGTGAAGCTCACGCCCTTCAGGGCCTCGACCTTCACCTTGCCGGTGTCGTAGACTTTTCGGATCTCGTCCATCATGACGATGTCGTCCGAGGGCGGGGCGGGCGTCCGTGCGTCGCGAGGCATGCGGTCTCCTTGTCCGTCTCTCGTCCTACTCGTAACGGAGCGTCTCGGCGGGGTCGATCGCGGCGGCCCGGCGGGCCGGGAAGTAGCCAGCCGCGAGCCCGATCGCGCCGAGGATGCCCGCCGTCGTCGCGGCGATGACGGGCGAGAGCGTGGGGCGGCCGAGGAACGCGAGGACGCGGTTCGAGCCGTCCGGGATGAGGCCGAGGCCGGTCACGAGGAGCGTCGCGATCGTCATCCCGGCAACGCCACCGACGAGGGTGTAGACGAGGCCCTCGAGGACGAACGGCCACGTGATCCAGTGTGCCTTCGCGCCGAGAGCCATCTTCACGCCGATCTCGCGCGTCCGCTCCTTGACGACCGCGTACATGATGTTCGCGACGCCGACGCCGCCGATCAGGAGCGTCAGGGCGCCGATCATCCCGAGGAAGATCTGGATCCCGACGATCATGTTCTGGCCCTGCTTCGACGTCTTCACGATGTTCCACGTCGAGAGGGCGCGCTCGTCCTCGGGGTCGTAGCCGTACTTGGAGCCGAGGATCTCGTTCAGGCGCCGGAGCGCCGGCGCCATCTCCTCGGGCGTCCGGGTCTGGATCACGAGGACGTTGAGCTGATCGCGCCCGAAGAGCGCCTTGAACGTCGTCCACGGGATCACGGCGTGGCTCTGGTCCGGGCCGCCGTACACGCCCATCTGCGTCTTGTGCTGCATGACGCCGATGACCGTGAACGGGGAGTTGTTCACGAGGAGCGTCTTCCCGACGGGGTCCTCCGCGCCGAAGATGTCCTTCGCCATCTCGTCGCCGAGGAAGACGACGCGGCGCTTCTCGGACTCGTCGGCCTGTGTGAGCCAGCGACCGCCGGCCACGGGGTAGTGCTTGCGCGCCTCGCCGTAGACGACGTTCGTCCCGAGGACCCGGCCGTTCACGGTCCTGCGGCCGTACGTGAGCGCCGTCCGCCACGAGACGACCTCGCCGATCACCGCCGTCAGCTCGGGCATCCGCTCCCGCACGAACGCGACGTCGTCGGTCGTCAGGCGGATGGGCCGCCCCGGGTTCATGCCCTTCCACGGCTTGCTGGTCTCGTTCGGCCACATGACGGCGAGGTTCTCGCCGGTGGACCGGCGGTTGAGGTCCATGCGCCGCTTGAGGCCCTCGCCGAACGAGAGGAGGAGGAGGATCGCGACCGTTCCCCACGCGATCGCCGCGATCGTGAGGAAGGCGCGCTTCTTCGAAAGCCGCGAGGACTGGACGAAGAGGGTCAGGACGACGGTGGGCGTCTTCATCAGAGCTTCATCGCCACGACCGGGTCGAGGCGCGACGCCTCGCGTGCCGGGAACCACCCGGCGAGGAGCCCGATGAGGCCGAGGATGCCGATCGTGACCGCCGCGACGAACGGCGACACGTCCGGGACTCCGACGTAATCGGTGAGACCGAGCCGCGGGAAGACGGCGCAGATTCCGAGCGAGACTCCGAAGCCGATCGCGCCGCCGATCCCGGTCACGAGGAGCGTCTCGAGGAGGATCTGGCCGAGGACGAAGCTCTGCCTCGCGCCGAGCGCCATCTTGATCCCGATCTCCTTCGTCCTCTCTTCGACGACCACGTTCATGATGTTCGAGACGCCGATCCCGCCGACGACGAGCGTGAGCGAGCCGACGACGCCGAGGAAGCCCGTGAATGCGAGCATGAAGGTGTCGAAGAACTTGAACTGCCCCGTCGTGTCCCACACGGAGAGGGCTTCCTTGTCGGCCGGGTCGAACTTCTGGCGCTTGCCGAGGATTTCGAGGATGCGTCTCGTCAGGGGTTCCGTCTCGAACGTGGACGAGGCCTGATAGATGAGGTTGTCGACGTACTTCTCGCCGGTGAGGGCGCGATACGTCGTGCCCGGGATCGAGGCCTTGTCGTTGTCGCGTCCGCTGTAGCTCGAGTCCTGGTTCTTCGGCTTGAGGACGCCGATCACGAGGAACGGAGAGCTCCCGAGCATGACGGTCTTCCCGACGGCGTCGTCCGCCTTGCCGAAGACGTTCGCGGCGAGCTTGTCGCCGAGAAAGACGACCCGGCGCTGTTCGGTCATGTCGACGGGGTCGATGAAGCGCCCGCCCGCGTCCGGGATCAGGTTCCGCATCCGGCCGAACTCGGGCGAGACGCCCGAGACGTCCACGGGCCACGTCTTCGTGTCGAGGTGGAGCTTCATCGACGTCGAGTACTCGCTCGAGACCGCCGCCAGCCCCTCGGCCTGCCGGCGGATCGCCTCGACGTCCTCCTCCATGAGCCGGATCTTCCGGCCCTTGCCGAGGCCCTGATACGGGATGGACGTGAGGCCCGGCCACGCGATGCAGATGCGGTCGCCGAGGCCGGCGGTCGTCTTGATCATCTGCTTCTTCAGGCCCGTGCCGAACGCGAGGAGCAGCGTGACGGCGACCGTCCCCCAGACGATCCCGAAGACCGTCAGGAACGTCCGCAGCTTCTGGCTGCGCACGTCGCGGAGGAGCTGCCGAAGGACCTCTGCCAGCGTCGTCACGTGCTGCGTTCTCTCATACCATTACGGTCTGCGAATCTTCTTAGAAGGTGAATGGGCGCCGGGGCGCACCGGAACCGCGGTGGCCATTCCGACGCGCCTGCCTCACTCACCCTTCTAAGAAATCTTCCTCTTCCTCTTCCTCTTCTCTTTCTAAGAAATCTCCTTCGGGGGTCTCTGAACGACCTTGTCGCCCTGTTTCAGGCCGCTCACCACTTCCACGTTCATCCCGTCCGAGATGCCGAGCTTGACCTCGACCTTCTTCGGCTCGAGCTTGCTGCCGCCCGCTTTCTCGTCCGGGATCTCGACGAAGCTCTTCTTCCCGCCGTCCTCCCAGAGGACGAGGCGCTCGGGAATCGTGAGGACGTCCTTCTTCTCGCGGATGACGAGATCGGCGTTCGCCGAGTACCCCGCGCGGAGGGTGATCTTCGGGCTCGCGTCGAGCTCGATCTCGACGTCGAAGAGCGTCGCGCCGTCCTTCTGTTGCGCCTGCGGGGCGATGCGCGAGACCCGGCCCGTCACGACGTCCGTCGGGAGCGCCCCGACCTTGATGCGCGCCGGCAGGTCCGCGTGGAGCTTGCCGACGTCGATCTCGTCGACCGTGCCCTTGAAGATGAGGTCGCTCATGTCCGCGATCGTCGCGAGCTCGGTGCCGGGCTGGTACGACGTGAGGGGGACGACCGGGTCCCCGGGGTTCACGAGGCGCGTCAGGATCGTCCCGGCGGCGGGCGCGCGGATGATCGATTCGAGGCCGGTCGTCGCGGTCTTCGCGAGGCTGCCCTTGCGCGTCAGGTCGCGGTCCTGCTCGGCCTTGTTCAGGGCCACCTTGGCGAGCTCGAAGCTCTCGCGCTTCTGGTCGACGTCGGACTTCGGCGTGATGCCCTGCCGGAACATCTCCTGCGCCCGCTCGAAGTCCAGCTGCGCCCGCTGGAACGTCGCGTGGGCGGACTCGACCGCCCGGTCTACCTCCGTGAGCTCGAGGGGGGTCGGGTCAGGGCCGATCTCGAAAAGCGGGTCGCCGGCCCTGACCTTGTCGCCGACCTGAACGCGGCAGACCCGAACGATTCCCGAGATCTTGGACTTGACCGAGAACTTCTGGCGTGGCTGGATCTGCCCGACCGCAATCGCCTTTTCCGTGATCGACCCGGTCCGGGCGTCCACGAGTTTCATGCCGCCGTCGGCTTTCTTTCCGCCCCGGCTGTAGGCGTAGACGCCCGTCGCCGCCCCGGCAAGAAGAAGGAGTCCCAGCAGGATCTTCAGGAGCTTGGCCATGTCCGACGCCTCCCGGGCGGAGCCCGATCTCTGAAGGAAGTACGCCGGACGGGCCGGAAGGTTCCCCGGAACGGCGGGTCAGCGCTCCAGCGGGTGGTCGGAGAGCGCCACGCCCTCGGGCGTGTAGAGGGCCTGCATGCAGGCGGCCGCCGTCGCCGGATGGTGGTAGAGGTAGATGTACTCGAAGGACCCGCCTCCGCGCAGCCGGAGCTCCGGCGGGCGTACGCCCGGGGAGCGGTACATCCGGACGAACCCCGTGTCGAAGGGCGGCGTGTCGGAGCAGCCTCCCCTGAACTCGCGAATCGGCTCCGTCGGGACGAGGACCCGCAGCTTGAGGGCCGTCACGAGCGTCGTCGCCTGCCCGGCCGTCAGCGGAAAGAAACAGGCGCCGGAGTTCAGCGTCCCGAACATCCGGCACTTCACGTCCTTCACCAGGATCCCCTCGCGCGCGAGAAGGGCCGCGACGTCGCGCGCGAGGTCGCCGCGCGCCCACAGGTTCCAGGCCCAGCGGCAGCCGCCGAGTGAGAGGAGCAGGGCCGCCGCGCAGGCGGCGCGGGTCAGGCGCCGGGAGTCCACGCCGTGATCCTACCCGCGAGGGCCGACGCCGCGACGACGTACGGGCTCGCGAGGTAGACGGACCCGGGGCCGCTCCGGCCCGGGAAGTTGCGGTTGATCGCGCTGACGGTCACCTCGCCGGGCCGCGTCGAGACGCCCGGGCCGGCCGCGATGCACGCGCCGCAGCCGGGCTCGATCGCGATCGCCCCGGCGCGCTCGAAGAGGTCGAGGTAGCCCTTCTCCCGGCACCACTCGCGCACGTCCCGGCTGCCGAACTGGACGTAGAGGCGCACGCCGGGGGCGACGCGGCGCCCCCGCGCGAGGCCCTCGGCGAGCACGGCCGCGAGCATCTCCATGTCCTCGCGCTTGCCGGCGGTGCACGACCCGCCGTACGCGATGTCGACGGGAACGGGCGCGGGAAGGTCCGCGATCCTGACGCCGTTTCCCGGGTCCCCCGGGAGGGCGACGAAGGGCGCGAGCGCCGAGACGTCCAGCGTGAGGACCGAGTCGTAGGTCGCGTCCGGGTCCGACGCGAGCCCGGCGCACGACTGCCGTGCCTCGTCGAGCCCAAGCCCGCGCCGGTCCGCGAGGAACCTCGCCGTCGTGTCGTCGGGCGCGACGATCCCGGCGAAGGCGCCAGCCTCGGCGGCCATGTTCGTGAGCGTGGCCCGCTCGTCGACGGACATGGCGTCGACCGCCTCGCCCGCGTACTCGAGGACCTTTCCGATCGCGCCGCCGGTCCGCACGGCCGGGTGCGCGAGAAGGGCGAGCATGACGTCCTTCGCCGCCACTCCCGCGGGCTTCGCACCCGTCAGCTCCACGCGGATCGTGGCCGGCACCGTCACGCGCACGTCGCGCGAGAGCCACGCGCAGGCGACCTCCGTGGTCCCGATCCCGAACGCGAGCGCGCCGAGGGCGCCCGCGTGCGTCGTGTGCGAGTCCGAGCCGACGACGACCTGCCCCGGCAGGGCGTAGCGCTCGAGCATGAGCGAGTGGCAGATGCCCTCGCCAGCACCGTGGAGCGTCAGCCCCTGCGCGCGCGCGAACTCCTCCTGCCGGGCCGCGAGGCCGTCCGCGAGGGTGAGGAGGCCCCGCTGCTTCCGTTCCTCCGGCATGACCTCGGCGAGGAGGGCGAGGTGGTCCCGGAAGAGGAGGACGCCTTCCGGGTCCGCGACGCGGGCGAGAGCCCCGAGTTCCGCCTCGAAGGCGTTCGCGGCCATCGGCGTCACGTACTCGTGCGAGAAGCGCCAGTCGGTCCGGACGAAGCCGGCGTCGCCCGGCGCCACCGCGGGAACCCCGCACGCGGCGGCCGCCCCCGTGACCGCGTGCCGGGCGAGGATCTTCTCGGCGAGCGTCATGGGCCTCGGCGGCGCGCCGAGGACCGGCGGCGAGGCGCGGCCCGCGAGGCGGAGGCGCGTGTAGGGGAGGAGGCCGCCCGCCTCGACGATCCCCCGCGTCATCGCGTCCTCGCCGTCCGTGAAGAACGAAAGCGGGATCTCCTCGCCGCGCCGGACCCTCTCGAGAACCGAGAAGTCCGTCGTGACGAACATCCCGAGGTTGATCGCGTTCTGGCGGTAGATGCGCTCGAAGCTCTCCGCGACAAGGAGGCGGATCCCGGCCGCGCGCTCGGCGTACGGCGCCTGCTCGCGCGACGAGCCCTTCCCCCGGCGCCGGCCCGCGACCGAGACGCCGAACCCGCCGCGGCGCACCGTGTCCTCGCCGAACGGCGTCACCCGCGCGCCGCCGTGGCCGCACGTGACGCCGAGGTACGCGAAGCGGCCGAGCGTCTCGTCGTGGTGAAAGCAGACCCAGCCCGGCGTGATCTCGTCCGTCGAGATCTCGTCCCTCAGGGCTTGGGAGGCGTCGTTCGGGTTCCACGCGAGATCCTCGCCCGCGAGCTGCCGGCGCACGAGGCCGGCGTCCCAGGCCAGGAAAAGGATGCGGCCGCCGAAGCGAACCGCGGGGGCTTCGCTCACGCCGCGATTGTAGTGGCGGTCAGTTCGTCCGGCGGAACCGGAAGCGGCGATGCGGCCGTTGCGTGTCGCCCGTCACGTCCTCGTTCTTGAGGACCGAGATCGTCCCGTCGATCTCCAGGACGGCCAGCCGCACGTCCTCGAGGCTCGCGACGCCGTGCTCGCGCAGCGCCTGCATGAGCTCGTCCCGGGTGATCCTCTCGTCCTCGAGGTTCTTCTGGACGAGGACGCCGCGGTTCACGAGGAGCCGCGAGTGGCCCTTCACGAGGCTGCCCAGCGTCTTGTTCTTCGCCGCGAACCTCGAGACGACCGCGTTGAGGAGGAGGAGGACGCCCGCCGCGGCGAGCCCGCCGACGAGCGAGGAGTCCGGCCCGACCATCGCGTTCTGGACGGAGTTCGAGAGCAGGAGGAGGACGACGAGGTCGAAAGGCGTCATCTGCCCCATCTCCCGCTTTCCCGCGAGGCGCAGGCCGACGAGGATCGCGGCGTAGACGACCGCCGTCCTGAGGACGACGATCCCGATTCCCGGCCAGGTCGTGAGGAGCGCCGACATCAGTTCACCACGTCCTCGGGATCATCCTCCAGCGTCGGGTCGTCCGCCTCCCCGAGCCGCGGCGCGGGGGACGCGCCCGGCACCACGGGAAGCGCGGGGCCCGCCTCGAGGACCCAGCGCTCGTAGAGGCTGTCCGCGAGCTCGCGCAGGAACCGACTCGGTTCGGTCACGACGACGATGCCGTACCGGTCGAACGCGGCGAGCGGGTGGACGAAGAAGAGCTCGTCCTTCGCGCGCGTCGCCGCGACGTAGAAGAGGCGGCGCTCCTCCTCGAGCCCGGCGGCCGTGCGGGACGCGCGGACGTTCGGAAAGCGGTCCTCGACGAGGCCGATCACGAAGACGGCCCGCCACTCGAGGCCCTTGGCCTGATGGACGGACGAGAGGACGAGGCGCTCGTCCTCCTTCTCCCCCGCGATCGTCGTCTCGCCCGTCGGCTCCCCGAAGAGCGTCACCTCCTGGAGGAAGCTCTCGACGCCGTCGTACGGGAGCGCGAACTGGGCGAGCGCCTCGAGGTCGTCGAGGCGCGCCTGGTGGTTGTCGAACTTCGACTTCGCGACGTCCGCGTAGCCGCCGTCGTCTACGACGTGACGGATCGCCTCGGCCGGCGCCGAGAGGAGCGACGGCCTGCGCAGGGTCTCGAGCGTCGCCGCGAGCTTCTTCAGGCCGGACTGCGCGCCCGCCGGCGCCTTCCGGAAATCCGTCCGGCAGAACGCGGCGACGGGGTCCGGCAGGTCGCCGACGGCCGTCCAGAGCGTCGCCGCCGTGCGCTCTCCGACCTTCGGGAGAAGTTTCAGGAGCCGTTTGAACGACGTTTCCTCTTTCGGGTTCACGAGGAGACGCAGGTACGCGAGGACGTCCTTGACGTGCTGCTGCTCGAAGAAGCGCATCCCGGACCGGATCTCGTAAGGGATCCCGCGGCGCGTGAGCTCGATCTGCAGCTCGAGGGCCTGGTGGTGCGCGCGGTAGAGGACGGCGATCTCGGAAAGCGGCGTCCCCTCGTCGCGCAGCTCGAGGACGCGCTGGGCGACGAACTCGGCCTGCTGCGACACGTCCGCGGTCCCCACGACGGCCACGGGCACGCCGGACGGCCGCACCGGCCGGAGCGTCTTCTCGAAGCGCCGGGCGTTCTGCGCGATCGAGGCGTCCGCGAGGCGCAGGATCTCGGGCGTCGAGCGGTAGTTCGTCTCGAGCGGGAAGACGGCCGTGCCCGGGTGGCGGTCCGGAAAGCCGAGGAGCGCCTCGAAGTCGGCTCCGCGGAACGAGTAGATCGACTGCGCGTCGTCGCCGACGACCATCACGTTCGGCTTCTCGACGTCCTTCACGACCATGTCCACGAGGTCGGCCTGCAGTCGGTTCACGTCCTGGTACTCATCCACGAGGACGTGCTGGAACCTCACGCCGAACGACCGGCGGATCTCCGGGCGCTCGAGCATGAGCCTCTTCCAGTTCAGGAGGAGGTCGTCGTAGTCCATCCCGTTCGCGAGGACCTTGCGCTCGAGATACCGGTGGACGACCGTCCGGATCGCGTCGATCTGCGGGAGGAAATGGGGGTGCTCCTCGGTGATCACGTCGTCGAGCTTGCGTCCCGTGTTGACGCACAGGGAGACGATCGCGCGCAGGAGGTCGCCCTTCGGGAACCGGCGCTCCGTGACGGGGACGCCCATGTCGGACGTCGCGGACTCGAGAAGGTCCTTCGTGTCCTCCGAGTCGAGGATCGTGAAGTTCGGCCGGAACCCGAGGAGCTCGGCGTGCGGCCGGAGGAGGCGCGACGCCACGGAGTGGAACGTGCCGGCCGTGGCCCGGACGAGGTCCGCCCCGATGAGCGCCTCGACGCGCCGCTTCATCTCGCGCGCGGCGCGGTTCGTGAAGGTGAGGAGGAGGAGCGACGACGGGTCGGCGCCGTCCTCGATGAGGCGCGAGACGCGGTAGACGAGCGTCCGCGTCTTGCCCGAGCCTGCCCCCGCGACGACGAGCGTCGGGCCGTTCGGCGCGAAGACGACGGCTTTCTGCTCCTCGTTCAGCTCGCGCGCGTAATCGACGCGGTAGCTCTTCGCGACCGTGCGGCGGAGCACGTACTTGCGGGGCGCGGGCGGGCCATCCGTCACGCGCGGAGATTACCCCTCACCGCGCTCCTGCTACGCTTCCTCGAACGTGAACCAGGGACGCCGCGGCGCGACGCAGCTCGTGAGGGCCCTTGGCTTCTGGGACTGCGTCCTGTACGTCGCCGGCTCGATGATCGGGAGCGGGATCTTCCTGTCGGCGGGCAGCGTGATCCGGAAGGCGGCGTTCCCCTCGTGGATCGTCGCCGTCTGGGTGATCGGTGCGCTCCACGCGGCCGTGGCGGGCCTCACGTACGCCGAGCTCGGGGCCCGGCGCCCGGAAGCGGGCGGGCCGTATGTGTACCTGACGGAGACGTTCGGCCCGATCTGGGGATTCCTCTACATGTGGGCGCTCGTCTTCGTCGTGATGCCGGGGACCGTCGCGGCGCTCTCGACGGCGTTCGCCGAGTTCCTCGGGTCACTTTACCCGGCTCTCGGAACCGCCGCGCCCGCGTTCTCGGCGCTCGGCCTCCCGGTCTCGCAGGGCCAGCTCGTCGCGATCGCGACCGCGTTCGCGCTCTCGGCGTGGAACGTCCTCGGGGTCAGGGAAGGCGGCCGCCTGAACGGCGTCCTCACGGTCGTGAAGATCGGCTCCGTGATCGCGCTCGTCGGCTTCGGCCTGACGGCCGCGAAGGCCATCCGGCCGTCGTTCGCGTTCCCGCCCATGACCGCGCCGCTCGCGATCTCCGTCGGCGGCGCGCTCGCCGGCGTCCTCTGGGCGTACGACGGCTGGATCAACCTGTCGGCGCTGGGCGGCGAGGTGA
Organism: uncultured Acidobacteriota bacterium; assembly: GCA_963798215.1. GTDB lineage: Bacteria > Acidobacteriota > Thermoanaerobaculia > UBA5066 > UBA5066 > Fen-183. The sequence continues at coordinate 3,151,356 of CAWCSP010000004.1, forward strand.
AGAACCCGAAGCGCGACATCCCGGGAGGCATGGTCCTCGGCGTCGGCGCCGTGGCGCTCCTGTACCTCGGCGCGAACGCGGTCTACCTCGGCGCCGCTCCCGCCGCGACGCTCGGCGCGTCGCCGCGCGCGGCGGAGACGGCCGTGAAAATCCTCTTCGGCGACGGTGCCGCGCGCTGGCTCACGCTCGCCGTGATCGTCTCCGTTCTCGGCTCGCTGGCCGCAAACATCCTCCCGGCGCCGCGCATCGCGTGGGCGGCCGCGCGGGACGGCCGCCTCCCCGCGCCGTTCGCGCGCCTCCACCCGCGGTACGCGACGCCCGCGTTCGGGCTCGTCTTCCAGGCCGTCTTCTCGGCGGCGCTGACGCTCTCGGGAAAGTTCGACGAGCTCGTCGCGACGGTCTCCTTCGCCGCGACGTTCTTCTACGCGCTCGGAGGCGCCGTCGCTCTTCGTCTACCGCAGGACGCCAGCCCGACGCACCGTGGAAGACACCGGGCTACCCGTGGGTGCCGGCGTTCTACGTCGTCACGTCGATGGTCTTCACGGTCGCGATCGCCCTCGACGCGCCGAAGGACGCCCTCCGCGGCCTCCTGATCCTCGCCGCGGGCGTCGCCGTGTACGCGTGGGAGAGACGCAGGCACCCAGAACACAGAACACAGACCTGACCCCGCCGTTGATCCTCTCAGTTCACCCCCGCGAAGCGCTTCGCCTCGCGGGCCTTCTCCTCGTCCGAGCACGGGAAACCGAACGTCGCGTCGAAGGCGCAGCCGGGCCTCCGCTCGCCGCGCTCGAGCTTCATCGGCACCGAGAAGTGCTCGGGCCAGACGAGGGCGAGGAAGTCGTTCCCGTACGACCCGAACTCCGCGACGGCCGGCAGGACCGGCGCGAGGGCGAAGAGCGCGTCGCGCATGCCGGGCGACACGAGGGCCGCGACTTTCTCGCGCAGGGGCGCCGCCTGCGTTCCCGCGAAGGCGCCGAGTCCCGAGGCGATCGATCCGCCGGCGCCCGTGAACACCACGCACGCGTCGGGCGCGCGGACCGAAGAGCACGCGGAAATTCCTTCGAATGAGGAGAGAACGAGGCGGCGGGTAAGCGTCTCGCCGTCCGGGAGGCGCCGGATCGATTCCGTCGAATCGCGCCCGGACGGATCCTGCGAAGACACGAAAACGAATCGCTCGGGCCCGGCCCGAAGGAGCAGCCGCGTCGTATCGCCTCGCCCCTCTTCTCTTTCAAAGAATATTGAAATCTCCCACGTCTTCCCGAAGGAAAAGTGCCACCTCGCGGGCGCCGCCGCCGCGGCCGGCGACAGAAGCAGCAGGAACGCGAGCGCCCCGGTGCGGGCCGCCGCCCTCAGCGCCCGAGCGCGAGCCAGACCCGCCCCTCGATGAACGTCTTCACCATCCACCGGTCGAGCTTGTTCCCGCAGGCCTCGGCCTCGAGGACCTCGAGGGCGCGGCCGTGCGGCATCGCCTTCTTGTACGGGCGGTCCGAGGCCGTCAAGGCGTCGTAAATGTCGCAGACCGTGAGCGCGCGGGCCGCGGGCGGGATGTCCTGCGGCCCGACGCGGCGCGGGTAGCCCGACCCGTCCAGCTTCTCGTGGTGCGCGTACGCGATCTGGGGCACGCGGGCGAGGTCCGGCGTCCACGGGATCGTCGACAGGAAACGCCACGTATGCGTGACATGGCTCTCGACGTCGAGGCGCTCCTCGGGCGAGAGGCTCCCCTGCGCGATCGAGAGGAACCGGAACTCCTCGGGCAGGAGGAGCGTCCCCGTCCGTCCGCGCCGGTCCCGCCACGTCCGCGCGACGAGGCGCTCGAGCGCGCCCCGCGCGTCCTTCGGAAGCATCGTCGGCTCGTTCGCGGCCGCGACCTCCTCGAAGGCCGCCTCCAGCTCGCGGCTGCGCGCGCCCGCGGCCTCCGCGAGGGCCGCGAGGTCGTGTTTCGCCACGGGCCGGCCCTCGCGTAAGAGCCGCTCGAGGAGCGCTCGCGCGTCCTCGGCCTCGGTTGACGCGAGGACGTAGTCGAAACGGTCCCGGATCCGCTGCAGCCCATCGGTCTCGATCTTCTTCGCCTTCACGAGGACGCGCTCGGGGATCGAGATCTTCCCGAAGTCGTGGAGCAGCGCAGCCGTGAAGATCTCGCGCATCTCCTCGCGCGAGAACGCGACGTCGGCGTACGGCCCGTCGCCCGCGCGGTCCACGAAGCCGGAGAGCTCCACCGTGAGCGCCGCGACGCGGTTGCTGTGGCCCGCGGTCGTGGGGTCGCGCTGCTCGACCGCGACGATCGCGGCCTGCGCGAAGTCCTCGAAAAGGCGGCGGATGGACGCCGTGAGCTGGTTCGCCTTGAGGCACACGGCCGCCTGCGTCGCGAGGGAGAGGACGAGCGGGACGAGGTCCTCGGGATACGGCTCCGGACCCGCGGGCCCGAGGCGGTTCATGAGCTGGAGGACGCCGACGAGACCGCCGCGATGGTCTTTCATCGGGACGACGAGCATGGCGCGTGTCCGGAAGCCCGTCGCCTCATCGAAGGCGTGGTTGTGCCGGAACGGGGCGCCGGCGGGGATCTCATGGGCGTCCGCAAGGACGATCGGCTCGCCGTTCACGGCGACCCAGCCTGCGAGGCTCGCCTCGTCCACGGGCATCGTAAGCTCTTCGAACGCGAACGAGACGGCGTCGTTCTGCGCGAGCTTGAATCGGAGGCGCCGCTCGCTCCCCGGGGCGTCCTCGACGAGATAGAGCGAGCCCGCTTCGGAGCCCGAGAACCGGCGCGACTCCGTGAGGATCGTCTCGAGGAGCTTCTCGAGGTCGCGCTCGGCCGAGAGGGCGATCCCGATCCGGTTGAGCGCCGCGATGCGATCCTCCGCCTGACGGAGGCGCTCCTCCAGCGAGCGCGTGCCGGGGCTCACTGTCCGCTCCCGGGCGGCGCCCCGCGAACCGCCGGCGCGACGACGCGCTCGCGCGGAAAGGTGACGCGGAAGCGGCTCCCCTTCTCGCGGCCCTCGCTTTCGGCCGCGATCGTCCCACCGTGCGCCTCCGCGATCGCGCGCGCGATCGAGAGCCCGACACCGAGGCCGCCGTAGCGCCGGCTCGAGGAGGTCTCCTCCTGCCGGAACCGCTCGAAAACGTGGGGGAGGAACTCGGGCTCGATTCCGTGGCCCTCGTCCGCGACGACGAGCTCGAGCCCGCCGTCGCCGGCCCGCCGCGCCGTCACGTCCACCGTGCCGCCCGCGGGAGAGAACTTCACGCCGTTCGCGAGGAGGTTCCACGCGACCTGCTTGAGCCGCGCCGGATCGCCCTCCATCGCGGGAAGGTCGCGCTCGATGTGGCAGCGGATCGAGATCCCGCGCTTGGCCGCGCCCGGCGCGACGGCATCCAGGGCCGCCGCGACCGTCTCGGAAAGCCGCACGCGCTCGCGCCGGAGCTCGAGTCCGAAGTTGTCGATCCGCGACAGGTCGATGAGGTCCGCGAGCATGCGGCTCAGCGTGTCGGCCTGGCCGAGGATCGCCTCGAGCGCGCGGCGCACCGTGGCGTCGCCGCCGTTGGAGTCGAGGAGGACCTCGGCCCAGCCGACGATCCCCGTGAGCGGCGTGCGGACCTCGTGCGAGAGGTTCGCGAGAAAGTCGTCCTTGAGCCGGTTGCTCCGCTGGAGCTCCTCGATGAGCCGCGCGTTGCGCAGCGCGATCGCGCACTGCTCGGCAAGGAGCGCGAGCGTCGCGCCGTCCTCGCGCGTGAAAGCCCCCGTCCGGCAGGACATGACCTCGAGGACGCCGAGGCGCTGGTCCCCGACGTGGATCGGGACCGCCATGAGCGCGCGCACGTCCGGGTTCGCGACGGCCGCGCGCGCCCGCGCCCGCGACTCGACCGGCTCACCCTCCGCCAGCTCGTCCAGTCCCTCCACGCTCGTGAAGACGGGCCGGTTCTCGCGGAAGGCGCGGCCCGCGCTCTTCAGGCTCCCGACGGGCCGCGGCGACGTGCCGCCGCCGTGGAGGGTCATGACGCCGACGCCGAAGACGGCCGCCACCGAGAGGCTCTTCCCCGGCGCGTCGGCGACCCAGGCGACGGCGCCGTCCGCCGTCGGGAACGCGCGTGTCGTCTCCTCCACGACCGACGTGAGGACGTCCGGGGCATGCAGCCGGAAGTTCAGAAGCTGCGTCGCGCGCGCGACGGCCTCGAGGACGCGCGTACGCTGTTCATAGGCTCCGACGAGCTCGGCGAGACGCAGCGCGAGCGCGGCACGCTCGGCGAACACCGCGACGTTCCTCTCGTCCGCGTCCGAGAACGCCGCCGGTTCTCCCGACTGCAGGTCGAAGACGCCGATCACGTATTCGTCGAGGACGAGCGGGACGACGAGCTCCGAGCGGGCGTCGGCCCAGCCGACGATGTAGTCCGGGTTCCGGGAGACGTCCGGGGCGTTCACGGGGCGCGCCGTCCGCGCCGCGAGGGGAATGAGGCCCGGCGCGTCGAGCGGGATCACGGTGCCGGCGTGGGCCGGCGAGGTCCAGCGTCCGCGCTGGCCGAACTGGACGAGGGCGTTCCGCTCGCGCTCGACGAGAAGGAGGCTGCAGGCTTCCCGGCCGAAGTGCGTCGCGAGAGCGTCGAGGATCTGCGTCAGGAGGACGTCCCGGTTCGCCGTGCGCGTCAGGAGGGCGCGCGAGGCGTCCGCGAGACTGCGCGCCTCGCGCATCGACGCGGCGACGGCCTCGGCCGTGCGGCGCTGCTCGAGCGCGACGCCCACGAAGTCCGCGAGCGACTGCAGCGTCTCGACGTCGTCGAAGTCGATGCGCCGCACCTCGTCGCGCGTCGCGACGGTCATCACGCCGACCGTCTTGCCGGCCGAGCGCAGCGGAAAGATCCCGACGGAGCGCGCGCCGAGCCGGACGAAGCGGTCGCGCGAGGCGCCGGGCGGCTCGAGGCCCACGTCCGTAAGGATCGCCGGCTGGCCGGACTCGAGGACGCGGAACGCGTACGTCGGGTTCTCGAGCGACAGGGGGACGTTCCCCGTGAACCCGTCCTCGGGCGCCCCGCCGTATCCGCCGAGCCCCGTGAGGGCTTCGCCGTCGGGCGAGAGGAGCGAGAAGGCCGCGATCGGGTAGAGAAGCGTGTCGCGCAGACCCGTGAGGGCCGTGTCGACGACGTCCTTGACCGTCGTCGAGCGCTGGACGGCCGAGGCGAGGTCGAAAAGGACGGAGAGGCGGTCCCGCTCGCGGCCCAGCTCCTCGACGAGCTCCGTCTGTTTCAGCGCGGCCGAGAGGTGGTGGACCGCGGACTCGAGGAACGCGACGTCGGCGGCCGGCCAGTCACGTCGGCGTCCGGCGGTCGCGGCGGCGACGAAGCCGCGGAGGACGCCGTCGATCCCGATCGGGACGAGGAGGAGCGACACGATCCCCTGGCGGCGGAGCTCCTCCGCCCCGTCGGCGAGCACGGGCTCCGCGAGCGCGTCGGGCGCCACGATTGGCTCGAACCGGCGGAGCGCCGGCGGGATCGCGGGGACGCTCCCGGGCGGGACGAGAGAGTCGAGGGGCGGCGCTCCCTCGACGGCCCACGCGGCTCGCGCGACGAGCGCCGACGGGTCGCCCTCTTTTCCGATCAGGAAGAGGGTCAGACGGTCGACGTCGAGGATCCGGCCGATCTGCGAGACGGACCAGCTCAGGAACTCGTGGAGCTGGACGCCCTCGACGAGCGCGAGCGCGAACTCCGAGAGAAATCGGTCCCTCACGCTGCCCTCCGCGGCTGCACGGCCCGTCCCGGCCACGACGGCGGATTATGACGCGGCCGCCGCGGCCGCCTTCAGTGCGCGAGGAGGAGGGGGCTGAAGACGAGGTAGGGGTTCACCACGAGGGCGCGCCCGCCGGACGCGGCGTCCTCGTCGCGGAAGATCGCGAAGTGCAGGTGCGGCCCGCCGATGACGTGACCGGTCGCCCCGACGTCGCCGAGGCGCTGCCCCTTCACGACGTGGTCCCCCGCCTTGAGGCCTTTCTCGTGCCTGGCGAGGTGAGCGTAAAAGAACGTGTAGCGGCCGGACGAGTCCCGGAGGTACACGACCTTCCCGCCCCGCTTGTCGCGGCCCAGGCGCTCGATGACGCCGTCCGTCACGGCGAGGACGGGGGTCCCGCGCGGCGCAGGCAGGTCGATCGCGTGGTGCTTCTTCTGGCGGCCACGCCTGGCGAAGAACGTGTCGCGGAACTTCGCGCGGTCGAAGGCCTCGAGTGGGATCGGGAAGTCCGTCGCGAGAAGTCCGGCGATCTCCTCCTCGGGAAGCGAGGCCGGTCGGTTGTTCGTCTTCCGCACGACGAGGCCCGTGACGGTCGTGACGAGGTTTCTCCAGAACGCGAGCTGCGCGGGCGAGAGCTTCTCGGCGGACGCGGGAACAGGCTCGGCGTCCGCCGCTCCGGCCTCCTCGTCGGGGTCTTCCTCGTCCTCGACACGAGCGGCCGCCGGGTTGACGGGCCGTCTCAGCCACGCGAGGTCCGCTGCGTCGGCCGAGGCGTAGCACGCACCGCTTTCGGGGTCCCGCGCGGGGCACGGAGGCGCCTTTGCGGCTCCGGGTTCCGCGCCCACGAACGCCGGCGCGGCCGACTCCGCATTCACGGAGGCGACGAGCACGTGCGCCTCGGCGGCCGCGGGCAACGCCTCTCCGGCCGCGGCCAGCGCGCCGGCGAGGGCGGCCGCGAGAAGGAGGCTCAGCTCACCCTCTCGAGATACTTGTCGTCGCGCGTGTCGATCTTGACGACCGTGCCCGCCTCGACGAACTGCGGGACCTGCACGACGAGCCCCGTCTCGAGCCTGGCCGGCTTGTAGGAGGCCGACGCCGTCGCGCCTTTCATGCCGGGCTCGACCTCGACGATCTTCAGGTTCACCGTCGTCGGGAGCTCCACCGAGACCGGATTGCCGTCGTAGAAGTCGATCTCGATGACGGTTTCCGGAAGAAGGTACTTCATGGCCTCGCCGACCACCTCGTCGTCGAGGCGGATCTGGTCGAACGTCTCCTGGTTCATGAAGTGGTGGCCCTCGGAGTCCGAGTAGAGGTACTGCATCTGGTGCGTGTCGAGGGAGGCCTTCTCGACCTTGTCCTCCGACCGGAACCGGTGCTCGTTCATGGCCCCGGACTTGAGGTTCCGGAGCTTGGCCTGCACGAACCCCCGGAGGTTCCCGGGTGTCTTGTGCAGCACGCTGTGCGCCCGGTGCAGCTCACCGTTGTGGATGATGATCATTCCGGGACGAATTTCGGTGGCGGAAATCATTGTTACTCCGAGAGTTCTGGGATCGCCCGCGGCACGGCTTGCAGGGGGCGACGACACCACCCGGCCCGGACCAGCCGACAGGTCAGGAGCCTAACCCAGCCTCCGCCGGAAAGACAAGCGGCCCGGATCGCGTGACCCGGGCCGCCAGGTGACATCGAGAGGCGACGCTTACTTCTTCGTCTGGACGAAATGCGTCCGGCGGTTCTTCGACCAGGCCGACTCGTCGTGGCCTTCCACGAACGGCCGCTCCTTGCCGTAGGAGATCGTCTTGAGCGTCCCTGCGTCGACGCCGAGCGAGACGAGGTAGTCCTTCGTCGCGTTCGCGCGGCGGTCACCGAGGGCGAGGTTGTACTCGCGGGTCCCGCGCTCGTCGCAGTGGCCTTCGAGCAGGAACTCCGCCTCGGGGTGCGCCTTCATCCAGCCCGCGGCCTTTTCGAGCTTCTCACGCGAGTCCGGCCGGATCTCCGACTTGTCGTAGTCGAAGAAGATGTCCTGGATGTAGCCTTTCTCGATCGGGTCCTCGACAGCGACGACCGGCGGGGGCGGCGGCGCCGGAGCCGGAGCCGGCGGAGGCGGCGGCGGCGCCGCGCACGTGAACTTCACGGACGCGGTCTCGCGCCGCTTGCCGTTCTGGCCGATCGCCCAGGCCGTGGCCGTGTGGGGCCCCGTGGCGAGGTCGTTGAACGTGGCCGTGAGCGGGACCTTGTCCGCCGGGACCATCTGCGACTTCCCGCCGTCGACGGAGATTTCGTAGGCCTTCGGCGGGAACGTGCAGAAGTCGCCGGCCACCGGCGTGACCGTCACGGACACGGCGCGGCAGGCCTCGGCGGAGAGCGTGTCGCCGTTCACGGGCGCCGTGATGCTGAACGCCGGACCCGTCTTGCATGTGCAGGCGCCGAGGAACAGCGCGGCGACGGCGATCAGGGAAACGCCGGCGCGTCGCGCGAGGGATCTGGAAGCAGTCGCTTTCACGTCAATCCTCCTGTCAGGGCATCGGGTCGAGGCGCGACGCGCGGCCGAAGCGCTGCGCGGGCTCGGCGGGGCCGGCCGTCGCCGCGGCGCGGTGCGGCGGGATGAACGCGGCGAGGTCACGCGCGAAGTCGAGCGTGAAGATCCGCTCGATCGCCATGGCCTTCTCGGCGTCGGTCATCGGCGACCAGACGTAGGGCGCCGTGTACGGTCCGGAGAGCCCGCCGTTCGTGCCGCCCGCGATCAGGTACGTGCTCAGGTCGGGCTCGGCGAGGTTCGTGTTCGGGAAGTTCGCGTTGATGAACTTGATCATGTCGTCGGCCCAGATCGCGTAGCCGATCGGCGTCAGGTGGAAGCCGTCGTACGAGAACATGCCGCCCGTCAGGTAGCTCGCGTTCACCGTCATGCCACCGAAGTCGAATCCGGCCTTTGCCTTCGCGAGCAGGGCGTTCAGGTCGTAGACCTTGTAGCCGACGGCGGCGGCCGCCGCCTTGATCGCCGTGTTGTAGTCGGCGCCGCGCTGCTTGAGGAAGGCAACGTCGGAGGCGTAGATGAGCGCGCCCGGGTGGTTCGCGTCGAGCGCCGCGGCCGGGAGCGGGTAGTTGCAGAACGGGAGCGTCGGGGCGACCGCGCAGGGGATGCCGTAGCCGTACGGCATGTAGCCCGCGGCGTTGAGCGTGACGAGCGTCGTCGGCGGGATCGCGCAGGCCGGGACGCCCGCCGCGCAGCCCTTCGGCCCGAGGAGAGAAATCGGCTTGCCGGTCGGATCGAGGACGAGCTTGCCGCCGCTCGTGACGTACGGCGGGATCGTCGTCGTGAACGGGATGTTCGTGACGTCAACGACGCCGGTCACGACGCCATTCTTCTGCTTGGAGGCGAGCGTCTGCAGGGCGGTGTTGACGTCAGCCGTGAACTGCGCGACCGGCGTCACCGTGACGCCGTCGACGATCGTGCCCGAGAGGACCGCGCCGAGATAGTCGTTGCCCGCGTTCTCGAGGACGACGAACGTCGGGTTGAGGAGATTCGCCTGCGTGATCATCGGGCCCCAGTGCGTGCCCGCGTTGCGCAGGATCAGGTCCATGAACGTGCCGCACGTCCCGGGCGTGTCCGCCGACGACGTGCCGCGCACCATGTCGCCGATCGCGCAGCCCGGGATCGAGAGGTTGTTGTAGGGCCGCGGCAGGGCGAGGTTCGCGGGCGTTCCCGTCGAGGGCTCGTAGCCGAACGACGGCGCAAGCGACGTGAGGACCATGCAGCCGCCGAGGCCGGGGTCGTTCACGATCGGCTGCTGGAAGTCCGCGACGTTGTTCGCGCGCGCGATGACGGCCGACGGCGAGTCGACCTGCACGCGCTTCGTCAGGCAGTGGGCCGAGAAGCCGGCCCCCTCGGAATCGCCGAGCCAGACGAAGCGGGTCAGATCGACCTGCGCGGCGGCGGGAAGGGCCGTGACGGTTGCGAGAGTAGCGGCAAAAGCCGCGGCGGAGAACAGGCGGAAGAGGGCGATGGGAGTTTTCATGTTACGTCCTCGCTCCCTCAGAAGGTGCTCTTGAAGCCGACGTTCGGGAGGATCGCGAACGTCTTGTACGTGGCGCTGAAGTTGTCCTTGCTATCCGTGATCGTGCGCTCGTGGAACCACAGGAAGAGCGACGAGAACTGGAACTCGAAGGACTTCGCGAGCTTGAAGCCGCCGCCGACCGTCACCCCCGTCCGGTTGTTGTCCGGGAGGAACGGCCCGGCGTCCCAGCTCGGCTGCGGCGTCTGGTCGTAGAGGAACCCGCCGGCGAACCAGGAGTCGGCGGACGCCTTGTAGAGCGCGCCCGCGCGGACGGCCCAGGTGTTCTGCCAGCCGTGCGGCAGGTTCTCGGCGGGGAGGCCCTCGATGTTCAGCGTCGTTTTCGTGAACGTGTTCCAGCCGACGTAGTTTCCGTCGACCTCGAGCGTGAGCTTCGGGGTGACGTCGTACGCGACGCCGAACGCGGCGACGCCGGGGAACTGGAGCGTCGTCGTCGTCGCCACGTTCTTGCCGAAGGGGAGCTGCTGGGAGACGGCCGCGTCGAACTGCGGGTAGCCCGTGAGAATCTGACCGAACTGCGCATGGCCCGTGAGGTCGGTGTTCACGCCCGCGTGGTACATCGCACCGAAGCGCAGGCGATCGCACGGCTTGATCATGATGCCGGCCGTCCATGTGATATCGATGGGCGTGCCGGTCGAGATGATGCTCACGTGCGCGATGTCGGTGTAGCGCTGCGTGTACGGGTTCACGGCGCCGATGTTCTGCGAGAGCTTGACGTCCGTGATGCGAAATTCCGGGCCGCCGCCGATCGCGATCGCGTCCGAGATCTTCCACGCGAGCTGCGCGCTCACGGCGAGCTGCCGGAGGTCGACGCGCTGGCTGATGTACCGGCCGCGGAACGTGTCGGGGTCCTGCCACGGGACGCCCAGGCCGTTCGGCGACCAGAAGCCCGCCGAGAGCTTGACGTCCTTGCTGAGCGAGAGGACGCCATAGCCGTATCCAAACCAGTATGGGGACTTCTTCATGTCCGCCGAGTAGCCTTCGCCCGGGTACGGGTTCTGGCCGTCGAGACGGGCCGTCGGGCGGAGGACGAGGAACGCGCCGCCCATCATCTCGAACTTGTCGTTGAACGCGTTACCGGCGGGGTTGAAGAACATCGCCGACGGGTCGTCGGCCGTGGCGGCGAACGCCCCACCCATGGCCGTCCCCTTCGCACCCTGCTCGAAGAGGGCGAATCCCGCGGCCTCGAGTCGGGCCGCCGGAAGGGCGACCGCGAGGCCGACGAGCACGAGTGCCGCCAGCCGGGTCCCAATCGCTTTGAACACCGGTTCCTCCTTCACGTCGCTTTCGGAAAAAGAGAGGGAATTGAATATTTCAGCGCTGATTCTACAGATAACCGGAGTCTTTGACGTTTGTTCTGCTTCGTCAAGGGGGCAAGTCGCATCAGTTCAGCTCGAGGTGCGTCAACGCGGGTGCGCCGCGAGGGTCGCGACGGCCACAGCGCCCGGGCCGGCGTGGGCCGCCAGTGCCGGGGTGATCTCCACGACGAACTCCTCGGCCCCGGGCCGCCGGGCGAGAAGCTCCCCGGCGATCCGCTCGGCCAGCTCGGCGGCGTCGGCGTGGGCGACCGCGAAAACAGGCGCCGCGACGCCCCGGGCTGCCCGCAGGGACCTCTCCACGAGCTTGACGCAGGCCCGCGGGAAGCCCCGGGACGCCCCCGCCGCTCTCGCGCGGCCGCGGGAATCCATCGTGAGGAGGGGGACGATTCCGAGCAGATCGGCCAGGCGGCGCTGGCCCGGCGAGACCCGCCCCCCGCGGACGAGGGAGTCCAGCGAGGGCACGGCGGCCAGGAGCCGGACCCGGGACGCGGCGTCCTCCGCCACCCGGACGACGTTGGCGAGGCCGTCCCCCCGCGCGGCCGCCCGCGCGGCCGCCCGCACGACGAGGCCCTGCGCGACGGAAACCGCCCTCGAGTCCAGGACTTCGACGGGAGCGAATCCCGGCTGGCCGCGCAGCGAGGCGGCAGCGACCCGGGCGGCCGAGAACGTCCCGGAGAGGGCGCCGGAGACGTGGATCCCGACCACCGGTGAGCCGTGCCCGGCGAGCGCGCCGTAGACCTCGCGGAAATCGGCCGGCGGCGGCTGGGACGTCCGCGCGACGATGCCCTCCTCGCGCAGGCGAAGGTGGAACGCGGCCGGCGTGATCGTGACCCGGTCGAGGAACGTCTCCTCGCCGATGAGGAGGCGGAGCGGCACGAGCGCGATGCCCTCGCGCTCGAGGAGCGCGTCCGGCAGGTCGCAGGCCGTATCGGTGACGATCGCGACCCGTCCCGGCGGCCGCGCGCGGCCGCCGCCCGCCGCGTCGCGCTGCGCGCGCATGTCCTCGGCCTTCGTCTCCTCCACGCGCCCGAACCGCCGCGCGACCTCGACGACGTCCTCGGGCCGGTTCACGTGGACGTGGAGACGGACGCGCGTCGCGCTCCCCACGACGGCCAGCGAGTCGCCGAGAGGTGACGCCGCGCGGCGGAGGGCTTCCCGGTCGATCCCCGCGCCCGACAGGAGGACCTCCGTGCACCAGCGGAAAAGGAGCGTTTCCCTCGCCTCGCGGATGCGGGCTTCGACGCGGTCCTCCGGCACGGGCCGCGCCGGGGCGCCGCGGACCGCGTATCCCGCCGCGACGCCCTGGAGGAAGTCCACGAAACCCTGTCCGCCCGCGTCGACGACGCCGGCCTTGCGGAGGATCGCGAGCTGGTCGGGCGTCCGCGCGAGCGCGGCACCCGCCGCCGGGAGCGCCGCGGCGAACGCGGACGCCCAGTCTCCGCTCCGCGCCGAAACGCGGGCGGTCTCTTCCGCCCAGGCGTCGAGAACGGAGAGGAGAGTCCCGTCCTTCGGGTGGGCCATCGCCCCGCGCGCGGCCCTTGCCGCCGCGCGGGCGAGGTCCGCGAACGCCGGGGCCGGGAGGCGCGCGGCCCTTTCCACGCCTTCGGCGAATCCCTCGAGCGCCTGCGCGAAGATCGCGCCCGAGTTGCCGCGCGCGCCGAGGAGAGCCTCGTCCGCCGCGCGGCGCGCGACCGCGGCGAGGCTCCGCTCGCGCGTCCCGGCCACGGCAGCGGAAACGCGTTCCAGCGTCGCGGCGAGGTTCGAGCCCGTGTCGCGGTCCGCGACCGGAAAGACGTTGATGCGGTCGATCGCCTCGCGGCGCAAAGAGACCGCGCGCGCTCCCGCCACGAGGGCGCGCGCGAAGCGCCGCCCGTCCAGGAACGCAACGCGAATGCGGGACATTCGGAGAATTCTATTTGCTTCGGAAAAATACCGAGAGAGCGCAAAGAGAAGATCTTCTTAGAAAGTAGGAGTCCGGGCGGCGAGCCGGACCTCGCGAGGGGCGGCCGCGCAATTCGCGCCGCCGCCTCTTCACCTTCTAAGAAATCTCCGTTCTTCTCCTCGTCTCAGCGCACCGTCGGCGCGCGCAGGACGGGAGCGAAGTTCCCTGGCCGGCTCGCCTCGCGGGCCGCGCCCGCTTCGTCGAGCCGGCGCACCGGCGTCGTGTGCGGGGCGCCGTGGACGATCTCAGGCGAGGTTTCGCACTCCTCCGCGATCGCGATCATCGCGTCGATGAACGCGTCGAGCTCTTCCTTGGGCTCGGACTCCGTCGGCTCGATCATGAGCGCGCCCGGCACGATGAGCGGGAACGACATCGTCGGCGGGTGGAAGCCGTAGTCCATGAGGCGCTTGGCGACGTCGATGTTGTGGAGGCCGAGCGCGGCCTGCTTCTTGTCGTCGAAAACCACTTCGTGGTAGCTCGGCGCGACGTACTTGAGGTGGTAGAAGGGCTCGAGCTTGCGTCGGATGTAGTTCGCGTTCAGGACCGCGTTCTCGGCCACCTCGTGGATGCGGTTGCCGTACGAGACGATGTACGTGAGCGCCCGCACGAGGACGCCGAAGTTCCCGTAGAACGTCCGCATCTTCCCGATCGTGTCCGGGCGGTCGACGTCGAGGCGGAAGACGCCTCCGTCGTTCTCGACCGTCGGGACCGGGAGGAACGGCGCGAGAGCCGGCGCGACGCCGACGGGCCCGGCGCCCGGGCCGCCGCCGCCGTGCGGCGTCGAGAACGTCTTGTGAAGGTTCATGTGCATGACGTCGACGCCCATGTCCGCGGGGCGCACCTTCCCGACGAACGCGTTGAAGTTCGCGCCGTCGAGGTAGACGTACGCGCCCTTCTCGTGGACCATCTTCGTGATGTCGAGGATCCGCTCCTCGAAGACGCCGAGCGTGTTCGGGACCGTGATCATGAGCGCCGCGACGTCCTCGTTCAGCTTCGCGGCCAGCTCCGCGAGGTCGAGCGTGCCGTGCTCGTTCGACGCGAGCTCGACGACGTCGTAGCCCGCGAAGTGGGCCGTCGCGGGGTTCGTGCCGTGGGCCGAGTCCGGGACGAGGACGTACTTGCGCGGATTGCCCCTCTTGACGTGCGCGGCCCGGATCATGAGCGCGCCGGTGAGCTCGCCGTTCGCGCCGGCCGAGGGCTGGAGCGTGACGCGCGCGAAGCCCGTGAGGGCCTTGAGCGCCTGCTCGAGCCGCCACATGAGCTCGAGGTTCCCCTGGGCGAGGTGCACGGGCGCGTAGGGGTGCGTGTCGTTGAACCCGGCGAGGCGCGCGATCTCCTCGTTGATGCGCGGGTTGTGCTTCATCGTGCACGACCCGAGCGAGTAGAGCGCCGTGTCGATCGCGAAGTTCATCTGCGAGAGGCGCGTGAAGTGGCGGACGACGTCCACCTCGTTCGCCTCGACCTCGCCCGCGACCTCGGCACGGTGCTGAGCCCCGAAGATGCGCTCGGGGTCGGCCGCGGGCACGTCGAGCGCGGGGAGGAGGACGCCCGTGCGGCCGGTCCTCTTCACGTCGAAGAGCGAGCCGAAGCGCCGGCGCCGATCGAGGCGCGCGTCCGTCCGGACGATGGGATCGGACGTGAGTGTGTCGCTCATCTCAGAAACTCCTCAGGACGGCGAGGAGGCCGTCGAGGCCGGCGCGCGGGACGCGCTCGGTCACGGCCACGAGGAGGAGGTCCCGGTGCGCGGAGCCGAGCGGGTCGAGCCGCGCGTACGGGACGCCCGCGAGAATCTTCTTCTCCTCGGCCCGGCGGAGGACGGCGTCGACGCCGGGGCCGCAGCGCAGCGCGAGCTCGTTGAACGTCTTCCCCGTGAAGGCGAGCGAGAACGGCCCCGGAAGGGCCTTCACGCCTGCCTTGAGGTACTCGGTCTTCGCGAGACACTGCAGCGCCGTCTCGCGCAGGCCCTGCTTTCCCAGCGCCGAGAGCGTCATCGTCGCGGCGAGGGCGAAGAGGCCCTGGTTCGTGCAGATGTTCGACGTCGCCTTCTCCCGGCGGATGTGCTGCTCGCGCGTGGACAGCGTGAGGCAGTAGGCCGGCGCGCCATTCGCGTCCACCGTCTTGCCGGCGAGGCGGCCCGGGATCTGGCGCTTGAACGCGTCGCGGCACGCGAGGAAGCCGACGAGCGGGCCGCCGAAGGAGGGCGGGACGCCGAACGAGGCCGCCTCTCCGCACGCGATGTCGACGCCGCGGGCGCCGGGGGGCTGGAGAACCGCGAGCGAGAACATTTCGTTCACGACGCCGATGGCGAGCGCGTTCTTCGCGTGGGCGGCCGCGGCGAGAACGTCCCATCCCTCGACGATCCCGAACACGTTCGGCGACTGCACGGCGACGGCGAACGTCGCGTCGTCCACCGCCGCGCGGAGAGCCTCGGCGTCCGTCGCGCCGTCCGCGCCGACCGGGACCTCGACGATCGCGAACGGGAAGTTCGCGAGGTATGTCCTCAGGCACCGGAGGTACTCGGGGTGGATGCCCCGCGAGACGACGACCTTCGTCCTCTTCTTCGTGAGGCGCTCGGCCATCAGGACCGCCTCGACGAACGCGGACGCGCCCTCGTACATCGAGGCGTTCGCGATGTCCATGCCCGTCAGGAGCGCGACGTGAGTCTGGAACTCGTAAATTGCCGTGAGCGTTCCCTGCGAGACCTCGGGCTGGTACGGCGTGTAGGCCGTCAGGAACTCGCCGCGCAGCAGGAGCTGCGAGACGAAGGCCGGCGAGTGGTGGCTGTAGAGGCCCGCGCCGAGGAAGGACGTCCAGTCCGAGAGCGACGCGTTCCTCGCCGCGAGGGCGCCGAAGTCTCGGCGGACCTCGATCTCCGAGGAAGGCGGCGGGAGCGGCGGCGCCTCGCGCTGGTAGACCGCGCGCGGGACGGTCGCGAAGAGGTCGTCGACCGACGAGGCTCCGACGGCGGCGAGCAGCTCGGCGCGCTCGTCGGGGCTGTTCGGGATATAGCGCATCGGGTGTTCCTTCAGCGGCGCCTGACGCCGCGGGCTCAGGCTTTGGCTTCTTCCTCGACGAACTTCTCGTACGCGGCGGCGTTCATGAGCGTGTCCATCTCCGCGTCCGACGAGAGCTTGATCTTGACCAGCCAGCCGTCGCCGTGCGGGTCCTCGTTCACAGCGCCAGGCTCGTCCGCGAGGACCTTGTTCGTCTCGAGGATCTCCCCGGCCACGGGCAGGAAGACCTCGGAGACGGCCTTGACGGACTCGATCGTCCCGAATTCCTGCCCCGCGTCGAAGATCTCGCCGGTGTCGGGCAGCTCGACGAAGACGATCTCACCGAGCTCTTTCTGGGCGTGGTCGCTGATGCCGATGGTGCCGACGTCCCCGTCCACGCGGATCCACTCATGGCTCCTCGTGTAGCGGCGGTCGTCCGGGTAAACGCTCATGTCCCTCTCCTGATCCCGCGGTGGGTCCGCTAGCGGCGCTTGTAGAACGGGGTCGGCACGACGACGGCCGGAACTCCACGGCCGCGTACGTCGATCGTCAGGGCCGTCCCGGGCGCGGTCTTGTCCGCGGGGACGTACGCGAGTCCGATCGGCTTGCCGACCGTGGGCGGCTGGGTCCCGGACGTCACGACGCCCGGCGCCCCTCCCGTCTGCACGGCGTAGCCGTGGCGCGCGATCCCGCGGCCCGTGACCTCGAAGCCGACGAGCTTGCGCGGCACGCCGGATTCCTTCTGCTTCACGAGCGCGTCGCGGCCGTTGAAATCACCCTTCTTCATCTTGACGATCCACCCGAGGTTCGCTTCCCACGGTGTGTGCTCATCGTCGATGTCGTTGCCGTACAGCGCGAGGCACGCCTCGAGGCGAAGCGTGTCCCGCGCGCCGAGCCCCGCGGGCAGGATGCCGTGCGGCTGGCCCGCCTTCAGGATCGCGTCCCACACGTCGCCCGAGTGGGCCGGGTGGAGGTAGACCTCGAAGCCGTCCTCGCCCGTGTAGCCCGTGCGCGAGAGGAGGGCGGGCACGCCGAGGATCTTTCCGGGCTCGAAACGGTAGTACGTGATCCTCGAGAGCGGCGTCTCGGTGAGCGTCTGGAGGATCGTCTCGGCGCGCGGCCCCTGGAGCGCGAGCTGCGCCCAGATGGGCGACTCGTCCTCGACCGCCGCGCCGGGGCCCTCGGCCGCCTTCGCCCACGCGACGTCCTTCGGCGTGTTCGAGGCGTTCACGACGAGGAGGTAGTCGTCGGCCGCGATCCGGTACGTGAGCAGGTCGTCCACGAACGTGGCCTGCGGCGTCAGGAACGCCGAGTACTGGACCTTGCCGTCGTCAAGCGCGGCGACGTCGTTGCACGTGAGGCGCTGGACGACGTCGAAGGCCTTCGGGCCCTTCACCCGGATCTCGCCCATGTGCGAGACGTCGAAGAGGCCGGCGCGCTCCCGGACGGCCCGGTGCTCATCGGAGAGCCCCGAGTACTCGACGGGCATGTCCCACCCGCCGAACGGGACCATCTTGCCGCCGAGCGCCCGGTGACGCTCCCAGAGCGGGGTGTGCCGGAGGGCCTGGGCTGAATCCGTGGAGGGCACGCTCATCGCCGCGTCGCGACGATAGTGCCCACCCCCCGGGCCGTCAACCGATACAGATGCACCGTCCGGCGGATAATCCCGAGGTGGACAGCGCCCGCGACGCCGAGCTGCTCGCCGGGGCGCGCGTCCGTCGTGTTTTCTCTGCGGGAGACGAGATCCCGGACGGCGCCTCCCCGGGAGTGTTCCTGTTTCTGAGCGGCGGTGCGGGCCTCCTCGCCGAGACCCCGTTCGGGCCGCACCCCGTCGCGCGGCTCTCCGCCCCCGCGCTCGCCGACCTCCGGGCGGCCCTCGGCGGTTCGCCCGGCGTCGCGCGCCTGATTCCGGACGCGGGTGCGGCGGCGGTCTTCCTTCCGGCGACCGAGGTCATCGCCCTCGTCTTCGATGCCGGGGAGGCGGGCGGAGCCTTCCGCCGGCTCGCCCTCGCGAGCCTCACGACGGCGATCCGGGACACGAACGCCTCTCTCGGCCGGTTCTTCGAGGGGATCCCGTCGCGGCCGGCGCCGCCCGACCCGGCGCGCGCCCGCACGATCGACGCCGACGTGGACCCTTCCCGGGCCCGAGACTTCTTCGAGACGGCGGGCCTCGACCCCGCGATCCTGCCTGTCCTCGGCCTCACGGCGAAGACCGTGCTGCCCGGCGCCGCGCTCATGCGGGCGGGCGACACCGGCCACGAGGCGTTTCTCCTCGTGGAGGGAAAGCTCCGCGTCTCGCTCGACATCGCGGGCGCGGGCGAGGAAGCCCTCGCGATCCTGAAGCCCGGCGAGATCGTCGGCGAGATGCCGCTCGTCGACGACGCGCCGCGCTCGGCGGACGTGTACGCGCACGGCGGGCCGGCGGTCGTCTACGTCCTCACGCGCGAGGTCTTCCAGCGGCTGCTCGGCAGCGGCGCGGCCGAGGGCGCTCCCCTGCTCGGCGGCCTCACGCTCCTCCTCGCGCGCCGGCTGGAGCAGGTGATCAAGAAGGCCGCGGGCTTCAGGATTCTTGCGGGGCCGATTTGAATATTTCTTGGAAGGTTTAGTGGGACCGCCGCTTCAGGGACCGCACCGGCGATCCCGTTGCGCGTGCGCTCACCAGACCTTCGAAGAAAATCCGCTCACTGCTTCTTGAGCTTTTCCTTGATCGTCGCGCGGACCTCGCCGGCCGTGGGCGCGACCATGAGGCGCACCGTCTTCGGCTCGTAACCCGGTGCGGCGAGGCCGATCTGGTAGACGGCCATGTCGCGGAACATCATCTCGCCCTCGGCCCACTTCGAGGCCGGGCCGTACTCCTGGCCGTTCACCGAGACGATCGCGTCCCGGGGCTCCACGTTGAAGAGGACCGCGCCCACCGTCTTGTAGTTCGGGCGGTGGAAGTTGCCGTCCGGCCCCGTCGGACCGTCCGGCGTTCCCTTCGGAAGGTCCTGCTCGATCGTCACCTTGTCGTCCGTCGCGGTCGCGCGGACGACGACGTCCACCAGAAGGTCGCGATGGTCCGGGGCGCAGATCCGGATCCGGTGCTGGCCCTCGAGGTTGAACGTCAGGAGCGAGCCGCCGCCGGCGTCGTCCCAGTCGTCCGAGATCCCGATGTAGTTCCCGTCGAGGAACACGCGCGCCTGGCTCGGCGACACGTTGATCTTCAGGAAACGCCGGATCGTCACCGTGAGGTCGGCAGGCTTGACCGTGGGCTTCGCGACGGGTTTCGGCGTCGCGACCGGCTTCGCGGTCGCCGCCGCCGCGGCCGCCTCGGCCTCGGCCTTCTTCGCGCGCGCCGGCTTCTTCGGAGCGACGCGCTCGGAAACCGTCGAGGGAGCCCCGCCCGCGGCGGGCGTCTCGACCACCACGACCGGCGGCCCGATCGTGGCCGCCGGAGTCGCGGGCACCGCCGCCGTGGAGGCCGGAGCGGCCGAGAAGGTCGCGGCCGGCTCCGGCGGAGCGTCCGCCTTTCCGTCGGACGAGCCGCCCCGCTTCGCGAGGAAGACGCCGCCCGCCACGGCGACGACGGCCGCGAGGAGGGCTGCGCCGAGCACCGCAGGCGAAACGCCCTTCTTCCCCGCGGGCGGCGGGGCCTTCGGTCCGGCTTTTGCGGCGAGCTCGCCCATCCGGCGGCCCGTCGTGATCGTCGGCGACTCCGAGTCCGGCACGAGGATCGGCGTCGTGACCGGAAGCGGGGCGGCGCCCGCGGGCCCGGGCGGGACGATGGCCATCGCCGCGGTCGGCGCCATGGACGACGCGGCGGATGAACCGGAAGGCGGCGGGACCGCCGGCGAGGACGGCGACGACCGCCCGCGCTTGAGCCGGCTGTCCGAGTAGTTCGCGGTCGAGCCGACGGGCGAGAACCCGAGCGCCTCGCGCAGGTCGTCCGCGAGCTCGGCGGCGTCCGAGTACCGGTTCGCGCGATCCTTCGCGAGACAGCGGCGGACGATCGCCCCGAGGCCTTCGGGCAGGTCGCCGGCGACGACGGCCGGGTCGGCGGGCTCCTCGTGGAGGATCTGGTAGACGAGCGTCGTGAGCGTGTCGGCGGGGAACGGCTTGCGGAGCGTCACGGCCTGGTAGAGGACGACGCCCAGCGAGAAGATGTCGGTGCGCGCGTCGAGCTTGTCGCCCTTGATCTGCTCGGGCGACATGTAGGCCGGGGAGCCGACCATCTGGCCCGTGGACGTGAGCTCCGTGTCGCCCGTCAGGAGCTTGCCGATCCCGAAGTCGGTCACCTTCGCCGAGAGCGAAGGCGTCAGGAGGATGTTCGCGGGCTTGATGTCGCGGTGGAGGACGCCTCGCTCGTGCGCGTGCGCGAGGGCCTCTGCGACCTCGGCGACGACGCGGACGCGGTCGCGCATCGCGAACCCGGCCGGGTCGGCGAGGCGCTGCGAGAAGCTCCCGCCCTGCACGAGCTCCATCGCGAGGTAGAGCATTCCCTGGTCCTCGCCGACGTCGAAGACGGTCACGATGTGCGGGTGCTGGAGGCGCCCGGAGATCTTCGCCTCCTTGAGGAAGCGGGCCTTGGCCTCGTCGGCGCTGAAACTCTTCTCCGCGTCGTCGAAGCGGATCGTCTTCAGCGCGAGCTCGCGCTCGATCTGCGGGTCGCGCGCGAGGTACACGACACCCATCGCGCCTTTCCCGAGCGTGCGCAGAATGACGTAGCGACCGATCTTTTCAGGCTGCAATGAGACTCCGGCGCCGGATTCTAACGGACGCCCGCGCGCTCCCGCCCGTCAGCCTCCGGACGGCTCGTCGTCGGTGATCAGATCCGAGCCTGGCGCGGCCTCGTCGTATGCCTTCTCGCGGCGGGCGAGCTCTTCTCGGGCCTCGGCGACGCGCGCGGCCGGGACGCCGACCTCGATCCCCGAGAGGTCCTCGCTCTCGGTCGGCGTCTGGTGGAAGCTCTTGTCCACGACGCGGGCCGGGATACCACGGCTCTCGAGGAACCCCGCGATGAGCGCGGCCTCGGACTCGTTCGCCGCCGATGCGACCCCTTCCCAGCGCTCTTCGTTGACCGTGCCGTCCATGTAAGCCTCCTTCAGGGGCCCACGCGGATCGCGGGTGAGCCCGCGCCCGCCTTCGTGAATCGTCCCACGACCGCCGCCGGAGCGTCCCCGTCGGCGCGCAGAGCCGACACGAGAGCCTCCGCCTGCGATTCCCGGACGGCGAGGAGTAGGCCTCCCGACGTCTGGGCGTCGGCTGCAAGGAGAAGATCGGTCTCCGCGACGCCGGGCGCCACCTCGAGAGACGGCCGCGCCGCCGCGAGGTTCCGCCTCGACCCGTCCGGCGCGAAGCCGCGCGAGACGAGCCGCCGCGCGCCCCCGAGGAACGGCAGCGCCGCGACGGAGACCTCCGCCGACACGCCGCCGGCGCCGAGCATTTCCTTCAGGTGGCCGAGGAGGCCGTAACCGGTCACGTCCGTCGACGCCGACACGTCGAAGGCGTCAGCGGCCCGGGCCGAGGAGCGGTTGAGGCGCGCCATCGACGCGACCGCGGCCGCTTCCTCGTCCGGCGTCGGGGCCTCGCCGCGCCCGAGCAGCGCGCGCAACGAGCCCTCGCGCAGCACGCGGGCGCGCATCGCGGACGTCAGGATTCCCGTCCCGAGGGCCTTCGTGAGGACGAGCGCGTCGCCCGGCCGGGCGCCGACGTTGCGGCGCAGACGCGAGGCTTTCGCGCGCCCCGTCACGGCCATCCCGTAGACCGGGACGTCGAAGTCCGTCGAGTGGCCGCCCAGGATCGGGATGCCGGCTTCCTCGGCGACCGCGGCGCCGCCCGCGAGGATCGCGCCGAGGACCTCCATCGGGAGCACCTTCGCCGGGAAGCCGACGAGGTTGAGGGCGAAGAGCGGCTCTCCTCCCATCGCCCAGACGTCCGAGAGCGCGTTCGCGGCCGCGATGCGGCCGAAATCGAACGGCGAGTCCACGACAGGCGTGAAGAAGTCGGTCGTCGCGAGGATGCAGTCCGCGTCGGGGTCGCCGGGCTCGCCGAGCCGGAAAACGGCCGCATCGTCGGCGGAATCGAATCCGACGAGAGCGCGCGGGTCGTGAGTCCGCGGCAGCGCTTCCAGCAGTTTCACCAGGTCAGACTGACCCAGCTTGCACGCTCAACCCGCCGACGACGCGAACGTCAGGATCGACGGATGAGGCTTCGTGGCCTTCTCCATGGGACGAGTCTACTCACACGAGCACGCTCCTCGTCTCACGTCCGGCAGTTTTTCTTAGAAGGTGAGTGGGGGGCCGGGGTCGAAGAACCGCCGAAGCGCTTCCCGCCGCGCCGCGCTCACTCACCCTATCTAAGAAATCCGAATTCCGAAATCCGAAGTCCGAACCTCCGTCTGAAATCCGAAATCCGGGTCAGCCGAGGTCGCCGACGACGAACGCTTCGCCGAGCTGGCGGATCACCATGTTCGCCGCGACGCCCGCGAGGGCGCCGACGATCGCCCTGCCGCGGTAGCGGCCCACGAGGAAGCCGACCGCAGCTGCGCCGACGAGGCACGGGATCGGGTACTTCCGCACCGTCTCGAGGGCCGTCTTCTGCCACTCGCCCGACGCGATCAGGCCGAACGGCTCGCCGGGCGCGCCGACCGGGCCTTCCGGCGAGGCGCCGTGAGGGGCAGGCGGGCGGACGCCGCCGTCCATCAGTCGTCCCTCCGCCTGAGCAGAAGCCCGAGCGCGAACCCGACGCCGAGCGCGATCGCGATCGACTTGCCGGGGTTGTCGCGCACGTAACCCGCGACGTTCGACTTCACGTCTTCCCATTCGGTGTCCGCGATCTTGTCGCGCAGGGCGCTCGCGCGCGCCTTGACGCTGTCGGCGACTTCCGAGACGCGCTCGCGCACCCGGCCCGCGCCCGAGGCCGCGGCCTCGCGCGTCGCGTCGATCTTCTGTTCCACCGCCCGCGCGGCGTCTTCGACGGTAGTGTTGGCCATGGGAGCCCTCCTTCGGGAGCCGGAATCTTGTCACAGCCCGCGCGCGGGCGGAAGGTTACGATGGGCGGCGGTATGCATCCCACGACCGCGCAGATGAGGCTCGCCCCCGCCTCGCGGCAGGGCCCCTGGGAGACGCTCGGCTTCGTCGGGCGGGGCACGGCACGCCGCTTCTGGGACGCCCGCGGCCTCGACCTCGCCGCGAGCCTCGCCTATTCCTCGCTCCTGACCCTCGTCCCCCTCATCGCGTCCGTCACCGTCCTCACGTCGACCTTCTTCGGGCTCTCGGGCGTCGGCATCTACCGGATCCTGCGCCTCGCCCTCCCGGGCGCGGGCCGCGAGGTGGTCGCGAACCTCCAGACGCTCGTTCGGTACGCCTCCGTGTCCGGAACGGCCACGATCTTCTTCCTCGTCACGTCGCTCCGGACGTACTTCCTCGTGGAAGGCGCTGCACAGGCTCTCTGGGGGACGACCGTGACGCCCCGGCCGCGGCTCCGCCGGTTCGGGACCGCGCTGTCCGTCATGATCCTCGGGCCGATCGCGATCGGCGTCCTGACCTCCCTTCTCCTGGAGACCGGGGCGGGCCTCTCGGGCTTCCGCCCCCTCGGCTCCGTCCTGACGCTCGTCCTTCTCGTCTACCTCTACCGGACGCTCCCGGGCGCGACCGTGCGCTGGGGCCCCGCGCTCGTCGCCGCGACGTTCGCGGCGGCAGCGATCACGGCGCTCCGCATGGCGATCACGCGGGGCGTCGCCCAGCTCGCAGGCGCGGGCGCCGTCTACGGCCCCCTCACGGCCGCGATCGTCTTCATCGTCGCGGTCGGATTCGTGTTCGTCCTCTTCCTCCTCGGGATCTCGCTGGCGCACGCAATCCAGTTCCGCGCCGAGTTTCTCGACCACGACGCGCTCGAGGAGCGTACGGAGGAGGGAGGGCGGCTCTACGAGTCCGTGCGCCTGCTTCTCGTCCTGACCGTCGCGTGGCGGAACGACCGCGCGACGCGCAACCTCACGGCGCTCGCGCACGAGCTCGGGGGGCCGGAGTCCGACATCGTTCCCCTCGTCCGCGATCTGCGCCAGGCCGGGCTCGTCGCCGCCGGCGAGGGCGGGGTTTTCTCGCTCACGCGGGCTCCGGAAACGATCTCGCTCTACGCGGTCGCGCGCGCGATCGGCGAATCCACCGCCCGCGCGGTCCCGAAGGGAAACGACGCGGTCGCCACGAGTCTCCACCGCATTTTCGCCAAGGCGGCCCGCGAAGAGCGCGCGGTCCTGCAGGGGACGAGCCTCTCCGACCTCGCCACCGCGGGCAAGCCGGAGGAGAATCCCGTCGTGAAGGGAATCACGAAGCCGTGAAGGCGCTCCTGAAGTTCCTGGGTTTCTGCGTCGCGGCCGTGATCGCCATGGTCATGATCGGGGCCGGAATGTCGCCGCGCCACGTCGTGACGCGGAGCATGTCGTTCGTGGCGCCTCCCGAGCGCGTGTGGTCGGCGCTCCTCTCGATCCGCCAGCTCCCCGTCGACCGGTCGGACCTCCGCGTGGTGGACCAGGGAACCGCGACCCGGCCGCCCGACGCCATCGAGGTCGTCGGGACTCCCGTGAAGATCGCAATCGACACGTTCCGGCCGCCGTACTACCTCGTCGTCAGGACCGTCGAGCCCGACGTCGCCTGGGGAGGTACGTGGACGTTCGAGCTCGAGCTCGAGAGCGCGCAGATCACGAAGCTCACCGTGATCGAGGACGCCGAGGTGCACCAGCGGCTTCTCCGCTTCGCCGTCCACGCGCTGGGCCTCGAGGAGTCCCTCGTCGACGGCATTTTCCGCGCCGTCAAGCGCAAGCTCGTGGAGACGCCCCCCTGAGGCAAGGCCCCGGATCCCAGTTTGACGGCCCCGCACCTTCCGGCTAATCTGCGCGTCCTCTCCAACGGGTGGGGCTGTAGCTCAGTTTGGGAGAGCGCCTGAATCGCACTCAGGAGGTCGTCAGTTCGATCCTGATCAGCTCCACCACTTTACAAAGCTTCCTGACGCCGCGGTACAGCGATTCGGCATGTAGGCCGGCAGCCCTCTTCTTGGCACCGTCGATATCAGTTCTGATATAGTCACTTCGTGGCGAAGGCGCTTCGAATTCTCCACGGCGAGATAAAGACGCCGCCGATGTCCCTCGAAGCCAGGAGGGAGACGGGCTTCCTCCTGCGGCAGCTTCAGGAGGGTATCGCGCTCTCACTGCCTGCATCGCGGCCAATGCCGGAGGTCGAAACCGGATGTCACGAGCTGAGAGTGAAGGACGGGAGTCATGCCTGGAGGATCGTCTACTCGGTCGAACGAGACGCGATCCTGATCCTCGAGGTGTTCGGGAAGGGCTCGAAGAAGACACCGAATCAGGTCAAGGAAATCTGTCGTAAGCGCGTTCGCGAATACCGTCGATTGGTCCGGGAGGAATCATGAGCGAAAGCAAAGAAGCCACGAAGGCCGCCCGACTCGAGAAAGCCGGCTGGAAGACGACGACAGTCCAGGCGTTTCTCGGCCTCTCGGACGACGACATGGCCATCATCGAAGTCAAGGTGGCGCTCGCGAAGCGCCTCCGAGCCCAGAGAACGCGCGCGGGGTTGAGCCAGGTCGAGGTGGCGAAAATCGTCCGCTCGAGCCAGCCGCGGGTCGCGAAGATGGAGGCGGCCGACAAGACCGTTTCGATCGACCTTCTCGTGAAGGCACTCGTGAAGACCGGCGTTTCGGTCCAGGAGATCGGCAGGTCGCTCGAGAGGATCACGACCCCGAAAGAGAAACCGAGTCGAGCGCAGCGTCTGGCGCACGCCTGACGCGGTTCCCCTCGATCGCCCCAGGCTGTGCCTCGGAGAGCTGAACGCTGAGTACCGTCGCGATTCTGAGCCGCCTCAGACGAGAACGGCGCTCGGCCGCGCCACGTGCTGCGCTTGGATCGCGGTGATGTTGATCGTGAAGACGATGTCCTCCACGAGGCAGCCCCGCGAGAGGTCGTTCACCGGTTTCGCCAGCCCCTGGAGCATCGGGCCGATGCTGACGACGTTCGCGGAGCGCTGGACGGCCTTGTAGGTCACGTTGCCCGTGTTCAGGTCGGGGAAGATGAGGACGGTGGCCTGCCCCGCGACCTTCGAGCCGGGCGCCTTCAGGCGCGCCACGTCGGGCATCACGGCGGCGTCGTACTGCAGCGGCCCGTCGATCAGGAGGTCGGGGCGCCTCTCCTTCGCGAGGCGCGTCGCCTCCTTCACCTTCTCGACGTCTTCGCCCGTCCCGCTCGCGCCGGTGGAGTACGACAGCATCGCGACCCGGGCCGGAATCCCGAAGGCGGTCGCGGAGTCCGCGCTCTGGATGGCGATGTCCGCCAGCTCCGGCGCCGTGGGGTTTGGATTCACCGCGCAATCGCCGAAGACGAGCACCTGGTCGGGAAGACACATGAAGAAGATGCTCGACACGAGGTGGCACCCAGGGACCGTCTTGATGATCTGGAGCGCCGGCCGGATCGTGTGAGCCGTCGTGTGCACGGCGCCCGAGACGAGACCGTCGGCCTCGTCCTGCGCGAGCATCATCGTGCCGACCATGATGGGATCCTGCAGCTCGATCTCGGCGCGCTCGGGCGTCATTCCCTTCGCCTTCCGCCGCTCGACGAGCGGCCCGACGTAGCGGTGCGCGACCGCGGCCGGGTCGACGATCTCGACGAGGTTCGAGAGTTCCGCCCCCTGCCGGGCGGCGACTTCCCTCACCTCCTCGGGGTTTCCGAGGAGGACACAGTGTGCGATTCCGCGCGCGCCCACGATGGCGGCGGCGGCGACCGTCCGGGGTTCCGTCCCCTCCGGCAGGACGATCCGCCGCACGTCCGCCCGCGCCGCCTCCACGAGCCGATGCCGGAAGGCGGGCGGAGAGACGCGGGCGATGCGCGTCGGCTGCTGGAACCCCTTCACCCACGCCGGGTCCACCTGGTCGGCGACGAAGTTCATCGTCCTCTCGACGCGCTCCTGATCGTCCGGCGGGATCTCGGAGTTCATCGAGGCCATCCTCGTCGCCGTGCGGTAGCTCGAGTCCCTCATCGCGAGGAGCGGCAGACCCGCCTCGAAGGTTTTCCGGCAAAGGCTGACGACGCGTGGGTCGGGCTCGAGGCCTCCCGACAGGACGACGCCGGAGAGAGGCATGCCGCTCTGGACCGCCATGGCGGCCGCCAGGAGGATGTCGCACCGGTCGCCCGGTGCGATCACGAGCGTGCCGGGATTCATCGCCTTCAACGCGTTCGGGACCGTCATCGCGCACAGCGCCACGTCGCGAACGCGGCGCGTCCGGGCCTCGCCCGCGAAGAGCAGGCGGGCCCCCAGCGCCGTGGCGACGTCCAGAACGCGCGGCGCGGCGAGCGTCCCGTTGCACGGGACGATCGCCAGCGGGCGGAGCCGCTCGGCCTCGAGCGCCTTGCGGTAGGCCGCCTCGACCTCCGGCGGGACCGGCGAACCGACACAGCCGGCGCAGTCGCCGCAGACCGGCCCGAACGCCTCGCTCTCAGCCTCCCCGTGCCCGGCGTCGCCCCTGCAGATCCGGCTCAGGACGCAGTTCACGACGCGCCCGCCCGCGAGGGCGCCGTATCCGTGCGCGGCGATCGCGAGCGACTCGGCCACCTCGCCGGGGCTCTGGTTGCGCGGGGACGCGACGAGAATCAGCTCGGCGTCGAGCGCCTTCATCATCAGCGCGTTCACGCGCGTCGCGTGGACGTTCCCGGTCTCCGGCTTCATCCCCTCCACGATCAGGACGTCCGCGCCCTCGCCCGCCCGACCGACGATCTCCACGACGTGCTCCATCAGGGTCTGGTCGTCGCCCGCCGCCAGAAGCCTCTCGGCTTCGTGCCGCGGAACGGACGGCTGCGGCCAGATGTGGGCGCCGAGAGCGACGAGCGCCGCGGAGCGGCCCGGCTCGCGGTTCGTGATCGGCTTGGCGAACGAGACGCGCAGACCCTCGCGGTCGAGGGCGCGAATCAGCCCGAGGCAGGTGGACGTGAGGCCGACGCTGCGGCCAGCCGGGGCGACGAGAACGGTCGTGGTCATGGAATCCTCTCTCTTCTGTGGCTCAGCGGCCGTTCCCGCGGGCGATCTCGGCGGTGTCGAGTGCGATCAAGAGCTCCTCGTTCGTCGCGACGACGAGCGCCTGGGGCCGCTCCCCCTTCGTGATCCGGCCGTGACGGCCACGCCCGTGCGCGGCATTCGCGTCCGGATCGAGGACCAGGCCGAGAAAGCCGAGGTGTGAGACGGTGCGCTCGCGCACGGCGGCCGAGTTCTCGCCGATTCCGCCCGTGAACACGAGGGCGTCGAGCCGGCCGAGCGGAACGACGAGGCTCGCAATCGACTTCGCCAGGATGGAGCAGAACAGATCGAAGGCGAGGCGCGCGCGCGGGTGGCCCGCGGCCGCCGCCTGCTCGATCGTCCTCATGTCGTTCGAGAGGCCGGAGACTCCGAGCAGGCCCGACTTCTTGTTCAGGTCCTCGAGGACCGCTTCCGGCGCTCCTCTCCGCGCCGCCGCGACGTGGCCGATGATCGCCGGGTCCACCGAGCCGCTCCGGGTCCCCATCATGAGACCTTCGAGGGGCGTCAGCCCCATCGTCGTGTCCACGCTCCGGCCGTTCCGGACGGCCGCGCACGAACAGCCGTTTCCGAGGTGGGCCGTGACGAGGGCGTGGTCGTCCGCCGGAAGCGCGGCCTCGGCGAGCGCGCGCTTCGCCACGTAGCGGTGGCTCGTCCCGTGGAAGCCGTAGCGGCGAACGCCGAACTCCTCCTCCCACTCGAGCAGGACGGGATAGGTGTACGCGACGGGCGGCATCGTCTGGTGGAAGGCGGTGTCGAACACGGCGACCTGGGGCAGGCTCGGGAAGAGTTCCCGCGCCATCCGGATGCCGACGAGGTTGGGCGGGTTGTGCAGCGGCCCAAGCGGGATGCACTCCTCGATCTTCGCGATCACCTCGGGCGTGATCGCCGTCGAAGCCGAGAACTTCGAGCCGCCGTGAACGACCCGGTGCCCGACGCCGCCGAGGTTTTCGGTCAGCCCTTCCCGGCCCAGCTCGTCGGCCATCGCCCGGAGAGCCTCGGCGTGCGCCGCTCCCGGGATGGCGCGGGACGACCGGGCGCCGTCGCGCTTGGCGTCGAGCGTGGCGTCCGGAGTTCCGAGCCGCTGCGCGATCCCGGAGACGATCTCGCGCTGCGCCCCGGAATCGATGACCGCGAACTTGAGGGAAGAGGATCCGCAGTTGAGGACGAGGACGTTCATGAGTGTGCCGGCGAGCGTCCGTCGAGGACGCGCGGCCCCTGCATGCTACCGCCCGGCGGCGCAAGAAAACGCACTCGCCGTCGCATTTGATTCAGGTGAATCAGATGGCCGTGGGCCATCGCACGACCGCGTCCGGTGGCGCCTCGCGGCCGCCGGTCCTACATTCAACGCAGGGTCAGTGTCGGTCGAGGAACGACAGCCCTAGCGTCCGGCCGCGGGCGGAGCCCGGGTTTCTCTCGCAGCGCCGTGTGCGAAGCGTGCTCAGTGCGTCGGTGGTGCGGCTCCCTTGCGGATGCCGCCCGAGAGCATCAGCGTGAACGGCAGGAACGCGACGAACGCGAACATGAGCATCCAGAAGACGTCCACGTAGGCCTTGGCGAACGCCTGCCGCGAGAGGCTGCCCTCGAGGAGGCCCAGAGACAGCGCCCGGACGCTGGACGGGTCGAGTCCGGACACCGCGGAGAGCCCGTGCGCCGTCGCGGAGAGGCGCTCCTGGACAATGGGGCTGTACACCGAGAGGTTCTCGCCGAGGCGCGCGTGATGAAGCTGCGCGTGCCGGGCGAGGACGGTCGTGGACATCGCGATGCCGATCGAGCCTCCCTCGTTCCGGAGGAGGTTGAAGAGGCCGGTGGCCTGCCCCATCTTCTCGGGCTTGAGGTGCGAAAACGCCGCCGTCGAGATCGGGACGAAGAGGAACCCGAGGCCGAATCCCTGCACGAGGCGCGAGAGCATGACGTATGTGAAGTCGGCGTTCAGGTCGATTCCGCGGAGGAGCCAGAGCGCGAACAGGTTCAGGAGCGCTCCCACGGCCACGAGGAAGCGCGTATCGACCCTCCCGATCAGGTTCGCGACGATCATCATCGCGAAAAGGGACGCGATCCCTCCGGGCGACAGGACGAGCCCCGCCCACGTCGCCGTGTAGCCGAGCATCGTCTGCGTGAAGAGCGGAAGCATCGTGAACGCGCCGAAGAGCCCGAACCCGAGGAGGAACATCAGGATCGTCCCCGACGCGAACGCGCGGTCGTTGAAGACGTGGAGGTCCACGAGCGGGCGCTCGGCCGTGAACGAGCGCCAGACGAAGAGCGCGATCCCCGTCGCCGAGGCGAGCGCGAAGAGCGTGATGAAGCGGCTCTCGAACCAGTCGAAGCGCTGGCCGCGGTTCAGGACGACCTCGAGGCTCCCGAGCCCGACGCAGATGAAGACGAAGCTCAGGACGTCCACGCGCCCCTCCGGGCGCTTCATGTGCGCGGGGTCCGTGATGTACAGGAGGCCGAGGGTGATCCCGAGGATGCCGACCGGGATGTTGATGTAGAAGACCCACGGCCAGCCCCAGTTGTCCGTGATCCAGCCTCCGAGCGTCGGGCCGATGATCGGGCCGAAGACGACGCCGACCCCGAACATCGCCATCGCCTTGCCGCGCTCGTGCGGCGGGAACGCCTCGAGGAGGATCGCCTGCGACATCGGCACCATCGCGCCGCCCGCGAAGCCCTGGACGACTCGCATGACGACGAGGAACGGGAGCGTCGGGGCCGCGCCCGACCCGAGCGACGCGAGCGTGAAGACGCCGAGGCACGTGAGGTAGAACTTGCGCCTCCCGAAGTAGTTCCCGAGCCAGCCCGTGATCGGCAGGACGACCGCGTTCGCGACGAGGTAGGACGTGATGACCCATGTGATCTCGTCCACGCTGGCCGAGAAGGTCCCCTGCATGTGCGGGAGGGACACGTTCGCGACGGAGGTGTCCACGACCTCCATGAGCGTGCCGAGCATGCACGTCACCGCGATCAGGTAGGGGCTCGTCTTCGTCGAATCGGCCATCGCGTCCCGCCGCCGTCTCAGCCCGTGACGTTCGCCTTCGCGGCCGGCGTGGCCGCGGGCGCCGGCGCGGGCGGCGAGACCGTGTCGATCTCGACGTGGACCGAGAACCCGAGCCGGAGCGACCCGTCCGCGTCGCTCCCCGGGTCGATCGCGATCCTCACGGGCAGGCGCTGGACGATCTTCACCCAGTTTCCCGTCGCGTTCTCGGCCGGAAGGAGCGCGAAGGCCGCCCCCGTCCCCGCGCTGATGCTCTCGACGCGGCCGTGGTACTCGCGGTCCGGGTTTACGTCCGTGTGGAACACCGCGGGCTGGCCGACCCGGATGCGCGTGAGCTCCGTCTCCTTGAAGTTCGCCTCGACCCAGACGTGCTCGCCCTTCAGCGGGACGACGGCGCAGAGGGGCTGGCCCGGCGCGACGACCTGGCCCGCCAGCGCGGTCAGCTTGCTCACGACGCCGTCCGCGATCGCCGTGATCGTGCAGTAGGAGCGGTTCAGCCGGGCGTTCCTCAGGCGCGACTCCTGGACCCGGACCTTCTGGTCCGCGACGCCGAGCTCCGCTTCCTTGGCGGCGAGCGACTTGCGGGACGCGGAGAGCTCCTCGGCGGCGACGGACTCCGCGGTGACCGCGTCGTCGTACCGCTGGCGCGGGATGGAGTTTCTCTTCACGAGCTCCGAGTACCGCGCGAGGTTCGTCCGCGCGAGCGCGAGCCGGCTCTCGTCCGCGGCCGACTTCGCGCGCTGCTGCTCGATCTCGGCCCGGCGCGTCGCGAGCGTCGCGCGGGCCTCGGCGAGGGACGTCTCGACCTGGTCGACCGCCGCATCCGTGTCGCGCGGGTCGAGTGTCGCGAGCACCTGGCCCGCCTTGACTTCCTGGTTCTCGTTCACGTCCACCGTGAGGAGCGTGCCCGGCATCCGCGACGAGACGGAGTAGACGTCGCCCCCGACGAAGGCGTCCTCCGTGTTCGGGTGGATCTTCGAGTGCTTCCACGAGCGGGCCGCGGCCGCGAAGATGCCGAGGGCGACGACGAGGATGACGGCGAGACTGATCCACTTCCGCGACATGGCTAGCGCTCCTCTCGGGCCGGGGCGGCGGCGAAGACGGTCGGGAGGTCGAGGCCCGCGGCCGCGGCGAGGAGCCCCTCCTTCAGGTAGGCGGTGTAGTGCGTGTTCACGAGCGAGAAACGGCTCTCGGCGAGGACGGACTCGGCGTCGAGGACGTCGATCGTGCGCGCGAGACCGGCCTTGTACTGGTCCTCCTCGATCCGGAGGTTCTCCACGGCCGCCTCGACGTTCGTCCGGGCCGTCTCGGCTTCGCGCAGGGCCTGCGTGAAATCGCGCCAGGCCTCGTCCACGCGGATGTCGAGGCTCCGCGCGAGCTCCCCGATCTCGCTCTGCGTCTTCTGCGCCGCGATCTCGGCCTGCCGCACCGCGGCCTTGCGGGACCCGTTCTCCCACACCTGCCAGTTGACGCCGACGAAGAAGATGTTCGCGTTGGGGAACGCGAGGAAGTCGTTCTGCTGGTACGTGTGCGAGAGCTGGGCGTAGAAGCTCGGCCAGCTCTCTCCCTTCCGCTCGGCCGCGGCGCTCTGGTCCACGTGCAGGCTCGCCCGGAGGGCCTCGAGGCGCGGGTTTCCGGAGGCCGCGCGCTTCTTCAGCCCCTCCAGTCCGTCCGGGAGCGCGGGCGGCGACGGCAGCGATTCGGGGAGGACGAGCGTCTCGTCCGCGGGACGGCCCATCAGCCGGCGGAGCGTCAGCGTCGCGACCGCGATCCCGTTGTCGATCTGCCCGGTCTGGTCCTTCACCGTGCGCAGGCGGACCTCGGTTCCGAGGAGGTCGTTGCGCGCCACGATCCCCTGGTCGTAGAAGTCCTGCGCGATGCGAAGGTGCTCCTCGAGGGCGGCGATTCGCTGGTCGACGACGTGCCGCTGCGCCTTCAGGACGAGCACCCTCAGGTACGTTCCGAGACCCTCGAGCTGCGCCGCCTGCACGTCCGCCTTTCCCTTCGCGGACGTCGCAACCTCGGTCGCGCGCGCGATGTCGAGCGTCGCGGACCGCCGGCCGCCGTCCCAGATCAGCTGCGTCAGGTCGGCCTCGGCGGAGAAGAAGTTCTTTTGCGTCGTCGGGACCTCGAACGCGCCGAAGATCGCGACCACCGGGTTGTCGCGCGCCTGCCAGTTCCCGCCGACCGAGAGCGTGGGCCAGAACGCGGCCTTCGCCCGGTTCGTCCCCTCCGCCGCCGCGCCGACGTCGAGGCCGGCGGCGACCGACGCCTGCGACTGGGCCGCGGTCGCCCGGAGCGCGTCCGGCAGCGTGAGGACGGCCGGGACCGCCGGAGGCGGCTCTCCGGCCGAGGCGGCTCCAAAACACGGCGCCAGCGTGAGCGAGACGAGCAGTGCGACTTTCGCGGACATCTGGTCCCTCCCGGATCCGTTGCTCCGGCCCGGGGGGATTATCGACGCGGGCGGACGGCCGCGACGGGTTCGCAGCCGGGAGGGTCAGGACGCCCGTGTGCGGCGATTCCAGCCCTCGGCCTGGACTCTTCGGACGATTCGCTCTCGACTTCGAGGGTTCGTCTTTGGCTCTGCTACGGCAGAGAGTCTTTTCGCTAGAACCGGAACCCGAACCCCGCCGACACGAGGAGCGGATCCCACTTGAGATCGGTCGGCGGACCGGACGCGCCCTGCGACTGCGGCTTGACCGCGAGGTATTTCCCGTCGACGACGAACCCCGCGGAGGAGCCGAGCGCGATCCGGATCCCGGCGCTTCCCACGAATCCCGCCGTCCCCTTGACGGTCACCGTCCCGATTCCCGCGGCGTCGAGCGCCTGGTCCGACAGGTCGTTGAACTCCACGTATGCCCCGCCGACTCCGACGTAGGGGTCGAACGTCCCGGCGCCGAGCGGGTGGAGCTTCGCCTCGAGGACGCCGGCCTTTGCCTCGAGCCACCCGGCCGACACGAGCGTGGAGCCATTCGCCGTGATCGCGCCGCTCTGGCGCGTATAGAAGCCGGACAGCTCGAACGACACCAGCTTCCACGGGCGGACGTCGACGAACACGCCGGCGCCCGCGCCGTCCTGGAACTTCACGCCGAGGTCGTACTGGGCGTTCGTGACCGTCGTCGTCGTCGAGTGGGCCCACGTGCCGAGAAAGCCGATCTCCGTCGTCACCTGCGCGGCGGCGGGCAGGGCGAGGAGCGCGAGGATGAGTCCGAGGATGGAGATCGAGGTCTTCTTCATGGCGGTCTCCCTCAAGGCGCCCACGGCAGCGTCGGGCCGCCCGCGAGCTCGGCGGGATACGTCGTGTTCGTCAGCCAGAGGGGCAGCAGGTCGAGGTAATGGGGCGACGTCGGGAGGGCGCTCACGCCTCCCGGCAGGCTCGTCTCGGCGTGGATCGACGCCGAGCCCACGTCCGCCACGTAGCGGCGGGAGGGCCCCGAGCTGAACATGAACCCGTCCAGCGTGTTCGCGCGGATCGGGTGGTTCCCGACGTCGGGCGTCCCCACGCCGCCGGAGCGCGGGATGCCGTTGAGTCCGGCGACGGGCGCGGGGAACTGGCCGAACGCCGGCGGGACGCTGAACGGCGAGCCGAGCGGGTGCGCGAACGTGATCCGGTGGAGCTTGCCCCAGCGGTAGTCCGCGAGGTTCGTGCTGCCGCCGAACGCCGCGTTGAACGTGCTGCCCGAGAGGAGCGTGATCGCGTCGACGAGGCTCTGCAGGATCACGATGTCGCGCCGGTCGGCGGCGGCCGAGACGCCGGGCACCGAGAAGAAGTCGAGGCCGGACGCGCCGACGCCCTGCAGCGTCGCGAAGTTGTCGAGCATGTGGCGGAGCGCCGGGAGCGTCGAGTTCTGGTCGTCGCCGGGCGGGGTGAGGTTGTACGGCGCGAGCGTCTTGTCGATCACGTTCGCCGCGAAGCGCCCGCGCCACGCGGAGTAGAACGCCGCGGCGACGCTCGCGTTGATCTGCGCCTGCGTCGGCGCGGTGCCCGACGGCTTGCCGGCGTCCCAGCCCGCGGTGAGGCCCGTAGGGGTCGAGTAGTCCCAGGTCTTCAGGTACCCGATCACGCCCGAGAGCGTCTGGTTGGCCGCGAACGCGGCGAGCGCCGGGTCCGCGCCGGACGCGTTCGCGTGGTCCCAGGCGGCGAGGATGTATGGCGTGAAGACCTCGGCGTCGATGAGGACGATGTCCGCCTGCGTCGCCTTCATGTCGTCGAACGAGATCTTTCCTCCTTCCGCGAGCTTGCCCTGGAGGATCTGCGTGATCCGCGCGCAGCGGAATCCGTCGTACCCGTAGTTCAGGTAGAAGATCCCGCCGCCCGGACGCTGCCGCCCGAGCGGGTTGTTGCCGAGCGTGAGGCCGATCGGATCGTTGTTCGCGTTCACGAAGAACCCGGCGGCCGGGTTCACGGACTGCGGCCGCTCGGACGGCGGCAGGATCTCGAAGAGGAGCGCCTGGTTCGGGTAGACGTTCGTGCGCGCCATCCACTCGTTGCCGCCCGTGCCGTCGCGCAGGAAGTACGGCGGGAGGCCCTTCGGCGCGTTCGCCTGCAGGTCCTCGCGCAGCGGCTGCTCCCCGCTCGTGAGGTAGGCGAGGTTTCCGGCTGAGTCCGCGACCGCCCAGTTGAACGAGCCGATCGTGAGGTACGTGAGGCCGCGCTGGAAGTCCGCGAGGCTCTTCGCCGTGTTCCACGTCCGGAAGCCGTCCACCTCCCGCGTCGCCGCCGTCCCCTCGTACTGGAGCGAGATCGCGGACCCGTGCGCGAGGTCGAGCGAGATGATCGGCCCGAAGTTGCGCCGCGGCACGATGATCGTCGCGGGCGGGATCGCCCCCGTTGCCGGGACGACCGTGAGGTCGTCCATCTTCCCGTTGCCCGGGTTGTTCTGGCGGAAGACCTCCGGGATCGCGAGGACGGGCTCCTTGACGCCCTTGTACGTCGTCGCGAAGCCGGCGAGCGACGTCGCGTCAGGGACGAGCTGCTCGACGTACATGTCCGTGACGTCCGTCGGGTTGTTCGTCGCGCCCCAGGCGACGGTCGGCGTCTGGCCCACGAGGACGAACGGGACGCCCGCGGCCCCCATGCCCGTCGCGTTGATCGGTCCGCCCCGAACGGCCATCGGGTACCACGTGGACGGCCAGCCGAGCGAGAGGTGCGGGTCGTTCGCGATCATCGGGTTGCCGGTCGCCGACAGCTTCGCGGAGACGCCCCACTCGTTCGAGCCGCGGTCCTTGCCCCTGTTCAGCGCCTCCTTGAAATACGGCGCCGCGTCCACCTTCGCGAGCCAGTCGGAGATGAGGCCGCCGACGCCGAGCGCGGCGAGCCGCCGGCCCTCGGCCTCGGCCTGCGCGTAGAACTCCGGGCGCGCGACGCGGGCCTGCGCCGTCCGGACGGCGCCCGTCGCCGGAACGGGCAGCGTCGTCGTGTGGTCGAAGGGCTCGAAGCGCGCGAGGTCCTCGAAGAAGAGCTTCGTGCCGTCAAAGCCGGCCACGGCGCCCGTGCCCTGGTACGTCAGGAACGTCTGGGTCCGGCCGGCGTCGGAATCGTCGAAAAACTGGCCGAGGAGAAAGAGGTTCGCGAAGGCGAGGCTGTCGAGCGCCGTCCAGGGCTCGAACTTCGTGATCTCGAGCGCGGCGTACTCCGGCGGCAGCGGGTTGTTGAGCGCCCACGCGTTCACGCCGGCCGCGTACGCCTCGAGCGCCGCGCGCCCCTCCTTCGAGAGGATGTTCATCGAGCTCGACGCCGTCCGGCGGAGGCCGATCGCGCGGAGCTGGACGTCGCTGGAGAGCGCGGCCGGGCCGAGGAGCTCGGCCAGCGTGCCGCTCGCCTCCCGGCGATAGAAGTCCATCTGGAAGAGCCGGTCCTGCGCCTGCGCGTAGCCGGTCAGGAAGTGGGCGTCCCACTCCGTGAAGCCGGTGATGTGCGGGATTCCGCGCGAATCGCGCGCGATCGTCCCGCCGACGTGCATGCCCGGCAGGCGCAGGACTTCGTCGGCGGCGGCGGGAAATGCGAGAGCGGCGAGGAGGGCGAGGGTGAACACGTGACGACGCATCCGGTGTTCCTCCGCATGTGACTTGTCGGGTCGGGTCTGGTCTCGACTCGTTGGGACCATATCGCGTTCGGCCGCCGGCTGAAAGGGCGCGCTAACGCAGCTACGGCCAGCGCGCGATGCGGAACGAGGACTTCATCCGCACGACCGTATAGGGGTTCCACGTCGACATCGTGTAGGAAACCGACAGGAGGTCGCCCGCCACCTGCGTGAACCGCCCGATCAGGAACGGAGCGTAGATGCCGCCCCGTGTCGTCGCCGGAGGGTTCGCCGCGGGATTGATCGTCGGCCCGTCGAGGAGGTCGTCCGGGACGGCGCCCGGATCGTGAATGAAGACGCCGAGACCTCTGTCGCGCGTCGCATTGAAGGCGAGCTGCGGTGCCGCCCACGGGCCCCAGGGGGCGGGTGCGTATGAGAACCAGACGCCCGTCGTCGCCTGCGTCTGCCGCCCGCCGTCGAACATCATGAGCCAGAGGCCGAGGTCGGCCGACCAGACCACGGCGAGGTTGCCGACCGTGGGCGCGTCGGCCGGGAGGTGATGGAGCGGGTTGTCGATCAGGACGGGGACCGCGCCCGACTCGTCCGCCGTCCACGTCGGCTGCCCGCCCGCGAGGCCGGCGAAGTAGCGGGTCCCCGTCCCGGTCTCGAAGCCGCTCGCGGGAACCGTCGCGAGATAGACGTCGGTCGCCCGGTAGTCGCCGAGCCCGAAGACGAGCACGTCGGTGCCCGATTGCTGCAGCGCCACGTTGACGAAGTGGCCCCCGGGGAGGGCGGACATCGTGCGGAGGACGGAGAACGTTCTGGCCGCGGGGTCGAAGCGCGTGAGGACGGACCGGTCGTTCGCGTGGGGCGTCGGCGAGCTCGTGTCCGAGCCGGTGCTGCAGACGACGTAGATCCGGCCGCCGAGGCTGATTCCCGCGTCGGGGACGTCGTCGGGCCCCATGGCGACCCCGGGCGGCTGCACGAGGAACGCGGTGCCGTCGGGATTCGTCAGGAAATCCAGAACGAGCGGCCCGCCCGGGTCGGTGCTCACGCTCGTGGCCATCGTGTCGCCTGCGTGGTAGAGCGTCTTCTGGCCGATCGTGTCGCCGAAGAGGAAGACGAGCCCGAGAGCGGACTCGAACGAGGAGCCGAGGTCGGTCCCGAGAACGTCGCTCCGGGTGATCGTCCGGCTAGCCGTCGGCGTGCAGACCTTCCGCTGCTCGAGGTCCGGCCAGTCGCAGTCGCCGATGACCTGCTCGACCTTGACCGACGAGCCCGGCACGTACGTCAGGACGACGGGCGGCGGGACCGCGAGCGCGGCGACGTAGCTGCCGTCCGACGTCCCGCGACCCGGGGCCGAGCCGTCGTTGACGACCCCGTATGCGACGAAGTCCGACGTCCCGCCCGTGGGATGCACGCGCGCGTACCCCGACGCGAGGCCCGCGGACGCAAGGACGGCGGAGATCTGCATCCACTGGCCGCCGGAGAGCGCGTACGGGCCGAGCGTCGCCACGGGCGCGCCGTAGCCGTTCGCCGAGTCGTAGAGGTCGACGACGTAACTCACCTGAGAGGCGTCGCCCGCGCGCGCGTCCGCGATCGCGAGGTTCGACCGTGCGCTCGCGTCCTGCCTCAGGCCGTAGACCCACGCGTCCGACGCGGCGCGCGCGGGCGGCGCGAACGCCGGATACGCGACACCGAACGTGCCCCCGACGCGGGCGTCCGCGTTCGGGATGGACGTGCGGACGAGCGCCGCGACGCCGGGCGACACGAGGAGCGTGCCGCCCTGGCTCTCCGCCTGAGGGACGGGAAGGCCGAACGTCGTTCCGAGCATCGTCACGAGGTCGGCGAAGCGGAGCTGCGTTCCGGCGGGGACACTCACGACCGTCGAGACGGGCGCCCCCGGCGCGAGTTGCGAGGACGGCGTGTACGTGAGCGTCGTCTTGACGGTTCCGGCCGACGGGTTCGCGAGGATGAGCTCGGATGTGTAGGCGGAGCCGGCGGACGGCACGCGCAGGACGATCGGCACGAGGCCGCCGTCCGTGCCGCCGGGCGCGATGAAGCTGCCGTCCGACGTGCCGCCGCCGGACGCGGCCCCGTCGTTCACGACGCCGTAGACGGTGAAGGCGTCCGTGCCGCCCCCGGTCTGCGTGACCGTCGCCCAGCCGTTCGCCACGCCGCGCAGGCCGAGGACGGAGTTGAACTGGTGGAAATCCCCGGGCTGGAGCGCGTACGCGATCGGCGCGCCGGCCGGAAGGCCCGCGTCGCCGTCCCAGATCTGGATCGACAGGACGGCCGGTCCGCTCCCGCCGGGCAGGTCGACGACGGCGAGGTTCGAGCGGAATGCCGCGTCCTCGCGGAGGCCGAAGATCGTGAGCGGCCCGGACGGGCCCGCCCCGGAGACCGCGGGCGCGAAGAGGCCGAAGCTCCCCCCGACGGCCGCGTCGGGGTTCGGGGTGGAGGCGCGCGAGCCTGCAAAGACGAGCGACGGGTCCGTCACGTCGAGAAACGTGACGCCGAGCGACCCGACGATCGCCGGCCCGCTCGCGGGAATCGGGGCCGCGTGGTCGCGCAGGTACTGCATGACGTCGGGGATCCGAAGGTCGCGACCCGCGCCCACCGTGTCCGCGACGGGAGCCGTCCCCGCTCCGGGCGTCCCGGGCGCCGGACGGTACGCGAGCGTCACGCGCGTTGGCGTCGCGCCGCGATTCACGAGGACGAGGTCCGACGTGTAGTGCGCCGGCGCGACGCCGTAGACGTCGAGGACGACCGGCACGGTGACGCTCACGGGCCCGGCCGCCCCGACCGCTCCCGCCGCGCGCAGGAGGAGCGCGACCGCAAAGGCGCCGGGAACGCGTGATGCTTGCATCGGCGACTCCCCCTATTGACTCATCGCGATGTAGCTGCCGTCGGAGTTCGTCTGGTCGTTCAGAACGCCGTACGCGACGAAGCGCGAGGCGCCCGAGAGCTTTTCAATCTTCGCCGAGCCGGCCGCGACGCCGCGCAACGCGAGGGGCTGGTTGAACTGCGCCCACTCACCCGGCGCGAGCGTCTTCGTGTCGACCGCGCCCGCCTGCGTGCCGTCCGGGCCGTAGTACGTGATCCGGAGCGAGATCGGATCCCCGGCGTCGCCGCGGTTCACAACGGCGACGTTCGACCGCTGCGCGGCGCCCTGCTGCAGCCCCTGGATGAAGGCGGTCGACCCGGCCGACTCCGCCAGCGTGAGACCCGTGTAGAAGAGGCCGAACGTTCCGCCGCCCTTCGCCCCGATGAACGTGCGCGCACCGGCCGCGAACGACGACGCCGTGCCGGACGTCGCGCGCACGTCGAGCGAGCCGCCCGCGTCCCCCGACGCCGGCACCGGGATCCCGGCCTGGCGGAGGAACGCGAGGGCGTCGGGCGCGATCCGCTGCTCGTTCGGCGCGAGCGTCACCGTGCCCGCCCCCGAGCCGGCGCCCGACCCGAGCTGCGGGGAGGCGGTGTACGTCAGCGTCAGCGCGAGCGGCGACGACGTCAGGTTCGTCAGCGTGAGCTCGGACGCATAGCCGGCGACCGAGAGGACGATCGGGACGAGGCGGTCGGGCGCGGAGGAATCGGCCACGAGCGGCGGAATGAACGAGCCGTCCGACGTGACGACGTCGTTCAGGACGCCGTACGCCGAGAAGCTCGACGTGCCCGAGGCCCGGGTGACGATCGCGACGCCCGACGCCGCGGGGGTGCCCGCGAGCGGCGTGTTGAGCTGCGACCACCCGTACGGGCCGAGGCCCGTGTCGACGGTGCTCAGCGTCTGACCGGTCGGCCCGAGGAAGACCGTGTGGAGCGTGATCGGCCCCTCGCCCGTGTTCACGAGCGCGAGGTTCGAGCGCTGGG
This sequence comes from uncultured Acidobacteriota bacterium, assembly GCA_963798215.1. GTDB lineage: Bacteria > Acidobacteriota > Thermoanaerobaculia > UBA5066 > UBA5066 > Fen-183. The sequence continues at coordinate 3,192,322 of CAWCSP010000004.1, forward strand.
CGGCGTTCTGCTGGAGGCCGAAGACGGTGATCGTGTCGGCCGCGACCGGAGCCGCGAGGTAGAAGAGCCCGAACGTCCCTGGGCCGCCGTGCGGATCGGCCGTGAACGTCCGCGCGCCTAGGAAGAGGCCCGCCGTCGAGGCCGCGCCCGAGAACGTCGCCGTGAGCGTCCCGACGCGCGTCGACGTCCCCGAGGGGATCGGCAGCCCCTGTCCCCGCAGCCACGCGAGGATTCCGGGCAGGATCCGCTGCTCGCCGGGGGCGAGCGTCAAACGCGCCCAGCCCGACCCGCCGCCGAGCGATGCGGTGTACGTGAGAAGCACGTCGACGGGCGACGCGAGGCGGGACGCGACCGTCACCTCGGACGTGTAATAGCTCCCGCCCGCGCCGGGCGTCTCGAGGACGACCGGCAGGAGGAGCGCCGCGCCGGACAGGGTCGGGCGCGTGACGACGATCGACCGGGTCGCCGTCGCGACGGAGCCGCGCGAGTCGCGACCCGTGAGCGTCACCGTGTACGGACCCGCCACGCCGAACGCGTGGCTCGCGGCCGCGCCCGCGGCCGCGGGGCTTCCGTCGCCGAAGTCCCACGAGAAGGCGATCGTGCCGCCAGGGACCGAGGGCGAGCCCGTCGCCGCGAACGCGACGGAGACGCCTGCTTCGGCCGTCGTGTCGGAAGCCGGAGCCTGGATCTGGACGACCGGAGGCGTCCCGACCGTGACGGTCTTCGTGACGGTGGCCGTCGCGCCGATGCCGTCGGAGGCGGACGAGCGTCACGAGGTGGTTGCCGTCCGCGAGGCGGAGGGACAGGTTCGCGCCGCTCTGCGCCGCCCCGTCCACCGTCCAGTTGTACGCGTACGGCGCGGTGCCGCTCGCCGTCGCGGCCAGCCCGACGGCGGCGCCACTCGGTGGCGAGGGAGGCGTGACCGTGAAGGACGCCGTCAGGAGCGGCGGCGGCGCCACCGCTTCGGCGGCGCGGCAGGCGTCGGCCACGCACCCGTCGAACGAGTTGAGGTACGCCGAGAGCGTGGAGGCGATCGACGGGGCGACCTTCCCCGCCACGTTCGTCAGCTCGTACGGATCCGACGCGACGTAGAGCTCCGTCTCGCCCGACTTGTACGAGACGTACTTGTAGCCCGGCGCCTGGAAGCCGTAGTAGCTCGGGATCGGAACCGTCGTCGCGAGGTCCTGCTTGTCGAGCGGCTCGCGCGGCGTGCCGGCGAGGACGTCCGGAGGGTCGAACTCGCCGGTCCCGAACTCTTCGAGGAAGAACGCCTGGCGCCACGCGGACGGGGCCGGCCCCGTCAGGAGCGGCTTGAGCGAGCGCCCGTCCGAGAAGGAGAGCGGCGCGACGCCGGCGAGGTCCGCGAACGTCTCCGCGAGGTCGATGTCCGACGTGTACTCGCTCCGCGCGACGCCCGCCGGGACTCCGGGGCCGCGGACGACGAGCGGCACGTGGATGTCGGTCTCGTACGGCGTGTACTTGCCCGGGAGCAGCCGGTGCTCGCCCATGTGGTAGCCGTTGTCCGACGCGAAGACGAGGTACGTGTTCGAGAGGCGGCCGGTGGCCGAGAGCGGTCGAAACGAGCGTCGCGATCGCCTCGTCGACCGCCTGGAGCGCCTGCAGGCGCCCCCGGAAGTCGGAGTCGATGCCCGCGATGTCCGACGGCAAAAGGAGCGGTTTCGTGTTGATGTAGGCGGGCTTCTCGCTCACGTCCGCCTCGTTGAACGACGGGAAGTGCGGAGCCGTGATGCCCGGGAACAGGCCCGCGTGCCGGGGCGCCGGCGTGTACGGCGCGTGCGGCGCGTACGTCGCGAAGTACACGAAGATCGGCTGGCTGGGCGTCGACGCGGCGCGCTGGATGAAGTCGACGGCCTTCGAGAGGTAGACGTCCGTTCCGTAGTCGGCGGCCGTGGTGCCGTACGAGAACTTCTTGCCGTTCTCGTTGAGCCCGTAGCTGAACTCGCCGTACGGGTCGCCCGAGATCGGGCTGTACCACTCGTCCCAGCCCGGCGGGATGTAGAACCCGTCGGCCGTGTCGGGGTAGCCGTTCAGGTACTTGCCGAAGAGCGCTGTCCGGTAGCCGGCGCCGTGGAGGAGCGTCGCGACGGTCGAGGCTTCGACGTTCTCGTTGTACGCCTTCTCGAACCCGCCGTTCGGCAGCGAGTTCCCGAGAACCCCCGTGTTGTGCGGGTACTGGCCGCGCAGGATCGTGGTGCGCGACGGGCAGCAGAGCGAGAGCGGAACCATGTTGTTCGGGAACGACGTGCCGCGGCCCACGAGCAGCTCCTGCAGGTGCGGCATGTACGCGAGCATCCCGCTCTGGACGTCCTGGTCGTCCGTCAGGATGAGGACGATGTTCGGCGCGCCGGGAGGCGCGAGCGTGCTCCCCTCGACGAGCACCGGCTTCGGCCCGATCGTCAGGGAGCCTCCCGGCGTGATCGGCGTCGCCTTTCCCGTCACGTCCCGGAACTGCGCGAAGCCCGGTCCGGGCGTGTAGGCCGTGGATCCCTTCGTGTTCCACACGACGCGCGCGACGTACCCGCCGGGCCGCGTCAGCGGGCAGGTCCACGTCCCGTTCGAGTCGCCGGAGCACGGGGCGGTCGTCGTGGCGCCGACGAGCCAGTGGTAGACCTCGCGGTACGCGGCGCCCGCGGACGTGGGGTTTCCGGAGGAGTCCTCGATGGTCCCCCAGCCGAAGGAAGGCGGCGACCACGTGAACCACGCCGCGAGCTGCAGGTTCAAGGAGGAGCGGAGTCCGGCCTGAAGGAGCGTGAACCGCGTGATCCACGCGATCTGCGTGTTCGGGTCCGTGACCGTGTTGTTCCCCCAGCTCCCTTCCGTCTGGAACATCGGCTTTCCGGCGAGCCCGTACTGGTCGAAGACGGCGCGCATCTGCGTCGCCTTCGTGACGATCGAGCCCCAGCACGAGACGGCCGGGGTACAGCCCGGCGTTCCCTCGTCGTCGGGCATTGGGAACGGCGTAATGCCCTGGACTCCGGGATAGCCGTGGAACGCGCCGCCGTCGGCATACGCGGCGCCTCCTGCCTGAAGGTACGACGTCATGGCCTTGAGGACGCTGTGTGCGAGCGACGTCCCGACCGGGCCCGCGACGGACGGCGTCAGGAGGATCGAGTTCGGGTCCGCGTGGACGATCGGGTACGCCGCCTGCGCGAGCGCGACCATCTGCGCGTCCGTCCCGGTCCACCAGAGCGCGAAGTTGATCTCGTTCCAGAGCTCGTAGATGCGGACGTGGGGCTGCGCCGTCCCGTTGTAGTGCGCGAGAAGAGCCGTCACGAAGTCCTTCCAGTCCTGGACGTTGTCGGGCGGCGCCGTGCAGACGGTGACGCCGTTCGTCGTCGAGCACGTGCTCTTGTCCGCGACCGCCCAGCCGGGCGTCCCGGCGGCGAGGGTGATCGCCACGTTGGCCGTGTTCGTCGACGTGTCCACGAGGCCGTTCGAGACCGCGGCCCCGACGTACGCGTCGAAAAGACTGAAGTCGAAGACCCCCTTCTGCTGCTCGATCCGCTGCCACGCGAAGTCCCCGTGCGCGATCGTCCCCGTCGGCACCGCGGGGGCGTCCTTCGCGTTGACCATCGCGACGCCGAAGAACTCCGGAGGAAGCTGCGTGCCCGACTGGGCAAGTCCCGGAGCCGCCGCCGTCACGATTGCGAGCAGCGACCACGGGAGGGCGGATCTCATCGCGTTCTTGACCATCGCGGTGCTCCTTTGCCTCTATTGCGAGGGAGGGTCCGGGGCCATGGCCGACGGCCGAGGCGGCGCGGCGAGGGTGAACGTCCTCGCGAGGAACGTCCGGCTCCCGCGGTCGCAGCCGTTCATGAAGAGGACGGTTCCCGAGGCCGACGTGTGCCCGGCGGCGACGCCCGGCGACACGAACGACGGGTAGATCCCGTCGAAGGACGATCCGGTCCCGTCGCTCGCGCAGCCCAGGACGATCGGAAACTGGGACCCGTCGATCATCTGCGGCGCCGTCCAGTTCTGCCGGTCGAGGCTCGTCGCCGTCGAGTAGTACCAGGCGCCCTGCGTGGTTCCGAAGCACACGAACGTCATCAGGTACAGCCCGAGCGCGTCGTTGGCGCTGATCTGGCCGTTTCCCTGGTGGCCGACGCAGCCCTTCGCGGGCAGGACGCCGCTGTCCTGTCCCCCGATCCCGGGCTCGGTGAACGCGCCGTCGTACCACTTCGAGAACGCGACGGCGCCGTCTCCCGCCGAGGGCGGCCCGCGCAACCCTCAGGGCACCGTCCGCCGACGGGCCGGGAGCCGAGTACGTCACGTACAGGTTGCTTCCGTCGACGAACGCGCTCGGGATCGCGTTTCCCATCGCGACCTGCGGGCTTTCGGGCGTCGCGGGCTCGGGCGTCGCGTACTTCAGGACGGGATAGCGGTCGGTCCCGCCCATCTCGGCGTCCACGGGGGCCGGCCACGTCTTCCCGTTGTCCGACGAGCGGGCGAACCCGACCGTGGCGTAGAAGTCGTGCTGCCAGACGGCCCCCGGGCAGTGATTCTCGGCCTCGTAGATCATGATGAGGTTCCCCGCGGGGCGCGTCGGGTCCTGCACGACGGACCCCGGCGACGCGTAGTTCAGGTCGAACTCGGGGTCGAAGAACGCCTTGCACGTCGTGAACGGCCAGGCGGCCGTCATCACGGGCGACGCGTAGCCGGTTGCGAAGGTGAACGTCCGGAGGTCGGTCGTCTGGAGGGCGACCGCGCCCGAGAGGTTCGACGCGTTCTTCGCAAGGGCCGCGAAGACGAGGTACTCGTTCGACCCCGCGGCGGGCGGGAAGACCGTCGTGTGCTCGTCGGCGAGGACGGGAAGGTTCGGGTACGACAGTGCGATGTCGGGTCCCACCGAGAACGACGTGATCGGCGGCGACCGCCTGCCCGGCGACGTAGCTCCCGTCCGACGTCCCTTGGCCCGGCGCGCCGCCGTCGTTCACGACGCCGTAGACGAGGAAGCGGCTGTTTCCGGAGAGCTTGACGACGTGGGCGTACCCGTTCGCGACGCCGAAGGCCTGAAGCACGGCGTTGAGCTGCGTCCACCCGCCCGGCGCGAGCGTCGCCGGCGACGTCGAGCCCGCGAGGAGACCGGTCGTGCCGTCGTAGACGTCGACCCGGAACGTGATGGAGTCGCCGGCGTCGCCGAGGTTCGACACGGCGAGGTTCGAGCGGTTCGCCGCGTTCTGCTGGAGGCCGTAGACCCAGGCTTCGAAGACCGCGGCGAGGCTCGGGCCGACGCCCGAGTAGAAGAGGCCGTACTCGCCGGGGCCCGTTCCCCCGACCGGAGCCGCCGTCCGCGCGCCCGCGAACCCGCTCGACCGGGCGCCGGCGTTCCGGAACGTGACGGACAGCGCTCCCGCGTACGTCGGGCCCTTCGGCCCGATCGCGGCCCCGTTCTGCCGGAGGAAGTCGACGCGCTCCCGGAATGATCTTCTGCTCCCCGGCCGCGAAGTTCAGCATGACGCTCCCGCCGGCGCCCGAAGCCGGGAGACGCCGACTCGACGTACGTGAGCGTCGCCGTCTGCGACACGGAGAGCGGGTTCGCGAGGACGAGCTCGCTCTGGAACGCGGGCGCTCTCGACGAGGACGGGGAGGAGCCGCGCTTCCGCGGGCATCGCCGCCGGCTCGGCAGCCACGTACGAGCCGTCGTTCGTCGTGTTGTCGTTGACGACCGCGTAGGCGACGTAGGGGCCGGGCCCGGAGACGATCTCGACCTTCGCGTAGCCGTTCGCGTAGCCGGCGAGGTCGAGCACGTTCCCGATCTGCGTCCACTGGAGGGGGCCGAGCGTCGTGTCGGGCGAGAGGACGTATGACCGCGGGTCCGCCGGCTCCGCCGTAGAGCGTGACGCGCAGCGTGACGGCGGCGCTCGTGTTCGCGTTCACGAGCGCGAGGTTCGACCGATCCGCCGCGTCGCTTCTGAGGCCGTAGAGGTTCGACGTCTGGGTGAGGGCCGCCGAAAGGTCGACGCCCGAATACGCGAGCCCCGCGCGCCCCGCGCCCGACGGCGTCGTCGTCCGCGCGCCGGCGTACGCGGCGTCCGGCGACGAGAGGCCGCTGAACGCCGCGACGAGCGTCCCGCCCTGGTTCGACCCCGTCGGGATCGCGAGCCCCAGGGTCCGAAGGAACGCAAGGACGTCGGAGACGACGAGCTGGTGTCCCGCGGCCAGGGCGACGTTCGCCGTCCCTCCGCCTGTCGCGCCCACCGACGCGGCCGGCGTGTAGGTCAACGCAACCGAGGCTGAGGTCGTCCCACGGTTCGTAAGGACGAGCTCGGTCGTGAAGTGCTCTCCGCTGCCAGTGACGTCCAGAACGATGGGAACGAGCTTCGTCGCCGTGGCGCCGAGGGCCGGCGCGGGACCAGCGAACGCGCCGCACGCGGCGAGCAGCCATGGGACTCGCATCCGGAATCTGCGCACGAGACTCCCTCGCAGGGCAGAGCCTACGGAGGGCCGAGGCGAAAATCCACTCCCGGCGCGGCCCCTGCATGAGGCGCGCATTAACGCACGTGATCCGGCGTTATGCGGCGGCGAGACGCTCCCTCACGGATCGGGACCGGTTACCAGACGCGGACGCGGTCCTTCGGGGCGAGGTAGAGCGCCTGACCGGGTTTCACGCCGAACGCGTCGTACCAGGCGTCGTTGTTGCGCACCGTGTCCGCGCGGTACTCGTCCGGCGCGTGGCCGTCGATCACGATCCGCTGGCGCGCCGCGGCCTCGCGGACCTTCTCCCGCCAGCTCTGAGCGAACGCGAGGAAGAACTGCTGGTCCCCGTGGATGCCGTGCCACGCCGGCGCTTCCTTGCCGCCCTGCGAGATCCGGTACGCGTCGTACGCCGCCGCGAGGCCGGCGACGTCCGCGATGTTCTCGCTCACGGTGAGCTTGCCGTTCACGGCGAGGTCCGGGAACGGCCGGTACGCATCGAACTGCCGGATGAGCGCCTGCGCGGAGGCCGTGAAGTGGTCGAAGTCCGCCTTCGTCCACCAGTTCCTCAGGCGGCCCTCCGCGTCAAAGAGCGCGCCCTGGTCGTCGAAGCTGTGGCTGATCTCGTGCCCGATCACCGAACCGGTCGCGCCGTAGTCCATGACGGCCGGGCGGTGCGGGTCGAAGAACGGCGGCTGGAGCATCGCGGCCGGGAAGTTCAGCGCGTTCATCGCCGGGAGGTTCACGGCGTTCACGATCTGCGGGTTCATCACCCACTCGCCCCGGTCGACGGGCTGGCCGAGCTTCGCGAGGTTGCGCCGGTACTCGAACAGGGACGTCCGCTGCGCGTTCCCGTAGGCGTCGCCCTTCACGACCTCGAGCCCGGAGTAGTCGCGCCGCTTGTCCGGGTACCCGACGCCGACCTTGAGCGCGGCGAGCTTCGCCTTCGCTTTCGCCTTCGTCTCCGGCGCCATCCAGTCGAGCTTGTCGATGCGGACCGCGAACGCCGCGATCTCGTTCTTCACCATCGCCTCGGCGCGGGCTTTCTCGGACGGCGGGAAGTACTTCGCGACGTAGAGCCGGCCGACGGCCTCGCCGAGGGCCGCGTCCGTCACGCTCACGGCGCGTTTCCAGCGGTCGCGCAGCTTCTGAGCTCCCGTGAGCGTCGTCCCGTAGAACGCGAACCGCTCGTCCACGAACGCCTTCGGGAGGGCGGGCCCGGCCTGCGAGAGCGCCCGAAACGTCAGGTAGTCCTTCCACGTGCCGAGAGGCTCGGACGCGACGAGCGCCGCGAGGCCCGTGACGGCGCCCGGCTGCCAGACGACGAACGACGGCTGGCTCGCGAGCCCCGCGGCCTCGAAAAACCGCGTCCAGTCGAGGCCCGGCGCCTTGACCGGAAAGTCCTCGCGCGACCAGTGGTTGTTCCCCTTGAGGACGTCTTCCGAGTCCTCGCGGCTCACGTGCGAGGACGCGATCTTCGTCTCGAGGTCGAAGACCCGCGCCGCGGTCGCGGCAGGGTCGGGGATGCCGGCGAGCGCGAGCATGTTCGAAATGTGCGTCCGGTACTTCGTCCGGATCTCCGCCATGCGCGGCGCGGGGTCGAGGTAGTAGTCGCGGTCGGGAATCCCGAGGCCGCCCTGCAGCAGGAACGGCGAGTACTTCGACGGCGTGTCGAGGTCCTGCGCGACCCAGAGGCCGAGGACGTTCGGCGTGTAGAGGTTCGTGGCGTTCAGGACGTCGACGTCGGCGCGGAGCGTCTCGCCGAGGGCGCGGGCGAGACCGGCCTTGTCCGCGATCGCGGCGATGCGGTCGAACGCGGGCTTCAGCGGGGCGAGGCCCTTCGCCTCGATCGCGGCCTCGTCCATGAACGTCGCGTACGTGTCGGCGATCTTCCGGGTGTCCGAGCCTTCCTTCGCCGGGGTCTTGACCGTCTCGGCGATGAGGTCGGCGACGCGCCTGGCCGTCAGCTCGTCGAGCACGCTCGAGGAGCCCCAGGACGAGCGGTCCGCGGGGATCTCCGCGTTCTTCAGCCACGTCCCGTTCGCGTAGCGGAAGAAGTCGTCGCCGGGCGCGACCGACTTGTCCATCCCGTCGAGATCAATCCCGGCTGCGGAGGCCGCGCTCGCGGCAGGCGCGGCCGCGGCGGGCGTCGTGGACGTCGTCGACGCGGGGGCGCAGGCAAGAACGGAGGCAAGCGCTGCGGCAAGGACGAGGGAGGAGAGCACGGCGGCGAGGCGGGCGCGTTTCATGCCCGTCACGATAGGGAGAATGCGCGTCAGCCGCAAGGCTCCGGGGGCCGCGGCCCGATCCCGAGCCACAGGAGGCCGCCCACGACGGACAGCGCCGCCGCGACGTGGAGCGCGTTCTCCCAGCCGATGGACGCGGCGAGGACGGGCGTGAGCGCCGGCGAGACGAGGCCGCCGAGGTTGCTCCCCATGTTCATCACGCCGCCCGCCGTGCCGCTCCGCGCGCCGGCGACGTCCATCATTGCGGCCCAGAACGGGCCCTCGACGCAGAGGACGAGCGCGGTCGCGAGCGCGAGGCACGCCGCCCCGAATTGCGGGTCCGGCGTGCGCGCGCCCGCCGAGAGGAAGCCGGCCCCGCCGAGGAGCCCGGCCATCGGGACGATCCGCCGGCCCCACGCGGGTCCCAGCCTCTTCACGAGCGCGTCCGAGACGGCGCCGCCGAGCGGGATCGAGACGATCGAGAGGAGCCACGGCAGGCTCGCCCAGAGGGCGCCCCTCAGGAGGTCGAACTTCCTCACGTCCACGAGGTACAGGTAGAACCAGAAGACGAAGATGTACCCGACATAGCCCTGCAGCGTGTAACTGGCCGTGAGGAGCATGAAGGACGGCGACGCGAGGCTCTCGCCGCTCGCGGGCGACGACGGTGAGGACGGCGACCGGGCCGCATTGGTGCCTCCCTCCGCTCCCCCAACGACGGGCGGCATCGCGCGGACGGAGAGCCACAAGAGGGCGACCGCGAGGGCCGGCAGCGAGGAGGCGACGAGCGCGGCGCGCCAGCCGAAGCGGACCATGACGGCCGTGACAAGCGGCGGCGCGATCGCCGAACCGAGGCCGATCGCGGCGATGACGAAGCCGTTTGCGCGCCCGCGCGCCGCGGCGGGAACGTGGCGCGAGACGGCCTGCGCGGCCGCGGGGAACGTGGGCGCCTCGCCGATGCCGAGGAGGAGGCGCGCGCCGAGGAGGACGGGCAGAGCCGCGGCCGCGGGCGCGATCGCCATGAGCGCCGTCGCCACGACCCACGAGAGCGCGGCAATCCCGAGGACCCGGCGGGCCCCGAGGCGGTCCGCGAGCATCCCCGCCGGGATCTGGCAGAGGGCGTAGCCGAGGAGGAACGCGCTGAAGACGCGGCCCATCCGGATCTGGTCGAGCGCGAACTCCTTCATCATGAGCGCGCCCGCGACGGAGACGTTCACGCGGCAGAGATAGCTCGCGGTCGCCGTGGCGGCGAGGAGCGCGACGAGCGTCCCGCGCCTCACCCGAGCCTCTTGACCATCAGGATCTCCGCGAAGCCGTCCACGACGTAGTCGGGCAGCTCCCCCACCGTCCGGTAACCGCGACGCTCGTAGAGCGCGCGGGCCCGCGCGTTGAAGGAGGAGACGCACAGGAACATCCAGCGCGCGGATGCGAAGCGCGCCTCGCCCGCCGCGAGGAGCGCCGACCCGACGCCGAGGCCGCGGGCTGCCCCGTCGACCGCGATCGAGGCGAGGTACGGAGAACCCGCGACCCCGCGCGGATGGAAGCGCGCGAAGCCGAGCGGCGCGCCGCCCCCGCGCGCGACGAGCGTGACGTAATCGGGGTCGAGCGCCGCGGCGCGGCAGGCGTCTTCGCCGCGGCCGAGCGTGATCCACGGCTCGCTCGACGCCATGAGGTGGCCCGCCCACAGGCGCTCGTCCGCCGTCGCCTCGCCGATCGTGATGCCGGACATTCGGCGGGAGTGTGCGCCGGGCCCGCGGCACGCGCAAAGCGCGTCTCCCATAATCCGCGGCGCATGGCGTCCCCCCTCGTCCTCGTGAGGCACGGACAGGCCTCGTTCGGCGCCGCCGACTACGACGTCCTGTCGGAGGCCGGCCGCCGCCAGGCGCGCCTCACCGGCGAAGCGCTGCGCGGGCGGCTCGACCCGGTGCGCGTCGCCGTCACGGGCACGATGCGGCGCCAGCGCGACACGGCTACGGGATGCCTCGCGGCGATGGGGCTGTCCGTGCCTCTCGCCGAGGACGCCGCGTGGAACGAATTCGACCACGAGGAGGTCCTCCGCGTCTTCGAGCCGCGTTGGGCCGATCACGCCGAGCTCCACCGCGACCTCCTCGCCGCGGGCCGGCCCGACGCGTTCGAGCGCGCGTTCCTGGCCGCGGTCGCCCGCTGGACGAGCGGCGACCACGACACGGACTACCGCGAGACGTGGCCCGCCTTCCTCGCCCGCGTGGACGCCGCGCTCGGCCGGCTCGCGGGCGGCCCGGAGGGGACGGTTGTCGTCTTCACGTCGGGCGGGCCGATTTCGGCCGCGTGCCGCGCGCAACTCGCCGCGCGGGACGCCTCCGGCGTCCTCGCCCACGCCTTCCGCCTCGCGAACGCGAGCGTCACGACGCTCGAGGCCGGCCCGGACGGGCTCCTCCTCCGCGCGTTCAACGACGCCGCCCATCTGGGCGAACCAGGCGCGGGGCTCGTCACGTTCCGTTAGCCGGGTTCTTGGCCCGCCACTTTAAGATGCACAGCGTGAAAACACGGATCGCGGGGGCCTCCTTCCTCTTGGCCTTCGGCTTACTCGGCGCCCGGGCCGCACCCGCTGCGATGGTTGCGGACGCCCCGCCGATCTTCACGGCGCTCCCGCCCGCGCCGGGCGACTACGTCATCGACAACGCCCAGTTCCTCTCGGCCGAGGCGCGCGAGCGGCTCGCCGCGAAGCTGAAGCAGTTCAAGGAAGTCCACCCCTTCGTCCGGGTCTACGTCTACACGCTGCGGACGGCGAACGGGTCCCCGACCGCCGCCGCGCAGGAGCTCTACCGCCGCTGGAAGATGAAGGACCGCGAGATCTACGACGGCCTCGCGACGGTCTTCGTGTTCACGGACGAGAAGAAGGCGCTCGTCATGCTCGGCCAGGGCGCTCCGGTCAGCACCGAGGCGGCGCTCGACGGCTTGTCACCCGACCTGGAGGCGGTCTTCGGCCCGGACCCGGAGGGCGCGCTCTCGCGCGTGATCGACCGGATCGGGGAGAGCCTGTCGGGGGCGGACTCGACGTCGTGGCTCGACTCGCCGCCCGTTCCCGCCGAGCCGGGCGGGCCCGTCTACGGCACGCCGGACTTCGCCGACGAGTCCGCGATCCGAATGCTCGAGGAGGCCGTCCGCCGCGCTTCCACGCCCGGGCACCCGATCGTCCTGGTTCTGAATCCCGCAAGGGGCATGGACTCGCCCCAGCAGCGGGTCCAGAAGCTGGCGGCGGCCTGGAAGGACTGGATCATCCTCGCCGCCTTCCGGTCCGACTTCTCTGCCCTCATCGCAATTCCCGATAACCTGAAGGACCGCTTTCCGGAGGAGCAGCAGGACCGGCTGCGCAGCCAGGTCCAGAGGGCGATGACGAACCAGACGTATCCGCGGACGCTCGCGCGCGCCGTCGGCGAGATCGGGATGCTCGCCGACGGCAAGACGCCGCCGCCGTGGATCGAATGGCAGCACCCGCTCAAGACGATCGGCGGCGGGCAGGACGAGGACGCAGCGCCTCTGCCGCTCGGCATCGGGATCGGAGTCGTCCTTCTCTTCCTCGTCTCGTTCTTCCTCTACATGCTCGTCACGAACCCGAAGGCGGTCCTCCTCTGGATCGGCGTGAACCTCGCCGAGGCGGTCATCGGCGGCCTCTTCGGAGGAGGCGGGAGCGGCAGCTCGGGCGGCGGCTTCTCGGGCGGAGGCGGGAGCTTCGGGGGCGGCGGCGCCTCGGGGAGCTGGTGAACATGGCCATCGTCTTTCGCAGGCACCAGAAGGAGTTCCTCGCTCAGCTCGATCTCGCCGCCCTCGAGGCGGCGATCCGGGAGGCCGAGCGCGCGACGACGGGCGAGATCCGCGTCGCGGTCCTCCCGCGCCTTCGGGGCGGGCTCGAGAGGGCCGTGGAACATGCGGCCGTGCGCCTCGGGATGACGCGGACGAAGGAGCGCAACGGCGTCCTGATCCTCGTCGACCCGGCACACCGGACGTTTCTCGTCTGGGGGGACACGGCGATCCACGAGCGCGTCGGCGAGGCCTTCTGGAAGGAGGTCGCCGCCGCCGTCGAGGAGAGATTCCGCGCCGGCGACTTCACGGGCGGCCTCGTTCGCGGGATCGAGACGGCGGGCCGCGCGCTCGCCGCGCACTTCCCGGCGGCGCCCGGCGGCCACGCGAACGAGCTGCCCGACCGCGTCGACGTCTCCTGAGCGAAGACGGGAACGCAGGAGGCGGCCGTGAACCATTTCGCCGCCCTCGCCCTTTCGCTCCTGCTCCTTTCTTCCTCCGCAGCGGCCGGCCGCCAGGACCGTCCGGAGTGCTAAAGTTTTGGAGTGAGTCCGGGTCTCAGGGCCGGAGGGAACGATGAGTCGCGATACGCTTCATCGGGTCTGGACGATCGAGCCGGGTTCCGGTCTCTCGGCGAGCGGCGCCGTCCTCGCGGGAACGGCCAGCTCCTACCTGCTCGTCGGAGACGACGCCGAGTCGTTTCCCCTCCTTTTCGCGGCCATCGGCGTTGGTGTCAGCTGCGGCATCGAGCTGCGAGGCGCAGCCAATGCCGCCGCCCAAGTGGCGCAGAACGCCTTCTCGGCGGCTCTCCCGTCGCGTGTCATCGGTCCGGTCGCGTTCTTCGGCGCGTCGCGATCGGCCGCCAGCTTCGAAGGCTTCGCGAGCCTGGTCAACTTCACCCTGGGCGCCGGGGCGGGCTACAACGCCGACGTGCTCCTCTTCAATTTCTGCATCGCCGCGCAGGGCGTGCCGATGGTCGCCGAGCTCGCATACCGAGTGCTGACCGAGGGCGCGAGTCTCCGAACCCTCCTTCAGTACGCCCCTGCGGCGGCGGTGGTCCTCTCGGGTTCCCTCGGGGCGGGGGCCGGGGCGATCCTCTACTCGGGCTGCTTCACGCTGTTCGACCCGGACCCTGAGCGAATGCAGGCGCGGCTCTCGAGGAGAGGCACGACAGGGGGCATCGCCGGCGCCCGGTACTGACGCCTCGCCCGTGGACGTCGGCCGAGGCGGCGGTGTTCAGCTCTCCGCAAGGCGCTCGAGCGCTTTCGCCCGGCCCACGAGGTCCGGCGCTTTCCCCTGGAACACGCGTCCCGCACCGCCGCCCTTGCCGCCGAGGAGTGCGGCGACGTCGCGCCCGAGCGCCTGCGCATCCCCGAAGCCTTCGCCCGCCCCCAGCGCAAAGACGTGCGCGCCGCCCTTCGTCGCCGTCACGAGCGCCGCGCGGGGCCCGGCCCGCTCCGCGAACCGGCGCGCGACCGTCTGGACGAACGCCATGTCGCGGCCCTCCCAATGCGCGCTCGCGACGCGTTCCGCGCCGGCGAGGAGCGCGTCCGCGGCGGCCGCGGCGAGCGCGCCCTCGGCGCGGCACAGATCCTTCTCGACGTCCGAGAGCTGCCCGAGCTTCGCCTTCGCGGCGTCGAGGAGCCCGTCGTCGGGCGCCCCGAGCGCCGCTCGGAGCGCCGCGTTCCGCTCCTCGTGGCGCCTCAGGCGGCGCCGCGCTCGGCCGCCCGTCGCGAAGAAGACCCGCGTGCCGCCGCGCAGGGCCTCCGTCGAGAGGAGTGTGACGACCTCGATCTCGGCCGTGCTCGAGAGGTGCGTCCCGCCGCACGTGTTGAGGTCCACGCCCGCGATCTCGACGAGCCTCACGTCGCCGGTGAACCCCTCCGGCAGGCCGCGCGTTCTCACGGGCAGCGACTGGAACTCCGCGAATGACACCCGGCGCGGCGCGACGGCGCGCGCGGCCCGGATCTCGACCGCGACGGCCTCCTCCAGCCGCGCGAGGTCTTCGCCGGCGAGCGACGGCACGGCGAGCTCGACGTCGGACACCTCGGGCCCGAGGTGGAAGGCCGTCGTCGCCCATCCGAAGCGGTCCTGCGCGATCGCCGAGAGGAGGTGCTGGCCCGTGTGCTGCTGCATGTGGTCGAAGCGGCGGCCCCAGTCGAGCTGCACGGCTGCGGGGCCCGCCGGGATCGGCGCCGCGAGCGTGTGGCGGATCTCGCCGTCCCGTTTCTGGACGTCAAGGACCGCGACGCCGTTCACCGTGCCGCGGTCGGCCGGCTGTCCGCCGCCCTCGGGGTAGAGGATCGTGTCGAGGAGGACGACCCACGGCCGCGTCCCGTCGACGCCCGTCGCGACCACCGAGGTCTCGAGCGACGTGCGATAGGGCTCGCGCTCGTACGCCGGCAGGCGCTCCCCTCCCACGCCTAGCGTCTCCCGAGCTCCGCCACCGCGGCCGCCGCGAGCCGATCGAACGTCTCGCCCTGGAACGGGCCCTTCTGGAACCGGACGGCACCGCGCGGCCGGAGATCCGACGGGGGCGCGACGGGCCAGAGGAGACGGATCGGCAGGAACGTGTCGTCCATCGGCGGCCCGCCAGTCTGCTCCTTGAGAAGGCGGAGTCCGGAGGCGACCGCGAGGAGCTTCGGCTCGACGTTCGAGACGAGGGTGGCGACCCAGCAGGCGACGGTGGGGCGCGTGATCTCCGACTCGACGACCGTGAGGCTGCGACCGCCCGCCTCGATCAGCACGGCCTCGCCGCGCCGCGTGAACGTCACGCCCGGCGGGCCGCCCAGCCAGATCTGGTAGGACGTGCCGCCGCCGTCCACGGGCGCGCGGCGCAGGAACAGGCGGTCGCCGCGCGTGTTCTCGAGGACGATGACGACCGTGGCGGACGGACCCTGGCCGCGCGTCGCGCGCGCGGCCGTGATCGTGATCGAGCCTTCGTCGGCGAGGCGGGAGAACGCGACGTCGTCCGCGAGGGCGGGGCGAGAGAGCGCGGCGGCGGCGAGGAGGAGCGCGAGGCGTCTCATGTCAGAAGAGCGGCGCGCCCGGGAGCATGTCGGGGGCGGTCGTGACGGAACGCCATGCGCCTCCCGCAGGGTCGAGCGGAGCGCCGCCCGACGGGCGGAAGCTCAGGCCCTGCGCCGCCTGCGCGAACGTCCGTCCGGGAAACAGCAGGTCGAGCATGTCGAGGGGCACGGCGGGGAGCCCCTGCGTCCTGGCGGCATAGAGGATCGGCACCGTGGACGCCACGAGCTCACGCTCGCGCTCGGCGACCGCTGCCTCGACGGCCCGGGCGACGCCGATGCGCACGGTCCGCGCCGCCAGGTCCCCGGACGCCAGCGGCAGGTCGACGTTACCGGCCCGGATGAGGACGTCGAGCGCGCCGCACGCGCCGCCCGTCCCCGGCGCGCGGCTGAACGTCTCGAGGGCGCTCCCGTCGAGGCCGACGCGGCCGCGCGGCGTCCACGCCGACGGGTCGGAGCCGGCCGGCAGGCGCGTGAGGCGCTCGAAGATCAGCCTCTCACCCGAGGCATGTTCGACCATGAGCATCTCGCGCTGGGGCCAGAAGTCGACCGCGATGTCCCGGCGCCCCGGGTCGAGCGAGAGGCGCACGTACCGCAGGCGCGCGAGAGGGCCCGAGCCGCCCGCCGCGCTCAGGACGTCGAGCGACACGTCGTCCACCACGTAGCCTTTCATCGGCACGCCGTCGAAGAACCCGGCCCCGCGCGCCGGCTGGGCGAGAAGGACGAGGGCCGCGAGAGCCACCGCCGCCCGCATCAGTGCCCGTGCCCGCGCCCGCGGATCGTGCGCTCTTCCGGAACCGGCGGCACCTCGAGTTTCGTCTTCACGTCCACCTCGTACGAGGCGGCGACCCGCCAGAGGCCCGCCTCCTTCTGGAAGACCTGGAGGAGGCGGGAGCGGACGATCTGGTCGTCCTCGGCGCGGAAACCCGGCGGGAGCTTCTTCCATCCCGTGAGCTCGGCGTCGGCCTCGACGAGCGCGACGTCCGGCTTCAGGACGCGGATCTTGCGGATCTTGAGCGCGACCCGCGTCCCGTGCCACCTCGCGAGGACGTCGGCGATCCTCTTGTCCACCTCGGCCCGCCCGCGCGCGACCGAGCCGAACGCGTCCGCGAACGTCGCGTCGTCGCGGAACGCCGCCGAGAAGGCCTTCGCGTCCGCGCGGTTCCACGCGCTCTCCTCGTCGTCCATCACCTTGCGGAGCGCCGGCTCCTCGGTCGCCGGGTCGAAGACGGGGCCCTTGTCGGCCGGCCCGGCCGAGACGAGGCCGCCGGCCGGAGGCGACGCCGAACCGTCGGCGGGCGCGGCCGCCCCGCCCTTCGGGGGCTCGTACTCCGAGGAGAGGATCTTGCCGTCGCCGGCGTCCACGGAGACCTCGGTCACGCCGCCCTTGTTCGAGAAGCGCAGAAGGAACGTCCACGCGAGACACCCGTCGAGAACGTCGACGTCGCCCGAAACGATCGAGTTGACCCGGTCCGGCGCGACCGAGGCGACCGCCTTGGCCTCGGCGTCCTGGACGCTGACCTTCGTCAGGCGCCGGAGGTCCGCTTCCGACGCGCCGCGAGGCGCCTTGATCGAGCACTCCGGCTTCTGGGCGAACGCGGGGATCACGAGGAAAAGAACGGCGAGGGCGGCGGGCGAAACGCGACGCATGAACGGATTATCGTGCGTTTTCCGGGAGGCCCCTACGGGCTCATCTCGTACGCATCCGCGAGCGGCAGGACCTCGCGCGCCCAGATCGCGGCGGCACGGGCCGGGTCGGCCGCCGGCTTCCGCACCATCGCGAGACAATCCGCCGCCTGCGCGGGCGTCGTCCCGGCGCGCCCGTGCAGCTCGACCGCGAAGCGCGAGAAATCGCGCACCATGAAGTCGAAGATCTGGTCCACGACGTCGGGAAGGACGCCCGTGAGCGAAGCGTTCTCGAGGACGAGCTGCCCGTAGACGACGAGCGTGAAGAGCTCGCCGAGCGTCAGGAGAAAGTCGAGGTCCTTCTGCTGGGCCTCGGTGATCGTCCGCTTCGCGAGGAAGCCCTGCAGGGCCGTGATCTGCTCCTCGAAGAGGTTCACGTTCGGGAGGTCCCACGTCGCGTAGGCCGGACGGAAGTCGTGAAAGCGGATCTTCGAGAGCCCGTGCGCGGGCCCCTGGTCGAAGAGGAACGCGTCGTCGGAAGGGTCCGTCCGGCGCGGGACGTCCGGGTACGGCGCCGGCGCGAAGAAGTAGTTCGGCATGAACTTCAGGATGAGCGCGATGTTCACGTGAACCGTGCCCTCGAGCTTCGGGAGCGCGCGGATGTCGCGCGCCGCCATCTCGAACGCCATGTCGCGCTCGAAGCCCTTCGCGGCGATCACGTCCCAGAGGAGGTCGACGACCGTCTCGCCCTGCGTCGTGACCTTCATTTTCACGACCGGGTTGTAGAGGAGGTACCGGCGGTCCTCCCGCGACGCGGACCGGAAGTAGTCGGACGCGCGGAGCGCGAAGAGGCGCATCGCGACGAGGCGCGCCCACGCGTCCGTGAACATGCGCTTCACGTGCGGGAAATCCGTGACGCACATCTTGTAGAGACGCCGGTTCGCCGCGTGCCGGACGGCCTCGTAGAGCGCGTGCGTCGAGATCCCGATCGAGGCCCAGCCGAGGTTGTACTTGCCGACGTTCACTGTGTTGAGCGAGGCGTCCCACGCGGCGGGTCCGCGTTCGAGGAGCGCGTCGTCCGCGACCGGCAGGTCGTGGAGCGCGAGCTCGGCGACGTACGACTGGCTGTTGCACACGTTGCGGACGAGCTCGTAGGAGGGGTGTTTCGGGTCCGCCGCGAAGAAGACGAACTCCTCCGTGCCCGCGACCTTCCCGAAGACGGACAGGAGCGCGGCCTCGTTGCCGTTCCCGATGTAGTACTTGCTTCCGTTCGCGGTCCACCCGCCGCCCGGCGCGGGCGCGATCGACGTCGCCGTGCCGTAGATGTCCGCCCCGTGCTCCTTCTCCGAGAGACCGAAGCCGAAGATCCCGCCGCCTTCGAGGAGCGCGGCCGCCTTTTTCCGCATCGCCTCGTTCCGGCTCATCCAGAACGGGCCGAGGCCGAGGATCGTGACCTGCCACGTGTACCAGTACGCGAGGCCGTAGAAGCCCAGCACCTCGTTCAGCGCGCAGTTGCGGAACGTGTCCCACCGCGCGGCGCCCACTCCGAGCGGCGCGGGCGTGAGGAACGTCGCGAAGAGCTTCTTCTCCTTCTGGAAGTCGAGGAAGTCGCGGTACCAGACGCGCTCACGGTCGTCGTCCTTGAGCTTCCGCTTGCCTTTCTTCTCGAAGAACGCGACGGTTGACTCGACGAGCGCGCGTGACGCGGCGTCGAGGCCGCAGGAGGAGAGATCGCGGGGGTTCAGGAGCAGCATGGCGTCACCTCGGACGAGGCGACTCTACCGCGCGGCTTTGGCGCGCGGCACCGTTCAGTACCCTTCGCCCTCGGCGGCCGGGGCGGCCCTTCGGCGGTGGAAGCGGAAGAGGAAGACGTAGTACGCCGCCACGAGCGGGAGGCCCACGGCGAGCCAGACGAGGGCGGCTCTCAATCCCGCGGGATCGCCGCCCGCGTTCGCGGCCGTCAGGGAGCGGGCGGGGTCCGATTCGCTGCGGAGCATGACGGGCCACACGCAGGCGGCCGTCGCCATGGAAAGGCCCGTGACGAAAGCCGAGGACGCGAGGAACGCCGCGAGGCCGAGGCCGCGCGCGAGCGCGACGAAAACGCCGGCCAACCCGGCGAGCGCGAGGGCGGCGAGGGCGAGCGCGATCGGGCGGTGCGGGAGGGCCGCGAGGAGGTCCGGGTTCACGCGCGCCGTCGCGAGCGTCGCGGCGGCCCAAAGGACCACGACACCGGCGTAAAGGACGCGCGCCGCGCGGCGGCTGCGCACCTGAACGGGGCCGTCCGTCTTCCACGCGAGGTACGTCCCTCCGTGCGCCGCGAGCGCGCACAGGGCGAAGACCCCCACGAGTACCGTGTACCAGTCGAGGATCCCCGCGGGCGGCGACGGCGTGAAGCTCGTGAAGAGCGTCAGCTCGAACCAGCCGTCGGCGTCGAGCGGCACGCCGCGAATCAGGTTCCCGAGCGCGGCCCCGAAAAAGACGGGCAGAAGGACGCTCGCGACCGCGAAGAGACCGTCCCACGTCTTGCGCCAGACCATGTCCTTCACGTGACTCCGAAACTCGATCGAGATCCCGCGGAGGATCAGGCACCAGAGGACGAGGAAGATCGCGAAGTAAAAGCCGGAGATCCCGGAGGACAGGATCCGCGGGAAAGCGACGAAGAGGATTCCGCCCGCGGCGAGGAGCCAGACCTCGTTCCCGTCCCAGAAGGGGCCGATCGCCGCGAGAACCTGCCGCCTCTCGGAGTCCGTCTTCGCGACGACGAGGTGGAGCGCCCCGGCGCCGAGGTCGAACCCGTCGAGGACGACGAACGCCGTCAGCATGAAGACGACGGCGCCGTACCAGAACTCAGGCACGCGCCGATTCCTCCGCCCCGAGCGGAGCGGGCCCGTGGGCGACTTCCTGTGTCACGAGGAAAAAGAAGAGGAAGGCGAGGACCGTGTAGACGCCGCAAAACCCGAGGAGCGTGAAGAGCGCCGTCCCCGCGTGGACGGTCGGGCTCGAGCCCTGGGCCGTCCGCAGGAGGCCGTAGACGAGCCACGGCTGGCGCCCGAGCTCGGTCGTCATCCAGCCCGCGAGGACCGCGATGTACGGAAAGGGAAACGCGAGCATGAGGACCCAGAGCATCGGCGCCGACGTCTCGAGCTTCCCCCGGAAGGCGAGCGCGTTCGCGATGAGCATCACGAGGACCATGATCGTGCCGAGCCCCGCCATGACGTGGAACGCGTAGTAGAGAAGCTCGACGTTGTCGGGCCATTCCGAAACGGGGAAGTCGCTCAGGCCCTGGACCGTGCTCGAGACGTGCCCGAACGCGAGCACGGACAGGACGTCGGGCACGGTGATCGCGTTGTCGAGGCGGCGCTCCCTCACGTTCGGCTGCCCGATCATGTTGAGGCCGGCCCGCGGCCCCGACTCGAAGCGCCCCTCCATCGCGGCGAGGGCGACCGGCTGGTGCCGCGCGACGAGCTTCGCCTGCGTGTCGCCCGTCGGGAACGCGACGAGGACGCTCGAGACGAGGCCGGCGATCGTCCCGATCTTCAGGAACAGTCGTGCCTCGCGCAGGTGCCGGCCCTGCAGGACGTAGAACGCGCCGAGCGCCGCGACGACGAACGACGCCGTCGCGACGCTCGCCGCCATGTTGTGGGCGTACTCGGCGAAGGCCCACGGGTTCAGGAGGAACGTCCAGAAGCTCTCGAGCTTCAGCGTGCCGTCCCCGGCGACGCGGTGGCCGACGGGGTGCTGCATGAACGCGTTCGTCGCCGTGATGAACCAGCCCGATGCCCAGCTCCCGGCGAAGAGCGCGACCGCCGCGAGGAAGTGGCCCACGCGCGAGAGCCGCTTCTCGCCGAAGACGAGGAGCGAGAGAAAGGCGGACTCGAGGAAGAACGCGAAGAGCCCTTCCATCGCGAGGGTGTGGCCGATCACGTTGCCCGCGTACCGCGAGAAGCGGGCCCAGTTCGTCCCGAACTGGAACTCCATCGGGATGCCCGTCACGACGCCGATCGCGAAGTTGATCCCGAAAATGCGGATCCAGAAGCGCGCCGCGTCGTTCCAGCGTTCGCCACCCTCGCGCAGAGCCAGGCCCTTCATGACGACGATCAGGAGGGCGAGGCCCATCGTGAGGACCGGGAAGAGGTAGTGAAACAGGATCGTGAAGGCGAACTGGAGGCGGTGGAGGAAGAGAGGGTCGCCCATCGGAGCCGCGTCAGTATAGGGATACGCGGCCCGCGAGGCCGGATGACCGGCTCGCGTATCGTCACTCCCATGAATGCCGCCGCAAGCGTCCTCGTCGGCCTCGTCGCCCTGCTCCACGCCGGGTTCCTCGTTCTCGAGATGTTCCTGTGGAAGACGCCAACCGGTCGGCGCGTGTTCGGGCTGCCGCCCGACGTCATGGCGGCGTCCGCGTCCCTCGCCGCGAACCAGGGGCTCTACAACGGCTTTCTCGCCGCCGGCCTCGTCTGGGGCCTCCTCCTCGGTCCCGCGGGCTTTTCCGTGAAGGTCTTCTTTCTCGCGTGCGTCGTCGTCGCGGGCCTCTACGGCGCCGCGACCGCGAAGAAGACGATCCTCTACGTCCAGGCCCTCCCCGGCGCCCTCGCGCTCGCCGCGGTCTGGCTCGCCCGTTGAGACGCAGTCGCGTCTCGGACTAGAATTCTCCGACATGAGGGAAAGGAGAGAACCATGCACACGCCGTCGCTTCGCGTCTTGACGCTTTCCGCCCTGGTCGCGCTCGCCTCCGTCGCCCGCGCGGCCGACAAACCCGCGGAGGCCCCGAAGCCGCCCAAGGAGATGGGGCAGCTCTCGAGCCTCCTCGGAAGCTGGACGTGCACGGGCAAGACGTTCGCGACCCCGATGGGCCCCGAGCACGCGACCGTGGCGAAGATGGGTGCCAGCCACGCCCTCGGCGGGTTCTGGGTCGTCTTCCACTACGACGAGACGAAGACGGCCGCCAACCCGATGCCGTACCACGCCGCGGGCTTCATGGGCTACGACCCGGGCGAGAAGGTCTTCCTCGAGCGCTGCCACGACAGCATGGGCGAGTTCTGCAACCAGACGTCGAAGGGCTGGGTCGGCGACGTCCTGACGTTCGAGGGCCCGGGAAGCATGGGCGGGCAGAAGATGGCCCTCCGCGACATCTTCACGAAGAAGGGCGCGGAACTCGTGCACGCGGGCGAGGTGCAGGGGCCGGACGGCAAGTGGATGCAGACGGACGAGGAGACCTGCACGAAGGCCGCGAAGAAGAAGTAGCCCGGGACGGGGTGTAGGCTGGCCCTCGGGCGCGCTTCCCGCGCCCGAGGAGCTCCATCATGGTTCTCTGCCCCGTCGCCCTCGCCGTCGGATGCCGGAAGTGTCCGATCTTCTCGTTCTGTCCCGTCAAGACGATCATCGGGGACCAGAAACCCGAGGACGAAAAGCCTGCGTCCAAGCCGAAGGGCGGGAAGAAGAGCCGCTAGGACCGGCGCGGGCGCGTACGATCGCGCCATGAGTCCCGCCGGGCGCGCCGCCACCCTCGCCGCCGGCGCTCTCTTCCTCGCGTCCTGCAGCCGCGCGCCCCGCGATCCCGTCACCGACTGCCTGAAAGACGCCGTCTCCGCGGCCGAAAAGCGCGACGCAGACGGCGTGATGTCCCGCGTCGCGGACGATTTCCGCGACGCCGAGGGTGGCGGGAAGGCCGACGCAGGCGCGCTCGTCCGGCGGTCCCTCGCGGCGTACGAGTCCCTCACCCTCAGGCTCTCGGATCTCGCGATCGAGCGTGGCCCGACGGCCGCGCAGGCGAAATTCAAGGTGCGGATGTCGGGACGGCCGCGCGCCGTGGGCGGGCTCGACGGGCTCCTCCCGCGGTCCTCGCGCTGGAGCTTCGACGTGCGGCTCGAGTCCGGGACGGCCGGATGGCGGATCGCCTCGGCCGCGTGGAGCCGGCTGGAGGAGGACTAGCGTGGCGGCGGCGCGCGCGGACTCCCTCTACCGGAGGATCTGGGCCGTCGCGGCGCGGATTCCGCGCGGGCGCGTCGCGACGTACGGGCAAATCGCGCGGCTCGCGGGCCTCCCGAACCACGCGCGCCTCGCGGGCTACGCGCTGCACGCGCTGCCCGCGAGGAGTCCCGTCCCGTGGCACCGCGTCGTGAACGCGAAGGGCGAGGTGAGCCCGCGCCGCGACGGCTCCGAGCACCACGTTCTCCAGCGCATCCTCCTCGAGAAGGAGCGCGTGCGTTTCGGCGCGCGCGGGCGGATTCCGCTCGCGGTGTATCGGTGGAAGCACGGTGGCCGGCCCTGAACCGGCGGCTCCGGCGCCGCTCGCCTGGGTCCTCTACGACGGCGCGTGCGGCTTCTGCAGCCGGTGGGTCCCGTTCTGGAAGCACACGCTCGAGATTCGCGGCATCGCGATCGCGACGCTGCAGGAGCCGTGGGTCGGCGAACGCCTCGCGGCGCAAGGGGTTCCCGCCAGCGCGCAGATCGACGACCTCCGCATCCTCGTGACTACGACGGGCGAGGTCGTCTCCGGCGCGGACGCGTACCGCTGGGCGTTCCGCCGCATCTGGTGGGCGACGCCGCTGTGGCTCCTCTCCGCCGCGCCGGGCCTGAGGCGCCTTTTCGACCGCGGCTACCGCGCGTTCGCCGCGAACCGCTATCGCGTCTCGGCGGCCTGCCGCCTCGACCCGCCGCCGCGCGCCTGATCCCGAGTCAGCGGGTCCCGGGCGCCTGCGCCTGCGTGAACTTCGACTTCTCCGTCGCCGCGGGCGTCTTCTGCAGCTCCACGCGGTCGGCCGTGCGGGCGCCGGAGCCCTCTTCGAGCGGGACGCGCAGGGCGACCGCGTCGCCCTCCTTGATTCCCTCCGCGACGACCGCGCCCTTGGCGAGCAGCACGCGCCGCTCCTTGCCGGTGCGACCGTCGAGAATGGTGATCGCCACGCCCTTCTCGATCCGCACGGCGGTGCCCCGGAACGTCACGAAGGCCGCGTTCACGACGGCCGGCCCCGCCGGGCCGCGCGGGGTCGCGATCGTCACGAGCCCCCCGCGGGTGTCCGCGGAACGGTCCGGCCGGGACGGCGTGGGCCTGGGGGTCGGCGTGTTCTTCTGAAAGACGATTCCGTCCTTCGTCTCCGTGAGCTTGCCGCCTGGGTTGACCTGGGCAGCGGCCTCGCCGGCGGCCGCGAGGAGGACGAGCGCAACAAGGCTCTTCCGCATGTCCCCTCCATTCTAAAGGTCCGGTTCTCCGGCCGGCCCGCCGTTCATCCGCCTCTGATACGCTGACGGCGCGTCTCCATGAGGTCGACGACATGACCCTTCTTGCGGTGTGGCTGGCCCTCGCGCTCCTCGCCGGGATCGTCGAGGTGATCGTCCCGGCGCTCGTCTTCCTGTTCGTCGCCCTGGCGGCGCTCCTCACGGCGGCACTCGCCGGACTCGGCGCCTCCGCGACGGTCCAGATCGTGTTCTTCGCCGCGGCAGCGCTGCTGCTGCTCCTCGTCGTGCGCCCGCTTTTCGCCTCGAGGCGCATCGGCGGCACGGGAGTGCCCTCGCGCACCGAGGCGCTGGCCGGCAAGCTCGCGCACGTCACGGAGGCGATCGACCCCGTTCGCGGCACGGGCCGCGTCAACGTCGCGGGTGAGGACTGGGCGGCGCGCAGCGCCGCGCCCGTGCCCGAGGGGACCGACGTGCGCGTCGACGGCGCCGACGGGATCGTCCTGCTCGTCTCGGCGCCGTCCCGGAAGTGAACGGAGGCTTCGATGCTGTCACCCGGCCCGCTGATCCTCGGCCTGCTCGTCTTCTTCGCGCTCGTCATCCTGCTCAAGTCCGTCCAGGTCGTGCCGCAGAAGCAGGTCAAGCTCATCGAGCGCCTCGGAAAGTTCCACAAGAAGGCCGAGGCGGGGCTCAACGTGATCCTCCCCTTCTTCGACGCCGTGCGCGCGACGATCGACCTGCGCGAGCAGATCACGCAGATCGAGCCGCAGCCCGTCATCACGCGCGACAACGTGACGATGGAAGTGGATGCCGTCATCTACTACGTCGTCGCGGACCCGATCCGCGCGACGTACGAGGTCCAGAACCTCAAGTGGGGCATCGAGCAGCTCACGCTCTCGGGCCTGCGCAATGTGATCGGCGCGCTCGACCTCGACCACACGCTCACGTCGCGCGACACGATCAACACGCAGCTCCGCGCCGCGCTCGACGCCGCGACCCAGCAGTGGGGCGTGAAGGTCATGCGTGTCGAGCTCAAGAACATCGACCCGCCGCAGGAGATCAAGCTCACGATGGAGAAGCAGATGACCGCCGAGCGCGCGCGGCGCGCGACGGTCACGCAGGCCGAGGGCGAGAAGTCGTCCGCGATCCTCCGGGCCGAGGGCCAGAAGCAGTCGCAGATCGTGAGCGCGGAGGGCCAGCGGGAGTCCGCGATCCTCGCCGCCGACGGGCAGGCGCAGGCGCGGCTCCGGATCGCGACGGCCGAGGCGCAGGCGATCGAGCTCGTCGCGAAGGCGATCGGCGCGTCCGGCAACCCCGCGCAGTACCTGATCGCCCAGCGCTACCTGGAGTCCCTCACGCAGATCGCCTCGGGCGCCTCGAAGGTCGTCTTCATGCCGTTCGAGGCCGCGGGCGTCATGGGCTCGATCGGGAGCATGAAGGAACTCTTCGACGCGACGGCGGCTCCGGCGGGCGGCCGCCCGGCGGCGCCTCCTTTGCCCCCGCGCTGAGCAGCGCCTACTCCGCCAGCGCCTTGTGGACGAGCTGGACGCAGACGGAGCCCTCGCCCACGGCCGCGGCGACGCGCTTGACGCTCGAGGCGCGGACGTCGCCGACGGCGAAGACGCCCGGCCGGCTCGTTTCGAAGAGCATCGGGGAACGAGCGAGCGGCCAGCCCGCCGCCTTCAGCTCGGCCGCGTCGAGGTCCGGCCCCGTCTTCACGAAGCCCTTCGCGTCGAGGACGACGCAGCCCTCGAGCCACGCCGTGTTCGGGTCGGCGCCGGTCATGAGGAAGACGTGGCGGACGTCCGAGGTCGCCGGGCCGTCCGGCCCCTCCCACGTCACGTGCTCGAGGTGGCCGTCCCCCGCGAGCGCCGTGACGCGCGTTCGCGCGAGGAGCCGGACGTTCGGCGTGTCCTCGATGCGGCGGACGAGGTACCGCGACATCGTCTCCTTGAGGCCGGCGCCGCGCACGAGCATCGTGACGCGCCGCGCGACGCTCGAGAGGTACACGGCCGCCTGACCTGCGGAGTTGCCGCCGCCCACGACGACGACCTCCTCGTCCGCGCAGAGGCTTCCCTCGAGCGGCGTCGCGCCGAAGTAGACGCCGGCGCCGATGAAGCGACCGAGATCGGGGATGTCGGGCGTGCGGTACTGGACGCCCGTCGCGACGATGACCGTCTTCGCCGAAACGGACGTGCCATCGAGGCCGATGCGGTACGGGCGCCGGCCGCAGTCGAGGCCTGCCGCCGTCCGCGCGACCGCGAGCTCGGCCCCGAACTTCTGCGCCTGCACGAGCGCGCGGCTCGCGAGGAGCTGGCCCGAGATTCCCGACGGGAAGCCGAGGTAGTTCTCGATGCGCGTGCTCGACCCCGCCTGCCCGCCCGGCGCGCTCGCCTCGAGGACGAGCGCGTCGAGGCCCTCCGACGCCGCGTAGACCGCCGAGGCGAGCCCCGCGGGCCCCGCTCCGACGACGACGACGTCCCTCACGGCGTCCTCGTTGACGGCGTTCAGGCCGAGGCAGCCCGCAACGTCCTCGATCGTCGGCCTCTTCATCACGCGCGTCCCGCCGCAGATGACGACGGGGACGTCGTCGACCGTGACGCCGAAGCCGTCGAGCGCCGCCTGGACGTCCGCGTCCTTCTCGACGTCGACGAAGGAGTACGGCACGGCGTTGCGCGTGAGGAACTCCTGCAGCGCGAGCGTGCCCGCCGAGAAGCGCGACCCGATCAGCTGGACGCGCCCGAGCCCCGCCGCCATGAGCGCGATCCGGCGCATGAGAAAAGCGCGCAGGAGCGTCTCGCCGAGCCCGGCGTCGGCCGCGATGAGCGCGCGGAAGCGCTCGGAGACGACCTCGAGGACGCGCGTCGCCCCGCGCGCGCGTCCGCGCACCGAGACGGGCCGCCCGGAGAGGAGGTCGACGTCACCCGAGAACTCGCGGACGCCGTGGACCGTGACGAGCGCGTCGGCGCCCGAGTGGATCGCGATCTCGCCCTCCAGGACGACGAAGAACGAGATGCCGCGGTCGCCCGCTTTCCAGAGGCTCTCGCCGTCCTCGGCGTGCCGCTCCGTCGCGAAGGGGACGATCCGCGCGACCTGCGCCTCCGTCAGGACCGGAAACAGCTCGTCCCGGTGCGCCTTCACGAACGCCGAGTCCTCGCGGCCCTGCGGGACGTGAACGCGGTCCATCAGAACTCCGCGAACGCGTCGTCCGGGTAGCAGTAGAGCCAGCTCTCTCCGGGCTCGGCGGAGCAGATGACGGGGTGGCCCGAGGACTTCGCGTGCTTCGAGGCGTGCCGGTTCGGCGAGGAATCGCAGCAGCGCGTCCCGCCGCACGACTGGCAGGTGCGAAGGTGCAGCCACGTGCCGCCGATCTTCACGCAGTCCTCGCACTCGCGTTTCTTCGGATGAACGATCTTCTCGAGCGCCGCAATGTGGGCGCAGGCTCCGGGAATCTTCATGCTTCCTCCTCGGCACGGCACAGCGTCAGGGCGAACTTTGCCGAGCGGTCGAGCCAGCGGCGCTCTCGGCGGAAGCCCGCAGCGAGGGCGAGCCGGTCGACGTCCTCCGGCCGGTATTTGTGCGAGCTTTCGGTGTGGATCGTCTCTCCCGGCTCGAAGACGGCCGTGACTCCCGCGCCCGGGATCCGGACGCGCTGGCGCACGAGGCTCACGAGGTGCATCTCGACGCGGCGCGCTCCCGCGTTCCAGACGGCGTGATGGCACCACGCCGGAACGTCGAAGTCGGCGCCGAGCTCGCGATTCAGGCGGACGAGGAGATTGCGGTTGAACGCCGCGGTCACGCCGAGCGGATCGTCGTAGGCTTCGAGGAGCTCCCGTGCGGGCTTCAAAAGGTCGGTCCCGAGGAGGAGCGCGTCCCCGGGACGCAGGCGGCCGCGCACGTCGCGCAGCAGCCGCGCCGCGTCGGCCGGGTCGAAGTTCCCGATGTTCGAGCCGAGGAAGAGAACGAGCGTCTGCCCGCGGGCGCCCCGTCCCTCCGTCGCCTGGCGGAGGCCCGCTTCGTAGGACGTTCGGTGCCCCGTGACCGCGACGCCCGGAATCTCCGCGAGACGCGCGAGCGAAGCGGCCACCGCCGAGGCCGAGAGGTCGACCACGTGGACCCGCGTCTTCTCCCGACGCGCACGGAGCGCCTCGACGACGAGTGCGAGCTTCTCACCGCTGCCCGAACCCAGCTCGATCACCCGGACCGGTCCCGTGAGCGCGCGCGCGACCGCCGGCGCCGCCCGCCCGAGGAGCCGCGTCTCGGCCGCCGTGATCCGGTACCACGGCAGATGCCCGATGGCGTCGAAGAGGCGCGATCCCAGCGCGTCGTAGAAGTACTTCGGCGGCAACGAGCGCGGCCTCTTCGCGAACCCGGCCTTCACGTCGCGTGCGACGCTCACGGCTGCACGCACCGGAACTTCGCGTAGACGTACGGGTACCGCGCCTGGAACCAGTTGCGGAACGTCCGCCGCACGAGCGCGGCCGGGGTCGCCGGGGACGCGCCCTTGAGGACGAAGTGGCGCCCGTCGAAGAAGTCCGCCGAGTACTGCGGGTACGTCGGCATCGGCGCGAAACCCTCGAATGGCGCGAACGGCGTCGACGTCCACTCCCAGCCGTTTCCGACGAGCTCGTGCACGCCCCAGGCGCTCGCGCCAGCGGGCCGGGAACCGGCGGGCACGGGGTCGTCCCGGTCGCCGCCGAAGTTTCCGCGCTCCGCCGACGGCTCCTCGTCGCCCCACGGGAACGCGCGCTCCGGCCCCTCGAGCGTCCCGAACGCGGCGCGGTGGTACTCGGCCTCGGTCGGGAGTCTTCGCCGCTTCCAGCGCGCGTACGCCGAGGCCTCCGCGTGGCTCACCCAGACGGGCCACGAGAGCGGCAGCGGCACGAGGCCGAACTGCCCGATCCAGAACCAGGCGCCGCCCTCCTTTCGCCAGAACGCCGGGTGGGCGACGCCGTGCGACGCCAGCCACTCCCGGTCGCCGGGCGCCCAAAGTGAAGCGTCCCCGTATCCGCCCGCCTCGACGAACTCGAGGAAGTCCGCGTTCGTGACCGGGTTCGCGTCGATCTCGAAGGAAGGGACGAACGCGCAGGCCTTCGGGAACTCGTTGTCCCACCCAAACGGGATCTCGCCTCGCGCAGCCCCGAGGTTCGCGACGCCCGCCGGGATCCGCACGGCCCCGGCGTGCGGCGCCGCACCCGCGGTCCCGAGCACCGGCGCGTTCCCCGGCGGGCGCTTCAGGCCGAACGGCAGCCGGTGGAGCATGTAGCGCAGCGTCTCGAGGTGCATCAACTCGTGCTCGATCACCGTGAAGACGGCGTCACCGAAGACCCCGGAGGCTCCCGACGCGAGCGCCTCCTCGACGGCGGCGTCGGCGCGCCGGACGTAGTCTTCGACCGCGTCGCGCGCGGGCCAGCGCGTTACGGGCGCCGCGCCGCCCTCAGCCGGCGGGTCGATGCCCCTTTCGAAGAGAACCTCGAGCTCCGCGTCGACCGGCGGCCTCCCGAGCGCCTCGCGCAGGATCTTGAGAACCCCGAATGCGGCGAGGTGGCCCTCGTAGAAGACGAACGGGTGCCGGAGCGCGATCGGCCGCGCCTCGTACGCCTCGGGCGCCAGCGTCTCGCCGAAGAACGCCCGTGTCGCGGCCCGGCCGGCACGCCAGCGCGAGAGGAGACCGGCCGCTGCCGGGAGCCGCCGCGCGACTGCCGATCCCCGCCTGCTCGATCCGAGCCCGCTCATCGCGACTGATTCTAGTGCGCAGGCGACGGCGGGATCGTCATCGCCGCGCGTCCGCCCTCAGAAACGTCCCGTCCTCGAGCTGCTGGAATGCGTGCCGGAGCTCTTCCTGGGTGTTCATGACGACGGGGCCGTACCAGGCGACGGGCTCCCCGAGGGGCTGCCCGGAGATCAGGAGGAACCGGATGCCGTCGTCGCCCGCCTGGAGCTCCACCTCGTCGCCCCGGTCGAAGAGAACGAGCGAGCGGTTGTCCGCGTGAGACGGAGGCTTCGCGTCCGCCCATCCCGCGGGCTCGCTCGGCACGGCGAGGGGCGCGGACGCGTTGCAGAACTTCCCGCCGCCCGCAAAGACGTACGCGAACGCGTTGCTCGTCGTCTCGACCGGCAGGACCTTTCTCTTCCCCGCCCGAACGGAGACGTCGAGATAGACGGGCCTGGCCGCCACGTCGTCGACCGGTCCTTTCGTGCCCCGGTAGCTTCCGCACACGACGCGCACTTCGACCTCGTCGTCGTCGACGACGAGGGGGACGTCCGCGGCCTTCACGTCCTGGTAGCGCGGAGCCGTCATCTTCAGCGACGACGGGAGGTTCGCCCAGAGCTGGAAGCCGTGCATGCGTCCGTCGGGGTCTCCCTTCGGCATCTCCTGGTGGATGATCCCGCGGCCCGCCGTCATCCACTGGATGTCGCCGGCGCCGATCGAGCCCTTGTTCCCCATGCTGTCGCCGTGCTCGACCGTGCCCGCGAGGACGTACGTGATCGTCTCGATGCCGCGGTGGGGATGCCACGGAAAGCCCGCGAGGTAGTCCTCGGGGCGCTCGTTCCGGAAATCGTCCAGGAGGAGAAACGGGTCGGTGTCGGACGTCGCGCCGAAGCCGAACGCGCGGTGAAGGTGCACACCGGCACCTTCGAGCGTCGGCTTGGCCTTGACGAGTCGCTTCACGGTCCGGATCGCCATTCGGAGACCTCCCTTCAGGCCCGGTTGCCGGCGGTGCCCGCCGTCTCGAGGACCGCGCGATCCCAGCCCGCGAGCCCGGCCCCGTGCTCGTACGTCGACTCCACGAACGCGTGAATCGCCGCCTCGGGCGAAGGGGCCGTACGGACGGCCTCGTAGGGCAGGATGAACTCGCCGAGCTCGCGGTGGTAGTAAGCCGCGTCCGGACGCGCGCGCGATTCCCGGAACCCGGGCGGCTCGGGCACGGCGTACGCGTAGAACGCGGGCTCGAGGACGGGCCCGCTGCCGGGCCAGAAGCCGTGGCTGATCACCTCGTGCGAGTAAGCCTCCTGCATGAACGCAGGCCCCTCGCGCGGCGGCGCGCGGCGGCCGGAGAAGCGCGTCACGGCGAGGTCGAAGCCGCCCCAGAAGAAGTGCGCCGGGCTGCACTTGCCGACGAAGGAGCAACGGGCGCGCGTGTACGTCTCCGCGACTTGCCGGAGAATCCGCCAGAACCTGCCCGCATATTCGGGGTCGTACGAACGATGCACGGCGTCCTCGTCGAACCGGATCCCGGGCGACGGGAGCTCGACGGGTACCGGCCAGATCTTCACGCCGAGTCCCATGTCCGAGAGCGTCGCCATGACCGCGCGGTAGAAGTCCGCCACCGTTCGAGGTTCGAGTCGAAGAAATTGCTTTTCCCCATCCGACGTCCGGATGAGGAGCCGGTGGTCGACGAAGTCGAACTCGATCGTGAACGAGCGCGTGCCGTGCGGCAGCGGCCGCGTCGAGAGCCCGCGCGGCGTCACCTGAAAGGCAATCCCCCAGGAGTGGTTCAGCGGCGGAGTCCGCGCGAGCGCGACCTTCCCCACGATCTGCGTCCACATGTGCAGCGTGGCGTAGGTGTCCTTCCACGCGTCGTAGGGCAGCGGCGGCCAGCGTTCCTCGTCCTTGTTCACGGGCGACAACTCCTCCGCCCCCTACTTCGCCTTCGACGTCGCCCGTGTGGCCGCGGGCGTCGGCGCCATCCGCACGCGAGTCCTCCTTCAGTTCGCCGCCACGAGCGGCAGCTCGACGAAGCTCGCCTGAGAGGGCGCGTGGTAGACGCGCTGCGTCGCCTTCACGTAGTCGGTCGGCTTCGCGTCGAAGATGCTGGGGACGAACGTCTGCGGGTTCCGGTCGTAGAGCGGGAACCACGTCGACTGCACCTGCACCATGATCCGGTGGCCCGGCAGGAAGACGTGGTTCGCGTTCGGGAGCGCGAACCTGTAAACGAGGGGCTTGCCCGGCTCGAGCGGCTTCGGCGTCTCGAGGCTCTCGCGGTACCGGCCCCGGAAGATGTCCATGGACACGGGGAGCTCGTAGCCGCCCATCTCGTGCTGGAGAGGGACTTCGGGCGGATAGACGTCGATGAGCTTCACGACCCAGTCGGAGTCTGTGCCGCTCGTGGACGCGACGAGGTTCGCGACCGGCTCGCCGGCGATCTTCACCGGCGCCGTCAGCACGTCGGACGTGAAGACAAGGACGTCCGTCCGCGTCGCGACCTCGCGCTGGTCGCTCGTGAGCCACTCGCGCCACTGGCGGTTCTCGTTCCAGTTCGGCTCGGGATACGGGCGCCCGTGGAACGGGACCGGCTTGGCGGGATCGGAGACGTACTCGTCGTACGCCGCGTCCCCCGCCTTCGGCGCCGAGAAGCCCGCCTTCTGGCCCGACACGAGATAGAGAGGCGTCGGCCTGACGGAGCAGCCGCTCGCGCAGCCCGCGGGCCAGCCGGGGAGCCGCCTCCAGACGTTCGTCCCCGTCTCGAAGGCCATGACCGGCGCGACGTCGGCCTTCGGCGCGCCGTCCTTGAGGTACTGGTCGAGAAACGGCCTGAGGATGTTCCGGCGGAACCAGAGCGCCGTGTCGCTGCCGAAACGGATCGCTCCGAGCGCGCTGCCGTCGCGGATCTCCTGCGCGTGGTACCACGGCCCGAGGACGAGGAAAACCATGTCGTTCTTCGCGTCCTTCGGCTTGAGCGCCTTGTAGACGGCCGGCGCGCCGTAAATGTCCTCCTGGTCCCAGAGGCTGTGGACGAGCATGACCGGGACCTTGAGCGGCTGTGCCGCGAGGACCCGGTCCATCGCCTGCTCCTGCCAGAACGCGTCGTAGGTCGGGTGCGCGAGGATCTTTCTCCAGAACCCGACCTGCTCGAGGCCGCGGCGCGTCGCGAGCGCTCCCGCCGACCCCGCTTCGAGGTAGGCCTCGTAGTCGTCGAAGGCGCTTGTCCACCACTTGACGTCGCTCTTGCGCGTCGCCTCCTGGTCGTAGATGTAGGGCAGGTTGTTCTGGCGGAACGCGCCGTTGTGGAACCAGTCGTCGCCTCGCCAGCCGTCGACCATCGGGTTCATCGGGACCGAGCACTTGAGCGCGGGATGCGGGTTCACGAGCGCCATGAGCGGCGTGAAGCCGTCGTACGAGATGCCGAGGATGCCGACCTTTCCGTTCGACTCGGGCACGTTCTTCACGAGCCAGTCGATCGTGTCCCACGTGTCCGTCGCGTGGTCGACCGGCGACGGGTTCTGCGGGCCGTGGAGCGGCCGGTTCATGACGTAGTCGCCCTCGGAGCCGTGCTTGCCGCGGACGTCCTGGACGACGCGGATGTACCCGCCCTCGACGACGACTTCGAGGGGGTTGTCATAGCCGTCGAGCGCCATCCCGATGTGCGCGCTCTCGTTGATTCGTGTGAGCTTGTCGGCGTCGTACGGCGTCCGCGTCAGGAGCATCGGAGCGTTCTTCGCTCCCTTCGGGAGAAGGATCACGGTGTGCAGCTTCACCCCGTCGCGCATCGGGATCTCGACCGCACGACGTTCGTAGTCCCAGTCGTCGTACGTCGGGGTGAACGTCGCCGGCGTCTCGCTCGGGTAGTCCGGGTACCTCGGCGGCGCGGGGGTGGGCGCCGGCGCCTGGGCGAGCGCGGAATTCGCTGCCAGGACGAAAGACGAAAAGAAGAAAGAAAAGAAGATTCTCTTAGAAAGGAAGAGCACGGGAGACCTCCAAGCGCATCTTGAGACGGCGAATCATGGCACGGCCCTCAGTTCGTGCCGCCGCGCCTCCCGAGCCGCGCCGTTCCCCTCTCCCCTTCGAAGAAAATCCTCTCCCGGCCGCGGGCATAGACTCGGCCTCCTCGTGCGCCCTCCCCCGTACCGTTCGATCCCGGATCTCTTCTTCGCCCGCGTGACCGCGACCCCGGACGCGCCGGCGTTTCTGTACCCGGAAGAGGGGTCGTGGAAGAGCCTGTCCTGGAAGGAGACCGCCGCGCGTGTCCGCGAGGTCGCCTGCGGTCTCCTTTCTCTCGGCCTCGCGGCCGGAGACCGCGTGGCGATCGTCTCGGGGACGCGCCTCGAGTGGATCCTCGCGGACCTGGCCGTCGCCTGCGCGGGCGGCGTCACGGCGACCGTCTACCCCGTCTCGACCGAGGAAGACACGTCTTTCATCCTGGCCGACTCGCGGGCCGCTGTGGTCTTCGCCGAAAACGCCGACCAGGCCCGCCGGATCCGGGGCGGCGCGGACACGCGCGTCTTCACGCGACCCCTCGTCCTCTTCGACGCGTCGGCCGGGCTTCCCGGCGGCGCGATGTCGCTCCTCGACCTCGCGGCCATCGGCCGCGCGTGGGATGCGGCGCACCCCGGCGGGTTCGAGGCCGCGGCCGGGGCCGCCGGCCCGACCGACCTCGCGACGCTCATCTACACGTCCGGGACCACCGGGCGTCCGAAGGGCGTCGAGCTGCCGCACGACTGCTGGCTCTTCGAGGTCGAGTCGATCGGCTCGCTCGGCCTCTTCGGGCCCGACGACCTCCAGTTCCTCTGGCTCCCGCTCGCGCACGTCTTCGGCAAGGTATGCGTGACGCTCGGGATCGGGTTCGGCTTCCCCACGGCCGTCGACGGCCGCCCGGATCGCATCGCGGCGAACCTCGCGGCCGTCAAGCCCACGTTCGTCTGTGTCGTCCCGCGCATTTTCGAACGGGTGCACGCGAAGATCCTCGAGCAGGCGGACGCCGGCGGGCCGGCGAAATCGGCGATCTTCCGCTGGGCCCTCGGCATCGGCACCGAGGCGGCGCGGCGCCGGACGGACGGACGGCGCGTCGGGGTCTTCCTCGAGGCGAAGAGGCGCGTCGCCGACGCCCTCGTCTTCCGGAAGGTCCGCGCCCGGTTCGGAGGACGTCTCCGCTTCTTCATCTGCGGAAGCGTCGCCCTCGCGCGCGAGCTCACGGAGTTCTTCGCCGCGTTCGGCGTCACGATCTGCGAGGGCTACGGCCTTTCCGAGTCGACCGCGATGACGGTGTCCAACCTTCCCGACCGGAACCGCTGGGGCACCGTCGGCATCCCGATCCCGGGCATGGAGGTCTCGTTCGCCGGGGACGGCGAGATCCTCCTCCGCGGCCGGGGCGTCATGCGCGGGTACTTCGGCCTGCCCGAGGAGACGGCGCGCGTCCTCGACGCGGACGGCTGGCTCCACACCGGCGACATCGGAGCCCGCGACGCCAGCGGCCACCTCGTGATCACGGACCGGAAGAAGGACCTGATCAAGACGTCGGGCGGAAAGTTCGTCGCGCCGCAGCACGTCGAAGGGAAGCTGAAGGTCGAGACGCCCGTCATCAGCCAGGTCCTCCTGCACGGCGAGGGGCGCCGCTTCTGCACCGCGCTGATCACGCTCTCCGAGGAAGAGCTCCTCGCGAGGGCCCGCGCCGAGGGCGCGGGCGGCGCGTCGTACGCGGACCTCGTGAAGGACCCCCGTATCGTCGACCTCGTCAAGAGGCACGTCGAGCACGTGAACGCGAACCTCGCGCGCCACGAGGCCGTCCGCCGGTGGGCGATCCTGCCCGCGGAATTCAAGGTCGAGACGGGCGAGCTCACGCCGAGTCTGAAGGTCCGCCGGCGGGTCGTCGAGGAGCGTTACCGGAAGGTCCTCGAAGGGCTTTACGCCGAGGCGCCCGCCCCCGACACGCCGTAGGGGGCGGCCCCGGTGCGGCGCATCCTCTTCGTCCGCGCCGGGCAGGACACGCCGCTCTTCGACGAGCGGACGCTCAGGCTCCTGCCGGCACCTGTGCCGGCGCCTGCGCCGCGCTGACCGTCGCCTCCGTGAGAACGACGGGGAGGCCTCCCCGGTCCGCCCTCACGACGCGCGAGAAGAGCGAGATTTCCGGGTCGAAGAGGAACCGGAGGAGGAGCTTCGTCCACGAGCGGTGGAAGGCGAGCGTGTCGTACGCCTCGGGTGCGGCCCGGCGGACGAGCGGCAGCCTGTGCCACGGTACCCACGGAAAGTCGTGGTGCTCGTTGTGGTATCCGACGTTGAGCGCGGGGACGTTCAGGATCCCGTAGTAGCTCGACGTTTCCTGGTTCGTGCCGTGGACGAGGTAGTGCTCCTGGATCCAGCGGGCGCCGAGCGGGTGGAGGCCGACGGAGAAGAAGAACGCCGCCGCGAGGAAAAGGAGCGCCTTCGGCCCGAGGAAGAGGAGGACGGCCGCGTCGTAGGCGAGCTGGACGAGGATGTTCACGACCACCCACCCGTCGAAGAGGGAGATCTCCTTCAGGCGCGGCGGGCGGGAGAGCTGGAAGAACGGGAAGAAGAGGAGCCACAGCGCCTTCGCGGGCGCAGAGTGGCCGACGAGGCGCGCCTCCCAGCGGTTCGGGAGGTCCGCGTCGAGCTCGTAGACGCCCTGGAACGCGTGGTGCTTGAGGTGGTACTTCTGGAACGACACCGCGCTCGGGAAGAGGTGCGGCAGGTTCGCGGCCATCGCGAAGACCTTGTTCCACGGTCCGCTCTTCACGACGAGGTTGTGCGCGCAGTCGTGGATCAGGACCCAGAGCGCGTGGCTCGCGAACGCGCCCACGAGCCAGGCCGCGAGGAGGATGACCCAGACGGGCTGTCCCGAGAGGAGCCACGCGGCCGCGGTCTCGAAGACGACGAGCACGGCGATCAGGACGGCGCTCCACGGATTGCGTCCCGCGAGCTTTCGGATGTCTGCGTGCGCCTTGAGGATGGCCTTGGCGCGCGCCGCGTGCGGCTCACGGCCCTCGGCGAAGACGAACGTCGAGGGCGCCGCCCCGGGCGCCGGAGATGAATATGGACTGCTCATGGGGTCCCCTTCTGCAGGGACCAGAATATCCCTCGGGTCAGGCCCGCGCCATCAATCTCGACCGCGTGTAGGAAATCAGCCCACCCGCGTCGATGATCGCCTGCCGCGCCCGCGGGAGCGGGACGATGTCGAACGCCGTGCGTTTCGTGCGGTTCTCGACCCCGCCGCCCTCGAAGACGATCTCGTCGCCCTCGTCGGCCGCGAAGCCCGGCGCCGTGACGACGTTCAGGCCGAGGTTGATCGCGTTCTGCAGGAAGATGCGCGCGAAGCTGCGCGCGACGACGACGACGTCGAGGCCCTTCAGGCACGACGCGGCCTGCTCGCGCGACGAGCCGCAGCCGAAGTTCTCCCCGCCCGCGATGACCGCGCCCTTCGGGATCGACTTCGATTTCACGAGGGCCTGGAAGGCCGAGTGGTCCGCGAACGCGAGGGCCGGGGTCTCGGTGGGGAGGACCGTCGCCATGAAGCGCCCGGGGTAGATCACGTCCGTCGAGACGTCGTCGCCGAGGCTCAGGATCACGCGGGACGTCTCGGGCTTGCGGGCTTTCGCCGTCTCGGACTTCTTCGCGCGGGCCATGTCAGCGCTCCTTCCGCGGGTCGGTGATGACGCCCGTGAGGGCCGACGCCGCCGCGACGGCAGGCGACGAGAGGTAGACCTCGGCGCCGGGATTCCCCATCCGACCCTTGAAGTTCCGGTTCGTCGTCGAGATCGCCGTCTCGCCGTCGCCGAGCGCGCCCTCGTGGACGCCCAGGCACGGGCCGCAGCCCGCGTTCATGACGACGGCGCCGGCGGCCATGAAGTCCGAAAGGTAGCCGAGCTTCATCGCCTCGGCCCAGATCTTCGCGGAGGCCGGGAAGACGAGCATGCGCGTCCCGGCCGCCACGTGCTTTCCCCTCACGATGGCCGCGGCCTCGGCGAGGTCCTCGAGCCGCCCGTTCGTGCACGAGCCGATCACGACCTGCTGGACGCTCTTGCCGGCCACGGCCGAGACGGGCTTGACGTTGTCGACGGTGTGCGGGCACGCGACGACCGGCTCGAGCGCCGAGACGTCGATTTCCACGGTCCGCTCGTACGCCGCCTTCGGATCGCTCGTGACGAGGTCGAGCGGGTCGGTGACGCCGACCTCCTCGCGCAGGTACCGGACCGTCTCCGCGTCGCCCGGCACGATGCCCGCGGTCGCGCCCGCCTCGACGGACATGTTGCAGAGGGTGAGCCGGCCGGACGTCGAGAGGTTCGCGATCGTCTCGCCCGTGAACTCGAGGACGCGGAAGTTCGCGCCCTGCGCCGTGAGGTGCCCAATGAGGTGGAGGATGAGGTCCTTCGGACCCACGTGCTTCCCGAACCGGCCCGAGACCCGCACGAGGATGGTCCGGGGGACCTCGATGTTCAGCGCGACGCCGAGCGCCCACACGCTCGCCATCTCCGTTGCGCCGATCCCGAACGCGAAGGCGCCGAGCGCCCCATGGCTCGTCGTGTGCGAATCCGTGCCGACGACGACCATCCCCGGGCGCACGTAACCGCGCTCGGGGAGGATCTGGTGGCAGATCCCGCCGACGTCGCCGCGGACGTCGTGGAACTTCGTGATCCCGTGCTCGGCGACGAAGGCCCGGACCCTCTTCTGGTTCGTGGCCGTCTTCGCCGACTCCGCGGGGACGCGGTGGTCGAAGATGATCGCGATCCGCGACGGGTCCCACGGCTTCGCCGGAAGGCCCGTTCCGTCGTAGATCTCCTTGAACTGGTTGATGACGAGCGCCGCGTTCTCGTGCGACATCGCGAGGTCGACGCGCGGCTCGACGACGTCGCCCGCCCGCACGGAGTCGTTTCCCGACGCCCGCGCGAGGATCTTCTCGACGGCGGTGGCGCCCGCGGTCG
The DNA here is from genome assembly GCA_963798215.1 of uncultured Acidobacteriota bacterium. Classification (GTDB taxonomy): domain Bacteria; phylum Acidobacteriota; class Thermoanaerobaculia; order UBA5066; family UBA5066; genus Fen-183. The sequence continues at coordinate 3,231,242 of CAWCSP010000004.1, forward strand.
TCTTCTTCATGGCCTTCCTCTCATTCCTTCGGCAGGGCGCGGGCGACGGCGTCGCCCATCTCGGAACAGGTGGCCGTGCCGCCCATGTCGTACGTGCGGACTTTCCCCTCCGCGAGAACCTTCGCGACCGCGGCCTCGACGGCGCGACCCTTCGCGCCCTCACCGAGCCAGTCGAGCATCATCTTCGCGGCGAGGATCGTCGCGATGGGGTTGACCTTGTTCTGGCCCGTGTACTTCGGCGCGGAGCCGTGCGACGGCTCGAAGACCCCGAGGCGCTTCCCGATGTTGCCCGAGCAGCCGAAGCCGAGGCCGCCGACCATCTGGGCGCAGAGATCCGAGATGACGTCGCCGTAGAGGTTCGGGGCCACGAGGACGTCGTAGTTCGACGGGTTCTTCAGGAGCCACATGCAGATCGCGTCGACGTTCGCCTCGTCGACGGCGATCTCGGGGAACGCCTTCGCGACCTTGCGGGCCTCCTCGAGAAAGACGCCGTCCGAGGCCCGGACGACGTTCGCCTTGTGGACGACCGTGACCTTCTTCCGTTTGTTCGTGCGGGCGAACTCGAAGGCGGCGCGCACGATGCGCTCGGACCCCCGGCGCGTGTTGATCTTGCAGGAGATCGCGACGTCGTCCGGGCGGAGGCCCTTGAAGGGCGCGAAGGAGGGCGAGAGCGTCGCGAGCATCTGCGAGAGCTCCGGCGGCACCGGCGAGAACTCGACGCCCGCGTACAGGTCCTCCGTGTTCTCGCGGAAGATGACGAGGTCGAGGCCTTCCTTGTAGTTGAGCGGGTTGCCCGCGTAGGCCTTGCAGGGCCTGAGGCACACGTAGAGGTCGAAGAGCTGCCGCATGCGCACGATCGGCGAACGGTAGACGAGGCCCTTGTCCTTCAGGGCCGGCGCGAGCTCTTCGGCGGCGGCCTTCGAGGGCTTCGACGTGATCGCCCCGAACATCGCGGCGTCCACGCTCTTCAGCAGCTCGATCGTCCGGGCGGGGAAGGCGTCGCCCTCCGCGCACCAGAATTCCCAGCCGATGTCGCCGTGCGGGTACTCGGCGTCGAGGCCCACGGCGTCCAGGACCTTCCTCGTCGCGTCCATGACCTCCACGCCCACGCCATCCCCGGGAAGCCACGCGATCCGGTAACGAGCCATACACACCCCTACGGCTACAGGATGCGAGGCGGAGGCGCGCGCAGCCACGGAGCAGGTGCATCAGCCCTCGTCGCCCGGCCGTAACCCCTCTGGATTCAGCACGAACCGCTCCCTCGCGGTATGAAGCCCCTGAATCAGAGCCCTCCGGAGGCACCGGACGCAGGATTGCACTCTGGAGGGCTCCGCCTTGGCACCTCGCACGATCCCCGAGCTGCTCCTGTCCCGCGTCGGGGCCACCCCCGACGCTCCCGCGTTCCTGTCTCCCGACGGCCGGGGCTGGAAGACGCTCACGTGGCGCGACGTCCTCGCGCGCGTCCGCGACCTCGCCTGCGGCCTCCTCGCGTCCGGGCTGAAGCCGGGCCAGTGCGTCGCGATCGCGTCGTCGACGCGCGTCGAGTGGGCGCTCGCGGATCTCGCGATCGGCTGCGCGGGCGGCGCGACGGCGACGATCTACCCCTCGTCGACCGACGAGGACACGGAGTTCATCCTCCGCGACTCCGGCGCGCCCGTCGTCTTCGTCGAGAACGCCTCGCTCGCCCGGAAGGTCCTGAAGAGCCGGGCGGCGCTCCCGGATCTCCGCCACGTCGTCGTCGTCGACGCCCCGGACGTCCTCCCCGAGGACGCGACGCCGCTCGCGGGCCTCGAGGCGCTCGGGCGGACGTGGGACGCGGCGCATCCCGGCGGCTTCGAGGCGGCCGCCGCGGCCGTGAAGGCGGAGGACCTCGCGGCCGTGATCTACACGTCCGGGACGACGGGCCGGCCGAAGGGCGTCGAGCTGCCGAATTCCTGCTGGATGTTCCAGGCCGCGGCCGTCGAGGCGACGCAGACGATCGGCTTTTCCGACCTGCAGTTCCTCTGGCTGCCGCTCGCGCATGTCTTCGGGAAGATGTGCCTGACGCTCGGCGTCCAGATGGGCTTCCCCACCGCGATCGACGGGCGGCTGGACCGCATCGGCGACAACATGGCCGCCCTCTCCCCGACGTTCGTCTGCGCCGTGCCGCGCATCTTCCAGCAGGCGCGCGCGAAGATCATCCGCAAGGCGCTCGCCGAGGGTGGCGTGAAGGCCGCGATCTTCAAGTGGGCGGTGGACGTCGGCCTTGCGGCCGTGCGCCGGCGGCAGGCCGGGCGGCCGGTGGGCCTCCTCCTCGAGGCGAAGGTCCGCGCCGCGGACCGTCTCGTCTACTCGAAGATCCGCGCGCGTTTCGGGAGGAACCTGAAGTTCTTCTTCAGCGGGAGCGTCGCGCTCCCGCGCGGGCTCTCGGACTTCTTCTCCGCGTGCGGGATCGTGATCTGCGAGGGCTACGGGCTCACGGAATCCGCGGCGATGACGTTCTTCAACCGGCCGTGGGCGAACCGCGTCGGGACCGTGGGGACGATCCTGCCCGGCATGGAGGTCAAGACCGCCGGGGACGGCGAGGTCCTCCTGCGCGGGCCGGGCCTGCTGCGCGGGTACCGCGGGCTGCCCGAGGACACGGCCGCCGCGATCGACGCCGAGGGCTGGTTCCACACGGGCGACGTCGGGACGCTGGACCCGGACGGGTTCCTCGCGATCACGGACCGCAAGAAGGACCTCGTGAAGACGTCGAGCGGCAAGTACGTGGCGCCCGCGCGCGTCGAGGGACGGCTCATGCTCGAGACGCAGCTCATCGCGAACGCGGTCTTCCACGGCGAGGGCCGCAACTACGGAACCGCCCTCCTCGCGCTGTCGGAGGAAGAGGTTCGGGCGTGGGCGCAGGCGAACGACCTCGAGGACGTCCCGTACGCGGAGCTCGTGAGGAACGAGCGCCTCATTGCGCTCCTGCGCCGCCACGTCGAGAAGGTGAACGAGGGCCTCGCGCCGCACGAGGCCGTCCGGAAGTTCGCGGTGCTGCCGCGCGAGCTGAGCGTCGCGACGGGCGAGCTGACGCCGAGCATGAAGGTCCGCCGCCGCCTCGTGGAGGAGCGCTACAAGCCCGTCCTCGACGCGCTGTACGTGGACCGGTAGGTCAGCGCGCCGCTCCGGGCAGGGCCGCGAAGCGCGGGTCGTCGCGCAGCGGGTCGAGGTCGGGATCGTTCGCCAGCCATTCGGCTGGGAGCGTTCCTTCCGCGGCCGAGGCCTCGAGACAGGCGATCGCCTCGTCGTTCCGGTGCAGCGCCACGTACACGCATGCCGCGTTGTACTGGATGATCGGTTCGTCACGGTCCACGGCGAGGGCGCGCGCGAGCCACTCGGCCGCGCGTTCGGGCTCGCCCAGCTCCGCGAGCACGGATGCACCCATCGTCCACGCGCGCGTGTCGTCGGGGTGCCACCGCAGGCGCTTCTTGGCGGCCTCGATGCACTCGAGGTCGGCGCTCCGCGCCTTCGCGGGCTCGCGCATGCGCCGGTGGCACATCCCGAGGAGATACCAGGCGTCGTACGCCTCGGGCACGAGCGCCGACGCCTCGCGGAAGTGGCCCGCCGCCTCCGGCATACGCCCCTCCGAGAAGCACACGCGGCCGTAGATGTAGTGCGGGTCGTAGAGACGGGGGTCCAGCGCGATCGCCTTCCGGAGGAAACCTTCCGCCTCCGAGAACTTCCGTTGCAGGAAGAGCGCGAGGCCGCGCGACGCGTGAGCGTCGGGGAGATCGGGCTCGAGGTCCAGCGCCTTCGCGCTCGCGGCGTCGGCCGCTGCGACCGCTTCCTCGCCCCTTCCGAAGTAGAGCTTGAGGAACGAGTGGCAGTCGGCCATGCCCGCGTAGGCGCGGGCGTAGCCCGGGTCCAGCTCGACCGCGCGCGTGAACGTCTGGATCGCGATCTCCAGCGCCTTGCGCCGGTGCTGGTGGAAGAACTGCCGGCCCTGCAGGAAGAGCTCGTAGGCTTCGGCAGCCACGGACGCGCGGCCCGCCGGGTTCTCCCGCCGCTCGACGAGCGTGACCTTGAGAGCCTGCGCGATCTTCTCGGCGATCTCGTCCTCGACCGCGAAGATGTCCTTCATCTCCCGGTCGTAGCGCTCGTTCCAGAGCCGGAACCCGTTTTCGACGCTGACGAGCTGCGCGGAAATCCGGACGCGGTCGCCGGAGCGGCGGACGCTTCCCTCGAGCACCGCCCCGACGTTCAAGCGGGCCCCGATCTCGCGCACGTCGGCATCCTGGTTCCGGTACTGGAACGAGGACGTTCGTGACGCGACGTAAAGATCGGGAATGCGGGCGAGCGCGCGCAGGATCTCTTCGGCAATGCCCTCGCAGAGGAACTTCTGGTCCTGCCCGGGGCTCATGTCGGCGAAGGGGAGAACCGCGATGGACGACACGGCCGCGACGGCAGCGCGGCGCAGCGTGATCGCGCCGGAGTCGAGCGCGGAGCGGAGCTCGAGGAGGTCGCGCGCCAGGTCCTCCATCCGCTCGTAACGCAGGCGCCGGTCCTTCGCGAGCGCCCTCGCGAGGATCTCGTCGGTGCGGTACGGGACTCCGGGATGCAGGCTCGACGGTGGGGGCGGAGGCGCGCCCAGAATGGAGGCCACGACGGCCGCCACCGTCTCGCCCCGGAACGGCGGCGTGCCCGTGAGCATCTCGTACAGGACAGCGCCGAGGGACCAGATGTCGGTTCTCGGGTCCACGGGCTCGTCGCGCAGCTGCTCGGGCGACATATACGCGGGCGTGCCGACGACGGACCCGTGGTCGGTGGCACGCGGGTCGCCGAGGACCCGGGCGATCCCGAAGTCGAGGATCTTCACGGTGTCGCCGCGGGTGACCATGAGGTTCGCGGGCTTCACGTCCCGGTGGACGATGAGCTCCTCGTGCGCGGCCGCGAGGCCGCGCGCCGCCTGAGCCCCGATCCCCAGCGCCCGCTCGGGCGAAAGCGGGCTGCGGGCGAGGATGCGGTCGAGCGTCTCGCCCTCGTAGAACGCCATCGCGATGAAGACGTCCTCGCCGACCTCGTCCACCTCGAAGATCGTGCAGATGTTCGGGTGGTCGAGCAACGAGGCGGCCTGCGCCTCGTGCAGGATGCGCCGCCTCAGCTCGGCGTCGGCGAGGGGCCGCAGGAACTTCAGCGCGACGCGCCTCCCGAGGCGCAGGTCCGTCGCCCGGTAGACGTCTCCCATGCCCCCCGAGCCGAGCAATTCCCCGACCTCGTAGTGCGAGACGATCCGTCCCGTGTGAAGGGCCACCGCCATGCCCGTCAAGATAGGGCCCCGGCGGCCCGGCGGCCACGACCTCCGCTCTCCTCCCTGATACACCTGACTCACTTCCTCCGCCCCGCCTTCCTTCCTACGCTCACGCTGGCAAGGTCTGCCAAGATCCCGCGACCGGAGGATCGATGGACGCTTCCGAAACGAAGTCGCTGCCCGGGAACGCCTACGAGCCGCTCGCGCCCGGCGAGACGTACGCCCCGGTCGTGCCGGCCGCGCAGAACCCGCCGGAGGCGACCTGGCGCTCGGTCGCTTGGGGCCTTTTCTTCTGCGTCGTCTTCACGGTCGCGTCGGCGTACTCGGGCCTCAAGGTCGGGCAGGTCATGGAGGCCGCGATCCCGATCTCGATCCTCGCGATCGGCCTCGCGCGCGTTTACACGCGGCGGTCGCACCTCCTCGAGAACGTCATCATCACGACGATCGGCGGCGTCGCGGGCGGGATCGTCGCGGGCGCGATCTTCACGCTCCCCGCCCTCTACACGCTCAACCTCCACCCGCACTGGGGACAGACGATTTTCATCTGCCTCGCGGGCGGCTGCCTCGGGATCCTCTTCATCATCCCGCTCCGGCGCTACTTCGTCCGCGAGATGCACGGGCAGTTCCCGTTCCCCGAGGCGACCGCGATCACGGAGGTCCTCGTCACGGGCGAGAAGGGCGGCGCGCAGGCGAAGCTCCTCCTGCAGGCGACGCTCATCTCGGGCATCTACGACTTCTTCGTGACGACGTTTCACGTCTGGAAGGAGACCGTCGACTTCCAGTTCCTCCCGGTCATGAGGGACGCCGCCGAGAAGGCGAAGGTCATCGTGAAGTTCGACGCGATCTCCTTCATCCTCGGCCTCGGTTACGTCATGGGGCTGCGCTCGTCGCTCATCCTCTGCGCGGGCGGCTTCCTCTCGAACTTCGTCCTCGTGCCGCTCATCTGGATGGTCGGGCGCCACGTGCCCGAGGCCGTCTACCCCGGCACGGTCCCGATCGCCCAGATGAGCGCGGCCGCGATCTACGGCAAGTACGTGCGGCTCGTCGGCGTCGGCGCGATCGCGACGGCCGGGATCTTCGGGATCCTCAAGTCGCTCAAGATCGTCGCGGGCTCGTTCACGATCGCCGCGAAGGCGTTCCGGAGCGGCGGGGCCGCGGCGGGCGACCGGACGGACCGCGACGTGAGCGTGATGGCGATCCTCCTCGGGACGATCGTCTCGGCCGTGGCCGTCGGGGCGTTCTTCGGGACGCTCGGCTCGACGCTCGCCGCCGTCCTGATGGCCCTCGCCCTCGCCCTCGTCTTCTCCTTCTTCTTCGCGTCGGTCGCGGCGAACGCGATCGCGACGACGGCCCGCAACCCCGTCTCGGGGATGACGATGCTCACGATCATCGTCTCGTCGGTCGTCCTCCTGCGTTTCGGCGTCTCGGGGACGACCGGGATGTTCTTCGTGATGGCGCTCGCGGGCATGGTCTGCACGGCGCTGTCCGTGTCGGGCCAGATGATCACGGACCTCAAGACCGGTTACTGGCTGGGCTCGACGCCCGCCGCACAGGAGCGCGTGAAGTTCTGGGGCGTCCTCGCGTCCGCGATCGCCGTGGGCGTCACGATCGTCCTCCTCGCCAAGGTCTACCAGTTCGGCGAGATCGCCCCCGGCGACACGCGCGAGGTCCTCGCCGCGCCGCAGGCCTCGATCATGAAGGCCATCGTCGAGACGTTCATGAACCGGCAGCCAATCGCGTGGTTCCTGTTCGGAACGGGCGCCGCGATCGCCGTCATCATGGAGATGCTGCGCGTCCCGGCCCTCATCTTCGCGCTCGGGATGTACCTCCCCCTCGAGCTGAACACGCCGGCGCTCGTGGGCGGCTTTCTCTCGTACCTGGTGACGCGGAAGTCCGAGAAGGGCGGCGGCGCGGACGGGCGGCGGATGCGCGAACGCGCCGTCGTGATCGCGTCGGGCCTCATGGCGGGCGGCGCCCTCGGAGGCGTCCTCGGCGCGGCTCTGCGCCTCTTCTCCTGGTACGGCGAGGACAACATCCGGACGCCGTTCTACGGGAACGAGACGGTCTCGCAGACCGTCTCGATCGTCCTTTTCGTTGCGCTCTGCCTCTATCTCTGGTTCGACTCGACCCGCAAGGTCCGGGAGGCCTGAACATGCCGCTGACGGGACTCGACGCCGCGACCGCCGAAGCGCTCATCGGGATCGACACGCTCTGGGGCGGGGACGTCATGAACCCGTCCGGGACGGGCCGGTTCATCGCGGACTGCTGGTTCTCGGACGAGCCGCTCCCGGCCGCGTACACGCACCCGTCCGCTGCGAAGCTACGCGGAAATGGCGGAGCCTCTGCTCCGGTGCCCGACAAGGCCTCGATCGAGGCGTACGTGGCCGCCGTGGACGTGAAGGGCGCGATCGCGCGCGTGATCGAGGGCGGACGCAAGGCGGGCGGCCTGCGCGGCGCCTACCTCGAGGGCCTCGGGCTGTGCAGCGAGGTCATGTGGGACCTCGGGATGGAGATCCTCGGCCGGGGGCCGGAAGTCCCGTACGACCGCTGCGTGAAGACGATCACCGGCGCGCCGCCGGAGCCCTCGAAGCCCGAGGAGAAAAGACGGCGCGTTGGGGACCTCCTGAGCGCGGCCGGGCACGCGTCGAGCGGATCGGATGCGCTCCTCGCCGCCGTCGACGCGTGGCGGCACGAGCGCCTCGTGCCGGGCAAGTCGATCCCGGCGCTCGGGGACGCCTTCATCGCGCACTACGACGCGCTCAGCGCGAAGAACCTTCTCCCCTTCCTCCCGAAGGAGCTCGCCCGCGTCCCGCGCGCAAACGTGAAGTTCCTCGCGATCGAGAACGCGTGGTTTTCCGGGTCCATGAACTACCTTGGCCACGCGCGCAAAGCCGACGGCTCGCCGGAGTACGAGGCGACGTACGAGTTGAACGCCTCGCTCCAGATCTCCGTGCCCGAGTTCCAGCAGCTCGTGAGCCACGAGGTCGTCCCGGGGCACGTCACGACGTTCGCGTACCTGCAGGACCTGTTCGTGCGCGGGCTCGTCGGCTTCGAAGCGTCCGTCCTCACGATGAACACGCGCGCGGCCGTCCTCTTCGAGGGGATCGCGAACAACGGCGTCCTCGTCGCGCACGGGGTCACGGAGGTCCAGGACCTCCCCGACACGGACCTCCAGATCGGCATCCTCCTCGCGCTCCTGCAGGACGACGCGAAGAACCACTCGTCGTACCTGACCTGGAAGGAGAAGCTCCCGCAGGGGGAGGTCGCGAAGATCCTCCGGTCCGAGTTCCTCGTCTCGAAAGAGCGCGCTGACAAGCTCTCCGGCGCGTGGGGGCGCCATCCGCTCCTCGGGCGGATGTACCTCCCCGCCTACCGCGCCGGCACCGAGTTGGTTGCGCGGCTTCGCCGCCGGCACCCGGCGGACAAGGTCCTGCCCGCGCTCTACGGAGCGAAGGGCCTCGTCGACGCGTCGACGCTGCCGCGGCTGCTGGAGGGGAACGCGGCGTAGAGAGCGGGGAACGGACCCCTCAGTTAATGCTCGCGGCCCTGCTCGGGGTCCCAGACGCGCTTGAAGCTGAAACTCCCCCGCTTGCCGGAGATCTTCGTGGTCACCACGAGGAGACGCGGGTTCGCGAGGAGCTCCCACGTTTCGACGACCTCGCGCCCGTTCGGGTACTCCGTGTCCACGACGACCTTGCCGCCCTTGCGCTTCGCATGGATCGTCGTCGTGCCCGTCGACTCCTCGGTCTCGACCTTTCGGCCGTCCGTGTAGAGCGTCCTCCTCCCGCCGTCGGCCATCTCGACGACCAACGTCGGGTCCTTCACGAGCCCGTCCGTCACGACGAGGCGGTGCACGTCCCAGAGCATCTCGTTCGGCGTGCCCGAGGACTCGCTCGAGCGCTCGCTTCCGCCGCTGCTGCTGCTTCCGCTGGCGTCGCTGCTGCTGCCTCCCCCGTAGCCGCCGCGACCTCCGCCGAAGCCACCCCGCCCTCCGCCGCCTCCGTAGCCGCCTCGGCCCCCGCCGCCCCCGAAGCCACCTCGCCCCCCGCCGCCTCCGCGGCTTGCGCGACGGCTCTCCGCCGCTTCCTGCATCTTCTCGGCAGGGTCGTCGCTGAGGGCAAGGTCGAGGGTCCAGGTGCCCGAGAGGCCGACCGGGGCAGGTCGGACGAGCGTCTCGTCGGCGGCACGCGCGCGTCCGCCCGCGGAGACGGTAGCGAGAACGGCGACCGCGGCCAAGCCGAGAAAAGGACGAGGGCGACGGATCATTCGGACTCCTCCAGCGGACAAATGGCCGGACGTGCCGGGCAGATGCAAGAAGTCCGCCCGCCGGCGGGCGCCACCCGCCGGGCCCCCGCGTTCCATAATCCGGGCGTTCGGAGGGCTCTCCATGGACGGCATCCAAGTCCTGTCGCGCGCGCCCGAAGCCACGGACGCGATCCTCACGAAGGAAGCGCTCGAGCTCGTCGCGCACCTCCACCGCACCTTCAACCCGCGCCGCCAGGAGCTCCTCGCGCGGCGCGCCGAGCGCCAGAAGCGCTTCGACGCCGGCGAGCTCCTCGACTTCCTCCCCGGGACGAAGGCGATCCGCGACGCGGACTGGAGGGTCGCGACGGCGCCCCCCGACCTCCAGAAACGCTGGGTCGAGATCACGGGCCCCGTCGAGCGCAAGATGATGATCAACGCGCTCAACTCCGGGGCAAGCGTCTTCATGGCGGACTTCGAGGACTCGCTCGCGCCGAGCTGGACGAACGTGGTCCAGGGCCAGCAGAACCTCAAGGACGCCGTCCGGCGGACCATCGCGTTCTCGAGCCCGGAGGGGAAGGAGTACCGGCTCAACCCCGAGACCGCGACGCTCCTCGTCCGGCCCCGCGGCTGGCACCTTCCGGAGAAGCACGTCCTCGTCGACGGCGCGCCGGTCTCGGCGAGCCTCTTCGACGCCGGCCTCTACCTCTTCCACAACGCGTATGCGCTGAAGGAGCGGGGCACCGGCCCGTACTTCTACCTTCCGAAGATGGAGAGCCACCTCGAGGCGCGGCTCTGGAACGACGTCTTCGTCGCGGCGCAGGAGCGCCTCTCGATCCCGAAGGGCACGATCCGCGCGACCGTCCTCATCGAGACTCTGCCCGCGGCCTTCGAGATGGACGAGATCCTCTTCGAGCTGAGGGACCACATGAGCGGCCTCAACGCGGGCCGCTGGGACTACCTCTTCAGCCTCATCAAGAAGCTCCGCGCGCACGCGGACGTCCTGCCCGACCGCGGCCAGGTCACGATGACCGTCCCGTTCATGCGCGCCTACGCGGAGCTCCTCGTCAAGACGTGCCACCGCCGCGGCGCCCACGCGATGGGCGGGATGGCGCCCTTCATCCCGACGCGCAAGGACGCCGAGCTCAACGCAAAGGCGCTCGCGAAGGTGAAGGCCGACAAGGACCGCGAAGTCGCCGACGGCTTCGACGGCACGTGGGTCGCGCACCCGGACCTCGTCCCGACGGCATGGGAGGTTTTCGAGAAGGCGTTCGGGACGAAGCCGAACCAGAAGGAGAGCCTTCGCGAGGACGTCGTCCCCGACGCGAGGAAGCTCACCGACCTCGCCGTGCCCGGCGGCACGATCACGGATGCGGGCCTGCGCCTGAACGTGAACGTGACGCTCCAGTACCTGAACTCGTGGCTCCTCGGGAACGGCGCGGCCGCGATTTTCAACCTTATGGAGGACGCCGCGACGGCCGAGATCTCGCGCGCGCAGCTCTGGCAGTGGATCAACCGCAAGGCGAAGCTCGCGGACGGCCGCACGATCACGAAGGACCTCTACCGCCAGGTGCGCGACGAGGAGCTCCCGAAGGTGGGCGGGCTCGCGACGGGCCGGATGAAGGAGGCCGTCGAGATCCTCGACGGCCTCGTTCTCAGCGACACGTTCGCGGAGTTCCTGACGATCCCGGCGTACGCGTACCTCGAGTGACGGGCGGCGCGGGAGGGTCCTCCCCGCGCCGACCCCGGTCAGCCCAAGAAGCCGAGGTTCATCGTCGGGAACCGGTAGAGGTTCGGAAGGATCGTGTTGAGGTCCGCCGGGACGACGCCGAACCAGAGCCCGAGCGTCGCCGCGTACTGGTCGACCGAGACGGTCGGGATCCAGCGGCCGCGGGTGTCCGTGTCGTACGCGCCGCCGAGAACGAGGCTGGGGAAGACGGTGCCGTTTCCTCCGTACGTCGGGGACAGAGGCACACCGTAGAAGTCGCCGCCGAGCACGGCACCGCCCATCACGAAGTGGTGGCTGCCCCACGCGTGGTCCGAGCCGACCGTCGAGCCCGTCCCGGAGGGCGCGAGCGTTCGGCCGAAGTCGGACTCCGTGAACACCGTGACGTCGTTCGAGAGTCCCTGCGCGACCATTTCGTTGTAGAAGGCCGTCATCGCGGCTGACAGCTGCGTGTAGAGGCTCGTGTGCGACGTGAGCTCGTTCTGATGCGTGTCGAAGCCTCCTATCGAGCAGAAGAACACCTGACGGCTGAGGCTGAGCTGCGGTGCCGTCTGGTTCAGCTTGATGACCTTCGCGACCTGCTTGAGCTGGTTCCCGAGGCCTGTGTTCGGGAACGTGGTCGCGATCGTGGGATCCGTTGCGAGAGCCGCGCTGATGTCGACCGCCTGCTGGGTGATCACGCTCGTCGCGTTCACGAGTGGAATCGACGTATCGAACGCTCGCAGGCCATTCATTGCCGTCTTGCGCGCGACGTCGGCTGCGGACGTCGTGAAGCCGTTCAGGACGAAGATCTGGTTCAGGGCCGTCGGAGCCGGCGCGATCGAGAGCGGCTTCGTGATCTGGCCGATGTTGAACTGGTTGTTTCCGGCCACCGACGTGACCGCCGGGAACGACGAGCCCACGTTCAGCGAGGCGACCTTGTCCGCCATGAGGCCTCCCCAGCCGAAATGCGTCTTCTGATCGGCGCGCGGCGACATCCAGATCGACTGCTGGTCGCTGTGCGAGAAGAGCTGGTAGGGGCGATAGGCGGCATTTCCGGTGTAGTTCGTCTTCGTCGTCGGCTGGTTGAGCGGGCCCGTGTTGCAGACGACCGCGAGCTTGCCCGCGTTCCAGACGGTCTGGAGGCCCGTCATCTAGGGGTGGAGCCCGAACTGGAGGCCGAGGCTCGACGGCGTGATCGGGAGGAGACTCGCCTGCGGGATCGCGATGTCCGAGCCGCGCGCGGTCGCGTAGGCGTTGTATCCCGGCAGCTGCGCCGAGGTCGGAAACATCGGGACGACCATGTTGTTCGAGTCGTTCCCGCCGAACATGAAGATGCAGACGAGCGCCTTGTAGGCTCGGGGCGCCGCCTCCGCGGAATGCGCCATCAGGCCGAAGCGCTCGAGCCCCTGTTCGAAGGCGGCCATCCCGACGGCGCCGCAGGCGGACAGACGGAGGAAATCCCGGCGGGTCGTCATGTTCACCTCTCGACCTGGAACTGGGAGGACGTTGCGACGAGGTACGTGGCCTGCTGGGCTCTCAGCTTCGCGCTCGTGGCCGGAATCACGCTCACGGCCGTCACGATGGCGGCCTTCTGCGCTCGGCGACAGGAGGCCGCGGCAGAGGCGCTGGTTCAGCGCCTCGACCATCGCGTTCGGGTTGCCCGCGAGCGTCGGATGGCCGTCAGGTCGAGCGAGGTCCCGAGCGGGTTGTTCGTGCCGACCGGGATCGTCGAGTAGACGAGCGTGTTCACGAAGTTCGCGCGCCGGAACGCCGTGATCGCGGACTGGATCCCGAATTCCGGCCCGAGAAGCGACGTCCCGGGCACGTCGTAGTCGGCCGGGTAATAGCTGAAGACCGTGTCCGGCTGGAAGAGAGTCTGGCCCATGCTCAGAACCTGCGGGGCGAGGACGCCGTCGGAGTTCTGCGTCCCGTCGCCGAGCGGGCCCCGAGGGCGCGCAGGAAGCCCGTCGCGAAGAGGACCGGGTCGCGCAGCGCTCCGAAGTTCGGGTCGGCCCAGGCGAGATCAGGTCGGGGTCCGTGACGATCGCGCGCACGACGGCCGAAAGGTCGCCGCGAACGCCGGAGCCGTTGTCGTTGAAGACTGGCCGCGACCCGTCCGACATAGGCCGGGCTCGGGTTCGAGGTCACGAGGCTGTGGATGAGCTGCGTGCGCGACGTACGGCCCGATGTTCGGGTGCGCTGAAGATGTTGTCGCTGGACGTCCTCACGTCCTGGTCGCCGCCGGTCACGCGCGCCGGAATCGGTTGCGCCAAGCAGGAGCGATTCTTGACCCTTGTCGTGGTTCGCGTTCGTTGAAGACCATCGGCTCGAGGTAGTCGTCGGTGCCGGTCGTGAACGGCGGTTTGAGCTGCCACCCGGTGAACACGCGCGCGAATTCGGTCAGGTCGCCTGGTGTATGTCGGGATCGGCTCGTTGTTTATGTCGAGCTGCAGCGTTCCGTCGTTGTTCAGCTGAAGAGCCCGATCGAGAAGAGCTGCATGACCTCGCGGGCGTAGTTCTCGTTCGGGTTCAGCACCGTGGACGTGTCCATGTTGAGGTACTGGCCCATCGCCGGGTTGAGTGTGAGCTGGTAGAGGATGTCGCGATAGTTCCCGAAGGCGTTGTTCACGAGAATGTTCAGGTACGGGACCATGCGGCTGGGCTGGACGATGTCCGTGCCCGAGACGACGAGGAATTTTTGGAGCGCCCAGGCGACCCGCTGCCGGAGCTGGTCCGGGCCGTACAGCGCGTTCAGGAAGAACTGCTTCTGGAGCGGGTACATCGTGTAGTTGTCCCGCTGACAGGTGCCGGTGCACGTGCCCGGGATGGTGTTCGGCTGCGGCGGCAGACCGGGGTAAGGAGATGGGCATCGCGAGCTGCTGCGTCACCCACGCATCAATCCCGACGCTCTGGATCTGCGCGACGAGACTCGGAGTGGCCCCGAGCGACCCGACGTTCGCGAACAGCTGGAATGTCGAGAGGTCCGTGAAGTAACCCGACACGTCCATGATGAAGTCGACGGTTCCGGCGGACGAGGAAAAGACGCTCAGCGCCCCGTTCCCGCCGAGCCCCGCGATCATGTTGTTCGCGCGCGTCTTGCCCGCCTGCCAGTTGATCGCGGACGTAATGGGCTGCGCGACGCCGCTTGGGAAGATCGTGAGGCCGCCCGTTCGCCGAGCCGCCGGTCACGGTGAGGTTCAGGACGACGGCGCGTGCCGTCGCCGGCATGCCGCACGTTCCAACGACCTGGAAAGTCGCGCGTCGCTCCCGCGACGAGGGAAGGGCCTGCCCAGGGCGCCGTTCGGCACCGCGCGTGTCGACGACGCGGCACGGGGTGAGCGTGTAGAAGGAGCTTCGACTGAGGCGGCATCCTGCGCGAACGCTCGCCGGACACGAAGAGCGCCAACGCGACGACCGACGCCTTCAAACGGCAATCCTTCATCCCGTACTCCCGCGGATTTCCCGCACGTTGCTCGTTTCTGCTGACTTCGGGCTTACAGCCCGACCGCGTAATGACTGGGATCTCTCGCCTGTAGTGTCGGAACCTATCGCGGCGGGTCGGCCCGCTGCGAACACCTTGCGGGACAGCGATTTACCTGAGACAGCGTCGCACTCTAGCCGGCGGCCCGGGCGGCCAGGAACGACGCGAAAGCCCGGTCCTGCGTCCGGATGTGGCCGGCGAGCCACGGCCGGACCCCTTCCACGGCCTCACGGGTCATGGGGTGGTCGGGCTGCGAGCGGGCGGCCTTCAGCTTCCGAAGCTCGACGAGGAGCTCGCCGTGCTCGGCGAGGTGCGCCTCGTAGCCCGGGTAGCTCTCCATCCGCATCATGAGTTCCTCGGCAAGGAAGTGGACCTGCGTGAGGTCGAGGAGCTTCTCGAGGATCTCGTCGGCGACCTCGCGGCTCTTGCCCTCCGCGACCGACCGGCCGAGAGCCTCGACGAGGTCGATCTGGAGCGCGTGCTCGGAGTCCATCGACGGAACGTCGAGGCGCAGGTCGCCGTCGCTCTTCATGCCGCCACGATAACGCAAAGGGCCGACATGCGTGCCGGTCAGAGCCCGCGGGATTTCCGGTACCAGCTCACCGTATTGGCGAGCCCCGCCGCCAGCGGCGTCTTCGCTCTCCAGCCGAAGAGCCGCTCGGCCCGCGACACGTCCAGCCTCCGGCGCGGCTGGCCGTTCGGCTTCGACGGGTCCCAGCGGATCGCGCCCCCGTAGCCCGTCGCGCCGGCCACGAGGCCCGCGAGGTCGCGAACCGCGATCTCCTCGCCCGAGCCGAGGTTCACGGGCTCGGCCCCGTCGTACGCCTCGGCGGCGGCCGCGATTCCCTCGGCCGCGTCGTCGACGTAGAGGAACTCGCGCGTCGGCGAGCCGTCGCCCCAGAGGACGACCTCCGGGGCCCCCGTGGCCTCCGCCTCGAGGAACTTCCGGATCATCGCGGGGATCACGTGGCTCGTCTCGAGGTCGAAGTTGTCGCGCGGACCGTAGAGGTTCACGGGAAGGAGGTAGACGCCGTCGAAGCCGTATTCCTGCCGGTAGGCCTGGAGCTGCACGAGCAGCATCTTCTTTGCGAGACCGTACGGGGCGTTCGTCTCCTCGGGGTAGCCGTTCCAGAGATCCTCCTCCCGGAACGGGACGGGCGTGAATTTCGGGTAGGCGCAGATCGTCCCGAGGCACACGAGCTTCGCGACGCCGGCGCAGCGCGCCTCCTCGATGAGCTGGATTCCCATGATCGCGTTCTCGTGGAAGAACCGGCCCGGGTGGGCGCGGTTCGCCCCGATGCCGCCCACGACCGCCGCCGCGTGGATCACGAGATCCGGCTTCTTCGCCGCAAGGTACGACCGGACGGCGTCGCGCTCGCGGAGGTCCAGCTCCGCCGAACGCGGCGCGAGGACGACGGCGGGTCCGCGCCGGCGGACCGCGTCCACGAGGGCGCCGCCGAGAAAGCCCCCTCCCCCCGTGACGAGGACGCTCCGGCCGGACCAGAAGCTCATGCCGGGCCGGAGTGTAGATCCGGCGACCTCCATCCGTGAGAAAACGCACCGAACGCCACTCCCTTGGGATAATCGTCGCGGCTCGCATCTTGCGACACGCTCTCGAGAGGGATTCGATGAAAAGAACCGCGCGCGCGCATTCCGTCACACTGCTCGCGTTCGCGCTCGCGCTGGTCTCCGCCGCCGCGACCGCCGACGTCGTGATCCCGTCGTCCGCCTTCTCGAGCGGAGCGAACAACGCCGAGTTCCATAGCGACGTAAGGATCTTCAATCCGACGACCAGCCCCGTGACCGTGACGCCGGTCTTCTACAACGTGCCGGCCGGCGGCACCGCGGTCCCGTCCGTGCCGGCGACCATCACGATCGCCGCGCGGACGCAGGTGGCGTACGACAACGTCCTCTCGAGCCTCTTCGGGCAGGCCAAGGGAGCCTACGGGCCGATCCGGTTCCAGACGACCGCCCCCATCATCGTCTCCTCGGGCGTCAACAACGTGAATGCCTGCGGCAACGGCGCCGTCTCCGGCCTGTGGCTGCCCGGCATCGACCAGAGCGAGGCCCTCAAGGCGGGGACGCTCGTCCAGCTCGCCGCCAGCGCCGACGGCGCCACGGGCTATCGCTCGAACGTCGTCTTCATGAACCCGGGTGCCGCGACCGCGAACGTCCTCACGGACCTGCGCCTGGGCGACGGGACGTTGATCTCGTCGTACGCCGTTCCACCCCTCGACCCGGACGGTTTCGTGCAGATCGGCGGCCTCTCGGCGTGGCTCCCGGCCCCGAACACGGTCACGGACATGAACCTCTGGCTGGAATTCACGAGCGACCAGCCCGTCCTCGCCTTCGCCTCAGTCATCAACAACGCCTCCGGCGACCCCTTCGCGATCGTCATGACGGCCGAGCCGAACGTGTCGGCACCCGTGCCCGTCGCGTCCTATACGGTGACGCCCGCCAGCCCGAGCGCCGGACTCGCCGCCACGTTCACGGACGCCTCCTCGAACGCGCCGACGACGCAGCTCTGGGCGTTCGGCGACGGCACGACGGCCACGTCCGGCGCGACCGTTCCGCACACGTACGCGGCCGCGGGGACGTACAAGACCGCGCACTTCGCCGGAAATGCCGGCGGAACGGGGGCCGCCACGAAGGACGTCGTCGTCGCGGCGGCGACGCCGATCACGGTCACGATCTCCGCGACGACGACGGGAAGCACGAAGTGGACGTTCGTCTGCCAGACGGGCCCGTGCGACGGCGCCGGGAACAACAACGTGAGCCTCAAGGTCGGCCAGCCGTACCTCATCACGTGGACGACGCCCCAGAGCGAGGGCAAGACCCACGGCGTCGACTGGAGCGCCGCCGCCCCCTTCGACGTTTCGGCCTGCGGCACCATCACCGCGAATCAGCCATGCACCGTACACGTCACGCCGACGGCGGACCTCGCGGGCGTCCAGGGCGGGGTTTACACGTACCATTGCACGCACACCGAGTGCGCGCCGAACCTCGCCGTACACAACAGCATGACGGGCACGATCACGATCGTTCCGTGACGCGCTCGGGCTTGTCCTCCACGAGCCCGAGGAACGCGGGCTGGCGGAGCTTCTCCTCGCCCGTCCACTCGGCGAACGCGACCTTCGCGACGAGCTTCGGCGCGACCCACGTGGCGTCCTTCACCGCGCGCGGGACGGGCGCGAACGGACAGGTTTCGCGCTGGAGGGGATGGAGCTTCCCGAGAAGTGCGAGGAGGGTCTCCTCGGAGAAGCCGGTCCCGACGGACCCGCAGTAGCGAAGCGTCTTCCCCTCGCGCAGCCCGACGAGAAGCGCGCCGAAGCGGAGCCTCGCTCCCCTCGGGAGCGTGAACCCGCCGATCACGAACTCGCCCTCGCGCCGCGCCTTTACCTTGAGCCAGCGCAGGGATCGCCGGCCGGGCTCGTAGCGGGCTGAGAGGTCCTTGCCGACGACGCCCTCCCAGCCGAGACGCCGGGCCTTCTCGAACGCGGCGATCCCGTCGCACCCGAGGCGCTCCGCGAGCGCGAGAGGCTTTCGCGGCCTCCTTCCGACGAGCGCCTCGAGCGCCGCGCGGCGCTCGGAGAGCGGGTGCGAGAAGAGCGGGACGCCGTCGGCCTCGAGGCAGTCGAAGAGAACGAGGAGCGGCGGCTTTGCGCCCGGCTCGTGGCGCTCCTGCAGAAGCCGGAAGCTCGAGACGCCGTTCCCGTCGAGAACGACCATCTCGCCGTCGAGGGCGAGGTCGCCGCCCGGAAGGGCCGCGACGGCCTCCGCGATCCCGGGCTCCCCGGCCGCGAGGTCGAGCCCGCCTCGCGTCGTGAGCGCCACGCGGCCGGCGCGGCGAGACGCGACGACGCGCCAGCCGTCGTATTTCGGCTCGAACACCCAGCCCGTCCGGGTGAACGGCGCCTCGACCGGCGTCGCGAGCATCGGGGCGGGACCGGCGCGGGGCCGCTTCATGCCGGAAAAAAGGTTACGCCCTTTCCCCCCGAAAATTTCCAGCCTCCGTCCCGTCCCGGCTCCGAAGTTGCTACGCTACGGCACGGCCCCCGCCGCCACGACCATGAACCTCGAACGCCTCCGCCAGAAATTCTTCGAAGGGCTCACGCGCTACCGATGGCTCGAGACCGTCGGCCGCGGCGGCATGGGGATCGTCTTCAAGGCGCAGGACCTGGACCTCGAGGACGTCGTCGCGATCAAGGTCCTCTCCCCGGACTGGGAGACGGACGACCAGCAGCTCCTCCAGAGGTTCAAGCGCGAGATCAACCTCAACCGGAAGATCAAGCACCCGAACGTCGCGCGCATCCACGACTTCGGGATGAGCGGCGACTTCCCCTACATCACGATGGAGTACGTCCCGGGGAAGGACCTCCGGACGATCATCCAGGGCGAGGGGCGTCTTCCGCAGGCGCGCGCGATCTCGATCCTGCGCCAGATCGCCCTCGGGAGCGAGGCGGCGCACCGGCTCGGGATCATCCACCGCGACCTCAAGTCGCAGAACGTCATGGTCGAGGACTCGGGCGCCGTCGCGATCCTCGACTTCGGCCTCGCCCGCGGCAAGACGACCGAGCAGCTCACGCTCGACAGCGTGATGGTCGGAACGCCGCACTACATGTCGCCCGAGCAGGCGCTCGGCCGGCCGACGGATGCGCGGAGCGACGTCTACTCGATCGGCGTCATGGCGTACGAGTGCCTCACGGGCCACGTGCCGTACGACGGCGAGTCGCCGCTCGTGATCGCGATGAAGCACGTCTCCGAGCCGCCGCCCGAAGACCTCCGGCACCAGACGGACGTCGCGCCCGAGTTCATCGCGATCGTCTACCGGGCGCTCGCGAAGGACCCGGCCCAGCGTTTCGCCTCGGCCGCGGACCTCGAGGCCGAGCTCGCGATGCTCCCGCCGTTCCGCGAGGGCGTGGCCGCGAGCGCTCCCTCCGGCGCGGTCCCGGCGCCCAAGGCGCCGACGCCTCCGGCGGCGCCGCCGCCGATGCCGAGCCCGGGCATCCCGACACCCGCCGTCACGCAGGCGAGCGCGATCCTCGACATGGCCGGCATGCCGACGCCGGTGCGCCCGACGCCCGCGGTCTCGGCGAGCGCGATCCCGACGCCGCCCGTCACGAAGAACCGCCCTCCCGTGATCCTCCTCGTCGAGGGCGACGCGAAGGGCCGCAAGGCGCTCGCGGACCTCCTCGGCCGCCACGGCTGCCGGACGCTCGAGGCCAAGGACGGCCCGGAGGCGCTCGAGCGGCTCCTGCAGGACACGGTCGACCTGCTCCTCATGGACGTTTCGCTGCCCGGGATGGACGGGTTCGACGTCACGCGCGTCATCAAGGCACAGCCGCAGACCGCGGCGCTGCCCGTCGTCCTGACGACGGCTCGCCTCGACCGCAGCCACTTCGCGTTCGCGATCCAGTCCGGCGCGACGGACGTGATGGGCAAGCCGCTCCTGAACGAGGCGGTCGTCGGCCGGATCTGGCACATCCTCACGCACCACGGCTTCCTGCCGCCCGAGGGCAACGAGCCGGTCCTCGCGGCGATGAAGAAGACGCTCCCTTCGGCGATGACGCCGCCCTCGACGCCGGGCAAGCGCTAGGCGAGAAGCGGCAGCAGGTCGACGAGCCGCCGGACGTAGACGACCGGCTGTGGCGCGCCGTGCCCGTGTCGGTCGAACCAGATCGGGAACCAGCCCGCCGCCTTCGCGCCGAGGACGTCCGTCGCGAAGGAGTCGCCGACGTAGACGCGCTTCCCCGCTCCGCCGCCCGCGGCCTTCCACGCGGCGTCGAAGATCTCGCGCGCGGGCTTCATCGCGCCGACGTCCTCGGACAGGACGACGTGGCGCACCCACCGGTCGAGGCCGAACCGGGCGATTTTTCCCCGCTGGGTCTCCCGAAAACCGTTCGACAGGATGCCGGCGACTCCGAAGCGCGAGGCGTGGTCGAGGACCTCCTCGGCGCCGTCCACGAGGCACCAGTGCCGGCCGTAGGCGTCCATGTAGGAGCTACCGATCAGCGGCCCGTGCGCCGGATCGAGGCCGAGCGCGCCGAGAGGGTCCGAGAAGCGGTGGCGCGAAAGGGTCGGGCGATCGATCTCGCCCCTGCCGTAGCGCTCCCAGAGGGCGAGGTTGCTCTTCCGGTACGCGGCGAGCCAGGCCTCGAACGGGATGCCGCCGAAAAGAGGGGCGTGCGCCGCGTGCGTCTCGCGGTGCGCGCCCTCCTCGGCCGCGTGATGGTCGACGAGCGTGTCGTCGAGATCGAAGAAAAAAAGGGACTTCACGCGCGACGTGTCAGACGCCCGCCGGGTGCCACGTCGTCTTGATCTCGAGGAACGGCTCGAGCGCCGCGAGGCCTTCCGCCTTCGAGGGCAGGAACCAGTCGGTCGCCGCGACGGCCTTCGGGCGCGAGACGCGGCGGACGCGGTCGGCCGCCTCTTCCTCGACGAGCTTCCCGAGGCCCGCGTCGCCGGAGCCGTCGTCGATCGCGTCGACGTCGCGGTGCGTCGCGAGCGCGGGGACGAGCTCCTTCTTTTTCCCTGAGAGGAGGTTCACGACGCCGGCCGGGAGGTCGCTCGTGGCGGCGACCTCGCCGAAGAGGAGCAGCGGGATCGGCGTCTTCTCGGGGCCGATCGCGACGGCGGTGTTGCCCGAGACGATCGCCGCCGCGACGCGCGTCACGGCGGGCAGCAGCGCGGGCGCTTCCGGCGTCACGATCCCCACGACGCCCGTGGGCTCGGGCGTCGAGAAGTCGAAGTACGGTGCGGCCACGGGGTTCACGCTGCCGAGGACGGCCGAGATCTTGTCCGCCCAGCCCGCGAAGTGGACGAGCCGGTCGACGGACGCGGCGACCTCGCGCCGCGCGGCCGCGGCGGAGGCGCCCGTCGAGGAACGGATCGCGTCCACGAATTCGGTCGAGCGCTGCTCGAGCATCTCCGCGGCGCGATAGAGGATCTGCCCGCGGTTGTATGCCGTGCGCGAGGACCAGCCGGCGAACGCGCCGCGCGCGGCCTTGACGGCGTCGCGCACGTCCTTGCGCGAGCCGAGCGGCACGTGCGCGAGGAATTCCTTGCGGCCACCCGTCGCCGCGTACGCGCGGCCCGATTCGGTGCGCACGAACGCGCCGCCGATCAGGAGCTTGTACGTCTTGCGGACATCGAGGCGGGGCACGGGGAGGATTCTAGCCCGCACGGCACGCGCGCGACCGGCACGTTAGACTCGGTCGCTCTGACGCTCGCCGCCGGCACCCGTCTCGGCCCCTACGAGGTTCTCTCTCCGCTCGGCGCGGGTGGGATGGGCGAGGTTTACCGGGCGAAGGACCCGCGCCTCGGACGGGACGTCGCGATCAAGGTCCTGCCCGAAGAGTTCTTTGAAGGTGAGGAGAGGAGACAGCGGTTCGAGCGGGAAGCGAAGCTGCTGGCCTCCCTGAACCACCCGAACATTGCGGGTATCTACTCCTTCGAAGAAATCCCCTCTTCTTCTCTTTCTCCGTCTTCCCGCCACCTGCTCGTCATGGAGCTCGTCGAAGGCGATGACCTCGCCCGGAAGATCTCCTCCGGCCCTCTTCCACTGGAGGAATCGCTTTTTTACGCAAAGCAGATCACCGAAGCGCTGGAAGCGGCGCACGACAAGGGCATCGTGCACCGCGACCTCAAGCCCGCGAACGTCAAGGTCACACCCGACGGGCGCGTGAAGCTCCTCGACTTCGGCCTCGCGAAGATTTTCGAGACTGAAGCGACCGGCTCGTCCCCTTCGATTTCCTACTCGCCGACCCTCACGGCCCGCGGGACGGCCGTCGGCGTGATCCTGGGCACGGCGGCGTACATGTCGCCCGAGCAGGCGCGCGGCAAGGCCGTCGACAAGCGCACGGACGTCTGGGCGTTCGGGTGCGTCCTCTTCGAGATGTTGACCGGAAAGCGCGTTTTCGAGGGAGAGACCGTGAGCGACACGCTCGCGGCGGTTCTCATGAAGGAGCCGGATTGGAGCGCGCTTCGCGCGCCGATTTCTTCGAAGGTGAAAGAGCTGCTGCGCAGGTGCCTCCAGCGCGACTCAAGGCAGCGACTTCGCGACATCGGGGACGCACGCATCGCTCTCGAGGAGGAAATTGGCGCCACGTCGAGCTCCGCCGGCCAATCCACTTTCGAAGAAAATCCTGCGGCGCCGAGCCCCACTGGAGCAAGCGCGGAACGGACAAGACGTGAGAGAGGGAGCAGAAGGTCTCTCTATCTCTCCTGGGCGATTGCGGCTGCGTTCGCGGCCGCGGCGGGGGCGCTCGCGCTGCGCGCTCGCGCCCCTCGCACGATGGACGCCGTCCGGCTGGACATGAGCGTCGCGCCCGCCGAGCGGCTGGGCCCGACATCCGCCTTTCAGCGCCCGTACATGCAGTCCTTCGCGATCACGCCCGACGGCACGCGCATCGTCTTCGCGGGCCGCCGCGGTGACGCCACGCGCCTCTACGTCCGGCCTCTCGCCGCCGCCGAGGCCACGGAGATCCCCGGCACGATCGGCGCGACTTCGCCGTTCCTGTCGCCCGACGGCCAGTGGGTCGCCTTCCTCGCCGAGGGCGAGATCCGCAAGACGCCGGTCGCCGGCGGTCCCGTCGTGAAGATCGCCGAGCTCGCGGCCGGGGGCCTGCCGTCGCCGAGTCCGCACGTCCCGGTGACCCGGGATTTCTTCGGCGCGAGCTGGGGCGACGACGACGTCGTCGTCTTCGGCCGGTTCCAGGACGGCCTGTGGGAGGTCCCGGCCGGAGGCGGCGTCCCGCGCCGCCTCACGGACGCGAAGGGAGGCGCCCACAGGCTTCCGCGCGTCCTGCCCGGAGGGAAGGCGATCCTCTTCACGCTCTCGTCGGCGGCGTCGACCCAGGCTTCGGTGGCCGCGATGCGGCGCGGCGGCGAGACGCGCGTCCTCGTGGAGGACGCCACGGACGCCCGCTTTGCCGCGCCCGACCGCCTCCTCTTCGTCCGCGACGGCATTCTCATGGCCGCGCCGTTCGACGCTTCCCGGCTCGAGCTGACGGGACCGGCGGTCGCGCTCCTCTCGGACGTCCTTCACGCGCAGCACGGGGCGCGCCCCGCGGGCAACACGTGGGCCGCTCTCTACGAGGTGAGCGCCTCGGGCACCCTCGTCTACGCGTCGGGCGGGATCTATCCGCGTGAGCCATCGCGGCTCGAATGGGTGGATCTCGAGGGCAAGGCGAGGCCGTTCGACCTTCCCGCGGGCCAGTGGGTGCGGCCGCGGATCTCGCCGGACGGAAAGCGCATCGCCGTCTTCTACGCGGAGCCTTCGACCGCCACGGGCAGGGGCGGGATCACGCTCGTCGACCTCGCGCGGGGAACCGCGGGCCGCCTGACCGACAAGGAGGAATGGGGACCCGTCTGGTCCTCGGACGGCTCCACGGTCTACTTCCAGACGCGCCCCGGAGGGATCGGCCGGATTCGCGCAGATCTCACATCCCCTCTGGAGCAGGTCGTGAAGGAAGGCAGCCTGCAGGCGAGCGCGGCGCACCCCGACGGCTCGGTCATCTCCGTCATCCAGCGCACCGACGCGAGCGGCACCGACATCGGTCTCCTCTCCACGAAGGACGGGAAGATCCGCCCCTGGCTGGCGACACCCGCGAACGAAGCGTGGGCCGAGTTCTCGCCGGACGGAAAGTGGATGGCGTACGCGTCGGACGTCTCCGGCCGCTTCGAGGTCTACGTCCAGCCGTTCCCGGGTCCGGGACCGAGGCAGCAGGTCTCGATCGACGGCGCGACGTCCCCGCTGTGGTCGCGCGACGGAAAGCGGCTTTTCTTCGCCATGCGCGAGCCGGATCGACGGACGAAGATGATGGTCGTGGACGTCGGGGCCGGAAGTCCGCCGTCGTTCGGCCGCCCGCATGCCCTGTTCACGGGGGACTACGGCACGCTCGGCGGCCCGACCGGCTACGACGTCGCGCCGGACGGCAAGAGCCTCCTCATGGTCGAGTTCCTCGACCCGCCGCCGACGCCGACGACGGCGCTCCACGTCGTCCTGAACTGGAAAGAGGAGCTGCGGAAGGCCGGCGCCCAGCCGGCGAAGTGACCCTTCGGACGGGCCTGCGCCGCGCAGGACCTCAGATCCGCCGACCGAGAAGCGCCGCCCCGATCATCCGGGCGGTCCCGAGGATCCCGTAGCGCTCGACGAGGATCTTCTTGTAGAGACCCATGTGCGTCTCGGGCGGCGCGACGGGGCGCTCTTTCGGGACGAGGCGCAGCGCCTCCGAAGGGCAGGCGCCGATGCAGGCGCCGCAGCCGATGCAGCGGGCGTGGTCGACGGCCGTCTTCCCGTCCACGGTCTCGAGCGCATCCATCGGGCACCGCGGGCGACACGATCCGCAGTCGAGGCACGCCCCGGCGTCCACCTCGGCGCGGAAGTTCGCGTGGATGACGTCCGCCGGGCGGGGAAACTGCTTCGCCATCCGGAGGACGCCGCAGCAGCAGCCGCAGCAGAAGCAGATGAAGAGAGGGTCCTGCGCGTTCTCGGGCTGGACGACCATCCCGTCGCGCTCGGCGCGCTCGAGAAGCCCGAGAGCCTGCTCGCGCGACAGCTCCTCTCCCGAGCCCGTCTCGAGGAGGTGGCGCGCGACGCCCTTGAGGGCGAGGCACGTCTTCCTCACGTCGGTCTGGCGGCACGGCTCGCCCGTGAGGTCCCGTCCCTGCCGGCAGACGCAGTTCAGGACGGCCCACGGGCCGTCGCCCCCGGCGATCAGCTCGCGGGCGTCGTCGTACCGGCCGACCGTGCGCTCGACGACGATCCTCGCGTTCACCGGGATCGTCCGCATCTGCTTCGTCCGCGGCCCGAGGAACGCGCCCGCGAATCCCTCCGCGATGTACCGCTCCATGTCGCGCTGCAGCTCGGGCGTGAGCCGGTCGACCTGGAACTCGTACATGCCGAGCGCCAGCATCGCCTTGCTCCACTTTTTCGTGCGCCCCGGGGCCGCGCCGCCTCCGCCCATGACCGCGCCCTTGGCGGCGAGGCCGTCGAGAAGGGCCTCCAGCTCGGCGGCCGTCCAGCGTCCCGCGGGCGCTCGGCGGTGAATTCGCCCGAGCGGCTCAGGAAGGGCCGAGAGGAGGAGCGCTGCCTCGGCCTCCTCGGGCGTGAAGAGCCGGCGGAGAATCGAAAGCTCCACGCCGCTTTCCGTCGCCGGAAAGCCGACCGGCATGACGTCGAGGTGCTCCTGCAGTCGCCGGTAGATGTCCGGAGTCTCGTTCGCAGTCGGGCCCGGCTGGTTCAAACGGCCCATGGCCGGGGCCCATTCTGGGGCCTAACGTCGGAGCGGAGGGCCCGATGTTCCAGCAATTCGACGAGGCAGCCGCGTACGTCCGCCAGCACGGCATCACGATGGTGGACCTGAAGTTCTGCGACCTCGCGGGGCGCTGGCGTCACGTCACGCTCCCCGCCGAGCGCTTCACGCCCGACCTCATGGAGAACGGGGTCGGCTTCGACGGCTCGTCCGTAGGCCTCCGCTCCGTCAAGTCCGGCGACCTCGTCCTCGTGCCCGACCTCGCGACTGCATTCGTCGACCCCTTTCCCGAGGAGAAGACTCTGAGCTTCCTCTGCCGGATTCTCGAGGCGGACGATCGCTCGCCGGTCCTCTTCGACCCGCGGACGATCGCCTTGCGCGCCGAGGAGCGCCTGCGAAAGAGCGGCGTCGGGACCCGCAGCCTCTGGGGCCCGGAGTTCGAGTTCTACCTCTTCGACGGCGTCGCGTACGAGAACGGCGTGAACGTCGCGAGCTACCGCGTCGAGTCGTCCGAGGCCGACTGGCGGAGCCACGAGCTCGGCTCGGGCTTCACGATCCCGCGGCACGGCGGCTACCACGCGCTGCCGCCGCAGGACCACCTCGACGACGCGCGGACGAAGATCTCGCGCATCCTCGAGTCCGTCGGCGTCCCCGTGAAGTACCACCACCACGAGGTGGGCGGGCCCGGCCAGTGCGAGATCGAGATCCCGCTCCTCGGCCTGCTCGCCGCCTGCGACGCCACGCTGATGACGAAGTACGTCGTCCGGCGGGCCGCGCGGAAGATGGGCCTGACCGCCACGTTCATGCCGAAGCCGCTCTACGGCGAGGCGGGCAGCGGCATGCACTGCCACCAGCTCGTCCTCGACGGCGAGCGAAACGTGTTCTTCGACCCGGCGGGCTACGGCTGCGTGAGCGAGACCGGCCGTTTCGCGATCGGCGGCCTCCTCCACCATGGTGCGGCCGTCATGGGGTTCACGAACCCGTCGACGAACTCCTACCGCCGCCTCGTCCCGGGCTTCGAGGCACCCGTCACCGCGATCTACTCGCTCGGGAACCGCAGCGCCGCGATCCGGATCCCGAAGTACGCGAACCGCCCGGAGAGCGCGCGCTTCGAGTTCCGCCCTCCCGACGCCGCGTGCAACCCCTACCTCGCGATGGCCGCGCAGCTCCTCGCCGGGCTCGACGGCATCGAGAAGCGGATGGACCCGACGGCGCTCGGCTTCGGGCCGTTCGAGGGCGACGTGACGGCGCTGCCGCCGGACGTGAAGGCGAAGATCCACGCGCTCCCGACCGCGCTCGACGAGTCGCTGGACGCGCTCGAGGCGGACCACGCGTTCCTCGTGAAGGACGGCGTCTTCCCGGCCGACCTCGTCCCACGCTGGATCCAGAAGAAGCGCGAGGAGGACCGCGAGGTGAGAAACCGCCCGCACCCGTATGAGATCGAGCTGTACTACGACCTCTGAGGGCGGCGTCTACTCCGCCTCGAGGTACGCCGCGAGCCCGTGCTTCCCGCCTTCGCGGCCGAAGCCCGACTCCTTGTAGCCGCCGAACGGCGACGTCGGGTCGAACTTGTTGTACGTGTTCGCCCACACGACGCCCGCCCGGAGCCGCTGCGAGACCTTGAAGATCTTCGAGCCCTTGTCCGTCCAGACGCCCGCCGAGAGGCCGTACATCGTGTTGTTCGCCTTCTCGACCGCCTCGTCCGGCGTCCGGAACGTCTGGACGGCGAGGACGGGGCCGAAGATCTCCTCGTTCGCGATCCGGAAGCTCTGCGCGACGTTGGTGAAGAAGCTCGGCGGGAACCAGAAGCCCTTCGAAGGCAGCGCGCAGCCGGATTGCGTCAGGACCGCTCCCTCGTCGACGCCCGACTGGACGAGCTCTTTGATCTTCTCGAGCTGCATCCTCGAGTTGATCGCGCCGACGTCGGTGTTCTTGTCGAGCGGGTCCCCGAGGCGGAGCGTCCGGATGCGGAGCGCGAGCTTCCTGACGATCACGTCGTGGACGGACTCCTCGACGAGGAGGCGCGAGCCGGCGCAGCAGACGTGGCCCTGGTTGAAGTAGATCCCGTTCACGATCCCCTCGACGGCCTGGTCGAGCGGCGCGTCGGCGAAGACGATGTTCGCGGCCTTGCCGCCGAGCTCGAGCGTGAGGCGCTTGCCCGTTCCGGCCGCCGACTTCTGGATCCGCTTGCCGACCTCCGTCGAGCCCGTGAAGGCGATCTTCCGGACCTTCGGATGCTGGACGAGCGCCGCGCCGGTCGCGCCCGCGCCCGTGACGACGTTCACGACGCCGGGCGGGAAGTCCGCTTCCTCGAAAAGGCGCGCGAGGTGGAGCGCCGTGAGCGGCGTCGTCTCGGCCGGCTTGAGAACCGACACGTTTCCGCACGCGAGGGCCGGCGCGAGCTTCCACGCGGCCATGAGGAGCGGGAAGTTCCACGGGATGATCTGCCCGCAGACGCCTACGGGTCGCGCCGTGCGTCCCGGGAGCGCGTACGCGAGCTTGTCGGCCCAGCCCGCGTAATAGAAGAAGTGCGCCGCGGCGAGCGGGACGTCGACGTCGCGCGACTCCTTGATGGGCTTGCCGCCGTCCATCGTCTCGAGGACGGCGAACTCGCGCGCCTTCTCCTGCAGCATGCGCGCGATGCGGTAGAGGTACTTGCCGCGCTCTCTGCCCGGCATCCGCCGCCAGTACTTCTCGTAGCCGCGCTCGGCCGCGCGGACGGCGGCGTCCACGTCCGCGCGCGCCGGCCTCGGCGACGGACGAGAGCGTCTCCTCGGTCGCGGGGTTGATCGTCGCGAAGCGCTTGCCCGACTTCGCCGGCACCCACTTTCCGCCGATGAAGAGGTCGTACGAAGGGCGAATCGAAAGGTGAGAGGTCGACTCCGGCGCGGGCGCGTACTCCCACGTACCGAGGAAATCGGGTTCCCGCGTCGCCAGCGCGCGCCGCCCGTTCGCAAGCCTCTTAACCATTCGAAGGAATCCTCTCTCCGGTTCTCAATCTTTCGAGAACTCTTCTTCCGACCGATAGCGTCCGGTAGCCTCTTTCCTGAGCTGCATGAGGCAGTCGTTCACGAGGCTCGACGCCCCGAAGCGAAAGAGGTCCGGCGTGAGCCAGTCCGACCCGAGCGTCTCCTTGACGATCACGAGGTGTGGAGCGCCTGCTTGCTCGTGCGGATGCCGCCGGCGGGCTTCATTCCGATCTTGACGCCCGTCGCGAGCCAGTGGTCGCGAATCGCCTCGAGCATGCAGAGCGTGACGGCGGGCGTCGCGGCGGGAGCCACCTTGCCGGTCGACGTCTTGATGAAGTCGGCGCCGGCCGCGATCGCGAGGTCGGAGGCGCGGCGGACGTTGTCGTACGTCTCGAGCTCGCCGGTCTCGAGGATGACCTTGAGGTGCGACGCGCCGCAGGATTCCTTGACCGCCGCGATCTCGTCGAAGACCTTGCGGAGGTCGCCCGAGAGGAACGCGCCGCGGTCGATGACCATGTCGATCTCGTCGGCGCCCGCGCCGACGGCGCGCTTCACGTCGAGGAGCTTGACGGAGAGAGGCGCGCGGCCCGACGGAAACGCCGTCGCGACGCTCGCGACCTTCACGGCCGAGCCCGAGAGGGCGTGCTTCGCGATGGCGACGAGATCCGGATAGACGCACACCGCCGCCACGGGCGGAATCGAGAGGTCCTCGGGATCGGGCCGCACGGCCTTGGCGCACATCTGCCGGATCTTGCCCGGAGAGTCCTTCCCCTCGAGCGTCGTGAGGTCGCACATCGAGATCGCGAGGCGGACTCCCGCGACCTTCGTGGCCTTCTTGAGGGAGCGCTTCCCGAGCGACGCGGCGCGCTCCTCGAGCGCGACCTGGTCCACGGTGACGCTGCGTCCCGGGAACGGAAAGACGAGCGGCAGAGGCCGTTCCGCGAGGGTCCGGGCTCCGGCTTTCACGCGCGGCAGTTTACGCCCCGCTTCACTCGTACCTCAGAGCGTCCGAGGGGTTCAGGCGCGCGGCGCGGCGCGCCGGAAGCGCGGACGCGAGAAGGACGAGGAGCACGCCGACGCCGAGGATCCCGAGGACGTGCAGCGGCTCGGGCCGGAACGGCATCCACGCGAGGTAGTAAACCTTCGCGATCTCGGGCGGAAAGCGAACGACGCGGAAGGCGGTCAGGAGGACGCAGACGACGAGCCCGAAGACGACGCCGAGAACGAGGCCCCCGCCGCCGAGGATGAGGCCCGAAAGCCGGAACGTCCGCGCGATCGTCTTCGGGGACGCTCCGAGCGCCGCGAGGACGCCGACGTCGCGCGTCTTCTCCGCGAGGAGGACGACGAGCGACGAGACGACCGTCCCGGCCGCCACCGCGACGATGAGCGTCAGGACGACGAACAGGAGCGTCTGCTGGACCGCGAGCGCCTCGAAAAGGTCGCGGTTCAGGACCTTCCAGTCGAGGACCGTCGACCCCGGCCCGAGCAGCTTCCGCGCCGCGGCGACCGTCTCCGTCGAGCCCGAGGGGCGCTCGAGCTTCATCTCCCAGAGGCCCACGCGCGCGTCGGGCGGCGCGACGCGGTCGAAGTCGGGCAACGCGAGGACCGCCCACCCGTCGTCCACCTCGGAGAACCCCGTCTCGACGATGGCCGCGACCGTGAGCGGCGTGCGCGAGGGCGGCGCCACGCCCGCCGAGAGGGCCGCGGAGGCCGTCTCGAGGACGACGCGCGCCCCGGCCGCGACGCCGAGCCTCTTCGCGAGGCCGGAGCCGAGAAGGACGGGCGTCTCGCCCTTTGCCCGGAGCGCCGCAAACGTCGCCTCGAGGCCCGGCACGCGCCCGAGGAGCCGCGTCGTCGCGAGGCCGGCAGGCAGGTCGATCGCCTTCACGAGGGCGTCGGCTCCCTGCGGCGCGGCAGGCGAGAGGACGAGGGCCGGAGCGAAGCCGGTCCGCGCGACGGCCGCCACGTTCGGGAGGATCTCCAGGGCCTTGCGGATCTCCGCGGGCGTCCTCCCCGCCTCGGGCATGGCGATCACCTCGGCGCTCGTGCCCGCGAGGCGCTCGGCGAGGTCGTGGCGGTAGCCCGACATGAGCCCCATCGCGACGACGAGCGACGCGGCGCCGAGCGCGACGCCCGAGAGCGCGAGGAGCGACACCGTCTTCGGCAGCCCCCGCCGCGAGCCCGCGAGGAAGCGCTTCGCGAGGAAGGTCGGGACGTTCACGGAAGGATCTTAGTTCGTCTGTCCGGGCGCTCCCTCGGACCGAGCCCGACTCTCTTGAGGTCGGCCTCGACCTTATCGAGGTTCTCCCTCATCTTTGGCGTCAGCTTGCCCTGCCTCTCAAGGTCGTCGAATATGTCACGAGCCCTCAAGTAGCTTCCCTGCGCCCGTTGCCATTCGGAGGCTGCGGCATCCGATCCTTGCGGCGCCTTCTTCGCGATCCGCTCGTGAGCGAGTCCCGTCGCGGTGTAGCAAGCGGCGAGATCCTTGATGTTGCGAGCGTTTCCCGGATCGGAGGCGACGAGAGCCCCGAAAATCGGAATCGCCCGCCCGACGCTCTCCAGGGCGGCCCGAGGGTCGCCGAAATCGGCGTGCTGCCTGCCCAGCTGGAGATACCCCCACGCGAGCGCCCTGCGGATCTCCGCATTCTTCGGGTCGGCGTCCGCGAGCTCCTTGCGAATGGCGATCGCCTTCCGATAGCTCTCGGCACCCTCCTCGACCCGACCGAGAGCGAAGAGCGTTTCTCCGATGCCACCGTAGCTGTGTGAGAGGTCTTTCTTGTAGAGGGCGCTCGTCGGGTCCGCGGCAACGAGCTCTCGTTCGATGGCCTCGGATTTCCGGTATCCCTCGAGCGCGATTTCCTTCTCTCCGAGAGAGAAACGAACCGAGGCGAGGTACTTGTGTGTGAGCGCCGCGGAGCGGCGGGCGCTCGGATTCCGGGGGTCTTCGGCGGCGAGCGCCTCGTAGATCTCGCGCGCGTTCTCCATCTCGGCGATCTGGTCCCGCGGCCTGTTCAGGAGTTCGAGCTGATTGCTCAGAACGAAATGAGCCTGTGCGAGACCCTTGCGGAGGGCCCAGCTCCTCGCGTCGGCTTTCACGAGCCCCTCCTGAACAGTGAGCGCCTGCTGAGCCAGTCGAAGGGACTCGTCCAGGTTCCCAGCGCGCCCGAGGATTCCCGCCAGCGTTTCGAGGCAGGTCGCGAAGGCATTCGCGTCCGTCGAGCTCTTCGTATCCGCCGCGAGAAGAGCCTCCCGCAAGCCAAGAGCGGCGCGATAGCTCGCGATGGCCCCCGCCGTGTCGCCGAGGCTGGCGTTCGAGCCCCCCTGGATCTCGCCGAGTCTCTCGTAGGCTTCGGCCAGCTCCCGCTGGAGCGAGCGGTCCGTCCCGACCTCCCGGGAGAGCGCTCCGAGGTATTCCAGAGCGCGCCTCACGACGAGCTCACGGGCCGGAGTCGAGCCCGCGAGGTCCGCGATCGCGTCGTGAAACTCGAAGAGGAAGGAGTTGGTGAGCTTCCGGACATCCTTGAGGCTGCGCTGGGCGCGCTCGTGCTCGCGTCGCGCGACGCGGGCCTGCCAGGAGGTCGCGACGATGCCCCCGACGAGCGAGAGGAAGACGAGGGTGGCAGCTGCGGCGGTCGCCTTGTGCCGGCGCAGGAACTTACCCACTCGATACGAGACGGTGTCCTTCCGCGCGACGACCGGAAGATTCTCCAGGTGACGGCGGATGTCCTCTGAAAGCTGCTCGGCAGAGGCATAGCGGCGATGCGGCTCCTTGCGCATCGCCTTCAGGACGATGGTGTCCAGATCGCCGACGAGGAGGCGCCTGACCTTCTGCGGCTCGCTCCGCAAAGGGGTTTCGGCCGTGGCTTTCCCCTCGCGAGCGCGCGTGACGGCCGTGCTCGGTTTCTCGGGATCCTCCTCGAGGACCGCCTTCGAGATCGCTTCGGCCGTCCGGCTCTTCACCCGATAGGGGCGGCGGCCCGTGAGGAGCTCGTAGAGTAGGGCTCCCAGCGAATAGACATCGCTCGCGGTCGTGATCCGCTCGCCGCGGATCTGCTCGGGGCTCGCATAGTCCGGGGTGAACAGGCGCAGATTTGCGGCCGTCATGTCGATCGTCTGCGCGGAGATCTCGGGATTGAGGAGCTTGGCGATTCCGAAGTCGAGGAGCTTGGGGACCCCGTCGGCCGTCACCAGAATGTTGCCGGGCTTCAGGTCGCGGTGGACGACGAGGTTCTGGTGGGCGAACTGGACCGCTCCGCAGACGGTGCGGAAGAGCCGAAGGCGTTCCCGCATCTCCGGCACGTTCCGCTCGCAGAACGCCGTGATCGGCTCTCCCTCGACGTACTCCATGACGAAATAGGGAAGCCCGTCATCGGTATTGCCGCCGTCAAAAAGGCGGGCGATGTTGGGGTGGTCGAGGCCGGCGAGGATCTGCCGTTCCTGACGGAATTGGCGGAGAACGAAATCGGTGTCGGTCCCACGCTTGACGACCTTGATCGCCACGCGCTTCCGGTATTGCTCGTCGGCGCGAGCGGCGAGGTAGACGTGCCCCATCCCCCCGCTCCCGAGCAGGGCGAGGATTTCGTAGGGACCGATGCGCGTCCCCCGGGCGAGGGACGGCGAGGCAGGTCCGGGCGCGGCGGGCGACAGCTCGGGAACGGCGTCGATCGCAGGCGACGCCAGGAAACCCATCGACGCAGACTCCAGCGAGGACAGAAGCGACTCGACTTCCTTCTGGAGCTCCGGGTCGCCCCGGCAGGCTTCGTCGAGGAACGCGCTTCTCGCCGCCGCCGGAAGGTCCGTGGCCTCGGCAAAGACGTCCTGGACTCTCTGCCAGCGATCTGGGGTCATCGAGAGGAGGCGGCGAGCTCGCGGTGAAGATAGGCCTTGGCCGAAAGCCACTTGCGATGAACGGTGGAAGGTGAGATTTCGAGCGCTTCCGCGGTCTCATCCTCGGTGAGGCCCGCGAAGAATCGCAGCTCGACGACCCGGCCCTGGGCCGGGTCGAGCGCCGCCAGCTTCTCGAGCGCGTCGTCCACGGCGATCAGGTCGACCGCGCGCGGTTCCACCATGACGGCGGTGTCCAGGAGGCACCGGGTCCCGCCGCCGCGCTTTTTTGCGTCCCTCGAGCGAGCATGGTCGACCAGGATGCGCCGCATCGACCGGGCGGCCGCCGCGAAGAAGTGAGCCCGGTTCTGCCAGTCCCCTCCCTCGCTGCCGACCAGCCTCAGGTATGCCTCGTTGACGATCGCGGTCGGCTGGAGGGTGTGGCCGGGCCGCTCTCCCCTGAGATGACGCTCGGCCATTCGATGGAGGTCGCCGTAGACGAGAGGTATCAGGCTCTCGAGCGCGTCCCGGTCCCCCTGCCTCCAGGCGAGGAGAAGGCGGGTCACTTCCCCGGCGGGGGACGGCGCGGGCGCCATGAAGGCCCGATTCTCCTCCCGGCCGCGGGCTGACGGCTTTTCCTTCCCGTTTCCGCCTTTAAGGACCAGGCGAAGGGAGGAGACAGAGTATGCATCGCAAAAATGTTCGGTTCGGCGGGGGGATGGCGTTCGGGATCCTGGCCCTTGCCGGCGTACCGGCTCGGGCCGCGGGGAATCCGCAATTCGGGATGGTGGGCCTCGCCGGCGGCCAGGTGCTGCGGCTGAACGTGGTGGCCTATCCCCCCAACCCGTGCAGCGCGACGATCGGATTCCGCAACAGCAACGGACAGCAACCCCAGCCCAATCCCGACAAGACTGTCTCCTTGAACCCCGGGGAGTCGGCTTTCATCGACCTGCCGGCGGCGGCGCTCGGAATCCAGCTCGGCGGGCGCAGGGAATTTCAGCCGGTCGTGACGCTGGTGCCGCAGCCCGAGCCCGACGCCAACGCCGCGCCCAGCGCGTGCGCGGCCTCGGTGGAGGTCTTCGACGCCTTCACGGGCCTCAGCCTCGTGGCTTCTCCCGTGCCCGAACCGGACCTGCCAAACGTCGCCCCGCAGTTCGGCATGGTGGGGATCGCGCTCGGCCAGGTGCTCCGGCTGAACGTGGTGGCCTTTCCCCCCGACCCGTGCAGCGCGGCGATCGGTTTCCGGAGCAGCAACGGAACGCCCCAGCCCGTGCCGGACAAGACCGTATTCCTGAACCCCGGGGAGGCGGCCTTCGTCGACCTGCCGGCGGGAACGCTGGGACTCCAGTTCGGTCAGCGCGCGGAGTTGCAACCCGTCGTCACGCTCCAGCCCGCGCCGAACGGCTCCTCCTCGTGCCGCGCGACGGCCGAGGTCTGGGACAGGTTCAGCGGCCGGACGTGGACGATGGTTGTTGCGCAGCCAACACCCGACTGAGTCCTGGCACAGGAGCGAGCCGACATGAAGACACCCGCGCGTGCGACGTTCCCAGCCCTTCTCGCGCTTCTCGCCTCCGCCGCGGCGGCGCAGCCCGTCATCTCCGTCGGCGTCACGCCGCCGTTCAACGCGGGTCCGGTGGCGATCGGGACCTTCGGGAACGGGATCAACGTGACCCTGAACAACATCGGCACGTCCGACCTCGTGATCACGAACGTGCAGATCAGCGGCGCCCCGTACACGTTTCGGACGACCTCGGGCTCGTGCGATCGCGGGCTCCCCGGGTCCCTGACGGTGGCCGCCAGCTCCTCCTGCCAGATGAGCGTCACGTTCACGCCGACGGCGGTCGGGGTGGCGAACGGCACGTACACGCTCACGGACAACGCGTCCGGGAGCCCGCAGACCTTCGCCCTGACCGGCACCGGCATGATCCCGTCGGCGTACGTCCCCTCGACGACGCTCCTGTCGTTCGGGCCCCAGGCGCTCGGCACGACGAGCGCGCCCCAGACGGTCACGCTCTCGAACCCCGGGACGTTCTACTCGCTTGGAATCGGGAACGGCCAGATCACGGGCGACTTCGCCGCGACGAACGACTGCGGCGGCACTCTCGCGCCCCTCTCGTCCTGCCACTTCTTCGTCACGTTCACGCCCACGGCGCCCGGCCCTCGGACGGGCACCCTGAACTTCTGCGTCGACTGCAACTTCGCGACGACGGACGTCAGCCTTCAGGGGGGCGGGGGAATCGCCGACGTGCCGGCACTGTCGAAGTGGGCGCTTGCGGCCCTCGCCGCGCTGCTGGCGGCCGGCGGCCTCCTCGCTCTCGCGCGGCGGACTCGGGTGTAATGGCCGTCAGTTTCCCCACTCCTCCTGCTGGACCTTCCAGGCGCCGCCTTCCTTCGCCATGTGCACGACGCCGTTCACGACGTTGCCGTCCTGCTTACCCGTGACCGTCAGGTCGGCCGTGTCGCCCTTCTCGGCGACCTTGAGGACCTTGACGTCCGTCGCGGACATCATCTTGACCATCCCGACCATCTTCTTCGCGTCCGGATCGTCGAGGTGCTTCGCCTGTTCCTTCGTGAAGAGCTTCTTGAGGGCCGCGAGGTCCTCCTTCTGGACGGCGGCAAGGTACTCCATGTAGACCTTCGTCGCGGGGCTCTTCTGCGCGGCGGCCGTCTCGGCGGCGGTCGGCGGGACGGCCTTCGGCGCGCGCGTGATCTCGGCCGAGAACGAGACGTCGAAGGAGTACTTCTCCCCGAAGAAGTCATGCACCTTTGCGCTCTTGTAGCTGCCCGCGACCGCCTTCGCGTCGAGGACCTTCTTCGTGAAGACGTCCTCGCTGGAGAGCCCGCTCGGGCTCGCTTTCTTGAACCCGTTGTCCCGGAAGGCCGTCGAGATCGGCTTGCCGTCCGCGTCGAGAGTGATCTCGAACGCGTGGAGCTTGCCCGCGTCGGCCATGTGGATGCGCTCGAACTGGTCGGTGAGCGCCTTTCCCTCGAGGGCGATGTCCGAGAGGATGACCTCGACGTCTTCCTTCGTCTTGTCGAAGAAGCCGGGGACCGCGCGCGCGTACGCGTGCGTCAGCTTCGTCGTCTTCCCGTTGACCGTGATCGTGCCCTCGGCCTTTCCATCGGCCGCACGGGCCGAGGGGGCGGCGAGAAGCCCGAGGGCCGCGAAGAAAGCGAGGGACGTCCGCGCGAGAGCGCTCATGGGTTCCTCCTGTGTGTCGAAATTCTTTGAGACATCGTATCAGCCGGCGCCGGTCGGCATAGACCGTCCACGCTGAAATCCGCGCGCTCAGCGCGGGCGCGCGACGAGGCTGACGAACTCGTCGAAGAGCGCGTCCGAGTCGTGCGGGCCCGGCGCGGACTCCGGGTGGTACTGGACGGCGAAGACGGGCGCGTCCGTCAGCCGGAAGCCCTCGCACGTGCCGTCGTTGAGGTTGACGTGCGTGAGCTCGGCGTTCTTCGGGAGAGAGTCGGCCGCGACCGAGAAGCCATGGTTCTGCGAGGTGATCGCCACGTGCCCGGTCCGGAGGTTCTTCACGGGGTGGTTCGCGCCGCGGTGGCCGAACTTGAGCTTGTACGTCGTCCCGCCCACCGCGAGGCCGAGGAGCTGATGGCCGAGGCAGATCCCGAAGACGGGCCGGCCTGACGCCACGAACTCCTTCACGTTCGAGACCGGGCCCGGCAGCGCATCGGGGTCGCCCGGCCCGTTCGACAGGAAGACGCCGTCGAACCTCTGCGCGAGGATCTCCTTCGCCGGCGTGGTCGCGGGGAACACGGTGGGCGCGAGGCCGCGGGCGGCGAGCATCCGGAGGATGTTCGTCTTGATTCCGTAGTCGATCGCCGCGACGCGCCCCTTGACGGGCGTCCCCGGCGGCAGCGGGAACTCGTGCGCCTTCGTGGTCCCGACCGTCAGGGCGAGGGCCGCGCCGGACATCGTCGGCTGGGCCCTGACCCTCTCGAGGAGCGCCGCCGCGTCCGCGTCGGACGCGACCTCGGACGAGATCGCCCCGCGCATCGCGCCCGCGCTCCGGAGGTGCCGCACGAGGGCCCGGGTGTCGAGCCCGTCGAGTCCCGGCACGCCGGCCTTCGCGAGAGCCTCGGCGACGGTCTCCTTTCCGCGCGCGTTTGAGAAGCGGTCCGGGAAGTTCCGTGCCGCGAAGCCCGCAACCTGGATCCGGTCCGACTCCACGTCCTCGTCGTTCAGGCCGTAGTTGCCGATGTGCGACGCCGTCATCACGACGATCTGCCCGCGGTAGGACGGATCCGTGAGCGTCTCCTGGTAACCCGCCATCCCCGTGTTGAAGACGACCTCGCCGAACGCGGTGAGGGGGGCGCCGACCGGGCGGCCGTCCCAGCGGCGTCCGTCCTCGAGGAGGAGGACCGCGCGCGCCGTCACAGCGTCCTCCCGACCGCGGCCGCGACGGGCTGCAGCTTCGCCATGAGGTTCGCGAAGAGCTCGGGCGTCAGGGTCTGCGGGCCGTCCGAGAGCGCCTCGTCCGGCCTGTGGTGGACCTCGATCGCGACGCCGTCGGCGCCGGCGGCCACGGAGGCGAGGGACATCGGAAGGACCTTGTCCCGGCGACCGGTGCCGTGGGACGGGTCCACGAGGATCGGGAGGTGACTGAGCCGCTCGACCGCGGGGACGACCGCGAGGTCGAGCGTGTTGCGCGTGAAGTCGTTGAACGTCCTCACGCCGCGCTCGCAGAGGACGACGTTCGGGTTTCCCTCGGCGAGGACGTACTCGGCCGCGAGGAGGAACTCCTCGAGCGTCGCCGACATTCCGCGCTTGAGGAGAACCGGCTTGCCCGCGCGGCCCACGAGCTTGAGAAGCTCGAAATTCTGCATGTTGCGCGCGCCGATCTGGAGGCAGTCGGCGTAGCGCGCGACGAGGTCGACGGTCGCGGTGTCCAGGACCTCGGTGACGACCGGCAGCCCCGTGGCCGCGCGCGCCTCGGCGAGGATCTTCAGCCCCTCCTCGCCGAGCCCCTGGAACGAATACGGCGACGTGCGCGGCTTGTACGCGCCCCCGCGCAGGAGATGCGCGCCTAGGTCCTTCACGATCCGGGCGATCGTGACCGTCTGCTCGAGGCTCTCGACGGCGCACGGTCCCGCCAGGACGGCGAGCCGCGTCCCGCCGACCGGAACGCCGCCGATCGAGACGATCGTGTCCTCCGGGTGAAACTCGCGCGAGACGAGCTTGTAAGGGTGCGAGACGCGGATGACCTCGAGGACGCCCGGGAGGTTCTCGAACGCCGCCGGCCCGACGGCGCCCTTGTTGCCCGTGATGCCGACCGCCGTGCGCTGCGCGCCCGGGATCGGGTGGGCCCTGAGCCCGAGCTTCTCGGCCGCGGCGACGACGCGCTCGACGTCGGCCTCACGAGCGGTGCGGTCCATGACGATGAGCACGGCGGGCGTTTCCTCCGCGGCGTTTATACTTCATGTGCCGCGATTTCCCGATTCCCGCGCGGCCGCCGGAGGTCCCCATGTCGCGTCCCGGAAACGCCCGCGCCGCCCTCCTCCTGGCGCTGACCCTCGGCTGGGCCGGAACGGCCGCGGCCACGTACGTGATCTACACGAAGGACGGCAAGCGCATCGAGGCCCGGGAAAAGCCGGTCGTGCGGGGAAAGCTCCTCGTCTACACGAACCCGCTCGGAACGGAGCAGTCGATCGCCCTCGGCGAGTTCGACCAGGAGCGCAGCGACAAGGTCAACAAGGAAGGCCTCGGGAACGCCTACCTCCTCGACGATCCGGGCGCCGCGCGCTCGTCGCTGCCCAGCCCCGGAGAAAAGAAGCCGTCGCTCTCCGAGTACATCCGCCAGCACGGCCGCAAGGAGATGGACGCGTCTCATCCGGACGTCCCGCAGGGCGAGCTCGTGAAGACGATGCGCGAGGAGAGCGCGCGCGCCCTCCGTGCCGCGCCGCCCGAGACCTCGACGATCGTCATGGACCCGCAGATCACCGAGGCCTTCATGCGCGCGATGGACGGGAGCAACGTGAAGGGCGTCAAACTCACCCAGATTGCGTCCGGAGTGCGCGTGACGGCAACGACGGAAAACGAGCAGCAGGTGTTCCTCGCGCTCGTCGCGTGCGCCCGCGGGCTCAAGGAGTCGCGCGCCGCGGGCAAGCAGCTCGACAAGGCCGAGGCCGTCTTCGCGACGTCGACCGGCGAGTCCGCGGCCCG
This sequence comes from uncultured Acidobacteriota bacterium, assembly GCA_963798215.1. GTDB lineage: Bacteria > Acidobacteriota > Thermoanaerobaculia > UBA5066 > UBA5066 > Fen-183. Next base: position 3,271,171 of record CAWCSP010000004.1, read on the forward strand.
CTTCGACCTCAGCCCGAACGACGCGGACGACCTCCTGACGGGCCGCGTGACGCCGGCGCGCTTCTTCGTCTCGAACGTCGTCTTCTAGGCTGCCGCGTGGAAGCCGGCACGCTCGTTCTCGTCCACCTTGTCGCGCCCAAGGAGAAGTACTGGGGCGTCCTCGAGTCGCTCTCGCCGGCCGGGTTGACCTTCCGCGGCCTCGAGCTCGACCTGTTCGAGGAATGGGCCCGGCAGCAGCGCCCGGGCGTCGAGCCCGAGCTCGGGGTCACGACTCTCTTCGTCCCGCTGCACCGCGTCGAGAAGATCTTCGAGGACACGCGCGTCGGAAGCGTCGCGAGCTACGCCGAGCGGTTCTTCGCGATCGTCGGCCGCGACGTGCGCGACGTCCTGCGCCCCGCGCCGCCGGTCGCGGACACGACGAACCCGAACTAACCCTTCTTCCTCTCCGACAGCTCGAGGAGGATGCCGCCCGTCGCGGACGGGTGGACGAACGCGACGAGGCACTCGTGCGCGCCTTCGATCGGCTCCTCGTTCACGAGCCTTACGCCCGCGGCCTTGAGGCGCGCGAGGGCCGCGCGCACGTCCGTGACCTCGAGGCAGAGGTGGTGGATCCCCGGCCCCCGGGTGGCGATCGCCTTCGCGACCGGGCCGTCGGGCGACGTGGACTCGAGGAGTTCGAGGTGCGACTCCCCGACCGCGCGGAACGACGTGACGACCTTCTGCGACGCGACTTCCTCGCGGTGCTCTTCGATGAGGCCGAGAAGATCCCAGAATTTCCCGCCCTGCTCGAGCGACGAGACGGAGATGCCGAGGTGGGAGATCTTCGAGACGAGGGAAGAAGAAGACGAAGATTCGGATTTCTCGGAAGGTGAAGAAGGGGAGGGCGGGGGCGGCGCGCCGGCGGAGCCTGTGGCGACGACGGCGCCCGCGTCGATGCGCGCGACCAGGCCGCGGGCCGCCGCGATTGGATCCTCCGAGCGGCCCTGGACGCGCGCTGCCGCCGCCTCGAGCGCACCATGGTCGCCGCGCAGGCTCTTCACCCTTCTAAGGAATTCTTCCCTGACCAGCCCTTCGATTCGAATGGTCGTCCGCTCGGAGCGCCTCTTCGCGCCCTCGGGACCATCGAGAAAGGCCCGGTGTTCCGCGAGCTTCGCCTCCAGCTCGTCGAGACCCGCGCCCGCCGTCGCGACGGTCTTCACGACGGGCGGGATCCAGGCGCCGTGCTCGCCCAGCTCGAGCATCTGGAGGATCTCCTGCACGACGCGGTCGGCGCCGTCACGGTCCGCCTTGTTCACCACGAAGAGATCCGCGACTTCCATGAGGCCGGCCTTGATCGCCTGGATGTCGTCGCCCATCCCCGGCGTCAGGACGACGACGCAGGACTCGGCGAGCCGGAAGACGTCGACCTCGTCCTGCCCGACGCCGACCGTCTCGACGAGAACCTCGTCGAAGCCCGCCGCGTCGAGGACGTCCACGGCGTCCGCCGAGGCCCGCGCGAGGCCGCCGAGGTGGCCGCGCGTGGCCATGGAGCGGATCAGGACGCCCGGGTCGGTGTAGAGATCCTGCATCCGGATCCGGTCGCCGAGGATCGCGCCGCCCGAGAAGGGCGACGACGGATCGACGGCGATGATCCCGACTTTGCGGCCGCGCGCGCGTGCGCGTCTCGCGAGGGCCGCCGTGAGCGTCGACTTGCCCGCCCCCGGCGAGCCCGTGAGGCCCGTGACGCGGGCGCGGCCCGTCCGCGGGAACAAAGCCGCGAGAAGGTCGGGAAAACGGGCGTCGGCGCTTTCGGCCCACGAGATCGCGCGGGCGACGTCGGGCACGCGGCCGTCGAGCACGCCTTGGGCGAGGGCGGCGGCGCTTGTGGGAGCAGGCATTCGTCCCGAGTGTAGACGAGGCACGGGGCCTAGAATGCCGCCGCCGATGACGGTGCCCCCGGCCCTTCCCGCCCTCGTGCCGGTCCTGTCCGAGATCGCCCGCGTCGCGGGCGAGACGCTGGACCTCCCCGAGGTCTTCCACCGGATCGCGACGGCCGCGGGGCGCGTCCTGAAGTTCGACGCGATGACCGTCACTCTGACCGACGAGATCGACGGATTCCTCCTGTATTCGATCGGAGGCGCCGAGATCACCGACGAGGCGCGCCGCTCCTACGCCCGCGTCGTCCCGCGCGCCGACTACTCGCCCGCTCTCTGGGAAACCCTCACGGGCCTGGGCGTCATCGACGACGTCGTCGCGAGCTGCGACCGCGCGTATCCCCGCGACCGCGAGCTCGCGGACTCCGGCGTCCGCGCGATGCTCCGTGCTCCGCTGCGCACGGGCGCGCGGACGATGGGCTACCTGTCCCTCCTCGGCCTCCGGCCGCAGGCGTTCCGCGCGTCCGACATGGACCTCCTCGCACCGATCGCGGACGTCGTCGCGATGGCCGTCGCGCACGCGCGCCTCGCGGCCGGCGAGCTGGAGCGGCGCCGCCGCTACGAGGCGCTCCAGGCCCTCTCCCCCGTCCTCGCGCGGGCGCTCGACGTGCGGGAGGTCTTTGACGCGATCTCGGAGATCGTGAAGCCCGTGATCCCGCACGACCGGATGGCCCTCGGTCTCCTGACCGAGGCCCGCGACGCCGTGCGCGTCTACGCCGTCTCCGGGACGGGGTTCCCCGAGATCCGCGAGCCGATCCGGCTCTCGGAGCAGGAATGCGCGCGCGTCGACGACTGGTCGACGGAGATCGTCCGGGATATCGAAACGGAGGTCCCGCCGGATTCCGACAAGGCCCGCCACCTCAGGGCCGACGGCGTGCGCTCGCTCCTCAGGGTCCCGATCTTCTTCGAGGGTCAGTGGCAGTTCGCGGGCGGGCTCCTCTTCCTCTCACGGAAGCTGGCGACGTACGGCGAGAGTGACGTCCCTCTCGCGCAGCACGTCGCGGACCAGGTCGCGCTGGCCCTGTCCCACGAGCGCCTCGCCGGCGAGGCGCGCCGCGCCGCCGAGGCGGTGAGCGAGGCGAGGAAGCTCGAGCAGCGCGTCGCGTCGCTCACGGAGGAGCTGGCCTCGCGTGAGGGTTTCGGCCGGATCGTCGGCGTCGCGAAGAGCTGGAAGAGCATCCTCGTGCAGGTCTCGAAGGTCGCGCCGACGGAGACGACCGTCCTCCTGACGGGCGAATCGGGCACCGGCAAGGAAATCCTCGCGCGCGCGATCCACCGCGCGTCGTCCCGGGCCTCGGGCCCGTTCGTCGCGATCAACGCGGCGGCGCTGCCGGACCAGCTCCTCGAGTCCGAGCTGTTCGGCTACGAGCGGGGTGCCTTTACGGGAGCGACGGCCGCCAAGCCCGGCCGGATCGAGCAGGCCGCCTCGGGCACGCTCTTCCTCGACGAGGCGGGCGAGATGAGCCCGCCGGTCCAGGCCAAGCTCCTCCGCCTCCTCCAGGAACGCGAGTTCCAGCGCCTCGGCGGGACGAAGGTCCTGAAGACCGACGCGCGCATCGTCGCCGCCACGAACCGCGACCTCAAGAAGGCGATCGCACGAGGGGAGTTCCGCGAGGACCTCTTCTACCGGCTCTCGGTGTTCGAGATCGCGCTCCCGCCGCTGCGCGAGCGCGTGGAAGACATCCTCCCGCTCACCGAGGTCTTCCTCGCCGAGCTCGGTCCCGCGATCGGCCGTCCCGTGGCGGGCGTGTCGAAGGAAGCGAAAGATCTCCTCCTCGCCTACCCCTGGCCCGGAAACGTCCGCGAGCTCAAGAACGCCCTCGAACGCGCCGCGATCCTCTGCGACGGAGGCCTCATCACGGCCGCCCACCTTCCGATCTCCGTCTCCGGCCACGAGTCCGCCCCTCGGTCGACTCTAGGCCCGGGCGCGGCCGCCCCCGGAAGCCGTGCGTTCCCGCCCGGGGGTGTCGACCTCGAGTCGCTGGAGAAGGAATACGTGAGGGAAGCGCTCGTGAAGGCCCGATTCAACAAGAGCAAGGCCGCGAGGCTCCTCGGCCTCACCCGCGCCCAGCTCTACTCGAGGATCGAGAAGTACGGATTGGAGGGGGGTCCGGGGGGAGATTAGGAATCTTCCCCCGGAGGAAGAAGAGATTTCTTCTGAATGGTTTAGGGGACGGGCGCAGGCGCGCCGCCGATTTTCAGGCTCCCGCTGCGCACGGCTCTCTCCCTGCCTTCTAGGGAATTCTCCCTATCTTCTCTACGGACTTTTTCCCCTTTCCCCGACCCCTTTTCCGGAGTGAATCTTCGGCCGCGAGGCCCCATCTTCACTGTGGAAAGAGACAAAGGGGGACGACATGAAGAACAACAGCAACACCAACGGCGGCTCCAAGGTTCCCGCGGGCTTCTACTTCAACAAGAGCAACTGGGAGATCGTCACGGTCAGCGGCAAGAAGGGCGGGGTTCTGCCCGGCGACGCCAAGACCGACTACGCCAAGATCCCCGCGGTCGCCATGCTCGTGGCCGCCCCCGTGCTCGGCGCCGCGTTCGTGGTCTTCCTCCCGGTCATCGGCTTCGGGCTCCTCGCCACGGCCGCCTGGAAGAAGGCCTTCCGCACGGTCGAGACGCCCAAGGCCGCCCACGTCCGCCACGGCGAATGACGCCGGATGGAGGGCTCAGCCGCGGCCGGCGGCCGCGTCGCGCATCACGAGGCCGATCCGGTCGAACGCGACGCCCCAGGCGGCCGCGTGAGCCTCGCTGAAGCTCGCGCCGAGCTGGTCCCGGAGCGTCCTCACGAGGGCCTCGCGGAACGTCGCGAAGTGCGCTTCCGTCAGGCCGTAGGAAGCGTGGCGCTCTCCGAGGTCGCGGACCAGACGCTCGCCCGCGTGGGCGTCGTCGATCCCGGCGACCGCGAGGCCGAGCGCACTCACGAACATCGCGCCCTGGGCGTCGAGGTCCCCCTTGAAGAGCCCCTTGAGCGCGGGATCGAGGGTGAAGAGCGTCTCGTAGAACGCGCGCCCGACGCCTCTCGGGATGGGGCGCAGCCTGTCGAAACTCTCCTTCACGAGTGCGATCTCTTCCGCCGTCACGTCCGAGATCATGCCACGCCGGCGCGGCCGCTCCCGGCGGCCCGCGCTAGACTGCACGGCAGAGCGGGAGCCGTGCCCGTATGACGTTGCCGCGAATGATTCTCACGGGTGCGTCCGGGTTCGTGGGACGCCACCTCCTCGAGGTGATCTGCGACGACTGGATCGTTCACGGAATCGCCCGCCGCTCGCAGGCGCGCTGCGGCGCGCCGACCCACCCGAACCTCTCCTGGTACCAGGTCGACATCGCCGACCGCGACGCGCTCGCGGGCGTATTCGAAAAGATCCACGACCAGGGCGGCGCCGAGGTCGTCATGCACCTCGCGGCGCACTACGACTTCACGGGCGAGGAGCATCCCGAGTACTACCGGACGAACGTCGACGGCCTCAGGAACACGCTCGACCTGTCGGCCGAAGCGGGGATCAAGCAGTTCTTCTTCTCGAGCTCCGTCGCGGCCTGCGAGCTCCCGCCTCTCGGGACTGCGCTCGACGAGACGAGCCCGCCGGACGGCCGCCACATCTACGCACAGACGAAACGGATCGGCGAGGTCATGGTCGGCGGGTACAAGGACCGCTTCACGCCCGTCATCGTGCGCTTCGCCGCGATGTTCTCGGACTGGTGCGAGTACCCGCCTCTCTACGTCTTCCTCGAGACGTGGCTCTCGGCGGCGTGGAACCGCCGTATGCTCGGCGGCAGGGGCGCGAGCGCGATCCCCTATCTCCACATCTCGGACGCCGTCGCGTTCCTGGCGCGGGTCCTCGAGCGGCGGCGCGACTGGCGGCCGGCCGAGATTCTGATCGCGAGCCCGGACGGCGCCACGTCCCACCGCGCCCTCTTCGACGCGACGATGTCGCACGAGGCGCCCTCCCCGCTGACGCCGTTCCTGATTCCAAAAGCCCTCTGCGGCCCCGGAATGTTCGTCCGCGACCTCGCCGGCCGCCTCACGGGCGAGCGCCCGTTCGAGCGGCCGTGGATGGCGGAGTACATCGACACGGTCATGGCGATCGACGCCTCGAAGACGCGCGCGCGGCTGGGCTGGACGCCCCGGCCGCGCCTCGAGGTCCTCCGCAGGCTCCCGTTCCTGCTCGAGAACCGGAGCATGTATCCGGGCAACTGGAACCGGCTGAACCGCGCCGCGATGAAGAGGGTCTTCGTCCCGCAGTACCTGCGTCTCTACCAGCTCCTCGAGCGTCACCAGGACGAGCTCGTCGAGGAATACACGAAGGCCCTTCACGTCGCCCGCTTCCCGTCCTACCAGCGCGTGAGCGAGGACGACCACGAGTGGAACCACCGGATCATCCTCCGCCAGCTCATGAACACCGTGAGGACCCACGACCGGCACGTCCTCGCCGCCTACTGCGCCGACCTCGCCGAGCGGCGATACCGGCAGGGCTTCAAGGTCGAGGAGCTGTGCGGGGCGATCGAGGCCCTGAACGGCGTCTGCGCGGCCGTCCTCGCGCGGGACCCGGATTCCGCCACGCTGACGCGAGAGATTTTCGACAGCGTCACGACGCCGCTCAAGTGGGGCGTCGACCGGATCCAGGAGACCTACGAGAACCTCGCGGCGGCTGACGCGCGGCGCGCCCGCGCCGCGGCCGCCTCTGAAACAGCCTCAATTCCGGGCCGCTGACGCTCCGGCCGCCCGCTCAGCGACCGCCCGCCGGTGGACGGCCCAGACGGCGGCGCCCATGAGCGCGTCCGTTGCCGCCGAAACGGGCACCATCCAGGGCCCGCCGTCCACGGCCGTCATCGCGAGGAGGAAGACGACCGCAATCGACTTCGTCGTGAGGAGAAACGTCACGCCGCCCGTCCGGTGGTATTCGAGAAGGTAACCGGCGACGACGACGAAGTGGAAGATCCCGGCCTGCCGCGCGAAGAAGAGAGGCGTCACATCCGGCCAGCCGCCGAACGCGGCGCCCCAGCGCGTCAGGAAGAGCAGGCCCAGACCGACGGCGACGCTGTGCAGCGCGACGAGATGGACGACGAGGCGCTCGAGGCGCGTTGCGCTCACACGAGGACGAGCTCAGGTGCCGGGACGGCGGGCGCCGGAAGGGGTGCGATCACGGGCGTCTCCCACCACGGCAGCGGCACCGAGACGGCGTTCGGGGCGCGGCGGCGCACGTCGAGGCCGCGCGCGAGGAGGTCGACGACGACCTCGTCCGCGGCACGCGCGACGGCGTCCTGAAGGGCGGGCGTCAGCCCCACGCCCGCCTTGACGGACCCGGGCACGACGCCGAAGAGCGTCACGAAGGCCGGTGGCTCCCCGGCCATCTCGACGGTGAGGATCGCCTCCGTGACGCCGGGGTCGTGGGGCGAAAGGCGCGGCTTGGGTGCGAACCTCACGAGCTGGTCACGGTCGTAGACGCGAATCGTCCCGGGCGCCGCCCCGGGCACGTGCACCGTGTCGACGAGGACGACTCCACAGGGGCCCGCGACGTACGGGACGAGGTCGAGCCCCGGCGTCCCGACGTCGACGACCTCGACCTCGGGCGGGAACGTGTACATCGCCTCGAGGCGGTGGATGACCCAGGGACCCAGCGCGTCGTCGCCCATGAGGACGTTCCCGAGGCCGAGGACGCGGACGAGCGGCGCGCCGGCGTTCACGGATTTTCCTAGAGGGCCTTCACGCGGGCGATCTCGTTTCCCTCGGGGTCGAGCGTGTGGATCGCGCACGCGAGGCACGGGTCGAACGAGTGGATCGTGCGGAGGACCTCGAGCGGCTTCTCCGGGTCGGCGATGGGATTCCCCATGAGCGAGGCCTCGTAGGGGCCCATCTGGCCTTTCTCGTCGCGGGGCCCGGCGTTCCACGTCGAGGGGACGACGGCCTGGTAATTGTCGATCTTGCCGTCCTTGATGACGATCCAGTGCGACAGGACGCCGCGCGGCGCCTCGTGGAATCCGAAACCGCGCTGCTCGCCCTTCGGGAAAACGGGCTCGTTGAAGATCGTCGTGTCGCCCTTGGCGATGTTGTCGACGAGCATCTTCCAGTGTTTGACGCCGAGCTCGGCGAGGACGTTCGCTCGGATCATGCGGGCCGCGTGGCGGCCGAGCGTGCTGTGGAGGATCGCCGGCGAGAGTTTCGTCTTCGCGATGGAGCCCGCCGTCTCCAGCGTCTTGGAGGCCCAGCGGACGGTCGGCTCGTGCTTGAGCGCGAACCCGGCGAGAACCTGGGCGAGCGGGCCGACCTGCATGACCTTGCCGCCGAAGCGCGGGGCCTTGACCCACGAGTACTTCCCGTTGTCCTCGAACTTCGTGTACTTCGGGTTCGTCTCGCCCTCGTACGGGTGCCGCGACGTGGCGCCCTCGTACCAGGAGTGCGCGATCGACTCCGTGACGTTGTCGCGGAAGTACGGGTCGTTGAAGGTCTTGATCTCCTTCACGGTCGCGAGGTCGCCGTCCATGATCGTGCCGCCCGGCAGGTCGAACTTCGTCGCCTTCGCGTCCAGCGGGAGGTCGGGCACCGCGAGATAGTTCTTGACGCCGGCGCCGTAGGACAGCCAGGGGGCGTAGAGGGCTCCGACCGCGCAGACGTCCGGGAAGTAGACGTTCTGGACGAAGCCGATGACCTCGTCGAAGAGGTCCTTGACCATGAACAGCTTGCTCATGTTCAGGGTCGAGTCGTTGTCGAGGTTGATCGCGTTCGCGACGCCGCCGACGGCGAGGTTCTGGATGTTCGGCGTCTTCGACCCGAGGAGCGTGACGATCTTGTTCGCGCGGCGCTGGTAGTCGAGCGCCTCGAGGTAGTGGGCGACCGCGAGGAGGTTCACCTCGGGCGGGAGCTTCATCGCCGGGTGGCCCCAGTAGCCGTTCTGGAAGATGCCGAGCTGGCCCGCCTCGACGAAGCCCTTGAGCTTCGCCTGGACGGCCGCGAGCTTCTTCGTGTTGTTGTTCGGCCACGAGGAAAGGCTCTCGGCGAGCGCGGAAGCCTTCGCGGGGTCGGCCTTCAGGGCCGACACGACGTCGACCCAGTCCAGCGCCGAGAGGTGGTAGAAGTGAACCATGTGGTCGTGCAGGGCGTGCGCGATCACGATCAGGTTCCGGATGAGCTGGGCGTTCAGCGGGATCTCGAGCCCGAGCGCGTTTTCCACGGTTCGCACGGACGCGATCGCGTGGACGGTCGTGCAGACGCCGCAGAACCGCTGCGTGAAGAGCCACGCCTCGCGCGGGTCGCGCCCCTTCAGGATCGTCTCGATGCCCCGGAACATCTGGCCGGAGGACCACGCGTTCGTGACCTTTCCGCCGTTGACCTCCACGTCGACGCGGAGGTGGCCCTCGATGCGGGTGATCGGATCGACGACGATTCTGGTCATGTCGTTACCTCACCTGGGACGCGGCGGCCGCGTGGGCCGGGGCCGCTCCCGTCAGAATGGGAAATCTCTTGACGAGCCAGACGTAGACGAGGATCTCGATCGCGACGAGACCGATCGTCGCGAAGATCTCGACGAGGCTCGGGAAATACGCGTACTGAGCGCCGGGGCGGAACGCGACGATGTAGGTGTCGATCCGGTAGAGCGTCCCGGCGAGGATCATGAGGACCGCGGCCCGGAAGAGTTCGCCCGGGTTCTCGCGCCGCGCCGGCGACATGAGGAGGACGGCCGGCACGACGATCAGGGCGATCTCGACGAGAAAGAGCAGGCCGTAGCCGTCGAACGCGAGGCTGCCGAGCTTGCCGCGGAGCACGATGTCGACGACACGGAGGCCGGCCCACGCCCAGAGGAACGGGACGACGGCCTTGCCGAGGCCCGCGAGCATCTTTCCCTCCCGCGGGCGCTTGAACACGACGCTCGAGAGCGTGGACTCGAAGACGACGACCGCGTAGCCCATCGCGAGGCACGAGATCAGGAAGAGGAGCGGGAGGAGCGGCGTCGACCAGAGCGGGTGCAGCTTCTTGCCCGAGAGGAGCATGAGCGTCCCGAGCGAGGACTGGTGCATCGTCGGGAGCAGGAGCCCGAGCGCGATCACGAACGGAAGCGCCTTCTCGAGGACGGGAAGGAGGTTGTCCCCGAGGCTCTTGAAGAGCCCGGCCGGACCCCGTCTCCAGCGCTCGAGGAACGCGGGCGAGACCTCGACCCAGAGGACCGCGACGTACGTCATGACGCAGAGCGCGACCTCGAAAAGCGCCGAGTTGTAGTTCCAGTGGTTCACGTAGAACGCGACCCGGTAGAGGAGCCACGGCCGCCCGACGTCGAGGATGATCGAGACCGCCGCCATCGAGTAGCCGAGCGCGCTCGTGAGAAGCGCGGGGCGCACGGCCGGGTGGAACTCGCCCTTGTTCAGGATGTAGACGAGGAGCGCGACCGCGTACCCGCCGCAGCCGAGCGCGGTGCCCGTCACGACGTCGAACGCGATCCAGAGCCCCCACGGGTAGCCGTCGTTCAGGGCCGTCGAGCCGCCGAGGCCGGCGGCGAACCGCCAGATCATCGCGGCGGCTCCGAGAACCGCAAGGACGACGAGCGGCCGCATCCCCGGCGTGACGACCGGTCCGCCGAGGGGTTCTGGACGGTGGGCGACGGCGCTCACGCGGCACCTCCGCCCTTGTCCTGCGACTTCTTGTTGCGGTACACGACGGCGCCGAGGACGGCGTAGAGGGCGATCGGGGTCACGAAGCCCTGGTAGACGCCGTGCTGGATCGAGCGCGTCGTGTTCGCCTGCGAGACCTCCTCGAGGGCGGGCAGGCCGAACTTCTCGTACGGGACGTGCGAGAGGATGAGGCACTGGGTGCCGCCGCCGTCCGTGTCGCCGAACACGCGCGGCGGATCGCCGTCCTTGTAGCCGCGGTAGCGATCCGGGTGGTCCGCGATCCGCTTCTTCGCCTCGGCGAGTAGGTCCGTCCGCTTGCCGTAGATCACGGCGTGGCGCGGGCAGACCTCGACGCAGCCGGGGAGTTTTCCCTCGGCGAGGCGATGGTTGCAGAGCTCGCACTTGACCATGAGCGGCGCCTTCTTCGACCACTCGAACTTCGGGATCTCGAACGGGCACGCGACCTGGCAGTACCGGCAGCCGGAGCAGTACTCCTGCTTGTAGGTCACGATCCCCATCTCGCGCTTCTGGAGGGCGCCGATCATGCAGGCGCCGACGCACGCGGGGTCGACGCAGTGCATGCACTGCTGCTTGAAGTACGACCGCACGGGCGAGTCGGGGTCCTTGTAGAGCTTGATGATGTTCTTCGTCTGGCCGTTCAGGTCCAGCGGCTCGTCCCACAGGCCGTTCGAGTTGGACGTGTCGGGCTTCTTGTCGTTCGCCTCGCGGCAGGCCACGACGCACGTCTTGCAGCCGATGCAGAGCGTCGTGTCGTACAGGAGTCCCACCGCGTCGGGAGGCGCCGTCTTGACGGATGCCTCGGCGGAACCGGAGATTCCGGAAACCGCGGCGGCGGCCCCCACCGCGGCGGCGCCCGTCAGGAGGCTGCGTCTGTCGAGGGTCATCTCAGGCCTCCTTTCGGGGCTCCTTCGGCTCTTCGGTCGTTCCGAGCTTCTTCGAGGCGGCCCAGCCCGCACCGACGAGCGCGCCGACGACGAGGCCGCCGACGCCCGCCGCGACCGGGGCGGCCTTGCCCATCGGCGCGTGGAGCGGGGCGTACGTGTCGGGCGGCGTCGGCCGGTCGATGTCGACCGTGGTGTGGAGCGGCACGCGGAACCCGACCGTCTGCTCCGTGCAGCCGAAGCACGGGTGGCCGAGCCCGATCGGCCACGAGTCCGGGACCTCGCCGAACGGGAGCACCGAACAGTTCGCGTGCGTGACGGGGCCCTTGCAGCCCGTCTTGTAGAGGCACCAGCCCTGCCGGTGGCCCTCGTCGCCGAACTTCTGGACGAAGCGGCCCGCGTCGAAGTGCGCGCGGCGCGGGCAGTGCTCGTGGATCGTGCGGCCGTACGCGAACTTCGGGCGGCCCTTCTCGTCGAGCGCGGGGAGCGTTCCCAGCGTCGCGAACTGCAGGACCGTCCCGAGAAGGTTGTACGGGTTCGCCGGACAGCCCGGAATCGTGACGACCGTCTTGCCCTTGAGGATCATCGGGGCGCCGGTCGCGCCCGTGGGGTTCGGGTCGGCGGACGGGATGCCGCCCCACGACGCGCACGAGCCGATGGCGATGATCGCGCCCGCCTTGCCCGCGACGTCGTTCAGGATGTCGACGGCCGTGCGTCCCGCGATCTGGCAGTAGATGCCGTTCTCCTTCGTCGGGATCGCGCCCTCGACGATGAGGACGTACTTGCCCTCGTGCTCCTTCATGGTCTTCTTCAGCGCGTCCTCGGCCTGGTGGCCGGCGGCGGCGAAGAGCGTCTCGTGATAGTCGAGGGAGATGAGGTCGAGGATCAGCTCCGCGAGCTCCGGGTGCGACGTGCGCAGGAGCGACTCCGTGCACCCGGTGCATTCCTGGAAGTGGAGCCAGATCACCGACGGCTTCACGCCTTTGACGGCGGCCTCGGCCATCTGCGCCGAGAGCGCCGCGGGGAGTCCGACCGCGGCGCCCGCCATGAGGCAGATCTTCATGAAGTCGCGCCGGTTGGACCCGTCATCGTCGACGAGGAGCGGTTCGAAGCCGCTTGTTCCGTCAAGGTACATGTCGACCTCCGCGCTGTATCAGGTATCAATGCGCCTCTCGGAAAGCCGTTCACATCGTGCAGATGAATCATCCTGACCTTCCCGCCGGGCTTACAGTTCCTCCTCCATGCGGCGCGTGAGGTTCGAGGTGCGCGGGGCGGTCCAGGGCGTCGGGTTCCGCCCGTTCGTCTGGCGCCTCGCGCACGCTCTCTCCCTCGCGGGCTGGGTGCGTAACGACATCGCGGGCGTTTTCATCGAGTTGGAGGGCGAGGAGGACGCTCTCCGGAAATTCCGCCGCGCGCTCGACGACGCGCCTCCTCCGCTCGCGCGCATCCGCGAGATTCTCGAAACCTCGGTCCCCCTCACGGGCGAGCATGGTTTCCACATTCGTCCGAGCGAGGACGCCGGGGCGAGGACCGTCCTCGTCCTGCCCGACGTCGCGACCTGCCCGGCGTGCCTCGCCGAGGTCCTAGACCCGAAGGACCGCCGGTACCTCTATCCCTTCGCGAACTGCACGGACTGCGGACCGCGCTTCACGATCGTGACGGACCTTCCGTACGACCGGCCCGCGACGACGATGACCACGTTTGCGCTCTGCGGCGCCTGCCGGGCCGAGTACGAAGACCCCCGCGACCGGCGCTTCCACGCCCAGCCGATCGCGTGTCCCGCGTGCGGCCCGACCCTGGAGGCCTGGTCGCCTTCCGGCGAGGTCCTCGCTCGGCGGCACGAGGCGCTCCTCGCGGCCGCGGACGCGCTCCGCGCGGGCGCCGTCGTCGCCGCGAAAGGGCTCGGGGGCTTCCACCTGATGTGCGACGCGCGGAGCCTGGACGCGGTGGCCGCCCTCAGGCGGCGGAAAGCTAGAGAAGAAAAGCCGCTCGCGCTCATGGTGAAGGACGTCGCGATGGCGCGCGCGCTCGCGGACGTGACGGCAGAGTGCGAGGCGCTCCTCTCGGGGCCGGAGGCGCCGATCGTCCTCCTCCCGCGGCGCGCGGATGCCGGCGTCGCCCCGAACGTCGCGCCGGGCCGGCCCGAGCTCGGCCTCATGCTCCCGGCGACGCCGCTCCACCACCTCCTCCTCCGCGAGACGGGCTTCCCCGTCGTCGCCACGAGCGGCAACCGCAGCGAGGAGCCCATCTGCACGGACGAGAAGGAGGCGCTCGAGCGCCTGGCGGGGATGGCGGACCTTTTCCTCGTCCACGACCGGCCCATCGCGCGGCACGTCGACGACAGCGTCGCGCGCGTCTTCGCGGGCGCCCCACGCCTCCTCCGCCGGGCGCGCGGCTGGGCCCCTCTGCCCGTGCCGGTCCGCGAGGAGCTCCCCGTGATCCTCGGCGTCGGCGCGCACATGAAGACCGCCGTCGCGCTCTCGGTCGGACGGCAGGTCTTCCTCTCGCAGCACATCGGCGACCTCGAGACGCCCGAGGCGCTCGAGGCGTTCCACCGCGTCGTCGCCGACTTCGAGAAGCTCTGGGGAGCCGCACCGACCGCCGTCGCGCACGACCTGCACCCGGGCTACGCGTCGACGGTTTTCGCGAAGAAGCTCGCGGAGACGCGCGGCATCCCCGCCGTCGCCGTCCAGCACCACCACGCCCACCTCGCCGCCTGTCTCGCCGAGAACGAGGAGGACGGCACTGCACTCGGCGTCTGTTGGGACGGCACGGGCCTCGGGACCGACGGGACGATCTGGGGCGGCGAGTTCCTTCTCGGCGACGCGAAGGGCTTCGAGAGAGTCGCTCATCTCCGGCCGTTCCGCCTGCCCGGCGGCGACGCGGCGGTACGGGAGCCACGCCGGACGGCGCTCGCGATCCTCCTCGCGCTCCTCGGGGACGAGGCGATGGAGCGGGAAGACCTCGAGTGCGTGCGGTCCTTCTCTCCGGGGGAGCGCGATGTCCTCGCACAGATGGTCGCGAAGGGCGTAAACGCGCCTGTCACGACGAGCGCCGGCCGCCTCTTCGATGCGGTCGCCTCGCTTCTGGGAATCGCCCAGAAGACTTCCTTCGAAGGACAGGCGGCGATGGCCCTCGAGGCGGCGGCGCTCGAAGGCTCGGCCTCGTCCGCGGGTGACGGGCACCTCCCGGATCCTCTCCGTCTCGTCGTCCCATCCGGCAGGCCGGCAGTCCTCGACTGGGAGCCGCTGATCTTCACCCTTCTAAGAAATCTCTCTCTCGGCGTTCCCAATCCGGTCCTCGCGGCCCAGTTCCACGCCTCCCTCGCGGACGGAATCCTCGCGGTGGCACGGCACGCCGGGGCGCGGCGCGTCGCGCTCACGGGCGGGTGCTTCCAGAACAAACTGCTCACGGAGCTCGCCGCCGCCCGGCTGACTTCGGCGGGATTCGAGGTCCTCCTCCACGGCGCCGTCCCGCCGAACGACGGCGGAATCGGCCTCGGACAGGTCCTCGTGGCCGCCCGGCTCCTGAAGCATCTGCATCGGGAGGATTGAGACGCGGTCCGCACTAACCTCGCCGCCGTGGGGTGCACGATGTGCCTTGGCGTCCCCGGAAAAGTCGTGAGCATCGAAGAGAGCGCGGTCGACATGCCGATGGGCGTCGTCTCGTTCGCCGGGATCACGAAAGAGGTCTGCTTCGCGTACACGCCGGACATCAAGGTCGGCGAGTACGTCCTCGTGCACGTCGGCTTCGCGATCAGCAAGCTCGACGAGGACCACGCGCTCGAGGTCTTCCGCACGCTCAAGGAGATGGGCGAGCTCGGCGACCTCGAGATCCCGCAGCCCTCCGGGGTCCGCGCGCCGTGAAGTTCGTCGACGAGTACCGTCGCGAGGAGGACGCGCAGGCATTCGTCCGCGCCATCCGCGCGAAGGTGACCCGTCCGTGGACCCTCATGGAGATCTGCGGCGGCCAGACGCACACGCTCCTGCGCTCGGGGATCGACCGGATGCTCCCGCCGGAGATCACGCTCGTGCACGGCCCGGGCTGCCCCGTGTGCGTGACGCCGCTGACGCAGATCGACCGCGCGCTCGCGATCGCCCTGCGAGAGAACGTGATCTTCACGTCCTTCGGCGACATGCTCCGCGTCCCCGGCTCGACGACGGACCTCCTGACCGTCAAGGCGAAGGGCGGCGACGTGCGAATGGTCTACTCGCCGCTCGACGCCGTGACGCTCGCGCGGCAGAACCCGGGGCGAGAGGTCGTCTTCTTCGCGGTCGGCTTCGAGACGACGGCTCCCGCGAACGCGATGGCCGTCAAGCGCGCCCGCCAGCTCGGCCTGACGAACTTCTCGATCCTCGCCTCGCACGTCCTCGTGCCGCCCGCGATGGAAGCGATCCTCTCGTCGCCGGCGAACCGGGTCCAGGCCTTCCTCCTCGCCGGGCACGTCTGCGCGATCATGGGCTGGACGGAGTACGAGCCTCTCGGCACGCGCTTCCACATTCCGATGGTCGTCACCGGCTTCGAGCCGCTCGACCTCCTGCAGGGCATCCACATGGCGGTCGACGCGCTCGAGGCCGGGCGCTTCGGCGTCGAGAACCAGTACGTGCGCACGGTCTCGCGCGAGGGAAACCCCGCCGCGCGAGCCGTCGTGAACGAGGTGTTCGAGACGTGCGACCGCGCGTGGCGCGGCATCGGCGTCATCCCGAAGAGCGGCTACCGCCTCAGGCCCGAGCTCGCGGCGTACGACGCCACGCTGAAGTTCGAGGTCGGCGCGATCACGACCGAAGAGCCGAAGGAGTGCATCGCGGGCGAGATCATGCAGGGCCTGAAGAGCCCGCGCGCGTGCGCGGCGTTCGGCACGCGCTGCACTCCCGAGCACCCGCTCGGCGCGCCGATGGTCTCCTCCGAGGGAGCCTGCGCGGCCTACTGGCTCTACGCGAGGGCGTGATGGCCGAGACGAAACCGCCCTCGCCGGACCTCGGCGCCGCCCTCGCGGCGGCCTCGTGCCCCGTTCCGGCGGCGAGCGGCGCCGGGACGATTCTCATGGCGCACGGCGGCGGCGGGCGTCTCACGCAGCGCCTCATCGAGACGCTCTTCCTGAAAAGCTTCGACAACCCCGCGCTCCGGGAGATGCACGACGGCGCGATCCTCGACGCCGGCGGCGTCCGCCTCGCGTTCTCGACGGACTCGTTCGTGGTCCACCCGCTCTTCTTTCCCGGCGGCGACATCGGCTCGCTCGCGGTCCACGGCACCGTGAACGACCTCGCGATGTGCGGCGCGCAGCCGCTCGGGCTCTCGGCGGGCCTCATCCTCGAGGAAGGGCTGCCGATCGCGGACCTCGAGCGGATCGTCGCGTCGATGCAGCGCGCGGCCGCCGGCGCGGGTGCCTCGATCGTCACGGGCGACACGAAGGTCGTCGACCGCGGCAAGGGCGACGGCGTCTTCGTGAACGTGACGGGAGTCGGCATCGTTTCCCCAGGCGTCGTGATCTCGCCGCGCCGCGCCGCGCCGGGCGACGTCGTCCTCGTGAGCGGCGAGATCGCCGTCCACGGGATCGCGATCATGTCGCTGCGCGAGGGCCTGCGTTTCGAAACGACGCTCGAGAGCGACACGGCTGCGCTGAACGGCCTCGTGGCGGACCTCCTCGCGGCCGCCGGCGCCGCCGTCCACGTCCTGCGCGACCCCACGCGCGGCGGCGTCGCCTCGACTCTCAACGAGATCGCGGGCCAGGCCGCCGTCGGCATCCGCCTCGTGGAGGCGGATCTCCCGATCGCCGAGGAGGTGCGCGGCGCGTGCGAGATCCTCGGCCTCGACCCGCTCTACGTCGCGAACGAGGGGAAGCTCCTCGCGATCGTCGCGCCGGAGGCCGCGGACGCGGCGCTCGCGGCGCTGCGGGCCCACCCTCTCGGCGCGAAGGCGGCCGCGATCGGCACGGTCGTCGCGAAGGGCCCCGGCCGCGTGACGCTGAAGAGCCGGATCGGGGGAACGCGCACCGTGGACCTCCTCACGGGCGAGCAGCTCCCGAGGATCTGCTGACGTGCACGAGATGGGGGTCGCCGCCGAGGTGCGCCGCATCGCGCGCGATGCCGTCGCGGACCGCGGCCCTGGCCGGATCACGTGCGTGAGGCTCGCCGTCGGCGACCTCGCGGCCATCGAGCCCGAGCTCCTGACGTACGCGTGGAGCGCGCTCGTCCAGGGCACGCCCGAGGAGGGCGCGACGCTCGAGGTGGACTGGCGGCCCGCGAAACAGACCTGCCGCGTCTGCGGCGACCTGCCCGGGCGGGCGCCCGGCACGTGGCTCCGCCTCTGCCCTCGCTGCGGTGGCGTCCTCCGCGTGACGGGCGGCGACGACCTCGACGTCCTCCAGGTCGTCTTCGAGGAGGATGATGCCGTGCAGCAGTCGAAAGGAGGCGCGCGATGACGGACGTCGACGTGAAGCAGAAGGTCCTCGCCGCCAACGCCTCGGCCGCGGCCGGGCTGCGCGAGGCGTTCTCCCGCACGGGCACGCTCGTCGTGAACCTGATCTCCTCGCCGGGCTCCGGCAAGACGACGCTCCTCGAGAAGACGGTCGCCGTGCTCAAGGGCTCGCTCCGCCTCGGCGGCCTCGAGGGGGACATCGCGACCGAGCGCGACGCCGAGCGCCTGCGGAAGATGGGAATTCCCGCACGACAGATCCTCACCGGCGGCTCGTGCCACCTCGACGCGCGCCAGGTCGAGCGGGCGCTCGCCGAGGAGGAGGGCCGCCTCTCGAACCTCGACATTCTCTTCATCGAGAACGTCGGGAACCTCATCTGCCCGACCGGCTACGACCTCGGCGAGGACTTCAAGATCGTCCTTCTCTCCGTCACGGAGGGCGAAGACAAGCCGTTCAAGTACCCGGCGATCTTCTCGAAGGCCGCCGTCACGGTCGTCACCAAGATCGACCTCCTCCCGTACGTTCCGTTCGACCTCCCCGCCGTCCGCGAGCAGGTCGCGACACTCGCGCCCGAGGGCCGCTTCGTCGAGGTCTCCGCGACGAGCGGCGCCGGCATGGACGCGTGGCTGAGGCTCCTGACGGACGCTCTCGCGAAAAAGCGCGCGGGGGTGCCCGCCGCGGGGGTCGCGTCGTGACGGACGCCGTCGACCGCCGCGCGCTTCTCCACGCGTTCGCCGGGGGCGGCGCTCTGGCGGCGGCCGCGGCGCTCGCCGGCTGCTCGAAGACGCCGAGGCTCAAGCCGACGCAGGCGCTCGTCCCGCTCGCGGACGTCCCGAAGGCGGGCCGGGTGAAGGTATTCGTCGCCGGCAGGCCCGTCGAGCTCCAGCGCACGAAGCACGGCGTCGTCGCCCGGTCGCTCCTCTGCTCGCACTTCGGGTGCACGGTCGCGTGGCATGAGGAGCGTCAGGAGTACCTCTGTCCCTGTCACGACGGCGTTTACGACGCGAGCGGCGCGGTCGTGGCCGGGCCGCCGCTGAAGGGCCTCGCGAGCGTGCCGGTGGCCGTTTCCGGCAACGATCTCATCGTGGGGGCCTGAGCATGACCGACGGACTCTTTCTGACGCTCGCGGGCGCCGCCGTCACGGTCGGCGCGCTCCACACGCTCGCGCCCGACCACTGGGTGCCGTTTGCGGCCATCGCTCGCGCGCAGAAATGGTCGGCGGCAAAGACGGCGCGGATCACGTTCTTCTGCGGCTTCGGCCATGTCACGGTCTCGGCGTTTCTCGGCCTCCTCGGTCTCCTCTTCGGCCGCGCGATCTTCGAGCGGGCCGGCGCGCGCATGGAGGCCGTGGCGGGGATCCTCCTCGTGGGATTCGGCCTCGCCTACGGCATCTGGGGGATGCGCCGGGCCGCCGGCCGCCGCGTCCACGGGCACGCGCATGCGCATTACGACCACGTCCACGACGCGTCGAAGACGACCGCGTGGTCGCTCTTCCTGCTCTTCTCCGCGGACCCCTGCGTCGCGGTGATTCCGCTCCTGTTCGCCGCCGCCCCGCTCGGCACCGCGCCCACGGTCGGGATCGTCCTCCTCTACGAGGCGGCGACGATCGGGACGATGGTCGCCCTCGTCCTTCCCGCCCGCGCGGGATTCCAGCGGCTCCGCTTCCCGTGGCTCGACCACTGGGGCGACGCGGTCGCCGGCGGACTCATCGTCGCGACCGGAATCGTCGTGATGGCGCTGGGGATCTGATCGCGGCCCGCCCTACGCGCCGGCGGCGACGCCGCCCTTCGGCCGACGTTTCCACGCGACGTAGGGCTTCGCGAGCGTGCGCAGCGCGGCGAGCTTCGTCTCGTAGAGGCGCGACGCGAACGTCGGCTCGACGAGCTCGGCGGCCTCCTCCGGCTGGACGACGAGCGAGACCTGGATTCCGGGCAGGATCCCGACGGGCAGCCCGGCCCGCGTGACGGCGCGCCAGAGGTGCGCGAAGACGTCCTTCATGTCCTCCGGGTTCGGCGGCGGGACGTGCTCCATCGCGCTGCCGAGCGTCGGGCGGAAGATGCAGACGGTGGGGAACGCGCCCGCGTTCACGATGCGGTCGATCGCGCGCTTCGTTGCGTCGATCGGCTCGGGGCCCGCGATGATCTCGCCGGACACCTTGCCGGGGCCGAGCTTGCCCGCCGTGTATTCCATCGCCTCGAAGAACGCGTGCTGGCCGACCGTCTGCGCCTTCCCCGGGCAGAGGCTCGCGAACACCTCGGGGTCCTCGAACTCGTAGCAGAACGAGAAGTGGTCGGTCCCGGCGGCGATGAGGTCGTCGTACTCGCCGTACTTGCGGCGCGGGACGGGCACGGCCTGGACGCCGATGAACCCGCCCACACGCGCGCGGATCGCCTTCACGAACGGCTCGCACTGCCTGAGGCCGTGCAGCGACTCGTGCTTGTCGACGTCCTCGAAGTGGTAGCCCGTGTTCAGGTGCGTGAAGATCGACCCGGAGCGGTCGCGCGCGGCCTGCGCGACCTCCACCACGTCCTCCAGCTTCTTGCGCGACTCCTCGGCCTCGCCGACGTTGCGGCCCGTCGTGCAGAACGCGCAGGCAGGCGAGGCGGGCAGGTTCCAGTAAAGGCACGAGTTCGAGACGTAGATCCCGAGGTACGTGCCCTGCAGGACGCCGATCCGGCTCATCTCCGCCCCGGATTTCGTCTTCCACGAGTACCAATCGGGCTCCGGCGGGATCTCGACGGGATAGGCGTCGCCCGTCCGCGTGTCCGTGACGGCGTACGCGCTCGCGCTCTTGACGAGGAGGAAAGGCGACTTCGCGGCGAACGGCTCGACGACCGGGACGTTCATCCAGATGTTCTTGCGCGCCGACGGGATGACGATCTCGAGGCCCGAGCCGAGGCCGGCGCGCGTGCGCGCGATGCGCCGGCCGTCCTCGTCCACGTGGCAGGACTCGTCGATGCGCATTCCAAGGCAGAAAAGCTCGATCTCGAGCTCGACAGGCTTCAGCATGGATCCAACCCCTAACCCTTCAGTCGCTTGCGCCGGGGAAGGAGGTCGTTTACCTCGCGCAGCGCGAGGTTCAGCCCCTTCTCGATGCCCTCGGGCTCCTCGCCGCGCAGCTTCTTCATCGCGAACTCGTCCCTCAGGCGCTGCAGCTTGTGCGCAAGCGCCCAGAGGATCGTCTCGACGGCTTTCTGCTCGTCCTCGGTCCGGCCCTTCGACATCCTCCGGATTCTGAACCAAGATCGCCCCGCATGCCCGTTCTGGCCGTTCTCGTCCGCACGCACAACCCCGGCAACCTCGGCGCCGCCGCCCGCGCGGCGAAGAACTTCGGGGCGGACCTGCTCCTCGTCGACCCGCGCGCCCCTCTCGATCATGCCGATGCCGTGGCTTTCGCTTCCGGAGCAGAAGATCTTCTTAGAAGGGTGAAGATCCTCGGCGCGTTGGGAGATCTCACCGCGCGAGCGGACTGGGTGATCGCGCTGACGTCGCTGCGGGGGCGGGCGACGCGCGGGCTACCGCCCGCGGCGGCGTTCGCCGCCGTGCGGCGGGCACTCCGCGCCCACCGCCGCGTCGCGCTCGTGTTCGGGCCGGAGCGCGGAGGGCTGACGACGGAGGAGCTGCAGACATGCGACGCCCGCCTGAGAATCGAAGCCAGCCCGGAATTTCCGACACTGAATCTCGCGCAGTCCGTCGCAATCTCGCTCTCGAATCTCTTTACACTCGAAGAAATCGCGCGGCGCAGCCGCGCTCTTCCGTCTCCTGAAGAACGGCTCGCACCCACCAAGGACGTGCGCCGCCTTCTCTCTTCGCTCAAAGAAACTCTCTCTCTTGCGGGCTACCCCGGCCGCGGCCACTCGAAAGAGGTGATCGCGGAGATCGAGTCATTCGTAAAACGGGGAAAGCCGACGGCACGCGAGGTGACGCTCCTCCTCGGCGCGCTCGCGGCGCTGCGCCGCGGGCTCGGGGTCAGCCCTTCGAAGACTCGAGCCTGAACTGGAGCGCGCCCGACGGGCAGCGCTTCACCTGCTCGACGACCTTGTCCGGGGAGGCGCCGTTCAGGTTCACCCAGGGCCGCTTGCTCACGTCGAAGACGTCGAAGAGGCCACGGACGCAGATTCCGGAGTGCGCGCAGACCCGCGGGTCGAACGTCACGGTGAGGCCGTCTTTCGCATAGTGCTGGACGGGATCCTTCATCGATCCGATTCTCGCGCAGCGGTCAAGGGCAGAGGGGGCTCAGACGTCCAGGTCGTCCGGCTGCCGGGGGGTGGCCTTCGCGCCCCCCGGACCCCCCTGCGTCCGGGTTCGCCGAGACGCTCCGAGGGTCACACATCCAAGTCGTCCGCCTCGCGCGCGCGCTCCATGATGAACTTGTAGCGCAGCGATGCGTCCTTGCCCATGAGCTCGCCGAGCGCCTTCTCGGCCTCGAGGACGCTCGGCACGGTCACCTTGAGCGCGCGCCGCCGCTCGGGGTCGAGCGTCGTCGCCTTGAGCTGCTCGGGCATCATCTCGCCGAGGCCCTTGAAGCGCATGATCTCGGGCTTCACGTTCTTCGGGAGCTTCGCGAGGATCGCGTCGCGCTCCCGCTCGTCGAGCGCCCAGTGTGTCTCCTTCGCGGCGTCGATGCGGTAGAGCGGCGGCTGCGCGAGGTAGACGTGGCCGCGCTCGACGAGCTTCGGCAGGTGGCGCCAGAAGAACGTCAGGAGGAGCGTCGAGATGTGGTGGCCGTCCGCGTCGGCGTCCATCAGGAGGAAGATCTTCCCGTAGCGCAGCTTCTCGATGTCGAAGTCCGCGCCGACGCCGCAACCGAGCGCCGAGACGATGTCGGAGAGCTCGCGGTTTCCCGAGCACCTTCGCGGCGTTCGCCTGCTCGGCGTTCAGGACCTTGCCGCGCAGCGGGAGGATCGCCTGCGTGCGGCGGTCGCGGCCCTGCTTGGCCGAGCCGCCCGCCGAGTCGCCCTCGACGATGAAGAGCTCGGACGAGCCGGGGTCCGTCGAGGAGCAGTCCGCGAGCTTGCCCGGCAGGTTCAGCCGGTGCGAGACGGCCGTCTTGCGCGCGACCTGCTGAGCCGCGCGGCTCGCCTCTCGCGCGCGGGCCGCGAGGACGATCCGGCCGACGATCTGCTCGGCGATCGTCGGGTTCTCGTTCAGCCACTTCTCGAGCGCGGGACGCACGGCGCCGTCCACGGCCGCGGCCATCTCCGGGTTGTTGAGGCGGTCCTTCGTCTGGCCCTGGAACTGCGGCTCAAGGACGTAGGCCGACAGCAGCACCACGATGCCCTCGCGGATGTCCTCCGCCGTGACGCTCACGCCCTTCGGCAGGAGCTCGTGCGTCTCGACGTAGTTGCGGACGGCCTTCGTGAGGCCCGAGCGCAGGCCGTTCTCGTGCGTGCCGCCCGACGGCGTCGAGACCCCGTTCACGAACGAGCGGACGTGCTCGTCCGTGGCTTCCGTCCAGACGAGGGCGAGCTCGAGGCGCGGGTCCTCCACCCGCTCGAAGAGAAACGCGCCCGCGTGCGTCGCCGCCTTGCCGCGCTGCGCGACGACGTGCGTCAGCCAGTCCGCGAGGCCGCCCTCGTGCGCAAGCTCCTCGCGCACCGGCGGCTTCTGCGTCTCGTCCGTGAAGACGACACGCAGCCCGCGGTGAAGGTACGTCTTGGCTTCCAGCCGCTCGCGGATCTCCGCCGCGTCGAACGCGAGCTTGCCGAAGATCTCGACGTCGGGCCGGAAGCGCACGATCGTCCCCGACCCGCGCACCTTCTCGCTGCCCGAGATTTTCGCGACCTTCGACGTCGCCTTCCCCTTCGCATACGTCTGCTGCCACGTGTGCCCGTCGCGCTTGACCGTGACGGTCATCTCCGACGAGAGCGCGCAGACGACGGACGAGCCGACGCCGTGGAGGCCGCCCGAGTGAAGGTAGTTTCCCTGGTCGAACTTCCCGCCCGCGTGCAGCGTCGTGAGGATGAGCTCGAGAGCGCTCTTCTTGTACTTCGGGTGGACGTCGACGGGGATGCCGCGGCCGTTGTCCGTGACCTCGATCTCCCGGCCGCCCGGAAAGAGCGTGACGTCGAGGCGCGTGGCATAGCCGTTGATGACCTCGTCGACCGCGTTGTCGACGATCTCGTTGACGAGGTGGTGGAGACCGCGCGTGTCCACGCCGCCGATGTACATGCCGGGGCGCTTGCGGACGGGCTCGAGGCCTTCGAGGACGGTGATGTCGCGGGCGGTGTAGGAGGTGGCCATGAGGCGCGCAGAGGGTGAGGCGAAAAGGCGTTTCGGTCAAGCGGCCGAAGCGGAGGCGGCCGGGTCCCTCTCGACGCAGGCGCGTGCTGTCTGAGCGAAGCGAGTTCACGCGCCAAGGAGACGGGGGGCCCGGCCGACAACCGCTATCGTAGGTCTTCGTGTCCTCCCTCCTCGCCCGCGCGTTCGACTTCGTCCTCCTCGTCCTCGACCGGACGGGCGCGGGAGCGCGCCTCGCGGCGCTTCCGGTTTTCCCCGCGGCGATGCCGCTCGCGTCGCGCGCCGCGTGGGCGCTCGCGCTGCTCGGCGCGGCCGTCCTTCTCTTCTACTCGTCCCTCGCCGCCGGACCCGACCGCCGCGTCGCCGCGTTCCGCGTCGTGACGCTGCTTGCCGCATGCCTCGTCCCGCTCCTCGCCGCGCGCCTCGTCCCCGCGGGAGAGGCGCGCCCGTTCGGCGGCGCGGTCCTGACGGTCACGTTCGCCGCCGGCCTCGTTCACAGGTCTCTCGCGCGCCGGCGGAGGGAAGGCCGGGCGTCGAGTTTTCTCGCGGGGACGCGCTGGCTCCTCGAAGCCGCCGGCATCGCGCTCTGTCTCGTGGCGGCGGCGGCGTACGTCCGCGAGGGCCGCGTCCTCGGCCCCGCCGCACTCTGGGGACTGCTCTGCCTGCGTCTCTCGATCGCCGACCTCCTGGACCCGTCGCGCCTCGCGAAAGAGACGGGCCTCACGGCGAGCGCGGCGAAGGACCTGAAGGCGGCCAGGAGCGGCCGGGCCCGCCCTGCGCGCCGCGGACGACGGCTCGCTACGGGTCTCGTGAAGCTCGCGCTCGCCGTCCTCTGGGTCTTCCTTCCGCTCCTCGCGGCGGTCGCGCCCGGCGAGGTCGCGCGCGGCGAGTGGCCCCCCGCGGCGCGCGTTCTCGCGCTCTACCCCCCGGCCGCCCTTGCCCTGACCGGCCTCCTCCTCCTCGCGGGCGCCGCGCGGCGCCTCGCATCGAACCCGTTCGAGGCCGCTCGCGGCGCGATCGTCGGCGCCGGGACGCTCCTCTGGCTCTGGCTCGTCTTCGACCGCGCGTCCGCGGGCGGGACGATCGCCGCGTTGCCGGGCCTGTACGCCGCCGAGACGCTCGCAGCGTTCCTCTTCGGCGCGGCCTCACGCGGGCGCTGAACCTTCCGACGTAACATCGCCCGATGCAAGGGCAAGCCGACCGCCCCGTCCAGGCGCTCGAGCGCCGCATCGGCCTCTGGAGCGCCGTCGCCGTCGTGATCGGCTCGACGATCGGCTCCGGGATCTTCCGCTCGCCCGCCGGCATCGCGGACAAGCTCCCCGGCCCGCTCCCGATGCTCGCCGTCTGGGCCGCCGGCGGCGTCTTCGCGCTCTGCGGCGCGCTCACGCTCGCGGAGGTCGCGAGCGCGCTGCCCGAGACGGGAGGGCTCTACGTCTTCTGCCGCGACGGCTGGGGCCGCCTCGCCGGGTTTCTCTTCGGCTGGGGGCAGTTCTCGATGATCCGCGCTGCGTCGCTCGGCGCGATCGCGATCACGTTCTCGGAGTACTTCTTCCGCGTCGTCGGCCAGGACCCGCAGGCGCCCGGCAGGATCATGGCCGTGCGCTGGTTCGCGGCGTTCGCGATCGCGCTCACCGCGGGCTTCAACGTCCTCGGCGTCCGGCTCGCGGCGGGCGTCAGCAACCTGACGGTCCTCGCGAAGTACGGCGGGCTCGTCTTCATCGTCCTCGTCGCGCTCGTCATCGGGCTCCCGAAGACCGGCGGCCACTTCACACCCGCCGCGCCGGCGGGCAGCTTCTCAGTCGCGGCGTTCGGTCTCGCCCTCGTCTCGACGCTCTGGGCGTTCGACGGCTGGGCCGACCTCGCCTACAACGCCGGCGAGGTCAAGGACCCCGCGAAGAACCTGCACCGCGCGCTCATCGGCGGGACGCTTCTCGTCGTCGCGATCTATCTCGCGGCGAACGTCGCGTACCTCGCGGTCCTCCCGATCGAGAAGATCCGGGTCTCGAAGCTCGTCGCGGCCGACGCGGCCCAGGCCGTCCTCGGGACGGCGGGCGCGGCGTTCGTCTCCGTGACGGTCATGGTCTCGACGTTCGGGACGCTCAACACGGTCCTCTTCACGAGCCCGCGCGTCTTCTTCGCGATGGCGGCCGACCGGCTCTTCTTCCGGTCCGTCGCGGCCGTCCACCCGCGGTTCGGGACGCCGTGGGTGTCGATCCTCATGACGGCCGGCCTCGGGATCGTCTTCGTCCTCTCGCGCAGCTTCGAGCAGCTCGCGGACGTCTTCGTGACCGCGTTCCTGCCGTTCTACGCGCTCGCGGTCGCGTCGATCTTCCGGCTGCGCAAAAAACCCGGCTACGCGCCGTCCTTCCGCGTGCCGTTCTACCCCGTCCTGCCGATCGTCTTCCTCGTCTCCGTCCTCTACCTCCTCGTCAACGCGATCGCCGAGCCCGAGAGCCGCTGGTCGACCCTCGCCGTCCTCGGCGTCGTCGCGGCTGGGGTGCCGGTGTACTACCTGACGGTGGGGCGATCACGCCAGGCGTTGTGACGCCTCGGGAGCAAACACCGCTTACCGTTCACTATACTTGCAGGAACAACATGTCGCTCGGCGCGGGATCTCGCCTCGGGCCGTATGAAATACACGCGCCGCTGGGTGCGGGTGCGATGGGTGAGGTCTACCGGGCGACAGACACACGCCTCGGGCGGCTGGTTGCCCTGAAGGTCCTGCCGGAAGGCTTCATCGAAGACAGGCAGAGGCGTTGGCGCTTCGAGCGCGAGGCGAAGCTCCTCGCGGCTTTGAACCATCCCAACATAGCCGCCATCCATGCCTTCGAGGAGATCTCCGGCCGTCATCTCCTCGTCATGGAGTTCCTGGAAGGCACGACGCTCCGAGAGAAGCTCGGTGCGGGTTCGATTTCGCAGAAAGACGCCGTCGAGTACGCCCTCCAGATCGCCAACGGCCTCTCCGCCGCTCACGAAAAGGGCATCGTCCACCGGGATCTCAAGCCCGCGAACCTCTTCGTCACCAAGGACGGACAACTGAAGATTCTCGACTTCGGCCTCGCGAAGAGGACGGAGCAGGAGGGAGCGGACGACGAATCGAGCGCGCCGACGGCTTCGAAGCTCACGGAACCGGGAACGGTCGTCGGAACACTGTCCTACATGTCGCCCGAACAGGTGCGCGGGCTCCCCGTCGACCACCGCTCGGACATCTTCTCGCTGGGGGCGATCCTCTACGAGATGCTCTCGGGCCGGAAGGCCTTCAAGAGGGACACGAGCGCCGACACGATGGGGGCGATCCTGAGGGAGGATCCGCCGGAGTTCGGCTGGAAGGTCCCGCCGGCTCTAGACCACGTCGTCAGGCACTGCCTAGAGAAGGATCGGGAGAACCGGTTCCAGTCCGCAAAGGATGTCGCGTTCGCGCTTTCGGAGGGGTCGGGCCGGGCGAGGGACAAAAGTGCCGGGGCCGCCTCCTCGCCCGCCCGAAAGAGAAGACTCGTTGTTGCCGCCGCAATCACCGTCGCTCTCATCATCGCCGGAGCATTCCTTCTGCGGCAAGGCCAGTTCTTTAGTGCACGGTTCCTGGCCACAGCATCGCACCCCGATTCGCCCGTCAGGCTCTCGCTTACCTTCCCCCTCGATGCTGCGCCTCAAAACACCGGAAACTTCAACCCGCTTGCGCTCTCGCCCGACGGAAGGACCCTCGTCTATGCCGGCAGCAAGCTGTTCATCCGTTCGCTGGGACGTGAGGAGATCACGGCGATTCCGGGGACTGACGGCGCAGTTAGCCCTTTCTTCTCTCCGGATGGGCTTTGGGTCGGATTCTTCGCCGACCGGAAGTTGAAAAAGGTGCCTCTCGGGGGCGGGCCTCCAATCACCCTCTACGACACCAAGGAACCCCGTGGAGTGAGCTACGGAGCGGGAAGCTGGGGCGTAGACGGCACCATCGTTTTCATGCCGGGCTTTTTCTCGGGTCTTCGGCGAATCTCGGCGTCGGGCGGCGAGTCACGGATTCTAACAACTGTTGATGCCGCGGGCCTTGAGTCGCACCAATTCCCACAGATCCTGCCGGACGGAGAGCATGTCCTCTTCGAGATAGAGAAAGTGGGCCCAAATTCAGTGCCCCGAGCCGCCGTTGTCTCACTCGGGACGGGAGAACAGCGGGTTGTGGAAACGGATGCAGCGTATCCTCAGGTATCTCCCGACGGGGTTCCTCGTCTTCACAAGGCGTGGTGCGCTTCTGGCGGCACCGTTCAGCCTGAAGCGGCTCGAAGTGTCAGGCCTTTCCGTTCCGGTGCTCGACGAGCTCGTCACGAATCGCCGCTACACGAATGCGGCCCAAATGGCCTTCTCGTCCGACGGAACTCTCGTCTACCGCTCAAGAGGGCAGTTACAGCGAATGCTCGTTTGGGTGGATCAGGGGGGGGGCGTAGAACCCCTTCCTTTCCCGCCTAGCGTTCTACCTCAAAGTCGCCCTCTCGCCAGATGGAACACGCTGGGCAGCGTTAGCCGTCCAAGAAGACGAATCGGTGGCGCTTCTGATTGGGGACCTTGCGCGGGGCACGGTGACCCGCGCCCCGGCCGAAGGCTCTTTTCAGTCCTTGGCCTGGACGCCGGACGGAATACGAATCGCACTCGACTTTTCAGCCACTCTGCAGGATCTCGGAAGGCTCAACTGGCTAAGTGCCGATGGAAGCACCCCGCCCGAACCATTGACGAGCGAGACGGCGCGACAATCGGAGATTCCTACATCCTTTTCCTCCGATGGCAGTCTCCTTCTCTTCGACATGATGAGTTTGGCCACGCCCGGCACTTCCGATACGGGCTGGGACATTTTCGTCCTTCCGCTCAAAGGTCCGAGAAGGGCATATCCCTTTCTCCAAACACGCTTCGATGAGCACAGCGCACGTTTCTCGCCCGACGGGAGATGGGTTGCCTACCACTCAAATGAGTCGGGGCGCATCGAAGTCTTCGTCCGGCCGTTCCCAGGCCCGGGCCCAAAATCACAGATCTCCACTGCAGGGGGAGCATGGCCTTGTTGGTCCCAGAACGGACGAGAGCTCTGCTACAGGGACGGGGACAAGATAATGTCCGTCGACGTCGAAACCAAATCGACATTTCACGCCAGCCGCCCGCGAGTGCTTTTCGAGGGTCAATTCCTCGAATCCTACGACGTGGCTTCCAACGGGAAACGCTTTCTCATGATCAAGAGAGACCCCTGCCGAATATGGCCCCGCACGTGTGAACGTCGTCCTGAGCTGGTTCGAGGAAGTGAAACGTCGTGTCCCTTGGAGCGAAGTGAGCTGAGTGCGTCCGACTGCGGTCTTCGGCGCTTCAAAGTAATCCATCAGCTCGTAATCAGAGGTCGCCAGACGCGATCCATTGATCGTCGACACGAGCGATCCAGCCACGTTCGGCCGCCAATCTCACATCTGGCTCAACGTCGTTGCGGGCACCAAGCAGCACTAGCCGGGCCTGAGCCTCGTCGAGGAATTCGAATGTGGGGTCACCCCCATGTCGACTATCCGTGAGGAGGAAGGTCGAGTCATCGAGACGCGTGACACCGAGCACGACGGCCGAGTCAGCCTGCCACGCCAGGACGCCATGCTCGCGATCTCGCTCGCGAATCGCAGCCATTACTCTTGATCCACGCCTCGACTCGCTTTCATATTCTCCTGTGAAGTGGTACGCGATCCCGGAAATTTCGGCGTCCCGGGGCAAGACATCGCCGTATGCGTCGATTGGGCTCAAGGCCGAGATCCCGAATGCGCTGGGCTCATCGTGGTATGGGCTGAACCTGTCGATGCTGACGCTCATTCAACCCGCCTGGCGGGAAGAGGTGCCGTCAGCAGCGGGAGAAGCCTCAAGTGTTTCTTCGTACCAGATCCAGGCGATCCTCAGGAAACGCGAAAAGAAGGTTCCAGTTCACGGCAACGTCGCACGATCTGCAGTAGCGCAGCAAGCGGATATTCTGGCTGGCCGAAACGCCCTTTCGCATCAGCCGAAGGAGCGCGGACGAAAGCGCCTCGATCCCGGGTTGAATGACCGCGACGCCGGCATCTCGAAGGAGCTCTTGACCTGGTGCAGCTTCAGGTTGGCCTTTTGTTCATAGAACATATGCGCTCCGAGGCCGGACTTGGCCAGGGCCGGAAGCAGCGTCCGGAAATAGTCGTGCGGCATGATGTTATCGACCATGCAGACGCGCCTTGAAGGGTGCATCCGGAGGAGCGATGCAAGGTCGCTGACGACTCGTTCCGGACGCCTTCTTCCGGAAGCTCATCGTCTCGCCGTTAATGCCGCAGAACGTACAGTGATGCTTTTCACCCCACCAGCAGCCACGGCTGCTTTCATAAGGAAGCCAGATCTCCTTTGATTGGACAACTTGAAAATCTCCGATCAGCTCAAGCTGCTCGTAGTAGTCCGAATAGTCGACGAGGGGCAGCGCATTCATGTCGTCGCAAGGCGTGCCACGGAGGACGCGACCCGCCGGCCGGCGCCCTGCGGCGCATCGCGCGAAGAAACGTCGGGGAACTCGTCTTCACATTCTCCCGCAAATATGTAGTCGATTTCGGGGACGAGACTTCGCGAGTCCGCCGCCCATCTCGCCCTCGCAGTTGGCGCCACCGAGCAACGTCGACGATCTCTGGGCGCGACTGTTTCAGCCGCCGTAAGAGCGCCACGCTGGCCGCAGTCTGCTCGAAGGTGGTGGAGCATCCGACAATGTCGCAGCCAGGGCAAGGATCTCAGCGACTACTTCCGGCAGCCAGGCGGTCGCGACGGCAGCTCGCTTCTTCGAGCTCCTCAAGACTGACGGTGGCTCGTCTCTTTCGGCAGACGGTAGCGTTTGGAGTGCGTTCGAGCTGCGGGGAGTTCGGTTGCCTAGCCTCGGCACACCATACGCGAGGTGAGCAAATACTCGCTCGCCCGCGAGGTCCGTGGATGGGGCCGTAACAGATGCGATGGTAGAGCGACTCACCGAGGACACGGGCGAACCGCACATTCGCGTAGAAGACGAGCAATCTCGAAGCCTGCATCGCGAGCGACAGCCTGGAGCAGATGTGGGCCAAGAGCCGGGCGATCCAGAGCCCGCGAACGGAGGGACTACGAGAACAACGCGACGAGGGCATTCAGACGTTGTCCAAGTCCGAACGGGCTCTGGGCTATCAGGCCTTTTCGACTTTATTAATGCCGGATGATCGAAGCACGATGTGACACGGGCCCGCGGCGAGAGTGGAGCCGGCACCGGCCGCTTCTTGGTCGTCAGCTCGGCGACAAGGCTCGGTGAGGTGCTTTCTTCGCGCGCATCGGGCAAGACTAAGACCCTCCGCCTCAAGGGTTTTCACCGGGTCCTTGAGAAACTCGGATCTGAAACGCTGGGTCGGAGTTCAACCGTGCCTGAAATGCCTTCAAGTCTGTAGCCATGGCGACTCCTTATCCTTCGGCCCAAGTGAACGTAGGATTCGCATTCCGCGCCTGTCAATCGCTGGTTCGAAATCCGTAGGTCGTTGATCGGCTGGCCAGGTCGGCCGTGACCGGTCAACAACGGATCCAAGGCTCGGAGATTCCAGGCCTCTCCGGCCCGGAGAGTGCTCGTGCCCTCGAGACGCCTCCTGATCAGCCCCCCGGCGGCAGCGAGGCCGTACCGGGCCCCGAACGCGAGTGCCACCACGGCAGCCCGCGTGTTGACGCCCGTCCTCTGGAACACGGCGTCGAGGTGTTTTTTCACGGTTTCCGGGGAGAGATCGAGCTTCTGCGCGACCTCCTTGTTCGTCAGGCCGCGCGCCACGAGCGTCACGACCTTCGCCTGTGTCGGGCTCAGCCCGTAACGCGCGGCGAGCGGGCCGGCGGGCACGTCGATCGCCCCGTCCACCGGAACGAGGAACACGACGCCGGGACCGGCGCCGGCTCCGACGCTCGCTGCCGCGACGTCGGCGGGCACGGCCCTGAGGAGAGCGCCGTCCGGGCGGACGATTGCCGTCACGGTCCGCTCGGTTCCGATCGCGAGCCCCTTGGCCGCCGCTTCGAGGACCGCCGAGGGGATCGCCGCGCCCCCGAACAGCGACCGCGCCGCCGCGTTGGACGTCAAAAAGCGCCCGGCGGCATCCATGACGATCGCGGCCACCGGCAGCAGGTCCAGCGCAACGGCCAGCGCCTTCGTGTTCGTCCCGAGGTCGTCGATCGTCCGGCGCGCCGCGTCGAGGTCATCCAGGAGAGGCACGACCATCCGTCCCACCGCGAGCTCGCTGGACGTGAACGAGGCATCGTCCTCGTCGAGCCTGCGCCCGCCGGAGACGCGTAGCCTTTCCAGGAGCCTGCGGACGGCGTCCAGCCTCACCGATCGCTCTCCTTCCGGACCGCGAGCGTCTTCTGTTTGTCGCGCGACGATGCTACTGCGGGGCTCCCCCGAACGGGTAATCCCCGGAACGGGTGAAGTTTCAACCCTCGCCGGCGGACCACGTTGCCGGCATGAATTGCCTCGCACGGTCCTTCGCGCCGACCCTTCTCCTCTCCTGCGTCGCCTTGGCGGGCGCGTCCCTTCTGGCCGCGCAAGAGGGCCAACTCACTCAGGACCAGGGCGCCCCGGTCTCACGGGTCGTTTGCGCGCCCGAGCCCGCCGAGGGCGCCTGCTGGTCGGACTACGTCGCCGTCCCGATCGATCAGTTCGAGATCGGGAGCGAAAGCGACGTGTACGCGACGTTCGCGCTCGACGCGGTCCGGCCCAGCTGCGCGAACCTGGCTGCCCAGCGCCTCGAAGACCGCCTGCGCGCGGCGCTCGAGCTCTACGGAGGGCCCGGCGATCCGGGGCTCCGGGTGAAGGACCCGAGGAGCGGCTTGGACGTTCACCCCTTCCGGTCGTGGCTCGCGGGCGCGATGGTCACGCACGTCTTCTACGCGGCCTGGGAGCTCCGTCGCGCCGGAATCTCCGTCGACGACGGCCTGCTGAGCGCCGTGGAGGCCCTCTACACGGAGATCCCCGTGCCGCAGGACCCCGGATGCGGGCTGCGTTCGCTGCCGTGGGTGAACAGCTGCATGGACGACCTTTCGCTCACGGCAAGCGGGGCGGCCTGGATCGCGGCCTATGAGACGAGCATGGGACGGACGGGCGACCCGTCGATGTCCTCCTACGTCCGGTGGGCGCGTTCGCTGGTCGGCGCGGCGCTGAGCCCGATGTCGGACCACGGCGGCGGGCCCTGCTTCTTCTTCCTCGAGACGCTCGACGACGGCACGCATCGCGCCCGCTGTGACGGGGACGCGGCAACGGCCCAGGTCATGGGCGCCGACCACAACCGCGAGAACCCCGGCTACGGCTTCGGCCTCATGACGAGTGATCGCCAGCGCGTGCGCCGCGCTCTTTTACGCGGGCGAACGCTGCGCGTTAACCGAGGGCGAGATCTTCGTCTCGCGCGAGCTGTTCCGGCACGCCCAGGGAAAAGCGCTGCCCGACGGGAGCGCGTTCGAAGGTCCCGGGCCGGGCGGCTGTCTCGACTTCACGGACCCGGACGGGCCGACGAAGGACTGCGCGGACGGCGACACGCTCGTGTGGAGCTCCGGGGGATACCGCCCGGCGGACTTCCCGCTGCGCTTCTTCTACGCGAAACGAGGCGTGGACGGCATGGCGCCTCTTCCGGCTTTTCAGTTCGACGCCTACTGCGAGCCCCGCGGCTCACTTCGCCCGGGCGACTTCTGGGGCCCGAGCCGGAGCCTCTTCTACCGCCAGCTCGCGTTCGAGATCTTCGAGTA
Organism: uncultured Acidobacteriota bacterium; assembly: GCA_963798215.1. Lineage (GTDB taxonomy): Bacteria > Acidobacteriota > Thermoanaerobaculia > UBA5066 > UBA5066 > Fen-183. The sequence continues at coordinate 3,304,983 of CAWCSP010000004.1, forward strand.
GGCGTCCAGCCCGCCGCGGGCGGTCCGAGGTCACCGGAACCAGCCGCTGACGTCCACGATGAGGTTCACGGTTCCCGAGGGCTGGGTGCAACGGACGAGGACGTCCCCGGCCGAGCCCAGGGCGACGAACGCATTGTTCGCGCGCGTCTGCCCCGCCCCGTAGGAGATCGTCGTCGCGTTCGTGAGGACGGCTCCCGCCGCCCGGAAGCTCAGCGCGCCGGCCGCCGTCGGAGACGTGACGGTGACGTTCACGGCGAGAGTGCGCGCGTCGGACGGCACGCCGCAACGTCCCGCGAGCGTGAAGAGCCGGTCCGTGTTCGCGACGAGGGCGGGAGCGCCGACTGGGCCGGCCGGCCCGCGCGTGTCGAGCAGGCGGCACGGGGTCACCGTCGAGAAGGACGACCCGGGCACGGGCGGCGGCGGCGCGACGCGTCCGACCGCCGCGACTTTGAACTCCGTGAACCAGACGTTCCCGTCGGGGCCCGCGGCGATCCCGAGCGGTCCGGAATCCGCCGTCGGGATCAGGAACTCCGTGACGGCACCCGAGGTGGTGATGCGCCCGATCCGGTTCGCGTCGAACTCCGTGAACCAGAGCGCGCCGTCAGGCCCCTGCGCGATCGCGAAGCTCCGCGTGGTCGCGGGAAGGAGGTACTCCGTGAACGCTCCCGAGGGCGTCAGGCGCGCGATCCGGCTGGCGCCGGACTCCGCCACCCAGAGGTTGCCGTCGGGACCCGCGGCGATGCCGGTCGGGGCGGCGGCCGCGGTCGGAACCGGGAACTCCGTGATCGCGCCCGACGTCGTGACCCGGCCGACCTTGTTCGCGGAGCTCTCGGCGAACCAGAGGGCGCCGTCGGGCCCCGCGGCGATGGCCTGCGGCATGCTGTTCGCCGTCGGGATCGGGAACTCCGTCAGGCTTCCCGCCGTGGTGAGACGGCCGATCTTGTTCGCGCCGTCCGTGAACCAGAGCGCACCGTCGGGACCCGTCGTGATCCCCTCGGGACTCCCGGCGACGGAGAAATGCGTCAGCGCGCCCGCCGTCGTGAGCCGGCCGATCCGGTTCCCGCCCGACTCCGCGATCCAGAGCGCGCCGTCCGGTCCCGACGTGATCCCGTGGGGGCCGCTGACGGCACCCGCGGCCCAGCTCGTGACCGCTCCCGCCGCCGTTACACGGCCGATCCGGTCGGCTTCCGTGAACCAGAGTGCGCCGTCGGACCCGGCCGCGATGAAGTACGGGAGGGCGCCCCCCGCGAGCGGGAACTCGCGGTCCACCTCGGGGGGCGGATCCTCGCCGATCGCGTACCGGCCGACCTTGCCCGTCAGGAACTCGGTGAACCAGAGGTTTCCGTCCGGACCCGCCGCGATGGCGTAGGCCCCGGCGTCTGCCGTCGGCACGAGGGCTTCCGAGATCGACCCGCCCGTCGTGATGCGGCCGATCCTGTTCGCGTCGAACTCCGTGAACCACAGGGCGCCGTCGGGCCCCGCCGCGACGTCGAACGTGCGCGTCGTCGCGGGCAGCGGGAACTCGGTCACGACGCCCGCCGTCGTGATGCGACCGATCGCCCCCGCGTTCGACTCCGTGAACCAGAGCGCCCCGTCCGAGCCGGTCGCGATTCCGAACGGGCCCGACGCACCCGTCGGCGTCGGGAACTCGGTCACGACGCCCGCCGTCGTGATCCGCCCGATCCTGTTCGCGCTGAACTCGGCGAACCAGAGCGCGCCGTCCGGACCCGCCGCGATTCCCGCGGGGCCGCTGTTCGCCGAGAGGATCGGGAACTCCGTGAATCCGCCCGCCATCGTGAGCCGCCCGATCTTGTTGCTCGCCTCCGTGAACCACAGCGCCCCATCCGGGCCGACGGCGATCTGCTGCGGGCCGCCCGGCGCGGGGAAATGCGTGAGCGCGCCCGCCGTCGTCAGGCGTCCGATCGCAGCCGACTCGGTGAACCAGAGCGCCCCGTCCGGGCCGAGAACGATGCCCTGCGGGTTGCTCACCGCCCCGACCGCGAGCTCCGCGATGACGCCGCCCGTCGTGATGCGCCCGATCCGGTCGACCTCCGTGAACCAGAGGGCTCCGTCCGGCCCGGCGGTGATCTGGTTCGGAAGGCGGCTCGCCGAGAGGGGAAACTCGAGGATGGCCTCCGCCGGGAGCGCCACGGCCAGGGAGAGACCCGCAAGGGCGGCGAAAGCCGCGGGAAGCCACGCGGAGTGCACGCGCCCGGCCATGGTCAGTCCGCCATTCTCTCCCTTACCGCGCTCTCGATCTCGTCGCCGTGCGCGACGAGGCCGTGGTCGCCGCCGGCGACGCGGTGGAAACGCGAGCCGCTCGCGAGGCGGCCGGAGGCTTCCCACCGCGCCCACGCGTCCGCGACCTGCGCGTACGGGACCGTTTCGTCCTCCGTCCCCATGACGACCGAGACGGCGACCGGCGGCGGCGCCTCGTCGACGCGCACGAGCGCCATCTCCTCGAAGAACCGGCGCCGGATCGGGAGCGGCCGCTCCTCGCCGTGGTGGTAGACGTCGAATTCCTCGCCCTCCGGCAGTTTCTCCCTCCAGCGCTCGTGAAACCCCAGGGCCGGCGCGACGAGGACGAGAGGGGGAGAAGAAAGAGAGAAAGATTCTGCGAGTGAAAGAGCGACCAATGCGCCGAGGGAGCTGCCCACCACGACCCGTGGGCGGCTGCTCTCACAGGCTTCGCGGGCCGCGGCGCACATCTTCCCGAAATCCAGCTCCCGGAACGACGGGACGTTCAAGTCCGGGGCGACGACCTCGAACCCGTCGGGGCCGAACCGGTCCTCGAGAACGGCCCGTTTTCTCCCCCGTGGGGAGGACGCGAAACCGTGCAGGTACAGGATCGCGGGCACGCTTCAGATTGCCCCGGGGGAGGATACAGTCTGGCAGAGAGCTTGCGATTCATCGAACGAGTTCTTGACTTGACTGGTATCCGTGACGTAAGTCTCACGTTTATCGTTCGGCCTTCGGATAGGCATGTCCAATATTTCGGATCTCCCGACGGAAAGCCGAAGGCCCGGCCCAGCATCACCATTTTTTTCTTGGAGGAGGAAGCTTGATGAAAAACGTTCTCAGAATTCTGATGGTCGTGGCGCTCGTCGTCACCGCCACCGCCGCCTACGCCGGTGAGACGGGCTCCGTCTCGGGCGTCGTGAAGGACGGCAGCGGCCTCGCGGTTCCCGGCGCCACCGTGAAGATCACGGGCGCGCAGGCGCCGCGCACGACCGTCACCAACGCGTCCGGCGCGTTCAAATTCACCACCTTGCTGCCCGGCGACTACGTCGTCACCGCGGAGCTCCAGGGCCTCGGCCTGGCGAGCCACAGGGTCAAGGTCTTCGTCGACAACGACGCCCAGATGTCGCTCACCCTCGTCCAGACGACGAAGGCGGAGGTCGTCGTGACGGGCGCGGCGTCCGAGATCGACAAGAAGGCCTCCGAGGTCAACTTCAACTACACCGACAACACGATCAAGGACCTCCCGCTCTCGCGGACGTACGAGGGAGTCCTGAAGATCATCCCGGGCGCCGCGGCCTCGAGCGGACAGGGCTTCGTCTCGATCTCCGGCGGCACCCGCCAGGACAACAAGTACCTCCTCGACGGCGTCAACATCACGAACCCGGGCTACGGGTTCCTCGGCATCGACACGAACCAGCTCGACATCGCGGACTTCAACGTGAAGAAGGGCGGTATCTCGGCCGAGTTCGGCCGGACGTCCGGCGCGATGATCAACGCCGTCACGAAGTCGGGAACGAACGAGATCGCCGGAGCCGTCCAGTTCAACGTCTCCCCCAGCTCGTTCCAGTCGGGCAGCGACTTCGGGACGACGCAGGACACGAGCACGTGGAACGGCCAGGGGAACCTCGGGTTCCCGATCATCAAGGACGCGCTGTTCGGCTACGTCTCCGCGGCGTACTACGACACGAAGATCTCCGGCCAGTACGGCCACGATCGGCGGCGTCACGGCGACGCAGCCCGACTCGAAGTCGCACAGCGGCGACTACTTCGGCAAGCTGACGTACTTCGGCGGCCAGGACGTCCTCGTCAACGCCGGCTTCCGCGCCCTGCCCGCGAAGGGCGATAACCAGTTCAACTCGGTCTACGACGCGCCGACCGCGGGGTACGGCACCGACACGACGAACTACGTCGGGAACGTCTCGGTCGACTGGTTCGCGTCGAAGGACTCGGTCCTCGAGGCGAAGTTCGTCACGCTGCAGGAGAACGACACGTCGGTGGGCCAGGACCTCCTGACGCCCTTCTCGCCGATGACGATCATTCCCTGCAAGTCGGGCCCGGCCTTGAAGTGCTACGACAATCTCGGGGCGTACGGCGCGTACGGCGACCCGGCCCGCAACGGCGGCAATTCCGGCTATCCCGAGTTCCAGGAGACCGGCGACCGGTACAAGCGGAACGAGATCAAGGCGACCTTCAGCCAGTACTTCGACCTCGGCGCGACGCAGCACCAGGTGAAGATCGGCGGCGGGTACGAAGACGACACGATGGACACCGTCCGGGCGACGAACGGCTGGGGACTCTGGGCGACCGGCGTCACCTGCCCGGCCTCCGTCTGCGGCGCGTCGTACGCCAACTCGTCCCGCGCGCGGTACTACACGTCCCAGCCGACGCAGAACTCGCTCGCGCGCACGTACTCGGCGTTCATCCAGGACACGATCACGATCAAGAACCTCACGATCTACCTCGGCGTCCTGACGAACAAGGACGACTTCGCCCAGAACTGCAAGGCGGGCGCGGTGTGCGGCCCGACGGGCACGCCGGCCGTCACGTCCGACACGCGGTACAACTTCATGACGTTCGACTGGAGCAAGCAGATCCAGCCGCGCCTCGGCATCACGTGGAACGCGAACCTCATCGAGGGCGACAAGTTCTACACGACGTACGGCGAGTACGCCGGCATGGACCAGAAGTCCACGGCGCGCTCCTTCGCCCCCTTCCGGATCCGCCAGGACCAGGCGTACTTCTGCGGGCTCCCGGGCGGCTGCGGCTCGACGCCCTACGGCGGGTTCATCGGCACGCAGTACCGCGGCTCCTCCGGCGGCAAGTACATCCCCGAGAACCTCAAGCCGCCGTACTACCAGGAGTTCGTCCTCGGCTACTCCGGCGCGATGTCGAAGGACATCACGTTCGACATGTACTACCAGTACCGCAACCTGAAGAACGCCTTCGAAGACACAGGCATCGGCGCGAACATCTACGACTCGAACACGTACTTCGGCTAGCTTCCAGGCCGCGAACTTCCCCGACGCGCGACGCGTCTACCGCGGCTACACGCTCGACGTCCAGAAGCGCTACGCGAACGGCTGGTACGCCGACGCGAACATCACGTTCAGCAAGCTCTCGGGCAACTTCGACGAGGACTACGGCACCGCGCTCTTCAACACGTCGTCGTTCCTCGAGGACGAGCCGGGCTGGTACTCGAACGACCCGAACCGCAGCGGCCTCATGTCGCAGGACCGCCCCGTCATCTTCAAGCTGATGGGCACGTACGACCTCCCGCTCGGCTTCACCCTGGGCGGCTTCCTCCGCGTCCAGAGCGGCACCCCGTGGGAGGCCCGCGGCGCCACGCCGTCGACCTCCGACGGCCGCTACCTCGAGCCGGCCGGCTCGCACCGCCTCCCGACGTGGACGAACTTCGACCTCCTCGCGGCGTACACGTTCAAGCCGTCGGGCAAGCTCGGCGTCCGCCTCGAGGCGCGCGTCAGCAACCTCTTCAACACGCAGACCGTCCTCGCCGTCAACCACACCAAGTACCTCGACGCGTACGTGGACGGTCACTCCGGCCAGCAACCCCACGTACGGAGCGCAGGGAACCACGCAGCCGAACCCGCTCTACGGGACGGCCACGGCCTGGGCCGCGCCGCGGCGCCTCGTCGTGACGGCTCGTCTCGACTTCTGATTTGACTCCGGGGGAACCCGCCGCTTCGCGGCCGGAAAGAGGGTTCCCCCGGCCCCCCTCTCCATCTCAGGCCTTGAAGGCCCGGCGGAAACGCCGGGCCTTTTTCTATTTCACGCGGTCGAGCGCCTCGAGGAATGCCCGGGCCTTCTCGTACCCGGGGTCGAGGGCGAGCGCCTCGTTCGCGAGCGCGTGGGCGCGGTCCGTCTCGCCCGCCATCCCGCACGCGACCGCGAGATTGAGGCGGGCGGTCGCGTTCGACGCGTCGAGCCGCACGGCCTCCTCGAGGTCCGCGCGCCCGCCCGCCGCGTCACCGGTCTTCAGGCGTCCGAGGCCGCGCTCTTCGAGGAGCGCCGAGAGCGCGACTGCCGCCTCGGGCCGGGGCGTCGCGGACGCGAGGGAGCGCGCAAAGGCCGCCGCCGCGTCCTCGGGCTTCCCGGCCGAAGCGAACGAACGGCCCACGCGCAGCCAGACGAGGCCCGGATCCGGGTGTGCGCGGGCCGCCTCCTCGGCGTCCGCCATCGCGCGGGTGTCTCCCTTCTCGATCTCCCAGAGGACGAGGTGCATGTCCTCGTCCGCGGCGCCGTCCCAGAGGCCCGTCGGCCAGAGCGAGACGGCCGCGAGGACGACCGCGGCCGCCGCGGCGGCGCCGAGCCCGCGCTTCGCCCGCCACGCCTCCGGCGAACTTCGCGACGGCGGCGCCGGCGAGCGGGGCGAGCGCGACGAGGAGCGGCAGCCGATAACGCGTCGCGACGAAGAACGCCGCGACGGCGAGGACGTACGCCGGGACGAAGGAGGCCCAGACGAGCAGGGCGCGGCGCGATGCGCCCGCCGAGACCACGAACGCCAGAACGAGCCCCGCACCCGCGAGCGGCACGAGGAGGCCGGGGCCCACGGCGAGGAGCTTCAGCGCGGAGCTGTGCTCGCGGTACCACGGGAAGCTGAAGTTGAGCGGCGCCTCGTCGCCGGAAAGGGTGTACCGGATTTTTCTCAGAAAGAGGGAAAGGGCGGCGGAGGGATTCTCACGGATCCATCGGAATGCTTCCTTCGCGAAGTGCGCGGAGACCTCTCGCGTCGAGAGCGACCGCCCCTCGGCCTCCTCGGCCACCTTCTTCGCATCCCGCGCCTGTCCCCCGATGTCGGGCGTGATCCCCGGGATCGCGCGGTAGACGCCGTTCGCACCCGGCCCGTTGCCGACGAGGAAGTTCAGGCCGCCGTGCGAGGAGATGAGGACGAATTCGTGCGAGACGAGGAGATTCCTGAGAGTGAAAGGCGCAATCGTCAGGGCAACGCCCGCGACGAGCGCAGCAGCGACACTCGCCGTTCGAAGAGGATTTTCTTTGAAGGTTAAGAAGAAGAAAGCCACGGCAACCGCGGCGACGCACAGGAGGGCGTTCGGGCGGTTGAGAGCGAGGAGACCGCCCGCCGCGCCCGCGGCCACGAACGCCCCCCACCGCGGAGAGGCGCCGACCCGCTTCTCTCCCCTCTTCACCTTCAAAGAAATCTCTTCTTCCGCTTCCGTAAGCCCCACTGCCAGCAGGTACAGGAACAGGGCCGTCAGGAACGGGTCCAGCGCCGCCTGCAGGATCAGGATCTCGTGGAACGTCACGACGCCCGTCAGGGCGAAAAGGACGCCGGCCGGAAGCGCCGCGCGGTCGCCGAAGAGCCGCCGCGCCGTCAGGAAGACGAGCGCGACCGCCGCGGTGCCGAGGAGGATCTGGACGACGCGGGCCGCGGGAAACGAGACGCCCGTCGCCGCGAGGAAATACGCGTACAGCGGCGAGACGAAAAACGGCACGGGCCCCTCGCCGCGGAGCAGGAAATCGCCCTTCGCGATGCGCCAGGCAAGGCGCGCGTAGACGCCGCTGTCGATGTCGCCGTACGGCTGCAGGAGCGGATGGCTCCCGAGCTGCGCGAGGACGGCCGCCTTCGCGGCGAGCGTTCCCGCGACGAGGAGCAGCAGGCGGCGGGTCACGCGGGAAGGTTACCTCCGGCGCCTTGCTAAGCTGGTCCCATGCCTGCCTTCTGGATCGGCGTGGACGGGGGCGGCACGCGCACGCGCGCCGTCGTGGCCGGCGAGGACCTCGTCCCGTTGGGGCGCGGCGCCTCGGGCCCCGCGAACGCCTCGACGCGCCCGCTCCCGCTCGTCGTCGAGACGGTTCTCGAGGCCGTCGGGGACGCGGCCGCGTCCGCCGTCGTCTCGGCCGCCCGCGCCGAGCGCGTCGGCGTCGGCCTCGCGGGCGTCGAGTCGGCCGGCCTCGTCGCGCCGCTCACCGCCGCGCTGGAGGAGCACTTCGGCGCGGGCCGCGTCCTCGTGACGACGGACGCGCGCATCGCCCTCGCGGGCGCCTCGCCGGGCGACCCCGGCGGGCCGGGCGTCGTCCTCATCGCGGGGACGGGGGCCATCGCCTACGGGCGCTCCGCCGACGGTGCCGAGGCACGCGCGGGCGGGTGGGGCCCGCTCCTCGGCGACGAAGGCTCGGGCTACGCGATCGCGCGCCAGGGCCTCGCGGCCGTCGTCCGGGAGCTCGACGGGCGCGGCCCGAAGACGGCGATCCGGGAACTGCTCTTCCGGTCCGAGCGCGGGATCCACACGCTGGAAGAGCTCCTCGCGAAGATCTACCGGTCCGAAGGCGGCGTCGGCGACGTCGCGGCGTACTTCCCGATCGTCCTCTCGGCCGCGAAGGCCGGCGACGCCGAGGCGCGCCGGATCCTCGGCGAGGCCGGCCGGGAGCTCGCCCTCGCGGCGCTCACGGTGATCCGCAAACTCCACCTCGAAAGCGCGTCCTTCCCCGTCTCGACCGTCGGCGGCGTCTTCGCCGCAGGCGACCTTCTCGTCGAGCCGCTCGCGGCCGCCCTTCACGCCGTCGCGCCGGGTGCGCGCGTCGGCCCGCCGGCGTACCCTCCCGAGATCGGCGCCATCCGGCTCGCCCGCGTGAAGGCCGGGGGCGGCGCGTGACGGACATCGAGGCGCTCCTCGCCCGGATGCACGAGGCGGATGCGGACGTGCAGACGGCCGTCGGCGCGGCGCTCCCGGCGCTCGCCCGCGCCGCCGACGCGATCGCCTCGCGCCTCGACGCCGGCGGCCGATGGATCTACACCGGCGCCGGGACGAGCGGAAGGCTCGGAGCGCTGGACGCCGCGGAGCTGCCGCCGACGTTCGGGACGGACCCCGCCCTCGTCGTCGCGCTCCTCGCCGGCGGCAAGGACGCGATGTTCGAGGCCGTGGAAGGCGCCGAGGACGACGCCGACGCCGGCGCGTTCGACCTCCTCCGCGCCGGTCTCACGGGCAGGGACGCCGTCGTCGGGATCGCGGCGAGCGGCGGGACGCCGTACGTGCGCGGCGCGCTGAAGGAGGCCCGCGCGCGCGGCGCCCTGACGGTCTCCGTCGTGTGCCGGCCCGGGACGCCGCTGCTCGCCGAAGCGGAGATCGGCATCCTCCTCGACACGGGGCGCGAAGTCCTCGCGGAGTCCAGCCGGCTGAAGGCGGGCACGGCGCAGAAGATCGCGCTGAACATGCTCTCGACGGCCGTCATGGCGAAGCGCGGCCTCGTCTACGAGGGCGAGATGGTCGCGATGCAGCCGACGAACGAAAAGCTCCGGAAGCGGGCAAAGCGAATCGTGGCGCAGCTGGCCGGAACGTCCGAAGAGACCGCCGAGGGATTTCTTAGAATGGTTAATTGGCATCTGCCTTCCGCACTCATCGCGGCGAAATGGAAGGTCGATGCCGAGGCGGCCGCTCTTCACCTTTCTAAGAAGAAATACAACGTGGCGGCTGCTCTGAGCGAGCCTCCGGAGGCGGGCGGCGGATGAGCGAGGGAGCAAAGAAATCCTCTCCGGTTCCCTCTCTTCTTGACCTCCACATCCACGGCGCGTTCGGCGTGGACGTCCTCACCGCGTCCGCCGCGGAGATGGACCGGCTCGCGCTCGGCCTCTTCGCCCGCGGCGTCGCCGGCTTTCTGCCCACGCTCGTCCCGCTGCCGCTGCCGGAGATGGCGGCGGCCGTGACGCGTCTCTCCGCGTGGATGAGAAGCCGGCACGAGGGCGACGGCCGCGGCGCGATGCCGCTGGGCCTGCACTTCGAGGGGCCGTTCGTGTCCCCCGCGCGCTGCGGCGCGCTCCACCGTGCGGATTTTCTCGACGGGACCGACGTCCTCGCGCTCGGCGCGTTCTTCGAGATCGCGTCCTCGGCCCCGGGGCGCGGCATGACGACGCTCGCTCCCGAGATCCCGGGCGGCATCGCGGTCGTCAAGGAGTTCGCCCGGCGCGGGTTCGTCGTCTCGATCGGGCACACGGAGGCCGACGTCGCGACGCTCGACGCCGCGCTCGCGGCGGGCGCGCGGCACATGACGCACTTCGGAAACGCGATGAAACCCCTCCACCACCGCGAGGCCGGCCCGGTCGGCTGGGGACTCGTCACGGACGGCGTGAGCGTGGACGTCATCGCGGACGGGCATCACCTCTCGAAGGAGATGCTCAAACTCGTCTGGCGGGCCAAGGGGGACGGCCGCGTGGCCCTGATCAGCGACGCGATGCCCGCGGCGGGTCTCGCGGACGGCGATTACGCCGTCTGGGGCGAGACGCTGACCGTGAGGGGCGGCGCCGCGCGCAACGCGTCGGGCGCGCTCGCGGGCTCGACGTCGCTTCTCGACGACTGCGTGAGGCACCTCGCGGGGATCGTCCCGGAAGACGTCGCGGTCCGCGCGGCGTCGGACGTCCCGCGCGCCGTCCTCGCCGCCGGGTGAGCCCGCTGGCTTTCGCGCCGGCCTTCTGACATTCTTCCCCCCGCAAACCCCATGGAACTCGCGCTCCACGAAGACGGAAGCGTCACCGTCGTCACCCTTTCGGGCGACCTCGTCATCGGCGACGCCGAGGCTCTCTTCAAGAGGACCGTCAGCCGCCTTCTCGAGGAAGGCAGGGTGCAGCTCGTCGTGGACTGCAGCGGCCTGCGCTACGTCGATTCGTCCGGCCTCGGCTCTCTCGTGCGCGCGCTCACGACGTCGCAGCACGAGGGAGGCGGTACCAGGCTGCTGGGCGTTCCGGCGACCTTGCGCAAGCTCCTCGAACTGACGAAGCTCGATTCCGTCTTCGAGAGTTTCGACAACCGCGACCAGGCCGTCTCCAGCTTCTAGAAAGCGGCGCTCCGGCGCCGGGCACGGTTCAGATGGGCGACGTCGGCGAAACGGGACGGGCCGCAGAGGCCGACTCCGCCGCTCTCGCGGAGCTGGCGCGCTGCGAGTCCGTCGCGCAGAAGGCGGCGTGGGCCGCGCGCTGGTGCGCGCGCCTTTCCGGGGCGGACGAGTCGCTCGTCTTCGGCATCGACGCGCCCTCGGGCGGCTGGATCGCCCTCGGCGCGTCCGGCGCGGGAGCCGCGAAGAGCCTCCGCCGCGTGGTTCCGCGGGACGCCGGCGTCGTCCGGGAGGCCACGCGCAGCCGCACGCCGTGCGTGCTGCGCCGCGACGACGGCTCCTTCGACTCCGACCCGCTGGCGTCCCTTCTCCCGGAGGGACCCGGCGTGGTCCTCGTCGCTCCGCTCCTACTCGACAAGGACGCCGCCGGCGTGGCGGTTCTCTCGTTCCGGCAGGAGCCGTCCGGCGGGCGCCTCGCGCGGCTCGAGGCCTTCCTCCCGGTCGCCGCCGCGGCTCTCGACCGCGCGCAGGCCGCGGAGCGCAAGACGGCGGGTCAGCTCTTCGCCATCGAGCGCCTCACGAGCCTCTATGACGTCACGAAGGCGTTCGGCTCGACGATCGACCTCGGGGAGCTGTCCGCGCTCGTCGCCCGCAAGGCAGCGGATTTCGCCGTCGCCGAGGTCGCCTCGCTCTGGTTCTTCGACGGCGAGGCCGGGGACGTCTCCCTCGCCGCGACGGCCGTCAACGGAAACTACGACGTCGCGAATCCACCGTCGTTCGTCGGCGGTTCCCTCGTCGGAGACGTCCTCGCGGACCGCGCGATCGTGAGGAGGAACGCGCTCGCGGACGACGACCCCCTGCGACACGTTGATCCGTCCTACGAGACGCGTTCCGTGCTCGCCGTGCCGCTCGTCGAGAACGACGCACCGCTCGGCGTCCTCGTCGCCGCCAACAAGCGTGGGCGCCACCCGGAGTTCACGACGGCGGACGAGGAGCTCCTCGCGGACGTCGCGCGGCAGGCTGTCGCCGCCCTGCGCAATGCGCGGCAGTACGAAGCCGAGAAGAAGGTCGAGGAGCTGGACGCCCTTCTCGCGGTGAGCCGCGAGATCACCTCGACGCTGGACCTCGACAAGGTCATGCGGACGATCGTGAACGCGACGTCGGCCCTGATCCGCTACGACCGCTGTGCGATCGCGATTCTCCAGCGGGGGACGCTGCGGATCGGGGCGGTTTCCGGCGCGGCCGAAGTGGATCGGAAGGACGCGTCGGTCAAACGGAGCGAGGCGCTCCTCGAGTGGGTCTTCTTCGGCGGAGCCAACGTCGCCGTGACGCGCAGCGAGGACGGCACCATCCTGACCGACCGTCCGGAGACCGAGGAGAAGTTCCGGACCTTCTTCGACGAGAGCGGCTGCAACGCCTTCCACGGCGTCCTTCTCGAGGACGACGAGGGGAAGCTCGGCGTCCTCGGCTTCGAGTCGAAGGAGGCCCTCGAGTTCGATTCGGAGACCCGGGACCTTCTGCAGATCCTCGTCAACCAGGCCACCGTGGCCGTCCGCAACGCGCAGCTCTACCAGCAGGTCCCGCTGCCCGGTTTCCTCCGGCCTCTCGCGGAGCGGACCCGAAAGCTGCGCGAGCAGCCCGGAAGCCGTGTCCGGCGGTGGGCGCTCGGGAGCGCGGCGGCCCTCGTCCTCCTCGCCATCCTGCCCTGGAACGTCCGGGTCTCCGGACCCGCGCGGGTCGTGCCGGGCCGGAGGATCCCGGTCACGGCCTCCGTCGAAGGGGTCGTCGAAAGCGTGGTCCACCGCGAGGGGGATGCCGTCGCCGCCGGGGCCGTCGTCGCGACGCTTCGCGACGACGGCTACCGCGCCGCGGCGGAGGAGGCCCGCGCGGCCGAGCAGAGCGCCGAGGCCGAGGTGGCCCGCGACCGCGCCGAGGGCAACACCACGGCCCTCTTCCAGGCGACGGCCCGCCGCGACGAGCTGCGGGCGCGCGCCGCTCTCGCGGAGGAGAGGCTCGAGCGGACGCGGCTGTGCGCACCCGAGGCGGGCGTCGTCCTGACGCCCCGGCTCGAGGAGCGCGTCGGCCAGCTTCTCCCGGCCGGCGCGGAGTTCGCGGTCCTCGCCGACACGTCGGACGTCCTCGTCGACGTGGCCATCCCCGAGCGCGACGCCTCCCTCCTCGCCCTCGGCCAGAAGGTCGACGTCAAGGTGAACTCCTACCCGACCCGGACGTTCCCGGGGACCGTCGTCCGCCTCGGCGCCGCGGTTCGCGAGGAGGGCGAGGAGCGCTTCGTCATCGCCGAGTCGCGGGTCGAGAACGCGGCCGGACTGCTCCGGCCCGGCATGCTCGGAAAGGCCAAGGTCTCGACCGGGACGCGACGTCTCCTGTACGTCCTCGTCCGGAGGCCGGCGCGCTGGGTCTGGCTGAAGGTCTGGCCGCTCCTTCCGTGAGCGCCGCCCCGCCGGTTCCGGCCTCCCGGTACGTCGCAGCCGCGCGACACGGGCGCGCCGCCGAGGCGCTCGAGGCTCGGCACGGGGTGCGGCTCGACCGTCCGGCCCTCCGGAAGGACCTCGTGATCCGGCGGCAGGTGCAGGTGGGCGAGGTGAGATGGGTCGTCAAGCAGCCGGTGGCGGACAAGTTCTACACGTTCGACGACGGCGAGTGGACCCTCATCGAGCTCTTCGACGGGACGCGAACCCGGAGCGAGATCCTCGAGGAGTACCTGCACCGGTTCCCGGGCGCCGCGATCGGCCTGAATTTCGTCGTCGACTATGAGGAAATGCTCCGGAAGATCGACCTCGTCGAGCAGACGGCGGTTGAGCAAAACCTCCAGCTGCTGTCGAAGTTCAAGAACCTGAGGCAGCGGGCGGCCGAGGAGAAAGCGGAGGGCTTCAACGTCCTCTTCATGCTCTTCAAGGTCTTCGACCCGGACCGGATCCTCACGCGGACGCTCCGGTACGTCCGCTGGCTCTGGCGGCCGCCCGTCGTCGCGTTCTTTTGCCTGACGTTCGTCTTCACGATCGCGGTCTTCGCGACGCGCTTCGACACGATCTGGGCCCAGACGATCGAGCTCTACTCGTTCCTTAAGAAGCCGTTCTGGGACTTCGTCCAGTTCTGGGTGATCATGACCGGGATCGGGGCCATCCACGAGTTCGGCCACGGTTATACCGTGAAGATGTACGGGGGCGAGGTCCACGACATGGGGATCGCCCTTCTCTACTTCGCGCCCGGCCTTCTACTGCGACACGACGGACTCGCTCCTGTTCACGAACAAGTGGCAGAAGCTGACCGTCACGGTGGCCGGGATCTACATCGAGGCGATTCTCTGCACGATCGCGACGGCGCTCTGGGTGGCGAGTTATCCCGACACGCTCCTTCACGAGCTGGCTTACAAGACGATGCTCTTCACGGGAGTCTCGACGGTCTTCTTCAACATCAACCCTCTGCGTCAAGATCGACGGCTACCACGCTCTCTGCAGCCTCGTCGAGATCCCGGAGCTGCGCGAGGAGTCGTTCCGCTGGCTCGGCGCCCTCTTCCAGCGCCATGTCCTGCGCCTGAACGTCGAGGTGCCGAACGTGTCGCGTCGCAAGAGGCGGATCTTCCTCGTCTACGGGCCGCTCGCGCTCGTCTACATCGGCTTCATCATGGCGTTCATCGCGAGGCTGCTCGACAACTTCTACTCGAAGGTCGTTCCGGAGCTGGCCGTCGTCCTGCTCCTCGTCACGCTCTACTTCTTCTTCCGAAAGAGGGTCCGCATCGTCCTGCGGATCTCGCGTCTCTTCTACCTGGACAAGAAGGAGCTCGTCATGTCGCCGCGGGCCCGCCTCCCACTCCTGGCCTCCGCCGCCGGCCTCGTTCTCCTGCTCGCCGTCCCCTGGGGCCGGCGGACGATAAGGATGGACGCCGTTCTCGAGCCCGCCGCGTCCGTGACGCTGGAGGCCCCCGAAGACGGCGTGGTCCGGGAAGTCCTCGTGCGCGAGGGCGACGCCCTGCGGGCAGGCGAGACCCTCTTCCGGATCGAGAGCCCCGGCGTCACGGCCGACTTCGCGTCCTATACGGCCCGCCGCTTCGGGGCCGCCGACGAGACGGGAAGGAGCATCCAGGCGGGAGAGCCCGGGGCCGCCTATCGGGCCGAGCGCAAGGAGGGGGCGGCCGCGGCCGGGCTCGCCCTCGACGCGGCGCGCGTGGCACGGCTCGCGGTGGCGAGCCCGGCGGACGGGCGCCTGCTGACGGCGCGCGTGGAGGACCTCGTCGGCCGGTGGGTCACGGCGGGAACCGTTCTCGGTACCGTCGGCGACATGCGGCAGCTGACCGTGCCGTTCGCCGTCTCGGAGCGCCTTCTGACGGACCTCGCGGTCGGGGCGCCGGTTTCGATCCAGCTCCGCGACCGCCCCTTCCGGATTCTCCATGGAACGATCATCTCGATCGCTCCCGCGTCCCAGCCGGCTCCGTCCGACGCCTCACCGGCCCTCCGTCCGTCCGAAATTCCCGGGCGCATCGTGGCCGTCGCCCGCTTCGAAAACCCGGACGGCAGCCTGAAGCCGGGGCTGAGGGGGATCGCGAAGATCAAGGGGAGCCGGACGTCGCTCCTCGCGGACGGCTTCCGGATCATCTTCCGTTGGTTTCGCGCGATCGCCTGGTGACCTGAAACGCAAGCGCCCCGGCGAACCGGGGCGCCCGAGGTTCCGTGGCCTCGCGTATTTCAGACGTCGTTGGCAGTCCGGGGCGCGGCATTGCGGGGCGCGGCATTGCGAGGCGCGGCATTGCGAGGCGCCGCATTGCGGGGCGCCGCATTGCGGGGCGCCGCATTGCGAGGCGCCGCATTGCGAGGCGCCGCATTGCGAGGCGCCGCATTGCGAGGCGCCGCATTGCGAGGCGCCGCATTGCGAGGCGCCGCACTGCGAGGCGCCGCATTGCGGGGCGCCGCATTGCGAGGCGCGGCATTGCGAGGCGCGGCGACCTTGGCCGACGTCGCCGGCGTCACGGCCGGGTTGTTGCCGAGGTTGCTGACGCGGATCTCACCCATCTCCTGGCCCGTGGCCTCCTTGATCCTCGCCTTCTGCTCGTCGGTCAGCTTGATTCGTACTTCGTTTGCCATGGTCTGCCTCCTCTTTCTCTTTCGATTTCGCGGTCTTCGGACCCAGACCCAAATGCAAGACGGGGGCCAGAACCGGTCCGGCCGCCATTTCGTGCAAGAGCTAAGGAAAGCGTCGAGAACTGCCCGTCGGCCCTGACCTCGGCTCGATGACTTTTTCAACCTCGGTTGACTGATTCATCCGGCCGTTCCTTCGTCAGAGGCCGTGCTTGCGGCAGAGGTACTTCATCTGGTTCGCGTCGAGGCCGAGAGCTTCGGCTGCACGAGCCTTGACGCCTCCTGCGCGCGCAATGGCCTGGCTCACGAGGTCCTTCTCGAACCTCTTGACCGACACGGCAAAGGAGACGTCGGCGGCCGGGGCCGGTTCGACGGCCCCGGCGGCCCCGCTCAGGGTCCCCGGCAGATGCTCCGGGCCGATCGTGTCCCCGTCCACCATCAGCGTCAGCATCTCGACGAGGTGTTCGAGCTCGCGCACGTTTCCGCGGAACGGATGCCGCGCGAGCACCTCGAAGGCGGACGGGGAGAACGCCTTCGGGTTGCGGACGTGACGCGCGGCCGCCCGCGCGGCGAAGAAGTCCACGAGCAGGGGGATGTCTTCGCGCCTCTCTCTGAGCGGGGGAATCCTCAGGATGACCGTGTTGAGGCGATAGAAAAGGTCGTTGCGGAACGCCCCCGCCGCCACGCGCTGCTCGAGGTCCTCGTTCGTGGCCGCCACGAGCCGGATGTCGACGTGGATCGTCTTCGTCCCGCCGACCCGCTCGAAGTCGTGGCGCTCGAGGACGCGCAGGAGTTTGGCCTGGACGGCCGGGGAAAGCGTCGCCACCTCGTCCAGGAACAGGGTCCCGCCGTGCGCGAGCTCGAAACGTCCGGCCCGGGAGGCCACGGCCCCGGTGAACGCGCCCCGTTCGTGGCCGAAGAGCTCGGACTCGGCGAGCGTCTCCGTGAGCGCGGAGCTGTTCACGGCCAGGAACGGGCCCGCCCTTCGCGGGCTGCCCCGGTGAATCGCCTCGGCCACGAGCTCCTTGCCCGTCCCGCTCTCGCCGGTCACGAGGACCGTCGCGTCGGTGGGCGCGACCTTTTCGATGAGGGCGAAGAGCGCCCGCATCCCCGGGCTCTCGCCCACGAGCCCGCCGTACGACTCGCGCCTGAAAACGTCCTCCTTCAGCGCGCGGTTCTCGGCGAGGATGCGGTGCCGCTCCAGGGCCCGCCCGAGGACGTGCAGCAGGTCCGATTTCTCGAAGGGTTTGCGGAAGAAGTCGAAGGCTCCCATCTCGACCGCCCTGAGGGCCCAGCGGCGCTCCGCCTCGGCCGTCATGACGACGACGGTGGCGTCCGGCTGTCGATGTCGGATGGCCTGCAGCAGGCGGAGCCCCTCCTCTGCCTCGCCCGACGGCGGCAGCCGGAGGTCGAGGAGGTAGACGTCGGGCTCGAGCTCGGCGAGCTTCAGTCCCTCGACGGCATCCCGCGCCCCGTGGACCTCGAATCGCTCCTTGAGCGCCCACACGAGCTGGTCGAGGAGCAGCGGATCGTCCTCGACGACGGCGAGGCGCCCTTCCCTTCCGCTCCGGCCCGGGCCCACGGCCTACACCCCCCGGCCGCGTGCGGCCGGAAGGGGCAGCAGAAGCCGGACGCACGTGCCCTCGCCCGCGCTCCTCAATTCGACGTCGCCGCGGTGGTGGCGCAAGATCCGCCGCGCCGTGTAGAGCCCGAGCCCCACGCCTCCGGGCTTCGTCGTCTGGAACGGTCGGAAAAGGCGCCGCCGCACGAACTCGTCCGTCATTCCCGAACCGTCGTCTTCGACCTCGACCACGGCGAATTCCCGCGTGCCGCGACGCTCGAGGCCCGTTCGGACCGTCACGCAGCCGGCCGCGGCTTCCTGCGCGTTCTGGACCACGCTTTGGATCGCCTCGCGCAGGTAGTAGGGATCGCCCCAGACCTCCGGGATCTCCGCGAAGCTGGTGCTCATCCGCGGCGCGGACCGCCCGCGGGGCCGGGACGTCCGAAGGACTTCCTGCAGCAGGTCGTTCAGCTCGAGCGGCACCTTGATGAGCACCGACTCCCGATGAGCCGACCAGCTCCTCGCGATCCCGTCGAGCTTCTGGACGGTCGCCTGGAGGAGGTCCGTGGCGCTGCGCTTGAAGTCCGGATCGGCGTAGTGCTCCTCCATGTTCGAAAGGAGGAGGCTCAGCCGGAGCTCGAGGTTCCGGATGTCGTGCAGGAGGACCGAGTCCTGCGTGGACCGCACGCGGCGATGCGGGCGGGACGGGTGTTTCGGCATGGCCTCAGGGCTGCGCGGCGGCCGCGCGGAACGTGAGTTTCACCGCCATCCCGGGCCGCAGCACGTGCTTCGGGTCGCGCTGCACGCGCACGATCACCTGCACCGTGCCGCTGCCGGGGTCGATGACGGGGCTGATGAACGAGACGCGCCCGCTCGAGCGCGCGTCGGGGAAATCCGGCGCCTCGACCGACACTTCGTCGCCCGTCCGGACCGTCCTGAGGTTCGGCGCCGGCAGGTAGGCGCGCGCGAGGAGCGGTTCGAGAGCCATGACCCTGAACAGCGGCTTGCTCTCCTCGACGAGGAACTTTTCGCCCACCCGCGCGTAGCGGTCCACCACGATGCCGTCGAAGGGAGCCCGCACGACCGACCGGTCGATCACGAGCTTCGCCCGTTCCAGCTCCACGAGGGCCAGCTCGTAGCGCGAACGCTTCTGCTCGAATTCGGCCTCGCTCGTCAGGTTCAGGCGGCGCAGCTCTTCGTACCTCTTGCGGTCCGCGAGGCTCACGGCGAGCGTCTCCTCCGCGGCCTTCTGGTCCAGATTGAACTCGCGCTGGTCGAACGTCGCGAGGGCCTGGCCCTTCTTCACGAGCTCACCCCGCTCGGCCTGGATGGAGTCGATCACGCCGCTCACGCGGGTCGTCACCGTGACTTCCTGCTCGACCATCAGGTTCGAGGGGACCGTGATGGGGCCCGGGGACGGGGGTCCCGCGGGCGTCGAGGCGCCGGCGCCGGCCCCCGCGAGCGCGAGAAGGGAGACGGCGACGAACGCCCGACCGGAAAGCCGGAATTGATCGCACGTCATCTTTTCCTCCGAGGTGTCTGGACGGAATGATATCGAATCGCGACGAGCGCGTTTCAGATCTTCCAGAACCAGCCCTTCTTCTCGAAGACCCTGAGAACCGCCCACCAGAAGAGGATCGTAACGAGCGCGAACGCGTGCGAGCGCAGCGTCGGGTCCGAGATCCACGAGAAACCCGCGCGATAGAGCCACGCCTGGAGGGAGACCGCCTTCCCCGCTGTGTCGGTCCACCTGACCAGGTTCATCGTCTTGGCGAGGAGGCCGGAGAGGACGAAGACGAGGAGCGGGTTCGTGCCGAACGTGAAGAACGGGGCGAAGGGCTTCTTCCAGCCGAGGACGTCGATCACGAGGACGCACAGCCCGATCGCGAGAAGCGCCGCCCCGGACGTGAAGACGACGTAGGACGCCGTCCAGAGGTTCTTGTTGATCGGGAGGAGCCGCCCCCAGAGGAGGCCGGCCGCGGTCGCCGCGGCGCCCCAGGCGAGGAGCTTTGCCGCCTTCGCCTTCGCGCCCGCGCCGCCCTTGAGGAGGAAGCCCGTGAGCGTCCCCGTGAGCATCGTCGCGATGGCGGTCAGCGTCGAGACGATCCCCTCGGGGTCCCAGCCCTGCGCGTTCTTCCAGAGGTGGCCCTTCAGGACCGCGAGGTCCACGGCGCGCTGGACGTTGCCCGCGGGCGTGAGGTCGTAGCCCGTCCCGAGGAGGATCGCCGTGTGGAGGGCGAGGAGGACCGCGATCGCGGCCGCGACGCCGGGGACGCGGCGCTTCCAGACCGCAAGGAGGAGGCACGTGCCGAGCGCGTAGGACACGCCGATGCGCACGAGGACGCCGGGGATGCGCAGGTGCGAGAGCCGCTCGAGAAACGGCACGAACGGGTAGAACGCCATGAGCCAGCCGATGAGGACGATCGTCATCCCGCGGCGGAACGCGTGGCGGGCGAGGTCGAGGCGGTCCGCGCCCTGCGCCATGCGCTTTTCGAGCGAGAAGACGCCCGCCACGCCGACGATGAAGAGAAACCACGGGAAGATGAGGTCCGTCGGTGTCCAGCCGTGCCATTCGGCGTGGTCGAACGGCCAGTACAGGTGCCCCCAGTCGCCCGGGTTGTTGACGAACACCATCCCGACGACCGTGAGGCCGCGGAACATGTCGAGGGCGGCGAGGCGCCCGCCCCCGGCGGGCGCCTCGCCGCCAGGAAGGAGAGAAGAGGAAGAAGGAGGATTTCGCTGGCTCGTGATGGGCCATGTTAGAACGGCCAGCAAGGGAGCAGACGGTCAGGATGTTTTTCTTAGAAGGTGAATGTGCACCGCCCACGCAGAGGCACCGCCGCCCCCCGATGCGACGCCCCTACTCACCCTTCGAAGAAAAGCACCCTGACACCGCAGTAATTCCTCACCGGCCCAGCACCGGCGGCGCCTGCGTCCCTCTTTTCTTTCTAAGCAGCATCTTTCTCCTCTTCTCTCTCTCCTCCTGCACCACGATCCCCGCCTCGCTCCACGTGACGCCCGAAGACGCGCCCCTCGCCCGCCGCGTGGCGAAGCTCGCGGCGGGCAGTGGGGCGCACATGGGGATCGTGGCCCTCCACGTCGAGAGCGGCCGCCGGTTCGAGCTGAACGCGGGCGATTCCTTCGAGGCCGCGAGCGTCATCAAGATCGCTCTCCTCGCCGAGGCCGCCGCACGCGACGCCGAGGGCACGCTCGACCTGACGGACCGCTGGAAGCTCACCGCGAAGAACGTCGCCGCCGGTTCGGGAATGCTGGACGAGTTCGACCCCGGCCTGACGCCGACGAACCGCGACCTCCTCTCCCTCATGGTCGCGATCTCGGACAACACGGCCGCGAACCGGTTCATCGACCTCTTCGGCGCCGAGGCCGTCAACGCACGGATGGAGAGGCTCGGCCTCCCGGGCATCCGTCTCGTGGGCCGCATCCCGGACCGCGGGCACGAGCCGGGCAAGTGGCCTCCCCTCGGCGTCATGACGCCGAACGCCGCCGCCGAGTACTACCGGCGCATCGCGACGCGCACGCTGATCGACCCGGCGTCCGACCGTGTCGTCGTGAAGCTTCTCGCCGTCCAGCACTCGAAGGATCGCCTCCCGCGCCTCCTCCTCGAGGACGACGCGTCGTCCTGGGCGGGCAAGACCGGCAGCTACGGCGGTGTCCGCAACGACTCCGGCATCCTCACGACGAAGAAGGGCCGGTTCGTCCTCGTCGCCTTCGCGGACCGCATTCCCGACCGCAAGGGCGCCACGACGCAGGCGACGCGCGCGATGGGCGATATCGCCGCGACGATCGTGAACGACTGGTCGGCGTCGCTCCCCGACGTCGCGCTCCCCCCCGAGCCGCCCGCCCCCGCCACGCTCCGGCCGGCCGTGCCGCGCATGGAAACGACGCTCGCGGAGGCGCGCGCGGCGACGCAGCCCTCGGACCTCGTCCGCGTCTACCGGGACACGGACCGGCGCTTCTGGGACGCGTGGGCGCTCGCCGGAGGCGACGAGCGCGACGCCTGTCTCATTCCGATGCCGAACAGCTGGTGGGAGGGCTACCGTCCGTCCAAGATCGAGCCGATCTCCGCGCTCATCCTCCACCACACGTCACAGGCCACGGACGAGGAGTGCATCGAGCTCTTCCAGAAGCCCGAGAGCCGCGTCTCCTCGCACTTCCTCGTCGGGAAGGACGGGCGTCTCTACCAGTTCGTCTCGCTCGAGGATCGCGCCTGGCACGCCGGGCCGTCGCTCCTCCACGGGCGGATGGCCCTCAACCGGACCTCGGTCGGCGTCGAGATCACCGGCGATGGCAACGCGTATCCGTTCACACAGGCCCAGATCGAGACCGTCGTCCGGCTCGTCGGAGTGCTGACGGCGATGTTCGACATCCAGGCTCCGTGGATCGTCGGCCACCAGCACATCGCTCCGGATCGCAAGGACGACCCCGGGGCCCTTTTCCCGTGGAACGACGTCGTCCGGCGGGGGCTCGAGCTGGCCGAAACCCTGCGAAAAAAGGGGCTCCCGAAGGGGGATTGATTTCCCCTCGGCGGTTTCCGATAGGATTCGCCGACCCGGCATGTCCAGTCGCCTTTCCCGCCTCGACGAGGCCGAAACCCTGCGCGGCCTCGTGCGTGATCTCCGTGAGGGGATCTACGTGACCGACCGTGCGGGGAACGTCCTCGACGGGAACCCGGCGTTCCTCGAGATGTTCGGGGTGTCGTCCCTCGAGGAGCTGCGGGCCCGCCGTGTCGAGGACCTCGTCGTGGACCCGGGCCGCCGCGAGGCCGAGCTCGCGATCCTCCACCGCGACGGCGCGATCCGGGACTTCGAGCTCGAGATCCGGCGCGTCGGAGGCGAGGTTCGCACGGTCATCGACTCGGCGACCTGCGCGAAGGACCCCGTCACGGGCGAGGCCTTTTACCACGGAATCCTGGTCGACATCACGGACCGCAAGCTCCTCGAGCAGCGCCTGCTGGACCAGAGCCTCCGCGATCCCCTCACGGGCTGCTTCAACCGGCGGTACCTGGGCGAGTTCGAGCGCCGCCACGCGGACGCCACCCGCACGTCCTCCGCCGACGCGTGGGGCTGCATCATGGTCGACCTCGACCACTTCAAGCAGTACAACGACGAGTTCGGGCACGAGGCGGGCGACGCCGTTCTGAACAAGGTCGCGCGCTTCCTGATGCGCGAGACGCGCGCCGAGGAAGCCGCCGTCCGGATGGGCGGCGACGAGTTCCTGCTCCTTCTCGACGGTGCGGACGCCGACGCGACCGAGTTCGCGGCCCGTAGGCTCATGGCGACGGCGGATCGAGAGCTCATCGTCCCGTTCACGCTCGGATGGGCGGCGCGGGAGAGCGGAGAAGCGCTGGAACGGACGATCGCGCGCGCCGACCAGATGCTCCTGAAAGCGCGCGGCCGGACGCGCTCCGGCGAGCGGCCGCGCCTGGTGGCCGGGGCCTAGACCGGCGTCACGCCCAGCCCCGGGCCCTCCGGCATCGTCCAGATGCCCTTCGCGATCTTCAGCCCCGTGAAGGGGTCCTTCGCGAGGAGGAGGCATCCGTCGAGATCCAGCCAGTCGAAGAGCGGCCCGAGCGCGAGTCCCGCCGCGATCCCGACCGACGACTCGATCATGCAGCCGCACATCGTCTTCAAACCGACGGCGCGCGCGACGACGATCTGCTCCCACGATCGCGTGATCCCGCCGGCCTTCGCGAGCTTCACGACCACGCCGTCGTAAAGGCCCGCCTTCTTCGCGACGTCCGCCGCCGTGAGGACGCCTTCGTCGCCGAGGATCGGGAAGTGCGCGACGCCCTTGAGCTTCGCCATGTCGGCGTCCATCGCGGCGGGCATCGGCTGCTCGAGGAAGAGCGGCTTCACGCCGTTCAGCCAGAGGATCTTCTTCCGCGCCTCCTCGACGGTCGTCCAGCCCTCGTTCGCGTCGACCGTGATCGGCTGGTTCGAGACGGAGCGGATCGCGGCGATGTTCTCCTCGTCGTTCGCGAGGCCGAGCTTGACCTTGAGCTTCGGGAACGCCGCGGCTTCCTTCACCTTCTGCCTGATGACCTCCGCCGTGTCGATCCCGATCGAGAACGTCGTGACGGGCATCCCGTGCGCGGGCACGCCGAGAAGCTCGTGGACGGGGCGCCCGAGGCGCTTGCCCTTCCAGTCCCAGAGCGCCATGTCGAGCGCCGCGACGACCTCGTGGTCGTTCCCCGCCGCCTCCTCCGCCTTCTCGAGGCACGTCAGGTGGTCCCAGGGCGACAGGCCCCGGACGGCCTTCTCGACCCTGGCGAAGGCGGCGTCGGACGTGTCCCAGCTCTGGTTCCAGCGCTTGTTCGCGGCGGCCTCGCCGTAGCCGGTCAAGCCCTCGGACGCGAACGTGAGGAGGCCGTTCTTTTTCTCGTCGGCCGAGCCGCGCGCGATCGTCCACGTGTGCTCGAGCTTCAGCACGAGGGGACGGTACGAGAGCGTCGAGGCGGGCGGGCCCGCGGGCTTCGGCATGCCGTCGGCGGTGACGGCGCGCGGGAGGGCGGCGGCCGCTGCGGCAGCAGCCGAGGAGAGGATGAGGCCGCGGCGGGAGAGGGAGGGGGAGGGAGAAGTGGGCTGCGTCATGCCCGGATTATGGTGGAATCCCCGGATGCGCTTCGAATGGAACCTCACCCGCCGGACCGCCGCCGCTCGCGCGCTCGCCGCGGCCGTTCTTTTCTTCTCGTTCGAAGAAGGTCTTCGGGCGGCTTCTCCCGCCGCGCCACCCGCGTCGCCGCCGACGGCGGCCGTCGTCGTCACCGCGGTCCAGGACCTCTTCGTGCGGCCGGACGAGACGTCGAGCGTCGACGATCAGGCGATCCTCGGCGACCGCGTGACCGTCCTCGAGGACGCCGCAGGCTTCGCCAAAGTGCGAACGGCCGCGGGCGAGGCCGCGTGGATCCCGGAGCGAGCGCTCCGCCGCGGCGAGGCGCCGGCGCAGCCGGCGCCGGGGGCGAAGGTCGCGCACGTGACGTCGAACTTCGCGCACGTCTATGCGACGCCTTCGTTCACGAAGCAGAAGCCGCTCCTCACGGCCCCGGCAGGCGCAACGCTGGTTTTTGAAGATTTCTTAGAAGGTGAAGAGGGCAAGCCAACTGCTGCGGGCCACACGAGTGACGTCTACTCGTGGGTCAAGGTGCGCCTGCCGGATGGGCGCAGCGGCTGGGTCGCGGCACGGGACGTCTCCCTCTTCCCTTTCAAAGAAAATCTTCCTCTTCGTTCCCCATCCGACTGGATTGCGTTCGGCAGGCGCTTCCTCGGCGCGCCGTACACGTGGGGCGGGACGACGCCGCTCGGGTTCGACTGCTCGGGACTGATCACGCGGATTTTCTCCGAGCACGGCGTGACGCTGAAGAGGAACAGCTACGAGCAGGCGTTCCAGGACCCGCAGCTCGTGCCCGTCGCCTTCGAGAAGCTCCGGCCGGGCGACCTCCTCTTCTTCGGGACGCCCGACAAGATCGACCACGAGGCGATGTGGATCGGCGACGGCACCGTCCTGCAGGCCACGCGGCACAACGTGCCCGGCGTGCAGGTCACGCCGTACGACAGCCCGTTCCTGAAGCCCCTGTTCCGCTACGCGAGGAGATTGAAGAGGGAAGAAAAGAAGATTTCTTCGAATGGTAAAAAGAAAGAGAAGACTTTCTTAGAAGGTGAAGAGGGACCAACGCTCACGGAGGCCAAGGTGCGCGCCCTGCAGCGTTCCCTCGACGGAATTGCGGACGGCAGCGGGGCTCGCTTCGGCATCTGGTTCAAAGATCTGACGACCGGCCAGACCCTTTCCAAGAATTCTTCGGTTTCCTTCCACGCCGCGTCCACGATGAAGACGCCCGTCCTCCTCGAGCTCCTCAGGCGCGTCGACGGCGGCACGGTGAAGCTGACCGACGAGCTGCCCGTCAGGAACGAGTTCAAGAGCCTCGTCGACGGCTCGCCGTTCTCGATCGGTCTCGAGGAGAACGACGGCCCGACCGCCGCATACCTCGGGAAGTCCGCCACGATCGGGTTCCTCGCGCACGAGATGATCGTCCGCTCGTCCAACCTCGCGACCGACATCCTCCTCACGTTCCTCGGACCCACGGAGGTCCAGAAGTTCACCGACGAGCTGGGCGCGACCACCGTGAAGGTGCGCCGCGGCGTCGAGGACCTCAAGGCCTTCGACAAAGGCCTGAACAACACGACGGACGCCGCCGGGATGGGCGCCGTCATGGAGGCGGCCGTCACGACGCCGAAGCTGTCGGCCACCGCGAAGGCGACGGCGTGGGAGATCCTCGCCGGCCAGACGTTCAACGAGGAGATTCCCGCGGGCCTCCACCCGCAGTCGGGCGCGGTCGTCGCGCACAAGACGGGGTCGATGTCCACGTCCCAGCACGACGCTGCGATCGTCCGCCTGCCGGATGGCCGGGAGTACGTCCTCGTCCTCCTCGCGGACGACTTCGGCGCGAACGAGGCGGGCCGGGAGAGGGTCATCGCGGCGGCTCGGAAGATGTCGCGCGCCGTCTGGGAGGCGATGGTCGCTCCTTGAACGACGTCCCGGCCCGCTCCTCGCGCGTCTGGCTCGCGCTTCTCGTCGTGTACGTTGTCTGGGGTTCGACGTATCTTGCGATCCGCTGGAGCCTCGAGACGATCCCGCCGTTTACGATGGCCTCGGCCCGCTACCTCGTCGCCGGGGGCCTCCTCCTCGCCTGGGTGAAGCACCGCGGCGCGCCGCCGATCGCCCTCCGGGACCTCCGTCCCGCGTTCCTCACGGGCGGCCTCATGCTCCTCTGCGGGAACGGCGGCGTCGTCTGGGCCGAGCAGCACGTCGCGTCGGGCCTCGCGGCTCTCCTCGTCTCGGTCGAGCCGCTTTTCATCGTCCTCCTGCAGGCGACGCTCCCGCAGGAACGCCGCCGCCCGTCGCCCCGGGCGCTCGTCGGCGTCGCGCTCGGCGTCGCGGGGGTCGTCCTTCTCGTCGGTCCCGCGGGCCTCGGCGGCGCGCGTGTGGACCCCGGAGGCGCCGCGGCCATCCTCTTCGCGGCGTTCGCTTGGGCGCTCGGATCGCTCCTGTCGCGCCACTTCGTCCCGCCGTCCTCGCCCCTGCAGGCGACCGCGCTCCAGATGCTCGCGGGAGGCGTCCTCCTCGGCGGCTTCTCCGGCGCCCTCGGCGAGTGGACCCGCTTCTCGCCGGCCCTCGTGTCGGCGAAATCCGTCGCCGCCGTCGCCTACCTCGTCGTCTTCGGCTCGCTCGTCGCGTTTACGGCCTACATCTGGCTGCTCAGGTCCGCGTCGCCGGCCCTCGTCTCGACGTACGCGTTCGTGAACCCGGTCGTCGCGGTCTTCCTCGGGTGGCTCCTCGCCTCCGAGCCCGTCTCCGCGCGGACTCTCGTTGCCGCCGCCGTGATCGTCGGGGCGGTCGTCCTCATCACGCTCGGCGAATCCCGCCGGTGATCCGGCCGAGAGAGACGGCGTAAGCCGCTACTCGATCGCCTCGCCGGCGCGCGCTTTCGCGAGATACTCGGCGGCCCCGTCCGGCCACGAGAGCGACCCGCGCGCCTGCGAGGCGAGCTTGCCGCTCGCGGCGAAGAACATCGTCTCGTTCGGGCGCTTCGAGTTCAGCTTCGTCGTCGCGTCGCCCGACGGGTCGAGGACGAGCGTGTCGGGGAACGGCGGCACGAGGTTCTTCTCCTTCAGCCACCCGTCCAGCGTCGCGAAGTCCTTGTCGTGCGCGATGAGGACGAATTCGACGTCCTTGTCGTTCTTCAGGGCTTCCTGCTGCAGGAAGATCCCCGCGAGCTCGTCGGAGGCGCCGGGCGCCGACGTCGAGAAGAAGTGCAGGACGAGCGTGTGCCCGGGCTTGCCGACGAGGTTCCGGCTCTTCCCGGAGCGCGTCTCGACGATGAGGCGGCCCCCCGCGTCGAGGTTCAGGATCCCGTGGTCGTGGTCGGGGTGCGTGGCGGGCGTGAGCGACAGCCAGTAGGCGTACGACATGGCGGCGGCCACGCAGACGCCGGCGGCGAGGAGGATGGAACGGCGGCGGGAAGGGGTCATGGGTTGCTCCCGGAGTCCGGCTCTCGCCGGACGTCCGTTTCGGTCTCGACGTTGAAACGCCTCAGATTCGTGAACGCGGCCCGGAAGGATGTGTCGAGGCGGAAGAACACCGCCGTCTTCCCGGTCACGCGGAAATCCACTGCGCAGGGGAACCAGAGGCCGCCGCCGACGGGCTGGCCCGCGTACGACACCTCCGCCTCCTTCACGTTGGCGGCGAGGCCGCCCGCGATCTTGACGGGGCGCGTCAGCCGCGCCTCGACGGACCGGATCTGGAACGTCGCGGCGTCGATCACGGCGCGGCCCGCGAGAGCGTTCAGCGCGCGGTCCGAGAGCCCCTTCGGAGCGGACGCCGTGGGGCTGGGAGCAAAGTCGAGGACGTAGGCGGGCCGCCCCTCGATGACCTCTTCTCCCACGATCCTGATCGTATACCGGCCCACGAGCTCCGAAAGGCGGCGCGACCCGACGAGCGGGTCGTCCTCGTCGCCCGCGACGCGCGGCGGCGCCTTCGCCTGCGCTTCCGCCTTCTCTTCGACGCGGCGCTTTCGGCCCTTCTCGTCCTCGGCCGCGGCCCTCGTCTTCTCCTCTTCCGTCGCCGGACGCCCGTCGACCTCGACGAGCTCGCGCGACCCTTCTGCGCCGTTCTCGCCTGCGAGGACGTAAAAGAGCCGGGACTCGACCTTCTCGGGGCGTCCCTTCGCCCCCCACGTGATCCGGACCTCGCGCTGGTCGTACGTCGCGCCCGCGAAGGCCGACTCGACGCGCCGCTGGCTCCTGGCGACGCGACGGATGAGCTCGAGAGGGTCGACTCCGGACATGTCCGGTTGCGGCGGGGCGGCTGCAGCCCGGCTCGCGCCCGGCCCCGCGGCGAGCGCGAGGGCGAGGGCGACGAATCCGGCGGCGGCGGCGGGACGGAAGACTCTCACCCCCGGAAGGATACGGCCGTCCCGGCCGGTCCGATTTCGGTACGATCGGGGGACATGGAGAGCAGATGCGCGTCATCGTGACCGGCGGGACCGGCTTCATCGGACCGAAGCTGTGCGAGCGTCTCGTCTCCCGCGGACATGACGTGATCGCCCTGACCCGCGACGCGTCGCGCTCGCGCGACCACGTGCACCCGAAGGTGCGCGTCGTCTCGTGGGCCGAAGGCGCGGCCTGGGAGGGCTTCGTCGACGGCGCCGGCGCCCTCGTGAACCTCGCGGGCGAGACGATCGCCCAGCGCTGGACGGCCACCGCGAAAGCGCGCATCGCGAGCAGCCGGCTGAATGCCGCCGCCCGCCTGAAGGCGGCCGCGGAGAAGGCGGCGCAGAAGCCCGCCGTCCTCGTGAACGCGTCGGCCGTCGGCTTCTACGGCCCGCGCGGCGACGAGCCTCTCGACGAGGAGGCACCCGCGGGAAGCGACTTCCTCGCGAAGGTCTGCGTGGACTGGGAGACGGCCGCGCGCTCTCTCGAGCCCCTCGGCACGCGCGTCGCCATGCTGCGGACGGGGGTCGTTCTCGGTGCGGGCGGCGGCGCCCTCGCGAAGATGCTCCCACCTTTCAAGGCGTTCGCAGGCGGGCCGCTCGGAAGCGGGAAGCAGTGGATGTCGTGGATCCACGAGGCCGACCTCGTCGGGATGTACGTCTGGGCGGCCGAGAATCCCGCGGTCGCGGGGCCGGTCAACGCGACGGCGCCGAACCCGGTGACGATGCGCGAGTTCGCGACCGCGCTCGGCCGGGCGCTCCACCGTCCCAGCTTCGCGAAGGCCCCGGCCGCGGCGATCCGCCTCGCGCTCGGCGAGATGTCGACCGTCGTCCTCGACGGCCAGCGGGTCGTGCCGAAGAAGGCGCTCGAACTCGGGTTCGCGTTCCGGTTCACGGACGTCCTCACCGCGCTGAAAGACGTCGTCGGCGACTGATGCCGCTCATCGGACGGAGCGTTCCCCGCCCGGACGGGCCCGCGAAGGTCACGGGCCGGGCGCGTTACGTCGACGACGTCACCCGGCCGGGCACGCTCGTCGGCGCCACGCTGCGCAGCACCGTCGCGCGCGGGCGGCTGCGCGGCATCGTGAAGGACGCCTCCTTCGATTGGACAGGCCTCACTGTCGTCACAGCCGAGAACGTCCCCGCGAACGTCGTCGCCCTCATCGAGGAGGACCAGCCCGTCCTCGCATCGGACGACGTGCGGCACGCGGGCGAGCCGCTCGCGCTCGTCGCCGGTGAGGACGCGCTCCGCGTCGCACGCGCTCTCCGCCACCTCAGGGCCGACATCGAGCTCCTCCCCCCGGTCCTCACCGTGGCCGACGCGCTCGGCCGGACGGCGCAGATCTACGGATCGGACAACGTCTTTCGGACGGTCCGCATCGCGAAGGGCGACGCGGCCGCCGCGATCGCGTCCTGCCCGGTCCAGCTCTCGGGAACCTACGCGACGCCCCACCAGGAGCACGTCTACCTCGAGCCGCAGGGCGTCCTCGCGTTCTGGGACGAGGACGGCGGCGCGCACGTCCTCTCCTCGTGCCAGTGCCCGTACTACATTCACCGGGGCGTCAAGCGGACCTTCGGGCTGACGGACGAGCGCGTGGACGTCACGCAGGCCGTCACGGGCGGCGGCTTCGGCGGCAAGGAGGAGTACCCGACGATCCTCGCCCTCCACGCGCTCCTCCTCGCGCGCGCGAGCGGCCGGCCGGTGAAGATGGTCTACGACCGCAAGGAGGACATCGAGGCGACGACGAAGCGCCACCCGTCGTCCGTCACGGTCACCTCGGGCTGCGACCGCGACGGGACGCTCCGCGCCGTCTCGATCCGGGTCGTCCTCGACGGCGGCGCCTACGTGACGCTCTCCCCCGTCGTCCTCTCGCGCGCGGCCCTCCACGCCGCGGGCGCGTACCGCTGGGAGCACGTCTCGATCGAGGCGCAGGCGGTGGCGACGAACACGCCCCCGAACGGCGCGTTCCGCGGCTTCGGAGCGCCCCAGACGATCTGGGCGATCGAACGTCACATGGACCGCATCGCGCGCACGCTCCGCCTCGACCCCCTCGCCCTTCGCGAGAAGAACCTCCTGCGCGTCGGGGACACGACGTCCACCGGCCAGTTCCTGAAGGAGTCCGTCGGCGTCGCGCGTTGCGTCGAGGAGGCGAAGAAGGCCAGCCGCTGGGACGAGAAGCGCCGCGCGGCCGCCGGGGCGCCGGCCTCCGGCGCTTCGGGGATGTTCCGTCTCCCGCCGCCCGGCGCCGTCGCCGCGCGCAAGGCCCGCGGCATCGGCGCGAGCGTTTACATGCACGGCGCCGGCTTCACGGGCTCCGGCGAGCTCACGCACCGCGCGAGGGTCGCGGTCGACCTTTTCGCCGACGGCGCCGGCAAGCCGCACTTTCGGATCCGCGGAGCCTCGACGGACATCGGGCAGGGCACGGAGACCGTCTTCCGGCAGATCGCGGCCGAGGCGCTCTGGGTGTCGATGGACCGCGTCGAGTTCACGACGCCGTCGACCGCGCGCGTCCCCGACTCGGGGCCGACCGTCGCGTCGCGCACGGTCATGATCGTCGGCGGCATCGTCGAGGCCGCCGCGCGCGATCTGTTCGCCCGCATCGAGGGTGACCGCCAGGAGAAGGGCGGCTCCTTCGAAGACGCGGCCCGCCGCCTCCTCGCCGCGCACGGGACCCTCACGGTCGAGCGGGAGTACGAGCCGCCGCCGGGCTTCGCCTGGGACGATGCGACGTACCGCGGCGACGCGTACCCGGCCTACGGCTGGGGCTGCGCGATCGCGGAGGTCGAGGTGGACCTCGACACGTTCGAGACGAGCGTCCTCAGCCTCTGGAGCGCGCACGACGTCGGGAAGGCGATCCACCCGGTCAACTGCAAGGGCCAGATCGAGGGCGGCCTCCTGCAGGCCGTCGGCTGGGCGCTCCAGGAAAACCTCGTGATGCGCGAGGGCCGCGTCGTGAACGCGACCCTCACGGACTACGTGATCCCGACGATTCTCGACGCCCCGCGCTTCACGACGCTTCTGGTCGAGGACGCCTACCACCATGGACCCGGAGGGGGCGCCAAGGGGATCGGCGAGCTGCCGATGGACGGCGGCGCGCCCGCCGTCGCGGCGGCCGTCGAGCACGCGACCGGGATCGTCTGCGACCGCCTGCCGCTCCTTCCCGAGGAGCTCTACGCGCTCTCGAAGGAGGTCCGGCGGTGAAGACGACGAAGATCCGCTGCACCCTCAACGGCCGCCCCGTCACCGTCGACGCGCCGCCCGCCGCGCGCCTTCTCGACGTCCTGCGCGGAACGCTCGGCCTCACGGGCACGAAGGAAGGGTGCGGCGAGGGCGAGTGCGGCTCGTGCACGGTCCTCCTCGACGGCGCGCCGGTGAACGCCTGCCTCGTTCTCTTCGGACAGGTCGAGGGCCGCGCCGTCACGACCGTCGAGGGCCTCGGCGAGCCCGCGGGCCTCTCTCCGCTCCAGGAGGCGTTCGTGAAGGAGGGCGGCTCGCAGTGCGGCATTTGCACGCCCGGCTTCCTCGTGTCGGCCGAGGCGCTCCTCGCAGCCATTCCCCAGCCCGGCGAGACGGACATTCGCGAGGCGCTCGCGGGCAACCTCTGCCGCTGCACCGGCTATCAGCGCATCGTCGAGGCGGTCCGGGCGGCCTCGAAGGAAAGGGCCTCGCGTGAGCCTGGCTGAGCTGCCCCTCCACGCGTTCGAGCGCGCGGCGTCCCTCGCCGACGTCTGCGCGACGCTCTCGCGCCGCGCCGGCAAGGGCGAGGAGACGGTCCTTCTCGCGGGCGGGACGGACTGGGTGGTCGCGCAGCACATGTCTCCACTCTCACTCGGCGGGGACCTTCCGCTCATCCTCGACATCTCGCGCGTGCCCGAGATCCGCGGCATCCGGATCACGGGCGAGCGGGCCGCGATCGGCGCGGCGGCGACGTACCTCGAGGTGCGCCAGCACGCGGTTCTCACGCGGCGCGTCCCGATGCTCACGGCCATGGCGCGCGACGTGGGGGCCCTCCAGATCCAGTCGCGCGGGACGCTCGGCGGAAACCTCGCGACCGCGTCGCCCGCCGCCGACGGCAGCGCGGCCCTGATGGCTCTCGACGCCGACGTCGTCCTCGCGAGCGTGCACGGGGAGCGCCGCGTCCCGATCGGCCAGTGGTTCACGGGCTACCGCCGGACGGCGCGCGCCGACGACGAGATCATCGTCCGGATCGAGTTCACCCTGCCGCGGACGGGCGGGCACCAGCTCTGGCGGAAGGTCGGCACCCGCGCCGCGCAGTCGATCTCGAAGGTGGCCCTCGCGGCGGTCGGCGAATACGAGCGCGGGCGCTGCGTCCGCGTCGGGCTCGGGATGGGGTCCGTCGCGCCGGTCACGGCCTCGCTCCCGACCGTGCGCGCGCTCGCCGTCTCGCCCGGACCCCTCGCGGTGACCGACGAGCATCTCGACGCCGCCGTGCGCCGCGACATCTCGCCGATCGACGACGTGCGCTCGACCGCGGCCTACCGCGCGCACGTCGCCTCGGCGCTCGTGCGCGGCTTCTTTCACACGCTGCGGCCGGTCTCGAACGCGGGCTGAGCCCGCGGGCGGAGCGGGGATCAGCCCCCGAGCTTGCGGTACTTGATCCGGTGCGGGCGGTCGGCCTCGGCGCCGAGGCGCTTGTGGCGGTCGGCCTCGTAGTCCTGGTAGTTGCCCTCGTACCAGACCGTCTTGCTGTCGCTCTCGAACGCCAGCATGTGCGTCGCGACGCGGTCGAGGAACCAGCGGTCGTGGCTGATCACGACGGCGCAGCCGCCGAACGACAACAGCGCCTCCTCGAGCGCGCGGAGCGTGTCGACGTCGAGGTCGTTCGTGGGCTCGTCGAGTAGGAGGAGGTTGCCGCCCTTCTTGAGCGTCCGCGCGAGGTGCAGGCGGTTCATCTCGCCGCCCGACAGGTTCGCGACGAGCTTCTGCTGGTCGGCGCCCTTGAAGTTGTACATCGCGCAGAACGCGCGGCTCGGCATCTCGCGCTTGCCGAGCATCACGAGGTCCTGGCCGCCGGAGAGCTCGTCGTGGACGGTCTTCTTCGCGTCGGGCTTCTCGCGGTTCTGGTCCACGTAGCTCGGGACCACGGTCTCGCCGACCTGGAGCTTGCCGCCGTCCGGTTTCTCGAGTCCCATGATCATCTTGAAGAGCGTCGTCTTGCCCGCGCCGTTCGGCCCGATGACGCCGACGATGCCGCCCTTGGGCAGGTCGAAGCTGAGGTCGTCGAAGAGGAGCTTGTCGCCGAAGGACTTCTTCACGCCCTCGGCGCGCACGACGACGTCGCCGAGGCGCGGGCCCGGCGGGATGTAGATCTCGTTCGTCTCGCCGCGGGCCTCGATTCCGCTCTCGGCGACGAGCTGCTCGTACGCCTGAAGGCGCGCCTTGCTCTTGGCCTGCCGCGCGCGGGGCGCCATGCGCACCCACTCGAGCTCGCGCTTCAACGAACGCTGGCGGGCGGTTTCGGTCTTCTCCTCGATCTCGAGGCGCGCTTCCTTCTGCTCGAGCCACGAGGAGTAGTTGCCCTTCCACGGGATGCCGGCGCCGCGGTCGAGCTCGAGGATCCAGCCCGCGACGTTGTCGAGGAAGTACCGGTCGTGCGTGACCGCGACGACCGTGCCCGGGAACTCCTTCAGGAACTGCTCGAGCCACGCGACGGACTCGGCGTCGAGGTGGTTCGTCGGCTCGTCGAGGAGGAGCATGTCCGGCCGGGAGAGAAGGAGGCGACAGAGCGCGACGCGGCGCTTCTCGCCGCCCGAGATCTTCGTGACGTCGGCGTCCGGCGGCGGGCAGCGCAGGGCGTCCATCGCCGTCTCGAGCGTCCGGTCCAGCTCCCAGCCGTTCGCGTGCTCGATCGCGTCCTGCACCTTGCCGTACTCGGCCATGACCTTGTCCATCTCGGCGTCGGGCAGGGCTTCGCCCATCTTCTCGCCCAGCTCGTCGAAGCGCGCGAGGAGCGCCTTGAGGGGCGCGACGCCCTCCTCGACGTTCTCGAGGACGGTCTTCTTCGGGTCGAGCTGCGGGTCCTGCGGGAGGTAGCCGATGCGGATCCCCTCGGCGGGGTACGCCTCGCCCGTGAACTCCTTGTCGAGGCCCGCCATGATGCGCAGGACGGTGGACTTTCCGGCGCCGTTCAGGCCGAGGATGCCGATCTTGGCGCCGGGGAAGAACGAGAGGTAGATGCCGCGGAGGATCTCGCGCTGGGGCGGGACCACCTTCCGCAGGTTCTGCATCGTGAAGATGTACTGGTCTGCCATGGGGGCGGGAATGGTACAGGAAGCGGGGATAGGATCTTCCCGGGAGGACCGCACCATGTGGCTAATCGTGGAACTCGCCCTCTGCGCGCTTGCGGGCTGGGCGACCGGACAGATCATGAAGGGCGGCGGCTACGGCCTTCTCGTGGACGTCCTTCTGGGAATCGCGGGCGGCTGGATCGGGGGCGTTCTCCTGGGCCGCTTCCTGATGGGAGGTCTCGTCGGCGATTTCGTCGTGCGCCTCGTGGGCGCCGTTCTCCTCGTCGCGCTCGTCCGGTTGATCAGAAAGCGTTGACTCTTATTTAGACTTAATCTAATCTTTGATCGGAGGCCACCTCATGGGAAAGAAAGACAAGAAAAAGAAGGGCCACGGCGCGGCAGCGGTCGTCTCGACCCTTCAGCGTCAGCAGGCGAACGCCCTCGTCGCATACCTCAACTACAAGAAGTACCACTGGCTCAGCTACGGTCCTCTGTTCCGCGACATCCATCTGCTCCTCGACGAGCAGGCAACACAGACGTACGACACGATCGACGAGTTCGCCGAGCGCGCGATCATGATCGGCGGCTCCCCGGTCGGCGACCCTGCCGACTACCTGCCGAAGGCCAGCGTGAAGGCCTCGAAGGGATCGCTCTCGATGGAGAAGATGATCGCCGAAGCTCGCGCGACGCTCGACCTCGTCATCGAGGAGATGCACGAGGACGCCGAGACGGCGGCGAAGGCGGGCGACATCGGCACCGCCGACCTCTACACGCGCCTCGTCCAGACGCACCAGAAGAACCGCTGGTTCCTGAACCAGATTCTCCAGAAGCGCGACGGCCTGACGAGCTGAGGCGCGCGTCCGGGGGGACGGGCCGGTAGACTCGGCGCATGCCGAAACGCTCCGCCCCCCTCGCGCTCGCCGCCCTTCTCCTCCTCGCTTTTCCCGCGCCCGGAGCCGAGTCGGGCCGCGCCTTCACGCTGGACGACCTCTACCGTACGAAGGCCGTCGGCGAGCCGGCGATCTCGCCGGACGGCCGGACGATTGTCTATTCCGTCGGGACGAACGACTGGGCCGCGAAGAAGAGGACCGTCGCGCTCTGGCGCGCCGACGCGGACGGCGCGAACGCCCGGCCGCTCACGGCCGGCGAGGCGCGTGACGAGCACCCGTTCTTCTCGCCCGACGGGAAGACGCTCGCGTTCGTCTCGACGCGCGCGGGCGACCCGCAGCTCTTCTTCCTGCCGCTCGGCGGCGGCGAGGCCGAGCAGAAGACGAGATTCCCCGGCGGGATCGACTCCCCGCGCTTCTCCAGGGACGGCCGCTTCGTCGTCTTCTCCGCGGATGTCGTCCCCGCCTGCGGCGCCGACGCCGCCTGCAACAAGAAGGCGGCCGACGCGCGCGAGGCGGACAAGATCAAGGCCCACCTCGCGGACAGCCTCCTGTACCGGCACTGGACGTCGTGGAAGGACGGGACGCGCACGCACGTCTTCCTCCTCGACCTCGCCGAACCCGACGCGGCGAAGGCGCTTCGCGACCTGACGCCCGGCGACTTCGACTCGCCGCCGTTCTCGCTCGGCGGCGGGCGCGACTTCGACGTCTCGCCCGACGGGAAGGAGGTCGCGTTCACGTCGAACCGCGACCCCGACCCCGCATTCTCGACGAATGCCGACATCTGGACCGTGCCCGTGGACGGCGACGCGGCCGCCCTCGCCGCGCCGGCGGACCTCACGGCCGCGAACAAGGGGTTCGACGGCTCCCCGCGTTACTCGCCGGACGGACGCTTCCTCGCGTTTACGCGCCAGGTCACGCCGCGCTACGAATCCGACCGGTTCCGGATCGTCCTTCGCGACCGCGCGACGGGCAAGGAGCGCGACCTCACCGCGACGTTCGACGACACGGTCCGGGACTTCGCCTTCTCGAAGGACGGCAGCCGGATCTTCTTCACGGCCGACGTGAAGGGCCGGACGCCGCTCTTCGAGATCGTCCTCGCGACGGGCGCGATCCACGCCGTGTCGTCCGTCGGGACGATCGACGCGTGGGCGCTCGCGCCCGACGCCTCGTTCGCCGTCGCGGCGCGCCGGCGGATCGGGAGCCCCGCCGAGCTCTGGCGGATCCCCGTGGCCGCCGGAGGGGACGGCGCCGGGACCCGGCTCACGACGCACAACGCCGCCTTCGAGAAGGAGGTCGACGTCCGGCCCGCCGAGGAGATCACCGTCGCCGGAGCGGACGGAAAGCCCGTCCAGGTGTGGGTGGTCAAGCCGCACGGCTTCGACCCGTCGAAGAAGTACCCGCTGATCCTGAACGTCCACGGCGGCCCGCAGCAGCAGTGGTCCGACGGGTACCGCGGCGACTGGCAGGTGTACCCGGGCGCGGGCTACGTCGTCGCGTTCCCGAACCCGCACGGCTCGACCGGATTCGGCCAGGCCTACACGTCGGCGATCTCGGGCGACTGGGACGGCAAGGTCATGGCGGACGTCGAGAAGGTCGCGGACGCGCTCGAGAAGCTCCCGTACGTCGACAAGGACCGCATGGGCGCGATGGGCTGGTCCTGGGGGGGCTACGCGATGATGTGGCTCGAAGGCCACAAGACGCGCTTCAAGGCGCTCGCCGCGATGATGGGCGTCTACGATCTCCGCGCGATGTACTCCTCGACCGAGGAGGTCTGGTTCCCGAAGTGGGACCTCAAGGGCGCCCCGTGGGAGAATGCGGCCCTCTACAAGCGCCAGAGCCCGTCCGAGTACGTGACGTCCTTCAGGACGCCGTGCCTCGTGATCACGGGCGAGAAGGACTACCGCGTCCCTTACACGCAGTCCCTCGAGTTCTTCGGGGACCTGCAGGCCCGCGGCGTCCCGTCGCGCCTGATCGTCTTCGAAAAGGCGGGCCACTGGCCGAGCGCGTTCGAGATGGCGCTCTACTACGCGGCGCACCTCGACTGGTTCCACCGGTGGCTCGGCGGCCCGCCGTCGCCCTGGAAGCCGGAAGACCTCGTCGCGGGACGGTGAGGCCGGCTTTCCGTTGTTCTCGAAGAGGCTGCCCCCGGTCGACGCGCTGAACCCCATCGCGCGCGCGCTCGCCGCGAGGACGCGGCCCCACCTCGACCTGACCGTCTCGAACCCGACGGCGGTCGGGCTGCGTTCGGGCGGCGTCGACCTCTTCGCGGACGTCGAGGGCGACGCCGGGCTCCTCGCGCCGCTCGCGGATCCGCGCGGCCTCAAGTACGAGCCCGACCCGCGCGGGCTCGCGCGCGCGCGCCTCGCCGTTAGCAACTGGTACGCGGCCGTCCACGGCGTCCTCGCGCCGCCCGACCGCATGATCCTGACCGCCTCGACGAGCGAGGCCTACGGCTGGCTCTTCAAGGTCCTCGCCGACCCCGGCGACGCCGTCCTCGTGCCGGCGCCGTCGTACCCGCTCCTCGACGCCCTCGCGGGCCTCGAGAGCGTGACGCTCGCGCGTTACCCGCTCGCCCCCGAGGACGGCTTCCGCGTCCACGCCTCGGCCGTCGCGCAGGAAGTCGCACGCCTCTCGGACGCCGGCGTGCGCACGGCCGCCGTCGTCGTCGTCAACCCGAACAACCCCACGGGCAGCTCGATCTCGTCCGCGGAGTTCGACGCGCTCCTCGCGCTCGCCGCTGCGAAGGGCTTCGCCGTGATCTCCGACGAGGTCTTCGTCGACTACCGCTATTCCGACCGGCCCGACGACGTGCCGGTCGCGGCCGTGCGCGACGCGGCGCTCGTCTTCTCGCTCGGAGGCCTGTCGAAATCGGCGGCGCTCCCCCAGCTCAAGCTCGGCTGGATCCTCGCGAACGGCGCCGAGCCATTTCTCGGGGACGCGCTCCGCCGGCTCGAGTGGGTCGCGGACGCGTACCTCTCCGTCGGCACGCCCGTCCAGCTCGCCCTCCCGCGCCTTCTCGAGCACGGCCGGCGCGCGGTGGAGGCGATCTGGGCCCGCGTCCTCAAGAACGAGCGCACGCTCCGGAACGCGTTCCCGCCGGGCGGCGCCGTTTCGGTCGCGCCCGTTACCGCGGGCTGGTCGGCGTGCCTGAGGGTACCGGCCGTGAAGACCGAGGAGGACCTCGTCCTCGACCTCCTCGAGACGCACGACGTCCTCGTCCACCCGGGCTTCTTCTACGAGTTTCCCTCGGAGGCCTGGCTCGTCGTCAGCCTGCTTCCGCCGCCCGACGTGTTCGCCGAGGGCGCGCAGCGCCTCGCGCGGGCGCTGCGCTGACGTGCCCTACGGCCGCGACCGGTCGAGGAGCTCGACGAGATACGTCTTCCAGAGGTCCGCGAGCGTGTGCGTCTGGTGGCCGCGCGTCTTCTCCGAGACCGGGAAGACGACGGCTTGCCCGAGCTTCACGCGGGCGACGCCCTTCTCGAGGATCCCGAGCTCGGGCGGGTTGATCGCGTCGTCGCCGAAGTTGAGGGCCAACAACGGCGCCCTGATCCGCTCCAGTTGCAGGGATGCGTCGTAGTCGCGCGACGCGTCGAGCGCCCAGAGGAGGTCGTTCGCGTCCGTCTTCGCGAGCCGCGCCTTCATCCACCGGTCCACGGCGGCGTCGGCGGCGGCCCGGTCGGGCGCGTCCTGCATCCACTGGAGCGGGCTGCCCGAGAGCGCCAGCAGGAGGGAAAGCGCGCCCCTGAGGCCGCCCGGCTGGACGGTGTAGTCGCCGCCGTTCCAGCCGGGGTCGCCCCGGATGAGGTCCATCGCCATCTTCCGCCACATCCGGTTGCGGCCCGCGATCGGCGCGGGGAGGCACGCAAGAGGCATCAGCGCGTCCATGAAACCCGGATGGGCCTCTCCCCACATCCACGCGTGCATTCCGCCCATCGACGTCCCGATCACGAGGCGCAGATGGGTGACGCCGAGGTGCTCCGTCAGGAGCCGGTACTGCGCGCGGACCATGTCGCCGTACGTGTAGTGCGGAAACCTGGCCCTCAGGCCGTCGCTCGGCTTCGACGAGCCGCCGTGTCCGATCCCGTCCGGGATCACGACGTAGAACCGCGAGGCGTCGAGCGGCTGGCCCGGGCCGAAGAGGACGCCGGCGAACTCCGGACCGAGAAACTGCGCCGACGAGCCGCCCGTCCCGTGGAGGACGAGGACCGCGTTCGCGGTCTTCCCGCGGCCGTCGTCGAGCCTCCTCCCGTACGTGACGTAGCGGATCTTCAGCTCCGGAAGGGTCTCGCCGGAAGAGAACCGGAAGTCTCTGAGGATGGCTTCATCCGGGACGGGTTCGACCGGCACGACCTGCGCGCGGGCCCCGAACGCGGCCGCCCAGAAGAGAAGGACCGCGCCTGCGGCGTTCCAAGGCCGTGTCATTTCCGGCGATTAAACCTCGATTCCGCCCCCTTGCATTAATCTTCGAAGAAATTCCGATGTTCTCCCCGGTCGCGGTCCCGCTCTGGGCGCTCGTCCTGCTCGTGCTCCTCGCGGGCTCGGCGGTCCTCGACCGGATGCTGCGCCCCGCCGCGCGCGCCGTGATGCGCCGCCGCGCGAACCGCGTCATCGACGAGCTGAACGCGCGGCTGCCGGTCCGCCTTCCGCCGTTCAAGATGACGAAGCGCGAGGTCCTCGTGGACCAGTTGCGCTTCGACGCGAAGGTCCTCGAGGCCGCCGACGCATTCGCGAAGGAGTCGGGCCTCTCGCGGGACGAGGTGCAGAAACGCGTCGAGAGGGACGCCTCGGAAATCGTCCCCGCCTTCAACGCGTGGGTCTACTTCCGCGCGGGCACCGCGGCCGCACGCGCCCTCGCGCGCGCCCTCTACCGCGTCCGCCTCGGCTCGGCGGACGATGCCGGCCTCGCCGCGATCCCCGACGGCTCGACGGTGGTCTTCGTCATGAACCACCGGAGCAACATGGACTACATCCTCCTCTCGTACCTCGCGGCCGAGAAGACG
This sequence comes from uncultured Acidobacteriota bacterium, assembly GCA_963798215.1. Classification (GTDB taxonomy): domain Bacteria; phylum Acidobacteriota; class Thermoanaerobaculia; order UBA5066; family UBA5066; genus Fen-183. The sequence continues at coordinate 3,345,824 of CAWCSP010000004.1, forward strand.
GCGCTCAGCTACGCGGTCGGGGAGTGGGCGCGGATCTGGCCCGTGCAGGGGCTCGTGCGCGCGACGGGCGCCTACTTCGTGAGACGCGACTCGAAGGACCCGCTCTACCGGCGCGTCCTCGAGCGCTGGGTCGCGATGGCGACGGCGAACGGCGTCCCGCAGGCCGTCTACCCCGAGGGCGGGCTCTCGAAGGACGGCGCGCTCCGGCCGCCGAAGCTCGGCCTCCTCGACTACATGCTGCGCGGTTTCGACCCGAAGGGGCCGCGCGACCTCGTCTTCGTCCCGGTCGGCGTCAACTACGACCGCGTCCTCGAGGACCGCACGCTCCTCCTCGGCCGCTCCCCCGCGCAGGGCGGGTCCTCGCGCGCCGAGACGCTCGCCGGGACGCTCCGCTTCCTGGGCCGCAACGCACGGCTCCTGATCTCGAACGAGTGGCACCGGTTCGGCTACGCGTGCGTCTGCTTCGGAACGCCGGTCTCGATGCGCGCCCGGCTTGCGGCCGAGGGTCTCGACCTCGCGAGCGCTTCCCGCGAGGAACGCTTCGCCGCGGTCGCCAGGCTCGCGGAAGACCTGATGACGCGGATCGCCCGGATCGTCCCCGTGCTGCCGGTCTCCCTCGTCGCGAGCGTCCTCGCGGACGCGCCGGACCGCGCGTGGAGCGAGCTCGAACTCAAGTCCGAGGTGCTCCTTCGCTGGCGGGCGCTCGAGGCGGGCGGCGCGTACGTCCACGTTCCGCGCGGAGACCAGGACTACGCCGTCTCCGTCGGGCTCCGGATGCTCACGCTGCGCCACGTCGTCCTCGCGGACGGAGGCCTCTTCCGGCCGGCCCCCGGCGAGGTCCCGTTGCTCCGGTATTACGCCAACGCGATCGCCGGCGCCCCGCGGGCGTGACGTTCAGCGCCGGCGCAGGTGCTCGCGCACGCCGGGCGCGACCGGGATGGCCTTCGAGCCGACGAGGCCCGCGTCGAAGAGGCGCAGGTCCATCCAGCCGAGCCGGCGCTCCGGCGGCCCGGCGACGAGGGGCGTCGCGCGGCGCGTCGCGACCCACTCGCTGACGTCCCAGAGGTCGTCGGCCGCCGTCTCCCAGCCGCGCGCGTCGAAGCGCGCGAGGTCGACGGGGCGGCGGACGGCCCTGAGGCCCTTGTCGCCCTCGAGGTTGTAGTAGAAGTCGAGGTACGTCATCGCGAGCTCACGGAGCGAGCGGTAGACCGGCGAGCGGAAGCGCAGGCCCGAGTAGTTCGACTTCGCGACCGCGCCCCAGAGTCCGTCCTTCCCGCGGTAGAGCGCGAGGACGTGGTCGTCGTCGCGCACGGCGTGGAGCTGGGCGACGAGCGGGCGGTGGCCGATCCGGCGCAGCGCCGCCGCCGCGAAGAGCGCGCCCTCGAAGCAGTGCGCCTCGCCCGTCTCGAGGACGCGGCGCGGCGAGCGCGCCGTCTCGCCCCCCTTCTCCTTGTTGTACCCGAGCCCCTCGTCGAGGAAGAGCTGGATCGCCTCGGGCGAGCGCAGCCCGGGCGGGAGGTGCAGGCCGCTTCTCGCGCGTTTCATGGCGCGGGGATTCTAGGAGGAAAGAGAAGACGAGAAGAGTTTCTTAGAATGAACATGTGGTTGGGCAACCGGCGGAGCGCGCGAGCGGAGGCGGAGCGTTCGTTTCGCGTCTGACGCTTCGCGGCGCGCCTGGCTTTGCCGCCGGCTTCACGCGCGGCGCCCTGACGGCCCGCGCGCTCGACCCGGACGTCGCTGCACGCGCCCTCGCGGAAGGCCTCGGCGCGCCGGACGCGGAAGTGCTACGCCTCTCGCAGGTCCACGGGGCCATCACACTCACCTTCGAAGAACCGGCGCGAAAGCGCCGGACCAGCATCCTCGGAACCGGAGACGCCCTCGCGACCTGCCAGCCGAACGTCCTCCTCGCCGTCGCGTCGGCCGACTGCGTCCCGGTCGTCCTCGCCGATCCCGTGACGGGATGGATCGCCGCCGTCCACGCCGGCTGGCGGGGGACCGCGCTGCGCGTCCTCGATGCCGCCCTCGACGCGCTCGAGGCGCGCGGCGTCTCGCCCCGGAATCTCGCCGCCGCGTTCGGCCCGTCGATCGCGCGCGACCGCTACGAGGTCGGGCCGGAGGTCCTCGCGGCGCTCCTCGCGGCGTACGGCGCCGCGCCCGAGGGCGCCGTGAAGCCCGGCGCCGGCGGAAAGGCCTTCGTCGACGTCGCGGCGTTCGGCGAGGCCGCGCTCCTCGTCCGCGGGCTCGACCCGGCGCGCATTCTCCGGCCCGGGCCCTGCAACGCCGCATCCTCCGACCTGCCGTCCTGGCGGCGCGACGGGCCGGGGGCCGGGAGGATCCTCACCGGCGTCGTGCGGCTTTCGTGAGATCTACGGCGCCGGCCGCGCCGGGCGGCGGGGCGTCTCGCGCCCCTTGAGCTGGCCGCACGCCGCGTCCGCCTGAAGGCCCTTCGACCAGCGCACCGTCACGGGCACGCCGCCCGCCGCGACCGCGCGCGCAAACGCGTCGACGGCAGCGTCGGACGGGCGTTTCAGTCCCGGCAGCCACTCGGCCGACTCGTTGAGCGGGATCAGGTTCACCTTCGCCGGGAGCGGCCTCACGAGCGCGACGAGCTTCGCCGCGTCCGCGGGCCGGTCGTTCACGCCCGCGATGAGGACCCACTCGAACGTGATCCTGCGGCCGCGCTCGAGCGGCCAGCGCTTGAGCGCCGCGAAGAGGTCCGCGAGCGGGGTCGTCCGGTTGACCGGCATGAGCGCCGACCGGGTCTCGTCGTCCGCGCCCGAAAGCGACACGGCGAGGTTCGGCCGCCTCGGACGCGCCGCGAGGGACTCGATTCCGGGCACGATCCCCGCCGTCGAGACGGTCGTCCGCCGCGGCGACACCTCGCCCTCGAGGAGGTCGAGCGCGCGCCTGACGTTCCCGACGTTCAGGAGCGGCTCGCCCATCCCCATGAAGACGACGTTCGCCTCGTGCGGACCGAGCCGCTTTTCCTTCGCGATCACGAGGTACTGGCCGACGATCTCCCCGGCCGTCAGGTTCCGCCCCGCGCCCATGCGGCCCGTCACGCAGAACGCGCAGTCGAGCGCACAGCCCGCCTGCGACGAGACGCAGATCGTGACACGCGCGGCCTCCGGCGTGTCGGGGTCCGTCCACGACGGCCTCTTCTTCGACTCGACGATGGAGACGGCCTCGATCCGCGCGCCGTCCGCGAGCTCGAACAGGAACTTCTCCGTTCCGTCCGGGGCCGGGGTGCGCGCCACCACCTTCGGGAGGCCGATCGTGAAGTCCTTCCCGAGGGCCTCGCGCATCGCCTTCGGGAGGTTCGACATCTCCCCGAACGAAGTCGCCCGAAGCGCGTAGATCCACGTCGCGATCTGGGCGGCGCGGTACGGCTCCGGCGCGACGTCGCGCACGGCGCGCGCGAGGTCGAGGGCCGAAAGACCCAGAAGATCCTGCGTCAGCCCCTCTTCGCGACCGTCGAGCGGATCGTGACGGCGGCGTGGGGGCGCCTCCGCGCGCGGATCGGGCGCGTCGGATCGATCCCCACGGAGCGCAGGAACCCGAGATCCTTGACGTTGATCTGGAAGACGGCGGTGTCGAGCCCGCCTCCCTCGCGGTCTTCCTTCGACACGTTTCCCCCGCCGCGGCGGATCGACGGGAGCGCGGCCGACGACCGGCGGCCGCGCTTGTCGAGCGCGACCGTCGCATCGAGACAGAGGTACGCGCCGTAACCTTCGCTCTTCACCTTCGCGAGGATCTCGTGCACCTTCTCGGACGAGGACACGGCCTCGTTGAGAGCTGCGCCGAGCTCGCGAAGATACGTGCGGAGTTTTTCGTCGAGTGCCATCCGGTCGGCAATCTAGGCCGAGCACCGGGGCGAGTCAATCGGCGAAACGGGACGTTCGGTTTTCACGCCGGGGGTCCTTCCCCTTCTTGCGCGCGAGGAGCAGAATCGACGGCCGTGTCCTCCGGCGCGAAGAAGCTCCACATGCCGTCGGCCGCCGAAGCGCTCCCTGGGCGCGCGGAGAAGATGCCGGTACCGGCGAAACACTTCGTCAACGGGCACCCGCTCGAGCCGCCGTTTCCGCCCGGAATGAAGACGGCACTCTTCGGCCTCGGCTGCTTCTGGGGCGCCGAGAAGAAATTCTGGGAGATCCCGGGCGTTTACACGACCGCCGTCGGCTACGCGGCCGGGATCACGCCGAATCCGACGTACCGCGAGGTGTGCACGGGACTCACCGGTCACAACGAGGTCGTCCTCGTCGTCTTCGACCCGGTGGCGGTCTCGTACGAGAACCTCCTGAAGGTCTTCTGGGAGAGCCACGACCCGACGCAGGGCATGCGCCAGGGCAATGACGCCGGCACGCAGTACCGCTCCGGCCTCTACGTCGAGGGCGAGGAGCAACGGAACGCGGCCGAGGCCTCGAAGAGCGTTTTCCAGCGGGAGATCGCCGAGGCCGGGTACGGCGCGATCACGACCGAGATCCTCGACGCGCCGCCCTTCTACTACGCCGAGGAGTACCACCAGCAGTACCTCGCCAAGAACCCGGACGGCTACTGCGGTCTCGGCGGGACGGGCGTCTCCTGCCCCGTCGGCCTCGAAAAGACCGCCTGACGAGACGACGTCTCACCGATCGGCTAGACTGACGCGTTCGGGAGACCTCCGTGCGCTACGAATCCGTCCGCCCCCGCTTCGAGCCGTTCCTCCTCGCCGTCGAGCGCCCCGGGCGCTATCTCGGCCTGGAGCGGAACGTCGTGCGCAAGGACCTCGGCGCGAGTGACGTCACGGTCGCCCTCGGCTTTCCCGACGCGTACGAGATCGGGATGAGCCACACGGGAACGAAGATCCTCTACGAGATCGTGAACCGCCGGTCCGGCTGGGCCTGCGAGCGCACGTATGCGCCGTGGACCGACTTCGAGGAGGTCCTCAGGCGCGAGAAGGTCCCGCTCTTCACCGTCGAGTCCTTCGCGCCGGTTCGCGACTTCGACGTGTTCGGTCTTTCGCTCCAGAGCGAGATGAACTACACGAACGTCCCGAACATGCTCGACCTCGCGGGAATCGCCGTGCTCGCGCGCAACCGCGGCGACGCGGACCCCGTCGTGATCGGCGGCGGCCCGTGCGTCGCGAACCCCGAGCCGCTCGCGGACTTCTTCGACGTCTTCCTGATCGGCGACGCCGAGGAGGCACTGCCGATCTTCCTCGAAAAGGTCGCCGCCACGCGAGGCCTCCCGCGAAGAGAGCGCCTCCTTGCGTTCGCGACCTGCCCCGGCATCTACGTCCCGTCCCTCTACGACGTGACCTACGACGCAGACCGCGTCGCCGCGTACACGCCGAACGCCCCCGGCGCTCCGGAAACGGTCAAGCGCGTCTGGGTCGAGACGCTCTCGGCCGACGTCTACCCCGCAAAGCCGATGGTCCCGTCCGTCGACATCGTCCAGGACCGGCTCGGCCTCGAGATCATGCGCGGCTGCACGCAGGGCTGCCGCTTCTGCCAGGCCGGATACTGGTATCGCCCCGTGCGCGAGCTGGACCCCGCGGACGTCGCGAAGGCGACGAAGACGTTCATCGACGAGGCGGGCTGGAGCGAGGTCGGTCTGCTGTCGCTCTCCTCGGCCGACTACTCGCAGATCGAGCCGCTCGTCGCGTGCCTCGCACCCGAGCTCGCGAAGACGAAGGTCTCGATCTCCCTCCCGTCGCTCCGCGCGGAGGCGTTCTCCGTCGCGCTCGCGGACGCGGTCTCCGAGGTGCGCAAGTCCGGCTTCACGTTCGCGCCGGAGACGGGCTCGGACCGCCTGCGCCGCGTCATCAACAAGACGTTCACGAACGCCGACATGGTGAAGGCCGCCGACGTCGCCTTCTCGCGCGGCTGGGACATGATCAAGGTCTACTCGATGATCGGCCTCCCGACGGAGACCGAGCCCGACCTCGACGAGCTCGTGACGCTCGTGAAGGACATCCTCGCCCAGGGCCGCCGACACGGCATCCGCCCGAACGTGAACGTGTCCGTCGGGTGTTTCGTCCCGAAGAGCTTCACCCCGTTCCAGTGGTTCGGCTTCGACGGGGTCGAGAACCTCGAGCGGAAGATCGCGCATCTCAAGGACCGCTTCCGCTCCGTCAAGGGCGCGAAGATGACGTGGCACGAGCCGAAGGAAGCCGAGATCGAGGCGATGCTCTCCCTCGGCGACCGCCGGATGGGCGCCGCGATCCTCGAGGTGTGGAAGCGCGGCGGGCGCTTCGACGCGTGGAGCGAGCATTTCTCGTGGGAGCGCTGGACGTCGGCGCTCGAGGCCGCGGGCATCCCGAAGAGCCACCACCTGCGCGACAAGGACCTCAAGGAGACGCTCCCCTGGGACGTCGTCGACGCCTCGATCCGCAAGCCATTCCTCGTCGTCGAGTGGAAGAAGGCTCTGAAGGAAATGCACACGGACGACTGCAAGTGGGGCCACTGCTACGCCTGCGGCGTCCCCGGCGACGGCGAGGACACCGTCCTCGCGAACCCGCTGCCGAGGGGATTCGATTTTGCTTCGGACAAGAGCGGCGCGCCGGGCGCGCCGCCCGGAGGTTCGGATTCGGATTTCTTAGAAGGTAAGAGGGGCGACCGCGGCGCCGGAGCGTTTCCCGTAGCGCCTGCCCAGGGCGCGAGCGCGTCGCCCTCTTACCCATTCGAAGAAAATCTTTCTTCCTCTTCTCCCTCTTCCTCTTCGCATTCGTCTTTCTCTCTCCCCTCCGCCTATACCGAAAAAGCCAAGGGCGCCGCGTACCGCATGAAAGCTGAGCCGGACCTGCTGCCGCTCAGGCAGCGGCGCTCGCCCGCAAGCGGGATCGCGGCGCCGGTGCCGGCCACCGCGCGGACGTACCGCCTGTCGTTCGAAAAGCTCGGCGACGCACGGTTCCTCTCGCACCGCAACGTGATGGACGTCCTCGAGCGCGCGCTGCGCGCCTCCGGCGCGCCGGTGCGCTACACGGAGGGCTACAACCCGCACCTGCGCCTCTCGATGGGCCCCGCGCTGCCTCTCGGCCACGAGTCGAGGCACGAGCTCTTCGACGTGGACGTCCTCGACGCGCTCGCGGACGCCCACGTCGCCGCCGTGAACGACCGGCTGCCCCCGGGCCTGAGGATCACGTCGTGCGTGGAGCTTCCGAAGGGCTCCAGGTCGCTCGGGCGCGCGGCGACGGAGGCCGTCTACCGCTTCACGCTTCCGAACGGCGAGACGCGCGACGAGCGCCTGCCGCTCGCTGGAGCGGACGCCACGACGCCGAAGAAGTTCCTCGAGAAGGAGTACGGCGTCCCGCCCGAGGGCCAGCACGGCGTGCGCGTCACGCGCCTCGAGACCGTCCTCGCGACGTAGACCGGCCTCCGCGCCGTCGCCGCGGCCGGCCGGCCGTTGTATAACCTGCGACTCAGGATCAACGATGGTGGACGCTCCGATTCTCGATCGCCTGGCCGCGCACCGGCTGCTTGCCGCCGCCCCTCCCGGCGAGCTCGCCTGGCTCGCGGCCCGCGGCCGCCTCGAGACGCTGGCGCCGGGAGCCGTTCTCTCGGCGAAGGGCAGTCCGGTCCGGGGCCTCTTCATCATTCTCTCGGGCCACCTGACGATTCACGTCGACCGGGGCGCCGGGCCGCACAAGGCCATGGAGTGGCGCGGGGGCGACGTGACGGGGGTCCTGCCGTACTCGCGTCTCGACGCGTCGCCGGGCGACGTGAGGGCCGAGGTGCCGACCGAGGTCTTCGTGGTCCCCCGCGAGGAGATCCCGGCGCTGATTCGCGACTGCGGGGAGATCACGGCGATCCTCGTGCACGTCATGGTCGACCGGGCCCGCCAGTTCACGTCGAGCGACCTCCACGAGGAGAAGATGTCCTCCCTCGGCAAGCTGGCGGCGGGGCTCGCCCACGAGCTGAACAACCCCGCCTCGGCGGTCGCCCGGAGCGCCAAGGGGCTCCGGCTCGGGCTCGCGGAGCTCGAAGCGGCGTCCCGCGCGCTGGGCGCCGCGCGCCTGTCCGGGGACCAGCAGGCCGCCGTGGACCGGGCGCGCGGGCTCTGCATGCTCGCGGCCGGCACGACGTTCGGGCGCTCGCCCATCGAGCAGGCGGACCGCGAAGACGCCCTCGCCGCGTGGCTGGGGCGCCACGGCGCCGACGTCACCGCTGCGGACGCGCTCGCGGAATCCGCGGTCACGCTCGAATCCCTCGACGCGCTCGCGGCCGCACTCGACGCCGCCGCTCTCCGGGCGACCCTCCCGTGGCTCATCGCGGGCTGCGCGGCGCACCGGCTCGCGTCGGAGATCGAGGCGTCCGCGTCCAAGATCCACAACCTCGTCGCGGCCGTGAAGGGCTTCACATACATGGACCAGGCGACCATGCCCAAGCCGGTGGACATCCGTCAGGGGCTGGCCGACACGCTCGCCGTCCTGAACGCGAAGGCCCGCGGAAAGTCGGTGAGCGTGAGCCTCGACGCCCCGGCCGGCCTTCCGCGCGTCCCCGGATTCGGGGGCGAGCTCAATCAGGTGTGGGCGAATCTCGTCGACAACGCGCTGGACGCCGCCAGGGGCCGCGTCGAGGTCGCGGCGGACCGCCAGGGGCCGTCCGTCGTCGTGCACGTCGTGGACGACGGGGCGGGTCTGCCCGCGGAGATCCGAGAGCGCATCTTCGATCCGTTCTTCACGACGAAGCCGGTCGGCCAGGGCACCGGCCTCGGCCTCGACATCGCGCGGCGCATCGTCCACAGGCACCGGGGAGAGATCGAGGTCGACTCCCGCCCCGGGCGCACCGAGTTCCGCGTGACGCTGCCCCTCGACTCGGGAAAGGACTGACGTGGTGAAGCCCGTGATCCTGGCCGTCGACGACGACCCCGGGGTGCTCGGCGCCGTCGAGCGCGACCTCAAGCAGCACTACCGGAGCGACTACCGCATCCTGAAGGCCGGGTCCGGCGGCGAGGCGCTCGAAGCCGCCCGCCAGCTCAAGGAGCGCGGCACGCCCGTCGCCCTGTTCCTCGTCGACGAGCGGATGCCCGGCATGTCGGGGACGGAGCTGCTGCGCGAGGCGATCAAGTTCCACCCCGAGTCGCGCCGGGTCCTCCTCACGGCGTACGCCGACACGCAGGCGGCGATCTCGGGCATCAACGACGTCGGGCTGGATCACTACCTGCTCAAGCCCTGGGATCCTCCCGCCGAGCGCCTCTACCCGGTCCTCGACGACCTCCTGTCGGACTGGTCGGCGCACGTGCGGCTGCCCTACGAGGGCATCCGGGTCGCCGGCGCGCGGTCGTCGCCCCGCAGCTTCGCGGTCAAGGAGTTCCTGTCGAGCAACCACGTCCCCTACCAGTGGATCGACGTCGACCAGGACGGGCCGACGCGTGAGCTGATCCGTTCGTTCGGCGACGCGTCGCGGCTGCCCGTCGTCTTTTTCCCGGACGGCAGCCGCCTCGTGGCCCCGACCAACCAGGAGCTGGCGGAAAAGGTCGGAATGCAGACGCGGGCGCTCCTGCCCTTCTACGACCTCGCGATCGTCGGAGGCGGCCCCGCGGGCCTGGCCGCAGCGGTTTACGCCGCCTCGGAGGGGCTGCGCACCGTGCTGATCGAGCAGAGCGCGCCCGGCGGCCAGGCCGGCACCAGCTCGAGGATCGAGAACTACCTCGGGTTCCCGTCGGGCATCTCCGGGGCCGACCTGGCCCGCCGCGCCGCGACCCAGGCCCGCCGCTTCGGCGCCGAAGTGATCGCACAGGAAGCGATCGGGCTGCGCCGGGAGGACCCGTACCGCGTGGTCCGGCTGGCCGACGGCTCCGACCTCTCCTGCAAGGCGGTCGTCCTCGCCGCGGGCGTGTCCGTCCGGATGCTGGACGTGCCCGGCGTCGAGGCCCTCCTCGGCATCGGCGTCTACTACGGCGCCGCGATGACCGAGGCTGCGACGTACCGTGCCCAGGACGTCTGCATCGTCGGCGCGGGGAACTCCGCCGGCCAGGGCGCGCTCTTCTTCTCGCGGTACGCGCGCCGCGTCACGATGCTCGTCCGCGGGGCATCCCTCGCACAGTCGATGTCGCGGTACCTGATCGACCGGATCGAGGCGACGCCGAACATCGGGGTTGCCACGGGCGCCGAGATCACCGCGGTCTGCGGCACCGGGCGTCTCGAGAAGATCGTCGTGCGCAGCGCCACCGGGGGGGAGACGCGCGAGGTCGAGGCGGCGGCAATGTTCATCTTCATCGGCGCAAGGCCCCGGACCGAGATGCTCGCGGGTCTCGTCGAGCTCGACGAGAAAGGCTACGTGCTCACGGGACGCGATCTCGCCGCCGCGGGCCGCCGGCCCCGCGGCTGGACGCTGGATCGGGATCCGTTTCTCTTCGAGACGAGTGTCCCCGGAATCTTCGCCGCCGGAGACGTGCGCGCCGGCTCCAGCAAGCGCGTCGCGGCGGCGGTCGGCGAGGGCTCCGGCGCGGTCGGGGTCGTGCACGCGTACCTCGAGACCGTCTGAGCGGGCTAGACTTCCGCGATGCGCTGGACCGTCCGCTGCCACGCGACCTTCGAGGCCGCGCACCACCTCGTCGATTACGTCGGCGGCCCCGAGAGAGTGCACGGGCACTCGTGGAAGATCGAGGTCGCGCTCTCGGTCGACCGTCTCGGCGCCTACGACCTCTCCGTCGACTTCGTCCCGGCCGAGGCCCTCGTGAAGGACCTTGCCGCCCGCCTCCACAACCGCGACCTCAACGCCGTGCCGCCGTTCGACACCAAGAATGCGAGCGCCGAGAACGTCGCGCTCTGGGTCGCGGGCGAGATCGCGGCTTCCGGGCTCCTGAAGGACGGCGCGACCCTGGACGAGGTCACCGTGTGGGAAGGCCCGAGGAACAGCGTCACGGTCCGGCTTCCGTGAGGCCGACGCCCGCCGCCGTCCCGCTCGCCGCGCTCGCGGCCATCCTCGCGGGAGCGCTTCCCTTCGCGGTGGGGACGACGGCATGGCCCGAGATCGTGACGCCCGCGTGGTTCGTGACGCAGGGCGTCCACCTCTACGACGACATCCTCTTCCCGCACACGCCGCTCCTCATCCTCGCGACGGCGGCGGCCGGCGCCCTGTTCGGCTTCTCGGCCTCCGTGCTCCGCGCCCTGCCCGCCGTCTCCCTCGCCGCGGCGGCCGCCCTTCTCGTGGCCGGGGTGCGGCCGCACCGCGCGTCCCGCGCCGGCCCCCTGGCCGGGTTCTGCGTCGGCCTGCCGCTCCTCGTCCTCCTGAACGTCTACACGGAGGGGCCGGCGCTCTGGCCGGAACCGTTCCTGATTCCCTTCTTTCTCGGCGGAGTCCTCCTCCTCGAGCGCCACGAACGGACAGGCGGACCGGGCGTCCTCGCGGCCGCCGGGCTCGTCTTCGGCGTCGCGATCCTCGTCAAACAGACCGCGGCATGGCCGTTCCTCGCGGCGCTCCTGTGGCTCGCGAGCCGGAGCCGGCGCCGGAGCCGGCGCGCAGCCGCGACGTTCGCGGCGGCCGGCGCGCTTCCGTACGCCGGCTTCGCCCTCTCATGGGCTCTCGCATTCCGGACGCTGGGGCACCTCCGCTGGACGCTGATCTACCCCGTCTTCTCGGGCCACGCGCGGGAGATCGCGACGCCCGTCACGAGCGCGGACGTCCACGAGGCGCTCGTCCTCGCGCTCCCGATCGCGGCCCTTCTTCTGGGCGGGGCGGCGCGCGGCCCGTCGGCGCGTCTCCGGTCCCCGCTCGTCGCGGTCGCTCTCGCGACGTCCGGAATGGCGTGGCCCCGGTTCGGCCTCCTTCACCTCGCCGGAGCGACAGGTCTGCTCGCCCTCGCGTCCTGTCGCGGGCTGCTCTTTCTCCGGGCCGGCGCGCGGAACGCCCGACGGGTTTCCCGGACCGCGCTCGGCGCCCTTGCCCTCTCGGGCGCCGCTCAGTCGGTCGTCCTCGGCGTTGCGGGCCTCGGCGCGGGTCCTCTGCTCGTCGACGCCGTCGGCGGGCCCGTGTTCTTCTGGGACGACTCCGCCACCCGCGCGCTCGCCGAGTCCGTCCGGGCACGCGTTCCGGCAGGCGGCGAGCTCCTGCTCTTCGAGACCCGGCAGACGCTCTATCCCCTGACCGGGACGCGCGCGCCCGGCGGCTTCTACGTGAATCCCGGCTTCTGGTATTACCTGAAGCGCGACGGGGCGGACGAGCGACTCGTCGCCGCGCTGCAGGCGAAGCCCGGGCTGCCGATCCTCTTCCGCGAGCCGCTGGCCGACGCCGAGGCCGTGCGCGCGACGCGCGTCTACAGGTTCCTCGCGTCGTCGACGGTTCCCGACGGCCCGGCGCCCGGCGGGGCGGTCTGGCGGCGCGTGGCGCCGCGCCGCTAACATCCCGCCATGCACCTCGTCGCGCTGCACGGCTATCCCCTCGACCACCGCATGTGGGACCCGCTCGCCGAACGGGCCGCAGACGGCCGGCTCGGTCCCGTCACGTCCGTCTTCGCCCCGGACTTCAGGGGGCGCGGGCACTCCGCGCACCCGGCCGCGCCGCTCCATGCGATGTCCCTCCTCGCGGACGACGTCGCGCGGGACGTCGAAGCGGCCCTTCCCGCGGACGCGCCGTTCCTGCTCGCGGGGCTCTCGATGGGCGGCTACGTCTGCTTCGAGCTTCTCAAACGGCACGGCGCGCGCTTTCGCGGCCGCCTCAAGGGCCTCGCGCTCTTCGACACGAAGGCCTCGGCGGACGACGACGCGGGGCGTGCGGGGCGCAGGGCCGCCATCGAGGCGATCCGGAAGGACGGCATCGAGGCGGCGCTCACGGCGATGCTCCCGAAGCTCCTCGCGCGCGGTTCGATGGGGACGCCGGCCGAGGCGCTCGTCAGGCGGATGGTCCTCGCCACGCCGCCCGCCACCGCGATGGCCGACCTCGCCGGCCTCGCGGTCCGCGACGAAGGCTTCGACGTCCTCTCCGCGTGGGACCGGCCGCTTCTCGTCGCCCTGGGTGACGAGGACGCGATCGCACCGCCGTCCGACGCCGAGGCGATGACCGCTGTCGCCGCGCGCGCGCCGTGGGTGAAGCTCCTCACCGTGCCCGGCGCGGGCCACATGCTCCCGCTCGAGCAGCCGGACGAGGCGGCCGCGGGCCTCTCGGCGCTCGCGGAAGCGGCGCTTCGGACCTGACGGAAGTCTCCCGGAACGGGCGTTACTTGCCGGCCGCCGTTCCGTAGCTCGGAAGCATCGGCGCGATCGGCAGCTCGGCCGTCCGCGCGGCGGCGGGCTCGACGACCGGCAGCGTCGAGGGCCGCGCGGCCGGATTGAACGCGGGCAGCGGGACGCGTTTGCCGTGCGCGTACACGGGGTGGCGGCCCTTGTCCTTGTACCACTCCGAGAGCGTGGCGCTCTGGTGCATCTCCTCGACGATCTTCCGCCAGCCGGCGCCCGTGTTGTAGGCGCAGAAGCGAGATCTCGCCGAGCTGCGTCCCGTACGGGATGATGCACATCTCCGTGCGGCGGAAGTCGTAGTTGAAGAGGTCCTGGAACCACATCCCGGCCACGAGGAGGACGCGCCACGGGTAGCGGCCCTGCTTCGCGATTCCCATGCCCTTGCCCGTGTGGCCGTCCATGACCTTGAGCGTCTCCCAGATGCCGAGGTTCGAAGGCACGTTGTCGGGGCGGATGTTCCGCGCGAGCGCGAGCGCCGTCTGGAGGATCGTGAGGAACTTCCCGCGGGCGGCGTCCGTGATCACGTTCAGGTCGCGCAGGAGGCGGTCCGCGTCGAGGATCTGCGTGACGGGGACCGCCTGGCCCGTGTCGGGCCTCACGAGCATCATCGTCGCGATGCCGCAGTTCGGGTGGCAGCCGCACTTGAGCGAACCCCACTGCGCCTCGAGGCCGCCGAGGAGGTCCTTCAGGTCGGAGAAGGGGCCCGAGGCCGACAGCGGGAACCAGTCGCGCATCGGCTCGCCGATGCCCGCCTGGTCCTTTACGTCGTGCGCGAGGTGCGACAGCGTGTAGCGCTGCGCCTTCCGCGTCTCGTCGTCGATCTCCTCGTCGCGGCCCGTGAAGCGAGACGGGCTGGAAGGAGACCGCGTTGATCTTGTCGATGTTCTCGATCGCGAACCGGATGATGTTCCCGACCTGGTCGTTGTTGACGCCGTTCACGATCGTCGTCACGAGCGTGACGTCGATCCCCGCGGCATGGAGGTTGTCGAGCGCGCGGAGCTTGACGTCGTAGAGGTTCCCGACGCCGCGGTGCGCGTTCGGCTCGTTCCCGACGCCGTCGAACTGGAGGTACGCGAGGCGCAGGCCCGCCTCGTATGCGGCCCTCGCGAACTCCGGCTCCTGCGCGAAGCGGATGCCGTTCGTCGCGCACTGGACCGAGAAGTAGCCGATCTCGCGTGCGTAGCGCGTGGCCTCGAGGAAGAACGGCGAGATCGTGGGCTCGCCGCCCGAGAACTGGACGGACATCTGGCGCTGCGGCTTGATCGAGACGGCGTTGTCGAGGATCTCCTTGATGTCGTCCCAGACGAGCTCGTGGACGTAGCCGACCTGGTTCGCGTCCATGAAGCACGGGTTGCACATCATGTTGCAGCGGTTCGTGAGGTCCACCGTGAGGACGGCGCCGCGTCCGTAGCGCATCGAGGACGAGCCGTGGTCGTGGAGCTTGTCCTTCGCGAGCTTCACGTCGCGGCCGAAGAAGTTCTGCTCGAGCCGGCCGAAGAACGTCGCGTCGCTCGACATCAGGTCCTCGAACGTGCCGTGCTTCGGGCACGTCTTGACCATCCAGATCTCGTTTCCGCGCAGGACGATGTCGGCCGCGATTTCCCCGGGCCGCCCGTCCACGAGGTCGCGCAGCTCGCGCGTGCCGCCGACGATGGCGTCCCGGACCTCCCGCGTGCACGTCGGGCACAGGGAGTCGGTCCGGCGCGGGTAGCCGAGGGGAGGCTTCGTACGCTCGTGGGTCTTCGGAAGGGGCTCGGGCGACCAGGCCGGCTGGAAGGAACGCGCAGGAACCCGGCGGTTCACGGCCTGGAACGCGTTCCAGGCGACATCGGCCGCCCCGCGAATAGACCTGTAAACCACCTTCCGCATTTCGATCCTCCGAGACTACACGGCGCCACGATTCCGAGAACGGGTCTCAACTGGCGGCCGAAGCCGGGAATTTAGCACGCGGGGGTCCCGCGACGATTACGCGACGCGTCCGGGCACGTCGAGGACGGGTCCGGTGCCCGGGATCTCGGGCGGTCCGTAGAGCCGCTCGATGCGCCGGAGAACCGCGCGCCCGACGGCGCGGACCGCCGCGTAGTTGAGGCCCGCGCCGGCCAGGGCCCCGAGGACGGGCACGACGTGGGAGATTTCGCGCCCGGCGAGGCGGACGACGAGGCGCTCGGCGACCTCCTCCGCGGCCCGGGTCGTGAGGCGGCGGCCGACGTTCATCCCGGCGCCCGCCGCGAGGCCCGCAAGGACCTCGAGCGCCCTCTCCTCGGGGGTCATGGGGCCGCCGTAGAGCACGTGGAGCGAGACGATGAGACGGCTCTGGAGGACGAGGACGGCCGTGAGCTCGGGGGCGACGGTCGCGAGAGCGAGCCAGCCGGGCGGCAGGCTTGCGGCGGCCCCGAGGGCGGCGGCGCGGCGCGCGGCGACCGAGACGAGCCGCTCGCCCTTCTCGCGCGTCGTGAGGTCCGCATGCTTCCGCGAGAAGGCCTGGACCTCGACGCGGAGGCGGTCGATGTCGAGGTCGGCCGTTGCCTTTTCCACGATCCTGAGGAAGGCCTCGGCGAGCATCGCGGCTATCATCGGGTGTCCCGGCCCCCCCGACAAGGGCGGGCGCCGCAGCCGACAGGAGGACGCCGCTCGATGACGCGCAGACAGCAGTTCACCCGGACTCTCGCGGCGGCCCTCGCCCTCGGCCTTCTGGCCGCGTCCGCGGCCTCCGCCGCGCCCGCGAAGCCGAAGAAGAAGCCGGTCCCGAAAGCCGCGAAGGCGCGCGACTACGCGCACACGCTCGCACTCCTCCACACGTCGCAGGGGGACCTGACGATCCGGTTCTTCAACGACCGCGCCCCGAACCACGTGAAGAACTTCATCGACCTCGCGGCGTCGGGCTTCTACAACGGCACGCTCTTCCACCGCGTGATCCGCGACTTCGTCGTGCAGGGCGGCGACCCCCTCACGAAGGACCCGAAGAACGCGTTCATCTGGGGCAACGCCGGAAAGACCGACGCGAAGGGCAACCCCGTCACGCTGAAACCCGAGTTCAACGACACGAGCCACAAGCGCGGGATCGTCTCGATGGCGCGCTCCTCGGCGCCCGACTCGGCATCCTCGCAGTTCTTCATCGTCCTGAAGGACTACCCGTCGCTCGACCACCAGTACACGGCCTTCGGCGAGGTCGTGAAGGGCATGGACGTCGTCGACCGGATCGCGGCGGTCTCCGACCCCGATCCCTCAAATCCGACGCTCGGCAAGCCGCGGAACCCCCAGAAGCTCCTCTCGATCGACCTCCTCGAGGAGGCCCCCGCCCCCGCGCCGACGTACCCGGCCCCCGCTCCGAAGCCGTAATGTCCGCCTCGGCGAACGGTGAGGCCGCGCGCCTCGAGCGCGCCCGGGAACGCTTCGGCCTCTCGGCGGCGCCCGCTCCCGTGCCGCTCGCGGGCGACATCGGCGCCCGGCGCTACTTCCGCCAGGGGTCTCCCGGCGGCGGGAGCGTTCTCGTCGTCCTCTACCCGGAACCCGACTCCTCCGCCCAGGCAAACTGGTCCGCGATCCGCGACGCGCTCGCGCGCGCCGGCGTGCGGGTTCCGGCGCACCCCGACGACGCGCCGAACCTCGGCGCGGCCCTCATCGAGGACCTCGGCGACCGCGACCTCTCCATGGACCTCGCTGACGCGCCGCGCGAGGACCGCCCGCGCCTCCTCGACGAGGCCGAGGAGCTCCTGACGCCGCTGCGCACGATCGCCCGCGACGCGGCCACGCGGAACCCCGCCTTCGACGCCGCGTTCTTCGCCGCCGAGCTCGACCACACGCGCCACTGGGCGCTCGAGAAGGACGGTGCCGACCCCCTCCCGGCGGAACGCGCCGCGCTCTGGGCGGAGCTCGCAAGCACCCTCGCCGCCGCTGCGGCGGACGCCTCTCGACGCGCGTTTGTGCCCACGCACCGTGACTACCACGCGAACAATCTCATGCGGGCTCCCGACGGGCGGCTGGCCCCGATCGACTTCCAGGACCTGCGTCTCGGGCCCCCTGATTACGACGCGGCGTCGCTCCGATACGAACGCGCCGGCGAGGCGGTGGAGGCGGACGCCGGGGCCGTTTCGGAGGCCGTCCTGCTCCAGCGGGCGTGGAAAGTCCTCGGGACCTTCGAGAAGATGCTCCTCAAGGGGCGTCCATTCTACCGGCCGCACCGCGAGGCGGCGCGTCGAGTCATCCGGCGCCACACGTCTCCCGCCGGCCCGTTCGGGGGGCTTCTCGCCTTTCTCTGAAGCCCACGGGGGTAGAATCGCGGCCTTCAGGAGGCACCCGTGCCGAATCTCGGACTCCCCGAACTGCTCGTCATCCTCGTGATCGTCGTTCTCGTCTTCGGCGCGGGGAAGATCCCGCAGCTCGGCAAGGGCCTCGGCGAGGGCATCAAGAACTTCAAGGACGCGATGCGCGAAGGCGAGTCCGGAGACAAGAAGGACGACGGGACGAACAAGCCGAAATAATCCCGCCTTTCGGTTCGTTTCCGTCCCGGGACCGCGCAGGGTCCCCGTCCGGAGAACAACATGAACACGCTGAAGATCGTCTTCCTCATGACGTTCCTGACGGTTCTGCTCGTCGCGGTCGGGCAGGCGACGTTCGGCTCGCAGGGCGCGGTCCTCGCCCTCGTGATCGCCGCCGTGATGAACCTCGTCACGTACTTCTTCTCGGACCGGATGGTCCTCGCGTCGTACGGCGCGCGCGTCGTCACCGAGCAGGAGGCGCCCGAGCTCACCGGCGTCGTCAGGACCCTCGCCGCGAAGGCGAACCTCCCGATGCCGCGCGTCGCGATCATCCCGCAGGACGCCCCGAACGCCTTCGCGACGGGGCGCGACCCGCAACACGCGGTCGTCGCGGCCACGGAAGGCATCCTCAAGATCCTGAACCGCGACGAGCTGGAAGCCGTGCTCTCGCACGAGCTCGGCCACGTCACGAACCGCGACATTCTCCTCGGCGCGATCGCGGCGACGCTCGCCGGGGCGCTGACGCACCTGGCGCAGATGGCACTGTGGACCGGCGGCGGCCGGAGGGATGACCGCGAGGGCGGCGGCGGGATCCTCGGGCTCCTCGCGATCCTCTTCGCGCCGATCGCAGCCGTGATCGTCCAGGCGATGATCTCGCGCCAGGCGGAGTTCCGGGCGGACGAGACGGGCGCCGCGCTCTCGGGACGCCCCCTCGAGCTCGCCTCGGCGCTCCGCAAGCTGGAGGCGGCGTCGCGGCGACTTCCGATGGACGGCTCGCCGGCGACGGCGCACCTGTTCATCGTGAACCCGTTCGCGGGGGGAATCGCGCGCCTCTTCTCGACCCACCCGCCCACGGAGGAGCGCGTCGCGCGCCTCGAGGCGATGGCGCGCGGCGGGATCAGACCCGCCTAGGAATTATCGCGTCCCCTGAGCGGCGGCTTGACCTTCAGGAGGGAGATCTTCGCCCGGAGGGTGTTGCGGTGGATGCCGAGCGACTTCGCCGCCCGGCCCATGTTGCCCGAGGCGCGCGTCACGGCCGCCGCGACGTACTTTTTCTCGAACTCCTTCTTCGCAGCCTCCAGCGGAATTCCCTTCGACACGAGCTCGTCGATGATGCGTTGCAGCTGGCCGTCGATCGTCACAGAGACGCTCCTCCCACACACACTTGCCGCGAGCCTAGGGCCGCTTGGGGGAAAAGGAAATTATCACGGGATTTTCATCCCGCAAGAGTTTTCTGAAATCCGCCCGAACGCCGTGTTTACTTGATCTCGACGGCGTCGCCGACGCCCATGTTGTCGATCATCGAGGTGATGATCGCGACGGACGTCTTGTCCCGGGTCGTGAGGATCGCGGCCTCGCCGAGCACGGTGCGGAGGCCCTCCGCGCGCGTGGACGGCCGGAAGACCGTCAGGAAGTCGCCCGGGTTCAGGCCGTCCTGCTCGCCGAGGTCGAGGAACACGACCGTGCCCGTCCCGACGGGAGTGACGGCGTCCCTCGTGTCGACGACGTGGCCGATCGCCTTGCCGTTCGGCGTGTCGCAGATCCCCTGGGGCCGCGTCCGGCGCACGAGCGGAACCGGGATGGGCTCGAAAGGCGCCACGTAGTCCCCGACTTCGACCTCGTTGCAGGAGTAGATGATCTCGGCGACCGAGGCCCTCTCCTGCGCGCAGAGGATGCGGACCCGTCCCGGCGTCATGTAGATGCGGCCGACGGTGTCGCGCACCGAATCCCAGCGGTTCACGAGCCGGTCCGGACGGACGATCGTGAATTCCATCCCGGCCTGCACCCCGGACTCGGCCCCGATGTCGAGGTACAGGATGTCACCTGCCATGAACATCGACTGGTTGCGTTCCTTCTCGGCGTTCACGATCCGTCCGACGAACGATTCGTCGCGGTCCCCGAGGTATCCGGAGCAGTAGACGTCTGCTTCGGCGCCGATCGGCAGCGGTCCCGAGATCGGAACCGGGGGTCGGGCGGCCTTCTCGAGGTGCGACTGGGAAGCGACGCCGTCGGCGCCCTCGCGCGTGAGGGCGGCGGACCCGTGGGCCGCGTCCTGTGCGCGGGCGGCGAGCGAGGCGGCAAGAAGAACGCCCGCCGAAAGCGCTGCGAGAGGGTGACGCATGACGACCTCCTGCTCGAAACCCGTGTCCCGGAAAGGCGAAGGACGGCGCCAAGAGGGGACGGAGGAACGCCGTATCTTAATTCGCTGGAGCCGCTTGCGTCAACTTGGGGCTCCGGAGCCGGGATCAGCCTCCGGCCGCTTTCGCGGGCGGGGCGGGCGGGGTAACCACGGGGCGCGGAACTTTCTTCAGCGTCTTGCTCGATGGGAAGTCGCGCGCGAGGCGCGCCCAGATCTCCTTGGCCTCGTCCTCGTGCCCCATCTTGTTTTCCGCGAGACCGCAATCGAAAAGAACGAGGTCGAGCTTCGCGTAGTCCGGGTAGGCGGTGAGGACGGTGTCCATCCGGCCCTTGGCGGCGCGCCACGCGCGCCGCTTGACGTAAAAGTGGCCGACGAGGTACTCGTGCTCGGCGAGGAGCCCGCGCATGGCGTTCAGCCGCAGCCGCGATTCCGTGGCGTAGGGCGAGTCGGGATACGCGAGGATGAGCTCCCGGTACGAGGTCGCCGCCAGCCGGGTGTTCGTCTGCTCGCGGTCGGGCCGCTCGGCCTGCTTGTCGGAGCACTCGGCGAGGCGGAACAGCGCGTAGTCCGAGCGCGGGTGCGACGGGTAGCGATTCCGGAAGTCCTTGTACCTCACGCCCGCTTCGAGGTACCCGAGCGGCGTCTTCTCGTCGTAGAAGGAGTCGGCGAGCCGCAGGGCCGCCTGCTTGCCGATCGCGTCGTTCGCGTAGTTTTCGGCGACGAAGCGCAGGTACTGGCGGCCGACTTCGTATTTCCTCTTCTGGATGAGGGCCTCGCCCTTCGCGTAGGCCTCCTCCTTCGGCATCGAGAGGAGCTCGCGCGTCATCTTCGCCGCCGAGTCGGTCGATGCGCATCCCGCCGCTCCCGCGAGGAGGGCGGCCAGGGCGATCAGGGCGGGAGTACGGCGCCGGAGGGCCGTTCGGGGTGTCACGGACGACGGAGAATGCATGCTGGGGAGGTTTCTTTCAAGCTCCGCGACCGGAGCCCGCCGCCCGGGCGAGGCGTGCGAGCGCCGCGGGAACGTCGCCGCCGCCGAAAACGGACGCGCCGGCCACGAGGTGCGACGCCCCGGCGGCCGCGAGGGCGCCCGCGTTGGCCTCTCCGACTCCGCCGTCCACGGCGATCGTGGCCGGAGAGCCCGCCGCGCGGATCGTCGCGGCGAGCCGGGCGATCCGTTCGAGGGCTCCGGGGATGAACGACTGCCCGCCCCATCCGGGGTTCACCGACATCACGAGGACGAAGTCGACGAAGCGCACGGCCTCGTCGAGGGACGAGAGCGACGTCCCGGGGTTGATCGCGACGCCCGGCGACGCGCCGCGGCCCCGCACGTGCTGCGCGAGCCGGTGGAGGTTCGGCTCGGCCTCGACGTGGACGGCGACGCGCGAGGCGCCCGCGTCGAGGTACTGGTCGAGCGTCCGAAACGGCTCCTCGATCATGAGGTGGACGTCGAAGGGGACCTTCGTCGCCTTCGCGAGCGCCTTGAGGACGATCGGCCCGACGGTGAGGTTCGGGACGAAGCGGCCGTCCATGACGTCGAAGTGGATCCAGTCGGCGCCGCCGGCCTCGCACGCGGCGACGGCCTCGCCGAGGCGCGCGAAGTCCGCGGCGAGAATCGACGGGGCGAGCGCCACCCGCGGCGCGCTCACGGCGCGCCCTCCGGCGAGGCGATCACGAAGCTCAGGGCGTCGCGCCGCGTCACGGGCGCGCCCGCGAGCGGGAACTGGCGGAGGATCGTGCCCGTCGCCGCGCCCTCGTAGGACTGGCTCCTCACGCCGCCGATCCGGAATCCGCGCTCCTCGAACGCGGTCCTCACGCGCTCGAAGTCGCGCCCGATCAGATCGGGCATCACCCACGCGACGTCCGGCGCTCCGCGGTTCACGAGGACGTCGACCGGCGTGTCGGGGCCGGTGATCGTCCCCGGAGAGATTCCCTGCGCGACGACACCCGCGGGTCCGGGCAGCCGCGCGGTTGCGACCGAAGCCTCCTTGAGGCCGGCCTTCGAGAGCGCGAGCGTCGCCGCGCGCGCCGGAAGGCCCGTGAGGTCGGGCATGCGCACGGCCCGCGGCCCGAGGGAGAGGAAGAGGCGGACCGTCTGCCCGCTCTTGACGGCCGTGTCGGCCGCCGGCGCCTGCGCGCGGACGCGGTGCGCGGGCACGGCGTCGTCGAACGCCTCCTGCGCGGCGTCCACCTGCACCGAGAGACCGAGCTCGGCGGCGCGCGCCGCCGCCTCGTCGGGCGTGAGGCTCACGAAACTCGGGGTCTTCAGGGACTTTCCCGCGACGAAGCGCGTGAACGAGACCCAGGTCGCGGTCGCGAGAACACCGGCCAGCACCATCGCGTACAGCACTCTCCCGAAGACCCCTCCCATGGCGGCACTCTAGCAGGAGCCGGCGTCCTTGACTCGACCCGGCGCCGCGCCGAGACTCGACGCCCCATGGTCGAAGCCGCCTCCCCGGAATCGTCCTCCCCCGCGCTCCCCCTCTCCCGGGCGGACCTCCACCTCCACACGAACGCGTCGATCTTCAAGTACTTCCGCGCGGGTAACACGCGCGATTCCTACAACGACCCCGACGAGACGTACCGCCTCGCGAAGGCGAGAGGCATGGACTTCGTCACGTTCACGGACCACGACACGGTGGACGGCTGCCTGAAGTTCCAGGACCGCCACCCGGACTACGCCGACTTTTTCGTCTCGGCCGAGATCGAGACGTTCTTCCCGAAGACGGGGCACCGGATCCACGTGAACGTCTTCGACCTCGCCCTCCCGCAATGGAAGGTGATCAACGTCAAGAGAAGGAACATCTTCGACCTCGTCGAGTACCTGAGGGCCGAGAACCTCCTCTACTCGGCGAACCACCTTTTCCAGTCCTATCGGATGCGCCAGGCGCCCGAGGACTTCTTCACGAAGATGCTCGAGCTCTTCGACGTCTTCGAGGTCAAGAACGGCTCGATGGCCTACCAGCACAACGCGCTCGTGGAGGACCTGCTCACGGCCGCGAAGGAGAAGCGCGGCTCGCTCGCCCTGATCGGCGGGTCCGACGCGCACACGTACCCGCCCGTCGCGAGCGTCTTCACGATGGCGCCCGGCGCGACGTGGAGGGAGTTCCTCGCGAACGTTCGCGAGGGCGAGTGCCTCTCGTGGGGAACCGAGATGGGCTTCACGAACGTGCTCGGCGACGTCTACAAGATGCTCGGGAAGTACTACACGAGCGTCGTGGACTTCAAGAACCCGGAGTTCACGGCGCGGGAGAAGGCGCGGCACTTCCTGATCGCGCTCGCGTCCGTGCCGTTCAACGCGGCCGGCGTCCCCGCGGCCGTCTATTCGCTCAACTACGCCAAGCAGGTCGCGCTCAGCAAGCGCCTCAAAACGCACTTCGACAGGAAGGGGCTGTCGGGGAGCTGAACGGCCGGCGGGCGCGCGGCACGCGGGACGCCGGCCGAGAATCTCAGGACCGCCCTGCTGGGCGAAGGAATGAGTCGCCGACTCCCGCTCAGAGTCGAAGGAGTCGAAGGGTCAGGTCTGTGTTCTGTGGTATAGAAGAACCGTGGGCCGATCCATGTTTCTCGCCCTATAACACATAACACAGACCTGACCCCAATCCGTGGTGCTGGAGGCCGCCCCGCTCGCGGCCTGACGTCTCCTATTCGTTCAACCAGCGCTTCCGGATGGCCGCTTGAAGAGGGTCTGCGTCCTTCATGGGGGTGATGCGGAAGGTCCGCTCCACCCTCGCTCCGAGAACGACGTCGATCTCGCGTGTCCTGCCGCGGCGGGCGAGGAGGATCCGGGCCGTCTCGCCGGGTTTCTTCGCCTTGAGCAGATCGGCCAGCTTCCTCCCGTCCGTGCGGGCACCATCGAGGGCGAGGACTTCGTCATCTTTGCTGAGGCCGGCCCGGCTCGCGGGAGAGTCCGGCTCGACACGCGTGACGACGAGGACGTGGTCCCGCTCCTCCGTCACGGCCCCCAGGGTGGCGCCAGGCTGTTCCCGGGGCTGGACGTCGATGTCGAGGCCGGCCCAGGCGAAGTACCGGGGATAGTCGATGTCGGACGGCGTCTTGACGTAGACGTCGAAAATCTCGCGAAGAGGCGCTCCGGCGATGCGCTCGCAGACCTCCCGGAACTCCGCGTCCGTGAACCCACGCTTCTTCTCTTGATAAAACGTCCGGTAGAGCGTCCTCATCACGTCGTCGAGCGACTTCTCGCCCTTCGTCTCGTGCCTGATCGCGAGGTCGAGAAGCGCCGCGAGCGCGCAGCCCTTGTCGTAGAACGAGACGCCGGTGTTCAGCTGATGCTCGTTGTGGCCGAAGTAGCCGCTCCACACGTTGAAGCTCGACTCGGCCACGGACGTGTAGCGGTGTCCGGTGTCGTTCTCGAAGCGTGAGAGGACCCCACGGAGCCGCTCGAGATATTCCTCCGTCGAGTAGAAACCGCTTCGGAGAAGAACCCGGTCCTCGTAGTAGACCGTGAAGCCCTCGGAGACCCAGAGCATGTCGGTGTAGTTCTCCCGGTCGTAGTCGAAGGGGCCGAGAGCGACGGGTCTGATCCGCTTGACGTTGAACAGGTGAAAGTACTCGTGGGATATGAAGCTCATCACCTTCTTGTACTCGGCGGGGTCGCTCATCCGGTCGCCGCTGAAGGTGATGACCTGCGAGTCGAGGTGCTCGAGACCGCCGCCGCCCGGGCCGATCGCGAGGAAGACGTAATGCGTGTATGGGAGCTCCCCGAAGAGGGTCGCCGCCGACTCGACCATGGCCTTGAGATCCGCCACGAAGCGAGGCCGGTCGAGACTCCCGAGGTCCCGGCCGACGAACTCGTGGGGAATGCCCCGGACCTCGAACGGAAGGACCTCCTGGTTGCCGACCAGAATGGGCGAGTCGTAGAGAACGTCGAAGTCGGGCGCGACGAATGTGTGCGGCCGCCCTTCCGCCGGCGCCAGGCCCGTCGAAACGTGTTGCCACTCCGGGGGGACGGCGAGCGTGACGGTCACGGGACGCCCGATCCGGCCGGAGACGTACATGAAAAGGCTCGCGGGAGAGAGAAAGGCCTGGCCGTCGTCGACGGAGCTTTCGACCACGGACCTTGCAAATGCGTAGACGTCGTAGCCGACAACGACGGTATTGGTCGCCCCGGCGCGTACCTTCCACGTGTTCTTCGAGGCTTTCTCCCAGTCGACCGGCCGTCCCGCGCCGTCCCTTGCGCGGAAGCCGATCACGTTCTTTGCGTAGTCCGTGATCATGTAATAGCCGGGCGTCCAGACGGGGAGCTTGAACTCGAGGATTTCGCCGGCGACGGAGTCGCACCGGAATTCGACGTGAACGTAATGCGTCGAGGGACGCTCGATCGACACCGTGAAGGCCATCGTGTCGACGGAGGGCCCGGCAAGGGCGAACGGGGCCGAAAGGAGAAGGGCGGCGAGCGAGACGATCAACGGAGATCTTTTCGGGTTCGGGAGAGACGTCATCGTACCCATCGGCGGTCTCGCATGAGGTTTTCAGACTAGGCCGTGTGATCCCGCGGTGCTCTGATGCATCCAAATCAGCGCGGCGCCTTCGATTCACGGATCGACATCTCCTGCCGCGCGGCCTCCTGCTGACCCGCGGCCTGGTAGAGCTGCGTCAACAGGACGCGGCCGTCGTGGTCGCCGCCGTCGCGGTCCAGGCCCTGGCGCAGCGCAGCGATCGCGTCCTCGAGCCGGCCCGAGCGGGCGAGGAGGCGCGCCAGTTGGTGGCGTACCAGCCGGGACGCCGGGTCGAGCCGCAGCGATTCCCGGTAGCGCTCGAGAGCCTCGTCGACCCGCCCCATCTGCGCGAGGACGGTGCCCAGGTCGCCCAGCGTGGGGGCGTTGCCGGGCTCGATGCGCACGGCCTCCTCCAGCTTTTGCCGAGCCTCCTCGAACCGCCCTCGTTCGGCGAGGGTGAGGCCGCTGTTGCGGTATCCGGCGGCGCTTCCGGGCGCGAGGCGGATCGCCTCGCCGTACTCGGCGAGCGCGCCCTCGACGTCCCCGCGGGTTTCGAGGGAATTGCCCAGGTTGTTGTGAGCGTCAGGGTCGCGGGGGTCGGCGGCCGCGGCGCGCCGAAAGGCCTCCAGCGCCGCCTCGGCGTCACCGGGGCGGGAGAGCCGCGTCAGGGCGACGCCGAGCGCATCGAGTGCGGCGGCGGAGCCGGGTCTCAGGCGAACGGCCTCCCGAAGGTGAGGCTCCGCCCCGGCCGCGTCGCCCGAATCCAGCAGCGCCGCGCCGAGCAGCCTCTCCGCCACGAAGTTGTCGTGCGTCACCTCCAGCGCTCGACGGAAGAGGGTCACGCTGTCGTGCCAGGTGCCGACCTGCTCTCGTGCGACCGGGACCAGCGCGAGGAGAAAGGCGCCGCCCGCCGCGACGAGCGCACGGCCTGTCGGGGCGTGGAGCTGCAGGAGCTGCCGCGCGCCTTCCGCGAGAGCGAGACTGAGCCCGACGTAGGGCACGTAGGTGTAGCGGTCCGCCAGGGCCTGCTCACCCACCTGCACCAGTCCGATGACCGGGACGAGGCTCCCGACGAACCAGAGCCAGCCCACGAGCAGGAACGGGAAGCGCCGGCGCGTGCGCCACGCGCCCCAGGTCAGGGCCACAAGGAGCAGAACCGAGCCGCCGAGGACGAACGGCGGCGGGGCGCCGGGGTGCGGGTAGAAGACGCCCAGGCCGACAGGCCGGAAGAACATCCCGAGATAGGCGACGAGCGCAACCGCGGCGTTGCCCAGGCGTTCGGGCAGCGAGAGCACCTTCAGGCCCGTCACGGCGCCGCCGGCGCGCTGCGCGGCGAACGTGACGACGCTCGACAGGGCGGAGAGGGCCAGCAGGGGGAGCTTCTCGACGAGGAGGGGCCGTACTCGTGCGACGTCCGGCACGACGTCGAGCGGCAGCCGGCCGAGCGGCCACACGTCGAGCAGCAGCATCAGGAACGGAGCCGTGACCGCCATCGGCTTGGCCATCAGGGCCAGCGCGAAGAGCAGCGCGACCGCTGCGAGGCGGAGAGGGCCACGGGAAGCGGGCGGCCGGCGTGCATACGCGGTGTAGGCCCCGAGGGTGAGCCAGAGCAGCAGGGCGCAGAGCACGTCCTTGCGCTCGGAGATCCAGGCCACCGACTCCACGTGGGCCGGATGCCAGGCGAAGAGGGCCGCCACGGCCGTCGCGACGCCGACGCTGCCCGTCCAGGCGCGGACCAGCAGGAGCAGCAGCACCGACGAGATGAGGTGAAGCACCAGGCTCGTCCCGTGATGGCCGCCCGGGGAGAGGCCGAAGAGTTGTACGTCCGCCATGTGAGAGAGCCAGGTCAACGGGTGCCAGTTGGAAGCCCGCGTCGTGCGGAAGGCCCATGCCGCGCTGCCGGCCGTCAGGCCGCCGAGCACGTGGGGATTGGCCCGGACGTACGTCGGGTCGTCGTAGTTGACGAAGTCGAAGCCGAGCACGGGGAAGAAGACCCAGGCGGCCACCAGGGACACCAGGAGCGCTGCGAGGGCCGTCCGGGCTACGCGCGGGTCGCGGGAGGGTTGCCGGGGGCCGGGGGCGGCGGGTCGAGCGGCCTTCGGACGCGGCCTGCGGCGGGTCACGGGCCGCAGGATAGCGAAACCGTCCCCTCTTTCGCCGTTCCGAGACTCTAGGCGGAGGAGCCCTTCCGGGGATATTTCGTCTCGACGTAGTCGTCGACGAGCTTGCGGAAGGCCGCCGAGAGCTCGTCGTAGTTGCCCTTGAGCGTCGCAAACTTCTGGCCGTCGACGTACACGGGGCAGCTCGGCTCCTCGCCCGTGCCCGGGAGCGAGATCCCGATGTTCGCGGCCTTCGACTCCCCCGGCCCGTTCACGATGCACCCCATGACGGCGAGCGTCATCGTCTCGACGCCCTCGCGCTCCGCCTTCCACGCGGGCATCCGCTCGCGCACGTAACCCTGGATGCGCTCGGCCAGCTCCTGGAACGTGGTCGAGGTCGTGCGCCCGCAGCCCGGGCAGGCCGTGACGGACGGCGCAAAGCTGCGCAGGCCCAGCGCCTGCAGGAGCTCGCACGCGGCGTAGACCTCCTCGCGGCGGTCGCCGCCGGGACGCGGCGTCAGCGACACGCGGATCGTGTCGCCGATCCCTTCGTTCAGGAGGATCCCCATCGCGGCCGACGACCACACGAGCCCCTTCGTCCCCATCCCCGCCTCGGTGAGGCCGAGATGGAGAGGCTGGTCCGTCCGCGCCGCGAGGTCGCGGTAGACCGAAACGAGCTCGTTCGGCCGCGAGACCTTGCACGAGATGACGATCTGGTCCTTCTTCAGCCCGCACTCGAGGGCGAGCTCGGTGGACTGGAGCGCGGAGAGGACCATGCACTCGGCGACGATCTCCTCGGAAGACTTCCCGAGGTCCCGATCCGTGTTCTCCTGCATCTTCTGCATGACGAGCTCCTGGTTCAGGGAGCCGCCGTTCACGCCGATGCGCACGGGCCGCCCGAGGTCCCGCGCGACGCCGCAGATCGTCGCGAACTGCTCGTCGCGCCTCTTCCCCGTCCCGACGTTGCCGGGATTGATCCGGTACTTGTCGAGCGAGCGCGCCATTTCCGGGACCTTCGTCAGGAGGATGTGGCCGTTGTAGTGGAAGTCCCCGATGAGCGGGACGTCGCAGCCGGCGGCGAGAAGCCGCCGCTTGATCTCCGGGACGGCCCGCGCGGCCTCGTCGACGTTCACCGTGATCCGCACGAGCTCCGAGCCCGCCTGCGCGAGCTCGAGGCACTGCGCCACCGTGCCCTCGACATCGGCCGTGTCCGTGTTCGACATGGACTGAACGACGACCGGCGCGCCGCCGCCGACCACGACCTTCCCGACGCGCACGCCGACCGTCCGGTGGCGCGGCCGGGCCGGGCCGTGCGCGAACGCGGGGGACGGGGCGGCCGGAGAGGTCATCAGAAGGTGACGTTCTTGAGGACGTCGAAGTAGAGGACGGTGACCATCACGAGGACGAGGAAGACGAAGCCGGCCTGGAGGAGCCGTTCCTTGACCTTGAGCGAGAAGTCGCGCTGCGCCACGGCCTCGAGAAGCGTGACGAAGATCTGCCCGCCGTCGAGGAGCGGGATCGGGAGCAGGTTCAGGAGCCCGAGCTGCAGCGAGAGGACGCCCATGAGCAGGACCAGCGGGGCGACGCCCGAGCGGGCCGCCTCGCCCGAGAACTTCGCGATGTCGATCGGGCCCGAGAGCTGCCGCATGGAGCCCGTTCCGCGGAAGAGGCGGCCGACGATCTGCCCGGTCACCTGCACCTGACGGACGTTCTCGCGCCACGACGCCGCGAGCGCCGCGCCGAGGCCGAGGCGGCGGAGCGTCGTCTCCTCCTTCGGAGCGAAGCCGATGCGCCAGTTCTCGCCTTCCTTCACGGGGACGACGTTGAGCGTGATCGTCTCTCCGCCCCGGCGCACGACGAGCGTAATGGGCTTCGCGCCGTCCTTGTCGAACCCGGCCGCCGCCTCGCGGATGTAGCGCACCACCTCGAAGTAGAGGACGACGGGCCGGCCGTTCACGGAGACGATCTGGTCCCCGACCTTCAGCCCCGCCTTCGCGCCGGGGTAGCCCGGGACGACCCGCGCGACGACCGCGAGGATCGCGGGGTTGAGCCCCGTGTAGCCGATGTCGTACTTCGTGCGCGGCTCGGGCGTGAGGTCGAGCGTGAGCGGCGCGCCGTCGCGGAGAATTCCCACGGCGAGCTTCTCGCGCGGCGCGAGGCCGGTCTCGATCTCCACGTCCTCCCACGTCGCGACTCTCTTGCCGGAGATCGTCTCGATGCGGTCGCCTTCCTTGATGCCCGCCTTCTCGGCCGGGCTCCCGTGGTCGACGACCTTCACGACGGGCACCTCGGACTTGTACGAGGCGACCTCGACGCCGACGAGGAACGCGAAGGCCGTGAGCAGGAACGCGAGGACGAGGTTCACGCCGGGGCCCGCGAAGAGGATCAGGAGGCGCTGGAGGCGCGACCCGGGCTGGACCGGCGGCGACCTCGGCCGTTCCGGAGACGATGTCGCTCTCGTCCGGGCCGAGGCCCACGACCTTCACGTACCCGCCGAGCGGGACGAGGGAGACCCGGTAGTCCGTCTCCTTCCGCTTCCACCCGAAGAGCCTCTTGCCGAAGCCGAGCGAGAAGACCTCGACCGGGAACTTGAAGAGCTTCGCGACGGCGAAATGGCCGCCCTCGTGGAAGACGATCAGGAACGACAGGACGAAAACGAGGGCGAGGATGTTGGTCGGGATGGTCATGGGTCCTCGGGGGAGTTACGCCGGCACCGCGCGCGCGGTTCCGGCCGTCGGCTTCTGGAGGGCGGGGAGGAGGGTCTCGGCTTCGCGCCGTGCCCAGGCGTCGGCCTCGAGGGCCTCCGCCACGGAGGAGATGGGAACGACCTTGTGCCGCGCGAGCACCCGCGCGACGGTCTCGACGATCCCGAGATACGGGATGCGGCCCTGGAGGAAGGCCCCGACGGCCACCTCGTTCGCGGCGTTGAGCACCGCGGGAGCGGAGCCGCCCGTCCGGAGCGCGGCGCACGCGAGCGGAACCGCCGGGTAGCGCGCCTCGTCGAGCGGTTCGAACGTGAGGGTCCCGAGGCCCGCGAGGTCGAGGCGCGGAAGGGGCGTGTCGAGCGCGCGATCCGCGCGAGCGGCGTACACGTCGATTCTCTCGGGGTAGCAGAGCGTGTAGAGGATCGGGAAGCGCATGTCGTTCGGCGACATCTGTGCGAGGACCGATCCGTCGACGTACTCGACCATCGAGTGGACGATCGACTGTGGATGGACGACGACGCCGATGCGCTCGACCTCGACGTCGAAGAGCCACCGCGCCTCGATGACCTCGAGGCCCTTGTTCATCATCGTCGCCGAGTCGATCGTGATCTTCGGGCCCATCTTCCACGTCGGGTGGCGCAGCGCGTCGTCGACCGTGATCGCTGAGAACGTCTCGAAGGGCCGAGTCCGGAACGGGCCGCCGGAGGCCGTCAGGACGAGGCGCCGCACTTCGGACGGAACGCCGGCGCGGAGGGCCTGGTGGAGCGCGCAGTGCTCGGAGTCCACGGGGAGGACGGCCGCTCCCGCCGTGCGTGCCGCGCGCATGAGCGGCTCGCCGGCGACGACGAGCGTCTCCTTGTTCGCGAGAGCCAGCGTCTTGCCGAGCTTGACGGCCTCGTACGCGGGCACGAGCCCCGCCGAGCCCACGATCCCGCCGAGGACGACGTCCACGTCGGGGTAGGTCGCGACGTCCACGAGCCCCTGCTCGCCGAAGCCCACGGAGACGCCCGGGAACTCCCTGCGGACGCGGGCCGCGTCCTCCCGCGTCCGGACGGAGACGACCTTCGGCCGGTGGGCCGCGACGGCCGGGAGGAGCTTCTCGAGGTTCGAGCCGGCAGACATCGTGACGATCTCGAACCGCTCGGGGAAGTGGGTGACGACCGAGAGCGCCGAGTCGCCGATCGATCCCGTCGCCCCGAGGAGCGCGATGCGCTTCTTCACGTTCATCGCGGGCCCCGTGGAAGAAAAGGCAGGGCGTCGAGGGCGAGGAGCAGCACGGGCGAAGCGTAAAGCAACGAATCCAGCCGGTCGAGAAGGCCGCCGTGCCCCGGGAGAAGGCCGCCGGAATCCTTGACGGCGACGCTCCTCTTGAACGTGGACTCGACGAGGTCGCCGACGACGGCCGTGACGGAAATCAGGATTCCGAGAAGGGCGCCGAGCATGACCGCGAGCGCGAGCGGCGGCCCGGAACCCGGGACGCCCGGGGCCGACCGCAGGACGGGCGCGAGGAAGAACCCGCCGAGAGCGCCGATCGCGGCGCCCCCTGCGAGCTGACCATAGAACCCTTCCCAGGTCTTCTTCGGGCTGACGGTCGGCGCGAGCTTCCGCCTCCCCCAGCGGCGTCCCGCGTAGTAAGCGGCCGAATCCCCCGCCCAGACGACCGCGAGCAGGAAGATCACGTTCTCCCAGCCCGTCGCGCGCAGACCGATGATCGCGCCACCGCCGAGGGCGACGTAAAGCGTCGCGAAGACCGCGCCCGCCGAGGACGGCAGGAGCGCCGCGACGGGGGGTTTCGCGAACATCACGAGCGTGGGGAGGACAACGACGGTGGCGCCCGCGAAGGCGACGATGGCGTGCATCTGGCCGAGATGGGCGGCCGCGAGGAGCGCAACGAAGAGCGCGACTCCCGCGGCGCGCGGCACGATCCAGCCGCCGGCCCGGAGGAGCGCGTAGAACTCGAGGAGCGCGACGCACGCCGCCACCCCGACGAGGAGCGAGAACGCCCACGTCGGCGCGAAAACGAGCACCGCGAGGACCGCCGGGATGAGGACGGCGGCCGTGACCTCCCGCTGGAACCTCACCGGGTGGCCGCCGCCGGGCGCGGGCCGTCCTCGCGCAGGGGCTGCTCATCGTCCAGGACGCCGCCGTAGCGCCGCTCGCGCTTCTGGAACTCCGCGAGAGCCTCCAGAAAGTGCCGGGAGCGGAAGTCGGGCCACAGGACGGGCGTCACGTAGATCTCCGCGTACGCGATCTGCCAGAGGAGGTAGTTCGAGATCCGCATCTCCCCGCTCGTCCGGATCAGGAGGTCCGGGTCGGGAAGGCCCGCCGTGTACAGGCGCGACTCGATCGCGGCCTCGCCGATCTCCTCGGGCTGGAGGCGGCCGGCCTTCACCTCGGCCGCGAGCGAGCGCATCGCGTCCGCGAGCTCCGTGCGGCCCGAGTAGTTGAGGGCGATGTTGAAGACCATCCCCTTGCAGTGCGCGGTCGCGTCGAGCGCGCACTGCAGCTCCCGCTGGACGGACGAGTCGAGGCCGTCCATGCGGCCCACGACGCGGAACGTGATGTCGTTGTCGAGGAGCGTCTTGAGCTCGCGGCGCAGGTACTCCTTGAGGAGGGCCATGAGCGTCGCGACCTCGAGGTGCGGCCGCTTCCAGTTCTCGGTCGAGAACGCGTAGAGCGTCAGCGCGGTCAGCTCCAGGCGCGCCGCGGTCTCGACCGTGGCCCGCACGGAGGCGATCCCGGCGCGGTGCCCCTCCACGCGCGGCAGCCGGCGCTGGCGCGCCCAGCGGCCGTTGCCGTCCATGATCACGGCGACGTGCCGCGGCAGGCGCTCGAGGTCGAGCGTGTCGAGAAGGGCCCGGTCGGGGGTCCCGGCAGCGGCGATGGAGTCCTTGTCGATCATCGAGCCGGGCGCGGTGCGCCCGAACGTCGAATTCTATCGCGCGGGCCGCGGCGGCGGCCCGGGTTCGTCCGGCGCGTACAGCACGCGCGCGAGCGTCAGGCCTCGGGCTTCGGCCGTGGGCCCCGGCCGTTCGACCGCCTCCTCGGGCCGGATGCGGCCCCGGCCCGCGTCGCGGAGCGTGCCGACGAGCCGCCGGACCATGCCTCGGAGGAAGCCGTCGCCCTCGGCCGTGATCACGAGGAGCGAGCCGTCCTCCTCGACGTCGAGCCGGGCGAGCGTGCGGACGGTCGTCCCGGGATCGGAGCCCGTGATCGAGAACGGCGCGAAGTCCCGCGTCCCGACGAGGCGGGCCGCGGCCGCGCGCATCGCAGCGACGTCGAGCGGCTCGCCCGCGAGCGCCTCGACGAGACCGCGGTGCGGGAGAAGCGAACTCGCCTCGCCGGAGGCGGTAGACGTAGATCTTGCCGGTGGCCGAGTGCCGGGCGTGGAAGTCGTCCGCGGCCTCCGAAGCGGAGAGGACCCGAGCGTCCCATGGGAGCTTCGAATTGAGAGCACCGGGGATTTTCTTAGAAGGTAAGAGGGGCGCGCCCTCGGGTACATCGAAGTGGGCGACCTGCGCGTCTGCGTGCACGCCGGAATCGGTCCGCCCCGAGCCATGGACCCTGATCTCCCTCCGAAATATCTCATTCAAAGAAATCTCCAGAGCGCCCTGGACCGTGCGCGGCCGCTCGCCGCCTTCGCGGGGCGCCTGCACCTGCCACCCCTCGAAGAACGTCCCCAGGTACGCCAGCTCGAGCCGGATCCTCACGCGCCTGATTATGGCCGCGCCTCGCGCGGCCCCCGCGCTATCGTCTCGACATGGCCGCCGTCTCCCCCGCCGCGACGCTCGTCGTCACGGAGATCTTCCGGAGCCTGCAGGGTGAGTCCTCGTTCGCCGGCCTCCCGTGCACGTTCGTGCGGCTGACGGGCTGCGCGCTGCGGTGCGTCTGGTGCGACAGCGCGTACGCGTTCTCGGGCGGCACGGAGAGGAGCGTCGACGAGGTCGTCGCCGAGGTCGCGCGCCTCGGGGCGCCGCTCGTCGAGATCACGGGCGGCGAGCCGCTCGAGCAGGAAGGGTTCTTCGCGCTCGCGTCCGCGCTCTGCGACCGCGGCTACACCGTGCTGGTGGAAACCGGCGGGCACGTCCCCGTGGGCCGCGTGGACGCGCGCGTGGTCAAGATCGTCGACGTGAAGTGCCCGGGCTCGGGCATGGAGAGCCGCAACGACCTCGACAACCTGAAGCTCCTCGGCCCGAGGGACGAGGTGAAGTTCGTCGTCGCCGACCGGGGAGACTTCGAATGGGCCGAGAGAATGGTCGCCGAGCGAGGCCTCGACGAGAAGCACACGATCCTGATCTCGCCCGTCTTCGACGGGAGGGAATCGAGGATCGCTCCCGAGGTTGCCGAATGGGTGCGGGACTCGAAGAGGAAGCTGCGGCTGAACCTGCAGATCCACAAGACCCTCTGGGGAGACGTTCCTGGCAGATGAAGATGTCCGAAGAGAACCGGGAGATTTCTTCGAATGGTTAAGAGACCGGAGCGCGGGGCGGCCGCCCGGCGAGGCGAGCCGCGTCCCGGCGCGCGGCGTTCCCCTCTTACCCTTCTAAGAAAATCTTCTCCTTCGTCTTCGATTCCCGAAGCCCCTGTGCGTGGCGCGCGGACGGCCGTCTTATTGCTGTCCGGCGGCCTCGACTCCGCGACGTGTCTCGCCCTCGTTTCGCGCTGGGGGTGGACCGTCCACGCGCTGTCGTTCGACTACGGCCAGCGCCACCGCGTCGAGATCTCCGCGGCGCGCGCGCTCGCTCGCCGCTACGGCGTCGCGTCGCACCGCGTGATCGAAATCCCGTCCTTCGGCGCGCTCGGCGGCTCGGCCCTGACGGACCATTCGATCCGCGTCCCGAAGAGGGCTCTCGGGAAGGCGGGTATCCCGCCGACGTACGTGCCCGCGCGCAACACGCTCTTTCTCGCGTTCGCGCTCGGCGCGGCGGAGGCGGCGGGCGCCACGGAGATCGTGATCGGCGCGAACGTGCTCGACTACTCGGGATACCCCGACTGCCGGCCCGCGTTCCTCTCGGCGTTCGAGCGCGTCGCGAATCTCGGCACGAAGGCGGGCGAGGAGGGCCGGCGCTTCTCGATCCGCGCGCCGCTTCTCCGGATGACGAAGGCGGACATCGTCCGCCTCGCGCTCGTCCTCGGCCTCGACCCGGGTCTCACGACGTCCTGCTACGACCCGTCGCCTTCGGGCCGGCCCTGCGGCGCGTGCGACTCGTGCCTCCTCCGCGCGAAGGGCTTCGCCGAGGCCGGCGCGCGCGATCCGCGCGCGCGCTGATCACCGCGCGGGGGTCGCCGTCGCCAGCTGCGCGGGCGCGCGCGAGGAGCTCTCGCGGAGGTTCTTCGAGCGGGCGAAGGGCGACCGCCTTCTCCAGCTCGACCGCAGCCCCGGCCGGGTCGCCGGAGAGGAGCAGCGCGCGCCCGAGGTGGAACTGCGCCGGAAAGAATGCGGGCGAAATCGCGAGCGCGGCCCGATAGGCGGATACCGCCTCCGCTGGCCGGCCCAGCGCCTCGCGGGCCTGCCCCAGGAAAAAGTGAGCCGACCGCGAATCGGGGTCCAGTCGAAGAGATTCCTCGAAGAGGCGCGACGCGGCGACGGCGTCCCCTCCGTCGAGACGCAGGCGCCCGAGGAACTCGATCGGGAGCGCCGCCTTCGGGTCCGCCTCGACCGCGCGGTGCAGCGCCCGCTCCGCCTCCGCGGGTCTCCCGAGCTCCCTCCATGCGTTGCCTTCCAGCGTCCACTCCTCCGCGAAGACGTGCGAGGGAGAGTGCCTTCGAAGGTGAGTCGCGACGAGCGCGAGGAGCGCGACGGCGAGCGGCGGCGCGAGGCGTCGCCACTCGCGTGAGCGGAGCCTCTCGGCGAGAAGCGCCGCCCCGGCGCCCGAGAAGAGAGCGAGCGGCGGGACGACCGGCATCCGGTACCGCAGGCCCGCAAGCGCCGCGAGAACCGGGAGGGCGCCTGCCGCGATCCAGAGGAGCGGGAGTGCCACGCCGCGCGGCGGAGGTCGCACGAAGACGGACGCGACCGCAAGGGCGAATAGGACGCCGAAGCCAGGGAGCATTCTCAGAATCCCCGATTCCCCGGCGAAGAACGCGTACGCGTGGTTGTCGCGCGGCTCTTCGGCCTGCGTGAGCCAGACGGCCTTCGAGAGCACGGCGCGCACGAGACCTGCGGGGTCCCCCTTTGCGCGTTCCAGGGTCCGGCGCGTGAACCAGGCCTCTTCGTCTTTCGGGGCGACGCCCGCGCGCGCCGGCGCCGCGACGACGAGGTCCCACGGTCCGTTCGGCCGCGCGTTCTGCACGCCGCCGGACGCCGGATCGTTGCCGAGCCAGAGGTTGACGGCGCCGTAGGCGCGGACGAAGACGAAGTGCCCCGACGCCTTCGAGGAGGCCGCGACCGCGGGGACGAGGAGGACCGCGACGCCCGCGGCGAGGGCGAACGCCGCCGGAACGCGTCGGGTCCAGCCTTCGAGGAAGAAGACCGCCGCGAGGGCCGCGAGGACGAAGACGAGCGATGTCGGCCGCGCCGCGCAGGCAATGCCGAGGAGAAGGCCGGAGGCGCCGGCTCCGGCTGGAGTCCTCCGCGACAACAGCAGCAGGAGGGCCCCGGAGAGAACGAGGCCCACGAAGCTCTCCTCCCAGAAGCTGACGTCGACGAGCGCGACCGGCCCCGAGATCGCGAGGAGGAGACCCGCGGCGATTCCCGCGTTCCTTTCGAAGAGAATCTCTCCCGCGCGCGCGATCAGGACGCATGTCAGGCTCGCGAGCACGGCCTGAGCCGTGCGCACCGCGCCGAGCGACCCGCCCGTGAGCTTCAGCAGCGCCGCCAGGAAGAACGGATACGCCGGGCCGTGCGTCGGCGGCGAGGGCCACGCGAAGTCGCCGGAGGCGAGCGCGCGCGCCCAGGCGAGATTCTCGTGCGCGTCGAACTGCGGGTTCTGCCAGAGGCCGAGATGCGCAAGCGACGAGGAGACCGCGAGACGAAGACCCAGAGCGAAGAGGAAGATTCCTATGAAAGGTAGTGAACGGCGGGCTTGTTCTTCTTCCGCAGCGCCCCGGCGCCTCATCGCCGCGAAATCCTAGCACGTGCTTCGGCGCCATTAACCCTTCATAGAAAACGACTTATATAAATCTTCGTACTTACTGTAGATTTATACTTGACATAAGCGCGCTAAGGTTCTAGATTGCAAGGGTCATGAACCTCGACCGCTTCACCCACAAGGCTCAGGAGGTCATCCAGAAGACGGCCCAGGCCGCTCGCACGGAAGGGCACCCGGAGGCCACGCCCGAGCACCTCGCCGAGGCGCTGCTCCTCCAGGAGGGCGGCGTCGTGCCCGCGCTCCTCGAGCGCGTGGGCGTGGCGCCCGGGCAGGCGGCGCAGGAGATCGCGAAGCTCCTCGCGAAGCTCCCGCACGTCGCGGGCGAGAACGCAGAGCCGCGCTTCTCTCCCGCCCTCGTCAAGCTGCTCGACCTCGCCGAGAAGACCGCGGCCGCGTTCAAGGACGACTACGTCGCGTCCGAGCACCTCTTCCTCGCGCTCCTCAAGGACGGGAAGTCCGCGGCCGCGAAGGCGTTCCTCGCCCTCGGCCTGTCCGAGGCGTCCATCCTCGCCGCTCTCAAAGACGTGCGCGGTGGCAGCCGCGTTGCCGACCAGGGCGCCGAGGACAAGTACCAGGCGCTCAAGAAGTATGCGAAGGACCTCACGGATCTCGCCCGCAAGGGCAAGCTCGACCCCGTCATCGGGCGGGACGAGGAGATCCGCCGGGTCATGCAGGTTCTCACCCGCCGGACGAAGAACAACCCCGTTCTCATCGGAGACCCCGGCGTCGGCAAGACCGCGATCGTCGAAGGCCTCGCCCGCCGCATCGTCTCGGGCGACGTCCCGGAGACGCTGAAGGACAAGCGCGTCGTCTCCCTCGACCTCGGCGCGATGCTCGCGGGAGCGAAGTACCGCGGCGAGTTCGAGGAGCGCCTCAAGGCCGTCCTCAAGGAAGTCGAGGAGTCGGACGGCAAGGTCATCCTCTTCATCGACGAGCTCCACACGCTCGTCGGCGCGGGCGCGGCCGAGGGCGCCATGGACGCGGGCAACATGCTCAAGCCCGCCCTTGCCCGCGGCGAGTTGCGCGCGATCGGCGCGACGACCGTCGGCGAGTATCGCAAGCACATCGAGAAGGACCCGGCGCTCGAGCGCCGGTTCCAGCCCGTCCTCGTCGGCGAGCCGTCCGTGGAGGACACCGTGGCAATACTCAGGGGCTTGCAAGAACGGTATGAGCTCCACCACGGCGTGAAGATCACGGACGCGGCGCTCGTCGCGGCCGCGACACTCTCGGACCGTTACATCGCGGATCGCTTCCTGCCCGACAAGGCGATCGACCTCATCGACGAGGCTGCCAGCAAGCTCAAGATGGAGATCGACTCGATGCCGACCGCGATCGACGAGGTCGAGCGGCGCATCCTCCAGATCGAGATCGAGCGCAAGGCTCTCCAGAAGGACGACGCGAAGTCCGCGAAGGACCGCCTCAAGGGCCTCGAGAAGACGCTCGCCGAGCTCAAGGAGCGCTCCAACGTCATGAAGACGCGCTGGCGCGCCGAGAAGGACGCGATCGGCGTCATCCGCGACCTCAAGAAGAAGCTCGACGAGACGAAGGTCGCGGCCGAGGCCGCCGAGCGGCAGGGCGACCTGAGCAAGGCCGCCGAGCTCCGCTACGGGACGCTCCTGAAGGTCCAGAAGGACCTCGACGCGGCCCAGGCGCGCCTCGACGAGATGCAGAAAGGCGGCGCGGTCCTGCGCGAGAAGGTCGACGAGGACGACGTCGCCGCGATCGTGTCGAAGTGGACGGGCGTTCCCGTCTCGCGGATGGTGGAAGGCGAAACGCAGAAGCTCCTCAAGATGGGCGACCGGCTGCGCCTGCGCGTGATCGGGCAGGACGAGGCCGTGGACGCCGTTGCGGCCGCCGTACGGCGCGCCCGCGCCGGGATGAAGGACCCGCGCCGGCCGATCGGGTCGTTCCTCTTCCTCGGGCCGACGGGCGTCGGCAAGACCGAGCTCGCCCGCGCGCTCGCCGAGTTCCTCTTCGACGACGAGAACGCGATGGTCCGGCTCGACATGTCCGAGTACCAGGAGAAGCACACCGTCTCGCGCATGATCGGAGCCCCGCCCGGATACATCGGGCACGACGAGGGCGGCCAGCTCACGGAAGCGGTACGTCGGCGTCCCTATAGCGTCGTCCTGTTCGACGAGATCGAGAAGGCCCACCCCGACGTGTGGTCGACGCTCTTGCAGGTTCTCGACGACGGGCGCCTGACGGACGGCAAGGGCCGCGTCGTGGACTTCAAGAACGTCGTCGTCATCATGACGTCGAACGTCGGGTCGCATCTCATCCAGGAGCTGCAGGGCGTCGACGAGAAGGAGCTCAAGGCGCGCATCGAGACGGAGTTGAGGGCCCACTTCCGGCCCGAGTTCCTGAACCGCATCGACGACATCGTCACGTTCCGCCGCCTCGAGCTCTCCGACATCGAGAAGATCGTCGAGATCCAGCTCCGCAAGGTGGCCGAGCTCGTCGCGCCGCGCGGGATCAAGCTCACGTGGGAGCCTCCCGTCGCAACGTGGCTCGCGCGCGAAGCGTACGACCCCGTTTACGGCGCGCGCCCTCTCAAGCGAAACATCCAGAAACTGGTCCAGGACCCGCTGGCGTGGAAGCTCCTCGCGGGCGAGGTGCGCGACGGATCCGCGGTCACGCTCGCCCTCGCCCCGGGCGGCGCCGCGCTCGAGTTCCGGACCGAGCCGGCCGAGGCGCCGGCAAAGAAACACCGCTGATCAAGGAGGATCCCCATGCCCGTCATCCATTGGAACGACCCCTTCCGTGACCTCGCGACCCTGCAGGACCGCCTCAACCGCGCCTTCGACTCGACGCTCGCCCGCGGCGGGCGCGAGCAGGAGGAGCTCTTCACCGGGACGTGGGCCCCGCCCGTCGACATTTTCGAGACGAAGGAGAAGACGGTCCTCAAGGCCGAGCTGCCGGGCTTCGACGAGAACCAGATCGCGCTGCGCTTCGAGGACGGAATTCTCTCGCTCGAGGGCGAGCGCAAGTTCGAGAAGGCGAGCGACGACGAGAACTACCACCGCGTCGAGCGCAGCTACGGAAAGTTCGTCCGCTCCTTCACGATCCCGGCGAACGTCGACAACGAGAAGATCGTCGCGTCCTTCCACAACGGCGTCCTCACCGTGGAGCTGCCGAAGCGCGAGGAGACGAAGCCGAAGGCGATCAAGATCCAGGCCACGAAGCCGGCGATCGACGCCAAGAAGAGCTGACGGAAAGGGGGTCACGGGGGGAGAGCGGAATCTCCCCCCGTGCCCATCTGAAGGTCGCCCGGACGTAGACTCTCCCTCCAACAAGGACCTCCACAGAGGAGATGAAGCCTCCGGACCAAGAGCCCCCCCGGAAGACGGAGCGTGAGCTCCGGACGATCCTCGAGACGATCCCGGCCTTCGTCTGGACCGCCCGGCCCGATGGCGCCATCGACTTCATCACCGGCCGCTTGTTCGCGCAGACGGGCCTTCGCGAGGGCGAGACCCTCATCTGGGAGTGGGCGAACGTAATCCATCCGGAGGACCGCGAGCGCATCGTGCAGGACTGGCGAGACGCTATCGCCGCGGGGCGTGCCCCCGATAACGAAATGCGGGTTCGCGGCGCGGACGGGACCTATCGATGGTTCCTGACCCGCGCTGTTCCGCTTCGGGACGAAAAGGGGGCGATTCTCCGGTGGTACGGCACGTTCACGGACATCGACGCCCGCAAACGCGCCGAACAGGAGCTGCAGAAGCTCAAGGACCAGCTCCAGAAGGAGAACATCGCCCTCCGGGACGAAGTCAGTCAGTCCTCGATGTTCGAGGAAATCGTCGGCTCTTCGGCGCCGCTCAGGCGGGTGCTCGTGCTCGTGAGCAAGGTGGCGAGCACCGATTCGACCGTCCTCGTCACCGGCGAGACCGGCACCGGAAAAGAGCTGGTCGCGCGCGCCATTCACCGGCGGTCGCCCCGGGCCTCACGGCCGTTCGTGTCCGTCAACTGCGGCGCGGTTCCGCCGACCCTGATCACCTCGGAGCTGTTCGGTTACGAGAAAGGGGCGTTCACCGGCGCGACGCAGCGCCACCTCGGCCGCTTCGAGCTGGCCGACGGCGGAACCATCTTCCTCGACGAGGCGGGAGAGCTCCCTCAGGAGACGCAGATCGCGCTCCTCCGCGTCCTTCAGGAGCGCGCCTTCGAGCGCGTCGGCGGCAGCCAGTCCATCCCGGTGGACGTCCGCGTCATCGCGGCGACGAATCGCGACCTCGACAAGGCCATCGCGGACGGCGCGTTCCGGAGCGATCTGTACTACCGGCTCAGCGTCTTTCCCATCCACGTGCCGCCGCTGAGGGAGCGCGCGGAGGACATCCCGCTGCTCGTCGAGTACCTCGCGCACCGGTATGCCGCGAAGGAGGGGAAGAGAATCACGGAGGTGAGCCGGAGGACCATGGAACTGCTCCGGTCCTACGACTGGCCAGGAAACATCCGCGAGCTGCAGAACGTCATCCAGCGTGCGGTGATCCTGAGCGAGGGCACGCTGGCCGTCGACGAGACGTGGTTCGCCCGGCCGGCGACGGCTGCGGGCGCCGCACGCCGGCTCGGCCGGCTGAGCAGCCGCGAAGAGAAGGAGTGGATCGAGAGCGCCCTCGCGCGGTCCCGCGGCCGCGTCTCCGGCCCGGACGGCGCGGCGGCCGAGCTCGGCATCCCCCGGTCCACGCTCGAATCGAAGATCCGGTCGCTCGGCATCGACAAGCATCGATTCAGGACCGGATAAGTCGGCGGCTCGCGCGAATGGCGGTGTCGAAACCCGCCAATTGCCGAGAGTCGCCACGGTAGCTCCCGCCCAAGTCGCTGTACGCCAACGCCTTCGCATTGGCACCCCGGTTGCCTTAGGGGCAATCGATGGTTCTGAGGATTGAGCCCGCCCCGAACGACTCGCCGACGCTTCTCAAGCTCGTCGGGAGGATCGCCTCGCCGGACGTCCAAGAGCTGAAGGCCCTGATCGCGGAGATGCCCAGCCCCGTCGCCCTCGACCTCAAGGAGGTGGAACTCGTCGATCTCGACGCGGTCCGCTACCTGGCGGCGGCCGAACGGGGAGGCCTCGAGCTCCGCAACCTTCCGCCGTACGTCCGCGCTTGGGTCCTCCTGGAGAGGGAGCAGCTCGGCGTCTCCGAGTGACGCGCTCTTTACCGACGAACCCAAAAGGAGAAACGGAAATGGAACGCATGCTGGTGGTGGTGTTCGACAACGAGAAGAAGGCGTATGAGGGCGAGTCGGCGCTCAAGCAGCTCGAGCGCGAAGGACTCCTCACGATCTACCAGGAGGCAGTGGTCGTGAAGCATGCGGAGGGCACGGTGAGCCTCAAGCAGGTCGAGCCGGATGGACCGCTCGGACCGCTAGCCGGCACGGCCGTCGGGGGCCTGATCGGGCTCCTCGGGGGACCGGTGGGCGCGGCCGTCGGGGCGGCGTCGGGTCTCACGCTCGGCGCGCTCTACGACCTCGGAAACGCCCGCGTCGGCGGGGACTTCCTCGACGACGCCTCGAGGTTTTTGACGCCGAACAAGGTCGCGGTCGTCGCGGAAGTCGAGGAGGAGTGGACGACGCCCGTCGACACGCGGATGGAGGCGCTCGGCGGGACCGTACTCCGCCGCGCTCTCTGGGACGTCCAAAAGACCGTGCGCGACGAGGAGATCGCCGCGATGAAGGCGGACCTCAAGCAGCTCAAGAGCGAGATCTCGGAGGCTCATGCCGAACGTAAGGCGAAGCTTCAAACGAAGATCGGCGAGCTCGAGGCGAAGATCGACGCGCAGCAGAAGAAGACGATTGAGCGGCGCGAAGCCTTCGAAGCGCGCCAGAACGCGAAGAGAGACCTCCTCAAGAAAAACGCCGCCGCCGCCGGCCGGGCCCTCAAGGACCTGGCGCACACCCCCGTCTGAATCCAGGTAATTTCAAAAAGGAGAATCGTCATGACCACGGAAACGCTCTCCAAGGAAGTCTCCAGGCATGCCGGCTGGAGCATCTTCATGGGCATCCTGACGGCCGCTGTCGGCGCCGCCATGATCCTCTACCCGCTCGCGACCGCCGCCGCTTCGACCGTCTTCATCGGGGCGGCGCTCGTCGTCGCCGCCGTCGCGCAACTCGTCTTCGCGTTCACGTCACCCACCGCCGGGCGGTTCTTCCTCAAGCTCCTGCTCGGCCTCCTCTATGGCGTCGCCGGGTTGTCCCTGATCGCGTTGCCGGGCATGGGCGTCGTGACCCTCACCGCGGTGCTCGGGGCGATGCTCATCGCCGAGGCCATCGTCGAGACGG
Organism: uncultured Acidobacteriota bacterium; assembly: GCA_963798215.1. Taxonomy (GTDB): domain Bacteria; phylum Acidobacteriota; class Thermoanaerobaculia; order UBA5066; family UBA5066; genus Fen-183. Next base: position 3,389,222 of record CAWCSP010000004.1, read on the forward strand.
CCATGGGCTTCTCGGTTCCCTCGGGGGCCGGCCGGGGCTGGCTCTTCCTGAGCGGCCTCTTCAGCCTGCTCCTCGGGATCCTGATCCTCGCGCAGTGGCCGGTCAGCTCGATCTGGGCGATCGGGACGATGGTCGGCGTGGCCGTTCTCATGAGCGGGATCACGCGCGTCGTGGTCTCGGGCTGGGTGCGCAGCGGGGTGCGCGACCTCCAGCGGTCCTCCGCAGCCGCGTGATCGCCCCGCCCGGGCGTCCGCGAGAGCCAGTGCCGTGCTCTCGCGGACGCTCGCCGCTTCGCCGCGACCGTGAAGCGCGAGCTTACGCACCTCGAAGAGAAGGAGATTTCGTCATGACCACCGTGCTCTGGTTCGCCCAGGGATTCGCCGCGCTCGTCTTCCTCCTCACGGGCACGCTCAAACTCGTGACGCCGAGGGAGAAACTCGTCGGCAGGATGCACTGGGCCGCGACGTGGCCGCCCGGCCGCATCAAGCTGCTCGGCCTCGCCGAGGTGGCGGGCGCGATCGGGCTGGTGCTCCCGGCGGCGCTGCACATCGCGCCCCTGCTCACGCCGATCGCGGCGGCGTGCCTCGCCGTGCTTATGCTCGGCGCCGTCCAGACGCACCGGCGCCTTCACGAGAGCCTCCTCCCGCCCCTCGTGCTCGCGCTCGTCTGCGTCGGGATCGCGGCGAGCCGGTTTCACTTCGGAGCATGACGGTCCCGCGCGCCGCGGCCCGAACCTGATGGAATAGGGCCATGGACGTCTCGAGCGGCGCGTTTCGGATCGCCCACGTCTCCGACGTCCACGTTCTCTCCCGTCTCGGCGCCGAGTGGCGCCGCATGCTCTTCAACAAGCGGATCACGGGATGGGCGAACGTCGTCCTCCGGCGCGGGCGCGTCCACCGGCGCGAGTACCTGAGGGCCGTGCTCGAGGAGGCCGCCGCGCGTTCCGACCACGTCGTCGTGACGGGCGACATCACGAACATGGCGCACGAGAGCGAGTACGTCGAGGCGCGCCGCCTGCTCGACGAGGTCGCGCGCCGGGTCGAGGTGACGGTCGTGCCGGGAAACCACGACATCTACCTGCCGGCGGTCGGACGCGAGCGCAGGTTCCCGCACCACTTCGCCCCGTTCGTGACGAGCGAGCGTGCCTCTCTCGCGGTCACGCTGCCGGCCGGTGACTACCCTCTCGTGAAGCTGCGCGGGCCCGCGGCGATCATCGGCCTTTCGAGCGCCGTCCCCCGTCCCCCGTTCGTCTCGGGCGGCGTCCTCGGCCACGAGCAGATCGCCGCGCTCGAAAGGCTGCTCGCGCTCCCCGAGCTCGCGTCACGCACCCCCGTTCTCCTCATCCATCATCCCCCGGTGGACGCGCGGAGCCGCCTCGCCCGTCTGCGCGACGGCCTGCTCGACGCGGATCGGCTCCGGCGCGCCGTCGCTCGCCTCCCGCGCGGGTTGCTTCTCTTCGGCCACGTCCATGCGAGGTCGCGCGTCGCGCTCAGGACCTCGACGGGGACGCTCGACGTCGTCTCCGCGAGCGGTGCCGCACTCGACCACCCCGACCCGCGGATCCGGGCCGGCTTCAACCTCTACGAGATCGCGGGGAACGGGGCGGTGGCGCGCGTCGAGTCGTACGCCCTCAACGAGTCGGGGACGGGCTTCTCGCGCGCGCCGATGCCTGCGAGGATCGTGTCGTGAGCTACCGGCGGGTCCTCCTGATCGTCGAGCTCGGGGGCGACGCGGCACCCACCGCCGCGGCGATCCGCCGCCTCGCGCCCGACGCCGAAATGCTGATCGTGATGGCGCACGCCCCCGGCCGCGACATCGCGTTGCTGTCGCACGGCGCGCCCGAAGACCGGGACGCGGCGGCCTCGCTCGAGACGCTGCGCACGGCCACGGCGGGCCTGGCCCGCAGCGCGGAGCTGATGCTCGCCGAGGAGCTCGGCGCCGACGCGCTCGCCGCGCTCGCGAAAGGCGCCGGGATCGACCTCGTCGCGGGCGCGGGGCTCCCCGCGGGCGCGATTCCGCTTCTCGCCGGGCTGCGCAGGCGCCTCACACTCCCCCTTCTCTGGATCGGCGACGCGCCCGCAGCCGAGGGACCGATGCGCGAGATGGCATGCGCCGCGTTCGGCGCGCGGGCGCGGGCAGCGGTCGCCGCATTCCTCCGCGATCACGCGAGCGCCGGCGTCCGATGCACGATCCTCGGGCCGCGCATCCCAGACGCACGCCTCTCCGAGGCGCTCTCGGTCGCCGGGATCGCGGCCCGCGTCGAATTCGCGTCGGCCGGCGCGGCCCGCCTCCCGGCGCCCGACCTTCTCGTGGTGCCGCGCTTTCCGGCGGCGCTCCTCGCCGTCTCCTCGCGGCGGGCGCCCGTCCTCGTCCTCCCCCCAGTCGCCGCGCCGCGAGCGCCGCTTCGGACGATCGACGCCGCCGACGCCGTGGATCTCGGCGGGCCGCTCGGCGTCCGGATCACGAACGCGTCCGGCGTGGGGCGTCTCGATCCGATCCCGGACCAGCAGATCGCGTTCGTGGCGCGCGGACGGACGGTCGCGAGGGCCGTCAGCCGGGACGGATTCGCGGAAGTCCCCGCCGGCGGCGCGGAGTCGCTCGGCCTGTCCCGTACTCCGGAGGCCGCGCGCGCCGACCCCGTCGCCGCCGTCGAGCAGCGCATCGCGGTCATCAGGCCGGGCACCCGCCCGCTCGGACTCTTCGACGCGGAGCTGCCGGATGACGATCTCGCGCGGCTCGCGCGGATCAGCGGCCCCGCCGGGCTCGATCTCCTCGCCGTGCGCCTGCGCCCGGTCCGGAGCTGCGCGTTCCTCCGCATGAGGCTCGCGTCGTTCGGCCTGGCCGAGGTCGTCGTCGACGCGAGCGCCGTGCTCGACGAGGGCGCGGCGCTCGACGTGCCCGAGGAAGCGGACCCGGTAAGGCTGGCGCGCGTCGCGGCCCGGATGCGCGGCGCGGGATTCCCGGTCGCCACCGTGGTCCACGGGGGCCTTCACACGCCTTGCACGGCCGGATTCGCCGCCCTCCGGCCGGACGAGTTGGCCGTGGCGTTGCCGCTCTCCTTCGACCTTTCCGCCCGGACGGAGGAGCTCGCGGCGCGGCTCGAGGCCGCGACGGGTGCCCCGACGATGTCGGGCAACCGCGTCGAGTTCGAGCTCGACAACCCGACGGCGCGGGGCTGGCTCCTCGACGCCCTCGCGCGCGCCGAGCGGCGGATCCACTTCCAGGTCTACATGGCGCTGGACGACGACGTCGGCGCCCGGGTGGAGTCCGCGCTCGCCGCGGCGGCGGCGCGGGGCGTCACGGTGCGCGTCGTCGTCGACTCGCTGCACGGCCTCCACGGCTCCTTCGGCCTGACGAACCCTCTCCTGAAGCGCCTCGGCACCCGGCCGGGCGTGGAGTTGCGTCTGACGCGCCCCGTCGCCGGCGCGCCATCAATCGAGGACTTGAAGCAGCGCGACCACCGGAAGGTCGTCGTCGTGGACGGCGCCCTCGCGCTCGTCGGCGGACGGAACCTCTCGCACGAGTACTACGCGGGCTTCGACGAGGTGGCGCTCTCACCCGCCTCGCTCTGGCGCGAGGTGCCGTGGCTCGACGCCGGGGCACGCGTCGAGGGACCCGCCGTCGAGGCGCTCGAGCGCTCGTTCCTCGACGCGTGGACGGCCGCCGGGGGCGCGCCGTTCGACGTGAAGCCGCAGGACCCGGCGGGCGGCACGGCGGCGCGCGTCGTCGTCCACCACGGCCTTCGCGACGCGGCGACGCTCGAAACCTACCGTGCGCTCATCGACGCCGCCCGCGAGCACGTCTGGGTCGTGAACGGCTTCCCGCTCGTCCTCGAGATCCAGCAGGCGCTCCTCCGCGCGATCGCGCGGGGCGTCACGGTGCGCGCGATCGTCGGCCACACGACGCCGACGCACGGGGAGACGCCGTTCCACGGGCCCTGGAGCACGGCGCGGCAGGCGGCGAGAGAGCTCGTCGACTCGCGCCTCGACGCCCTCGTCGCCGCGGGAGCCGAGGTGTACCGGCTCGCGGTCCGCGAGCGTCCGGGCTGGGAGGCGGGGCTCGGCACCGTGCACCCGCACGTGCACGCCAAGGTCCTGAGTGTGGACGGCCGCGTCTGCTCCGTCGGGAGCGCCAACCTCGACGTCACGGCCGCCTACTGGGAGGACGAGCTCCTGCTCGTCGTCGAGGACGAGACGATCGCGGGTTCTCTCGAGGCGCGCCTCAAGGAGATCGCCGCGGGCTCCGGGCGGATCGAGCCCGATGATCCGGCGTGGCGGGAGATGGCCCGCCGGCGGACGTGGATGGTCCGCTGGCCGGGCGTGCTGTCGGTCTGAGGAGGGGACACATGAAGCTCCAGAGAACCCGCGGGCCGGCGCGTCAGGCGCCGTTCCCCGTCCACGAAGGCCTCGTCGAGCGGCTCCTCGGCGCGCACGTCTCGCCGGACGCGCCGCGCGACGAAGTCCTCGCCCACGCCCTCGGCTGTTGCGCGGGATACGCGTACGCGGACCTCGACACCGTCGCGACGATCGCGAGCCGCGTGGGACTCGAAGAGTGCTCGGGGGTGCGACTGACGCAGGTCGTCGACGCGATGCTCGTCTTCTCGACCGCGTATCTCCTCCAGAGCCGGTGCGGGCGTGTCGTGATCCTCTGCTACCGCGGGACGGAGCCGTCGAACCTCGGGAACTGGCTCGCCGACGCGGACGTCGGCGCCGCGTCGATGGCGGTCGGGGGCGAGCGGGTTCGCGTCCCGGCGGGGTTCCACCGCAACGTGCGCGCGACGCGCTGGGCCGTCCTCCAGGAGCTTGGCGCGGCGCTCGAGGGCCGCTCGCTCTTCGATCCCGGCGCGCGCGTGGACCATCCGATGGAGGCGCTCTACGTCACCGGCCACAGTCTCGGTGGGGCGATGGCGGTCCTCTTCGCGCTCTCGATCGTGGGAACCCCCGTGTGCCGCGCGATCGCGGAGCGGCTCCGCGCCGTCTACACGTTCGGACAGCCGCTGACGACGGGCGCGGCGCTTCCGGCCGCCGCGAAGGCGCTCGGCCGGCGCCTCCACCGCCACGTCCTTCCGGGCGATCCGGTGCCAACGCTTCCGCCCGCGTCGTGGTGCCGACTCGCCCACTTCGGCCGGGAATGGCGCTTCGGAGACAGCGGCTGGACGGAGCCTTCCGCTCCCGTTGCGCAGCTCAAGAGCGTGCCGCGCGCGCTTCTGGCCCTCGCGGGGGGCAGGTCCCGCGGTCCCTCCTCGGCTCGGGAGCACGCGCCGGATCGCTACGTCGCGGCGCTCGCGCCGATGGACCGCGTCACCGAGCTCGGCGACCGGCTCTGAGCCGTCGCGTACGCTCAGATCGTGGCGGCCCCCGCCGGGACCTCTTCGTCCTTGAAGAGGTCCGTCGAGATGTAGCGCTCCGACGTCGAGGGGATGATGCAGACGATCAGCTTTCCCGCGCTCTCGGGGCGCTTGGCGATCTCGACGGCCGCATGCGCCGCGGCGCCCGACGAGATGCCGCCGAGGATGCCCTCCTCCTTCGCGAGGCGGCGCGCCATCGCGAAGGACTGGTCGTTCGAGACCTGAAACGCCTCGTCCACGAGCGTCGTGTCGAGGTTCTTCGGGATGAACCCCGCGCCGATCCCCTGGATCTTGTGCGGGCCCGGAGCGCCGCCGGAGATGACCGGAGAGGCCGTGGGCTCGACCGCGATCGAGCCGAACGGACGGCTTCTTCAGCTTCCAGTACCGGCCGACGCCCGTCAGCGTGCCGCCCGTTCCGACGCCGGCGACGAAAACGTCCATCTTCCCGTCCGTGTCGTTCCAGAGTTCGACGGCGGTCGTGGCCTCGTGGATCGCCGGGTTCACCGGGTTCTCGAACTGCTGCGGCTGGACGGCGTTCGCGCCGTACTCGGCGAGGAGTTCCTGCGCCTTGGCGATCGCGCCTTTCATCCCGAGCGGACCCGGCGTCAGGACGACCTCCGCCCCGAGGAGCTTCAGGACCTTGCGCCGCTCGATCGACATCGTCTCGGGCATCGTGAGGATGAGGCGGTAGCCCTTCGCCGCCGCGACGAACGCGAGGCCGATCCCCGTGTTCCCGGACGTCGGCTCGACGAGGACGGACTTGCCGGGCGCGATCCGGCCCTGCTTCTCGAGCGCTTCGATCATCGCGACGCCGATGCGGTCCTTCACGGAGTGCGCCGGGTTGAAGAATTCGAGCTTCGCGGCGACGGTCGCGCCGGACGCGATGCCTGCCGTGACGCGGTTCAGCCGGACCAGCGGCGTGCCGCCGACGAGTTTCGTGATGTCGGATGCGATCTTCATGTTCTTTCCTCTGGCGCCGCGCCGGATTGGCGGGGCGCGCGCCTTGCTAGAGTCGTGTCGGGCGAGTCAGATCGAGTAGGTGGGCTCCTCGCGCTCGGCCCGGACCTCGGCGACGAGGTCTCCCACCGTCACGGAGGACAGGAATTGGCGGTAACGCTCGGAGGCCCGCTGGTCGAGGTTGCGGATGAAGCGCGGCGCGGACGGGTCCTCGGGCGCCGGGTCGCGGCCCTCGCGCGAGAAGAGCGACACGACGGCGAGCACGGTCACGCCGGCGGCCACGGGCGTCGCCCGGTAGCCTCCGTTCCGCCCGCGGCCCGCCGCAACCCAGCCGTTCCTCACGAGCGGGAGGAGCAACTGGTGCACCGAGTCGCGCGACAGGACGAGCCACTCGGCGAGCTGGCCCGACGGGACGTCCGGGCCGGCGCGATAAACGAGCTCGACGAGAGCCTGAACCGCTTTCTTCTGTCGTGTGTTGAGAATACTTAAAATCCTTTTCCGGTATATCGACATTATTATGGAACGCCTAAGAATGAAGTCAACCCGCCTCGTCCTTGTCCTCGCGACGCTCGCGGCCTGCCTGCCCCTCGCCGCAGCGGGCGGCCGCGAGGAGCGCCGCACGCCGATCGTCGCCGCCGTCGAAAAGATTGGTCCGTCGGTCGTGAACATCTCGGCCGAGCACGTCGTCCAGCAGCGGCGGAGCGTCTTCGACCCCTTCTTCGGGAGCGAGCGGCGCACGGCTCGCAGCGAGTCGCTCGGATCGGGTGTCGTGATCGCGCCGGGCGTCGTCGTCACGAACGACCACGTGATCTCGGGCGCATCCCGGATCTGGGTCACGACGTCGGACGGCCGCGAGCTCGAGGCGAAGCTCGAGGGCGCCGACGCGGACAACGATCTCGCGGTCCTGAGCGTCGACCCGAAGGGCCTGAAGCCCGCCGCGCTGGGAACGAGCGCCGACCTCATGATCGGCGAGACGGTGGTGGCGATCGGCAACCCGTTCGGCCTGTCGAACACGGTCACGACGGGGATCGTCTCGGCCGTCCACCGCACGGTGCAGGGCGAGTCCGGCCGCAACTACTCCGACTTCCTCCAGACCGACGCCGCGATCAACCCCGGCAACTCGGGCGGCGCGCTCGTGAACGTCCTCGGCGAGCTCATCGGGATCAACACGGCGATCGTGGGCGGCGCGAACACGATCGGGTTCGCGATTCCGATCGACCGGGCCCGGCGCGTGGTGGACGACCTCCTGAACTACAGGGAGGTCAAGTCGGTCTGGATCGGCGTGCGCGGGACGACGGCCACCCAGGCGAACGCCCGCCCGTCGGCGCGTGGCCAGGGTTTGCGCGTGCGCTCAGTCTGGCCGGGCTCTCCCGCCGCGAAGGCGGGCCTCGCCCCGGGCGACGTCGTCGTCTCCCTGGACGGGCGTCCGGTCGAGAGCCGCGAGGACTTCGACACGGCGCTCGCTTCGGTCGGGCCGGGCAAGGTGCTTCCCGTGGTCTATCGGCGCGAGGGCGCGGAGAGAACCGCGCGCGTCACGGCGGAGAGGACGCCTGAGGACCTCGGCCTCGACGTCCTGAGGCGGGAGATCGGCCTCGCATTCCGGGAGACGCGCGGAGGCCTCATGGTCGCGTCCGTCCTCGGGCGCTCCCCCGCCGCCGCCAAGGGCCTCGAACGCGGCGACGTCGTCCTCGCGGTCAACAACGTGAACGTGCGCACGCTCGACGACATCTCGAAGGCCGTCGAAAACGGCTACTCGCGCTCGAGCCTCGTCCTGTCCGTCCTGCGCGAGCCGTACGTCTACAACCTCACGTTCGGGCTGGAATAGGGCGCGCTTTCGAGCCTCTGCAGCTACTCCGCGACGCGAATGACGACCTTTCCGACCGCTCGTCCCGATTTCACGTAGGAGACTGCCTCGGCCGCGGCTTCCAACGGAAACGTCTTGTCCACAACCGGTCGGATGACCCCCTGATCCACCAGCGCGCCGATCCTCTCGAGTTGCTCCCCGCTCGCGTGCATGAAGAGATACTCGAAGCGCACCCCCTTTGTTCGGGCCAGACGATCGACCCTTTGGTTGAGGAACCCGAGAAGCCACACGAGCGGCAAACTGAGGCCCCAGGCGCGTGCAAACTTCGCGTCGGGCCGGCCGCCGACCGTCACGACCACGCCTCCCGGCCTTGCCGCCTCGATCGAACGGAGCAGCGTGTCGCCCCCTTGCGTGTCGAATACGACGTCCTGATCCCTCGCCACGTCTTCGAAGCGGGTGGTCCTGTAGTCGATGACCACATCCGCGCCGAGCGACGTCACCAGCGCGTGGTTCCTGGCACTGGCGGTGGTCGAGACCTGTGCGCCGATGTGCCTGGCGAGCTGGATGGCGAACGTGCCGACGCCGCCTGCGCCGGCCTGGACGAGCACCTTCTGTCCCGCTTGCACCCGGGCGATGTCAACCAGCGCCTGCCAGGCGGTGAGCCCGACCAGCGGCAGCGACGCAGCCTGCACGTAGTCGAGGGTCGCGGGTTTCTTCGCGGCGGCACTCTCGCGCACCAGGGCATACTCGGCAAAGGCGCCGATGCGATCCTTGTCGAGGCGCGAATAGATCGCGTCGCCGACCTTGAATCTGGTGACGCCGGAGCCGACCTCTTCCACGTCGCCCGCCAGATCGTTGCCGAGGATCAGGGGAAACGCGTAGGAGACCAGCACCTTCACACCGCCGTCGCGGATCTTGTGGTCGACGGGGTTCACGCTGGCGGCGCGGACGCGCACGAGCAGATCGCCCGGCCCCGGCTCGGGGCGCGGCCGCTCCATCATCTCCATTGGTGCCTTGTAGCGTCGAATGGCCAGTGCTTTCATGCTGCCCTCACTCTCAGGCGGTGAGGCCGAAACTCCTGCGAATCCCGATATCGAGAAGTGCGGCGGGAGCGGCCGATCGCAGGACGCGCAACGTCCACGCACTTCGTCCCGCCTGATATCGGAGACGCGGGGAGCGCCGGCCCGCGATCCGGACGACGAGCGAGGCAACCTCATCCGGAGCCATCCCCTGCTGGACGCTCCTCTCGACGGAGTTGAAGACGCGCCGGCGGTCCTCGTGATAATCGGGGAGCGTGAGCGCCGCCACGGCGGTGTGGCGGCCGAGGTTGGTGCGGGTGAACGCGGGCTCGATCGCGACCACGCGGATGCCGAACCGGCGGACCTCGTGGTCCAGGGACTCCGACCATCCCGCGATGGCGTGTTTGCTGGCGGCGTAGAGGCTCATGAAGGGGGCGGGAAGGAAGCCGAGGACCGAGCCGACGTTGAGGATCCGCCCGGACCTCTGCGTCCGCATCGCAGGAAGGACCTCCCGCGTCAGTCGAAGGGCTCCGAAGAAGTTCGTCTCGAAGAGGTCGTGCGCCTCGTCGAGGCTCGTCTCCTCGAAGGCTCCGAGGAGCCCCCCTCCCGCGTTGTTCACGAGGACGTCGATCCGTCCCGCACGCGTGAGAACGGAGTCGATCCCCGCCCTCACGGCGCCGGGGTCTCTCACGTCGAGGCGCACGACCTCGACGCCGGGTGCGACCTCCACGCCGTCCGTACGCACGGTCCCGAACGTCCGGTACCCGGCCCTGGAGAAGTGGGATGCCGTGGCCTTACCGATGCCGGAGGAGATTCCCGTGACGAGCGCAACCTTCATGGCGACTCCTTTGAGATTACAACTGACATCTCACTCGTGAAAAAAACTACCCGGCCGCGGCCCGGAGGAACATCGCCTGGGCGTCCAGGAGAAGCGCGCGGCGCATCCGATCGTCCGACACGGCGCGCGCCGTGCTGAGCGCGCCGGCCATTCCGGACAGGAGCGCCATGGCTTTACGCTCCCTCTCCGCTTTCGTCGCTCCCGGCACGAACCGCCCCAGCGAGCCGGCGTGGCGGCGGAGAGCCCGGTCGAAAGTCGCTCGTACCCGAGGCGTCTGCCGCGCCACGTCGGCGGTCAGGGCGGGCAGGGCGCAGCCCCCCGTGTGATCGGAGCAGTGCTGCTCGCTCAGGTACGTACGAATGACGGCCTCGAGCTCGTGTCCGGGTGCCGATTCCGCGGCTCGAGCGATCCGAACGGCCGTTTCCTCCATGGACTTCTCGAGCGCTTCGGCGAAGAGCTCGTCCTTGCTCCGGAAGTGCCGATAAAAACCGCCATGCGTGAGCTTCAGGGAGGTCATGAGAGCCTGAATGCCGACGCCGGCGCCTCCCTTTCGGAAACGGCGCGACGCTGCATGGACGATGCGCTCTCGAGTCTCCTCCTTGTGGCCTGCGGGGTACCTCATCGGTTGGATGATATATGTCATCCAATCGGGCTTGTCAAGCGCCGGGAGCCTCGGCTAGTCCCGCCCGCGCATCTCCGAAACCACGATTCCCGCCAGGACGAGGCCCGCGCCGGCCCAGTCGCGCCGCGACATGCGCTCCCCGAGGAAGAGCGCCGCGAAGAGCGCCGTGAAGACGGGCTCGAGCGCGAACATGATCGCCGCGTGCGTCGCGGGCATGCGCGCCTGCGCCCACGTCTGCGCGAGGAACGTCACGACCGTCGCGACGAGCGCCATCCAGAGGATCGCGAGGACGACCGTCCGGCCGAAGACGAGTGGCCGCGCCTCGGCCGCGAGAAACGCGCCCCCCCCGCGGAGGAACGGCGTCAGCGCGAGGCGCACGGCCCCGACGCCGATCGCCGCGAAGACGATCTGGCCGAACGAGTACCAGCGCACGTCGTGCGCCCCGGCCGTCTCGCTGACGATCACGATGAGGACGGCGTACGAGACGGCCGTCACGAGGATGAGAAGGTCGCCGGTGTTGAAACCCGCCGCCGCGTCCCTCGGCCACGTCAGGACCGCGAAGCCGAGCGCGGCGATCACGAGCCCGGCGAGGTTTTCCCGCGACGGCCTTTTCCGCGTCATGAGGTAGCCCGCGACGGGCGTCAGCGGCACGGAGAGGCCCGTCACGAAGGCGGCCTTGGAGGCCGTCGTGAAGAGCTGGCCGACGACCTGGAACCCGATCCCCGCCGCGAGGAGCACGCCGACCGCCGCGCTGTCGCGCGTCAGGTGCGGCGTCCGCGGGCGGCCCCGCGCGATCAGCCAGAGGATGGCCGCTGCAAGGGCAAAGCGGGCGAGGACGAACAGGAGCGGCGGGGCCGTCGCGATCACGATGCGGTTCACGATGAACGTGGACCCCCAGATCGCCGTCACGACGACGAGGACGAGGTCCGCCGCGAGGGCTTCGCGGCGCGGGACGGCGACGGGTCCGGACACCGCCCCGGATCATGCCCGAGTGCGGGCTGCTATCCTCGCCGACCCATGGCCGCGCCGCGCGTGCGGTTCGCCCCTTCGCCCACGGGGTCTCTCCACGTGGGCGGCGCGCGCACCGCTCTCTACAACTGGCTTTTCGCCCGCCGGAACGGCGGGACGTTCATCCTCCGGATCGAGGACACGGACGTCGAGCGCTCGAAGAAGGAGCTCACGCAGCAGATCCTCGACGCGATGACGTGGCTGGGCCTTTCGTGGGACGAGGGCCCCTTCTTCCAGAGCGAGCGTCAGGCCCTCTACCGGGAAGCCGCCGCGCGCCTCCTCGCCGAGGGCAGGGCCTATCGCGCGTTCGAGTCGGCCGAGGAGCTCGAGGCGCAGAAGAAGGCGGCCGAGGCCGCGGGCGGGTCGTTCAAGTACGACGGCCGCGCGCGGTCGATCCCGAAAGAAGAGTCCGACCGGCGGGCGGCCGCGGGGGAGAAGTTCGTCCTCCGCCTGCGCGTTCCGGACGAGCCGCTCGTCATCGACGACGTCGTCCAGGGCCGGACGGAGTTCCCCGCAGGCGCGCTCGACGACTTCGTCCTCGTGCGCTCGGACGGCCACCCGCTCTATCACTTTACCGTCTGCGTCGACGACGTCGCGATGGGGATCACGCACGTAATCCGCGGCGTCGACCACCTCCCGAACGCCCCGAAGCACGTCGCGCTCTTCCGGGCGCTCGGCGCGCCGTGTCCCGTCTTCGCGCACCTCGGGATGATCCTCGGAACGGACGGCAAGAAGCTCAGCAAGCGCCACGGCGCCGCGGGCGTCGAGGAGTTCCGGAGCCAGGGGGTCCTCCCGGAGGCACTCGTGAACTTCCTCGCGCTCCTCGGCTGGTCGCCGGGCGAGGACCGCGAGCGGATGACGCTCGACGACATGACGGCTCTGTTCGCGCTCGAGCGCATCGGCCCGTCGCCCTCGCGCTTCGACCACGAGAAGCTCCTCTGGCTGAACGGCCAGGTCATCCAGGCGGCGTCCGGCGCGCGCCTCCTCGAGCTCCTCGCTCCGTTCGGCCTGCCGGCGCGCGACGAGGCGACGCTCGCGAAGGGCATCGAGCTTCTCCGGCCGCGCGCCCGGACGCTCGTCGAGCTCGCTCACGGCCTCGCCGTCTACGGCGACGATCCGGCGGTGTTCGACGCCGCCGGTCTGAAGAAGTTCGGCCGATCCGAGCTCGTCCCCGTCCTCCGGACGCTCGCCGCGCGCTTCGACGCGGTCGAACCCTTCGCCCACGCAGCGCTCGAGGAAGTCGCCCGCGCCCTCGCGGCCGAGACGGGAGTCGGGCTCGGGCAGATCGCCCAGCCCGTACGACTCGCGATCACCGGATCGCTCGCGTCGCCCCCGCTCTTCGAGATGATCGAGGCCCTCGGCCGGGACACGACCCGCCGCAGGATTCTCGCGTTTGCCGACCGGATCGCCGCGCCGGCGGCCCCGGACCGAGGAACCCCATGACCGACACGCCGACCGCCCCGCCCACCCCCGGCAAGGACTTCATCCGCGAGATCGTGGATGCGGAGATCTCCGCCGGCAAGCACGGCGGCCGCGTCGCGACGCGCTTCCCGCCCGAGCCGAACGGCTACCTCCACATCGGGCACGCGAAGTCGATCTGCCTGAACTTCGGCGATCGCGAAGGAGTACGGCGGGACCTGCAACCTCCGGTTCGACGACACGAACCCCCTCAAGGAGGACGTCGAGTACGTCGACTCGATCCAGGAGGACGTCAAGTGGCTCGGGTTCGACTGGGAGGACCGGCTTTTCTACGCGTCCGACTACTTCGAGCAGCTTTACGCGTTCGCCGAGACGCTCATCGAGAAGGGCAAGGCGTTCGTCTGCGACCTGACGGCCGACGAGGTCCGCGCGACGCGCGGGACGCTGACGGAGCCCGGCCGGAACAGCCCGTACCGCGACCGCTCCGCCGCCGAGAGCCTCGACCTCTTCCGGCGGATGCGCGCGGGAGAGTTCCCGGACGGCGCGCGCACGCTGCGCGCGAAGATCGACATGGCGTCGCCGAACATCAACCTGCGCGACCCGGCGCTCTACCGGATCCGCAAGACGGTGCACCACCGCACGGGCGACGCGTGGCATCTCTACCCGATGTACGACTACGCGCATGCGATCTCGGACTGGATCGAGCGAATCACGCACTCGCTCTGCACGCTCGAGTTCGAGGACCACCGGCCGCTGTACGACTGGTGTCTCGAGGCGCTCGATCTTCCGGACCGGCCGCGCCAGATCGAGTTCGCGCGCCTGAACCTCACGTACACGCTCCTCTCCAAGCGCAGGCTCCTCCAGCTCGTCACGGGCGGTCACGTCACGGGCTGGGACGACCCGCGCATGCCGACGCTCGCGGGCATTCGCCGCCGCGGGTACACGCCCGAGGCGCTCCGGGATTTCTGCGACCGCATCGGCCTCGCCAAGCGCAACAGCGTCGTCGAGGTCGAGCTTCTCGAGCACTGCCTGCGCGAGGACCTCAACCGCCGCGCGCCGCGCTTCATGGGCGTCCTCGATCCCGTGAAGGTCGTCCTCACGAACTGGCCCGAGGGCAAGGTCGAGATGCTCGACGCCGTCAACAACCCCGAGGACGCGTCGCAGGGGACGCGCGCCGTCCCGTTCTCCGGGACGCTCTTCATCGACCGCGACGACTTCCGCGAGGTTCCGCCGCCGAAGTACCACCGCCTGTTCCCGGGCAGCGAGGTCCGACTGCGCTGGGCGTACGTGATCCGCTGCACCGACGTCGTCAAGGACGCGTCGGGCGCCGTCGTCGAGCTCAGGTGCACCTACGATCCTGCGACGAAGGGTGGCGAGGCGCCCGGCCGCAAAGTCAAGGGCACGATTCACTGGGTCTCGGCCGCCGAGTCCCTCCCCGCCGAGGTCCGGCTCTACCATCGGCTCTTCACCGTCCCGAATCCGGACGAGGCGCCCGAAGGGAAGGACTTCCTCGCGAACCTCAGCCCGGACTCGCTGGTCGTGAAGGTCGGCGCGCGCGTCGAGCCCGCGCTCGCCGCGCTCCCCTCGGGGACGGTCTTCCAGCTCGAGCGGACGGGCTACTTCGTCGTCGACCGCGACGGCACGCCGGGCCGTCCCGTCCTCAACCGCTCCGTGTCGCTGCGCGACTCGTGGGGAAAGATCGAGAAGAGGGCCGGGTGGGCGCGTGAGCGCGCGCGCGCGCTTCCTTCTCTGGGCGCCGGTTGCGCTGGCTTCTTGGATTCGAGTTCTGGCTCCGTCGCAGTCCCGGACGTCGTCGGAAATGCCGACGCTCGGTCCCTGGTTCGAGGGAAAGGACAAGGTCGAGCACGTCGGTCTACTTCTTGCTGACGGGGCTTCTCGCCGTCCGAGCGGCCCGTTTCGGCGAGCGTTGGGACCGCAGGAAGACCGCTGTCTTCCTCATGCTCGTCGCGATCCTCTGGGGCTGCTCGGACGAGATTCACCAGTCCTTCACGCCCGAGCGGAGCGTCGAGATCGGCGACGTCGTCGCCGACGTTCTCGGCGTCACCCTCGCCGTGGGGTTGGGAGAGCGCGTCATTCGACGACTGGGGCTCGACCGCACCGTGACGTGAACGGCGCTCCGTTTGACCGCGGCGCGCCGCCCCCTCATAATCCGCCGCCCGCCGTACTGGGGGGTCGTCCAACGGTAGGACTCCAGACTCTGGATCTGGCTATCGGGGTTCGAATCCCTGCCCCCCAGCCAATTCCCCGAACGAAGTTCTGAAGATCTTCTTAGAAAGGTAAATGAGGCCGCGCCGGCCCGGTTGCGCCGGGGCGGTTTGGTACGCTCCGGCGCCACTCACCCTTCTAGGAAATCCGAATCCGCGGTCAGCCTTCGTTGCGGTCGGCTTTGCGAGCAGCGCGGCCCCGGCCAGCCCCCCGCCGAGGAGAAGGTGGCGTGGCCGAAGGCTCTCGCCCAGGCGGCGCGCGCGCAGGACTCGCTCGAGGGATGCCGCCAGAAGGAACGCGAGGAACGGCTCCTGGAAGTCGCTCGTCCCGAGCGGCCCGAGAGCGGTCCCGAGGACGAGAGCGGCTGCGACAGGCGCCGCCGCCGTTCGTCCCCCGCCGCCATAGCGAAAAAGGCGGGAGAGGGGCCAGACGAGCGCCGCCGTGAACAAGGCGGACCACAGACAGATCGAGATGTCGGTGACCCGGCCGCGCAACATTCCGGGCGGCAGTAGACCCGAAGCGAGAATGGACCCGGCCCTCAGGAAGGCGCCGAGCGGAGCATAGATGGCGGTGGGGAGGCCGCCGCCGGCAGGCTGTACCAGATAGAACCAGTCCCCGGCATCCCGTTCCTGCGGCCGCGGCAGAGCGAAGGAGCGCTCGAACGCGAGAGAGATCCCGGTTCTCACCACGAGTCTGCCGTCTCCGGTCAACGGGTACCGCCACGGAGACGCCAGAAGAAGCCACGAAAACACGACGAGGAAAGCCCGGAGCGCGCCGGGCCGAACCCGCCGCTCGACGCCGGAGTGGGGCCGAGCCGTGCGGCGGCGGATCTTCTTCGCCGACATCCGGGCCATTTCGGAATTCTAGTGTCGGGAGGCGGTCAGCCGCCGGACGCCGGAAATTCCGCTCCGCCCCTCTAAGAAAGAATTCTCTTCAGTCCCCCGCGAGCGACCGGAAGAACGCCGCGAGGTCCTCCGGGTGGCCGCTGCCCTGGTACGTGACCGAGATCGCGCCGGTCTTGCGGCCGCTCGCGGTCCGGCGCATCGATACGCGGTCCGGCCTGCCCGCACCCCTGCGCCGCCGCGCTCCGGCGGGACGGAGGCGGGAGACGTCGGGAGCGCCGAGGCGTACGCCGAAGCGCGTTCCGACCTCCTCGATGACTTTCTTGGCCTCGAGGACGGGGTTCTTGTCGAGCAGGGCCTTCGCGAACGCGATCGCTCCCGGCCGGTCGATGCCGAGCTTCTTGCGGACGTCGCGAATGACGCCCGCGCTGATCGTCTTCGGGTTCAGCTTGAAGGCGCGGCCGATCGCGGCCTTCACCTCGCGCTCCGTGAGAGCCTTGTTCTTCTTGAGCAAGTCCGTGACAAAGCCGCGAATCTTCGCGACGTTCTTTTCCATGGGTAAAACCTCCCCTGTCGCCAACTTTGTCACGGACGTGCGCACAAATCAAATGTGGAGCATGGCGTCCTTTCCGAAGGGCCCGGCGGACGAGATCGGGGAATCTGAATGCGCCGGCCGGGCAGGAACGGCGATAGAATCGCCCTCCCATGCTCGAACAATTTCGCAACGAACCCTTCACCGACTTCAGCCGCGCCGAGGAGCGCTCCGCCTTCGAAGCGGCGCTCACCCGGGTCGACCGCCAGAAAGGCGTGGAGATCCCCGTCGTCGTGGGCGGACGGCGGCTCAGGACCGGCCGTCTTCTCGAGAACGTGAACCCCTCCGACCGCTCGGAGGTGCTTTCCCGCCACCACCTCGCCGACCGGAAAGTCGCGCTCAGGGCGATCGAGGCGGCGGTCCGGGCGCAGCGCGATTGGGCCGATCTTGCGCCGCGCGAGCGCGCGTCGGTCCTCCTGCGCGCGGCCGCGCGGATGCGCGCGAAAAAGCACGAGTTCTCGGCCACGATGGTCCTCGAGATCGGCAAGTCCTGGCCCGAGGCCGACGTCGAGACCGCCGAGGCGATCGACTTCCTCGAGTTCTACGCGCGGGAGATGCTGCGCTGGGGCGGCGAGATCCCGGTCACGCCGTACGCCGGAGAGTTTCCGGAAACGGTCTACATCCCGCTCGGCGCAGGGGCCGTGATCCCGCCCTGGAACTTCCCGAATGCGATTCTGACGGGCATGACCGCCGCCGCGCTCGTCACGGGGAACGGTGTCGTCCTCAAGCCGGCGTCGGACACGCCGCTCATCGGGTGGCGGGTCTTCACGCTCCTCGAGGAGGCGGGCGTGCCATCCGGAGTCCTCAACTACCTCCCCGGGCCCGGCAGCGAGGTCGGGGATCTCCTCGTCGAGCACCCGCAGACCCGGTTCATCTCGTTCACGGGCTCCAAGGAGGTCGGCCTCGGGATCAACCAGAAGGCTGCCGCGGTCGCGAAGGGCCAGCGCTGGATCAAGCGCGTCGTCCTCGAGATGGGCGGCAAGGACTTCATCTTCGTGGACGAGGACGCGGACTTCGACTTCGCGGTCTCGCAGGTCGTCGCCTCGGCGTTCGGCTTCCAGGGCCAGAAGTGCTCGGCGTGCTCGCGCGCGATCGTCCACCGGCGCCTCTACAGGCGCTTCGTGGACGCGGTCGTGGCGAAGACGGCGAAGCTCACGCAGGGCCCCACGCGCGACGTGAAGAATTACATGGGTCCGGTCGCCTCCGAGCGGCAGCTCAAGACCGTGACCGACTACATCAAGGTCGGCAGGCGCGAGGCGAAGCTCGGGACGGGCGGGACGTGGAGCGGGCGGGTCGGCAATTTCGTCGCCCCGACGGTCTTCTACGACGTGAAGCCCACGGCGCGCATCTTCCGGGAGGAGATCTTCGGGCCCGTCCTCGCGATCACCGAGGCGAAAGACTTCGAGACGGGGATCGCGCTCGCGAACGCGAGCGAATACGGCCTCACGGGCTCGTACTTCGGCCGCGACCGCCGGCGCATCGCGGAGGCGAAGAAGCGCCTCCACTGCGGAAACCTCTACATCAACAGGAAGTGCACGGGCGCGCTCGTCGGCGTCCACCCGTTCGGCGGGTTCGACATGTCCGGCACGGACAGCAAGGCTGGCGGACGCGACTACCTCGGGCTCTTCCTGCAGGCGAAGAGCATCTCGGAGAGGCTGCTCTAGACGGGAATAGTCCCTTCCCCTCCGGCGTTGTTCGGGAAGCACCAAACAGTCGCCGGAGGGGCCGGTTCCGGCCCGCTCCCGGTCGGAGTTCCCGATGCTCACCGTCCGTCCCGCGCAGGAGCGCGGCCACGCCAACCACGGCTGGCTCGACACCTGGCATTCCTTTTCCTTCGCCGATTACCACGACGAGGCCCACATGGGCTTCCGCGCGTTGCGCGTCCTGAACGACGATACGGTTCAGCCGGGCCAGGGCTTCGGCACGCACGGCCACCGCGACATGGAGATCGTCTCGTACGTCCTCGAGGGAGCGCTCGCACACAAGGACACCATGGGGTCGGGCTCGACGATCGTCCCCGACGACGTCCAGTACATGAGCGCGGGGACCGGCGTCCGCCACAGCGAGTTCAACGCGAGCGAGACGGAGCCCGTCCACTTCGTCCAGATCTGGATCCTGCCCGACCGCGCGGGCCACACGCCCCGCTATGCCGAGAAGCGCTTCCAGAAGGCGGAGAAGACGAACCGCCTGAGGCTCGTCGCCTCGCCGGACGGCGCGGATGGCTCGCTCGCGATCCGGCAGGACGTGAAGCTCTACGCGTCCATCCTCGAGGCGGGGAAGACGATGAGTCTCGCGCTGCCGAAGGAGCGGCACCTCTGGGTGCAGGCGCTGCGCGGGACGGTCGACGTGAACGGGAAGGCCCTGTCGGCCGGCGACGGCCTCGCGGCCTCCAACGAGACGGCCTTTTCGTTCAGCGCGCCGGCGGGCGAAGCGGAGTTCCTCGTCTTCGACCTGGCGTGATCAGAGGTTCATCCGCCTGAGCAGCGCCTGGAAGCGCGGGTGGTCGCGGAGGCCGGCGAAGAGGTAGGAGCCCTTGATGCCGTAGACGCCCCCGGACCGCTGCTCGAAGGCTCGCTCCAGACTGTCGAGCGCGGCCTCCTGATCGCCGAGCCCCAGGTGGACGTGCGCGAGATGGTAGGAGGCCACGAACTGCGTCCCGCCCAGCGCTTCGAGCTCCGCGAGGATCGCCCGGGCCCGCGCCTCCGAGCCCGTCATGGCGAGCGCCTGGCCCAGCTGGGCGAGGAACAGGGTGCTTCCAGGCGCGAACTCGACGGCACGCTCGAGAGCCATGATCCCCTCGGCCTTTCTCCCGAGCGCGAGGCACGCCCAGCCGAAAACCGCGTGGGCGCGCGCGTACGTGGGGTCGAGCGCCACGGCGCGCTCCGCCTCGGCGAGCGCCTCCCGGGTCCGGCCCGCGCGCATGAGTTCGTTGGCGACGTCGCTCCGGTGCGCGATCGGGTCGAGCTCCTGCGCCTTCCGCGTGAGCGCGAGCGACTCGTCGAAGCGCCCCTGCGCCGAGCATAGCCAGCCGAGGTGGTCGTAGAGGTCCGCGCTGCCGGGGCTGAGCCGCAGGGCGAGCCGGAATTCCGCCTCCGCGCCCTTCCAGTCGAGATCGCGCGCGAAGCGGAGGAGTCCCACGATCCCGTGCGCCTCGGCCAGATCGTCGTCGAGGGCCAGCGCGCTCTCCACCGCCTTCTGCGCACGGGCGAACGCCTCCGCGGGCAGCACACCGCTGATACCCTCGATCCCGTACTGGGTATGCGCGTGCGCCGTCGCGGCGTAGGCGAGCGCGAAACCGGGGTCGCGGGCGACCGCCTGCTCGAAGAAGGCGAGGCTGCGGGTGACCCCCTCCTTCGTGAACTTCACCAGCTCGTGCCTTCCCTGCAGGTACAGCTGGTAGGCCTCGAGGTCGCGTGTGGGCCGCCGTCCGATCCGAGCGCGCTCGTCGAGGGTCAGCTCGGCGCGCAGCGCGGCGGCGATCTGCAGGGCGACGTCGGTCTGGATGGCAAAGATGTCGTCGAGGTCGCGGTCGTACGTCTCGGCCCAGAGATGCTCGTCCGTGCGCGGGTCGACGAGCTGCGCCACGATGCGCACGCGGTTCTTCGAGCGACGCACGCTCCCCTCGACGAGCATCCCGACGCCGAGCGCGGCGCCGACTTCGCGAAGGCCCTGCTCCCGTTTCTTGAACGCCATGACCGACGTGCGCGAGGTGACCCGCAGGGTCCGGATCTTCGCGAGGTGCGCGATCACGTCCTCGGTGATGCCGTCGGCGAAGAACTCGTTCTCGGGGTCGGCGCTCATGTTCACGAACGGCAGCACGGCCACGGAGGGAAGCACGGCGACGTGCGCGGCAACCGAAACACCGGCCTGCGGGGAGACTCCGGTCCCAGGGGTCCCGTCCCCGAGCTGCGCGAGATCCCGGGCCAGATCCCGGGTCGAACCGTAGCGTCCGTCCGGGTCCTTCGCGAGACACCGCTCGACGATCCACCGGAGCCCGGCCGGAGCCTCCGGCGCGGCCCTTTCCACCGGCTCCGGCTCTTCCCGGATGATCGCGGTCATCGTCTCCGGGGCGCTCGCCCGGGCGAACGCCTTTCGCCCCGTCGCCATCTCGTACAGGACGGAGCCGAAGGCGAAGAGGTCCGAACGGAAGTCGACGGGCTTTCCGAGAGCCTGCTCCGGCGCCATGTAAGCGACCGTCCCCATCACGCTCCCGGGCTCGGTCATCTGCGAGAGCGTGGAGAGCGCCGTCTCTCCGGACTCGGCGGCCTCGGTCCTCGAGACCTTCGCCAGGCCGAAGTCCAGGATCTTCGCGAAGCCGTCGCGGGTGACCATGACGTTCTCCGGTTTGAGGTCCCGGTGGACGATGCCGGCGCCGTGCGCCTTCGCGAGGCCGTCGGCCACCTGCGAGGCGATCCGCAGGAGCTTCTTCGCGGGCAGCGCTCCCCCGGCCAGAAGCGCCCGCAGGGTCTCGCCCTCGATCAGCTCCATGACCATGACGTGGCGTGGCGAGGAGGAGGAAGACGAAGAGGAGGAGGACCGAGAGGGGATTTCTTCGAATGAGTAGAGGGTGGCGATCCCCGGATGGTTCAGGCTCGCAAGCAGCCTCGCCTCGCGCTCGAAGCGTCCCCGCCGCTCTTCACTTTCAAAGAACTCTTCCGGCAGCACCTTCAGGGCCACCGTCCGGTCGACGCGTGTATCCCGGGCCCGGTAAACCTCTCCCATCCCGCCTTTGCCGAGCGGCGCGAGGATCTCGTACGGGCCGAGGCGCGAGCCCGGAGCGAGCGTCACGGCGTCGCCGCCGCGGCCGGAAGTCCCATCTGCTCGACGACCGCCGCGAACCTCGGGTCGGAGCGCAGCGGATCGAAGCCCGGCATTCCGACGAACGGGACCAGCAGCTGCTCTTCGTCGCACGCCCGCTGGAGCACCTCGATCGCGGCGTCCTTGTCTCCCAGGGCGGCAAGGAGCCAGGCCTCCGAGAGAACCGTGGCCCCCGGCACGGCCCGGGCGCGCAGGGCCTCGAGGACGCGGCGCGCCTCGTTCGTCCGGCCGGCTGCCGCGAGCGCCCACCCCAGCGTGCCGTTCGTGAACGGATTCGTGCTTGCGCGGGCGGAAGCGCGTTCGAGACGTGAGACGGCCTGATCGAACCTCCCTCCGGAGACGTCCGCCGCTCCCGAGACCCAGAGCGCCAGGAGGTTGTCCTCATCGAAGGCCAACGCCCGGCCGGCGAACGTGCCGGCGTCTTCGGCCCGCCCGACGTTCAGCAGACAGAAACCGGTCATCGCGTAGGGGTAGGGCGCGAGCGGATCGATCTCCCGCGCGCGCTTCAGCGCCTCGATCGCGGCCTGCGTCCGTCCCCGGGTCGAGAGCAGCATCCCGCTCCAGCAGTGCGCCTGGACGTTGCCGGGCTCGATCCGGATCGCTCGGGTCATCGCACGCTCCGCGTCCGCCCAGCGCCGTTCGCCGAACGCGATCATGCCCTCGACGTATCGGGCGTCCCCGGTCTCGCCCTGAAGGCGCGCGGCGGTCGCGAGCTCGTGCTTGGCCGCGGCGTTCGCCTCGCTCGACGGCCTCATGCCGTAGGCCGCCGCGAGAACGTGAATGTCCGCCAGCCCGACCCACGACGGGCCGTGCGAGGGGTCGAGAGCCACGGACCGCTCGAAGCTGATCAAGGCGCTGCCGTGGTCGTTCTTCGTGAAGCGAAGATGGCGGCCCATCAAGTAGTGCTGGTAGGCCTCGAGGTTCCGGACCTGCGGCCGGGCCTGGACGGCCGGCGGCTCCGCACCGAGACGGCTGCGTACGGCCTCGACGACCCCGGCGGCGATCTCGTCCTGCACCGCGAACACGTCCGTGGCGTCGCGATCGAACTTCTCCGACCAGGCCTGGAACCCGGTTCCGGCGTCCGTCAGTCGCGCCGTGACGCGGATCCGCGGTCCCGCGGTGCGGATGCTGCCCTCGAGGACATGCCCGACGTTGAGGGCGCGCGCGATCGCCGGGAGGTCTTCCCCCTGCCGTGCCGCGCGGAACGCGGACGTTCGCGACGCCACGCGGATCCCGGCCCCCGCGAGCGCGTTCATGATCTCCTCGGCCATCCCCTCACACAGGTATTCCTGGTCCTTCGCGGAGCTCATGTCGGCGAACGGCAGGACGGCGATCGAAACGGGTGCCGGCGCGCTGCGCCGCGGCGTGTCGAACGCGGCGAGCAGGTCGCGCGCGCTGGAGAAGCGGTTCCGGGGATCCTTCTCGAGACAGCGGCCGATGACTTCGGCGAGGTCCACCGGCAGGTCCGCGCGGATCCGGCCGACGGGCGGCGGCGTGTCCCGCAGGATCGCGGACGCGAGCTCGGCCGAGGAGCCTCCCTCAAACGGCCGCCGGCCGCACGCCATCTCGTAGAGGACGATTCCGAGCGAGAAGAGGTCCGTCCTCGCGTCGAGCGGGCGGCCCGAGACCTGTTCGGGCGACATGTACGGGACCGTCCCGATCACGGCGCCCGCCTCCGAGAGCGCAGCCGTCGCGGTCGCGTCCTCGCTCCCGGACGGGCCCGCATCGGCCCTTTTCGCGAGGCCGAAGTCGAGGAGCTTCACGCGCCCACTCGACGTGAGCCGCACGTTCGCGGGCTTCAGGTCGCGGTGGACGATCCCCTTCTCGTGCGCCGCCGCGAGCGCCTCGGCGATCTGCCGCGCGCAGGAACGGAGTTCCTCGAGAGCAAAAGGGCCGGAGGCAATTCTCCGTGCGAGGTCGTCCCCCTCCACGAGCTCCATCACGAGAACGTGGCGCGAGGAAGAGGAAGAGGAGATTTCTTCGAATGAGTAGATGGCGGCGATTCCGGGATGATTGAGCGCGGCGAGCAGCCGCGCCTCCCTCTCGAACCGCTGCCTTCTCTCTTCACCTTCAAAGAACTCTTCAGGCAAAACCTTTACCGCGACCTCGCGATCGAGGCGAGGGTCTCTCGCCCGGTAGACCTCTCCCATACCGCCCTTGCCGAGCGGCGCGAGGATTTCGTACGGGCCGAGGCGGGTTCCAGAGGCAAGCGTCACGGCGTCACTGCTCCGGAGAATAAGCCCGCCCTTCCTCCGGCTCAGGCGAGCGCGGGCAGGTCCCGGCAGCAGGTCTCGCGGCAGCGGTCGTAGACCGAGCCGCGCTTGACCGGCGTGAAGCCCGAGTCGCGGATGAGGCGGCGCATGGCCTCCTCGCCCTCCATCCGGTTGTGCGAGCCCGCGGCCGCGACGACGTTCTCCTCGATCATGATCGAGCCGAGGTCGTCCGCGCCGAAGGCGGCCGCGACGCTGCCCGATCTTCGCGCCCTGCGTCAGCCACGAGCCCTGCACGTGCGGGACGTTGTCGAGGTAGAGGCGCGCGATCGCGAGCGTCCGGAGGTAGTCCGCTCCGCCCGCCGTCTCGACCTTGCCGTCGAGCGCCGTGTTCTCCTCCTGGAACGTCCAGGGGATGAACGCCGTGAAGCTCTCGCCCTTCTCGGCAAGCGACTCGTCCTGCGCCGTTCGGACGACGTCGAGGTGGTGGAGCCGCTGCTCGTGGCTCTCGCCGACGCCGAACATCATCGTCGCCGTCGTCGGCATCCCGAGGCGGTGGGCCTCGCGGTGGACCTCGGCCCACTTCGCGGTCGGCGCTTTCGTGAGCGCCCAGATGCGTTTACGCACCTCGTCCTCGAGGATCTCCGCGCCGCCACCCGGCACGGACTGGAGGCCCGCTTTCTGCAGGCGCTTCAGCACGTCCGCGACTCCCGTCTTCTCCTTCTTCGCGAGGAAGTGGATCTCGGGCGCCGAGAACGCGTGACGGTGGACGCGCGGGTGCTTCTCCTTCAGGTATGAGAGGACGTCTTCGTAGTACGAGAACGGCAGCTCCGCGTGGACGCCGCCCTGCAGGAGGATGCCGGTCCCGCCGAGGGCGATCGTCTCCTCGACCTTCTTCCCGATCTCCTCGAAGGAGAGGACGTAGCCCTCCGCGTCGCCCGCGGGCCGGTAGAAGGCGCAGAACGCGCAGCGGTAGATGCAGACGTTCGTGTAGTTGATGTTCCGGTCGACCTGGTACGTGACGCGGTCCGGCGGATGGAGGCGCCGGCGCACGGCGTCGGCCGCGCCGCCGGCCTCGAGGAGCGTCGCCTCGCGAAAGAGGACGAGACCGTCGTCCCACGACAGGCGCCCGCCGCCGCGCGCGCGCTCGAGGATCCCGCGAACGCGCGCCGACCCTCCGAGACCCGGGGCGGCGGCGTTCGGAAGGACGGAGGCGGCGTCGAGGACCGCGGACACTCAGAGCTCCCTTTGGGGGACGAGCGGGACGCCCACGAAGGGCGGCGCGTCCGGCGAGGGGAGGAGGCCGTGCGCGTGCGCGCGGCGGTAGAACTCGGAGAGCCCCTTCTCGTCCTCGGACGAGAGGTCGTGGTGCAGGTTGCCGTCCACGTAGCCGCGGAGCGCCGCCTCCGTGAGGCCCGTCCGCGGCACCGCGGCCGTGACGATCTCGTCGAGGTGCGTCTTCGCGTATTCGCGCGACCACAGGAACGGCTCGGGCGGAACCGAGGGCCGCACGGCCCAGACCGCGAAGACGAACGGCAAGCCGGTGAGCCGGCGCCAGCCTTCCGCGAGGTCGAGGACGTGGAGGCCGGACAGGTCAGTCTTGAGGGCGGGGTCGCCGAGAAGGAGCGCGGCGTCGTGGTGCGCAAGCATCTCGGAGAGGTCCGGCGCGGCCGTGTGGAATTCGGGCGACGTCCCGAGAAGGTCCTTGAAGAGGACCCGGGTCATCGCCGCCGACGAGCGCGAGGAGAGGTCGAGCGCGACCGTGCGGGCTTCCTCGATCGGCCGGCGGCTCGCGAGGATGACGCTGCGCACGCGTTCACTCGACGCGATCCCGATCCCGCGGACGATGCGGACGCCCGGGATGCGCGCCGCTTCGATCGACGGGACGAGGCCGGCGTCCACCTCGCCGCGCGCGAGCCGGTCCGCGCAGGCGGACGGGACGTCCGTGAGCCGGTCCACGCCCTCGACCGTGCCCCGGAGGAACCCCCAGGTCAGCGGCCAGGCGTTGACGTAGTCGACGAGGGAAACCCGGAACGCGGTCGTCATGGCCCTCCCGAAAATACACTACCCGCCGGTTCCGGACGGGACTCGGCGACAATCGGGCATGCCGCCCGAGGCGCCGCCACTCGTTTCCGTGGTCATGCCCTGCCTGAACGAAGCCGAGACGGTCGCGCGCTGCGTCGCGGAGGTGCGCGCCGCGTTCCTCGCGGGCGGCCTCGCGGGCGAGGTTCTCGTCGCGGACAACGGCTCGACGGACGGCTCGCAGGCGCTCGCCGAGGCGGCCGGCGCGCGCGTCGTGCCCGTCGCCGAGCGCGGCTACGGCGCCGCGCTCGCGGGCGGCTTCGCGGCCGCGCGCGGGACGTACGTCGTCATGGGCGACGCCGACCTCTCGTACGACTTCGGCGCCGTGCCGGAATTCGTCAGGGCTCTCGAGAAGGGCGCCGACCTCGTCATGGGTTCGCGCTTTTCGGGCCGCATCGAGAAGGGCGCGATGCCCCCGCTCCACCGGTGGCTCGGGAACCCCGTCCTGTCCGGCCTCGGCCGCCTCTTCTTCCCTGCGCGCGTGTCGGACTTCCACTGCGGTCTCCGCGGCTTCCGCCGCGCCGCGCTCGAGTCGCTCGACCTCCGGACGACCGGCATGGAATACGCCAGCGAGATGGTCGTCAAGGCGGCCCTCTTCGGCCTGACGATCGCGGAGATTCCCGTCACGCTCCGCAAGGACGGCCGGTCGCGCCCCCCGCACCTTCAAACGTGGCGGGACGGCTGGAGGCACCTGCGCTTTCTCCTCCTCTACTCGCCGCGCTGGCTCTTCCTCGTCCCCGGGCTCCTGCTCGGGTTCGGCGGCGCCGGGCTGATCCTGTGGCTCCTGCCCGGCCCACGCACCGCCCTCGGCGCGACGTGGGACGTGCACTCGATCCTCGCCGGAGCCGCGATGGTCCTCGTCGGCGCGCAGGCCGTCTTCTTCGGTGTCTGCGCGAAGATCTTCGGCATCACCGAGGGCCTCCTCCCGAAGGACCCTGTGCTGGAACGGCTGTTCGACCGGTGGATCACGCTCGAGACTGGCCTCGTCGTCTCGATCCTCGCGCTCCTCCTGGGCGCCGGGCTCGTCGGCCACGTCGTCTCGACGTGGAGCGCCGCCGGCTTCCACGACCTCGCCTACGCGACGACGATGCGCTGGATGATCCCGGGTGTCCTCTTCCTCGTCCTCGGGGCCGAGGGCGTCTTCGGGTCGTTCCTGCTCTCGCTCCTCGGCGTGCGCCGGCGCTGACGCCTACTTCCCGACGTCGAACCGGATGTCGCCGTGCTGCTCGACCGCAGGACCACTGTCCTGGCACGTCGCACCCTTGGGGTCGCACGTGCACGTCCAGACGACCGGACGCTGGACCCCCGCGAACATCGCGTTGTCACCCTCGACGTGGCCGGGCATCGAGAACTTCTCCTTCGTCCCGTCGACCGAGACGTCGAGCTTCGCGTATCCCTTCTCGTCGCGGGCGACCGTCACCGTCATCGGCCGGCTCTTTGCGACGGTCTTCTGCACGATGTGGAACTTCGCGCCGGCCTTGAAGACGGCCGCGCATTCCGCGGCGGCGGGTCCCGTGGCGGCGAGGAGAGCGGCGGCGGCGGCGAGGGTGAGCGTTTGACGACGGTTCATTCGGGATCTCCTTGATCTTCGCGACGTTTCGAAGGCGCACTCTTCCGGCCTCCGGACGATACTTCGGCCGGGACCGGAAAAGGAACTCCCCGTGCCGCTACTTCTTCGCCTGCGGCGGGTAGTTCTCGAAGAGCGTCCGGGCGACGAGGTCGGCCTTCTGCTGGCGCTCCTCCGGCGTCGCGGTCTTCGAGATCTCGTCCTTGGCGATCCCGCGCCAGACAGCCGTGTTCGTCTTCGCGTCGACGAGATCGATGACCACGGTGCCCGTGGGGATCTCCTGCACCTGCGTGGTCTGCATCCCCATGCCGCCGTACCGCCAGCCGCCGCCCCAGCCGCCGTAGCCGTACGTGTTGAGCTGGGTGTCCTTCCCAAGGCTGAAGTGGGCGAAGACGTGCAGGTCGGCCCCTTCCGCGACCTGCTTGAGACCGCGCGCCTCGAGGGCGGCCGCGAGGGACTTCGCGAAGCGCTCGGCCGCGATCGGGTTCTTCGGGGGCGTGCCCGCTTTGAGCGTGAAGGTCTTGTACTTCGAGAAGTCCGTGCCGGGGGCGTAGTCGGTCGTGACCTGCAGAGTCGAGCACGCCACGGCCGCGGCCGCGAGGGTGACGGCAGCAAAACGGATCATCTTCATGGAACTCTCCTTCCGAGGGCGATTCGCCGCCGAAGCGTAGACGCTCCTGGCGTTTCGCACCCTTGATTCATTTGCTTCAAACCCCGCGAGGGCCGGCCGAGGGCGGCCCGGCTCACTTCGGCGGCTTCTCGTGGTGGCCGCCGAACTGGTAGCGCATGGCCGAGAGGAGCTTGTTCTGGAAGTCCGCCTCGCCACGCGAGCTGAACCGCTCGTAGAGCGCCGTCGTCAGGACGGGCGCCGGGACCGCCTCGTCGATGGCGGCCTTGATCGTCCAGCGGCCCTCGCCCGAGTCGGAAACGCGGCCCGCGAAGTTTGCGAGTGCGGGGTCCTCGGCCAGCGCCGCGGCGGTCAGGTCCAGCAGCCAGGACGCGACGACGCTCCCCCGCCGCCAGACCTCGGCGATGTCCGCGAGGTTCATGTCGTACTGGTAGTGCGCGGGCTCCCGGAGCGGCGTCGTCTCCGCGTCGACCGCGTGCGCCGCCTTCCCGACGTTCGCGGCGCGCAGGATCCCGAGACCTTCGGCGTACGCCGCCATGAGGCCGTACTCGATCCCGTTGTGCACCATCTTGACGAAGTGGCCGGCGCCGTTCGGCCCGCAGTGGAGGTATCCCTCCTCGGCCGTTCCTTTCGCCTCTCCGCGGCCGGGGGTTCTCGGGACGTCCCCCGCGCCCGGAGCGAGCCGCCTGAAGATCGGGTCGAGACGCGCCACGACGTCCTCTTCGCCGCCGATCATCATGCAGTAGCCGCGCTCGAGGCCCCAGACGCCGCCGCTCGTTCCGACGTCGACGTAGTGGATCCCTTTCGGCGCGAGCTCCTTCGCGCGCCGGATGTCGTCGACGTAGTACGAGTTGCCGCCGTCGATCAGGACGTCTCCCTTCTCGAGGAGCGGGAGGAGGTCGGCGATCGTCCCGTCGACCGCGGCCGCGGGCACCATCAGCCAGACGGCCCGCGGCTTCGCGAGCTTCCCGACGAAGTCGGCGAGGGAGGCGGCGCCGACGGCCCGCTCCTTCGCGAGATCCGCAACCGCCTTCGGCGCCCGGTCGAAGACCACGCACGCGTGGCCGCCGCTGATCAGCCGGCGCACCATGTTCGCGCCCATCCGTCCGAGTCCGATCATTCCGAGTTGCATGGCACGCTCCTTTTCCTACGGCACGCGGACGACGGTCGGTGCGGGCGCAGCGTCGATGGCCATCCGGAGCTTTTCTTTCGCCTCGCGGCTCTCGAGCCGCCTCAGGTACGTCTTGCTGTCCTCCCAGAATTCCGCCGCGCCGAAGGCCTTCCGCTCGGCGATCGCGTCCTCGACGCTCCACCCGTCCACGAGGATCCGGTAGACGGCGACGACGAGGCCCGTGCGGTCCATCCCGGCCTGGCAGTGGATGAAGACGGGCTGGTACTCCGGGGTCAGGATCACTTTCATCGCGCGCACGAGGTCCTCGGTCTCCGGGTGCCACTGCTTGGCGCGGAGCCGGTAGGAGTTCAGTCCGAGGCCCGCGAGGGCCTTGTCGTCGCCGTGCAGCCACCGCAGGTCGAGGATCGTCTTGATCCCGCGCTCGCGCAGCCGCTCGAAACCCTCGCGCGTGGGCTGGGCGCCTCGCGACAGGATCGGAGACACGACCGCGAAGTTGCGCACGCCCGGCACCACCTCGCGCGCGGCGGGCTCGGCGCCGGAGACCGCGAGCACGGAGGCGCAGACGAGAGCGAGGACGGACATCGGGCGGATTCTCCTTCAGATCCCGAGGAGTTCCGAGCAAGCCGCCTCGGCGCACGCCTCACGTGCGGCCCCGAGACCCGACACGTGCACCACCCGCGCGCCCGCCGCGGCGAGGGCGGCCGCGAAGAGCGCGTGGATCTCCTCGCGCGCCTCAGGCCGGTCGCGCACGCCGTCCGCCGCCCAGGGCAGGTCCGGGCGGCAGAGAAGATAGAGGTCGCCCTGCCGCTCGGCCGCGAGCCGCTCGATCCACTGCGGGCAGTCCCCGTAGTAATGCCTCGCGTAGACGACGGTGGACACGAGGTCCTGATCGAAGAAGACGAGAGGGCGGCCCGCCTCGGCCGCCGCGCGCGTCGCGTCGTCGGCGAGGCGCACGTGCGTCCGGGCGATCACGGGCACGTCCTCGGGCCCGAGGACGCCCGCGCGCGCGAACGCGACCTCGCGCGCGGCCTCGGCGGCCCACGCCGTCTCCGCGCGCGCGGCGAGCGCCCGGGCGAGCGTCGTCTTCCCCGTGCACTCGCCTCCGGTCAGGACGACACGCGAAACCGTCGTCAAAAGCCGAGGTCCAGCGAGGCGTACGCGCTGCGCGTCGCGAGCGGGTAGTAGTACGGAATCCCGGCGAGCGTCTCGGCGCCCGACGCGTCGCGGTTCGCGTAGAGGTACGAGTACCCGCTCGGCCAGAGCTTCCGGTTGTCGAGGACGTTGTTGACCTGCAGCTTGAGGCGCGGCTTCCCGGCGGGAATCCATCGCGCGAGGTCCACGACGAGCGTCGCGTCCAGCTGAAACGTCCTCGGTGCGACGAGGCCTTCCGTATTCGTGTTGTCGAGCCACGAGGCGGCGACGTACCGGCCCGTCGCGCCCACCGTGAAGCCCCGGAGAGCCGTCGTCTCGGCTCCGAGCGTGGCCTGGAACGGAGGCGTCGCGACGGGCGCGACGTCGTGGAATGTCCGGCTCGTCGAGCCCGCGTAATCCCCGTTCACGTCGTACACGTCGTAGAACTGCGTCCACGTCGAGATCCGGTCCCGGCTCGCGTTGGCGGTCGCCGAGAAACGCAGGGTCTCGAGAGCCTGCCAGGACCCCTCGAGCTCGACGCCGCGGCGGAAGCTCTTGTCCACGTTCCGCCGGAGCGGCAGGCCGATCGCCGACAGCTCCCCCGTCGCGGCGATCTCGTTCCGGAACTCCATGTCGTAGAGGTTCACCTTGAGGAGGACGGCCTTCATCCGCCATTCGGCGCCGAGCTCGACGTCCCAGACGGTTTCCGGCTTCACGGCGGTGAGGTCCGGGAGGACGGACGCGTTGTCCTCGCCGTAGAGAAGGTCGCTCCGCGCGGGCTCGCGCTCCGTGCGGCCGACGGAGAGGTACGCGCTCGCCCGCGGGGAAAGGTCGAGACGGATGCCCGCCTTCGGGTTGAAGAACGTCCAGCTCGTCGCGACGTCGCCGACGTCTCCCTCGTAGCCGAAGCGCGCGTGCCTGACCTGCGCGTCGAGGAAGGGGTGCCATTTCCCGATATCCCAGAGAAGCTTCATGAACCCGCTGATCTCGCTCTTGGTGCCGTGGTTCGTGTAGAGGCGGGTTCCGTCCCCGTCGTCCAGCGTGTGCGTGGACTTGTAGCCGTAGGCGTGCGCCCCGAGCGTGAGGCGGAGCGCGCCGAGCTTCTGCGTGTAAGTCGCGATCCCGCCGCCGAAGAGCCAGGACAGGCCGTACTCCTGGAGGTCGCTGGGAGCCGTCTCGTCCGTGTAGAGGTCGTACCAGCCGCCGGCGCCGACGACGTACGGCTGGAGCGAAAGGCTTCCGTTGTCGCCGAGCGCGGCCGTCCATTGCGCGGTCACGAGATATTCGTGAAAGTGGTCCTTCTCGTCGGGCGACATCGGGTTGTACGCGAGGTTCGTCTCGAGGATCTCGGGCTCCACCGCGAGGAAGGCCTGCTGGATGCGCTCCTCGCCGGCGAACCCCGAAATCCTCAGGCTCGACGACTCGAAGTCGCGGACGGCCGTGAAGTAGAGGCTGTCCTGCTTGACGCCCGAGTGCTCGCGGAAGCCGTCCGTCGTCTGCCACGACGGCCGCAGCGAGACCCGCCACCCCCCGCCAAACGTCCCCGAGTTCCAGTCCACGCTCGCCTGCGCGGTTCCGAAGGAGCCGGCCGTGAGCGAGGCCGTCAGGCCGGGCGACCGTGTCGCGTCGAGGCTCTCGAAGTTCACGGAGCCCGCGAACGACGCGGCGCCGAACGTCGAGGTCCCGACGCCGCGCTGGACCTGGACGCTCGCGAGGTTGCGGGAGAGGTTCCCGAAGTCGGCCGTGTAGACGGCGGAGTCCTCGGGCTCGTTC
The DNA here is from genome assembly GCA_963798215.1 of uncultured Acidobacteriota bacterium. Lineage (GTDB taxonomy): Bacteria > Acidobacteriota > Thermoanaerobaculia > UBA5066 > UBA5066 > Fen-183. Next base: position 3,421,237 of record CAWCSP010000004.1, read on the forward strand.
AGCGGCACGCCGTCGAACGTCATGTTCACGCGGGTCTCCGAAAGGCCGCGCAGCGTGAAGTACGCGTAGCCCTGCCCCGAGCCCGTCTCGGAGTACTGCGTGACGGAGGGCGTGTCCTGGAGGAGGACCGGCATCTCCTGTCCCCAGGCCTTCTCCGCGAGCGCCTGCTGGTCGAGGTCGCTCTTCGTGACGGGCGCCTCCTCCTCGCCCCGGATCGCCTGCACGACGACGTTCTCCGTCCGATTCGGCACGGCGACGGGCGTCGGTGTCGGCGTCGGCGTCGGTGCGGGCGCCGGGTCGGCGGCCCGCAGGAGGCCGGGGCACACGAGCAGCGTGAGAAGAAGGGGTCGAAGCGTTCCGGAATCCATGATCTCCGCCTTTCCCTACGCCGGTTCGAACCGGATCAGGTTCCGGGGTGTGATCTCAGGCCCTCTCGGGCCACCCCCAGGCTGGAGACAATCTGCGCCGCTCGGGGCGCGGAGTCAACCCTTGGCAGGGGACGGGGGCCGCGGCGCCTCGAGTCGCGCGAGGACGCGGGCGAGGTCCTCGTGGGCGCCGACGAGGACGAGCGTGTCGCCGGCGGCGACGCGGAAGCCCTCGGGCGGCGGCGCGTGAGGGACGCCGTCACGCAGGACGGCCGGCACGGCGACGTGCGCCGCGGGAAGGTCCAACTCGGAAAGGAGCCGTCCGTCCGCCGCCGCGTCCGGGAGGACGAGGAAGAGCTCGCTCGTGCCGGCCGCGACGAGCGCCGCGAGCCGCCGCCCGCCCGCCGCCTTCGACTGCGGGTCGCGCAGGCGGCGGTAGGCCTCGTCGCGCAGGATGCGGATCTGGGTCGCGACCACGTTACCCGGCACGTGGAGGAGGCGCAGGACGCGCGCGACGAGCTCGATGGACGTCTCGAACTCCTCGGGGATGACCTCGTCGGCGCCGAGGCGGCGGAGCGTCTCGACCTCCTTGACGTAGCGCGTCCGCACGAGGATCCGCACCTCCGGCGCGTGCATCCGGGCGAGGCGCACGACACGCCGACAGGCGTCCGGATCGGGAATGGTGACGACGAGGCCGAGGGCGCGCGCGGCGCCGGCGGCGGCGAGCCCTTCCGGGCCCGTCGCGTCGGCGCGCAGCGCGTCCAGACCCTCGCGGCGCGCGGCCGCGACCCGCTCCGGGTCGATGTCGACGAGGACGTGCGGAATGCCCGTCTCGTGGAGGACCCGTGCGACGTTCGTCCCGTTCAGGCCGCCGCCGACGACGACGATGTGCCGCGCGCGCGGCTTCTCCCCGGCCTCACCCGCGTCTTCGACGGCCTCGGGCAGCCGGACGGCGAGCGCGGGCCCCGCCGCGACGAGGAACGGCGCGAGGACGAGCGTCCCGACCGTCGCCGCGATCACGGTCTGCCGCGCGTCGCCGGCGAGGAGGCCGAGCGCCGCTCCGGTCGTCGCGAGGACGAAGGAGAACTCGCCGACGTTCGCGAGCGCGAGGGCGGCGCGCGCCGCGGTGCGCGGGACGGTGCCCGCGGCGCGCAGCGCGACGAACGCGGCCGACGCCTTGAGGACCACGAGGACGACGACGCCCGCGCCGACCTCGACGGGGTGCGACGCGAGGAACGCCGGCTCGAGGAGCATTCCGACCGACACGAAGAAGAGGCTCGACAGGAGGTCGTGGAGCGGCGCGAGCGTCGCGGCGACCTCGTGCACGTGATCGCTCTCGCCGAGGACGATCCCCGCGGCGAACGCGCCCATCGCGGCCGAAACGCCCGCCTTCTCGCCCGCCGCGACCATCGCGAGGACGAGAACGACGACGGCGCCCGTGAACGTCTCCCGGCTTCCCATGCGCGCGACGGCGTCGAGGAGGCGCGGGGCGGCCCGTCGGGCGACGGCGACGAGAAGCGCGACGGCCGCGATGGCGACGGTGACGCGCCCGGCGACGGCGGCGGCCCCGGGTGCGCTCCCGGAGACGAGCGCCGGCAGGAACAGGACGATCGGGATCACGGCGAGGTCCTGGAAGAGCGCGACGGCGAGGAACCGGCGTCCGTACGGCGCCGCGAGCTCGTCGCGCTGCTTGAGGATCGGCAGGACGACCGCCGTCGACGAGACCGAGACGAGAAGGCCGAGGAAGACCGCCTCGTTCGGTGCGGCGCCCGTGAGCCGCGCGAGGGCGAACGCCGCTGCCGTCGTCAGCGTCATCTGCAGCGTGCCGCCGACGAGGGACGTCCGGCCGAGCGCCTTCAGGCGCCGGAGCGGGAACTCGAGGCCCACGAAGAGGAGGATCAGGGCGACGCCGAACTCCGCGAGGGATTCGACCCGGTGCGTCTCGCGCACCCACGCGAGCGCGTGCGGTCCGATCGCGACGCCCGTGACGAGGAATCCGACGACCTGCGGAAGCTTGAGCCGCCGGCAGAGGAAGAGGACGGGGAACGACGCCGCGAGGACGATCGCGAGGTCCCGCAGGAACGATCCTTCCCACACGGGCGCCGCCTTCCGCCTACTCGGCGCTCAGGAGCCTCTTCGCCGCCGCGAGCTCCTTTTTCTTCGCGTCGTCCACGACCGGATAGCGCAGGTCCAGTTTCTCGAGGGCGTCGATGATCGCGGCGGCGACGACGAGGTGCGTGAACCACTTGTTGTCGGCCGGGACGACGTACCAGGGCGCCGCAGGAGACGCCGTGCGCCGGATCGCGTCCTCGTAGCACTCCATGTACCGCTTCCAGAGCTGGCGCTCCCGGACGTCCGCCTCGGAGAACTTCCAGTTCTTCTCGGGCAGGTCGAGGCGCTCGAGGAACCGCCGCTTCTGCTCCTTCTTCGAGACGTTCAGGAAGAACTTCAGGATCACCATCCCGTTGCGCGCGAGGTGCGTCTCGAGGTTCGCGATGGCCTCGCAGCGCTCCTTCCAGATCCGCTTCGTGATGAGCTGCGGCGGAAGCTTCTCCTTCGCGAGGAACTCGGGGTGGACGCGCACCACGAGGACCTCCTCGTAGTACGAGCGATTGAAGATCCCGATGCGGCCCTGTTCGGGGAGACACTTCGTCGTCCGCCAGAGGAAGTCGTGGTCGAGCTCCTCCGCCGACGGCGACTTGAACGAGTAGACCTGGCAGCCCTGCGGGTTCACCCCGGACATGACGTGCTTGATCGTCCCGTCCTTTCCCGCGGCGTCCATCGCCTGGAAGATCAGGAGGACGCTCCAGCGGTCCTGCGCGTAGAGCTTGGCCTGCAGGTCCGCGAGCATCTCGACGCTGGTCGCGAGGCCCTCCCGGGCCTGCTTCTTCTCTTCCCTGAGGCCGGCGGTGTCGCGGGGGTCGTGGTCCTTCAGCCGGAACCCCTTTCCACGGGTCACGCGGTACGGGTGGACGAACCGGGCAAGCTTCGACATGTGCTTCTCCTGCCGGGGGCTGCGGAGATTATGGCGCCGGGGCAGGAGCTGCATCGCCGGCTGGCCACGATGCATTTTCGTCCATGGCCGTTCAGCGACATTGGGGTAGATTCCCCGGACGTAGGCCCCGTTTGCTGGAGGTTTCAATGGAAACGCAGTCTCCCGGGCGCGCCCCGCGCCTTTTTGCCTTCCTCATCGCCGCTCTTGGCGGCGCCCTGATGCTCGCGGCCTGCGGGAAGAAGGAAGCCGCGAAACTCCCGACGCCCGAGGTCTACGTGACGAAGGCCGTCGCGAAGGACGTGCCCGTCGGGATGGAGCTCGTCGGCCAGACCGCGGGGTCGAAGGACGTCGAGATCCGCGCCCGCGTCGAGGGCTACCTCGACAGCGTCGATTTCGTCGACGGCTCCTTCGTGAAGCAGGGCGAGCTTCTCTACACGATCGACCCGAAGGCCTTCGAGGCGGCTGTTGCGAACGCGAAGGCGCAGGTCGCGACGATGAAAGCCCGCGTCGAGCAGACGGAGGTCGAGGAAGCCCGCCTGAAGCCCCTCGCCGAGCAGCAGGCCGTGAGCCGCCGTGACTACGACAACGCGGTCGCCGCGCGCGATGCCGCGCGCGCCCAGCTCGACGCCGCGAAGGCCATGCTCGACAAGGCCCAGCTCGACCTCGGGTACACGCGCATCACGGCGCCCGTCTCGGGCCTCGCGGACTTCACGCGGGTCAAGGCGGGCAGCCTTGTCGGGCGCGGCGAATCCACACTCCTGACGACAATCTCGGTCGTGGACCCGATCTACTTCACCGCCTCCATCACGGAGGCCGACTACCTGAAGTTCGCCCAGAGGGCTGCCGCGGCGAAGGGCTCCGCGCCCGGCGCCAAGCGCGAAGCGGAGCTCGTCCTCGCGGACGGCTCCGTCTACGAGCACAAGGGCAAGCTGGACGCCGTCCAGCGCGCCGTGGACCCGAAGACGGGCACACTCGCTGTCCGTCTCCTCTTCCCGAACCCCGACCGCGTCGTCCGCCCCGGCCAGTACGGGCGAATCCGGTTCGTCGCCGACGTGCTCAAGGACGCCGTCTGCGTGCCGCAGAAGGCGGTCTCGGAGCTGCAGGGCGTCTACCAGGTCGTCGTGATCGGGTCGGACAACAAGGCCGAGATCCGCACGGTGAAGATGGGGCCGCGGTCCGGCGACCTCTGGTCCGTCTCCGAGGGTTTGAAGGCGGGCGAGACCGTCGTCGTCGAGGGCCTTCAGCTGGCCCGCCCCGGCGCCGAGGTCATCGCCAAGCCGATCGAAGAGCTCGCGGCGAAGGCGGCCGCCGCCCCCGCCAGCTCCTCGTCCGCCGCGCCCGCGGGGAAGTAGCCCATGTCGGCCTTCTTCGTCCGCCGGCCGATCGTCGCGATCGTCATCTCGATCGTGATGATCATCGTGGGCGCGGTGGCCCTCAAGGGTCTCCCGATCGCCCAGTACCCCGAGATCACGCCGCCCCTCATCCAGGTCACGACGACGTTCACGGGCGCGAGCGCCGTGGACGTCGAGCAGTCGGTCGCGACGCCGATCGAGCAGCAGGTCAACGGCGTCGACAACATGCTCTACATCAAGTCGACGAACGCGAACGACGGGACGCTGAAGACCGAGGTCTCGTTCGAGGTCGGGTCCAACCTCGACATGTCGAACGTCCTCGTCCAGAACCGCGTCTCGCAGGCGAACGCGACGCTGCCGCAGTCGGTCAAGGAATACGGCGTCACGGTCAAGAAGTCGCTCTCGTTCCCGCTCGTCCTCGTGACGCTGACCTCGCCGCAGGGGACCTGGGACAACCAGTTCATGTCGAACTACGCGAACATCAACGTCGTCGACCGGATCAAGCGCATCCGGGGCGTCGGCGACGTGGTCCTTTTCGGCGGGTCCGACTACGCGATGCGGATCTGGATCCGCCCGGACCGCCTCGCGAAGCTCGGCCTGACGGTCATGGACCTGCAGAACGCGATCAAGCAGCAGAACACGCTCTCGCCCGCCGGGCAGATCGGCGGCGAGCCGGCGCCGAAGGGCACGCAGTTCACGTACACGGTCAAGACGCAGGGCCGCCTCCTGAACGCCGAGGAATTCGGCGACATCGTCGTCCGGTCGAACCCGGACGGCTCGCAGGTCTACCTGCGCGACGTCGCCCGCATCGAGCTCGGCTCGCTCCTCTACAACCAGACGGGCCGCCTCAACGGCAAGCCCGCCGCCATCATCGGCGTTTACCAGTCGCCCGGGTCGAACGCGCTCGCCGTGCGCGACGCCGTCAGCAGGACGATGAAGGAGGTCGAGCCGACGTTCCCGAAGGACCTCGTGTCGACGATGTCCCTCGACACGACGGAGGCGGTCTCCGAGGGCATCACCGAGATCATCCACACGCTCTTCGAGGCCGTGCTCCTCGTCATCATCGTCGTCTTCATCTTCCTGCAGAACTGGCGGGCGACGCTGATCCCGCTCCTCACCGTGCCCGTCTCGCTCATCGCGACGTTCGCCGTTTTCCCGATCCTCGGCTTCTCCGTGAACGTCCTCTCGCTCCTCGGGCTCGTCCTCGCGATCGGGATCGTCGTCGACGACGCGATCGTCGTCGTCGAGGCCGTCATGCACCACATCGAGCACGGGATGGCGCCTCGCGAGGCGACGCTCCAGGCCATGAAGGAGGTCTCCGGGCCGGTCGTCGCGATCGCCCTCGTCCTCTCGGCCGTGTTCGTCCCGGTCGCGTTCATGGGCGGTATCACGGGGCGCCTCTACCAGCAGTTCGCGGTCACGATCGCGATCTCGGTCTGCTTCTCGGCGTTCAACGCGCTCACGCTCTCGCCGGCGCTCTCGGCGATGCTCCTGAAGCCCAAGGCCGAGTCGAAGTCGTTCCTCGACCCCTTCTACAACTGGTTCAACAGGATCTTCGGCAAGTTCACGGGCGGGTACACGTCGTTCGCGGCGATCCTGATCCGCAAGAGCATCCGCAGCATGATCTTCATCGGGATCCTCATCGCCCTCACGGTCGGCCTCGTGAAGAGCCTCCCGACGGGCTTCCTGCCCGACGAGGACAACGGCTACTTCATGATCAACTGCCAGCTCCCCGATGCCGCGTCGCTCGAGCGGACGGACGCGACGCTGAAGAAGGTCGAGCAGATCACCCTCTCGAACCCCGCGATCGAGGGCGTCACGACAATCACGGGGTTCAGCCTCCTTACGGGCGCCTTCGCACCGAACACGGGCTTCATCTTCGTCAAGGCCAAGCCGTGGCACGAGAGGAAGGACGTCAAGGAGCGCGTCGACAACGTGATGAAGGCGCTGAATGCCGCCTTCTACAAGGGCATCCCCGAGGCGCAGGTCTTCGCGTTCGCGCCACCACCCATCACGGGCCTCGGGAGCGGCTCGGGCTTCACGTTCATGCTGCAGGACCGCGCGGGCCGCAGCCCCGCCGAGCTGGACGACATGGCGAAGAAGTTCATCGCCGAGGCGCGGAAGCGGCCGGAGATCGGCCGCGTCTCGACGACCTACCGCGCGACGGTCCCGCAGGTCTACGCGGACATCGACCGGCAGAAGGTGCTCAAGCTCGGCGTCCCCGTGAGCGACGTGAACGGGACGCTCGGCGCGCTCCTCGGCTCGTCGTACATCAACGACTTCAACCGGTTCGGCCGCGTCTACAAGGTCTTCATGCAGGCCGAGCCCGAGTTCCGCGTGTCCCCGAAGTCGCTCGGCCTCTTCTTCGTGAGGGCCGCGGACGGAAGCATGATCCCGCTCGACACGCTCGTGAAAACGAAAGAGACGAACGGCCCCGACTTCACGGTTCGATTCAACCTGTACCGCGCCGCGGAAATCTCGGGCGTGCCGGCCGAGGGCTACAGCTCCGACGACGCCCTGAAGGCCCTCGAGGAGACGGCCGCGAAGGTCCTGCCCGCTGGCTGGGGCTACGACTGGTCGAACATGTCCTTCCAAGAGAAGCGGGCTGCCGGGACGGCGGGCGCCGTTTTCATCATGGCGATCGTCTTCGTGTTCCTGATCCTCGCCGCGCAGTACGAAAGCTGGTCGCTCCCCTTCAGCGTCCTCCTCGGGACCCCGTTCGCGGCGTTCGGCGCGTTCTTCGGCCTCTGGGCGGCGCGGAACCTGATGCCCGCCGTCTACGGGAACAGTTACGTGTCGAACGTCTTCGCGCAGATCGGCCTCATCATGCTCATCGGCCTCGCCGCGAAGAACGCGATCCTCATCGTCGAGTTTGCGAAGGAAAACGTCGAGAAGAAGGGCATGCCGGTCGTCGAGGCTGCCCTCGACGCCGCCAAGCTTCGGTTCCGGCCGATTCTCATGACGGCGTTCGCGTTCATCCTCGGCGTCCTCCCGCTCGTCCGCGCGTCCGGCGCCGGCGCCGAGTCGCGCAAGGTCATGGGCATGGCCGTGTTCGCCGGGATGCTGATCGCGACGATGCTCGGCGTCTGCCTCGTGCCGGTCCTCTTCGTCGTCGTCGAGAAGCTGGGCGGGAAGAAGGCCCACGGAGAGGCCGCGGCACCGACGCCGGCGCCGGCGCCCGCGGGAGGTCACTGAGATGAAGCGATCTCTCACGTCTCCTCTCGCCTCTCTCCTCGCGCTCTCGCTCGCGGGCTGCGCGATGGGCCCCGACTACAAGCGTCCCGAGACCGCCGCCGTGCGAAACCATCGGGGCGCCACCGCTCCCGCGACCGAAGCGTCTCTCGCGGACCTCGCGTGGTGGGACCTCACAAAGGACGACCCCGTGCTCGTGGGGCTGCTCAAGGAAGCGCTGGAGAAGAACCAGGACCTGAAGATCGCTGCTGCCCGCGTCGAGGAGGCGCGCGCGATCTCGCGGATCAACTATGTCCTCCCGCAGGTCAACGCGGGCGCCGGCGCCGCGCGCGGACGGATCTCCGAGAACGTCGGCTCTCTCGCCGGCGGCCAGACGGTCAACGCCTTCGAGTTGTCCGCCGCGTTCACCTGGGAAATCGACCTCTGGGGCCGTCTGCGGCGGACGAACGAATCGACCCTCGCACGCTTCCTCGCGACCGAGGAGGCTCGGCGCGGCGTCTATCTCGACCTCGTGTCGGACGTCGCGGCCGCGTATTACCAGCTCCGCTCCCTCGACCTGCAGCTCGAGATCGCCCGGCGTACGGTCGGGAGCCGCAAAGAGAGTTTCGACCTCGTCGAGAAGCGCCTGCGCGGCGGGATCGGAAACAAGCTCGAATCGAGTCAGGCCGCGTCCGCCCTCGCCCAGACCGAGGTCGCCGTTCCGCAGCTCGAACAGGCGATCTTCGAGCAGGAGAACCTGATCTCGCTCCTCCTCGGGCGGCCACCCGGCCCGATCGCGCGCGGCAAAGCGCTCGGCGAGTTGCCTGCCGCCGAGATCCCGGCGGGCCTGCCGTCCGCACTCCTCGAGAGGCGGCCCGACGTCCTCGAGGCCGAGGCGAACCTCCGCGCGGCGAACGCCGACGTCGGCGTCGCCGAGGCGAACCTCTTCCCGCAGCTCTCTCTCACCGGGAGCGCGGGATTCCAGAGCACCGACCTCTCGGACCTCCTGAAGTCGCCGTCGTTCATCTGGAACATCGGAGGCGGCCTCCTCGCGCCGATCTTCCAGGGAGGCCGCCTCCGGCGCGAGGCCGACGCGGCGCGCGCGCGGTGGGACCAGGCGCGCCTCGCCTACGAGAAGGCCGCTCTCGCCGCGTTCGGCGACACCGCGAGCAGCCTCTACGCGATCGGGAAAGCGCGCGAGATCCGCGAAGCGAACGGGCGAAATGTCGCGGCGCTCCGCGACGCCGAGAAGACCGCGCTCCTCAGGTACGACGGCGGGGTCTCTCCCTACCTTGAGGTTCTCGACGCGCAACGCTCGCTCTTCACCGCCGAACTGTTCTCTGCGACCTCACTCCGCGACCAGTGGCTTGCCGTCATCCGCCTCTACCGGGCGCTCGGAGGCGGCTGGAACACGCCCGAGATGCCGCCCGAGGACGCCGAGTCGACCGCAAGCGCTCCGAAACCGAAATAGGGAGCCGGGATGGCGAAAAAGTCGAAGGAGAAGGCCGCGAAGAAGGCCGACGCGAACGGCAAGCTCTCGAGCAAGGAGTACGCGAAGGCGCTCCGGAAGCTCCAGGTCGAACTCTGCCAGCTCCAGGAGTGGGTGAAGCACGAGGGCCTGCGGGTCATCGTGATCTTCGAGGGCCGCGACGGCGCCGGCAAGGGCGGCACGATCCGGGCGCTGACGGAGCGCGTCAGCCCGCGCGTCTTCCGGGTCGTGGCGCTCCCCGCGCCCTCGGACCGCGAGAAGAGCCAGATGTACATCCAGCGCTACATGGCGCACTTCCCGGCCGCGGGAGAGGTCGTGATCTTCGACCGGAGCTGGTACAACCGCCTCGGCGTCGAGCGCGTCATGGGCTTCTGCACGGACGCGCAGTACGACCGCTTTCTCGAGCTCTGTCCCGAAGCCGAGAAGTACATCGTCGACGGAGGCATCCTCCTGATCAAGTACTGGCTGGAGGTCGGCAACAAGGAGCAGGAGCGCCGCTTCGACGCGCGCATCACGGACCCGCTGCGCCAGTGGAAGCTGAGCCCGATGGACCTGCCGGGGCGCACGAAGTGGTTCGAGTACTCCCGCGCCCGGGACCGGATGCTCGAGGCGACCGACACGCGGCACGCGCGCTGGTTCATCGTCCGCTCCGACGACAAGAAGCGCGCGCGCCTGAACTGCATCGCACACCTTCTCTCCACGATCCCGTACAAGAAGGTGCCGCGCGAGAAGATCAAGCTGCCGAAGCGGTCGAACAAGCACGCCTACGACGATCAGGCGTCGCTCAAGGGCCGGCACTTCGTGCCCGAGAAGTACTGACGGCCCCCGGCGCTATTTCAGGCTGAAGTCGACGCGGCTCGCGCGCGCCTTGTCCTTCGGCGCCGCGACCTGCGTGCCCGGCTCGAGGACGAAGACGCGTGCCGCGTCCGCGCCGGCCGGCCCGACGAGGTAGTCCTTCACGGCGTTCGACCGTGCGAGGGCGAGCTGGCGGAGGTCGTCGTCGCCCACGGCCTCGTTCGCGAGCATCAGCTTCTCCATCTCGCCGGCCGGAAGGTCCTTCGCGAACCCGAGCGTCGTCCGCGGCTTCGGGAACTTCTCCTTCTTGTACGCCTTCTTCAGGTACGTCTCGCGCTCTCCGGCCTCGACGACGACGTCGTCCACGCTCGCGGGTGCGGCGCCCGCCTTCACGAGGTCGGGCAGCTTCTGCGGCCTTGATCTTCCGCTCGACGCGGGCCGTCCGCAGGCCCTCGAGGTCGGCCCCGGAGAAGCGTCCCGTCGCCTGCAGCTTGAGGGCTGGCCTCTGCGCCAGCGCCTTCGCGAGAGCATCGAGCTTCTTCTTCGCGGCCTCGTCCAGCGTCGCGAGGCCGTCCGGGAAGTCCACGGTCGAGAGCTCGTCGCCCTTGCCGCCGAACATCTTCCCGAGGAGGGCGAACGGCGCCGTCGCGGCCTTCGCGATCAGGTTGCCGAGAACCTGCCAGACGACCTTGCCGATCCGGAACTTCGGGTCGTCGAGAGAGCCCTCGATGGGCAGGTCGAGGTCGATGACGCCGTCCTTGTCCTTCAGGAGCGACACGGCGAGCCGCACCGGGAGCTTCGTCGCCTGCTTGCTCTCGACCTTCTCGCCGAAGTCGAACTGGTTCACGAGGAAGCGGTTCGACGCGTTCAGCTTGCGGTTCTCGACCTTGTAGGCGACCTCCATCGTGAGCGAGCCGCTCGCGATCGTGTAGCCCGCGTACGTTCCCGAGTACGGCGTGAACGCCGGGAGGTCGATGTCGCCGATGCTGGCCCTCAGGTCCGCGAACGTCGCGGCCGCGAGCGGATTGATCGTGCCCGAGATCGAAAGCGGCGAGTGGTTCGCGAGGCGGCCGCGCAGATCGATCGTCGCGACGGTCCCATCCTCCGAGGACAGGCCCGTCACGCGTCCGCCGAGATCCCCGAGCGTCGCCGCGTAGTTCGGCTTGACGAAGTGGTCCGCGAGGCCGACCCGGCCGCCCTGGAGCGTGATCTCGTCGATCCGGATCGGCATCGTGAGGCGCGCGTCCTTCGCCGGCGGGGCTGCCGGCGGGGCCGCCGGAGCGGGCGCGAGGGCGGGCTTCGCACCCGAAGGCGCGGCGGCGGCCTCCTCGTCGTCGTCCTTCGGCGCGGGCGCCCCGACGATCTTCCGGAGGTTCACCGTCCCGTCGGCCTCGATCGCGACGTCGCACTCGGGCCCGACGGCGGCGAGCTGCTTCACCTCGAGGAAGAGCGGGTTGTAGCCGGCCTTCATCCCCGTGGCCGAGAACGACTCCCACTTCAGGAAGTCCTGCTTCGAGCTTTCGTCGACGGCGAGGACGTTCGCGACGAGCGCGTTCCCGGCCCACACGACGCTCGCCTTGCCGCCCTTGTCCTCCCGGAGCGCGAGGGTCCCCGCAGCGTTCACGACGCCCTTTGCGAGCTCGAGGCGCAGGTTCGGAAGGACGTACGCCTCGAGGGGGACGAGGTCTATGCCCTTGACGTCGATCTTCAGATCCGCGTAGATCGGGCGGAAGCCGACAGCGCCCCTCGCGGAGGCGGCCCCCTTGCCGTCCACACCGAACTTCACGGCCAGGGTTGCCTTCGACCCCTTCGCGGTGGACAGGTTCTCGAGGAGGACGTCGGCCTTCGTCAGCGAATAGCGCGCCGCGTGGTCCCACGACCGGTCGTCCATCTTCACGGTCCAGCCCTTGAGGTCGATCTTTTTCAGCGTCACGTCCCACGGCGCGGACGGCGGGGGCGGCGGCGCGCCGGGTTTCGGTTTCGGGGCGAGCTCCATCAGGTCCGCATTGCCGTCCTTCTCGCGGATCACGGAGAGAAAGCCCTTCGTCCCGGTGAAGTCCCCGAGGACGAACGTGTGCTTGCCGACGTCCAGGGCGGAGCCCGACATCGCGAGCGTCGCGGCCTTGAAAAACGGCTCCTGGTCGGCCTTCTTGCGGAACCGCGGCGCCGTGACCGTGACGGCGAGGTCCGACAGCGTCGTGTTCGCGTCCTTCCCGGTCGAGAACGTATAGCCCGTCTTCAGGGCGAGAACGCCGCCATCGATCGCGACGGGGACGAACTCGTCGAGATACGTCGCATAGCGCTTGAGAGGGACGCCGTCCACCGAGAACGTCCCGGCGACGGCGACCGCGACGGCGGCGGGATCCACGGAAAGAGTGCCCGCATTCCGGAACGCTTCCCCGGCGTCGCTCCGCGCGGATGCTTCCAGCGTCGCCGGCTTCCCCGGTTGCGTCGTGAAACCCTTGAGCGAGACCGCGAGCTCCGAGAAGAGCGCGTGGAACGCGGGATGGAACGCGAAGTCGTCGTAATGGACGACGCCGCCGGAGATCGCCGCCTCGGCGAGCTGGACCGGGAACGGCTTGCCGGCCGCGGACGGCGGTGCCGGCGCAGCCCCTCCCTCGTCACCCTTCGAAGAAATCTTCGTCTTCGTCTTTCCCGGCGCTGCGAGCGCATTCGCGATGTCGTGCTCGGCCATCGTGTGGCGGCGGATCCAGAGCTCGGGCGCCGTGAGCTTCAGGCTCCGCAGCCTCACTGACCGGCCGAAGACGTCGATCGCCTCGGCGTCCGCTTCGAAGCGCTCCCACGCGAGGAGCGGCTCGCCTCCCTGCTCCACGGCGAGGTTCCGAAGCGCCGCCGTGCCGGAGACGACGAGCGCCGGCGGCGCGTCCAGCGGCTGGCGGAACGCCAGGACGAGCTTCGCGTCGAGCCGCGCCGACGTGACCTTCGACGGGATGTCGGCAGGGACGTACGCGAGGTAGAACGGGATGTCGACGTCCGAGAGGTTCAGGTCCAGCGTCGTCTCGCGCGTCCCGCTGAACGGCTTCGTCTTCCCGGCGAGGTCGAACGGGGCGCCGTTCACCCTCGCGCGGAAGACGGGCTGCGTCGTGATCTCGACCTTCGACGGGATGTTCGACAGGAACGGGATCCCGATCTCTAGGTCCCGGACCGTGTGCTTCGTCTTCTTCGGGCGGTCGTCGAAGTCGACGCGGCCGTCCAGGAGCCGGATGTTGTTGAGCGCGAACCGGAGGGGTTTCTCTTTCTTCGGCTTCGGCTTCGGCTTCGAGAACTCCTCGATCAGATCCTGCACGCTGTACGTGCCGTCCGCGTTTCTCACGAGCGAGACGGACGGCTTCACGAGCGTGATCGCGGAGAGGACCGGCCCGCCGCGGAGGATCGACACGGCCTCCGCGTTCACGTAGAGGCTCTCGAAGGATACGAACGGGCTCGTGCCGTCCCGGTCTTTCACGTCGAGCCCCTTCAGCGTGACCGACAGCGCGAACGGATTCAGAGAAAGGCCGTTCAGCGTCGTCTTTCGGTGGAGGGCTTCGCTGATCTTCCGTTCGACGACGGGACGGAGGACCGCGGGAAGAACAAGGAATCCGACGAGGGCCCAGAGGGCGAGCAACGCACCCGCGATGGCTGCGGCCCGACGCGCGCGGGGGCTCCTCGTTCCTTCTAGGAAATCCATGAAAGGCGCACCATCCTAGTCGAGGGGCTTGATTCCTGGCGCAGGGCCTTCGCCGACCATATTCTTGACGGGTGACTGCAAACTTAACACCCCAGTACCACGACGCCGAAGAGCGATTCAAACGGGCGCTGGATCATCCGGAGAAGCTGGCGGCGCTGCGGGAGATGATCGCCCTGCTCCCGAAGCACAAGGGCACGGAGAAGATGCTCGCGCACCTGCGCAAGCAGCTTTCGAAGCTCGAGGACGAGGCGGCCCAGCCCGCGCACGGCGGGCACGGGCACCGGGTCGAGATCGGGCACGTCAAGCGCGAAGGCGCCGGCCAGTGGGTGCTCCTCGGTCCGCCGAACGCGGGCAAGTCGTCGCTCCTCGCGGCCCTCACGCACGCGCACCCCGAGATCGGCGAGTACCCGTTCACGACACGCGCGCCGCTGCCCGGGATGATGGAGTTCGAGGACGTGAAGGTGCAGCTCGTCGACACGCCCGCCGTCGCCGAGGGCCACACCGAGCCGTATCTGCCGAATCTCGTCCATGACGCGGACGGCGTCCTCCTCGTCGTCGACGTAACGGCCGACGACGGCGGCGCCGCGGCGCTCCTCCACGACCTGCTCGCGCGGGCGCGCGTCTGGCCGAAGGCGCGCCCGCTGCCGGCCGGCGCGCCGCCGTTTCTCCAGCACAAGCCCGTCCTCGTCCTCGGGAACAAGAGTGAGGACGACGACGGCACGTTCGCGGCGCTCGCACGGGAGCCGGTCGGAGCGGACCTTCCCTTCTTCGCCGTCTCGTCGCTCACGGGCGCAGGCCTCGAGCCTCTGCGCGACGTCCTCTTCCGCGCGCTCGGGAAGATCCGCGTCTATCCCAAGGAGCCCGGGAAGAAGCCGAACCACGAGAGCCCGTTCGTCCTGCCGGAGGGCGCCACGATCCACGACCTCGCCGTGCACGTCCACAAGGAAATCGCGGACCGGCTCAAGTTCGCCCGGATCTGGGGCCACGCGAAATTCGACGGCCAGCAGGTGGACCGCCACCACGTCCTCGCGGACAAGGACGTGGTGGAGCTGCACGCCTGAAGGGGCGGGCTCAGCCGGCGGACATCGACCCCAGGAATTCGGCGTTGTTCTTCGTCTTGTCGAGGCGCTCGATGAGGAGCTCCATGGCCTCCACGGTCGAGAGGGGGTTGAGGACCTTGCGGAGGATCCAGACCCGGTTGAGCTCCTGCTTCTCGAGGAGGAGCTCTTCCTTGCGCGTGCCCGACTTGTTGATGTCGATGGCCGGGAAGACGCGGCGGTCGACGAGCTTGCGGTCGAGGTGGACCTCCATGTTGCCGGTCCCCTTGAACTCCTCGAAGATCACGTCGTCCATGCGCGAGCCCGTGTCGATGAGGGCCGTCGCCATGATCGTCAGCGACCCGCCCTCCTCGATGTTGCGCGCCGCGCCGAAGAACCGCTTCGGCTTCTGGAGCGCGTTCGCGTCGACGCCGCCCGACAGGACCTTGCCCGACGGCGGGCACGTCGTGTTGTAGGCGCGCGCGAGGCGCGTGATCGAGTCGAGCAGGATCACGACGTCGCGCTTGTGCTCGACAAGGCGCTTCGCCTTCTCGATCACCATCTCGGCGACCTGCACGTGGCGCGTCGCGGGCTCGTCGAACGTCGACGAGATGACCTCGCCCTTCACCGAGCGCTGCATGTCCGTGACTTCCTCGGGCCGCTCGTCGATCAGGAGGACGATGAGCGTGATCTCGGGGTGGTTCGTCGTGATCGAGTTCGCGAGCGACTGCAGCAGCATCGTCTTGCCCGTGCGCGGCGGCGCGACGATCAGCCCGCGCTGGCCCTTGCCGATCGGGGAGATCAGGTCGAGGACGCGCGACGAGAGGTTCGGCGTCTCGAGGCGGATCCGCTCCTGCGGATAGAGCGGCGTGAGGTTGTCGAAGAGGATCTTCTCGCGCGCGACGTCCGGGTGCTCGAAGTTGACGGCCTCGACCTTGATGAGCGCGAAGTACCGCTCCCCTTCCTTCGGCGGGCGGATCTGGCCCGAGATCGTGTCGCCCGTCCGGAGGCCGAACTTGCGGATCTGCGACGGCGAGACGTAGATGTCGTCCGGGCCGGCGAGGTAGTTGTACTCGGGTGCGCGCAGGAACCCGAAGCCGTCCGGCAGCACCTCGAGGACGCCTTCCGAGAAGATGAGGCCCAGCCGCTCCGTCTGCGTCTGGAGGATCTTGAAGATCAGCTCCTGCTTGCGCAGCGCGGGGGCGCCCTCGACATCGAGCTCCTGCGCGATCTTCAGGAGCTGCGGCATCGTGTGGTTGTGAAGCGTCCGGATGTCGAGCATCGGCTCGGCGGGCGCCACGGCGGCCGGCTGCTCTTCGACGTCGGCGGGAAGGTCGCGGGGGTCGATGTCGCGGGCGGCGTAGTCGGCGCCGGGGACCTTGCGTCGGGGCATGGGTTACTCCTTCGGGGAGGGTGCGAGCGCCGCGCGCAGCAGGCGCGCGAGCTCGGGCAGGTTTTCGCCGGTCTCGGCCGAGACGGGCAGGAGGGGGCGGTCGGGGGCCGCGAAGGCGGCGGTGAGCGTCCGGAGCTGCCGCACGCGCTGCGAGGGCTTCACGGCGTCCCACTTCGTCGCGGCGACGACAGAGGGAAGAGAAGATTCTCTTAGAAAGAGAGACATGGAGAGGTCGGAGCTCTGGGGCTCGAGGCGAGCATCGACGAGGAGCAGGGCGGCGGTCGCGCCGCCTCCCGCTGCCGCCGCCGGCGCACCGGCGTCCCCGGGCGTGCCGAGGAGCAGACTCTCGATCAACCCTTCGAAGGAAATCTCTCTTCTCCTTCCCCGTCTTCGCATACCCGTACCCCGGGCAGTCGACGACGTCGAACCGGTCGCCGACGCGGTACCAGTAGAGGGCCTGCGTGCGCCCGGGCGTCTGCGAGACGCGCGCGACCTTCACGCCGAGGAGCGCGTTCAGGAGACTCGACTTCCCGACGTTCGACCGCCCGAGCACCGCGAGCGCCGGAAGGGCATTTTTCGGGCACTCGCCGGCGTGGTGGGCGGCCAGGACGTGCCGGACCTCGGCGCCCGCCGCGAGCACACCCTTCCCGCCGCCGGGCCGTGAGCCGGCGCGCGACCTCGCGGGAGAGAACGTCGTCTTCATTGGGATGAGTCGAATTCCCCGGGGAGGGGAAAGAGAAGATTCTTAGAAGGTGAAGAGGGGCGGGAGCCCGCCCCGGGGAAGAGCTTATCAGGTCAAGCGGGTTCGCCGGGAGGGGGTCTCAGGGGAACCTGACGAAACAGGTTCCCCTGACTCACTGCGGCGTCGTCGTCCCCGTCTCGGCCGCCACGTCCTTCGGGAGCATCGGGGAGGGCGCGCCCTCGAGCGTGAGGCGCACGACCTCGTCCACGTCCTCGACGAGGTGGAACTCCATGACGTTCCGGATCTCCTCCGGCAGGTCGTCGAGGTCCTTGTCGTTCTCCTTCGGGAGGACGATCGTCGTGATCCCGGCGCGGTAGGCCGCGAGGAGCTTCTCCTTGATGCCACCCACGGGCAGGACCTTGCCGCGGAGCGTGATCTCGCCGGTCATCGCAATGTCCTTGCGGACCGGGATCCTCGTGACGGCCGACAGGATGGACGTCGCCATCGTGATGCCCGCCGAGGGGCCGTCCTTCGGGATCGCGCCCTCGGGGATGTGGACGTGGATGTCCTTCTTCTCGTAGAAGTCCGGCTCGGCACCGTAGAGCTCGGCCCGCGTCCTGACGTACGAGAGCGCCGCGCGCGCGGACTCCTGCATGACGTCGCCGAGCTGGCCCGTCAGGACGAGGTTGCCCTTGCCGCGCATGAGCGTCGTCTCGATGTGGAGGACGTCGCCGCCCGTCTCGGTCCACGCGAGGCCCGTCGCGAGGCCGATCTCGGCCTTCTCGCCCTTCTTGGTCTGCCGGTACTTCGCCTTGCCGAGGAACCCGGCGAGGTTGTCGGCCGTGACCGTCACGGGGGTCTCGACGTCCTTGCCGATGATCTTGCGGGCGATCTTCCGGCAGACGGACGCGATCTCGCGCTCGAGGCTGCGCACGCCGGCCTCGCGCGTGTACTTCTCGATGAGCCCGTAAAGCGCCCCGTCCTCGAAGACGGCCTGGTCGACCTTGAGGCCGTTCTCCTTGACCTGCTTCTTCACGAGGAACTGCTTCGCGATGGCGACCTTCTCGTTCGGCGTGTAGCCCGACAGCGGGATGATCTCCATGCGGTCCTTGAGCGCGGGCGGGACCGGGTGGATCACGTTCGCCGTCGCGATGAACATGACCTTCGAGAGGTCGTACTCCGCGTCGAGGTAGTGGTCCACGAAGGAGTGGTTCTGCTCGGGGTCGAGGACCTCGAGGAGCGCCGACGACGGGTCGCCCCGGAAGTCCATCGACATCTTGTCGACCTCGTCGAGGAGGAACACGGGGTTCACGGTCCCCGCCTTCTTCATGAGCTGGATGATCTGGCCGGGGAACGCGCCGATGTACGTCCGCCGGTGGCCGCGGATCTCGGCCTCGTCGCGAACGCCGCCGAGCGAAAGGCGGACGAACTTGCGGTTCAGCGACTTCGCGATGCTCTTGGCGAGCGACGTCTTGCCGACGCCCGGGGGGCCCGCGAAGCAGAGGATCGAGCCCTTCGTCTCGGTCACGAGCTGGCGGACGGCGAGGAACTCGAGAATGCGCTCCTTGACCTTCTCGAGCCCGTAGTGGTCCTCGTTGAGGATCTTCTCGGCGCGCTTGATGTCCTTCATCTCGCGCGTCGCCTTCTTCCAGGGCACCTGAACGAGCCAGTCGATGTAGTTGCGCGAGACGGTCGCCTCGGCGGAGACGTTCGGCATCGCCTCGAGCCGCTTGAGCTCGGCGAGCGCCTTCTCCTTCGTCTCCTTCGGCATCCCGGCCTTCTCGATCTTGGCGCGGAGCTCCTCGATCTCGTCGGACTTGTCGTCCTTCTTGCCGAGCTCCTGGTGGATCGCCTTGATCTTCTCGTTGAGGTAGTACTCTTTCTGGGCCCGCTCCATCTGCTTCTTGACCTTGTTGTTGATCCGGCGATCGATGTTGATCTTCTCGATCTCGATCTCGAGCAGGTCCTGGAGCCGCTGGAGACGCTCGAGCGGGTTCACCGTCTCGAGGAGGGCCTGCTTCTCCGCGGTCGGGATGGACGACGGAAGGTGCCCGGCGAGCATGTCGCAGAAGGCGTCGGCGTCGTCCATCTTGAGCGACGACAGGAGGCCTTCGAACGCGAGGTGGTGCGAGAGCTTCGCGTACTGCTCGAAGACGGCGAGCACCTTCGTGAGGTACGGGCCGACGTCGCCCGACGCCGCGCCGAGCCCGCGCGCCGCGAGAGGCTCGACCGTGACGGCGAGGTGGCCGGCACCCGGCGCGAACGACCGGATGGTCCCGCGCACGACGCCCTCGACCATGACCTTGATGTGGCCGTTCGGAAGCTTGAGCGACTGGACGACCGACGCGATGACGCCGACCTCGTGGATGTCTCCCGCGGCGGGCTCGTCGATCTTCGGGTCCTTCTGCGCCGCGAGGAAGATCTTCTTCTCGGGCGTCGCGAGGGCCGCTTCGAGGGCGGCGATCGAGGACGCGCGGCCGACGACGAAGGGCGCCATCATCCGCGGAAACACCACCATGTCCCGGAGCGGCACGAGCGGCAGCGTGCGCGGGGCGGTCGCCGCGGGCTCGAGGGAGGTTTGCGTCGTCATCGCGTCACCGAACCCCAATTCAGCCCGCCTTCCGGAGCGAGAGGATCGGCGCGGCGCGGCGGAGAACGGCGTCCTTCGTGATGACGCACTCCTCGATCTCCTCCTCGGAGGGGACGCGGTACATGACGTCCAGCATCAGCTCCTCGAGGATGATCTTGAGGCCGCGCGCTCCGACGTTGCGCACGATCGCCTCGTCCGCGATCGACTCGAGCGAATCGTCCGTGAACCTGAGGCTCACGTTCTCGAAGTCGAGGAGAGCCTGGTACTGCTTGATGAGCGAGTTCTTCGGCTCCTTGAGGATCGCGACGAGGGAGTCGCGGTCGAGGTCGTGCAGCGTCGCGACGACGGGCACGCGGCCGATGAACTCCGGGATCATCCCGAACTTGATCATGTCCTCGGGATGGACCTTCTCGAGCGTGTCCCCGGCGCGCTTCTCCTTCTTGGAGACGATCTTCGCGCCGAAGCCCATCGACTTCTCGGTCAGGCGGCGGCCGATGATGTCCTCGAGGCCGACGTAGGCGCCGCCGCAGATGAAGAGGATGTTCGTCGTGTCGATCTGGATGAACTCCTGGTGCGGGTGCTTGCGGCCGCCCTGCGGGGGCACGTTCGTGACCGTGCCTTCGAGGATCTTCAGGAGCGCCTGCTGCACGCCCTCGCCGGAGACGTCGCGCGTGATGCTGGGGTTCTCGCCCTTCCTCGCGATCTTGTCGATCTCGTCGATGTAGACGATCCCGCGCTCGGTCTTTTCCTTGTCCTGGCCCGCGGCCTGGTAGAGCTTCAGGATGATGTTCTCGACGTCCTCGCCCACGTAGCCGGCCTCGGTGAGCGTCGTCGCGTCCGCGATCGTGAACGGGACCGAGAGCATCTTCGCGAGCGTCTGCGCGAGAAGGGTCTTTCCCGTCCCGGTGGGCCCGATCAGGAGGATGTTCGACTTCTGGAGCTCCACGTCGAGCTTGCGGTTCTTCTCGAAGTAGTCGATCCGCTTGTAGTGGTTGTAGACCGCGACGGCGAGCTTCCGCTTCGCCTGCTCCTGGCCGACCACGTACTCGTCGAGAAACTCCTTGATCTCGCGGGGCTTCGGCAGCTTCGTCTCGGGCTTGGCCTGGTCGAGGACCCGGTCTTCCGCGATGATGTCGAGGCAGATGTCGACGCACTCGTCGCAGATGTAGACGGTGGGTCCTGCGATCAGCTTCTTCACGTCCCGCTGCGACTTGTTGCAGAAGCTGCAGCGCAAGACGTCCCCTGTGCCCGTTTTCTTCGTCATCGACGTACCCGGTCCCCCTCGGAGTCCTGAAAGGTCATATTACCGCCACCCGTCCACACGGAACAAACGCCGGGCCCGGCGCATTCCCCCGGCCCCGCCGGGGAGCCTACCCTATGATCCGGCCCGTCCAGATGATGCAAACGGCCCGCCGCGCGGCGGCGGCCGCGGTTCTGGCGGCCGCCCTCGCGGCCTCCGGCGCGGACGCCCGGGACGCAGATTCCGCTCCCCGGTTCCGGCTCTTCCCGGATCCCGCGCCCGACGGGCCGGCGCCGGCCGGCGGAGTCGCGGGCGCCGGCCGGCCGGAAAAGGCGCCGCCGACGAGGCGATTCTGGCTGGCGGCGGGAGAGCTGCTCGGGATCGAGGCCCTGAGCTGGGGATTCAACCGATTCGCCGCCGACGAGAGTTACGCGGACATTTCCTGGCAGAGCCTTCGCGACAACCTGCGCGCCGGGTTCACGTTCGACACCGACAAGTTCGCGACGAACCAGATCGGCCACGCGTTCGGCGGCAGCTACTACTTCAACGCGGCGCGCTCGAACGGATTCACGTTCTGGGAGTCCGGCCTCTTCACCGTGGCAGGCAGCGCGCTCTGGGAGATCGCCGGAGAGACCCAGGGGCCCTCGCTCAACGACCTCGTGAACACGACGCTCGGCGGCACCGTGACCGGAGAGGCCAGCTACCGGCTCTCGCAGATGCTCCTCGACGACCGGTCCCGGGGCGGCGTGCGCGTCCTCCGTGAGGCCGCCGCGGGCCTCGTGAACCCCGTGCAGCTCCTGACGCGCGTCTTCACGGGCGAGGCGTGGGCGGTCCGGGCCGAGCGCGGCGCCGACGTCGAGCCGTCGCTCTTCGTCGCCACGCTGGACGCCGGATGGCGCCACGACGACTCGAGCGGCCGCACGAATCCCGACCAGGGTTTCTTCAAGGCGGCGATCCGCTACGGCGACCCGTTCGACCGGACCGTCTCGCGCCCGTTCGACGCGTTCGACCTCGACGTCGAGCTGACGTCACCGAGCACGGACCTGCTCACGCACGCCGAGATCCGGGGCCTTCTCGGCGGCTGGAACCTCGAGCCGGGGTCGAAAGGGACGCGGCACGTTTTTGGCGTCTTCATGGACTTCGACTACACGAACGACGACACGCACATCTTCAGCTCGCAGTCGTTCCGCTTCGGGCTCCTCTCCCTGCGGCCTCTCGGGGAGGGAACCGAGCTGCGCGCCGAGGCGCTCGGCGCCGTCCTGCCCCTCGCCGCCCTCGAGAACGACCACCTCCCGGAATCGGCAGGCCTCGTGGGCCGCGGCTACGACTACGGCCCCGGCGCCGCGGTCACCACGGCCGTCTGCGTGCGCCGCGACGAGCGGGATCTCGCGACTCTCGCGTACTCGGTCACCTGGATCCACACGTCGAACGGGATCGGGCGCAACGCCACGCTCCAGTCGCTCCGGGCCGAGGCACGGCTGCCCGTCGCCGGGCCGCTCGCCGTCGGCGGCTCCGGGTCGTGGGAGAGCCGCCTCACGACGTACGACGACCACCCCACGGTCCGCGCGGACTCCACCGTGTGGCGCGCGTTCGTGTCCTGGATGTTCCGTTAGGCCGGCTTGAGCTCTTCGCGGCGGCGGATCACGAGGTCGATGAGCCCGTACTCCTTCGCGGCGTCCGGCTCGAAGATGTTGTCGCGGTCCGTGTCCTTCGAGATCTTCTCCACGGGCTGTCCCGTGTGGTGGGCGAGGATCTCGTTCAGGCGCTGCTTCGTGCGGAGCATCTCGCGGGCCTGGATCTCGATGTCGGAGGCCTGGCCTTCGGCGCCGCCGTGCGGCTGGTGGATGAGGACGCGCGCGTTCGGGAGCGCGGCGCGCTTGCCCTTGGCGCCGCCCGCGAGGAGGAGCGCGCCCATCGACGCGGCCTGCCCGAGGCAGTACGTCGCGACGTCGGGCTTCACGTACTGCATCGTGTCGTAGATCGCGAGGCCCGCCGACACCGATCCGCCGGGCGAGTTGATGTACAGCGTGATGTCCTTCTCGGGGTTCTCCGCCTCGAGGAAGAGCATCTGCGCGATCACGAGGTTCGCGACGTCGTCGTTGATCGCCGAGCCCAGGAAAATGACGTTGTCCTTGAGCAGGCGCGAGTAGATGTCGTACGCGCGCTCGCCCCGGTTCGTCTGCTCGATGACCATCGGAATCAGCATGGGTTGGCCTCCAACGCCCCTAGTGTACTCAGCCCGCGACGACGGCTTCGGCGACGAGGAAGTCGACGACGCGGTCGATCCGGAGCTCCTCGCGCACGCCTTCGAGGCGGTCGGCCTTCGCGAGCGCACCCTTGAGATCCGTGAAGGACATTCCGACCGCCTGCGCGCGGCGTTTGATCTCGGCGTCGAGCTCGGTGTCCGTCACGGCGAGGTTCTCTTTCTCGCCGATCGCGTCGAGGAGCAGGTACTCCTTCACGCGACGTTCGGCCGAGGGGCGGGCCTCCTTGCGCATCTCGTTCCAGTCGATCTTCGCGTCCTTCAGGTCCAGGCCCTGCCGCGTCATGTGGCGGGCGTACTCCTTGAGCGCCGAGTCGATCTCGGACTCGACCATGGACTCCGGCGCGGCGACTTCGTTGAGGGCGAGGAGGCCGTCGAGCGCGGCGCGGCGCCTCTGCTCGCGGACCGCCTGCTCCTTCTCCTTCGCCGCCGACTCGGCGATCTTCTCCTTGAGCATCTCGAGCGACGCGCCCTCGGGCGCCTCGCCCTCGCGCGGCGTCAGCGCGAGACGGGCGAGCTCGTCGTCCAGCGCGGGGAGGACGCGCGTCTTGATCGCGACGAGGTGGACCGCGTACAGGACCGTCTTGCCCGCGAACTCGGAGTCGGAGACGTCGGGGGCGAAGCTCTTCTGGAACGAGACCGTCGCGCCCGCCTCGGCGTTGCGCAGGTGCGCGGACAGCTCGGGCAGCGTGCCCTCGCCTCCGATCTCGACGAGCACCTTCTCGCGCGTGAAGTCCTCGCCGTCGCCCGCGGGGAACGACCCCTTGATGTCGACGAGCGCGAAGTCGCCGTCCTTCACCGGGCGGCCCTCGACGGCGTCGTACGCCGCGTGACCCTCGCGGATGCGGCTCAGGATGCGGTCGACGTCCTCGGGCGTGATCGCCGTGGAGCCCGCGGGCACCTTGAGGCCGCGGTAGTCCTTCGGCTCGACGGACGGCCGGACCTCGAGGTCGGCCTTGAACGCCAGCGGCGCCTCGAAGTCGAACTTGAGGTCGGCGATCTTCGGCTGGCCGAGCGGGATGAGGTTCTTTTCGCGGAGCGCGTCCCCGAGGGACTCCTGGACGAGGCTCTCGACGACCGCGTTCTTGATCTCCTCGGCGAACCGCTGGCGGATGATGTGCGCGGGCACCTTGCCGGGGCGGAAGCCCGGCAGGCGGACCTGTTTCGCGAAGGCCTTGATCGTCTTCTCGGTGGCCGCCTTGACGTCCTCGGCGGGGACCTCGAAGGTCAGGACCTTTTTCGTGGGGGATTCGTCGACGAAAGAAGTGAGCATCGTGTCGTCCTTGTCGTTCGTTGAGGAGGCTTTGGTGCGGGAGGAGGGACTCGAACCCTCACGGGTCGCCCCACGGGATCCTAAGTCCCGCGCGTCTGCCAATTCCGCCACTCCCGCGCGGCGCGGGACGCCAAATCTAGCACGCGCGGCGGCGCCGGAAGATGAAAGCGATCTCCCGCGCCGCCCGAAGGAGGCGCGCAGTCCCCGAATACGCCGACCCGCCGCTCGGCCGGACCGCCCGCTCGACCGGAACCGTTGCGAAGTGGCGGCCCGAGAGCCCGACGAGGGAGGGGAGGAAGGGATGCGGGACGTCGTGGCGGAGGATCTCTTCCACGAGGGAGCGGCGGAGCGCGAAGAACATCCCTGCGTCGCGCGGATATCCGGTCAGCTTCTCGCGCAAGGTCTTGAACACGCGCGACGCGGCGAGCCGCCCCTTCCCCTCGTAGCGGCCGGTCCAAGCCGCGAGGACCGCGTCGACGCCGGGTGGCCCCGACGAGAGAAGGGCGGGAATGGCCTCGGGCGGATCCTGCAGGTCCGCGTCCATCGCGACGACCCATGCGCCGCGCGCGGCCGCAAGACCGAGCCAGACTGCCCGTTGCTGCCCGACGTTCCGGTCCAGGGAGATCCCGCGCACGCGCGGGTCGCGCGCCACGATCCTGGCGATGACGGCGCCGGACCCCTCCGGGCACGCGTCGTCCACGAAGATCAGCTCGTATCGAAAGGACGCTCCAGCGAGTACCCCGGTCAACCGCCGGTGCAGCTCGTCCAGCGTCGTCCGGTTCCTGTGAACCGGGAGGACGACGCTGACCTCGGTCGCCTCTCCGGAGACGCCGGCGTCCGTCACGGTCGCTCTTCCGGCCGCGCCTTGCCCTTCACGGCGGCGGCGACGGCCTCGACCAGCTCCGCGCGGTCTCGCGCGATCTCCGCGGCGCTCCTCCGGCCGGCACGCTCGAGCGCGGACCTGATCTGCGCGATTCCCGGCGAAGGCTCGAGTCCCGCCGTGTCGCGCCGCCACGACCTTCGCAGGAAAGTGAAACCGCAGGACAGGCGGGCCATTTCGCCGATCAGGAGCCGGCACGGGATCGGCCGCCCGGACTCCGGCAGCGTCAACCCCGCGAGGCCGAAGGGCACCGAAAAGTGTGGGCGGATCTCGTCGACGAGACCGTCGGTGAGCGCCTCGAAGATCGAGCGCGATCTCCGCTCGATCGAGAGGTCGTTCAGGCCGACATAGACGCGCCTGATCGGGAGGCCGGCTAGTTCCGTCGCGCAGCGCACCGCATCCACGGTCTCGAGGAGGATTCCGACGCCGCAGCGGCCCGCGGCGAGCGCGATCACGTCGCGCACCTGTTCCGGGCTCCGCACCATGGGAACGAGGATCTCGTCGGCGCCACCGGCGACGGCGTCCTCGACCTCCGCGGGCGTCCACGGGGCCGTGTTGATTTACGCGGCAGACGACTCGCGCCTTCGTCGCCGCGCGCACGCGCCGAAGGTCGGCCGGTGTGTCCGCGTTGATCTCCGTGTCGGCTCCCGCCTGGCGGGACTCCTTCCCCAGGCGCTCCCAGTCCACGATGAAGCCGTCGACGCCGGCTTCGGCATGCCGGGTGACCGTCTCCGGGTCGGTCGAGAAGAGGAAGAGCTCGAAGGGCGTCACGAGGCCCGCTCCTCCGGAAGCGCTCTACCCGGCAGGGCGCAGGTCAGGAGCGCGAGGGCCGGCTCGAGCGTCAGGTTCCTGCGGAACTCGCCCATGGCGCTGGCGCCGCTCGCGACGGAATACGCCACGGCCCCGGCGACGACGGCGCAGAGGAGGGCGTCCCTCGATCGCAGGGCGCGCGTCGCTCCCCATCCGACGAGCCCGAGCGTCACGAGGTTCACGCCCCAGAACGCCGCGTGGGCGACCCAGTACGAATCCCGGAGGAGGCCGCCGGCCCGCCGAAAGCGCTCCGGAATCCCGATCATCGAACGGTAGTCCAGCCAGAGCGTCACGGAACGCGCCAGCGGCAGGCCGGCCCAGAAGAGGATCGGATGGGCGGCCTGTCGTTCCCGGGCGGACCGGGCGAACGTCTCGTCGTAGTTGCTGCCGACCACGTACTCGGCGTATCCGAGCGGAGCGTCCGCGAGCGCCTTCCCGACGAGGACCCGTTCGCGGCCCTCTCCCAGCGCGCGATCCGGAATCCCGCGGCGGACGTCCCGGTCCCACCAGACCCCCTTGTCGTACGGCGCCGTGGACCAGGTCCGGAGCCACGCCTGGAGCCCGGTCCTCATCGATCCAAGCGGATGCAGAAGCAGCGGCTCCACCCGGCCGGTCGTCTCGAGGAGATACAGCTCCCACGGCGCGAGGACGAGGAGCAGGCCGGCTGCCGTCGCGGCCGTCACGCCTGCACGGCGGCGGTTCTGCCAGGCCAGGACGGCGAGGGCGGGGACCGCGACGAAGGCGGCCGCCGGCGTCGCCAGCGTCGTCCCCACGGCCAGTGCACCGAGAGCGGCCGCGGGCAATGCCCCGAGCGGCCGCCCGGGCGGGGGCCAGAGCAGGATCGTCACGGACACCAGAAACGCTCCGAGCGTCTCGGACATGACGAGGGCCTGTTGGCGTGCGAGCCACGGGTTCAGGGCCAGAAGGGCCAGCGCCACGAGGGCGCCCTCGCGGGACCGGCGCCGCGCCGCGAGCCAAACGAAGAGAAGCGCCAGAACCGAAAGGAGAAACTGGACGCGCAGAAGGCTCTCGATGCCCGGCGCCATCCGGTTCACCACCCGGATGAAGAGAGGGTAGCCGGGAGGGACCGCCGAGAACGGGTCCCCGGGGATCAGGTCCGCGGCGCCCGCCGCGAGGTGCCTGGCCTGGGCGAGGAACCGCAGGCTGTCCCCCGTGATCGTTGCACGGCGCGACAGAGCCAGTCGGATGAGAAGCCCGGCGACGAGGAGCAGAACGCCGGCGAGGACTTCCTTCCCGCCGCCGTTCCCCGGCGGGCCAGAGTTTCTTGCGCCTGTTTCCATTGCCGGCGCGCGATGCTAGCACCCGTTATCGAGTGGGTCCGTCGAGGCAGAAGACGCGAGCGCCGGGACACCGACTCCGCACGACGGCGCAGGGCGCCGGATCCCCCGGGCGGGGAACGCCCGCGCGCAGCCCGACACCGGGGGCGAAGCGGCGCGCCCCGACCCAGAGCGCGTACTCCCATGCGTCGCCGTCAAGGTCGAGCTGGACGACGCCTCCCGGCTCGCAACGCCGCGCAACCGCCGTCATCACTTCCTCGACTTCGCCCTGGAGCGCGGGCTGATTGCGGAAGTAATCCTCCCATCGGGACGTCGCGAAGATCGACCGCGAGCCGTGCGGAACGAGCGTGCGCAGCAAGACGGGGTCACGGGACGAGATCGAAACGCTGAGGAGGGGCCGGCTCGAGTTGAGGAGCAGCGCCGGAAGGGCCTGCAGCGCGAGGAGCAAAGCGAGAACGGCGCGCATCGGGCCGCCGAGCGACTCCGCCACCACCGCGCCCGCCGGAACGGCGAGCAGGACGAGTGCCGGCAACTGGAGCCGCGCGTTCCACGGCATCCAGCGGACGAAGAGGGCGACGAGGAGCCAGCCCGCCCAGCCTCCAAGGAAGAAGACGAGCACGGCGCGACGGCCGCGAAGGGACCGCCTGAAGAGCGCGACGACGGTCGCCACGACGAAGACGAGGAACGTGGCCGTCGACGGCGCCGTGTCTTCGTGGTTGAGCGCCGGCCACTCGACCCTGGAAAAGGGGTCGGGACCCGAGATCGCCGGCTCGTCCACGCCGACGCCCAGCGCGCGGTGTGCGCTCTCCGCGGCCGCGACTAGGATGCGGCCGCGCACGCCGACGACGCGCAACTGCCCGAGCTGAAGGACCCCGGCGCGCAGGACTTGCGAGACCGCGAGCGCGGGGGCTTTTCCGGGGCCCCGCGACAGAAACGCCGACGGGCGGACGACCTCGGCCACCGCGCCGACGGGAGAGCCGAGCGCCCGAACGTTGCGCCACCAGAAGCCGGCGCTCGGGAGGACGACGAGAACGGCCGCCGCCGCGAGTCCGGCCGCCCAGGCCCGCCGCTCGCTGCCCTGCCCCCGTGCAATCCGCCCGGCTGCGGTCCACACGGTCACGATGAGAAGAGGCACCGCGAGGATGTAAGCGGTTCCCTTCGTCGCGAAGGCGAGGCCGATCGCCGCGCCGCCGAGCGCGAGGTCGCGGACGGGCCGTCCGTCCGTTCCGGGCGCGCGCAGGAGGAAGAACGCCGCGGCGAGGAGGTATCCGGCGACGACGACGTCGTTTTGCGTGCTCGTGGCCTGGAGGACGGCCATCGGAGTCGTCGCGACGAGGAGCGCCGCCCACGGCCCTGCCCGATCGGACGGGACGAGGCGCGCCGCGAGCACCGCCGCCGCGAGGATCGAGAAGGCGAAGAAAGCCCACTGCACGAGGTTGAAGAGAGCGTCGTTCCCCGTCAGGCCGAAGAGCGCGAGCTTGAAGTACGACGCGAGCGGCGGCATGCGCACCTGACGGTCGATCGGCGTCTCCCACGGGGCGACGGTCCCGTGGTCCCACCACTCCATGACGCGTGCGTTGTGGTAGACCATCGAATCCCAGTTGTTCGGAGCCGCGGCGAGGGCCACGACGAGGGTGGCGCCCAGAGCGATGCACGGCACGGGGAGCACGGCGATGCGCGGCAATCTCAGAGGGTGGACGCGCTCCATCCTCCGGAATGCCGCCAGGCCGGCCGCGGACGCGGCGGCCGTCGCCGCCCAGAACACGGTCCACGCCGCCCTTGACCCCACGAGACCGAATGCCGAAAGCGCCTCCACCCACGCGATGACCCACAGGCCGGTGGCGATCGGCGCGAAGAAAAAGACCGTCGCACGGGAGTGACGGTCCTCCGGTCCGGTTTGCGGCGCCACCGAAGTGGGCATGGGCGCTGTGTCAGCTTTCCTGGTACGTCTTCATTCAGCCGAACCCGTGCCGTTCCGCGCGTCTGCCAATTCCGCCGCTCCCGCGGTGCGCGTCACCGAATCTAGCACGCGGTTCACGGCGCACGGGCTGTTACGATCTTCTTCCCATGCCTCCCGTGAACGAGGCGGAGAGCCGTTCCTCGCGCTCCCCGGCGCGCGTTCGACGCGGGCGCCTCCTGGCGGCCGCCTCGTACGCCGGGCTCCTCGCCCTCGCCTTCATCGGACGGTCGGTCATCTCGTCGGACGGGGCCGAAGTCGTCTCGGTCACCCTCGGCTTCTTCGTGAGCGGGCGCTTCGAAGCGGCGACGCTACCGACCGCGGACCTCCGTGCCGATCCCGTCCTTGCACTCCCACTACGGCCTGTTCCCGTCGCTGCTGCCGCTGCCGTTCCTCGCCGCGGCGTGGGCCTTCCGGGGATGGCTCGGCGCCGCGGGGCTCGACGGCGCCGTCGCTCTCACGTGGGCCGCCGGGGCCGTCCTGTGCGCCCTCGGCTTCGTCCGGCTCGCGCGCGTCTTCCGCCCCGGCGTCTCGGCCCTCTGGGGGCCCGCGTTCCTCGCCGGCACGTTCCTGTGGCCGTACGCGGCGGACTCGCTTCTTCGACCCCTACTCCGGCGCCCTTTTCGCGTTCGCCGCCGCCGTCGTCCTCGGCGACTCGCGCATGCAGCCCGTTGCGGCTCGCCGCAGCCGCGCTGCTCTGGTCCGCCGCGTGCTGGATGCGCCCCATCCTGTGGATCACGGCGCCGGTTTTCCTCCTCGCCGGCCTGCTGCGCGTCCGTACCCGGCTCGACTCAGGCCGGCTCGGCCTCGGCGCTCGCGTCGGGCCTCACCGCGGGCGTCGGCGTGGCGCTCGCGGTCAACTGGGTCTACCAGGGCTCGCCACTGCACTTCGGCTATGTCCTGTCGTCCGACCTCCCGTTCGGGTCGCGCCTCGGCCCCGGCCTCTTCGGGCTCGTCCTCGGGCCGGGGCGCGGTCTGCTCCTCTTCGCGCCCGTCGTCCTCGCGTCGGCCTTCGCGTGGAGGCGCCTCGCGCCGGCGGCCCGCGTCCTCGCCTTCGGAGTCCCGTGCGTCCTCGCCCTCGTCATCGCCCGGTGGTTCGTCTGGCACGGCGGCTCGTGCTGGGGGCCGCGCTACCTCCTCGCCGCCCTGCCGCTCCTGGCGGCGCCCGCCGTGCTTGCGCCGCGCGCGATGAGCCGCGGCCTGCTGCTCGCGGGAGCGGCGCTCAACCTCTCCGGCGTCCTCGTCGCGCCCGGGCGCGTTCATCGCGTACGCCGAGAGTCTCTCGCCGCCCGCGGGAACCGCCTGGCCGATCCACGGGCCCGACCGGGTGTCGGAGATCCCGAGCCTCACGCCGCTGTACGGCCACCCCTGGCTTCTCGCCCGCGCCGCCGGTTTCTCCGGTCTTCCCGCCCCCTGGCTCGCGGGCGGCGCCCGCGAGACGCTGCCGCCGCCCCGGCTCCCGGATTTTCTGTCGCCGTCTTCTCCTGCGATCCGCCGCCGGACTGCGGCCCGTCCCGCCGCTCTCGCAGAAGCTGCTTTCGCGCGTCGCGTTCGCCTACGCGCTCCGCGGCCAGCCGCAGGACGCGCGGCGGTTCGCGGAGGCGGCCCTGGTTCTCGATCCGCGCGACGCGCAGGCGCGCGAGGTCCTTCGCACGCTCCCGGTCGGGGACTGACCGCCGGCGCGCGTCAGCGCTCCAGGTATTCCTTCATCCAGCCGAACACCGTCTCGTGCCAGCGCTTGCTGTTGAGCGGCTTGAGCACGAAGTGGCCCTCGTCCGGGAACACGAGCGCTTCGGCCGGGACGCCGTTTCCGCGGAGGACGGTGAACATCTGCAGGCCCTGGTCGACGGGCACGCGGAAGTCGAGCTCGTTCGTGACGATGAGCGTCGGCGTCCGGATGTTCTGCGCGTAGAGGTGCGGCGACCACTTTGCGAGCTGCCTGCGGGCCTCGGAAGTCCAGGGCCGGCCGCCGAACTCCCAGTCCGAGAACCACAGCTCCTCGGTCGAGAGAGCCATCGACTCGAGGTTGAAGACGCCGTCGTGCGTGACGGCCGCCTTGAAGCGGTTCGTGTGCCCGAGGATCCAGTCCACGGCGTACCCGCCGTAGCTCGCGCCCGCGATGCCCTGTTTCGTCGCGTCGACGAACGGCAGCTTCACGACCGCGTCGAAGACGGCGTCGAGATCCGTCATGACCTTGCCGCCCCAGTCGCCCGAGATCTCGTCCACGAACTTCTGGCCGAAGCCCGTCGAGCCGCGCGGGTTCGGAAGCGCGACGACCCAGCCCTGCGCCGCCCAGAGCGTCGGGTTCCAGCGGGCCGACCAGCCGTCCTCCCACGCCCCCTGCGGACCGCCGTGGATCAGGAAAACGACCGGGTACTTCTTCGCAGCGTCGAACATCGGCGGCTTCACGAGCCAGTACTGGACCCGGGCGCCGCCCGCGCCCGCCGCCGACAGGCTCTCGGGCGTCGACATCGCGACGTCCTTCCGCCAGGAGCGGTTCTCGTCGGTGAGCGCGCGCACGCGCTGGGTCGCAGTCGTGGCCTGCGGGCTCTTCGCGGCGGGAGACGCCGTATTTTCTTCGAGTGGTAAAGAGAAGATCTCCGCGGGCGCCGTCAGCGTGCTCTCCGTGAACACGACGCGGGAGGGTCCGACGCTCAGGCTGCCGATGTTCCCGCCCTTCAAGATCTCGCGAGGCGCACCCCCTGCGAGGGGCACTTCGAAGAAATCTCTTCTTCCCTCGCTTTCTGCGGTGAAGTAAACGGTCTTGCCGTCGCGCGATAGGGCGAATTCCGAAACGGAAAGATCCGGCTCTTCGAACACCGTCCGCTTCGTCTTCGTCTTCCGGTCGTAGACGTCGAGGTACCAGCGGTCCCCCTCGAACCCCGGGCGGCGCTGGGCGCGCACGACGATCGACGAGCCGTCGGGCGTGTACACCGGCTCGAAGTCCGCGGCCGGGTTCCCCGCCGTCAGCTTCGTCGCCGGCCCGCCCGACACGGGCACCGTGAAGACGTCCTTGTTCGTGTCGAAGGCTTCCTCGTCGGCTCCGTCGCGGTTCGAGACGAACGCGATCTCCTTCCCGTCCGGCGAGAAGGCGATCGCGCCGTCCTCGTACTGGCTCGGCGGCGAGTCGAAGTCGCCCGGCGTCACGTCGGTCGCGGCGCCCGAGACGACGTCGACGACGAAGACGTGGTGGCGCACGTTCTCCCGCCACTCGTCCCAGTGGCGGTAAAGGAGGTGCGTGAGCCTGTGGACCTTCACGGGATCCTTCTCGGCCTCTTCACGCGTCTTCCTGTTGCAGGCCTCGTCCGCGCACGCGGGATACACGTCCGAGACGAACGCCAGCTTCTTTCCGTCCGGCGAGAAGACGAGCGGGTCCTGGACGCCGGCCGAGAGGTCCGTCAGCTTGCGCGGCTCGCCCCCCGAGAGGTCGAGAAGCCACACCTGCGGCGCTCCCGAGCGCGTGGAGATGAATGCGAGCGTCTTCCCGTCGGGCGAGAAGCGCGGCGTGTTGTCGGTCTTCTCGTGCCGCGTCAGGGCGCGCGGAGGCGCCGACCCGTCGGCGGGCACGAGCCAGACGTCCGCGTTCCGCTTCCCGGCGGCGAGGTCCGTCGTGGTCCTGACGAAGGCGACCCACTTTCCGTCGGGCGAGAGCTGCGGGTCCGCGACGCGGACCGTCAGCAGGCTGTCCTCGATCGTCATCGGCCGCGTGGCGGCGGCGGGAACCGCCGCCGCGAAAGAACAGAGAGAAAGAGAAAGGAGAAGAAGAGAAGACTTTCTGAGAAGGTGAAGAGGGCGGGGGGCGGCGGCGATGTGCGTCGAGGAAGCGCCCCGCGGCAGGATCTCTCTCTTACTCATTCTAAGAATCCCCTCTTTCTCTTCTCTTTTCGTCTTCCGGGCAAAGAAAAAAGGCCGGCCGCTTTCACGGCCGGCCTGGTCACGAGATGGTGAGCCGAGAGGGACTTGAACCCACAACCCAGAGATTAAGAGTCTCTTGCTCTGCCAATTGAGCTATCGGCCCGAATCCGCTGGGGGATACCCACGACGGGAGGGGGAATATAGCGGATGGCGGGGGGCGCTTCAAGCGCCCCCCGGCCCCCCCGCCTTCTTCTTCTTGATGAGCTGCTTGATCTCGTTGTTCCCGAGGGGCGACGACGCCGCGATGATCAGGGCGGCGTTTCCCGTCCCGATGTCCGGGAGGGCGCAGGTGGACGTCACGGATCCGTCGGCCCCGGTGACGCCGCGGAACAGGATCTGCGGAGGCCGAACCGTGGAGACGACGCGGATCGACACGTGGACGCCGGGAAGGGGCTTTTCGGTGAGCGACGTCGACGCCTTGAGGGTCAGGCTCACCTTTCCGCCCGAGACGAGCTCGGCGTCGGACGTCAGCGAGAGCTCGAGATGCTCGGAAGCGGCTTCCGAGGCCAGGTAGTCGACGATCACCTGGTCCAGGGAACGGATGCCGGAGCCCGGCCGCGGGGGCTTTGCCGGCGGCGCCGGCGCGGCGGCAGAGCTTCCGGACGCCGCCGGCGAGGCGCCCGAAGAGGGTCGTCGGATGGCGGGTGCGGTCGGTGGGGCGGGAGCCGGTGCGGGCGGAGGCGGGAAGGCGGGGGCCTGCCCCGTCGAGACGCGCGGCGGCGCGGCCGCTTTCGCGGCGGCCGGGGCCGGACCGGAAGCCGCAGCGGCGGGCGCGGGCGGTTTGCCGGGCAGCGGCTCGGGGGGCGCCGCGAGGATCGCGTGGACCGCCGCGAGCGCCGCCGCGGAGACCTTCTCCGTGGACGGGAGCGTGTCGTCGGCCCAGTCCGGCGGCGCCTCGCCGACCTTCCCCGTGTCCAGGCGCCCCCTCCGGACCGCCTCGATGACCCGCCGGTGCTGCAGGTCCATCATTTCCCTGAGCGCCTTCTCGTCCACACGGTCGCCCGTGATCAGGTCCCGGTACGGACTCTTTTTCGACAGGAGGATCTCGCCGCCCACGTAGACGAGCGACTCGATGACGGGGTTCGCGACCCCGCGGTCCTCCGTCTGGACGTGGTAGACGCGTTCCGCGTGCTTCACGTCCGTATTGAACCCGGTGATCACGGTGACCGGAAATGATAGCGGAATCGCGCCTTAGCGCCGCGCGAGGAGGGGGGAAAGGTACTTTCCGGTCGCCGAGTGCGCGTTCTTCGCGACTTCTTCGGGCGTCCCCTCGGCCACGAGCTCCCCGCCTCGCGCTCCCCCTTCGGGCCCGAGGTCCACGACCCAGTCGGCCGTCTTGACGACGTCGAGATTGTGCTCGATCACGATGACCGTGTTTCCGCGCTCGACGAGCGCGTGCAGCACGTTCAGGAGCTTCTTGACGTCGTCGAAGTGCAGGCCCGTCGTCGGCTCGTCGAGGATGTAGAGCGTCCGGCCCGTGGCCCGCCGTGCGAGCTCGCGCGCGAGCTTCACGCGCTGCGCCTCGCCGCCCGAGAGCGTCGTCGCCGGCTGGCCGAGCTGGATGTACCCGAGGCCGACGTCGTTCAGCGTGTCCGCGATCGTCTTGATCGCCGGCACGTTCGCGAAGACCTCCCGGGCCTGCTCGGCCGTGAGGGCGAGGACGTCGGCGATGTTGAGGCCCTTGTACCGGACCTCGAGCGTCTCGCGGTTGTAGCGCTTGCCGCCGCATACGTCGCACGTGACGTAGATGTCCGGCAGGAAGTGCATCTCGATCGCGATCTGGCCGCCGCCGCCGCAGTTCTCGCAGCGGCCGCCCTTCACGTTGAACGAGAACCGGCCGGGCCCGTACCCGCGCATGCGCGCCTCGGGCACTTGCGCGAGGAGCTCGCGGATCGGGTTGAAGACGTTCGTGTACGTCGCGGGGTTCGAGCGCGGCGTCCGCCCGATGGGCGACTGGTCGATGTCGATGACCTTGTCGAGGTGCTCGAGGCCCTCGAGCCGGCGGTGCGCGCCCGGCTTCGCCGTCGCCTCGTGGAAGAGGCGGGCCGCCGCGCGGTAGAGGATGTCGTTCACGAGCGTCGACTTCCCCGAGCCCGAGACGCCCGTCACGGCCGTGAAGACGCCGAGCGGGAACTTCACGGTGACGTCCTTGAGGTTGTTCTCCGACGCGCCGACGACCGCGAGCGTCCGGCCCGTCCCCTTCCGCCGCGCCTTCGGCGTCTCGATGCGGAGGGCGCCCGACAGGTACTTGCCGGTCAAGCGAGCGCGGGAACCTCACGAGCTCGTCCGCCGTCCCCTCCCCCACGATCTCGCCGCCGTGGATGCCGGCGCCCGGGCCGAGGTCCACGACGCGGTCCGCGAGGCGGATCGTCTCCTCGTCGTGCTCGACGACGACGACCGTGTTTCCGAGGTCGCGCATCGCGACGAGCGTGTCGATGAGCTTGCGGTTGTCCTTCGCGTGGAGGCCGATCGACGGCTCGTCGAGGACGTAGAGGACGCCCATGAGCTTCGCTGCCGATCTGCGTCGCGAGCCGGATGCGCTGCGCCTCGCCGCCCGAGAGCGTCGCCGAGGCGCGCGCGAGCGAGAGGTAGCCGATCCCGACGTCGTTCAGGAAGCCGAGGCGGTCGCGGATCTCCTTGAGGATCTTCCCGGCGATCTCCATCTCGCGCGCCGTGGGCCTGAGCTTCGTGAAGAACGCCTGCGCGTCCTCGAGCGTGAGCGCCGTGAGCGTGTCGATCGACCGGCCGTCCACGAGGACGGAGAGCGCCTCGGGCTTCAGCCGGCGCCCCTTGCAGTCCGGGCAGGGCGACGCCGACATGTAGTTCTCCATCTCGGCGCGCGCGTCCTCGCTCTCGACCTCCTTGTACTTCGCCTCGAGGATCGGGACGAGGCCCTTGAACGCCGACGACCAGGCGTACTCGCCCTTCTCGGACTTCCACTTCCACTTGATCTCGCGGTCGCCCGAGCCGTGGAAGATGATCTCGCGGACGTCCTTCGGCAGCTTCGACCACGGGACGTCGATCGAG
The DNA here is from genome assembly GCA_963798215.1 of uncultured Acidobacteriota bacterium. Taxonomy (GTDB): domain Bacteria; phylum Acidobacteriota; class Thermoanaerobaculia; order UBA5066; family UBA5066; genus Fen-183. The sequence goes on from CAWCSP010000004.1 coordinate 3,457,457, forward strand.
AACTTCAGGACCTTCGCGAGGTGCTCGATCTGCCGCAGGCGCCAGTTCGCCGAGCCCGGCTTGTAGAGCGCGATCGCGCCGTCCCGGATCGAGAGCGACGGGTCGGGCACGAGGCGGTCCGGGTCCACCTTCTGGACCGACCCGAGGCCGCTGCACGTCGGGCACGCCCCGAACGGCGAGTTGAACGAGAAGAGGCGCGGCGTGATCTCCGCGAGCGACGTCCCGCAGTCCGGGCAGGCGTAGCTCGTCGAGAGCGTCTCGTCCGTCGTCGGCGCGTCGGCCGTCGCGCCGAGCGTCGCGATCGTCACGAGCCCCTTGCCGACCTTCGTCGCCGTCTCGAGCGAGTCCGCGAGGCGGCGGCGCGTGTCGTCGTCGCGCCTGACGACGAGGCGGTCCACGACGACCTCGATCGTGTGCTTCTTCTGCTTGTCGAGCTCGGGCGCGTTCTCGAGGTCCACCATCGCGCCGTTCACGCGGGCGCGCAGGAAGCCCTGTTTGACCATCTCGCCCATCTGCTTGCGGTACTCGCCCTTCTTGCCCGCGGACGAACGGGGCGAGGAGGAGGAACTTCGTCCCCTCGGGCATCGCGAGGACGCGGTCGACCATCTGCTGGATCGTCTGGGCCGCGATCTCGCGCCCGCACGTCGGGCAGTGGGGCTTGCCGACGGACGCGTAGAGGAGGCGAAGGTAGTCGTAGATCTCGGTGACGGTGCCGACCGTCGAGCGCGGGTTCTTCGACGTCGTCTTCTGCTCGATCGAGATCGCCGGCGAGAGCCCCTCGATCGAGTCGACGTCCGGCTTCTCCATCTGCTCGAGGAACTGGCGCGCGTACGCCGAGAGGGACTCGACGTACCGCCGCTGCCCCTCGGCGAAGAGCGTGTCGAACGCGAGTGAGGATTTTCCCGACCCCGACACGCCCGTCAGGACGACGAGCGCGTTGCGCGGGATCGAGAGGGAGACGTTCTTGAGGTTGTGCTCGCGGGCGCCGCGAATGACGATCGCGTCCATGAGGGCGGGGATTATGGACCGGTCTTCCCCGCGGGCCCGGTTGAGACTCAGTCGTGAATCCACCGGTCCGCGGTAAACTTCGTCGTGCTGCCCGGAGTCGAACCACTCCGCCATGACGGGACGGCGTCGGCGTGACGGCCATCACAGTCGTCGGTCTGTTCCTCCCGGCGATCGCGATCTTCGTTTCCGGATCCGCGCGCGCGGCTTCCGCGGACGGCCCGATCGTCATCTTCCTCGTCGACACGTTGCGGCGGGACCGCGTCTCCGTTTACGGAGCGCCGCGTTCGACGACGCCCGCCGCCGAGGGCCTCGCGCGCGAGGGAATCGTCTTCGAGAACGCCTATTCCCTTTCCTCGTGGACGCGGGCGTCCGTCGCCACCCTCTTCACGTCCCGCCTTCCGGCTGCCGCGGGCGCCCTCGATCTCAAGGGAAGGCTCGGCCCGTCCGTGGTCACCCTGCCCCAGCTCCTTCGCGACCAGGGCTGGAAGACGGCGGCGTTCGTCGCCAACGTCAACGTGAGCCACTCGACGGGCTTCAGCCGGGGGTTCGATGTCTTCGAATCGGTCCGGGGCCCGTCCGCAGCTCAGGCTGACCCCCGCGCCGCCGAGGTCGTCGACCGCGCGGTCCGCTTCCTTTCGAGCCAGGTGTCCCCTCGTTTTCTTCTCTACGTGCACGTGATGGAGCCACACCTGCCCCTCGATCTGGACCGGGAGCACCGCTCGCTCTTCGCCCGAGAGGGCGGGAACGCGAGTGATCCCTTCCTCGACTACGACCGCGCGATCCGCCAGGCGGACGATCAATTTGCCCGGATCGCCGCCGCGCTCCGAGCGAAAGGCTTCTGGGACGGCGCGACGGTCGTTTACACCTCCGACCACGGCGAGGAGTTCCTCGAGCACGGAGGGCGGGGCCACGACGACACGCTCTACGAAGAGCAGATCCAGATCCCCCTCGTGGTCAAGCCGCCGGCGGGCCGGATCGCGCCGGGACGGCGGCAGGACCTCGTCTCGCTCGCGGACGTTCTCCCGACGCTCGCAGGCCTCTACGGCCTTCCCGGCGAGGCCTCGTGGATCGGATCCGGTCTTCTCGCTCCGCTTCCCGAACGCTCCCTCTACTTCACCGAGGACTTCGCCGACAACCGCCTGTACGCACTGAGGAAGGGGACGAAGAAAGTCATCGTCCGCCTGTATCCGAAGCTCGACGAGGAGGTCTTCGATCTCTCGAGCGATCCCGGCGAGGCGCGCGGCCGCCCGGTCGCGTGCGGGGCGCCCGTGCCCGGCGACGCGCAGGCGCTCTTCGCCGAGCTGACGACACTGCGGTCCCTGGACGTCTCGTTCTTCCCGCGCATCGAATTCGAAAAAGTGACGCCCGGGAGCTTCCGACTCATTCTCGTCACGGCCCTGGTCCCCCCGCCCCGGCCGTTCCTGACGCCGGAAGCCAGGTGCCGGTACGAGACGAGCGTCCACGGCCTGGCTCTCTCGCTCGCGACGGAGGTTCCCGCGGGCGAAGGCTTCCGGGTCGCGATCGCCGGCGATGTCGGGGAGGTCCCGTCATATCGGCTCACCGTCTTCGACGCCCGCGGGAACGTCGTTTCCGGCGCGCAGCGCGAAAAGCTCCTGCGGACCGTGCGCTTCGAGAACCCCGGCACGCGCAGCTCGGAATCGGAGGACGAGGTCCGCGCGCTGCGTAACCTCGGCTACCTCGGAGGCAAGGCGGGGGGAGCGGGCAGGGACCGCTGACGGCCGTCAGGTCCCGGCGGCAAGCCGCTTCAGGACCGCCCCGAACGCTCCCCTGAGCCCGCGCGGCCAGAGCCGCGGCGGGTTCCGCCGCAGGAACTCGAGGATCGCGGGCGGGTACGCGCGCCACGGCACCGCATGCGGCTCGGTCGCCTGGCTGCGGCCGTCCACGCGATGGTCCCACTTCGCGACGCACCACCACAGCGAGACGTACCCCGTCCGGCGCTTCACGAGATCCATGATCTCGTCGAGCGCGCGGCTCCAGCCCGCGACGGTCTTCGCGTCCGCGTGCATCCGGCAGCCCGCGAGCTCGCGGTCGAGGAACCGCGTCCGCGACGCCGGGTACTCGCGCCGCGATCCGCAGCCAGTAGTCGTAGTCCATCGTGTGGTGAAGCGACACGTCGAAGGGGCCGACCTCCTCCCACACGCTTCGCCGGAAGAACGCCGCCGGCTGCGCGACGAAGCAGGCGTCCGCGAGGCGCTCGATCGCGTCGGGCCGGGCGAGATACGGCGAGACGACGTACGCCGGCCTCGTCGAGGTACGCCGCGCGGCCCCACACGAAGTCGAGATCCGGGTCGGACGCGAACGCCTCGCCGACGGCGGCGAGCGCGCCGGGGCGAGAGGACGTCGTCGCTGTTGAGGTACCCGAGGACCTCGCCGGTCGCGCGGGAGAGGCCGCGGTTGATGGCGTCCGCCTGTCCGGCGTCCTTCTCCGACACGAACGGCACGCGGCCCGCGTACTCGCGCAGAATCGCGAGCGTCCCGTCCGTCGAACCGCCGTCCTGGACGAAGTACTCGAGCGTCCGGGTAGCCCTGCGAGAGCACGCTCTCGATGGTGGCGCGGATGAACTTCCCCTGGTCGAGAGACGGCGTCACCAGAGAAATCGTGGGCAGGCGGCTGCTCATCGGGACAGGTCCGAAGAGAAGATTTTCCTAGAAGGTGAAAAGGCTGCCGGCGCGGCGCAGGTGCCGCCGGAGCAACTGGCCGACACGCGCCTTCTAAGCAGAAAAACCACCGTCTCCCCCGCTCCGGCGCCTCTCGCGCGGGAACTTGATCCGAATGCGCATGAAATTCAGCAGAAGAAACCCGAACCGCAGCGCCAGCGACAGGGGCCAGAGCAGCCTCGGCCCGTGGCGCTTCCAGATCTCGGCGTGCGCCGACAGCGAGAGGTTGTGCTTCGGGTCGAGCCAGCCACGCGGCGTATTGCCTCGCGCTCGGCGCGCCGGCGACGCGCGCGTCGTAGGCGCCCACCTCGTGGAAGAGCACCGCCCTCGGCGCGACGAGGACCGGGATCCCGGCGTGCTTCGCGCGCAGCGAGAAGTCGAGGTCTCCCCAGGCCATCGGGAAGCGCGCCGCGTCCGGCAGGCCGATGCGGTCGAAGACCTCGACGGGAACGTACGTCCCCATCCCGAAGAGCCAGTCCGCCGGGTACGGCGCCGCCGGCAGATCCGATGCGGGCGCGCCGTGGAAGAGCACGCGGATCCCGCGCCCCCACCACTCCACGCCTCCACCCGCCGACCACACGCGCGCGGGCTCCTGCGCGTAGAGGACCGCGCTGCCCACGAGCGCCCCGGGGTTCGCGTCCACGGCCTCGCCGAGCCTCTCGAAGTAGTCCTCCGCACACGTGACGTCCTGGTTGAAGAAGAGGACGCCCTCGTCCGTCCCGGCACGCGCCGCCTCGATCCCGAGGTTGATCGCGCCGGTCCACCAGACGGGAGACGTCGTCCGGATCACCTCCACCGCGCGGAAACTCGCGCGCGATCTCCTCCCCGCCCGCCTCGCCGGTGTCGTCCACGTAGAGGATGCGCCGGGCGCCGGCCGCGAGAAGCGAGCGGATCGCGCGGCGCGACGCGTCCACGCGCCGGAAGGCGGGGACGAGGACGGCCGGAGGCTTCAGGCGGCGTCCCCGCGGCCGCCGAGCGCCGCGAGCTCGGCGTCCACCATGATCTTCACGAGGGCCTCGAAACCGACCTTCGGCGCCCAGCCCAGCTCGCGCCGGGCCTTCGAGGCGTCGCCACGCGTCTCGGAGATGTCGATCGGGCGGGCGTACTCGGCGTCGAGGACGACGTGCTTCGCGGGGTCGAGCCCCACGACGGCGAACGCCGCCTTGCAGAAGTCGCCGACGGAGTGGGAGACGCCCGAGGCGAGGATGAAATCGTCCGGCTTCGGGGCGGCCGACGATGCGGCGGATGCCGTCCACGACGTCGGGCGCGAAGCTCCAGTCGCGCTTCGGCTCGAGCGTCCCGAGGTGCAGCTCCTTCTGCTGGCCGCGCGCGATGCGCGCCGCCCCGCGCGCGATCTTGCGCGTGACGTAGTTCTCGCCGCGGCGCGGGCTCTCGTGGTTGAAGAGGATGCCCGCGCACGCGTGGAGGCCGTACGCCTTGCGGTAGATCCGCACGAGGTTCAGCGCGTAGACCTTCGCGGCCGCGTACGGGTTGATCGGGTTCATGGGCGTCGTCTCGGTCTGGGGCGACTCCGCCGCCTCGCCGAAGATCTCGCTCGTGGCCGCCAGGAAGAGCCGCGCGTCGGGCGCGACGCTCCGAAGGGCCTCGAGGAGGCGCAGCGTGCCGAGACCCGTCGAGTCCGCCGTGTACTCGGGCAGGTCGAACGAGATCTTGACGTGGCTCTGCCCGGCGAGGTGGTAGATCACGTCGGGCTTCACGTTCCGGAGCACCGAGACGAGGCTGCTCGTGTCCGAGAGGTCCGCGTAGTGCAGCTTCAGGCGGCCGGTCTCGCGGGCCGCCACGAGGGCCGGGAGGACGTCGAGACGAGTGCGCTGCATGAGGCTCGATTGGCGGACGAGGCCGTGCACCTCGTCGCCCGACGCGAGGTGCGATTCCGTCAGATACGACCCGTCCTGGCCCGTGATGCCCGTGACGAGGATGCGCGCCATGGACGCGAGTTTGTGCGAAAGTAACGCGATGTCAAAGAGGCGGAGCCTGCGGGTCTTCGTCGACCTCGCTCCCCTGTCGCCGGACGGCGGGAACGGAGGGGCCCGCCTCTTCACGCTCGACCTTCTCTCGGCCCTCCTCTGCCGGCCTGACGCGCACGAGTACCACCTCCTCGTCAAGCCGCAGGCCGAGGCCGGCGTCGCGCCCCTAATCGCGAAGGGCGCCTTCCTCCACCGCCTCGGGCCTGGTCTCGACGTCGAGGAGCCGCGCAAGATCCTCCGCACGCGGCGCCGCCTCCACGGCTTCTTCCAGCCTCTCCTCGACCTCGCCGCGCCGGACCGCGCGTCCCTCAAGCGGCTCGGCGCCGACGTCCTCTTCAGCCCGCTCGGCACGGCGGCCTTCCACGAGGCGGGCCTGCCGCACGTCGTCGTCGCGTACGACTTCCAGGACCTCGTCTATCCGGAGTTCTTCGAGGCCGACGAGCGCCGGCGCCGCATCGAGTTCCGAGGCGATCTCCGGCGCGCCGACCGCGTCGTCGCGATCTCCGAGGCGACGAAGCTCATGGCGGTCGAGCGCGTCCACGTGAAGGCCGAGCCGATTTCCGTGCTGCCGCCGATTGCAGGCCCGCTCCGGGCGCCTCTCGACCCGCGCGACGCGATCGCGCGCCTCGACGCGCTCGGCCTCTTCCGCGCCGAGTACGCCGTCTACCCCGCCAACTTCTGGCCCCACAAGAACCACGAGCGTCTCCTCGCGGCGGTCGCACGCGTCGCCGCCGAGGACCCCGACTTCGTCCTCGTCCTGTGCGGGGCGCTCGACGAGGCCCGCGAGGCGCTGCGGGAGAAGGTCACGGCCGCCGGGCTCGCCGCGACCGTCCGGGTGCTGCCGTACCTCGACGACGTGGACACCACGGCTCTCATTTCGGGCGCCGAGCTCCTCGTCTTTCCCTCGCTCTTCGAAGGCTTCGGAATCCCCGTCCTCGAGGCGATGGCGCTGAGAACGCCGGTCGCGTGCTCGGACCTCCCGGCGCTCCTCGAGCTCGCGGGCGACGCCGCGCTCTTCTTCGATCCGTCGGACGACGCCGGCATCGCGCAGTCGATCCTCCGGCTCAGGACGGAGGACGAGACTCGGGACCGCCTCGTCACGAAGGGTCTCGCGCGGGCGGCGCGCTACGCGAAGATCGACGTGGCCGGGGGATACCACGAGCTGCTGGGCGCAACGGCGGAGTGAATTCGCTCAGCTGGCGGACGGATCGACGAGGACCAGCTCTGGAAAGCAGGTCCGGAAGAACCCTCGATCGCGAGACAGCAGTCTGTCTGCCGAATCGACGGCATGGGCCCCGATGAGAAAGTCGGCGATCACGCGTTCTCTTCGAGAACCCTTGCGCGCGCGGTAAATACGCCACGCCCGGCCGGCACGCTCCGCGGCCGCCGGGGACACGGGGTCGAACTCCAGACCAAGACGGGACAGGATGGGGCCGGAGGGTCGGTCGTCCCCGAACGTGGAGCTCACTTCTGCCCACACGATGTCGCAGGCAAGAAGAGGTCCTTGAGCGTATGCGTTCTTGAGGGCCAGCCGGGAGGCTTCGCCGAATTCCTCGTCGCCGGAAAGTACGTCCAGCAAGACGGACGAATCGACCGCCGTTCTCACCGGCGTCCCGGCCGCGGTCCCCTCATTTCGTCGAGGGTTGCGTCGACGCCCTTCGGGAGCCGGAGAATCCCGTAGACCTCGTCCACCGGGTGCCGGCCCCTGGATCCCTTGCGCAGCAACACGCCATCCCGCCGAAGCTCGAACGTCACGGGCGTGCCCGCGAAAAGGCCCAGACGCTGCCGTACCGCGACGGGCACGGTGATCTGGCCCTTGCCGGACGGCTATCTCTATACGGGCATCGGCGACGGCGGGTGCAGCTGCCCGGCGGCGATTCCGTGGACTAACATCCGCGCCGCGATGACAGATCTCGTCCCGCCGTACGGCGGCAGCCTCGTCGATCTGCTTGCCGCGGACGCCGACGCTGAGTCCGCCCTCTCGCATTCGAGCGGGCTGCCATCGTTCACGCTCACGGACCGGAACCTGAACGACCTCGAGCTCCTCGCGACGGGAGGCTTCTCGCCGCTCACGACGTTCCTCGGCAAGGCGGACTACGACCGCGTCCTCGCCGAGATGCGCCTTTCGGGCGGGACGCTCTGGCCCATCCCGGTCACGCTCGCGGTGCCGGACGATCTTCCCCTTTCGCTCGACGCCGAAATCGCCCTCCGCGACGCGAAGCACGAGATCCTCGCGGTCTTGACGGTCCGAGAGATCTACGAGCCGGACCCGCGGCACGAGGCGATTGCCGTCCTCGGGAAGTCCGACCCGGCGCATCCCCTCGTCCGCGAGATGGAAGGATGGGGTGGGCGCCGCGTGTCCGGCCCACTGCGCATCCTGCGGCTCCCGCAGCACGTCGACTTCCGCGATCTCCGCTTGACGCCCGGCGATGTGCGCGCGCGCCTCGGCGCCCTCGGCCACCCGAACGTCGTCGCCTTCCAGACGCGTAACCCGATGCACCGCAGCCACGAGGAGCTGACGAAGCGAGCCGCCGCCGAGTGCGGCGGGACGCTCCTCATCCACCCCGTCGTGGGCCTGACGAAGCCGGGGGACGTCGACCACATCACGCGCGTCCGCGTCTACAAGGCGCTCTTCGAGACGTACTACGACCCGTCGCGGACGCTGCTGTCGCTCCTCCCGCTCGCGATGCGGATGGCCGGACCGCGCGAGGCGCTCTGGCACGCGATCATCCGGAGGAACTTCGGCGCGAACCACTTCATCGTCGGCCGCGACCACGCGGGGCCGGGCAACGGCTCGGACAGCAAGCCGTTCTTCGGGCCGTACGACGCGCAGGAGATCCTGGGGAAGCACGGGGACGAGATCGGCGTCAAGATGATCCCGTTCCGGGAGATGGTCTACCTGCCCGGCGAGGACCGGTACGAAGAGGCCGACCGCGTCCCGAAGGGGACGCCGACACTCTCGATCTCCGGGACCGAGGTGCGCGACGAGTACCTCGCGAAGGGGAAGGTCCTGCCGCCGTGGTTCACGCGGCCGGAAACGGCGGCCATCCTCCGCCAGACGTCGCCGGCCCGGCACGAGCAGGGGTTCTGCGTCTGGTTCACGGGCCTTTCATGCTCGGGCAAGTCGACGACGGCCGAGCTCCTCGCGGACCTTCTCCTCGAGCGCGGCCGCCGCGTCACACTGCTGGACGGCGACGTCGTGCGGACGCACCTGTCGAAGGGCCTCGGGTTCTCGGCCGAGGACCGCGACACGAACATCCGCCGGATCGGCTTCGTCGCCTCGGAGATCGTCCGGCACAACGGCATCGCCGTCTGCGCCGCCATCAGCCCGTACCGGAACACGCGCGCGGACTGCCGCGCGATGGTCGGCGCCGGAACTTCGTCGAGGTCTTCGTCGACACGCCGATCGAGGTGTGCGAGGCGCGCGACACGAAGGGGATGTACGCGCTCGCGCGCGCGGGCAAGCTGAAGGGCTTCACCGGCGTCGACGATCCGTACGAGGCGCCCGAGAAACCCGAAGTGCGGCTCACGACGTCGGATGCGACGCCGCTGGAGAACGCGCGGAAGGTCCTCGAGGAGCTGACGGGAATGGGATTCCTGGGCTAGCAGCGGACGATGGAGGGCGCCGCGGCGACCGCCGCGACGCCCTCCACGACTCGTAGTCTTTTCGGATCAGCTCGCAGGCTCTTTCGGCGTCACTCGAATCTCACGTGGAGCGAGCAGCGGGAGTCAGTCGCGTTTCCGGACCCGGTCGACCGCTGCACATTGATGGCGAACATGTAACTCGTCCCGGGACTCAGGGTCAGACGCGAGACGGCGTTCGTGACGGAACTGCCCCATGTGCTGGCCGGCGCACCTCCCCGCATGATCCAGCCGCTGGGCATATAGGTCCAGGTCGATCCTCCGTCGGTGCTGTAGTACGGGTCGGCTGTCCATCCGAGCGCCCCCGTCGAGTCCGGCAGGATCGAGACGACCCCGTACGGGTAGGCCGTCCAGGCCTGCGAAGGCGCAAACGCCGTCGTCTTGCACAGATACTGTTGAGTGGAGAAGTTGATTGCGCCGGGACCCGCCTCGGCGAAGAGCTCCTTGGCCGCCTGCGGCCCCGAGAAGTACCCCAGGATGTCCACGACGACGTGCGACGTGGAGTTCGCGGAGTAGATGTAGATCTCCTCGCCCGTGCCCTGGTACGACGTCACGATGGCTGCGTTCGCGATGTTGACCCCGACGACATAGTTGACGAGGGAGACGTTCGGAGTCCCCCCGCCCGTCTGGATGGCCCTCAGGTTTCCGCTGCCCGCCTGCCCCGTGGACGTGATGTTGATCGCTACCGCCGCCGGTTTCGGGCTCGACGGGATCCCGCAGCTTCCAGCGAATCCCCCTTGGTTCGCGTAGGTGGATCCCGTGACGTAGAACCAGTTGCCTTTGTTCGGACCGATGACGCCGGTATATGGAGCGATGCCTCCTCGCGTGTCGATAATCCGGCAGGGCGTCACGGGTGTGTAAACGAGATCGTCGCCGACATCGCCGAGCGCCAGTGGGACGCGGCCCGCGGCGAGCGCGCTCCGGCCGCCTTTCGGCATCGCCGCCCAGAAGTCGTCAAGGGTCCGTGCCCGACGTGCATCGAGGAGTTGTTCCATCGTCAAAGCCTTCAACGCCGCGCGCAGGTCACCGAACTGTGCCTCGTTCTGTGCGTTCACCGGATTGGGCGCGTTCTCCCACAGGCCGAGGATCTCCTGGATGATTGCATTGCGATCGGGAGGCTGCGGACCGAGCGTCTCGCGGTCCCGGGGGCTGACCGCGGCGGCCGAACCCGCCATGAGCAGGAACGAGAGACCGAGAATCATCAGTTTGTGTTTCATCGCTTCCCTCCTTTGCAGTCGTTGATGCGCCGCACGCGGCGAGCCACGCCCCGCCGTCGGTTCCTCACGCGACACAATTGACCACCATGTAGGTCCGGCGCGCCGCGCGCGCCACTACTGCTGGCCCCTCGCCCCGGTTCGCAACGCCTTCCGCCTCGCCTCTTCGCGCGGCACGCCCGAGATCGAGCTGCGCATCGCCATTAAATGGCTTCGGCCAACCGTTTTTGTCGTTCGGGTCGTCGTCCCCGAGCGTCCTCGCTCCGTAGCCCGTCTGATGCGCATCGGACGCGGGATCTACGAGGACGTGTGGGCTGCCCATTCGGTACCGGTTCCGGCCGCGGCCGCACGGGAACGGACGCCTCGAGCCAGCGGGGACTCGCAGAATCGCCATCCGGGCGACAGTGATAGGCTCCGCCAAAGTCAATTTTCGAAACGGGAAATGAACTGGGACAGTCCCTAGTCCAGATCAGCGATTGCGACTCATTCGCGAAATAGAAAGGAGTCTCTCCATGAAACAGCTCGGAAGAACCTCTCCCTTCATCGTGGCTGCGCTCCTGACATTACAGGGCCTCACCGCCATGGCCGCACAACCCGCGAAAACAAACAACGGCTCAGCTCAGGCGGCTGTGGCGGCGCCCGATCGTCAGGCGCTGGTTCGCGAGATCCTCGACCTGTGGGCGAACGCGCCGAACCCGATGGTTTCGGAGAATAAGAGACTTTACGGAGACCTGCGGGCAGCGCTGAAGCTCGCCACGTTGGAACAGCTCCTCGAAGCGCGGCAAGGGCGGACCTACGACGACGTCTGGGCGGCCCTTCCGAAAGGGGCAACGAGCGAGAGCAGAATCGTCCCGCTCGCCCAGGGGCAGCGCGTCCCTGAGGTGATCGGCGACACCGGGGACGACCTCGAATTCACGCCGGTGACCCCCTGCCGGATCATCGACACGCGGGGAGGCGTTGCTCCATACACGGGCGTCATCGGCCCGAACAGCGGCAACTGGTTCTACGTGGCCGAATCCAACTACTCGTCTCAGGGCGGGTATGCCGGAAGCTGTGGGATCCCGACGAATCCTTATCCCGCCGCCGTCATGATCAACGTCACCTCTACGGGTCAGGGGGGAACCGGCAACCTGAGAGTCATCCAGTCAGGCGGGGGAACCCCGAACGTTTCCCTTGTCAACTACGTCGCCGGGGTCAACATCGCGAACGCGGCTATCGTGCCTTCGTATGCGGGCAGCGGTACGCAAATCTTCATTTATTCAGGAAATTCCACTTCGCACGCCGTCGTCGACATCATGGGGTACTTCAGTCCCGCGGTCCTCCCGCCGGCCGGGCGGGCGTATGCGCACGTAGATACCACTCCTGCATTTCTGCTCAATAAGGGCTTCTCGGCGGTTTCGCGCCCCTCTACCGGCATCTATTGCCTCACGACGGCCGTCGATTTCTCGGCCACGCCGGCCCTGGCCTCGGTCGAATGGGGAAATTCATCTGGAAGCGACCTCGCCGTCTTTGTCCGCCAGCCATCCTTCTCGTGCGCGGCCGGACAGCTCGAGATCCGGACGTACACAATGTCGACTGCGACTCTAACGAACCTCGTCTCTTTCCACGTCTTCATTCCGTAGGCCGATCGGGCGAGGGTGGCCACTGATCCTCTTTTCGCGCCGGCGCGGCCGGGCTCAGGTCCGGCCGCGCTACCGCTTCGCGAGCGCCGCGATCGCGGCGAGCATCTCTGAAAGGCGGCGGACCTCGGAAGGCAGCGCCAGACCGAGGACCGTCTTCGGCGGGCCGCCCCCTGCGAGACTCGCGACGTTCTCGAGCGTCGCTCTCAGCGAAGCCAGCTCGGCGGCGAGGAACCGCAGGTCAGCCAGCAACCCGGGTATCCGGCCCAGCTCGGCGCCCTGCTGTTCGATGACCTCGAGGCGCGCGGCGCGGTCCGCCTCGGAGACCGCGAGGCTGGAGGCGAGAGCATCCCGTTCCGCCTCCAGGCCCGGCACTCGGTTCAGCTCGGCGCCTTGTTTTTCGATGACGTCGAGGCGCGCGGCGCGGTCCGCTTCGGAAGCCGCGAGCCGGGCCTCGAGCGCCGCAAGGTGAAGAGCGCGCGGGTCCGCGGCCGCCATGGGCTCGGCCGCGTGCAGCTGACCGGTCCCGGCCGATTCGAGCGGGAGAGCGGCAGCGAACCACTGCTGGTAGAGCCGGAGCTTCTCGAGATGCCGCGGTGCGCGGTGCCCGGCCCCTGACCGGAACCCCGATTTCGAGGAGGCGGCTTCCAGCGTCCCCACGTACCCCATCCTGAATGAAGGTGTCCGTCCCGATACCCGCTAACAGCTCCTCCACCTCGGAGGCGGAAAAGACTTCCTGCCACTGCCCCACCGAGCGGCCGTGCGGGCGGGCGTGCTCGAAGATCTTCTTGTCTCCAAGCGTGCTTTGCAGGAGCGCGCGCATCGACTCCGTTCCGGCTCCGTAATCGGAGAGGCCGGACTCCCGCTCCATGCCGAGGAAGTCGAGGATCTGTTCGACCGCTGCGTCGGGGCCCGCGACGAGCTTCTCGTAAGCGATCTCGAGCCGGCCCGGACTGCCGTCGAACCACGATCCGAGGTTCGTGAGGCCGAGGGTCAGGTCGAACGAGTTGGGAGAGAGGTCCCGGCCGACGAGGTCGGCCACCGTCACGCCCCACGTCGTCCTGTAGGACGCGGCGACGTCGAGTGGATCCCGCTTCAGCCAGATCATCCGGGCGCCGGGGAACAGGGCCGCCAGGAACGGGAGGATGTGGTAGTAGCGCGGCGTCTTGTCCACGAAGACGGAACGCCCGGTCGCCGCGAGCCGCGAGCCGTACACGGACGACGCGAAGGCGCGAGCGGCCCGCGAGGAACTCGTCCTCGCAAGACCAGCTCACGCAGCGCGATGTCCGCGACGCGCTGGTCGTACGCTGCGATCCCGCTGCAGGTGCGGTGGTAGAGGGCGTGGAGCGACAGGAGGAACCACGGCTCGGCCGGACAGAGGATCCTCGAATGCCGGCCAAGCATGGCGCTCAGAAGCGTCGAGCCGGCCCGCGGGCTCGAAAGCAGAAAGACGACGTTCGAGCCGTCGTTCTTCGTTCCGCCCGGCACGAAGTCAGGCATGGGAAATCGGGCTCCGTGACACTACTTCATGTTATCGGATACTGGCGGCTCCAATGTCTTCGGGCAGACCTTGCGGTATGGTGCGGTTTCAGGTGGCTGTAGGACGTTCCAGCGTAGCGCCGATCGTCGGCGCCACAACGAGGCCCTTGGTGAACGATCCACGCCGGCACGTCGTCAAAGAACGGCCGACCACGGACCTTCCGCTCGTCACCATCGTGACTCCTTCCCTAAACCAGGGCCGCTGGATCCGGCAGACGCTCGAGTCCGTCGCGGCACAGACGTACCCGCACGTCGAGCACGTGGTGATCGACGGAGGTTCTACGGACGAGACGATCGAGATCCTCAGGGACACTCCCGGCATCCGCTGGACGAGCGGCAGGGACAGAGGCCAGGCGGACGCCGTCAACAAGGGACTCTCGATGTCCGCGGGCGAGATCGTCGCCTTCCTGAATTCCGACGACCTCCTCTATCCCGACGCGGTGTCGACCGCCGTGGAGCACTTCCAGAGCGATCCCTCCCTGGACCTCCTCTACGGGGACGGGACCGTGATCGACGAAGAAGGGCGTGTGCAGTGGGAGTGGCTTTCCCGGCAGGAGAACTTCCGGCTTCTCGCTGACTACCACTTCCTCTGGAACGACTTCACAAATTACATCCTTCAGCCGTCCACATTCTGGAGACGCTCCCTCCACGACCGGGTTGGCCTTTTCGACGACACCTTCCACTACGCGCTGGACGTCGAGTTCTGGCTGCGCGCCGGTCACGCCGGGGCGCACATGGATCACGTCCCAAGAAAGCTGGCACTCTTCCGGATGATCCAGGGAACGAAGTCACTTTCGTCTCCGATCGTGTTCTGGCCGGATTATCTCGAGCTCTTTCGCCGATATCATGGTGCGCGCCATCTCCGCCGTTACGTGGAGCAGTATCTCTACGAGGGTATGTCGAAGGCCGGACTCTCGATCGACGGGGCTTTCTCGCTTTACCGAGACCTCCTCGACGAACGCTGGGCAGGGTTGGAGGAGACCGAGAGGGCCCTCCTGCTTGCGACCGGACTCGCGGCACGGGGACCTGCGCTCATGCTGCTTGCCGACGAAGCCTGGCAGCGCGGAAACCTCGCTGACGCGCGCCAGTTCAAGGCGGCGGCGATCATGTACGGCCGCCGGGCCCTTCTTCGGCCGCGTTCGATCGCGCACGTTCTCAAGGCGGCAAGCGGGCCCGCGGCGCCCGCGGCCGCGCGGCCTCTGGGAATGGGGCGTCGACGTCTTACCGGAGCCGCCGGTATCAGGGGCGATACCGCGACGCGCGACGGAAACGACCCGAGGAGTTCCCGTTGAGACGAAGGCATCTCCGTCATCATCGCCGACGTACCACCGCGCCGATCTCATCGGCGAGTGTCTCGACGCGCTCGACCGGCAGAGCCTACCGCCGCTCGAGATCATCGTCGTAGACCAGAGCCCCGACACGAGGACGCGGGACATCGTCGAGAGCGACCGCGCGGCTCGGCGCCGGTCCGGTACGTCCACAGCGACCACGCCGGGCTGAGCCTCGCCCGAAACATCGGCATCCGGGCCTCCCGAGGTCTCGATTCTCGCGTTCACGGACGACGACGCCGTGCCCGAAGCCCGGCTGGCTCGGCGGGCTTCATGGCCGCGTTCGCTTCCACCGACCCACGCGCCGGACTTGTCGGCGGCCGGATCCTGCCTCTCTGGGAGAAGCCCGAGGCCGCGGTGGTACCCTCCTCGTACGAATACCTGCTCCCCATGTTCGATCCGGGTGGCGGCCTCGCGCCGTTCCCGGACGGTTGCCTACCCCCGATGACCGTCAATCTGGCCGTCGACCGGGAGGTGCTCGACCGGATCGTCGGCTTTCACGAGGGCGTCGGGCAGACGAACTGGGTGGCGCGTCACCGGTGACGATTCCTTCTTCGCCTGGAAGGCGATCGAGGCGGGCATCCCCATCTACTATCAGCCGGCAGGCCATCGTTTGCCACCGGATTCCAGCAAACCGGATGAACCGTCGATTTCTTCTCGAGCGGTGCTATGAGGAAGGAATCAGCCTTCTCGACGTCGAGGAAAAGCGGGGCATCCTCACCGACGAGCGCCTACGCGCCCACGTTCGATGGCACCGACGCCACGTGCTGAAGAGGGTAGCGTTCCCTCGCGACACTGCCTTCGCTCACGCCCTGGAACGACCCGCGCGTCTTCGAGACGCTCAGCCAGCATGGCTCTGAGCGTCAGCATCGTCCGACGCGGCCAGCACTTGCTGCGCGCAGCGTCACGTCGCACGCCCGTGAGGGTCGGCCTCAACCTGACCCAGTTCATCCCCGGGCAAAGCGGAGGCGTCCAGAGCTACATCGAGAGCCTCGTGAGGGAGCTACTCCGAGATCGAGGCCCCGAGCACTTCGTGCTCTTTTGCAACTATCACACTCTGCCGCTCTTTGAGGGCTACCAATCGGAGCGCTGCGAGGTCGTCAACGTCGTGGTCCCGACTCCACGGCCTGTCAACCTCCTCGGGCGGTTCGTTAAATCGGCCCCCTTCTGGGCCTACTGTCGCGGCCTGAAGCGGGTTCTCGAGGCTGCGTGCGTGGACGTCCTCCACTTCCCGATGGGCTTCATCGTCCCGATCGGGTACCGCGGGCGGACCGTCCTGACGTCGTTGGACGTGCAGCAGGAGATCCATCCGGAGTTCTTCAGTAAGAAGGAGCTGCGCTGGCGGCGAAAACACTACCCCCCGTCGGCGCGGAAGGCGACCCACATCATCACGATCTCCGACTTCACCGCGAAGAGCCTCGCCGATGCGTGGGGAATCCCACGCGAGCGGACCACGACCGTGCATCCGGGCTGCGAGGAAGAGTTCTTCCGTCCCGCCCACGAGTCCCCTCGCCCGGCCGACCTCCCGGAACGCTTCTTCTTCTACCCCGCCGCCTTCTGGCCGCACAAGAACCACCGCCGCCTCTTCGAGGCCGTCGCACTGCTCAAGGCGACGCGCAGCTTCCGGCTCCCGCTCCTCCTGTGCGGCATGAACGCGGCGGACGACGCTGCCGCTCGGGCCGCGGCGCACGACCTGGGGGTAGTTGATCAGGTCACGTTTCTCGGTTACGTCTCACGCGAGCGGCTGCGCCTTCTGTACCGCCACGCCGAATTCATGGTCTTCCCGTCGCTCTTTGAAGGCTTCGGCATCCCGGTGGTCGAGGCGATGGCAGCCGGCTGCCCGGTCGCCACTTCGCCGGCGACGTCCCTCCTGGAGATCGTCGGCGACGACGGTTTCACGTTCGACCCGGAGAGCGTCGAGAGCATCGCGTCCGCGATTCGCCGGCTCGAGTCGGACGCCGACCTCCGCCGGCAGACTCGTCGAGAAGGGGAGGCGCCGGGCAACGCTTTTCACCGGGGAGGAAATGGCCCGGAAGACGCTGGCGGTCTACGAAGAAGTGGTTGCCGGCTCGCGGTAACTACGGCGGCGGCGACGCCCATATCGCGAGCCGGGCCCTTAGAATCCGGTGATGGAGCTACGTCCGCCAGGTCCCTTCTTCCCCACCGATCCGCTTCGGACCCAGGTCTGGGGAGAAGCGGCGGGCTCCGTTCCCGAGTCGGCCTGGCCCCCCCCTGAAGCCTGGACCGAGGTCTCCGACAGGCCGCAATTCACCGACGGCCGGGCACGCTGCACGAGAATCGCGGTCTGCGACGACAGTGGTCAACCAGTGTCTCTGTTTTATCAAGGCGAGCGGGCCCACTTCTTCTCCGAGTTCGAGGTCCTTGAAGAGATCAGCTTGCCCTCCGGCACCCTGGAGATCGTCGACGCCAATGCCGTCCTCGTGCACGGCAAGGCAACTTATCAGGTCGGCTCGGATCTCCCGCCGCCTCTGCACGCTGGCGGACTGGTCAGGTTCCACTGGTCGATCGAGCAGCGCCTGTCCCCCGGGAAATACCGCTTCACGGTTCAGCTCGCCGAGGTGGAGCCGGAGGTCTATCGGCAGTATGTGAGCGGGCCCCTTACCTATCGGGACTTCACGCACAATGTCCGGAAGCACTGCCGGCTGGAGGCGGCTGGTGCATTTGAGATCACTTGGGATCTCGAGGGCAAGCTCTCTCACCACGGTGTGGCCGACCTCCCAGGCTCCGTCCAGGCCCGAGTCCTGGAGGGCCGGTCGAGTTCGCTGCCAGGTGGTGGCACCGCGCGGGACGCCGACGACCAAGAAACGCCCACGGTCTTTCACGTCACGCACTGGAAGGCCGGTTCGCAGTGGATTCGCAAAATCCTGAAGAGCTGTTGCCCGGAAACTGTCGTCAATCCGGGCGTCGACCAGCTCTGGCGTTACCCCGTTCAACGGGGGCGTGTCTACCCCGCCGTCTACATGTCAAAACAGGATCTCGACAAGGTCGGGCTGCCAGAGGGCTCCAGGCGCTTCGTGGTGATCAGGGATCTCCGCGACACCCTTGTTTCGGCCTACTTCTCCTTCAAGGGCAGCCACACGGCCATACCAGAATTCCCAATTCCACTGCGCCAGTTCCTCCAGGAGACGGACGTCGCAGGCGGACTCGTCCATCTGATGGATCATTTCCTCGAGAGCTGTGCCGAAATCCAGCTGTCGTGGCTTGAGGCACAGGGAGAGGTCGTCCTGAAATACGAAGACCTGCTGACTGACGACCTGTCACTTCTGGAATTCGCATTGATCGATCACTGCCGTCTCCCGGTTACAACGGAGGCGCTCCGGGAAGCCGTGTTGGGGGCACGCTTCGAGGCGCTGACGGGCGGGCGGCCCCGAGGGTCCGAGGATGTCGCCGCCCACGAGCGAAAGGGTATCGCGGGAGACTGGCGAAACCTCTTTACGGAAAGGGTCAAGCGAGCCTTCAAGGCGCGTTACGGGGGACTGCTCGTCGCCGCCGGCTACGAAGCGGACCTCTCGTGGTAGCGCCCGGAGGGCGGCGCCATTCACTTACACTCCTCCGAATGACTTCCAGACCGGGTGGCGTGAAGCAGCGGCTCGGAGGTTTCGTCCATGGCCTTGCCGCGTGGACGCTGAGCGCCTGGGTCGCCTATCCCGCAATCGCTCTGTTCCAGCTCAAGGTGCTCTGGGGCGCGTGGATCTACCGGGACCTCACGCAGGGAGACACGGCCTCCTACTTCCAGCGGGGACTTCTCTGGCACCAGTACGGCAAGGTCGACCTCATCTGGTCGCCGCTCTACACGGCCTTCTACGGGTGGTGTTTCGGGATCACGGGGGACGTCTACGCGGCGACCGTCCTCCATCGCATCCTGATCGTCATCCTCGTCGCGCTCATCGTCCTCGCGCTGTTCCGCCGGCTCGTCTCGCCCGGCGTCGCCTGGCTGGCCGCGGCGTGGTGGGCGGTGATTCCGTACAACTTCGACGTCTTCGAGGTCCACCTGTTCGCGATCCTGCCGCTCGTCGCGGCGCCCCTCGCGGTTCTGGTCTGGCGCGGCCCCCGCGGGCGCGGCGTCGCGCTCGCGCTCATGGCCGCCGCGTCCGTTCTCATTCGGAACGAGATGGCGGTCGTCGCGGCCCTTCTCGCGGTGTTGTTCTTCGTCTGGGAGACGCGATATGCCGTGCGGTTCGAGGAAGGAGCGCCATTTTCCCTTCGGACCCTGGGCGTGGCCTATGGTCTCCCGCTGGCTGCCTGCCTCCTTCTCGTCGCGTTCTTCGCGACGCGGTCGGACATTCCGCTCGCCCAGCTCCCGCGAGCGTACGAACCGAAGCACACCATCAACATGTGCCAGGCCTTCTCCTTTGGCTACAAGCAGAGGCACCCTTCCGAGTGGACGAAGGACCACTGGACCGAGTGCTCCGAGCTCATGCAGGTTAAGTTCGGCGAGCCTCTCCCTTCCCTCGGAACGATGATCCGCCGGAACCCGAAGGCCGTCCTCGAGCACTTCGCGTGGAACCTGCGGCTTCTTCCGGGCGGGCTGCAGCTCTCGCTCTTCGGCGCGATGTCCGGCGGTATCAGCCCCGACTACGGCCCGGTCCCCGTGTGGCGGCGCCGCACGCTCTTCTCGACCGCCGCCCTGGCAGCCCTCCTCGCGGCCGGAATCGTCACGCGGCTCCGTGGCCGCTCGCCGGCCGAGGGGGGACGCATGAATCAGCGAGTCATCGGGTGGCTGGCGCTCGCCCCAGCTATCGCGGTCGCTCTCTTTCTCATCGTGCCCACTCAGCGTCCCCGGCCCGAGTATCTCTATGGATTGAGCCTGCCGATCGTCGCGGCGGCCGCGTGGGCGGCCGACACGCTGATTCGTCGGTGGGGACTCGGAGACGCTCTCCGCCTCTGCATGCCGGCGTTGATCCTTCTCTCCTTCCCGGCGTACGGGACGTACTACGTCCCACCGCCGGGCAAGGCGCCATCCAGGCCGCTGCTCGAAACGGTCCGGCGGCTCGAGCCCTACGACGATCGCATTTCCGCCCCGGGGGCGGTCTTCCTCGCCGGTGAGCATTCGTTCAGTCTCGGCGGCTATCTTGTCCGGCCGCGCGTAGATCCCATGCCGCGCGTCCTGGGAAACGAGACGTTCTCGCAACTCGGAGAGGGCGAGCCGGTCGAGGCGTTCCTCGAGCGGTTCGCGGTCACGCTCGTCTACCTTGATGAGAGCGTGGTCTCGAAGCTACGCGCGAATCCCCTTCACCGGACGTTCGTGGAAAGCCCTGGCACGCACGGATGGCAGGCACTCGCGAGTGGAGAATCCTCCGGCTCACGCTGGCTCCTTCTTGCCCGCGCCCCGAGCTAAGCCATGCGCCTACGCTCGACCAACCGCCTGGCCAGGAACCGACGAAGCCGCGACACGGAATCGTCCTCTTCTCTCCGTGATGGAGCACCCGGCGTTGCGGAAGAGCCCGCCCCCACCCCGCACGGATGGCCTGTTGCGGCGTTTCTGGCCCTCCCAATTCTCGGCGGCCTCTGGCTGACGGCTTCCGTTGAGGCCATGTCGGCGTTCGGTCTGCTCGGCAGCCGGACTGCATGGGCCGTTTTCTGGCTAGCATCGGCTGCGGGAGCGTTCGTCGTTTTTCCGCGCATACATCGCCGGCTCGAGGATCAATACCCGTCCACAGTGCACAAGCCGCCCCAATGGCTGGTGATCACCGTCGGCGGAATCCTCGCGCTGACGTTCGCCGTTGCCATCGTCGCCCCACCGAACAACTGGGATTCGATGGCGTACCACAACGCCCGGGTAATGGAATGGTGGGACCACGGCGACCTGACCTACTGGTACACGCCGGACTACAGACAACTCAGCATGCCGCCGTTGGCGTCCTACTTCAAGCTGGCGCTTCTTGGCCTGACCGGAAACGATTGGCTTTTCAACCTCGTCCAATGGTATTTTTTCCTTCTCGCGATCGCGGCTGCTATCCAAGGGGACGTCCTTCCTTTACACCGGCCCCATGCTTATCGTCGTCGTCGTCGTCGCGTTGAACCGTGGGTTGCGATCGGATGCGGCCAGGCGCCGGGGATGGGCCCGGGCCGCTCTGCTCGGTTGCAGCCTTGCCGCGATCGTGAACGTCGGCCCGTGGTCGAGGAATTGGGAAAAGTACGAGTCGGTCCTTGGCCCACCAACTGGCGCCGTGAAGCCATCTGCATATCTCGACGCTGGAGCGGCCGATGCGGCGAAGATGGTTCTTTCCCAGCTCCGCGGGATGCGGCACTTCATCTCGACTCATTGAGGTTCGTGGGTCTCACTTCTGACGATCTCGTGATTCTTGTCAAGGGCGTACATCGATGGCTCGGAGTCGACCTGAATCACAAGGCACTCACGTTCTCCAAGAATTTTGAGTCTATTCATTACTCGTCCTTGATCCACGAGGATCTGGCGGGGTGCACCTGGCAGTTCCTGCTGGCGGTTCTAGCTCCTTTCGCTGCGCTGCGTGTAGCGCGCTCGCGCCTAGACCGGCGGGTCTGGATCTTCTTCGCCCTAGGATGGGCAGCATGGCTGTTTCACTGCGTAGCGATCAGATGGATGCCGTACAACTCGCGGCTTCAGCTCCCGATTCTTATCTGGCTCATGGTTCCGGTTGCAGCGGTCTTTGGAGCAAAGCCGCGGTGGACTCGCGTGTCACTCGGCGGGGTGGCTCTCCTCCTCCTGTCCTCTACGCCGGTTCTCTCTTCAACGCGACTCGGCCCATGATTCCCCTGAACGTGTTGCCTGCCTCTCTACGAGAGATTCTGGCGCCCGGGCAGACATTCGTAGCGAGCTCGATATTTGGCACGTCGCGCTGGGAAAACTACTTCAGGGCACAACCGGCGGCCATGCACGCGGTCGAGCGGGTGATTCGAGACCTTTCCGCCCTCGTGCGAGACCACTGGGGTCGTGGGTTTGTTCGTCCGCGAGGGCTCCTGGGAATCGGTCTTATGGCTCGGGGCGCGTCGGGCGGGGCGTGATCTCCATTTCCGGCATATCAGGGTCCGTATTCCGCGCCCGGATCTGTGTGCCCTCGTTACGTCGTATTGTCCCAATGACGACGCTTTTTGTCTGGATCCGAGGCGTGAGGCGGAGCATCGATGAGTGACGAGCATGTCGGAGCGCGACCCTGTTTCTGGAGTCTGCTGCGAAGTTTTGGGAAAGCGGCGAGCCCTGTCGAGTCCGCACCGCAGGACGACGTCCTGCGGGACAACGAGCCGTTCTGGAATGCCGTTTCCTCGAGGCCATCCGACGTGCTGCATGCGCTTTATTCCCGGTATCCCTCGTCCCTCGCTCGTACATCGACCGGCACTTTTCGAGATTCACGAGCGAGAATGCCGGGAACCCTCGAGCCCTTCTCTACCTCGACGCGGAACTTGGCGCCCCGGAAAGGGCCATCGCCTACCTGAAGGCGCTGGAGTGCGTGGGGATCACCTACACCGGCGCCCGCTGCCTCGACATCGGGTGCTCCAACGGAGCTCTTCTCCTTGCCGCGACCGCTCGGGGCGCGAGCCGCGCCGTGGGGGCCGAGATCTCGGAGCGCCGCGCTGCGTCCGCCCGCCTGCTGACGGAGGGCAGCGGAGTCGAGATCCTCGTCCATGACATCGCGAGCGGCCAGCTGCCGGAGGGTTACGGACCCTTCGACCTGATTTTCTGCACCGACGTGCTCGAGCACGTGTCATCCGCAACGGCGACGCTCGCGGCCATCAAGCGGCATCTCGACACAGGCCCGCGGGCCCGCGCCTTCGTCTCGGTCTTCAATCCCCGTCACCCGACGAATGTCGCCGCGGAACCGCACTACGGCGTTCCGGCGATGGTCCTCCTGCCGCACGAGGAGGCAAAGAGCCTCTGGGATGAGGTTCGCGGCTCGTTCGGGAGCAGCCTCGAATACGAGGTGTCCGAATGGATCTCCTATCGCGCGTTGATGGAGGACCTTCGAAGCATCGGGTTCGCGACGATGCCCTTCGTGGATTCGCGCCCCGCCCTCGACAGGAAACGACCCTTCTGGCTCGGGTATCGCGAGCGATGCGAGGACCTGGAGGCGCGGGTTTCGGAGGGCATCCGCCGTCTGCCCGCCCGGCCGGAGTTGCAGCGCCTGCTTCTGGAGCGCCTCCGCCTGTACTGTGCCCGGTTTCTCGAGGACCATCTCGCGATCTCCGCCTCGGCCGACGTCTCAGACGAGATGCTTCTCCACTTCTTCATGGACTATTACGCCCAGCCGATCCAGCTCGTCCTCTGGCACGCCGAAACCCCGCCGTGCGACACTGGCTCGTGATGGGCGTATCGGTGGAGTCAGCCCGCGCCATGTATCGAGGGTACCCGCCCTCCGACTCTGCTCGGGTCCGCTCGCAGCTCGAGAACCTCTCCCCACCGATCCCGGTAGTGCCCATCCACATCGACATACCGGCGTTCCGGCGATACGTTGAACGTGCGGACTACCCGCGGGCATATCGCGAGACCTTCGGGGAACTGTTCATGGAGAAAGCTCTTGAGCATTTCGTCTCGCTGAGCTCATGCCCGTTGGCCCCGACGACGTCTTCGTCGACATCGCGAGCTGTTCGTCTCCCTTTGCAGACATCGTGGAGCGCCTCAGCACTAGCACCGCCTACCGCCAGGACCTCGACTTCCCGCCGGGGGTAAGCGGCCGCACGATCGGAGGATCTGCCGAGCACCTGCCGTTTGCGGACGGCTTCTTCAGCCGGATGACCCTCCACTGCTCCTTCGAGCACTTCGAAGGAGAGGCGGACATGGGGTTCGTCACGGAGGCAGGGCGCGTCCTGCGCCCCGGTGGCGCTGCATGTGTCCTGCCTCTGTACGTCTCCGAGATCTTCCACAACGTGACGGATCCCGAAATTGAACGGCCCGGGCTCTACTTCGACGAGGGGGCCGCGGTGGCGGAGGTACGTGGCTGGCGGAACCGCTTCGGACGATTCTATGACGCCGCACGGCTTTCGCAGCGCGTGCTCGAGCGCATTGGCCCGCTCGAAGCAACGATTTACTTCATCGAGAACGAGAAGGACGTCGCGCCCGCCTGCTATCTCAAGTTCGCGCTGATTCTCAGGAAGCCATCCGACCACCCCGACAACATCTTCGAGGGGGACTCGAAGAACGGGACGGAGGCAACTAACGGGGCCGTACTCGGTGAAGTAATGCCTGATCTTGTCGGGCCGCCACCGGCCGGCGGCGTCACCGGGTCCGCACTGGACCCGGCGACTTTCGTCGATTCCCCTTCTGGTCTACTGGAAGTAGCCGGTGACGTCGAGGACGAAGTCCAGCGTCCCCGAAGGGGTCACGCCGTACAGCACGTTCATGTCCCCGCACGGTGCCGTGCACCCCGAAAGCGGCACGACGGCGCCGTTCGCTGTCGCGCCCAGCTCCCGGCGGGAAGTTCAGCGTCGAGATCCCGGGCCACGTCGCTCCCGCCGGCCAGAGGGCCAGCCAGCCCTGGGATCGTCGGGTTGACGACCGTTGCGTTCACGCGAAACCGCCTTGGCCGTGCCCGGGATCCCGCACATTCCCTTCACGAAAAACGCGCGTACGGAGTTGCCCGTGATCGACGGCGTGCCGTTGAGATAGGCACCCGAGTTGTACGTCGCCGACCGCGTGTCGGCCACCCGGCACGGCGTGACCGCGTAGTACTGGTACGGCCCCGTCTGTGCCCTGGCTTCGCGAGATGCCACGGCGACGGCCGCGAGGAGAAGGATCGGCGCGAGAGTCGAACCGGCGTGCTTCCTGTCCATGGAAACTCCTTTTCGTTCTTGAGCGGGGGTCATCGGTCGATCCCTACTGGAAATACCCGTTGACGTCGACGATCACGTGAACCGTCCCCGCCGAATTGTTGTAGACGTCGACGCTGCGGCTCCCGTCGCTCGAGAGGAGGAGGATCGCGTTGTTAGCGCGTGTCACGCCCACCTTGAACTCGATGCTGGTGGTGTTGGGCAGCGTGTCGTCCGACGGATAGATGGTCAGGCTCCCCGGCGCCGTCTGCTGCGTCACCGTCATGTTCGCCGAGACCGCGATGGCGCTGGACGGAATGCCGCACGGTGCTCCCGTCAGCGGCACCGTCAGGGTTCCGCCGGCCGCGATCGGCGTCCCCGCGCCGGTCCGCGTGTCGAGCTGCCGGCAGGGCGTCACCACGTAGAAGCTTCGTGGCCGACGGCGGAGGCACCACGGTCAGCGTGGCGATTCCACCGCCTCCGATGCACCCCGAAGACAGGGTCTCCGTGACCGTGAGCGTTAGCGGGGTCCCGGCCGTGCCGGCCGTGAAGACGATTTGGCTCGTTCCCTGTCCCGCCGTGATCGTGCCGTTCGTGATTCCCCACGCGTACGTCGAGCCGGCAGTGTTCGGGACGCTCGCGGTCCAGTTCGGAGTACCCGCGATGACCGTCGACGGCGCCGTGATGAAGACCTGCGGCGGCGGCGGCGGGCAGAGGATGTCGAGCTGGTAGCCCCTGTTCGTCCTGCAGCCGTTTGCGTCGATCGCCGTTACGATGACCGTCCCCGAGAAGAACGCCGTCGGCGTCCCGCCGATCGTCACGTCGGTGGACGTCGGCGTCGCGGTCATCCCCGGTGCGAGGCCGGTGACCGTGAACGTATAGGGAGCGACGCCGCCGGTCGGGGCGAGGGTCGTCGGCGTGTACGGCACGCCGGCCATGCCGCCCGGAAGGGTGGTGGCGGGCAGCGTGATCGTCGGGCAGCAGGTGTACGTCGTCGGGTACGAGCCGCAGGCCGTGCAGAGGCCGTCCACGTCGAGCGTGTAGGTCTGGCCGAATCCTCCTCCGGGATTCAATTCGTTGACGACGACGACGAACGTCGCCCCGGCGGCCACGTCGAATGAGTAAGTCATCGACGTGCTGCTGGACCCCGGGTCGGCGAGGAAATTCGTGCCGAGGTTCGCCGGGTCGTACGAGTTCAGGTAGGCCGCCGAGTAGAGGTCTACGCCGCTCTGGTTCAGGGTCACGTTGACGCAGCGCGAGGCGCTGCTGCAGTTCGTGAACGTATACGCGTCGTACTGCCGTGCGCCCGTCCCGCCGAGAAGGCCGGGGTAAGGCTTGGACGCGCCGCAGGCGCTGGAGATGCCGTTCCGCGAGAGGCGCGTGTTCTGGGTTCCCGTCGCGGTCGCGGTCGCGCCGGTCGGAACGGTGGGCGCCGTCAAGTCGAGAACCGTGGTGGACACGACGGTCTGCGAGAAGAGGACGACCTGGAACGGGATGACGGCCGGGCTCGGTCCGCCCGCGTACGTCACGGTCAGCGTGAAGTCCACCGTCAGCGGACACGCGAGGCCGGTCGCGACCGAGAAGAGGAAGGGAATCGTGTTCGTCGCGCTCCCGAGCGCCGGGATGTCGGCGTAGGTGGCGATCGGGGCCTCCACGGTGACGCCGGTCGT
Source organism: uncultured Acidobacteriota bacterium (assembly GCA_963798215.1). GTDB lineage: Bacteria > Acidobacteriota > Thermoanaerobaculia > UBA5066 > UBA5066 > Fen-183. The sequence continues at coordinate 3,483,885 of CAWCSP010000004.1, forward strand.
GGTCGTCGCGAGGACCGCGGAGACGACGGTCGCGCCCACCGAGGCCGAGCCGTCCTTGAGCTGCACCTGGAGCGTGGCGCACTCGCCCGGTTCGACGGTGCCGTTTCCGTTTCCGCCGCTCTCGCCCAGCGTCGTCGTGCCGACGTAGAGGCCTGCCGCGGCGGTAGCGCCCGTGGCGGCTACGGCGGAGTAGGCGTCGGCGATGCCGTACCCGCTGTCGCGGTCGACGCCCGGCGCCATGATGTCGATGGCAGTGCTCGTCAGGATGCCCGAGATCTGGGTCGCCGTCAGCGAGGGTTTCGCCCCCTTGACGAGCGCGGCGATCGCGGCGGCGTGCGGAGCGGCCGCCGAGGTGCCGTAGAACGGATTAAATCCCGGCGTCGAGGAAGAGACGCCGTCGGCCGCCGTGATGAGAGGCTGCTGGACGACGAGCCCGCCCGTGGACGAGACGTTGCCGGGCGTGATCGGCGAGCCGTCCGGGTTGAAGAAGTAGCGGCGCAGGCCGTCGGAGCTGAAAGGCTCGGTGACGTTGGAGCCGCTGAAGGGGCTCGGATACGGCCCGACGGGGTACCCGAGACTGAAGGCGCCCGCGGCGGGCGTCGCCGCAACGCTGAACGCGTTGGGGCCCGGAGGGGCGTTGTGGCCGTGGGTGTTCCCGGCCGTGTTGATCAGAAGCTCGCCCCGGGCCGTGTCGATGTGGAGGAAGCGGCCGTTGCCCGCGTACTTCACGACGACGAGACGGGTCCCGGCGCCGAATGTCCCGCCGAACGCCTCCCAGGGGTCCTGCGTGCCGTCCTGCGTGTCGGCGGACGCGGCGACGACGGACGTCCCCGCGGAGTTGAGGGCGTAGAGGTCGTAGTCGTCGGTCGCGGCGCCGAGCGGGTCGGACCAGAAGAGAAGGCCGTAGTTCGAGGTGATCGTGTACGTGTCGTACAAGGTGCCGCCGCCGAAGTCGTGGACGTCCCCGGCGCCCGCGAGAACGCCGCCGGCCGCCCCGCCGTCGACGTAGTCGCCCTCCCACGTTCCGGACGTGCCCCACGTGAAGTTGCCGGAGTTCGCGGCGGAGGAGAAGTAGAGCGCGCCGGACGCGGTCACGTCGTTGACGGCCTGGGTGACGATTCCCGCGTCGTACGTGGAGATGACGCTCGGGGCCTGGCCGGCCTGGAACGGCGATTCCGCGAAGTACGAGACGTCGTCGACGATGATGTCGCACCCCGCCGCGCGGAGGGCGAGGATGTTCGCGGCGAAGCTCTCGATCGAGTTGAAGGCCGTGGCGAAGTAGAGCTGGGCTGCCGGGGCCACGTCGTGGACGATCTCGAGCATCGCGGTCCCTTCGTCACCGCTTCCGGCCTGACCCGGCAGGATCGTGACGGTGGGCAGGATGCCCGACGCCGTGAGCACGGCCACCGAGTCGGACCCGTCGGAGAGGACGCCGACCTTGACGCCGGCGCCGGCGGCCCCGAAGGTGTAATGCGCGAGGTCGGCCCGGTGGGTCACGACCCCCTCGGAAGTGATGCCGACAAGCGCTGTACGCCCGGCTTTCGCGAGGCTCTGGGAGAGCTGAGATTTGACCCGGTCGGCGCGGCCGGTGAATCCGGGCAACGGCGAGGGCACCGCTGAGGCTTTGAGTTCCGGCGCCGCCGGCCCGTTCGTCATGGCCTCCAGCTTGGGCGCGATGAAGATCACGCGCGAGTCGGCGGCGAGCGTTTCGAGCGCCGCGAGAGGCAGACGCGCCCGGATGCTCCGGTACGGGACGTGGTATTCGAGGACGCTGCCTCCGAGGCCGCGGATCACCTCGAGGAGGGCGTCGTCGACCCTGGCCCGGATGTCGACGACCGTCGATCCGCCGGCGTCGACGGCGACGCCCGTCTGCACGAACGGGACTCCGGCGACGACCGGAAGACCCCGGTTCATGCGGGCCGCGTAGATGAGCTGCGAGCTGATTTTCTTCTGCGCGGGCGTCCGCGCCGCTTTGTCGGCGGCGAAGGACTGGATCTGCCGCGCCGCCTGCTGCGAGATCCCCTGAGCGGCCGCGTCGAATCCGAGCAGGCCGAGGAGAAGCGTGAGTGCGGCGATCGCGAGGTTCTTGGCAGAGACCAGGAGCCGGGACAGGAACGAGCGGTGGGTCACGGGCAATCTCCCTTTTTTGAGCTGCAGGGACTCACGAACTCGGTAGCCCTGCAGGCCGTGGTCTGGACGCGGAGTTGCGGTCGACTGGGCGTCGGGGAATCGGGGGAAGTCTTCATCGCCCGTGGCCCCGAGTCAAACGAAAATCGCCCGACGCAAATGCGTCGGGCGACGAATGGCGGGAAGCGGGTTTCGGGACGAGGTCTACTGGAAGTAGCCGGTGACGTCGAGGACGAAGTCCAGCGTCCCCGAGGGGTCACGACCGTACAGGACGTTCATGTCCCCGCACGGCGCCGTGCACGACGAAAGCGGCACGACGGCGCCGTTCGCTGTCGCGCCAGCTCCCGCCGGGAAGTTCAGCGTCGAGATCCCGGGCCACGTCGCTCCCGCCGGCCAGAGGGCGAGCCAGCCCTGGGATCGTCGGGTTGACGACCGTTGCGTTCACCGAAACCGCTTTGGCCGTGTTCGGAATGCCGCACATTCCCTTCACGAAAAACGCGCGCACGGAGTTGCCCGCGATGCTCGGCGTACCGTTCGAGGTAGGCCCCCGAGTTGTACGTCGCCGACCGCGTGTCGGCCACCCGGCACGGCGTGACGGCGTAGTACTGGTAGGGCCCGGTCTGCGCGGCGACCGTTCCGCTGAGAGCCGTCAGAACAACACCGGTGACGAAGAATCCAACTTTCGACATCTTCATGGCGGCTCCTTACCGTTTAATGTGCCTAGTCTCCCAAAAAACTAACGCCTGTCAAGCAACGCGGATTCCGTCGCAAACGCGGATCGGGATGCGCCCGGTTCACTGGAAGAACCCGCCCACGTCGAGGATGAAGTGATTGGACGCGCTGGAGTTGTTGGACACGCTGACGCTCCCCGACCCGTCCGATGAGAGGGCCACCATGGTGGCGCTGGCGCGCACCTGCCCGGCGGCGAAATTCACGGTGGACGTTCCGGGGTTCGCGATGCCCCCCGGGTACAGGCTGAACGAGCCCGACCCCGACGCGACCGCGGTGACGTTCGCCGAGACGGCACCCGCCCCGGCCGGGATGCCGCAGGCGCCGGCGACCGGGATCACGCGCGTCCCGTTCGCCGGAAGGGCCCCGCCCCCTCCGGCCGTGCGCGTGTCGACGACCCGGCACGGCTGGAGCGCGTAGAAGGACATCGGGCCCCTCCCCGGAAGGGGGGGCGGATTCCAGCCGAGCCGGACGACCTCGAAGTCGCTCGCGTGGATCGACGAGAACGCCGGGTTCAGGACGCCGTTGTCCCAGCGCGTGTCGTACGTGCCCTGCACGTAGAGGTCCGAGCCGTTGTCCGCGAAGATCAGCCCGTACGTCTTCATGGCCTGGAAGATCTTCTGGACGTCGGCCGGGAACCGCGAGAGGTCCGTCGCCGCCTTCAGCCTCAGACGCATGCCGAACGGAGGCGCGTTCGGGTTGGAGCCCGCGACGTGCGAGGCCGGATAGACGTAGCCGTTCGAGTCGCGAAGCGTGAAGCGGAAGGCGTGCCGGATGGGGCCGGCCGCCGAGACCTCGTCGTAGCGGACCAGGCCCGGCAGGATCGCGAGGCCCGCGGCGTCCGCGCTCGTCCAGCCGTCCGGTCGGCGCGCGTTCGAGTCGAGCGGGAAGACCGCGCCGGAGCCGGCGTGCCACGAGCACGTGGCCGAGCCCGCCGGGAGACAGCGCGTGTTCCACGTCTCGAAGAGGATCCGGTGGTCCTTGTCGACGACGAGCACGTGCTTGTCGCCGCGGCATGGCGAGCCCGCGTACGACGAGTCGCAGTTTCCCGGGTAGCCGCCCTCGATCCAGTGGCCCTGCGTCTTGGCCTCGGCCGGGATCGGGTACCCGGCGGGCCGACCGGGCGCGCCGGCGTCGCTCTCGTCGACGTAGTCGAACGCCACCGGCTCGAGCGGCTGCGTGCCCGGGACGACGGCGTAGGGCATCCCGTAGATCGCGGGCGCGGGCGACGAGTCGCCGCCGAAGTCCGGGTGCATCCCGCGGGTCAGCCCGATCCACGAGAGGATCGCGGCGCTGTTCGGGTCGACGGGCGCGGACGTGACGTTCACGTTCCACCAGTTCGTGGGCGGGAAGAGCGGCAGCGGCCCGGGCAGCGCGCCGCCCTCGACGGCCTGCGCGCGCGCCCCTGCCGGCAGCAGGCCCGCCGCCGCGAGAAGGAAGGCGCAGAGGTGCTCACTGGAAATAGCCATTCACGTCGAGGATGAAGTGGACGGTGCCGGCGGAGTTGTTCTGCACGGCGAAGGAGCCCGTCCCGTCCGTCGCGAGCGCGAACATCGCGTTGTTCGCGCGCGTCGCTCCGGCCGCGAAGCTGATCGAGCTCGTCCCGTTCGGGACGCCGTTCCCGGCGAAGGCCGTCAGGCTCCCGGCGGCGGCCGCCTGCGTGACCGTGAGGTTGACCGAGATGGACTTCGCGGACGTCGGGACGCCGCACGTCCCGGTGACCGTGAACGCGCGCTGCGCGCCGCCGCCGGAGAGCGCGGGCCCTCCGAGAGGTCCGGTCGCGTTGCGCGTGTCGACGATGCGGCAGGGCGTCAAGGCGTAGAGGCTGGTCCCCGTCGCGGAAGACGCGCAGTTCGAGGGCCGCGAGACATCCCAGTCGTTGCACGCCGTCAGGCCGATGCCGTAGGACCCGGTCGTGGGGTACGTGACCTCGTTCCCCGCGGAATCGTGGAACGCGAAGAAATACCGGTGACAGCCCGAGCCGAGGCCGGCAACTCCAAGCGCGGCATAGGCTCCGTTCGACGCGGATCCTCTCTGGAGCGTCATCGGATAGCAGATCCCGTCCACGTTCACCGCGGCGCTCTGCGGCGCGCCCGAGTCGTACCAGTTCGCCCAGAAATCGATGGCGCCAGCCTGCTGCGGGTAGTGCGTGCCCGAGGGGATCTTGGGAATCGGGCTGTTCGAATCCGCGAAGTCGCCGGTGTAGTAGCGCGTGTACGGGCCGCTGCCGCTCTGATACCCGGTGCCCACGGCGCTGGTCTCGGTCAGGATGAGCCATCGGTGGCCGTTGGCGCTGCCGAAGGTGCACGCAGTCGAGCTGGAGGGCTCCCAGAGCCATGCGTAAAACGCGCTGTTCGCGTCCGAGTAGCCGGCGGCGATGATCTCGCCCGAGGCGCCGGCCCCGAAGAGCCCGATTCGGGAGTACCACGGCGTGCACGCGGGATTGCACATTTCCAGGCCGCCGACGCAGGCGCACGAGGCGGATCCGCCACAGGTCCCCGGGTAGAGGCTGTTGAGGTTGCTGACCAAGGTGCAGGCGGAGTCGTGGGCGAAGAAGCTTTGGAGGCCCATCTCCGCGGAGTGGTAGCGCGCCGAGCGGCCCGCGTTCGGGTCCCAGATCAGGGGAACCCGGGGCGTGTAGCAGCCGCCGATGTTCTCCGCGCAGTTCGCCCCGCACCCGGCCAGGTCGGCCTGGGGGTCGACGCGGGCCCGGTTGATCCACTCGTGAATCACGCGCTCCTGCCAGTTCGGGAAGCCGTTGACCGGTTCTCCCACGAGCGGAACGCGCGCACGGACATCAGGAGAGTTCAAACCCTGCGCGTTCGACGGCTGAAGGATCGCCGCGGGCACCAGAACGCCCCCGCGCTCACGCTCTTCGGGGAGGCTGCCTGCGGGAGCCTCCTCTGCAAGCCCCAGTGCCGGGACGACGACGAAAAGAAGGCAGAGGGTGGCGTGCGCGTTCATCGTCACTGGAAATAGCCGTTCACGTCGAGGATGAAGTGGACGGTGCCGGCGGAGTCGTTCTCGACGCCGATCGAGCCCGTGCCGTTCGTCGCGAGCGCGAGCATCGCGTTGTTCGCGCGCGTCGCTCCGGCCGCGAAGCTGATCGAGCTCGTCCCGTTCGGGACGCCGTTCCCGGCGAAGGCCGTCAGGCTCCCGGCGGCGGCCGTCTGCGTGACCGTGAGGTTGACCGAGATGGACTTCGCGGACGTCGGGATGCCACACGTCCCGGCCACGACGAACGTGCGCTGCGCGCCGCCGCCGGCGAGCGCGGGCCCCCCGAGGGGTCCGGTCGCGTTTCGCGTGTCGAGGACCCGGCACGGCGTGAGCGTGTAGAGCTTCAGGGGGGGCGTCAGCGACCCGTAAACGTAGCCGTTCGTGAGCGTGCCGGTCTGCAGGTCGGGGTTCGTGACGACGACGTTCACCGTTCCCGTCGCGTGGGCGCCCGTCGTGGCGGTGAGCGTCGTCGAGCTCACGAACGAGACCCCGGTCGCGGCGACGCCGCCGATCGAGACCGTCGCCCCGCTCACGAAGCTCGCGCCCGTGATCGTCACGGCGGTTCCGCCCGCGGTTGGGCCGAAGGCCGGCGCGATCGTGGAAACGGACGGCGGCGGCGGAGTCGAGGTGTACGTGTAGCCGCCGGCCAGCATCGAGCCCTGCGAGCCCTGGACGACCGACACGTCCGCGGTGCCTGCGGAACCGGCAGGCGTCACGGCCGTGACCGTCGTCGCGTTCGCGACGACGACGGACGTCGCCGCGACGCCCCGGAACTTCACCGTCACCGGCGCGACGAACCCCGCACCCGAGATCGTGATGGGCGTTCCTCCGCCGGTCGAGCCGGCCGGTGGCGAGATCCCGGTGACGTTCATGCCGGAAGAAACAGTGCCGAGGCACGACGCATGCTCGATGTAGCTCCCGCGCATGAGCGTCGTGACGGCCTCGCTGGGCTCGCCCGGGACGCCGAAGAACATTTTCGTGTTGGAGTAATACCCCGGCGCGATGAGGTGGCAGTAGCTCATGATCGTGCCCTTGACCGGGGGGACGCTCGTCGGACCCGAGTAACAGCCGCTCTCGGACGCGTAACACTGGTCGACGGGCGGGCTGTAGCAGTGCGTGTGCGGCGAGCCGAAGTTGTGTCCGATCTCGTGCGCCACGGCCATGAAGTCCCAGTACGTCGTCGAGATGTTCGACGGCGACGTCCCGCTCAAGCTTCCGGTGAATCCGTAGCCGCCTCCGTAGTGCGAGCCAGTGTAGAAATCCGCGTCGCAGATCGTCCCGATCCAGGCCACGCCGCCGCCGGTGCCTCTTCCACTGAGAAAGTGGGCGGTCGTCCGTGAAAGGCCGGCGTGGTTCGCGTGCCAGTAGTCCCCGAACTCGTAAAGCGCGCCGAGGGAATCCGCCGTCACCCACGGGTCCGAGGCAGTCGTCCAGATCGAAAGGTAGTTCACCTGCAGGGTCACGAGGAGGTCGCGCTGGTACACGGCGGAAACGGCTGCGAAGAGATCGCCCACGTACTGGGTGAGCGCCGCGACCGATCCCTTCTTCGCATACAGCTCGTAGTCCGTTTCGATCGCGATCCCGGCGTAGTACATGACCGAACTGAGAGGACGCCGGCCGGAGGCGAGCGCGCGGGGCGCCGAATGCGCAGGGAGCGATTCCGACCCGCACGTGAAGTTCCGCATCGCATCCGGAGCGTCGTCCTGGGGCGAGAACGAGCGGACGAAGGCCCGGGAGGGCTTCTCGGCGTATGCGTCGCCCTGCGGACCGATGACCGAGGCGCCGTCGCCCGTGACGATGATCCCGCGGAGGCCGCGCCCCCGCGCGAGCATCACGAACGATGCGGGGTCGCCCGCCACGTGCCCCGTGAACCAGATGTCCGACGGGAGAGGCGCCAGCGTGTCGCCATCGGGTCCGTGGACGACGATCTGGGCGTCCTTGGTGAACGGCTCGACGCGCGCGAGCTCGAGGACGACGTCCGTCCCGTCGTCGAGCGTGACGGGCGCGAGCGTGACACTGGCTCCGGGAGTGAGCGGGCCGTCGAGCGCGTGGAAGGGCCTCTCTTCGACCGGTCTCTCCGCGAGGGCTCCGCCTGCCGCCACGAGGAGGACGGCCAGGAAGACAATTCGGGCCTCTACGCGACGAAAAACTTTCATTTCGGGTCTTTGGGAAGTGTCGGCTCCTCACGGGATATACACATTCCTTGCCGGGGCCGCGGAGGGTGAGTCCGATCACTTCTGGAGTCTTCCGGGGCGTTCCGGAGGGGGTCCGGCGCCACTATTTGCCCCGCCTCTCCCGGCCCGGCGACAGAATCTGTCGGGCGGCCCTAGTCGGGGACGTCCCCCTTCGCCCAGTCATGGTACGCGTCGCAGACCTCGGCGACGGGCCCGTCGCGCTCGATCCGGCCCTCCGAGAGCCAGATGGCGCGCGCGCAGGAGTCGCGCACCTCGTTGAGGGAGTGGGAGACGAGGAGGAACGTCTTCCCGCGCTCGCGGAAGCCGGACATCCGCGCGTGACACTTCGCGCGGAACCGCTCGTCGCCGACCGCGAGCGACTCGTCCACGAGCAGCACGTCCGGATCGACGTCCGTCGCGGCCGCGAACGCGAGGCGCGCGGTCATGCCGGTCGAGTACTTCCGAATCGGGGCGTCGAGGAAGGCCTCGAGCTCGGCGAACTCTGCGATCGCGTCCATCCGCTCGAGCATCGTCCCGCGCGAGCGACCGAGGAGAGTCCCCTGCAGGATGACGTTCTCGCGGCCCGTGAGCTCGGTGTGGAATCCGAGTCCGAGCTCGAGGAGCGGCGCGACGCGCCCGCGCACCACAACGCGGCCCTCGTTCGGGCGGCGGACGCGCGCGATGACGCGGAAGAGCGTGCTCTTGCCCGCACCGTTCGGCCCGATGATCCCGACCCGCTCGCCCGGCTGCACGGTGAGGGAAACGTCGCGCAGCGCGAGGAGCTCGCCGTGGACCATCCGGCCGCGGAGCTTGCGGATCGCGTACTCCTTCAGCGAGTGGATCGACTCGGTCGCGACCCGGTAGCGCACGGTGACGTCCGTGAGCTCGACGGCGGGCTCAGCTCCTGAGGCCATACTCCTCGACCTTGGCCGAGTAGAAGAACCAGCCAACCGCGAGCGAGGACACGGCCGCGAGGACCGCGAACGCGAGCGTCTTCGGGCCGGGCAGCCAGCCGTTGTAGAGCGGCGCCCGGAAGATCTCGACGAGGTACGTCATCGGGTTGTACCGGACGACCCAGCGCCACCTGGCGGGCACGAACGACGCCTCGTAGATGATCGGCGTCACGAAGAACCAGGGCATGAGGATCGCCTGGTACATGTCGCGCACGTCGACGAACCTCAGGGCGAGCGTGAAGACGACGAGGCCGACGCCCGCGGCGAAGAGCGTCCCGATCAGGAGCGACACGGGGAGGAAGAGCCACGTCCAGAACACGCGGCGGCCGGTCACGAGGACGATGAGCACGAACGGCGCGAGGCTGAGGAGCGTGTTCGTGAGCCCGACGAGGACGGCCGACGCGACGTAGACGGAGCGCGGGATGTAGATGCGCTTCGTGATCTCGAGGGCGTCCGTCGTGAGCGAGCCGACGTGGCTCGTGACCTGCGCGAAGTACAGCCAGAACATCGAGGCGGAAAGGTAGTAGACGGGAAACCCGTCGATCGGCATGCGCTGGAACGTCGAGAAGACGAGGGTGAAGACGACCATCGTCATGAGCGGGCTCAGCATCGTCCAGGCGACGCCGAGGGCGGAGCGCTTGTAGCGGACCTTGATGTCGCGCGACGCGAGCTCCACGGCGAAGTGGCGGTAATTCCAGAGCTCCCGCGCCTCCTCGACGAAGCGCAGCCCCCTGCGGGCCGAGTCGTAGACGGGTATCGTTTCCGGCATTTGGGTGCGGCGAGTCTACCCGCGCAGGGCTCCCCTACTTCTCCCGTGCCGTCCGCACGGTCTTTCGCACGAACCCGCGCCTCCTGCACGAGATCTCGAACCTCGCAAGAAAACGCAGGACTATTGCCGCGTGGCGCGCGCGCACTCCTGGTAGCGCGGCCGGAGCCCTCACCGCCTCCGCGCGTCCTTCATCGCCGCGCGGGCCTCGAGGTCCGCCTCGCGGCGGCGGATCGTCTCGCGCTTGTCGTGGAGCTTCTTGCCGGTCACGAGCGCGATCTCGACCTTGGCGCGCGGGCCCTTGAAGTACAGCGTGAGCGGGACGCACGTTGCGCCCGACCTCTGGATCTTCGAGGCGAGGCGCAGGATCTCGCGCTTGTGGAGGAGGAGCTTCCTCTTCCGCTTCGCGTCGACGTTGTTGTAGCTCCCGGCCCCGTACGGCGGCACGTGGACGTTCCAGAGCCATGCCTCGCCGCCCTCGACGGCGACGTACCCGTCCTGCAGGCTCGCCTGGCCCTCGCGCAGGGACTTGACCTCGGTGCCCGTGAGCGCGAGGCCCGCCTCCATCTTCTCCTCGATGAAGTACTCGTGAAACGCGCGCCGGTTCGTCGCGATCGGGCGCGTCCCCGCGTTCTTCGCGGCGGCGCGTGCGTCCTTCTTCCGCTCCTCGCGGTCGAGCCGCGACTTCACGCGCGCTCCGTCAGTCCAAGGGGCTCTCGATCATGCGCTTGAACTCGGGCGTGAGCTCGGGGTCGAACTGCGTGCCGGCCTTCGACTCGATGATGTCGAGCGCCTGGTAGTCCGAGAGCACGGCCCGGTAGGACGTGGGGGCCGTCATCGCGTCGAGGGCTTCGCACAGGTGGATGATGCGCGAGCCGAGCGGAATCTGCTCGCCGCGCAGCCCGTCCGGGTAGCCGCCGCCGTCCCAGCGCTCGTGGTGGTGCTTGATGAGGGGCGCGATGGGGTAGGGCCAGGGGACGTCCTCGACGAGGTAGGCCCCGACGCGCGGGTGCGTCCTGAGGAGGGCGAGCTCCTCGTCCGTGAGCGTCCGTTTCGCGTACAGGGTGTCGTAGCTCAGCTCGCGCATCCCGACGTCGTGGAGGATCGCGGCGACCGTGATCTGCTCGACTTCCATGGGCGCGACGCCGATCTGCGCGGCGAGCTTGCGCGCCATGCGCCCGACGTTGAAGGAGTGCGTCTTGAGCGCGGTGCGGCGCAGGAGCCCCGGCTCGATGAGCTTGTTCACGAGCCCGCGGTAGGCCTCGCGGAAGCGCGACTCGCCCCGCGTCCCCGCGAGAACGTTCCGGAGGACGACGTGGGCCGAGCGGAGCGCCTCGCGCGCCTCGGGATTCGGCCCGTGCCGGTAGAGGAGCGAGAAGAGGACGACGCCGTCGGGCGCGCTGTCGAGGACGGACGACTGGATCGCCGCGATGTCCGCGCGGCGGACGTGCCGTCCCTCGCCGGGCCCGTCCAGGATCCTCACGACCGGCTCGTGCGCGAAACCGAAGGGGACGGCGGTCTTCGCGAAGATCTTCTCGAGGTTCTCGAGGAGCGCGGGAACGATGTCCGCGTCCAGCGGGCGGCGCGAGGCGAGGACCACGCTTCCGCCGGCGGGCAGGAAGGAAGACACCGCCGCGATCTCGACCTCGTCGTAGTTCAGGCAGGTCGGCAGGTAGAGCTGGACGAACTCGGCCTCGCGCGCCGAGAGGCCGCCGCCGGGCGCGGCCGCGAGGCGCTGCGTGCCGCCGCGGGCGAGCGTCTCCTCGACGAGGCGCAGCGTGCGCGCCGTGACTCCCTGCAGGGCCGTCTCGACCGGCTCGGTCGCCGCCGCGGGCTGCGGGACGCGCCGGAAGGAGCCCGACTGCTGGAACTGGGCGGTCGTGAAGCCCGACGTCTTCTCGAGAGGCGAGGGCATCGGCGACACCTGGGCCGGAGGGTCCAGCGGCCTCTCGATGACCGGCGGCGGTTCGCGCAGGATCGACACGTCCGCCCTCGCGTCGTTGACGCGCCGGATCTCGAGCGCGAAGCGCCGCAGGAGGTCCGCGAGCTCGGTGGCGTCGTCGTGCGAGAAGGCGACGCGCCCCGCCTTGTCGCGCATGTCGACGAGACCCATGATCCGCCCGTCGAGATAGAGGGGCGCGACGAGCATGCGCGTCGACGACGACTGGATCATGGCGTCCGCGAGCCTGCCCGCGCTGTTCACGTTGTTGATGAACGTCGGCTCGCGGTGCTCGTAGATCTGGTTCACGAGCGGATCGTTGCGCCCGAGGCGTTCAGCGAGGCGGTCGCCCCGCGTGAAGCCGAACTGGGCCTTGAGGCGGAAGACGGCGCCTCCCGGATCGAGCGTGTAGAACGCCGCTTTCGTGGGCCGCCACTTCTGGGCGACCACGGAGAGGAAGTCCTGATAGTACTTTTCTTCCTCGGGAGCGAGCACGCGTTCCTCCGGGTGACAGTCGAGGATAGCAGCCAGCGCGCGCCTCCCGCCCGTGACCCCGGGGCCCGCCACGTGCGCGTGTGGCGCTTCCGCCGCACCTGGGGCGATCCCGCCACACGACGGCCCCCGGCCCGGACCGGCCGGAGCGCGGAAACCATTGTGTTCACACGGCCTTCATGGTGGCACCGGCCGTGCACTTCCCGCGGCAATGCTCGTTCAGACCACGCTCGCCCGGCCGGTCCGGCTCTCGGGAATCGGCCTCCACAGCGGCCGCCACGTCAACGTCGTGCTTCACCCCGCGGAGGCGAATCACGGGATCGTCTTCTGGCGCTCCGACGTGGACACGTTCGTCCCCGCCGTCGCGGAAGCCGCGGGCCACTTCGACCACGCGACGTCGCTCGGGATGCGCGGCCGCGACGTGAGCACGGTCGAGCACCTGCTCTCGGCGGCCTTCGGCGCCGGGCTCGACAACCTCCTCGTCGAGGTCGACGGGCCCGAGGTGCCGATCCTCGACGGGAGCGCCCTTCCGTGGCTCGACGCGTTCGCGAAGGCCGGCCTCGCGCCGCTCGCGGCCCTGCGCGCTCCGTTCACCCCGCTCCGGACGCTCTCGGTGCCTTCGGCGGGCGGCCGGAAGCTCGAGATCCGCCCCGCGCGCGACCTGCGCGTCACGTACACGATCGACTTCCCGAACCCGGCCGTCGGCCGGCAGTCGCTCACGGTCGTGCTCTCGCCCGCGACGTACGCGACGCACGTCGCGCCCGCGCGCACGTTCGGGTTCCTCTCCGAGTACGAGATGCTCAAGCAGCACGGCCTCGCCCGCGGCGCCTCGCCCGAGAACTGCATCGTCATCGGCGAGGACCGCGTCGAGAACGGCGACCTGCGCTTTCCGGACGAGTTCGTGCGCCACAAGGTCCTCGACCTGCTCGGCGACCTCGCCCTCGTGGGCCGGCCCGTGACCGGGCACGTCGTCGCCCAGAAGGCCGGGCACGCGATGCACGCCGCCCTCGCGTCCCTCCTCCGCGAGGAGGCCCGCGATACCGGCCGGGTGGACGTGACCGCAGCCCTTCACGTAAACCGTTAAAGTCTCGGGGTGCACGCGCGCCCCCTCCGGCCCGCCGGACTTCTCCTCGGAGCCCTCCTCGCCCTCGGCGGGGCCGCGTCCGCCCAGACCGCGCCGGCCGTTCCAGGCGTGTCGACCTGGCTGGCCGGCCGCGACCTCCACGTCGAGGCGAAGCTCTCGCCGGGCCTGCCCGAGGACGTGCGGCAGCGGCTCGGCTCGGGGCTCCCGACGACCGTCTCGTGGAACATCCGGCTCTTTTCCTTCCACAATCTCTGGTGGGACACGCTCAAGGACGAGCGGCGCTACGCGGTGACCGCGACCTACCGGCCGGACACGTCCGACTACCTCGTGGAACGCCGCCTCGACGCGCGCCTCCTCGGCACGGTGATCCTCGCCTCGAAGGACGAGGCGGCGGCCGTGCTCGCGAAGGTGCCGGGCCTGCCGGTCTTCACGATGGGAGATCACCTTCTCGGCAAGCGGCTCGTCGTGCGCGTGCGCTGCCGCTACGGGGACGGCGTCGCGCTGGGCGTGATGCCGACGAGCGACGAGACCGACTGGGCTCGGTCCGGGATCTTCGAATGGACGGCGAGCGGCGCCCGCTGACGGAGTCCGTGCCGCCCGTCCCGCCGTACCGGTGGACGCGCGACAACCGGATCCTCCTCGCGATCGGCCTCGCGTTCGGCGCCGCCCTCGCGGGCGGCTACACACTCGTCCTGAGAACGCGCGCCCTCACGGCGGCCGCCGCGACGAATCGAGTCCTCCTGTTCGTCCTCTTCTACATCGTCGTCGTCCTCATCCTCGTGCTCCTGTTCGTCCTCGTGAGGAACGGCGTCAAGCTCGTCCTCGAGGCGCGGCGCGGCGTCTTCGGCTCGCGCTTCCGCGTGCGGGTCGTCGCGGCCTACGTTGGCCTCGCCCTCCTGCCGATCTCGCTCCTGATCCTCCCGACGACGGGTCTCCTGCAGAAGAGCGTCGAGCGCTGGTTCGCGCCGCCCGTCGAGAACACGATCCGGGCCGGGCGCGAGGTTTCGGACCTCGTGCGCCTCAGGGCCGCGGCCCTCGAGCGCCGGACGGCCGACCGGCTCCTCCCGCGGCTCGCGTCCGCTCCCGAGAAGGACGTCCTCGCCCTGCTCTCGTCGGCGCGCGAGGAGTCCGGCGTGGATTACCTCGAGTGGCGCCGGCCCGGCGCTCCGCCCGCCGCGGTGAGCACGCCGCGCTGGCCCGTCCGCGAGGTCAACGACGCCGGGCCGGATTGGACCGCCGACGCGAAGGCGCGGGGCGTCTCGCGCCGGATCGAGGCGACGCACGACGGCGGCCAGACCGGGCGCTCGCTTTTCTTCACGCCGTCGGGGACGCTCCTCGTCGGCACGTACGACCCGCCCGCCGAGGCCGAGCCCCTGCGCCAGCTCTCGCGCGCGACGAGCGCCTACGCGATGCTGAAGGCCGAACGGGCCTCGCTGGAGGCCATCCAGGTTCTCCTCTTCCTGCTCCTGGCGTTCCTCGTGCTCCTCGCCGCCGTGTGGGTCGGCCTTCTCCTCGCGCGGCGCGTCACGCGCCCGATCGCGGCGCTCGCGGCTTCGGCGCGCCGGGTCGGCGCGGGCGACTTCGACGCGCTCGTCGAGGTCGAAGGCGGCGACGAGATCGGCGCGCTTTCGCGCGCGTTCAACGCGATGACCTCCGAGCTGCGGCGCCGCCGGACCGAGCTCGTCGCGGCGAACGCCGAGCTCGCGGCGACGAACCGCGCGCTCGACGAGCAGCGGCAGCGCTTCGGCTCGATCCTCGAGCGGCTGGACGCGGGCGTCGTCGCGTTCTGGGACGACGGCCGGCTCGCCTTCCTGAACGACACGGCGCGACGCCTCCTCGACCGCGAGGACGCCGGGGGCGTCGAACGGCTGGACGATCTGCTCGCGCCGGCGCCGCTCGCCCCGCTCCGCGACTTCCTGTCCCGCGCGCGCGGGACCGGCCCGCGGGAAGAGACGCTCAAGATCGGGCGCCGCGTCCTGGAGGCGCACCTCGCGCTCGCCCCGTCCGGTTCGGGCCGCGCGGGCCCCTGTATCGTGACGATCGAGGACACGACCGCCCTCGTCGCGGCCGAGCGCGCCGCCGCCTGGGAAGAGGCCGCCCGCCGCATGGCGCACGAGATCAAGAACCCGCTCACGCCGATCCGCCTGGCCGCCGAGCGCATGCGGCGGCGCGCGGCCGCGGCGCCCGACGCGGGGGACGGGCTCCCGCGCGTGGTCGAGGAGGGCGCCTCGACGATCGTCCAGGAGGTCACGGCGCTCTCGGCGCTCGTCGACACGTTCCAGCGCTTCGCGCGTCTGCCCGCCGCGGTCCTCGAGCCCACGGACCTCGGGGCCGTCGCATGCCAGGTTGCGAAGCTCTATGACGGCGTCAAGCGCGGGATCGCCGTGACGGCCGACGCGCCGGAGGCGCTCGCGCCCGTGATGGCGGACGCAGGCCAGCTCCGCCGCGCGCTCATCAACCTCGTGGACAACGCGGTCGCGGCGACGCCCGAGGGCGGGTGCGTGCGCGTCGCCGCGCGCCTGAGGGACGGGCGCGCCGTCCTGTCCGTCGAGGACGACGGCGCCGGGATTCCGCCCGCCGACCGCGAGCGCGTGTTCGACCCGGACTACTCGACGAAGGGCCGCGGCTCCGGTCTCGGCCTCGCGATCGTCGCGCGGATCGCGGCCGAGCACGGCGGAAGCGTGCGCGTGGAGGAGAATGCTCCTCACGGATGCCGTTTCTTCCTCGAGTGGCCGACGGCGTGAGGCGCGCATGAGCCCGGCGCGCGTCCTCGTCTGCGACGACGAGCCCGGGATCCGGCAGACGCTCTCGCAGATCCTCGGCGACGAAGGCTACGCCGTCGACGCGGTCGGCCTCGGCCAGGAGGCGATCGCGCACGCCCTCGGCGACACGCGGCCGGACGCCGTCCTCCTCGACGTCTGGCTGCCCGACGTGGACGGCCTCACGGTCCTCGACCGCCTCCGCGCGGGCGCGTTCTCCGGAGCCGTCCTCATGATCTCGGGCCACGGGACGGTCGACACGGCGGTCGCGGCCGTCAAGCGAGGCGCGGACGACTTCCTCGAGAAGCCGCTCGCGCTCGAGCGCGTCCTCCTGACGCTCGAGAAGGCGCTCGAGCACAGCCGCCTCGCGCGCGAGCGGGACGACCTCCGGCGCGAGCTCGCGAGCCGCGACGCGCGTGACGCGCAGGATGAGGCCCTCCTCGGCGAGAGCCCCGCGATGGCGCGCCTGAAATCCGAGATCGCCCGGGCCGGCGCCTCGGACGCGCGCGTCCTCATCACGGGCGAGAGCGGAACGGGCAAGGAGCTCGTCGCGCGCGCGCTGCACCGCGCCTCGCCGCGGGCCGCGGGCCCGTTCGTCGAGGTCAACGGCGCCGCGATCCCCGAGGAGCTCATCGAGAGCGAGCTCTTCGGCCACATGAAGGGCTCCTTCACGGGCGCCTTCGAGGACCGAAAGGGCAAGTGGGAGCAGGCCGACGGCGGGACGCTCTTCCTCGACGAAATCGGCGACATGTCCCCTCGCACGCAGGCCAAGATCCTCCGCGCGATCCAGGACGGAAAGATCACGCGCGTCGGCGGCGCGAAGGCGCTCGCGACGGACGTGCGGATCGTCGCCGCGACGAACCGCGACCTCCCCGCGATGATCCGCGCCGGCACGTTCCGCGAGGACCTCTACTTCCGGCTCGCCGTCGTCCCGCTCCACGTGCCGCCGCTCGCCGGGCGCCCCGAGGACGTCCCGCTCCTCGTGACGCACTTCGCCGAGACCGTCGCGCGGAGACGCGGCCGCCGCGCGAAGACGTTCGAGCCCGCGGCGCTCGAGGCGCTCGCGAAGCGGCGCTGGCCCGGCAACGTCCGCGAGCTCCAGAACCTCGTCGAGCGCGTTCTCCTCATGACATCCGGGGCGACCGTCCGCGCGGCGGACCTGCCGCCCGAGGACGGTCCCCCACGGCCCGTCTCGGGGACGCACGCCGTGGAGGACATCTCGGGCGTGCTCTCCCTCGCGGACGCCCGCGACGCCTTCGAGAAGCGCTACCTCTCGCGCGTCCTCGCGGAGACGAAGGGCAACGTCTCGCGCGCGGCCGAGCGCCTCGGCCTCGACCGCACGACGCTCCACCGGAAGATGAAGTCCCTCGGGCTGGACGGCGAAAAGGACTAGGGCGAGCGCCGGGACCAGACATCGCGGCGTTACGCCGGGTGCAGATCGAGAGTGATCCGAACCGCGCCCTCGACGCTCTCCAGCTCCTGTTTCGTCAAGCTTCCGATTCTCGAACGGAGGCGCGCCTTGTCTATTGATCGAATCTGATCGCCGAGGACTCTCGCCGGAGCGCCGCGGACCTCGATCCGGGCTTCACCGGGATAGAGCGACTCGACATGACTCGTGATCGGGAGGACGACGACGCGGGAACCGTACCGGTTGCAAGAGTCGTTCGAGATGACGACCGCCGGTCGCGTCTTCCGGATCTCCGTTCCGAGCGTTGGGTCGAGGGCGACCCAATAAACATCGCCTCGACGCGGTGCGCGTTTCACGCGGGCCAATCCTCGACCTCGGTCCTCGACCACTCGGACGCAAGCCGCCGGCGCCACGTCTCGTGCGCGGCCGCCTTGTATGCGGCATCCAGCGTCGCCCGATCCGGATGAATTCGGGAGCGGACGGCCGCTTCGATGAAGGAACTGATCCCCTTCGGGGGCAGCTCTTTTTTCAGCCTCTCGTAGAGCGCTTCATCCATCGTGATGTTCAGACGAACCGACATCGTTCCCTCCGGACGATGCTGTATTTTATACATCATTCGTCCCGTCTGCCGGGCGAGAGATCCCCTCAGCGCCTCCGCTGCTCGCGCTCCGCTTCCGGGATCCGCTCGACCGGCGTCGCCGATTCCGCGAGCGTGTACAGGAGGGCCGCGACGGTCGCGACGTTCGTCTTCAGGCCCTCGCGGTCGACCTGTGTCGAGCGTGTCGTCGGCCGAATGGTGGACGTCGAAGTAGCGGGACGCGTCCTGGATCGCTGAGAACAGCGGAATGCCGGCGAAGCGGAGCGGGCCCACGTCCGCGCCCCCGCCGCCCTTGCGCGTCTCGCCCAGCCCGGAGGGCGCGAGGAACGCTCCCAGCTCCTCGAGGAGCGGCGCGGCCGAGGGCCCCGCCATCCAGCCGAAGCCGCTCGCGGGGCCGGAACCCGCGTCGGCCTCCACCGCCCCGACGTGCCGCGCCAGCTCGTCCGCGTGCGCCTTCGCGTACGCGAGGCCGCCCGCGAGGCCGTTCTCCTCGTTCGCGAACAGGACGACGCGGATCGTCCGGCGCGGGCGCACGCGGAGCGCGCCCACGAGACGCGCCGCCTCGATCGCGATCCCGCAGCCCACGCCGTCGTCCTCGGCGCCCATCCCGAGGTCCCACGAGTCGAGGTGCCCGCCCACGACGACGATCTCGTCCGGCCTCTCGCGCCCGCGGATCTCGCCGACGACGTTCGCCGTCGCGGCGTCGGGGAGCGTGCGCGCGCCGAGCGTCATCTTCAGCCGCACGCGCTTGCCCTGCGACAGGTACGAATGGAGGAGGTCGGCGTCCGGCACCGCGAGCGCCGCCGCCGGGATCTTCGGAGCCCCGTCCGCGTAGACCATCATCCCGGTGTGCGGGAAGCGCGCGCCCGACGTCGCGACCGACCGGATGACGACCGCGAGCGCGCCGGCCCTCGCGGCGCGCGACGCGCCGTTCGTGCGGATCGGCACCGTCGCGCCGTACCCGGCGCCCGACGGCCCACGCTCCATGACCCGCCAGATGAGGACGATCTTCCCTTTCGCCTTCTCGCCGAGCGCGTCGACGGCCTCGAGCGACGTCGCCTCGACGACGTCGGCCTCGACGCCCTCGGCCGGGGTCCCGACGCTGCCCCCGAGCGCGCAGAGGGACAGCTTCAGCGGGATGGGGAGGAGGAGCTGGCCGCTCTCCTCGCCGCGCTCCCAGTGCGGCGCGGTGACGGGCTCCGTGTGGACGTTCACGAAACCGCGCGCTTCGAGGGCGCGCGTCGCCCACGCGACGGCGAGCGCGCCGCCGGGCGACCCCGTGAGCCGGGGCCCCGAGGCCTCGAGGAGATCGCGGACCGTCTCGTACGCGCCGTCCGTCGTCTTCGCGGAAGCGACGAGCGACGCGAGGGTCGCGCGCATCCCGTCCGGCAGGAAGGGTGGGGCCGCGGCGAGCGGGGACGGCGTGAGCGGACCGGCGGCGAAGGAAAGGGCAGCGGCGGCGAGCGCGGCGGCGAGCCTCATGCGAGCCTCTCGAGGAGCTTGTTCTCGAGGACCTGCGGGCCGGGGTCCGCCTCGAGCCTGAGGAAGTGGCCGGCGGCCGCGAGGAGCGCGGCCTGCGGGACGAGGCCGACGATCTCGGACCCGACGACCGCGACGCCGTGCCGTTCGGCTTCGCTCTTCACCGTCTCGAACACGCGGTGGAGCGGCGTCTTCTCGAAGTTCGTCATGTTGATCGAGACCTGCACCTGCCCGCGCGCCTCGAGCTTCACGCCCATCGCCTTCACGAACCGGTAGCCGCCCGAAAGATGGCGGATCGCCTTGGCGATCCGGTCGGCGATCTCGAGGTCCGCGGTTCCGAGGTTGATGTTGTAGGCGATGAGCGGCGCCCGCGCGCCGACGACGACCGCGCCGCCCGAGGGATGCGGCGCCGACGGCCCGAAGTCGGGCTTCCAGGCGGGCTCCTGCATCTTCCGGACGAGCCCCTCGAACTCGCCCTTGCGGATGTTCGCGAGGTTCTGGCGCTCGGCCGAGGTGGCGGCGTCCTCGTACAGGTAGACGGGCAGGCCGAAGCGCTCGGCGAGCGTCTTCCCGAGCGTCTTCGCGAGGCGCGACGCACTCGGCCGCGGTCGCCCCGCGGACGGGGACGAACGGGATGACGTCGACCGCTCCAAGGCGCGGGTGAGCGCCCCTGTGCGTCCGGAGGTCGATCGCCGCGAGCGACGCCCCGACGAGCGCCGTCATGGCCGCGACGAGCGGCTCGCCGTCGCCGAGAAACGTGAGGACCGAGCGGTTGTGGTCGGGATCCGACGTCCGGTCGAGGAGAACGACGCCGGGAGCGGCCTCGACGGCCGCCGCCGCGATCGCCGCGACGACGTCGTCGCGCCGCCCCTCGCTGACGTTCGGGATGCATTCGATGAGCCGTGCCATGTCGCCTCCCGCGGAGCCTCGATCGTACCCGACGCGCCCGCGGGTACTTCTTGCTAGCATTCGAGCAATGGCTTCGTACGCGGGCAGCCCCGCCCTCTCGCCGGAGGCGCGTGAGAAGGTCCTCCAGACCTTCCGTCACACGCTGTCGCTCGCCCAGTCCGGGAAGGCCGACGAGGCTCTTCTCGGCTGCGATTTCATCCTCAAGATGGACGGCCGGTTCGCGCCGGCCCGGGCACTCCTCGACGCGCTCCGGACGGCCGCGCCCGGCGCGCCCGTGGACGTCAACCGCTTCTCCGAATTCCTCGGCTTCGACAGCGCCGTCGAGGCGATCCCGAGCTCGGCCGAGCTCCCCGCCGTTCCAAAGGCCGCCGTCCCGAAGGCCGCCGCTCCGAACGCCCCTGTTCCGCCCCCCCTCGGGGACGCGTTCCCGGCCGCGGCGCCGGCTCCGGCTGCGGGTGGCCTCGACGACCTCGTCTTCGGCGACGAGGCCGCGGCGCCGCCGCCGGCTCCCGTGCCCCGGACGCCCCCACCCTCGCCGGCTGTCCCCCACCCTCGCCACTGCTCCCGCACGCTCGACGGCTGCCCCCGTCGCCGGCGGCGACCCGTTTGCGGGGCTCGACGACCTGAGCCTCCCGGGCGGTCCGGCCTCGATGGTCGGCTCGCCGATCGACGGTCCCGCCGCGATCCAGCCCGGCGCCCCGCCGCCCATGCCCGCGGCGGCCCCGGCGCCCGAAGCGCCGGAACCTGCGGCCGAGCCTTCCGCGACCGCCTCCGGGGTTTCCGCGCCGCCGCGCCCGAGCTCCGGCGCCCAGACCGACGCGCGGATCACGCAGTTCCTCAAGCAGGGCGACGACGCCTTCGCCCGCGGGAACGCCCAGGAGGCGATCGACCTCTGGAGCCGCGTCTTCCTGATCGACCTCTCGAACGAGGAAGCCTCGCGGCGCATCGACTCGGCGCGCGACGCGCAGGCCGAGACGGGGCGGAAGATCGACGCCCTGCTCTCCGACGGCGTGCAGTCGTTCGAGGCCGGCGACCTCGCGGGCGCTCGCAACAAGTTCCTCGACGTCCTCGCGCTCTCCGAGAACGACGCGACCGCGCGCGGTTACCTGAACCAGATCGACGCCGCCCTTTCGACGCCGGGCTCGGGCGGCGCACCCGCGTCCGCGCCGACGCCCGACTCGGATTTCATGCGGAACGAGATCGAGGCGCCGCACGCCCCGTCCTTCGCGGACGAGATTCCGCCGCTCGAGGACGGCCTCAACGCCGAGGGGTCCGTTCCCGAGCGTGCGACGCTCCCGAAGGCGAGAAGCAGCATCGACCTCCGGCTCCTCCTCGGCGCCGGCCTCGTCCTCCTCGCCGCCGTCGGCGGCGGCACGTACTGGTTCCTTCGCGGCGGCCGCACGGCGCCCGCTCCCGCGCCCGGCCCCTCCGCGAAGGCGGGCGGCCCCGTCCGACCGGCGGACGACCCGTTCCAGAAGGCGCAGGCGCTCTTCGACGCCGGCAAGATCGACGACGCGATCGCCGTCCTCCTGAAGCTGCCGGACTCGGACCCGCGCCACAACGAAGCTCTCGTCCGCATCGAGAAGATGAAGTCCTCGGCGGCACCCACTCCCGCGCCCGCCGCTCCCAGCGAGGCCGCGCTCGACGAGATGCGCGTCGCGGGCTTCGCGGCGGCCGCCTCGAGCCGGTACATCGACGCCGTCAAGAACCTCGACCCCGTCGTGAAGGCGCGGCCGCAGGATACGGAGGCGGCGGTCGCTTTCAAGCGCGCCCTCGACCAGGTCACCGCCCTCTCGAGCGCCGTGAAGTCGTACAACGAAGGCGATTACGAGAGTGCGATCAAGCTCCTCTGGGAGGCGCGCAAGCAGGACACGAAGAACCAGGACGTCGAGGAGTACCTCGCGAACGCGTACGTGAACAGCTCGATCCAGGCCCTTCAGGCCGGCAACATGCCGAAAGCCCAAAGCTCCCTCAAGGAAGCGACGGAGCTCCGGCCCGGCGACGCCGAGGCCCAGCGGCTCCTGCGCTTCGCGCGAAAGTACCCGCGCGGCGCGACCGACCTCCTCTCGAAAATCTTCATCAAACACCTCACCGTGCGGCCCTGAGGCCGGTCGCCGCAGAATGGCCGAGCCGCCGCGCGATCCCCTCGCCGAGCACCCCCTCGCCCCCGAGCGGGAGCCCGCGCGCCCGAAGGCGTCCGGGCGAACCCTCGAGCTCTTCGGAGGCGCCGCGGAAATGCCGCTCCGGGAGGACCCGGGAGCGGGCGCCGCGCGTGCCGCCGCGCCGGAGCCGCCGCGCGAGCGTCCGCGCTCGTCGGTCCGGCCCGCCGAGGAGATCCTCGCGCCGCCGCGTCCGGACGAGCTCGAGCCCGAGGCCGGTGACGACGACCCGCGCGCCGTCGCGTTCGCCCGGCGCGTCGCCGCGGGCCTCGCGGACCTCCTCATCCTCGCGCTCGTCGGAGCGGTGGAGCTCGCGGCGGGCGCGCTCCTGCTCGACCTGCGCTTTCCGCCTCCCGCGTTCGTCCCGCTCGCGGCGTTCCTCCTCCTCGCCGCGCTCGTGCTCCTCGTCCTCGCGCCGTTCGTCTGGGGCACCACGCCGGGCATGGCGCTCGCGGACCTCCGGATCCGCGCCGCGGACGGAGGCTCGCCGACTCTCGACGCGGCCTTCCGGCGGTTTCTCGGCTTCCTCCTGACGGGCGCTCTCGCGGGCGTCCCGCTCCTCGTCGCCGCATTCGACCGCCAGGGGCGGACGCTCGCAGACCTCCTCTCCGGCACGACGATCGAGGGCGTCGAGGCGCCCGAGCCGGTCGGACAGCCGTAGGAGGGGCCGGTGCGGCTCGCGCTCGGCCAGATCGACACGACCATCGGAGATTTCGCGGGAAACTCCGCGAAGATCGAGGCCGTCCTGTCCCGCGCCGAGGACGCGGGAGCCGACCTCGCGGCGGTGCCGGAGCTCGCGCTCTGCGGCTACCCGCCCCGCGACCTCCTCGAGCGGCCCTCGTTCCAGCGCGCGGCGGCGCGGGCGCTCGCGACCCTCGCGAAACGGACGCGAGAGACGGCCCTGCTCGTGGGCACGTTCGTCCCGAACCGCAGCCGGACGGGCAAGCCGTTCCACAACGTCGCGGCGCTCCTTGACCGCGGGCCGCGTCCGCGTCCTCGGGAAGAAGACGCTCCTCCCCACGTACGACGTCTTCGACGAGGGGCGCTGGTTCGAGCCGGGCGACGGATGCGCCCTCGTCCCCTTCCGCGGCGAGCGGATCGGGCTGCCCGTCTGCGAGGACCTCTGGAACGACAAGGACTTCTGGCGCGCGCGGCGCCTCTACCACGAGGATCCCGGCGAGACGCTCGTGCGCCGCGGCGCGACGCTCGTCCTCTCGATCTCGGCGTCGCCTTTCTCGGAGGGCAAGCCCCTCCTCCGGCGCCGGATGCTCGCGCGCTTCGCGCGGGACGGCCGCGTCCCCGTCGCGTACCTGAACCTCGTCGGCGGAAACGACGAGCTCGTCTTCGACGGCGGGTCCATGGTGCTCGACGATCGCGGCCGCATCGGGGCGCGCGCCGCGCTCTTCGCCGAGGACCTGCTCGTCGCGGACGTCGTCCGCGGAGAGGACGGCCGCGCCCGTGTCGTACCGGTTTCCGGCGGCGTTCCGGCGGAAACGGGCGACGATGCGGACGGCGAGCCGCTCGAGTCTCTCCGCCGCGCCCTCGTCCTCGGGATCCGCGACTATGCCGCCAAGTGCGGGTTCCGGACGGCCGTCCTCGGGCTCTCGGGCGGGATCGACTCCGCGCTCGTCGCGGCGCTCGCCGTCGACGCGCTCGGAAAGGAGAACGTCACGGGCCTCGGGATGCCGTCGCCCTACTCGTCGGACGGGCTCGGTGTCGGACGCGCGCGCCCTCGCCGGAAACCTCGGGATTCGCTTCGAGGTTCTTCCGATCGACGCGCTCTTCGCGGACGCGAAGGCGGCCCTCGCGCCGGTCTTCCGCGGCCGCCCCGAAGACGTCGCCGAGGAGAACCTCCAGTCGCGGCTGCGCGGCCTCCTCGTGATGGGCTTCTCGAACAAGCTCGGCGCGCTCGTCCTCACGACGGGAAACAAGAGCGAGCTCGCCGTCGGATACTGCACGCTCTACGGCGACATGGCTGGCGGGCTCGCGCCGATTTCCGACCTCCCGAAAATGCGTGTCTACGCTCTCGCGCGCCACCTGAACGCGCGCGCCGGCCGCGACGTGATCCCCGCGGCCTCGCTCACGAAGCCGCCGAGCGCCGAGCTCAGGCCGGGACAGACCGACCAGGACTCGCTCCCGCCCTATCCCGTCCTCGACGCGATCCTCGAGGGCCTCGTGGAACGCAACCTCTCCGTCGCCGCCGCCGCGCGGGCGAGCGGTGCATCGCGCACGCTCGTCGAGCGGATCGCGCGGCTGCTGGACGTCTCCGAGTACAAGCGGCGGCAGGCCGCGCCGGGACTCAAGGTCTCCGCGAAGGCCTTCGGGACCGGGCGCCGCGTGCCCGATCGCGCAGAGGTCGCCGGTCTGAAGACCGTGGACCGAGACGCCGCCCCGCACTATCCCTGGAAGGAGATTCCGGGGTCGTCGCACGTGGTCCTCCTCGAGAGGGTGCTCCGGCGGGGAAGCGGCCTCGCGGTTCTCGACATCGGCTTCGGAGCGGGCCGGTTGGCGGAGCGCATCCGCCCGGCGTGCCGATATCTCGCGGGCGTCGAGCTCGACGCCGGAGCGGCCAGGGAAGGAGCGCGCTTCTTCGACGACCCCGTGACGGGCGACATCTTCGAGGGAATCTCCGGCCCCTGGAAAGGGCCGTTCGACGTCATCGTCGCAGGCGACGTCCTCGAGCACCTCCCGCGCCCGGGAGACCTCCTCCCGGCGCTGAAGCCGCTTCTGAAGTCCGACGGGGCGCTCCTCGTCTCCCTCCCGAACGTCGCGAACGTCACGGTGCGCGCGTCGCTCCTCGCCGGCCGGTTCCCGTACGCGAACCGCGGCATCCTCGACCACACGCACCTGCGCTTCTACACGCGCGCCTCGGCGCGCGCGCTCCTCGAAGGCTCGGGGTTCCGGATCGTCTGGGAGACGGCGACGGCGATGCCGGTCGAGCTCGCGGTGCCAGCGCTCGGGCGCCCCCCGCTGGCCCGTCCCGTCCACGCCGGGGCGCGGCTTCTCGCGGCGCGCCTGGCCGACTCTCTTCGGCTACCAGTTCGTCTTCGAGGCGGCCCCCGCGTGACGGCCCGTTCCCCCGAGGTCCTCCCCCGTCCCGCGGCCGGCTCGTCCGGCGGCGCCGTCGACCTGTCGATCGTGATCCCCGCGTACAACGAGGAGGCGCGGCTGCCCGCGTCCCTCGGCGCGATCGCCGCGTATCTCGCCGCGCGCCCGTCCGCGCCGGCGGTCGAGGTCCTCGTCGTGGACGACGGCTCGTCCGACGCGACCGGGCCGCGCGCGGAGGAGGCCGCGCGGCGCCACGCGCTCTCGCTGAGGGTCCTCCGGTTCCCCGGGAACCGCGGCAAGGGAGCGGCCGTGCGGGCGGGATGCCTCGAGGCCGCGGGCGGCCTCGTCCTCGTCTCGGACGCCGACTTCTCGACGCCGATCTACGAGTGGGAGAAGCTCGCGGCCGCGGGCGCGCCCGTCGCGATCGGCTCGCGCGCTCTCGACGAGGCGCTCGTCAAGGAAAAGCAGCCCTTCTTCCGGCAGGCGATGGGCCGGCTCTTCAACCGGCTCGTGCGCCTCGTGGCCGTGCCGGGCATCCGCGACACGCAGTGCGGCTTCAAGCTCTTTTCGCGCGAGGCGGCCCGCGAGATCTTCTCGCGCGCGAAGGTGGACCGCTTCGCCTACGACGTCGAGGCGCTCCTCCTCGCGCGGCAGCTCGGCTACGCGATCGCCGAGGTGCCCGTCCTCTGGTTCAATTCCGCCGATTCGCGCGTGACGCTCTTCGGCGGCGCGCAGGCGTACTGGGACGTCCTGAGGATCCGCCTCACGACGCGGGTCCGGCCCCCGGGCGCGGAAGGGGTTCGGGGGAACCCGGCCTCGGGTTCCCCCGGGACAGGTCAGTAGAGCGGGAACGTCCCCGTGAGCTCTTTCACCTTCGCCTTCACGCGCGCCTGGACGGCGGCGTCCTCGGGCGCGGCGAGGACCTCGGCGATCAGGCCGCCGATCGTCTTCATCTCGGCCTCGCGCATCCCGCGCGTCGTGACGGCCGGCGTGCCGATGCGCAGGCCCGACGTCACCATCGGCGGGTTCGGGTCGAACGGGATCGCGTTCTTGTTCACGGTGATGCCCGCGGCATCGAGAGCTTTCTCCGCGACCTTGCCGGTGAGGTTCTTCTTGCCCACGTCCACGAGGAAGAGGTGGTTGTCGGTCCCCCCCGAGACGAGGCGGAAGCCCGCGGAGGCGACGGTCTCCGCGAGCACCTTCGCGTTCGCGACGACCTGCCTCTGGTAGGCGGCGAACTCCGGCGTCGCGGCCTCCCGGAGCGCGACGGCCTTGCCGGCGATGACGTGCTCGAGCGGCCCGCCCTGCAGGCCCGGGAAGACGGCCTTGTCGACTTCCTTCGCCCATTCCGGCGTGCAGAGGATGAGGCCCGCGCGCGGCCCGCGCAGCGTCTTGTGCGTCGTCGTCGTGACGAAGTGCGCGTGGCCGACGGGCGAGGGGTGGACGCCGGCGGCCACGAGGCCCGCGATGTGCGCCATGTCGACCATGAGGAGCGCGCCGACGGAGTCCGCGATCGAGCGGAAGCGCGGGAAGTCGAGGGTCCTCGGGTAGGCGGACGCCCCCGCGATGATCAGCTTCGGCTTCTCGGCCTTCGCGGTCGCCTCGAAGGCGTCCCAGTCGATGGTCTCGGTCTCCTTGCCGACGCCGTACGAGACGATGCGGTAGAGCTTCCCCGAGATCGAGAGCGGGTGCCCGTGCGTGAGATGCCCGCCGTGCGCGAGGGACATCCCCATCATCGTGTCGCCCGGCTTGAGGCACGCGAGGTAGATCGCCGTGTTCGCCTGCGAGCCCGCGTGCGGCTGGACGTTCGCGTGGATCGCGTCGGGGTTGCCCGGCGAGAACAGCGCCTTCGCGCGCGCGATCGCGAGCGACTCGGCCTCGTCCACGTGGACGCAGCCGCCGTAGTAGCGCTTGCCCGGGTAGCCCTCGGCGTACTTGTTCGTGAGGACGGAGCCGACGGCCTCGAGGACGGCGCGCGACGTGAAGTTCTCCGAGGCGATCAGCTCCAGCCCGTCGTTCTGCCTCGCGGTCTCGGCGGCGACGATGCGGGCGATCTCGGGATCGGCCTCGGCGAGGGAGCGGTTCAGGAGGGAGACGGGGCGGACGGCGGTCGGCATGGGTCCTCCGGACCCCCGATCTTACGGCGTTCCGGGCGCGTGGCGCGGGTACGCCGAGAACATCGAGTCGTACTCCGAGAGCGCGTAGCTGTCCGTCATCCCCGCGAGGTGGTCGGCGATCGAGCGGAGGAAGAGGGGCTTACGGTGGTAGTTCGCCGCGATCTCGGCATCCAGCCGCTTGAGCGGCACGTCCCTCAGGTACGTGACGCCCGCGAGGTCGCGGTAGCGCAGGAGGACGTAGTCGGGCAGGAGCCTCGGGTTCCTCACCCACGCCGTGAAGAGCGCGGTGACGACGAGCTGCGCGCGCCCGTCGTGCTGCGCGACGCGGTGGCTGTGGATGATGTGCTGGTAGATGAACTCCTTGAGCTCGTCGTAGAAGCGCTGGCCCGTCTTGGACGGCGCGACGAGCGAGCCCGGGAGCTTCCGTCGCTGGGCATAGAAGTCGTCGGGCGTCCTCACGGACTTCGCCTCGAGCCACTTGCCGATGGACGCGCGCGAGGCGGTGATGAGGTCCGTGACGAGGAGGTGGATCATCCCGCGGATCAGCATCCCGTGGCGCACGGTGGAATCCGTCGCGCCCGTCCACGCGGGCCCGAGCGCCTCGACGACGGCCTTCGAAACGGGAAGCGCGAGGACCTTCTCGAAGTCCACGAGCTTCAGGCCGTCCTCGAGGTCGTGCGCCTGCTGCGCGTACTCGTCCGCCCACGCGACCGCCTGGCCCTCGAGGTGCCCGCCCGAGGAGAGGTTGAGGCCCTCGGCGTCGATGTCGGGAAACGGGAAGTCCCGCCGCCACGTCGTGTGCTTGAGGATCCCCTCGCGCGTGTCGTTCGTGAGGTTGAGCCCGGGGTGCTCGTACCGCTTCTCGAGGACGTCCACGACGCGCACGGCCTGGTAGTTGTGCTTGAAGGCGCCGACCTGCGCCGCGAGCTTCGCGTCCAGCGGGAACGCGGGGTCGGCGCCCGTCAGGATGCGGTTCAGGACCTTCTCGCCCGAATGGCCGAACGGCGTGTGCCCGAGGTCGTGACCGAGCGCGCAGGCCTCCGCGAGGTCCTCGTTCAGGCCGAGGGCGCGCGCGACCGTCCGCGCGACCTGCGTGACCTCGAGCGTGTGCGTGAGACGCGTGCGGTAGTGGTCGCCCTCGAACGGGATGAAAACCTGCGTCTTGTGCTTGAGCCGGCGGAACGCGCGCGAGTGGACGATGCGGTCGCGGTCCCGCTGGTACTCCGTCCGGTAGTCGTAGGTTTTCCCCTCCTCGGCGACCGGGTAACGGCGCACCGCGCGCGCGGCTCGCGACGCGTAGACGGCGAGGCGCTGGTCTTCCAGCGCCTCGAGCGCCTTCTTGTCGTACGCGGGGACCAGGCTCCTGCCGGAGGGTTCGCTCACGCGGGGATCTTAGCCTCCGGAATCGGCCACGGTCCGCCTCGAAGGGCGAGGACCTCGCCCACGAGGTAGAGGGAGCCCGCGACGAGGATCGGACCGGCGCCGCCCGATTCCTCGAGGCGCGCGAGACCCGCCGCGACCGACGGCGCCGTCTCGAGGTCCCGGCGGCCGAGGCGCTCCGCGAGGAGCTCCGGTCGCTCGGCGCGCGGCGACGCGGGCGCGACGAGGACGATCCGCCGAGCGCGCGCCGCGAGCGGCGCGAACACCGCCGCAAGGTCCTTGTCGGCCATCCCGCCGAACAGGAGGTCGACCGCGCCCGACAGGCCCGCCGCATCGAGGTGCGCCGCGAGCGCACGCGCGCCCGGCGGGTTGTGCGCGCCGTCCACGAGGAGCGGGCGGCGCCCGGGCGTTTCCACGCGCTCGAGCCGCCCGCGCCAGCGCGTCGCCTCGAGGCCGTGCGCGATCTCCGCGTCGCCGAGCGCCGCGACGGCCCGCGCGGCGGCCACCGCGAGCGAGACGTTCTGGAGCTGGTGGGCGCCCGCCAGCGGCGAGAGCCCTTCCCAGCGCGGAAGGGGCGGGATCTCGACGAGGCGCGCGCCGGCGCGCCGCGCCTCCGCGTGGAGGACGGCGCGCGGCCCGTCCGCCGTGCCTTCCGCGCCCACGAGGGCCGGCTGTCCCTTCCGGAAGATCCCGGCCTTCTCCCGCGCGACGTCCTCGAGCGTCGGCCCGAGGATGTCGAGGTGGTCGGCCGCGACGTTCGTGACGACGGAGACCTCGGGCGTAAGGACGTTCGTCGCGTCGAGGCGCCCGCCGATCCCGACCTCGACGACGGCGACGCGGACACGCGAGCGGCGGAAGAGCTCGAACGCCGCGACCGTCATCGCCTCGAAGTACGTCGGAGAGCGGTCCCCCGGCGCCGAGACGGCCGCAACGAGGGAGAGAGCGGAGTCGAGCGCCGCCGCGGAGACGTCGTGGTCCCGAAGCCGCACGCGCTCGGTGACGGAGACGAGGTGCGGCGACGTGTACAGCCCGCACGGCACGCCCGCGGCGGTGAGGATCGCGGAGACCGTGGCCGCCGTGGACCCCTTCCCGTTCGTGCCTCCGATGAGGATGGAAGAAAACGAAGATTGGGGATTTGCTAGAGAGGATAAGAGGGAAAGGGTCCGCGAAAGGCCCGGACGGATCTTCTGCGGACCGAGAGCGTCGAGCCAGGAGAGACCGGATATTCCTCGAACGTCCGGAGTCAAGGGCGCGCTCCGCGCGCCGCGTAGCGGTCGAAGACCCTTGACACCGGACGTTCGAGAGAAGATTTTTCATCTATCGGCGGCCGCAAAGCGGCCGCCGCATATAAGCAGAATTCTCTTCTCCCCGGAAATCAAGCAGCAGGCGTCTGCAGCAGCCCGAGCACGCGCGCGAGCGTCGCGCGCATCTCGGGGCGCGGGACGACGAGATCGACGAAGCCGTGGTCCTGCAGGAACTCCGCGCGCTGGAAGCCCTCGGGCAGCGTCTGGCGGATCGTCTGTTCGATGACACGCGGGCCCGCGAACCCGATGAGCGCCTTCGGCTCGGCCATGTTCACGTCGCCGAGCATCGCGAACGAGGCCGTGACGCCGCCGGTCGTCGGGTCCGTCAGGACGGAGACGTACGGGATCCGCGCGGCCGCGAGCCGCGCGAGCGCCGCCGAGACCTTGCCCATCTGCATGAGCGAGAGGATTCCCTCCTGCATGCGCGCGCCGCCCGAGGCGCTCACGATCACGAGAGGTTTCCTCTCCTTGAGCGCGTGCTCGGCGCAGCGCGTGAGCACCTCGCCGACGACCGAGCCCATGGAGCCGCCCATGAACGCGTAATCGAGGACGGCGACGACGGCCGGGACGCCGTCGATCTCGCCCTGCGCGGCCTGGATCGCGTCCGGCCGCCCGGTTTTCGCCTCGGAATCCCGGAGCCGGTCGCGGTAACGCTTGCTGTCCTTGAATTTCAGCGGGTCGCCGGGACGCACGCCCTCGAAGAGGGGCTGCGCGCTCTCGCCGAGGAGGAGCTTGATCCGCTCGGCGGCCGGCATCCGGAAGTGGAAGCCGCACTTCGGGCAGACGCGGACGTTCCGTTCGAGCTCCTTGAGGTAGAGCGTCTCGCGACAGCCCTCGCACTTGAGGAACAGCCCCTCGCCGAGCGAGGCCGACGTCTTCGGGTCACGCGGGGCGCGCGGGCCCTTGTCCTTGCGAAACCACATGGGCGAACGGCGATCTTACCGCGCCGGAGGGGGCCCGAACGAGACGAGAGGCTTGCCGCCCGGGCCAGGGCTCACGCACGCCGAGACGGCGAAGAGCTCCG
This sequence comes from uncultured Acidobacteriota bacterium, assembly GCA_963798215.1. Lineage (GTDB taxonomy): Bacteria > Acidobacteriota > Thermoanaerobaculia > UBA5066 > UBA5066 > Fen-183. The sequence continues at coordinate 3,515,331 of CAWCSP010000004.1, forward strand.
AGAGGAGGCGGTCCGTCAGCGTCTCGCCGAGGGGCCCCTCCGCGAGGACGCGCCCGCCCGCGAGAAGGACCGCGTCGTCGGCGCCCTGCGAAGCGACGTCGAGCTCGTGCGTCGAGAAGAGCACCGTGCCGCCCGAGGCCGCACGCCGGCGCATCGCGTCGAGGACGCAGAACCGGTGGCGCGGATCCAGATTGGCGGTCGGCTCGTCGAGCAGGAGGACCGACGGGGCGCCCGCAAGGACGCGCGCGAGGAGAACGCGCTGGCGCTCGCCCCCCGAGATCGCCCGGATGTCCGAGCCGGACAGCCCGGCCGCGTCCATCTCGTCGAGCGCGGCCCTGGCCGCGGCGCGGTCGCCGGCGCCCGGGGAGGCGAAGGTCCCGAGGTGCGGCGTGCGGCCGAGGAGCACGAGGTCGAGCGCCCGCATCGGGAAGAGCGGCTCGAAGCCCTGCGGGAGGTAGCCGATCGAGCGCGCGGCCTCGCGCCGCGGCACGGAGGCGAGGCTTCTCCCGTCCAGGAGGACCTCGCCGCCCCGGAACGGGAGGACGCCCGCGAGCGCCCGGAGGAGCGTGGACTTCCCCGAGCCGTTCTCGCCGAGGAGAACCGAGACGCGGCCCGGCGCGAGCATGAGAGAGACGCCCTCGAGCACGACCTTCGCGCCGTAACCCGCCGAGAGGCCGCGCGCTTCCAGCCGGGCCGTCACGGACGGGCCCTCAGGAGAATGAGGAACGCCGGCGCGCCGAGGAGGGCCGTCACGGCGCCCACGGAGATCTCGGCCGGAGCGAAGAGCGACCGCGCGAGCGTGTCCGCGGCGACGAGAAGCGCGGCGCCGCCGAGGAACGAGAGGACGAGGAGCGCGCGGTGTCCGGGCGCGAGGCGGCGCACCGCGTGCGGGACGAGGAGGCCGACGAAGCCGATGATCCCCGTCGTCGCGACGGCCGCGGCCGCGAGGAGCGAGGCCGCGAGGTACGCGATGCGCTTGACGGTCTCGACCGGGACGCCGAGCGTCGCCGCCGTCTCCTCGCCGAGGGCGAGCGCGTCGAAGGCGCGGGCGAGCGGGAGGAGGAGGACGAGCCCGAGCGCGACGTAGACGGCGAGCGCCTTCACGGCGCCCGGCGTGGCGCCCGCGAGCGAGCCGAGCATCCAGAAGACGAACGACTGCGTCCGCGCCGCGTCGCCGAAGGACAGGAGAAAGAGCAGGATCGCCGACGCGAGCGCGTTCACGACGACGCCTGCGAGGAGAAGCCTCCCGCGGTCGAGCCGCCCGCCCGCGGACGCTCCCGCGCCCACGACGAGGACGGCGACGAGCGCACCGGCGAAGCCCGCGAGCGGCAGCGCGAACGAGCTCCCCCACGCGCCGCGCGCCCCGAGGCCGAGGAGCGCGCCGAGCAGCGTCCCGCAGGCCGCGCCGCCCGAGACGCCGAGGAGGTACGGGTCCGCGAGCGGGTTGCCGAGGAGCGCCTGCAGCGCCGCGCCGGAGACCGCGAGCGCTCCGCCGACGAGGGCGCCGAGGAGAGCGCGCGGGAGGCGCAGCTCGCGGACGATCGTGACGGCGCGCGCGTCGCCGGAGCCGGCGAGCGCGCTCCAGACTTCTCCGGGCGCGAGACGGACGCTCCCGAAGAGGAGCGAGCCTCCGATGAGGACACAGACCGCGGCGAGAAGGACCGCGGCGGAGGCCCAGGCGGGGCGGCCGGGAACTCCGGCCGGCGTCACGGCGCGCTCCCGAGCGCCGCGAGCGCCTCGAGCGCGTCCACGAGGCGCGGGCCCGGCCGCTCGAGGAGGTCGCCGGGCAGCGCCGCGACGCGCCCCTCCCGGACGGCGGGAACGACGCGGAAGGCGCCGCCCTCGAGGGCCGTGCGGAACGCGTCCGCGTTTTCCGCGGTCGCGGGCCGCACGACGAGGTCCGGGTTCCACGCCGCGAGCGTCTCGAGCGAGACGCGCGGCCAGTCTCCGGCGGACGCCGGGACCGCGTTCGTGAAGCCGGCGCGCACGAGGAGGTCTCCCACGAACGTCCCGGGGCCCGCGACGACGGGCGGGTCGGGCCACACGAGGACGACGGCCGTCTTCCCGCGGTGCGCTCGCCCGCGTGCCTCCGCCGCCGCGATGCGGCCCTCGAGCGACGCGACGAGCGCGGCAGCCTTCTCCGGCTCGCCGATCGCCGCGCCGACGTGCCTGACGTCGTCGAGGACGCCGTCGAGCGTCGTCCCGGAGGTCACGAGGACGTTCAGACCCATCGCCGTGAGTTTCTCCCACGCGGCGCGGTCGGTCCCGTCCCGCGAGACGACGACGAGGTCCGGCGCGAGAAGGACGACGCGCTCGAGGTCCGGCGCGAACCCGCCGAGACGCGTCTTGCCGGCGGCGAGAGGCAGGTCGCGCGCGAAGTCGCTCACGCCGATCACGCGAGGCGCGGCGCCGAGCGCGAAGAGGATCTCCGCAGCCGAAGGCGCGAGCGCGACGATGCGCCGGGGCGGAGCAGGAGTCGGAACCGGGACGGCGAAAAGAGCGAGCGCCAGGAGGATCCGGAGGGTCAGGGTTCCTCGGCTTCCTCGAGGTCGTTCGGGACCCCGAGCCTCAGACAGGCGGCCGCGTACATCTGCCGGGCCGCCTTCTGGGCGTTCTGCAGGTCGGCAAGCCGCTCCTTCACCTTGGAGAGCTCGGCCTGGATGTCGCCTTCGAGCTGGTCGATCTCGGCCTTCGTGACCGACCGCGTGTGCTCGTAAAACTTCCTCTGTTCTTCAGAAAGGCTCATTCGCATTCTCCTGCGGCGGACTCGTCAGGGCCGGACGGCGATCGAGAACGTTTTCCACATTCTGACCTTCACGCCGTCCTTCGTCGCCGGGAGGATTGTCGCACCCTTCAGGGCGCGGACGGCCGCTTCGTCGACGAACTTGTATCTCGACGGCTCGATGATGCGGGTCTGGACCACGGAGCCCTTCTCGTCCACGAGCGCCATGAGGAGGGGCGAGCCGATTGAGCCGTCCGCGGCCCGCTTGATCTGGCGCGCCTCCGGCGGCAGCCCGGAAATCGTCGCGAGGTGCACGAGCTTCGGCTCGACGACGCCCTCGCCCGGACCCACGAGGTCGCCCTCCTTCACGGGCGCGCTCGACGGCGCGGGGACGGAAGGCGGCTTCTCGGGAACGGAAACCTCCGTCGGAACCGGCGCCGGCGCTTCCACCTTCGGCGCCGCGGCGGGCGGCGCGATGACGGGCGGCGCGGCGACGAGCAGCGGCTCGGGAGCCTTAGCGGCCGCCGCCGTGGGCGTTTCGGCTGCGGCCTTCGCGGGCTGGAGCGTCAGCACCGCGGGGGCCGCGCCCGCCTTGGCCTCCTTGCCGGCGGCGTCCCGGGCGGTCTTTTCGCGCTCGAGCGCGAGGCGGCGCGCTTCGGCTTCGACGGCTTTCGGGTCGACGATCTTCGGGGCCTCGGCCGCCGGCGCGGGCGCCGCCGCGGATGCCGTCTCCGGCGCGGGCGCCGGGACCCCGGTCTTCGCGGCGGGCGCCGGCGCGGCGGTCTTGCCGCCCGACTTGTCCCGCGTCATGAAGAAGGCGACGGCGGCGAGCGCGACGACCGCGACGCCGATCCCGGCGTAGAGGCCCGTGCGGCTCCCCTTCGACTCGCCCGCCGCCGGGATCGACGCCGCGGCCTCGGCGGGGGCGCGCGGCGCCTCGCGGCGCGGGGCGGGGGCGCTCTCGCGCGGGAGGGGCACCGGAGCCGCCGGCTGGGGCTGGATCTCGCCCGTCTGCTGGATCAGCAGGCCCTTGCCCTTTTTCTGCAGCACGGGAGCCGCCGCGGGGGCGGGGACCGAGTCGCGGGCGGCGTCGAACGCCGCGTCGATCTCGTCGCCCGTGGACGCGGCGGACGTCGCCTCCAGAAGGCGGTGCAGGTAGATCGCCACGTCCGCGGGGCCCGGCGACGGCTGGAACGCGTAGAGGACCGCGTGGAGGTCCTTCTCCATCTCGGAGGCGTTCTGGTAACGGTCCTGCGGGTTCTTCGCGAGCGCCTTGAGGACGATCTGGTCGACGCGCTTCGAAACGTCGACGCCGCGCGCGGACGGAGGCTCGACCCCGCCCTCGCGGACGCGCTCGAGGATCGACATGTCCGTGTCGCCCTCGAAAAGCGGCGCTCCCGTCAGCATCTCGTAGAGGACCGCGCCGAGCGAGAAGACGTCGCTCCGGCGGTCCACGCGCTTGCCCCACGCCTGCTCGGGGGACATGTACTGGAGCTTGCCCTTGAGCGCGCCCGAGATCGTCGTCGAGACCTTGCTCGCGGCCTTCGCGATCCCGAAGTCGCAGAGCTTGATGTCGCCCTCGTAGCTGATGAGGATGTTCTGCGGCGACACGTCACGGTGGACGAGGTTGAGCTCCGTCCCGTCCGCCGCGGGCCGGCGGTGCGCGTAGTCGAGCGCGTTCGCGATCTTGGCCGCGATGAAGAGCGCGAGTTCCGGCGGCAGCGGGTAATCCCGCTCCTTCCCGAGCTTCAGGAGCGAGCGCAGGTCCCGGCCCTCCACGTATTCCATCGCGATGTAGTGCCAGGCGTCGACCTTCCCGAGGTCGTAAATGTGCGTGATGTTGTTGTGGTTGAGCAGCGCCGCGAGCTTCGCCTCGTCCACGAACATCGTGATGAAGGCGTCGTTCGCCGCCATGTGCGGCACGATCCTCTTGATCGCGACGATCTTCTCGAAGCCCTCCTCGCCGCGCATGCGGGCCTTGAAGACCTCGGCCATTCCGCCCGAACCGATCTTCTCGAGGAGCTGGTACCGCCCGAACTGGCCGGGCACGGACGAGACGCGCGGGGGCCCGGCCGGAGCGGCCGGGCGTTGCGCGGCCACCGGAGCCGGCGCGGGCGGCGGGACGGCGGCGGGGACCGGCATCGCGGGAGAGGACGCCGGTTTCGGCGCGGGCGGCTCGGCGGGCGGCGTCTTCAGGCGCAGCGTCTCGCCCGAGACCTCGCGCGAAACCGGGCGCGCGGACTTCGGGGACGGCATGAGCCCCGAGAGCGTGTCGTGGAGCAGCTTGTCGACGGCGGCACGCGCCGCCGGATCGGACGGCCGGGCGCCGGGACCACCCGGGGCCGCGGACTGCGCGAGGGCGCCGAGCGCCTGCTCGACGTTGACGCGCGCCGTCCGCTCCGAGGGGACGGGCTTGATCGGCTCGTTCGCGGCCGGGAACGGGCCCGCGACGGGCTTCTTCGTCAGCGGCATGAGGCCGGAGAGCGTCTGCTCGAGACGCTTCTGAACGGACTCGGGCGCGGGGCGCGCCGGCGGCCCCGCGGGCGCGACGAAGGCCGGGTTCGTGGCGGACGGCGAGCGCGGGGAGGGCGCGCCCGGGGGCGAGATGACCGGCGACGGCATCGTGTCGTTGACGCCGCCTTCGCCGAGGCCGGTCAGGACGTCCGAGAAGATGTCGTCCGCCGAGAGGAGAGGTACGCCCGCGTCGCTCGCCCCGAGGGCGGTGCCGGCGTCGAGCGCCGGGCGCAGCCCGAGCGCCATCGCGACCTCGGCCTGGAAGACTTCCTCCGTGAAGGGCTTCTCGAGGATGCTCGTCGCGCCGACGCGCTGCGCGTCCGAGCGCCTGTTGCGACCCTTGTAGCCCGACATCATCAGGAGGATCGGCGGCGTTGGTCCGAGGGCCTGCATCGCCTTGATCACGTCGGGCGTCCGCATCTTCGGGAGCACGGACGAAACGAGGACGAGGTCCGGGCGGCTCCGACGGTAGGCCTCGAGACCCTCCTCCCCGTCACGCGCGGCAATGAGCTCGACGTCGGGCTGCGGCAGGAGATAGCCGCGGATCCGGTCGAGGTATCGCGGCTCGTACTCGATCAGCAGGAATTTCATTTTCGGAAAAATCTATTATGGCCCGCAGCCCCGGAGTGTCAACGAATCCCCGCCCTGCTAGACTCTGCGGCCCCGAAGAGCCCGCCCCGCCGCGAATTCGCGTGCGCCGAGGACTCGATCACGCCGAGGTGAGCCCATGTCCGGACACAGCAAGTGGAGCACGATCAAGCACAAGAAGGGCGCTGCCGACGCCAAGCGCGGGCGCCTTTTCACGAAGCTGATCAAGGAAATCACGATGTCCGCCAAGGTCGGAGGCGGGATCGTCGAGTCGAACCCGCGCCTCAGGTCGGCGGTTCTGGCCGCCAAGAAGGCCTCGATGCCCTCGGACAACATCGACAAGGCGATCAAGCGCGGGACCGGCGAGCTCGAGGGCGTCACCTACGAGGAGCTCATGTACGAGGGCTACGGCCCGGGCGGCGCCGCGCTCCTCATCGAGGTCATGACGGACAACAAGAACCGGACGGCCTCGGAAGTCCGTCACCTCCTGACGAAGTACGGCGGCAACATGGCCGCCTCCGGCGCCGTGGCGTTCCAGTTCTCGAAGAAGGGCGTCATCGCCGTCGAGAAGAGCGCCGCCAAGGAGGACGTCCTCATGGAGCTCGCGCTGGAGTCCGGAGCCGAGGACTTCAAGACCGAGGACTCGGACCTCTTCGAGATCATCACGGACCCCGTGTCGTTCGAAGCGGTGAAGTCCGCGGTCGAGGCGAAGAACATCCCGGTCCAGACCGCCGAGATCCAGATGGTGCCCCAGAGCACGATCGACGTCGGCGACAAAGGCCCCGCGCTCATCAAGCTCCTCGAGATGGTCGAGGACAACGACGACGTGCAGAAGGTCTGGTCGAACGGCGACATCGACGAGAAATTCCTTCAGGAGTAGATGAAGATTCTCGGCGTCGATCCGGGAAGCCGCGCGGCCGGATGGGCCGTCGTGGACTTCACGGCGGCGCCCCGGCTCGTCGCGGCGGGCGTCATCCGTCCGCCGGCGTCCCTCCCGTTCACCGAGCGCCTCGCGCACCTGCACCGCGCCCTCACGGAGATCGCCGCGCGCGAGGCCCCGCAGGCCGCCGTGGTGGAAAAGGTCTTCGCGGGCGTCAATGCCCAGAGCCTGATCGCCCTGGGCGAGGCGCGCGGCGTTCTCCTCCTCGCCCTCGCCCAGACCGGCCTCTCTCCCGCCGAGATCACGCCGGCCGAGATCAAGCGGGCCGTCGCCGGCACCGGCGCCGCCGAGAAGGAGCAGGTCCGCCGGATGGTCACGGCCCTGCTCGGGAAGCGCCTCGCCCTCGACGCGGCGGACGCCGCGGCGGCGGCCCTCGCGCACGGCTTCGTCGTCGCCCGGCGGGGAGCGACGCGCGGCCCCGAGGCGCTCGCGGCGGCCGCCCGTGTCGTCGTCCGCAGGCCCGCGGGCTGAGCGTTTGAGCGAAACGGCCCCCGGCTGCTATCGTCCCGGCGGCACCTGATGTCCTTTCAAGGTTCTCTGAACGAGCTGCCCCTCGCCGATATCGTCCAGCTGGTGGCGGTCTCCGGCAAGACCGGCATGTTCTCGCTGACGCGTGCGTCCGAGAAGGGATACGTCTACCTTCAGAACGGCCAGATCACGCACGCGAAGGTCGGGGACCTCGAGGGCGACGACGCGATCTACGCCCTTGCTCTCTGGAACCAGGGGACTTTCCAGTTCTCCCCCGGCGTCGAGAGCGACGCGCACACGATCACGCGCTCGAACACGAACCTTCTCCTCGAGGCCGCCCGGCGGAGCGACGAGTGGAAGATCCTCTCGCGCAAGATCCCGGCGACGGACTCCATCCCCGTGCTCGTCGCGCGCGACGGGATGACGGGCCCCGTCACGCTCACGCCTCTCGAGTGGCGGGTCGTCGCGAAGACGGACGGCCAGCGCTCGATCGAGGACATCGCCCGGAGCCTCAGGACGTCCTCCTTCGACGTCGCGAAGACCCTCTACGGGCTCGTCACGGCCGAGCTCGTCGAGGTCTCGAAGGCCCGCGGCGCAGCCGCCGCCGCGCCCGCGCCGGCCCCCGCGCGCCAGGTCCCCGCAGCCGGCATCCCCGCGATGCCGCCCGCGACTGGCCAGAGCGTCCCGAACGTCACCTCGCACAGCGGCGCCTTCCAGGCCCTTTCGAAGGGCGACGAGAAGCGCAGCCTCCAGATCCTCTGCACGAAGGTCAAGCAGGAGGCCGAAGGGGCCGCGGGAGTGGCCGGAGAGGCCTCGATCGAGCGCCCCTACCGGGCCGCGCTGGCGGAACTCGACCGGGGCCGCGGCCTCGACGTCGTGCGAGATCTCATCCGGACGCTGGAAGAAGCGATCGGTGCGCTCAGGGGCCCCGCAGCCGCCCGGACGTTCCGCGAGAGGATGAATCCGCTCCTCTGAATCCGTAAGTCCTTCCCCTCGTTTGCTCTCCCGGGCCGGGACGGGTTAGACTCGATCGGCAATTTCCCGTCTTCTGGGCATCGGTTCGAGGCACTTCCCCGCCAAACCCGGGCGCGCACGCCCGGCAGGCGGCAAAGGAGATTCGATGAGACGGATGCGGACCCGACTGACCCTTGCCGCGGCCGTGTGTTTCGTGCTCTCTCTCCCGGCGCGGGCTCAGGTCGCCCCGACCCTCTCGGGCGAAACGGGCCTCTTCGAGATCACGAACGCGGACATGCTCGCGGCGGGTCGCTTCTCCGTGGGCCTTTCCTGGAGCATGTGGACCGACACGGCGGCCCCGGTCCCGGGCTCGAGCCCGTACCCGGACGACCCGCTCCGCTACGACCTCCAGAGAATCGGCGGCAGCGTCGGCTACGGCCTCATGGACCGCTGGGAAATCGTCATCGGGACCGGCTCCAACCGGTACCACGCCGACGACATGGCCTGGCAGGGCGTCATCAACGGCCATTACCGCTACGGCGGCTTCACGCACACCGAAATGGACAAGGTGCGCATCGGGACCAAGATCCTCCTGAACCCGACCGATCCGCTCCGCGTCGCGATCTTCGGCGGGGTCTCCTTCGCGACGCAGTCCATCAACGACGTGAACGCGCTCGGGACCACGCGCGCGGACTACGACTTCGGCGCCTCGTTCACGCGGGGCTGGGTCACGTTCCAGACGAGCTATCTCCTCCTGGCCGACCTCGGCACGGGCACCCCGTCGCCCTACGGCGGCCCGACCGGATACAACGTCCCGAACGAGTGGAAGAACGCGTTCGGCATCGCGGTCCCGGTGATCCCGAACTTCTTCAAGGCGATCGGCGAGATCAACCGCATCCACTTCGACGGCGGCGACACGCAGCCCGTCGACTATTCCGAGGCCCTCGTCGGCGGCCGTGTCGCGTTCGGCGACTTCACGGCCTCCGGCGCGGTCCGCATCAACATCGACCGCTGGGCCAAGTACGGCTCGACGCCGGAAAGCATCGGCGGACTCGTCCAGTTCGCCTACGCGCCCGGAGCCCCGCCGCCCCCGAAGGCGAAGGCCGTGCCGCTGAAGGAAGAGCCTCCGCCGCCGGCCGAGCCGGTCCCGGCGGCGCCCGCGCCGGCGCCCGTCGTGGCGCCCGCCCCGGCCCCGTCCGAGCCCGCGGTCGTCGCGGCCCCGGCCGCCCGCCCGGCCACCTCGACGACGGACGAGATCCTCTTCGACCCCGCCAAGAGCCGCCTCACGAACATCGCCAAGGCGATCCTCGACGGCGTCGCCCTGCGCCTCAAGAACAACCTCGCGGCGACATGCACCGTCTCCGCCTGGACGGACGCGAAGGAGAAGGGCGACCACGCCGCGCTCGGCAAGGCGCGCGCCGAGGCCGCGAAGGACTACCTCATGAAGAGGCACGGGATCGACGGCTCACGCATCACGACCGAGGTCAAGGGCGACGGCGACTCCACGGACGCGACGCGCAACCGGCGGGCGGTCGTCTCCGTCACCTTCCCCTGATCCGCGCCTGATCCGGACCTCCACGGCGGCGGTACACTGACGCCGCCGTGGACTCGGGATCGAGCGGACTTTTCTCCACAGGGACCTTCTCGACGGGCGCCGGACCCGCCGGCGGCGGCGTCTTCCGGTCCCGCGCCCTCGTCGTCCTCGCGACGGCCGCGGTCGTCGCGCTTCTCTGGGCCGGCAAGGTCCTGTTCGTGACCTTCTTTTTCGCGCTCTTCCTCTCCTTCGCCCTCCAGCCGTTCGTCGCGCTCATCGAGCGGATCCGCCTCCCGCGCACGTTCGCCGTCCTCGCCGTGATCCTCCTCCTGACCGCGCTCGTGGTGTTCTTCGTCGTGAACGCACTCGGCCAGATCGAGGCGTTCTCGCGCGACCTCCCGTCGTACGAGACGAAGATCCGCGCGTTCACGTCCAAGGCCCAGGGCCTCTTCACGCAGATCGAGGAGCGCACGCGCTCGCTCCTCCCCGAGGGCGACCGGAGCACCCGTTCCGTTCGCCTCGAGGCAGACGCCTTCGACGCGCTCTCGCGCGTCGCGCTCCAGGTGAAGACGGTTCTCTCGCTCCTTCTCTACGCGGCGACGGTGCCGATGCTGTCGTTCTTCATGCTGAAGGACCGCGAGAAGTACGGCGGCGCCGTCGCGAAGATTCTCCGGATCAAGGGCGGGCGGGCGGCGCAGGACTTCGCCGAGGGCGTCGCTCGGGTCCTGTCCGGCTACGTCCTCGGGGAGCTCTTCGTCGTCCTCATCACGGCCTGCGTGACGACGGCGGGCCTCCTCGTCCTGCGCGTCCCGTACGGCTACATCCTCGGGCCGATGGCGGGCGTCTGCGTCCTCATCCCGTACGTGGGCGTCATCCTGTCGACGACGCCCGCGTTCCTGATCGCGCTCCTCGCCTCGCCCGACGCCGCGCTGCCGGTCAAGGTCCTCGTCTTCTACGCCGTCGTCCAGTTCCTCGAGGGGAACGTCCTGACGCCGTTCATCGTCGGGAGCCGCGTCCGGCTGCACCCGCTCGCGGTCCTCTTCGCGTTCCTCTTCTGGGGCATCCTCTGGGGCGTCCCGGGCGCGATCCTCGCGGTACCGCTCACGGCGACGATCAAGGTCGTCACGGAACGCTTCGAGCGCTACGCGCCGTGGGCCGCGCTCCTCGGAGAGCGGACGCCCGACCCCGAGCCTCCGGAAGAGCCCGAGTCGCTCCTCGCGAATCTCTAGAGGGTTCGTCCGAGGAAGGCTCGCTCGGCGGGCGTCAGGTGCTGCGCGACCTCCGGGTGCTCCTCGGCAAGGGCCTTGGCGTCCGCGAGGTCCTGGAAGCGCTTGGACTCGCGCCGCGCCGGGTCGGACGCGGCCCGGAGCTTCTCCTTGACGAGCGCCGACGGGCTCGCGATGCGCACCTGTCCGCCTTCGAAGCTCTTCACGGCGGCGGATTCGATGAGCGCCCGAACGGCGGGGTCGTCGCTGAACTGCACCGGTGTCTCTCCGGGACCCGTCCAGTTCTCGGAGTGCGGGTGCCTCGCAAGCAACCGGAACCCGGACGCCGCGAGCGCGGCACGCGGAACGCTCTCGTAGCTCCTGACCGCGACGTCGATGTCGAGCGTCGTCCGGGGCTCGCCTTGCCAGAGCTGCATCGCGACGCCGCCAATCAATGCGTACTCGAGCCCGCTTTCCTCGAGGACTCGAAAGAGCTCGCGAAAGGCCACGTCTTTGCTGGTGACCACGGCGTCTCCCTTCAAATCGTGAAAACGCGTGTCGAGCGCGGCGCTGATCCTGAGCGCCTTCTCCACCGAGTCGGCCTGCTCCGCTCGTCCGGAACTCATCGGGAGAATCTTACGCGTTACCCTGCCAGGTTCTTCCGCCGCACGGCGAGGAGGCCGCCCACGACGCCGGCCGTGAGGCCGAAGAGGAGGAGAAGGAGCGACGTCGAGCCCGGGAGGAACCGCACCGTGAAGACGACGAGGAACGCGTTCTTCGTCGCGGCGACCCACGCGAGCACTCCCCGGTAGACGAGCCAGAGGCCCCCGACGGCGAGCGCCGCACCGAGGAGGCCCTGCGCGAGCCCGCCGAGGACGAACGGCCCGCGGATCAGGAGCTCGGGCGCCCCGACGAGCCGCAGGACCTCGATCTCGTCGCGGTGGAGGAGGATCGTGAGCCGCACGACGTTCGCGATCGTGAACGCGGCGCCGAGCGTCAGGAGCGCCGCGAGGACGAAGCCCGCGGCCTTTGCGAGCTGGACCGCCCCGCGCAGCCGACGGATCCACTCCACGTCGAACTGGACCTCCTCGACCGCGCGGTGCGCCGCGAGGTTCTTCAGGAAGCCGGGCACGGCCGCCGACGAGAGCGCCGACGCGTCGAGGTCGATCTCGAGGGACTCCGGAAACGGATTCGTCGGGAGCGCGCGCGCCGCGGGTGCGAGCGAGCGCCACCAGTCCGAGAAGCGGGCCCGCGCCTCGTCCGGCGTCACGCGCTTCATCCGCGCAACGAGGCGCGACTCTCTCGCGACGCGCTCGAGGTCCGCGCGGTCCGCGTCCGTGACGCCCGGCTTCAGGAACACGGTCACGGCCGACTCGTCGCGCACGGTCTCGACGACGCCCCGGAGGTTCTCGGCGACGAGGAAGAACGCGCCGACGAGGCCGATCGAGATCGCGATGAGCGCGACCGAGAGCGACGTCATCCGCCGCGCGCGCACGAGGCCTTCGAACGCCTCGCTCCAGAGCGCGGCGAGCGACGCGGTCCCCTTCACCGCGGGGCCTCCTCGCGCCGGTGCGCGGCCTGCGGCGGCAGCGCCCCCTCGACGAGCCCCTCGACGACGCGGCCGCCGTCCAGCGTGAGGCAGCGGCGGCCCGTCATCCGGATCAAGTCCTGGTCGTGCGTCGCGACGAGGACGGTCGTTCCGCGCAGGCTGATCTCGACGAAGAGCTTCATGACTTCCTGTGCGAGGCGGTGGTCGAGGTTGCCCGTCGGCTCGTCGGCGACGAGGAGCACGGGGTCGTTCACGAGCGCCCGCGCGAGGGCGACGCGCTGCTGCTCGCCGCCCGAGAGCTCCTCGGGGAGCGCGGACATCCGGTGGTGGAGCTCGACGAGGCGCAGTGTCTGGTACGCGCGGCGGCGGCGCTCGGCCGTGGGCACGCCGAGGAACTTCTGGACGTACGTCACGTTGTCGAGGACCGTCCGGCGCGGGAGGAGCTTGTAGTCCTGGAAAACGACGCCCATCGAGCGGCGGAGCGCCGGGATCCGCGAGGGCGGCATCCCGCTCACGTTCATCCCGTTCACGATGATCTGGCCCTCGGTCGGCTTCTCGGCGCGGAAGATCATGCGGAGGAGCGTCGTCTTGCCCGCGCCGGAGGGGCCCGTCAGGAACAGGAACTCGCCCTTCTTGGCCTGGAACGTGACGTCCTTGAGGACGCGGCGGCCCTGGTACTCCTTGGCGACGCGGTAGAACTCGATCACGCGGGCGGCCCGAGCTTTTCCCTGAGCAGCCGGTTCACGACCGCGGGAGAGGCCTTCCCGCGCGTCGCCTTCATGACCTGCCCGACGAACCAGCCGAACGCCGCGGCCTTCCCGCCGCGGTATGCGGCGACCTGTTCGGGGCTGGCGGCGATCACCGTCTCGACGGCCTCGCCGAGCGCGCCCTCGTCCGCGATCTGGACGAGACCCTTTTCCTTCACGAGGTCCGCGGGCTCCCGTCCCGTCTCGATCACGCCCGGCAGAATCTCCTTCGCGATCTTTCCGGAAATCGTCCCGGCGTCGATGAGGGCGACGAGTCCCGCGAGGTTCTCCGGCGAAACGGGAACGCGCCCAGCCTGCCGGTCGGCGTCTGACATCCGCCCGAGGAGGTCCGACAGGAGCCAGTTCGCGACCGCCTTCGGGTTCGACGGGTGCGCGGCGACGGCCGCCTCGTACCAGTCCGCGAACGGGCGCGCGGCGCAGAGCTGCGCGGCGTCCGAGGCCGGCAGGCCGTACTGCGCCGCGAGCCGCTCCGCGCGGGGCTCGGGCATCTCGGGCAGCGACGCCTTCACGTCTGCGATCCACGCCGCGTCCACCTCGAGCGGGCCGAGGTCGGGGTCCGGGAAGTAGCGGTAGTCCATCGCCTCTTCCTTCGTCCGCATCGTCTTCGTCGCGCCCGTGCCCGGCTCGAAAAGGCGCGTTTCCTGGACGATCGTGCCGCCCGCGGAGAGCACCGAGGCCTGCCGCGCGATCTCGTGCTCGAGCGCCTTCTTCACGTGCGCGATCGAGTTCAGGTTCTTGATCTCGACCTTCACGCCGAGCGCGGAGGCGCCGCGGGGCCGGAGGGACACGTTCGCGTCGCAGCGCAGCGAGCCCTCCTCCATGTTCCCGTCCGAGGCGTCCACCCAGCGCACGAGGCGGCGCAGGCGGACGAGATAGTCGTACGCCTCGTCGGGCGAGGCGAGGTCGGGCTCCGTGACGATCTCGATGAGGGGAGTCCCCGCGCGGTTCAGGTCGACGAGCGACGCGGACGTGGACACGTCGTCCCACGGGACGTCGTGCATGGACTTGCCCGCGTCCTCCTCGAGGTGGACGCGGTTCAGGCGGATCTCCCGCCGGCCGGCGTCCGTCTCGACGGCGATCCGCCCGCCGGTCGCGAGCGGGCGCTCGTACTGCGAAATCTGGTAGCCCTTCGGGAGGTCGGGGTAGAAGTAGTTCTTCCGCTCGAAGACGGAAGCGCTCTGGATCGTGCAGCCGGCCGCGAGCGCGACGCGCAGCGCGAGCGTGACCATCTCGCGGTTCGGGACCGGCAGCGTGCCGGGGTACCCGAGGCAGACCGGGCAGACGGCCGTGTTCGGCGGCGCGCCGAACGTCACGGGGCACGCGCAGAACGTCTTGCTCTTCGTCTTGAGCTGCGCGTGCACCTCGAGCCCGATCACCGGCTCGAACGGGGACGTCGGCATGGCGCGAGTGTAGCGGAGGGCCGCGGGCTTCTGCGCCCCGTCAGCGCCGGCCCTGCGCGATCTTCACGGCCTCCGGCAGGGACCTCAGGCGCAGCATCGCGAAGACGCCGAGCGCCGGGCCCGGCGCGAGGAGGACGAAGATCCACTTCCAGGAGAGCGCGGGCAGGAACGTCGGGACGAAGTCGATCGAGACCGCCGTCAGGAGAAAGCCGAGCGACGTCTGGATCGTGAGGGCCGTGCCCATGTACGCGGCGTCGCCGAGCTCGGTCACCGCGGCGGAGAACTGCGCCGAATCCGCGACGACCGAGAAGCCCCAGATCGCCGCCACCGCGAGGAGGACGAGCGGCGGCCCGCCGTAGCAGAAGCCGATTGCGACACAGCACGCCCCGCTGACCGCCATCGCGGCGGACGTCACGAGCGTGCGGCCCAGACGGTCGGCCGCGAGGCCCGCGAGGACGCAGCCGGCCGCGCCGCACCCGATCACGAGGAAGGACGCCGCCTCCGCTGCGGCGTGCGGCAGGCCGCGGAGCGCGAAGCTCGCGCGGAGCATCACCGGAATCCACGTCCACATCGCGTAGAGCTCCCACATGTGGCCGAAGTACCCGAAGCTCGCGAGGCGGACGCCACGGTTCGCGAAGACCTTCGCGACCTGCGTCGGGTCGAACCGCGCCGCCGCGGGCGCGAACGGCCCCTCCCGGACGAAGAGGAAGACGACGAGGCCCGCGACGACGGCGGCGGCCGACGTGGCGAGGAGCGTCGAGCGCCACGCGGAGCCGAAGACCGCGTTCGCGAGGTACGGTACGCCCTTGCCGAGCGTCAGCGCGCCGATGAGGACGCCGAGCGCGAGGCCGCGCCGCGCCTTGAACCACGTCGCGAGGATCTTCATTCCGGGCGGATAGACGCCCGCGAGCCAGAAGCCCGTCAGGAAGCGGAGGACGAGGGCCGACGCCGGCCCGTGGGAGAACAGGGCGAGCGACGCGTTCGCCGCCGCGCCGAGGAGGCTCGCGCCGACGACGAGCTGGCGCGGCGCGAAGACGTCCGGCAGGTTCAGGACCGCGCTCGCGAGCGTTCCCGCGACGAAGCCGAGCTGGACGGAGAGCGTGAGCCACGTCGCCGTCGAGTCCGCGAGTCCCCATTCGGCTTTCAGGAGCGGGGAGACGGCAGACGCCGAGAACCAGAGCGACATCGCGAGGAGCTCGGCGATCGAGAGGAGGCCTAGGACGCGCCAGCGGCCCGGCGGATCGACGACCTTAGGCGGCCCGGGCGCCCTCATCCCGCGTCCGGGACGAGCTTTCCCGGGTTCAGGATTCCCTTCGGGTCGAGCGCGGACTTCACGGCGCGCATCGCGGCGAGGAACGCGGGCGGGCGGCGCAGCGGCAGGACGTCGCGCAGGATGAGGCCGACGCCGTGCTCGCCCGTGATCGTCCCGCCGAGGCGCACGGCCTCCCCGTAGATCCCGGCCATGACCGCTTCGGCCGCCGCCCCGTCGAGCTCCGCGTTCCCCTCGCGCAGAACGCGCACGTGGAGGTTGCCGTCGGCCGCGTGCCCGTACGCGAACGCCCTGAAATGCGCCTCGGCGGCGCGCTTGCGGACGCTCGTCACGAGCGTCGCGAGCTCGGAGCGCGGCACCGCGAGGTCCAGCTCGAAGGAGACGCCGAGCGTATGGATCGCCTCGGCGATCCCGCGGCGCACCTCCCAGAGCGCGCGGCGGCGCGGCTCGTCGGCCGCGAGCGCGACGTCGAGGGCCCCGCACTCGAGGAGGGCATCCCCCGCCGCCGTGACCTCGCGCTCGACGTCCTCCTCCGTCGCGCCGTCGAAGTCGAGAAGGAGCCGCGCTTCCGCCTCGGGGAACGGCACGGCGACGCCCTTGTGCTTCGACGCGACCTCGACCGCGGGTCTGTCGACGACCTCGCACGCGGACGGCACGAGGCCGCGCCGGTGGATCTCGAAGACGGCCTTCACCGCGGATTCAAGCGACGGGAACGGCGCGAGGACGGTGGCCCCGGCCGCGGGCTTCGCGATGAGGCGCAGCCACGCCTTCGTGACGACGGCGAGTGTCCCCTCGCTCCCGACGAGGAGCGCCGTGAGGTCGTAGCCCGCGACGTCCTTGCGGGTTTTGCCGCCCGTCTCGGCGACCGACCCGTCCGCGAAGACGGCCTCGAGGCCCATCACCCAGCGCCCCGTGACGCCGTACTTGGCGGCGTGCGGCCCGCCCGCGTTCTCGGCGACGTTCCCGCCGATCGTGCACGAGCCGCGCGAGGCCGGGTCGGGCGGGTAGTAGAGGCCCTTCTCCTCGACGGCCTCCTGCAGCGTCTGGGTCACGACGCCCGCCTCGACGACCGCGACGAAGTTGTCCGCGTCGATCTCGAGGATCGACGTCATCCGGTCGAGGGAGAGGCCGAGCCCGCCGTTCACGGCGAGGGCGCCACCCGACATCCCCGTCCGGCCGCCCTGCGGCGTGACGGGAATTGCCCGCGCGTTGCAGAACGCGAGGAGGCGCGAGACCTCCTCCGTCGTGCGTGGCCGCGCGACGGCCGACGGGACGGCGACGAGGTCGCGCGTCCAGTCCTTCGCGTACGGGCCGAGGTCGTCCGCTGCGGCGAGGAGGTGCGCCTCTCCGACGATCTCCGCGAGGGCGCGCGCTTCTTCCGATGACAGGTCGCGCCGCGCCATGCGGCGATCTTAAGATGGCGCGCATGACACGCGCCGCCTTTCTCGGACTCGGCGCCATGGGCGCCCCAATGGCCCGGCGGATCGCCGCCGCCGGCCTCCCCCTGACCGTCTGGAACCGCAACGCCGAGCGAGCCGCGGGGTTCGCCGCGCTCGGCGCTTCCGTCGCGCGAACGCCGCGCGAGGCGGCGGCCGCTGCGGACGTCGTCTGCACGATGTTGTCCGACCCGGCGGCGGTCGAGGCCGTCGCCTCCGGCCCGGACGGGCTCCTCGCGGGCCTCGCAAAAGGCGCACTCTGGCTGGATTTCTCGACGGTGACGCCCGCGGCGTCCCGCTCGTTCGCCGTGCGCGCGAAAGAGAGAGGCGCGCATTTCTGCGACGTTCCCGTCGCCGGCAGCGTGAAGCCCGCCGAGGACGGCACGCTCAAGATCCTCGCGGGCGGCGACGCGGCCGATCTCGAGCGCGGCAGACCCGTGCTCGACGCCGTGTCGAAGGGCGTTCTCCGTTTCGGCGCCGTCGGGCAGGGCTCGGCGATGAAGCTCGTGAACAACCTCCTCTTCGGCGTCACGCTCGCGGCCTTCGGCGAGGCGCTGGGCCTCGCGAGAAAGCTCGGCCTGCCCGAGAAAGAGACGACGGAGTACCTCCTCTCGATCCCGTCCGTCTCGCCGTACCTGAAGGCGAAGATGGACTTCCTGGCCGCGGGCGGCGGGCCGCCCGCGTTCCAACTCTCGCTCATGGAGAAGGACCTGCGCCTCATGGTCGAAGCGGGCGGCGGACCGTCCTCGGCTGCCGTCGTCGAGGCGGCGCGGAGCGACTACGAAAGGGCGCGAAAGGCGGGGCTCGGCGACAAGGATTTCGCCCACGTCCTCGAGTTCCTGAAGAGCTGAGGCGGCCGGCGGGTCAGCCGACGTTCTTCAGCGCCTCGCGGATCGAGAGCGGCGAAAGGCGCGCGCGATTCTTTTCGACGTAGGCGATTACGGGCTTCTCGTCCGTCCACGCGTAGCTTCGGAGCGCCCAGCCGATCGCCTTCCTCAGGAAGAACTCCTTCGAGGCGAGCGAGGGCTCGATGCAGGCGAAAAGAAAATCGAGGTCCGTCTCCTTCTTGAACGAGTTCTGGCAGAGGATCGCGCTTCGCCGCTTCCACATGTCGTTCGACCGGCTCCAAACGCGCATGGCCTTCCGCATCGGCCCGGGCTCGTTCCTCATGATGTCGCCGAGCCGTTTCGTAGCCAGTGTGTCCACGTAGTCCCACCACGCGCCCGTGACGATCATTTCCTCGTACATCGGGAGGGACGCCATGGTCTGGAACGGCCGTGCGCGACGGTCCCCCGTGAGCCCAAGGGCGGCGTAGCGCTCCTCGCGGAACCGCGCGCCGCGCCAGACTGCGAGAACGTCGCGCCGCCACCCGGGCGCGCTCGTCACGGGGTACAGCGCAAAGATGGTCTTGCAGATCGCCCGGAGCGTCTCCGTGTCCACGCCGTGGAACGGCATCGCGGACTTCATGTACGCCCGCGCCCCTGCGGCGCGCTCCGCCGTCCCGGCGCGCGCGAGTTCGCGGCGGAGAACGGCGAGGAGGGGGTGCGGCCGCTTCACCCGCGCCGGTAGCGCTCGCGGATCGTCGGGATGAGGTACTCGGAGAACGCGGATTCGAGGCCGTACTTCGGCGAGAAGTCCCAGTCGGCGCGCGCGGCGCGGTCGTCCACGTCCGCCGGCCACGAGTCCACGATTCCCTGCCGCTTGAGGTCCGGCTGGAACGTGACGGTCGCGTGGGGGAACGACTTGAGGACGAGGTCGCGGATCTCCCCCGCCGACGGCGCGAACGAGCCCACGTTGTAGACCTGCCGCGTGAGCGTCCCGGCCGGCGCGGACGCGATCTTCAGCAGCGCGTCCACGCCGTCCGGCATCGCCATGAACGGGATCCTCGTGTCCTCGCGAACGAAGCACGCGTAGGGCTTTCCCTCCGCGGCCGCGTGGATCATCTCGGGCGCGTAGTCGGACGTGCCGCCGGACGGCACCGTGACCGCCGAGATGAGGCCCGGGAAGCGCAGGCACCGGAAGTCGACGCGTCCGGCCTGCGGCTCGGACGAGAGCTGCTTGTAGTGCCGCGCGTAGTACCGCCCGAGGTGCTCGCAGTACAGCTTGTTGCAGCCGTACATCGTCGTCGGAGAGGCGTACTCGTCCTCCTTGACCTTTCCCGCCAGTTCCTTGGCCGCGAGGTCGGAAATGCCGTACGCCGCGATGGACGACGGGTACAGGAACGTGACGGGGCGGCCGTGCGACTGGCGCTCGCTCTGCGCGAACTCCAGCATGTAGATCATCCCCTCGACGTTGACCTGGTGCGCCGTGACCGGCGTGAACTCGCCGCGCGTCGAGAGGAGCGCCGCGAGGTGGAAGATCATGTCGATCTCGAACTCCGAGAGAATGCGCTCGAGGACGCTGCGGTCGAGGACCGAGCCCGTGAACTCGCGCGCGACGAGGCGGGCGAGGGCGGGCTCGAGAGGCTTGAGGTCGAGCGTGAGGATCGGGCGCGTGCCCTCGGCCGCGAGGCGCGTGATGAGTCCGTGCCCCATCTCGCCGCTCGCGCCGGTGATCAAGACGACGGGTCTTCTCATCACGCCACGGCGACGGCTTTCTCCAGGTAAACGTCCTGGATCGCGTTCAGGAGGGCGATGCCATCCTTCATCGGTTTCTGGAAGGCCTTGCGCCCGGAGATGAGCCCCGTGCCGCCGGCCCGCTTGTTGATGACGGCGGTCGCGACGGCCTGCCCGAGGTCGTCCTTGCCGCCGGAGGCACCGCCGGAGTTGATGAGGCCCGAGCGGCCCATGTAGCAGTTCACGACCTGCCAGCGCGTCCACTCGATCGGGTGCGCCGGGACGAGTTTCGCGTACGCCTCGGCGTTCGGCTTGTTCCCGAACGGAAGGGCCGGGAAGCCGCCGTCGTTCTCGGGCTGCTTCTGCTTGATGATGTCCGCCTCGATCGTGACGCCGAGGTGGTTCGCCTGCGACGACAGGTCGGCGGACACGTGGAAGTCCTTCTCCTTCGTCTTGAAGGCGGGGTTCCTGAGGTAGCACCAGAGGACCGTGAACATCCCGAGTTCGTGCGCCTGCTGGAACGCGTGCGAGATCTCCGTGATCTGCCGGCGCGAGTTCTCGGACCCGAAGTAGATCGTCGCCCCGACGCCCGCCGCACCCATGTCGAACGCCTGCTTGACGCTCGCGAAGAGCGTCTGGTCGTAGGCCGCGGGAAGCGTCAGGAGCTCGTTGTGGTTGATCTTCACGATGAACGGGATCCGGTGCGCCCACGTGCGCGCCACCGAGCCGAGAACGCCGAGCGTCGAGGCAACGGCGTTGCAGCCGCCTTCGGACGCGAGCTTCACGATGTTCTCGGGGTCGAAGTACTCCGGCGCGGGCGCGAAGGACGCCGCGCCCGAGTGCTCGATCCCCTGGTCGACGGGGAGGATCGAGAGATAGCCGGTGCCCGAGAGCCGGCCGTGCCCGAAGAGCTGGGACAGGCTGCGGAGGACGCCCGTCGGCCGGTCGGACGGGACGAGAACGCGGTCGACGAAATCGGGTCCGGGGAGGTGGAGCATGGAGGCGGGAACGCCCTGGGCCTTGTAGTCGAGGAGGGAGGCGCGTTCGCCGAGCTGCTTGCGGATGGTCTCGAGCATCGAGGTCCTCCTGTGAGGTGGGACCTCCATCCTAGCCGAACGGCCGGGTCGAGACGGCGTATCGGCGGTGCCGCGAACGAGGCTCCGTGGCATCCTCGCGGCGTGCCGGACGCCGCCGCCCCGCAGACGACGATCGTCTCCGACTTCGTCAACGCGACGTTCGGGCTCTGGTTCCCGTTCTTCCGCTGGATGGCGCGGACGCTGCCGCCCGTGGGCGTCGCGCGCCTTGCCGAGGCGACGGCCGAGCGCGCGATCTGGGAGCGCGACAGCGTGCGGGAAGCGATCCTCGACAACACTGCCGCCGTCCTCGGCCTCCCGAGGAACGCCCGCGAGGTCGAACGCGCGGGGCGCGAGATGGTCTCGCGGCACTCGCGGCTCTGGATCGACCTGCTCCGCTACTCCGGCCGCAGCGACGTCGACCCCGCGAAGCTCCTCGCGGCCCGCGTCGGCGACGAGCGCCTCGTCGAGGCCCAGCGCGAGGGCAAGGGCGCAATCCTCCTGACCGCGCACGTCGGCAACTTCGAGCTCGGCGGCCTCTTCCTCGCGCAGCTCGGCCTGAAGGTTGCCGCCGTCTACGTCCCGGACCCGTCGCCCGTCATCGAGAAGCACCGCGACGACGCCCGGAAGATGCTCGGAGTCACGGGCATTCCCGTCGACCGCTCGCCGTTCGGCTTCCTCCCCGTCCTGCGAGCGCTCGAGAAGAACATGTGCGTCGCGATCCAGGGCGACCGCGACGTCTCGGGTACCGGGCGGACGATGCCGTTCTTCGGCAAGACGGCCTCGTTCCCGATCGGTCCGTTCCGGATCGCGCAGGCGTCCGGCGCTCCGGTCTTCCCCGTCTTCGTCCTGCAGGAAGAGGACGGGCGCTACCGGACGATTGTCGAAGAGGCGATCCGCGTCCCGCATGCGCGCGGCGCCGCCGCGGACGAGGCCGTCGTCGCCGGGCTCGCGAAGTTCGTCGCGCGGATGGAAGCGACCATCCGCGCCTACCCGACGCAGTGGTACCGCTTCGCACGCTTCTGGGAGAGCGCGGATTGAGACCGGCCGCGGGCGCGGCGCTCACGGCGACCTGCGCCGCGCTGCTCCTCGGCGCGTGTGCTCCCGCCCGCCCCGCGACGGCGCCGGCCGCCGCCGGGCCGGACCCGGCCGTGATGATGGAAGGCGACGTCCGCCATCTCGGGGTCTCGTGGGTCGCGCCCGTCGTGCCGCCCGGCTCTCCGGATGGACTTCTCGTCGGCCGCTTCGCGGGGCCGCCGTACGACCTCGGCTTCGCTTTCGGCCGCCTGACGCGGCCGTGGATCCGCACGCAGGAGACGCACCTCGACACCCTCTTCGAGGCGCTGATCCCCGGCGGCTTCCGGCGCTCCCTCATCCGCCAGTTGTCGGCGTACCGGCTGCGCTCGCTGCCGGACGAGATCCCGCAGGATCTCCTCGTCTCGATCGCCGGCCTCGCGGACGGCTACGAGCCCGTGCCGCCCGCCTCGGGCTGGAACGCCTGGCGGAGGATGCTGGACCTCCACGCGCTCCACGACGTCTCGCAGCGCTTCGTCGACGCGCCCGGCCTCGCGGCCGCGTGCACGGGTTTCCTCGCGAGGGGGCCGGAGGGCGTCCTCCTCGCGCGGAATTTCGACTTCGAAGGCGGCGACATCTTCGACCGGCAGAAGCTCGTCTCCGTCGTCGTCCCGGACGGGAAGATCCCGTACCTCTCCGTGGGATTTCCGGGAATGCTCGGCGTCGTCTCCGGCTTCAACCGGGTAGGGATCGGCGTCGCGCTGCAGGCGATCGCGGGCGGCGAGACCGCCGGGTCGGGCGAGCCCGTCACGCTCCTCCTCGCGGACGTCCTGCGCAACGAGTCGACGTTCGAGGGCGCGGTCGAGCGGCTGCGCCGCGGCAAGGTCTTCGTGTCGGACCTCATCCTCGTCGGGGACGCGAAGACGCGGCGGATCGCGGTCGTCGAGAAGAGCCCGTCCGCGTTCGCCGTGCGCGAGGCGTCCGGCCGCTGGCTCGGGGCGACGAACGAGGCCGAAGACGCCACCGTCAAGGCGCACGCCCGCGCCCTTCCGCCGGAGTCGACCTCGAGGAAGCGGCGCGCACGGCTGGACGTCCTTCTCGCCCGCGACGGCGCGGGCCTCGACGTCGCGGGCGCCGTCGCGATCCTGCGCGACCGGCGCGGCGCCGACGGCGCGGACCTCGGGCCCGGGAACCGGAACGCGATCGACGCGTCCATCGCCGCGCACTCCGTCGTCCTCGACCTCGGGCATCGCCGCGCGTGGGTCGCGGTCGCCCCGCACACGCTCGGGGCGTACGTCCCCGTCGACCTCGAGGATGTCCTCGCGTCGGCGGACGGCGCGCCCGCCCCGTCCGCCGAGCCGCTGCCCGCCGACCCGTGGCTTCTCTCCGGAGGGTACGGGCGCTACCGCGAGGCGCGGGCGGCGCTTGCCGAGGTACGGACGCTCGAGCGGAAGGCGGCCCCGGGCTGGCTCGACGCCGCGGCCCTGGCGGCCGGACGCTCCCACGCCCTCTCGCCCGACTTCGCCGAAGCGACGGCGAAGCTCGGCGAGCTGGAGTTGCGCCGCGGGAACCGCGAGCGGGCTCGGCAGCTTCTCGACGAGGCGCTCGCGTATGACCCCGGCCCCGCGCCGGTGCATGCGGCCGTTCTCCGGTGGCGCGACGCCGCGGCGCGCGGCGGCGCGTTGCCGAAGAACGGCATCCCCACGATCCCGACTCCCGACGAGCTCATCGCGGAGCGGGAGAAGAAATAAAGAGATTCTTTTGCTTAAGAAGAGAAGAACGCGAGGGTGACGGCGGCGCACGCACCGTGAACATCTCGCGTTACGTACCGGTGGATTTTCTTAGAAGGTGAATGGGCGGGGGGTGCCTCCACCGCCATCGCGCCGCGTGTGGCGGCGGCAGCGAGGTCGGACGCGATCTCCCAGAGGCCCGACGCGCCGAGACGTTCGATCCCGGGCGCGCCGGAGTGCTCGATCACCGCACCGCCGCCTCCCCGCGCCCCAGCCAGACCAACACCCTCTAAGAAGCGGGCCTCTTCGGACGTTCCGGTGCGCGACCGCGCCTCGTACGTGAGAGCCGCCTCCACGAAGACGGGTCTTCCCCTCTTACTCAAAGAAATTTCTTCCTCTTCGGTCCCCTCGACGAGCACCGCCGCCGCCGACTCGACGAGCGGCACGCCCGGGTTCTCGCGCTCGAACGCGCGGCGCATCTCGTCGTCGATCCCCTCGGCCGCGACGACGAGGATGCGGTCCGCGTCGCCCTTCGCGACGCGCGAAGCGGCGAGGGCGAGCGCCTCGAGACCGGTCGTCCGCCCGGAGACGAGCGTCTCGGCGGGGCCGCCGAGCGCGAAGAGAATCGCCAGCTCGCCGCCCACGGTGTTGTGGACCGTGGCCGCGAAGACGGACGGCGCCAGGTCCTCGACGCGCGCGGCCGAGCCGAGAAGGTGCTCGTGCCGTGTCATCGCGTCGCGGCAGCCGAACGCCGTGCCGACGACGACGCCGAAGCGCGCGTCAGGCGACGCGCCCGGTGACGCCGCCGCGACGCCCGCGGCCGCGAGGGCCCGCGCGCCTGCGAGGACGCCCGAGCGCCCGAAACGGTCCATGCGGCGGAGACGGTTCGCGTCGACGAGCGCGTCCCGCGCAGCGCCGCCGCCGTTCTCGACGGCCGCGGCCCCGGTCAGGACGACACTCCTCACGCGCGCTCCAGGACGAGGGCCGCGTCCGTTCCCGAGAATGCGGCGGAGGTCGAAAGCGCGACGAGGACGCGCCGCTCCGGCCGGTGCGGCGCGCCCGAGACGACGAAGAGGGGTGAATCCTCCCGGGAGCGGCGGTGGCCCGACGTCGGCGGGACGTCCGCCGCGCCGAGGACGAGGACGCACAGGACCGCTTCGAGGGCGCCCGCGGCGCCGAGCGTGTGGCCCACCGCCCCCTTGAGGCCGTGCACCGGCACCGATCCTGCTCCGGGGCCCAGCACGTGCGCCAGAGCGGCCTCCTCCATCGCGTCGTTGAAGACCGTCCCCGTGCCGTGGGCGCTCACGAAGCCCACGTCGGCGGCCGCGCGCCCCGCGTCGCGGAGCGCCGCCCCGGCCGCGCGCACGAGGCCGCCGCCGTCGGGCCGCGGGCGCGTCATGTGGAACGCGTCTGCCGCCGAGCCGTAGCCCGTGACGCGGGCCAGGACCCGGGCGCCGCGGCGCCGCGCCTCGTCCTCGTCCTCGAGGAGGAGGAACGCCGCGCCCTCGCCGAGGGTGAGGCCGTCGCGCCCGGCGTCGAACGGGCGCGCGGCCGAAGAGCTCAGAGCGCGCAGCGCGTCGAAGCCGGAAAACACGAACGCCGAGAGCGAGTCGGCGCCGCCCGCGAGGACGCGCGCCGCGCGGCCCTCGCGGATCCACGAGGCCCCGAGCCCGATCGCGGCCGATCCCGAGGCGCAGGCCGTCGAGACCGTCGCCACCGGACCTCCCGCGCCGTGGCGCCGGGCGAGGAGCGCCGCGAGGGCGCCCGGCGCCGAGCGCGACAGCTCCGGCGCACCAGTCGCGAGGCCGCGGCCCCACGTCCCGTTGCCCGCGAGCGTGGTGCCGACGGAGATCCCGGCGTCCGGTCCGGCGAACGCCGTCCCCGCGAGGCCCGCGGCCGCCTCCGCGGCGGCGGTGAGTGCGAGGCGCGCCGTGCGGTCGTCCGTTTCGCCGGCGGAGTCGGCCGGGACGTCCCGGACCTCGGCCGCCGTCTTCGCGACGAAACGGGAGACGTCGAAGAGCGTCACGGGCGCAATCGCGCTCGCGCCGCTCCACGCGCCCGCCCGGAGGGCCGCGACGCCCGTCCCGAACGCGGTCACGGCGCCCAGGCCCGTCACGGCGACACGGCGGTCCGGTTTCACCTCCTCCTTATAATCCACCGCCGCGCCTTGACCGCGGCGCACGTCCGGGGGCGCCTCCGCCCCATCCGCCCATGAAGATCGTCGTCGCGTCCGACGCCCAGCAGCCCAACGAGGCGTACCGGGGTGCCCTCCTCGCGGCGGGAGCCTTGCCCGAGGAAGTGGTCGTCGTGCTTTCCGGCGCTCCCCTGCCGCGCGCGTTCGACGGGCTCCTCCTCGCGGGCGGCCCGGACGTCGATCCGGCGCGCTACGGCGAGACCTCCGTGACCCCGACGCTCGAGGTGCGCGCCGAGCGCGACGCGCATGACTTCGCCGCGTTCGCGGCCGCCGAGGCGCAGGGCGCGCCCGTCTTCGGGATCTGCCGCGGCCTCCAGGTCGCGAACGTCGCGCTCGGCGGCACGCTCTGGCAGGACCTCGCCTCGCAGCGCGACCGCGGCCTCGCCCACGACGCCGACGCCGCCGGGCACGGCCGCGACTTCCGCGCGCACGCCCTGCGGCCGCACGCGGGTCCCGTGTCGCCGTTCGCGGCCGCGGTCGCGCAGTCCCTGGACGTCAACTCCCGCCACCACCAGGCCGTCAAGGACCTCGCCGCTCCGCTCGCGGCCGTCGCGGCCTCCCCCGACGACGTCGTCGAGGCGGTCGAGCGCCGCGGGAGCCCCTGGCTCGCGGCCGTCCAGTGGCACCCGGAGGACCTCGTCGCCGACCCGCGCCAGAAGGCACTCTTCCGGCCGTTCCTCGACGCCTGCCGCGCCTTCGCGAAGGCCCGCGGGCGCGCGACGCCGCCGACCGTCGAGGTCTCGCTCGAGGGCGCAAACGCCGTCGTGAAGCTCGCGCGGCCCGTTGCGCGGAACGCGTTCGCGGGCGAGATGGCCGCCCTTCTCGCCGGCACGTTCGAGGCGCTGGGCGACGACCCGACCGCTCCCGCGATCGTCCTGGCGGGTGCAGGCGGCTCGTTCTCGTGCGGGCTCGACCCCGAGCTTCTCGCCGCGCTCACGGCGGCGTGCGACGAGGAGGGCTTCCTCGCGCTCCTCGACGCCGTCGGCGGCGCCGTGCGGGCCGTCGCCGCCGCGCCGCGGCCCGTGATCGCCGCCCTGGACGGCGCCGTCCACGGCCCGGCGCTCGCGCTCGCGCTCGCCTGCGACCTGCGCGTCGCCGCCGGCGCGGCACCTTTCGAAGCGGAGCTCGGCCCCGCGAGCGGGCTCGCCGCCCCCGAGGCGGGCCTGTCTGCGCTCCTCCCGCTCGTCGCGCCCCGCGCCGCCGCGGGGCTCTTCCTCCCGGCCGAGACGGCGTCCGCCGCGCGCGCCTTCGAGCTCGCCCTCGTGGACGTCGTCGCCGAGGACGGTTCGGCGCTCCCGGCCGCCCTCGCGTACGCCGCCCGCTTCAGCGTCCGCACGCTCCCCGCCCTCGCGGCCACGAAGCGCGTCTTCGCCGCCGAGCGCCTCGCCGCGCTCGACCGCGCGCTTCCCCGCGAGCGCGAGGCCTGGCTCACTCTCTTCCGGGACGGCTCGCTCGCCGCGTCTCTCGCGGCCGCCGCCCAAATGACCGACGCCCGACAGGAGATCGCATGAACCGAATCGCGTCCCGCCTCCTCGCCGCGGCCCTCGCCGCCGCCACTCCGGCCGTTTTCGCCGCGCCGCCGGCGCCCGCTTCCCCTGCGAAGCCCGCCGCCGGGGAGCCCACGGTCGTCCAGCCGTTCAAGGACGCCGGACTCTGGTACGGCGTCTTCGGCGGCACGATCTGCTCGTGGCTCGACTCAGGCGACGGCGTGTTCCTGATCGACACCGGCTCGACCGCCGCCGCCGCGAAGAGCCTCAAGGCCGAGATCGCCCGGACGACGAAGAACAAGCCCGTGAAGTGGATCGCGCTGACGCACCTGCACGCGGACTCGAACGACGGGCTCGCGGCGTTCTTCCCGTCCGACGCGACGGTCTTCGTGAACGCGCGCGGGGCCGGCCTCCTCGCCGACTTCGCCGCTCGCGTGAAGGGCACCGCGCCGAGCGTGGTCGGCGTCTCCGAGAAGGTCCTCCTCGGCGCCGGCAAGCTCCGGCTCGAGATCGGCGCCGCCCCGGCGCCCGCGCACACGGCCTCGGATCTCTTCGTCTTCGACGCCGTCACGCGCACGGTCTTCGTCGGCGACCTCGTGACGCCGGACCGCTGCCCGATGCTCTCGGACCCCGCCTCGGACATCAAGGGCTGGCTCCTCGCGCTGGACCGCCTCGATGCCCTCAAGCCCGTCGGCCTCGTCGCGACGCGCGGGAACCCGACCCCGAACGCGGCGCCCGAGCTCGCGCGGACGCGCCTCTACCTCACGAACATGCTCCAGTTCCTGATCGACGAGAAGAAGAAGAACGCGCCCGAGGCACGCGTCACCGGCGAGCTGTCGATCGAGAAGCTCGGGGACTACTGCCCGCGCGAGCTGAGCGCGATCAACGCGCTGAGTGTCTACCGGAGGATGCTGCCCGACGGGTCGACCGTGCCCGCGGCGCCCCCGAAGAAGTGACCGCCTCTCCGCCCGGGCCGCGCGGCGCACGGGCCTCGACGGTCGTCTGGATGCCGCCACGGGGCGTGAAGACGCCCCTGACGGCGATCCGCCGCGGGTCCAGTGCGCGGGTGAGGTCCTCGAGGACGCGGTTCACGACGTTCTCGTTGAAGATCCCGAGGGAGCGGTACGCGTTCACGTACTCCTTCAGCGACTTCAGCTCGACGCAAAGGCGGTCCGGTACGTACGTGATCGTCAGCGTCGCGAAGTCCGGCAGGCCCGTCTTCGGACAGATGGACGTGAACTCCGGAATCGTGATCACGACCTCGTAGTCCCCCTCGTACTGCGACGGCCACGTCTCGAGGGCGGGAAGCGACGCCTTCACCCCCGAAGCGGCGTGGCGTTTCGTGTAGCGCGGCATCCCGCCGAGAATAGCGCGAAGCCCCGGCGCGCCTCCGGGCGTGGCACGGCCTGTGCGAGAATCCGCCTTCGCCATGGCATTCACTCCGGAAAAGAGAGCATCCCTCCTCAAAGACATCCGCCAGCTCGCCCTGATGGCCGCCGTCATCCTGACAGGACGGTCCGTTCTGGCCGACTGGTACGTCGTTCCGACAGGGTCCATGAAGCCCACGATCCTCGAAGGGGACCGGGTTTTCGTCTGGAAGTCGGCCTACCAGATGCGCGTCCCGTTCTCGCGGATCCGGCTGTTTCGGACCGGAGCCCCGCACCGCGGGGACGTCGTCGTCATCCGCAACCCGGACGGCGGGAGCGTGCCTTTCGTCAAGCGTCTCGTCGGCCTTCCCGGCGACGTCGTCGAGCTCCGCAACGAGACGCTCTACATCAACGGCAAGGCTCAGCCGACCGAGTTCCTGCCCGAGCAGAAGGCCGACGACGGCGAGACCGTCCTCCTCGGCACCGAACTGCTCGGCGCGCACCCGCACCCCGTCCGCGTTCTCCCGGACCGCCCGGCGTTCCGGACGTTCGGGCCCATCACCGTGCCCGAGCACGAGGTGTTCCTGATGGGCGACAACCGCGACGAAAGCCGTGACGCGCGGTTTTTCGGGACGCGTCCGATCACGGACCTCCTCGGCCGTGCTGTCGGCGTGATGTGGAGTTGGAACCAGGAGTTCTTCAAGGGGCCGCGCTGGTCCCGTCTCGCGCGCCCGTTCATCACGACCGCGCAGGGCGCGACGATCAACTAGCCCTCTCTGCGCCTCCAGCCTCTGGCTTCGGGAGAGGCAGTCGGAAGATTTTCTTAGAAGGTAATAAGGGCGGCGGAGCCCCGCGGTGAGTTGCGTGCGCCATGCACTTCCCTTGCCCGCGCCTTCTAAGAAATCCGAACTCTTCCTCTTTCCCTCTTTCTCCCTCTCTCTACTCTCTCTTGAATTAATTGATCTTTAGACTTAATCTAAGGTTGTGATGGACCGGGTTGCCCTGGCGGACCGCCTGAAAGAGAAGGGCCTGCGCGTGACGCAGCAGCGCGTGGCGGTGCTCGAGTACCTCTGCGGGACGCCCACGCACCCGACGGCCGAGGAGATCGGCGCGGCCGTGAACCGCGTCGCGCCCACGACGTCGCGCGCGTCCGTCTACAACGTCCTGAACTCCCTCAAGGACAGCGGCCTCATCGAGGAGCTCGTCTTCGACGACGCGGTCGCGCGCTACGACGCGAACCTCGGCCCGCACCACCACTTCTTGTGCACGGCCTGCGGCGCGGTCCACGACGTCCCGTTCGACGCGCTGCCGCCGTTCCCGAAAAAGCGCCTCCCGACCGGGCACACGGTCGAGAGCGTCGACGTCACGCTCCGCGGCCTCTGCTCCGGCTGCGCGAGCGGGGCGTGAGCGGCGGCGATCTCTTCGCCGCCGCCCGCCCGCCGAATCAGCGCTTGTCGATCGGCTTGTAGTCGCGCCGGGCCGATCCCGTGAAGATCTGGCGCGGGCGCGCGATCTTCTGTTCCGGGTCGTCCACCAGCTCGAGCCACTGCGCGAGCCAGCCCGCCGTGCGCGGGATCGCGAACAGGACCGTGAAGAAGTCCGTGTGGAAGCCCATGGCCTCGTAGATGAGGCCGGAGTAGAAGTCGACGTTCGGGTAGAGCTTCCGCTTGACGAAGTAGTCGTCCTGGAGCGCGATGCGCTCCATCTCGAGCGCGATCCCGAGGAGCGGGTTCTTGCCCGTGACCTCGAAGACCTGCTCGGCGAGCTTCTTGATGACCTGCGCCCGCGGGTCGTAGTTCTTGTAGACGCGGTGCCCGAAGCCCATGAGGCGCTTCTCGCCGTGGCCTTCCTTGACTTCCTTCACGAAGGCCGGGACGTTCTTGATGTCCCCGATCTCGTGGAGCATCCGGAGGACGGCCTCGTTCGCGCCGCCGTGGAGCGGGCCGTAGAGGGCCGCCGTGGCCGCCGCGACGCTCGAGTACGGGTCCGTCTGGGCAGAGCCGACCGAGCGCATCGCGTTCGTCGAGCAGTTCTGCTCGTGGTCCGCGTGGAGGATGAAGAGAACGTCGAGCGCGTGCTCGAGGACCGGGTCCACCTTGTACGTGGGCTCGGCCATCTTCTTCATCATCGAGAGGAAGTTGCCCGTGTACGAGAGGTTGTTGTCCGGGTAGACGTACGGGAAGCCGATCGAGTGCCGGTACGCGAACGCCGCGATCGTGGGCATCTTCGCGATGAGCCGCGTGATGTCGTGCTCGCGCGCCTTCTTGTCGAAGATCTTCTTGGACTCCGGGTAGAACGTCGAGAGGGCGCCGACCGTCGAGAGGAGCATCCCCATCGGATGCGCGTCGTGCCGGAAGCCCTCCATGAGCTTCTTGATGTTCTCGTGGAGATACGTGTGGACCGAGACGTGGTGCGTGAATTCCTTGAGCTCGGCGGCCGTCGGGAGCTCGCCCTTGAGGAGGAGCCAGGCGACCTCGAGGAAGGTGGACTTCTCCGCGAGCTGCTCGATCGGGTAACCCCGGTACTCGAGGATGCCCTTGTCGCCGTCGATGTACGTGATCGCCGACTTGCAGGAGGCCGTGTTCGTGAAGGCCGGGTCGTACGTCATGAGGCCGAAGTCGTCGTCCTTCACCTTGATCTTGCGGAGGTCGAGGGCGCGGATCGTGTCGTTCTCGACGGGCACGTCGTAGCTCTTCCCGGTTCGGTTGTCGGTGATCGTGAGCGTGTTCTTTTCAGCCATACGTTCCTTCCGGGGTCCGCCTGGCGGGCCATCGGTCATTCTATGCGCGCCGCGAAGGCGCGGCGGCGGAAGGCTTGCATAGAATGTTCCACGTGAACCTCAAGCGCCACTTCGGCGAAGCGCTCACGCTCGTCGCCGCCGCCGTCCTCTGCGCCCTCGTCGCGAACGCGCTCGCCCGCAGCGAGCGCAAGCTCCCACTGGTCGGAACGTACCCGGACGCGCTGAAGGTCAATTCTCCTTCTGCTCCCACTCATTCGGAGTCGCCGGCGTCGTCGCCGGCGGACTCTGGAGCGACGGCCGCGTCGGAAGTTTCTTCGAAGGTGAATGGGGGCGGAGCGCCCGCGGCGGCGACCCCCGCGACCGCCGTCGCCCGGAAGGCCACGTTGGCCGCATCCGCTCCGGGCAAATTACCACTCGAAGAAGAACGCCCTGGCCCCCGTACGACGTCCACAGGCGCGGCCCCTGTGCCGACCCCTGCCGGGGAGCAGAAGGAATCTCTCCTCTCCCGTTTCCCCCCGCACCCGGACAAGCCGTTCGTCGAGATTTCCGGCGACGACGCGGCGTGGCTCGTCGCGCACGGTGTCCTCGTCGTGGACGCGCGGCGGACGAAGGACTACGAGGAGGGGCACGTCGCGGGCGCCCGGAACATCTCGCCGTGGGAGGGCGACGCGGACGCGAAGATCACCGCGCTCGTGAACGAGGGGCGCGACAGCGCGCTTCCCGTCGTCGTCTATTGCTCGGGCGGCGACTGCGAGGACTCGCACATGCTCGCCCAGCGCCTCTACGGGGGAGGCTTCAACAACCTGCTCGTCTACAGGGACGGCTGGCCCGACTGGGCGAAGCGCGGCGGGAAGAGCGCGGCGGGGCCGGAGCTCGCGGCGCGGTGAGACTCTCCGAGCGGCTCGCCTCGCCCTGGCTCACCGTCCGCGTGCAGATCGCGCTCGGCGTCTTCTTCGTCGTCGCAGCGCTGCCGAAGGTGCTCGATCCGCCGGCCTTCGCGCACATGATCTACAACTACCGGCTCGTCCCGGGCGTGCTCGTGAACCTCATGGGGCTCGTGATGCCGTGGGTCGAGCTGATGGCCGGCATCGCGCTCATCCTCGGGATCTGGACGCGGACCTCGGCGGCGCTCGTCGGCGCGATGCTCGGCGTCTTCGTCGCCGCGATCTCGATCAATCTCGCGCGCGGCAACGCGATCGACTGCGGCTGCTTCGACGTGACGGCCGCCGGCAGGTCCGTCGCCGAGCGCCTCGCCGACATGCGTTGGGACGTCAGCCGCGATGTCGGGATGCTGCTCATGGTCGCCCAGATTCTGTGGGCGACGGGGCGGATCGAAAAGGCGCCCGCCTAGAGAACGCCCAGCTCCCGCGCCGCCGCGAGCACCTCGTCCACGACGAGGTCCGCCTCCGGCAGGCCCTGGCGCGGGTTGATGAAGCAGGGTCGGAGCGCGAAGCGGCCGTTCACGCGCGTGTGTGACGGGATCGACCGGCCGCGCTGCGCGCACCTTGAGGAGGATCCTCTCGTTCAGGGCGTCGAGCGCCTCTCCGTCCTGCGAGCCGGGCGGCTTGACGCGGAAGCAGCAGATCGAGAGGACGGGCTCGGCGAGGAGCTCGAGCGCCGGGTGCGCGCGGACCCGTTCCGCCACGCGCCGCGCGCAGTCGTGGTGTCTCACGACGCGCTCGCGCATGCCACGCGCGCCGATCTCCTTGAGGAGCGCCCAGACGGCGAGGCCGCGTGGCGGCGCCGAGTGGTCGAGCGAGAAGTTCGGGTTCCCTTCGCCCATCTGGTCGAACGGCGAGGCCGTGTCGCCGGTGTCCGTCGGCGCCATCTCGACGTAGGCCGCCGGCTCGAGCGCGAGCGCGCGCGCGAGGAAGCCGCCGTCGCGCACGAAGGCCGCGCCGCAGCCGACGGGCGCCGCCATCCACTTGTGCGGGTCGACCGCGAACGAGTCGATCTTCGAGAGGTCGCCGTAGAGCGGGGCGACGCGCGGGTCGAGGACGCCGAAGCCGCCGTAGGCGCCGTCCACGTGCAGCCAGACGCCGTGCGCGTGCGCGACCTCCCGCATGAGATCGATCGGGTCGACGGCTCCGGCGTTGACGTCGCCCGCGGACGCGACGACGGCGACGGGCGTCGCCCCGGCGCGGACGTCCTCGGCCAGCATCCGCTCGAGCGCGGAGAGGTCCGGCCGGCGCGAGGCGTCCACGGGCACGAGGCGCAGCGCCTTGCGGCCGAGGCCGAGGACGCCGCAGGCGCGGTGGACGACGTGGTGGACCTCGGTGGACGCGTAGACCTTCGGCGACGGGAGCGCCGCGAGCCCCTCGAGGCCGGCGTCGACGCCGAGGCGCTCGCCCGCGTGCTGGCGCGCCGCCGCGAGACCGAGGAGGTTCGCGGTGGCGCCGCCGCTCGTGAACGAGCCCTCGAACGAGTCCGGCAGCCCGACGAGGCGGCCGACCCAGCGCAGGGCGAGGACCTCGAGGAAGTTGCCGGGCGTCGCCCACCAGCGCTGCGCGGCCGTGATCGAGCCCGCGAGCTGCGCGACGGCGGGCACGGTCGTCGGCGAGGTCGTGACCCAGCCCGTGAAGCCCGGCGCCCCGATCCTCAGGCCGTTCGGGATCACGACGTCGCCGAGCAACGAGAGAACGGCGGCCCGGCCGACTCCCTCCTCGGGGAGCGGCCCGTCCAACGCCGCGCGCCACGCCGTCCGCCGCGTCGCCCCGTCCGGTCCCTCGAACCGGGAGAACCGCTCGAGCGCCGGGACGATCTCCGCGAGCGACTCGGCCAGCGAGCCCGTGGACGCGGACTCCGTCGCAGTGCCGGCCGCCGCCGGGACGCCGGGTTTCGACCTTGCGGGCTGCATGGGCACCTCCGGGGAGGCGGTATTATGAATGTTCGCGCCATGCCGTCCGCACGCTTTCCCGGCCTCCCACTCCTGAAGGCGTTCGAAGGAGCGCTCAAGGAAGGCCTGCTCCTGGACGAGGCCCTCGGCGGCATCCTGAACGCGGCGCTGCACTTCTTCGACGCCCCGGTGGTCGCGCTCCTTCCCGGCGCGGGCATCCCGCCGATGACGCGCTCGGGCCGTTCCAGCGTCGCCGCCGCGGCCGAGACGCGCCTCAACCAGCACCTCGCCGAGGTTCTTGCGCAGGGCCGGGCCGGAAAGGCCGCCGAGGGCGGCCTCTCCTTCTTCGGCGCCCCCGTGAAGGTCAAGGACCAGACGCAGGCCGTCTTCGGCGTCGTCCTCGAGACGGTGCGCGGGACGGACGCCGAGGCCGAAGAGGCGGCGCGCGAGTTCGCGCGAACGATCGGCCACGTCCTCGAGCGCGATCGCACGCTCGGGACGCTCATGAAACGCCGGGAGGAGGCCGTCGCCCTCTTCGAGCTCGCCTCAGGGGCGTTCCTCTCGCTGAATCCCGACGAGGTCATCCGTCTCACGGTCGCCTCGCTCTCGCGCGAGCTCGAGTTCGACCGCGTCAGCGCGTACCGCTTCCAGCCGGAGACGAAGGAGATCGCCGAGATCCTCGTCCACGGGGCCCCGGCGAGCGGGGAGCGGCCGCTCTCCGGGCGGGCGGCGATCGCTTCCGACGACCTTCTCGCCCGCTGCCTCGCCGCGCACGGTCCGGCGTTCGAGGACGAGCCCGGGACGAAGCCCGTGCGGCGCCGCCGGATGGCGCTCCCCCTCCACGCGGGCGCGCACGTTTTCGGCTTCCTCACGATGTCGCGGCGCGGCGGGTTCGCGCTCACGCCGCAGGAGCTGCGCCTCGCGCAGGAGCTCGCGAAGCTCGCGGCGGGCGCGCTCGAGAAGGCGCGGCTCCTCGACGGCGAGCGCCGGAACAACGACCGGGTTTCGTTCGTCGGCCGCCTCCACGCGGCGCTCACGGGGCTCACGGACGTCCAGGCGATCGTCGGCCGCACGGTCGCCGAGCTCGGACCGCAGTTCGACCTCGACCTCTGCGCGATCCGGCTCCTTCCCTCGGGCGAGCTGCCCGGGGCCGAGGCGGCGTACGCGAAGGCGGGAGGGCCGGCGGAGCTCCAGATCCCCGAGGCGCTCCTCACGCACCTCTCGACCGAGGGCTCGCACGCGTTCTACGGCAATGCGTCCGACGACAAGCACGGCCACGCGCTCCTGCCGTCCGGGCCCGCCGTCGCGGCGCTGCCGAAGCCGCTCGCCCTCCTCGCGGTTCCGCTCGCGTACCGAGGCGCTCCGGTCGGCGTCCTGTGCGCGGTCTCGCGGACGGTCCCGCAGGGCATCTCGCTCGACCTTCTCCCGTCGTTCGAGGCGCTCGGCGTCGAGGTCTCGCTCGCGATCGCCTCCGCGCGCCTCCTCCAGCAGGAACGCGAGTCCTACCGGTTCCTCGACCGGCTCCGCGAGGTCGGGCGCTCGCTCTCGACGACGTTCGACATCGACCGGATCAAGCAGACGCTCTGCGAGCAGGCCGTGAGCCTCCTCAAGGCGGATGCCGCGCAGTTCTGGGACGCGGACCCCGCGTCCAAGTCCGTGAAGATCGGCGCGCGCTGGGGCGCGGACGTCGGCGACGAGCTCGCGCGAGCCGTCCCGTTCGACCAGACCTTGCACCCGGTCGTGCGCACGTTTCTCGACAAGACGCTCGCGGTCGCGGGACCGGCGGAGGGCGCGTCGTTCTTCCCGGGAAACGCCGGCGGCGGGGCCGCGCCGCTGATCCGCGCCGCCGCCGTGCCGCTCACGTACCACGACGAGCTCATCGGCGTCCTCTCCGTCGCCGCGCGCCGCGGCGTGGACGACTGGCCCGTCGACCTCAAGGAGCGCCTCGAGCTCCTCGCGGACTCGGCGGCCGTCGCCCTCCACAACGCGCGCCTCATGCGCCTCATCGAGCAGCAGACCGAGCGCGACAGCCAGTCGGGCCTCTACAACCGCGCCTCGCTCGGCAAGCGGCTCGAGTCTGAGGTCCGCCGCGCCGAGCGCAACGGACAGTCGGTCGCGGTCGCCCACATCCGCATGGACGGGCTGAAGGAGTCCGTCGTGCGCCTCGGCGCCGAGTACGGCGACTCGCTCCTCCCGAAGCTCGCGGCCAAGCTCGTCCGCTCCACGCGCGCCGTGAACTTCGTCGCCCGCGACCGGGACGACCGCTTCTACATTCTGATCTTCGAGGCCGGCAAGGTGCAGTCGCACCGCGCGATGCGCTCGATCCAGAAGAACTTCGAGAACGGCCTCGACGAGCGCCTCGCGCAGGCCGGCGTCGCGCTCGCGCTCTCCGCCGGCATCTCGGTCTACCCGGACGACGCGTTCGACACGGCGACGCTCCTCGCGCGCGCCGAGGACGCGCTCGACGAGGCGGTGAAGGCGGGCCCGGGCTCCGTTGTGCTGTACCACGCGACGGAGGCCGACGCCGCCGCCGCGGGCTGACCGCGCCCGGCGATATCCTCCCGGCATGCCGATCACGAACGGGACGGTCCTCGGACGCTACCGGATGCTCGAGCGCGCGGGCACGGGCGGGATGTCCGAGGTCTGGAAGGCCGAGGACGAAACCCTCAAGCGCACGGTCGCCGTCAAGGTGATCCTCGGGCCCGTCGCGCAGGACCCGACGTTCCGCGAGCGCTTCCTGCGCGAGGCGCGCCTCGTCGCGGGGCTCGAGCACCCGAACGTCCTTCCCGTCTACGACTACGGCTCGGCGACGGTGGGCGGCGAGGACGTCTCGTACCTCGTGATGCCGCTCGTCGCGGGAGGGTCGCTCAAGGGCCGCATCGCCGGGCCGGTCCCGCCGTCCCTCGCCGTGACGTGGCTTTCGGCGATCGCCAGCGCGCTCGACCACGCGCACGCCCGGGGAATCCTCCACCGCGACATCAAGCCCGCAAACGTCCTCATGGATTCCCAGGGCCGTCCGCTCCTCGCGGACTTCGGCCTCGCGCGGAGCGCGGACGCGACGTCCGGCCTCACCGCGACGGGCACCGTCATGGGGACGCCGCTCTACATGGCGCCCGAACAGGCGACGGGCGGCGCGCTCGACGGGCGCGCGGACGAGTACGCGCTCGCCGTCGTCGCGTTCGAGCTCCTTTCAGGCCGCGTGCCGTTCCTCGCCGATTCGCCGCTCGCGGTCCTCCACCAGCAGGTCACGGCGCCGCCTCCGCCGCTCTCGACGGTCCTCCCGGGCAGCCCCCCCGCCGCCGACGCCGTTCTCGCGAAGGCGCTCTCGAAGAAGGCCGACGACCGATACGAGTCCTGCGGCGCGTTCGTGCGCGCGCTCGGCGAGGCGCTGGGCGTGCCGAGCGCCGCCGCCACCGTCCCGCAGGCGGAGGCCCGCGCCGAGTCTCAGCTCCGAACGGTCGTCTCGAAGGACTTCGGCGCGCCGCCGCTCGCCGCGCCCGCGTCCGTCCCGCCGCCCGGCGCCGACACGGGCCGCGGCACGAAAATCGCGCTCGCGGCGATCCTTCTCCTCAGCGCCGCGGGCGGCGGGTTCCTGCTCCTGCGCGGCGGCAGTCGGCCGAGCACGTCGGGCGAGGCTCCGGCAGCCCCAACGCCCGGAATTTCTTCGAGTGTGAAAGAGGGGACCCCGGCAGCCGCGGTGGCCGCGCCCTCGACGAGCGCCTCGGCAGCCGCCACGTCCGAAGTTTCTTCGAAGATGAATGAGGGTTCGGCGACGGCCACGGCGGCCCCCGCGACCGAGGCCCCGGCCCCCGCCTCGTCCGAAATTTCTTCGAAGGTGAATGGAGCGAACGGCGCCCCCGGCGCCGCGCAGACCGCGCCTGAGCCTCGGCCTCACTCACCCTTCGAAGAAAAATCCGAAAAATCCAGCGCCGCGGGTCGCTCCGCCGGCCCCTCGTCGCGCGAAGCGTCCGCCCCCGCGCATCCGAAGCAGACCTCTTTCCCTCCCCTCCTCTCCGGCGCCGCGTTCTCGGGCGACACGCAGCTCGCCGCGGCGTGGCAGGCGCTGGACACGCGCGGCCGCGCGCGCCTGACGCGCGCGGACTTCGTCGACGCGATGGGAACGGCGCGCGAGGTCCTCGGACGCCGGCCGACGGCCGAGGTCCGCTTCCTCGACGCCTATGCGCGCGCGGGCGTCGCCTACGCGGACGGCCGCACAGCCGAGGCCTGGCAGCTCCTCACGATGGCTCTCGGGAATTCCGGCCCGGCCGCCGACACCCGCGTCATGGCGTTCGTCGCGGAGGAGGTCCACGCGATGGGCCCGAACCCGGGTCCGGACGCAGAGTGGGTGATGGGCCTCGCCTTCGGGGACGCACGCGGCGAGCTCCGCGCCGAGCTCGACAAGGCGCAGGTGAGGGCCCCGCGCTCCCCGCGGGTGCGGGAAGCGCGGGAGATCTCGGGGCGCTAGTTCTTGAGCGTGTCTCCGGCGCGGAACCCGCTGCCCGAGAGGGCGGTCGCCGTCGAGAGGCGCGCGCCCTTCACGGCCGTGATCCTCACGCGCCCGACCTTCGTCTCGTCGGCGCCGAGCACTTCGCCCGTGTCCGGGTCCTTGATCTGCTTGCCGACGCGGTAGACCGTGAACTCGGCGCCTTCCTTCACGCCGGCCTCGGAGCCGACGTTCACGTAGAGCGTGCCGCCCTCGACGTTCGCGATCTTGCCGACGATGCCCGACGCGTCGCCCGCGCCGCCGAGGCCGGTCGTCGCGAGGTTCGCCCTCGCCATCGAGTCCGCGAGCTTCTGGACGACGGGCCGGAGGATCTTGTCGACCTTGCCGCGGTCCGACGCCCCGCCGCCGGCGCCCGCGACGTACACGCTCGCGTCCGAGGTCTCGCCGGAGGCCGTGTCGGCCCAGACGATCTCGCCCGTGGACGTCGAGAATGCGCGCGCATCGAGGGCCGCCTCGGCCTTCTGCGAGTGCACGCTCACGGAGGGGAGCCCGAACCCGCCGGGAACGCTCGCGCCGCGGTTCGTCGTGCCGAGCTGCGTGACGGAACCCGTCACGAGGTACTCGACGCCGAGCATCTTGCCGATCTTGACGGCCGTCTTCGGGTCGATGTCCCCGGAGAGCGAGAGGTTCTTCTCGCGCATGATCGCGGCGAGCTGCTCGCGCTCGATCACGCGGTACTTGCCGCTCTTGACGAGCTCCGTGACGAGCATGTCCTGCGCGCCCCGGCCCGCGTCGTACCAGTTCCACGTGTAGTTCGAGGCCTTGTTCTTGAACTCGAGGACGGCGACACGGGGCTTCGCGCCTTGCGCGAGGACGGTCGGCGCCGAGAGGAGTGTGAACAGGGAAACCGCGGAGACGATTCGCTTCATCGTTTTCACCTCGTTGATTTGGCGGACGCTATTCTAGGACGGTGGACGGCGACATGCCGGAGACGCCCGTCGCGCTCCCCGTCGAGGACACGCTGGACCTCCACACGTTCCGCCCCCGCGAGACCGCGGAGGCCGTCGCCGAGTACGTCGCGGCTGCCGCTGCGAAGGGATTTCGGGAGGTCCGCCTGATCCACGGCCGCGGAATCGGGGTCCAGCGGGCGATCGTGCGCCGGGCCCTCGAGCGGTCCGAGTACGTCCTCTCGTTCGAGGACGCAACGCCGGACCGCGGGGGCTGGGGCGCGACGGTCGCGGTCCTCCGGCCGGCTCCCTCCGCATAAACGCGGCCGGAGGCCTTCCGGTAGACTCCGCCGCGTGAAAAACCTGACGCCACCGGCAAAAAAAGAACGCACGACCGTGATCCGGGGCTCCGGGATGTACGTTCCGCCGCAGGTCTACACGAACGAGATGATGGGCCGGATCATGGACACGACCGACGAGTGGATCGTGCCCCGCACCGGCATCAAGGAACGCCGTTTCGTGGAGCCCGGGATCGGGTCCGCCGAGATCGGCACGAAGGCCGCGGAGGCCGCGCTCGTGGACGCCGGTCTCGCCGCTTCCGACATCGACCTCATCGTCTTCGCGACGATGACGCCGGACCACTACTTCCCCGGCAACGGCGGCCTCCTCGCGCGCCGCCTCGGCCTGAACACGACGCACGCGCTCGACATCCGGATGCAGTGCGCCGGTTTTCTCTCGGGTCTCCAGACGGCCGACGCGTTCATCCGGTCCGGGATGTACGACCGCGTCCTCCTCGTCGGCGCGGAGGTCCACAGCGGCCTCATGCCGTGGCCGGAGTCCGTGTGGGACGTCATGTGCGGACGCACGCCCGGCCCGTGCGACGCCTTCTGGTACGCGCGCGCGACGAGCATGCGCGACCGCGCGGTTCTCTTCGGCGATGGCGCGGGCGCCATGGTCCTCGAGGCGAACACCTCGGGCGACGGGCGCGGCCTCCTCGGCTTCGCGATGTACACGGACGGCAACCACTTCGACAAGCTCTACGTGCCGGGCGGAGGCTGCAAGTCGCGCCCGTTCTTCACGCCGAAGATGTTCGACGAGCTCGGCCTGATCCCGATCGTGGAGGGCCGCCACGTCTTCCGCCTCGCGACGACGCTGATGCCCGCCGCGGTCCAGGACCTGCTCGCCGCGCACGGCAGGACGCTCGGGGATCTCGATCTCCTCCTCATGCACCAGGCGAACCTCAGGATCAACGAGGCCGCCCAGAAAGTCCTCGGCCTGCCGGACGCGAAGGTGTTCAACAACATCCAGAAGTACGGCAACACGACGGCCGCGACGCTGCCGATCGCGTTCTACGAGGCGAAGGCCGGCGGGAAGGCGAAACCCGGTGACCTCGTCGCATTCACGGCGCTCGGCGCCGGTCTCCACTGGGGCGCCGGCCTCGTGGTTGTCTAGGGCTCAGGCCTCGCCGTCGCGCTCGTCCCCGAGGCGTTCGGACGAGAGGAGCACTGCCGCGTCCGCGAGCTCGGGGCGCGTGAGAGCGAGCGCGACGACCGCCGCGATCGGCTCCCCGAGGAGGACGATCCGGTCCCGCACGCGCTCCCGGACCTCCGGGCCCGCGGCGACGGCGGCCTCGGCAAGCTCGATCTGGGCGCGGCGCATCCGCATCGCGATCTTGAGCGCGAACGGGTTGCCGCCGCCCGTCTCGATCCCGGCGCGGCCCGCGGCCCGTGCCACGCCCGACAGGCCGTGGACGAGCGCGCCGAGGAGCGGGGTGTCCCGCCCGAGGTCCTCGAGGGAACGGTCGAGGACGGTCTCGACAGGGTTCCAGAGGACGCGCGTCCAGTCGCCGCGGCCCTTCTCGGCGTCCTCGCGCATCCAGCCGACGAGGGCGCCCGCCCACGGACCGAGCGCGCCGAGGTCGTTCCCGGCCGCCGACATGACGCGCACGAGGGGCCGGAGCACGCGGCCGCCCGCCTCCTCGAAGAGGCCCGCATGCGCGACGTGGCGCAGGGACGCGACGAACGGCCGGGCGGAGTGGGCGTAGAACCCCAGCATCTGCCGCTCGCGCGCCGCGACGAGGACGTCCGCCCAGAGGTCGAAGAACGCGAGCGCGACCGAGGGCGAGCCCCGTTTGACGACGGCGACGCGCAGCTCGGCGAGCCACGGCGTGACGAGAAGCTGGA
This sequence comes from uncultured Acidobacteriota bacterium, assembly GCA_963798215.1. Classification (GTDB taxonomy): domain Bacteria; phylum Acidobacteriota; class Thermoanaerobaculia; order UBA5066; family UBA5066; genus Fen-183. Next base: position 3,557,248 of record CAWCSP010000004.1, read on the forward strand.
AGATCTGGTCGTGCGTCTCCCCAGCGAGCGCCGTGAAACGCGCCGAGACCTGCGCGAGCGAGGTCGCGACGACGGACGCCGGGCTCTGCGCGAGGACGTTCTCGAGGACGTCGTGGACCGTCACGAGCGGGTCGTCCGTCTCGACCGGATAGACGCGGAACGAGAAGATGAGGTCGTTCAGGACGTCGAGCCGGCCCTGCGCGGTCGCGCCCGAGCCGAGGAGCCGGTCCTCCTGCGCCACGAGGTAGCCGGCGTCCACGAGCGCGAGCGAGTTCTCGAGGAGGCTCTCCTGCGTCAGGAGGCGCGGGATGCGCTGGAAGAGCCGCGCGAGGCCGAGGATGCAGGCCCCGAACTCCAGGACGCCGCCCGACGAAAGCAGGAAGATCGCGGCCGCGTTGTGCGAGACGGGCGCCAGGTGCGCGGCGAGGAGCGCGAGGCACGCCGCGACGATCGTCACGATCGCGCCGGACACGGCGGTCCGGAAGTCCTCGTCCGCGAGGATCATCGAGCCCAGGTGCGAGCGCTGGACGGCGGTGCCGAGCGTGAGCGAGAGGATGAGGACCGAGCCCGCCATCGCGACGACCGCGGCGAGGACGGACGCGATCGTCGCGAGGAGGTACGTGAACGGGACCATGTCTTCGGACTGCGGCGCCCGCAGGTCGGTCCCGACCGCCGCGACGAGGAGGCCCGCGAGCTGGATCGCGACGCCCGCGAGCAGCAGGGCGACGACGAGCCGCCGGCGGCCCGCGCCCGGGTCCGGGGCGGCGCTCATCCGGGCCTGAGGGCCACGGACGACCCCACCCACGTGAAGTCCTTGTTGAAGTCGACGCCGAGCATCTTCCCGCGCGAGAGGCGGCAGAGGTTGAGCGCCGAGCGTCGGCACGGCGTCGCCGTCGGGCCGGAAGAACATCATCCGGATCTCGACCTTCACGCCGCCGCCGTCGACGGCCGTGAGGCACGGGTCGTACGCGATCTTCTCCATGAGGACCCAGTGCGCGCGCTCGTCGTCGGGGATCCGCGCGACGTCCGCCGGCGTCGGGTCAACGTTCACGCCGCCGCCCGCGAAAGAGAAGAGGGGCTTCAGGACGTAACGCGCGCCGACGTCGTCCGGGACCGGCCCGAACTCGGACACGACCGTCGCCTTCGGGACGACACCGTGGTCGAGGAACGGAAGCGAGGCCTTGGACCACGTCCAGTACCAGTTCGGGTGCGGCACCCAGCGAACGTCGAGCGGCTCCCGGAAATCGAACGGCAGCGCGGCACCGGTCCGGATGAGCTCGTCGAAGACGATGCGGTTGTAGATGCGCTTCACCGGGACGCGCCGGCCGCCGGTCGTGCGGAAGAGGCGGCGGCCCTCCCTCACGAGTTCGCGCGGGTCGACGCTGTCGACGCCGAGGAGCGCCCGCGTCGCCGAGAAGTCGATCGCCGTCTTCTGCCTGTCGGGCTCGAGGTCGAGGAGGACCACCTCGGCGGGGTCCTCGGCGCCGACGATCGTCCGGTGGAAGAGGTCGACGAAGCCCGCGCGTGAGAGGCCCGAGAAATACGGGCTCCACGCGGCCTTCGGGAGGCCCGGCACCTGCGCGAGCGCTGCGTTCCAGGCGTCCGCCTGCAGGACCTCGAACGCGGAGAGCGACGGGAAGCCCTGGAGCTCGATGAGGCGCGGGACCAGCCGCCCCTCGTGGCGCACGACGGCGAAGTCGACCTGCGCGAGGGACGGCAGCGCGTCCATCCCCGGCGTCGACCAGCGCTCGGGGATCGCGCCCTTCATGCGCGCGAGAAGGTCCGGCGCGGAGAGCTGCACGACGATCTCGCGCGCGGCCTTGGCGAGCGCCGCGTCGAGCTCCGGTGTCAGGAAGACGGGCGTCTCGGCGAGACGGAATCCCGCCGCGCGTCCGGCCCGGCGCACGAGGTCGTCCGCGTACCCCTCCGCGAGCGCGGGCGTGAACGCCGCGTTGAACGCGCGTCTGTACTCCGGATGCATGGGCGCGGAGTTTAGACCGTCGCGGCCGCGCGGTTGTTAGCATCCGCGCATGCCAAAGACGACGCGTGCCGTGTCCCTCTCTCTCGCCCTTGGTCTCGTTCTCCTCTCCGCCGCGCCGGCCTATGCCGCCAAAAAGCCCTCGAAGAAGAGCCCGCACACGCAGATCGTCGCCGTGTGCCGCGTGGAGACGGCGCCCATGGAGAAAACGCACAAGAACCACCGCAAGTTCCTCGAGTTCGACGTGACGATCGTGTCGTTCACGCGCGTGCCGGGCGACAAGGCCGCCGATCCGGCCCTCGCAATCCGGCAGGACCGGCGGATTCACGTCGTTCACGACCTCTCGTGCGGCGGCGCCGCGGTCTCCCTCGCGGCCGGCGACGCGGCCGAGATCCGCGGCGAGTACGTCGCGGTCCCCGACGGGAAGGACCTCATCCACTTCACGCATCCCGCCGACGGCTCGTGCGGCGCGGCCGGCGGCCACCCGGATGGCGGGATCCGGAAGCTCGACGCCTCGGCCCTGAAGAAGGCCGCCTGAGCGACGGCGACGCCGCCCGCTCGGGCGCCGAGCGGCTTCTCGGGGCGTGGGACGCGTACGCGCGGGAGTTCGCCGCGATCACGCGCCGGGCGCCCGTGCGCTTTTCCGCGCGCGACTGGCGCGGCGTGCGCACGGACGCCCTCGAGCGGCTCGAGCTCTACCGGCGGATGCTCGACCCCGCGATCGGGGACCTCGGCCGGATCCTCGGCGCCGGCGTCGGCGACCCGGCCGTCTGGTCCGCGATGAAGGAGCGCTTCTCGGCCCTCGCCGCCGGGCGGCTCGACGCCGAGCTCGTCGAGACGTTTTTCAACTCGGCGTCGCGCCGGATCTTCCACACCGTGGGCGTCGACGACCGCGCCGAGTTCGTGCACCGGGAGCCCGCGCCCCTCCCGGTCGAGGCCGCGGGGCGCTTTCTCGCGTCTTGGGACGCCCGCGTCGGTCGCGAGGCGGCGGTCAAGAGCGCGCTCCACGCCTTCCCGTTCGCGGCCGGCTGGGAGGACGCCGGGCGCGACGCCGCCCTCGCGACCCGGGCGCTCGACGCCGTCCTCGCGCGGGCCTGGGGCTCTCCCGAATTCGACGCGCTGGACCTTCTACGGCCCGTCTTCTACCGGAGCAAGGGCGCCTACCTCGTGGGCCGGGTCCGGAAGGGAGACCGCCACCGGCCGCTCGTCCTCGCGCTTCTCAACCGGACGGGCCGCGTCGAGGTCGACGCCGTCCTTTGCGACGAGGACGAGGCGTCTATCGTCTTCAGCTTCACGCGTTCGTATTTCCACGTGGACGCGTCCCACCCCGCCGCGCTCGTCGGATTCCTCAAGACGCTCATGCCGAAGAAGCCCGTCGGCGAGCTCTACACCGCGCTCGGCTTCAACAAGCACGGCAAGACCGAGCTCTACCGGGACCTCCTGCGCCACCTCGCGTCCTCGGACGACCGCTTCGTCGAGGCGCCCGGCGCGCGCGGGATGGTCATGCTCGTCTTCACGCTCCCGTCCTACGACGTCGTCCTCAAGGTGATCCGCGACTCCTTCGCGCCGCCGAAGACGGCGAGCCGCGCGGACGTCCTCGACAAGTACCGCCTCGTCTTCCAGCACACGCGCGCGGGCCGTCTCGCCGACGTGCAGGAGTTCGAGCACCTGTCGTTCCCGGTTTCGCGCTTCGACCCCGCGCTCCTCGAGGCGCTCCTCGCGGGCGCCGCGGAGACCGTCGAAGTCCGCGGGGAGGAGGTCGTCCTCCACCACCTCTTCACCGAGCGCCGCCTGACGCCGCTCGACCTCGCCCTGAAGGACGCGCCCGCGAAGACGGCCCGCGCCGCGATCTTCGACTTCGGCGAGGCGATCCGCGATCTCGCCAAGGCGAACATCTTCCCGGGCGACCTTCTCCTGAAGAACTTCGGCCTCACGCGCCACGGCCGGGTCGTGTTCTACGACTACGACGAGATCGCGTTCCTGACGGACGTGAACTTCCGCGAGCTCCCCGCGGGGGCCGACGAGGAGGCCGGCGGGCCCGACGCGTCTTTCTACGTCGGCGAGAACGACGTCTTCCCGGAGGAGTTCCTGACGTTCATGGGCCTCAGGGGACCGGCGCGGGAAGCCTTCCTCGAGCGGCACTCCGACCTCCTCGGCGTGCGTTTCTGGCTGGACGCCCAGCGGCGGGAGCGGGCGGGCGAGATCGTCGACGTCTTTCCGTACCCGCTGGAGGCCCGGCTCCGCCCGGACGGCCCGCCCGCGGACGCGGCCCCCCCGGACTGATTCATTCGCTTCGTTGCCCGGGCCGAGGGCCCGCCCCTATGATCCGCGCCCGAACGAAGGAGGACGCTCATGCCCAGCGCCAAGCCCACGGTCCCCGCAGGCGGCCAGAAAATCACGATCTCCGGCGGGAAGCTCCAGGTCCCCGACCATCCGATCATCCCGTTCATCGAAGGCGACGGCACGGGTCCGGACATCTGGCGCGCCTCGCGTGCGCGTGTTCGACGCCGCGGTCGCGAAGGCCTACGGCGGCAAGCGCAAGATCGCGTGGATGGAGGTCTACGCCGGCGAGAAGTCCTTCGACCACCTCCAGCACCTGGCTCCCGGACGAGACGGTCGACGCGTTCCGCGAGTACCTCGTCGGGATCAAGGGCCCGCTCACGACGCCGATCGGCGGCGGCATCCGCTCGCTGAACGTCGCGCTCCGCCAGATGCTCGACCTCTACGTCTGCCTCCGCCCGGTGCGCTGGTTCAAGGGCGTCCCCTCGCCCGTGAAGCACCCCGAGAAGGTGACATGGTGATCTTCCGCGAGAACACCGAGGACATCTACGCCGGCATCGAGTTCGCGGCGGGCACCGACGACGCGAAGAAGTTCGCTCGCGTTCCTCAAGACGAACTTCCCCGCAGGAGTACAAGAAGATCCGCTTCCCGGCCACGACCGGCATCGGCATCAAGCCCGTGTCGCAGGAGGGCAGCGAGCGCCTCGTCCGCGCCGCGATCGAGTACGCGATCAAGAGCAAGTCGCAAGAGCGTCACGTTCGTCCACAAGGGCAACATCATGAAGTTCACGGAAGGCGCGTTCCGGAACTAGGGCTACGCCCTCGCCGAGAAGGAGTTCGGCGACAAGACGTACACGTGGGACCAGTGGGAGCGCACGAAGACGGCCAAGGGCGAGGCGGCCGCGAACGCCGAGCAGAAGGCCGAGCTCGCGAAGGGCAAGATCCTCGTCAAGGACGCGATCGCCGACATCACGCTCCAGCAGGTCCTCACGCGCCCCGACGAGTTCGACGTCATCGCGACGCTGAACCTCAACGGCGACTACCTCTCCGACGCGCTCGCCGCGCAGGTCGGCGGCATCGGCATCGCGCCGGGCGGCAACGTCAACTACGTGACCGGCCACGCCATCTTCGAGGCGACGCACGGCACCGCGCCGAAGTACGCGAACCTCGACAAGGTGAATCCCGGCTCCGTCATCCTCTCGGGCGAGATGATGCTGCGGTACATGGGCTGGACCGAGGCCGCCGACCTCATCCTCAAGGGGATGGACGGCGCGATCGCAGGCCAAGACCGTCACGTACGACTTCGCGCGCCAGATGGAGGGCGCCACCGAGGTCACGTGCAGCAAGTTCGGAGACGCGATCATCGCCCACATGGGCTAGGAGGCCTCCAGCATGAACGTCCTTGTCCTCGGGGGAACGGGCACCGTCGGATCGCAGGTCGTCCGGGAGCTCCTGAAGAGAGGCGCGAACGTTTCCGTCCTGACCCGCAATGTGAAAAAGCCGCTCGCGGCCGGCGCCACGCCGGTCGCGGGCGACCTCCTCGATCCCACGACCATCCGGAAGGTCTTCCCCGGCCACGACGCCGTCTTTCTCCTGAACGCCGTCAGCGCCACCGAGTGCCACGAGGGCCTCATGGCCGTCAACGGCGCCCGGATGGCGGGCGCGAAGAAGGTCGTCTACCTCTCCGTGCAGGACGCCGACAAGGCGGTGCACCTTCCGCACTTCGGCGCGAAGGTCGCGGTCGAGGCCGCCCTCAAGGCGTCGGGCGTCCCGTTCACGATCCTCCGGCCGAACAACTTCTTTCAGAACGACGTCTGGTACAAGGACGCGATGCTCGGCACCGGCGTCTATCCGCAGCCGTTCGGCGACGCCGGCGTCTCGCGCGTGGACGTCCGCGACATCGCCGAGGCGGCCGCGCTCGCGCTCACGACGGACGCAGCCCGCAACGAGACGGTCAACCTCGTCGGGCCGGACGTCCTCACGGCGACCGGCACGGCCGCGACCTGGGGCGGCGTCCTCGGCCGCAAGATCGCGTACGGCGGCGACGACCTCGACGCGTGGGAGCAGCAGTCGCTCGCCTACCTGCCGCCATGGATGGTCTTCGACTTCCGGCTCATGTACGCGTTTTTCCAGGAGAAGGGCCTCGCGGGGTCGCCCGAGGATGTCGCGCGCCTCACCGCCCTCCTCGGCCACGCGCCGCGCCGCTTCGACGAGTTCGCGGCGGAGACCGCCCGCGCCTGGAGCGCCTGAGAGCGGCCCCGGACCTTCACGGTAGGATCGCGCCCATGAAGAAGGGCGCGCGGCCCCTCGTCGGGGTCGTCATGGGCTCCACGTCCGACTGGGAGACGATGCGGTACGCCGCCGAGACGCTGGAGCGCTTTGGTGTCCCGCACGAAACGCGCGTCGTCTCGGCCCACCGGACGCCGAAGCTCCTCGCGGCGTACGCCGCCGGGGCGGAGGCGCGCGGCCTCGAGGTCATCGTCGCGGGCGCCGGCGGCGCCGCTCACCTTCCCGGGATGCTCGCGGCGCAGACGGTCGTGCCCGTCCTCGGCGTGCCCGTCGAGAGCCGCGCGTTCAAGGGGCTCGACTCACTCCTCTCGATCGCGCAAATGCCCGCGGGCGTGCCCGTCGGGACGCTCGCGATCGGGAAGGCGGGCGCGACGAACGCGGGGCTCCTCGCCGTCGCGATCCTCTCGAACACCCGGCCAGCGCTCCGGAGGAAGCTCACGGCCTTCCGATCAAAACAGACCCGGAAGGTCTTGCAGTCCCGGCTCCCGTGAAGATCGTCCCGCCCGGCTCCACGGTCGGCGTTCTCGGGAGCGGCCAGCTCGGCCGGATGTTCGCTCTGTCGGCCCGGGCCATGGGCTACCGCGTGCACACGTACTCGCCCGAGGAGGACTCCCCCACCGGCCACGTCGCGGACGTCGAGGTCTCGGCGCCGTACGACGACCTCGACCGGCTGCGTGCGTTCGCCGAAGGCCTCGACGTCCTCACGTTCGAGTTCGAGAACGTGCCGCGCGCCGCGCTGGACGCGCTCGAGTCCATCGTCGAGGTGCGTCCCGGGGCTGAAGCCTTATGGGTTTCGCAGAACAGGGAACGAGAGAAAGAGTTTCTTAGAAGGGTAAGAGTGCCCGTCGCGGATTGGGCGCCGGTGCGGACTTCCGAGGAGCTCGCCTCGGCCCTGTCCTCCGTCGGCGCCCCCGCCGTCCTCAAGACGGCTGCCTTCGGGTATGACGGGAAGGGACAAGCGAAGATTTCTTCGAATGGAATTTCGGACGCGGAAAAGGCCTGGGACGCGCTCGGCAATGTGCCGTGCGTCCTCGAGTCGTTCGTCGATTTCCAGCGCGAGGTCTCCGTGATCGCCGCGCGGGGCGCGGACGGCGAGGTCGTGTTCTTTCCGATCTTCGAGAACGAACATTCCCGCCACATCCTCGACGTCACCGGCTGCCCCGCCCCTCTTTCACCATTCGAAGAAAATCAGGCTTGCGAGATCACACGAAGGATTCTCGAAGCGCTGAACTACGTCGGCGTCCTCTGCATCGAGCTCTTCCACACGAAGGATGGCGGCCTCCTCGTGAACGAGATCGCTCCGCGGCCGCACAACTCGGGGCACCTCACGATCGACGCGTGCGTCGCGAGCCAGTTCGAGCAGCAGCTGCGCGCCGTCGCCGGCCTCCCGCTCGGATCGACGGAGCTTCTGCGCCCTGCCGCGATGGCGAATCTCCTCGGCGATCTCTGGGCGGGCGGAACGCCGGCCTGGGAGAGGGCCTGCGCCGTGCCCGGCGTCGCCCTCCATCTCTACGGCAAGAAGGAGGCCCGGCCCGGCCGCAAGATGGGCCACCTGACGGCGCTCGCGTCCTCGCCCGGCGAGGCCCGCCGCCTGGCCCTGGATGCGCGCGCCTCGCTCCTGCGCTAGATTCCCCGACCATGAGGAAACCCTCGACGCTCGCCCTCGCCCTCCTTCTCGGCTCCGGCCTCGCCGAGGGAGCCGGCATTCCCGAGAAACTCGACGCGAAGAACTATCAGCGCCTGTCGCCGAGCCTCGCCGTCGCCGGCAAGCCTTCGAAGGAAGCGCTCGACTCGCTCAAGACGGCCGGCTTCCGGACCGCGGTGGACCTCCGCCAGCCGGCCGAGGGCGTGCCGTCGGCCCGCGAGGCCGTCGAGGCGCAGGGCCTGAAGTTCGTGTCCGTCCCCGTATCGCCCGACACGTTCTCGATGGACGACGTCCGGAAGGTCGAGGCCGTCCTCGGGGACCAAGCCGCCGCGCCCGTTCTCCTCTACTGCTCGAGCAGCAACCGCGTCGGCGCCGTGATCGCCGTGGCCGCGTACGACCGCGGCCTTTCGAAGGACGAGGCGATCACCGAGGGGCGAAAGGCGGGCCTCAGGAGCCCCGCCATGGAAGCGGCAGCCGTCAAGGTCATGGACGCGGCGCGGCCGAAGGCCGCCGCTGCACAATAGTCAGCGGGCCGGCGCGGCGAGCGCGTCGACGACGCGCTCGAGCTTCATCCCGCGGCTCCCCTTCACGAGGACGACGTCCCCGGGCGCGAGGCGCGGGCGAAGCCACGCGAGAAGAGGCCCGACCTCGGTGAAGTGAGCTGAGGGAAGAGACGGGGGAGAAGAAGACCGGGAGATTTCTTCGAAGGTAAGAGAGGAACGGGGACCGAACAGAGCCGCCGCGGCGAGGCCGGCGTTCCCCGCCCGCCGTCCGAGCCGTCGATGCTCCTCCTCCTCGGCGGTCCCCAGCTCCAGCATGTCGCCGAGGACGGCGACCGCGCGGCCCTTGCCGCCCGCCACGAGTGACGCCAGCGTCGCGAGCGCCGCCTCCATCGAGGTGGGCGACGCGTTGTAGCAGTCGTCGAGGATCGTGATCCCGCCGGCACCGGGGACGACGCGGGAGCGGTGCGAATACGGACGGGCCGAAGAGAGGCCCCGAGAGATTTCTTCGAAAGTGAAAGAGAGGGCCCGCGCAACAGCGGCCGCCGCGGCCGCATTCATGGCGTTGTGCTCCCCGACAAAGCCAAGCGTGACCTCGCACCTGCGGAGCCGTAGGTTGGCGTCGAGCCGCGAACGACCGGCTCCGCCTTCCCACTCTTCCCCTTCTAAGAAGATCTTCTGACCTTCCACTCCGAGAGACGTCACCCCGACGAGCCGAACGTCCGCCAGAGCGCTCTTGCCAAAGAAGACCTTCCTGACACCGCTCGCGACGCGCTCCGCCTGCGCCACGCAGCGCGCGTCGTCCGCGTTGACGACGGCGACGGAACCCGGGAGGAGCCCGCGGTAGAGCTCGCCCTCGGCCTCCGCGACACCGTCCAGGTCCTTCAGGAACTCGAGGTGCTCGGCTGCGATCAGCGTCACGACGCCCGCGTCCGGCCGCACGATCGCCGTGAGCCGCGCAAGCTCGCCCGGGGCCGACATCCCGACCTCGACGACCGCCGCGCGGTGCTCGTCCGAGAGCCGCAGGAGCGTCAGCGGGACGCCGATCTCGTTGTTGAGGTTGCCTTCCGTCGCGAGCGCCGGCCCGCGCGCCCTCAGGATCGCCGCCAGCATCTCCTTCGTCGTCGTCTTGCCGTTGGACCCGGCGACGGCGGCGACGGGAGTCGCAAACCGGCGGCGGTGGAAGGCCGCGAGCGCGCCGAGGGCGCCGAGCGTGTCGTCCACCTCGAAGAACGGCAGGCCCGCGGCGGCGGGCGTCCCCTTCCGGACGACGGCGGCGAGAGCGCCCTTCGCCTTCGCTTCGCCGAGGAACGCGTGGGCGTCGAACCGCTCGCCCTTCAGCGCGACGAAGAGCGCGCCCGGGGGAATCGAGCGCGTGTCCGTCGAGACGGCCGGGAACGCTTCCGGGGCGCCGGCGGGCGCGGTGGCACCCGTCGCCTTCGCGACGTCCGCCGCGGTGAAGAGCGCGCCTCCGGGACTCACGTCGCGAGGCCGAGGAGGGCCGGCCACGTGCCGGTCGCCTCGAAGGGCCGCGGGTTCTTCGCGCGGTCGACGAGATAGGCCGCCATCTCCCGCACGATCCACTGGAAGTTCTCCTCCCCGACGGACGCGCGGTCCGCGTCGGGAGCACAGTTCATGAAGTCGATCGCGTACGGGACCCCGTCGCGGACGGCGAACTCGACCGTGTTCAGGTCGTAGCCGAGCGCGCGGCAGAGTGCGAGGGCGTCCTTCGTCACGCGCTCGGCCATCGCGGCCGGGACTTCCTTCCCCGCCGCGGCGGCGTAGCGGAGCGCGTGGGGCTCCTTCGGGTCGTACGGCATGATCTTCACGCGCGAGCGGCCCACGACGTAGCAGCGGTAGTAGTCCGTGAACTCGATGGCTTCCTGCGCCATCATCTCGAGGTCGCGCGTTTTGTCGTACGCCGCGAAGAACTCCTCGGACGTGTCGCACTTGTACACGTCCTTCCAGCCGCCCCCGTTCGCGGGCTTCATGAAGATCGGGAAGCCGAGATAGGCGAACACGCGGTCCCAGTCCACGAAGTCGAGGTTGCGGAACGACGTCGCCGTCGTGTTCGGCGGGTGTTCCTTGTGCGGAAGAAGGACGGTCTTCGGAACCGCCACGCCGGCCGCGAGCGCGACGAGGTTGTCGAAGTACTTGTCGTCCGCGCACCACCAGATCGGGTTGTTCACGACCTCAACGCCGCGCGCGACGGCGCACTTGAGGAACGTCCGGTAAAACGGGACCTCGTGGCTGATGCGGTCGAGGATCACGGCGTCCTCGAACGACTGCTCCTGGACCAGGACCGAGAGCTTGACCGGCCCCGCCTCAATGTCGTCGCCGTTCTTCCGGGCCGTCTCGTTGATCTCGTTCATGAGCGCCCACGGGAAGGTGTCCTCCATCCCGAACAGGACGCCGATCCGTTTCCTTGCCATGCCGATCCCCCTCGCGTCGCGCAGGATCCTAGCGGACGCGCGCGACGAGCCGCAATCGCGCCGCGCTAGACTCCGCGCGCATGAAACGCGATTACGGCTCCTGGCGAAGCTCCGCCCTCTCCCGCCCGATGGAATACCTCTGGTTCGGCGATCGCGGGCGGCCGGTTCTGATGTTCCCGACGTCGATGGGCCGCTTCTACCAGAACGAGGACTTCGGCCTCACGGGCGCGCTCGCCGACAAGGTCGACGCGGGATTTCTCCAGCTGATCTGCGTCGACTCCGTGGACGAGGAGAGCTGGTACAACAAGCAGGCGTCCCCGCGCGACCGCGCGCGGCGGCACGACGATTACGACCGGTACCTGCGCGACGAGATGCTCCCGTACATCGAGAGCCGGGCGGGCGGCAACGTCGTGACGGTCGGCGCGAGCTTCGGCGCCTACCACGCCGCGAACCTCGCGGGCCGGTACCCGGGACGCGTCACCAAGGCGATCTGCTTCTCCGGCCTGTACGACGTCGACCAGTTCCTCGACGGATATTGGGACGACCTCTGCTACTACCACACGCCCCGCGCCTACATCGCGAACATGGACGGGGAGTGGCTCGACCGTCTCCGGCAGGTGGAGTGGGTCGTCGCGACGGGCGAGCAGGACTCGCTCGTCGCGCAGAACCGCGCGTTCGCCGACCTCCTCGCGCGGAAGGGAGAGCGCGTCACGGGCGAGTTCTGGCCCGGCGTCTTCGGCCACGACTGGCCCTTCTGGAAGGAGCACATCCGCCGCTTCCTGTGAGGGCCGTCAGCCGGCCTTCGCGCGCAGCTCCTGGAGGCGCTTGTCGACCTGCGCCCCCTTCTGCCGCGCCTCGTCGGCCTCGGCCTTCGGCCCGAGCACGCCCTTGACGGCGGCGAGCGCTCGCCAGGCCTCCGGCCGGAAAGGCGCAATCCGGGCGGCGTCTTGCGCGACCTCGAGCGACTCCTCGAACTCCCCCCGCCGCTCGAGGAGTCGCGCGAGCGCGACCGGGATCTCCCACGATTTCGGGAACGCGGCGCGGCCTTCCCGGAGGACGGCGACCCCGTCGTCCGCACGCCCCGTCCACTCGCGGTAGCGCGCGAGCGTCACGAAGTCGCCCGGTTCGCGGGCGGACGGGTCCGCGACCGCCTTCTCGAAGAAGCTCATCGCGGCGTCGTCCACGGCGCGGCGGCCGCCCGTCTCGACGCCGAGGATGAAGCCGTCCGCGAACGCGCGAGCCCTCGTCCGCGCGAGGCTCGCGCTGCGCGGGAACTCCGCGAGCTCCTTGTTGCAGTGCGCGAGGCAGCCCGCGTATTCCCGGAGGTGCAGGAGGGCACGCGCCTCGAGCTCGGCCGCCTCGCGCCGCCGCGCGGCGCCGGCGGTCCCGGGGAAGCTCGCGAGCTCCGCCTTCGCGTCCTGCCAGCGGTCGAGCGCCAGGAGCGCACGAGCCCGGACGATCCGCGCGCGGGCGTCCTGCGCCCCGAGCGTCCGCGCCTCGGACGCGAGCTCGAGCGCCTCGTGCACGTTTGCGAAGGCGTCCGGCAGGCGCGTCTCCGGCACGCCGGCCGCGTGCCTCAGGAGGTTCGCGGCGGCGTCGAGAAGCGTTCCGGCGTCGCGCCTCAGCGCGAGACGCTGGCGCGCCGTCGCGACCGCATCCGAGAGGAGCCCCTGGACGCTCTGCGCGGCGAGGAGGAGGTCGAGGAGCCCCGCGTCCGTCCTGTGCAGGAGGAGGCCCGTGCGCGCCGCCCGCTCGGCGAGCGCCGGGTTGCCGAGCTTGAGGTGCGCGTTCGCGAGGAGGGCGAACATCTCGGACGGCTTGTCGGTCGCGGCCGACAGGGCGTCGAGCGCCGCGACCGCTTCCGCCGGGTGGCCGAGCTTCAGAAGGCCGCGTGCAAGCGTGATCGCGGACGTCTGCTGGAGCGGGTCGTCCGGGAGCTCGCGCACGACCGACGGAAGGACGATGCGGGAGAGGATCTCGACGGCGGCGGCCCAGTCCGCCTCCCCGGCGAGACGGAGCGCCTCGTCGAGCTCCTTCTTCGCTCCCCTCACGTCGACCGCCGGGCCGCCGCGCCCGGTCACGACGCTCCCCGTCGCGACCTTCGCGCGGAGGACCTCGCCGCGCACCTCGGCGGCCTGGTAGCGCATCTTCGGGATGAAGCGCCCGACCTTGAGCTCGCGCCGCTGGGCGGCGTTCAGGACGTCCGTGATGAACGTCTTCCAGTCCGCGTGCCGGCCGTGGCGCTCGCGCTCGAGGCCGCGCATGATGATCTCGTCCGCCCCGAACGTGGACCGCCGGAACATCCCCGACGCGATGCGGGGCGCCTCGGTGCGGATCTTCGCTCCCCGGATCTCGTGCCAGTCGCCGGTGAACGGGACGCGCCCCGTCTCCCACTCGTACATGAGACAGCAGAGGCTGTAGATGTCGGACCGCACGTCGAGCGGGACGCCTCCGAGGAGCTGCTCGGGCGAGGCGTAGGCCGCGGTCCCGAAGATCACCATCGTGCCGTCCGCGTTCCCCGTGTCCTCGGCGTCGCGCGTCCCCGCGATGCCCCAGTCCGACACCGCGGCCCGGTTCAGGTCGTCGATCAGGATGTTCTCGGGCTTGAGGTCCCGGTGGAGGATCCCGTGCTCGCGGTGCGCCCACTCGAGAGCCCCGGCGATCCGGACGATCGTCCGGTAGAAATTCTCCGGGTCCTTGTCCGTCATGTGCGCCCGCAGGTTCCCGCCCGCCATCCAGCGCGAGCAGACGACGGGCGTTTCCTTGAACGTGAAGACGCAGAGCGCCTCGACGATGCCGTCGCAGACGGAAAGCTTCAGCCACGTCTGAAGCTCGACGAGAAAGCGCTCGAAGGCCTCGCCCTGCTTGCCGCCCGCCGGGAGGGCCTTGACCGCGTACGCGGAACCCTGGCCCTGACGGACCTTCGCGCAGACGCCCATCCCGCCGCGGATGACGTCGACCACCGTGAACGTGTCGGAGGAAAGCCCCTGCGCTCGCGCGAGCTCGGGAAGGGCCAGCTCCTCGCCCGAACGAAACAATGTCACCTGTACACAATTCTCTCACCAGATGTCCAACTCGGGGTCCGGCGGCCCTCGCGACTCCGCGGCGTTACCATCGGCGCTCCGATGACGCTCCGGACCGCGCTCGCTGCCGCCGCCCTCGCCGCCACCGTCGCGGCGCCTTCCCGCGGGCAGAACGCGGACTTCATCTGGACCGGCGGGCCCATTCTCGCGGGCGGGGACGCACGGCCCGAGGCCCTCGCGGTGAAGGACGGCCGGATCGTCGCTCTCGGCGCGAGGGCCGACGTCGAGAAAAAGTGGAAGGGCCGCGCCACGCTCCCGATCGACCTCAACGGACAGTCGCTCGTCGCGGGCGTCGTCGCGTTTCCGCCGCCACCGCCGTCCCCGCCGCCGCCCGTGATCGCGAGGAAGGCGGCGAAGACGATCCACAGGGCGCCCGCGCCCCCTCCGAGGAAGACGCCGCCGCCCCCGCCCGTCCCGCGCGCGCCCGGCCCCCCGCTCGCGTCGCTGGCGGCCGACGTTTCGCCACCGCCGGACGGGCTCCCGTACACGATCGCGTCCCTGCGCGACGCGCTCCGCATGTGGGTTCTCCGCTCGAGCTTCCCGAGGAGACACCGTGTCGTCGTCGGCTTCGGCTACGACGAGACGAAGCTCGCGGAGCGCCGCCCGCCCACGCGCGAGGAGCTCGACACGGTTTCCGCCACGATGCCCGTCATCGTCGTCTCGAAGACGGGCGACGCGGGCGCGTACAACACGATCGCCCTCCAGAAGGCGGGGATCTCGTGGCGCACGAAGGACCCTCCCGGCGGCGTCATCCGGCGCCGCGGCCGGATCCAGGAGCCGAACGGGGTCCTCGAGGGCACGGCGCACGCGGCCGCGTTCGCCCGGCTCGTCCCGCCGCTCGACGACGCGGAGCGCTGGCGCCTCCACGAGGAGAGCGTCCGGCTCAACGCGCCCGAGGAGCCCGAAACCGCGCGGGCGATCGCCGCCGTCGCCGAGACCCCGACGCCTGCTCCCGAGCCCACGCCGGCGCCTGCGCCCGCCCCCGCCATCGCAGCGACCCCGCTCCCGCTCCAACCCGCCCCGCGCGACGCGGGCTCCGAGGCCCTCGCGGCCCTCGTCGCGGACGTCCTCGCCGGGAGGTCGGCCCTCGAGACGGGCCGCCCGGCGGACATGTCAGTCCTGTCCGACGATCCCTCCCTCGCGGATCCCGCGAGGCGCGCCGCGATCAAGGTCGTCGAGGAGGTCCGGAAGGGCCGGACCGTCTGGCGCCGAGACCCCACGCGGGCGCTCCCGAAGCCGTGAAGGGAGAGACGAAGTGATGTTCCTCGCCCCCGTCCTCGCCGCCGCCCTCGCCGCCGCGCCGGCCGCCCCCGCGGCGGCCCCGGCGAAAAAGCCGCTCACGCTCGAGAAGGTCTCCGAGGCACGGATGCCTCCCGCCGCGTACGCCTGGCGCGACGCGTCGCACGTCGTGTGGACGGAAACGGAGGGCCCGGGGCCCGACGCGTGGGTCGCCCTCTGGCAGGCGGACGCGGCGACCGGGAAGAAGGCGAAGCTCTTCGCCGCCCCGGCCGTGAAGGACCGCGACGGCAAGGAGAAGAAGCTCCCCCTGCGCGGCGCCGTCTGGACGCCGAAGGGCGACGCGTTCGCGGTATCGTTCGACCACGACCTCTGGCTCGTCACGCCCCAGGGCGACGCGAAGCGCCTGACCGACGACGCCGAGGACGAGACGCTCGCCGCGTGGTCTCCCGACGGAACGCGCCTCGCGTACGTGAAGAAGCACGACCTCTGGGTCGTCGAGGCCGCGACGCGCAGGGAAACGCGCCTCACGAAGAGCGGGACCGACGCCGTGCTGAACGGAGTGCTCGACTGGGTCTACGGCGAGGAGCTCGCGGGCCGCGGCCACAACCGCTCGTTCTTCTGGTCGCCCGACTCGTCCGCGATCGCGTTCCTCTCGCTGGACCAGACCCGCGTCCCGGCGTACCCGATCGTCGACTACCTGCCGCTCCACGCGGTTGTGGAGCCCGAAAAGTACCCGAAGCCGGGCGATCCGAACTCGATCCCGTCCGTCCACGTCGTCGACCTCGCCGGCAACGAGACGGCCGCGTTTGCGCCGCCGCCGGACGACGTCTACGTGGCGCCGGAGTTGTCCTGGACGCAGGACGGAAAGAGCCTCTGCTTTCTCCTCCTCGACCGGGCGCAGACGCATCTCGGCGTCTTTCTTCTCCCGCGTGCGGGCGGCGAACCGAGGAAGCTCCTCGAGGAGAGCGACCCCGCGTGGGTGAACTCGATCGAGCCGCCGCACTTCCTGAAGGACGGCTCGTTCGTCTTCCGCTCCGAGCGCAGCGGATTTCTCCACCTCTACCGGTACGCCGCGGACGGCTCCGTGAAGAACGCGATCACGAAGGGCGACTTCATGGTGGACGGCCCGTTCACCGTCGACGAGAAGATGGCGACCGTGTGGTTTCGAGCGACGACGAAGGACCCGCGCGAGCGCCAGGTGTTCGTCGCGAAGCTGGACGGGTCGTCCATGGTCCAGGTGACGACCGAGCCCGGAGTCCACGCGCCCTCGTTCGCGCCGGAGAACGCATTCTTCGTCGACACGTTCTCGAGCGTCGCGGTGCCGCCGAAGTCCGTCATCCGCTCCGTCTCGGGCACGGTCGCGGCCGTCCTCACCGACAAGCCGCACCCGCTCGCCGACTACGATACCGGCACGGTCGAGCTGGGTGCGTTCACCGGGACGGACGGGACGACCTTCTACACGAAGCTCACGAAGCCGTCGAGCTTCGACGCCGCGAAGAAGTATCCCGTCGTGGTCGTCGTGTATGGCGGACCGCACGTCCAGCTCGTCCAGAACGCGTGGATGACGGGCTTCGACGCCTACCTCGCGTCGCGGGGCTTCCTCGTCTGGTCGATGGACGGCCGCGGCTCGTGGGGGCGCGGGCATGCGTTCGAGACGCCCATCCTGAAGAACATGGGCGCGCAGGAGCTGAAGGACCAGCTCGAGGGCGTCGCGGAGCTCGCGAAGCGGCCGTACGTCGACGCCGCGCGGATCGGGATCACCGGCTGGTCGTACGGCGGGTACATGACGCTCTACGCCGCCACGCACGCGGGCTCGACGTTCAAGTGCGCGGCCGCGGGCGCGCCCGTCGCGGACTGGACGCTCTACGACTCGATCTACACCGAGCGGTACATGAAGATGCCGAAGGAGAATCCCGAGGGGTACACGGCGTCCTCGCCGCTCCTCGCCGCGAAGGACCTTGGGACGAAGCTCCTGATCCTGCACGGGACGTCCGACGACAACGTGCACATGCAGAACACGATGCGGTTCGTCGACGAGCTCATGAAGGCCCGCAAGGACTTCGTCTTCGTGCCCCTCCCGCGGCAGACGCACGGGCCGCGCGCGGAGGCAGCCCTCTACACGAACCAGCGCCTCGCCGAGTGGTTCGAGGAGAACCTCTAGGGCACGAGGAGGAAACGTCCGAGGCGGAGCGGGCGATAGAGGGAGAAGTCCCGCCGGTCCAGCGTGAACACGCGCCGGAGCTTCTCCCTTTCGGCGACACGGACGAGGGCCGCGTCCGCCAGGTCCATCGGCAGATCGCGGTACTTCCGCATCAACTCCACCATGCGGGGAACGTCGGCCTCGCCCAGGGGGAGCAGGCGCAACGCCCCCTCCTCGAGCATCGACCACAGAGCCCGTTGGGCGGGCCAGGAAAACCCGAGCAGGTACATCGCCTCGGTGAACGCCGGCCAGACGGTGACCATCGGACCCTGCAGCGACTTCGTCGCCGCGGCGCAACGCTCGTGGTTACGGTCGCCGGCGTGGAGGAGCGCGACGAGCGGCCCCGCGTCCGTCAGGATCATCGCGCCTTCTCCCGCAAGCGCGGGGCCCCGCTCGTCCCCGCCCTCGTCTCGCGGTGCCTCAGCGCTTCGACGAACTTTCGGCCCGTTTGCTCCGAGAGATCCGGGGGGCCGCCGCTCGCGATTCCCACGTAGGGGGCGATGGCCTCGAAGAGGCTTCGGGCATCGGACTTCTTTCGATTTCGCCCGTAGGCCGAAATTGCCTCCCGGATCACCTCGGACTTCGTCCGGTCGGTCTCCCGGGCGAGTCGTTCGACGAGTTTTCCCGTCTTTTCGTCGAGCCTCACGCTGGTCGGCATGCGCGCCTCCGTCGTACAGAAGCGTACTACAGCTTGCCGGGAGACCAACCTCCTCCAGGACCGGTGGGTGCACCGGAGGGACCGAGCGCCCGGAAGGTCAGGGCCGGAGCACGAGAAGCCGGGGCTCCGTGAACTCTTCCATCGCGTACGCCGGCCCCTCCCGGCCAATCCCCGACTCCTTGACGCCGCCGTAGGGCATCCGGTCGGCGCGCCAGGTCGGGACGTCGTTCACGAGGACCGCGCCGACCTCGAGGATGTCGAAGGCGCGCTGGATGCGCCCGAGGTCCCGCGTGAAGACTCCGGCCTGCAGGCCGTACTTCGAGTCGTTCACGCGAGCGAGGGCCTCGTCCCACCCGTCGTACGACGCGAGCGTGACGATCGGGGCGAAGACCTCCTGCGTTTCGACCTTCATCTCGCGCGACGTGCCGGCGAGGACCGTCGGCAGGACGACGGAACCCGAGCGCGTGCCGCCCGCGAGAACGCGCGCTCCTCCCGCGACGGCCTCCTCGATCCACGCCGTGGCGCGCGCCGCCTCCTCGGGCGCGATCATCGGCCCGACGTCGGTCTTTTCGTCGAGCGGGTCGCCGGAGGCGAGCGCGGCCGTCTTCGCGAGGAGCTTCCCGCGAAACGCATCGAAGACGTCCTTCTGGACGAGCACCCTCTGAACGGAGATGCAGGACTGCCCCGCGTAGCCGAAGGCGCCCGCGGCGACGCGAGACGCCGCGTCGTCGAGGTCGGCGTCGGAGTGGACGACCGCGGCCGCATTGCCGCCGAGCTCCAGCCCGACGCGCTTCCTCGGAGCGATCTCGCGGAGCCGCCACCCAACCGCCCCCGAGCCGGTGAACGAGACGACGGGAAGCCGCGGGTCCGTCACGAGCCCCTCGGCATCGCGGCCGGAGATCGGCAGGACGGCGTACGCCTCCGCCGGCCAGCCGGCCTCCCGCACGATCGCCTGGAGCGCGAGCGCCGAGAGCGGCGTCTGCGACGCGGGCTTCTGGACGACCGGCGCGCCGACCGCGATCGCGGGCGCGACCTTGTGCGCCGTGAGGTTGAGCGGGAAGTTGAAGGGCGTGATCGCGAGAACCGGCCCGAGCGGGACGCGCCTCACGACGCCCCACCGCGCGAGCGACGCCGCGTTCACGTCGAGCGGCAGCATCTCGCCCTTCATCGCCTCCAGCGCCGCCGCGGCGGCCGAGAACGTCGCCGAGGCGCGCTCGACCTCGGTCCGCGCGGCCTTCACCGGTTTCCCGGCTTCGCGGGCGACGACCGCACCGAGCTCGTCACGCCGGGCCGCGAGGCTTTCGGCGACGCGCCGGAGGATCCCGACACGCACGTACGTCGGAAGCGCGCGCGTCCTCTCGAACGCCGCGACGGCGTTCGCAACCGCCGCCTCGACGTCCGTCGCGGAGGGGCGCGGGATGCGCGCGATCTCCGCGCCGTCGAACGGCGCCCGCACGACCAGGACCCCGAAATCCGTCACGATTTCTCCTCCCTCAGCTCGTCCGGGTTCCAGCCGCGGGGGGCCGTCCACGCCCGCGCCGAGAACAGGGCGCGGACGGCGCGGCGGATGAGCGACGACGGGCGGCGGGCCTCGAATGCGTCGATGACACGCGCGACCTCGGGCGGCGCCGAGGCCGGCACGGCGAGCCGCGCGAGCGAGACGAGGCCCGCGGGCGCCTCGATCCTGACTTTTTCCCAGGGTGCCGAAAGGGCGGCTTCCTCCGCCGGCGTCAGCGGCGTGACGCCCGTCAGGGCGAGTCGGCCGCGCACGACCGCGAGAAGGAGCGGCAGGTCGCGCAGAACCGGCACAGCCGTCTCGAAGCGGAACGTCGTGAGGGGCGCGCGGCCTCCTCCGGGCGCGTTGCCCGCGAGCGTGACGGGACCGGTCACGTGGCCCGCGTTCGCGATCGCGCTCCACACGGCTGCGACCGGCCAGAGGGGCAGCGAGAGCGCGAGGGCCGCGACGCCCAGCCCCCGGCCGTTACCGCGCGTCCCCGCGCGGGCCGGGAGAAGGTCCGTCAGGAGGCTCGCGCGCCCCGTCGCCGCGTCGACGACGACGTTGCCCGAGACGACCGCGTTCTCGATCGTGACGCCCGGCGGGATCGCGGTCCGCGGCAGGACGCTCGTGTTCACGAGACGGGCGCCCGAGAGGACCGCGGCGTCCTCGCCCACCGTCGTCGAGCCCTCGAGCGTCACGCCCGGGTCGACGTGCGCGCGGTCGGAGAACGCCATGCGGCCGCCGGCGGCGGCGGCGTCCGCGCGCCGGTAGGACGCGATCCCGTCCACGAGGTCGGGGCCCTCCTCGAGCGCCAGCGCCGCGAAATCCGGGTCGTGCTTCCACTCGGGCGCGGCGGGCTCGCGCGGAAATTCCTTCTTCTTGAGGGCGCCCGGCAGCAGGCGCCACATTCCCGCGGGACCGCCGCCGAGCGTCGCCTCGACGACCGGGCCGCGCGCGTCCTCCACCTTCGAGAGAAACTCTCCGATCGCGGCGTGGACGCCGACGTCGCCGCGCACGACGATCGTCTCGCCGTCGAGGCGGTGCTCGAGCCGGCGGAGGACGTCGCCCACGCTCTCGCCGTCCTCGCGCCGGACCACCTCGAGGGCGATGCCCCAGCGGATGCCCTTTCCGAAGCGGCGCTCGATCTCACCCGCGCGCGGGCCGACGACGACGAGCGCCGACCGCCGCCCCGCGGCGACGAGGGCCTCGAGCGCGCGTTCGAGGAGCGGGACACCCGCGAGCGGCAGCAGGGCGGGGACGACGCGCGGCGCGAGCGGGCCGAACGCGGAGCCGTCGCGGTCGGCGAAGAGGACGGTGGTCATGGAGGCCCGATTATGGCCGGGCGGCGGCTGGAGCGGGAACGGCGGGCTCCGGGACGAAGACGGCGAGCCCCGTCGTGCGCCCCGCGCGCGCGTTGACGTCCGCCGTGACGTCCCGCGCGTGCGCGGCGAGCCAGGCCTTCGCCTCCGCGGTGGGCGCCGCCGGGGGCGCGTCCGCTTCGCGCCACGCCCAGCAGCGGACGGTGCCGCGCGCGTCCGCCTCGAGGGAGGCGGGCGTTTCCGTCCCGTTCCACGCGACGCCGGTTCGGAACAGGTGGAACGCGATCGCGTCGGGCTCGGGCGCGCGGAACGCGACCGCGCGCGGCGGCAGGGAGGCGACGGCCGGCGCGATCTGCGTCGCGAGCTCGCGCGCGCCCGTCCGGTGCGTCAGGAGGTCGTGGCGGATCCGGCGCGCCGCCTCGACGCCCCCAAGGACGAGGAGGGCGCCCATCGCGCCCGCCGCGACGCGCTGCGTCGTGATCGACGTGCGCGCGCGGGCCGAGACGACGACGGCGGTCGCTCCGAGGCCGGTGAGCGTCGCGACGGCGGGCATGAGGGGGATCGAGGAGAGCCGGTAGCGGCCGGCGACCGCGACGACGATCACGAGCTCGAGGAAGTAGGCGCCCCACAGGAGGCCGTGCGCGAGGCGGCGGTCGCCCCCCGTCGCGCCCGAGGCGATCTCGTCCTCGCCGACGTTCCGCCCGAGGAAGGCGACGCCGAGGATCGTGACGGGAAGAAACCAGAAGACGGGCCGGAGGACCGACACGAGATCGGCCGAGAACGCCGTCGGGAGCGCCGCGGTCCGCGCCGCCGCCTCGGAGGCGCCGAACGCGGTCGCGAGCTCGAACGCGAACGTGTCGCGCCTGAGGAGGAAGACCGCGAGGAGGTGCGAGCCGCCCACGGCGACGAACGCGAGGGCCAGGAAGAGGAGCGAGCGTTTCGTCCTCCCGAGCGTGAAGATGCGCGGGCGCGCGGCGAGGGCGACGAGGAGCGGGAGGAGGAAGAGCCCGACGGCGTAGCCCTTCGAGAGGAAGCCGAGACCGAAGAAGGCGCCACTGGCCGCGCCCTCCCACGGGATGTCCTCCTCGAACGCGCGCAGGCCGAAGATGATGCCCGCGAGTCCCAGCGCCACGAGCGCGGGTTCGACCGTCGCGACGCGCGAGGCCGCCACCAGCGGCGGAAAGACCGCGACGAACGCGCCCGCGAGGTGGCCCGCCGGCTGGCCCCACCCACGCCGGACGATGCGCTCGACGACGAACGCCGCCACGAGGCCGAGGATCGCGGACGGGAACCGCACCGCCCACTCCTCGGCGCCGAAGACGCGGACCATCCCGGAAAGGACCCACGGAAACAGGATCGGCGTGCCGGCCGGGTCGCCGAGCGGCGTCGTGGACGGCGCAAGCACCTGCGAGCCGCCTTCGAGGACGTTCCGCGCGCCGACCGCCCAGCGGCCCTCGTCGGCGGCGAAGAGGTCGGGCCGCCCAAGGAGAATGAGCCGCAGCAGGGCGCCCGCCGCGAGGGCCGCGACGAAGAGGAGGCGGCCGGACGCTTCGGGGTCTTCGGAAGGACGTCCGCCGGCCACGGGCCGGAGTATACGGACGATCCGCGCCGCCCGGCTCCGCGGCGCCCGGGTCATACTCCGCCACGATGCCCGACGCCGCCGGCCCGAAGGTCACGGTCACGCTCATCGCCCGCGACGAGGAGGATCGACTGCCGTCCACCCTCGCCTCCGTCGCGTGGGCGGACGAGATCGTCGTCGTCGTGGACGAGACCACCGTCGACCGGACCGCCGAGGTCGCGAAGGCGGCCGGGGCGCGCGTTTTCACGCGCGCGTTCGACGGCTTCGGGACGCAGAAGAACGCCGCCGCCGCCCTCGCCTCGCACCGCTGGATCCTCTCGATCGACGCCGACGAGATCGTCTCGCCGGCTCTCGCGGTCGAGATCCGTGCGCGCCTCGCGGCAACCGCCGCCGAGAAGAGCCCTCCAGCCGCGTTCCGGATCCCGATCCGGCTCGAGTTTCTCGGGCGCGAGCTCCGTTTCGGGCGCGACACGGTCGTGCGGCCCGCGCGCCTCTACGACCGGACGCGGGCGCACTTCTCCGAGGATCCCGTCCACGAGAAGGTGCTCGCGGAAGGGCCCGTCGAGGCGCTCGACGAGTCCGTCCTCCACCGCTCGTACCGCGACCTCGCGCACTACCTCGAGAAGCTCGACCGGTACACGACGCTCGCCGCCGAGGCGAAGTGGGCGGCCCGCAGGGGCGGGATGCCGTTCCTCCCGGTCCGCGTCGCGTGGGAGTTCTTCGACCGGACGTTCCTGAGGCTCGGAATCCTCGACGGGACCGCGGGGCTGACGTTCGCGGTGCTCTCGACGGCGTACACGCTCCTCAAGTACGTCAAGCTCCGGGAGCTCCATCGCGCCATCGCGCGGGGCGAGCGCCAGCCGCCTCTGAACGCCCGCGCCGAGGACACGGCCGTCCTCAGGATCCGGGCGCTCCTCAAGGCCCGCTGATGCCAGGAACCCTCGGCGCGGCCGCCGCCGCCTTCTCCGTCGCTGGAGTCGGCCTCTCGCTGCGCTTCAACTGGTGGCGTCCGAAGAGGGCCGGCACGCCGGTCCTCATGTATCACGAGGTCGGAACTCACCGGCCTCTCTCCCGCCTGAACCACTGGCGCGTCCTCGAGGAGGACTTTGCGCGCCAGATGGACCTCCTCGCCCGGCGCGGGATCCGCGGCGTCGCGCTGCGCGATCTCCTCGACGGCCCCGGGGTGGACGGCGAGAGGCGCGCGGTGATCACGTTCGACGACGGCTACGAGGGTGTTCTCTCCCGCGCTCTGCCGCTTCTGAAGTCGCACGGCTTTTCGGCGACGGTCTTCGTGGTCTCGGGAAAGCTCGGCGGCGTCAACGACTGGGACGGAGAGACGCCCGGCGACGCGCTGCTCTCCGCCGGCGGCGTCAAGGAGCTCCACGCGGCCGGGATCGAGATCGGGTCCCACGGCGCCACGCACCGCGCGCTGCCGGGGCTCTCCGACGCGGACCTCGCGGCCGAGGTCGAAGGCAGCAAGGCGGCGCTCGAGGCCGTGACCGGCGCGCCCGTCGTGTCCTTCTGCTACCCGTACGGCGCGTGTGACGACCGCTGCGTCGCGGCCGTGCGCGAGGCGGGCTACCGGGCCGCGACCGTCATCCGCGGCGGGATCGTCGAGAACCTTTCGGACCCCTTCCGCCTCAAGCGCGTCGCCGTCCGCGGCACGAACACGCTGCTGGACTTCTCGCTCGCGCTCACGCGCGGGCGATCCCGACTCTAGGCGTCAAACCGTCTCTCCCCATGCGATCGCCCGCTGCCGCAGGGCGTCGCGCGAGGCCGTGTCCGGCAGGTCGAGGAGGACAGGCACGATCGGGAGGTCGCCCGGGTCCCAGTCCACGAGCGCCGCGGCGGCCGGCGCGACGCGCTCGGCGAGGGGCCATGTCCGCGCCGACCGGCGCGCGACGCGGCCCGCGCCCGCCGCGTCCTCGATCTCCTCCTCCTCGCCGAAGAGCTCGGAGACGGCGGCGCCGCTTCGCCGGTGCGCGAGCGCGATCGCGTACTCCGTCCAGTTCGGCAGGTCAGCCCCGAGGCGCTCCTCCTCGAAGAGGCGCAGGACCTCCATGAAGCGGTCGCCCGCGCGCGCGACCTGGCGGCGCGCGTCGACGTTCTCGGGACCGGCCGGCGCCTGCAGCGCCGCGACAGCGACGCGGTGCCGTTCGACGAGGTCCTTGAAGCGCGTCCAGCTCATCCGCACGTGGAAGCCCGGGCGGCGCGGCCCGTCCGGCGACTCGGCGCCGAGCGCCTTGAGCTCGGCGTCGCGCGCCGCAACGCCGGGAGTCCACCGCTGGGCCGAGATCAGGGCGGCCTCTCCGAGGGCGAGGTCCGTCCCCTGCACGAGGCGCAGCGCTTCGCGAGCCCTCACGCCCGTTCCGGACCGGTCCACGAGGCGCTCGGCCGCGAGCAGGTGCGCACCCGTCCGCGCGAGGAGGCGCAGGCCCTCGAAGCGGTCCGGGCCGCCGCGGAAGACCGCGTCGAAGGGCGGAAGGATGTCCTCCGGCCCGTCCACGACGCGCCGGGCGGCGAGGAGCTCCATGTTCGCGAGCGTCGGCGGGAGGAGGGCGAGGGCGCGGCGTGCCACGGCGTCGACGGTGGCCTGGAGCCTCCGCGCGCGCGCGGTCTCGCCCGCCGCCTTCGCGAGCCGCCGGCCGATCGCCGGAACGTCGCGCACGGGCGCGTCGAGGACGGCGAGGATCTCGAACGGGTCGGCCGGGTGGCCGCTCCCGTCGCGCCCGACGAGCGTGGCGCCCTCGCCGCGGCCCAGCGCCCCGCCGAGAGCGGCGCCCGCCCACGCGTCTCCGGCGGCGTCCCGGAGGGCGGAAAGGAGCGCCCGGAGGCCGGCCGCGGCGCGCGCTTCGGCGCCCGCGTCGCGGGAGCGCGTGAAGGGACGGGCGGCTTCCAGAGTCTCGCTCGGCACGAGCACCGGCAGGATAGCGGGTTCGAGGCGACAATGGGGCCGTGACCGGCCTCAACGTCCTCCGCGCGACCCTCGAGTACGACGGCGGGCGCTACCGCGGCTGGCAGTCGCAGGTGAACGCCCGGACGGTACAGGGCGAGCTCTTCGCCGCCTGCCGCGACGTCCTCGGCAAGGACGTCAAGGTGAACGGCGCGGGCCGCACGGACGCCGGCGTCCACGCCTTCGCGCAGGTCGCCTCGCTCCACGGCCTCTTCAAAGCGCCCGCGACCGAGCTCGGGAAGATCCGGCAGGCGCTGAACGACCGCCTCCCGCCGGACATCCACATCCTGAGCCTTCAGCCGGCCCCGCGTTCCTTCCACGCGCGCCACGACGCCGGCGAGCGCATCTACCGCTACCGGATCTCGCGGCGGCGGACGGCGTTCGGCAAGCGCTACGTCTGGTGGATCAAGGACCGGCTCGACGCCAAGGCGATGCAGGCGGCGGCCGCGCTCCTCCCGGGCCGCCACGACTTCGGGAGCTTCTGCGAGAACGCCGAGGGACACGATTCGACGCTCGTGGAGGTCCGCTTCGCGCAGGTCGAGTCGCCGCCCGAGGCGCCCGACCTCCTCCTCTTCCGGATCGGCGCGTCGCACTTCCTCTGGAAGATGGTGCGCCGCCTGACCGGGACGCTCGTCGAGGTCGGCACGGGCCGGCTCGCGGTCGCGGACGTGAAGGAGATGCTGACGACGCGCACGTCGAAGAGCGCCGCGTGGACGTCCCCGCCGTCGGGGCTCTTCCTCGAATCCGTCACGTACCCCGGGGACCCCGCGCCGCCCCCGATCGACCCCTTCCGTCCAGGCTTCTGAGGCAGAATCCGCGGGTGAGACCTTCCCCGTTCCTCCTCGCCGCCGCCCTCTCCGCCCTCGCCGCCGCCGCTCCCTCGCCGGCCGCGGCCGAGGCCGCGAAGCCCGCCGCCTCCGCAGCCGTGCACGTGCCGTTCGCCGAGGGGAGGCCCTTCGCCGAATCCCTCCGGCGCGCGAAGGCCGAAGGCAAGGCCGTGATGCTCGACGTCGTCGCCTCCTGGTGCGGCCCGTGCAAGATCATGGACCGGACGACGTTCTCGGACGCGGGCGTTGTCGCGTGGGCGAAGGCGTCCGTCGTGCCCGTCCGGGTCGACGCCGAGAAGGGCGAGGGCCGGAAGATCTCCGCCCGCTACCAGGCGTTCTCCTTCCCGACGATCGTCTTCATCGACGGGGACGGGAACGAAATCGACCGCCTCGTGGGCGGCTACCAGGCCTCGGACTTCACGCGCGGCGGCGAGGCGATCCTCGCCGGCAAGACGCCGCTCCTCGAGGGCCTCGCGAAGCTCAAGGCGAAGTGGGACCGCGAGGAGGCCCTGCGGATCGCGGCCGCCCTCGCCGTCCGGCGCGACCGCGTGCGCCTCCGGCCGATCGCGCTGCGCATCGTCACTGAGGAAGGCGACCTCGCGCGCCCCGAGGTCTTCCAGCTCTTCACAGAGCTCGTCGCGATCGAGACGCTCGACGACGACTACTCGCCGGAGACGGGCGACCTCATCGCGACGTTCCTCCCGGGGCTCGGGACCGACCCACGCCGCGGGTTCTTCGCCGCGGCGTACGTGACGGGCCTCGGCAAGCGTGGCGACGTCGAGACCGCGCGCAAGGTCGTCGCCGACACCATCGCGGCCGACGGCGAGGGCGGCCCTTACACGGCCGACATCTACGCCGCGCTCGGCGGCGCCGAGAAGCGCGCAGGTCACACGGCCGAAGCACTCGCCGCGTACGAGCGCGCCGCGGCCGCGGCCGACCGCAACGGCGCCGCGCCAGGCGTGCGCGTCGAACGGCAGCTCAACCTCGCGGAGGCCCGCGCGGCCGCGGGCCATACGGCCGACGCGAAGAAGGCCTTCCTCGCGGCGCTCGCCACGGGCGGAGGCGGACTCGACACGGCCCTCGAGGCGGGCGCCGCGCGCGCCGCGCTCGCCCTCAAGGAGCCCGTCGAGGCGCTCAAGCATGCGCGCCGCGCCGTCGAGCTCTCGCAGGGCGGCGACGCCGCCGCGCAGGCGGCCCTCGCACAGGCCCTTCTCGCCACGGGCGACGCGGCCGGTGCCGCCGCCGCGTGGAAGCACGCCGCCGAGCTCGAGCCGCAGAACGCCGAGTACCGCGCGGGTGCCGGCGGAGCCGCCAGGAAGAAGACCGCGAAGGCCTCCTGACGGCACCGTCTCCCTGGCATGCGTTCGCTCGCAGATATCCTCCTGTCGCCCGTCGGCCTCGCGCCGGTCACGGCCTCGACGGAGGCGTTCCACGCGGCCGTGGCGGCCGCCTCCGGCCCGTCCGGTCTCGTCGAGACGCTCGTCCACGACGGCGACCCCGACGAGCCCGCCCGCCTCGTGACCCTCTTCGCGTCGCCGGGCCGGCCCGCCACGCGTCCGACGCTCCTCTTCCTCCACGGCAAGGGCGGCGGCGGAGCGGAGTGGACGAAGGACGCAGTGCGGGCGCTCCGCCTCGGCTTCAATGTCCTCGTCCCCGAGCTGCGAGGCCATCCGCCGTCGACCGGGGCGCGCATCACGTGCGGGATCCGCGAGACGAACGACCTTCTTCTCCTTCTCGACCTCGCGCGCGCGCGCTTCGGCGTCGAGGCCTCGCGTCTCGGGATCGACGGCTGCTCGATGGGCGCCCTCCTCGCGCTCCAGCTGGCCGCCGCGAGGACCCCGGCCGCGCTCTGGCTTCAGTCGCCGTTCGGCGACCTCCGCGCGATGGCCGTCCACTACGCCCACCGCGCGACCGGGCTCCCGCGCGTCCTTCTCGAAGGGCCCGTCCGCCTCCTCGTCCGGAGGATCGAGAGGACCGAGCGGCTCGACCTCTCGCGCGCCGATCCCGTCGCGGCGGCCCGGCGCGTGACGTGTCCGACGACGGTCGTCCACGGCGAGGCGGACGCGCTCGTGCCGATCCGCTTCTCGCCCCGGCTCTACGAGGCGCTCGCGGGAGAGAAGACGTTCTGGCGCGTCCCCGCGTGCGGCCACTGCCACCACGCCGACGAACCGCAGGCCGTCGTGCCCGACGAGTACGCGCGCCGGTGGACGGAGTTCTTCGTGAAATACGCCCCCTGAAGGGACCGGTCCGGCGGCGGAGTCTCGCGTTCCCGCGCCTCGAGATCGCCGCCGCCGGACCGGGACTTCACGCAATCGCGCGCGCAAGCTCTCCGACTCGCTCGTGGCCGCGGGTGCTCAGGTCGCGCAGGCTCCGGTCGAATCTCGGGTGGGTCATGCCGCTCTCGAGGAACGTCCAGCGGTACGCCCGCGTCTGCGCTTCGGTGATCTCGGACTTCTCCGCGGCCGAGAGCGTGCGTCCGATCGCCTTCTGGAGACTCTCGAGGTCGAGTTTCACCTGCGCGGCCAGGCCGCCGTCCAGCAGCTTGCCGATGCTCATGTAGTCCTCGATGCCGGTCTCGATCCTCGCGGGGTCGAGCCCGCTCGCGATCTTGTCGACGATGAGCGTGTCGAGCTTGGCGTGCTGGCTCTCCTCGAGCCAGTGGTGCTTGAGCAGGCTGCAAAAAAGCGGATCGAGGCGCTCGGCGGCGTTGTCCCTCACGCTCTCCTCGAAGTGCCTCTGCGTCATCCACTCGATATGCAGGGTCGCGAGGAACACGCCCAGCCGGGAGTGGTCGAGGATGGCGGCGGCGATCTCCTTCGCCGGGCCGATGGCACCGCAGGGTGTGCCGAAGCCCCTCTCGAACTCCTTCACGAACCACTTGAAGAGCTGAATGTGCTTCGCCTCCTCCTCCGCGAACCGCAGGAGCGCGCGCATCTCGTAGTCGTCGCCGTGCACTCGACCCTCCGCGTGCTCGATCACCGAGGGCAGGATGTACTCCTCGACGAGGCCGAAGAGATACAGGTAGCTGAATCCGCGGATCTGGTTGAGCTTGAGCTTTTCCCCGTCGCTCAGACAGCGAATCCCGCTCACGCCGGCGAGCGATTCCGGCAGGAACGGCCTGGTGTAGTCGAGGGTCCGTCCATCGATGACGTCCTCGATCTTCCAGTTGACCTTCTGGGACGCTTCGAAACTCGATCGGTAGTCGTACGTGTGATTCAGCATGATTCGATCCTCCTGCGCAGGAAGATCGGGCCCGGGCCCCGTTTCACCCATGGGAACAATGTCCCGATCTGGCTATGATCGGCACCGGATCGCCGGGACGGTTGTCCTGCTGCCATGGATAAGAGGCCTCGCCAGCGCATCCACTTCCTCCGCGCGCCGGACGGCGTGCAGCTCGCCTGGGCCGAGGCCGGGGCCGGCCCGCCGCTTGTCAAAGCCTCCAACTGGCTGAGCCACCTCGACTACGAATGGGAGAGTCCCCTCTGGCGCCACTGGATCCGGTTCTTCTGCGGCCACTTCCGTTTCGTACGCTACGACGAGCGCGGCTGCGGAATGAGCGACTGGAACGTGGAGGATTTCTCCTTCACCCGCTGGCTCGGAGATCTCGAGGCGGTGGCCGACGCGGCTCTCCCGGAGGGCGCGTTCCCCCTTCTCGGGGTCTCACAAGGGGCGGCGACGTCCGTCGCCTACGCGGTGACGCACCCGGAGCGCGTGTCACGGCTCGTGCTGTACGGCGGTTACGCGCGCGGCTGGGGGCTCCGCGGCGACTCCATCGGGAAGCGCGAGCACGAAGCGATCATCGACCTTGCCGCCCTCGGCTGGGGCCGGGACAATCCCGCCTTCCGGCAGGTGTTCACGTCGCGGTTCGTCACGGGGGCGACGAGCGAGCAGATGGACTGGTTCAACGAGCTCTGCAGAAGGACGAGCTCGCCCGCGATCGCCGCCGAACTGCTGCGCTCCCGCGCCAACGTCGACGTCAAGGACCTGCTTCAGCACGTGCGGGTGCCCACGCTCGTCGTCCACGCGCGCGAGGACGCCGCCGTCCCGGTCAGCGCCGGGCGCGAGCTCGCCGCGCTCATCCCCGGCGCGGAGTTCATCGAGCTGGACTCCAAGAACCACATTCTCCTCGAGGGCGAGCCCGCGTGGGAGCGGTTCTGTGCCGTGGTCGGCGAGTTCCTGGGAATCGCGCCCGTCCGGGGGGCGGAGGTTGACGCCTTCGCCGCGCTCACCCCGCGCGAGCGGGGCATCCTCGGCCACCTGGCCGAGGGATTGAGCAACGCGGACATCGCCCGGCGCCTCGGCCTGAGCGAGAAGACCGTCCGGAACCACGTCTCCAACCTGTTCGACAAGCTCGGGGTGTGGACGCGCGCCCAGGCAATCGTCTTCGCGCGGGACCGGGGCTTTCGCGCCTGACGCCCTCGTCCGTCTAGGCGTCGCCCTTCGGAAGCTGCCCGTAGCCCGCGGCGAAGACGCCGGCGGACGCGGCGAGCCGCACGAGGAGCGTGAGCGCCGAGACGCCGTGCAATCGCCCCCACGCGATCCTCACGGGGTCGTCCTTTGAAACGAGGTCGATCGGGCCCATCCGTTCGCGCCGCTCCATCATCTCGGGCGTCACGACGAAGAAGGACGCCGCGGCCGCGACCGCCGCGACCGCGAGAAGGCGGACGGCGTAGCCCCTCGCTCGCTCGGTCCAGGGCCGCGCGCGGTTCCACAGGACGAGGCCGAGCCCGAGGAGGAGGACCGCGCCGAGCGACACCGCGTCGAGGACGTCGAGGAGGACCTTGTTCACGGCGCCGGCCGCGTGGCGGCTCGGCGACGTCTCGAGGACGACGCGGGCCCCGAAGGCGCCGAAGAACGCGAGCATCCCGCACCACAGGGCGGCCGTGAACAGGAATCCGCCCGCGAGAGCCCGCGTCTTCTTCGTCACGCCTCGGCCACCCACTCGGGAGAGACGAGCGCCGGCAGGATGCCGGCGTCGAAGCCCCGCTTCAGGAAGAGGCGCACGGCCTCGCGTCCTTTCTCCCCGTACGAGCGCGTCCAGTCGTTCACGTACATCCCGACGAACCGGTCGGCCTTCTCGCGCGGAAGGCCGCGGGCGAAGCGCATCGCGTCCGTGAGGGCGTCCTCGCGGTGGTCGAGCGCGTACGCGATCGAGCGGCCAAGCGCGCGGGAGACCCGCGCGATGAGCTCGGGCCCGAGGTCGCGGCGGACGGCGTTGCCGCCGAGGGGCAGCGGGAGGCCCGTCTCCTCCTTCCAGACGACGCCGAGGTCGGCCACGAGGTGGAATCCCTCGTCCTTCCACGTGAGCTGCCCCTCGTGGATCACGACGCCCGCGTCCACCGTGCCCGCGGTCACGGCGTCTCCGACCTTGTCGAACGCCATCACGACCGGCGTCGCGCCCTTCGCGTAGAGCGCGAGTGTCATCGCGGCCGACGTCAGCTTCCCCGGGACGGCGACGCGCGCGCCGGCCAGGTCCGCGAGCGTGCGCGGCCCGCCCGCCTTCTTCGCGACGACGCACGGCCCGTAGCCGTCGCCGAACGACGCGCCGTGCGGAAGGAGCAGGTAGCGGTCCGCGAGGAACGCGTACGCGTGGAAGGACACGGCCGTGATCGCGAGCTCGCCGGCGAGCGCGCGGCGGTTGAGCGTTTCGATGTCGGCGAGCGTGTGCGTGTACGTGACGCCCTCCGTGTCGACGGCGTTCGCGCGCAGTCCGTAGAACATGAACGCGTCGTCGGAGTCGGGCGAGTGAGCGAGAACGAGCGAGTCCGTCATGCGTTGTCTCCGTGTCTCTCCACTCGCGATCCTAGCCCGGATGTGCGCGAGACCCGCCGCGAGGCGCGCAAGAGGCGGGTGAAAGAATCTTCGCTCGTCAAGAAAAAAATTCTTGATTCGCGCCGTCGAGCCTCTATACAATTCCGCTCAGGAAGAAAAAAGGGACGGCGCCGTGATCGGATCACGATGCCGTCCCACGGGAACCAGGTCTTTTGAAATTCGATCGACGCTGACGAGAGAATCAGGGCAGTCGACAGAATCCGGAAGCGCTAGTCCCCGTCCTTCGAGGGGCGGACAACCTAGCACGCAGCTTCCGGCACTGTCAACGAAACCTGCCAGTGAGGAGGTGACAGAAACCATGCCGGCCAAGAAGAAAGCTGCGAAGAAGAGCACGAAGAAGGCGAAGAAGGGCAAGAAGTAACTTCGTTACTTCAAACCATTCCATCCAAGGTATTTCCGGGATTCGGGGGCTACACCAGCCCCCTTATTTTTTTGCACGGAATTCATCTCGCCGGGCCCGGGAGTCCGGGGATTTCCACAGCGTACTCCTCGTGTTTTGCACGCCGGTATATGACGTCTCATATACTTCCGGCATGTCGCTCCCGCACGTCCTCCTCGGCCTGCTCTCGGCGGCTCCGGCGAGCGGGTGGGACCTCAAGCGGCGTCTCTCCGAGGATCCCGCGCGCGGATGGGACGCGGATCTCTCCCAGATCTATCCGGCGCTCCGCCGTCTTCTCCGCGGCGGCTTCGTCTCTCTCAAGCGCCGGCGCTCGCCGCAGGGCCCCCCGCGGCGCGAGTACCGGGTGACGCCTTCAGGGAGGCGCGAGCTGAGGGACTGGCTCGCCGAGCCCTTCACGCTCTCCCGCCCGCGCGACGCGACACTCGCGCGGCTCTCCCTTCTCGAGCGCAGCGTCCCGTCCGACCGCGTGCGGCGCCTTCAGGAGTACCGCGGACTCCTCGCCGACGAGCTCAAGCGCGCCGCGCCCGGCACGACTGCCGCGCGGCGCCGCCGGCGCGTCCTCCTCGAGACGGAGCTCGCATGGGCTGATGCGGAGTCGGCCGCGCTCCTCGCGGGCCGCTTGCTCGGTCCCTCCGAGAGGGCGCGCCCGTGACGGCGAAGAACGCGCTCTGCGCCCTCGAGGGCGCGCGGACGGAGCGGGGACCGGCCGCCGCCGCGGAACGGCTGGAGGCGCTCGACGTCCTCGCGCGCGCCCGGCTCTCCACGGCGAAGCAGGTCGAGCGCCTGCACGAGGCGCTCTGCTTCCTGCGCGCCTGGCCGGACGACGAGCTCGTCCTCGCGAAGGTCGAGACTCTCCTCGCGCGCTTCGCGCGGCGGCCCGACCTGAAGCGCCACCGCGCCGCGCTGGAAGACAGCGGCATCGCCGGAACGAAGACGCGCTTCCCGTTCTTCGCCGGCACGGCGCGCTGGCTCGCCGCGCGCTGGGGCCGGAAGCTCCGGGTCGACTGGAAGGCGTTCGAAAAGGGGGCGGCCCTCGAGCGTCTCTTCCCGCTCGTCTCCCTCTGGGCCGAGACGCCTGCCCTCGACGAGCTCGACCTCGGGACGCGCGGCTGGGTGAATCGGCTCAAGGGCCCGAAGGAGACCGACGCGGCGTTTCTCGTCCGGCGAATCGCGACCCTCGGGAATGGCACGTTCGAGAAGGAGGCGGTCTGGGAGGCTCTCGAGCTGCCGCTCGTCCTCGAGGCGGGCCCGGACACGCCCGCCCGGACGAACGCTTGCTTCAGGACGGCGCCCGTCGCATTCCAGACGCGGCCGCTCGACCGCGGGCGCCCGGACGTGCGCCGCGAGCTCGCCCATCCGCCGCTCGCCGTCGAGGCCGTGCCGCGCCGGCAGGCGGAGCGCTTCCTCGACCTCGCCCGCGAAGCCATGGTCGCGCGCGCTCGCGATCTCGACGCCTTCCAGTGGGGCGACCCGGCGGACGTCCGCCTCGTGACGTATCCGGACGGCCTCGCGTTCGCCGCGATCGGCGTCGTCCCCGAGCGCCGGCTCCTCCTCGAGTCCGTCTACGGGTTCCTGACGCTCAAGAACGGCGTCCCGATCGGCTACGTCCTCACGAGCGCCCTCTTCGGATCGTCCGAGATCGCGTACAACGTCTTCGAGACGTTCCGCGGGGGCGAGTCCGGCCTCGTCTACGGGAACGTCCTCTCGATGACGCGCGCCCTCTTCGGGTCGGACGTCTTCACGATCTTCCCGTACCAGCTCGGCGGCTACGGCAATCCCGAGGCCCTCCAGTCCGGCGCGTGGTGGTTCTACCGCAAGCTCGGCTTCGTCCCGCGCGCCCCCCGCGCCGTCGCGCTCATGGAGGAGGAAGAGCGCCGGATGGCGACCGACTCGAAGCACCGGACGTCCCTCGCGGATCTCAAGGTCCTCGCGTCGGAGAACCTCTACTGGTTCGGCGGGAACGCGCGGAGCGACGCGATCGGCCTCGTCGAGCTCCCGAACGTCGGCCTCGCCGTCGTCGACGCCGTCGGCGTCCCGGTTCGGCTCGGACCGCGAGCGGGCCGAGGCCGTCCTCTCGGCCGAGGCCGCGCGCCTCCTCGGCGCCCGGACGAACGGGTGGACTCCCTCCGAGCGCCTCGCGTTCCGCCGTTGGGCGCCGCTCGTCTCCATCCTGCCGGGCGTCGCCGGCTGGACGCAGGCGGAGAAGCGCGCGCTCCTCGCCGTGATCCGCGCCAAGGGCGGGCGGCGTGAGTCGGACTTCGTCCGGCTCTTCGACGCACACAGGAAGCTCCGCAAGGCGGTGGAGGCGCTGGCGAAGGATCCGGGTTAGGCCGGCGAGAGGTTCGCGAACTTCGCGACGAACTTCTTGCGGCCGGCCCGGTCGAAATAGACGACGAGCTTTTCGGCGTCGCCGGAGCCTTCCACCGTCAGGACGACGCCGACTCCGTACTCCGGGTGCAGCACCTTCGAGCCGCGCCGGAAGCCCGACGCCGTGGGCGGCGGCGGCGTCCGCTTCATCACGCCGCGGACTGGAGTGATGTTTCGCATCGGGGGGCGGCCGAAGAGGGATTTCTTGGAAGGTGAATAGGGCTGGTGGGAGGCCGAGGCCTCCTGGGATTCGTTTTCGTAGTCGGGAAACAAGGAACCGCCCGACACGGAGCCCGAGGCGCGCCCCCCGCCGAACGACTGCCCACCAAAGGACGGCCGCCCGCCGTAGCCCCGGCCCCTATTACCTTCCAGGAAATCCGAATCCGAATCTCCGGTTCTTCCTCCGAATCCCGACGTCATGTCCTCGTACTGAACGACCTCCCCCGGGATCGCGTCGAGGAACGGGGAGCGGTCGCGGCTCATCCACTCGCCGCGCACCATCCGGCGCCGCACCCACGAGATCGTCAGGCGCTCCTTGGCGCGCGTCATCCCGACGTACGCGAGGCGGCGCTCCTCCTCGAACTGGTCGTCGTCGTCCTTCGACGAGGCGTGCGGCAGCGAGCCGTCCTCGGCCCCCGCGAGGAAGACGTCGTCGAACTCGAGGCCCTTGGCCGCGTGGAGCGTGATGAGGAGGATCCCTTTCCTCTCGTCCGCCTCGTCGGCGTCGGCGCGGAGCGTCACGGCGTCGAGAAAGCCCGCGATCGATGGGTCGTCGCCCTCGCCGCCGAACGACGCGGCGCGCTCGTGCTCGCGCGCGGCCGCGAGGAGCTCGTCGAGGTTCTCGCGGCGGGCCTCGTCCTGCGGGTCGAGCGAGTTCTCGTAGAGCTTCGCGAGGCCGGTCTCCTCCAGCGCGAACGCCATCGCGGCCGCCGCGCCCGTCTTCTCCGCGGACCCGAAGTCCGCGAGACGCTTCACGAGGTCCCGGAACTCGGTCAGGGCCTTCTTCGCCCGCTCGGTCATGCCCGACGGCAGCGTGCCCGTCGCTTCGAGGAGGGACAGGCCCTTCTCGGCCGCGTGCGCCTCGAGCGCCTCGAGCGTGGCGGCGCCCACGCCCCGCGCGGGGACGTTCACGACCCTCCGGAACGACACGCCGTCGGCCGGGTTTCGTGCGAGGCGCAGGTACGCGAGAAGGTCCTTGATCTCGGCCCGCTCGTAGAACTTCGTCCCGCCCACGAGGATGTACGGCAGGTTCGCGCGCAGGAGCTCGTCCTCGAACGGCCGCGACTGCGCGTTCGTCCGGAAGAGGACCGCGACCTCGCCCTGCGGCCGGGCGCGCCGGGCCGCTGCGACGCGCGCGACGATCTCGCGGGCCTCGTCGCGCTCCTCGTCGAACGCGACGAGCCGCACCTTCTCGCCGCCCGTCTTCGTGGCCCGGAGCGTCTTGCCGAGCCGGCGCTTGTTCTCGGCGACGACCGCACCCGCAGCCTTCAGGATCGGGGCCGTCGAGCGGTAGTTGCGCTCGAGGCGCACCGTCTTCGCGGTCGGGAAGTCGCGCGTGAACTCGAGGATGTTCGAGACGTCCGCCCCGCGCCAGCGGTAGATGGACTGGTCCTCGTCGCCCACGACGAAGAGGTTTCCGGCCTCGCCTGTCACGAGCTTGACGAGCCTGGCCTGCACGCGGTTCGTGTCCTGGTACTCGTCGACCAGCAGGTGACGAATGCTCCGCCTGAGGAGCGTGCGCACGGCCTCGTTCGACCCGACGAGCTTCGCCGAGAGGACGAGGAGGTCGTCGAAGTCGAGCGCCTGGGAGGCCCGGAGCATCTTTTCGTACCGGCGCGCCACGTCCGCGAGGCGCGAGCCGAGGAAGTCTCCGAAACGGCGCGGGAAGTCGTCCGGCGAGATCCCTTCGTTCTTGGCCGCCGAGATCTTCGACTGGATCTGGCGGGGCGTCGCGGACTTCTCGGGGATCGCGACCTCCTTCATGACGCGCTTGACGACGGCAAGCTGGTCGTCCGAGTCGAAGACGACGAACCCGCGCGGCAGGCCCGCCTCGTCCGCGAAGCGCCGGAGGAGGCGGACGCCCCACGCGTGGAACGTCCCGACGTACGAGCGCGGGCGCTCCGTGCGGAGGAGGCTCGCGACG
Organism: uncultured Acidobacteriota bacterium; assembly: GCA_963798215.1. Classification (GTDB taxonomy): domain Bacteria; phylum Acidobacteriota; class Thermoanaerobaculia; order UBA5066; family UBA5066; genus Fen-183. The sequence continues at coordinate 3,594,469 of CAWCSP010000004.1, forward strand.
CGCTCCTTCATCTCGCCCGCCGCCTTGTTCGTGAACGTGACCGCCACGATCCCCTCCTGCGGCACGCCGTGCGCGACGAGCCACGCGAGGCGGCGGGTCAGGACGCGCGTCTTCCCCGAGCCCGCCCCCGCGAGGACGAGAAGCGGCCCTTCGCCGTGCGAGACGGCGGCGGCCTGTTCGGGATTGAGGCCTTCGAGGAGATCTTCCGGGCGGGCGACCAAGGGGCGCGATGGTAGCGCAGCGGGCTGTCGCCCGTGCAGGCTGCTCATGGCGCCGGAGGTTGAAGAGAAGAGATTCTCAGAAAGGTGGTCGAAACCGCGGGCACTTCCAGAGGACCGAGGATCTGATGTGCGTCTTCCGGCGGCGGGCGCTCGGGCTTGCGATCCCGCTGCTCGCCTTCTTCTCCCTCCCCGCCCGTTCGCAGAACCTCCTCGTGAACCCGGGCTTCGACAGGGATCTGTCGGGTTGGACGGTCTCGGCCGAGTTCTACCCTCCAGCAAACGTGGACGCGTCCGCGCAGTGGGACGGGACAGGTTCACCGGGTGGAACGCCCGGCAGCGTGCGCTTCCGTCTGAACGCCGGCCGCCAAACGATCAACCGCGTCCTCCTGTCGCAGTGCTTCGCGGCCTCGCCCGGAAAGAGGTACACAGGCGGCGGGCTCGTGCGAACGGACGACCAGCTCCAGTTCGGCGTTGTCGTCCGCGTCGAGCTGTTCCCGACGGCTGGCTGCAGCGGGAGCGCCGTGACGTCGTCGAGCGCGGGCTCTCTTCCGCCCGCTGGGTTCACCCACAACAACTCAGCCGGCGTCTGGCTCCCGGCCTCTGCGAGCGCCCTTGCCGTCGCAGACGCGCAGAGCGTCCGCTTCAGCGCGGGAATCGACGCGGTCACCGCCAGCTGGTATTCCTTTTCTTCCTTCGACGGCCTCTTCGACGACGCCTACCTCATCGAGGCGCCCGATCCCGCCCCCACGTGGATCCTGCCGTCGAGCGCGCGCACGGCGGGCAACGGCGGGGGCCAGTGGACGACGACGGTCACGCTCGCGAACCCGGGCGCCGACGCTCTGGTGACGCTGAAGTTCCTCGGCCACGACGTCGACGGCCGCGCCGGCGACGAGAAGTCGGTGCTGTTGAGGGGGGGCAGCGTCCTCGAAGACCCCGACATCCTGGGCACCCTCTTCGGACGAACCCAGGACTTTGGCGCCATCCAGATCACGTCCTCCTCGAACGTGGTCGTCCAGAGCGAGACGTCGACCCCCTCGCTCGGAGGCACCGTCGGTCAGGCGCTCCCCGCCTTCGGCCCCGCCGATTACGCGAGCGCCTCGCCGAAGTCGCTCGCGCCAATCCGCGAGAACTCCGCGTTCCGGACGAACCTCGTCCTCGCGAATCCCACCGAGATCCCCGTCACGGTGCACGTCGCTCTCTTCGCCGCCGACAGCACGCCGGTCGGCGCGCAGGACGTCCCACTGGCGGCCCTCGGGATGACGCAGCTCACGCGGGTCGCCGCGCTCCTCGGAGCCGCGCCGCTCGACGTCGGCCGTATCGCCGTCTCGACCCCGACCCCCGGCGGTCTCGTCGCCGCGTATGCCTCCGTGATCGACAACGGGACGAACGACCCGAGGACGCTGCTGCCGCGGGACGGCGCAGACGAATCCCCCGCGCCGCCGGGCCCGAATGTCCTTTCAAACTCCGGCTTCGACCGGGACTTGTCCGGCTGGACGATCGCGACCGAGACGTACCCGGCCTCTCTCTCCGACGCCGTGTCCGCGGCATGGACGTCGGCGGACGCCTCGGGCCTGGCGACGTCGGGTGGCCTCGCGCTCCACGCCGATGTCGGGTACCACCAGAGTGCCCAGCGGTCGCTGAGCCAGTGCGTTGTGGTGCCGGGCGGAGATCGCCTCGCGTCGTTCGGCGCGAAGGTGCGGACAGCCGAGCAGTTCGGCGAGGCCGGCGTCGCGGTCGATCTGACGACCTTCGCGTCGGACGACTGCAGCGGGGACGCCTTGGCACGAACACCGCGACCAGCCTCGGGCTCACGGGATACCCCTACCTCTCGTCGAATGGCGCCTGGCTGCGGGCGCCGATGATGGTCGTGGCGCCCGCCGCCGCGCGCTCGGCGCGGCTGAGCGTCCGCGTCTTCGCCGTGGGCAACGGGTACTACTGGTCCGGCGGGTCGACGCCGTCGTGGACGACGTCTACGCGACGTTCGCGGCCGCGGCGCTCGTGACGACGATCCTGCCCTCGGCCGCCTGGATCGGCGGCGCAGCAGGCTCGTTCTGGACGACCGCGGTGGCGCTCGTTAACGGCGGCGCTTCTGATGCCGCCGTGACGCTCAAGTTCCTCGGCCACGACAGCGACGGTCGCGGTGGCGCCGAGTTCGCTTACATCGCTCCCGCCGGGGCGACGCTCACGGACGCGAACTGGGGAGCACGGGGAACGTTCACGGGGATGTTCGGCGCCGTCCTCGCGACGTCGTCCTCTCCCTCGGTCAGGGTCGTGAGCGAGACGTCGTCGTGGGTTCAGCGCGTCGGGAGCGTGGGCCAGGCCCTGCCCGCCTTCGGGCCCGCGGATTACGCCGGCGCGGTGGCGAAAACGCTCGCTCCCATCCGCGAAAACGCCTCCTTCCGTACGAACCTCGTCCTCGCGAATCCCACCGAGATCCCCGTCACGGTGCACGTCGCTCTCTTCGCCGCCGACAGCACGCCGGTCGGCGCGCAGGACGTCCCCTTAGCGCCCCTCGGCATGACGCAGCTCACGCGCGTCGCGGCGCTCCTCGGCGCACCGAACCTCGACCTCGGCAGGATCTCCGTCTCCACGCCGACACCCGGCGGCCTCGTCGCGGCCTACGCCTCCGTCATCGACAACGTCACGAACGACCCGCGGACGCTCCTGCCGCGCTGAGGCGCGCGCGGCGCGGCCTTTTCAGGCTGCTCCCGGCGGCGAACCGGCGCATGATTCCTCGAAAGGTGGCCGGGATGGCCGCCACTTCCATGGAATCAGGGGGGTCCAATGCGCGCATTTCTTCGTTGCCCGGGGCTTCTCTTCGTGGTCTTCCTCGTCGCGGCCGCCCCTGCGGCCGCCCAGAACCTCCTCGTGAACCCCGGCTTCGACAAGGACCTGTCGGGCTGGGACGTCCGCCAGGAGTTCTACCCTTCGTTCATCGCGGGCGCATCGGCGCAGTGGGCCGCCACCGACTTCCAGACCAGCGGCACCTCCGGAAGCGTGCACTTCCAGCTGGCCGGTGCCTCGCAGTCCGTGAACCGCGTCCTGCTCTCGCAGTGTGTCGCGGCCGTGCCGGGGCGCCGGTACGACGGGGGCGGGCTGGTCCGGACCGACGACCAGCTCGGGTTCGGCGTCATCGTGCGGCTCGAGCTCTTCACGTCCGCCGCCTGCAGTGGAAGCCCCGTCGCTCCCGGACCCTCCGACGTGTACTCCCTCCCGCCGTCCGCCACGAGCCACAACAACTCGGGAGGGCGCTGGCTGCCCGCCACCGTGAGCGCCATCGCGGGCACCGACACGCTGAGCGTCCGCTTCAGCGTCGGCATCGACGCGGTCACGATCAGTCCCTTCACATCGTCCTTCGACGGCCTCTTCGACGGCGCCTTCCTCACGCAGGGGGATCCGGCGGCCACGTGGATCCTGCCCTCGAGCGCGAGAGTGCCCGGGTTCTCCGGCAGCAACTGGACGACGACGCTCACGCTCGCGAACGGGGGCGCCGGCGACGCCTACGTGACGGTGAAGTTCCTCGGCCACGACGCCGACGGCCGGAGCGGCGACGAGAAGCCCGTGATCGTTCCCGCCGGGGTTCTCGTGGAGTACCCCGACGTCCTCGGCTCGCTCTTCGGCAGGACCCAGGACTGGGGCGCGATCCTGGTCACGTCGTCCTCCGCGAACGTCGACGTCCAGAGCGAGACCTCGACGCCCGTGCCTTCGGGCGGCTCCGTCGGCCAGGCTCTCCCTGCGTTCGGCCCCGCCGAGTACGCGAGCGCGACGCCGAAGACGCTCGCGCCGATCAACGAGAATGCAGCCTTCCGCACGAACCTCGTCCTCGCGAACCCCACGGAGATCCCCGTCACGGCACACGTGGCCCTCTTCGCCGCCAACGGCACGCCGATCGGCGCGCAGGACGTGCCCCTGCCGCCGCTCGGGATGACGCAGCTTTCGAGGGTCGCGGCGCTCCTCGGGGCGTCGACGCTCGACGCCGGCCGGATCTCCGTTTCGACGCCGACGGCGAACGGCCTCGTCGCCGCGTACGCCTCGATCATCGACAACGTCACGAACGACCCGCGGACGCTTTTCCCCCGCTGACGCTCCGCTCCCCCCTGCGGCAGAATCGACCGCACCGATGGCGTTCGTCCTTGCCCTCGACCAGGGCACGACCAGCTCGCGCGCGCTCGTCTTCGACGCCGCGGGACGCGTCGTCGCGACCGCGCAGAAGGAGTTCCGGCAGATCTTCCCCGAGCCGGGGTGGGTCGAGCACGACCCGACCGAGATCTGGGCGACGCAGTCGGGGGTCCTTCACGAGGCGCTCGCGAAGGCGGGGATCGGCCCGGGCGACGTCGCCGCGATCGGCATCACGAACCAGCGCGAGACGACGCTCCTCTGGGAGCGGTCCACGGGCCGCCCTCTCGCGAACGCCATCGTCTGGCAGGACCGCCGCACGGCGCCGGACTGCGACGCGCTCCGGGCCGCCGGCCACGAGGCGACGTTCACCTCGAAAACGGGCCTCGTCCTCGACGCCTACTTCTCCGGGACGAAGCTGAAGTGGCTCCTCGACCACGTGCCGGGGGCGCGCGCGCGGGCCGCGCGCGGGGAGCTCGCGTTCGGGACGGTCGACTCCTGGCTCGTCTGGAACCTCACGGACGGCGCCGTGCACGCGACGGATCCCTCCAACGCGAGCCGGACGCTCCTCTACGACATCCACGCGGGCGCGTGGGACGACGAGCTCCTCCGGCTCCTCGACGTCCCGCGCGAAGTCCTGCCGCGGATCGTCCCGTCTTCCGGCGTCCTCGGGACGACGTCTCTCGGCGGCGTTCCCGTTCGCCTCGCGAGCCTCGTCGGCGACCAGCAGGCCGCTCTCTTCGGCCAGGCCTGCGACCGCTCCGGCCTCGGCAAGAACACCTACGGGACGGGCTGCTTCCTCCTCCTCAACACGGGGCGCGAGGCCGTCGCGTCGCGGAACCGGCTGCTCACGACCGTCGCATGGGAGATCGGCGGCGCGCGAACGTACGCTCTCGAGGGCAGCGTCTTCATCGGCGGCGCCGCGATCCAGTGGCTGCGCGACGGCCTGAAGCTGATCCGGAGGGCCGCGGACGTCGAGGCGCTCGCGGCGAGCGAGAGGGACAACGGCGGGGTCTACTTCGTGCCCGCCTTCGCGGGGCTCGGCGCCCCGCACTGGGACGCGTACGCCCGCGGCGCCGTCTTCGGGCTGACGCGCGGCTCGACGGGCGGCCATCTCGCGCGTGCCGCTCTCGAGTCGATCGCCTACCAGAGCGCGGACGTGCTCCGCGCGATGGAGAGGGACGCGGACCTGACGCTCCACGAGCTGCGCGTGGACGGCGGCGCCGCGGCGAACGACCTCCTCATGCAGTTCCAGGCGGATCTTCTCGGCGTCCCGGTCGTGCGGCCCGAGGTCCTCGAGACGACGGCTCTCGGCGCGGCGACCCTCGCCGGACTGGCCGTCGGCTTCTGGAAGGACGCGTCGGACCTTCGCGCAAACTGGCGGGTCGACCGCCGCTTCGAGCCCTCGATGTCGCGCGACGAGGCGGCGACGCTTCGCGCGGGCTGGGAGAAGGCGGTCGGCCGCGCGAAGGGCTGGGCCTGATCCTTACTCGACCGTGACCGACTTGGCGAGGTTGCGCGGCTGATCGACGTCGCAGCCGCGGCGGCGGGCGACGTGGTACGCGAGGAGCTGGAGCGGGACGACGGCGACGACGGGCTGGAGCGCCGGGTGGACCTTCGGCATCACGAGCGTCTCGTCCGCGAACGTCGAAACGTCCGCGTCTCCGGGGTTCACGAGCGCGAAGAGGATTCCGTCGCGCGCCTTCACCTCGCGCAGGTTCGACGCGACCTTGTCGTAGAGCGCGTCCTGCGGGGCGATCCCGACGATCGGCATCGCCTCGTCGATGAGCGCGATCGGCCCGTGCTTCATCTCGCCGGCCGGATACCCCTCCGCGTGGACGTACGAGATCTCCTTGAGCTTGAGCGCACCCTCGAGGGCGATCGGGTAGTGCGCGCCGCGCCCGAGGAAGAGGGCGTGCGAGACCTTCTCGAACCGGGCGGACAGCTTCTCGATCGCGGGTTCGAGCGCGAGCGTCTCGCGGAGCGCGGCCGGGAGGCTCGCGAGCGCCGCGAGGAGGTCCACGTCCACGGGCGTCTCGCCGGCCGCGCGGACCGACTTCGTGTAGAGCGCGAAGAGGACGAGGGCGACGAGCTGCGTCGTGAACGCCTTCGTCGAAGCGACCCCGATTTCCGGCCCCGCGTGCGTCGCGAGGACGCCGTCCACGAGGCGCGCGATCGCCGAGCCCGGCACGTTCACGACGCCGACCGTCCGGCCGCCGAGAGTCTTCGCCTCCTTGAGGGCCGCGACCGTGTCGGCCGTCTCGCCCGACTGCGAGATCCCGAGGACGAGCGTCCGGGCGTCCACGAGCGGCGCGCGGTACCGGAACTCCGAGGCGTAATCCACGTCGGTCCGAATCCGTGCGGCCTCCTCGAGGAGGAACTTCGCGACGAGCCCCGCGTGCCAGCTCGTCCCGCACGCGACGATCTGAATGCGGTCGACCTCGCGGAGGAGCGCCTTCGGGACGCCCATCTCCTCCTCGTTGAAGAGGCCCGACTCGAGGCTGAGCTTGTTGCCGATCGTCTCGACCACGACGGTCGGTTGCTCGGCGATCTCCTTGGCCATGAAGTGCGGGTAGCCGCCCTTCTCGGCCGAGACCGCGTCCCACGGCACGCGGGTCGCCGGCCGGAGGCGCGGCGCGCCGTCGAAACCCGTCACGGTCACCTCGTCCGCCGTGATCCGCGCGAGGTCCCCGTCCTCGAGGAAAACGAGGTCGCGCGTGTGCGGCAGGAGGGCCGTGGCGTCCGAGGCCACGAAGTTCTCGCCCCTCCCGATCCCGAGAACGATCGGCGGGCCCCACTTGAGGGCGTAAAGGACGCCCGGCTCGTCCGCGGAGAAGAGGACGAGCGCGTACATCCCCTTCAGTCCCACGGCCGTCTCGCGGACGATCTCCGCGAACGGCCTCTTCGGCGCGGCGCGGCGCGCCACCCCGAGCGCGTGGGCGACGACCTCGGTATCCGTCTCGGACAGGAACCGGACGCCCTCTTTCTGCAAGCCCTGCTTGAGCGGAAGGAAGTTCTCGATGATGCCGTTGTGGATCACGACGATGCGTCCCGAGGCGTCGCGGTGCGGGTGCGCGTTCTCCTCGGACGGCCGTCCGTGCGTCGCCCAGCGCGTGTGCCCGATGCCGAACCGGCCGGGCGGCGGCGACGAGGCGATCTTCTCCGTGAGGTTCCCGAGCTTGCCCTCGCTGCGCGCGACGTGGACCTCGCCGTCGTCCCCGACGACCGCGAGGCCCGCCGAGTCGTAGCCCCGGTACTCGAGGCGCCTCAGGCCGTCGAGGAGGATGGGCGTCGCCGGCCGGCTCCCGACGTAGCCCACGATCCCGCACATCGCGTCAGCTCTTCTTCTTCCGCTCGCGGTAGGCGGCACCGCCGCCCTCGAGGTTTCTCTGCGGCGACCGGGAGACGGCGAGACCGTCCTTCGGGACGTTCTTCGTCAGCGTCGTCCCCGCGCCGACGATGGCGCCGTCGCCGACCGTCACGGGCGCGACGAGCTGCACGTCGGAGCCCACGAAGACGTCCGCGCCGATCGTCGTGCGGTGCTTCGCGAAGCCGTCGTAGTTGCACGTGATGACGCCCGCGCCGACGTTCGTCCGCGCCCCGATCTCCGTGTCGCCGAGGTACGTCAGGTGGTTCGCCTTGACGCCCTCGTGGAGCTTCGCCTTCTTCGTCTCGACGAAGTTGCCGACGTGGACGCCCGCGGCGAGATCCGTGCCCTCGCGCAGGCGCGCGAACGGGCCGACGACCGCGCCGTCCCCGACCACGGCCGACTCGATCACGCAGTAGGGCTTCACGACGACGTTCCGCCCGAAGACGGCGTTCTTCACGACAGAGCCCTGGCCGATGACGGTGCCGCTCCCGACGCGGGTCTTCCCGAGGAGCGTCACGAACGGCTCGATCGTCGTGTCCTCGCCCAGTTGCACGGCGTCGTCGAGCGTGACCGTCTCGGGGCGAAGGATCGTCGCTCCGCCGCGCATCGCCGCGCGGACGGCACGCTCGCGGAGCAGGCGGTCCACGGCGGCGAGGTCCTCGCGGGAATTGACGCCCAGAGCGGAAGAGGGATCGCCTTCGAGGAGGAGAACGCGGCGGCCGGCCTTTCGCGCGAGTGAGAGCACGTCCGTGAGATAGAACTCGGATTGAAGATTCTTAGAAGTGAGAAGAGGCAGCGATTTCTCCAGGAACGTGCGGTCGAACGCGTACGCACCGGTGTTGATCTCGCTGATCCTTCTTTCTTTCTCAGAAGCATCCTTCTCTTCTCTTATCCGAACAAAGGCCTTCTTCTTGTCACGCACGATGCGCCCGTAGCCCGTGGGGTTCGCGAGCGGCGCCGTCAGGACGGCCACCGCCGCCTTCTTGTCTTTCGCCAGCGCGTCGACGAGGCCTTTCACGGCGTCCGCGGAGAGGAGCGGCACGTCGCCCGAGAGGACGACGACCGTCTCCGCCTTGCCGAAAGCGCCCGACGCGGCTGCGGCGCGCACCGCGTCGCCCGTGCCGCGCGGCAGATCCTGGATCGCGACCCTGACACGCGGATGACGAGCCGCCAGGAACGCGCCGACCGTCCCTCTTTCATTCGAAGAATCTTTCTCCGAATCTCCCGAAGAATCCTTCTTCGAAACGACGACGACGACGTTCGCGGGATCGCCCGCGACGGCGAGGGCCGTGTCGAGCGCGTGATCGAGGAGCGGGCGGCCCGCCGCCTCGTGCAGGACCTTCGGACGGGACGACCTCATCCTCACGCCGCGGCCGGCGGCCAGGAGGACGACGGACGTCACGCGCCTCCCGCGACGAGCTCCGTGAACCCCTGCGTGCCGCGCAGAACCGAGAGGTCGGCTTCGAGGCGCGCCTGGATGCGATTGTGGTCGTCGGCTGCGATCGCCTTCTTGAGCGACTGGAGGGCCTGCTCGACGTCTCCCTGCAGGGCGAAGCAGCAGGCCGCGAGGTAGTGGGTGCGCCCGTCGCCGTCCTTCCGGCCCGCGCTCTTCCGGAGCAGGTCCAGGGCTTTCTCGACGTTGCCGCGGTTCTTCTCGAACACGGCCGCGTGGTAGATCTCCTCCGGGCCGTCCATCGCGGCGCCCTTCGCCTTCTTGCCGTTGCGGCAGGCCGTGAGGTACATGCGGGCGCGGTCGAGGAATTCCCTCTCGTCCGGGTGCTTCTCGATGAGGTCCTCGAACTTCCGCGCCGCGTCGTCGAAGTGCCTCTTGTGGAAGAGCTCGATGGCCTTCTCGTATTCCTTGCGCGCCGCCGAGGACTCGCGCACGGCTTCCTTCAGCGAGGCCGGCGCCTTGCGCGCTTTCTCGGGCTCGGGCGCCGACAGCTTGAGCTGGCGGACCTTCTTTTCGAGGTCCTCGAGAGACAGCCCGAGCTTGCGCGACAGGGTCTGGGAGTCCATGCGCCCGAAGTTGGCCTTGAGCCACCGGGCGTCGTCTTCGGTCCACTTGCGTGTGTTGGTCAAGGGCCCTCCGGGACGCGGGCGGGAAGCCCGCAAGGACGGTGGATTCTCGTTACGTCCCCCCTTTCCGTCAAGGAGCGTCCGGAATCGACCCGAAAGCCCAAAGGTAGGGCCTCCCGTGGCGCTTGTCACGGATGGCCCCCGAAACGCGGTAGCCTGACGCCGTGTACGAGCCGCCTATCTACTGCACGCAGTGCGCGCGCAAGCTCGAAACCCGGGAAATGGGCGGCGGGCGGAGCGTTCCCGTGTGCCCGGCCTGCGGGGCGGTGCACTGGATCGACCCGAAGGTCGCGGCGGGCGTCCTGATCGTGAGGGACGATCGCGTCCTGCTCGTCAAGCGCGCCATCCCGCCCGGTTACGGCAAATGGACCTTCCCCGGAGGCCACGTGGACCGGGGTGAGACGGTCGAGGAGGCCGCCCTGCGCGAGACGCTCGAGGAGTGCGGGGCGATCGCCGACCTCGGAGAGCTCCTCGGCCTCTTTTCCTATCCCGGGCGGCCGGTCGTCGTGGCCGTCTACCGGGGGTCCCTCGCCCCCGGCAGCCGCGAGCCGCATGCGGGCGACGAAACGCTCGAGGTCGGGTGGTTCACCGGGGAGGAAGCCGCCGGTCTCGAGCTGGCGTTCCAGTCGGTCGCCGATTCCCTGGCAAAACTTTTCGGGCGTTCCTACGTCGTCTGACGGAAGAGAACGCCTCCCTTCCGGCATCCAGGGAGGAAGGGTTCACCGTATCCCTTGGAACGGAGATCGTCACGCCATGCGCCGCAACACCCGGTTCCTGCTTCCGCTCGTCGGCCTCCTGCTCTTCTCGGCTCTCGCGCGCTCCGAGGAGCCGACCCGGGCGACGCCGCCCGCCCCGCCCGGCCTCGCGAAAGCCACGTTCGCGGGGGGCTGCTTCTGGTGCATGCAGGGGCCGTTCGACGAGGTTCCGGGCGTGGTCTCGACGACCGTGGGCTACACGGGCGGCAAGATCGCGGGCGTGACGTACCACCAGGTCGGCGCGGGCGGCACCGGCCACCGCGAGTCGATCGAGGTCGTCTTCGACCCGAAGAAGGTGAGCTACGAGAAGCTCCTCGACGTCTTCTGGCACAACGTCGACCCGACGTACGCGGGCGGCCAGTTCTGCGACTCGGGCTTCCAGTACACGACCGCGATCTTCTTCCACGACGACGCCCAGCGCGAGGCCGCCGAGGCCTCGAAGAAGGCGCTCGAGGCCTCGGGCGTCCTCAAGGCGCCCATCGTGACGGAGATCGTGAAGGCGGGCGTCTTCTGGGCGGCCGAGGACTACCACCAGAAGTACTACAAGAAGAACCCGATCCGGTACCACTACTACCGGTCCGGCTGCGGCCGCGACGCGCGCCTCAAGGAGCTGTGGGGAGACAAGGCGGGCGGACATTAAGAGAGATTCGGATTTCGGATTTTCTTAGAAGGTCAATGGGGCCGCGGGCATTGCTGCGGTTTCGGGCGCGCGCCGCCCGCACTCACCCTTCTAAGAAATCTTCTTCTCCAGCCCTGCCCTCGAGAAGAACAGAGCTCCAAGCTTCGCAGGGACCCAGCGCGGGACGAAGCGCCCGAGAAAGATCCAGGCCCGGTCGAGCGGGTGCGTCACGACGAACGCCTTCCGCTTCCTCACCGCCTCGAGGCCGATCTTCGCGACGGCCTCCGCCGTCATCTCGGGAAACGGCGTCGCCTCGGCGCCCCTCATCCCGGCGACCGCGTAGAAGTTCGTCTTCGTGTAACCCGGGACGAGGCACGTGACCGTCACGCCGTACTTTTTCGCCTCCTCGTGGAGGGAGTGCGTGAAATTCAAAACGAAGGCCTTGCTCGCGCCGTACGCCGAGAAGTACGGCGTGGGGTAGAAGGCCGAGGTCGACGCGACGTTCAGGATCGCGCCCGCTCGCCGCGTTTTCATCGCGACGAGGAAGCGGTGAGTGAGCTCCGCCGTCGCGACGACGTTCAGCTCGAGGAGCGCGCGGACCCTCTCGAGCGGGAGATCCGCCTCGGGCCCGTTCAGGCCGAAGCCCGCGTTGTTCACGAGGAACGCGACCGGCCGCCCGGCGCCCTCCGTCGCGTCCCACACGGCGTCACGGCCCCCGGGTGTCCCGAGGTCCGCGGCGAGGACATCCGCCGCGCCGCCGTGCGCGGCGCGAAGCTCCCGCGCAAGGGCCTCCAGCACCGCCGCGTTTCGCGCGACGAGAACGAGGGGCCTGCCTTCGGCGGCAAGGGCGCGCGCGAGGGCGGCCCCGATGCCGGACGACGCGCCCGTCACGACGGCGAGGCCCGTCCCGCCCGTCACTTCGTCTCCTTCGGGCGCCTGATCTCGACGATGCGGTAGCCCAGGAGGCTGCGCATTGCGAGCGCCGGGGCGAAGACGTCCGCCGGCGGCGAGGAGGCCATCTGCGGCAGCACGGCGAGGACCAGCGCGGGAGACGCGCCGTCGAGGACGGCATACGCCGCGAACCAGTCACGCGCGCCGAGCGCCGGGACGGTCAGGTCCGCGCCGTCGACCCGGAGCCCGAACGCCGCGGGCGGCACCGCCGTCCAGAGTCCCGGACGGCTGGACGGCGTCTTGCCGGCGAGATCCACCGCGCGGCGCAGGAACGTCGCCGCGGGCTCGCGCAGGGCGGGCCCCTGCGTCGCAAACGGCACGGACGCGCTCCCGCCGCCCTTGAGCTCCGCGCGGGCGTTCGCCGAGATCCAGAGTGTCGTCGAACCCGGGATCGTCGCGTTGCCCTCGGGCCAGAGGCCGGGAAGGAGGAACTCGGTCGCGGTCGAAAAATCCGGAAAGAAGAGCGTCCCGCCGACCTCGTGCGTCTCGTAGACCGCCGGGATCGTCGGCTCGGGCGTCGCGCCCTGCGGGGCGTTCGCCCGCGCGCGCACCCAGTCCTCGCGACGGCGGGCGGACTCGGGCTTCTCGACGCGGACCTGGCCGGTCCACTTCAGGCGGAGCCTCCCGTTCTCGACCTCGAGGATCTCGACCTCGCGGCGCGCGAGGTCGGGCACGTCCTCGCCGTCCACGCCCGGCAGGTTCGGGACGAGCGTGAGGAGAAGGCCCGGCGCCAGCGGGATCCCGCCTGTGAGCGTGGGCAGCGCCGGGACCGCCGTGCGCACGGGCGCGGCCTCGGGCGCCTGCGGCCGCCCGCAGCCGGCGACGACGGCGAGGACGGCCGCGAGGAGAACAGGGGCGGCCCGGCGCAGGGCGCGCATCGTGGTCAGCGGTTCGAGATGTCGTTCAGGCGCTCATCGAACGGGATCGGGTAGACCTCGGTGGCCGTGATCTTGTCCGTGCGCGCGCGCCAGCGGTTGATCGAACCGACGAGGCGCGGGTCTCCCGACACCGTCGACGGGACTTCCCGCTCGAAGTCTCCCCGGAAGTCGAGGATGACGCGCGAGACGCCGGCGCTCAGCGACGGGGCGTTCCAGTCCACGTTGCGCGGGTCCGCGACGAACGCCTTCGCGGCGGCCTCGAGGCGCTCGTCGAGGTCCGCCGCGTCCCAGGGCTCCTTGGCGAGCGGCGGCCCTCCGCGGCGCGCCTTCACGAGAGCGAAGTAGACGCGCGCGTCCGTGAACTTCCGGTAGGCGATCGACGCCATCTGGTTCAGGGAGAGGTCGTGGCCGCCGACGACGTACTTCGTGTGCGAATCGAAATGAGCTTCGAGGCCCTTGAAGGTCGCGGGGCGGTTGAAGCGCAGGACGCCGCGGATCGCGCAGGCGTTGTACGCGTTGATCCAGTACGCGAGCTGGTCGGGCTCCGTTGGGAAGAGGTGCCGGTGCGATTCCGGCGAGACGCGCGCGATCTCCGCGAGGTATTCCTCGAGCGTCGCCTCCTCGAGCGACGCGGTCGCGTAGTCCACGAGCCCGTCCTGGACGACCTTCTCGAGGAAGCGGCCGAAGATGCCGTGCGGGAACTTCCCCGCCGACGGGACGTCCGACTGGGCCTTCACGGACGGCGCCACCGTCTCGCAGGAGGCGCCCGTCAACGCGAGCGCCAGGACCGCGCAGGCGGCCGCGGAGAGGAGTCGCTGGTTCGTCATCGCGCCCTCAGCCGATGACGTCTTCCGTGCCGTCGACGCCGAGCACGTTGCCCGAGAGCCAGACGGTCTCGGGTCTCGAGAGGGCGACGATGACGTTCGCGACGTCGGCGGGGACCGTGAGCCGGCCCGCCGGGTGGATTTCGAGGCACCGCGAGATCATCTCGGCGTTCCCCGGGATCTTCCGGAGCGCCGGCGTGTCCGTGACGCCCGCGCGGATCGCATTGACGGCGATCTTCCTCGGGACGAGCTCGACGGCGAGCTGCCGGCAGTGGCTCTCGAGGGCGGCCTTGGCGGCCGAGACGGCGCCGTAGGACTTCCAGATCCGGTGTCCGCCGGAGGACGTCATCGCGAACACGTGCCCTCCCTCGGCGAGGAGGCCCGCCGACAGGAGGCCCTGCACCCAGTAGACGAGCGAATGCGCCATGACGTCGAGCGTCATGTCCATCTGCGCGTGGTTGATCCGGTCCGCGGGAGCGTCCGCGAGGAACGGCTTGAGCGTCCCGAACGCGAGCGAGTGGAGGACGACGTCGATCCCGGCCCTGCGGCCCTCGGCCTCGAGGACCTTCGCCATCTCGGCGATCGCCTCGGCCCTCCTCTCGTCGTCGGCGGCGTTCATGTTGAAGAAGACGGGCCGCGCGCCGGCGGCCGAAATCTCGGCCGTGATGCGGTCGACGTTCGGCTGGGTCGTTTTCCGGTCGAGGTGGACGCCGAACACGTTCCGGCCCGCGCGGGCGAGGGCGAGGGACGTGGCTTCTCCGAATCCGGAGGAGGCCCCGAGGACGAGGGCCCACGAGCGGTTTGCCATGGGCCGGAATGCTAGCAGGCGACTCGGTATCCTCGGCTCCCGTGCCCGACCTGCGCCCCCCGCTTTTCCGCGCCCGGCTCCGCTCCGGGCCGCCGCTCGTCCTCGACGCGGCGCTCGGGACGGACCTGCTCGCGCGCGGTGCCCGCCTGCCGGCACCCCTCTGGAGCGCACAGGCCCTCCTCGACGCACCGGATCTCGTCGAGGCGATCCACCGCGAGAACGCCGGCGCGGGCGCGGACGTGCTCACGATCGCGAGCTTCCGGCTGCACGCGAGAAACCTGGATAAGGCGGTTTGCTCCCTCTCACAACGAACCCTGCTCTCCATCGCTGTAGACGCAGCGCGGCGGGCAGCGTCCGGCATTTCTTCGAAGGTGGAAATTGCGGATGCGCCCCCGGAAAGGCGGGAGGATGGGCGTCGGGCCGTCCGCTCGAGCCGGGGTGCCACACGACCTTCTAAGAAATCCCCGGGCGCCCTTGCCTCGGCGCCGCCGGACGATGGGCGTCGGGCCGCCCGCCCGAGCGAAGGCGCCACACGACCTTCTAAGAAGATATTCAGCGGCTTCTGGATCGCCGGGTCGCTCGCCCCTCTGGAGGATTGCTACCGGCCCGATCGGGTCCCCTCCGAAGCAGAAATCTCTTCCGAACACCGTGACATGGCGGCCGCGCTCGCGGCCGCGGGCGTCGACCTCATCCTCGTCGAGACGATGAACACCGTCCGCGAGGCCGCCGCGGCCGCGCACGCGGCCGCGGCCACGGGGCTGCCCGTCGTCGCGTCGTGCGTGACGGACGGGCGCGGGCGCCTCCTCTCCGGCGAGAGAGTCGAGGACTTCGCGCGCGCGCTCCTCGCCCTGCCGTCGCCGCCCGAGGCCCTCGGGATCAACTGCGTGGCGGCCGGAGACCTCGCCGACGACCTCGCGCGCCTCGCGACGGCCGCGCCGGGAGTCCCGCTCGCCGCGTACGGAAACACGTTCGCGAAGCCCGTCCCGCCGGAGGACTACGCGGATCTCGCGGCCGGGTGGGTGCGCCTCGGCGCGCGACTCGCCGGGGGCTGCTGCGGGACGACGGCCGCGCACACCGCAGCCGTCGCGCGCCGGCTCAGGGGAAGTAACCCCTGATGGTCTTCGCCCGCAACGTGGCGTCCTTCAGCCTGACCTCGATCGCGCGGAACTGGTCCTCGCCCTTCTGCGAGTTCGTGAGGTAGCGCAGGAAGTACTGCGAGCGGAGCTCCGTCTCGATCTTCCGGTAAACCTCCGGCAGGGCCGCCGCCTTCGAGACGAAGAACGCCTCGGCGCCCGTGTCCGCCGCCAGCTCGGTCATTCGCCCCTTGATGCCCCGCTCGAGAAACGAGATGTTCAGGCCGATGAAGTAGATCGGGACGCCCGCCGACCGCGCGTAGCGCCGCAGCGTCGCGTAGTCGGTCCACGAGTGGTTGTCGTCGCCGTCCGTCAGGACGACGACCGCCTTGCGGCCCGGCGTCGCGCGGAACTGGTAGAGCGACATGACGACGGCGTCGTAGAGAGCCGTCTCTCCGTTCGCGTGCGTCTCGGCGATCGCGCGCTCGAGGTCGATCGCGTGGTGCGTCAGCGGAGCGAGGAGCGTCGGCCTCTCGCGAAACTCGATCACGAAGCCCTGGTCCTTCTCTTTCGAGACGAGCTTCTGCGCGAACTCCGACGCGGCCTGGTGGACGATCGGCATCGCCTTATCCATCGAGCCCGAGCCGTCGATCACGATCCCGAGGGAGAGCGGGAGCGACTCGGCAAACTCGAAGCTCGTGAGCTCCTGCGGCACGCCGTCCTCGGTCACCGTGAAATCGTCCTTCGCGAGCGTCTTCACGAGGCGGCCCTCGGCGTCGTAGACGGAGACCGGCAGCTCGACGAGGTCGACCTCGACCTTCGACATGAAGCGCGACTCGCCCTTGAGGAGCTTGAGGTCCGTGAACTCCTTGCCGTCCTGGTCCGTCGCGGTCGCGCGCATGAGCGTCGCTTTCTGGATCTGGGCGACCGGGACCATCGCGACGAACGGCGGTGCCGTCCATTCCCTGACCTTGGCGTCGTCGAGCCAGAGCTCGAGCTTCTTCAGCATGCCGCCCGCCATCGACTGGACGGCGACCTTGATCTCGACCAGGTCGCCGGCGGACTTCTGCTTCGGGAGCTCGAGGAGGCGCACCGTGAGGCGCGAGTCCTTCTCGTTGATGGCCCAGGCGTCCTCGTCCACGAAATTGCCCTGCGCGTCGAAACCGAGCGCCTTGAGCGTCTGCTTCTTCGGGACCTTCCCGAGATCCAGCTCGACCTCCCAGGGGGCGCGGTTCTTCACGAGGACCTTCTTCTCCCCGAGCCAGAACTCGACCCGCGTGACGGGCGGCTTCACCTCGCAGCCGATCCGGAGGAGGCCGACGGGCATGTCCGTCTCGGGCGGGATGATCTTCACGAGGTTCCCGGCGTTCGGGGGCGCGGCCTGCCGGTTCTCGGACTCGAGGACGACGGCTGCGGCGCTCGGGAGGCCGCCCGCGTCGGTCCCGGCGTCCTCGGCCCGGAAGTCGGCGGTCATCTCCGGCACGGCGATCGTGACGGTGCGCGTCGCGACGGCGCGGCCGGCGACTCCCTCCAGCCGGAACTGGACGTCGTACGTCCCCGGCGGAAGCGGGCGCAGGAACGTGATCGCGACCGGCTTGCCCGCATCCGCCCCGAGGTCGACGTCCGCAGGGATGCGGAACGCGTCGACGTTTCCGCCCTTCGCGTCGTTCACGACGCCCGAGAGCGTGAACGAGACGACGCGCGGCGCGCCCGCCGCGCCCTTGAGGTCGGCCCGGCTGACCGAGAGGATGAACTTGACGGCCGTCTTCGACCCGGTCTTCCCGAGGTACTGCTCGCGGACGTCGAGCGGGATCGAGATGCCGGGCGCGTCGATCTGGCTCTTCTGGGCGCCCACCGGCGGCGCCGGCTGCCCGAAGGCGAGCCCGGAAAGCCCGCAGGCGAAGGCCGCGGCGGCGATCCTCTTTCGCATTCTGTCATCGTATGCTGTCTTCCCCAATCGACACATCCCCCGTCCGGAGGCACCCGATGCAAGTTTCCTTCCGCCGTCCCGCCGCTCTCGCGCTCGGTCTCGCCCTCGCGGCCGCTCCCGCAGCCAGGATGGCGCACGCCGCCCCGGCTGCCGGCACCGACGCATATCTCGACGCCGCCGCCCCACAATGGGAGGCGGTTTCCCGGAAAATCTGGGACTACGCGGAGACCGGGCTCGCCGAGCACAAATCGTCGGCCCTACTCGAGGAGGCGCTGGAAAAGGAAGGGTTCGCCGTGACGCGCGGCGTCGCGGGCATGCCGACTGCGTTCGTCGCGACCGCGGGGTCCGGCGCGCCGGTCGTCGCGATCCTCGCCGAGTACGACGCGCTGCCGGGCCTCTCGCAGAAGGCGGGCGAGGCGAAGAAGTCCCCCGTCACCGCGGGCGCGCCCGGCCACGGGTGCGGGCACAACCTCCTCGGCACTGCGGCCGTCGCGGCAGCCGTCGCGGCGAACCGCGAGCGGATCGCCGCGAAGCTCCCCGGCACGATCCGCGTCTACGGGACGCCCGCCGAGGAGCTGATCCTCGGCAAGACCTTCATGCTGCGGGACGGCGCCTTCGCTGGGACGGACGTCGTCCTCGCGTGGCACCCCGAGGCCGACAACTACCTCTACTCGGGAGGGCGCCTCGCGATCACGGCGCTCGACGTCGAGTTCTTCGGGAAGACGGCGCACGCCGCGGCAAATCCCTGGCTCGGCCGCAGCTCGCTCGACGCGATGGAGGTCTTCGAGCACGCGATGTCGCTCATGCGCGAGCACGTCCTGCCCACGGCGCGCCTCCACCGCGCGATCAAGGACGGCGGCCTCGCGCCGAACATCATCCCGGACTACGCGCGCGTCCAGTGGTTCGTGCGCGACACGAGCGGCGAACGCGTGAACGAGATGATCGGCCGGCTCCGGAAGGCCGCCGAGGGCGCGGGCCTCGCGACCGAGACGACCGCGAAGGTCACGGTCCTCGCGTCGACGCGCGAGCCGATCTACAACGAGACGATCTCGAGGGTCGTCCAGAAGGAGCTCGAGCGCGTCGGCGCGCCGAAGTGGGACGCCCGGGACCAGGCGTTCGCGAAGGCGATCCAGAAGGAGGTCGGGATCCCCGAGACGGGCCTCTCGGCGGAGGTGCTCCCGTACGCGAAGGGACGCGGCGTCTCGGCCTCGTCGGACACGGGCGAGGTGAGCGCGGCCTACCCGCTCATCGAGCTCGGCGTCCAGACGGCGCCCTCGGGCGCGCCGTGGCACCACTGGGACGTCGCGTCGTGCGCCGCGAGCCCGGTCGGCGTCAAAGGGATGATGGTCGCCGCCAAGGTCCTCGGGGCGTCGACGGTCGATCTCCTGAAAGACCCCTCTTCCGTCGCCGCAGCCAAAGTCGAGTTCGCGAAGGCGACGGCCGGGAAGCCCTACGTCAGCCCGCTGGCGAAGGACGCCGTGCCGAAGACGTACTGACGCGCGTCACGCCGCCGCGCGCGAGCCCTCAGGCCGCGACTCTCGCCGCGTGCGTCTCGAAGAAGAGCTCGACGGCGTCGAGAAACGCCTGCGGAGAGTCGAGGCTCGCGATGCGGCGGCGCAGCTCCGAGCCGTTCGGCAGGCCGTGCGTGTACCACGCCGTGAACGTCCGGAGCTTCGACATCATCGCCTTTGGCGCGTCGGACTGGTCCTTCTGGATGAGGCGGAAGTGCTCGAGGATGACCTCGCGCCGCTCGGCGAGCGTCGCCTCGCGCCAGGGCCGGCCTGCGAGGAGCTCGGCGGCCTGCTTGAAGATCCACGGGTTCTTCATGGTCGCGCGGCCCACCATGACGGCGTCGCAGCCCGTCTGCCGGAACATCTCCGCGACGTCCTCGGCCGTGTTCACGTCACCATTCCCGACGACGGGAATGGCCACGGCCTCCTTGAGGCGCGCGATCTTCGACCAGTCCGCGCGGCCCGTGTACATCTGCTTCGCGGTGCGGGCGTGGAGCGCGACGGCCGCGGCCCCCTCGCCCTCGCAGATCCGCCCGAGCTCGAGGTAGTTCTCCGTCTGGTCGCTCAACCCGAGGCGGAACTTCACCGTGAGCGGCGTCGTCGGGAGCGCCTTCCGGCAGGCCGCGATGATCGCGTGCGCCTTCGAAAGGTCGCGCATGAGGCCGGCGCCCGCGCATCCCTTGAGGATCTTGTTCGCGGGGCAGCCCATGTTGATGTCGCAGACGTCGACGCGCATCTCCTCGACGCGCGCCGCCGCGACCGCCATGCGTTGGGCGTCCGCGCCGTAGATCTGCACGGAGAGCGGGCGCTCGGCCGGGTCCCAGCGCAGGAGGCGCTCGGTCCGCTTGTTGCCGCGCGTGAGCCCCTCGGACGAGACGAACTCCATCGTGACGAGGCCGACTCCTCCGATCCGGCGGAGGAGCAACCGGTACGTCATGTCCGTGATCCCCGCCATGGGCGCGAGGACGAGCGGGGGGTCGACGGCACAGGGACGCGTCCCCGCGCCGCCGAAGACGAGGCTCATCCGGGAGATTTTACTGGCCCGTGGCCTTTCCCTGCGGCGCGGCCGGCGGAGCAGCCGGATTGCCGCCGGGCTCGAGTTCGAACGCACCCTGCGCGAGCGTGAACGTGCCGGGGACGACCTTCTCATCCTTCGTGATCCCGACGACCCACGCGTGCTTGCCGGGCGTGACGCCCTCGAGCCAGACGGCGTTTTCCTTCGCGAGCGTGACTTCCTTCTCGGTGTCGACCTTGTAGCGCACGCGGCAGCTGTCCGGGGCGGCGGCCTTCTCGGCAATCGCGCAGCCCGTGACGAGGAAATCGAGCAGGACCTTGCCCCCCTCGTTCTTGATCTTGCCGCGCGGCGACACGACGGTGAGGTACGGCGCGCCCGGCTCGTTCACGTTCTTGCCGTCCTTCTCGCCGACGGAGAACGTGACCGCCGCGAACGCGGTGTCGTCCTTGATGGACTCGCCCCACGGGCGCATCGGGAACACGCGCAGGGTGTGCGTGCCCTTCGGGATCCGCTTGAAGAGCCATGGCTTGGAGACGTCGTAGTACGCGAAGACCGTCGGGTAGTTGTCGAGCATGAGCGCGACGTACTGGCCCTTCTTCGTCGCCGGATCCTGGAACGTCTCGTAGCCCGTGAGCTCGATCCGGACTTCGACGGGCGCTCCGGTGGCGGCAGGCTGGCCGGCCGAGGAGGGCGGGATCGGAATGACCTCGTCCGGCTTCGGCGACACGATCTTGAGCGTGATCGGGCCCGAGGGGCCGCGGCCGTCCGGGAAACCCGGGACCGGCGATTTCGGATCCTTCGGCGTCTGGGCAGAGGCCGGGACGGCGAGCGCGAGAACGGCGAGCGCGGCCGCGAGAGCTCTGTCGAGTTTCATCGGAATCACTCCTCGGAGAAATCCTCCGGCGCGCCGGAGGGCGCGAAGCATAACAGCATGGATCGAGTTCCGGTGTCGCCGGTGTCAGGAGGGTGGGGCGAACAGCCTCGGGGGCGCCCCGACGCGCACGTCCGTGAGGTTGATGACGAACTTCGTCCCCTGGCCGCCCGGGGACGGGATCTCGCGCTCCCAGCGGACGACGAGGCCGTCGAGGTCGGCCGCGACCCAGTAGGTCGTCATCGGGGAGTTCAGCGCGGACGGGTCGTCGTCGAAGCGCCAGAGTGCGCACGCGTGGCCCGCGAACACTTCGTCGCCCTCGCGGTGGTAGATCGTGAGGCCCCGGCGGGCGGCCTCGGCCTTTTCGTCGAAGCCGGGCGCGATCGGGATCCCGGCGGGCATCTCCTTCTCCGCCGCGGAGAAGTCGACCGGCGTCGCCGCCTTCCCGCCGGCCGCGAGGCGCCAGGCCCTTCTCGCGGCCGTGTCGAGGACGAGGGCCGGCCCGTCGCCGAGGCCGCGGCGCCGGAGAGGGCCGCGGACGGCGATCTCGTACGAGTCCGTCTCGAGACCGTCGGTCTTGAAGGTGACGCGCGCGCGGTAGCCGTGCGTCAGGACGCGGACGGGACCGCCGAGCGGGTCGCCGGAGCAGCCGGCGAGGGCGAGGGCGAGGGCAGCGAGGGCGGCGGAGCGTCTCATGCCCGCTGGGACCTCCGGGACGGGCCCGCGCTCGGGACGGCGAGACCGCGGAAGTGCTGGAGGATCGTGAGGGCGCGCAGCGTGACCCAGCGCGACGGGTCGCCGGCGCGCTCGGGAGCGAGTGGGAAACGCTCGGGCCGCGGGCGCTCGAGTTTCCAGCGCGCGCGATGATCCGCCTTCGCCACGACCGCCGCGAGGCCCCGCGCGACGTTCGGCTCGACGGGCGCGGACGCGGGGCGCACGGCCCTGAGCGCCGCGAGCATCTCGAAGAGGTCCGTCTCGTCGCCGCACGGGTAGCCCGCCTTCAGGAGCTCGGGCGTCGCGCCGGCGGCGAGGGCGCCGGGGATCTCGAACTCGACGAGACGCGTCTCGAGGAACGCGATCGCGCCCCGGATGGCGTCCGTTCGCGCCTTCTCGGGGAGCTCACCGAGGAGCAGGAGATCCTTCACCGTGCGGCCCTTCCCGGCGCGGGCGCGGCGCGCGACCTCCTCGGCCCCGCGGACGATGCGGGGGTCGGCCCCGTGGCCCGTCCGCGCGAGGACGCGGAGCGCCGCCCCGAAGAGCGGCACGTCGAGGTCCTCGACCTTGCCGCGCTCGATCTCGACGAACGCCTTCTCCCAGCGCGCGAGAAGCACGTCCGCGGCGTGCGCCAGGACGGGCTGCGACTCGTCGGCGCCGAGCTCCGTCAGGAAGAGGGCCAGCCACACCCCCCCGTCGTACCGGCGCTCGAGGGGCACCGGCGGCGACGGCGTGAGGCGCGCGCGCGCGAGCGCGAGCAGGTCGCGGAGGAACGGGTCACGGACGAGGGCCTGCCGGGCGCGGCGCACGTCCGGGTCCTTCGGCGGCCGCGCGAGCAGCTCGCGGAGCGCGACGACCCTGACGCCCGGGTTTTCGCGCGACACGAGCCAGTCGATCGTCGCGAGGGGGACCGCGAACGGGCCCTCCGCGAGGGAACGCAAGGCGCGCGACATGGGAGGCGAGGATAATCCTTCCCATGAACTTCTTCCGGAGCGGCGGCACGCGCGTCGTGGGGCACCGCGGCTCCCCGACGAAAGCGCTCGAGAACACCTTCGAGAGCTTCGATCGGGCCGAAGCCGACGGCGCCGACGGATTCGAGCTCGACGTCCGCCTCACGCTCGACGGCGAAGCCGTCGTCCACCACGACTCCGAGGTCGTCCTCCTCGGCCGCCGCGTCCCGCTCGCGACCGTCACGATCCCGGAGCTCACCGAGCTGCCCGTCGAGCGCGGCGGGTTCCGGGGATTCGTCCCGACGCTGCGCGACGTTTTCCTGCGTTACGGCTCCACGGGCCACTATCTCGTCGAGATGAAGGCCGGCCCGTCGCCGCGGCCCGGCCTCCTCGAGTTCCGCGTCGCGGCCCTGATCGCGCAGCTGCGCCTCTTCGACCGCGCCGTCGTCCTCTCCTTCTCGGCGGACATGCTCCGGAAGATCCGCGAGATCGAGCCGCGCATCGAGACGTGCCTCAACTACGACGCCACGGCGCGCCGCCCCGACGGCGCGCTCTGGCCCGACCTCCCGAAGGGCTGCGGCGCGATCGGCCCGCAGGCCGGCCTCGTCACCGACGAGCTCTTCGCGCGCGCGAAGGCCGACGGCCTCGGCGTCCACTGCTGGACGGTGAACGACCCGGCGTTTGCCGCGCAGCTCGCGCGCCTCGGCGCCGCGAGCGTGATCAGCGACGACGTCTCCCTCGTCGGCCCGGCCATCCGCGAGGTCACGGGCGCCCCGCTGCCGCTCAGCCTCCTGAAGGCCTGACGCGCCGGAGGCCCGGCGCGCGCGGGTTGACTGGTCGGGGCGGGCGGGGTCGAACCGCCGACCTGCTGCTCCCAAAGCAGCTGCGCTACCGCTGCGCTACGCCCCGTTTCCGCTAGCATTCTCCGCGATGGCCGCCCGAAAGTCGAAACCGACCCTCGTCCTCCTCCACGGGCTCGGGGGCTGCTCGGCCGACTGGGCCGACGCCGGCGTCCCGCTCGCGAAGCACTTCGTGATCGAAGCGCCCGACCTGCCGGGCTCCTTCCGGAACCCGAAGCCGGCCGGTGGCGGCGATCCCGAGTCGCTCGCCCGCTGGGTGATCGGCACGCTCCCGGAGGGGCCGGTCCTCCTCGCGGGGCACTCTCTCGGCGGGCGCGTCGCGGGCGAGATCGCGGCCCTCGCGCCGGAGCGCGTCGCTGCCGTCGCCCTCGTCTCGCCGCTCGGCGCCGCGCCCTACGGCTTCACGGACACGCTCAAGTGGAAGGCGATGTCGCGCCGCGCGATCCTCGCGAGCGTCCCCGAGTCGTCCCTCAGGAACGCCGCCTCGTACGGGTTCGAAGGCGACGCTCCCGGAAAGAAGGCGTTCGTCTCGCGCGCGGTCGAGGCGCGGACCGGCCCGTCGGGGCGGGACGTCGCCCTCGGGACCGAGCAGGCCGTCGACGGCGTCCTCGGGGCCCCGCCCCTCTCCGAGCGTCTTAAGGGGACGACGATGCCGCTCCTCGTCGCGACGGGCGAGCGGGACCCGCTCGTGCCACCGAAGGACGCGAAGGCGATCCTCCGGGCGCGGCCCGACGCGACGTTCCTCGAGCTCCCGGGCCGGGGGCACTACGCCCTGATGGAGGACCCCGAGCTCCTGGCCGACGTCTTGCGCAGGTTTTTCACGCGGGCCTGAGGGAGCTCCGGAAGCCACGCGTCCGGCACGCGCCCCTCGAGCGCCGCGCGCTGGACGCGGAAGAGCTCGGAAAGGCCGCGCCGCGCCGCGGCGAGGATCGCGGCGAGCATCTCCTCGTCGAACGGCTCTTTCTCCGCCGTGCCCTGGATCTCCACCAGGCGCCCCGAGTTCGTCCCGACGACGTTGAAGTCGACCTCGGCGCCAGAGTCCTCGGCGTAGTCGAGGTCGAGGAGGACGGTCCGCTGTCCCGTCTCGGGCCCGGTGGCGACGCCGACCGAGATCGCCGCGACGGCCTCGCGGAGCGGGTTCCCGCGGATCGCCTTCGCCTTGTAGAGCGTGCCCGCGGCAAGCAGGAGCGCGACGTACGCGCCGGTCACGGACGCGCAACGCGTCCCGGCGTCCGCCACGAGGACATCGCAGTCGAGCGTGATCGTCCGGTCCGCGAGGACCGAGCGGTCCGCGACGCCGCGCAGCGCGCGCCCGATGAGGCGCTGGATCTCGAGGGAGCGTCCCGACTGCTTTCCGCGCGCGGCCTCGCGCGCGGTCCTCTCGTGCGTGGCGCGCGGGAGCATCCCGTACTCGGCCGTGATCCAGCCGAGGCCGGACTTCTGGAGAAAGGGCGGCACGCGGGCCTCGACGGTGGCCGTCACGAGGACCTGCGTCCGGCCCTGCGTGATGATGCACGAGCCTTCCGCGTGGGGCACGGCGTCGCAGACGATCGAGACGGGACGGAGCGAGAGCGCGGCACGGCCACCCGTGCGGCCCGGAGAGGAGGTGTGCTTCACCGGACGATTGTGCGCCTCGGCTCTTCCGGGCGGGCGTTTCTCTCAGACGGGCAGGTCGATGAGAGCGAGGTCGGCCGCGGGCCGACCGAGGAAGCGGCCCGCGACGCGCCGCAGGCGGTCCGAGGCGTCCGTCACGAGAATGCGCGTCTCGCCCGCATCGGTCCCCTCGCGCCGCGCGGAGGGCGGGAGCGCGGCCTCGAGCGCGTCCGCCGCGGCGTGCGCCGAGTCGACGAGCGTCGTCCCGGGCGGAAGCGCCTCGGCGATCGTCCGCGCGAGGAGCGGATAGTGCGTGCAGCCGAGGACGACGACGCGCGCGCCCGACGCCGCGACGGGCTCGAGGTAACGCGCGGCCGCGGCGCGGGCGACCTCGTTTTCCGTCCAGCCTTCCTCGGCGAGCGGCACGAAGAGCGGGCAGGCGGTGTGGAGGACCTCGCGGCCGGGGTCGAGCGCGCGGATGGCACGGCCGTATGCGTCGGAAGCGACGGTCGCTTCCGTCGCGAGGACGGCGATCGGGCCGCGTGGATTCCCCGCGGCCTCCCGCGCGCGCGCCGCGGCGACCGCCGCCTCGGCGCCCGGCTCGACGACGCCGACGACGGGCACGGGCGACATCTCCACGATCGCGTCGAGCGCGAGCGCCGACGCCGTGTTGCAGGCGACGACGACGGCCTTCACGCCGTGGTCGAGGAGGAACCCGATCGCGCGCCGCGCGTAGCGCCGCACGGTCTCGGCCGATTTCGTCCCGTACGGGAGGCGCGCCGTGTCCCCGAGGTAGAGGAGGCGCTCGTGCGGGAGGCGGCGGGCGACCGCGTCGAGAACGGTCAGCCCGCCCACGCCCGAGTCGAAGAGCCCGATCGGCCGTTCGTCGCTCACGTCGTCTCTCCCTTCGGCCGCGGCGGCGGCTTCATCCGTCTCGGCGTCTTCACGGGCGCGGGCGACGGCGTCGCCGTCGGCTCGGGCGTCGGCACCGGCGTCGGCGGCGCGGCCTGCGCCGGGCGCGGCGTCTCCTCGGCGGCGCGCGTGAAGTCCGGCGCGATCGGGTGCGCGAGGTCCACGTGTCCCGCCAGCGTCTCGGCCGGCTCCCCCGCCACGAGGAGGACCACGCGCGTCACACCGGGCATGTTCTTCCCGACCGTCACGGCGAGCGCCTGCACCGCGGTGTCCTCCTCGTGGCCGCCCGCCTGCCACCTGACGGTCGCGGGCGGAGCGGGCGCGGACGGCGCCGGGACGGCGGTCCCGGGCGTCCCGGGAACCGGCTCGTCGGGCGGCGCGGGCACGCGCGGCGGCGAGAGGTCGAGGACGGCGACGCCGTCGCGCAGAAGGTACGCGCCGCGCAGCGTCCAGCCGTCCGGGAACGGCCGTACGAGGTCCTCGCTGCGCGGACCCTCGACGACGCCCGATGCGACCGACCGCAGGAACGCGACGTCGTCCGACGCGGCGGGGACGTCGCGCGCCTCGGGGTGCAGGACGCCGTCGCCGGCCTTCGACTCGAAGAACAGCGTCACGTTGCGCGCGGGAATCGGCGTCGGCGGCACGACGGCCGTGGGACGCGGCGCGGGCGCGGCGCGCGCGCCGGCCTTCGGCGCGCGCAGCGAGCGCATCACGAGGAACGCGCCGAGGAGCAGGGCGAGGGTCGCGACGAGCGCGAGCGCGAAACGGCGGGCCACGCGGCCTCAGCTCTTGCCGGCCTTCGGCGCGTAGGGGACCGGAGCCACGCCGTCGGCGGTCCGGAAGAAGGTCTCGAGGCTGCCCGCGAGCGTGTCGGCGACCTGCCGCCGGAACTCGTCGGACGCGAGCTTTTTCTCCTCGTCGGGGTTCGTGATGAACGACACCTCGACGAGCACGGCGGGCGCGTTCACGCCGACCAGAACCCGGAAAGGCGCCTGCTTCACGCCGCGCGTCGTGATCCCGAGCAGCCGGTTGAAGTCGGCCTGCACGATCTCGGCGAGGCGCGCGGACGCGGCGAGGTGCTGGTTCTGGGCCAGGTCCCACAGGATCAGGTCGAGGTCGCGCACCGCGGCGTTCTTCTCGGCGCTCGGCGTCCCGGGCGGCGGCGCGCTGTTCTCGGCCTCGGCGAGGGCGGCCGCCGCGCGGTCCGACGCGTCGAGCGACAGGTAGTAGACCTCCGTCCCGTGGGCGGACGGCGCGCGCGAGGCGTTGCAGTGGATCGAGAGAAAGACGTCGGCCTTCGCGGCGTTCGCGGCGGCCGCGCGGTCGTCGAGGCCGACGGTCGCGTCCGTCGTGCGCGTCAGGAGCACCCGGTAACCGCGCCGCTGGAGCGTCTCCTGCACGGTCTTCGCGAGGGCGAGCGTTTCGTTCTTCTCGAGCGAGCCGCTCGGGCCCTTCGCGCCCTCCTCGGTCCCGCCGTGGCCGGGGTCGATCACGATCGTCTTCACGTTCCTCGCGACGGCGGGCGCCGGAACGGGCGCCGCGGCCTGTGCGGACGCGGCCCCGGCGGGGCGGGTGACGTCCACGACGAGGCGCGGCGGCGTCCCGAGCGCGTAGACGTTCGCTGCAAGGCCCTTCTCCCGAAAGACGATCGTCAGTTCGCCGCCTCTCACCAGGAGCCGGGCGACGCGTGGCGAGTCGAGAAGGCGCTCGGGCGACGGAGCGGAGAGGCGCGCGCCCGGGAAGTGCAGGACGACCTGGTCCGGCGTCGTCTCGACGGCGTAGGACGGCGACTGCGAGAACCTCAGGACGATCTTCGTCAGGTCGTCAAGATCCGCGACCGAGGGCTCGACCGAGATCTCGGCGAACTCGGCCTTCTTCGCCGACAGCGTGCGCGTCGCCTTGTCCCACGCGAGCGCCTGGCCCGTGAGCGGCCCGAAGACCTTCAGGAAGAACTCCGGCTCGGCCCACGCGCCGAGGCTCGACGCGCGCACGGGCGCGGCGAGGTTCACGACCCTCGTGTCCACGACGGCGATCGGCGCGTCCGCGCCGAAGACGGCCGTGCGGCCCTTGACCTTCACCTCGTACGAGCGCGTCCGCTCGTCCCACGTGATCGTGCCCTCGAGGGCGACGACGACGTCGCTCACGAGGAGGAACGTCCGGCCGTCGTGTTCCTCGGCGCGGATCGGGGCGGGCGGCTTTCCCTCGCGCACGAAAGTCGCGTCCGCCGCCGCCGCGGGCGAGACCCCGAAGAAGAAAGAGGACAGCGCCGCGGCCAGGAGGAGGGCGAGAGGCCGGACCCGCGCGCGCGTCACCCGCGAATTATGGCGACTCCGGGTCTTTTCCGCGCGCGGGCCGACCTGCTATGCTCACGGGTCACGGTCGGGGGCGTCCCGGTTTCGACGGGGCATCTAGCGATCGAGGAGCACGCCGAGCACGGCCGTACGCTCGTAAAAACGACGGTCAAAAACTAGCTGCCAACAACAGCGAACTCGCTCTCGCGGCTTAATTAGCCACGGCGGGCGCCGGGGAGCCTGTCCGGGGCGCCTCGGCGCTTGACGCGAAATCCGGACTAGGGTCGATCCCGCCGCCTGAAGGGTCGAACCGAGAGTTTCAGGATCGCTTCCGCGCCCGGTCGTCCGGACCTGAAGACGCGGCGGTTAAACAAACAAGTCCGGACTGAGCGTGGAGAATCTCGACGTTCGGGCGCTTCGGACGGGGGTTCGACTCCCCCCGCCTCCACCATGTCGAGGGGGGATCCGCAAAACGGGTCCCCCCTCGGCCCTTCTCAAGCTGACAGGCCGCACCAATATACCTTGACTCGGTATACCGCATAACGGTATCTTGCGGTCGATGGCGATCCGGAGCTTTGCAACCGTCGCCGTGGAGACGTTCTTTCGGCAGGGCCGACTTGGTCCAGGTGTCAGGTGGTCTGGCGTGGCAAAAGTCGCGGCCCGCAAGCTCGACATGCTGGACTATGCAGCTCAGTTGTCGGACCTCGCCTCTCCTCCCGGGAATCGTCTCGAACCTCTGAAAGGAGACCTGCTCGGTTCTTACAGCATCCGGATCAACGACCAATGGAGAGTCGTCTTCCGCTGGACCTCCTCGGGCCCGACGGACGTTGACATCAAGGACTACCACTGAGCCGAGGTATGAAGATGAGTGACCGCATGCGCCGCCGCAAGCCGACATCCCCCGGGGAAATTCTCCGTGAGGAGTTCCTCATCCCTCTCGGGCTGAGCCAGAGGGTCCTGGCCGACCACCTGAGGTGCGACGTCAAGGTCGTGAACCGCATCGTCAACGGCCGGTGCGCCGTCTCGGCCGAGATGGCGCTGAGGCTCGGTGCGGCCTTTCGGACTTCACCTGACTTCTGGATGAACGCGCAGAAGGCCGTCGATCTGTACGCAGCCGCGGGCCACGTTCAGAGTCTGCCGAGACCTCTTCTGAAGGCCAGCTGAGGTCGCGTCCAGGCGCGCTCTCTCGTGACTCGGGACGTTGCTCAAGAAAGCGTAAGCCAGCGCAGCGCCTTCCCGACCGTCTTGTCGTCAATCCCGAGCTCCGTCCCGATCCGGCGACGGCTGAGCCCGAGTCGGCGAAGCCTCGCGATCTCCGGCGCAAGCCTCTGATAAAGGGGGGCTTCAGCCTCGGTCAGCGAGAACGAAAGCGCAACCTCGGACGCAGTTCGAATTCTTTCCGACCGCGTCCACCACCTAAACATTCAAACCCGCTGCCCCGGCCGGGGAGGCGGGTGGGCTTCCGGTTCGTTTGGCGCCTCAGGACGCCGCTGACGCCACGGCGGGGGTCGAGCGCGGCAGAGTCACCTCAAAGGTCGTCGCCCCGCCGGCGGACCGTACGGTCACCTCACCCCCATGCGCCTTCACGATCTCGCGGACGATGTAGAGCCCGAGGCCCAGCCCCTTGCCCACCCGGGGTTCTCGCGAGGGACCGCGGCGGAAGGGATCGAACAGCATGGGGAGCAGTGAAGCCGGGATATCAGGCCCGCGGTTCGTCACCTCCACGACGACCGACGCCCCATCGCTCCGCGCGGAGACCGTGACGGGCTCGTCCGGGCTGCCGTGAAGGAGGGCGTTCCCCACGAGGTTTCCGAGCAGCTCGTGGAGCCGGTCGACGTCCCATCGCCCCGAGAGGTCGCCCTCGGCCGAGAGCCGGATCCTCCCGGGATGGAGAAGCTCGAGCTCGTCCACGGTCGCGCGGCAGATCGCGGCGAGATCCGCGTCCTGCGCCTGGATCGGGATTCCTCCCCCAAGGCGGCTCTTCGTGACGCTCAGGAGCTGGTCGATCATGCGGGCCATGCGGTCGGCGCTTCTCGAAATTCGCGCGAGGGCCTCTTGGTCAGCGTCGCGTGCACGGCGCTTCAGCACGTGCACGGATACCGCGATAGCGTTGAGAGGGTTCCTCAGGTCGTGGCCCAGCATTCCGAGGAAGAGCTCCCGCGTCCTCTCCGTCTCGCGCAGACCTTCCCGCTCGGCCGTCACGTCGCGGACGATCTTCGCGGCGCCCACGATTCGGCCTTCCCGCTCCCGCACCGGCGAGACCGTGAGCGACACATCGAGGATCCGCCCGTCGCGCGCCCGGCGGCGCGTCTCGAAGTGCTCGACGCGCTCTCCCGCGGCCACGCGCGCGAGGATCTTTCGCCAGTCGTCGGGCCGGTCGGGCGGCATGAGGATCTCGATCGAACGTCCCACCGCTTCGCCGCGGCGGTAGCCGAACAGCCGCTCGGCCGACCGGTTCCATTCGACGATGCGGCCCTTCAGATCCTTGACGATGATCGCGTCCTCGCTCGACTCCACGATGGAAGCCAGCCGGCGGACGTCGTCTCCGTACTCCCGCGCCTCGTCCCGCGCGCTCCGCATGGAATCCACCGCGACCGCGAGCGCGGAGCCGACGACCAGGAAAAGACCCACCATCAGGGGGACCGGAGCCCGTTCGGGATCGGCGAACGTGACGCCCGCAGCCGCGGAGAGCACGACGGCGAGGAAGCCGGCGGACCGCCCCACGAACCAGGATGCACCGACGATCGCCGGAAAGAAGAACAGAAACGGGATCTGGCCTCCGAGAAACGGATTCAGAACCCAGCGGACTCCCCACCCGAGTGCGACGCAGCCGGCGGTCAACACGACCCCCCGTACACCCCGGAGGAGAGAAGGACGCCCGGCCCCGGCCATCGGTCTCCACACTGCCCGTTTCCGCCACGGTCACGTCGAATCGTTCTCGACGTGACCGCAACTCCCGAAACGCTTCTGTTGGGCGGAAGCATACACGTCCCAGGGGGCCCGAAGCGCGTGCCGGGGCGAGTCTCCCCTCTTCAGCGCAACGGATCGTCGACGTCGATTTCGTTGTAGACGACGGTGACGCCCCTGACCGAGCTCGCGAGCCGGCCGGCGGCCGCCCGATCCTCCTTGCTCGCGACCCTTCCGCTCAACGTCACCACTCCGTTCGACTGGTTGACGCGCACGCTCGTTCCAGCGGCCAATCGGGCGTTCTTCGCCAGCTTCGCTTTCACCGCAGCCTCGATCGCCGCCACGTCCCTGCACGTCGCGCGCGTCGCCGTCTGCGCCGTGGCGCAACCGGTTCCCGCAGCGCCTGCGGTGAGGGCAAGCGCGAGAGCAGCGGCGGTCAGGACCGGTCGTTCGTGTCCGAATTCCATGTTCTTCAAGTTCCATTCGCCCCCTAGTCCCTCGAGCAAGGCATGTGCCGCCGAAGCGGGCCAGGGACGTTGCTCATGGACGGGCGCAGCACGCGGGCGCCTCATTTCGCCGCGTGGGTCGGGCGCCCCTCGAAGACGGCTTTCACGACATCCTGCTGGCGGCCCGTGTCCTCCGTTTCGCGCATGGCGGAGTGGGCCGCGACGGCGTCCGGATGCAGCCAGTCGTCGAGCCAGTGCTTCTCCACGACCGGATACGCCGCGACGAGGGGCAGCGCGAGGACGGCGCCGGGGATGCCGCCGAGCGTCCCGCCGGCGAGAATCGCGAGGAGGACCGTGAGGGTCGAGAGCTGCAGCCGATTCCCGTAGAGCCGCGGAATCAGGACGTAGGCCTCGAAGAGGTGGTAGCCGAGGAACAGCCCGAACGCGGCAAGAGCCGTCGGCGGGCTGACGGCGAGGCCCGCGAGCGACGCCACGGCCAGGACCGCGGCGATCCCCGCGACGGGGATGACGTCGCAGACCGCCGCGAGGAGGGCGAGCGGCAGCGCCGCCGGCACCCCCAATGCGGTGAGCGCGACGAAGGCGAAGATCGCAAAAAGGGAAGAGCAGACGAGCTGCCCGCTCGTGTAGGCCTGGACGACGGAGAAGAGTTCCGGGACCATGTCGCCCATCTTCCGGCGGTGCGCGCGCGGGGCGTACGCGAGGAGCCACGCGACGACCTTGGGCCCATCGAGGAGGAGATAGAGGCTCAGAACGATCACGACCACGACGGCCGCCGCGGCCTCGAGCGCCGGCGGGCCCCACGCGAGGGGGCGCGCGAGCCAGGCGTCCACCTCCGGCGCATGCGGAAGATCGAGGAGAGGAAGAAGCAGTCGCGCGGAAAGGCCGCCCTTCTCGAGCGAGTGCGCGAACGTGCCACGCGCGGCCGGAAGGGACTTCCACATGGCGGAGATCTGGGTCATCAGTGGCGGCAGGACGAAGAACGAGAACGTGACCGCGAAAAGCAGCACGAGGAGTGCGAGCAGCGCCACCGCGCCACCTCTCGACAGCCCCCGCCGCTCCATGGAGCGCACGGCGGGACTGAGGGCGATCGCGATCAGGGTGCCGAAGAGAAGTAGTTCCACGAACGTCCAAAGGCGCACTCCGATCCAGGCGACGAGGATCGCGGCCGCGACCTTCAGGAGCGTCGCCCAGGAGACGCGGAACTCCCGCGGGCCGGGAAACGAGGCACGGTGCGGCACGATTCCTCCAAATGAAGGTCGATCGCGACCAGGATCGAACGAGCGGGTACGAAAAACTTACGGTTCAGTTCTCCCCTGATACGGCCGATGCAGCCGGCGTGCCACGCGAGCGGTCTCCGGGCCCGGCGCAGAACCCATTCCCGCGGCGCTCCTCACGGCACCGTATCCGGACTGAGGCGCGAAATCCGCGACAATTCTGTTGTCGCAGGCCAATCGTCCTACATTGTTGTAGGCTCGAACCATGAGAAGGCCGAGGATCGCGTCCCCCGAGGCACCGGACCTGGCCGCGCTCCACGAGTTCTCGCTCGTCCTCGGCGGCAGCGCGCACCTTCGCTCGTCCCTCGAGGCCGCCCTCGCCGTCCTCACGAGCGTCTACGGCGCGTCGGGCGCCGCCGCGATGCTCCTCGACGAGGCGTCCGGCGAGCTGCGCCTCGACGCGTCGGCCGGGATCCCCGAGGCCCGCCGCACGTCGATCCGCCTGAAGTCCGGAGAGGGCGTCACGGGCCGCGTCGCCGCGAGCGGCAAGCCCATCGTCGTCCCGCAGGTCTCGAAGGAGCCACTCCTCAAGTCGCCGCGCGAGCCGTTCCCGGCCTCCGCCGCTGCGAAGCGGGAGCTGAGCCTCGTGACCGTGCCCGTGACGCTCGACCGCCGGACGGTCGGCGTCCTCTCCCTCGCGCTGCCGTACGACGCCGCGCGGGACTTCGCGCGCGCCACGCCGTTTCTCGCCGTCGTCGCCTCGCTCGTCGGCCAGGCGCTGCGCGTCGAGCGCCTCGTCGAGGCCGAGCGGCGGCGCCTCCTCGACGAGAACACGAAGCTCAAGCGCGAGCTGAAGGGCCGGTACGAGCTGAAGAACATCGTCGGCCACAGCCGGCCGATGGAGGAGCTGTACGAGCAGGTTGCGCAGGCGGCGCCCACCGCCACGACCGTCCTCATCCGCGGCGAGTCCGGCACCGGCAAGGAGCTCGTCGCGCACGCCGTCCACTACGCCTCGCCGCGCGCCGCGAAGCCCTTCGTGCGCGTGAGCTGCGCCGCGCTGCCCGAGGGCCTCATCGAGTCCGAGCTCTTCGGTTACGAGCCCGGCGCGTTCACGGACGCGCGCGCCCGCAAGAAGGGCCGGTTCGAGCTGGCCGACGGCGGCACGCTCTTCCTCGACGAGGTCGGCGACCTCTCGCCCTCGACGCAGGTCAAGCTCCTGCGCGTCCTGCAGGAACGCGAGTTCGAGCGGCTCGGCGGCGTCACGCCCATCCAGGTCGACGTGCGGCTCGTCGCCGCCACGAACCGCGACCTCGACGCCGCGATGGCGAAGGGGACGTTCCGCGAGGATCTCTTCTACCGCCTGAACGTCTTCACGGTCTTCGTCCCGCCGCTCCGCGACCGCCGCCCCGACATCCCGCTCCTCGCGGACCACTTCGTCGAGAAGTACGCGGCCCGGCACCGGAAGGACGTGCGCCGGATCTCGACGCCCGCGATCGACGTCCTCATGAGCTACCACTGGCCGGGGAACGTGCGCGAGCTCGAGAACGCGATCGAGCGGGCGGTCCTCGTCTGCGACGGCGGCGTCCTCCACGCCCATCACCTCCCGCCCACGCTGCAGACCGCGGAGGTTTCCGGGACGCTGCCGCGCCAGTCGCTCGGGAGCGCGATGGCCGCGTACGAGAAGGACCTTCTCCTCGACGCGCTCAAGATCGCGCGCGGGAACGTCGCGAAGGCCGCGCGCCTCCTCCAGACGACCGAGCGCATCTTCGCGTACCGGCTCCGGCGCCACGGCATCGACGCGGCGCGCTTCCGGGCGTAGCCGCCGCGCGCGCCGCGAGAGAAGACAAGAAAAGACGAAAGCGTAGGATTTCTTAGAAGGTAAGACGTTTTTGTCGCCCCACTTCGCGACGAGCCGCGCCGGCGCAAACCACTGACGGGGCTCGTCTTTCTTTCCTTCTAAGAGAATCTCTGTATTCCCGTCTCCCCTTGCACGGCGATTGCTATTGCGCGCGCATGAACGCTGCCGACATCTCCTGGGTCCTCGTCGCCACCGCCCTCGTCCTCCTCATGACGCCCGCGCTCGCGTTCTTCTACGGCGGACTCGTCCGGTCGAAGAACGCGCTCAACACGATGATGATGAGCGTCGCCGCGCTCGGCTTCGTCGGCGTCGCGTGGGCCCTCCTCGGCTACTCGCTCGCGTTCGGGCCGGGCGCCGGCTTCGCCGGCGGCGTCTCGTACGCCTTCCTGTCCGGCGTGGGCCTCGGCCCGGCGCCGCTCGCCCCGACGATCCCGCACATTCTCTACATGGCCTACCAGGGGACGTTCGCGATCATCACGGCGGCGCTCATCTCGGGGGCGATCGTCGAGCGCAAGCGTTTTCCGGCGTACCTCCTCTTCATCGTGCTGTGGTCCCTCGCCGTCTACGCGCCTGTCGCGCACTGGGTCTGGGGCGGTGGCTTCCTCGGGAAGCTCGGCGCGCTCGATTTCGCGGGCGGCACCGTCGTCCACATCAACGCGGGCGCCGCGGCGTTCGTCGCGGCAATGATGCTCGGCCCGCGGAAGGACTACGCCCGCCAGGCGACGCTCCCCCACCACGTGCCGTTCGTCCTGCTCGGCGCGGGCCTCCTGTGGTTCGGCTGGTTCGGATTCAACGGCGGCAGCGCGCTCGCCGCGAACGCCTCGGCCGCCCTCGCGTTCACGAACACGTTCCTCGCGCCGATGGGGACCCTCGTCGTCTGGACGCTCCTCGACCTCAGGCGCGGCGGCAAGGCGACCGCCGTCGGCGCCGCGACGGCGATCGTCGTCGGCCTCGTCGCCGTGACGCCGGCCGCCGGCTTCGTGTCGCCGCTTTCCGCCCTCGCGCTCGGCGCCCTCTCCGCGTTCCCGAGCTACTTCGCGATTCTCTGGCGCGCGCGCACGCGCCTCGACGACTCGCTCGACGTCGTCGCCGCCCACGGCCTCGGCGGCACCGTCGGCGCCCTCCTGACGGGCGTCCTCGCCGAGAAAGCGTGGAACGGCACCGCGGACGGCCTCCTCTTCGGCAACCCACGCCAGCTTCTCGTCCAGGCGCTCGCGGTCCTCGTCACGATCGCGTTCAGCGCGGCGGGCACGTTCGTCCTCCTCAAGCTCGTGAACCTCGTCGTCCCGATCAAGGCGTCCGCGCGCGAGGAGGGCCTCGGCCTCGACGTCAGCCAGCACGGCGAGGAGGCGTACGGCTCGGGTGAGGGAGCGATCCTCGTCCTCTCCGGGTCGAGGCCTTCGGGCGCCGTGCCCTTGCCCGTTCCCGCCGCCGGAGGTGCCGCGTGAAGCTCGTCGTCGCGATCGTCCGCCCCGAGAAGCTCAACGACGTCCTCCGGGCGCTCTTCGACGCCGAAGTCAGGGGCCTCTCGCTCAGCCGCGTGCAGGGACACGGCGGCGAGACCGACCGCGTGGAGACCTATCGCGGGACGACGGTGAAGATGGAGCTCGCCGAGAAGGTGCGGCTCGAGATCGGGGTCTCGGACCACTTCGTCGAGACCACGGTCGGGGCCATCCTGAAGTCCGCGCGGACCGGCGAGGTCGGCGACGGGAAGGTCTTCGTCCTCCCCGTCGAGAAGGTCTGGCGCATCCGCACCGGGGAGGCGGACCAGGCCGCCGTCACACCGCTCGAGCCCGCCTACGCGGGGGCGGACATCTGAACGCCGTGTCGCCGCGCGCCCGCATCGCCGACGCCGGCCTGAACACGGTCCTCGGCATCTCGCTCGGGGTCGGGAGCCTCACGCTCCTCGTCCTCGGCCTCGCAATCGACCTCTGCTTCAAGGGCCGGAACGCGCTGCGACGCGGAGACGCAACGAAGCCGGCGTTCAAGTAAAGGAGACCCGTTGAAACGCACGCGAACCGTCCGCCCCGTGTTCCTCCTGCTCGCCGCCGCCGGCGTCGCGCTCGCCGCTTCCGCCGCACTGCAGCTCACGCCGCAGGAGCAGCTTCGGGTCACGACCGCGACGCGCCTGCCCGGCAAGGTCCACCTCCTGCCGGCGACGCTCGAGACCACGCAGTGGGGCTGGTTCGACAACGCACAGCCGCCGGTCCTCCACGTCAGCCCGGGCGACACGGTCGTCATGGAAACGCTGATGCACTCGCACAACCAGATCGTCCCCGGCACGACGATCGACGAGATCAAGAGGCTCCGCACGGACAACCCGGGGCGCGGGCCGCACTCCGTGACGGGGCCGATCTACGTCGACGGTGCCGCGCCCGGCGACGTTCTCTCCGTGAAGATCAACCGGATCGTGCCGCGCGCGTACGGCACGAACTTCAACATCCCCGGCATGTTCGGGGAGTTCCCGAAGGATTTCGCGGACGGACAGGTGAAGTACCTCTACCTCGACTGGGAGCGCAAGGTCGCCGAGTTCGCGCCCGGCATCGAGATCCCGCTGCGCCCCTTCCCGGGCACGATCGGCGTCGCGCGCGCCGAGCCCGGGAAATACAGCACGGTGCCTCCCGGCCCCTACGCCGGCAACATGGACATCCGCGAGCTGACCGAGGGGACGACGCTCTACGTGCCGGTCTTCGTCCCGGGGGCGCTCCTGTGGTCGGGCGATTCGCATGCCGCTCAGGGGAACGGCGAGGTGAACCTCACCGCACTCGAAACCGCGTTCAAGGAGTTCAACGTCACGATCGACGTCGTCAAGGGCAAGACGCTGTCGTGGCCGCGCATCCGGACACAGGACGCCTGGATCGCGATGGGCTACGACAAGGACCTCAACAAGGCACTCGAGATCCTCAAGGCCGAGACCGTGAAGCTCCTCGTCGACGAGAAGCGCGCGACGCCCGAGAAGGCCCCCGCCGCGATGGCGGCCGTCGCGGACTGCCGCGTCTCGGAGGTCGTCAACATCCTCAAGGGCGTCTACTGCATGGTCGCGGACCCCGGCGCGGCGAAGGGGATCCCGGGGCGGCCCGTCGCCGAGACGGCCGGCGAGCTCGTGACGGCGGCGGCCGACGCCGACCTCAACAAGGCGATGGACAGCGCCTCGATGGCGATGATCTCGCTCCTGCAGGAAAAGAAGGGCCTCTCGCGCCTCGACGCATACGGCCTCGCGAGCCTCGCGATGGACTGCCGGCTCGGCGACATGTCCGACGCGAGGAAAAGCGTCCACTGCCTGATGCCGAAGAGCCTCTGGACGGGAGGCCCAAAGCCCTGAGGCCGCGGGCTAGTTCTTCGCGAGCGCCTTCAGGATGTTCACGACCATCCCGGGCAGACGGCCCGGGTGGCTCTCGATGGAGGCGAGAACGCCCGCGATGGTCGTTGCGCCCTCGAGCTCGGCCCACTTCCCGACGTCTTCAGCGCGGGGGCTGAGGTAGGCCATGCTCCACGAGGAGAACGCGCGCTCGTCGACTTCCTGCTCGGAGAACACCTTGATGTCGTGATGCCGCGGGTCGCGCTCGATTCGCGCCATGAGCTCGAGAACGTCGTCCTTTTCCCCCTCGAGGATCTGCAGGAACGCGCCGTCGACGAAGACGAGGACGCCCGAGATGCCGTGCGCCTTGTTGCGGATCCGCGACTCGGCGAGCATCCCTTCCAGCTCGGGGGCGGCGAGCCCGGGCACCGCCTCGGAGGAATACATGATGCGATACGGCACGTCGGTCCTCCTGCGAGCCGGAGTCTAGCCTCGTCCGCCACCGCCAAGAAAAAAGGCGCCGGAGCGTTGCCGCTCCGGCGCCGAAAAAACGAGGTCGAATCGTTACTCAGTAACGGTTGCGGCCGCCGCCGAAGCCACCGCCACCACCGCGGTTCTCCTGGGGCTTGGCCTCGTTGACCTTGAGCGCGCGGCCGTCCTGGTCGCGGCCGTTCAGGGCGCCCATCGCCTTCTTGGCGTCCTCGTCGGACATCTCGACGAAGCCGAACCCCTTGGAGGAGCCGGTGTCGCG
This sequence comes from uncultured Acidobacteriota bacterium, assembly GCA_963798215.1. GTDB lineage: Bacteria > Acidobacteriota > Thermoanaerobaculia > UBA5066 > UBA5066 > Fen-183. The sequence continues at coordinate 3,633,305 of CAWCSP010000004.1, forward strand.
GTCCGAGATCACGCGGGCGGACTCGACGTTGCCGAAGGGCTCGAACAGGGACTTGAGGGTGGAGTCGTTGACAGAGTAGGACAGGTTTCCGACGTAGAGCTTCATGAGATTCCTCTGAAAGAACGCGCGGCCGATTGGACGAGCGCGATTGGAAGATGGTGGGGAGGGGACGGTTAGGGTCGACGGGGACCTTTCGGTTCTCGGTCCGCTCCGTCAGGACATAGGAAGGCGAACGCAGAGGAGTATACGCCATCCGCCGTCCGGGCGGCGGAAGTCAAGCGGCGGGGGCTCCCCTTTTGGGGCGCCGAATGCAAGCGGTGGGGCGCTCCTGCCCCGCCGCTTGCAGGTCTTCGGCCTAGTTGACCTGGATCACGTAGCTCTTCGTCTGCTGGCACCCGCTCACGTCGACCGCACGGATGACGATCGGGAAGAGGCCCGTCTCGGTGGGCGTCCCTGACAGCGTGGGCCCAGCGGCGGCCATTCCGTTCGGAAGGTCGCCCTCGATGTCGATCGCGACCGGCGGAATTCCGCCCGTCGTCGTGAACGTGAGCGTTGTGAACGGCGTGCCGGACGCCGCTACGATCGTCGTCGCCACCGGGAGGATCGCGATGGACGTGCAACTGACGACGAAGCTGTACGTTTCGCTGTGCGTGCAGCCCGAGCCGTCCGTCACCGTGAACGTGAGCGCGAACGTACCGGTTTGGCCGGGGATGCCGGCCAGATTTCCCGTCGCCGGGTCGAAGGACATCCCCGACGGCAATGCGCCCGACAGCGAGAGCGCCGGGCTCGTGCCTCCCACGATCGTCAAGGTCTGGCTGTACGGCGCGCCGAGCGAGGCTGCTGGCAGCGTCGCGGGCACGAGACTCGCGCAGTTGACTGTCAGCGCGTACGTGCGACTCGGAGTGCAGCCCGCGCCGTCGGTCCCCGTGATTGTGAACGTGTAAGGGATCGCGCTGACGCCGGCTGGGTCCGGCGTTCCGACGATCTGGTTGCCCGAGAGAGAGAGGCCGGGCGGCAGTGCGCCCGACGTGACCGCGAAGACGGGCGCTCCCACGCCTCCGGCCGCCACGAGCGGGAGAGCGTACGGGACGCCTGCGGTCGCATCGGCGGCCAGTGTGCCCGCGCCCGGCGTGAACGTGAAGCACCCTACCGTGAGCGTGTATGGCCGGCTCGTCGAGCAGCCGCCGGCGTCCGTCGCCGTTACCGTGATCGGACTCGCGGACGGAGCCTCAGTCGGCGTCCCGGTGATCCGGTTCGGCGCCGTCCAGGCGAGGCCGGGGGGCAGGGCTCCTGCCAGAGAGAGCGTGACGGGGGCGAGCCCTCCCGTCACCGTGAACGCCTGTGAATACGCCTTGCCAGCGATCGCGCCCGCGACCGCGGTCTGGGCGATCGTCATGCACCCCACGACGATCGAGTAGTTACGGCTGACCGTACAGCCGGCCCCGTCGGTCGCCGTGAGAGTGAACGAGTATGTCCCGCTCGCCGTCGGCGTCCCCACGAGCTTGTTCGCGGATATCGAGATCCCCGGCGGCAGGCTGCCGGCCGTCGTCTGGAAGAGCACCGGGCCGACGCCGCCGTTCAGCGTGAGGGCCTGACTGTATGACTTGCCGAGCGTGGCACCCGCGAGCGGCCCGTCGGCCGGCGAGAACGTGAAGCACCCGACGGTCAGCGAGAATGCGCGCGTCGCGGCATGCCCGCCCGAGTCGGTCGCCTCTACCGTGAAGGGGAAGGTGCCGGCCTGCGTCGGCGTTCCCGACAGGAAGCCGGACGGCGCGAGGGAAAGCCCCGCCGGAAATGCCCCTGCCGCGATCGTGAACGCGACCGGTGTGGGGCCGCCCGACTGCGTGAAGGTCCTGCTGTAGGACGTGCCGCCCGTCGCCGTGCCGAGGCTGAGGTTGTTCACGACGAGCCAGTCGACGTCGAGCGTCAGCGCGCGCGCGGCGCTCGAGCAGCCGTTCGCGTCGGTCGCGACGACCGTGAACGGGAACGAACCGCCTTCGGCCAGAGTCCCCGAGAGGAGACCCGATGCCGAAAGCGTCAGGCCCGACGGCAGCGTGCCGGCCGTGACGGCGAACGTCCACGGGCTCTTGCCGCCGGACACCGCGAGCGCCTTCGAATACGCAGAGCCCCTCAGGCCGCGCGCGAGCGTCGTCGTCGTGACCGTGATCGCAGGGCAGTTCACGGCGAGCGTGTAGTTCCGGGAGCCCGTGCAGTTGTTCGCGTCCGTCGCCGTGACCGTGAACGTGACACTTCCGGCCGCCGGCGGCGTCCCGACGAGGTTCTTGCCGGAAAGCGTGAGCCACGCCGGAGCCCCGGTGAGCGTGAGTGAGACCGGCGCGACGCCGCCCGCGGTCGCCAGCGCCCGATTCAGCGCGACGCCGACCGTGGCGGCCGCCTCGGTCGCGGGATTGACCGTGATCGCCGGACAGATCACGTTCCACGTGTACGTCTTCGACGTCGTGCAACCGACGGCGTCTGTCGCGCCGATTGTGAAGCTGAAGGCGCCCGTTGCGGTCGGCGTTCCGGTGATCAGGTTCGAGGCGATCGCGAGGCCGGGCGGCAGCGCACCGGAGGTGACCGTATACGTCACCGGGAGGACCGGTCCGCCACCGAGGCTCAGCGTCCGCGACAGGATGGCTCCCGCCGGCACGTCCGCGAACGAGGCAGGATTGAGCGTGAGCGCCGGGCAGCTCACGGTCCAGGTGTACGCGCGACTCGCGCTGCAGCCCGCTGCGTCCGTCGCCGTGATCGTGAACGTGTACGTCCCGTTCACCGAGGGCGTCCCGGCGATCTGGTTCCCCGTGAGCGTGAGGCCGGCCGGCAGCGCACCAGACGTGACCGCGTACGCCACGGCGCCCGCCGCATTCGTCGTGGTCAGCGTCCGCGCGAGCGGGTCGCCGATCGTGACGCCGGCAAACGTCGTCGGGTTCAGCGAGAGCGCAGGGCAGTTGAGCGTCCACGTGTACGCGCGGCTGCCTGTGCATCCGTTCGCGTCCGTCGCGGTGACCGTGAACGTGAACGTCCCGGTCTGCAGCGCGTTGCCCGTGATGACGCCCGCTGGCGAGAGGGTGAGCCCGGCGGGCAGCGCGCCGGACGTGATCGCGAACGCGTACGGCGCGGTCCCGCCCGCGGCCGTGAGCGTGCGCGATGTCGCGACGCCGGTAGAACCGGCCGAGAGCGTCGCGGGGCTGACGGTGATCGGGGCGCAGACGACGAGGGTCTGCGGAGTCGAGGACGAACAGCCCTTCGCGTCCGCCACGAGGATCGCGAGCGGGAAGGCGCCGGACGCGGTCGGCGTCCCCGTGATCGTCGCCGTCGCGCCGGTGAACGTCAGGCCTGCCGGGAGCGCGCCGCTCACGCTGAATGTGTACGGCGGGGATCCGGCCGTCGCCGCGAGGACCGTGCTGTAAGGCTTGCCGAGCGTGGCTCCGGGAATCGGGGACGCGGCCGGAAGCGGATTCACGGAGACGGTGGCCGCGCCCGTCGAGCCACCCGGGCCCGACGCATCGGACATCGAGGTGACCGTGTACGCGGTCGTCGCCACGGGCGACACCGTCCGCGTGACGGTCGAGGTCATCACGCCAGACTGCGTGACGTCGTCGGACCACGTGACGCTGAAGGGTGCGGCGCCCGTCAGCGCGGCCTGGATCGTCGCGGAGCCGCCCGCACAGATCGTCCCGCCGCCGGACACGGTCGCCGTCGCGACGACCGGCAGCGGCGGCGGAACGAGCTGGTACACGCTCCCGCAGTTGTTCGTGCCGCCGTAACTCGTCGTTCCGTAGAGCGACCCGTCCGCCGACCAAATGAGCGCTCCCCTGGGGAATTTCCCCTCAAGGCCGGCAAACTGGTACAGCACCTGATACGTGAGCGAAACGGGATGAATGCGGAAAATTGCGCCGCCCCCGGTCGGCGTCCCGATCTCGGCGGCGCCGTACAGGAGGCCGTCAGCCGCCTGGATCAGCGCTGCATGAGGTTCGCGCCCGTCCGTGTCGTTGAACGAGTGGATCGTTGTGAGCGCCCCCGCGGGAAGGGCGACACGGAAGATGGTCCCGTTGTCGTTCGTTCCGCCGTAGAGCGTCGTCCCGTAAAGGTTCCCGTCGCTCGCCTGCATGAGGCCGCCGATGAACGGCTGGCGCCCGTTCGCGCCGGTGAACTGGACGAGCGGCGTCACGGTGCCCGACGCGGAATCGAACCGATAGACCGTTCCCTGGTCGCTCGAGCCTCCGAAGTACGTCGTCCCGTAGAAGAAGCCGTCCGACGCCTGGATCAATCCTGCCTGCGGGTTCCGGCCGTTCGCCCCGGAGAAGGAGAAGAGCGGCGTGAAAGTCCCCGTGGCGGGGTCGACACGGAAGATCGTGCCCTGATCCGTCGTGCCGCCGCGATACGTCGTTCCGTAAAGGAGCCCGTCAGCCGCCTGGATCAGCCTTCCGATCGGGCTCCAACCGTCGGACCCGTTGAATGCATAGAGCGCGACGAGAGGAGTCTTCCCGGCCGGGTCGAACCGGTATACGGCGCCGAACGTCGCACCGCCCCTCAGGCCAACCGGTGCCGTGCCGTAGAACTTGCCGTCCGAGGCACGCGTCAGTCCGATCTGCGGGTTCGCCCCTTCAGCTCCGGAGAACGAGCCGAGCGCATTGACAGAGCCAGATGTCGGGTCGAACGAGAAGGTCGTCCCTGCCCCGTAGCCACCCCCGGCGAACGTCGTCCCATACAGCGTCCCGCCCGGAGCCGGCTCGAGGGCGCCGTACGACTGGCATGCCCCCAGGGGAAGTGGCCAGATCCCGGTCAGGGGACTTCCGGCCGGGAGCACGAAAATCCAGGCCTGCGTCGAGTTGTCGAGAGCGTACGGATCCATGGTCGTGCTCGAGACGTTGAACAGAGCCGAGACGTACGCGGGTCCGGGAGGCGCCGGGAAAGGGTTCGTCGTGGCGAACGTCGTCACGATCGTCCGGGTGGCGCCGACCGGCAGCGTGCCGAGCGCGCACGGAAATCCCGTCGTGCAATCGCCGGTGTTCGAGACAAATGTGAACCCCGCGGGCGGGGCCGCGGAGCCGACCGTCACGCCGACTGCGTCCGCCGCGCCGGTCTTGGGGACGACGTTGGTTACCGTGACCGTGACGGCAACTTGATTGCCTGCGATCACGCTCGACGGAGCAGAGGCGGCGATCGAGAGATTCGCGCATGGAGCCACCGTGACCGTGACGGTCGGCGCGTTCGCCGACACGCACCCGTTCACGTCCGTGACGGTCAGGGTGTACGTCGTCGTCGCGGCGGGCGTCGCCGCCGGCCTGCAGTCGTTCGGGTTCGAGAGGTCCGTCGCCGGACTCCACGAGCAGCTCGCGCCACCCGAGCCTACGAGGACCGTGCCTCCGGCCGCCCCCCCGGCGCAGATCGTCGCGTCGCCCGACGCGACGGCCACCGGGGCCGATACGCAGCCGTAGGTGAATGCCGAGGGCAGGGTTCTCGACTGGCCGTCAGGGTTGAGCACCGCGACCGCCACCGCCCCGGAGGAAGCGGAGGCCGGCGTGAAGGCCCTGATCGTCGTCGCCGAAATGAAGGTGACGTTCGTCGCAGGAATCCCACCGATCGTCACCGTCACGCCGGGCTGGAAGTCGCTGCCGGAGATGGTGAGCGCCGTTCCGCCTGCCATCGGTCCGTTGGCGGGCGAGACGCCGGTGATCGCCGGCGCGGGCCCCGCCCCGAGGACGAGCCGGTAGACGACGCCGCCGTTCAGCGGTCCGCCCCAGTTGGCTGTCCCGTAGAAGTTGCCGTCTCTACCCTGGATCACGCCTCCGAAGGGATCGGTGCCGACGGGAGTCGAGAACGAGAAAAGCGTCGTCAGCGTCCCGGTCGGCGTGATCCTGAAGATCGTGCCGAGGTCCGCCGTCCCTCCGAACTCCGTCGTCCCGTAGAAGTTCCCGTCAGAGCCGATCGAAAGCCCCGCGATCGGATTCCGCCCGTCGGAGCCCGAGAACGAGTAGAGAGTCGCCAGCGTTCCCGACGGCGTGATGCGGAAGACGGTTCCGAGGCCGCTCAGACCGCCTACATACGTCGTCCCATAGAGGTTGCCGTCCGCCGCCTGAACCAGGGCCTGCACGGGATTCTGGCCGTCGGCGCCGGCAAACGCGTAGAGCGTCGTCAGGGCGCCCGCGGGCGTCATCCGGAAGAGCGTGCCTTTCGCCCCCGATCCTCCCCCGCGCGTCGCACCGTAGAAGTTCCCGTCGCTCGCGAGGAGAAGTGGCGCGTAGGGAGAACGTCCGTCGCCGGGCCCGTTGAAGGAATGAAGCGTCGTCAGGATTCCGGCCGGCGTGATGACGAATGCTGTCCCCTTGCCGTTCGCGCCGCCGCCGATCGTGGTGCCGTAGAAGTTGCCGTCGGCGCCCTGCACGAGCGCGGACTGCGGCGTGGCTCCGTCCGGTCCGGTGAATGTGTAGAGCGTCGTGAAGCCGCCCGCAGGCGTCATCGTGAAAATCGTGCCCTTGTTGCTCGTGCCGCCGGCCTCGGTCGATCCGTAGAAGTTCCCGTCGCTCCCCTGCACGAGAGCGTTGAATCCGAGAGCACCCTCGCTGCCGCCCGCGAACGAGTGGAGGATCGTGAGGACGCCCGCGGGCGTCAGCCGGTAGACGGTCCCGAGGCCGTAAACGCCGCCGAGATACGTTTCGCCGTAGAAGCTCCCGTCGGCGGCCTGGACGATCCCGGAGTCCGCGCCCGCGCCCTGGACCGGGCCTGGGAAGGAGGCGACCGTCGTCAGCGTTCCGTCGGTCTTGATCGCGAATACGGTGCCCTTCCCGAAGCCGCCACCGTTCGAGGTCGTGCCGTAGAAGTTCCCGTCGCTCTCCTGCACGAGGTTGCTGCGGGGCCAGAAGCCGGTGCCCGGATTGAAGACCGCCAGCGTCGTGAGAACTCCGGAAGGCGTGATCCTGAAGACGGTGCCGTAGCTGGCGCCCCCGACGTAGGTCGTCCCGTAGAAGTTCCCGTCGGCTGCCAGAGTGACTCCGCCGGAAGGAGTCAGCCCGTCGCTTCCCGCGAAGCTGTACAACGTCGTGAGGACTCCGGAAGGAGTGATCCTGAAGACGGTTCCACCGCCGTTCGCGCCGCCCGCGCTTGCCACCCCATAGAAGTTTCCGTCGCTCCCTGCCGCGACTCCACCGGCTGGACCGCTCCCGTCCGTGCCCGCGAAGGAATAGAGCGTGGTCCACGAGCCGGCCGTCGTGACCTTGAAGACGACCCCGAGGCCGCTCGTCCCGCCTGCGGAGGCCGTTCCGTAGAGACTTCCGTCGCTGCCCTGTGTGAGAGGCCCCTGGGGGTACAGTCCCTCCCCCGGTGCGATCGAGTGGAGTGACGTGAGCGCTCCTCCGGGCGTGATCGCGAAGAAGGTCCCGAGCCCGTTCGCGCCGCCGCCCTGCGTCGTCCCGTACAGGTTGCCGTCCGCGGCGAGGAAGAGAGTCCCGTTCGGACTCGAGCCGTCCGCGCCCGAGAAGGAGTAGAGCGTGGTCAACACGCCCGCCGCCGAAACCCGGAAGATCGCGCCGGAGCCGAACGCCCCGCCGCCCGACGTCGCGCCGTAGAAATTCCGGTCGCTCGCCTGGACGAGCGCGCCCGGGTAGGCGCCGTCGGTTCCGGTGAACGAGTAGACCGTCGTCAGCGTCCCGTCCGGCGCAACCTTGAAGACGGAGCCCCTGTCGTTCGTCCCGCCCTGGCTGGTGGTGCCCCACGAGTTGCCGTCCAGCCCCTGGATGAGAGAGCTCGGCCCGGGGCCCCCCTCGAAGGAGTTCAGGACCGTGAACACCTGTGCGCTCGCGCGTTCGGCCGAACCGAGCAGCGCCCACGAGAGGAGCCCACAGGCCGTCAGCCGCCCGAACGCCGAACACCGCAGACGAATGCCAGCAACGGCCATGACCGTCCTCCTCGCGTGAATTGCGTCTCAAGATAATTGCTGGGGAGCGATTGTGCATCACCCAAACGGGTGATGCCTGCGTAAACGCAGCGCACCTAGATTCGTCGGCGTGAACGTCAAGGCGGTCTGTATCCGCGAGAGCCGGTCAGGGCTTCTCTGTGCGTCCCTCGACGCGTCGCAGGACGCGTTCCTCTACGTCCGCCTCACCGGCGAGATTCAGGCCATCAACCGCCTGGGCCGGGAGCTCGTCCACGGGGTTTTCGCGCAACAGGGCCGCGCGCCGGCCATCGCGGAGGCGCCTCTGCCGTTCGCTGCCGTTCTCTTCCGTCTCGTGTCGAACCTGCGCGAGTCGCCCGACTTCCCCTCGGACGCGAGCCAGGGCGTCGTCACGCTCCTTGGTCGCCCTCACCGGTATTACGCGGCGCCCTATGTCGAACGGCTCCACACGTGCGGTTTCGTCCTGCGCCTGGTTCCCGAAATCCGTCGCGCGGCGGCTCCCGGTGAGGGGTCCGGCGGCTGGCCGTTGACGCGACGCGAACGCGAGATCGTGACGCTGCTCTCGCGTGGCCGGCACACCGCGGAGATCTGCGCGCTCCTCGCCATCTCGCGCGAGACTTTCAAGACTCACCTGAAACACCTCTATGAGAAGACGGGCGCCGGCAACCGCGTGGACCTGATGGTGCGCGTCGGGAAGGGCCGCGCGAGTTGAGTCGCTCGCTCCGCTCCGATCACCGTGGAGCGGGGGTCGGAGCGGCTTCGACCCGCACGAGGCCTCCGGGCGCCGGAGTCGGCGTCCCCGTCGGCGTCGGCGTGCGCCCGAGATCTCCCAGGTCCAGGGGCCCCGCGCTGCCCCCCGCCTTCACGGGGGCCTTCCAGCCCGAAATGGCCTTTCCCGTCGCCGCGCGGGCCTGAATGCGGTCGCGTCGTTCCGCCGCGTTCAGCGTCGACTCGGCTTCCGCCATGAACTTCTCGTTGCGCTCGGCGTCGGTCGCAAGCATCTGCTGGTTGAACTCAAGGCGCCTGTCGATCTCGTTCTGCTTGCTCGATGGTCCCATGCTCCCGAGTGCCGGAGCGGCCACGGATGCAGAGCCGCTTCGACAACTCAACGCGTTCACCATTCCTGTCAGGTATGCCACCTTGTCGCGCCGCAGCACGAGTTCGTTTCGGCTCGCGTCGAGCATCGTCCTTGCGTCCGGGAGGTAGAAAACCTCGCACTTGTTTGCATCGACACCGATCTGCCCACAAGTGGAGGAGAACTGGAGCTCCTGTTCTCTCAGGTCAGATTGCGCCTGCGACAGTAGAACTCTGGCGGCGGACAAAGCCGATATGGCGGTGCCTGCACGTGCGATCGAATCGTCGACGTTGGACGGCTGAGCCATCTGACGCACGGCGGGTGTCTGCAAGAACGACCACTCCGAAGGCGTTGGCGTGCAGTACTGAGCGGCCGCCTGAGCGGCGGCCGCGAGAACGGCTGTCAACACGAAAGAAGGCCGGGGGGACACGTCACTTCTCCGGCAGCAGCCACCGGCTCTCGGTGATCACGACGTCGACGCAGCGACCGTCCGTGATCCGCGCGGCGTAGTGGGGCGACAGGATCCGGACCGCGCTGGGGTCCGCCCGGTACCGGTCCGCAACTCCCGCCACGAGGCTCGACCGGACCTGGAACGCCGCGAGACGGGTAGGCTCGAGCGTCGGCACGAGATCCGAAAGCTCCTCGACTGTCACGATCGCCTCGAGGCTCGAGGCGCCCGACGGCAGGAGCCGGGTGACGCGAACCGACGACACGTCGGTCGGCTTTGGATCCGATCCGACCCGCAGCTTCGCGGTCTTCGTGCCGTTCTCGACGAGCCGCATCGACACCGACTCCGAGAACGGCTCGCCGGACGCCGTCGGCATCACGAGCGGGTAGCCAACCGCCAGTCGTTCGCCCGACGGCTTGCCCTTGTCGCTGCGGGTCTCGAAGCGCTCGTCCTTCCAGAGCCCCCGCTTGAACGAGCCGCCTGTCAGCACTGTCTTCGTCGCCGACAGCTCGCCCGCGCCGGCGGCCGCGACCGTCTGCCCCTGCTCGACCGCCGCCATCGACCCCGAGTACCCGCCGAGGCCCGCGCTGAGCGCGCCGAGGGCGACGAGCGCGATCCCCATGCCGTTCGGGCCTTTCTCGCGGAATGTGGAACCGTCCGTGAGAACGAAAATGTTGGGCAGGACGTGGTCCGCCTGGACCGGCTTGCCGACGCCCTCGGCTGAGATTCCGCTCACGTCATCCCGGATGGCGACCACGGCGCGCGGCCAGCCCCAGGCCGAGTCGCTTCCGGCAACGATCTCGAGCGACGACGCCCAGTCGGCGAGCGAGGCCGGCGCCTTCGACGCGAGGCGTGCGCTGGGGAGAGGCTCCTCGACCGGCTTCGTGCCGATGCCGGTACCCTTGGCCGACGCGTGCGCCCGCGCCTGCTCCGCTTCGTACGGGAAGTCCAGGGCGCCGGCGATACGCGCCCGCGCCTCCCACGCCTCGGGCGTCGTGTCGCTCTTCGCCGTGAGCACGCGGGAGTAGAGGAGCGCTTTGTAGAGCTCTCCTCCGGCCGCCGCGCGCTGCATCCCCGCGAAGAGGCGGTCGGGTTTCGCCTCGAGCAGCGTGTCGAGCATCAGCACGTTCGCCGTGTCGGAGTCCTGTCCGCCGGGCAAGCAGACGGGACGCACGGAGTTGGCGGCCGACGCCGGAGTCGAGATCCTGTTCGAGGGCCCGGACGAGCAGGCGCCCAAGGTGAGGGCGAGGCTGGCCGCCGACAGGGGGGAGATCCATGAAGTCGTCTTCGGGGTCTTCATCGTGTTCCTCCTCCAGTTTTGATATGGACGCGACGAAACCTAGTGCCCCGCCTTTCCTCCGATCATCACCCGAACAGGTGATGCCCGCTCGGGCCCCCGCACCCCAGATTCGTCCGCGTGAGGAATCGCGACCTGAAACTAGCCGCCGTGCCGATCCACGAGCGCCTGGAACTCGGCCCGAAGGACCGCCGCCGAGCGGGCGCGTTCTTCGAGCCGCGGCGAGAGATTGTGCGCGAGGACCGCCGCGAGAGCGGGCGGGCAGTCCCGCCGCAGCTCCCGGGCGTTCGGGGCCGGGACGGAGAGGATCCGGTTCATTGTCGCGGCGAGCGACCCGGCGAGGAACGGGTTCGTCCCGGTGACGGCCTCGAACAGGGAGAGCGTCAGGCCCCAGAGGTCGAAGTCCGGCGTCGGGGTGCGGCCGAGCGCGGCCTCAGGCGACAGATAGGGAATCGTCCCGACGATCGCGCTCGAGCGCGTCAGCCGCGACACCGTCTTCTCGACCGACAGGGCAAGCCGATCGGCGGACTCCTCGGAGTCACCCGCGCGCAGCGCTGGTTCCTCGGCGTCGTCGAACACGGCGGCGAGGCCGAAGTCGAGGAGCTTGGGCGCGCCGTCGGACGTGAAGCCGATGTTCGAGGGCTTGACGTCGCGGTGCAGTACCCCCCGTCATGCGCGGCGGCGAGGGCGCCCGCGAGAAGCGCGCCCCAGCGGGCGGCATCCCCCGGCGCAACGGGCTTCTCCTTCAGGCGCTGCGCGAGCGTCCCGCCGTCGAGGTACTCGAAGACGAGGAACGTGACGCCGCGCCATGCCTCGGTCGTGAGGATCGTCGCGATGTTGGGATGGATGAAGCGCGCGGCGGCGCGCCCCTCGCGCCGGAAGCGGGCCGCCGCGCCAGGCGAGAGGCGCGAGAGCGTCTTGACCGCGACGGAGCGGCCCAGGGTCAGGTCGCGCGCTCCCCACACCGTTCCCATCCCGCCGGCGCCGAGGCGGCGCTCGAAGAGGTAGCGTCCGGCGAGGACGTACGGCACGTCGCCCGTTTGCAGGGGACTGCCGTCGACTTCGCAGAGGCCGCCGGACATCGCGCGGAAGACGCGCGAGCACCCGGGGCACCAGAGCGCGATCTCGTCGCTGGACGCCCGCACGAAGGTCGACACCGGCCGGTCGATCGGACCGGACGCCGGCCCGGCGTCGCCCGACGATCGCAGGAGAAGATTCTCGACGGCGAGCGACGCTGCGGAAGCCACCGCCCGCAGCGCGAGCCGGTCGCCCTTCTCGAAGGCCATCTCGCTCTTCTTGGGACCAACACCGAGGAATCCGAGGAGCGTTCCGCCGCTGCCCGACAGCGGAAGGAGCAGCGAGAGGCCGGTCGCCTTCGCCCAGCGCTCCTGACGGTCCGAGACTTTTGTGGACGCGGCCGCGCCAGGCTTCGACACGTCGGCAGCGTTGCGGCTCTCGCGCAGGGCGGCGACCGCCGGGGCGTCCGCCTCGATCGGCGGGAGGTCGCGTCCGACCGCGCGGTAAAGGCTCGATCCCTGCTCGTGGACGTACAGCGCGGCGTCCGACACGCCGAAACCGTTCTGCAGCTCGGACGAGAGCGCGGCACCGAGCTCGTCGAGGCTGGCCGCGCTCCGCGCGCGGTCGCCGACGGCGGAGACGATCCGGTCGGCATCCGGCGGCGCCGACTCCAGCCATCTTCCGACGGCCTTCTGGAACGACTCGCGCCACGCAAGGCCGAGGAAGGCGGCCGCCGCCGCGACACCGATGAGGACGGGATGGGCTTCGAGGATCGCCGACAGCGGCTCGGCGCGGTGGCTCCAGAAATAGAACACGAGAATCGCGAGCGGCACGAACGCCCCCACGCGCGCCGTGCGCCGGGCGAGAAGGAACAGCGCCGCGCGGCGGACGAGAAGCTTCGCGGGCAGGATCTCGGACGAGAAGCTCACCCAGACGACGGCCAGGGGCACGAGGAAGAGCGGCACGAACGCGAGCCTCATGACGATGTTCGGGATGAGGTTCCGCCCGGTCGCCACGCGCCCCGCGATCTGCACGACGAAGCAGCCGAGCGCCGGGGTGACGCCGGCGAGGAGCAGCCAGCCCGAGAGGCTCGCCTTGGTCTGCCCCGAGACGGACTCGTGCACCCGCCGGTAGTGCCGCATCTGATCGCGCAGCAGGACGCACATCCCACCGGACGCGAGGAGGGCGAGCGCGACCTGGAGGGTCGACTCAAGGCCGAGCCACGCGGCCTGCGCCGGTTGCGTGAGCCGCGACTCCAGGAGCCCCGGCGCCTCGCCGAGCGCGGTCATCGCCCATCGGATCGCGACGAGCGCGAGGAGCGTCCGGCTCGTCCAGGCCTTCCAGCGGGAAGCCGGCAAGGGGCTCGGGAATTCGTCGAGCAGCCGGAAGAGCAGGAAGAACACAAGGTCGAACGGAAAGAGGCGACTCGTGAGGACGAGCCCCGACCGCGCGCCGGCGATCGGCACGAGAACCAGGGTCGAGTCGAGAAGATCGAGTCCGAGGATGTATGCGACGCCGGCAAGCGCGGCCGCAGCCAGCATCGCCCGCTCCCCGGCCGCGGCGAAAACGAAGAGGACAGCCGCGAGAGCGAGCAGGGCGGCCGGGACAGCCGACGCGAGCGTCCTGACCCGTTCCTCGGTCGTTGCGGGACGGCGCGTCACAACGCCCTCGACGACGCCCGCGCCGCCCGGCCTCTCGACCCGGTACGCGATGGGTGTCCCCACCGGCAGTCCGGGCCGCTCGCGGATCGCGTCGAAGCGGGTCGCGGGCATCCAGGGGCCGTCCCCGTATCGAACTTCCGCCACCACGTCCAGCCCCTTCGCTCCCGGCGCGCCGATCACACGCGCCTTCCCGTCGCGCGTCGCGTCATGTGCGAGTTGGAGCGGGTGCTCGATCGCGGTGCCCGAAGTCCAGACCGCCACCGGCAGCACGGCGAGCGCCAAGAGCGCGCCCACGAGAGCGTATCCTCTCAAGAGACGCTCCTCAAACCTCGGCTCGGGTTTGTACATAGGTTGAAGCAAGTCCCAGTCTAGTGCAGTAACGCAGCCGACTGAAGGAGGCTCTCATGAGCAGATGGCTAGGAACCGAGAACATCGACGACCAGATCAGGCCGCACCTTCTCAAGCAGACACCGTCGCTGGATGACATCCGCACGGGTGTGCGGGCGCTCTTCGATTTCGGGCTGAATTACGCCCAGACAAAAGACCCTCAGGCGCCGCGACTGGATTCTGGGAACCTCGCCCAGGCGCTCGAGACGGCCTATGGGCAAGCGCTCGTCGATCACCTCGATCGCGTTCGACAATACTGGTGCCTCATCCTCTTGCAGGCGTTCATCATGGGGCAGCTCGTGCGCTGGGCGTGGAAGAAGTCAGAACAGTACCCCGACCCTAACGGGCTCAACGGTACTCACGTCGGGGTCGCGCGAGGCCTATTCAGGCAGGCAACGTCGCCCGATCATGCGGCCAATTTCATCGGAACGGCGTACCTTCTTCCTCGGGTGAATCGAGACACCGAGCCGTTTGTATCAGCCTGTGCAAACTGCTGGGACCGGCAGATCGGCCAATCCTGCCCCGCGTGCTGAATGCGCCTCGACGCCGTTCGCCGCCTCTGGCAACGCCTCGTGGAACGGGGTCCGGTTGCGCTCGAGGAGCCGGGCTCGTTCACGGACAGCGAGCGCGAGGCGGGGCGCATGGTCCTTCCCCTCCTGCAGGACCTCAACGCGGCGCGCCAGGCCATCGACGACGTGGCGCGCCGCACCCGCGCCCTCGAGACGGCCCTCGACCACCTGCCGGTCGCGGCGATCGTCGTGGACGAGGCCTCCAACTACCTCACGGGCAACGCCGCCGCGAACCGCCTCTTCGGGGGCCCGGCTCTTCCCTGGACATTCCTCGCGGCCGCCGCGCGCGCCGTCGGCGCCGAGGAGCCCCCAGTCGTCGCCATCCCCGGCGGCCGCACGCTGCGCATCGTGGCGGGCTCGGCGCCGCGCGAGGGCCGGCCCGACCAAGCCACGTCCCGCGTTCTGTTCCTGATCCCCGCCGACGGGAGCTTCGAGCTCGACACTCAACACCTCCAGGACCGCTTCGGCCTCACGCCGGCGCAGGGCCGCGTCATCGGATTCGCCGCCCAGGGCCTGACGAACAAGGAGATCGCGGCCCGCCTCGCGATCTCCCCCGAGACGGTCCACAAGCACCTGATGTCCGCATTCCAGAGGACGGGTGCGTCGACGCGCGCGGGCATCGTCGCGATGGCGTTCGGCGCTCGATTCGGGATCGACCTCTGAGCCGCCCGCGGCGCGGGACCTCTATCGGAAGATGCTCCAGGCCAGCCGTTCGTAGAACGCCCGGCGGTTGGGACCCCAGAACGCGTCCGGCGTCCGCGAGCCCCGGGGCTCGCAGTAGCGGTCGAACTGGAACGCCGGCTCGGGGTGCATCCCGGCGACGCCCCTCTTCCCGTAGAACAGCGACACGGGAAAATCCGTCGGCCGGTAACCGCCCGAGCTCCACACGAGCGAGTCCTCGTCGGAGCAGGGCTTGCGAGCGCCATCCGGGTCGGTGAAGTCGACGCAGCCGAAGGGGCCGGGGCCGTTGAACGTCGAGCCGTCGGGGCTTGCCTTCTCCTGCGCGTGCCGGAAGAGCTCGCGCGCCACGTTCGACTCGTCGGCCGTGAATTCGCACCGCGCGTCCGCGAAGTAGAGCGCCGCGCAGGCGCTCGCGATGCCCGTCATCAGCCCGAGGCCGTAGGACGGGTTCTCGCGGCCGTGGTCCGCGCCCATCACCTTCGCCGACTCGAAGGGCGCGTCGCAGCGCACGCGCCTCGTGCCGTCCTCGAGCGTTTCGAGGAGGAAGAAGCATGGGCCGCCGCCGTGCTCTTCCATCGGGCTCAACGCTCTTCCGACTTCCACGCGCGCCTTCGCGACCCACTTCGTAGCGTCGCGCCCGGCCGCGCGCTCGTATGCGGCGATCCACGCATCGCCACTCGCCGTGAGCGTGAAGTCGTCCATGCAGCTGTTCACCCAGGGAAGCGACCTCAGTCCACATCCAGGGTCCTGGGGCACCGGGATCGCCCCGTAGAGCGACGCCACCGCGGCGAGAACGTGCTCGTCGATCCCGTATCCGCCCCGCCTGAGCTCGAAGGCGGCGTTGAAGACGTGCGTGACGACCGCGCCGGCGAGCCAGCTTCCAAACGGATGCACGTCGAGACCGCTGCGCGGGTCCTTGATGCGAAGACCCGGCTCGTCCGGAGTGCTCCCGTAGAGCGCGAGCGTGGCCCGCAGCCGGTCCTCGAGCCGGCGCGCCGCGGCTGGAGCGCACTCGGGGCGCAGTGCATCGAGCGCGAACGCCGCGTAGACGTTGCTGTCGCGGCCGAGCTCGAACCCTTCAACCGGCGCGTTCGCCCAGTCCGACCAGCAGCTCGAGGCAGCCGGCCCGGGCGCGCAATCGTCGGAAGCGTCCGACCCGGCCGCGGCGCCGGCCACGCGCTTCGCCATCAGAAGCGCCGCGAGCACGAATGCGGCGGCGGGAACCGGGCGGGCGCGGTGGACGGCTGCGTGGTTTCGCATGCCCCAAGTTCGGGCCGCGCCCCCGGCTCCGACGTCACCCGATCGGGGGGGAGACCCATTCGGGTCATGGTCCCCGTCAGTTGCAGTTCACGATCTCGCCCGGCGGCGGCTGCTCGTCCGGGCCGGCCGGAGGGAGCTCCGTCGGGACGTCTTCCAGGTCCACGCGCTGCCGCCGCTTTCGGACCGCCGCGACGATCGCGAGAACGGAGATCGCAAACCACAGCGCCGCCGTGCTCGTGAGGATCGGGATCCAGCGCTTCAGCGCCGCCTGCCGCTCCCAGAACGCCTCGCCGATCTCGATCGTCGTCGCGCCGGTCGCCTCGCGGAGCGCCTTGTCGAACGTGTCTCCGTGCGCGACGCGCGCGAGGACGATCCGCGGCACGGAAGTGCCGTAACGCTCGAGAAGGTCCTGCACGAGCGTGCCCGCGAGCGCGTAGCCGTGCTCCACCTGCCGCCGGTCTCCCGCGAAGAGATCGTCCAGCTTCCAGAGCGGCACGCGCGGCCCTCCCAGAAGGCCGATCGCGAGCTCGGTCTGGTCGCGCAGGCGCCACGAGCGCGCCGCGAGCATCGCGAGCCCCTCGTCGAACCACCGCGGCACGCGGCGCCCGCCGGCGGCTCGATGGATGAGGACGTGCGCGACCTCGTGCGCGAGCACCTCCTCGAGGCCGCCGTCCGGGTACGACGGCGTGCGCTCGGCGAGGATGACGACCACGTTCGAGATGCCGTCCGTGTAGCCGGTCACCCAGGCCGGCATCGCACGCGCGAGCGGCGAGGATTCCGGCGCGAGGACGACACGGATGTCGGGACCCGGCGCATCGAGCCCCACGAGATCCATCTCGCTCGCGACCCACGGCCGCGAACCTTCGGCGAGACGGTTCGCCGAGCGCGGGAGGCCCGGCTGCGGCTCAAAGACGAGCCGCGTCGGTTCGAGCGCCGCGAGCGGCGACGCGAGAAGGAGGGCCGCGAGGAGCAGGCGCTTTCCGATGCGCCGATTCTCGCGCACCGCGGTTGACCGCCTCCGGCCGCCCGGCCTAACGTCCGCGCGTGGGAAGGTCCAGGGGCCGCGTCCTCGCCGCACGGATCATCGCCGTCGTTGCGGACGCCGTTCAGCTCGGGCTCCTGCCGCTCTTCGCGGGCGGCGCGCCCACGGGCTTCGACGCCGTGCTCGACGTCGTCGTCGGCGTCGTCATGATCGCGCTCGTCGGCTGGCACTGGGCGTTCCTTCCCGCGTTCGCGCTCGAGATCGTGCCCGTCGTCGACCTCGCACCCACGTGGACGATCGCAGTCCTCATCGCGACGCGGAGGCAGGCGCAGACCTCTTCCGCCGGAGAATTGCCGCCGCGCTTCAAGCGGTGCGACTGAGTCTACCGCTCTAGAATTCCCACATGAACGCCCTCGACCGCCTGCGCGCCGTCTGCCTCGGCTTCCCCGGCGCGTACGAGAAGGTCGCGTGGTCGGCGCCGACGTTCCGCACGGGAGGCTCCGCTAGAATCCCCGCCTCATGCCGCAGCGCGCAATCGACGACGGGAGCCTGTTTCGCGCGCTCTTCGAGTCGGCCGCGGACGCGATCGTCGTCGTCGACGGCTCCGGGACGATCCTCCTTGCGAACGCGGCGTGCGGGCTCCTTCTCCGCCTCGATCCGGCTTCGCTCCGCGGCCGGAGCGTGGACACGCTCGTGCCGGAGCGATTCCGCGCTCACGCGGAGCTGCGGAAGCGCTTCGCCGTGCATCCGGTCGCGCGCCCGATGGGCCGCGGAATCCAGCTCTTCGCGCGCCGCGCGGACGGACGGGAGATCCCGGTCGACATCTCCCTGAGCCCGTTCACACTGGCCGGCCTGAGCTACGTCGCCTGCGCCATCCGCGACCAGCGCGGCGTCTCGCGCGGCCCCGACGCGCTCCGCGTCCAGGCCACGGCGCTGCAATCGGCCGCGAACGGCGTCGTCATCACCGACCGCGACGGCACGATCACGTGGGTCAACCCCGCCGCGTGCGTCATCACGGGCTATTCCGCCGAGGAGCTCGTCGGCCGGCACACGCGCATCCTGAAGTCCGGCCGCCACGAGCCGGAGTTCTACGCGGACCTCTGGCGGACCGTGACGCGCGGCGACTCGTGGTCCGGGACCATCGTGAACCGGCGCAAGGACGGCAGCGAGTACCAGGAGGAGCAGACGATCGCGCCCGTCCTCGACGAGGCCGGCGTGATCACGCACTTCATCGCGATCAAGCAGGACGTGACCGAGCAGCGCCGCGTTCAGGCCGAGCTCGAGCGCGCGCACCGCGAGCTCGCCGCCCGCGTGACCCAGATCGAGGACCTGAACGCGCAGCTCCGCGAGCAGGCCGTCCGCGACCCGCTCACCGGCCTCCACAACCGGCGTTACCTCGAGCAGACGATGAAGCGCGACATCTCGCGGGCCCGGCGCTCCGGCGAGACCCTCGTGGTCGCCGCGATCGACGTCGACCATTTCAAGTCCGTGAACGACGTCCACGGCCACGCCGTCGGCGACCGCGTCCTCCTGCAGCTCGCGGACGTCCTTCTCTCCAAGGTCCGTTCCTCGGATCTCGTCTGCCGCGTGGGCGGCGAGGAGTTCGTCGTCGTCATGCCGCGCGCCGAGATCCCCGGCGCCCTGAAGCGCGCGGAAGAGTGGCGCGTGGCGTTCGCCGCGCGCGCGGTCGACGGCCGCGACGGCGCCTCCGTCCGCGCGACCATCTCGATCGGCATCGCGCTTTTCCGCGACCCCAGCGAGTCCTTCGCGTCCTGCCTCAAACGCGCCGACGAGGCGCTCTACGCCGCGAAGAACGCCGGTCGCGACCGCGTCGTCACCGCCGAGGGAGATTCGGTGTAGAAGGGTCCATGAGCGACAAACCGAAATCCGCGTTCGAGCTCGCGATGGAGCGCCTGAAGGCCGAGGACCGCGAGACCGGCACGAAAGAGACGCCGCTGACCCCGAAACAGAAGGACGCGATCGCCGAGGCCCGCCGCATCGCCTCCTCACGCCTCGCCGAGCGCGAGATTCTCTTCCGGGACTCGATGAAAAAGACGCCCGACCCCGCCGAGCGCGAGAAGGCCGAGGGCGAGTACCACGTCGACCGCCAGCGCATCAACGACGACTGCGAGCGGGCGATCGAGGCGATCCGCAAGGGGACGTAGCCGGACCTCCCTAAACTCCCCCCGTGCCCTCCCGTCCCGACCCCGCCGTCAAACGCCTGCTGCCCTGGATGGTCGCGGTCGCGTTCCTGATGGAGTCGATCGACACGACGATCCTCAACACGGCCGTCCCGACGATCGCGAACGCGCTCGGCGTCGTGCCGCTCTCCATGAAGTCGGTCCTGTCGAGCTACACGCTCAGTCTCGCGGTCTTCATCCCCGTCAGCGGGTGGATCGCGGACCGGTTCGGCACGCGCCGCGTCTTCGCGACCGCGATCGGCATCTTCACGCTCGGCTCGCTCCTCTGTGGCCTCTCCACGAACATCCACGTCCTCGTCGCGTTCCGCATCCTGCAGGGCATGGGCGGCGCGCTCATGGTTCCGGTCGGCCGCCTCACGATCGTGCGCACGTTCGAGCGGTCCGAGCTCGTCCGCGCGATGACGTTCGTGTCGATCCCGGCCCTCATCGGGCCCATGCTCGGGCCGGTGGCCGGCGGCTTCATCGTCGGCTACTTCAACTGGCGCCTCATCTTCTTCGTCAACCTGCCGATCGGCCTCCTCGGCCTCGCCCTCGTCTTCCGCCGCTTTCCCGACTACCGCGCAGGCCACGTCGACCGGCTGGACGTCACCGGCGGAGTTCTCTTCGGCTGCGGTGTCGGCCTCCTTTCGTACATCCTCGAGGTCTTCGGCGAGCACACGCTCGCGGTGGGCGCCATCATCGGCCTCCTCGTCCTCGCGTGCGTCTTTCTCGCCGCCTACTTCCGTCACGCGATGGCCGCCGCGCATCCCCTGCTCCGGCTCGGGCTCTTCCGCCTCCGCACGTTCCGGTCGGCCGTCATCGGCAGCTTCATCACGCGCCTCGGCGCGGGCGGCATCCCGTTTCTCCTGCCTCTCCTCTACCAGGTCGGCCTCGGGTACACGGCGATCCAGTCCGCGTTCTTCCTCTTGCCGCAGTCCGTGGCGGCGCTCGCGTTCAAGCCGTGGATGCCGCGCGTCCTCGGGCGCTTCGGGTACCGGCGCGTCCTCCTCGCGAACACGATCGTGATGGGCGGCGCGATCGCGCTCTTCGCGACGATCGGCGCCGGCACGCCCATCGCCGTGATCGTCGTCCTCGCGCTCGTCTTCGGAGGGGTGGCCTCGCTCCAGTACACGAGCATGAACACGCTCGCCTACGCCGAGGTCGGCGAGGCCGACGCGAGCATGGCGAGCACGATCGCGAGCACCATGCAGCAGATGTCGCTGAGCTTCGGCGTCGCCGCGGCCTCGCTCGCGACCGCGATCTTCATCCCCGACCGGTTCCGGTCGCGGCCCGGCGAGCTGCTCCACGGCATCCACCTCGCGCTCCTCGTCCTCGGCGCGATGACGGTCCTCTCGGCGGCCGTGTTCCGGGAGCTGAAGCCCGGCGACGGCGACAGCGTGAGCCGGCACCGCGAGGCGCACGGCGAGTGAACCGGGAGGGGCGTCGCGGGGGATGGGAACACTACGGACGGGAGGCGTCAATTTGAGACGCACGACGGTTCTCGTCCTCTCCGCAGCACTCTTCGCCGGCTCGCCCGCGCGCGGAGCCGACTGGCTCCAGTGGGGCTTCGACTCCCGCCACTCCGGGTTAAACGACCAGGAGACGGCGATCCACGCCGGCAACGTCTCGTCGCTGCATCTCCTTTACCGCGTGACCCTTCCGGCCGTTGCCGACGGCGCGCCCGCCTTCCTCGCCGGCGTCACGACCCCGCTCGGCGTCAAGGACCTGCTCTTCCTGACGACGAAGAGCGGCATTCTCCTCGCGGTCGACGCCGCGACCGGCGCGACGGTATGGTCGAAGCAGCCGGCGACGGGGCCGAATTACACGACCTCCTCGCCCTCGGTCGACCCGAGCCGTCTCTACGTCTACTCGTACGGGCTCGACGGCAAGGCGCACAAGTACCTCGTCGGCGACGGCACGGAGATCACGGCCGGCGGCTGGCCGCAGCTCGCCACGACGAAGCCGTCCGTCGAGAAGGGTTCGGCCGCGCTCGGGTTCGCGACGGCCAAGAGCGGCGCGACCCGGCTCTACGTCGCGAACGGCGGATACCCGGGAGACGCGGGCGACTACCAGGGACACGTGACCGCCATCGACCTTTCGACCGGCGCGCAGAACATCTTCAACGCACAGTGCAGCAATCAAACCGTCCACTTCGTCATCGCGCCCGGAACCCCCGACTGTCCCGGTGTGCAGACCGCGATCTGGGCCCGACCCGGCGTCGTCTACGACTCCGACAACGACCGGATTCTCATGTCGACGGGCAACGGCACGTTCGCACCCGGGAGCTTCGGCTGGGGCGATACGGTCTTCTCCCTTCATCCGGACGGCACCGGTGGCGGCAGCGGCCTGCCGGTCGACAGCTACACGCCGACGAACTTCCTGTCCCTGCAGAACACCGACGCCGACCTCGGGAGCACGGCGCCGGCGATCCTTCCCGCGGTGCCGGCGAGCGTTCCGCCGCACCTCGCCGTCCAGTCCGGGAAGGACGCCAAGGTGAGACTCCTGAACCGGGACGATCTGAGCGGCCAGGGCGGCCCGTCGCACACGGGCGGCGAGCTGCAACTGATCAACGTCCCGCAGGGCGGCCAGGTCCTGACGCAGCCCGCGGTGTGGGTGAACCCGGCCGACCAGAGTGTCTGGGTGTTCATCGCGAACGCGAGCGGGATCTCGGGCCTGAAGCTCACCCTTTCGCCGTTGGGCGCCCCGACCCTCGTCTCGCGGTGGACGAACGCCGGCGGCGGATTTTCGCCCGTCATCGCCGGCGGCATCCTCTATTACGCCGGCACCGGCGTGCTCCACGCTCTCGACCCGACGACGGGAAACACGCTCTGGTCCGACACCTCGAACGTCGGCGGCATCCACTGGGAAAGCCCCATCGTCATCCAGGGGCACGTGTATCTCACGGACGAGGCCTCACACCTCATCGCCTGGGTCCCCAATCCGGGCAACACGTCGTACACGACGCTGCCGCCCTGCCGCGTCCTCGACACGCGCCAGCCCGCCGACGCCCCGGCGCTGGCGGCGAATGCCACGCGCGTCTTCGCCGTGAGCGGCAAGTGCGGCGTGCCGTCCGGTACGATCGCGGTTTCCGCCAACGTCACCGTCGTGAGCCCGGGAGCGAGCGGGTCCCTGCAGGCTGGACCGGCCGGGATCAGCCTGAACCTCTCTCTGGTGCCGTTCGCGGCGGGCAGGACGCGCGCGCTCGGGACGATCCTGCTCATCGCGGGCGCGCCGGAAGGCAGCGTCCAGATGACGAACCTCTCCGCGGCTCCGCTCGACGTCGTGCTCGACGTCTCGGGTTACTTCAAGTAGCGGCGGCGAAGGTCAGATCCCCATCCGCGCCCGGATCCGGCCGGCCCGGATCGCCTTCACGAACGCGGCGTGGTCGGATTCCGTGAGGTCGGCGTAGGCGATCGCGAACTTCCCGATCGCGCGGTCGAGGCGGTCGGTGTCGCCGCAGTAGCCGTAAAGGATCGCCGCGTCGCCCGTGCGGGCGTGCGCCTTCGCGAGCAGCTCGCCGCAGACGCGCGCGTACTCCTTCAGCGCGAGGCCCTTCAGCTGCGCCGGCTGGATGGAGGCCTTGTGGTCCGCGAGCTGGCGCACGAGGTAGTGGCGCCCCGCGAGCGTCGTCCAGCCGAGGAAAGGATCGGACACCGTCTGCATCCGGTGCTGGCCCTGCGCGACGCGCCGCCCCTCGTGCGCGGGCCGGACCGCGCCGGGCAGGACGGCGGCGTAGGCAGAGGGCGACTCCTCCTTGACCTGAAGGAACAGCGGATGATCCGCCCCGTCTCCGAACGCGAGGACGGCGTAGTCGCGCGTCGCCACGCTTCCCGTCCCGACCACCTTGAAGGCGACGTCGACGAGGCGATACGCGTCGAGGACGAGCTGGCGGTCGTCGCTCACGGTGTCGCGGTACGCCTTCAACGAGCCGATGACGCGCTTCGCCCGTTCCGGTTCGAGCGGGACGAGGAGCGGCGGGCGCTTTGGGAACCGGCGGACGCCGCCGCGCGAGGGGACCGTGAGCTTTTCGAGCGAATGCAGGGGCGTCGCGCGTTCGGCCATCTCCAGGATCCGCGCGACGGGGCCCCGTCGATAGCGGCGGATCTCGAACCGGGCGAGATCCAGCGCCGACAGGAGCGAGAACGCCTTCAGGGCCTCGCGATACGAGAGGACGAACTCCTCCACCGCCTCCGTACAGAGCGAATTGCCGTCGCCCGCCTCGCGACCCGCGAGGACGAGGCTCGCCGCGAGACGCTTCACGTCCCACTCCCACGGACCGGGCATCGTCTCGTCGAAGTCGTTGATGTCGAAGACGAGGTGGCCGTCCGGCGCCGCGAACGCGCCGAGGTTGCGCACGTGCGCATCCCCGCACATCTGGACGCGGATGCGCGTCACCGGCGACCGCGCGAGGTCCAGCGCCATCACCGGCACGGCGCCGCGGAAGAAGCCGAACGGCGACGCCGCCATCCGCCCCCACTTGATGGGAAGAAGCTCCGGGAGCCGCCCGCGGCTCGCCCCGAGGAGCGTGGCCAGCGGGTCCGGGCGTCCCGCCCACGCCTTCAGCCTGCCCTGGTCGGTGCGCGGCAGCACGCGCCGGCGGCTCTTCCCGAAGGCGAGCCTCTCCTTCACGGGAGCGAACCGGGCCGGAACGGTTTTCAGGATGCTCCTCCCAGTGGGACGGGCTGAAGATATCGGGTTCGAGAGCGGGAAGAAAGAAGCCGCTCGGGCACTCGACAAAGGGTCCCGGCGGACCCAGATTTGGTCAGATTCGCTTCCGTACGCGTCGTCACAACCCGCTCTTCCTCCCAAAAGGAGACGACCCATGAGAAATGCCCGGATCGGTGCTTGCCTCTTTCTCACCGTCGCCCTGGCCGGCTGCGCCCATCTGGAGTTCAAAGCCTCGGAGCCCGGCCTCACCTATTTCGAGCCAGTGCCTTACCTGGCGGTGACAAGGGCGACCGACTGCAAGGTGACCGCCACCGTCCTCGTCCTCCCCGGCGAGCAGAGGACGCTGAGGTTCCACTCCGGCTACGGCTCCTCCGATCTCTCCGCCACGCTCTCGAACGGGATGCTTCAGTCGGTCGGCCAGAAGACCGACACGAAGGTCCCGGAGACGATCACGGCGCTCGCCGGCGTCGCGACGGCCTTCAAGGCCGGAAGACCGGGCGAGGCGAAGGAGCCTGTCTGCGAGGCGCGCGTGCGTCTCTACCCCATCGTGAAAGGCGCGCCCGACTTCGATCACCCGCTGACCGTCCCCGAGATGCCCTGATCGCGGCAGGAGGCCTCATATGACGACTCCGATCTCGCAGGTCCCGTCGCTGAAGAAACACGCAGCCGCCCTCCGGTCCCTCGGCTACACGACTGCCGACCACGTCCTCGGCGCGGGCCGGGCGGCCGGCCCGAAGCTCGCGAAGTTCCTCGGCGTCTCGCCGGCCGATCTCACGAAGCTCCTCGCGGGCCTCCCGGCGCCCGCGCGCCGTGCCGCTCCGCGCCCCGTGCGGAGGTTCCGGCTCGGCGCCTGGATCGAGAACGTGCCGCGCCTGCGTTCCGTCCCGTACCGGTTCGCGACGGACGCCCGCCCGCTGCCGAAGCACGTCGATCTCATCCCGAAAATGCAGCCGATTCGCGACCAGGGCAACCGGGGCACGTGCGTGGCCTTCGCCTCGGTGGCCGCCCTCGAGCTCTACTGGGCCAGGGGCGGCCCGGCGACCCTCGACTTCTCCGAGCAGTTTCTCTACTGCGACTGCAAGGCCCGTGACGGTGAGCCGAACGAGTCCGGGACGTTTGTCCGCGTCGCGATGGACTGCCTGAAGAAGGACGGCTGCTGCCTCGAGGCCACGTGGCCGTACGTCGACCACGACATCCCCGGCAACGAGGGGCAGGGCCCCCCGCCGGATGCCCCGGTGACAGAGGCAAAGAAGTACAGGACGAAGGACGTCCACCAGCTCGCGCCGACCGACGTCCCCGGCATCAAGAGCGAGCTCGCGGCGGGGAGGTGCGTCGCGTTCTCGGTCCCCGTGTTCAACTCGTGGTTCCGCAACCCGGAGGTGCAGAGGACCGGCGAGATCCTGAACCCCTTTCCGGGCGAGACGCCGAACGGCGGCCACGCGATGTGCCTTGTGGGCTACGACGACGATCCCGGAAACGTCGCGCTCGGCGGCGGCCGGTTCCGCGTGAGGAACAGCTGGGGGACGAAGGACTGGGCGTACGAGTCCGCCGTCGGCAAGCCCGGTTACGGGACGATCCCGTACAGTTACCTCGCGCGATTCGGCGTCGAGGCGTACTCGATCGGCTGAGGGGGCGGATGCACTTTCTCGACGGCCTTCCGCTGACGTCCGGCGAGCGCGGGGACCTGCTCGGCCTCGGCGCGCGCACGCGCCTCGCGCTCGTCTCGGCCTTGCGCGCCGCCGGCCCGGAGGCTAGCGCGGCGTTCGACGAAAAGCACGGCGCGGGGCGTTACGACGCCGTCGTCGCGCTCCTCGAAGAAGGACTCACGAAGGGCGAGCGGGCCGCGCGGCCCCTTCGCCCCCTTCGCGGCACCGGGGCGAGGCTGCCGAAGGGGCGTCCCTGACGCCCGCCCACCCCCGAGTCAGCGCTTCAGGCCGTAGCGCTGGCGAAGGTCCTGCTCTTCCTTCTGGAGGACGTCGGCGCGCGAGCGCAGGGCATTGGCCCGCGCGGTGACGCCCGCGAGCTGCGCGGCGGGCTCGGGCGACTCCATCGCCGTCTTCAGGGCGCGAAGCACTTCCAGGCCGTCGTCGAGGCTCGCGAGGCTCTCGCGGTGGAATGCGGCGCACGCCGCTGGAGGCGTAATGGCGGCGAGGCTCACTTTCGCCGCCTCGGTCTGCTGGACCATCTTGTCGAGGCCGGACATGTCGCCGTTCGCGAGCGACGCCGCCATCTCGTTCGCGATGCCTTCCGCCTCGCCGCTCATGGCGCCCGGCTGGATGTGTTCGACCGCATCGAAGTACGCCACGACGGACGCTCTCTCCGGATCGGGTCCGGCGCCGCGCCCGCTGTCGACGGGAACCGACGCCTGCACCGGAGCCATCTGCGCGGCGAAACCCTGCGCCGGAGCAGCCGGCGCCGGGCCGGAGGCCGGCTGTGCCTCGGCGCGCTCGGAACTGGCCGCAGGGGCCGGAATCGGCGGCGGAAGCGGCTCTTCACGCGGCCGTGGGGCGAGGCGCTCGATTTTAGTCACCGGCGCCGGAACGCTGCCGGACCCGGACTCGCGCCCCAGCACGAACGCCAGCGCGAGAAGCGACGCGGCGGCGACGGCCCCGACCCCGAGCAGGACGCCCCTGTTCACGCTCACGTTCGCCACGGCAGAAGGATACTCACGGACGTAAGCTCTCGACGAATCAGACCCGGGGGTGACGCATGCGCTCGCATCTCGCGCTCCTCTCGCTCCTCTCGCTCGCGGCGGCCGCGTGCGGCGCGCGCGACCGCAGCCACGGGATGGAGCTCGCGTCCACGGCCTTCGCGCCGGACGGCGCGATCCCGAAGCGCCACACGTGCGACGGCGAGAACGTCTCGCCGCCCCTCGCGTGGACCGGCGCGCCCGCGGCGACGAAGTCCTTCGCCGTCGTCTGCGACGACCCGGACGCTTTCAACTTCACGCACTGGGTCCTCTTCGACGTGCCGGGCAACGCCGGCGCCCTCGACGAGGGCCTGCGGCCCGGCCGCCTCCCCCCGGGCGCGGCCGAAGGCGCGAACGACTTCGGCGGGACCGGCTGGGGCGGACCGTGTCCGCCCACGGGCGAGCACCGGTACGTCTTCCGGCTCTACGCACTAGACGTCCCGAAGCTGGGCCTCGCCGCACCCACGAAGCAGCAGCTCGAGCGGGCGATCGAGGGCCACGTCCTCGCCGAGGCGCGCCTCACGGGCCGGTACCGCCGCGCGGCGCGGTAGCGCGCGCCGCTACTTCGCGGCGGCCGCCGACGGCGCCGCCGGTGCCGGTTTCAGACGCGCCGTGTATGCGGCCGCCAGCGCCGGTTTCTTCCACTCCGTGTAGACGCCGGCGAGCGCCTGAATCGTCCTCTGCGTCGCCACGTTGTCCTCGCCGAGCGCCTTCACCTGGATGTCCAGCGCGCGCTTGAACGCGGCCTCGGACTCCGGGAACTTGGCGAGCTTGCGGTACGCCTGGCCCAGGCCCGTGAGCGTCGTGCCGACGTCGAGATGCTCCGGCCCGAGCTTCCGCGACAGACGCTCGACCGCCTCGAGATAGCTCTTCACGGAGGCCTCGTAATTTCCGGCGCGCAGGTAGACGGTCCCGATGTTCGCGAGCGTCCGCGCCACGGGCTCCGAGTCGTCGCCGAGCGCCTTCCGGCGCATCGCGAGGACGACCTCGAGGTTCTTCGCGGTCTTGTCCAGATGGCCGCCGCGGAAGTAGACGTTGCCGAGGTTCTCGCGCGCGGACGCGACCTCCGGGTGATCCGGCCCGAGGAGCGCGATGTCCATGTCGAGAGCCTCGAGGTACGTGCGCTCGGCGCCGGAGAGGTCACCCGTGTACATCTGGCCGAGGGCATAGTCGCTCAGCGCCTGGGCGACCTCCGGGTGGCGGTCCCCCAGCCTCTTTCTCGAGAGCGCGAGCCGCTCTCGAGTCAGCGCGAGGAGCCTCGGGTAGTCCTCCTCGGCGGTGGCGACCTGGACGAGCACGAGGAGGGCGTCTGTCTCGACCTTCGCGGCCTTTGGCTTCCCGGCGGCGCCGGGCCCGCGCACGATCCGGAGCATCTCCTCGGCCGCCGCCTTCGCGTCCTTGTACTTTCCCTCGCCGGCGAGCGCCACGCCGAGGTCGTACGTCGCCGCGGCGCTTTCGACCCTGCCTTCGCCGTGGAGAGCGCGCGCGATCGCCACCTCCTCGCGGCCAGTCTTCTCCGCGTCGTCGAATCTCTTCGAGGCCGCGTACATCTGGGAGAGCGCCGAGAGCGACTCGCCCGCCTCGGCGCTCCTCGCGCCGGCCGCTTTGACGCGCAGGCCGAGCGCCGCCTTCAGCGCCTTCTCGGCCTCGGGAAACTGCGCGAGGTTCGCGAACGTCGTGCCGATCGTCTGCAGCACCGACGCCTCGACGAGCGGCTGCGTCGCGAACGACGTCCTCGCCTTGTCCTGCGCCTGCTTGAGCGCGTCGAGGAGCGACACGTTGCGCGAGCCCTTCGACCACGGGTCGGCCGCGCCCAGCGCGTCGAGGAGGAACGAGTCGATCGCGCCCGCCTTCGCGGCCTCGGCCGTCGCGCGGTCCCGCTCTTTCCGAACGCGCCCGGCCTGCACGACCATCGTGACGCCGAGCGCGACGAGGAGGACGGCGATCACGCCCGCCGCCGCCACCATGCCGCGGTGGCGCGCGACGAGCTTCTTCAGCTGGTACACCGTGCTCGGCGGGTGCGCGAGGATCGGCTGGTTCCCGAGGTACCGCTCCACGTCCTCGGCGAGAGCCGCGGCGCTCTGGTAGCGGCCGTCCGGCTCCTTCTCGAGCGCCTTGACGAGGATCGTCTGGAGGTCCGCGTCCACGTCGAGGGGCTTCGGCGGCTCCTCGCAGATGTTCCGGATCGCCTGCACGACGGACATGCCGCGCGTCGGGTACGGGAGCGTCCCGGAGACGAGCTCGTAGAGGACGACGCCGAGCGAATAGACGTCGGTCCTCAGGTCGATGTCGCGGCTGTCGCCGCGCGTCTGCTCCGGGCTCATGTACGGGAGCGTCCCCTGGATCGCGCCGACTTCGGTCATCACCGTGGCCGCCGCGACGTCCGCGTCCGTGATGCGCGCGAGGCCGAAGTCGAGGATCTTCGGGCCCGCGTCCGTCACGACGATGTTCGAGGGCTTGAGGTCGCGGTGGATGACGCCGCGCTGGTGCGCGTACGCGACGGCCTGGCAGATCGTGACGAACAGGCGCAGGCGCTCGCGCGTCTCGGCGGGGCTCGGCGCGTCGCCGCCGAGGTGCTTCTTCGCCCACGCGGAGAGCGTCTCGCCGAGGACGAGCTCCATCGTGAAGAAGTGCTGTCCGTCGTCCGTGCGCCCCGCCTCGTAGAGCGCCGCGATGTTCGGGTGCGTGAGTCGGGCGAGCGTCTCGGTCTCGCGCCGGAACATCCTCAGGTACTGGTCGTCGACGAAGTGCCCCGCGCGCACGACCTTGAGCGCGACCCGCCGATGCGGGCTGCGCTGCTCGGCGTCGTAGACGATTCCCATGCCGCCCTCGCCGAGCTTTCCGAGGATGCGGAACCCGCCGATCGCACGCGGTAACGCGACACCGGCCGCCCCTCCCGGCGGCCGCGACGGATCGCGATCGAGGGTGAGATCTCCGTCGGGCGGGGGGCCGCCGGGGCCGTTCGTCGTCATCCGGGCGAGGGGAGTCTAGCGTCCGCGCGCCCGGCGTTCGCCCTCTTCAGATCCGGGCCGTCGTCCCCCCGATCGCGAGCCAGTCGAACCACACCGGGTGGTTCTCGCGGTACCACTCCAGCACCTTCCGGATCGTCTCCTGCTTGTCGCGCGGGACGACCTTGTCGTCGATACGGTCGAAGTGGAGCCGGATCGTGTCGCCGTCGTGCTCGAGGGCCTGGGAGAACATCGTCTGCAGCTCGTTGCGGATGCGGCCCGAGTCGGAGATTTTCACCGGGCGCGTCGTGTGGTCGACGCCCGACATGAAGCGGACGAGGAGAGGGCTGAAGACGTGGCGCGCCCTCTCGAGCGGCTCCATCAGCCGGAACGTGAACGTGATGCGGCTCGAGGCCTGGTGCGCGGCGAGCTTCGTCGTCACCCGGTACACCCCTTCGCCCACGCACGTGACGCCGGCCGTCCCGGTGTACGGGTCGTCGCAGATGTAGCCGGTCGACGCCAGCACCCGCCAGTTCTTGGCGGGGACGAAGTCGCCGGGCTTGAGCGCGGGCCGGCCCGTCGGGACGTTGCAGGCCCTCGCCTCGCGGATCGCGTCCGCGTACGAGACGATCCGGCCCGCCTGGACGTCCCGCCCGCCCAGCGCCTCGCGCACCCGCTGCGCGAAGTCGGGCCGGTCAGGGTCGAGCTGCATGAGCTTGCCCTCGACGTGGCACGGCAGATCGAAGCCGGGCGAGAAGAGCGACATCGAGGCGTCGACGTCCAGCACGTCCGCGAGGCTGGCCGCCTGCATCGCTTCGGCCGTCGCGGCGTAGCCGTCGCAGAGGAAAACGTGCGTCTCTCCCGCCTCGTCCGCCCAGCTCCCGATGAGGAACGTCGGCGCGTACGTCCCCGAGTCCGTGAACACCTCGAGGCCCGACGGCGCCTTCCACCCGTCCTCGACGAGGTGGACGCCCAGCGCCTTCCACTCCTCCCACAGCGTTCCGAGGCGCGCCACGCGGTTCTTGCCCCGGAGCGTCCAGACGTGGATGTTTCCGCGCTTCACGCCGGGATAGGCCGATTCGATCGCCCGGGTCACGTCGGCGCGCGGCGTGCGGTAGTCGAGGAGCAGCGAGGCGCGGTCGGCCGCCTCGGCCACGCGCCGCGGCACCGTGAGGCAGCCCATGTACGACTCGTACGGGCGCGCCAGGACGAGCGGCGAGTCGAAGAGGTGGAAGACCGACATCGGGCCCGTCGCCTTGCCCTCGGCGAAGCGGACCGTGTTCTCGAGCGTGTCCACGGCGGCGCCCCAGATCGTGATCCCGCGCGACTTGAGCCAGTCGTGGAAATGCTCGAACGTGTGTCCCTGCTCGTTCAGCAGCCGGCGCACCCTCCGGTCCACGACGCGCGCGACCTCGGGGCGGGCGTAAACGCGGCCGAAGCCGAGGAGCGGGTTGGCCCCCATCTCCGCCGTCTCGCCCGCCTTCGGCATCAAGCCCTCGCCGAGGCAGACCATGATCGCGTGGTTCTCGGGAAGCGTGCGCGTCAGGTGCCAGAGCCCCTCGCTCATCACGTAGGCGCTGATCGCGTCCGCCGACTTCTTCGCCTGGTTCAGCGTCGCCTTGTCCGCCCCCGCCCCCTCGCCGTACCCGCCGAAGAGGCGCGTCCCGAGGGCCGTGGCGGCCGACGTCATCGCGAGACACCGGGCGATGCCGCGAGGCATGAACGAGTGGTCCGAGACGGGCTCGGGCTGCGAGCGCTCGAGCTCCACGTCCTCCAGCCACAGGTGGAAGCGGAGGAGCACCGGCCGGGTGTCGAACGCCCACTGGGCGACCAAAGTGCGCTTGTCGATGGGTCTCATCCTCCTTCGAATCGACGTCGGTTGTTCCCCGTACAGTATCCGACTTCGCCCGAGGCCTGGAAGACGTCGGTAGAGCAGGGGCGCTCCACCGCTTCACGAGGCCCGGCCCCCTCGGTGCGTTCACGGGACATTGACGAATACACGGTATCCATGTAGAGTCACTCCGTGATCCGGTCGTTCGACGACGCGACCACACGCGACGTCTTCTACGGAGAAGACTCACGGGCCGCGCGTCGTCTTCCGAAGGAACTCTGGCCGGTGATTCGACGGAAGCTGGACGCCCTCAACGCCACGACCACGCTGAATGACCTCCGCGTTCCGCCGGGCAACCGGCTCGAATCACTCCGAGGCGATCAGGCCGGTCGACACAGCATCCGCGTCAACGAGAAATTCCGAATTTCGTTCCGCTTCGAGAGCGCCCATGCATGGGAGGTACGCTGTGAGGACTACCACTGAGCCGGCTGTCGACGTCCGCCGCATGAAGCGCGTTCCCACCCACCCGGGCGAGATGCTGCTCGAGGAGTTCCTCAAGCCTCTCGGGATGAGCCAGGCGGACGCGGCGCGGAAAATGAGCATTTCGTCGAACAGGCTCAACGAGCTCATCCGCAAGAAGCGTGGCGTCACGGCCGCGACGGCCCTGCGCCTCGCCGATCTGCTCGGCACGTCTCCCGAGTTCTGGCTCAACATCCAGGCGACCTGGGACCTCTGGCACGCCTATCGGGCCGATCGACGCCGAAGCGCGGCGTGAGAGCGAGCCTGGCCGCCCACCCGCCCCACGTCGCTCCACCGCTTCATCAGCCCCGGCCCCTCGGGCAACCCCGTATCGGGGAACTTCGCCGGCCTCTTCAGCAGCAGCACGTCGATCAGCCACCACGCAAGCCCGGCGTCGTAGGTGTCGTCCACGCACGAGTACTCATCCGTCTTCCGGTTGACCCACGCCTCGGCGATCTCGACGCCCGTCGCGGTCTCTCGGAAGCGGATCCCGGAAGATGCAGACCCCGGTCCAGCTTCGGTGGAAGGAGAGCCACCCGCGGCTCTCGTAGATGAACAACTTGTCTTCCATCGCCTCGGGGATCGACCCGCGCTGCATCGCGGCCCACTCGGCCGCGGTGAACGACCGCTCCAGCTTCAGCCGGCCGCGCGTGGCCGGCAGCGGCTTCCGTACAGGATCGTGCCGAGGTCATGATTCGCGAGTGGATCGAGACCGCGAGGGAACAGGGGTGGCCGATTCCGGAAGCCTGCGGCCGTCTCTCGTACGGTTAACAGACGGGTGAAGACCTCGTCTGCTCAGATCGCTGCGAGCCGCTGGACGGTGTCCGGGTACTTCTTGACCAGGTTGATCAGAAGAGCCGCCTGCGCATTTGGCCTGGCGCGTCCCTGCTCCCAGTTCTCAAGAGTGCGCACGTTGGTCCGCAGATAGATGGCAAAGAGGGCCCGCGACAACTTCAGATCTTCGCGAACTCGGATCAACTCCCTTGGCGTGACCTTCGGTGCCGGCCTATATTCGACGGCATGTGTCCGAAGGGTCCGCTTCCCTTCACGCGCTTCGGCGAGCGCGGCGATTCCCTCGCTCAGTTCGACGAACAGATCGCGCTTGCCCGAATGCGTTCGCTTGGTTCGGCCGTCGCTCTTCATGACGTCCTCCTTGCTTCCAGTTCCGCCTTGATCAGTCTCTTGAGGACCTCGCGCTGGGCCGCGGTCAAGTCCGACATCTCATCTTTGTCGTAGACGGTGAAAAGCCAGAACTGCATTCCTGCCTGCCACCAGTAATAGATCACCCTGAGCCCGCCCCGCGTTCCCTTCCCGCGGCGCGAATCGGCGAATCGCAGTTTTCGCAGCCCTCCGGCCCCCGGGATCGCATCTCCCGCCGAGGGATCCTTCATGAGAAGGCTCTGGAGGCTCCGGAGCGCCTCGTCATCGAGGTAGTTCTTCCGATGTCGTTCAAAGGCGGGCAGCTCGACGAACACGCCCTTCACGCTTTGAGTATACGCAATCTACGTATATCCGCAAGTAGCGTATAGACCGATCTAGACTGGAACCCCTACTGCACCCCCGCCCCTTCCGGCTCCTCCTCGAACGCCCTTCGCCCCCCGAACTCCTTCTGCAGCATCCCGCCGAACTCGTCGGCGAGGCTCCCCATCACGAGGCAGCCCCGCTTCAGCCGAGCGTCGGGACCAGGATGTCCGGTCGCTCTGTCGAACGCCTTGTACATGAGAGACCCGGATGCGGGATCTCGAACACTCGGTCAGCGCGCGCACGCCATCCGGGCCACGTCGGCGCGCAGCCCGTACGACCCCTGCCCCGCAAACTGCACGTAACGCCCAGCCGCGCTTGGCCGAGACGACCAGGTACTGATCCTCTTCCAGCGCCGCGAGCGTCTCGGCGAGCCTCTTCTCGAACGCGGGCCAGGCGCCGAGCGGCGCCTTCCCGCGGGGCTGCGACGGGAAATCGAGTCGTTTTCCGGTGAGAGTCATGAAGGCCCTTTCGAGAAGCGAGACGGCCGCGGCGCCGCGGGTTCGGCTTCCATGAACCCGGCAAGCTGGGCCTCCAGCGGCCCGGGCATGAGTTGATGTATCGGCTCATCGCTGACGAACCAGATGCGGAGCGGCCGGATTTCCTCAATGTCGATCCACTCCTGCCGGCCGTCGTCCCATGCGATGAGCACGGCCGCCCGGGATTCGTCCCGGTCCACATCGAGCACGGTCCCGTCGCGTGCCGGCCACTCGAGCGGGATCTGGATGACGCGACTGCCTTGCCTTCGACTGTCCACGTTCCGAAGTTAGGCCATGCGCACAGACATCGGGTGTCTGATCGGCCGCGTCGCCGGGGAGATCGGCTCTCTACCCGCCGACCGCCATCTCCAGCTCCCGAATCAACCTAGGCAGGTCCTCGCGCCCTCGTCATGCCGCGTCATGCAGCGGCACGGCCTCGGCCAGCACCCGGGCCCGGAAGTACTTGCTCAGCGACGCCGGCGTGTTGAGGTCCACCTTACGGCCTAGAGCATCGCTCAGTTGCTGTTCCATCTCGAAGAGCGCGAAGAACCCGGGTATGGGGGTAGGTTCGAACTCAACCAGGACGTCCACGTCACTGTCGGCCCGAAAGTCGTCGCGCAGGACCGACCCGAACAGGGCCAGCCTTCGGATGTGGTGTTCCCGGCAGAAGTCCGCGACGGCCTCTCGAGGCACCTTAATCCGTCCGCTTGAAAGCACTTGCGCGGGACTCATACCTGCGAAATCTTACCCTCTGGCCGCCCTCAACGTCCGCGGGCATCGCGCGGATGCCCCTCTACTGCACCCCCGCCTCATCCGCCTCTTCCTCGAATGAGAGACCCCGGATGCGGGATCTCGAACACCTCGGTCAGCGCGCGCACGGCCATCCGGGTCGCGTCGGCGCACGGAACCGGCCGACCAGCCCATCCTCCGCATCCGCGCCTTCTGGGTGGCGCTCAGCGGGAAATCGAGTCGTCTTCCGGCGAGTGCCATGAATAGAAGATGGCGGCCGCGGGCAGACACGGAATGTCCAGCCCGGAGCACGTGAGCCACCGTTGACATTCTTATCATATATGTCAACAATCTCTCACATGGTCGCCGCCCCCGCCATTCCCCGCACGCTCGCTCGTCGAAGCATCTTCTCTGCAGCCGAAGCGGTCGCGGCCGGCGTTCACCCGCAGACTCTTGCACGGCTCGTCGACCGGGGCGCGGTCGAGCGCGTGGGTCATGGCAGGTATCGCCTGCCTGACGCAGAGATCACCGAGCATCACGGTCTCGTGCTCGCGGCGTCAGCCGCGCCGAAGGGCGTCGTCTGCCTGCTTTCCGCCCTTCGCTTTCACGACGTCACGACCCAGAACCCTTCAGAAGTCTGGCTTGCAATCGAAAGGCGATCGCGTACTCCAAGACTAGACTTTCCGCCCCTGCGCGTATTTCGCTTTTCAGGTCAGGCATTTACGCGAGGTGTCGAGAGCATCGCCGTCGAAGGCCGGCATGTGCGCATCTACAGCCTCGCAAAGACCATCGCCGATCTCTTCAAGTACCGGCACAAAGTGGGTCTGGACGTCGCGGTTGAGGCCCTCCGTGAATCGATCAGGTCGAGGAAGGTCAAGCCGGGTGAGATCGACCCCTTCGCCCGAATCTGCAGGGTTCGAGAGGTGATGCGCCCGTACCTCGAGGCACTCGTGGAATGAGTCAGCCGAACACTGGTCTCGTCCAGTCCCTACAGGCGCGCATCGTCAACCGCGCGAAGGCGCTCGGCGTCGAGCCCACTCTTCTCTTCACGCGTTTCGGGTTGGAGCGGTTTCTCTATCGCCTGTCGAAATCCAAGTACGCCGACTCGTTCATCCTGAAGGGCGCGCTCATGATGCTCGTCTGGGCTGGCGAATCGGTGCGCGCAACTCGGGATGCGGATCTCCTCGGTTTCGGAGACATCACGTCCCAGGAGCTTGAACGGGTCTTCCGGGAGATCGCCGTCATCCCGTGCGATCCGGACGACGGCGTGGCTTTTCTCCCTGAAACGGTCGCCGCAACAGCGATCCGCGAGGCTGACCAGTACGGCGGTCAGAGGGTCAGAGTCGAGGGCCGGCTCGGAACCGTCAAGCTCTCGCTTCAGTTCGATGTCGGCGTCGGAGATGCCGTCTACCCGCCGCCGGAATGGCTTGAGTTCCCGTCCCTTCTGGACGTCCCGAGGCCGATGCTCCGCACCTATCAGTCCGAGACATCCATTGCGGAGAAGCTCCACGCGATGGTGGTTCTGGGCGAGTCGAATACCAGAATGAAGGACTACTTCGATGTAGCCACGCTCGCGCGAATCCGCGACTTCGAAGGCGCGGCGTTGGGCCGCGCGATCCGGGAGACATTCGAAAGAAGGGAGACGCCAATCGTCGCAATGCCGGCCGGCCTGACGAGTCGATTCGGCCGCGACGCGGGAAAGCAGCGGCAATGGGAGGCGTTCGTTTCAAAGAACCGAATCGATGCCGCGATGGGGTTCGAGGCCTGGGTTTTGCGCTGCGCCTTCTTCGCCGGCCCGGTTCTGACAACTCTTTCGCGAGGGGCGGAATTCGCCGGACGCTGGCCGGCAGGCGGGCCATGGTGGATCCCGGGCGGCGAGCAAAGCCCGTGAAGGGTTCCGGTGAAGTCCTCCAGCTTCGCGTCACGCTCCGCGACGTCGAGCCCCCGGTCTGGCGCGTGATCCAGGTCCCTGCTTCGAGCACGTTCCACGGGCTGCACCTCGCCCTTCAAGGCGCGTTCGGGTGGAAGAACTACCACCTCTACGAGTTTCAGGTCGGCCGGCAAAGGGTGGCCGCGCCGGATCCCGACCGATCCGAGCGGCCGGCCCCGCTCGACCCGCGAAAGACGCGCCTGGCGGAACTCCTCCTTCCGGGTACTCGACGCCTTGCCTATATCTACGACTTCGGGGACGCCTGGATCCACGACATCGAGCTGGAGAAGCGCCTCCCGCAGGATCTCGCCGCGCGCTACCCCATCTGTCTCGGTGGCGCGCGGGCCTGCCCGCCCGAGGACAGCGGCGGGCCCCATGGCTACGACGACTTCCTCGCGGCGTGGGGCGACCCGCAGCACGAAGACCACAAGGAAATGCGAAGGTGGGCCGACCCCCACTTCGACCCGGAGCGCTTTGACTTGAAAGCCGTTAACAAGACCCTTGGGCGGCTGCATGGGCCGGCGCGCAAGGACACGTAAGGCACCCGGCGCCAGCCTGCCTACTGCACCTCCTGGCCTTCAGGGACTTCCTCGAACGCCCTTCGCCCCCCAAACTCCTTCTGCAGCATCCCGCCGAACTCGTCGGCGAGGCTGCCCATCAGTCCGCCTCCTCGCGCTTCAGCCCGAGCGTCGGGACCAGGATCGTCCGGTCCTTCTTGTCGAACGCCTTGTACATGAGAGCCCCCGGATGCGGGATCTCGAACACCTCGGTCAGCGCGCGCACGGCCATCCGGGCCGCGTCGGCGCACGGAACCGGCCGGTCGAAGTCCCGGAAGAAGTTCGGGGATTCCGTCTTCCTGGGAGACGACCAGCCGATCTTCCTGAGCCGCGCCTTCTGGCCGGCGCTCAGCGCGTGAGCCTCGTCGAGGTAGTTGTTGCCGACGCACTCGGCGCGCAGCCCGAACGACCCCTGCGCCGCGAACTGCACGTACGCCCAGCCGCGCTTGGCCGAGACGACCAGGTACTGATCCTCTTCCAGCGCGCCGAGCGTCTCGGCGAGCCTCTTCTCGAAGGCAGGCCAGGCACCGAGCGGCGCCTTCCCGCGGGGCGGCGACGGAAAAACGAGTCGTCTTCCGGTGAGAGCCATGAGCAGAAGGTAGCGGCCGCGGGCGGACATTGAGTGTCCGCCTCCTCGCCACACCCGAACACTCATCTTGACTACGACCTTAAAAAGATGTCATATGACCGCATATGGCGGTCAGCTCTCCGTTCGGATCCCAGACCAGGACGCGGCTCCTGATCGCTTTTGAGCTGCTCCGGCAGAGCTATGCGCGGGAGCTGGCCCGGCTTCTGGAGGCGCCGCTCTCCGTCGTGCAGAAGGGCCTCGCGAGCCTCGAGCGCGATGGCCTCATCGCAGGGCGTCTCATGGGCCGCACCCGCCTCTTTGAGATCAACCCGCGCTACTTCGCCGCGAAGGAGCTTGGGGGGTTCCTCACCAGGCTCGCCGCAGCTGACACCGACATCAAGCGGCGTGTCGCTGCCCTGCGCCGCCGGCCCCGGCGCACCGGAAAGCGCCTGTGAAGATCATGGCGCGCTCGTCCCTGAAGAAGGTGGCGGCAGTCGTCTCCGATGCGCTGAGCGGGGCAGGCATTCGAGCGGTGCTGACCGGGGGCGCCTGCGCCACCATCTATTCGGGCGGCGCCTATCAGTCCGAGGATCTCGATCTGATCCTCCAGTCTTCGCCCACCCAGAAAGAACTCGACCGCGTGATGGCGGGGATCGGGTTTGTCCGCAAGGGAGACGCCTATCACCACCCGGATACGCGGTTCTTCGTCGAGTTTCCCCGGGGACCCTTGTCGATCGGCTCCGACCTTTCGGTGAAACCCGCCGAGATGCCGATCGGAGGCGTGAGCGTTCTCCTGCTCTCGCCGACCGACTCGTGCCGTGACCGGCTCGCTGCCTATTACCACTGGAAGGACCGACAAAGCCTAAAGGCCGCCGTGGCGGTGGCCGCCCGACACCACATCGACCTCGAGTGATTGGTGCGCGGACTGCGCGGCTCGCTCGATGACTGTCAGCGCGCGCCGATCCGGCGCGTCGCGCCGACCGCGACAGCCATCTCCGCATCCGCGCCTTCTAGCCGCGCCAGCGCGTGGCTTCGTGAGTAGTTGTTGCGACGCCTCGCGCGCAGCGACGACCTGCGCGACTCCGTGCACGCGCTTGAGATCTTTCCCAGCGATGCGAGTTCGAGTCGTCTTCCGGTGAGAGTCATGAGCGGAAGATAGCGACCGCGGGCGGACATTGAGTGTCCGCTCAGCGCAAGTGGCTTGTTACCGCAGCGCGGCCTCGAGGAGCGGCACGAGCACCGGGAGGTCTTCCGCGATCGTGCTCCACAATGCGTCCCCGTCAATCTCCATATATCCATGGACGAGGCGGTTGCGCTCGCCCACGATCTCCACGAGGCGCGTCAGAGCGAGTTCGAGAATCCGATCTTCGGCAAGATCCTGCCGGGTCTTTCCTCGAGCCAGTGCAATCGCCTCGCGCGAGGCGTCCAGCATGTGTCCAAGTCGAACCCCGGCTTCATGCTGCGTCATGCAGCGTCAGGGCTTCTCTAAGGACCTTCTCCCGAAAGTAATGACTGATTGAGCTCGGGGTCAACAGATCGACCTTCCGTTCGAACAACTCCGACAGCTCGTTCTCCATCGCCGCCATTCGAATGAACCCGGGAACGTGGGAGGGTTCGAACTCGACCAGGACATCCACGTCGCTGTCAGCCCGAAAGTCGTCTCGAAGCACCGACCCGAACAGAGCCAGACGCCGGATGTGGTGCTTCTGGCAGAAGCCCGCAACAGCCTCTCGGGGCACCGTAATTCGTCCGCTTGAAAGCACTTGCGAGGGGCTCATACCTGCGGAATCTTACCGCGACGGGAAATCGAGTCGTCGTCCGATGAGAGCCATGAGCGTCCTCCCTGTTACCTCTCCGGCCTTCCGCCGATCCAGCGCAGGTCGCGCAGCACGCCCTACACCCGCGAGTAGACGTGCGCGCGTTCCGGGTCGTCCTTTCGGTATTCGCTATTCGCGAATCGCGAAAATTCCATCGCCGGGACGAAAGGCAAGACCAAGTATGTCAATCTTGACATAAAGAGCTAATCGACCTACGCTCGCCTCGGATGAAATGAAGCTCCCCGGGAAGCCCCTCGTGTGGGCGGATCTTCTACGCCGTTCGCCCCGACGCGATCGTGATCCTGGGAGTCGAGAAGAAGGGCACTCAACGAACGCCGAACGCCGTGCTCGCAGCCTGCGCGCGGCGCCTCGCGGCATGGGACAGGGAGTAATCAGATGGACAAAACAAAGAAGGCTCGCCTCGCGAAGAAGGGCTGGACATTCGGATCCGCCGAGACCTTCCTCGGCCTGACCCCGGAGGAATCGGCCTACATCGAGATCAAGCTCAGCCTCGCCCGCGAGCTCAAGAAGGCTCGCCTGAAGAAGGGGCTGTCCCAGACGGCGCTCGCCTCGAAGCTGGGCTCGAGCCAGTCTCGAGTCGCAAAGATGGAGGCCGCGGACGCACAGGTCAGCCTCGATCTCATCGTCCGGTCGCTCCTCGCCACTGGAAAACGGCCCCGGGAGATCGCCCGCGCCGTGGCCAGGTAGCCCGCGGCCGCCTCGCCTACGCCTGGCCTCCCCTACTGCACCCACGCCCCTTCCGCCTCCTCCTCGAACGCCCTTCGCCCCCCCGAACTCCTTCTGCAGCATCCCGCCGAACTCGTCGGCGAGGCTGCCCATCAGCCCGCCTC
>CAWCSP010000005.1:0-365937 GCA_963798215.1 uncultured Acidobacteriota bacterium
GCATCGGCTACCTCACCAAGTACCTGACCAAGCATGTCGGCGACTGCCACCAGGTGACCACCGACGCCCAGGCCGCGCACGCCGGGCGGCTCGCCGACGCGCTGCGGTACGAGCCGTGTTCCCCCACGTGCGCGAACTGGCTCCGCTACGGCATCCAGCCCGACGCCCGTCCGGGCCTGCGGCCGGGCTGCTGCAAGGGCAAGGCCCACCGCCGCGAGTACCTCGGCTACGCCGGACGGCGGATCCTGGTCTCCCGCAAATGGTCCGGCAAGACCCTGGCCGACCACCGCGCCGATCGCAAGGCCTGGCTGACCGGGATGCTCGGACTTCCGGCAACCGACCCCAGCCGCTACACCTGGGAACCGGTCAAACCCGGCGACCCGGACCACATGCCCAACGGCCAAAGGCTCCTGCACGTCGTCGCCGACCGCCAGATATGGCACGCCGCGCTCACCAACGCCCGAGCTAGAGCCAGCGGCGAGACCAGCCCGAATCTTTCGGCAGCCGGAACGGCGGCCTGATGGCGGCCCCGCGCGACGAGCTGCTGACCGTGGCTCAGGTACTCGCCGAACTTGGCGATGTATCGCCACGGACCTTCTACCGGTGGCGCGAGACCGGCAAGGCGCCCAGCGCCGTCCGGCTTCCCAACGGCGAGCTGCGCATCTGGCGCAGCGATCTTCGCGCGTGGCTGGATCGACTCCGAGAGGACCCTGCCGCATGAAGTCCTACGACGTGAAGTTCTGGGCAATCCGGCCCGGCAAGGCCAAGACAAGGCGCACCTATGAAATCCGGTGGAAGGTCGGCCGCACGCCGCATTCCAGCACGCTCGGCAACAAGGCCCAGGCCGACAATTTCCTGTCTGATCTGCGGCAAGCCGCGCGGAACGGCGAGGCATTCGACACCGATACCGGCCTGCCCGACTCGATGATCAGGGCAACTAGCCACGGGCGGTCGTGGCTTGAGTTCTGTCTCTCCTACGTCGACATGAAATGGCCAGCAGCCGCGCCGAAAACGCGGGACGGGTTGATCGATTCTCTGGCGACAATCATCCCGGTCGTCGTCGGCGAAGAGGCCCCGGACGGCATGGATCGCGGGACGCTACGTGGCGCCTTGCGGCATTTCGCGCTGGCCCCCGCTTCGCGTGAGCTGGATTGCCCGCCAGCAGTCGCAACGGCGCTGCGGTGGCTGGAGAAGGCCTCACTTCCGGTCAGCGAGGTCGGCAAGCCCCAGCATGCTCGTGCCGTCCTCGACGCAATCTCCGTAACGCAGGATGGCCGGGCCGCCAGCGCGACGACGATCGCGCGTAAGCGATCCGTCTTCGCCAATGTGATCCGGTATGCCGTCGAGTTGGAAGAGTTGCCATCGAACCCGCTCGACCGGCTGAGCTGGAAGCCCCCGAAGGTCTCCGAGGTCGTGGACCGGCGCGTTGTGGTCAACCCGCGCCAAGCCCGCGAACTGCTTACCGCCGTGAGCTACGTAGGTCAGCAACGACGCGGCCCGCACGCGAGGGGCCAGCGGCTCATGGCTCTGTACGCATGCATGTACTTCGCCGCACTACGACCCGGCGAGGCAGTCGCGCTGCGACGGCAGGACTGCTACCTGCCCGCCACCGGCTGGGGCCGTCTCACCCTGGAGAAGTCCCGGCCCGAGGTCAACCGGCGCTGGACCGACACGGCGTCAGCCCACGACGAGCGCGGACTCAAGCACCGTCCGGCGAGCGAGACACGGCGAGTGCCCATCCCGCCCGAGTTGGTCGCCATCCTGCGCCAGCACATCGACACCTTCGACATCGCCGCCGACGGCCGGATATTCAGCAGCGACCGCGGACACCCCGTCGCCTCCACCGCCATCAGCGACGTCTGGGCCGCGGCTCGCAACCTTGCCCTGACACCCGCGCAGGCTGCCTCAAGCCTGGCCGGGCGCCCCTACGACCTGCGTCACGCGGCTGTATCGCTGTGGCTAAGCGCCGGGGTACCCCCGCCTCGGGTCGCCGAGCGTGCCGGGCACAGCGTCGAAGTGCTGCTCCGGGTCTACGCCAAGTGCCTCGACGACGGTGACGACATCGCCAACACCCGCATAGACGCGGCTCTGCGTGGCGCGTGACCTCGCCTCAAGCACCGTCACGCCAGCTAAATCATGCTCGCTTTGGGTGCCCAGATCGGCGAGATCCATCCCACGTATATCCCGCGACCAGCGGCATACGGCCGCTTCTAGCGGCATCTGCCTGCATGAGCCTGACGATGACAAGAACAACCCCCGACCACATAACTAGAGGTCGGGGGCGGTTCTCGCAGGTGGTGGCAGGTGTTGGGTTCGAACCAACGTAGGCTGAGCCGACGGTTTTACAGTGTTCCGCTCCTATTCACACCATATAGCCGCTTACCTGCGCAAATGCTGCCGTTCAGCAATCGCCGCACCGACCCTGTCCGCTATATGTCCGTGCACACGGGCATCCAGGCGCCCCATCGCACGGACAGCCACGGACACTGTCCGCAGAACCGCCTGACCTGCGCAAACCAGCAGACAGAACCTCTGCCCCAAAACGGATCCAGCCAGGGCGAACGCGCCCAGAGGCAAGGCAGGCGAACCACCAGCGGCGGCTATGACCCCATACCGGGGATATCGGGTTTAAGGAACGCTATTTCGGCGCAAGTCACCACGATGATCGCGGCAACGGGGCGCTGCGGCTAGTTGCATAGGCCCGCCGCCTTACGTGCCAAGCCAGCAGGACGGACAACGACCTGCCGACCAGGCTTATGCCCCTGATCGACCTTCCATGCACCCCGGAGGTATCTGGCGTCCACCTCCCGTGGACCTGTGCCGCCACCGGGCGAGCCCCAGCGGCCTGCGGATCGCGGCGCAGTGGCGCGGACTCGCCGTCGGCGGCTTCGGAAAGCCCGAATAGGCAAGACGCAGCCACCAGAAGCCCGGGGAGGCGTCGGTACCGCTGGAAGCGGCGACCCGGGCGTTCCATCGAATCGCGGCAAGCTCGGATACCACACAGTAGCTGGAATACCACCGTCCGTTCGGTATATAGGTCCGTTTGAATCTGAACGGGCGGTGGCTCATGGTTCATGAAACGCTCGCTCCGGCAGCCGAACTCGCAGGCCAGCCGCCTATGCCCGCTTCAGAGCCCCGCGGCACTGAGACGTTCGCCTCGCCGGCGCCCCAGGCGTACGATCGTGCCGCGGTCTCCGACCGTTGGAAGGGACGTGGATCGGGATGAGTCTCAGCCGCCGCATCGCAATGCTGTTCCGGGCCAAGGCGAACAAGGCGCTGGACCGCGCCGAGGACCCCCGCGAGATGCTTGATTACTCCTACGAGCGGCAGCTGGAGCTGCTGCAGCAGGTCCGCCGCGGGGTGGCGGACGTGACGACCAGCCGCCGGCGCGTCGAATTGCAGCTCGCCCAGCTGGAGCAGTCGGCAGCCAGGCTGCAGGGCCAGGCGCAGCAGGCGCTCGCCGCGGAGCGCGAGGACCTGGCCCGCGAGGCGCTGACCCGGCGGGCGGCCGTCACGTCGCAGATCGGCGACCTGCAGGGGCAGCAGGCGTCGCTGCAGGCCGAGCAGGACAAGCTCACCGTCGCCTCGCAGCGACTGCAGGCGAAGGTGGAGGCGTTCCGCACCCGCAAGGAGACCATCAAGGCCGCCTATACCGCCGCCGAGGCCGAGTCCCGCATCGGCGAGGCCGTCACCGGGATCTCCGAGGAGATGGGCGACGTCGGAATGGCGATCCAGCGCGCGCAGGACAAGACCGAGCAGATGCAGGCCCGGGCCGGCGCGCTGGATGAGCTGCTGGCCTCCGGCGCGCTGGAGGACGCCACCCTGCCCGGCGGACGCGACGACCTCCAGTCTCAGCTGGATGCCCTCACCGCGGGCCACGACGTGGACGACGAGCTGGCCAGCATGAAAGCACAGCTGCCGGCACCGGCTCCCCCGGCGGCCATCGAGGG
The DNA here is from genome assembly GCA_963798215.1 of uncultured Acidobacteriota bacterium. GTDB lineage: Bacteria > Acidobacteriota > Thermoanaerobaculia > UBA5066 > UBA5066 > Fen-183. Next base: position 3,951 of record CAWCSP010000005.1, read on the forward strand.
TTCCGGGACGACATCAGCCGATCCGCCGACACCGCCGCCCACATCATGAGCGTGCGCTCGCCGCTCCAACGGCAACACCGCCGCTGCCGGACAGCGATGCCGGGAACATGCGCTGCCGACCCCGGACCTGCCAGGGCGGCAATTCACCGGCTCCGGCGCACCTGCCGGCCGGCTGGCCCGGCGGCCAGCCTGACTTGAGCGCCGGACGCCCCGGGGCAGGGCAGCCTCCGCCGCTGGCACTGTGCTGGATTCCCGGGCGAGGTACACGCCAGGTGCACCGTAGGTCCACCGGCGGTCGAAGCCAGGCCCTTGCAGCGAGCCTTCCGTGTTCCCGTGGCGGCACGTAGCCGCCGCCGTTTTCCTGGCACAAGAGGCCGAACGACCTGCCTGGCCAGGCCATTATCCCGTCCCTGGCCCGGGACGCCGCGCTGGCCATTGAGGACAGCGTGAGCGGAGATAGGTTGCCTCAGGCCGCCGGTAGCCACCGGCAGACGAACGGCACCTCAGTTCGCCTTGCCTGGACCTCACGTACGGCGACCAGCCACCAGGGAGTCGCCGGGCCTTTTGTGCTCAGGCGGGCGCCGGCAATTCCCGGCTAAGGCGACGGAGCACGACTTCGGCTTCGGCGACCATGGTCCGCACGATTTCGCCGGCCGGGACGAGGGCACCGATAGTGCCGATGCCCTGGCCCGCCGGATAGCACTCGCGGCCGGGATCGACCCCGGGCATGGCCGCGTCTCCGCCCAGGTGGAAGGCTCCGTCGTTCATCGAGCGGCTGATTTGCGCCGGGAACGGCTCTAGCTCGTCCGGGTGCTCGTCCCACCGCGCCGTGTAGGCGTTCGCGAGAACCCGCATGGTCTTGCCCGTGTACCCGCGGGTGATCGTGGTCGCGTCCTCGGCCGCGAGCAGGAGCGCTTCCTTGTAGCCCCGGACCGTCCGCGCTTCGGGCGTGGCGACAAAGCGCGTCCCGACCCACACGCCGTCTGCGCCCAGGCACAGCGCGGCGGCCAGGCCCCGGCCATCCACGATGCCGCCGGCGGCGACCACGGGCACGGCCCCGCCCACCGCGTCAACGACGGCAGGGACAAGCGCGAGCGCCGCGACCCGCCCGGTGTGCCCGCCCGCCTCCGTGCCCTGCGCGACGACCAGATCGCAGCCGGCGTCGACAGCGCGCCGCGCGTGAGCGACCTTGCCGCACATGTTGACCACCAGGACGCCGTGACGGTGACACAGATCAATGACGGCGCCCGGGATCCCCAGCCCGGCGACGAATACCCTGGCGCCCTCGGCGATGACTTGCTCGACCTGCCCGGTGAGGTCACCAGGCATGGCCGTGAGCAGGTCAACGCCGAACGGCCGACCGGTCCGGGCCCTGACCGCGCGGATCTCCCGCACCATCTGGCCTGTGGTCATGGTCGCCGCGCCCAGGCAGCCGAAGCCGCCCGCCTCGCAGACGGCCACCACGAGATCGGCGCTGGCGACACCGGCCATCCCCGCCAGCATGACGGGGTGCTCGATGCCGAGCACTTCTGTAAGCCGCGTACGCATGATGCCTCCCGGGCTGGCCGAACGCCAAGGACCGAGGCGGGACCTCGCCGTGACTCCCACGCTGGCCTAGCCGGCAAAGAGAACAAGAGGCCAACGTCCCGAATCGCGCAATGGATCGGGCCACGCACCCGTTCGCCACGCCACTATCCGCAACGCCTATCGACTGGCGAAGATCAAACCGGGATGACACCGGACAAGCGGCGCACCACGCCACTGGTCCAGTTACTGGCGACCGGGTGGTCCCATGCTCATGGCGGAAAACCCCTCAACCTGGTCCCATGCCGCAGACAGCCAGCTTGATCGCGGAGCGTGGCCCGGATGGAGTGCCAGCACGCACACCTATCCGCCAGATTGAAGAACTGGGGTAGGCGTTGCGGCTGTGAGTCGCAGCGTTCAGAGGTGCTGATGGGCCGGGCTCCCGATCCTGTGCCGCTCGAATACTCGATTGGGTGTCTCACCTGCACTGTTGCCAGCATGATGGACGCAGTGATGGTTGGCTTGCCGGGTGCTGCTCAAGATCGTCTACCTGCTCACGTGCCGGGTACTCGGCCAGACCGTCCTGGCATTCCGCGGCGACCGGGCGAAAGATGCCGGCCTGCTCGTGCTCCGGCACCAGAACGCGGTGCTGCGCCGGCACGCCGGCCGGGTACGGTACGGGCCGGGCGACAGGGTATGGCTCGCCGCGGTGGCGCGGCGTATACCGCGCAGGCGCTGGACCGGGATCTTCCCCGTGATGTCCGCGACGCTCCTGGGCTGGCACCGCAAACTGGCCGGCGGCAGGTACGACACGAGCGAGCGGCGCAAGCATGGCCGCCCGCCGGCGGTCCCGGGCATCGTCCGCCTGGTCGTTCGCCCGGCAAAAGGAGAATCCGCGTGGGATACCGCCGGATCCACGGGCGGTGGTGCTTAAGCGCGGGCCTTCCAGCAGTGTGCCGATCGCGTCGGCCGCGAGCTTGGGCTCGAGCTGCTAGCCGGCGCCTCCGGCTCCGGGTACGGGGGCAGGTTCCGGCTCACGCTGGGCGTCGCCGTCTTTGGTTCCCGGCACCAGGTAAAAGGGCGACGCCCAGGGCGGCTGGGTGGCGGGCATTGCTCTCCCGCTCGCTGTAGGTGGGGATGATCAGCGCTGGTGTGCCTGCTGCGAGCGCGGTCAGGGTGGAACCGTGCCCGCCGTGGTGAATCATCACGTCCGCTCGTCTGTCCAGTGCCTGTCCGGGGGCGTAGCCGGGCGGTCTGAAGTTGGCTGGCAGCGGGCGGGGAAGCAGTTGGTGGCCGGCGCCGACGACGACGTTGGCGTCGAGGTCTGCCAGGGCCTGGATGCAGGCGTCCAGCACGCTCGCCGAGTCGTACCAGTTGGTCTTCCCGGCACGTATCTGGGCTTCCCGGCATACGGGAAGATGAGCGGGCGCCGGCCCGGCGGGATGGCCGTCGGCGGCTCCGCCGCCGGGTCGCGGCCTCAGCTGGAGAGTTCGTCATTGAAGGACGCCTCGCTCGGCCATGGGACCCGCAGGACACTGCCCGCGTCGTGCGGATCCGCCTCCATGTATGGTGAACTCCCAGCCGCGCACAGCCCTCCTCGGTAACCAGGTAGCGGAGCCCGCTGAGCTGGTAAACTGGGGGTTACCGCCGGTTGTCGGGAATCAGCGCGCCTGGCGTAGGGAAGTGCAACAACTTGGTGAAGAACGCCGGACCCAGCCCGCGCAGCCTGGACTACAGCTCCCTTCCTGACGCTGCCCGATCGTTGTGGCTGCACCCGCCGGTGTTATACGGCCAGATTCAGGCCAAGTTCACCGCTGGTCCCCTCGACGGGAACCAACCCGGACACGCTCGGGGTGGTCGTCTGCCGGTCTCCTTGCGAAGCGGTTCCAACTCGGCCGGGCTGCTCCACAGCATCGCCCAGGCTGATTCCAGACGTGTGATCTGGCAGCCATATGGCTCCGGTCGATGAGGCCCATGGTCCCTTTCCCCCTGCGCGGGGCATGGATGAATGTTCCTATGGCCGGGCATCGGATCCGAGCCCGCGAAGGGGACACCAGTGCGCCCTCAGGCCAGGCCTGACCATGGGATTTACGTTCTGGGTAAGCGGTCCCGCACTGCCGAGGCTGCGCACTTGGCGTGAGAGCAGCCGCTTCTTCCTGCAAGGTTGTCTCATCGGTCCGCTAACGGGCGGTTCATGACGGCGCGGGACTTTCGGCTTCGTGCGCCAGACCTTATGCCCCTGCGCCCGGAGCTTGTACGCCGTGGCTGCGCACCGGTCCGCGGTTCTGCCCCGCGTGCGTGCCCTGCTGACCGGCAGCACCCCCCAGTCCGCCAACTGAACAAGCTGCCGGGCAGCTGAGCGGTCAGGCATGCCCAGTAGGCTGACAGCCCGTTCGAGCCGGGCCATGTCGCCTGGTCTGCTCTGAGCTGGGCCGCGGATCACGCTGCTGCGCCGCGGATCACGCTGCCGCGTCGCGGCGGATGGCCCTAGGCCTGCTGGCGTGGTCATCGTGAGTGCCAGGCGAGTCCTGCCCGGAGGGTGATGGCGAGCGGCGCGGGAGACCTACACGCCATCTCCACACATTCTCCATCGGTCCTCCACACGTGGCTGTTGGCCTGCGTCGTGGCAAGGGTCGTGGAGGTCGCTGAGTGGGGGTGGACGCCATGAGGCCGAGTTGCAGTGATCGTGGCGTCCGGTGCCCTGCTGGGCATGCTCCCCGGTGGGGCGGTGGTGGCCTCCCGGCCCTCGCCGGGGGGCGGGGGCGCGGAAGGAACAGGCATGGGGAGATATAGCAGGGGCTCAGCTAGTTCAGGCCCAGAGCCACCACGCGACAGAGCCCGAAGCAGTGTTTGTCGTGTCCGCAAATGCCAGGAAGGTCCCGGGCGTAGGGTAAGCGACCGTGCCGATGGCGAGCAGTGCCAGCAGGAGGCCGCCGGGCCGGGCCCCGGACCTGTTCCGGGATCTCACCGGGCCCGTCGATGTATCAGGCAGTGGCGTCGGTCCTCTGTATTCGTAGGTAGCTGCCTCTGACTGCTCCGTTGCCTGCAGGTGGACTAGGTGAGGCGTATGTCCGACCAGACGTTGCTATGGATCGGCTGTGGCGGATGTTCAGGAGAAACCCAGGCTCTGCTGGGGGTGGAGGGGCAGGCGTCGGACCTGCTCGACCTGATCGATGTCGACGGGCTGCGGCTGCTGTGGCATCCGTCTTTGGCTGAACACGATCTGCGGCCTGTCCATCAGGAGCTGATGGAAGGCCGGGAGCACCTGACCGTGCTCTGCGTGGAGGGATCGATTGCCCTGGCTGAGGACGGGATGTTCGACATCGCCGGCGGCGCCGGGAAGTTCCGCATCGTGCGATCGCTGTGCGAGCGGGCCGACTACGTCCTGGCGATGGGCGCGTGCGCCGGCTACGGGGGCTGGCAGGCCCAGCCCCCTAACCCCAGCGGCGCCGTCGGGCTGCAGTACACGCTGGACACCGCCGGGGGGCTCCTGGCTCCCGGGTGGCGCTCCCGGAAAGGCCTGCCGGTGATCTCCGTCGCCGGATGCCCCGTCCCCGCCGAGACCCAGGTGTCGGCCATCCGATGGGCCCTCCAGGGCGCTCCCGGAGGCCTTGGCCGGCACGGCCGGGCGCCGATGGTGCAGCCCTGCCTGCCCAGTACGGAGTACCGGGGTTGCGGCACACCGCGCCGCATCGGCATGCGCTGCACCGGCTGCACCGGCCCGAAGTTCCCCGGCTTCGCCGACAGGCCCCTGGTGCGGTGGACGCCGTGAGCCGTGGCCGGCACCATGAGGAAGTGCCGCGCAGCGAGGGGGACCTGCGCATCTACTGGGACGAGAACGACGGCCGCATCGCCCCAGGGAACCCTGTATCGCGGCTATGAGATGATCCTGATCGGGCGCCATCCCGACGATGCGCTGGCGACCACGGCGCGGCTGTGCGGAATCTGCTCGACCAGCCACGTGGTGGCAGCCACCCACGCGCTGGAGGACGCCTGGAACATCACCCCGCCACCGCAGGCGGTCCGCCTGCGGAACCTGTTCCTGGCGGCCGAGTCGACCATGTCGGATGCGCGGCAGGGAGCGCTGTTCTTCGGGCCGGGCCTGTGCCACCAGTCCTTTTCCTGGCACCCCCTCTACCCGGAAATCACCGGCGCCTTCCAGCCGCCGTTCGCGGGCTGGCTGACGCGGCAGGTGCGGGACTCCTCCAAACGGATCCTGGGCGTCATCACCGCGTTCACCGGCCAGTGGCCGCATTCAGTTCCGTTCCGCCCCGGAGGCGCGACCTGCCCGGTCGGGGCGGACGAGATCCGCCGGGCCCGGGCGGCGGTGGACGACTACGCCGCCTGGTACGCGCCCACCGTCCTGGGCGGCAGTCTCGATCAATGGGCCGAGGTCGCCACGGCCGGGCAACTGGACGCGTGGCTGGAACAGCACCCGCACAGCGTGATCGCGCTGTTCTCCCGGTTCGCCACGGCGGCGGCCGGGCTGCACCGCGTCGGGCACGGCAGCCAGAACCTCCTCAGCGGCGGGCTCTACCGCGACCCCGACTCGCCGGCCAGGCCGCTGATCCGCGGCGGAGTCCTGCTCGACGGTCACCGCCGCGAGCTCGACCACGCGCTGGTCCGCGAGCACACCCGGTACTCCTGGTTCCACGACGCTGGTCCGCAACACCCCTGGCAAACGGTGATACAACCGGACCGGAGCCGGGCGGAGTCCTACAGCTGGGCGGCCGCCCCGCGGTACGGCGACGATGACCGCGTCATGCAGCTAGGGCCCCTGCCCGAGCTGCTGATCGCCGGCGACCCGCTGGCCGCTGACCTCGTCGCGGTCCACGGCACCAGCGCCTTCATCCGGCAACTCGTCCGCTGGACCCGCGCCGCGGCAAACCTGCGCCTGATGCGCCAGTGGCTGAACGAGCTGGAATCCTGCCTCGGCCAGCCAGCACTCCAGCCTCCCCGGCCCGCAGACATCGACCCCGATGCGCAAGGATTCGGCCACGCCAACGCCACCCGCGGCACCCTGATGCACTGGGTGAAGCTGAGCCAGGGCAAGATCGCGACCTACCAGGTGATCACCCCCACGACCTGGAACGCAAGCCCACGCGACTCCCACGCCGTGCCCGGCCACTTCGAACAAAGCCTGGTCGGACTCCCCGCCGGTGAAACCGGCCGCGGGGGACTGTAATCTCAACGGCTCTGTCGCACTTTCGGGGGTAGCAGGTTGTGCTGATGTGTCACGATCAGTCATGGTTGACGTGACAGAGTTTATGGGGACTGTGTTTTCCGGATTGTCTTCGCTGGTCATTGAGGATGTTGAGGACGCGGGCGAGGCGATCTGCGTGCGGGCGAGAACCCGGGACGGGGCAGTAGCCTGCCCGGGGTGCGGCACGGAGACCTGTGCCGCGCCAGAACTCGCGCAGAGCATAACCTGGGCTTCTATCCTCAGCACTCGTGCTCTTCCGCCTCGCCTATCTGCTCATGATCCGGTTGTTCGGCTGGCTGGCGCTGCTCGCCCGTAGCGATACCTCCAAAGACGTAGAGATCTTGGTACTGCGGCACGAGATCGCTGTCCTGCGCCGCCAAGTCAGCCGCCCGAAGCTGGACTGGGCTGACCGCGCGGTGATCGCCGCGCTGGCGCGGCTGTTGCCCAGGCACCTTCGGCTGCACCGGATCGTGACGCCGGGCACCCTGCTGGCCTGGCACCGGCGCCTGATCAAGAACAAGTGGACCTACCCGAACAACGCAGGACGCCCGCCGGTCCCGGAGGAGGTCCGTGAGCTGGTCCGGCGGCTGGCCAGGCAGAACCCGCGGTGGGGACACCGGCGCATTCAGGGTGAGCTCCTCGGCCTGGGGTACCGGATCGGCGCGGGAACCATCCGGCGGATCCTGGCCGCGGCCGGGCTCACACCCGCGCCACGCCGGGCGTCACCGACCTGGCGGCAGTTCCTGGCCTCCCAGGCATCGGGGATCCTGTCGTGCGACTTCCTGCACGTTGACACCGTGTTCCTCAGACGCTTGTACGTGTTCTTCGTGATGGAGATCCAGACTCGCCGCGTGCACATCCTGGGCGTCACCGCCTACCCTACGGGGCCGTGGGCCGCTCAGCAGGCCCGTAACCTGCTCATGGACCTCGGCGGACGCGCTGCCCGGTTGCCGGGTAGCCCCGGTGCATTGCTGCACCGAGGCCCCCTCAGGACCGCGCATGCACGTTCCCGCGCACACGGCCCAAGCAAGCCACTAGGGCGGTTCAGTTCGTCTGCTGCATCACGGTGTTTCCCGCCGTCCGGGGCTGGTTTCTGCTCCGGTGGCAGGTGTCGTGTACGAGGTGTGTCCGGTTGCTGCGCGCGGCACTGGGCGTGTCGTGGTGGACCAGGTAGTCCGCCGTGATCGCCTTCTTAGTGACCCGCAGGAACCAGCGTTCCCAGCCCTCGGGGGACTGCGGAGGCTGGTCGCGGGTCAGAAGGTTCTCCCCGCATAGGCTGCACCGCCCATCCTGCCTGGACAGCAGGCGCACGGTGTAGGAATCCAGCGGGGGCTTCACCTTCTGGCGACGCTGCGCCCAGTACCCGGCCAGGGCGGGATCATCGGGTGATGCCCCGCTTTTGACCAGGATGTGCCGCACGATATCAGTCCAGGACGGTTTCGGCAGGTAGGCGCCGGTGTCCCGGTCACCGAATACCCACCGGTCGTTCCTGAACTTACTGAATTTCCCGAAGTACCGGCCGGTGATCCAGTGTTTCGGCTTGTTCGGGTGGCTCCAGCACGCCCACTTGTAAGTGAGCCTCCACAGGTAATCGGTCAGGGCAGCGAACACCCTGGCCGACACCACCGTCCGGTAGTAGGCGACCCAGCCCCGTGTGATCGGGACAATCTTCGCCAGTACCGCTGCGACGTTGGACCCGCGGAGTGCGCGGAACTCCTTCGCAAGCCTCTCCCGGAACCTCTTGATGGCCGTGGCGCCCGGCTTGATCAGCAGCTTGCCGTTGGGATAGCGGCGGAGATTGAATCCGAGGAAATCAAACCCCTCAGTAACGGGGACGATCCGGGTTTTGGCTTCGTTAAAAGCCAGCCCTCTCGGCTCCAGCCACTCGGCCAGCCGTGCCCGGACCTGCTCGGCCTGCTGCCTGGAATGGCAGCATACGACCAGGTCATCGGCGTACCTGATAAGCGCCGGGCAGCCGTCCTTCACCGTTCCGGCATGAATGCCGCCCCGGTATCGGACGCCTGCGGCCTCCTCCAGCCCGTGCAATGCGATATTCAACAGCAAAGGCGAAATCACGCCCCCAACGCAACAGCGAACTATTGCGCATGTCACCCTCCGTGTCGGTTGTGGTGGCGTGGCTGCCGCCGCCGCTGGCGTGTTCCCGGACGGGGATGCGGTGGCGGATGGTGAGTTTCTCTGGTCCGATGAGGATGTCCTGGACGACGGCGCGCAGGACGCGCTGGCGGTCCTCGGTGCTGGCGGTGGCGGAGTTCTGCCGGAGTCCGCCGAGGAAGCCCTCGAGGTCGCCGGCGAGCCTGAGGTAGGCGTCGCGGTCGGCGGCGTGGGCTTCGAGGGCGGCGATCTGGTCTTTGAGCCCGGTTTCGCGGGCGCGGAGGGCGGGCATGCGAGCGCGGAGCTCGTCGATGGTGATGAGCTGCTCGGAGAATGCGGTGACCATCGCGCTGACCGACGCGCTGGTCCTGGCGAGGGCCTGCTCGAGCTGGCCGCGCTTTTTGGTGACCGGGTTGGAGGTGCGGGCTCTTTCCAGGCGCTTGCCGATCTCGGCGCGGATGAGGGCGGGGTCGGCGAGCAGGGCGGTGACGTGGTCCCAGACGACGGCGTCGGCGTAGTCGGCGCGGACGGGCTTGTTGGCGCAGACGCGTCCGCCTTGGTAGCGGTAGTCGTCGGAGCCGAGGCAGCGGTAGTAGTAGATCTTCTTCCCGGAGGTCGTGGTGGTGGAGGTGCGGTAGTAGCCGTAGCCGCAGGACGCGCAGGCGGCCAGGCCCTGCAGCAGGGACGGGACCTTGCTGTTGCGGGAGGCGAACCGCTTGTTGTCTTCCAGCCTCTGCCGGGCCCGGTCGAACGTCTCCTCGTCGGTGATGGCGGGGACCGGGATGCCGGTCCATTCCTCCTTCGGCCGGTCCACCGTCTTGACTGCCCGCGGCGTGGTGCGCCCGGCCAGGCGCGCGGTGCGGTTCAGGCCGGGCTGCTCGTGGACGATCTTGGTCTTGCCGAAGACCGCGGTGCCGGCGTAGGCGGGGTTGCGGAGCATGCCCCAGATCACGCTCCGGTCCCAGCGTTCCTTCCCGGTGCGGGTGGGCACCCCCTCGTCCGTCAGCCAGCGGCGCAGGTCCGCGATCGAGGCGCCGCCGTCGGCGTAGCGGCGGAACATCTCGGCGACCAGCACGGCCTCGTGGGGGACGACCTCGTAGCGGGCCCCGCACTCGGGGGTCTTGCGGACGTAGCGGTAGCCGAACGGGGCGCCGCCGAGCACGTTGACGCTGCCGGTCTTCGCGCGCCAGGCCTTGCCGCGCCGGTAGCGCTCGGCGAGCTGGGCCTTCTCGTTATGCCGACCGCGCGATTATGCCGACTCGGCGGAGAGATGTCAGCCAGGACGGCCGCGGCGGGCCGATCGAGTCGGCATAATCACAGGCCTTCGAGGAAGGCGAGCAGAGTGTCGGACGGCTTGTAACGTCCCGGCGCGACGCCTCGTGGCCTGGTGCGTGCCAGGGCCTGCTCCTTGATGGAGAGGTCCGCATGGTTGTAGATGTCAGTCGTGCGGACGCTCTCATGACCCAGCCATAGCGCGAGTGTGGCCTGGTCGACCCCGGCCCGTCGCAGCTGGACGGCGCAGCTGTGGCGAAGGGCGTGCGGGGCAAGTTTCTTGCCGAGCAGGGTCGGGCAGGCCTGGGCGGCTGTCGCGCAGTACTTGGTGAGGAGGCGTTCGACGGCATCTCGGCTGAGCGGCCCGCCCCGGCTGGCGGGGAAGAGCGGCTCGGACGGCTCGCCCTGTCTTTCTTGCAGCCAGGCTCGGAGCACCGCCACGGTCGGGGCCGTCAACGGCGTGACCCGCTCCTTGCGGCCCTTGCCGAAGCAGCGCACGTGGGCACCGCTGCCGAGCGCCACGTCCTGGCATCGCAGCCCGACCAGCTCGGAGACCCGCAGGCCGGTCTCGATCGCGACGAGCAGCAGGGCGTGGTCGCGCCGGCCGATCCAGCGGGAGCGGTCGGGACTGGCCAGGAGGGCGTCGATCTCGTCCTCGCTCAGGAACTGCACGATGGCGCGCTCGGTGCGCTTGGGCGGTATGGCAAGGACGCGTGCGATGAGGGCGGCGTGCTCGGGATGGCGGAGAGCAGCGAAGCGGAACATGGAGTGCAGCGCGGCGAGGCGGGCGTTGCGGGTGCGGACGGCGTTGGCGCGCTCGGTCTCGAGGTGATCCAGGAAGGCGCCGATGAGCTTGGCGTCGAGGTCCTCGAGCTGCAGCCGGGACGGCGGCCTGCCGGTCTGCTGTGCGGCGAAGGCCAAGAGCAGCTTGAAGGCGTCCCGGTAGGAGGCCACGGTGTGCGGGCTGGCCTGGCGCTGGCCGATCAGCCGCAGCGTGAAGTAGGCCTCGAGGGTTGGGGCGAGCTGGGTCATGGCCGGCGCCTCCGTGCGTGCTCGAGCCGGGCAGCGGCCAGGGCGAGCAGCTCCGGTGCCGCCGAGACATACCAGAAGGTGTAAGCCGGGCTGGTGTGCCCGAGATAAGTCGACAGTGCCGGCAGCAGGGCCGCGACGTCAGCGCCACGGCGATACCAGTCGATCAGGGTCACCACGACCATGCGGTGCCTGAAGTCGTGAATCCGCGGGTGACAGCGCTCCGAGCGAGGCTCAAGGCCGGCGGTTCGCACCAGGTGCTGGAAGGTCGCGTAGACGTTCGCGTAGGCGAGCCGCGTGCCGGCGGTGGAGACGAAGAACGCCAGCGTGCCGGGTTGCGGGCAGAGCTCGTCGCGCAGGTCGGCGTAGGCGCCCAGTGCCTCGGTCGTGCTCTTGTGCAGCGGCAGCAGGCGGGTGTCGGCGAACTTGGCGTTGCGCACGAGCAGGGTCCGCTGTTCGCGGCGCAGGTCGTCTCGGTCCAATGTGATCAGTTCTCCGATCCTCATGCCTGTTGTCGCCAGGAGGCCGATGACGGTCTTGTAGGTGGCCCTGTTCAGCGGGAAGCGCAGCGTCCGGGTCGCGTTCATCAAGGCGGCGATCTCTGCCTCGGTATACAGGTAGGGGTTGGCCCGGCGTCGCGTGCGCGGTAGCAGGTCTGCTGGCGGCACCTCGGTGGCCGGGTCGAGGCTCTGCAGGTAGGCGGCGAAGCCGCGGGCGATCGACAGGCGGATCGCCCACTCGCCGGGTTTGCCTTCCACGGCGGTCGCCCAGGCGAGCGCCAGCTGCGTGGTGACGGTGGCCGCCCCGGCCGACTCGAGGTGGCTGACCAGGCTGGGCAGCAGCCGGCCGTGGCGTTCTAGCTTGAAGCCGAGGGCCCGGCGCAGCCTCAGGTAATCCTCGAGCGCCTGTCCGAGAACGCTCATGACCGTGCCCCCGGCCAGGGGCGGGCGACGCGCTCGAGCGCGGCACGGTCGACCTTGGCATACAGGGCCTGCGTAAAGGCGCTGCGCTGGCGGAGGACCTCGCCGACCTCGGCCAGCGACCCGCCGCGACGCAGCGTGGCACAGGCATTGGTGCGTCGCAGCCGGTGGGCGCCGACCACCGGCAGGCCGGCCCGGCGGCAGGCGGCGTGCACGACCTTGGTGACACCGTCTCCCTTGAGCCCCGCCGTCGGCGCCTTGACCCGCAAGAACAGATGCCGGTCCGGGCACCGCGGGCGACCCCGCCGCAGGTAGGCAGCGAGCGCCTCGCCCACGTCGACCGGCAGGGGCAGCTGCTCGCGGCGGTCTCCCTTGCCCCTCACCACGAGCTCCCCGCGGCGCCAGTCGATGTCATCGAGCTCCAGGGCCGCCGCTTCGCCGGCGCGCAGCCCCAGGCGCAGGAGCACGACCAAGATGGCGTAGTCGCGCCGGCCGGTGGCGCTGCGTTGATCGCAGCTGCCAAGCAGCCGCGCCACCGCGGCCGGGCTGAGGCCTTGCGGGAGCGAACGTTCCCGCCACGGGGCGACCGCGGGCACGGCACCGGCCAGCGGGGTCGCGCTGAGGCCCGTCACGTGGAAGTACCGCAGCAGCGAGCGCAGCGCCATGACCAGCGCCCTCGCCGAGCCCACGCTGCGCCGGCCACACTGCTCGACCACGAAACGGCTCACGTCGCCGGTCGTGATCGCGCCCAGGCCGAGCCCGGTCCCGTCCCAGACCGAGGAGACGAACAGGCGAGCGAAGCGCAGGTAGTAGCGGACCGTGCCAGGCGCCAGGCTCCGCTCGGCGACGAGGTAGCTGGCGTAGTCCTCCAGCAGCCGCTCGTGCGGCGTTGCCGGACTCGGCGGGGCCGGCCCGGCGAGGACACCCAGCCTACGCAGGTACTCAAGCAACGGCCGAAGCCCCTGCTCTGACAAGTTGTGCCGGTAGCGTGCTGCACGCCGGGCTGCGACGTAGCGCTCGATTTCGACCGGAACCAGCTCGGGGGCCGAAAGGCCCTCAATCGTCATCCAGCGGCTGAGGTGCCCCACCAGCTTCAGCTGGTTGACAGCGCTGGAGCTTGCGTAACCCTGCCTGGCAAGCTCTGCACGGAAGCCCTTGGCATACGGGCCAAGCGGTCCGGTCACCCGCACCTGGGACGGATCTTTCATCGTCGTCTCCTCTCACCAGATCGCCTGGATCCGGCAGAGAAGTCTCGCTCATCGCGTCGCGATTATGCCGAGTGACATCAACCTCCTCACATGCCATGAGCAGCTCGAACGCACCTCACCACGAACCGGGTCGGCATAATCGCGCGGTCGGCATAACGAGAACTATGCCGAGCTCGGCATAGTTCTCGTACTCGGCGAACATGCCCTGGAACTGGATGAGCAGCTGGTCCTCAGGGCTGTCGCCCCGGGGGCCCTTCACGAACTCGACCCGGGTGCCGCAGCGGGCGAGCTCCTCGATCAGCAGCGCCTGGTAGGCGAACTTGCGGGCCAGCCGGTCCGGCGAGTAGACGAGGACGACGTCGAGGCAGCCCTGGGCGGCCAGGTCCCGCAGCGCCTCCAGGCCCGGCCGCACCAGCGTCGCCCCGGAATGCCCCTCGTCGGCGAAGACCCACTCTTCCGGCACGTCAAGCCGGCTGCTCGCCGGCGTGGTCGCGCAGGGCGGCGAGCTGGGAGCCGATCGTCTCGTCCTTCGCCTGCCGGGCGCTGGAGACCCTCGCGTAGATCGCCGCTGCCGTCATCGTCTCCTCCTCCCGCCGCGGGGGCGGCGGTCCTGGCCCGCCGCTGCGGCACCAATATCCCGTAGGCCACTGACATTTCGGCGGCAGCATGACGGCTGAAGACGTGCTCCGTCTCCACCGCCAGCTCCCTCACCTGCGCGGATCGTTCCCGTGAGTACGGCCGAGGAACTCCTCCAGGGCCTGCGCGGCGACCGAGGAGACCGTGCGGCCGGACGCCCGGGCGTGCTGCCGGACCGCGGCGGCCAGCCGGACGGGAAGCCGGACGGTGAACACCGCGGCCTCGTCCGGGACCGGGACCCGGCCCGACGCCGCGGCCTGGCTGACGTAGCGGCGGGCCTGCCGCTCCGAGCAGCCCAGCCGCCCGGCCAGCACGCGGGCGGCCTCAGCCGCCGGTACCCCGGCCTCCAGCAGGCCGACGGCCTCGTTGACATGCGCCGCGTGCTCCGCGGCACCCGCGCGGCGATCCCCAGGCATGACATGAAAATACTACAGATAACGTCCAATAGCAGGCGGAAGCCAGTAGCCTGCTCCATCGTCCCGCTCACCGCCCCGGCCCCGCAGCCCGCGACCGCGCGATCCACGACGCGACCGTCAGCGCCGTCCACGTGTCCAGCCCGGCCAGCCACCCGGCGACCCGCCGGTCCCACGCCCCGAGCTCCACGCCGTCCAGGACGCCCGCCAGGACCGCGGACCGCTCCTCCCCGGGCACGAACCCGCCCGGAGCCGACTCAAGCGGCCCGGCCGGCGCCGCGGCGCTCACCGGCCGCGCTCCAGCCGCCGGTAACCCAGCGTCACCTCGAAGCAGAAGTTGCCTTTTGCGTTGGGGGCGTGGTAACACCGCCCTGGGGAGTTCCCTCCCCGGTCGGCGCGAACCCTTTCCCAGCCTCGAAAATCCCTGCCTTCGGCCACCCGGCGATCATCTCCCTCGCGGGGAAACCGCCGAGCATTTCCAGCAGGTGCCCGTGGCTGATCTTGTCGAACGCGCCTGCCAGATCAGCATCAAGAATCCACACCCGCCTGGATTTCCCGCACAAGGTGCTGAACAACGACTCTATCGCATCATGGCAGCCGCGGCCCGGCCGGAACCCGTAGGATCTGGACTCGAACCGGGCCTCCCACTCGGGCTCCAGCGCATTACGTACCCGTGCCTGATGACACCGATCCGAAAGAACCGGGACGGACGATTCATACTGCCCTCCTGCAACCGCGTGTCGGGATGTTTCTGGATCGGTGCTGGTCTGTACTGGTCAGGCCCGCGTCCGCGGGCCCGGTGATGCGAGCATGGCAGGTGGCACCGACATTCTCCGCCTGCTTCAGCGTCGCCTGCGGGGCTTGGTGCGGCGGGCGGCGGGATTGAGGTGTCCAGATTGCCCGACCCGGCGCTGGCAGTCGGCTTGGACCTGCTCGTTCCAGGGGATGTGCAGCCGGTTCCCGGAGCCGCGGCGGACGCTGAGCTGCCCGGTTTCGATCCAGTAGTAGATGACCCCGGTGCTGCAGCCGATCCGGCAGGCGGCTTCGGTGACGCTGATCTCGCCGCCGTCGGCGGCGGGGAATGCGGGTGCGGGGAGCGTGCGGGGGCGGGCGGCCCGGCCCAGGTGGGCGGACTGGGCGATCCTGGTGCGGCAGCCGGCCTCGGCCTGGTCGTTCCAGGGGATGCAGAACCGGCTGGCGGAGCCGCGGCGGGCGGTCAGCTGCCCGGTGTGGATCCAGTGGTAGATGACACCGGTGCTGCAGCCCAGCCGCCGGGCGGCCTCAGGCACGGAGATCTCGCCCGGGCCGTAGGCATCTGGGACCGGGATCTTGTAGGCGTGCCGGATCCACTGGACCGCATCGATGTCGAATGGCCGTCCGTGCCCGGTCAGGTGCCCGGCGGCATTCAGCCGAGTGACCAGCTCATCGTTGCTGGTAGTCGGCCCGAGCCGTTTGACGAGCTCGACCGCGGCGGCCGGGGTTCGCTTGGCGGTGCCGGGGTGGACGGGCCTGTCGGCGGTGAGCTCGTCGGTGGCACCGGTGTGCCAGCGGATCCCGATCCGTACTTTGCTGGGGTCGGGCTCGGACAGCAGGGTGACGTCGGCGATCAGGGTGCGCAGCAGCCGCTTGCGGTCCCGGGCGCTGGTGGTGGGCGCGTTCCACAGGGCGGGCAGGTCAGCGGCGAGTTTCTCCAGGTCGTCCCGGCTGGGCAGCGGCGGCAGCGTGTCCTGGGCGGCCTGGAGCGCCTGCTCGGCTTCGGCGAGGGCGGCGAGCCTGGCCTCCCACCGCGCCTCCAGGGAGCGGGCGACCAGCCGGTTTTCCGGCTCGACCTGGCCGAACGCGCGCTCTGCGCGGTCGGCGTCGTAGCGGGCACGCTCGACGGCGAGCTCGGCGGCCCGGCTGGCCCGCTGGTGCCGCCCCGCGACCTCGCCGGCGGCTGACAGGGCGAGGGCGACCTGCCCGGGGGTGAGCGCGTTCAGCAGCGCGCCCGCGACCGCGGCGTCCACGCACGCTGCGGCGACCGACCGGCACGAGGGGGTGGTGAGCCGGTCCCGGCGCGAGCTGCACTCATAAGCTGGCCGCTGATCGGTGTGGTAGTTGGTCATCACCGGCTTGCCGCAGCTGCCGCAGCCGATGATCCCCTGGCACAGCGCGGTGCCCTCCCGGGGCGGCCGGGCGCCGGCGGCGGTATGGTTGGCCGCCAGCCTGGCCTCGCTGGCCAGGTACTCCGCCCAGGTGATGTAGCCCTCGTGGTGGTCTTTGATCAGCACCGGCCATTCGGCGCGGGGCCGTTCTGCCATCGCGGTGTGCACCGTGCCGGACGGGTCGACGGTGCGGTGCGAGGCGTACCGGCCGAACACGTACGCCCCGGCGTAGCCCGGGTTCTTCAAGATCCCCAGCACCCGGGCGTGGGTCAGCCGGCCCCAGCGCAGCTGCCCGGCCCATGCCCCGCCGTAGGCGCGCAGCGGGAACCGCCGGCCGGCGAACGCGGCGACCACCCCGTAGGCCGACCCGCACGCGGCGAACGCCGCGAACACGTCCCGGATCGCGGCCTGGACCTCGGCATCGGGGTCGATCACGATATCGCCGGCATCGTCGTGGACGTAGCCGACCGGCAGCGGGGTGCGCAGCTCGCCGCGCTCGGCCGCGGCCCGCTTGTTGGCCTGCAGCCGCTGCGCCATCACGTGCAGTTCCATCTCTTATGCGGACATCGTCGTTATGCCGCAGTCGCGCTCGACAGATTAAGAGCTTGTCAAATCTTTTGTGTGAGCTGGGGCAGTCGTTGTCCTTTTGTTATGTTGGTGGGTAGTTTTTCGGTGCCAGGTCAGACGGGGACGCGGTCACCGAATGCGACGGCGAATGCGTTCATGGCTGCTTTCCAGCCGTAAGTGCCTGTTCCGCGTTTTCCTCGTTCGCGGACGAGCCCGTCGCCGTCGATATGCCTGCCGGTGATATTCCTGATCCCGAGGTAAAGCAGTTTGATCGCGGCGTCGTCGCCGGGGAAATGACCGCGGTTCTTGATGATCTTCCTCAGCTGGAAGTTAACTGACTCGATGGCGTTGGTCGTGTAGATGACCTTCCGGATGGCGGAGTCGAATTCAAGGAACGGGATGAACTGGTCCCAGGCCCGCTCCCACGCGGCGACCAGGCCGGGGCTCTTCTTCCCGAAGTCGCGGCGCAGGTTCTCCAGCGCCGTTTTCGCGGCGGCCTCGTTCAGCGCGGTGTAAATGGGCCGCATCGCCGCGGCGGCCTTCTTCCGGTCTTTCCAGGAAACGTATTTCATTGATGCCCGGATGAGGTGGATAACGCAGGTCTGCACTTTGGCCCTGGGCCAGGTCGCCTCGATCGCGTCGGGCAGGCCGTTGAGCCCGTCGCAGCAGACGAACAGGACGTCCTTGATGCCGCGGTTGCGGAGCCCGGCGAGTACGCCTGCCCAGAACCGCGATCCCTCGGCCGTGCCCAGCCAGATGCCCAGCACGTGCTTGTACCCGTCCGCATCGACGCCGGTGACCAGGTAGGCGGCCTTGTTGTCCACTGCGCCGCCGTCCCGGACCTTGACCACCAGGGCGTCGATGTAAAGAATGGCGTAAAAGGCGTCCAGCGGACGGTTCTGCCATTCCGTGATCTCGTCAGCGACTACGTTGGTCACCGCCGATACCAGTGCCGGAGAAACCTCCACCCCGTAGATCTCCGCCAGGTGGGCGTGAATATCCCGCGTGGTCATCCCGCGGGCGTAAAGCGACAGGATCATTTCATCGACCTGGCCGACGCGCCGCTGCCCTTTCGCCACGATCTGCGGCTCGAATACAGATTTCCGGTCCCGGGGCACTATGATCCGCACCGGTCCCGACGTCGTGGTGAGCGTCTTCCCGTAGGAGCCGTTCCGGGAATTCCCCGACCCGTTTCCTGCCGGGTCGCCTTTCACGTAGCCCAGGTGATCGTCCATTTCCGCGCCCAGCGCCCGCTCGATAACCCGGGCCGTCAGCTGCCCGATCAGCCCGCCCGGCCCGTCCAGCAGCGAAACGCCGGCGTCCTGCGCGTCGGCGATCATCCTGTCGATCGCCGCGTCGCTGACGAAGTCCGCAAGCCTTTTCGCCGCGGCTTCCTCAGCGGGGAGCACCATTTCCTGCAGGCCCTCGCGCGCCCAATGCCACGGGCTTTGGGTATTTGGGCTTCACTGTCCTGTTCCCGGTTTTGGTGACGGTGGGTAGTTTCTGGGTGCGGGCATGCCGGGAGTCGGCGTGTCGTGCCGGTTAACGGCCGGGTCCACGGGCCGGCGGGCGGTGCGTCAGGTTCTGATGTGAGCGTTTGCGCTGGTCAAGCTGGGTTGTTGGCCATGGCGATGACGGCTCCGGCGGTGCGGGTGGCGGTGTCCTTCGCCGTGGCGTGGCCGAAGCTGCTGGGGGATTTCGACTTGCGGGCGCGGTGCCGGTTCCGGCCGGTGACGGTGCGGTATTTCCCGATTGCCCTGGTCAGGGTCTCGTAGCAGGTATTCCCGGCCCGGATCGCGGCGATGACGGCGCGGCGGGTGCGGGCGTGGGAGATCTCGCGGGGCCGGACGGGCTGCCCGGCGCGGCGCCCTTTGCGGGCGGGCGCCGCGGCGAGGGCGGCGTCGCGGGCGACGCCGCGGGTCATCTCGGTGCCGGCGGCCCAGGCGGCGAGTTCCTGCCGGACCAGGTCCGGGCTGCCGGAGCGGAGCATCGGCCCGGTCCCCGGGCCGGCCCCGTCCAGGGAGGCCTTGGCCTCGCGCAGCGCGGTCTCCGACCCGTCCCACCGCCACTTATAGAGTGCCGCCAGTTCCGGTCCCGGGTACTCGGTGATGTCCGTCAGGTCGGTGACCAGGCAGAACATCTCCGGCACGTCCTGCCCTTCCACGGTGACCCAGTACTCGATGACCCGCACGGTGACGGTGACGCCGTCGCCGGACAGTTCCGCGAGATACGAGCCGTCCGGCAGGATCTCCGAGATCCTTGTCAGCGGAATGTCGCTTTTCAGCCGGATCAGCACGTGCGTGCGGGCCATGAGCCGGGCAATCCGGGCCGCGCCGTGGTAGTTGCGGTCCATCAGCCAGATCCGGTCCATGGCGAACAGGTGCGGGTACTCCCGCATCGCGGTGTCCAGGAGCTTCTGCTCCGCGGCGGCCTTGTCCGTGCCGGCCGGGCCGTGCGGCATCCCCAGCAGCGCCCGCGTCGATGCGTCCGTCAGTGGCAGCGCCCGGACCTGCGGGAACGGCGCCGAGTCATCCCCGGTCCCGGTAGAGCCGAACGCGGCCCGGTTCGCCGGCGTGTCCGGGACCCGGATCAGCGTCCCGTCCAGCGACGACACCTTCAGCGGCCTGCTCCGGCCGATGATGACCGCCCGCCAGTCCCGGTCCTCGTGCTCCCGGTGCGACGCCCGCAGCACGATGTCCCGCAGTTCCTCCAGCGGCTCCGGGCCAAGCGCGTTCCGCCAGTCCCCGAGCGCCCGCTCCGACGCCGGCACCCAGGCCCGCGCCCACGGCACCCCGGCCAGGTCCCCCGCCAGCGCGATGAGCGCCTCCCGGACGCCCGCGTCCGGCACCAGCGTCATCAGCACGATCACCCGGATCATGAACGCCCTGGCCAGCAGCCGCTCCCGTTCCCCCTTTACGTACTGCTCCCGCAGCACGGCCCGCTCCGCGATCCCGTCGATCACGCCCGGGCCGGCTTTCTCATCCAGCCAGTCCTCCACCGGGCCGAGCGTCGCATGCCCCGCCGGGCTGCCCTGCGCCTGGACCCGCCCGTCCCGCCGCACCTGCGCCGCAGCGACCGCCACGACCTTGCAGAACACCGTCACCTCACCGGTCCGGATCCGTGCCGTCCCCCCGATGACCAGCGCCGACCGGTCACCCTCCCCGAGCGGCCCGCCGTTCCGCAGCGGCGATACCAGGTCAGAAACCCGCACCGCCACCATCAGCCCGCCGCCGGGAACCTCCCCGTCCTCCGCGAAGCCGGCGGCAGCACGCGAAGCGACAGGGTATGAAGACACAAGAGGCTCCTGCGGTGAAGGGTGATCTAGGTAATCCCTCTTCTAGCAGGAGCCTCGCCCGTCCCGCCGGAAACCGGCACAACACGCCGCCAGCCAGGAAACATCACCCAGCGTGACCAGAAGACGGAGAGGCCTCGTATCGCTTCACCCCAAAGCCCGTGGCATTGGCGGGCGGCCAGCGCATTATCCACGGCCTCGAGCACCAGGCCCGTGCGCATGTGGTCATCCACGGCCCAGCCGACGACCTTATTCGAGCACATGTCAATAAGCGTCGCCAGGTACGCGAAACCAGAATACGTCCAGATATAGGTGATATCGCCGACCCACAGCTGGTCCGGCTCCGCGGTCGGGCTCGCGCTCCTTCAGGACCCGGCGGGGCGGGGGCGGACCGAGCACCTTCTCGATTGCCTGGAGATCGGCCTCGGTGGTGCCGACAGGCACCCCCAGCTCGCGCTGGAGCTTCTTGACCGCACCTGTCTTGTCCGGGGTGACGAAGCTCACGACGACACCGGTGGCACCGGCCCGGGCCGTGCGGCCGGAGCGGTGGACGTAGTCCTTGGGGTCGGCAGACGGGTCGAAGTGGACGACCACGTTGACCCCGTCCACGTGGATCCCCCGGGCGGCCACGTCCGTGGCCACCAGCGCATCCACGGCACCCCGCACGAAGGTGTCCAGGGCCTTCTCCCGCTGCTTCTGGCTGCGGTCGCCGTGGATGGCGGCCGCACGTATGCCCCGCTGTTCGAGCTGGCGGGCGATCCGGTCGGCACCGTGCTTGGTCCGGGAGAAGACGATGGTCGGTCCCGCTGCCGTGACGATTTCGGCGGTCCGCTCAACACGGTCACCGGACGACACCCTCCAGAAGAGGTGGGTCGCTGCGCTGGCGTCGTCCTCGTCGACCTCGAGCTCATGACGGGCGGGGTCGTGCTGGTAACGACGGACCAGGACGTCGACGTCGCCGTCGAGCGTCGCCGAGAACAGGAGTGTCTGGCGGCCGTCGGGTGTCAGGTCGAGGATCCGGCGCACGTCGGGCAGGAAACCCATGTCAGCCATCCGGTCCGCCTCGTCGATGACGACGATCTCCACGGCGTCGAGACGGATGCTCCCCCGCTCGAGCAGGTCGCCGAGCCGCCCCGGACAGGCGACGGCGATGTCGACGCCGCGGGACAGCGCCTTCAGCTGCGGTCCGTAGCCGACGCCGCCATAGAAGCAGTCGACCTTCAGACCACGTGGGTCGGCGAGGACCTGCAGTTCGGAAGCCACCTGCGCAGCAAGTTCGCGGGTCGGAGTCAGCACGAGGACACGGGGGTGCTTCGGACGCGAGCCCTTCCCGTTCAGACGGGCGACGGCGCCGATCCCGAAGGCGATCGTCTTGCCGGAGCCGGTGGGCGCCTTGCCGCACACGTCGCGACCTTCGAGTGCATCGGGAAGGGTCATCGCCTGAATCGGAAACGGGGACGCGATCCGTTCGCGTCGAGAGCGGCGACGATGTCGGAGGGCACGCCGAGTACGGCGAAGGAAGGAGCAGACGAGGGCATGGAGACACTTTCGGGCTACAGGGGAAGCACCGGAGTGTGCCTCGGGATCCGCCAGGCGCAATGACACGACGCGGCAGCTGCTGCAATCCTACCGGGTCCGGGGACGTCCTCCGACGCAGCCCGCTTCGTCACGCCGTCACACCCCCGTGGAAGTCTCGTCCCATGGCGCTGGCCACCCGTTCCGAAGCACTCTGCGACGCACTTCCCGACGCACTGCCGTCCTGCCGGTTGCGGCCGGGCGTGGCTGCCGGTTCTGCCGGGTTCTGCCGCTGGCGTCAGCGGTCCACCGGTTCTGCCGGGCGTGCCGCCGGTCTCTGCTCCCGCCCCGGTGTCCGGTGGTGGGGAGCCCGGCCTGTCGGCCCGGCTGTCCTCGCTGGCCGACTCCCTGGCCTCGTTCGTGTCCGACCTGGAGCCCGGGTGCCTGCTCGGGCGGGACGCCGCCGCCCTCTACGGCGACCTCTGTCGCCTCGAGCGCCTGGTGGTGGCGGCCAAGACGCTGCTCGCCCCCCGGATCGCCGAGTCGGGCCACTGGGAGGACCAGGGCCACCGGTCCGCTGCCGGCCTGCTCGCCACCTTGGAGGGGGGATCGGCCGGACGGGCCCGGCGCACCCTGGAGGCCGGCCGGCGCCTGGCCGACCTGCCCGGGCTGGCCGCCGTGGTGCGCACCGGCACCCTGTCGGGCCCCAAGGTGGACGAGCTCACCTCGGCCGCCGACCTGTGACCCCGATGCCGAGGGCGCCCTGGTGGCCGGGGCCGACGCCGATCCCCTCCACGTGGTCAAGGAGCGGTGCCAGGCGGTGCGGGCGGCGGCTGCGGGCACCGACCCGGCCGCCACCTTGGCCCGCATCCACGCCCAGCGCTCGTTCACCACCTGGACCGACGCCGAGGGGGCGTTCTGCTTCTCGGGACGCGACAGTGCCGAGCGGGGGGCCCGACTGATGGCCCGGCTGGTGCCGGTGGCCGACCGCCTCCGGGCCGACCGGCGGGCGGCGGCATCCGCCGGCCGGGGGTCCTCGGGACGGGCCGGGGGCACCCCGGCACCGTCCTGCGAGTCCGAGGCCGCCCTGCGGGCCGACGCCCTCTTCTCGGTGGTGACCGGCCGGCGTCCCGCACCCCCCGCCGGGGCCGGCGGTGGGGACGTGGGAGCTGCGGGCGGGGTGGATGTCACGGGTCCGGGTGGCGGAACGACCGTGCCCGGCGGTGTTGGCGGTCCTTTCGGGACCGCCGGTGAGACGGGTCCCGGCGGAACGACCGAGCCCGGCGGGGACGCCGGTCCCGCCCCCGGCGGGGACCCGGCACCACCGGACGGGTCGGACGACCCGGCCGGGCTCGGCGGTGCCGAGGACCTGGTGGGTGCACCACCGGCGGCCACCGTCATCGTGCGGGTCGACCTCGCCGCCCTGCGCCGGGGCCGGGCCCGGCCCGGGGAGCTGTGCGAGCTGGACGGCCACGGACCGGTCCCCGTCCCGGTGGCGGCCGGCCTGGTCGACGACGCCTTCTTGGCCCTGGTGTTCACCGAGGCCGGCGACATCCGTGCCGTGTCCCACCTGGGCCGGACCATCAACCGGCGCCTGCGCACCGCCCTGTGCCCTCCGGGACCGGCGGTGTGTGGTCCCCGGGTGCCCCGTCGCCTACGGGTTGGAGATCGACCACGTGCGTCCCCTGGAGTCCGGGGGCCGGACGGAGCTCGACAACCTGGCCCTGTTGTGCCACCACCACCACCGGATGAAGACCTACGACGGGTGGGTGCTCGAGCGCACCGGGCCGACCGACGAGGACCCCCGGTGGCGCTTTTCGCCCCAGCCGCCCTTCGGCCAGGAGCCCGACCTCGGGCTCGACCGGCCGCCGGACGTGCCGGGGGGAGGCTGACCATCACCCCCGAGGAGGCCGGGGCCCGGTGGACGGGCCCGGGGGTCGCCGATGGGAGGCGGATGGAAGGCAGGGGCGATGCGCGGGCGACGGGGCGACAGGGCGACAGGGCGACAGGAGGCCGAACCGGGCGGACCCGGTAGACGTGCGGTGGGCCTGCTGGAGCTAGAGCTCGCCGGCCTCGGTCAGCCGACTCCGGACGAACTCGATCGTCGCCGCCGTGCCGACGCCCAGTTCCGTCCAGGGGCTCCAGCCCAGTTGGATCCCGGCACGAGACGGGTCGAGGCAGTTCCGGGCCAGCTCGCCGGCACGCAACGGCTTGAACGCCGGTTTCGCATCCACACCCGCCTGGACCACCATCTCCCGGAACAACGTATTGACCGACGTCTCCCGACCGGTGCCGATGTTGCAGACCAGTCCACCGCCCTTGGTGGCGGCACGGACGAAGGCGTCGACCACGTCGTCGACGTACACGAAGTCGCGGGTCTGTTCACCATCCCCGAAGATGGTGACGGGCTGACCCCGGAGCAGTCGCTCGGCGAAGATCGCCACCACGCCGGCCTCGCCGTGGGGGTCCTGGCGGGGACCGTAGACGTTGGCCAGCGCCAGTGCGGCGAACTCGAGCGAATGCAGTTCACGGTAGGCAACGAGGTAGTCCAGGGCGGCCTTCTTCGACACGCCGTAGGGGGACAGCGGATGTTGGGGCAAGGATTCCTTCAGCGGAAGCTCGGATACGTCGGGCTCGCCGTAGAGGGTCCCTCCGCTGGCCGCGAACACCACCCGCTGTGCACCGGCCTTCCTCGCCCCTTCGAGGACCCGCAACGTGCCGAGGAGGTTCACGTCCGCGTCGAACACCGGGTCCGTCACGGACGCCCGGACATCGGCCTGTGCGGCGAGGTGGAAGACGACTTCCGGCGACCGGCGGACGACGAGGTCCACCACCTCCGGCGAGCGGATGTCGAGCCGGTGGAACGACAGGTCGTTGTCGGTCGAGGACCGGGCGGCGGCCAGGTTCGTCAGCGAGCCGACGTTGATCATCGGCATGTACGTGGAACAACTCCAGGAACTGGCACGCGAGTTGGCGGTCCCGCTGATCACGGGCACCACGTCGCAAAAGAAACGCGACGATTTGTTCGCCCGCTTCAAAGCCGGCGAAGTGCGAGTGTTGGCCGTGTCGAAAGTCGCCAACTTCGCGGTCGACCTGCCGGACGCGGCGGTGGCCATTCAGGTTCTCAGGGACCTTCGGTTCGCGGCAGGAGGAGGCCCAGCGGCTGGCCGCATTCTGCGCCCCAAACCGGGCCACAATCAGGCCCACTTCTATAGCCTGGTCAGCGGCGATACGGTGGAACAGGATTTCGCCTTGAAACGCCAGTTGTTTCTGTGCGAACAGGGCTATGCCTACGAGAATGAAGGGGCTACGGATCGAGCCGGTGAGTGAACCGCCAAGGCTCGTTGCGGGAGGCGAAAGGGGATATCGAGGCTGCGGCACGCAAGAAACCGAGACGTCTCCTATGCTCTGTTGACCGACGACACCCGATCCCTTCGTAACGCTGCAGATCTGCCCGTCAGGCTGACTGAGAACGGTCACTGAATAAGGCGCACCAGACGCGACGGGGACACCGAACGTGAATGCGCCATTCGTGCCCACGACGAGGTTGTTGCCCTGATTGTTTTGCAGTACGAGCGAACCGGAGGTCAGCCCCTGGACACTTCCGCCCACGGTCGTCGCAGGCAGCGGATTGAGACCGCCTGTAGGCACGGGCACGACGAGCGTACCGGTAGCAGCTACGCCGTCGGCGTTGGTCACGGTGCACTCGAGAGTCAGGGACGATCCGGCGCCCGCTCCAAACGAAATCTGACTCGTCCCGCCTCCGGAGTCGACAGTACCTCCGACGACGGTCCACGAGTAGGTACACCCCTCCTGAGGCTGCACTGCGGCGAGTAACCCATGAGCGCCCGGGCCTATCTCATCGGTCGTCCGGATCGACGGAGTCAAGGGTGGAGGCACTGCAGCGACCGCTACAACTCCGATGAGGTTCGGCAACCAGGCGAAGAAGCGCGGGACCCATCCGGTCATACGGACTACCTCTTAAAGAGAATGTATCTCAGAACCGCCCTCCGGCGGTTCGGGTTCGAGTCGGCCCTAACCCTGACGGCGCTATTCGAGGAGTGCGTGATCAACCGGCTAGCGAGGCTATTGCCGCCAGGTCCGCCGGCGCAGCCGGTCGAGCACGGGAAACGCGTTCGCCGGCAGGCTGGCGAAACGGGCAAGGCCGGTCGTCGCGCGGACCTCGCCGGAGTCCGTGATGACGGCGCCCTCGACGCCGGCGGATTTCTCGAGGAGCTCGAAGCCGGCGTCGGGGCCGAGGAGCATCGCGAGCGTCGTGAAGCGCCCGGCCTCGAACGTCGTCCCGGCGACGGCCGTCGCCGACGCGACGCCGCGCGCGGGCCAGCCCGTCGTCGCGTCGAGGATGTGGTGGTACCGCACGCCGTCCTTGACGAACGCGCGCTCGTAGTCGCCCGAGGTCGCGACGCCCGCGTCCCCGCGCAGGTTCAGCGCGAACGCCACCTTGCCGGCCCGGCGAGGATGCGCGACTCCGACACGCCACGGCCGCCCGTCGCCGCGGGATCCGACCGTGCGAACGTCGCCCGCGAACTCCACGATCGCGGACGGGATGCCCGCCTCGCGGAGAACTCCGGCCGCACGGTCCACGGCGTATTCCTTGCCGACGCCGCCGAGGTCGATCTCCATCCCGACCCTCCTCAGGAAGACGGTCCCGTCCCGTCGGGAGACCGACGCCCCCGAAACGAGAGGCAGCAGCGCGTCGAGCTCCGCCTGCGACGGGACGCGCCCGGATTTGAAGTCCCAGGCCTTCCGCAGGGCGCCGACCGTCGGATCGAAGCGCCCGGCGGACTCCCGGAAAAGATCGAGCGCGGCGCCGACGAGAAGATCCGTTTCCACGTCCACGGCGACGGGCGTCCTCCCGGCGTCGCGGTTGATCTCCGAGACGACGCTCGTCTCGCGGAAGCGTGAGAACTTCGCCTCGATGCGTCGCGCCTCGTCCTCGACGGCCCGCGCGAGCGCGGTGGCGGCCGCGCGCCCGCGGCGGTCGACGAATCGCACGACCGCCCGCCCACCCATGAGGGCGAAGCGCGTCGTGTAGAGCGCGGGTCCTTCGTCCTCGGTCAGTAGCGCCACGTGAAGCCGGCGGTGATCGTGACGACCGTGAGGTCCGCGGCCGAAACCGACGCCGAACCCGCGGGGCTGCCGGGCGTCGCCGGCTTGGAGACGACGATGGGATCCTTCCCCGTCTGCGACTGGTACGTGAAGCCGAGGTTGACATCGACCGCGTCCGTCATCTTGTGCGACGCCGAGAGCCCGCCGAGGATGCTCGAGAACGCCGCAAGCCGGTAGTCAGAGGACATGTATTGCTGTGCGACCGGGAACGTGTTCCCCCAGAAGGACGCGGCCGTCTGCGTGTAGAGGCGCACCGTCGGCGACACGATCCAGTCTTCGGTCAGCTTGTGGTCGTAGACGAGCTCGAGCGTGTGGGCCTTCGTGGACCAGTCGTCCCAGTAGTAGCGATACGTCGCCTTCAGGGCGCCGCCCCAGAGAAAGTAGTGGCCGTATTTCGCGACGACGGCCCAGCGCTGGCGCGTGTCGGGCCGGTGCTCGGGGAGCTCGGTGTAGGGGTCGGACGTCCCGACCGGCACGATCTTGTATGGGTCGTCCAGGTAGCCGTTCTGCTTCATGAGCGACCCCGAGAGATCGAGGAGGTTGCGTTCGTCGAGGACCCAGGTTCCGCCGAGCGCGAAGCCCTGCTGCTTCTTCGGCAGCTGGAGGGTGTTCGTGACGGGAGCGACGATGTCGCTCGAGAAGTTCACGCCGCCGTGCAGCGTGCCGCGCCCGCCCGCGAACGTCCACGCGTCGGAGATCCCGACGCTCCGCGCCGTGTAGTCGTTTTCCTTCGAGTACGACACGTCGATCGACGGCAGGTGCGACCCGATCTTCTTGCCCCACGCGATGCCGACCGACTTGCGCTGGTCCTTGTACGTCGCGAGCGGGATGCTGCCCGCGGCGACCGTGTGCCCCGAGGCGGAGGTCGTGACGTCGACCGACGGGTAGCCGCCCGTCGGCGACGCGCCCGAGATCGTGTCGTACGCGAGGAGAAGGTCGACGGCGCCCCAGGCGTCGCCGAGGTCCTGGTGGATGTTCACGAGCGGGTTGATGACCTGCGTCCGCCCGCCCGATTCCTGGTAGTAGAGGAGCTTCGCGTCGACTTGCGACTGCGCGCTGGCGCCGCGCGCGGCGAACGCTCCCGCGCCGGCCGCGAGGAACGGGAGGCCCGGGCGCCGGCGCGCGGCCCTGCGCGCGCGGTGCCGGAGCCGGCGGAGCGCGCGCTCAGTTGCAGCCACAGCCGCCTCCCGCCGCCCCGCCGTTGCCGGCGGCCGCTTCCTTGCTCGCGTGGATGTGCTCGCGCAGGACCTGCGTGAGCACGTCGCCGTCGAGGTTCATCATCGGGTCGGCGAGGTAGCCGCGCTGCCACGCCTTGACGTTTCCGGTGGCCTGCACGGACTTCGAGACGCGCACGTCCGCGCCGGCGAGCGTCCCGCCCGCGAGGAGCGTCGAGACCGCGGCCTCCACCTTCGCGTGCACGGCGGACCCGCCGCCCTCGAAGCGCGCCGCGATCCGGCCCTCCGTGTCGAGGACGAACGTCGTCGGCATCGCGACGACGTTGAAGGCCTCGCCGGCCTGCCCTGAAACGTCCCGGAGGATCGTGAAGCTCACGGGCACGGCGTTGAGGAACGCGATGATCGCGTCGTCGTTCTCGTCGAGCGTGAGGCCGAGAACGCGCAGGCCCTGCTTCTCGTACTTCCGCTGGAGGTCGTCGAGAGCCGGGAAGCTGGCCCGACACGGCACGCACCACGGCGCCCAGAAATCGAGGACGACGACACTGCCCTTGACCGACTCGAGCGAGAAGGGCATGTCGTTCATCTGCCGAAGCCGCACGGAGGGCGCAGGTTCGGCACCCCGGACGGGCGCCGCGAGGGCAACGAGCACGAGAGCGACGGTTGAGAATCGTCTCAATGGGACATCTCCTGTCTGATCCGCGCCCCGTTGCAAGAACGATTCCCGGACGTCCCGTCAGGAGGCCGGCTTGCGCCGGGCCGGGAGCGTGCGGATGTAGAGAACGAGGTCGCCGACCTGACGGTCCGACAACGTGTGCCCCCACGGCGGCATGAGGGCCGAGAGTCCCACTCCCGACCCGCCGCGCCGGATCGCGTCGGCAAGATCGGCATCGCTCTTTTTCTTCTGGAACGCCGGGTCCGAGAGGTCGCGCGGATGCGGGTCGAGGTTGAACGCGTTGAAGCCGTCACCTGCGCCGGTCTCGCCGTGGCACGTCTGACAGTAGTACGTGAACGTGACCTTGCCTTGACGGGCCTCGTACGTGAGCGGCGTCGGCGTCGGGACCGCGGCAGCCGCCGGGGCCGGCGTCTCGGGAGCCGGCGCATTCGTCGCCGGGACTGCGGAATTCGCGGCAGCAGTGGCCGGAGAGGCGGGCGCGTTCGCCGCCACCGGTGGGGCCTTTCGGGCGCAGGCCGCCGGCACGAGGAGAAGGGCGATCAGGGCGGGCGTCGCCGTCCGGATTCTCATCGGACACCTCGCGCCGTGGTCGCCGGCTTGGTGGCCGGAGCGGCCGGAAGGAGCGTTTCGAGGTAGGCGGTCAGGCGGAGCGCGTCCAGGTCGGAGAGCCCGTAGTCGGGACAGCGCACGTCCGCCCTCCAGCGCTGCGGCCCCTTGAGCCAGTTGTACGTCCAGCCCGGCTTCAGCCTTCTCCCGGCCTCGGTGAGCGGCGGTCCGTAGTAGCCGCCGCCTGCTCCGATGATGTGACAGCTCCGGCAGCCGAGGCTCACGTAGAGCCGCTGGCCCTCGCCGGCGTCGGCGTCCGCCGCGGGGCGGCCTGCGAACGGGTCCTCGGGGATCGACGGGTCGACGTAGAAGTTCTCGAGCGCGTCGGCGAGCTGCGTCGCGTCCTCCTTCGGCATCCTCAGGACGGGCATTCGCTCCTCGAGGATCGGACGGATCGTGTACGACAGCATGAGGTAGTCGACGAGCCAGTCGCGCTTCACCTTGCTGCCTTCGAACGTGAGCGGCGCTGTCGAGACGTCCGTGCCCTTGTCGCCGATCAGGTGGCAGGAGAGACAGCGGTAGTTCCGGATGAGGCCGCCGACGGGCCCGCCGGGCAGGAGCGCCGGCTTCTGCGGCGGCGCGTACCGGTAGCGGTCCGGCACGGCCTGCGCGCCGAGGGCGAGGAGGGCGGTCGTGACGGCGCGGGTGTCGTCGGCGTTGAATCCGTAGGACGGCATCTTGAGACCGTCGGCGAACGAGCGCGGCGACTCGAGCTTCGCCGCGAGCCACACGGGGAGCGTCCGGGCAAGGTCGGTCCGGCGCCCGAAGTCGAGCGAGGAGGCCCGCTTGTCGCCGATCCCGTCCAGCTCCGGCCCGAACTTCTCCGAGCCCGGCCCGGCCGGGTCGTGACAGGAGAAGCAGCCGAAGGCGCGGAAGAGCTTCTTGCCGTTCTCGGCCAGGGTCTGGTTCACGCGCAGCGGCTCGAGAATCTCCTTCGGAGCGTCGAAATCTCGGTATTCGTCCTCGAAGAACGCGACGACGTCGCGCGACTCGGTCTCGCTGAAGTGATAGCGCGGCATCGCGGTGCGCGGGTTGAACGCCTGGGGCTCGCGCAGGAATGCGAGGAGCCAACCGCGCGACGCCGTCGAGGCGATCTTCGAGAGCTCGGGCGCCGAGCCCCTCCCCTTCCCTTCGACCGTGTGACACGTGATGCAGCGCGACTCCGACACGAGCTTCTTTCCGTTCGCGGCGCTGCCGGGAGGCTCGGCCGAGGCGGCGTCGATGCGGCGCGCGAGATCCTTCGGCACCTCGGCCGCGAAGAGGAAGTTCGAGAGCTCCTCGATCGCCTCGTCCGTGAGGTGGAAGTTGGGCATCGACGCGTTCGGGTCGATCGACTTCGGGTCCTTCAGCCAGCGCTTCACCCACTCGCCGCCCGTCTTGAGCGGGAGCGTCGTGAGCGGCGGGGCCTCCGACCGGAACGCCTCCTGCCCTCGCACGGCGTGGCAGGCGTAGCAGCCCGCGCGCGCGATCAGGGCCCGCCCGCGCGAGAGGACCGGCGCGCTCGCGACCTTTTCGGACAGGTGGCAGCGGCCGCAGTTCGCCTCGATGAACACCGGAGGCGTCATCGGCGGCCCGGTCTCCGCCGTCGACCCGTGGGCGTCCGCCTGCGTGGTCGCGAGGCCCTGTCCCCCGTGGCAGGACGTGCAGCCGAAGCGGTCGAAGCCTCCCGGCGTGTGAGGCGTGCCGGGGTGCAGCGCGAACGGCCGCGGCGCGCCGGCCATGAGCGGGTCGGCGACCCCGAGGTGGCACGTCGTGCAGCGGTCGACGCGGTTCTCGAAATCGCGCAGCCAGATCTGCTGGATCGCGACCGGCCGCGCTTCGTAAGCCTGCGCGGCCTTCAGGCTGCGGGCGCGCGAGGCACCGAGCTTCTTGTACTGCCGCTGGAGGGCGCGGTAGGAGCGGAACGCGTTCTTGGCGGGCGAGATCGCCAGGACGACGAGGAAGACGACGCTCGAGACGGCGAAGACGCGGCGTAACGACACGGCGGCGTCCCTCAGATCGCTCCGGACCACGGCCAGACGAACGACCAGCCGGGGCCGCGGAAAAACGTGCCGATGACCGTCAGAAGAGTCGCGATGACGACGAACCACGTCATGATCCACTCGGGCAGCGTCACGCGGGCGAGCGTGCGCCGGACGCGCCCGCCGCTCTCGCCGCCGCGCGCCGCGAACATCGCCGCGGCGGTCAGGAGCGTCGGGACGGCGATCGGCCAGCAGCGGAAGGCGGCGAAGAGGACGAAGAGGACGGCCGTGACCGCGGCGAGCGCCGGCGCCATGCGCTTGTCCTTCGCGGCCCAGAGCGGCCCGGCCGTGAGGTTGATCCGCGCGTAGGGGATCACGACGAGGCAGAGGACGACGAGCCCCGGCAGGAGGACGCCCGCGACGATCGGCGGGAAGTAGTGGAGCAGCTCCTGCAGGCCGAGGAAGTACCACGGGGCCTTCGCAGGATTCGGCGTCTCGATCGGGTTCGCGATCCCCTCGAGCGGCGCGTCGAAGACGAACGCCGCGAGCGAGAGCGCGATCACGACGACCTGGAAGAGGATGACCTCGCGGAGAATCAGGTTCGGGAACGTCATCACCATCCGTTCCTCGACGCGGCGGACGGCGGGCCTCGTGTCGGGCCGCACGAGGGCCACGCGCCGGGGAACCGCCACGGGGTCGGTCGATTCGACGACGTGGAGTTCGGGACCGGCGCTCATGCGGCCTCCTCGCGGCGCGAGTCGTCCGGGTCCGTGGGCGGTCCCTGGACGCCGCCGTCCTTGCGGATGCGCCAGATGTGGACGGACAGGAAGAGAAGGAGCGCCACCGGGAGGACGACGCAGTGGAGGACGTAGAAGCGCAGGAGCGCGTTCTCGGAGACGACGTTCCCGCCGAGGAGGAGGAACCGGATCTTCTCGCCGACGAGCGGGGCTTCCTTCGCCATGTTCGTGCCGACCGACACGCCCCAGAACGCGAGCTGGTCCCAGGGCAGGAGGTAGCCCGTGTACGAGAGCCCGAGCGTCACGATGAGGAGCACGACGCCCACGACCCAGTTGAACTGGCGGGGCGGGCGGTAGGCGCGGTGGTAGAAGACCCGGAGCATGTGGAGGAACGCCGCGAACACCATGAGGTGGGCCGCCCAGCGGTGTAGGTTCCGCAGGAACAGGCCGTTGTCGACGACGTAGTTCAGCTCTTTCATGTCGCGGTAGGCCTGCGGGACCGACGGGTGGTAATAGAACATCAGGAGGATCCCCGTCGCGATCAGCACGAGCGAGCTCACGAGCGTGACGCCGCCGAGCCAGTACGTGTGCGAGAACCGGAGCGTCTTCTCGCGGACCTTGACCGGGTGTACGTGCAGGAAGAGGTTCTCGAAGATGACGAGCGAGCGGTTGCGGTTCGTGTCTGCAGTCCCGTGCCTTACGACCGACCGCCACACCGCCGTGTCGCGCACCCAGTCCGCGAGGGTAGGCCGGGCCGCGCTCATGCCCGGGTCACCTTTCCGTGGGGAACGACGATGCTCGAGTCCACGACGAGGTTGCCGGCGGCGTCCGCCGTGACCTCGAGCCACGGGAGCGGCCGCGGCGCGGGCCCGTGGACGACGTTGCCCTCGAGGTCGAAGCGGCTGCCGTGGCAGGGGCACGCGATCACCTTCTCGTCGGAGAGGTAGCGCGTGATGCACCCGAGGTGCGTGCAGACCGCCGACAGCGCGAACACGCCGCCGCCGCCGCCGATGACATACGCCTTCTGCTCGCGGTTGAAGCGGACCGTCCCCTCCGGGTAGTCGAGCGCGCTGCCTGCCCGGAAGACGGTCGGAGGCTCGAAGAGGACCTTCGGCTTCAGGTAGTCGAGCGTGACGACGAGCGAGCCCGCGCCCGCGACGGCGCACGCCCCTGTCCCGACCTGCATCAGGAAGTCGCGCCGGCTCGTCCCCGCCGGATCGGGTCTCTCGTTCCGTTCGGGATCGTCAGACATGGGCGCCCTCCGGCGTCTGGAAGCTCTGCATCGTGATCGTGCCGACGGGGCACCGCGCCGCGCAGAGGCCGCAGCGGATGCACGTTTCCTCGTCCTTGATGAAGACCGATCCGCCGGGCGCGCCCTCCGACCAGAATCGGGGCAAGCTCGCGCGCCGCGGCCGGGAGGCGCGTCACGCGCTCCGAGACGACGATCTCGATGCAGTCTTCCGGGCAGATGTCCTGGCAGCCGCCGCAGAGAATGCATTCGGTGCCCTCCTCGGCGCTCTGCTCGAAGATCGTGTTCGTCCAGCAGTGGAGGCAGCGCGTCCCCTCGAGCCGCGCTTCGCGCTCGGGGAAGCACTCCTCGACCTCGGCGATGCCGATGCGGCGCGAGATCGGACGCGTCGGCGGCGCCTGGCGCGGGATGCCCTCGAAGTCGAGGTCCCTCTCGTAGCGCTCCTCGACGTCGATCTCCACCGTGACCTCGGGCGACGGGCGCGGCCGGCCCCGGAAGAACGCGTCGATCGAAAGTGCGGCGCGCTTGCCGTCCGCGACGGCGTTGATCGCGATGCGCGGCCCGAACGCCGCGTCCCCACCCGCGTAAACGCCGGGAGCGCTGGTCGCCAGCGTCTCGGCGTCGATCGTGATCCGGCCGCCGCGAGTCTCGACGCCGTCCTCGGGCCGGAGGAAGGAGAACTCCCCCGTCTGCCCGATCGCGACGAGGACGGTGTCGGTCGGGAGGACCGCCTCCGAGCCCTCGACGAAGAGCGGCGAGAACCGTCCCGTCTCGTCGAAGACGCGCGCGACATCGAGGAACTCGACGCCCGTCACGACGCCGTCCTTCCCGACGAGGCGCTTCGGCCCGAGCCGGTAGCGGAAGCGGATGCCCTCGCGGAGGGCCTCGTCCACTTCCTCCTTCGAGGCCGGCATCTCGGTCTCCGACTCGAGACAGCAGACGACGACCTCGCGCGCGCCGAATCGGACGGCGCTGCGCGCGACGTCCAGCGCCTGGACGACCGACAGGTTCCGCTCGAGGTTCTCGTCGATGCCGCCGCGCGCCGCGGTCCGCGCGACGTCGAGCGCCACGTTGCCGCCGCCGATCACGACGACGCGCGCCCCCATCTCGACCTTGTAGCCGAGGTTCACGTTCAGGAGGTAGTCGATCCCCTTCAGAACGCCGTCCAGCTCCATCCCGGGAATCGAGAGGGAGCGGCTCTGCATCGCGCCGACCCCGAGGAAGATCGCCGAGAAACCCTGGGCCTTCAGGTCGGCGAGCGTGAAATCCTTGCCGAGGCGCACGCCCGTCTTCAGCTCCACGCCGAGCGAGAGGATCGCGTTGACCTCGAGCTGGATGAGGGCGCGCGGGAGACGGTACTCCGGGACGCCGAGGCGCAGCATCCCGCCCGCGACGGGCGCCGCCTCGAAGATCGTGACGGAATAGCCCATGAGCGCGAGGTCGTGCGCGCACGCGAGCCCGGCCGGGCCCGAGCCGACGACGGCGACCTTCTCCGGGTACCGGTCCGCGCGGTGGCCGTAAATCGCCGTGAGGACCGAGAAGTCCATCATGCTCTCGACCCCGAAGCGCTCCGTGACGAAGCGTTTCAGCGCCCGGATCGCGATCGGAGCGTCCAGCTCGCCGCGCCGGCAGACCGTCTCGCAGGGAGCCGCGCAGATCCGCCCGCAGATGGAGGCGAGCGGGTTCGGCCGGCGCGCCACGGCGTAGGCCTCGCGGTACTTTTCCTGCGCGATGAGCGTGACGTACTTGCCGGCCTCCGTGTGGACCGGACATGCCGCCTTGCAGGGAAAGTTCCGTTCGAGCCAGTCGCGGCTGACGTCGGCCATCGGCGCTACTTGGCGATCTCGAAGTCGGCGGCTGTGGCACCCGCGACGGTCACGGCCTTCTGCGTGGCCTTCAGCTTCGGGTGCCACACCTTCACGGTGTACGCGCCGTCCGGGACGTCGGCGATCTTGAAGGAGCCGTCCGCCTTCGTGACCGCGAAGTAAGGCGTCGGCACCGCGACGACGAACCCCTCCATCTCGGGGTGAACCTTGCACAGGAGGGTCGCGGACACGCACTCCTTCGTGAACGTGTAGGACCGGATCTCGCCCTTCGGCCACGTGCCGAGGTTGAACTTCCCTGCGCAGTCGTCCGGCGAGTAGACGTTGTGCAGGACCGCGTCCGAGTTGAGAAAGTCAACAGTGGTGCCGACGAGGACCGGGAGGACGTGCGGGGAGAACAGGAGGTTCTGCTGGTTGATCCGGGCATGCTCCTTCGGGGCGGGGAAGGTTTTCCCGGGAATCGCGGCGACGTACACGACGGCGTCGGCGCTGTTGCGCACGCCTTTGCACGTCACCTTGCCGTGGAGATCGCCCGCCGCGAGCGGCGGCGCGGCGCCGGCGGCGAGCGCGAGGACGAGGACGAGGGGTCGGTTCATGTCATTCCTCCTTTGAAAGGATTCAGAAGACGAAGCGCGCGAGCAGGTAGGTCGTGTTGTTGTCGCTCGCGTTCCGGCCGGAGCCGTCGTAATTCGTCGACGCGCCGTTGAAGCGCGTGTAGGCCGTGTACTGCGCAGCGAACTGCAGGTTCTGTATGGGCCACCAGGAGAGATTGAAGAGGTACGCGGTGCTGTCCGGACTGCCGTTCGCGCTGCCGGTCAGGTCGGCCGGCGCGTACAGCAGGGCGTCGGCGGCGCCGGTCACGTTCGCGTAGCCCACCGCCGCGGAGCAGATGTTGCCGAAGTGATACTCGACGTTTGCGTTGAACATCGTGAGATCGTGGCCGGCCTGGGCGGCCCCACCCTGGTCGAACGTC
This sequence comes from uncultured Acidobacteriota bacterium, assembly GCA_963798215.1. GTDB lineage: Bacteria > Acidobacteriota > Thermoanaerobaculia > UBA5066 > UBA5066 > Fen-183. The sequence continues at coordinate 40,113 of CAWCSP010000005.1, forward strand.
GCGTTCAGCGTGGAGTTCTCCCGGACGTACGTGCCACGGAACGAGAGGACGTCCCGGACGAACAGCGTCTGGTCGTACTGCAGATCCACCGCCCAGTCCGTGAAGACGTCCCTCAGGCCGCTGACGCCGTTCGGTGTCGAGCTCACCTGCATTCCGTAAGTCCCGACCTCGAGGAAGTTGCTGTCCCCGATCGGCTGCTGCCAGGCGACCCGCCAGTAGGGAGCGACGCCCTGGATGTTGAAGGCGTACCCGGTGCCCGGGTTGGGCTGGCTACCGCCAACGTGGTTGGAACGGTAAATCGCCGCGGCGGCGTAGAGGTGATCGTTCCACATCGCATAGCCGCCAACGCCGGCGACGTCCTGTGCGAGGGCGCCCTGGATGAACGGGGCGGCGGCCGGAGAGGGCGCGGAAGGGCTGACGACGAAGGGAAATCCCCACGCCGGAGTCGTATGCCAGAGGTCCTCGACCGTCGGGTTGTTGTTGAGCGTCAGGCCATAGACGAGTTCCTTGCCCCCGAACGTGCCTTTGTCGGTGATCCGGATGTCCGTGTTGTCCATGCTGAAGTGATCGGCCTGTGGGTCGTAGGTGATCTGCAGGAAGCTGCCGACGTGAGTCGACCAGGCCCCGGCGAGAAAGAGCGAGATGTCCTGAGGAAACTGGAAGCTCCCGTTCTGGGTCCCGTCGATCGTCTTGGACGTCGAGGTAAACGAGGTCTCGAACCATGCGGAGAGAGGAAGAGCCTTGAGGATGTCCAGACCTGCGTGTCGCGTCCCCGGGTCGTTGCTCACGGCGGGCGTGTCCTGCTGCCGGTCGGTGTAGCCGAGCAGCTTGAAGCGGCGGCCGGCGGCGTTGAGCTCGGGAGGCGTCGTGTGACAACCGTTGCATGCGAGCCCCGTCTGGCGCGCGAAGCTCGGGACGGCGCGCGCGGCCGACGGGCTCAGAGCGAGAGCGCCGAAAAAAACCACCGCGAGGATGACGGACAGAAACGGAATCCGATTCCCGGAAACGGTGTTGGACCGGCTCATGCTTCGCTCCTTGTCGCCGACCACGGTGCTCGCGGCGCGGCGGCGGGACCATCCCGCAAACTCACCAATCCGCCTGGTGAAGGAGTTCCGGCGCGGCGGCCCGCGGGGACCGCGGCCTCAGACGAGCTTGAGCCGCTTCTGGAAGGCGAAGGCTACGGCCTCGCTCTTCGAGTGGACTTCGAGCTTGTCGAGGATGTTCTGAATGTGGTTGCGCGCCGTGAGAGTCGAGATGTGGAGCGAGGCGGCAATCTCAGGCGTCGAGCGGCCGGCCGCCAGCATTCCGAGGACCTCGACCTCCCGCGCGGAGAGCCTTCGCGCGCGGGCGTCCGGCGACTCCCGTGCGCTGACGAAAGGGGTCGGCGCTTCCACCCGGTCCGGCTCCGCATGGAAGACGGGCAGGTGAATCCGCTCCGTCCGGAGAATGTGGGCGAGGTAGTAGTCGCCCGGCGTGCGCCCCCCGAGGTTCAGGATCGTGACGTCCACGGTCACGACGTCGCCGTCGCGGTGCCTGAGCCTCAGCCCGAACTGGTTTACGGTCTCGCCCCGGGCCGCCATTCCCGTGACGGGGCATGCGTCGGAACAGTAGCGGTTCCCGTACGCGTCGCAACCCTCGAGGCGTGCGGCACACGGCTGCCCGACGACGTCCGCTGCCGGATATCCGAGGATCCGCTCCGCGCTCCTGTTGAAGAAGACGATCCGGTTGTGGCGGTCCGTCACGAAGACGGGGTCGGGAGACCGCTCCAGCGATCCGAAAACCGCGGCCATCTCGCCAGGGGCCGTGCCCAGCCACATCCTCAGGCCCTTATACGCCTTCGCCGCTGCGTTAACGCGGGTTCGGGACTCAAGAGACAAATTCCCCTGCGCACTCCGACCACGTTTCGGCTGTCGCGGGGAGCGACGCACGTCTCCCCGCCGCGGCCTAGACGGTGGGCACGGTCTTGGGTCGCTCGATGAGGCCGGTCAGGTGCTTTCCGGTCCCAACCTCATCGACGAATCTCCTGACGTGCGCCTCGATCTCGTCGCGGACCCGGCGGAAGACCGCCAGCTTCTGCTCCTCCGTTCCCGTCGCGTGAGCCGGGTCCTCGAAGGTCCAGTGAAGACGCTGCATCGTGCCGGGGAAGATCGGGCATCGCTCGTTGGCCCGGTCGCAGACGGTAATGACGTAGGGGAAGTGATGTCCGAGAAAGGGCTTCATCCCTTTCGACTCCTGACGCGAAATGTCGATGCCCTTTTCCGCCATGACGCGGACCGCGTTCGGTTTGATTCCCACGGGGTCCGTACCCGCGCTGAGGGCTTCGAAAGTGTCGCCCGCGACGTGGCGGAGGAACCCTTCGGCCATCTGGCTGCGGCAGGAGTTTCCCGTGCAGATGAAGAGGACCTTCGGCTTCGAGATCATCACGGCTCCTTCATTTCGATGTCTCTGCTGACTCCGGGAACCAGTCCCGTGTCCGGTTGCAGAACGAGCAGACCGTGAGCATCACCGGGACTTCGACGAGAACGCCGACCACGGTCGCAAGGGCAGCCCCGGAACCGGGGCCGTACAGGGCGATGGCCGTCGCTACGGCCAGTTCGAAGAAGTTACTCGCGCCGATGAGGGCACCCGGAGCGGCCACGGAATGTCGGACCTTCGCCAGCTTCATCAGGCCGTAGGTAAGGCCCGAGTTGAAGTAGACCTGAATCAGGATCGGGATGGCGATCAGAACGACGTGGAGCGGCTTTTCGAGAAGGTTATCGGCCTGGAAGGCGAAGATGAGGACGAGCGTCACCAGTAGGGCAACAACGGTGAGCGGATGGAAGAACGGGAGCCACTTCGACTCAAACCAGTCCTTCCCCTTCGCCCGGATCAGGACCGCCCTCGACACGCTTCCAAGCGAGAGCGGGATGACGATGAACAGGATCACGCTCCACACGAGGACCTTGAACGGCACGGTGAGGTTGCTGGCCCCCGATACGAGGAACGTCACGATGGGAGCGAACAGCACGAGCATGATCAGGTCGTTCACGGAAACCTGAACGAGCGTGTAGGCCGGGTCGCCGTCCGTCAGGTACGACCAGACGAAGACCATCGCGGTACACGGAGCAGCCGCGAGGATGATCACTCCCGCAACGTACTGGTTCGCCAGCTCCGGCCCGATCCAAGGAAGGAAAAGGTGCTTGAAGAACAGCCAGCCGAGGAAGGCCATCGAGAACGGCTTCACGAGCCAGTTCACGAAAAGGGTCACCGCCAGCCCCCTGGGCCGCTTCCCGACACTGAGGATCGACGTGAAGTCGATCCTCAGCATCATCGGGTAGATCATCAGCCAGATCAGGATGGCGATGGGGACGTTGATGTGGCTGCCCTCGCCGAACTCCGTCTTCCTCAGGGCGTCTGTCAGCCCCGGCAGGAGCTTCCCGAGAGCGACCCCGAAGACCATGCAGAGGCCCACCCACAGGGTCAGGTAGCGCTCGAAAACGCTCAGCCTCTTGGCGGTAGATTCGCTCATTCCTCGTTTCCGGCTATTCCACCAGCCACGATCGGATCTCGTCCTCCGTTGGGACTCGTCCCGCGAGCTTCACGACGCCGTCCACGGAAACGGCGGGCGTGGCGAGGACACCGGCGGCGGCCATGGCGGCGTAATCGGTGACCTTCTCGATGGTCACGGGGATTCCGTCCGCGGCCACGACCTTCTTGACACGCTCTTCGGCGACATGACACTTCTGGCAGCCAGGACCGTAAACCTTGACCTGCTTCACGACTTCCCCCTTAGAGCACGAGATTGAACACGTAGCCCACGACCAGAATGCCGAGGCCGACGACCCCGGCGAACACCGCGATCAGGCGGATCGACAGGACCTTCCTGAGGATCACCATTTCGGGGAGGGACAGGCCGATCACCGACATCATGAAGGCGAGGACGGTCCCGAGCGCGGCCCCCTTCCCGAGCAGGGCCTGCACAATCGGAATGATCCCGGCTGCGTTGGAGTACATGGGAATGCCGATCAGGACGGCGAGAGGCACCGACCACCACGCCTGTTTTCCCATCAGAGAGGCCATGAAGTTCTCCGGCACCCAGCCGTGAATTCCCGCTCCCACTGCGATCCCCGCCATGACGTAGGGCCACACCTTCCCGACGATCTCCCTGACGGCTGACTTCCCGGCCTCGATCCGCTCCGACCAGTTCGGCGTGGACGCCTCTCCTCCGGCAGGTCCATCCGGAATGGCGTAGACCCACGGCTCGACCCACTTCTCCAGCTTCAGGCGCCCGATGACCCAGCCCGAGATCAGGGCGACGAGTAGGCCCGTTCCGGCGTACAGGGCCGCCACCTTCCACCCGAAGAGTCCGAAGAGGAGTGCGAGCGCGACTTCGTTGACCATCGGGGCCGAAACAAGGAAGGAGAACGTCACCCCGAGGGGAACTCCGGCGGTCACGAAGCCGATGAACATCGGCACGGCGGAGCAGGAGCAGAACGGGGTCACGACGCCAAGGAGGGACGCGAATACGTTCCCGACGGACTCCCGCTTTCCTGCGAGGAAGCGGCGCGTCCTCTCCGGCGTGAAGAACGACCGGGCGACGCCGACGACGAAGACCACCAGCACGAGGAGCAGGAGGACCTTCGGAACCTCGTAGAGGAAGAACTCCACCGCCAACGCGAGCGATGTCCCCCGGGAAAGCCCCATCAGACCGTAGGTCAGGGATCCCGCCGCCTGTCCGATCACCCGATAGAGGCCGTACCAGAGGGCGAGGAAGCCGAGGCCCTGCATCAGGAGACGCAGAGGCCGCACCGGAGGGGATCCGACGCTGGCGGACGCCCCGTCCGGACGACCGGGAGGGAGGCTCGGAAGTGCGAGGGAATCTGTCAACTTCTCGTTTCCTTCAAGTCAATCAAGAGCACTTGATATGTCGGACATCGCGAATCACTTCTTGCAGCACGAGACATCCCTCGGGCCGTTCTTGCCGCCCCCGAAGGACGCCACAAACGCCTCGACGGCGTCGAACGTCTCGACGTTGAGGGAGTAGTGAATCCAGCGCCCGTCCCGGCGGTCGCGGACGAGGCCAGCGTCCTTGAGGGCCTTCAAGTGGAACGAGAGGCGCGACTGACCGGCCCCGAGGAGGTCCATGAGCTTGCAGACACACTGCTCCCCGTTCCGGAGCCGCTCGAGGATCGCGATCCGGGTTTCGTCGGAGAGCGCGTGGCACGCCAGGGCCATCCGCGCCGGGTGGATCCTCGTTTTCACCGTTGGCTTTCGTTCGGGCTTCGTCACGAGGTCGAATATATCAAGAATTCTCGATACGTCAAGCTGCCCCGGATTCGGGTGGCCAGCCGGCCCGTGGCGTTCCCGCGCCGCGCTTGACCGCAACGTAGAGCTTGCGGATCGGCCGTCCCTTCAGCCGCCGCATCACGCTGATCTCCTCGAGGTGAAGCCCCGCGGCGCGAAGCATCCGTCGAAGTTCCGCGTCCTCGAACGAGCGTTCGTTCACGGTCACGAGGACCCTCCGGTACAGGTTCCGCTGCTTCACGAACCAGAGCTGCTGGAACGTCGCGATGCCGGTCCTTCGGTCAAACGCGTTGGTGGCCATGAAGACGTCGGGGCCGACCCGGAACAGCTTCTCGCTCGTGCTCAGCCACTCGAGATGGAACCGCGTGGCGAGGTCGAACAGGAACAGGCCGCCCGGGCGCAGGATCCGCGCCGTGTTCGTGAAGACCCGCTGCAGGTCCTTCGCGTCGAGGACGTGGTTCAGCGCGTCGAAGTGACACGTCGCGACGTCGGCGGCCACGTCCAGGGAGAGGCGGGTCAGGTCCTGCCTCACCCACCGAACGCGGCGCGACTTTCCTCGCGCGACGCGGAGCATCGCTTCCGAGACGTCGACGCCGACGATCGTTCGCCCGCGCGCGCCGGCCCAAGGGATCGCGGTGTTTCCGGTGCCGCAGGCCAGGTCGACGAAGACGCGCGGGCGCATGCGATGCGCGGCGGCCGTTCTCGTCAGGGCCAGCCGGAAGTCCCGGTAGAGCTTCCGGGTGCCCGGATCGGCAGTCTCGCGGTCGTATCGCGGCGCCAGCGGACGGTAGGGGTCACGCATACGTCGCCATTCTGATCCGAATGGTCGGCGTCGATGAACTCCGTGAGCCTCTCTCGTGTCCCGAAGGTGCCCGAGGTCGCGCCAGCTGCTGAAATCAATGGCCTGCCAAGGCGGACCCGACTTGAACTCTCCTCGTCGGTCATCAGTCTCGTTTCCGGGGCCCCCCCGATCCCTCGGCCACTTCGTCGTAAAGGTTGCCGACGAAGTGCCTCAGGCGCTTCAGCACGACGCGGCCAGCGGGCGTGATCCGGAGAATGCGTCGGCCCTTCGGGTTCGCCGCACCAGCCCGTTCCGACTTCAGCCATCCGTTACGTTCCATGCGGGAGATGACGGGGTAGAGCGTGCCGGGGTTCAGGCGGTATCCGTGTTCCGCGAGCTCATGTAACAGCCAAAGCCCGTAGACCGGTCCCGCAGCAGCATGGTGAAGGATGTGGATCTTCCACAGCGCGATCAGAATCTCCCGGTCGAGCGGATCGGCCGCATCAGGCCTCATCGCCCGTTTCATCCTATCGGACAACCGCAGCGGAAGTCACGACCATGAAGCACGGCTCAGACACTTTCCGGAGTTGATTCTACTAACTATAATACATTCCGATAATGGCGGTCGACACGCAGGGCCGGAGGCAAGGGCAGCTCGACAGTCGCCACCTCTCGACGCTGCGGTTCGCCGTCATCAGCGGCTTTCTGATACTCACGGCTCCAGCATTTGCTGGCCCGCCCTACTCCACCGACGATCCGCAGCCGGTCGACTTCCGGCACTGGGAGGCGTATCTGGTCGGGACTTGGAATCGTGAGGGAATGGGCACGACGGGAGATGCTCCGCACATCGAGGTCAATTTCGGCGCCGCCCCGAATCTTCAACTTCACGTCATCGCTCCGCTCTCCTACTCGCGACCTCTTGGGGGGGAAAGCGCCTACGGACCCGGCGACGTCGAACTCGGAATGAAGTACAGGTTCGTCCAGGAGACGGACTCACGCCCTCAGATCGGGACCTTCCCGCTCGTCGAGCTCCCTTCCGGGGACGCCAGTCGCGGTCTGGGAGACGGGAGCGTGCGCGCCTTCCTGCCGCTCTGGCTCCAGAAGACCTTCGGAAAGGTGATGACCTACGGTGGCGGCGGCTACTGGATCAACCCGGGCGAGGGAAATCAGAACTGGTGGTTCGCTGGCTGGCAGGCCCAGCTGCAGCTCACTCCGGCCTTCGCGCCCGGGGCCGAGATCTTCTACCAGTCCTCCCAGACCGTCGGGGGAAGCGCCGAAGTCCGCTTCAACGTGGGGGCCGTCCTCGACCTCGAGGAGCACCACCACCTCCTGTTCTCTGCGGGAAGGGCGTTTCACGGGTGCAACTGCAGTCAGGCATACGTCGCATACCTTCTGACGTTGGGGCCAAAGTCATGAAAACTTCTTTCGACCGATCCGAAAAGGCCATCGTCCTGATCCGCCTCGCGGTGGGGCTCATCTTCTTCACGCAGGGAATCCTCAAGTTCACCGATCCGAAAATGGGCGTCCTCCGCTTCACCCGCATCGGCTTCCCGGAGCCGGCACTGACGGCGCACGTCGTCGGAGCCTTCGAGATCGTCTGCGGACTTCTCGTCCTCGTCGGACTGTGGACGCGCGCCGCAGCGATTCCGCTGCTCGCCATCATCGCGACGGCAATCGCGACGACGAAGCTGCCGGAACTCTCCCGTCCCGAACAGGGGTTGTGGTTCCTCGTAAGCGACGCGAGGACGGACTTCGCGATGCTCTGCTCGCTCGTCTTCCTCGCCATCACAGGGAGTGGCCGATGGTCCCTCGACGCAAAGCAGCGTTAGGGATCGCCCGCCGCCTGGCTGCGAATTCCTTTGGGGTATCCCTCCAGTTCGAATTCGAGATGCCCGCCACCTGACAATACGGCGAGCATCAATCGGTTATGAAGTGGCCTGCCCGGCGAGATTCGAACTCGGGGACCCTCGGCTTAGAAGTTGGGGCGAGGGTTCGACCCCCGTCGTTGACACTAATTCGGCGGAGGGTTCCGGCCTAGCCACGACCGTCAACGAGGGTCAAGAACCGGCCATTGCGGAAGAAACGAACTCTTCTGCGAACTCCCATTCCGAAACCGAAGACGAGCCCGACAACTCGGGGGGCTTCGAATGAGTGCAGCGCTCCCGCCGCCGGAGCATCGCTTCAAGCCGGGCCAGTCCGGGAACCCGTCCGGCCTCCCGAAGCACTTCCGCCGCCCGACGGATGCGATCCGCCAGCTTGTCGGGTGTCGGGGGAATAGCGCCGAAGAAGTCATCTCGCTTTTCGTGGCCGCCCGCGGTCCGGCCCTGTGCGGCGCCGACCACCTGGCGATCGCCGCATTCAGGAAGGCGTGTGACCCCGAGGCCCGGAACGGGGATGCGGCGTTCAGAGAAATCCTCGACCGTTTGGAGGGTCCAGTCGTGAAGAACCTAAAGGTTCAGTCAGAAACGGAGTTCGTCATCAACGTACTTCCATACGACCAGCCCGAGCCCCCGAAAGCGTCCACGGACGCCGCGCTCGATCGGGAGCTCCGCCGGAAGGCGTTGCAGGCGTCGGCGCTCGAGGCGCACGTCGTTGATTTCGATACATCAGGGGATCTGGCCGCCGACGGCTCGCCGGACGAAGGGGAGTGACTTTTCGGCGAGAAGGAAGGAGCACAGCGACTGACGCCGAGTCCGCTACAGCGCGTTGTGACGGCGCCACGCCAGATCGGACGAAGCCGCGGCGCAAGTTTCGGCCTCAGCAAGGGCTTGGGGCGCACTCCGGATCATGAGGAAGCTGATGTGAGCGGCGTCGTCAATAACGCCTCGCCATGAGATGAAGAGCAGTGGAACTTATTGGCGAAGGTGTTGGTTTCGACGTCAACGTCAAAATCCGTCCCGCATAGGCGACGGCTGCCCCAGTTGCCACGCTCGGCCAGAGCGGCAGGCCGCTGAGCATCGCAAGGAGATTCAATTGGTCCAAGGTGATGCAGACGCCCGGCGACTGGTTAATTTCAGTGAGCGCCGGATCGATTAACATAAGGTCCGGGGTAGATGCAACAACCAACATGGTCCACAGGCTGGAAAGCGGCTCACGGCTGACGCCCGTCGCTATAGCCGCGGTTGCCCGCGCGATCAAACAACAGAAAGCGAGCGCAATCGCGGCTCCGGATACGCCCCCCGACAGAACCCGCTGCGCGATATCGGGCGCGTTTGTATCGGCGTACCCCCACTGCTGCATCTCCCGTCTTATGAATGGCACAAAACTATCCATGGGATCTGGCTGCGGCGGTGCAAACGCCGCCTGCAACGCTGCATCGCCACCGGGGGGTGGAACCGCCCTTCCCAGCATCCCTACTACGAGAGGCACAAGATAATTCACCTTCTGCTGAAATGCCTCCCCTTGGCGCTTCGAAGCCCTAGCCCTCTCCGCTTGGAGGCGCGAAGCGAGGTCGAAGGTCTGGGGCTGTGGCATGGCTACCCCCCTTAAGCCGTCGGTGAGTCGTTCGGAGTCCACCTGACCAAGGACACGCTCTCTGAGAAATCCACTTCTTTGCCTCTTAATTATAGCAGCGGCTTCCAGATACTGAGTCTCATTCCATAGGGTCGAATTAGGTCGGCGGACTTGAGTTCGGGCCGGAGATCTGGATAGCGGCGAGCGAAGCGAGTCCGCTGCAGCGCGTTGTTAGGCTGCGCTATTTATGCCGCCTGAGGAAGCCGGCAGATTGCCAGTATGGGGCTGGTACTCGAACGATGCGTGCCATGACCATGACTCCGGTTTCAGCGTTACTTCGTAAACGGCGCGCGTGAAGACTGCGCCGTGACTCTGAAACAGCTCGTCAAGACGATAGGTGGCCGAAAAGAGTTCCTCGACCGGCATGACAGGAGGAAAGCCCTCCGGGCTGGAAAGCGCGTGAGTAAGGTCCCCGACGTGAGTTTCTTTGTGGGGCCGAGTGAGTTCCAGCACGATGCGGTTCCACTCTTCGGGAACACTTTGGACCATGGCGTCCGCGATGGCGCGGTCAATGGGCGCCTGCCGCTCTTGAAGGTCAGAGCTCACGTGGACCCCTTACGCAGCCTAACGATATCGAGTTCAGCGGCGAAGAGGAAGGAGCGCGAGCGACTGACGATGAGTCCGCTGCAATGAGGTGTTAGGTGGCCCTCAGCTTGCGATTAGTGATTGCGCGCAGGAGCGTCGAGAGCCGCAGGACGAGCCACACCGCGCCCGCGGTGACCGCAATTGAAACGGCCTCCACGATGACGTCGAACTGCCAGGGAGAACTGTAGGCCACGTGGTCGAAACGATAGCCGAGTGCATGCGCGACGCGGGCGCCGAGCACAAGCGGGCTCCAGTAAAGCCACCGCACCACTTGCGGTGCATCGTCGACTAGCGAGGTGAAAGCGATGGGGGAAAAAGCGAGTACGACTTCGCGAACTACATGGAGCGCCACGGCGATGCCGAGGGCGACTAGAGGCAGCCGAAGCCGGCGAATATTCACTGGAGGCCGCTTTGTACTATCGGACAGAGGGTGAGGCTGGTCCATGGTTTCTATAGGCCACCTAACGATACCAAGCTCAGCGGCGAGCGTAGCGAGTCCGCTGCAGCGCGTTGTTAGGCCCCGGTATGTTGCCTACGGCGCTCAAGCTTCTCGAGATACGAGGCCCTGAGAGAGGTGGCGCTAAGAGCGAACTGGTGGCTGACCTCGAGAACGATGGCGTTGAGCTGCTTCTTGAGCGCCGTGGGGTCCGTTGCCGGGCCGTACTCCCACTCCGAGGGAGCCGTAGGGACAATCTGCCCGGCCCGGCCAGCCCAGTGGGTATGCGGAAAGTACGACCACTGGCGCTGCGGGGGGAGATCGGTGAACTCGACGCCACAGTTGAGGTAGAAGCGCCACTTGACGCCCGAGCTGTTCCAGCTGCTGCCTTGAAAATTGAAGCGCTCGTTATAACCCTGCATGGCGCGCGAAATAGTGTGGCCGGTTTTTCGGAAACCGAGAGGTTTCAGAAGCTCCACGTGAAGCTCCGAAAGAAGCGACTCGAACCAGCGCTTCATTTCCACCGATCGACTCCGGGGCCTAACGATATCGAGTTCAGCGGCGAGAAGGAAGGAGCGCAGCGACTGACGCCGAGTCCGCTGCAACGAGGTGTTATGCGGCGCCTCTGAAGTAGCTGCTGACGCTACGGGAAGTGAGATACCAGAGCAGAAGTGCAGCGATGGGAACGCCGTAAACGGCGCGTGCCTCGATGCCGAAGGCCGCATTAACGAGGTCGCCAGCTAAGTTAACGACGATGAGGGCGACGCCCAGCCAGTAGCCCCAGAGCCGACCCGTGAAAAAGCCGAAGGCTGCGGCCCCGCATGCCAGGCAGACGGCGCCGAGGAGAAGCGGAGCCCAGAGACCGATGTGCGAAAAGGCTTCGTGAGCGCGCGGATTCAGCCGCCACATGGGTTCGAGAAAGCCGCCCGGCGTGAGCACGGAAATGAACGACAGGCCGCTGGGAGCCAGACGGAACTCGAACCCGACCACATACTCGGGGGATCGTCCTCGGGCTCTCGGTATGCGCCTATGTCGCCTTGGTGAGCTTCGGCGCAACGCGGCGCACGATCCCGAAGACGACGGCTGGCGCCCACTTCTTGCCCGTTCGCGTCGGGACGCCTTCGGCGTTCAGAGTCGCCGCGATCTTTGAGAAGGACGTCCGGCCGTGCGCGCGGTTGCCTCGACGAAGCGATAGGATGCGCTCGAGGGCCTGTTCCTCCGCAGGATTGGCTCCGAAGGCCTTCCGCCCCTCGCAACGGCCGTCGCGGGCGCGGATGCGCTCGCGGGCCGCACGGAGCTTCAGTACCGTGACGCAGCGGTCGAACTCGGCGACGGCGCCGAGAACCTGGCGGATGAGCTTGCGCGTCGGGTCGGCGTCACCGGCTGTGAGCTCGACGCCTTCCGCGTCGAGGACCCGGACGCCAGCCGCCCGAAACCTGTCCAGGATGAGCTCGCCGACGACGAGGTCACGCGCTAGGCGGTCCGCCCGCTCGACGAAGCCGCGTTCCGGCGCTTCGCGGCCGAGCAGCGCAACGAGTCGAAGGTCGTTCGCCTGGCGGATCGCCAGCAACGCGGTGCAGCGATGACGTCGCTCCACGGGGCAGGACGCCGGCCCGAAGGCGAGGCGGTCGGCTATTACTTCGAGCGGTTCAAACAATCGAAGCCCTTCTTCGTCGTCGCCCTCGAGACCGGGCTTCGGAAGGGGGTACCTTCTCGCCCTGACCTGGGCGAGCGTGGACCTGAAGAACGGCTGGATTCGTCTCACGATGCGTAAGACGAAGGCCGAGGCGACGGTCCCGCTCTCCGCGGCCTGTCGGGCGGCTCTCCTCGAGTGCCGCGCCCGCAACGTCGGCGCCGAACGGGTCTTTCTGAACTACGACGGCGATCCGCTCGCCGAGGTGACCGCTAGGCGACACTTCCACACGGCGAAGGCACTGGCCGGGATCACTCGGCGCTTTCGCTTCCACGACTGCCGCCACACGTTTGCGAGCCAGCTGGCGAGCCGCGGCGTTGGCCCTCATGTGATCGCCCGGGCGCTCGGCCACACCTCGACGCGAATGACCGACCGTTACGCGCGGCCGTCGGAGGAGGCCATGCGTTCGATCGTCTCCGCGCTGGAGACGGAAGAAACGAACTCCCCCGCGAACTCGCTGCCTCTTGCGGCAGCAGGCGGAAGCGGGACAAGTGCGAGTGGAATCAATGGCCTGCCCGGGGAGATTCGAACTCCCGACCCTCGGCTTAGAAGGCCGATGCTCTTATCCAGCTGAGCTACGGGCAGGTACGGACGCCCTTACGCGCTCAAATTACTGTAGCACCGCCGTTCGGCTAAGCTCCGCGCCATGATCACTCGCCGCGCCACGTTCGCGTCCCTCGCCGCCTGCGCCTCGCTCGCTCTCGCCGCCTCCGCCCAGGCCGGCACGAAGATCGTCAACAGCTGGGCCGACTCGAATTTCGGCAAGATGAAGTTCAAGAACGTCCTCGCGATCGTCGCCACGAAGGACGCGTCGCTCCGCCGCACCGCCGAGGACGAGATCTGCAGGAACGTCGTGAAGACCGCGTGCACGCGCGGCTACACGATCCTCTCGGAGCTGGAGGCCGGCGACAAGGAGAAGGCGATCGCGAAGATCAAGGCGGGCGGCTTCGACGCGGTCGTACTCCTTCGGGCGCTCGGCGGGGACGGCGGCGTGACGCGCGAGGCGGGCGCCGCCATGCCGCAGTACTACTGGACGTTCGACGTGTACTACGGCTACTGGGGCGGCAGCTGGGGCGTCCCCTACGTCGCGGCGAACACGAGCTACACGAAGGCCCAGACGTACGTCACCCTCGAGACGAACATCTACGACCTGTCCACGGACAAGCTCGTCTGGGGCGGCTCGACGCAGACGAAGAACCCCGACTCGGCCCGGGAGCTCGTCAAGGACGTCACGAAGGCCGTGCGCAAGGACCTGAAGGCCAAGGGCCTGGTCGACTGAACGCCGCCGGCTTCGCGGACCGGCTCAGTGGACGCGGGCCGGCGCGCGTTTGCGCAGCGCGGGTGGCCGCAACGTCCGGCGCGGCGGCCGGTTCGCGCGGAGCCAGTCCCGGAGCGCGACTGGACACGCGATGCACGCGTCCGCGCCCGTGAGGTCCGCGAGCGACGGGTCGCGCCGGAACGCGACGCCGCCCGCGAGGACCTTCGTGCCGGGCGCGACGGTGCGGATCCGGCGGATCATCGCGGCCGCCTCGACGACGTGCCCCGCCAGCGAAAGCGAAAGGCCGACCGCCTCCGGCCGGCGCATCGCGATGTACTCCAGGGCCGACTCGCGCGGCATGTTCGCGCCGAGAAGCTCGACCTGCCAGCCCTCGCGGCGGCCGATCTCCGCAGCGAGGCGCGCGCCGAGCTCGTGGAATTCGCCCGCGAGGCACGTCAGGACGAGGCGAGGGGACCCGAGCGGGGGCGCCTTCTCGCACGCGGCGTGCAGGAGGAACGTCCTTGAGACGAGGGCGGTCGCGAGGTGCTCTTCCGCGACGCCGATCTCGCCTTTCTCCCAAAGGCGGCCGACCTCGTCGAGAACGGTCTGGACGAGGTCGCGCGCGAGGAGCGCCGGGTCCGCGCCCCGCTCGACGGCGCGGCGGAAGACGCCGTCCGCCCCGCGTTCGTCGCCCGCGAGGAGCGCGACGAGGAGCGGGCCCGCGAGGTCGGCGATGCCCGGAGCCGGTTTCATGCGTCCTCTCATCTTTCGACGGCGCGGGCCTTTTGGATTGGCCTCCACGGACGCGAGAGCCGATCCGCAGGTCGGTTTCTCACGTCCGGATCGCGACCGAGGTCCCGCCCCAGACGTCGAGCACGGCGCCCGTGATCGTCGCGGCGGCGGGCGAGACGAGGAAAAGGGCCGCCGCGGCCACGTCGGCGGCGCGGAGCTTCCCGCGGAGCGGCTCGGCGTGGGCAGGCGGATCAACGTCGAGGCTCTTGTTGTCCGTCGCCCCGGGGCTCACGGCGTTCACGGTGATCCCGGCGCCGCGGAGCTCGGCCGCGAGCGCCTTCGTCAGCCCGACGAGGCCGAACTTGGCGGCGCAGTGGGCCACGACGTTCGCCTCGCCGACGGAGCCGTGGATCGACGCGACGTTCACGACGCGGCCGCGCCCGGACGCCGTGAGCGCGGGGAGCGCCGCGCGCGTCAGGAGGTAGCTCGCCTTGAGGTTCGTGTCGAGGATGCGGTCCCAGTCCTCCTCCTCGAGCTTCGCGAAGGCGCGCCAGACGAAGATGCCCGCGTTGTTCACGACGATGTCGATGCGGCCCGTCTCCTCGAGCGTTCGCGCGACGAGGGCCTCCACGGCCGCCCGGGACGTCACGTCCGTGGGGAGGGCCAGCGCGCGCCCGCCGAGGCCGCGCACCTCGGCCCCCGTCCGCTCCACCTCGTCCGCGGAGCGGGAGGCGAGAACGACCGTCGATCCCTCGCGCGCGAACGCGAGGGCGATCGCGCGGCCGATGCCGCGCCCGCCGCCCGTCACGACGGCGGTCTGCCCCTCGAGGATTCCGGCCATGGCGAAAGGTTAACAGGCTCCTACAATCCCGACATGAGACGCGGACTCGCCGTCGCGCCCGTCGCCCTCGCCCTCCTCGCCGCGCCACCCGCGTGCGGGGCGCGGCGCGAGGAGCGCGTCCCCACGCGGAACATGCCCGGCCCCGTTCCCGTTCTCGTCGTGACGCCGCCGTCGTACGACGCCGAGCCCCTCCGCCGGTACCCGGTCCTCTACTTTCTCCACGACGGCCAGGGCGACGAGGCCGTCCTGTTCCGGCAGGGCCTCACGGGCGAGCTCGACGCGGCGATGCGGGAAGGCCGCCTGCCCGAGATGCTCGTCGTGTGTCCCCGCGGCTCCGGGACGTGGTGGGTCGACGCGCGGGACGGGTCGCGGCGCATGGCGACCTTCCTCTCGGACGACCTCGTGCCGTTCGTGGACCGGACGTACCGCACGCGCGCCACGCGCGAGAGCCGCCTCGCCGCCGGGATCTCGATGGGCGGCTACGGCGCTCTTCGCTGGGCGCTTGCGAAGCCCGGCCTCTTCGCCGCCGCGGGCGGCCTCTCGCCCGCAATCGAGCCGCTCTCGTTCCCGGCGGTCGCCGCGATGCCGTTCTTCGTCCGGCCGTCCCTCGAGGCCGTCTTCGGCACCGATCCGGTCACGAACGTCCTCCGGAAGAACGACCTTTACCAGATGCTCCTCGACGACCCCACGCTCGCGGGACGGGCGCCGTTTCTTCTCGTGCGGTGCGGGACCGAGGACAAGTACCGGCTTTCCGAGATCGCCCGCTTCTTCGACCGATTCGCGACGGCCGTCGGCCTCGCACACGAGGTCCGTCTCGAAACCGGGGTGCACGACTGGCCGTACTGGAGACGCGTGTTCCTCGACTTCGTGGCCTCCGTCGCCGCCCGCCTCGGCCCCGGGGACGCCCGGTGAGCGCGGTTCGGGCGCCGCGAACGCGGCTCGTGCTGTTCGACATCGACGGAACGCTCCTCTCGGGCGGACGGGCCGCGCGCACCGTCTTCGCCGCGGCGCTGACCGAGGTGTTCGGGACGTGCGGCGACGTCGACACGTTCGCGTTCGAGGGGAAGCTCGACCCGGTAATCGTCCGCGACCTCCTCGTGGGCGCCGGCGTTCCCGAGGAGACGGTCCTCCGCCGGCGCCCCGAGGCGCTCGCGCTCTACCTCGACCGGCTCGAGGCCGCGCTCGCCCTCGAGCGGCCCGTCCTCAAGCCCGGCGTGGCCGCCGTCCTCGACGGTGTCGCACGGAGCGGCGCCGCCGTTCCCGCCCTCCTGACGGGAAACGTCGAGCGCGGGGCCCGCATCAAGCTCTCCGCCGTCGGGCTTTGGGAACGGTTCGCCTTCGGGGCGTTCGGCGACGAGGCGCCCCGCCGCGAGGAGCTCGGCCCGATCGCCCTGGCGAAGGCCCGCCGCCTCGGGTTGCCGTTCGAGGGCACGGACTGCGTCGTCGTGGGCGACGCGCCGCAGGACGTCGCCTGCGCCCTCGCGCTCGGCGCCCGCATCGTCGCGGTCGCGACGGGCAAGACGCCCGCCGGAAGGCTCGCCGAGGCGGGCGCTCACGTCGTCCTCCCGGACCTCTCCGACACGCCGCGCGCCCTCGAGGCGATCCTTGGCTGACTCCCGCTTCCGCCGCCCGGTCGCGTCCGGCGCCGCGACCGTCCTCGCGTGGCTGGTCTTTCCGGCGCTGACCGCGGCGCGGCCCGCGGCCGGCGCCGACACGTTTCCGGGACCGCCCTTCGACCTCGCGGCGAGAACGCCGCACGAGATCGTCTTCACGATCGACGCCGCTCCCGCGCGTGACGTCCTCGGGCTCCTGACGGGCGCGCCGGAGCCCACGGCGGCGCTCCGGCGCCTCAAGGCCTCCTCACACGCGACGCTGGCGATCCGCGCCCAGAACCTCTCGCCCGACGACTACTACGGGAGGCTCGTCGCGGCGGTCGCGGGCACGCCGGACCCGCTCTTCTCGTCCTTCAGCGGGCGCGGCCCGTATTTCGCGAGCCTCCTCGACGAGCTGGAACGCGAGGGGCCCGCGCTCGCGTCGGTCGAGGCGAAGCGGGTCGGGTCGATCCTCCCGGCCGAGACGCCGGTCAAGGCCCACGTCGTCCTCGTGCCGTTCTTCGCGATCTCGGGCTTCGCCGAGATCGTCGCGGCGCGCGGCGACGGCGAGATCGTCCTCGCCGCCGACCTGCCGCGCCTCGCCGGGGACGTCGCGACCTCGCCGGCGCCGCGCGAAGTCCTCCTGAAGCTCCTGCGCGGAGCGGCCGCCGAGACCTGGCGCACGCTCTTCGACGCGCACGTGAGGAAGGCGCCCGCCTGGCCGGAGGGCGAGAAGGCTCTCGACTTCGACACGCTGCTCGCGCGCACCGTCGCCGAGGGCCCGGGGACCCTGTTCTTCGTCCCCGACGAGTTCTTCCCGCTCTCGCCACTCCTCGAGGAGCCCATCGCGCGGAACTTCAGCCGCTGGAACAGGTCCGCCGAGATCCTCCTCGAGGGAAAGCTCAAGGAAACGCAGCGCCAGGACCTTTTCCGGAGCGCCGGCAAGGGCGATTTCTGGCAGCGCTATCCGGCGATCGTCGGCGCCCAGATGACGGACGGCCTTTTGCGCGTCGCGGGGCGCGAGAAGTTCCTCGCCGCCCTCGCCGCCGGGCCGCGCGCCGTCGCGGCGCTCTACGTCTCGGCGACGAAGGGCAAGGGGTATCCGGAGTTCTCGAAGGCCGTGCGGAAGGCGCTCGAGGTCACACCGTCGGCAGGAGCGGGAAAGCGGTGACCGGCGGGAGCTCGGGCGGGTTCTCGCCCCACGCCCTCAGGCGCGCGTACGTGTAGAGGCCGTCGGCGTGGCCGTCGCCCCAGAAGATCTGGAGCGCGTAGCCGCCGACCGGCGACGTCCCGCGCGCGACGTACGACTCTCGGGTCAGCGGTTTCTCGGGCGGCTTCGAGACGCGGCCGAGGAGGTCCCCCTCGCCCGCGCACGAGGCGCACGGACAGAGGCGCCGGAGGTCGGCGAGCTTGAGGTACGTTTCGGCGCCGTCCGCCCACACGATCGCGAGCTCGTCGCCGAGGACCTGGACGTCTTTCGGGAGCGCGGCCACGGGGGGATCGTAACCGGTCCGGCTACGCCCGGACACTACTCATAGCGCAGCGCGTCGATCGGGTTCAGCCGGGCGGCCTTCATCGCGGGGTAGATCCCGAAGAAGAGGCCGATCGACACGGAAACCCCGAGGCCGAGGAGGATGCTCCAGAGCGGAGTCTCGGTCCTGAGGCTCGAGACGGTCTTGATGAGGAGCGACGTGAGGATCCCGAGGAGGACGCCGGCGGCGCCGCCGAGGGCCGTCAGCGTCATCGCCTCCGTGAGGAACTGGAGGGTGATGTCACGCCGGAGGGCTCCGACGGATTTTCGGAGGCCGATCTCCTTCGTCCGCTCCGTGACGGACACGAGCATGATGTTCATGACGCCGACGCCGCCGACGAGGAGCGCGATCGCCGCGATGAGGACCATGACGCCGGAGATCGCGTTCGTGATCCCCTGCATCTGGGCGAGCATCTTCTCGGCGGTGAAGATCGCGAAGTCGTTCGGGGCGTTGAACGGCACCTTGCGGCGCGCGCGGAGGAGGGCCGTCCCCTCCTCGATGACCTTGTCGACGAGCTCGGGCGAGCGGGGAATCGTCGCGATGTGGATCGTGTCGTCGTGCGAGTTCTTCGTCTGGGGAAAGTGGCGGTCGAACGTCGAGATCGGAATCACGACGATGTTGTCGGGCTGCCCGCCGAAGCCGCCGGCGGACCCCTTCTTCTCGAACGTCCCCACGACCTGGACGCGCTTGCCGTTGATCGTGAGGATCTGCCCGAGCGGGTCCTTGCCCTTCCAGAGCGACTCGACGACGTCCTGTCCGACGACCGCGACGTCCGTCGCGTGGAGGACGTCCGTCTCCGTGATGTTGCGCCCGTCCTTGATCTCCCAGTTGTTGCAGATCGCGTAGTTCTGGTTCACGCCGGCGATCTGCGGCGAGTTCGCCTCGACGCCGTTCGCCTTCACGGCCGAGGGCGTCCACATGTAGCGCTCTGGCGACACCGCGAGGATCGAGGGACACATCTCGGCGAGGGCCTGCGCGTCCTCGAGCGTGAGGTCCCGACGCTTGCGCTCCTCCTCGGTCCGGTGGCCGGGCCCGAAGCGCGGCTCGAACTTCTGGAACTGGACCAGCGTCGTCCCGAAGGACGAGAACGCCTCCGTCTGGGAACGGTCGAAGCCCGTGACGAGCGAGACCATCCCGATGACCGTCCAGACGCCGATCACGATGCCGACCATCGTGAGGAACGCGCGGAGCTTGTGCGCGCGAAGCGCGATGAGCGCGAACCGGAGGTTTTCCGTGAAGACGCGGCGGACGGCGTCGAGCGTGCGCGCGATCAACGGAACCTCACTCGAACCTCAGGGCCTCGATCGGCGTCAGGCGCGAGGCCTTGATCGCCGGGAAGACGCCCGCGACGACGCCCGTGAGCGTTGCGAGGACGAGGCCGGACACCACGAGGCCGGGCGTGACGAGGGTCGGGAGCGGCGAGAACGCGTCCACGCAGAGCGCGATCACCCAGCCGAAGAACACGCCGAGGACGCCGCCGCCGAGCGCGAGGAGTCCCGCCTCGAGGAGGAACTGGAAGAGGATGTCGCGCTTCTTCGCCCCGACGGCGAGACGCAAGCCGATCTCCTTCGTCCGCTCGATGACGGAGACGAGCATGATGTTCGCGATCACGATCGCGCCGACGATGAGGGAAATCCCGCTGATGAAGACGAGGAGCGCGAAGGCCGCCGCCGTGATCGTCTTCCAGACGACCTGCACGGCGTCGGCGTTCACGAACGAGACCGGGTCCGGCGCCTTGGGCTCGGTGTGTCTCAGCGCCCGGAAGATCGCCCGCATCTCGTCCATCGAGGCCGGGACGCCCGGAACGCCGCCCTTCGCCTGGACGAAGATCCCGATGTTCCGGATCGCCCCCCAGGCCTTGCAGAGCGTCTCGCGCGGGATGTAGACGACGGTGTCCTGGCTCTGTCCGAGGACGGAGCCCTGCTTGGCGAGGACGCCGATGACCTCGAAGGGCATCCCGTTCAACGTGATCGTCCGGCCGAGAGGGTCGAGGCGCGGGAAGAGCTCGTCCTTGACGTCCGAGCCGATCACGGCGACGTACGCGCGGTGTTCGTTCTCCGTCTCCGTGAAGAAGCGCCCGGACTCGAGGTCGAGGTTCCGGATTTCGCTCATGTTCGCGGTCGTCCCCGAGATCTGCACGTCGGAGAGCTTCGCGCTCCCGTAACGGGCGAGGCGCGTGACGCCCGTGGAGGCGCCGATCCTCTCGGCGGATTTCGCGAGGCGCAGGACCTGGTCGAGCTCGGATTTCGAGATCGGTTTCCTCTTGAGAGCCGCAAGGAACTCCTCGCGCGACGTGATGATCCCCCAGCGCGTCACGACGTAGACGTCAGGCGCAAGCGAGAAGATCTTCGTCGCGACGTAGTTGTTGAGGCCCGAGATGACCGCCACGACGGCGACGACGGTCATCACACCGATGATGACCCCGAGGAGCGTCAGGAACGAGCGGAGCTTGTGCGCGGTGACCGCCTTCCAGGCGACGCGCAGAAGCTCCCCGATCAGCATCGCCGCCCTAGGATTTCTTGTCGGCGTCCGCCGCCGGCGCAGAGTTGTCGATCTTCACGCGGTCGCCGATCTTCAGCTGCCGGAGCGCCTTGAAGGGGCCCGTGACGATCTCGTCGCCCTCGGCGAGGCCCTCGACGACCTCGGTCTGGAGGTCGGCGTTGATCCCGGTCTTGACCCTCCGGAACTCGACCGTGCCGGCCTTCGTGACGACGAAGACGCCCTCGACGTCCTTTTTCTTCTCGCCCGCGCCGGTCGTCGCGGGAACCGGGGCCGCGACCGCGGCGCCGGAGGGTGTCGCCTTCGCGCCCGGCTTCTTGCGCTCGAGCGAGGCGGGGTCCGCGACGACGAGGGCCGGGATCGGGATCGCGAGCGCCGCCTCGCGGCGGTCGGTCTCGATCTTGCCGGAAACCGAGAAGCCGGGGCGGATGTTGGCCGGCGGGTTCACGACCTGGACCTTGACCTTGAAGTTCACGGCCGACGAGTCCGTGCCGAGCGCGGATTTCGTGATCGGGCTGCCGCCGATTTCCGTCACGACGCCGTCGAACTTCTTCTCCGGGTACGCGTCGAACGTGAGCGTCGCCTTCTGGCGGAGCCTCACCTGCGGCATGTCGGTCTCGTCGACTTCCATCTCGCCTTCGACGACGGACATGTCCGAGACGGTCAGGAGGACCGTGCCGGCGTTGTTCATCGTGCCGACGATCGCGTTCTCGCCCTGCTCGACCGGCTTGGCCGTGACGACGCCGTCGATCGGCGAGACGATGGTCGTCTTGTTGAGGCTGTCCCTGTTCGCGAGGACGTTCTGCCGCGCCTGCTCGATCCGGCGGTCGTCCGCGACGACGTTTGCCGTCGCCGAATCCAGCGCGAGCTGCGCCTTCTGGAGGTTCTGCTCGGACTCGATCTTCGCCTCGAAGTTCTTCTTCGTGCGTTCGAGGTCGCGCTCGGCCTGGTCCTTCGTGAAGCGGTCCGAGTCGCGCTGCGCGAAGAGGGCGTCGAGCGCCGCCTGCGTCGCCTTTTCGTTCGCGTCGTACTGGACCTTGTCGATCTGGAGGAGGAGCTCGCCCTTCTTGACGACGTCGCCCTCGCGCACGGCGAGCGTCACGATCTGGCCCATGACCTGGGACGAGATGTCGACGTGCGTCTTCGCCTGGACCCGGCCGTTGCAGCTCACGGTCGCGACGAGGGGCGCCTTCACGACCTTCGCGGTCGTGACCCGCACGAGGTTTTTGTCCTTGCGGGCGATCGACGCCCAGATGACGACGCCCAGGATCGCGACGACCCCGATGGCGATCGCCGCCTTGATCCGCGTGCTCATGGAACCGCTCCCTTCAGGCGCAACCGCTGTCTCCCCCATCTGTTACGGCCTTTCGGCCCGAAAAGTTTCGGGGCCGGGAGGCTGGAAGGCTGGCGGACAGGGGGGGATTCGAACCCCCGGTAAGGTTTTAAAGCCCTACGGCGGTTTAGCAAACCGCTGGTTTAAGCCACTCACCCACCTGTCCGTGGCGTCGCCGGGCCGCGAAGTCTAGCAGGGACAGGGGATAATCGCTCCCCGCGGAACCCGTCCGGGGGAGTGGCCGAGTGGTTTAAGGCGGCGGTCTTGAAAACCGCTGTACCGAAAGGTACCGGGGGTTCGAATCCCTCCTCCTCCGCCACGCCGCGCCCTCGCGCGGCGGTAGACTGGTTTCGTGGCCTCGACCGAACCCCGAAGCGGACACCGCCTCCCCGACGACGCCCCGGACCCGGAGCAGATGCGCCGCTTCGCGGCGATGACGCCTGACGAGCGGTGGGCGATCGCGCAGGCTCTCCAGCGGACGGCGCGCGAGGTCAAGCGCGCCGGCGTCCGAGCCGAGCATCCCGACTGGACGGACGAGCAGGTCCTCGAAGAAGTGCGCCGGCAGTTCCTGCGTGCCTGACGCCAACCTGATCGACCAGGAAGGCGGTTCCTCTAAGCACGTGCGCGACGTGCGCGCTCTCCTTGCCGCCCAGGGCGAAAAGCTCGACTACCCGACACTCGAGCGGTTCGCCAAGGAGCGCGGTGTCGCGGATCTCCTGGACGAGATTCGCTCAGGACCATCCGAGCCCGTCAGCCCTTGACGATCTCCGTCTTTCCGCCGCAGTACGGCTGGAGGGCCTTCGGGATCGCGACGGAACCGTCTTTGCGCTGGAAGTTCTCGAGAATCGCGACGAGCGTCCGCCCGACGGCGAGGCCCGAGCCGTTCAGCGTGTGGACGAGCTCGTTGCGGGGCTTGCCGCCCGACTCGACGCGCACGCGGATCGCGGCGCGGCGCGCCTGGAAGTCCTCGAAGTTCGAGCAGGACGAGATTTCCTTGTACGCGTCCTGCCCCGGCAACCAGACCTCGAGGTCGAACGTCTTCGCGGACGAGAACCCGAGGTCGCCGCGGCAGAGCGCGATCCGCCGGTACGGGAGCTCGAGCTTCTCGAGGATCGATTCGGCGTCGCGCGTGAGCCTCTCGAGTGCGTCGTACGAGTGCTCGGCCTTCGCGAACTTCACGAGCTCGACCTTGTCGAACTGGTGCTGCCGGATCATCCCGCGCGTGTCCTTGCCGGCGGCACCCGCCTCGGCGCGGAAGCACGGCGTGTACGCGCAGTACGAGATCGGGAGCGCGCTCTCCGCGAGGATCTCGTCGCGGTGCATGTTCGTGACGGGCACCTCCGCCGTCGGCGTCAGGTACCAGTCGGTCCCCTGGAGCCGGAAGAGATCCGCCTCGAACTTCGGGAGCTGGCCCGTCCCGAAGAGCGAGGCCGCGTTCACGATGAACGGCGGCAGGAGCTCCGTGTATCCGTGCTCCCTCGTGTGGACGTCGAGGAAGAACTGGATGAGCGCGCGGGAGAGGAGCGAGGCCCCGCCTTTCAGCACGGTGAAACGGGACCCGGTGATCTTGGCGGCCCGCTCGAAGTCGAGGATGCCGAGCGCCGGGCCGAGGTCCCAGTGCGCGAGCGGTGCGAAGTCGAACGTCGTCGGCGTGCCCCACGTCTTCACGACGACGTTCGCGGTCTCGTCGGCGCCCTCGGGGACCGAGGCGTGCGGGACGTTCGGAAGCGTCCTTTCGATGCTGGCAAATCGTTCCTCGAGGCCTTTCAGAATTTCTTCGAGTGAAGAGATCCGGGCCGCGAGCTCTTTGGAACGCTCCTGCAGCTCCGTCGCGTCCTTCTTTGCGCGGCGCAGGGCGCCCACCTTCTCGGAGATGGAGTTCTTCTCGGCGCGCTCCGATTCCACCTGCGTCAGCAGGCGGCGCCGCTCCGCATCCAGCTCGCCCCAGGCAGCGAGCGCCGCCGGGTCATAGTTGCGCCCGCGCAGCAAGTCGGGCAGCCGATCGAATTCCTTTCGAAGAAAATCTCTCGAGATCATGGCGGCCCGCATTCTAAGCGGCGTGCCGCCGCCCCGGCCGGGGCCTGCCGGGGACGGAGAAGCGGGGGCTCGCAACCCCCGCCCTTCTCAGCGTCAGCCGTTCTGGGGCTTCCCGCGTCCGTCGCCCCTGTCGGCGGCGGCCGACCGTTTCGCCCTTACCGGGCCGCCACGACCGATCCGGCTTTCCCCCGGCTGGCCAGAGCGGTCGACACCGGGGCTGAGCTGAAGACGTAGGTGGTTCCCTTCCACGCGACTTTCCACGCCTTGATGACCCGGCCGCCCTTTTCGTCGTAGACGACCCGGTGGTCCGGGATCCTCTCGCTCCACGGGGAGTAGTTCGCGAGGACGTAGCCGAAGAACTTGTCCTCGTCCCGGCTCCAGACCGTCAGGACGTTCCGGTTCTCCATCGAAGAGCTGGACCGGATGAGGTAGGTGCCGGGCTCGAGGAGGAGGGAGCCGATCTGGACCTGCTGCGCCGCGTCGAAGACGACAACGTCGTCGGCGAGGGCGGGAACACCCGGGATGGCGACGAGCGCTCCAAAGACGACGAGGGAAAGCCACTTCACGGGGACTCGCATTGCCTGCCTCTCTTTCTTTTTCTTCCCGGGGTCGTTCGGCCGGAGGCGGTCCGGTCTCCGGAGCGGCGTGCGGTCCGCGGCATTCGGGGATTCGGGGTCGCGTGCCGCTGTTTCGTTCGAGGGAAAGCTGGCACCGGGCGGATGCGGAAGTCCTAGTAGACTGATGAAGCTTTTCTGAAACCGCGATGAGGCTTCGCTTCGGCGACGTCACCTTCGACTCGGGGCGCCGGGCCCTCTTCCGGGGGCCGCAAGCGATCCATCTCTCCCCGAAGGCGTTCCGGCTGCTGGAGCTGCTGCTCGCAAAGAGGCCCGACGCCGTCCCGAAGGCGGAGATCCTCGAAACCGTCTGGCCCGATGCGGTGGTCAACGAGGGGAGCCTCGCGGCCCTCGTCAAGGACCTGCGGAAGGCGCTCGGCGTCGGGGTGGACGACTCCTCGTCGCTCCGGACGATCCACGGCTTTGGGTACGCCTTCGACGGCGAGGTCCACGAAGTTCCGGAGGGAGCGCCCGCGTCCCGCCGTCACGTCCTCGTGTGGGGCAACCAGGAGATGGCGCTCCGCGAGGGCGAGAACGTCCTCGGGCGCGAGCGCACCGCGGCCGTCTGGGTCGGGCACGCGTCCGTTTCACGTGAGCACGCGCGCCTCGTCGTCTCCGGTGACAAAGCCGAAGTCGAGGACCTCGGGAGCAAGAACGGGACGTGGCTCGGGAGCCACCGCGCCGGGGGCCGCGTCGCGCTCGCCGACGGCGACGAGATCCGCGTCGGCGAGGTGCGTCTGCTCTATCGCGGTCCGGCCGCAGGGCTGTCCGGGGTGACGAAGAGCGCGCGGTGAGGTATGGGCTTGCCGCTTACGGGTGCTTCTCCACCTGCGCCATCAGTCTCGGGACGCCTCCGAAGTCGACACGGATCCGGTGCGGGTAGATCTTGTCGTAGTAGACCTTCCAGTCATCCTCGGAAGTCGGCTTGTCGAGAAGAAAACGGCCGTCAGGCGAGACGTCCCAATCGCGGCCACGGAGGGCAGTGCCGTAGTTTCCTTCGAAGAGTTTCTCCGCGCGCCCGAGTTCCAGCCCCGACTCACCCTCCTTCACACGAACTCGGTAGATCGCCACGGAACGCTCGTTAGGTGAATCCCAGACATACCCCTTGAAGTAGATGAACTTCCCGTCCCGCGCCCAGACTGGTTCAAATCCACCGCCGTCCGAAACCTGAATCGGGCGGCCCGGCCGGTCGAGGGGCCGGACGAGAACCTCGAGCCTTCCCGGTTCGTCGGAGCCGCAGAGAAGCCATCTTCCGTCGGGCGAAATCTCCGGGTACCACTCCCGAAACGGCGTCGAAATAATCGGCCGCGCCTCTTCCCCCGCGGGAAGGACCCAGATGTCCGAGTTTCCACCTGTCGACGTGTCCGTGAAGGCGAGGAGCTTCCCGTCCCGGGACCAGGAGCCGAGGGCGACGTCTCTTCCCGATCCCCGCCAGAGGGTCTCGACCTGCTCGGGCGGGGCGTCCAGAGCGCGCGTATAGATCCTTCGCGGCCCCTCGTGGTCGGAAGTGAACGTGATCCGGTCCGGCCCCGGCCCCCAGACGGCCCAGCTGTGGCTCCCGACGAACGTTACGCGCCGCCTCGTTCCGCGCTCGAGGTCCAGGACTTCGACCTGCTCCCCCGGATAGTTGTGTGAGTACAGAAGCTGCTTGCCGTCGGGCGAGAGGTTCAGACTCATGTAGCTCTGCTTCGGCAGGTCGATCGGAGTTTCCTTTCCCTTCTCGTCGACCCAGACAAGAGCCCTCAGGCGCTCGGGGTGCACGGATCCGGGGGCGTAAGCGAACCTCCCGTCCCTCGAGGAGGCGACCTGAGCCGCTCCCGTATTGTCGCTACTCAATCCGGCCATGACCGAGTGCGCCACCCCCTCGAGGATCGGCGCCACGGGCCCGGAAAGGGTGAGGCTGGCGCTCGAGAAGCGGGCGGAAAAGAGGTTTCCGTTCTTCGCGAAGAGAAGGACTCCCGGAGGGGACCAGCGTCCGTCCGACCCCCCCTCTACGAGAAGCGTTCGTGCGTCGGACCCGAGCCGCTGAGCGTAGATTCGAGCCCGGTCCCACGTCGTCCCCTGTCGCGAGTATCGAATGGCCGTGTAGAGGAGGGTCCGGCCGTCGGGGAGGGCGTGCGGGAGCCGGTGGCCCACTTCCCCGTCTTCCTCGTCGAGTCGCGTGACCGGCTCCGGCGTTCCGCCCTTCGCGGGCACGCGCTGAAGCGGCTCGTGGCGGAGAGTCCCGAAGACAAGTGACCCGTCCCCCATCCACGTGATGCCGCCGTCCGGCAGGCATTCACACAGCGTGACCGGGGCGCCGCCCTCCGCGGGGATTGTCTTCAGGTAGCTCTTGCCTTGCGAGCTCGCGACGAACGCGATCCAACGGCCGTCCGGGGAATAGACCGGGTCGTCCCAGGACTCCGTGCCGGGAATCATCGTCGCCTCGAAGGCATCGAGCGGGCGAAGAAAGAGCCGTGTGGGCTCAGGCCGCTCGCGCAGAGTCGTCGATCGGAACGCCGCGAAGACCATGTGCCGACCGTCGGGCGAGATGTCGAACGCATGTCCCGTCGCCCGCAGCCGGTACCCCGCGGGCATTTCGATGTCGAATCGCTCGTTGCTCGCCACCGGTTTCCTGCCTATGGTGACTGCGAGGGCAACAGCGACAGCCACGACCGCGAGTGCCCACGGGGCCCAGCGCGCGATCGCCCGCCGCGGACGGGACAACGCGGAGGCGGCCGCTTTTACGCTCGAGGTCTCGGCCAAATGCGCCCGGCACGTTGCGAGGTCCTTTGCGAGGTCCCGTGTCGATTCGAACCGCCCCTCCGGCTCCTTCGCGAGGCAGCGCTCGACGATCCAGCGGACAGGGGCGGGAACCGCCGGAGCCACTTTCTCGAGCGGCTCGGGCTCCTCGCGGATGATCGCGGCCAGCGTTTCCGGGTTCGAGCCGCCCCTGAAGGGCCGCAGTCCCGTCAGCATTTCATACAGGACGATGCCCAGAGAGAACTGGTCCGATCGATGGTCGACAGGCTCACCCTTCGCCTGCTCGGGCGACATGTACGCGACGGTCCCGGCGGCGTTTCCCGCGTGCGAGACGTTCGTGACAGTGGGTGAGCGCGTGTCGCCGGCTTCACGGTGCGAGCCGTCGTTCCGCGCGAGGCCGAAGTCGATGAGCTTCACGCGGCCGTCGGGGCCGACGAAGACGTTCTCGGGCTTGACGTCGCGGTGGACGATGCCGTTCTCGTGCGCCGCCGCGAGCGCCTCGGCGATCTGGACCGCGACGTCGAGGGCGCGGCGTACGGGGAGCGGTCCGTCCACGAGAACGGCGCGCAGCGGCTCGCCCTCGAGCAGCTCCATGACGAGCATGTGGCGACACGGAGGCGAGGATCCGGGGATTTCTTCGAACGAGTAAATGGCCGCAATGTTGGGATGGTTGAGCGCCGCGAGCAGCCGGGCCTCTCTCCCGAAGCGCGCCTGACGCTCTTCACCTTCCAGGAAATCCCCGGGAAGGACCTTGATCGCGACGTCCCGGTCCAGCCGCGTGTCCCGCGCCCGGTAGACCTCGCCCATCCCGCCCGCTCCTAGAGAGCCCTGGATCTCATAAGTACCAAGGCGGCTGCCAGGGACGAGGGGCATGTCACCTCCCTAGGGAAACCGGCTTCTCCCCCTGCGCCATCAGCCTCTCGACTCCTCCGGTGTCGACGATGATCCGGTTCGAGAGAATCTTGTCCCAAAAGCCGCGGAGGGCCGCTTCGTCCGGAGGCTTTCCGACCAGGAAGCGGCCGTCGGGGGCGACGTCCCACAAATGGCCCGGGCCGTCGATGTAGTAGCGCCCCTCGAAGAGACGCATGGGTACGCCGAAGGAAAGGGAGCCTGCCGTCTTCGTCACTGGCACCCGGAAGAGAGCCGAGACGCCAGGCTTTCCCTCGACCGGCTGAAAGTAATAGACGTTCGCTCCGTCACGTGACCAGAGGGGCGCCCAGCCCTCTCCGTTCGAGACGTGCATGGCGTCCCCTTCGCCCGAGAGCGCCCTCACGAACACTTCGTGTCGCCCCGATGCGTCCGACGTGTAAGCGAGCCAGCGGCCGTCCGGCGAGATGTCCGGCCAAAGTTCGTTGAACCGTGTGACGACAAGCGGGCGCGGCTCCTTTCCGGTCTCGAGGATCCAGATGTCGTTCTTTTGAGTGGTCGGCGAATACCTGAGAAACACGAGGACCTTTCCGTCGCGTGACCAGGATCCGAGGGCGAGGCGGGAAGCGTCCGCCGGCTTCCAGAGCGTCTCGATCTCCTCAGGCCCGGCGTCGAGCCTCCGGATATAGAGCCCCATCGGTCCGTCGTGGTCCGAGGTGAACGTGAACTGGTCCGGCCCGGGCCCCCAGATCGGCCACCCCGGATAGACGTCGAACGTCGCCTGGCGCCGGACTCCGCGAGCGAGATCCACGACCTCCGTCTGTACTCCGGGATAGTTGTAGTTGAGGAGAACGTGCTTGCCGTCCGCCGAGACGCGGCTCCCGGAGGCCGTTCCTGTGATCGGCCCCCCCTCCAGAGGGGTCTCCTTTCCGGAAGCGTCCACCCATACCTTTGACCGGGCGACCTGCGGATTAACGAAACCTGGCGCCCAGGCGAGGAGCCCTTCCGCCGAAAGTGCCAAGTGAACCGTGCCGGTCTCCAGCGAGGTACGCCCCGTGTTGATCACATGGCGGACCCCCTCGAGGAAGGGCTCCGACAGGTCGGAGCGGCCTTGTACCGTCGGGTCGAACGGCGCGGCCCGGAGGTTCCCTTCGCGGGCGAAGACGAGGACTCCCGGGGGTGCCCAGCGGCCGTCCGAGCCCGCCTCCACGAGAAGGGATCTTTCTTTCTCTCCCGGGTGGCCGACGTAGATCCGGGCGTTCTTCCACGTCCGCCCTCCGTTCTCCCTCCACCGCAATGCTGTGTAGACGACCGTGCGTCCGTCCGGCAGGAGGTGAGGGAGACGGTGGCTGATCTCGGCGGCAGGGACGTCCAGGGTCGTGACCGGCACCGGCGTCCCCCCGGTCGCCGGCACCTTCTGGAGCGGCCCGACTGGCGATGCGAAGAGGAGCGACCCGTCGGGAGTCCACGCCGCACCGAAGCGAGCGTCGCACTGGCAGATGGTCTGGACCGCGCCCCCCGCGGCGGGAACCCTCTTCAGGAGCGTCCCCTTCTCGGCCTCGACGACAAATGCGACGTGACGGCCGTCGGGCGAAAACACGGGCTGGAATCCCCCTTCGGTTCCCGGAATGGGGCGGGAGTCGAGGGCATCGAGCGGCCGGAGGAAGAGCTGCGGATCTCCCGGCTCCTCGTACGGCTTCTTCCATGTGAACGCCGAGAAGACCAGGAGCCTCCCGTCCGGGGAAAGGGCGAGCGCGTTTCGGTAGGGCTCAAGGAAATACCCTTCAGGGAGTCGGATCTCGAATCGCCCCGTTGCGGGACCCATCCGCTGGCTTTCCCGGGTGAAGAGGAACGCGAAGGCGGCAGCGGCCGCGAGTGCGACGATCAGACCGGCCAGAGCCATTCGCGGCCGTGGACGGCGCATCTCGACGCCGACGGGTTTCGAAGTCGCGTCGGACAGGTGCACTCGGCACGTTGCGAGGTCCTTTGCGAGGTCCCGCGTCGACTCGAACCGTCCCGCCGGCTCCTTCGCGAGGCAGCGCTCGACGATCCAGCGGACAGGGGCGGGAACCGCCGGAGCCACTTTCTCGAGCGGCTCGGGCTCCTCGCGGATGATTGACGTCAGCGTTTCCGGTTTCGAGCCGCCCCGGAAGGGCCGCAGTCCCGTCAGCATTTCATACAGGACGATGCCCAGAGAGAACTGGTCCGATCGATGGTCGACAGGCTCACCCTTCGCCTGCTCGGGCGACATGTACGCGACGGTCCCGGCGGCGTTTCCCGCGTGCGAGACGTTCGTGACAGTGGGTGAGCGCGTGTCGCCGGCTTCACGGTGCGAGCCGTCGTTCCGCGCGAGGCCGAAGTCGATGAGCTTCACGCGGCCGTCGGGGCCGACGAAGACGTTCTCGGGCTTGACGTCGCGGTGGACGATGCCGTTCTCGTGCGCCGCCGCGAGCGCCTCGGCGATCTGGTCCGCAACGTCGAGGGCGCGGCGTACGGGGAGCGGTCCGTCCACGAGAACGGCGCGCAGCGGCTCGCCCTCGAGGAGCTCCATGACGAGCATGTGGCGACACGGAGGCGAGGATCCGGGAATTTCTTCGAACGAGTAAATGGCCGCAATGTTGGGATGGTTGAGCGCCGCGAGCAGCCGGGCCTCTCTCCCGAAGCGCGCCTGGCGCTCTTCACCTTCCAGGAAATCCCCGGGAAGGACCTTGATCGCGACGTCCCGGTCCAGCCGCGTGTCCCGGGCACGGTAGACCTCGCCCATCCCGCCCGCTCCGATCGCGGACAGGATCTCGTAGGGCCCGAGGCGGGTGCCCGCCTGCATTGACCGGTCTTCCTTCTGAGGTAATAGGGCGTCTCTCTCGCTCCCGCAAGGACTCAGGGAAAGAAATCACCCCTTCGCGCGCTCTATCATCGTCCGGCTTGAGCGTCCCCCGCGTCCTCGTCGCGATCGTCTCGTGGAACTCCGCCGCGCACCTGACGGCCGCCGTGAAGTCGGTCCCGCCCGGCGTGCCCGTCGTCGTCGTGGACAACGCGTCCTCCGACGGGTCGGCGGAGGCCGCCCGCGCCGCGGGGGCGCGCGTCGTCGCGGCCGCGGAGAACCTCGGCTTCGGCCCGGCCTGCAACCTAGCCGCACAGGAAGGCGCCCCCTCCGAGACGATCCTCTTCCTGAACCCGGACGCGGCTCTCCTCGATGGCGTTTCTGCGCTCGAGGCTCTCCTTGCGGCCCTCGACGCGGACCCTGCCGTTGTCGCCGCGGCGCCGCGCCTGACGGGCGACGGCCAGGAGGAGTTCCAGCTCCGCCGCCTCCCGCGCCTCGGTGCGATCCTTCGCGAGGCGCTCCTCGTCGACCGCCTCTTCCCGGCGAACGCCGGCTTCCGGCGCGACCGCTACCTCGACCGCCCGCGGGACACCGCGTTCGACGTCGAGCAGCCGGCCGCCGCCGCCCTCCTCGTCCGGCGAGCCGCCTTCGAGGCCGCCGGCGGCTTCGACCCGGCCTTCACGCCCGCGTGGTACGAGGACGTGGACCTCTGCGCGAAGCTCCTCGAACGCGGCGGGCGCATCCGCTACGTCCCGTCCGCGCGCGCCGCGCACGTGGGCGGCGTCGCGATGGACGCCCTCGCGTGGCGGGATTTCCGGCCGGTCTACGTCCGCAACCAGTTCCGCTACCTCCTGCGGCACGCGTCCGCGCCCGTCTGCGCGGCGGCCTGGGCCGCGACGGTCGCCGGCGCCGCGCTGCGCCTCGCGCTCGCGCCCGTCGCCCGCGCCGACCACGCGCGCGCGGACGTCGCCACGGCGCAGGTCCGCGTCCTCCGGGGCCTCCTCGGCCTCGGCTGGCATTCCGCGCTCCTCCCGGAGGCCACGTGACCGCGCACGTCCTCGTCTCGCTCGTGACGCACAACGAGGCGCACGACGCCGAACGGCTCGTCCCGTCGCTCTTCGCGCAGACCTTCCGCGACGTGGCCGTCTCCGTCGTCGACAACGCCTCCGAGGACGGGACGCGCGCGACGCTCGCCGCGTTCGAGAAGGTCGCGCCCGTTCCGCTGGAGGTCTTTCCGTCCCGCGAGAACCTCGGCTACACGGGAGGCCACAACCGGTCGATCGCCAAGGCCGTCGAGCGCGGGATCCCGTGGGTCCTCGTCCTGAACACCGACGTCGTCCTCGCGCCCGACTTCCTCGAGACGCTCCTCGCGGACGCCGAGCGGCCTTCACGCGAGCGCGCCGCGACGTTCACCGGCAAGATCCTCCGCGCGGACGGCCCCTCCCTCGCACCCACGCGCGTGATCGACAGCGTCGGGATCCGGATGACGCCGAACGGACGCCACTTCGACGTCGGCGCGGGGGACCCGGACGACGGGCGGTTCGATCGCCCCGCGGAGATCTTCGGCGCCTCCGGCTGCGTCGCGCTGCTGCGGACGGAAGCGCTCGGCGACGCGAGGATCTCGACGGGCTTTTTCGACGACGACTTCTTCGTCTACCGCGAGGACGTCGATCTCGCGTGGCGCCTGCGCGGGCGCGGCTGGTCCGCGCGCTGCGTCCCGTCCGCGCGGGCGTGGCACCGGCGCCGGAACCTCCCGGAGCGACGGCGCGAGATGTCGCCGGTCGCGAATCTCCACTCCGTCAAGAACCGCTTCCTCCTCAGGATCAACAACGCCGGGAAGGAGCATCTCCGCGCGACGTTCCCCCGCACGTTCGTCCGCGACGCGGTCGTCGTCGGGGGCTGCCTCACGGTGGAGCGCACATCGTTCGAGGCGCTCCGCTGGCTCGCCGCGAACCGCGCCCGCCTCCTCGAAAAGCGGGCGGAGATCCAGGGCCGCCGCGCGGCTTCCGACCAGGACGTCCTGCGGTGGTTCACGGACGACCCGCGCGGCGCGAGGATCGAGGATTGAAGCTCGCCATGCTCTCCGGGGGCTTGCCTCCGGGCGCCCCCGGACCCCCGGCCGCGGTGCGCCACGGAAGGTCTCGGCCGTGAGGATCGCGATACTCGGTACCCGCGGCGTCCCGGCGGCGTACGGCGGCTTCGAGACCTTCGCCGAGGAGCTTTCGGCGCGCCTCGCGTCGCGCGGGCACGAGGTCACCGTCTACGCGCGGCCCGGCGCGACGGGCTCCGCCGTCGCGCGCCACCGAGGCGCCCGCGTCGTCACCCTCCCGACGATCCGCCGGAAGTACCTCGACACGGTGGTTCACACGGCGCTCTCCGGCCTCCACGCGGCCGCGCAGGGCTACGATGCCGTCCTCGTGTGCAACGGCGTGAACGCGCTCACGTGCCGCTTCGCGCGCCTTCTCGGCGCGCCAACCCGCGTCGTCCTGAACGTCGACGGCCTCGAGCGCAACCGGAGGAAGTGGAACGCCCTCGGCCGGCTCGCCTACGCAATGTCCGAGCGCCTTTCCTGCGTTCTCCCGGACGTCCTCGTGACGGACGCCCGCGCGATCCGGACGTACTACCGCGAGGCGTACGGGCAGGACTCGCTCTACGTCCCGTACGGCTCGGATCTCGAGACGCCTGCAGGGACCGGAACGCTCGCGCACCTCGGCCTCGCGCCCGGCGGCTACGTCCTCTACGTCTCGCGCTTCGAGCCCGAGAACAACGCGGACGCCGTCGTGCGCGCCTACCGACGCGTGCCCGGGAACGCCCCCCTCGTCCTTCTCGGCGGGGCGCCGTACGCCGACGACTTCGTCTCGGCCGTGAAGGCCGAGGCCGCGCAGGACCCCCGAGTCCTTCTCCCCGGCGCCCTCTACGGCGAGGGCTACCGCGAGCTGCTCGCGCACGCGGCGGTGTACGTCCACGCGACCGAGGTCGGCGGGACGCACCCCGCGCTCCTCGAGGCGATGGGGTTCGGCCGGCCCCTCGTCGTCCACGACACGCCCGAAAACCGCGAGACCGCCGGCGACGCCGCCCTCTACGCGGACGCCGGCCGACCGGACACCCTCGCCCGGGGAATCGAGGCCCTCCTCGCCGACCCGGGGCGCCGGCGGGCGCTCGGCGAGGCCGCCCGCAGCCGCGCCGACGCCCTCTACCGCTGGGATTCCGTCACCGACGCCTACGAAAGGGCCCTCTCGGGGGCGTGAGGAGGCGCTTTTCCGCGCCACTTGCTAGCATCACCCTGACCCCTCGCCGGGGTCTTTCTCGATGCTGAAGCAACAGGCCCGGACGATCGCGGCTCTTCTGTACGCCGCCGACCTCAGCGTCACCCTCGCGACGCTGCCCGTGGCATACCTCCTCAGGAGCGAGGTCGTCCCGCTGTTCGTCCACAAGCTCACGAGTCTCTACGACTTCAACCTGTACCTCGTCCTCGTCGGCCCGATCGTCCTGATCTGGACCGGCCTCCTCGTCGTCGGCGGGTCTTACCGCAGCCGCAGGACCGAGGCGCTGCGGGACGAGGTCGCGCTCGTCGCGCGGACCGCGCTTTTCGGAAGCGTCGGCCTCGCCCTCGTCGTCTTCGGCGCGCGCTGGGACTTCATCTCGCGCCCGTTCCTTCTCGCCTTCTTCCTCGTGAACCTCGTCTTCCTGATCGCCGAGCGCGTGACGGTCCGTCTCGTCGCGCGCCGCGTGCGCGCCCTCGGCTTCAACTTCCGGACCGTCGTCCTCGTGGGTGACACGCCGGGCGCGGCGGCGATGGCGAAGCTCATTCGCGATCACCCCTGGTGGGGGCTCAAGCTCCTCGGCCTCATCCGTGAGAAGCCGATCGAGCCCGGCGAGACGACGACGTCGAACGGCGTCCCGTACCTCGGCACGCTCGCCGACTTCCCGCGCGTCTTCACGGAGTTCAGCGTCGACGAGGTGCTCCTCGCCGTGGACCGCGGCGACTTGCCGAAGATGGAGGACCTGTTTCTCCTGTGCGAGGAGATGGGCGTCAAGACCCGCCTCGTCCTCGACTTTTTCCCGCACGTCCTCGCGCGCGTCGAGCTCGAGGAGCTGGACGGCACGCCCCTCCTCACGTTCTCGACGACGCCGGACGACAGCGCCGCGATGATGGCCAAGCGCACGGCCGACGTTTTCCTCTCGATCGTCCTCGGTGCCGTCGCGATCGTCCCCGTCACGCTCGCGGCCCTCCTCATCCGGCTCACGTCGAGGGGCCCCGCGCTC
Source organism: uncultured Acidobacteriota bacterium (assembly GCA_963798215.1). Lineage (GTDB taxonomy): Bacteria > Acidobacteriota > Thermoanaerobaculia > UBA5066 > UBA5066 > Fen-183. Next base: position 75,538 of record CAWCSP010000005.1, read on the forward strand.
TTCCGGCAGACGCGCGTCGGGCTGAACGGCCGGCCGTTCACGCTCGTGAAGCTCCGGACGATGGTCGAAAACGCCGAGGAGCGCCTCTCCGAGGTCGCGCACCTGAACGAGCACGAGGGCCCGGTCTTCAAGTCCGCGCACGATCCACGCCTCACGGCGCTCGGCCGGCTCATCCGCCGCTTCTCACTGGACGAGATCCCGCAACTCTGGAACGTCCTGCGCGGCGAGATGTCGCTCGTCGGCCCGCGGCCGCCGCTCCCCGAGGAAGTCGCGCGCTACGAGCGCTGGCAGCGCCGCCGGCTTTCGATGAAGCCCGGCGTGACGGGCCTCTGGCAGGTGTCCGGCCGGAACGAGATCCCGCGCTTCGAGGAATGGACGAACCTCGACCTCGCGTACATCGACAACTGGAGCCTCGCGCTCGACGCCAAGATCCTGCTCCGGACGATCCCGGCGGTCCTCTCCGGCCGCGGAGCCCGGTAGGCGGACTCGCCATCGTCAGGCCCGACGCGTCGGCCCCGTCGTCCCCGGCGGCGCGCGCGTGGGCCGAGGCGTGGGGTGACCCGCGTTTCCGCGTCCACCTCGCTCTCGCCGTTTCGGCACTCGTCGTGGCGCTCGCGGCCCTCGCCCGTTTCCTGGAATGGAACGAGGCGCGCCCGGGCGCCGTCCTGCCCGATCCCGTCCTCGCGCTCCTCGTCCCGCGGGACCTCACGTGGCTGACGTTCGGCCTGATCTATCTCGGCCTCGCCTTCGGCGTCGCGCGCCTCGCGACGGCGCCGCGCGCCCTCGTCCTCGCGCTCCAGGCTTACGTCGTGATGGTCGTCCTGAGGATCGCCGCGATGGCCGTCACGCCGCTGGAAGCGCCGCCCGGGATGATCCCGCTCCACGACCCGCTCGTGCGCCTCTTCGGGCCCGGGAAGCTCCTCACGAAGGACCTCTTCTTCTCGGGTCACACGTCGACGCTCTTCCTCCTCGCCCTCGCGGTCCCGGGCCGGCGGTGGAAGGTGCTCTTTCTCGCCTGCACGGCGGCCGTGGCCTTCTGCGTGCTCGCCCAGCACGTCCACTACGCGATCGACGTCCTTGCCGCGCCGCTCTTCGCGTGCGCGAGCTTCAGGATCGCCCGGCGCAGCGCAGGACCTTAGGCCCCGCGAGGACCCGGCGGATCTGGCCGAGGTGCTTGCCCTCGTGCCCGGCGAGGAAGTCGAACCAGTCGACGCCGTCGAAACGCCCGAGAAGGAAGTGCGGGAAGACCATCGCGGCGAAGCGCTCCTCGCCCATGCGGTCGACGATCTCGCGGAGGGCCGCACGTGTCTCCCGGAGGCCGGCGAGAACCTCCGGGGGATTGACCTCCGCGCGCGGGCGCGGGCGAACGAGCTTGGGCGCGCGGAACCGGATCTTCCAGAAGACGGGCGACATCGGGAGGCGGTAGAGCCACGCGCGCTTCGGGACGCGCGTCGGCTCGCCCTTCTCGACCTTCCGGAGCGCCTTCACGAGCGTGCGCTCGGCGGTCCCGATGTGGTCGAGGACCTCGGCCGCCGACCAGCCGCAGTCGGCGGGCATCGCGAGGAGCTCCGCGTCGGACTTTCCGGCGACGGCCTCGTAGATCGCGGCCCGCACGGCCTCGGCCTTCGCCCGGGCGCGCTTCAGGTCGTCGGCGCGGCTCATAATCGGGCCACATCCTGATCGGGAAGGGGGGCTCCGTCAAATGCGAATCCGCCTCGCGCTGCTCGCCACCGCCCTGCTCGCCGCCGCCGTCACCCTGCCGCTCGCCGCGCAGCCGCTCACCGTGAAATGCGGGACCCTCCTCGATCCTGCGACGCGCACGGCGAAGGCGAACGTCGAGATTTTCTTTGAGGGGGGAAAGGTAAAGGGCCTCGGCTCGTCGGGCGCCTCGGCGGCGAACGCGACGTCCCCCTCTTCACCTTCTAAGAAGTCTTCAAACGGCGTCTCGTCGAGCGCGGACGGTGCCGTCCTGGATCTGAGCGCTTACACCTGTCTTCCCGGGCTCATCGACGCGCACACGCACCTGCTCCTGCAGGGCGACGCCACGAGCGAGGAATACGACGAGCAGGTCCTCAAGGAGTCGACGCCGTACCGCGCGCTCCGGGGCGCCGCGGCCGGGCGCATCGCGCTCGACCACGGCTTCACCACGGTGCGCGACCTCGGGACCGAGGGCGCCGGCTTCACGGACACGGACCTCCGCAAGGCGTTCGCCCTCGGCGTCGTCCCCGGGCCGCGCGTCCTCGCCGCCGGGCCCGCGATGACGCCCACGGGCCGTTACCCTCTCCTCGGGTACTCGTGGGAGCGGAAGATGCCCGACGGCGTCCTCAAGTGCGACGGCGCCGACGAGTGCCGCAAGGCGGTGCGGTATCAGGCGCAGTACGGCGTCGACTGGATCAAGGTCTACGCCGACGGGTCGTACTACCGGACGCCGGACGGCGGCTGGGCCTCCATCCCGAACTTCACGCAGGACGAGATGAACGCGATCGTGGACGAGGCGCACCGCCTGAGGAAGAAGGTCGCCGCGCACTCCATGACGCCGACGGGCCACCGGATCGCCCTCGCGGCGGGCGTCGACTCGCTCGAGCATGGAGACGTGCTGGACGACGAGACCGTGAAGACGATGCTCGCGAAGAAGGTCGCGTACTGCCCGACGATCTCGGCGCTCGACTGGGTGAAGGGCCCGCGCAGCAGGACGAACCCGATCTGGGACCAGCTCTGGGCCGCGTCCGAGGCGTCGTTCCGGAGGGCGTACAAGGCGGGCGTCAGGATCGTCTTCGGCACGGACGCCGGGGCGTTCGAGTGGGAAAAGCGCAACGCCGCCGTCGAGTTCTCGTTCATGGTCGCCTGGGGCATGACGCCGTGGGACGCGCTCCGCACGGCGACGACGGCCGCCGCCGAGCTCCTCGGGCCGCACGCCGACGGGACGCTCGGCTGCCTCGACGCGGGCTGCGTCGCGGATCTCGTGGCGGTGACGGGCGATCCCCTGGCCGACATCAAGGTCATGGAGAAGACCGTCGCCGTGATCTCCCGGGGAAAGGTCGTCAAGAAGCCGGAATGACGCGCCCGCGCGCTGACATAATCCTCGGGCCTTGTCCGTCGCTCCCGGAACCCTGATCGGCCCGTTCGAGGTCGTTTCGCTCCTCGGCTCGGGGGGCATGGGAGAGGTTTACCGCGGCCGCGACACGCGTCTCGGCCGCGAGGTCGCGCTCAAGGTCCTGCCCGCCCACCTCGCCGACGACAAGGAGGGCCTCGCGCGCTTCGCCCACGAGGCCCGCGCCGCGTCCGCCCTGAACCACCCGAACATCGTCACGATCTACGACATCGGGAAGACCGACGACGCGCCCTTCCTCGCGATGGAGTTCGTCAACGGCCGAACGCTGCGCGACGTCGTGAAGGAGGGCGCGGTCCCGCTCCGGCGCCTCCTCGACATCGCGGCGCAGCTCACGGACGGCCTCGCGAGCGCCCACGGCGCGGGGATCGTCCACCGCGACCTCAAGCCCGAGAACCTCATGCTGTCGGCGGACGGCTTCCTCAAGATCCTCGACTTCGGGATCGCGAAGCTCGCGCCGGGCCTCGCAGGGGGTGAGAACGTCGCCGTGACGCTCACGGGCCTCGTCGTCGGGACGCCCGGCTACATGTCGCCCGAGCAGGCCGCGGGCCGGCCCGTGGACTTCAGGTCCGACCAGTTCTCGGTCGGCTTGATCCTCTACGAGCTCGCCACCGGCCGGCGGGCCTTCGAGCGGCCGACGCCCGTCGAGACGCTTTCCGCCATCATCCGTGAGGACCCCGAGCCGCTCGCCGCCCTCGCGCCGCGCCTCCCGGCGCCCGTGCGCTGGGTGATCGAGCGCTGCCTCGCGAAGGATCCCGAGGAACGCTACGCATCCTCGCGCGACCTCGCGCGCGAGTGGAAGCAGCTGCAGCGCAACGTGGACGCGCTCGCGACGGACACGGCCTTCCAGACGGCGGCGACCGCGCGTTTCGAGGCCACTCCGACGGGCCGCCTTCGCGCGAGCGCCGGCCCCTCGGTGACGGTCGGTTCGCCCGTTCCCTCCGTGACGCACGCGCCGCCGCCGAAGCGCGAGTCCGGGGCGCGCCGAACGGCGCGCGTCTTCGCGGCGTCGCTCGGCGCCCTCGCGCTCGTCACGGGGGGCGGTGCACTCGGGTACTGGCTGCGCCAGAAATCGGCCGACGCGCCTCCACCCGTGTGGTCGGGCTCTCTCGTCATGGGGAGCTCGACGCGCGTGCTCTCGCCGCGCAGCTCGCCCGACGGCCGCCGGGTCGCGTTCCTGACGACCGTGGGCGGCCTCGCTCAGGTCGCCGCCATGGACCCCGAGTCGGGCGACTGGACGGTCCTGACGAAACGGCGGGACGCAGGCGCCGTCCACCGCGTGGAGTGGTCGCCCGACGGCACGCGGCTCTTCTTCGACCGCGTGACAGACGTGCCCCTCGGCGTCTCGAGCGTTCCCGCGATCGGGGGCGACGAGCGCCTCGTCGTCGAGGGCGCCGAAAGCCCCGACCCGCTGCCGGACGGCAGCCTCCTCGTCGTGAAGCTCGACGCCGAGCGCCGGTTCCAGATCGTCCGGGTGTGGCCCGACAGCGGCAAGCAGCAGCCCGTCGGCCCGCCCGTCCTCGCGGACTCGAGCGACCTCATCTCGCGCGCGTTTCCGGATGGCCGGGACGTCCTCGTCTGGGGCCGTCTCGCCGGGGCGAAGGACGCGGCCGGGCGCCGGCTGCACGTGATCGACGTCGAGACGGGTGCCGCGCGCCTGTTCCTCCCGGAGCTCCCGCTCCTTCCGCCGTTCCTCCCGCTCCGCGACGGGAAGTCCGTGCTCGCGCGCCTCGCCGCCGGAGACCTCCACCGGGTCGTCGCCGCCGCACGCGACGGCACCGGGGCCCGGACGCTTCTGTCGTTCTCCAGCCGGCCCCGGTACCTCGCCGAAGGCGCGGGAGGCACGCTCTACGTCGGGTTCTCCGACGGCGCCGCCGAACTTCTGCGCGTCCCGGCCGGAGGCGGCCTTCCCGAGCGCCTCGCGACGGTGCCCGCGAGCCTCGTCATGACGCCCGTCGAGTTCGAGAATGGACGCCTCCTCGTGCCGAGCCTCGTCGCGGGGCGCCGCCAGCTCCTCGTCACGGGGGAGAGCGGCGACCTCCGGCCGTTCACGGGCCTGTCCGAGCCCACGTTCGGGCCGGCGACGCTCGCGGGACGGGACACGGTGGCGTTTCTCACGGGACCTGCGGCGGCGCCGCCGCTCCTCGCCATCGTGGCGCGGTCCGACGGCCGCCTCCTCAAGAAGCACGCGCTTCCGAAGGGCGCCGTGCCGGCGTCGCTCGCCGCCTCGCGCGACGGCAGGACGATCTTCTTCGCGGACGGCGGGACGATCTGGTCCGTGGACGCCGCGAGCGGCGCCGTGAAGACCCTGTGCCCCGGCGACGGCGTCGCGGGATTCCCCGACGCCGACGACGTCCTCGTCCAGCGCAACGCGGCGTCGGGCGTCCAGCTCGTCCGGGTCTCGCTCGTGACGCTCGCCGAGACGCCGGTCCTCTCGGCGGGACCGCTCAAGCTCGCGCCCGCGCCGCTCTCGGGCGGAGCGGTCGGTCCGGACGGCAGGATCCTCGTCTCGGCCGTCTCGCCGGAGACGTGGCTGCCCGCGCCCGCGGTCCTCGACCCGGCGACCGGCGCGCTCGCTCTCGTGCCCGTCCGCGCGGCGGGCGAGGTCCTCACGGCCTCGTGGGGGCGCGGCGGGACGATCCTCGCGATGGTGCTCGGGACGAACGGGGAGTTCTGGAGCTTCCGCCCGAGAGAGGAGAGTCCCGGAACGGGACGGTGATCGAGGGTTCTGGCGGGGGGAGCTTCCTCGCTCCCCCCGCACCCCCCATGGGCTACGGCCGGTAGCCCTTCGCGCCGACCTTTCCGATCGCGCCGACCTCCGCGAAATACTTCGCGAAGGCGATCATGCCGCCCTCAGCCTGCTCCCAGTCGTAGTTCTCGTTCGGGGAGTGGTAGCCGTGCTCGGGAAGCGACAGCCCGAGGAAGACGATCGGGGCCTTGAGGACGCGCTCCATCGTGATCACGGCGCCGATCGAGCCGCCCTCGCGGACGAAGACGGTCTCCTTGCCGAACGCGAACTTCACGCTGCGGCGCATGGCGTCCGCGAGCGGCCCCGTCGTGACGCCCTGGTAGGGGTCGAGGCGCCCTTCGAGCTCGACCTTCACGTCCTTGTTCTTCTTCTTCACGAAATCCGTCACGAGCTTCGCGATCTTCGCGCCGGTCTGGTTCGGGACGAGACGGCACGAGACCTTGACCTCGGCGCGCGGCGGGATGACGGTCTTGACGCCGGGGCCCGTGTAGCCGCCGACGCACCCGTGGATCTCGAACGTCGGCATCGCCCAGATGCGCTTCATGACGTCGAGGGAGTCGTTCGTGCGGATCGACTTGAAGAGGTGGTCCTTCTTGAAGCCCGCGACCGTGAAGCCGGACTTCCGGAAGTCCTGGAGCTCGGCCTTCGTCGGCGGGACGACGTCCTTGTAAAACCCGGGGATCTTCACCCGGCCCGTCTTCGCGTCGAAGCATTCCGCGACGACCTGCATGAGCTCGGCCATCGGGTTGCGCGCCGCGCCGCCCGTGACGCCCGAGTGCTGGTCCGTCGTGCCCGTCTCGAGCGTGAAGAGCATGCCCTGCAGGCCGCGCAGGCCCGCCGGGGAGGCCGGCTTGCCGCGCGCGATCCAGATCGTGTCCGAGACGATGATCGAGTCCGTCGCGATCTTGTCCCTGGCGGCCGCGATCCCCTTCGCGAAGCTGGGCGAGCCGATCTCCTCCTCGAACTCCCAGAGGACGCGGACGTTCACCGGGACGCCGGCGTCCATCGCGGCCTTGGCGCCGAAGAGCGCCGAGAGGGCCGGGCCCTTGTCGTCCGTGGTGCCGCGGCCGAAGTAGCGGTCGCCCTTCTTCGTGAAGACGAAGGGCTCGGTCTCCCAGGGCTCGGTCTCCTTCGAGGCGGGCTGGACGTCGAGGTGGTTGTAGACGGTGACCGTCGGGCGGGAGGCGTCCGAGCCGAACACGCCGTGGACGATCGGGTGGCCGCTGGTCTCGAGGACCTCGGGGACGCCGCCGAAGGCCTTGATCGTGTCGCAGGCGAACTGCGCGCACTCGGCGATGGCGGCCTTCTTGGTCGGATCGACGGAGATCGTCTGGCGCTCGACGAAGTCCTTGAGGAGGGATTCGAAGCGGTCGCGGTTCTGGGCCGCGAAGGCCGTGAGGGCTTCCTTGGTGAGCTTGTTTTCGTTCATAAGGGGTGAGTCTATGCCCCCCCCGCGCCGCCCCGTCAACCGTGCAGGAACCTCAGGCGCCGTTCCCTCCGACCCCGGGGCCCGCGCCCGGCAGCGGGCGGCGCTTCTTGCGGTGCATGCGCTCCTCCTCCTCCTTGTAGAGGTACTTGATCGAGCGCTTCGGGATCAGGAGGTTCGGGGCGTGGTCCCGGTTGAGCTTGATGACGTCCTTGTCGTACCACTCGATCCAGCCGCGCAGTTCCTCGCCGTCCACAAGGCGGACGACGATCGCGGTCTTGGACTGCATCTGCTTGAGGTAGTAGTACGCCTCGGCGTTCGTCTGCTCCGGCGGGACGACGCGGCGGGCACCGCCGCCGGCGGGTCGGGCGCCTCCCTGGTCCTTGAGGATGCGGGCGAGGGACGGCCGGATGAGCTTGCGCGGGCCCAGCTCCTCGGACGGGCCCTCCCCATCGCCGGGGGTCGGGGCGCCGGAGAAGGGCTTTTTCGCGGAAGCCATGTCGAAACTCCTCATGACCGTCTCTACGCGGGAAGGGAAACGGATGTTGCCCGGAGTCTATTCCGGGTCCCGCCGGAGAACGAGTCCCACGTCAGGCGGGAGATGGCGGGGCCGGGGCGGGTTTCTCGCGGCGCTCGCGGTCGCCGCCGTGGCCCATGCGCCGGGCGGCCTCGATCCCGCCCTCGAGCTCGTAGGCCACGCAGCATTTCAGGCGGCCGCACTGGCCCGTGAGCTTGGCGGGGTTCGGGGTGAGCCCCTGCATCTTCGCCATCCGGATCGCGACCGGATGGAAGCCCTTGAGCCACGTCGAGCAGCAGAGCGTCAGGCCGCACGAGCCGATGCCGCCGAGAAGCTTCGTCTCGTCGCGGACGCCGAACATCTTCATGTCGACCCTGAGGTCGAACTTTTCGGAGATCGCCCGCGCGAGGTCGCGCACTTCGGGCTTCTTGTCCGACGTGTAGAAGACCGTCAGCTTGCGGCGGTCGAAGCCGACGGCGCACTTGACGACGTGGATGTCCAGCCGCAGCGCGGCGACCTTCTCGTCCGCGAACGCGAGGGCGGCCTGCTGGAGCTCGAGGCGCTCGGCGTAGTCCGCGTACTCGGAGTCGGACGCGAGCCTCAGGAACCGGCGCGCCTTCTTCGCCGAGCATGACCGCGCGAGCGTCGGGGACGTCGTCGTGACCTCCGCGAACTCGGGACCGTTCTCGGTCTCGACGATGAGCCGCTCGCCGGGCTTGACCGCGACCTCGCCCGTGAAGACGAGCGTCGTCTTCCCGTCCTCGGCGTCGGCGAGGCGCACCCCGACGTAATTCCCGCCGGGGTTCATGGAGGTTCCGAGGGAGCAGCCCGTGCAGCTCATGGGAGTCCGATTGTGCCAGACCGACCGATCCGGACTCAGTCGCGCGAGTAGAGGGCCGCCCCGAGGAGGCCGGAGTCGTCGCCGAGACCCGCGGGCTCGATCCGGATCCGGCCCAGATCCTGCGTGAACGCGAAGGCGTCCGCCCACTTCCGGACCTCCTCGAGGTAGGCGGGGCCGACGTCCGTCGCGACCCCTCCACCGAGGACGAAGACGTCCGGCGACAGGATGTTCCAGACGTTCGCGATCGAGATCCCGACGGCGCGGGCCGAGCGCGCGAGGGCGCGCCGGGCGAGCTCGTCGCCCTCTTCCCACGCCTCGCGCAGTTGCGAGCCCTTGAGACGCACGTCCTTCTTCGAGACGGCCTTCTCGAGCTCCGTCTTGTCGCCGCGGTCGATCCGTTTCCTCAGGTAGGCCGCGATCCCGACCTTGGCGGCCGTGCCCTCGAGCGTGCCGTCCAGCTTTCCCGGGGCCGCCCTGCGGAAGTCGATCTGCGTGTGGCCGATCTCGCCCGCGTTGCGGTTGCGGCCCGCGTGAATCTTGCCGTTCCAGATGACGGCGCCGCCGACGCCCGTCCCGACCCAGACCGCGACCATGAGGCTCGAGCCGCGGCCCGCTCCGAGGCGGGCCTCGGCGAGCGCCGCGAGGCGCACGTCGTTCTCGACCCGGCCCGCCGCGCCGGGAAACGCCGTCCCGACGGCCCTCACGACGTTCCAGTTCGAGACGGCGAGGTTCGCGGCCTTCAGAAGCGTCCCCTTGATCGTGTCGACGGCCCCGGGCGCGGCGACCGCGAAGGACGAGACGTCGGCGCGCGCGGCCCCCGCCTCCTTCAGCGCGAGGTCGCAGGCCTCGACGAGGGCGGCGCCGACCGCGTCCGGCCCGTCCTCGAACGGTGTCTTGAGCTTGCCGCGGCCGAGGATGCGGTTCGAGGCGTCCACCGCCCCCGCGAGGATCTTCGTTCCGCCGAGGTCGATGCCGAGGGCGAGGCCCTTGCTGGTCGTTTTCGCCATGAGGCGCGCAGTTTACGCGGGCTCTCCCGGATCGGAGATCATGGAGGGGGGAGGCTCCCGATGTCCGCTCACGACTGGCCCCGCGCCCAGGCCCTGTCGCTCCACGTGCCCGCGCTCTCGCTCCTCGTCGACCTCTCCAAGACGGGCCTCGCGGACGACGCGTTGAGGAAGCACCCGCTCGTGACGGGCGCCTTCCCCGCCGCCTTCGCGGCGATGGACGCGCTCGAGAGAGGCGCGATCGCGAACCCGGACGAAAAGCGCATGGTCGGCCACTACTGGCTGCGGGCCCCCGAGCGCGCGCCTGACGCCGGCATCGCCGAGGCGATCCGCGGGACGCTCGCCCGGATCGAGGACTTCGCCTCCGCGGTTCACGCCGGGCGCCTCGCGCCCGAGAAAGCCGAGCGCTTCACGAACCTCCTCGTCGTCGGGATCGGCGGCTCGGCTCTCGGGCCGCAGTTCGTCGCGGACGCGCTCGGCTCGCCGCGCGACCCGCTCCGGCCGTTCTTCTTCGACAACACGGACCCGGACGGCATGGCGCGCGAGCTCTCCCGGATCGCCGCGACGGAGGGCGGCCTCCCCGCGACGCTCACGGTCGTGATCTCGAAGTCGGGCGGCACGAAGGAGACGCGCAACGGGATGCTCGTCGCGGCGGACGCCTACGCCCGCTCGGGACTCGTGTTCGCCAAGCACGCCGTCGCCGTGACGGGAGCGCAGAGCGAGCTCGACGAGGTGGCCGCGAAAGACGGCTGGCTCGAGCGGTTCCCGATGTGGGACTGGGTCGGCGGGCGGACGTCGGAGCTCTCCGCGGTCGGCCTCCTGCCCGCGGCGCTCCAGGGTCTCGACATCCAGGCGATGCTCTCGGGCGCGGCGGCCTGCGACGCGGCGACGCGCGTCCCCGAGGTCGCACGGAACCCCGCGGCGATGCTGGCGCTGGCCTGGCACGCCGAAACGGGCGGCCGCGGCGCGAAGGACATGGTCGTCCTCCCCTACAAGGACCGGCTCCTCCTCTTCTCGCGCTACCTCCAGCAGCTCGTCATGGAGTCCCTCGGCAAGGAGAAGGACCTCGAGGGCCACGTGGTGAACCAGGGCATCGCGGTCTACGGCAACAAGGGCTCGACGGACCAGCACGCGTACGTCCAGCAGCTCCGCGAAGGCGTCCAGAATTTCTTCGTCACGTTCATCGAGGTCGAGAAGGACCGCGAGGATGGCGCCCGGTCTCTCGAGGTCGAGCCCGACGTCACGCCGGGCGACTACCTGCACGGCTTCCTCCTCGGGACGCGGAAGGCGCTCGCCGAGAACGGACGCGGCTCGATCACGCTGACGGTCCCCGACGTCTCGCCCCGGACGGTCGGCATCCTCATCGCGCTCTACGAGCGGGCCGTCGGCCTCTACGCGCAGCTCGTCGGGATCAACGCGTACCACCAGCCCGGCGTCGAAGCCGGCAAGAAGGCCGCCGCCGCCGTCCTCGCGCTGCAGGGCCGCATCCTCGCGGAGCTGCGGGCGAAGCCGGGCGAGCTCCGGACGGCCGAGAAGGTCGCCGCCACGCTCGGCGAGGCCGACGTCGAGACCGTCTTTGCCGTCCTCCGCCACCTCGCGGCGAACCCCGACCACGGCGTCTCGCGCCAGGACGGCCCGACGTTCTTCCTCGCGACGTTCGGGGTCAGATGAAGAGCCGGTCGCGCTCGAGAACGCCCCTCAGGTCCTGTTTCGGCTTGCGGCAGATCCAGACCCGCCGGTTCTCGTAGGGCATCGCGAGAGGGTGGCCGATCTTCCCGGCCTCCTCCACGCTCGAAAACACCGTCTCGAGGTCCGTGCGGTCGCTGCCGATCACGATCAGCGGTCCCTCGAAAGGCACGGTCCGCCGCGCCTCCTCGACGCTCCAGAACCACCAGCTATTGTGCGGGCAGAGGACGCGGGGTATGCCGAGAGCCGCGCCGTACTTTTCCAACGCCGAGGCCTCGCCGTAATTGCGCGCCCAGACGCGGGTCGTCGTTCGTTCGCCCGCGGGGAGCGTCGCCGCCACGCGCGCGACCTCGGCGGCCATTTCGGGCCAGCCGAAGCGGTCGGCGAAATGCTGCGGGAGCGGGCCCATCTCGTTGCGTTCCGTCGTCGTCGGACCCAACCCGAGCGCCTTGGCATAGGCGAGGTATCCGGGAACCGGCAGGAGCGGCAGAGCGAACGGCGCGACCGCGAGGCCGCCGGCGACGAGCAGGACGCCGTACGCCCACGCGGGCGCGGCGCTTCGCCCGCGGTGGAGGACGCGCTCGAGGACGACGCCGCCTGCCGCGAGGAGTGGCGCAAACGAGGCCGAGAGGTACTCCGTCTTGCTCGTCCGATTCAGGAGGAGAACGCCGAGCGTCGTCAGAAAGACGACTCCAAGCGCGCGGAACCGCTTACCGTCGCGCGACGCTAGAAGCCACAGGAGTCCACCGATCCAGAGCGGAGCCGCGAGCGGATCGAAGAAAAGCAGAAGGTCCTTTCCAAAGGTGATCGGCGAGGAGGCAACGTACTTCTCCGCCGCCGCGCGGCGCATGAATTCCAGCGTCGGCCAGCGGTGGAGGGCATTCCAGGCGAGGTACGGGAGAAGACCGAGGAACGCGAGGCCTCCCGCGAGCCACGGGCCCAGCGTCGTGAGCCAGCGGCGGGCCGGCGTCAGGACGAGGCCGGCCGCGATCCCCGCGCAGAGCCAGAGGACGCTGATCTTGTTCAGGAGGCCGAGCGCGAGGACGCAGCCCATGAGGAGCCACAGGCGCCCCGCCCCGCGGCCCGGCTCCCGCGCCAGGAGCGCGGCGAGAAGCGACGCCGCGGCGGTCCAGAGCAGGATGTCGAAGGCGTTCATCGAGTAGGTGCCGGTCATCCCGAGCCAGACCGGGGCAACGGCCGCCGTCACGGCCGCGAGGCCCTGCGCCGCGGGTCCGCCGCCGAAGCGCCGCGCGAGAAGGCCCGTGAGGACGACGACGACGGCGCCGCACAGCGCGGGCGGGACCATGAGCGAGGCGGGCGAATCGCCGAAGAGCGCACGCCAAGCCGCGAGGAACAGGATCGAGAACGCCGGCTGGTCGACGTATCCCGCCGCGGGCCGGCTCGCGCAGGAAAGGTAGTAGAGCTCGTCGCGGAAGATCCCGTACCGGCCGATCGACGCGGCGTGGAGCCCCGCCTGCACGAGCGCCGCCCCGCCGATCAGGCCCCAGGCCGGCCTGTCCGGGGTGAGCTCGCGCGGCGTCATGAGCGTCCTACGTCCCGGCGGCCGCCGGGTTTCGCGCGGCGGAGGATACTCGGCCCATGGCGAAAGTTTCCGACCTCTCCCTGAAAAACCGCCTTTTCATGGCGACGTACCGGTACCGGACGGTCGAGCCGGTGCCGTGGGCCGTGCCGCGCAAGCCGCTGCGCGCGGCGCGCGTCGCGCTCCTGACGTCCGGCGGCGTTTACGCGCAGGGCCAGGAGCCGTTCGACGAGGAGAAGAAGGGTGGCGACGTCTCGTACCGCGTGATCCCCCGGGACGCGGACGTCTCGACGCTCGGGATCGCGCACAAGTCCGACGCGTTCGACCAGACGGGCTTCCGCGCCGACCGCAACCTCGGCTTCCCTCTCGACCGCCTGCGCGAGCTGGAGGCGGCGGGCGTGATCGGAAGCCTCGCGCCGCGCGCGATCTCGTTCATGGGGTCGGTCTCGGCGCCGCTCCGGCTCATGAAGGAGACGGCGCCCGCGGCTGCGGCGCTGCTGGAGGAGGACGGCGTCGACATCGCCCTCCTCGTCCCGCTCTGACCGCTCTGCCATCAGACCGTGTGTCTGATCGCCGCGGAGCTGGAACGGCGGGGAATCGCGACGACGTCCGTCACGGCCCTGCCCGAGATCACGAAAAAGGTCGGCGCCCCGCGTGCACTCGCGGTGCCGTACGCGCTCGGCTACCCGCTCGGCCTGCCGCACGACGCCACGCTCCAGACGAGGATCCTGGCCGCGGCCTTCGCGCTCCTCGACGCGCCCGGTCCGCCCCCGGTTTACCGGGATCTCGGGAGCAGCGGCTAAGGAAGGCGATTCGTCGGGAGGGGTTTTGGGGAATCTGACGTCCAGGTTCCCAAAAAGTCAGCGCAGGAGCGAGCCCGACCGCTCCATCAGGATTTCCATCGCCTTCTTCCCGATGTCGCGGCGGAAGTGCCTTCCGTCGAAGTGGATCTTCTCGGACGCTTCGCGCGCCTTCTTGAGCGCCTGCGAGAGGCCGCGCGAGCGAGCGCAGACGTCGAGGACGCGCCCGCCCGCCGTCACGAGCCGCCCGTCCGGCGCCGTCGCCGTGCCCGCGTGGAAGACGAAGACGCCCTCTTCCTTTTCGGCGTCCTCGATGCCCGTGATCGTGCGCCCCTTCTCGTACGGGCCGGGATAGCCCTCGGCCGTCAGGACGAGACAGGCCGTCGCCTCGCGCCGCCACGCCGGCGTCACGCCCTCCTCGAACTTCCCGCGCGCCGAGGCGAGGAGGAACGGCAGGAGGTCGCCGTCCATGCGGAGGAGGACCGACTGCGTCTCGGGGTCGCCGAACCGGACGTTGTACTCGAGGACGTAGGGGTTGAGCCCCTTCTCGAGGATGATGCCGACGAAAAGGACGCCCCGGAACGGCCTCCCCTCCTCCTTCATCCCCCTGAGCGTCGGCTGGACGACGAACGCGAGGATGTCGGACGCCGTGGAGGCGTCGAGGAGGACCGACGGGCTGTGCGAGCCCATGCCGCCCGTGTTCGGGCCGCGCTCGCCGTCGAAGACCTTCTTGTAGTCCTTCACGGTCGCGAGCGGGATCCCGCGCTCCCCGTCGCAGAGGACCATGAAGCTCACTTCCTCGCCCGCGATGAAACGCTCGATGAGGACGCGGTCGCCAGCCGAGCCGAAGACGCGGTCCTCGAAGAAGAGCTTGAGCGCCTGCTCCGCCTCGGCCGGCTCCTGGACGACGACGACCCCCTTGCCCGCCGCGAGGCCGTCGGCCTTGAAGACGACGGGAAGGCCGAAGGACTTGAGGGCGCGCTCGGCCTCGGCGCGGTTCGTGACGATCTCGGCGTCGGCCGTCGGGATCGCGTACTTCTTCATGAAGGTCTTCGAGAACGCCTTCGACCCTTCGAGCTCGGCCGCGAGGCGGTTCGGCCCGAAGGCGAGGAGCCCGCGGTGCTGGAGCTCGTCGACGAGCCCGAGCGTGAGCGGCAGCTCCGGCCCGACGATCGTGAGGTCGATCTTCATCGACTCGGCGAAGTCGGCCAGCTCGACGACGGCGTCGACGGAGATCGGGATGCACGTCGCGAGCTTCGCGATTCCCGGGTTGCCCGGCGCGCAGAAGATGTCCGTGACACCCGGCGACTGGGCGAGCTTCCACACGAGTGCGTGCTCACGCCCCCCGGAGCCAACGACGAGGAGTCTCATGCGACGCCGGGAATCTTAACCCGCCTCCCCGAGCCTCGCCGCCCCCCCGGGGCGGGCCATAATCCGGCGGTGAAGAGAGACATCCGCGAGCGCCTGAAGACCGAGGTCCTGCTCGGCGACGGCGCCATGGGCACGCTCCTCGTCTCGCGCGGGGCCCCCGCGGACGGCCCCCGCTCGCCCGTCTGTCTCACGACGCCGGACCTCGTGCGCGAGATCCACGACGACTACGTCTCGGCCGGGGCGCAGCTGATCTCGACGAACACGTGGGACGCGAACCGCGCCAAGCTCGCGAAGTTCGACTGGGCGGACTCGCTCGAGAAGGTCAACCGCGCGGCCGTCCGCCTCGCGCACGCAGCCGCCGAGGGTGAATACGTCTACGTCGGGGGCGTCGTCGGGCCGCTCGGGCAGCTCGTGAAGCCGTACGGCCCGCTCACGCGCCCGCACGTCCGCGAGATCTTCACGGAGCAGATCCGCATCCTCCTCGAGGAGAGGGTCGACCTCCTCGTTTTCGAGACGTTCTCGTCCTCGCTCGAGATCCTCGAGGCCGTCCGCGCGGCGCGCGCCCTCTCGACGGAGATCCCCGTCTTCGCGTCCATGACGTTCCTCGCGGACGGCAAGACGAGCTTCGGCGACGAGGCGGCCGAGAGCCTGCGCGCGCTCGCCGACGCCGGCGCCGACGCCGTCGGACTGAACTGCGCGATCGGCCCGCAGGAGTCGCTCGAGGTCCTGACGCGGGCGACGTCCTCCGTCTCCCTTCCCGTCTCGCTCATGCCGAACGCGGGCTACCCCTGGGTCGTCGGCGGCCGGACCGTGTATCCCGCGACCGCCGACTACTTCCGCGAGACGGCGAAGGAGGCGGTGCAGGCCGGCGCCGCGCTCCTCGGCGGCTGCTGCGGCACCGGCCCGGAGCACGTCGCCGCGATGGCGCGCGAGACCGTCGGCAAGGCGCGGCGCGCCGCCCACCCGGCGCCCATGGTCTTCGTCTCGGAAGACCGCGTACGGCCGGCGGCGGCTCCCCTCGAGACGTCCGCGTTCAAGCGCAAGCTCTCGGACCCCGCGGCCCGCGTCGTGACGGTCGAGGTCGAGCCGCCGAAGGGGTTCGACGCCTCGGCCGCGCTGGACGGCGCCCGCACGCTCAAGACGATGGGCATCGACGCCGTGAACGTCACGGACAACCCGATGGCGCGCCTCCGGATGTCCTCGATCGCCGTCGCGCACCTCATCCGCCACGAGACGGGCGCCGAGACGGTCTTCCACTTCTCGCCCCGGGACCGCAACGTGCTCGGCATCCAGTCCGACCTCCTCGGGGCCGCGGGACTCGGGATCAAGGCGCTGCTCGTCGTGGGCGGCGACCCGCTGAAGATCGGCGACTACCCGCAGGCGAAGCCTGTCGGCGAGGTGGACACGCTCGGCCTCCTCCGGATCGTCAAGGGCCTCAACGCGGGCGTCGACCTCGCGGGAGGCGCGATCGGGGCGGCGACGTCCTTCGCGATCGGCTGCGCGTCGAACCCGGCCGCGAAAGACCTGGACGCCGAGATCGCCAGGCTCGCGGCGAAGATCGACGCCGGGGCGACGTTCGCCCAGACGCAGCCGGTCTGGGACCTCGCGGCGCTGGACCGCTTCTGCGCGCGGGCCGAGGCTCGCGCGATTCCGGTCCTCGTCGGCCTCATCCCGCCGAAGAGCCTCAAGCAGGCCCTCTACTTCGCGAACGAGGTCCCGGGGATGGTCGTGCCCGCGTCCCTCGTCGAACGGATGCGCAAGGCCGCCGACAGGGGGCCCGAGTTCGAGGAGGAGGAGGGTATCGCGCTCTCCCTCACGCTCGCGAAGGAGATGGCCGCCCGCGTGCGCGGCATTCACGTGATGCCGATGGGCCGCTACGGCGTCGTCAAGCGCATCCTGGAGGCCCTCGGATGAGCGCCGAGGCCCGGCTCCGCGCCGTCCTCGGCCGGCGCATCGCCGTGATCGACGGCGCGATGGGGACGATGATCCAGCGCGAGGGGCTGGACGAGACGGCCTACCGGGGCGAGAGGTTCCGGAACCACCCGAGGGACCTCAAGGGCGCGAACGACCTCCTCGTCCTGACGCAGCCCGCGATCATCGAGAAGATTCACCGCCAGTACCTCGAGGCCGGCGCGGACATCCTCGAGACGAACACGTTCAACGCGCAGGCGATCTCGCTCGCGGACTACGGCCTCGAGCCGCTCGCGTACGAGCTGAACGTCGCGGCGGCCCGCCTCGCGCGGAAGGCCGTCGACGCCCATCGCGCAGCGACCGGAAAGGATGCATTCGTCGCGGGCGCGCTCGGGCCCACGAACCGGACGCTCTCCCTCGCCGTGGACGTGAACGACCCGGGGAAGCGGACGCACCGTTTCGACGAGATGGCCGCCGCGTACCGCGACCAGGTCCGCGGCCTCCTCGACGGCGGCGCGGACGTCCTCCTCTTCGAGACCGTCTTCGACACGCTCGTCCTGAAGGCCGCCCTCTTCGCGGCGCAACGGCTCTTCGACGAGGGAGCGCGGCGCGTCCCGCTCATGGTCTCCGTCACGATCACGGACAAGTCCGGCCGGACGCTCTCGGGCCAGCTGGTCGAGGCGTTCTGGAACTCCATCGCGCACGTCCCGCTCCTCTCGGTCGGGATCAACTGCGCCCTCGGCGCGAAAGAGATGCGGCCGTACGTCGAGGAGCTCTCCGGCCTCGCGCCGGTCTTCACGAGCGCGTACCCGAACGCCGGTCTTCCGAACGCCTTCGGGGGCTTCGACGAGACGCCCGAGATCATGTGCGCCGACCTCGCGGCGTTCGCGCGCGAGGGGTGGGTGAACGTGGTCGGCGGCTGCTGCGGGACGACGCCGGGGCACATCCGGGCGATCGCGGACGCCGTCCAGGGGATCCCGCCGCGGCGCGTGCCGGAGATCCCGCGCGCGACGCGGCTCAGCGGCCTCGAGCCGTACACGCTGCGCGACGGCGTCTTCACGGTCGTCGGCGAGCGGACGAACGTCACGGGCTCGCCGAAGTTCGCAAAGCTCGTCCTCGCGGGCGACTTCGAGGGCGCGCTCGCGGTCGCGCGTCAGCAGGTCGAGGGCGGCGCGAACGTCCTCGACGTCTGCATGGACGAGGGGATGCTGGACGGGACGGCCGCGATGACCCGGTTCCTCAACCTGCTGTCGGCCGAGCCCGACATCGCGAAGCTCCCGATCATGCTCGACAGCTCGAAGTGGGACGTCATCGAGGCGGGCCTGAAGTGCCTCCAGGGCAAGGCCGTCGTGAACTCGCTCAGCCTCAAGGAGGGCGCCGACGCATTCCGCGAGAAAGCGCGTCTCGTCCGCCGGTACGGCGCGGCGGTCATCGTCATGGCGTTCGACGAGGACGGCCAGGCGACGACCGTCCCGCGGAAGCTCGCGATCGCGCAACGCGCCTATCGAATTCTCACGGCGGAGGTCGGCTTCCCGCCCGAGGACGTCATCTTCGACCCGAACGTCCTCACGGTCGCGACTGGGATCGAGGAGCACGATTCGTACGCGGTCGATTTCTTCGAGGCGACGCGCCGTGTCAAGGAGGCCTTGCCGCATGCCAAGGTCTCCGGAGGAATCTCCAACGTGTCGTTCTCGTTCCGCGGCAACAACACGGTCCGCGAGGCGATGCACGCGGCGTTCCTCTACCACGCGATTCGCGCGGGCCTCGACATGGGTATCGTGAACGCGGGACAGCTCGCGGTGTACGAGGACGTGCCGAGGGACCTTCTCGAAAGGGTCGAGGACGTCCTCCTGAACCGGCGACCGGACGCCACGGAGCGCCTCCTCGCGTTCGCGGCGTCCGTGAGGCAGAGCGGCCCCGCCGGGGCGAAGGCCGACGCGTGGCGGAGCGGGACCGTCGAAGATCGCCTGACGCACGCCCTCGTCCACGGCATCACGGACTTCGTCGAGACCGACGTCGAGGAGGCCCGGAGGGCGCTGCCCCGGCCGCTGGACGTCATCGAGGGCCCGCTCATGGCGGGGATGAACGTCGTCGGAGACCTCTTCGGCGCCGGGAAGATGTTCCTGCCGCAGGTCGTCAAGAGCGCCCGCGTCATGAAGCGCGCGGTCGCCTATCTCGAGCCGTACCTCCAGGCGGACAAGGCCGCCGGAGCCTCCACGTCGCAGGGCAAGGTCCTCCTCGCGACGGTCAAGGGCGACGTCCACGACATCGGAAAGAACATCGTCGGCGTCGTCCTCGCGTGCAACGGATACGAGGTCGTCGACCTCGGCGTGATGGTGCCGGCCGACCGCATCCTGAAAGCAGCGAAAGTGCACGCCGTCGACGCCGTCGGCCTCTCGGGCCTCATCACGCCGTCGCTCGAGGAGATGACGCACGTCGCGCGCGAGATGGAGCGCGCCGGCTTCACCGTACCTCTCCTCATCGGCGGCGCCACGACGAGCCCCGTCCACACGGCCGTGAAGATCGCGCCCGCGTATGGCCGGCCGGTCGTCCACGTCCACGACGCTTCGCGCGCGGTCGGCGCCGTCTCCGGCCTTCTCGGCGCGGAGAAGGCGGCGTTCGCCGAGGCGAACCGGAAGAAGCAGGCGCTCCTTGCCGAAGAACACGAGGCGCGGGCGAAAAAGCCCCTCGTCCCGCTCGCAGCCGCGCGGGCCCGGCGCCCGAGGATCGACTGGGCGGCGGCCGACGTGCCGGCGCCGTCCTTCACGGGCGTCCGCGTCCTCGGCGACGTGCCGCTCGAGACGCTCGTCCCGTTCGTCGACTGGTCGCCGTTCTTCCACGCGTGGGAGATGCGCGGCCGTTATCCCCAGATCCTGGAAGACGCGGTCCTGGGGGAACGGGCACGGGACCTCTTCGCCGACGCACAGGCGCTGCTCTCGCGGATCGTGAAGGACCGGCTCCTGACCGCCCGCGGCGCCTACGGGATCTTCCCCGCGACGTCCGAGGACGACGACATCGCCGTCTTCGCGGACGCGGGGCGGACGCAGCGGCTCGCGACGTTTCACACGCTGCGCCAGCAGGCGGAGAAGCCCGAGGGCCAGCCGCTGGAAGCGCTCGCGGACTATGTGGCGCCCGCCGCGAGCGGCCGCCGCGACCACATCGGTCTCTTCGCCGTCACGGCCGGGATCGGCGCCGAGGAGCTCGCCCGCTCCTTCGAGGCCGCGCACGACGACTACTCCGCGATCCTCGTCAAGGCGCTCGCGGACCGCCTCGCCGAGGCGTTCGCCGAGATGGTGCACGCCCGCGCCCGCGCGGACTGGGGCTACGGCCGTAACGAGGCCCTCTCGCACGAGGACCTTCTTCGCGAAAAGTACCGCGGCATCCGTCCCGCGCCCGGCTACCCCGCGTGTCCCGATCACACCGAGAAGCGGACCCTGTTCGACCTCCTCGGGGCCGAGGAGGCCGCGGGCATCCGGCTCACGGAGAGCTTCGCAATGACGCCGGCCTCGTCCGTCTCGGGCTTCTACTTCGCCCATCCGGACGCGCACTACTTCGCGGTCGGCCGCCTCGGGAAGGACCAGGTCGAGGACTACGCACGCCGCAAGGGGCTTTCCGTCGAGGAGGCCGAACGCTGGCTCGCCCCGAACCTCGGTTACGAGCCCGCGCGAACGGCCGCTCCCGCGGCCGCCGCCCGCTGACACGAACCGCCGCTCGCCGACACCCGCGGTCCGTTCGCCGAATTCCGCGGGACGAACCGGCGCCGGCGACGTAGCTTCCCGATGGAGGCTCACATGGACCCCACCCCCCGCCCCGTCCTGACCGGCCGCCTGCTCGTCGGGCTGCTCTTCATCGCCGGCGGCCTCCTCTTCACGGCCGCGAACCTCGGCCTCGTCCAGGTGCGCGAGGTCTCGCGGTTCTGGCCGCTCGTCCTCGTCGCGATCGGCCTGCTTCGCTTCGTGTCGCGGAACTTCCTCGCGGGCCTCATCTTCGTCGGCCTCGGCGTCCTGCTCCAGCTGCGCGAGCTGGACCTCGTGTGGTTCCGGCTCTCGATGCTCTTCCCGCTCATCTTCGTCCTCGTCGGGCTCAACATCGTGGCCGAGCACTGGCGGCGGCGCTCGCCGCCGCCGTCCGGGGACGGCGCGCCGGGCGGGACCGTGAGCGAGTGGGCGATCTTCGGCGGCGGCAAGCGCCGCATTCAGACGCAGGACTTCCGGGGCGGACAGGCGAACGCGATGTTCGGCGGCTTCGAGATCGACCTGAGGGACGCGCAGATAGCGGGTGATTCGGCGGCGATCGACGTCTTCTGCTTCTGCGGCGGCGGCGAGATCCGCGTGCCCGAGTCGTGGAACGTCTCCCTGAAGGCGGTCGCGATCTTCGGCGGGCAGGACGACAAGACGCGCCCGCCGGCGCCCGGGACCGCGCACAAGGAGCTCCTCGTCACGGGATTCATCCTCTTCGGCGGACTCGGCGTCAAGAACTGAAGGCCCACCGTGCACCCGCTTCTCGCGCGGCCGGGCGCCCTCGCGATCTACCTGGTCGCGTGGCTCCCGCTGACGGCCATCCTCGGCGCGCTCCTCGTCCTCGCGGGCGGGATGTCGGCGCTCGAGGCGGCCGTCGTCTCGCCGCTCCTGACCGGCGTGTACGCGTTCGTGTGCCTCTCCTCGTGGTACCTCTGCGTCGCGCGCCCGATCGCGACGTCTCGCCTCCTGTCGCTCGCCGTGACGCTCACGGTGGCGTCGCTCGTCGCGGCGTCGCTCTGGGTGCTCTGGGGCGCGACGCTCGGCGCGCTCCTCGCTCTCGCCCCGCCGTTCGCGACGCTGCCCGAGACTCTCCGCCGGGCGACGCCGGTCGTCCTTCTCCTCGGGATCCTCCTGTACCTCCTCGCGGTCGCCCTCCACTACCTGCTCGCGGCCGCCCGAGACGCGAAGGAGCGCGAGGAACGCGAGGCCGAGCTGAAGGCGCTCGCGCGCGACGCCGAGCTCGCCGCCCTCAAGGAGCGCCTGAACCCGCACTTCCTCTTCAATGCCCTCAACTCGATCGGCTCCCTCGCCGCGACCCGCCCGGACGAGGCGCGCCGGATGTGCGCGCTCCTCTCGGACTTCCTCCGGACGACGCTCGGCCTCTCGGGCAAGGCCGAGATCCCGCTCTCGGAGGAGATCGCGCTTGCCCGCCGCTACCTCGCCGTCGAGCGCGTCCGCTTCGGTGACCGCCTCGGCGTCGCGGAGGACCTCGACCCGGCGGCGGCAGACGCCCGGGTGCCGCCGCTTCTCCTGCAGCCCCTCGTCGAAAACGCCGTCAAGCACGGGATCGCGGGGCGGCTCGACGGCGGGACGCTCACGCTCGTCACGAAGCGGCACGGCGACCGCGTGTCCATCGTGGTCGAGAACCCCGCCGACGCCGACGCGCCCCGGCCCGCGGGAACGGGTCTCGGCCTCGCGAACGTCGCCCGGCGTGTCGCGGCGTCGTGGGGTGACTCGGGCCGCTTTGCGGCGCGCCACGTGGACGCGACGTTCCGCGTCGAGATCGACCTCCCCTCACGCGTCTGAGGGGCGCCCCGCTCGGGCGGGCCCGGCGCTATGCTGGCCTCGTGGCCCCCCGTCCTCTCGGCGTCGTGATCGTGGACGACGAGGAGCTCGCCCGGAACCTCGTGGCCGAGTTCCTCGCCGCGCACCCGGACGTCGCCGTCCTCGCGACGTGCGCGAACGGGTTCGAGGCCGTGAAGGCGGTCGCCGAGAAGAAGCCCGACGTCCTCTTCCTCGACGTCCAGATGCCGCGCCTCGACGGGTTCGAGGTTCTCGAGCTCATCGAGCGCGACGCCGAGGGCCGCCCGGCCGTCGTCTTCGTGACCGCGTACGATCAGTACGCCCTCCGTGCCTTCGACGCGAACGCCGTCGACTACCTCCTGAAGCCGTTCGACCGCGCGCGCTTCGACACGGCGCTCGAGCGCGCCAGGAGCCGGATCGGCACGGCCCGCCCGTTGGCGCCCGCCGCCCCCCTTCGCGACGGCCCGCTCCGGCGTGTCGTCGTGAAGGACGGGACGACCGTGACCGTCCTCCCCGTCGACACGATCGACTTCGTGAAGGCCGAGGACGACTACGTGCTCCTGTCCGCGTCCGGGAGGACCCACCTCAAGCAGCAGACGCTCGCGAGCCTCGAGGATTCCCTCCCGAGATCGCGTTTCGTGCGCATCCACCGCTCGTACATCCTGAACCTCGACCGCCTCAAGAAGCTCGAACCGTCCGGGACGGGCGCGCCGACGGCCGTCCTCGCCGACGGCACGCGCCTGCCCGTGAGCCGGACCGGCGCCCAGCGCCTGAACGAAATCCTCGGGCGCTGAGGCGCGTGGGCCGCTAGAGTCGCCTCATGGGCTGGCCGTTCGGGAAGAAGCCGCGCGAGAAATGGCGCGACAAGCCGCGCGCAATCGAGAGCGCGATCCCCCGCGACAACGACCGCGCCGGCCCCGTGCCTCCCCCCCCGCGCACCCCGCACGCGCCGGGCGTGGCGATCCACTCCTTCGCCGACGTCCCCCCTCCGAGCCTGTTGCGCCTCGACACCGGCACTGCTGGTTTCTTCTTAGAATGTGAAGAGGGGGAGGACCGTTCTTCCGCGCTGCTCGTCCTGTTCGCCCCCGGCGCAACCGCGGGCGGCGGGGCGGCCGCGGCAGGGGAAGCGGCCGCCCCGCCGCCCCCTTCCCCCGGCGACGTTCTCATCTGGTCGAACGCCGCACGAAAGGCACTGCCAGGACCCGGCGCCGCGTCTCCCTCTTACTCATTCGAAGAAATTTCCAGAACGTTTTCCCCGCCGAGCCATCACATCAGAAGGGACGACCTGTCCGGCCGCGGCGTCCCGGGAATCACGGGCCTCAGGTCGCGGCACGCGGCAGGCGGGATCACGGTCCTGCGCCTCGGGCCGCCGCCGGGCGCGCGCTGGGTGTTCGTGGGGCTCTCCGCGATCGCGGTGTTTGCCGGCAGGATCACGCTCGTGGACGGCGAGGAGCCGAAGATCGTGCCGGCCGGGCGGATTGCGCTCGTCGGCGACCCCTCGGCGACGCTCTACCTCGAGGCCGGCAACGACTCCGCCCTCGGCGTCGCCCTCGGCGGCGCGGCCGTCGTCTCGGCGCTCGGCTGAGCCCCGCATAAACACGGGCTCGGCCCGCCGGTGCACCGGCGACTAGAATGGTCGCCCCGTCCGGAGGAAGAGTCCGATGTCACCGTCGAAACCCGCCGTCCCCGCGTCGGCGCCCGCGAGGCACGGCGCCGAGCTGATCCCGACCGTCAACCCGAAGGGCGAGTTGGCGTGGGAGAGCTCCCCCTCGCGCTACATCGCGAAGGTCAGCCTCGCGACGGGCAAGGAGATCCTCCGGCCCATCGACCCCGACGAGCTCCTCGTCTCCGCGCACCGCGACAAGAACCCGATCGAGGTCACGGCGCAGTTCCTCGCGAGCCGCGCGATCTCGTGGACCGGGAACGAACGGACCGTCAGGAACGGCCTGAGAAAGGTCAACCTCCTCGGCCTCAGGATCGCCGAGGCGCTCGGGCAGGCGACCGGCAGCCACGCCGTGGAAAAGCGGGCCAAGAAGGTCATCGGCGTTTCCGAGCGCGACGTCTTCTTCAAGTTCCGCGAGGCCTCCCACCTCTCCGAGAAGGAGGTCAAGGCGCGGATCGAGAAGCTGCAGCGCGAGGCGCGTGCGCTCCTGCGCGCCCGCGGGCGGAGCCCGAAGCTCCACGTTCTCCTGACGGGCGCCACCGGCTTTCTCGGCAAGGAGTTTCTGTTCCAGGCGGCGCACGACCGGCGCATCGAGCGGGTCGTCTCGGTCGTTCGCCCCGAGAAGATCCGCGACCCGAAGACCAGGGAGATCGTGAAGACCCTGACGCCGAAGCAGCGCGGGGCGATCCTCCTCCGGCGCCTCGGCATTTCGGGCGCGAAGGCGAAGAAGTTCGTCTTCATCGACGGCGACATCGAAAAGCCGCAGCTCGGGATCGCGGACGCGGAGCTCGAGCGGCTGACGCGCTCGATCACGCACGTCGTCCACTGCGCCGCGAGCGTGTCGTTCGACGACGCGTACGAGAACTCCTTCCGCGCGAACGTGCAGGGGGCCCGGAACGCGCTCGTGTTCGCGCTCTCGCTCCAGAACGCCAAGGGCTCGAGGTTCATCCAGCACGTCGCGATCGAGACGTCCTACATCCACGGGCGCAAGAAGCGCACGACGGCGCAGGAGTCCGCGCTCGTCTTCCCCCGGAACTTCTACAACAACTTCTACGAGCTCACGAAGGCCATGGCCTCGCTCGAGACGGACTACACGCTCATCGAGAAGGGCCTGCGCGTCTCGCAGCTCCTGCCCTCGATCGTGATCGGCCACAGCAAGACGGGGAACAACCGCGGCGACACGAAGGTCGTGAACGCGCCGATCAACGCGTTCGGCCGGAGCAAGGAGGCGATGGATCTCCTGCAGGGCGACGCCGTCGGGCGCGGGAAAGCCTGGCTCATCGGGTCGATCGCGTCCGCGTTCCCCGGCGACCGCTCCGCCGAGCTGAACATCGTCCCCGTGGACCGCGTCGTCGAGGGCATCCTCGCCGCACTCACGGCACCGGCATCGATCGGCGAGCGGATCCACCTCGCCACGGACAACCGCATCCGCTCCGAGGACATCGCGCGGATCACGCGCGAGGAGATCGGCATCGACGTGCGGCTCGCGGACCCGACGCTCTTCCGCAACGTGACGCTCCCGATCGTCAAGGCCGTCCTCGAACGAAGCGGCGAGCCCAAGCTCGCGAACGCGCTCGATAAGCTCGGGACGATCTTCGGCGGCTACGGCGAGTGGGGGCAGCCGATTCACGACGTCGGGAACGACGTCAGGATCCTCGGCCTCCCGCTCCGGCGCCCGAACACGGAGGACGCATTCCGGATGCTCTGCCGGCATAACAAGTACGTGCAGGAGTTCGGCAAGGTCCGTGACCTCGACGAGATCGCACGCCGCGAGCACGTCTGGGAGAGGATTCTCGGGGAGATCGAGCACACGACCGGCCGCGAGGCGGCCTCCATCCCGCCCTCCGAGTTCCGCCGCCTGCTCGGGCACAGGCTGGACCTGAAGGGTTTCAAGGAGAGGGAGAAGTAGCGCTCGAGGGCCGCTTCAAAGAGGCCGCAGCCTCTTCGCGAGAAGCCCCGTCGCGAGCGTGAGGTCGAGGTCCGCGACGAGGAGGCCTTCCTCCCCGTACGGCTGGTACGCGAGGAGCGTCCCGTCGGGCCTGACGACGGCAGACGTCGTCGCCGAACCTGCCGCTGCATAGTTCACGGACGCGATCCAGACCGTGTTTTCCGCCGCGCGGCAGAGGAGCGCCTTCTCGTGGAATGAGTTCGCCGGGTCCGCGAACGTCGTCGGCGCGTAGCCGTCGCCACCGATCTCGAGGTGGGGGTGAAAGACGACCTGCGCGCCGTGGCGCGCCGCGAAGCGGACCGACTCGGGGTAGCGCCAGCCCTCGTGGCAGATCACGACGCCGAACGTGAGCGCCCCGATCGTGAAGACCCGGCGCGAGGCCGCGGGCGTGTACGTTTCGTCCTCTGACGGATCGAGCTGCACCTTGTCCTGGAAGCCGAGGCGGGATCCGTCCGGTCCGACCACGAGCGCGGACGCGAGGAGCGAGTTCCCCTCGAGGCGCTCGGTGCCGAGGACGACCCCGATGCGCGCTCCTGCCGCGGCCGCCGCGACGCGGTTCCAGGCGCTCTCGAGGAACGCGGCGTCGGGCGGCGGCGGTGTCTTCCCGAGGCCGCGGTAGCCCGGGACGTAGCACTCGGGAAAGCACACGACAGCGGCGCCCGCCGCGCCGGCCTGCGCGACCGCGCGCTCGGCGAGGGCGACCGACTCCTCGGGCGACGCCGGATACCGCATGTTCGCGAGCGCGATCCGGACGGGATTCGTCACGGCAGCGCGAGGAGGTAATCGGACATCGCGGCGAGCTCGTCGTCCGGGAGGTACGCGAACTTCGGCATCTTCGAGTCCGGGACGAGCTTTTTCGGGTCCTTGAAGTGCGCGACGAGCCAGGCCTTGTCGCGCTTGCCGAGGAGGTGCTGGAGCGCCGGGCCCTTCCGACCGCCGTCGCCGTAAACCTGGTGGCACTGCCGGCAGTCCTCGCGGTCGATGACCGCGCCGCCCAGCCGGATCGGCGCGGGCACGGCCGCAAACGTCGCGCCGTCCCCGAGCGCCGCCACGTACTCGAGAAGCGACGGCACGTCCTTGTCCGGGTCCTCGCCGCCCTCGTCCGCCGGCGTCGCCGGTTTCGGCGTCTTCTCCTTCACGTGCGCGACGAGCGCGTCGCCGGTCAGAGCGTGCGAACGCGCGGCGAGCGGGACCGAGGCCGCGGGGGCGCCCGGCGAGAGGACGCCGTCCACGCCGTGGCACGACGCGCAGCCGCGCCGCTCGTACGCCGCGAGGCCGCCGAGAAGCCGCGGGTCCGGGACGTCGCCGGGCCCGAGCCCGGACGCGGGCTTCGTCTTCGGCGCGTCGAGCGCCCCGAAGACCAGGAGCGCGAGGAGCCCTGCGCCGGCCAGCGCGCCGGCGGCGAGGACGGGCTTGCGGTCGCGCGGGCTGCGCGACGCCCCGCGGTCGAGCCACGGGACGAGGGCGAGAAGCAGCATCGAGACTCCGGGCAGGACCGCCGTCCCGACGGGCTCGAGCGGCCCCTTGAAGAACTTCAGGAGCTGGAAGAGCGGGAGGAAGTACCACTCCGGGCGCGGCACGTAGGCCGTGTCCGCGGGGTCCGCGAGGCGCTCGAGCGGAGCGGGCGACCCAAACGTGAGCGCGAAAAGGAGAAGGACGACCGCGAGGCCCGCAACGGCGTCGCGCGCGGCCTGGTACGGGAAGAACGGCTGCCGCGGGTCGGGCGCGGAGGTCGGTCCCGCGTGGCCGTGCTTCCTCAGGAGAAGGAGGTGCGCACCCACGAGGCCGAACGTGAGGAGGGGAAGCAGGATCACGTGGATCGCGTAGAAGCGCGTGAGCGTCGCGGCCCCCACGGTGTTTCCGCCCGCCATCACGCGCGACGCCGCGGGTCCGACGACGGGGAGTGCGCGCGGGACCCTCGTCCCGACCACCGTCGCCCAGTACGCCTTCTGGTCCCACGGGAGGAGATAGCCCGTGAAGCCGAACGCGAGGATCAGGAGGAGGAGCGCGACGCCGACGAGCCAGTTCAGCTCGCGCGGCTTCTTGTACGACGCAAAGAGGAACGTCCGGGCCAGGTGGAGCACGGCGAGGACGACCATCGCCGAGGCGCCCCAGTGGTGGAGGCCGCGCACGAGGGCCCCCGCCGGGAGCTTCGTCTGGATCGCCTTCACGCTCTCCCACGCGTGGTCGGGCGTCGGCGCGTACGCGAGCGCGAGCGCGAGGCCCGTGAGCGCCTGGACGGCGAGGACGAAGACCGCCGCCGAGCCCAGGGTAAAGAGCCAGGCCCGTCTCACGGGCACGGCCTCGTCCGCGAAGGCGCGCCAGAGCGACGATGCGCCCGCGCGCGACTCGAGAAACTCGACGAGCTTCTTCATGCCTCGAACACCGACGGGTCGACGGTCGCACGGCCGCCGATGACGGTGACGGGCGCCTTCGCGAGCGGCCGCGGCGGCGGGCCGGAGAGGACGCGCCCGTCGGGGCCGTAGACGCCGCCGTGGCACGGGCACAGGAAAGCCTTTCGCTCCGGGCTCCACGCGACGCCGCAGCCGAGGTGCGTGCATGTCGTCGAGAGCGCCGAGAGGCCGGACGGAGACGAGACGTCCCTGACGACGGCGAGGCGCTCGCGCAGGGTGCGTGTCATGTAGCCGTCCTCGACCTTGCGCAGGGCGACGACCTCGACGGCGCCCGCGGCGCCGCTCGCGACGCCGTCGAAGTCCTTCACGGCGCCGAGGTCGAGCGCGGCGCCCGCACCGGGCGGGCGGCGCACGAGCGGCGAGAGCGCGAACGAAAGCGCGGCGCCGGCGACCGAGGAGAACGCGGCAGCGCCTGCGGCGAGGGCGGTGAACGTGAACGCGCGTCTGGTCGGCATCACTCCGTCCGGAAAGGAGACTTCGTCTCGGGGAGGATATTCCGGACTAGCTCCGTCCGGGGCCGTAAATCAGGGCCGCGCAGACGACGGCCCACGTCACCACCGTGGCGATGAGCGCGGGGTCCGTGAAGAGGTCCGACGTCGCGTCCTCGCCGCCCCCCCGGGCCTCGACGATGCGCCAGCGGAAGAGGCCGAAGACGACGATCGGAACCGTCGCGAGGAGGCGGTCCGTCCGGAACCACGCGACCGTCTGCGGCGAGACCGTGTAGAGCGCGTAGCAGACGATCGTCGTCCCGAGCGCCACGTTCTCGAACGACTCGATGAGGCCGGCCGGGATCTCCCTCAGGGACGCGCGGCCGGCGCTCCCGCGCGCGACGAGCTCGCTCCGCCGCTTGCTGAGCGCGAGGAAGAGGGCGAGGAAGAACGTGCAGAGGAGCAGCCAGTTGGACGGCGCGACCTGGGCGGCCGCCGAGCCCGCGAGGACGCGCAGGACGTACCCCGACGCGACGATGAAAACGTCGAGGAGCGCGACCTTCTTGAGGCCCAGCGAGTAGAGGACGGTGACGGCCGTGTACACGAGCGCCCACGGCAGCGCGGCGGAGGCGGCGAGGAAGACCGCGAGGAGCGACGCGAGCCCGAGGAACGCGGCCGCCGCGAGCGCCGCGGCGGGCCGGAGCTCACCCGCGGCGACGGGCCGGCTCTTCTTGACGGGGTGCTCGCGGTCCGCCTCGGCGTCGCGGACGTCGTTCAGCAGGTAGAGGGCGGAGGCCAGCCCGCAGAAGGCGGCCGCGACGGCGAGCGTGCGGCCGGCGAGGTCCGGGCGGTCCGCAACCTTGCCGAACAGGACGGGCGCGAGGACGAAGAGGTTCTTGACCCATTGGGCCGGCCGCAGGGCCCGGAGGAGCGGCACGGTCCTCACCGCGGGGCGCGGCGCGTCAGTGCGAGAACGCGGAGGCCGGGATCGGCACGGCGCTCCCGCACGTTTCCGGCGCCCACCTGACCTTCAGGCACCCGGGCCCGACGTTGTTCTGATACTCGAGCTTGAACTCGTAGTACCCGGCTTTCAGGTTGAGGATGCGCTCCTTCGTGGCCGTCGAGCGGGCGTTCACGACCAGCGGCTTGCCGTTCAGGAGGATCCGCGACTCGTCGTCCGAGAAGAGCTGCACGCAGTATGCGCCGTCCTTCTCCACCTTGAGGTAGCCCTCCTCGCGGAAGGAGACCTCCTTGCCGTTGTACGGGTTCTTGTCGCAGTCGAAGTCGGTCTCGTTCACGACGCCCGTGGACGTGACCGGCTCGGCGAACCTGTTGTTCCCGAAGACCGTGAGCTTGAGGCCGGGCTTGAGAGTCTTCGCGTCCACGGTGACCGGGTCGACGCCGACCGGACCTTCCGGCGTCGGCTCGGCGGCCGCCTGCGGCGCACCGCCGCCGGGCGCCGCGGCTCCCTTTTCTTCCTTCTTCCCGCCGCAGGCGGCGGTGAGCGACAGAAGTCCCGCGAGGAGAACCGATACGGCGGTCGACGTTTTCATGGTTCTTTCACGATACGGAGCGCGGCGAACACTGTCAAGGCAACGCGCCGCGACTGCGCCCTGGATTCAGTTCAGAAAAACGGCCCATGGCTGCGCGGGCAGGAGGATGTAGCGGCCGTTCGGGTCGATCCGCGTGAAGCGCTCGCGGAATTCCGACCCGAACGTCACGAGGTAGAGGTACTTCTCCTCGGTGTTGAAGCGCCGGAGGAGGTCCGAGTGGTAGTCGGAGATCGTCTTGCCCGTCCGGCGCGTCGGCGCCCAGTATGCGAGCTTGCGGTACGCATGGCCCGGGAATGCCGCGACGTAGAGGACGCGATCCGCGTAGCGCGTGTTCACCCAGTCCGCGAGGAAGAGGTCCGTCGGCGTGCCCTCGGTGACCGCGATCTTCGAGAAGTAGCCGTAGTTCGCGGACGCGACGAGCGCGACGGCGATCGCCTGGAGGCCGCCGCGGAGGACGGGCGGCCGGATCGCGAGCCGCCCGATCAGGCGGATCGGCAGCGCGAGGACGAGCGCGAGGAGCGGGTAGACGGCGCTCAGCCGGTGGTAGGGGACCGGCGGCACCGTCATGACGATGGCGGTCAGGAACGCGAATCCGAGCGCGAAGAGCGCGACCCCGAGGCCCGCGTTCCGGCGCGCCGTCCAGGCGGCGACGAGGAGGCCCGCGAAGAACACGGCGAGCGTGACCCGGTCGAAGAGCGCCTTGTTGCCGAACCAGTAGCCGGCCGCCCCGCCGAGCCCGTCCGTCCAAAGGGAGCGGACGCCGCGGACGGCGTTCTGGGCGAGGACCGTCGGAATCCGCCGGGCGAGCGGCATGGCGTCCAACTCCGGCGTGTGGTGGTTCAGGAACGAAACCTGCTCCGCGCGCTGGGTGAAGTAGTTCTGCACCGTGAAGGCGTGCACGAGGAACGGCCCGACGACGACGAGCGCGCCCGCGGCCGGCAGGAGGATCCAGCGCGCGACGTCCGCGCGGCGGGCCGTCAGGACGTGGGCGACCCAGAACGCGCCGAAGACCGGCAGCGCGATGTACGCGGACGGGTAGAAGAGGTAGCAGGCTCCCGTCATGACGCCCGCGACGGCCGCGTTCCACGCGCCGCCGTCCTGGAGAAGGCGCAGCGCCGCGAGGAAGAACGCCGTGAAGAGCGTCGTCCCCGCGATGAAGTGGAGGCCCGTCGTCTCGATGTACAGGCTGATCGCGAGGAAGGAATAGAGGACGACGGCGACGACCGCGGTCGCCCGGCCCGCGAGGCGGCGCACGATGAAGAAGAGGCAGACCGCCGTCAGGTAGGCCCAGGGAACTTGCGAGGTCCGGATCTGGTCGAGGGTGGTTCCGAAGACCGCGAACCACCCGCGCTGGAGGACGAACCACGGCGAGGGGAACTGCGCCACCCAGTCCGCCGACTGCGGGACCCCGTCGAAGAAGCGCTTCGCCGAGAAGTCGTCCGTCGCGGAGTGGTACGCCGTGATGAGCTCGTCGCCGTGGACGCGGTCGTGCTGCGTCGAGAGAACGCGGACCGCGACCGGGAGCAGCGCGAGCGCGACGCCGATGAGCGCGTCCCGCGACGGGAGCCGAAGACGGAACGCGTCGCGTGGGACGAACGCGGCGAGGAACGCGACGATCCCGAGGAGCCAGAGGGCGACGGCCGCGGTCCCCGTCCGGTGGAGCGGAATCGACGCGGCGGCAGCGGTGCAGGCCAGGACGGCTCCCGTGACTCCGATCCGGGCGCGCAGGCGCGCTGCGTCGTCGCCGGTGTCGCGGGGGCGCATTTGCGCGATGCTACACTTGCCTCCATCGAGGTCCAAGCGACCGTGCTCATCTCGGTGGTCGTTCCGATCTACAACGAGAGCGACCTCGTGACCCGGCTCCACGAGGAGCTCCGGGCCGCCCTCGATTCCGTCGCCGCGCCCTGGGAGATCGTCTACGTGAACGACGGGAGCCGCGACGATTCGCTCGAGTGTCTCCGGAAGGCGCAAGGGACGGACGCCCGCGTCGCGATCGTCGACCTCTCGCGCAACTGGGGCCATCAGGCGGCCCTCTCGGCGGGGCTGAGCGTCGCGCGCGGCGACGCCGTCGTCCTGATCGACGGCGACCTCCAGGACCCGCCGGCCGTGATCCCGGAGCTCGTCGCCGCGTGGCGCGAGGGCGCCGAGGTCGTCATCGCCGAGCGGAGAAGCCGGATCGAGACGGGCCTGAGGTCCCTCCTGTTCCCCGCGTTTTATCGCGCGCTCGGCTTCCTCTCGGATTTCCCGATCCCGCTGAACGCGGGCATCTTCGGCCTCCTCGATCGCCGGGCCGTGGACGCGATCAACGCGCTGCAGGAGACGAACCGCTACCTCCCGGGCCTGCGCGCGTGGGTCGGGTTCCCGACGCGCGTCGTCCTCTACGACCGGCGCGAGCGCGCGGCGGGCCGGCCGAAGCAGACGATCTGGCGCCTCCTGCGTTACGCGCTCGACGCGATTTTCAGCTTCAGCTACAAGCCGCTCCGCCTGAGCCTCTTCGCGGGGCTCCTCGTGGCGTTCTTCTCACTCGTGTACGGCGTCGTCCTGATCGTGTGCCGCCTCCTCGGGACCGGCCTCTTCGGGATCCCGGTCGTCGTCGGCTACACGAGCACGATCGTCGCGATTCTCTTCCTCGGCGGCGCGCAGCTCATCAGCGTCGGCATCCTCGGCGAGTACCTCGGCCGCGTCTACGACGAGGTCAAGCGCCGGCCGCTGTACGTGATCCGGCACGTCCAGCGCCCGGAACCGTGACCGCGCGCGCCCCCCGGCCGCCGATCGGCCCGTCCGCCGGCCTCCGCGACCTCCTCGCGCTCTACGCCGACGCGTCCCTGGGGTTCCGGGCGTTCCTCGCGCACCGCTGGTGGCACGCGAGCATGCCCGCCGTCGAGCGTCTCGTGCCGGAGTCGGGGACGATTCTCGACCTCGGCTGCGGACACGGGATCTTCGCGAACCTCGTCGGGCTGCGCGGCCCCGGCCGAACGATCCTCGCGCTCGAGCGGAACGCCGCGAAGGCGGCGCTCGCGCGCGGCCGCGTCACGAACGTTCGCGTCGAGGACCGCGACGTCTCGCGGTCCGACTTCCCGCCCGTCGACGCCGTGACGCTCATCGACGTCCTCCACCACCTCGATTCCTTCGCGGAGCAGGGTCCGCTCCTCGACGCGGTCCACCGGATCCTCCCGCCGGGCGGGACGCTCGTCCTCAAGGAAGTCACGACGAGCCGCCCGGTGCGCTACCGGCTCACGCGCGTCCTCGACCGCCTGAGCTATCCGCGTGACCGGTTCTACTTCCGGCCGCACGAGGAGTTCCGCGCGATGCTCGAGGCGCGCGGCTTCACCGTCGCGTTCCATCCGCTCTGGGCCCGCGTCCCGTACGCGCATTACGCGTTCGTCGCGCGGAAGTCCACGGGCCCCTAGCGTCCGGGCGCCGGCGCCTCGTGCGCGACGGCGGGCGCGGCGAGGACCGACAGCATGGCGTTCTCGTCGCCCGGCCCCCAGGCGACGGACAGGCACGCGGCGCCGACGTCGTTGCGGTACTCGAGGATCAGGTCGTAGGCGCCCGCGCCGAGGCGGAACCGGCGCCGCGTCGTGACCGTGGAGGGGTTCGTGATCGCGGCCTTCCCGTTCAGCCACAGGACCGCGTCGTCGTCCGAGTGGATCTCGAACGTGTAGGTTCCGGGCTTGTCGACGACGAGGAGGCCCTTCCCGCGCAGGGACACCGCGCGGTCCGCGTAGGGGTTCTTCTCGCAGTCGAACGCGAGGCGCGTCCAGGAAAACGCGGGACCCGCCTTCCCGAAATCGGCGTCGCCGTACTCGCGCGCCTCGAGGCCCGGCTCCAGCCGGGCCGGGACGGGCCGCGCGGGCTCGAGCGCGGCCCCGTCCGGAAGATCGCGGTTCGCCTCGTACTCGAAGATCTCGAGGAGGTTCGCGCCGTCGACCGTGACCGCGTAGACCGGCTTTTTCGCCGGGTGAAGGTAGTCGCCGCCGTCCGGGTCGTTGCTTTTCAGGATCCCGCGGATCAGGTTGATCTTGTAGTTCGGCCGGCGCTTGAGGTCCGGGACGAAGTGCAGCCGGCTCTGGTCGACGTGGAGGAAGTGCTGCGCCTGGACGGTCAGGAGGAGGCGCGAGCCCACGGGGAGGTTCGCGTTCATCCATTCGGCCGCCTGCTTGAAGGAGACGCCCCAGTAGTCGAGCTCGAACTTCTCGCGCGCCTTCTTCGTCCCGCCCGCGAGGGCGTTGAAGAACACGACCTCGTACGGGTGGAGGTGGACGTCGGTCCTCAGGACGTCCAGGAAGGCGATCCCGACGAGGAGGGCCCACGCGCGTGCGAGGCGCGGCCGCCCGCCCCACGCGGCGCCGAGCCGCCGCCCGATGTCGCACGCGGCCCACCCGGCCACGAGCGCCATCGCCGGCAGCACGAGGAGGTAGTGGCGGACGCCGTCGAGCTTGATCGCGCCCGACAGGATCTGGACGAGGATCGGGACGAAGAACCACAGGAGGACGAGCCGCAGGCCATCTCCGTCCGGGCTCCGGCGCCGCCAGGCGGAGACCGCGAGGACGAGGCCGGCGAGGAAGAGAAAGACGGTCACGAGCGGCGTGTTCACGCCGAGCATCACGAACGGGAAATGCCACGGCACCTCGTGGGCGCGGTAGTGGTGCCCGAGGTAGAAGACGTACTCGTTGTACTCGTGATCCCCGAACGTCCGGAGCGTCTCGACGAAGCGCGCGAGAGGCGCGTGCCGGTAGTACGGCCAGGCGGCGAGGATCGCGAGGAACGCGGCGACCCCGGCGACGAGCAGGCCCGCGAGCGTCCTCTTCCAGCGCTCCCGCCCTTCGCGGCTTCCGAGCTGCCAGAGGATGAGGATGGCCGGGATGAAGAACGCGTGCAGCTTGATCGCGTACGTGAGGCCGGCGACGATCCCCGCGAGCGCCCACCGCCACGCGCCCCCGCGGCGTACGGCGCGGAACCCGAGCAGGAGCGACAGCATGAAGAACGCCATGAGCGCCGTGTCCTTCAGGTTGTTCTGCGAGTGCGCGACGAACTGCGGCATGAGGGCGAGCGTCACCTGCGCGACGAGCGCGGGGACGGCGCCGAAGAGCGCGGTCCCGAAGCGGAAGACGATCCAGAGGGCCGCGCTGCTCGCGAGGACGACCGGCAGGTGGTAGGAGGCGACGCCGTCCTTCATCCAGTGGAGCCGGCCGGTGACGAGGTCGTGCGTCTCGACGATCACGACGTCGAAGAACGGGCCGTAGTTCCGCTGGAGCGGGATGAACCGTTCGAGCCCCTTGAGTCCCTCTTTCGACCAGTCGTGGGCGTAAAAGCGGCCGATGTCCTGGTCGAACTGCTCGTCCCACGTCTCGCCGTAGTCGGGAAGCGTCAGGAGGGAGACGGCAAGGAAGACGAGCGGAACGAGCGCTCCGAGGCGGCGCGCCCACGCGGGCCCGCGGGAAGGGCCCGCCTCAACGGACATGCACGGCGTCCTTCGGGACCGACACGAAGAAGACGAACTCGTCGACGAAGCCTGCGACGGAGATCGGCACGGGCTTGCCGGATCGGTCCTCGAGCGTCGCGTTGAGCCGCGCGCCGCCCGGGCCGTTGAAGTACTTCACGACCAGATTGTGGACGCCCGGAGAGAGCGCGATCGTTCCGGACTTCGTCTCGGCTCCATGCGTGTTCGCGAGGTCGTTGTCGACGACGAGCGTGCCGTCCACGAAGACGCCCGAGCCGTCGTCCGATTCGGTCGCGAAGACGCACGTCCGCGGGGCCTTCAGCTCGAACGAGGTCTCGAACGTGATCGAGCGGAACTCGCCCGGGCAGACGCCGATGTCGAGCGTCGAGACGATCTGCTCGGACAGCAGTTTTCCGTCCCACGTCGTGCCCTCGCGGCAGGTCATCCGGATGCCGGGAAGCCTGTCGCCGGCCCCGGGACGTCTCTTCCCGATCGTCCGGAACGCGATCGGCCCCTCGTAGGTCCCCCGCACCGGGGGCGTCGCGGTCTCGTACGTGAGATCCGCGAGGCGTGCGAGCTCCGTCGCACCCTCGAGGAAGACCGCGGTAAACGGCGCCTCGCTCCCGCGTGCGCCGCTCGCCATGCGCGCGAGGAAGCGGCCGGGCTCCTCCGGGACGGCGGGTTTCAGGGCGTCGTTCAGCGGCGTCGGCGCGACGTCGGCCCACGGCATCACGACGGTCGCGGGGCCGCCCCCGAGCGCCGCGAGGTCCGTCTTCAGGGTCGCGAGGTCCCGCCGGTAGAAGTTCGGGCGCTTCTCGAGCGTGTTCCCGTCCGGCGTGAACCACGCTTCCTTCTGCGGGAAGCGCGCGAGGAGCAGGTAATCGAGGAGCTCGCCCTGCTCGCGGGCGTACACGATGTCCCCGTCGAAGGTCACGGCGTTGTACGGCGTGTAGCAGGAGTACGCCTTCTCGCCGCCGAAGAAGATCACCGCGTTCCGGATGCCCTGACTCGCGATCGCGTCGCGGACGCCGCGCGGCGCGAGGTTGTAGTCGTGGTACTCGGTCCGGAAGCGCCACGGGAGGTCGACCGCGGCGACGAAGAGGAAGGCGACGCCGGCCGCCGCCGCCGCCGCGCGCCGCGGGGCTCCGGCCGGAAGGAGGTCCGCGAAACGCTGGAGGCCCGCGGTCGTCGCGAGGAAGAAGAGGAACGAGACGTCGAAGAGCATCCGCGGCTCCCACTTCCAGCCGTACCAGTGGAGGACGCTGTGGGCGACGACGAACGCGACGAACGTCCCGTACGCGACGGCGAGGGCGCCGCCGAGCCTGCGGAGGCGGGCCGCCGCGAGAACGAGCGGCAGGCAGAAGAAGGCGGCGTTCCCGAGGACGCCGAAGCTGTGGACGCGGTGCAGGAGCTCGTTGACGTTCCGGAAGAGGTTCGTCTCGTGGACGGTCCAGCCCTTCGTAAGCAGCACCCAGACGGTCTGAAGAAAACCGACCTCCGGTCCCTTGATCGAGTACGGGAGGGTGAAGCGGCCCGTGATCCCCCAGGTGTAGAAGAAGACGAGGGACGAGAACGCGAGGCCGATCGCGAGCGCCGCCGCCCAGGTCCTCGCCTTCGCCTTGCTTCGCGCGCAGACGAGAGCAGCCGGCAGCGGCACGAGCGACGCGAGGACGGCGCTCATCGGGCGGACGCAGAACGCCACCCCCGCGCACGCGGCCGCGAGGAGGAGGAAGCGACCGCGCCCGGTCCGCGCGAAGCGCAGGAGGAACAGCAGGTAGAGGGACAGGACGAGATAGCTCGGCGCGTGCGCCATATACGACGACGAGAGCGAGAGCACGTAGTGCGACGTCGCGACGACGGCGACGTTCGCGAGCGCCCACGCGTGCGACCCGAGCACATCGCGCGCGAGGACGTACGTCACCGCGAGCATCCCGCCGAAGACGAGCGGCACCGTCAGCCACGGGACGCCGACGAGCCAGCCGAGAGCGAGGAGGGCGGCCTGCCCCGGCGGGTGGAATCCCCAGACCCTGTGGTCGTCCCCGAACATGTCCATCCAGCCGACGCGGAAGAACTCCGGGTGCGCCGGCTCGGGCACGGAGAGGTGTCCGGCGGCGAAGATGCGCCCCTCCATCAGGTAGTTCATCTCGTCCCCGAAGCCCGGCATCGCGTGGAGGACGCCGAGGAAGAGCGTTGCCGAGAGGAGCGTTCCGGCGATGAAGACGAGCGCGGGCGTGCGCCATCCCGCGAGGGACGCCGGCGGCGTGTCGGGGACAGGACCTTCCCGCGGCCCCGGCCCGAAGAGGAGCGCCGCGGCCGCGACGAGGAGGCCCGCGAGGAAGAACGCCGCCAGGAGCGGCGCGAACGTGAAGCGCAGCCACGGCGGCCCCATCTTCACCGCCTGTGTCTTCTTTCCCGCCTGCCAGCTCTCGATCGAGTCGTCCGGCACATTGACCTCGAGGCGCAGCTCGGGCGTCCCCCGATGGACGGTCAGGGCGCCCCGGAACGGGTCGAAGAGGACGTACCGGCGCGTCTCGCCCGCCGGCTGCCGGAAGACGCGCGGCTCGGGCGGCAGGCGGCGGCCCATGCGCGCGAGAATCGCGAGGCCGTTTCGGAGGAAGCCGTGGTCCTCGACGAGGATCTGCACCGTCGAGAAGCGCTCCTGCGGGTAGTAGCGGACGTCGAGGCCGCCCTCGTCCCCGAGGTCCCCCCGGAAGACGTGGCCGTTCGACTCGACGACGACGCCGGTCCCCTCGGTCGCCACCGAGAACGCGAGCGTGTGCGCGGAAATCGCGGCGAGGAACCCCGCGAACAGCGCGAGGAGCGCGGCCAGGGCGCGCCCGCGGAGGCCGAGACTCATGTCCGGCAATGGTAACCTCGACGGACCGCCCGACCATGTCCCCACGCGTTCGACGAGTTTCTGCGGGGCTGACCGGCCTCTTCCTCTTCGCCCTCCTCGTCCGCGCGGTCGGCCTGGACTTCGACCAGGGTCACTTCTACCACCCCGACGAACGCGCGATCGGCGACGCGATCCTCAAGCTGTCGTTCCGGCCCCTTCAGCTCAACCCGCACTTCTTCGCGTACGGGTCGTTCCCGCTCTACGTGACGAAGGCCGCCACGTCCGCCCTCGCGGCCATCACCGGGCGCGCGGCGTTCGCCTCGTACGACGGCGTCGTCCACGCCGGGCGTTTCCTGTCGGCCGTGTGGGGCGCCCTCACGGTCCTCCTCCTCGCGCTTCTCGGCCGGCGCTGGTACGGCGAGAAGGCCGGGCTCCTCTCGGGCCTCCTCCTCGCCCTCGCGGTCCTCCACATCCAGACCTCGCACTTCGCGGCCACGGACGTCGCGCTCACGTTCCTGGTCCTCCTCGCGCTCGTCTGCGACTCGAGGCTCGCGAACCGCGGCCGGCTCCGCGACGCCGTCCTCGCGGGAGCCGCAACGGGCCTCGCGCTCGCGACGAAAGCGAGCGCCGCCCCGCTCCTCCTCCCGCTCGCGCTCGCCGTCCTCTTCGCGGCGGGCGTCCTCGCGGGCGGGGAGCGCCGCTCCTTCGGACGCTTCGCCGCCCTCCTCGCGGCCGCGGGCGCCGCGACCCTCGTCGCGTTCGCGCTCGGCGAGCCTTACGCCTTCCTCGACCACGCGGAGTTCTGGCGCTCCGTGACGGAGCAGGGCGCGATGGTCCGCCACGCGGGGGCCGTGCCGTACACGAACCAGTACGTCGGCACGCCGGACTTCCTTTACGAGGCCAAAGAGCTCGTCCTCTGGTGCCTCGGGCCGCTCCTCGGCCTCGCGGCGCTCTGGGCGGCCGGTGTGCGCCTCGCGAGGGCGCGGACGTTCCGGCGCGGCGAGTGGCTCGTCGCATCCTTCTTCGTGCCGTACGTCCTCATCACGTGCACGTTCGAGGTCAAGTTCCCGCGCTACCTCCTCCCCGTCTACCCGATCCTCCTTCTCTGGGCCGGGGCGTGGCTGACGGAGATGGCGGAGCGCGGGCGGGCTGGCCGCATCCTCCGCGGCGCGGTCGTGGGCGGCACGGTCGTCTGGGCTCTCGCGTTCCTGTCGATCTACACGCGCGCGCACAGCGCCGTGACGGCGTCCGCCTGGTTCCACGAGCACGTCCCCGAGGGCTCGCACGTCCTCGAGGAGGACTGGGACGAGGGCTTCCCGTTCACGTTCCCGGGCCGCCCCGCGGAGCGCTACGCCGTCGTCCAGTTCCCGTTCTACGAGAACGACTCGCCGGAGAAGATGGCGAAGCTCGCGAAGGAGCTCGCGAAGGCCGACTGGGTCGTCCTCCAGACGAAGCGCCTCTACGGCGCCGTCACGCGCGCGCCCGGGAAATTCCCGCTCACGAACCGGGCGTTCCGTCTTCTCTTCGCGGGCGACCTCGGATACGTCCTCGAGAAGGACGTCGCCTCGCGTCCGTCGTTCCTCGGGATCACGGTGCCGGACGAGCTCGCGGACGAGTCCTTTTCCGTCTATGACCACCCCAAGGCGCTGATCTTCCGCAACGAGAAGCGGCTCGCCGCGCCCGAGCTCGAGCGCGTCCTCCTCACCGCCGTTCCCTCGAAGACGCTCTCGCGGAACGACCTCCTGCTCGCGCGCGCGAAGGCCCCGCCGGGCGGCGCGGCGGCCGAGGCCGGGTCCGGACTGCCCGCGCTGCGCTCGTCGATCCTCGCGACGCTCCTCTTCGCCGCGTTCCTCGAGCTCCTCGGCCTCGCGGGGGCCGCCCTCCTCTCGGCCGCGCTGCCCGCGCGGCCCGGCCTCCACGCCCTCGGCCGCACGTTCGGCGTCCTCGCGTTCGCGTTCGTCCCGTGGCTCCTCGTCTCGTGGCGGTGGGCGACGTTCACGCGCGGCCCGCTCCTCGCCTGGGCCGCGCTTCTTCTCGCCGCAGGCTTCTTCGCCCGCCGCACGAGGCCCGCCGGGACGCCGCGCGCCGAGCGGTGGAAGACGGAAGCCGTCTTCTGGGGGACGTTCCTCTTCTTCCTCGCGATCCGCGCGCTGAACCCCGAGATCCACTGGGGCGAAAAGCCGATGGACTTCGCGTTCCTGAACACGCTCCTGCGCGCCGAGACGCTGCCGCCGCCCGAGCCGTGGCTCGCGGGGGCGCCGCTCTCGTACACGTACTTCGGCCACTACGCCCTCGCGGCCCTGGGGAAGGTGCTCGGCATCCACGCCGGCGTCCTCTTCAACCTCGGGATCGCCTCGACCGCGGCGCTCACGGCCGCCTCGGTCCTCGCGGCCGGCTCGGCGCTCGGCGGGCGACTCCGCACGGGCGGCCTCGCCGTCCTCCTCGCGGTGTTCTGGGCGCCGGTGTCCGGCGTGCGCGAGGCGATCCACCGCCACGCCGCCGGACAGGCGCTCGACTGGCACTACTGGTGGGCGACGACGCGCGTGATCGCCCCGAACGCGATCAACGAGTACCCGCTGTGGAGCTTCCTCTTCGCCGACCTCCACGCCCACGTTCTCGCGATGCCGTTCGCGGCGGGCTTCGTCGCGCTGCTCCTCTTTTTCGTGACGCGCCCGCGCGACGGCGCCCGCGGGGCGGCGGCGACCGTTCTCCTCCTCGGCCTTTTCTTCGCGGCGCTCCAGATCACGAACGGCTGGGCGCTCCCCGTCTACGGTGTGCTCCTCGTCTTCCTGCCGCTCGCGGTTTTCCTCGGCGCGCCGCCGCGGAGCGCCGGGGATTTCCTCGCGGGCCTCGCGCGGGAGGTCGTCGTCCCGGCGGGCGCGGCGGCGCTCGTCGCGTGGGTCCTCGTCCGTCCGTTCTGGGCGAGCTTCACGCCGCCGCCGCGCAACTTCGGCCGCGAGGTGGGCCCGTGGGCGTCCCCGTGGGACTTCGCGAACGTCTGGGCGTTCTTCCTCGCGCTCCTCGTCCCCTTTCTCTTCGTCGCGCTCCGGCGCGGCGACCCGCCGCCCGGCCGCGCTTTCCGCTTCGCGATCGGCCTCGCCGCCGTGGCCCTTCCGCTCTCGCTCCTCTCGGTCGGGCTCCGGCCGCCGCGCCTCGACGAGGCCCCTTCCGCCGGCTTCTTCACGGGGATCGCGGCGCTCGTCGGCCTCGCCGCGTCCCTGCGCCGCGGCACGGCGGCGCGCTGGCGGCCCGCGGTGATCCTCACGACGTTCGGCCTGCTCGTCCTGACGGGCTGCGAGGTCGTCTTCGTGTGGGACCGGATGAACACGGTCTTCAAGTTCCACTTCGAGACGTGGCTCCTGTTCGCCCTCGCGGGGGCGGTCGCGCTCTCGGCGCTCGTGTCGGCCGGCGGCACCGCCTGGAGGACCGCCGTCGCCGTCACCGGCGCCGCGGCGCTCTTCACCGCGGCGACGGCCGTGCCCGCGTTCCTGAGGAAGGATCGCGGGGACTGGCCGCGCGGGACGCTGGACGGGACGGCATACCTCGCGTCGTACGCGCCCGGGGACGCGGCCGCCTACGAGTGGATCAACGCGCACGTCCGGGGCATCCCCGTGATCCTCGAAGCTCAGGGGCCCGCGTACCAGGACTTCTCGCGCTACTCGATGAACACGGGCCTGCCGACCGTGCAGGGCTGGGAGTACCACACGCAGCAGCGCGGACACAGCCAGGCGGAGACCGAGCGGCGGGCGGCCGACGTCCTCGCCGCCTACACGTCGCCCGACGAGGCGACCGTCAGGGCGATCCTCCGGCGCTACCACGTCGCGCTGGTCGTCGTCGGAGAGCTCGAGCGCCGGACGTACGCGGGCGCGAACCTCGCGCGATTCGGCGCGTGGACGGACCTCCTCTCCCCCGTCTATCGGAACCCCGACGTGACCCTTTTCGCCGTGAACGGCGTTTACGCGCCCGCCGGGACGGCGACGCTCGTGCACGTCGAAGAGCTGCCGGCCGCGCCGTCCGCCGGGCCCGCGGCCACCCCGCCGGTCCAGCAGGCGGCCGGGCAGGTGCGGCAGCCCCGCGGCCTCGCGGCGGACGCGAAGGGGCGGATCTGGGTCGCGGACTTCGGCAACGACCGGATCCAGGGCTTCACGGAAGGCCTCGTGCCGTTCGTCGCGTTCGGATCGCAGGGAACCGCGCCGGGCGCCTTCAAGGATCCGTGCGGGATCGCGGTCGGGCCGGACGGACTCGTGTACGTCGCGGACACGTGGAACGGGCGCGTGCAGGTCTTCGGCGCGGACGGGACGTGGAAGCGCGAGTTCGCCGGCGACTTCTTCGGGCCGCGCGGAATCGCCGTGGACGCGAGCGGCCGCGTCTTCGTCGCGGACACCGGCAACGGGCGGATCGTGCGGTTCGACGCCGCCGGGACGAAGGAGGTCGAGTGGGGCAAGGTTGGCGGGCCCGGCCGCCTCGCCGGCCCGAACGGCCTGGCGCTCGCGCCCGACGGGCGCCTTTGGGTCGCGGACAACGACAACGGGCGCGCCGTCCTCTTCACGCCGGACGGGGCGTTCGTCCGCGCGTTCGCGGTGCCCGGGTGGAGGCGCGAGATCTTCTCGGAGCCCTATCTCGCAGTGGACGCGAAAGGCGTCGTGTGGTGCTCGGTCCCGCTCCTCGGCGAGGTGCGCGGCTACGCGCCCGACGGGACGCTCCTCGCGACGGCGCGCGGCAAGGACCAGCCCGAAGGCCAGCGTTTCGTGAAGCCGTCCGGCCTCGCGCTCCTGCCCGGCCGCCGCCTCGCGGTCGCGGACCTCGATGGTCGCGTGGTCGTGATCAGCCTTCCGAAATGACGGGCACGGACGGCGCGGGCTTCTCGCCCGCCTGGTGGTTGAGAGGCGCTCACCTGCAGACGGTCTGGGGGCGCCTCGCGCGCTCCCGCCGGCAGGTCCCCCTCCGCCGCGAGGCGCTGACGGCGCCCGACGGCGACACGCTCTTCCTCGACCACGCGGACGCGCCCGTTCCGGCCGGCGCGCCGCCGCTCCTGATCCTCCACGGGCTCGAGGGCAGCTCGCACTCCGTCTACGCCCAAGGCCTCCTCGCGCTCGCGGTGAAGGCGGGTCTCCGGCCCTCGGTCCTGAACTTCCGTTTCTGC
This sequence comes from uncultured Acidobacteriota bacterium, assembly GCA_963798215.1. Taxonomy (GTDB): domain Bacteria; phylum Acidobacteriota; class Thermoanaerobaculia; order UBA5066; family UBA5066; genus Fen-183. The sequence goes on from CAWCSP010000005.1 coordinate 119,463, forward strand.
GCGCGCGACCTTTCGGACCTCTCGCGGACGATCCCGAACGAGCGCCCGCGCCTCTACCACTCCGGCGAGACGACGGACTTCGACTTCGTCCTCCGGACGCTCGTGGCGCGGCACGGCGGGCCGGTCCTCGCGGCGGGTGTCTCGCTCGGCGGGAACGTCCTCCTCAAGTGGCTCGGCGAGAACCCCGGCGAGCGCCTCGTCGCCGCCGCCGCCACGCTCTCGGTCCCGTACGACCTCGCGGCCGGGGACCGCCACATGGCGTCGTTCCCGTCGGCCCTCTACGTGCGCTCGTTCGTGAAGACGCTCACGCCGAAGGCCGATGTCGCTCGCCCGCCGCTTTCCCGAGGCCGCCGCGCGGCTCGACATCCCGCGCGCGGCCCGCTGCCTGGACGTTCCGCGAGTTCGACGACGCCGCGAACGCGCCGCTCCACGGCTTCGCGGACGCGGCGGACTACTACGCGCGGTGCAGCTCGCTGCCCGTCCTGTCGCGGATTGCCGTCCCGACACTCTGCATCTCCGCGCTCGACGACCCGTTCGTCCCGCCCGAGTCCGTCGAGGCGGCGCGGCGCGCGGCGTCGCCCGCGGTGCGTTTCCTCGTCACGGAGCACGGCGGGCACGCCGGCTGGGTTTCGGCGGAGGGCTTCCGGCCCGACTACTGGGCCGAGGAGAAGGCCGTTTCGTTCCTCGCGCGGACGGGCCGGGACGCGTAGGCTCGGCCCCGATGCAGGCCGCCGACCTCGGGCCGGTTCCCGACTCCGAGAAGACGCAGACGCCCGTCGACCTCTTCCTGATCATCGCGGGCGCGAACCTCGTCGCGACGACGCTCCAGACCGGCGCGAGCCTCGCGCCGGCGTTCGGGCTCCGGCAGGCCGCCGTTCTCGCCGCGGGCGGCGTCGTCCTCGGGACGGCTCTCGTGGCGGCGCTCACGCCGCTCGGGCCGCGCCTCGGCGTCCCGTCCGTCATCGCGTGCCGCGCCGCGCTCGGCCTGCGCGGCGGCGCGCTCGTCTCGCTCATCCTCTACGTCACGAACTTCGCGTGGATCGCCGTGAACAACGTGATCGCGGCCTCGGCGTGCGCGCGCCTCGCGGGCGGGCCGGCGAGCGTGAAGTTCTGGGCGTTCGGGCTGGGGATCCTCGCGACGGCCGTCGTCGCGGGCGGGCCGCGGGCGGTCGGCCACGCGGACCGCGTCGCGGTGCCGGCCCTCCTCGTCGTGGGCGGCATCCTCACGTTCGCGTTCCTGCGCCTGCCCGCCGCCGTCACGGCCGCGCCCGGGAACGGCTCGATGACCGCCGTCCGCGGCCTCGACGTCGTGATCGGCTACCAGGTCTCGTGGCTCCTCGTCTTCGGGGACTACCCGCGCTACACACGCTCGCCCGGGAAGGCCGCGGCGGCCGTGTTCCTCGGCCTCGCGCTCACGAGCCTCTGGTTCGTCCCGCTCGGCTTCGTCGCCGCGCGCGCCGCCGGCTCCACGAACCCGGGCGCGATGCTCGCCGCCGCGGGGCTCGGCGGCCTCGGCGCCGTCCTTCTCGCCCTCGCGACGCTCACGACGAACTTCGTGAACATCTACATGTCGGCGCTCGCGTGGAAGAGCCTCGTCCCGGCCGCGAAGGACCGTGCGTCCGTCTGGACGATCGGGATCGTCGGTGCGCTGCTCTCGCTCTTCTCGGGCTGGCTCGAGCGCTACGCGGACTTCATGCTCCTCCTCGGCGGCCTCCTCGTGCCGGTCGGCGGCGTCCTCCTCGCGCGCTTCTTCCTCCTCCGGCGTCCCGTCGCCGTTCCGGACCTCTACGCCGAGCACGGTCCGGCGAGCCGGCACGGCGGCTTCGCGATTCCGGGGATGTGCGGCTGGGCCGCGGGCGCCGCGGCGTACTTCCTCGCGGGGTCGACCGGCGGGACGCTGCCCGCGCTTGTTTCCGCCCTCGTCGTGACGTGGGCGCTCGAGCGCCTGCTCCCGCCCGCTGCGTAGAGAATGGCCGCGTGAGCGGCCCCGGGCTCCCCCGCCGGATCCTTCACCTCGACATGGACGCGTTCTACGCGTCCGTCGAGCAGCGGGACGACCCCGCCCTGCGCGGACGGCCCGTCGCGGTCGGCGGCGACCCGAAGGGGCGCGGCGTCGTCGCGGCCGCGAGCTACGAGGCGCGGAAATTCGGCGTCCGGTCCGCGATCCCGATGGCACGCGCCGTGCGGCTCTGCCCTCACCTCGTGATCGTCCGTCCCGACTTCCGCAAATACGTCGCGGTCTCGCGGGAGATCTTCGCTCTCTATCGCGCCGTGACCCCGCTCGTCGAGCCGCTCTCCCTCGACGAGGCGTACCTCGACGTCACGGAAAACGCGTGGGGCGAGCCGCTCGGCATGGAGATCGCAAAACGGCTCAAGGCGCAGGTGAAGGAGGCGACGCGCCTGACGGTCTCGGCCGGCGTCGCCCCGAACAAGTTCCTCGCGAAGATCGCGTCGGGCTGGAAGAAGCCCGACGGGCTCACGGTCATCGCGCCGGAGCGCGTGGAGGCGTTTCTCGTGAAGCTCCCCGTGGACGCGCTCTGGGGCGTCGGGCCGAAGACGGCGGAACGGCTGCGCGCGATCGGGTGCGAAAAGCTCGTCGATGTCCGCGCCGCGGATCCCGCGAAGCTCCGCCGCGTCGTCGGAAGCTGGGCCGAGTCGCTCCTGCGGCTCGCGCACGGCGACGACGCCCGGCCCGTGGTTCCGGACCGGACGCGGAAGTCCGTCTCGACCGAGGACACGTTCCGCGAGGACCTCGTGGACACGCGCGAGATGACGACGATCGTCGAGTCCATGGCCCGGCACGACGCCGCGTTCCTCGCCGAGAAGCGCCTCCTCGCGCGGACGGTCACGCTGAAGGTGCGCTACGCGGACTTCACGACCGTGACCCGTAGCGACAGCGCGCGCCCGACGCGCGATGCCGACGAGCTCGCGGCGCGCGCGGCGGCTCTCCTCGCGCGCACGGAGGCGGGGACGAGGCCGGTTCGCCTCCTCGGCGTGGGCGTCCACGGCCTCGTCGTTCCCGGCGCGCCGGGCGCCGACGGCCAGCTGCCGCTCTGGGCGGAGTGACGCCTTGCGGCGGTCGGGCTCACTCGACCGAAGTCATCGGTCGTTCCGCTCCGTCCCCGCTCGACCGCTCGTAGACGACCCCGTACGCGACAAAGCGCCCCGCGCCCGCGTTGCGAATCACCGCATGAAGGTTGCCTAGAAGCGAACCGTTCGGGACGAGCGCACGGACGTCCGACTCCCACCGCGCCCCGGGCGGAAGTGCGATGCTCGCGGAGCCAACCGCGATCCCATCGCTCCCGCGAACGAGAGTCACGTAAAGCTCCTCCGTCGGGCCGCTGTCGGGCTCGGGGTTTGCCAGCGCAAGGCTCGAGCGGAGCGACTCGTCGTCCGCGAGGCCCGGAACGATGGCCTTCGAAGACGCGAACCGCCCGGCGGGGATGGCCGCGATCGTCGCGCCGACCGTTCCCGAATACCCGGGCACAGTCGTTGTGACGCGCGTCGCCCCAAAGCAGGAACGTGTCCACGTGAGGTCCGGGACGATCGCAAGCGTTCCGTTCACCGGCTGGCCGTCGTCGTTCAGGCCGGCGTGCGCTACCACGGCTGCCGCGGCGTCGAGCCGCACGCCCGCGTCCGCGCGAAGAGCCTCCTGCCAGATCACCGTCTTCCGCTCGCCGCCGATCACCCCGCGGAACGTCAGTTCGACGAACTGCGCCTCGACGGCGTCCTCACCCCGGCCCAGGCGCAGGTCGCTCGACAGGCCCGAGGAATCCCGCACGAGCGCGGGAAGGAACAGGCTCCGCCGATCGGCGTCGAAGCTCGGTGGCTCGAACGCCGCGAAGAAGCCGTCGCCAGTCGACTGGTCGACCTCGACCGCGTACGGCACGAGGTCACGCGGTGCGATCGTGACGTCGCAGTAAAGACAGGAAGGACCCCCGTAGTAGACCGGGCCCGACACCTTCAAGACGCCGCCTTCGGCGATCGACGGCAGGATCCCTGCGAGGGGAACCTGGCTCCAGGATCCCGGCGGGGAGAAGAACTCGTAGGTCGAACCGAGGCCCGTCAGGGTGAGCCTGAAGGGCGTCTGAAGCGGTCCGTCGGGACCCCCGTCGCCCCCGTCCGCCCAGCCGATGTTCGTCCGGACCGCGGGGTCGCTCCGCGGCACGAAGCCCAGGGAGGACTCCGCGAAGAAGCTGGGCCCGCTTCCCCACGGAAGCGTCGGTACGAACGTGCGCGACACGAGGCCGTGAAGGTCCGACACGACGTCCGCTCCCGCCCAGACGTCCTCGTCCGCCTGCGTCCCGTGGAACTCGAGCGAGACACTCCCGAGGGTCGGCGCTTCCGGATGCAACGACCGGAAGCTCTCCACGAGATCCTGCAGCACGGCCGCTCGTCCCGCCGCGAGCGGAACGGTCAGGCGTGCGGTTCCCCCGGAGCGTCCCTGGGGCGGCCTCAGCTCCAGATCCACCGTGACGTCGACCTCTCCGGCATTCAGCAGCCGAAGTTCCGTGCGATAGGACGCGCCGGCCACACCCGATCCCTTGACGACGACGGGAAGGAGGAGGCGCGTCGAGTCTCTCCCGGCGATGAGCGCCGATCCGTTCGTGGAGTAGACGATCCCGCCTACCTCCACGAACGGCCCCCTGGGGACGAAACCTGTAGGGCTCGCCGCCGTTCTCGTGACCGTCCACCGACCGGCTCCCAGCCGCACGAGGCCAGCGAAGGAGCCCGCATAGAAGGACCTGGCACGATGAAGGAGCGGGCCGCGGCTATAGGGCGGCACGTCCAAAGCGTCGGATCGGCCCGGGAGGAAGAGCGACGCCGCGAAATAGCTCGCGCCGTTTTGGAGAAAGACGGGTCCGCCGGGATCGACGGCGACCCCGACACGCTCCGGGCCCTCGGGCTGGGTCGGGTAAACCACCTGGCCGGTCGTGAGGTCGAAGACGGCACCCGCGACCGCGAAAAGGCGGCCCCCGTCCCGAATGAAGGGGCTCCCGCACTCCGCCTGCGGGCCGTAGGTCGGCCACCCGCCTGGCGTCTCCCACGCCGAACCTGTCCAGCGGAGGAGCCGGCAGGCAGACGTCAGAACGAGGACGCCATTCCCCTCGAACGTCAAGGCGACCGGCGTATCGGGACGCGAGCCCATCGGGAGGTCCCCGACGCGAGTCCACGCCTTCGTGGCTCGGTCGAGCATCCAGAGCACGGGCGGCATCCCGTCCGCGAAGAGCGGAACGGTCATTCCTGCGAGAGCGAGCCGGGTCGACGAAAGAGCGATCGCCCCCGGCCAGAGCGCGTTGGGAACGTCATACGTTTCCCAGCCGTCGGTCGTGAAGATCGCGACCCTCCTCGCCGGGTTGATCCCGGTGTCCGCGACGCTCACGGCCAAGTCCGTCCCGTCCGTAGCGAGGCGCTCGATCGTGCCGCTCGGCGCGTCGTTCACGAGATCCCACCTGAGGCTCGCGAAAAGAGGGAGCGGGGAGAGAAGGAGCAAGAGCGAGATCAGAATCGAGTGCCTGATGGTCATGGTCCTTCCTTCGAAGTGCGCCGCGGGCACGGCGCCTCACGCCGGCTCAGCTCCCGAGCTTCTTCACGATCGCGTCCGCCGCCTCGCGCCCGATCCGGACCGCGTAGTTCTGGCCGCGGTCCTCCGGGTAGATCTGCGCCATGCACGCGGACCACAGGCCCGGGACCGGTGTCTCGAGCGGCGGGAGGAGTTTCGAGTATCCGGGTACGACGATCGGCTGCGCGTACTCGGCGCGGCCGATCTGCTTCTTCAGGATCCAGCTCTCGTCGAACGCCGGGTTGATCCGCTTCAGCGCGGGCAGGTACTCGGCCCAGAGCGCGTCGTCCGGCTTCTTCCACCTGGCGTCGTCGGGCAGGACGTAATTCGAGATGTAGACGACGTGCCGACCGCCGTACTCCTCTTTCGGGATGAAGTTCGTGTGCTCGATGACGCCGCCGAACGGCATCGAGGCGTCCCCGACGTTCAGCCAGTAGTACGGCGAGAGCGAGCGGTCGAGTTCGAGGATCGGGCAGAGCGCGTGGCAGTACGAGATCGCGCTCCAGGTCTTCCGGACGTCTTCCGGGAGGTCCGGCGCAAGCTTCAGGAGCTCGGGGATCGCGACCGTCGAGAGGACGAGGTCGAACCTCTCCGTCCCGCCCGCGAACGTCACGTCGAACCCGCCGGCGGCCTTCTTCACGATCTTCACCGGCCGCGACGTCCGGAGGTCGCCGCCTCGCTCCTTCACGCGCGCGAGGACCGCCGCGATGCCGCGCCCGAACGAGCCCGTGAGGTAGCCGAGCCGCTCGCCGAGACCCGTCTTGTCGCGCGAGCGCGTCCGGAGCGCGATCTTCCCCCACAGCCACACGAGGCCGACGTCCTCCGCGCGGCGCCCGTACTTCTGGAAAAGGAGCGGCCCCCAGACCGCGTTGAGCGCGCGGCCGTACCCGTTCCGGCGCATCCAGCCGATCGCGGTCTCGCCCTCGAGGCTCTGCCAGTCCGTGCTCTGGCGGAGCTTGAGCGTCGAGAGGACGAACTGGAGCCGGCCGAGGAGTCCGAGCGGGGAGAACGAAAGGAGCGATGCGGGCGTGCCGAAGTCCCACAGCTTCCCGCCCGAAAAGAAGCCCATCCGCGATTTCAGCCACCGCAGGTCCTGAGCGAGGCCGAACTCCTCCGCGAAGGACACGTAGTCGACGTCGCTCGTGAAGAGGTGGTGGTAGTACCGCTCGAGCGGCGTGCCGCCCACGTCGACGACACCGACGAGGCCTCCCGCCTCGGGGTACTTCTCGAAGACCGTCACGGCGAGTCCCGCCCCGAGGAGACGGTCCGCCGCGACGAGTCCGGCGAGGCCGCCCCCGACCACGGCGATTCGCGGGGAGGCGGGGTTCACGGTTCGAGTGTAGCCCGCCGGTGACGGCCCGTTGTGTTACCTTGACCCGTCCCGTGTCGGCCGTGTCCGCGCTTCTCTTCGCCTCGGTCCTCCTCCTGGCGAGCGCGTCGGGAGCGGCCGTCCTCGCCCGCCTCCTGCGTGGCGACGGGCCGGATGACGCGCGGGCGGAGACGGCCGTCGCGTTCTCGCTTCCGGTCGGCCTCGTGGCCGCGGCGCTCCCCGGTTGGCTCGTGTCGTCGCTCCACGCCGCCTCCATTCCGTCGGTTGCGCTGCCGCTCGCGGGCCTCACGTTCGCGGCCATGCTTTTGTGGGGCGGTCGAGATCTCGCCGGCGTCCTCGCGCGCGGGCGGGCACTCGTCGCGCCGCTCCTTCTCTTTGCCGGGGTCCTCCTCTTCTTTCTCTGGATCCGCGGCACGTTCGGCGAGATCCGGCAGACCGAAAAGCCGATGGACTTCGCCGTCCTCTCGGGCCTCATGGCGACGCCGCGTCTCCCGTTCATGGATCCGTGGCTCGCGGGCGAGCGGTTCCCCTACTATTACTTCGGGACGTACCTCTTCGCGCTCCCGGCCCGCGCGGCGCGAGTCCCGTCCGAGTATGCGTACAACCTGATCGCCTCGCTCCTCCCGGCGCTCGCCGCTCTCGCGGCGTACGGCGCGGTCCGGGCGCGCGGCGGCGGCCGGAAGCTCTCCCTCCTCGCGGGCGCGGTCCTCGTCCTCGGCGGCACGTTCGACGGCGCGCGGCAGGCCCTCGGCGACAGGCCGCTCGCCGACCTCGACTGGTGGGCGTCCTCCCGCCGCGTCGAGAACGCGATCACGGAGTGGCCGCTCTTCACGTTCCGCCTCGGGGACCTCCACCCGCACGCCGTCACGTTCCCGTTCCTCGTCGCGTTCGCCGGCCTCGCGGGCCGCGTCGGGACGGTCTCCGGGACGCTTCTCGACGGCGTCCTCCTCGCGGCCGTCCTCTCGGCGAACCCCTGGGACCTCCCGGCATGCCTCCTCGTCCTCGCGGCGGGCAATCTCACGGAGCGCGCGGCGAAGCCCGCGGTCGTGCGCAGTTTCTTCTCGCTCCTCCTCGCCGTCCCGTTCCTCTTCCCGTTCCTCCGCTCGCCGCGGCCCGCGGTCCACGGACTCACGTTCTGGAAGGAGGCGACGACCTCGGGCGAGGCGTTCCTCCACTTCGGCGCCCTTTGCGTCGTGCCCGCGCTCGCGTTCGGCGTCGCTCTCGTGCGCTCGCAGACGCGCGCGGACCGTGCCCTCGTTGCGGCGACCGCGTTCCCCGCGCTCGGTCTCGCGCTCGCGGTCCTGACGAGGCGCCCCGTCTTCGGCCTCGCGGCGGGGTTCGCGGCGGGCGTCCTCTGGCTCCTCCTGCGCGAGCCCTCCGCGGACGAGGCGCCGGCGCCGACCGGCGCCCTCCGCGCCGGCCTCCTCTTCGCCGCCGCGGGCGCGGTTCTCGCGTCCGTTCCGGACGTCGTGCTCGTTTCGGACTCGTACGGGGACCAGCTCCGGAGGATGAACACGGTGTTCAAGACGTTCATGGGGGCGTGGCCGCTCCTCGTGATCGGCGGCGCGCTCCTCCTGCCTCTCGCGCTCTCGACGCGCCGCGCGCGCGGCCTCGTCCGCGCCGCCCTTCTCGTCACTGCGGCGGGCCTCCTCGCCCACCCGGTCTCGGCCGTTCTCCTGCGCTGGAAGTGGTCCGGCCCGGTGGACGGCCTGAACGGGCTCGCGTGGATGCAGCGCGAAGCGCCCGGCGACCGTGCGGCGGTGGAGTGGCTGCGCACGCACGCCGTCGACGGCGCCGTCCTCGCCGAGGCCACGGGGAACGCGTACACGGACTACAGCCGCATCGGCGGCGCGACGGGCCTGCCGACGGTCCTCGGCTGGGACAACCACGAAGGCCTGTGGCGGGGCGGCGGAGCGACGCCCGAGCTCCAGGGCCGCCGCCGCGACCTCAGGCTGCTCTACACGTCCGAGGACGCCGACGCCGTCTTCGCGATGCTTCACCGCTACAAGGTGCGCTACGTCTTCGTCGGGTCGTTCGAGCACCGGGACTTCGGCGTGAACGCTTTCCCGCTCCGCGCGAACTTCCGGCGCGCTTTCGAGTCGAAGGACGCCGCCGTCTACGAGGTGCTCAAGTGACGGCCGGCGCGTCCCCGGCTGCCGCCCCGGCGTTCTCGCCGTTCGAGCGCAGGGCCTGGATCGGCCTCGTCGCGCTCTCGGCGTTCCTCCGCCTCGTCCAGCTCGGCACGCACGCGTTCCACCACGACGAGTCGATCCACGCCTACGCCGCCATCCGCCTCCTGAAGGAGGGCTTCTACAAGTACGACCCCGTCTACCACGGGCCCGTCCAGTACTTCGCGGTCACGGCCGTGTTCGCGATCTCGTCCGTCGTCGGGAAGGCGTTCGGCTTCGTGTTCTCGAACGTCTTCGGCTTCACGTTCGCGGCGCCCGCGGTGGGCTGGGACGGGACGTCCGACTTCACGGCACGACTCGCGCCCGCGCTGGGCGGCGTCGCCCTCACGGCGATGGCCGTCCTCCTGCGCCGGCGCTTCGGCCGCCGTGCGGCGTTCGCGGCGGGGGCCCTCTGCGCGCTGTCGCCGAACATCCTCTACTACACGCGTTTCTGCCGGGACGACGTCTGGAGCCTCCTCGGGACCGCGGGGCTGTTCCTCTGGCTCGACGAGTACCTCGCGACGCGCCGCGTGAAGGACATCGCGCTCGCAGCGCTCTCGGCGGCCGTCGCGTTCGGAGCGAAGGAGAACTTCTACGTTCTCCTCGCCCTGATGGTCCCGTCCGTCGCGGTCGCGTGGATGGAGCCCGGGCGCGGGCTCGACGTCTGGAACCGTCTCCGGCATCTCATCGACTGGCTCGAGGAGAACGCCGTGGCCGTCGCCGGGGCGCTGCTCCTCTTCTTCGTCACGTCCGAGCTCCTCTACACGGTCTTCCTCGTCCACCCGGAGTCCGGCAACCCCGTCTTCGACGCGATCTCGTACTGGTGGGGCCAGCACAAGATGGAACGCGTCGGCGGGCCGAAGACGTTCTACCTGCCGCGCCTCCTCCAGTACGAGTTCGCGGTCCTGATCCCGGCGCTCGTGTACGTCGTCGCCCGCTGGCGGAAGCTGTCGTTCGCGGAGCGCTTCGTCGCGGGATGGGCGGTCTCCTCGGTCGCGATGTACGCATACCTCGGCGAGAAGGCCGGCTGGCTTCTCGTCCACCAGGTCCTCCCGTTCCTCCCGCTCGCGGGGGCCGCGTGGGCGCTCCTCGCCGAGAAGGGCCGCGCGTGGCGCGCCGCGGGCGCCGTCACGGCGTTCGCGTCGGTCGTCACGGCCCTGACGCTCTCGTTCGTCTACCCGGTCCTGACGCCGAACTCGCGGAAGGCCGAGTCCACGATCCAGGTCCAGACGTGCCCGGAGATGCTCGGCGTCGTCGACGAGATCCTCCGCGCCGGCCGCGCCGGCGAGGTGCCCGCCGCGATCGTGTCCGGCGAGGCCGGCTGGCCGCTGAGCTGGTACGTGAGGTCCGCGCCCGTCAACTGGCAGCCGCCCACGGGCGAGCTCCACCCGCCGGTGGTCGTCTGCGACGAAGCGGACGCGGACAAGCAGGAAAAGGCCCTCGGGCCCGGCTACGCGCGCGACCGGGTACCGTTCCGCGCGTGGTGGATCCCGGACACCTCGTGGTCGCCGCTCCGCCCGAGCCCCGCCCAGCTCCTCCGGTACGTCTTCACGCGCGACGCGTGGGACCGCGAGGACGGAAACAACCCGATCGGCGCCGTGTGGGTGACGGTCTTCCGGCGGCAGTATCCCGCTGGGTCGCCTCCGCCCGCGCCGCCCGCCGCGCCGGCGCAGGAATCTCCGGCCGCGGGCACGAAGGTTCCGTCATGACCGCGGGCGCGCCCGAGATCTCCGTCGCCCTCCCGGTCTTCAACGAGGCGGACAACCTCGACGAGCTGAAGGACCGCCTCGTGAAGGCACTCGACGCGGCCGGCCGCCCGTGGGAGATCGTGTTCGTCGACGACGGGAGCCGCGACGGCTCGTTCGAGAAGATGGCGGCGTTCGCGCGCGCCGACCGCCGGATCCGCGCCCTGCGCTTCTCGCGCAACTTCGGCCACCAGATGGCGCTCACCGCGGGCGTCGACGCGGCCCGCGGCCGGATCGTCGCCGTGATGGACGCGGACCTCCAGGACCCGCCCGAGCTCCTCGGCGAGATGCTGAAGAAGGTCGACGAGGGTTACGAGGTCGTCTACGCGCAGCGGACGAAGCGCGAGGGCGAGAGCGCCTTCAAGCTCTGGACCGCACACGTCTTCTACCGGCTCCTCGAGCGCTGGACGAACGTCGACATCCCGGTGGACGTCGGCGACTTCCGGCTCATGGGGCCGAAAGCGGTCGCCGCGTTCCGCCGCCTGCGCGAGCGGCACCGCTTCATCCGCGGGATGACGGCGTGGGTCGGGTTCCGGCAGGTCGGCGTCCCGTACGTGCGCCCGCCCCGGACGCGCGGCGAGACGAAGTTCCCGCTCCGCAAGATGCTCCGGTTCGCCCTCGACGGTCTCACGTCGTTCAGCCACGTGCCGCTCCAGCTCGCGACGTGGCTCGGGTTCCTCGTCTCGGCGTTCGCATTCCTCTACATCCTCGTCGTCCTCGCGCTCTGGATCCTGAGGATCAACGTTCCGGGCTGGACGACGCTCATGGTCTTCGTCCTCCTCCTCGGCGGCGTCCAGCTCATGGTGATCGGCGTCCTCGGCGAGTACCTCGGCCGCGTCTACGACGAGGTGAAGGGCCGGCCTCTCTACCTGATCGCGGAAGAGGTCGGGGGAGACGCCGAGCATCGCCACTGAGGGCGTTTCGGGCTCTCTTCCCACGGCGACCTGAGACACGGGCGCCTCGCCGGGCGCGTCCTGCGCGTCTACACTGGGGCGACATGACCTCTCCGCGGCTCCCATGACCCTTTCCGCAGGTACGCGGCTCGGTCCCTACGAGGTACTGAGCCCGCTCGGCACGGGCGGGATGGGAGAGGTCTACCGGGCCCGGGACACGCGCCTTCAGCGCGAGGTCGCAGTGAAGGTCCTGCCGGAAGAATTCTTCGAAAGTAGGGGCCGGAGAGCGCGCTTCGAGAGGGAAGCGAAGTTGCTCGCGGACGCGTGACGACGCTGCCGGGAGACTTTGTCCTCCATGACATCTCGTCGGACGGTCGGGTGCTCCTCGGGCGCGTCACCGAGAGCTCGGAGATCTTCGCGGACTTTCCGGGCGAGGCTCGTCCTCGCAATCTCTCCCACCTCGACCGCTCCGTGGCCGTGGCCCTGGCTCCGGGCGGCGACACTCTTCTCTTCAACGAAACGGGTCAGAGCGACCGTTCCGTCTATCTGAGGCGGACCGACGGCTCCCCTCCAAAGCGTCTGGCCGACGGCTACGCGTGGGCGCTCTCGCCGGACGGAAGGTTCGCGCTCGTCGGTCCTCGTCCCGGGCCCGAGATGTGGCTCGTCCCGACCGGACCCGGACAGCCCAGGCTCATCGCCACGCCCGGGCTGCGCCGCGGGGGACGCATGGGGTTCTTTCCCGACGGCCGAAGGGTCTGGTTCCTGGCGGACGATTCGGCGCATGAACGGCGGGCGTGGGCGTTGGATCTCGACGGGGGGAAGCCCCGGGCGCTGACGCCTCCGGGGGTCGCGGGGATGACTCTGTCGGGCGACGGACGCTTTCTGTGCGCCGTCGCGGCCGATGGCGACTGGACCCTCTATTCGACGGAGACGGCTCAATCCCACAAGGTCGTCGGCATTTCCCCCGGCGAGGAGCCGATCCAGTGGACCGCGGACGGAAAGGTCTATGTCCGCGGCGCGGACGAGCTGCGCCCCGGCGAGACAGCCATCACCACCCGCGTCTACCGCCTCGATCCGCGCACCGGACGCCGGGAGCTGTGGAAGGAGATCCCGCCCATCGATCCGTCGGGTGGAGGGGTCATCGGGACGATCTTCTTCTCGGCGGACGGGAAGACCTGCGTCTACACGCACCACCGCTACTCCTCCGAGCTCTTCCTCGCCGAGGGGCTGAAGTGAGCGCCCGGGCGGCTGCCGCCGCGCGAATCTAGAAGTCGAACCGGCCCGAGAGCTGAAGCGTTCGCGGGGTCGTCGTGAAGGCGTTGAGTGTGCCGAAGGCCGTCGACCCGCTGAATGGATACGCCGTCGCGGTCGTCGAACGGTTGCCCGTGTTCGTGAGGTTGAAGACGTCGAGAAACACCGCGAGCGTCCCGGGACCTAGCCGAAAGCCGAGGCCGAGGCGTACGTCAACGGTGTAGGAATCCGGCTGGCGGAAGGCATTGCGTCCGACGACGACGCCATCGATCGTGGCGCGGTCCGTCGCGATGCCGTCCTTGTTCGTGTCCGCGCTCGTGTACGCGTTGTAAGGCCGGCCGGTCTGGTAGTCGAAGAGTACGGCCGCGAAGGCGTCGACGCTCCCGAACCGGCGCTCGTACGACGCGTTCGCCACGCCGCGCCACTTGATGTCACGGTCGGAAGGACCCCAGTTCAGCTCGGGGTCGTTCGTGTCCCAGAGGGTGAAGCCGAGAAAGTTCCGCTCGTTCGCGTCGGTGTCGTAGTCCGAGGCGCGCGTGAGGGAGCCGAAGAACCGGAATCCCGCCGCAAAATTCCTCCGGAACGACAGCGTGGCGGCCTTGTAGTCCGATCTCGCGTCCGACGTGTAGACCGTGACGCGCCCGTAGTTCGGGTTGACCCGGTTCGGAACAACGGAAATCGGAGAGACACCGTAGCAGGCCGAACCGGAGTTCGGGTCGAGCAGCGGGCAGTTCGCCGCCGGCGACGCGAGGAGGTTCGGGTCGTTCAGGCGCTCGAGGTCGTAGCCCTTGGCCCAGACCCCCTCGAGGCCCCACGCGACGCCGAAAAACTCGCGCTCGGCGCCGAGAGAAATCCTGTCGGTGTGCGGGTTCCTGAAATCCGGCGCGATGGTCCAGACGCCCACGGGCCCGACGGACGTGCCGGGCGGGAGGCTTCCCAGCTGCTGGACGGCGTTCGGATCGAAGGAAGGACCCCATCCGGGGGCGGGGACTCCGGGCGTCGGCCCGATTGCGCTTGCGTTCACCTGGTAGGTCGCGCCGGCGACACCGTTGTTTGAGTAGAGCTGGGTGAAGAGAATCTCGGGCGTGCGGCTCCAGTAGCGGCCCAGAGCGAGGCGCACGACGCTCTTCGCGTTCCTCCCGGGCGACCACGCAACCGACAGCCGTGGCGACCACTGGTAGTTTGCGTCCGGGATCTGCACGTCGGGCCGGACGTTCTTCGCGCCTGGCACGAGGACCTTCTTTGCGTCGAGAACCGGATCGTTGGGGTTGTCGAGGCGCTCGTACCTCAGACCCGCCGTGATCGTCAGCGACGAGGTGAGGTACCACTGGTCCTGGGCGAAGAAGGCGAGCTCCTTCTGGTCCGCGTCGAAGGTTCCGGCCTGGTCGGCCGTGTTTCCGTTCAGTCCGAGAAACTCGATGTATTGCGACCACTTGCCGTTGAGAAAGGCCTCCTTCGAAGCGAAGATAAAGGTGCCGCGCCAGGAGGGCTTGAAGATCCCGTCCATGCCGGTGTCGTTGTAGTCGCCGCCGATCTTGATCATGTGAGCCCCGGCAAGGAAGGTCGCCGTGTCGCCGATACTGATGCGGTGGTCCGTTGCCTGGCTCGGAAGGAGGTCGACCTCTCCGAGCGTCGCAGCCGGCATCTTGGGGTTTCCCCCGAGGCGGATCTCGGGCAGGCCGAGGCCCTTGTCCTTGCGCGGGACGTCGTTCCGGGCGTACTGGAGGTTCAAGTCGTTGATGACGCTGGGGCCGAACAGCGCGTTCCAGCTCGCCACGTACGAGCCCGACGTCAGCCCCTCGATGCCGTTGTGGCTCGTGGATTGTGTCTGGCTGCTCGACGTGCCGTTCAGCCCGTCGTACGTGGCGTAGTTCGCCCGGGCGTAAATGCGATGCTGGTTGCCGAGCTGCAGGTCGAGACGGCCGAAGAACACCCTCCCGTTCTGCTCCTGGACGTAGCTCGTATCCGTCTGCCCGAGCTTCGGGTAACGGGCGGCGATGTCCGGATCGGTGACGAGGCTCGACGTGATCGGAATCGTCGTCGACTGCTGCTGCCGGTCCCACGCTCCGAAGAAGAACAGCCTGTCGCGGAGAACCGGCCCGCCGATCGACGCGCCGAACTGCTCCGTCTCCTGGTCCTCGGGCTCCGAGCCGTCCGCGAACCTCGCCGTGAGCGATTGTGGACGGCGTAGTAGAAGGCCGACCCGTGAAAATCGTTGCTCCCGCTCTTAGTGACGACGTTCACGAAGCCGCCGCCGGAGCGCGAACTCGACCGAGGCGCGTTCTCGATGACCTGCAGTTCGCGGACGGATTCCTGCGACAACGTGAACGGCGCCCGGCCTTCGGCGGAGCCGTCTCCCGAGGAGCCGCCGTAAAACGCGTCGTTGTAGTCGACGCCGTCGAGCGTCACGCTCGTGTTGATGCCGCGCTGACCGGCGAGCTGGATGTTCCCGTGCGCGGGGTCCCTCTGCGCGCTCGGCGCGAGGAGGACGAAGTCATGAAGTTGCGCCCGTTGATCGGGAGGCTGCGGATCGCGTTGTTGTCGATCGTGGTCTGGCTCGCGGTCTGCGTCGTCTCGATCGGAGCGAGCTTAAAAAAAATAAATGATAGTAAGGTGTGAGAATGGAGTTGGATACAGGGCGGTGTTTATATATGACGGGGGTTCTTGTAGTGTATGAGAGAGAGAAGATAACGGATATGAGGGTCATTGTTGTCAGGATTTTGAGGTATTGAGCGATAACGGGGTTTACAAGAGAATGGTGAAGTCGGTTAGCGTTCTTAGATGAAGTTTGGACAGAAGGACGGTGGACGGGAACAGATTAATGAGTGAAGTGTGTTATTGAGTTGAAGTCAGGAAACATCGATTTCGGAGATGCATAGTGGAAATTTTTGAATGTCTGTGAGTCACTCGGTTGGGGAATGAGAGAATTGGGTGTGAGGATGATTTGGGTAGGCTGATTACATGAAGGACGGTTGAAATATGTATTGGAGGAGGAGTTGAGGTGGAGTGTTGTGTATAATAAATATTAAAAAAAAATAATATTTAAAATAAAAAAAAAATAAAAAAAAATATAAAAAAAAAAAATAATAAAAATTAAAAAATAAATAAAAAATAAATAAAATAAAATTAAGAGGTATGTAAGTTGGGTTGAGAGAGAGAGTTATGTGGACTAGTTTGGGTTTAAGAGAGACGGGGAGAGTGGAGGATGAACGGTATTTGTAGGCTTGACAGAGAATGTAGTGTTGCGGTGATTGAGGAAGTTATGTGAGACGGGGGAGCGGGGTGTGTAAGAGAGACGGGGAAAGCTGGAGATAACACGGTGGTAAGAAGATGAAAGTAGTAAGTTTGTATGATGTGACTGGAGTTACGGAGATAGGGGTTAAAGCACCATGGTGGGAGAGTGGACGGATAACACGGTTGGGAACGGTAAGCGGGTTGTGGTATGATTTGGAAATTTACGGAACGGTTACGGATATTAAAAGAGAGGGGAGGAGGAGGATAGGTGAGAATTGTAGTGGATGATGGGAAGGAGAGGGAGAGAAACGGGAAGAGCAGAGGGGAGCAGGATGAGAGGGAGAAGATAGGAGGAGATTGCGGGGGAGGGAGAGATGATTTAAGAGCGACGGGGAGGGGGAAAGGGAGAAGGAAGGGATAGAGACTAGCGAGGAGACGGGGTTAGGAGAGGGAGGGGGTAAGGGGGAAAGAGAGGAGGAAGAGGGAGAGAAAGGGGGAGGAAGGCTCCTCCTCGCTGCCGCAACATCGCTCTCCACGATTGCCCGCGCCGGACCCTGGACGAGCAACGGCCCCTATGGTGGAGACGTCATGGCCCTGGCCATCGATCCCGTGGACCCCGCCACGCTCTACGCGGGCACATCGGGCGGGGGTGTGTTCAGGAGCACGAACGGCGGCGGAAGCTGGATTGCCATCAATGCAGGCATGACGAGCACCAACGTCCTTGCCCTGGCGATCGATCCCGCGATTCCGACCACGCTCTTTGCCGGTACGTCGGGAGGGGGCGTCTTCAAGAGCATCGATGGTGGGGACAGCTGGACGCCCGTCAATTCGGGCCTGCCCAGCAGCCAGGTAAGAGCGCTGGCGATTGGTCCATCCGCAATCTACGCCGGCACGCCGGACGGCGTCTTCGAGAGCAACGATGGCGGTGGCACATGGACGGCCATGAGCACGGGCCTGACGGACCCGGACGTCCGGGCCATTGCGGTCGACCCTTTGGTGCCGTTCGTTCTCTATGCCGGCACGTCGGGCGGCGTCTTCCGGAGCAGCGGGGCGAGCTGGACACGGATCGGCACTGGTCTCGACGATGTCCTTGCCCTGGCAATAGACCGTGGCGGTGCCTGGGATGGCGGCGACACGCTCTACGCGGGTACATCGGCCGGCGTCTTCACGCCCAACGGGGTTGGCTGGACGGCGATCAACGCGGGCCTGAGCGACACCTTGGTGCAGGCCCTCGCCATCGATCTCTCTCCCAACCCGTCCGGTGCAGGGCCGGACGCTGCGTACGCCGGAACCACCAGCGGTGTCTTCAAGCTCGCCCTCAATGACGGGGTTACCTGGACGGCCATCAACAGCGGCCTACCCAGCATCACGGTCCGGACCCTGGCGATTGATCCAAAGGACCCGACCACGCTCTATGCCGGTACGTCGGGCGCCGGCGTTTTCAAGAGAAGCAATGGCACCACGGGCGCGACCTGGCTTCTTCCGTCGAGCGTCCATGCGACCGGCGGAAACGGCGCGTTCTACACGACGAACCTTGCCGTCGCCAACGTTGGCGCCGCGCCGGCCTCCTTCACGATGCAGTTCCTCGGCCACGACCGGGACGGCTCGGGCGGCCCCGAGCAGACCTTCACCCTCGAGCCCGGGAAGTCCGTCGTCTACCTCGACGTCCTCGACTCGATCTTCCATGTGGCCTCAGACTTCGGCGCCATCCGCATCACGTCGGACACAACTATTCTCGACGTCGTCTCCGTGACGTCCACGCCTGGATTTGGCGGAACTTTGAGCCAGACGATTCCGGTCGTCTCGTCAACGAATCTGATTCCCGCTGGCTCTGAACGCTCGATCCTCTATATCCACGAGGGCGACGGCTTCCGTACCAACCTCGTCCTCGCGAGCAACGCCAACGTCTCGACGGACGTGGACGTCGTTCTCGTGTCTCCGGAAGGGGCGACTCTCGCAACGAAGAGCTACTCCGTGCCTCCGAACGGAATGACTCAGATCGACCGCGTTGTCCGCGACATGGGCGTCTCGGGTGCGATCTCCGGCGCTCGGCTCGTGGTGTCCAGTACGACCACCAGCGCCGCCTTTGCGGCACTGGCCACCGTCATCGACGAGACGACGAACGACTCCACCGCCGTGGAGGCCCGGTGACGCGGGACGCGGAGAAGGAGCCTCCGCGGGACGAGGCCTGAGACGGAATCTCCCCGCGGGCGATTTTGTTCTAACCTCCGATCGGATGAAGTCCGGCTTCTACCACCACGCGATCGGCGACCTGAGGCAGCGGCTCTCCGCCGCCGTCCCGAACGAGGTCCTGAAGACGCTCCACCGGAAGGCGCCAGCGCGGCACTTCGCGGTCGCGCTGCGCCAGCTCGTCCTTTTCGCGGGAGCGTTCGCCCTCGGCTGGCGCTTCGAGAGCCTCTGGGTCCGCGTCCCGTGCGCGCTCGTCCTCGGGTTCGTCGTCTTCGACGGGACGGTCCTCCTCCATGAGGTCGTCCACAAGGCCGTCTTCGACGGCGACCGGCCCTCGGCGTACCGCGCGCTCGGCCTCGCCTACGCGCTGCCGTCCGGCATCTCGCCGTCGCAGTTCACGCGCTGGCACCTCGACCACCACGCCGAGCTCGGCTCGCCGACGGACGACCCGAAGCGCGCCCACCTCTCCCCGAAGAGGAACGCGCGGTGGCTCAAGCTCCTCTACGCGACGCCGGCGCTCTTCCCGATCTACTTCCGCGCGGCGAAGAAGGAGACGGCGACGTACCCGGAGACGCTGCAGCGCCGCATCCGCGGCGAGCGCCTCGCCGCGATCGGCCTGCACCTCCTCGTGGCCTCCGCGATCCTCGCCTTCGGCGGCCTTGCGCGCCTCGTCTGGCTCTGGGCGGTCCCCGTCTTCTTCGTCTTCCCGCCGGCCTTCGCGCTGAACCGTCTCGGCCAGCACTACGACATCGTGCCGGAAGAGCCCGCGAAGTGGGGCACGCGCATGGCGCGCTCGCCGTTCTGGGAATTCGTCTACCTCTGGTCGAACCTCCACCTCGAGCACCACTACTACCCCGCCGTCCCGTTCTACCGCCTCGGCGAGCTCAACACGGCGCTCGTCCCCTTCTTCGAACGCGAGGGAATCCCGGCGCGCCGGTACCGCGATCTCCTCCGCGGGTGGATCGTCGAGAACCGCGCGCCACACTCCGACTGGAGCGACCCCGCGCCCGCGTCCCCGGGGGCGGACGCGGAACGGTCCGCTCCGGCCGCGTAGGGTAAAGTCGAGAGCAGATGGCGACCGAAGCCGCCGCGCCCCGGGCGGACAAGTACGAGGGGCTGACGCGCGAGGAGCTCCTCGCCGCGTTCCGCAACATGGCGACGTCCCGGCGGATCGACGACAAGGAGATCCAGCTCAAGCGGCAGAACCGCATCTTTTTCCAGATCTCCGGCGCCGGCCACGAGGCCCTTCAGACGGCGATCGCCTCGCACATGAAGAAGGGCGTCGACTGGCTCTTCCCGTACTACCGCGACCGCGCGATCTGCCTCGGTCTCGGCGTCACGCCGCGCGAGATGTTCCTCCAGGCCGTCGGCGCTGCCGCCGACCCCGCGTCGGCCGGCCGGCAGATGCCGTCGCACTGGGGCTCGGCGCGACTGAACGTCTTCACGACGTCCTCGCCGACCGGGTCCGAGTGCCTCCCCGGCATCGGCGCCGCGGAGGCCGGACGGTACCTCCTCCGCCCCGAGGCCGCCGCGATCCGTGATCGGGCGTCGAAGGCGTCGGCCGACGAGGTCGTCGTCGTGACGATCGGCGACGGTGCGACGTCCGAAGGGGAGTTCTGGGAAGCGATCAATGCCGCCTGCTCGCTCAGGCTCCCCGTCGTCTTCGTCGTCGAGGACAACGGCTACGCGATCTCGGTCCCCGTCGAGGTGAACACGCCGGGCGGCTCGATCTCGAGCCTCGTGCGCTCGTACCCGGGGCTCTTCGTGGTGGAGGTGGACGGTTGCGACTTCCTCGCGTCGTACGACGCGTTCCGGTACGCGTTCGCATACGCGCGTGAACGAAAGGGACCGGCGCTCGTGCACGGGCACGTCGTGAGGCCGTACTCGCACTCCCTCTCCGACGACGAGAAGCTGTACCGCCCCGAGCACGAGCGGCAGAGCGACGCCGAACGCGACCCCCTCGTCCTCTTCCCGAAGTTCCTCGTCGACGAGGGGCTTGTGACGGCGGACGAGATCCAGACCCTACGCGACGAAGTCGACGCCGAGGTGGCCCGCGCGGCCGACGAGGCGCTCGCGAGCCCGCAGCCCGCCGCGGACTCCATTCTCGAGAGCACGTACTCCCCCGACGCCGACCCGACGTCGGCCGTGTTCGACACCGAGGACGCGCCCGTGTTCTCCGGCGAGCCCACCACGATGGTCGACCTCGTGAACGCGGCCCTGCGCGACGAGATGGCGCGCGACGCGCGGATCGCCGTGTGGGGCGAGGACGTCGCGGACGCGAGCCGCGCCGACGTCCTCGGCGAGTGCAAGGGCAAGGGCGGCGTCTTCAAGGTCACGGCCGGCCTCCAGAAGGCCTACGGGACCGCGCGCGTCTTCAACGCGCCGCTCGCGGAGGCGGGGATCGTGGGCCGCGCGATCGGCTGGGCCGCCCGCGGGCTCAAGCCCGTCGTCGAGATCCAGTTCTTCGACTACATCTGGCCCGCGATGCAGCAGCTCCGCGACGAGCTCGCGACCGTGCGCTGGCGCTCGGGCGGCTCATGGAAAGCTCCGGTCGTCGTGCGCGTCGCGATCGGCGGCTACCTGACGGGCGGCGGGCCGTACCACTCGCAGTCGGGCGAGGTCACGTTCACGCACATTCCCGGCCTGCGCGTCGCGATGCCCTCGAACGCTCTCGACGCGAGCGGCCTCCTGCGCACGGCGATCCGGTGCGACGACCCGGTCCTCTTCCTCGAGCACAAGCACCTGTACCGGCAGACGCACAACAAAAGCCGCTACCCGGGCCCCGATTTCATGATCCCGTTCGGGAAGGCCAAGGTCGTGCGCCCGGGCGAGGACGTCACGGTCGTGACGTACGGGGCGACCGTCTACCGGAGCGCCGTCGCGGCCGCGGCCCTCGCCGAGGAGACGGGCCGGCACGCCGAGGTGATCGACCTGCGCTCGCTCGCGCCGTACGACTGGGACGCGATCGCGGCGTCCGTGAAGAAGACCAACCGGCTCCTCGTCGTCCACGAGGACTGGAAGACGCACGGCTTCGGCGCCGAGATCGCAGCGCGCGCGGCCGACGAGCTCTTCGAGTGGCTGGACGCCCCCGTGCGCCGCGTCGCGGCGAAGGACGTCTTCTGCGGCTACGCCCCGCAGCTCGAGGACGCGACGCTCCCCCAGAGCGACGACATCCTCACGGCGCTCCGCGACCTCGTCGCGTACTGAGAAGACAAAGAAGGAGAAGAGAGAAATTCTTCTGCTATCGGCGGCTGCATTCGCAGCCGCCCGAGAAGGGAATCTGTCCCGGATTTCCGGTGTCAAGGGCGCGCTCCGCGCGCCGCGCAGCGGTCGAAGACCCTTGACTCCGGAAATCCGGGGAAATTCGTTCCTTCCGGCGGCCGCAAAGCGGCCGCCGCATAGCTGAAGAAATCCCTGATACCGTGCGGTCGAGATGAGCAAGCGGCTCCCGCTTCTGCGTTTCGGCCTGTTCGCATTAGCCTTTTGTCTCTTCTTCCTCTTCGGTGCGGTCGCCGTCGACCCGTTCCCGGCGTACCGCGCGGCCATGGAGGAGTGGCTCGCGATCTCGGGCGGCCACCGCGAAGTCTTTGCGGCCGACGACGGCTCGCGTCTGTCCGTCTGGGTGCTCGGGCCGCTCTCGGCCGAGCGCCCCGTCGTCCTCCTCCACGGCCTCGGCGCCGACGCGACCTACTGGGCCGGCACCGCGCGCGCCCTCGTCCGCGCGGGCCGCACGGTCCTGCTTCCGGACGGACCCGGCTCCGGGCGGAGCGAGCGCCCGCGCTCGTCGTCCGGCTACCGGATTCCGGGCCGCGTCGCGGCGGTCGACGCGCTGTTCCGCGCGCTCGGGCTGGGGAAAGCCGATGTCGTCGGGCATTCGCTCGGCGGCTGGACGGCCGCGGCCTTCGCGCTCTCGCACCCGGAAAGGACGGGGCGGCTCGTCCTCGTCGACGCCGGCGGCTTCGACCTGCCCGCCGACGTCGAGGCCGCGCGCCGCCGCGTCCTTCCGACGGACCGCCCGGGCGCCCGGCGCATCCTCGGGCTCCTCTTCTTCAAGCGGCCGTTCCCCGCGGCGGGCTTCGTCGTCAACGCGTTCGGACGCAACTACGGCGGCGACCCTGCCGCCGCGACCGTGACGGCGCTCGGCCTTTCGGACGGTCTCGCGGGGCGGGAGCACGACCTGCCGCCGGGCACCTGCGTCATCTGGGGCGCGGAGGACACACTCTTCCCGCTCTCGCTCGGAAAGAAGCTCGCGGACGCAATCCCGGGCGGGCGGCTCTTCGTCCTGCCTCTCGCCGGACACGACGGCCCACTCGAGACGCCGGACGCCTTCCGCGCGGCGCTCCTCGCCGCACTGTCCCCGGCGCCTCCGACGCCGTCCGCTCAGTCCGGCGACAGGCGGTAGACCGTGAACGTGGGCCGCCCCCACGGGTCGACCCCCCGCGCGACGACGGTTCCGCGCCGCCCGGCGAGGCCCGCCGCGGCGAGCGCGCCGCCGTCCGCGTAGAGGACGTTCTCGCCGAGCGCCCTCGGCTCGGCCGCGAAGTCCGCGTCGAAGATCAACGGTCCGCGCCGCGCGCCGGGTGGCGCAAGGAGCTCCTCGACGACGTACGGGTTCCGCGCCGCGCTCCGCCAGTCGAGGACGATCCGCGCCGGAGGGCCGCTCCGGGAGGCGGCAACGAGCGCGTCCGCGAGTTCGCGCTCCGGGCCGCCGAACGCGCCCCACAAGCGCGGAGACGCGCCCCAGCGCGCGAAGCCCGCGATGTCCGCCGCGGCCGCCGCCGCGACGACGGCCGCCACACAGGCTCCCGCGAGGCGCCGGGCCCTCGGGGCACAGACCTTCCGGAGCACGTCGGCCCCGAGGCCGGCGAGGACGACGAGGTAAGGTGCCATCGGAGAGATCCGGTACGCGTTCGCGCCCGTCTCCTCGGACGCGAGGAGCCCGCCCGCGAGGAAGAGACCCGCCGGCAGGAGCAGCGCGCGCGCCGGCCCGCCGCGCGCGACACCCGCGGCCGCGCCGAGGAGCGCGAGGCCCAGGGTGGCCGCGGGCAGGATGGGCCGCGCCGGGTCTCCATGGCGCTCGTTCACGTCGCCGCGCCACAGGAAAAGCGCACCGTAATCCGCCACGTTCCGTGCGAGCAGGAGGCCGGCGTCGGCGCCGCCGTGCCGCATGAGCGAGAGTTCGCGCTCCCGGGCGAAGAGGCGTCCGGGGTGGCGGGCGTAGTGCGCCGCGAGCGGCGCGAGGACGGCGATTTCCGCGGCGAGCGCGAGGGCGGCGAGACGCGTGTGCGGCCTTCCCGCAGCGCGGCGCGCGACGGCGAGAACGAGGACCACGACCGGCGCCGCGAGAAAGAGGCGCCCCGCCGCGTAGCCGTACGCGCCCAGGCCGGCGCACGCGCCGGCGAAAAGCGCGAGCGCGGCGGAGCCCGTGCGCGCCGCGCGGAGGCCAGCCCACGTCGCGAGGACCGCGAGCGCGGAGGTCGCGACGGCGTCCCAGCCCCATCGTCCGGTCGTGAGAAGCCACATCGACGACGCGCCGAGGACCGCGGCGGCGCCTCGGGCCAGCGGCCGCTCCCGTCCCGCCTCGGACGCGAGGAGGAGCAGCGCCGCGAAGAGCACGAGCGCCGGGGCGGCCGACAGCCACCGGAATGACGCGAGGCCCCCGCCCGCGACGACGTCCAGGGCGCGCGCGAACCGCAGGTAAAGGTTCGTCGCCCATGCGTTCACGAATCCCTCTCCCGGCGGCGTGAGCGCCGTCGTCCCGAACGCCGGCGCGCCGGGCGGGAGGAGTCGCGCGGCGCGAAGCGCGTACGCCTCGTCCACCCACGGACCCGGCGGCCAGGAGAAGAGGTTCACGAGGCGCGGAGACCGGCGCCGAGGAGCGCCGCGAGGAGGACGGCGGCAAGCGCGCCGCGGTCCGCGCGCGTCATTGCGGCCCTCCCGGCTCGAACGTCGGGACGACCGGGACGCTCGCGGATTCCGCGAACCTCTCGTCGAACGCCTCGGCGAGGACGCGGCCGTCCATGTCGCGGGCGAGCGGCTCACCCGCGAGGACGAGAAGCGTCGGCGCGAGGTCCAGGACCCCCGCGGACGTCAGGCGCACGCCCGGCCGCACGCCCGCTCCCGCGAGGAGCACGAAGCCGTCGCGCGAGGCGTCCGGCCCGGCCTCCGGCGCGCGGCCGCGGAGGAACCGGACGACGGCTTCGGCGCCGGACGGCGGGCCCCATCCGACGGGCGCGAAGAGGCAGACCGTCCGGTCCCGGCCCTCGCGCTCGAGCACGTCCGCGAGCGTGTCGTCGAGGAACCGGTAGTACGCCTTCAGGGCGCGGGCCCGGATCTCCGCTCCCTCGGGCGCCGCCAGACCCCAGTACCGCGCGTCCCCCGCGCCGCCGAAGAGCCGCGCCGGCGCGGCGAGACCCGAAAGGACGAGCACCGCGACGTTGTTCGGACCCGCGGGCAGCGCCCCGAGGGATGCGCCCGCGACGCTCAGGTCGCGCGCGGCCGCGGCGAGCGGCTCCCGGCGCGCCGGACCGTCGGGCAAGCCCTCCGGCGTGAGCGCGCGGACGAGTAGCCGGTCGAGACGCTCCGGCGAGACGCTGAAGAGGCGCGCGCGTTCCGCGGCCGCAGCCGGACGGGCTGCGTCGGCGCTCGTGTCGCCGGCGAAGAACCGGTCCGTCGCCCAGAGGATCAGTCCGTCGCGCGCCGGGGCCGAGCACGGCCAGTTCAGGACGGCAGACTCGTGGCCGCGCGCGACGAGGATCTCCCAGAACGTGAGGCTCCGGCGCCGGGCGCCGTCCTCGCGCACCCACGTCCCGAACGGCGGCACGAGCCTGCCGAGGCCCGGCACGACCGGCAGGACGCGGAACGTCCCGGAGATCGCCTCGCGGCGGAACGCCGCGACGACGCCGTGCTTCGCCGGCCTCTTGCCCGTTGCCGCGGACGTCCAGAGAGCCGCGCGGTCGTATGGGGTGAGCGACGCGAGCGGCCCCGCGGCGCCCTCACGCAGGAGGCGCGCGAACGTCGGAAGCGCGCCCTCGGACGCGAACGCCGTGAGAAGGTCCCACGACGCCCCCTCGATCCCGATCACGAGGAGGCTCCGGCGCGCGGTCCTCGGCAGGGGCTCCGGACTCGCGAGCGCCGGGCGCCCGGGCGCCCGACGACCCGCGAGCGGCGCGAGGAGCAGGAGGGCGAGGACGACCGCGAGCGGTCCCGCCGGCGCGCGCCGCCACGCGGTCAGGACGAGGATCAACGCGCCGGCCGCGAGCGCGAGCGTCGCGGCGACGAGGACGCGCCGGCCGCCGGACGGGACGAACGCGTACGTCGCCTCGCGCTGCACCTCGACGAGCGCCGCCGCGAGGGCGAGGAAAAGCCCGAGGAGGGACGTCGCCGCTCCCGTCGCGGGCCGCTTCCTCAGGAGCGCGAGCGGCGAAAAGACCGCGGCGCCGAGCGCCACGAGGACCGCGAGAGCCCGGAGCACCGCGAGCGGCGCGAGAAGATCCGGGTTCAACCCGATCAGGACGTCCGCCGCCGCGGCGCCGGCGAGCGCCCCGGCCAGGACGAAGGGTAACGCCCGCCGACGCTCGTCCATATAATCCGCGCCCGGCGAGTCTCGCCTTCTTCCCGATGGCCGTCAACGAATCGCTCCGCGTCCTCAGGACGCTGCACTACGACGCGGCGCACTACTCCCTGTTCCTGCAGGCGGGAACGATCGGCCCTGCCGCGAAAGCGGGTCACTTCGCGATGCTGCAGGCCGGAGACGGCCTGAAGCCCTACCTCAGGCGTGCGTTCTCGATCGCGGACGTGACGACCGTCGCGGGCGTGCCGGCGCTCGAGTTCGTCGTGAAGGCGATCGGCGTGGGCACGTCGGCGCTCGGGCGCCTCCCGGAAGGCACGCCCGTGCCCGTCCTCGGCCCGCTCGGGGTCCCGTTTCCGACCGATGACCTCGCGGCCGGCGACCGCGTCGCCCTCGTCGCGGGCGGGATCGGCCTCGCGCCGCTCGTCCTCCTCGCGCGCACCCTCGCCGCGCGGGGCCTCGCCGCGGATCTCTACTACGGCGGCCGGAACGAGAACGACATCCTGAAGCGCGCGGACTTCGAGCGCTTTCTCGGCCCGCACCGCTGCCGGTACGCGACGGACGACGGCTCCCTCGGCCGGCGCGGCCTCGTGACGGACCTCCTCGCGCACGCGCTCGACGCCGGGACGTCCTACCGACGCGTCTTCGCGTGCGGCCCGCTCCCGATGTTCCGGACGCTCGCCGCGCTCGTCGAGAAAGCGGGCCTCGATGCGTCGTTCGCGATGGAGTCGGAGATGGCCTGCGGGTTCGGCGTCTGCCTCGGCTGCGTCGCGCCGACGGCGGACGGCCGCTTCGCGACGATCTGCAAGGAAGGGCCCTGCGTGCCGCCGTCCTTCATCGACTGGAAGAAGATCTGATGGCCGTCGACCTCTCCGTCGAGATGAGCCGCCTGCGCCTGAAGAACCCGATCGGCACAGCCTCGGGCACGTTTGGGTACGGCCTCGAATTCGCGGACTACCTCGACCTCTCGTCGCTCGGCGCGATCTCGGTCAAGGGTCTTTCCCGCCGCCCCTGCCACGGCAACCCGCCGCCACGCATCTGCGAGACGGACGCCGGAATGCTGAACGCGATCGGGCTGCAGAACGTCGGCGTGGACGCCTTCCTCGACGAGAAGCTCCCCGAGCTCCACAAGCGGCGCGCGACCGTGATCGCGAACGTCTGGGGCGACACCGAGGAGGACTACGTCGCCGTCGTCGAGCGGATTGGCGCCGACCGCCGGATCGCGGCGATCGAGCTCAACGTGTCCTGCCCGAACGTCGTGAAGGGCGGGCTGATCTTCGGAACGAACCCCCAGGCGCTCGCGGGCCTCGTGAAGAAGGTCCGGGCGGCGACGCCGCAGTTCCTCGTCGTGAAGCTCTCGCCGAACGTGACGGACATCGTGGCCGTCGCCGAGGCCGCCGTGGACGCGGGCGCGGACGCGCTCTCGCTCATCAACACGCTCGTCGGCCTCGCGATCGACCTCGAGACGCGCACGCCGAAGATCGGCTTCACGACGGGCGGACTCTCCGGCCCCGCGATCCGACCGGTCGCCCTCCGGATGGTCTGGGAGGTTCGCAAGGCGCTCCCGAGGATCCCGATCTTCGGGATGGGAGGAATCGAGACCGTCGAGAACGTCGTCGAGTTCCTGGTCGCCGGCGCGAACGCCGTCCAGGTCGGCACCGCGAACTTCCGGGACCCGTCCCTTGCGGGCCGACTCGTCGGCGAGCTCGCGGAATGGTGCGCGGAGCGGAAGATCGCGCGAGTCTCGGACCTCGTCGGAACCCTGAAGACGCGCCCGCGCGAGGACCACCGCTTTGCCTGACGCCCGCGCGCGCCTCGCCGTCGCGCTCGACCTCCCGGACCGCGCCGCCCTCCTCGCGATGGCGCGCCGCGTCGCCCCCGAGGCCGGCGTCCTGAAGCTCGGCCTCGAGGCCTTCGTTGCCGAAGGGCCCGCCCTCGTGCGCGAGGTCGTCGCCGCGGGCGCCGAGGTCTTCCTCGACCTCAAGCTCCACGACATCCCGAACACGGTCGGGCGCGCCGCGGCCGCGGCCGTCGCGACCGGCGCCGCGATCGTGAACTGCCACGCCTCGGGCGGGCGCGACATGATGCGGGCCTTCGGCGACGAGGGGCGCGCGGCCGCGGCGAAGGCCGGCCGCCCGGCCCCGAAGCTCATCGCCGTCACGGTTCTGACGTCCCTCGACGCGGGCGCGCTCGCGGCGATCGGGCTCGCGGGAACGCCGCGCGAGGCGGCCGTGCGCCTCGCGTCGCTCGCACGGGACGCCGGCCTCGACGGCGTCGTCTGCTCGCCGGAGGAGATCGCCGCGATTCGCGCCGCGTGCGGGAGGGACTTCCTCCTCGTCGTGCCGGGCGTGCGCCCGGCCGGCGCCGCCCCCGGCGACCAGAAGCGCGTCGCGACGCCCGCGGACGCGGTCCGCGCCGGCGCCGACCTTCTCGTCGTGGGCCGCCCGATCACGGGTGCGGCCGATCCCGCCGCCGCCGCGCGCGCGATCGCCCTGGAGATCGCCGCGGCTACTCGACCTTGATCTTCTCGTAGCGCGGAGGGCTCCCGGGCTTCGTCGCGCGCTCGGCGAGCGCGATCTCCTCGTCGAGGAAGTCACGCAGGGCCTTCATGAGCTCGATGCCCGAGAACGCGGCGCGGCCGAGCGCGGCGCGGCCGGCGAGCGAGACCGAGAACTTCCCGATGAGGCCCGCGGCGGGCCTGAGAAGGCAGCCCTCCCCGCCGCAGGCGAGGCCGGGAATCGGCCCGCCGGCGCGCGGGGCGCCGTGTGCGTCGCGCGCCTCGTGGGCGCCGGGGGAAGAACCGGCGCCTTCCGTCGCCACCCCGGGTCCGAAGTCGTTTTCGAGGGGGTCCGTGGGCTTCTTTCTCCGGGCCATCAGGTCGCCTCCGTCGCGCGCGCGAAGCGCACGGTGAGCGTGCCGTCCTCGACCCTCGCGCCGGAGGGCGTGAAGCCCGCGAGCGTGCGGGGGATCGGGACGTGGTGGCGGACGTTGCCGATGCGGACGACGAGGTCGCCGGACGCGACCGCGAGGTCCACCTCCTCCTTCCCGACGAAGGGGAGGGCGAGCGTGAGGACGTACGAGCCGTTCTGTTTCGCGTACCGGTAGGGCGCGTCCGACCGGAACGACGCGGCCGGGTCGCGGTCCCCCCAGAGGTCGGCCCCGAGCGCCGCGAGGGCGCCCGCCCCGAGGACCTGATCGTCGCGGAGCGGGAGCGTGAAGAGCGGCACGGGGTCGAAGTAGCGGTGTGCCTCGTCGAGGAACACGGCCTGCGTCCTCCGCCACTTGTCGAAGAACGGGTCGTGGACGCCCTCGGGCAGGAGGCGGTTCACGATGACGGCGTCCACGGTGAACCCGTAGAGGCCGAAGTACATGAACGCGCGCTGCGTCTCCTTGATCACGATCTTCTCCGGGTTCGTGACGAGCCGGACCGTCGTGATCGCGGGGTCCTTCAGGAGGGCATCCACGCCGTCGAGCTTGGCGGCGAGCGACTGGACGTTGTCGAAGTAGCGCTCGGGAGGGAGCGGGACGTCCGCCATCTTCTTCGCGACCGGCCGCGCGACCTTCAGGATGTTCCGCTGGATCCGGAACAGCTTCGTCATGTACCAGTCGAGCGTCGGCGGCAGCGACACGAACCGCAGCGACTCGCCCGTCGGAGCGCAGTCGAGGATCAGGACGTCGAACGTCTTCTCCTTCGCGTAGCGGTTCACGTACAGGAGCGCGGAAACCTCCTCCATCCCGGGGAAGATCGCGAGCTCCTCGGCGAGAACCTCCTCGACGCCGGTCACGGCGAGGAGCGCCGTGATGTAGCCCGAAATGTCCTTCCAGTGGCGGCCGATCTCCTCGGTGACGTCGACCTCCTGGATCCACAGGTTTTCCGCGACGGGCACCGGCTCTCCGCGATGCTTGTCCGTGAGGCCGCCCGGGAGGTCGAACGCGTCGGCGAGCGAGTGCGCGGCGTCGACGGACATCACGAGCGTCCGCTTGCCGCGGGCCGCGAGCGTCAGGCCCGTCGCGGCCGCGACCGTCGTCTTCCCGACGCCGCCCTTGCCCGTGAACAGGATCACCCGCATCGGCGGGATGTTACGCGTCCGGAACGCTGGCGTTTCCCGCAAAGACGCAGAGCGCCGCCAGGAGCACGGCCGCGTAGCCGTCGACCGCATAGTGCCAGCCGCTCACGACGGACGTGAAGAACGTGACGGCCGTGAGGACGGCGAAGAGGCCGAAGAGCCGCCGGGAACGGCGGCGCGCGAAGAACATGAAGAAGGCCTGCGCCGCGACGTGGAGGGACGGCATCGCGGCGACGCCGAGATACGGCGAGAGATCCGTCCCTTCCGGACGGCGACGGAGCGAGCGGACGCGGCCGTAGTGCGCGAAGAGAAGGTCCATCGTCGCGGACTGTCGCGGCATGGCCGCGCGCACGTCCGTGTAGTCGTCTTTCAGGACGTAGCACGGCCCGAGCGACGGGACGGCGAAATAGAACCACGCCCCGAAGACCCAGAGGAACGAGAATCCGGCCGCGAAGCGCGCGCGGTCCCGGATCGAGAGCGTCGCCGCGAACCACGCGAGGCCGCCCATCACGGTCAGGATGAACGCGGCGTAGTACCCGTCGAGCGCGCGCCACAGCACGGGGTACGGAAAGAGGCCCTGGAGGAAGCGACCGGGGTTCACGCCGAAGTGAAGGAGAGTCTCGAGGCGGTAGAGCGCGGGGTCGTAGAGGACGTCGGGCCGAAGGAGCGGGAGCGCCATCTTGAGCCAGCTGTAGGCGTACGAGGTGAGCGCCATCGCGACGAGGAAGCGGCCGAGGTCGACGAGCGATCGAGGCCGGAGCAGCGCGCGCAGGCGGGCGATCCCGCGGCGGCGGCCACGGCGCGCCGCGAGGAGCGCCCGGACGAGGACGCCGCCGAGCACGATCGGCGCGAGGAACGCGATGAACTCGCGCATGTCGAGGAGCGACCCGGCGACGCCGAGGTCGATCCGCGCGCGCCCCCTCAGCAGCAGGATGACGACGGCGACGTCGACGAGGAGGACGATCTCGTAGAGCCTCGGGCGCGCAGGGCGGCTCACCACCCGCGCGCCTTCTCGCGCTGGCGGCGCTCCTTCTTCGTCGGGCGCGCGCCGCCGGCCTCCCGGGGCGCGAACATCCGTTCGAGCCGCCGCGCCTCGAGCACCTCGGGCGTCGGAGGGGGCGTCGTCTCGTCGGCGAGGGCACGCGCGGCGGCCTTCTTCACGTGCCGGTCGGCGAGGCCCTTCACGACGAACGTCCGCCTGCCCCGGGCGAACGTGATGGACAGGCGGTCCCCCGCGCGGACCAGCTTGTGCGCGGCCGCCGCGTGGCCGTTCAGGTCCACCTTGCCGCCGGCGCACGCCACGGCGGCCTGCGAGCGCGTCGGGAACAGGCACGCGACGTCCAGCCACACGTCCAGCCGGACCTCCGTCAGCGGCGCGGCCTCGTCCTCGCGCGTCTTTCCCATCGCGCTAGAAGACGGGCTTCTCGACTTTCCTGTCGAAGACGTAGACGTACTTGTACCCGAAGACGTCGGCGGTCTGCTTGTAACGCGCCGAGATGATGATGTACGACCCGTTGCGCTCGACGCGGATGTCCTGCATCTGGAGCGGGACCTTCGCCTCCTGCGCCTTGAGATAGACGTCCAGCTGGAGCTTCTCGAGCGGCTTGAGCCCTCCGAAGTTCGCCGCTTCCGTCATCGCGTCGAGAACTTCGTTCCCGTGGACGTGCAGCGGGACGATCCGCACGCACGCCACCGCGACGACGAAGAGAATCGCGAGTCCGACGATGAGACCGAAAGCGCCTTCTCCCCGACTCCGTGCGCGACGCATGTCCATGCTCCTCTCCCCGGCGTCGGCGCCGGACCGCCTCGCCTTCAACGGGTCACCCGGAACGTCCGGTTCCACCGGGTCCTGCCCAAAAAGTGTATCGCGCCGTCGAGCATCCTGCGCAGGAACGCCCCCCGGCCCGAGAACGTCCGGTCCGCGGGAGCCCAGGACCAGAGAACGCAGACCGCGCGGCCCTCGAGGTTCGCGGCGGGCGCAGGCCCCCAGAACCGCGAGTCCAGCGAGTCGTCCCGGTTGTCGCCCATCGCGAAGAACGCCCCCACGGGCACGGAAACCGGCCCGAACGAGTCGCGTCCGGCGAGAGCCGGCGGCGCGTCCAACCCGTACGTCGTCGGGTCGCGGTGGACGACGAAGGGCTCCTCCCGCTCGAACCCGTTGATCCGCAGCTCCTTCGCGCGCTGCTCCACGGTGTCGCTGCCGATGGCCACGGCGCGCTTCAGGAGGTCGCGGGAGGGGTCCCGAGGGTCGCGGAACACGACGACGTCGCCGCGCGTGAGCGTCCGGTACGGGAGGAGGCGCGCCCACGGCCCGGCGTGCGGGGCGTACGCGAACTTGTCGACGACGATGCGGTCGCCCGCGAGGACGGTGTCCTCCATCGACGACGTCGGGACGTGGAAGATCTGGAAGACGAAGGCCTTGACGAACAGCGCGAGCGCCGCGGCGACGAGAACGGCTTCGGCCGTCTCCGCAAAGCGCCCCGGCCGCATCACGAGTCGACCTTGAGGACGGCGAGAAAAGCCTCCTGCGGAAGGTCCACGCGGCCGACCTTCTTCATCCGGCGCTTGCCTTCCTTCTGCTTCTCGAGGAGCTTTTTCTTGCGCGTGATGTCGCCGCCGTAGCACTTCGCGAGAACGTTCTTGCGCATCGCCTTGACGGTCGAGCGCGCGAGGATCTTCGACCCGATCGCAGCCTGGATCACGACCTCGAACATTTGCTGCGGGATCATCTCCTTCATCTTCTCGACGAGCGACCGGCCCTTCGCCTGGGACTTGTCGCGGTGGACGATGAACGCGAGGGCGTCGATCGGCTCGCCGTTGATGAGGATGTCGAGTTTCACGAGGTCGCCCGGCCGGTAGTCGACGAGCGTGTAGTCGAAAGACGCGTAGCCGCGCGAGAGCGACTTGAGCTTGTCGTAGAAGTCGAGGATGACCTCGTTGAGGGGGAGCTCGTACTTGAGGACCGCGCGCTGCGTGCCCGCGTACTCGAGCGAGACCTGCGTCCCGCGCCGCTCCTGGCAGAGCGCGAGGATCCCGCCGAGAAACTCGTCCTTCGTGATGATCGTCGCGAGGATGTACGGCTCGCGCATCTCCTCGATGAGCTGGGGCTCCGGCAGCTTCACGGGGTTCGAGATCTCGAGCCGCTCGCCCCGCGTCGTCGTCACCTGGTACGGGACCGACGGCGCCGTCGTGATGAGCGACAGGTTGAACTCACGCTCGAGGCGCTCCTGGATGATCTCCATGTGGAGGAGGCCGAGGTACCCGCAACGGAAGCCGAAGCCGAGCGCGGTCGAGGACTCGGGCTCGAACGTGAACGACGCGTCGTTCAGCCGGAGCTTCTCCATCGCGTCGCGCAGGTCCTCGTACGCCTCGGTCTCCGTCGGGAAGATGGACGCGAAGACCATCGCCTTGACGTCCTGGAACCCGGGCAGCGCCTCGGCCGTCGGCCGGTCGGCCTCGGTGACGGTGTCGCCGATCTTTGCGGCGTGGAGGTCCTTGATGCCCGCGATGACGTACCCGACCTCGCCGACGGAGAGCTCGGACACGACCTGCTGCTTCGGGTTGAAGATCCCGACCTCCTGGACCTCGCCGCCGAGACCCGTTCCCATCATCCGGATCTTCGTGCCCGGCCGGACCGTCCCCTCGTGGACGCGCACGAGGCACGTCACGCCGCGGTAGACGTCGAACCACGAGTCGAAGAGAAGGGCCTTCAGCGGCGCCGCGGCGTCGCCCTTCGGCGCGGGGACGTCGTGGACGATCTGCTCGAGAAGGTCGCGCACGCCCGTCCCGACCTTGCCGGACGTCAGGACCGCGTGGCGGGCGGGGATCCCGATGACGTCCTCGATCTGCTCGCGCGCCATCTCGGGCACGGCGGACGGGAGGTCGACCTTGTTGATGCACGGGACGATCGTGAGGTCGTTGTGGATCGCGAGGTACGCGTTCGCGAGCGTCTGCGCCTCGACGCCCTGCGTCGCGTCCACGACGAGGACGGCACCCTCGCACGCGGCGAGCGAGCGTGAGACCTCGTACGTGAAGTCCACGTGCCCGGGCGTGTCGATGAGGTTCAGCGTGTAGTCGACGCCGTCCTCCGCGCGGTACTTGAGCGTGACGGACCGCGCCTTGATCGTGATCCCGCGCTCCTTCTCGATCGGGTTGTCGTCGAGGACCTGCTCGGTCATCTCGCGCGCCGTCAGCGCGCCCGTGATCTCGAGGATCCGGTCGGAGAGCGTCGTCTTCCCGTGGTCGATGTGGGCGACGATCGAGAAGTTGCGGATGCGCGAGGGGTCGGTCATGAGGGGGGCGCGGCGCGAGAGGCGCGGCGGAGCGCGGATTCTAGCGGAGCAAGACCTTTCGTGCCCCCGGGCGGCCGCGCGTCAGACGAGCGTCTCCAGCGGCCAGCGTGAGCGCGCGACGACCGCGAGGCCCTCGCCGAAGCGACCCTCCTTCAGCCGCCTCAGGGCCGCGAAGGCGATCATGAGCGCATTGTCTCCCGTGAGAACCTTCGACGCGACGCGGACGTCGACGCCGCGGGTCTTTCCCCACGCGGGCAGGCGCTCCCTGACGAGCGTGTTCGCGGCGACGCCGCCCGAGACGGTGAGGACCTCGAACCGCTCGCGAAGGACGATCCGGTCCATGCGGTCCACGAGCTGCGCGACGATGGCCGTTTCGACGTCCGCCATGAGGTCGCACAGCTCCGGCGGCGCGTCGACGTCCGCGAGCGCAGGCCCGGACGGCAGGCCCGAGACCGGGGCGCGGCCGATCTCCGTGAGACGCTCCCGCACGGACGTCTTCAGCCCCGAGAAGCTGAAATCGGCCGAACGGTCCTTGAACTGCGGCACGGCGAACGGCCGCGCCGCCCGCCCGCGCCGCGCGAGCCGGTCCACGGCGGGGCCGCCGGGGTAGCCGAGGCCGGCCATCTTCGCGACCTTGTCGAACGCCTCGCCCGCGGCGTCGTCGCGCGTCCGCGCGAGGCGGTCGATGCGCGGCCCGGAGAACCGGTAGAGGTGCGTGTGCCCGCCGGAGACGACGAGGGCGCCGAAGCGCTCCGGGACGGGCGCCGCGGGCGCGCCCGCGGGGTCGACGAACGGCGACAGGGCGTGCGCCTCGATGTGGTGGACGGGGACGAACGGGACGCCGAGGCCGAACGCGAGCCCTTTCCCTTCCGACAGGCCCACGAGGAGCGCGCCGACGAGGCCCGGACCCGCGGTCGCCGCGACGGCGGACACGTCCGCAAGCGACGCTCCGGCGTCGGCGAGCGCGTCGTCGAGGAGCGGCGGGAGATTCTGAAGGTGCGCCCGCGCGGCGATCTCGGGCACGACGCCGCCGAAGGCGCGGTGCGCGTCCTCCTGCGAGGCGACGCGCGAGGCCCGGGCCCGGCCGTCCGCGTCCAGAAGGGCGACGGCCGTCTCGTCGCAGGACGTCTCGAACGCGAGGACGAGGCCGCCGCGCCGGCCGCTCATCGCGGACCGAGGAGCCGCGCGAGGCCCGCCGCGTGAGGGCGCTCCGAGATCCCCTTCTCGGTCACGATCGCGTCGACGAGGTCCGCCGGCGTCACGTCGAAGGCCGGGTAGAGGGCGGAGACGCCCGCGGGTGCGAGAGAGATCCGCCCGCCGCCCGGCACGGGGAGGTCGACGACCTCCGTGCCGTCGCGCTCCTCGATCGGGATCGACGCGCCGTCCGGAGTCGCCGCGTCGAGCGTCGTCGTCGGCGCCGCGACGACGAACGGCACGCCGTGCGCGCGCGCCGCGAGCGCGAGGCCGTACGTCCCGACCTTGTTCGCGACGTCGCCGTTCGCCGCGATCCGGTCGGCGCCGACGATCACGGCGTGGACGCGCCCCCGCGCGATGAGCGACGCCGCCGCGACATCCGGGAGGAGGGTGACGGGAAGGCCGTCCTTCGCGAGCTCCCAGGCGGTGAGCCTCGCGCCCTGGAGGAACGGCCGCGTCTCGTCCGCGAGGATCGCGAGAGGCCCCCCGGCCGCGAGCGTGCGCACGATCCCGAGGGCTGTTCCGATGCCCGCCGTCGCGAGGGCGCCCGCGTTGCAGTGCGTGAGGACGGCCGGGACGCCGGCGGAGAAGCGCGCCCGGAGCCACGCGGCCCCGAGCCGCCCGATCTCCGCGCAGGCGGCGCGGTCCTCCGCGGCGATGAGGTCCGCCTCGGCCTCGAGCCGGAGGACGCGCGCGGCCGGATCGTCGCCGGCCGTCGCGAGGACGACGCCGCGCATCCGCGCGACGGCCCAGCCGAGGTTCACGGCCGTCGGGCGCGCGGACGCGAGGCGGTCCGCGGCGGCGTGAAGCGCCGCGTCGAGGTCGGCCGGGACGCGCGAGAGAACGCGCCGGGCCTCGACGCACATCCCGTACGCAGCCGCGACGCCGATGAGCGGC
The DNA here is from genome assembly GCA_963798215.1 of uncultured Acidobacteriota bacterium. GTDB lineage: Bacteria > Acidobacteriota > Thermoanaerobaculia > UBA5066 > UBA5066 > Fen-183. The sequence goes on from CAWCSP010000005.1 coordinate 155,857, forward strand.
GCTCCCCGGACCGCGAGGCTCCGGATCGCCTCGGCCGTCTCGAGCGCCGAGCCGCACTCGAGAATCGTCTCCTCGTGCGGCAGGAACCGCTGGTCGAGAAGATGGAGGACGCCGGCCCGGTACGCCCAGGGCACGACGGACGTCGCGGCGGCCGGTTCTTTCACGTCCCGACTATAAGCGCCCGGTGAGGTTAGGATCGGACGCCACGCGCCTTGAGGAGGCCCCATGGCCGCACTCCCCCCCTCGATCACCGGACTCGATCTCGACGGCAAGCGCGTCTTCATCCGCGTGGACTTCAACGTCCCGCTCAAGGACGGCGTCGTGCGCGACGACACGCGCGTCGTCGAAGCGCTCCCGACCATCCTCCTCGCGAAGGAGCGCGGCGCGCGCCGCATCGTCCTCGCCTCGCACCTCGGCAAGGCCAAGGGCATCCCGGACCCGAAGTACTCGCTCGCGCCCGTCGCCCGGACGCTCGAGCACCGGCTCGGCTTCCCCGTCGCGTTCGCGCTCGACTGCGTCGGCTCCGAGGCCGAGCGGGCCGAAGCGGCCCTTCCGCCCGGCGGCGTCCTCCTCCTCGAGAACGTCCGCTTCCACGCGGGCGAGGAAGCGAACGATCCGGCTTTCGCGAAACAGCTCGCGGCGCTCGCGGACGTCTACGTGAACGACGCGTTCGGGACCGCCCACCGCGCGCATGCCTCGACGGCCGGCATGGCGGCGTTCTTCCCGCGGGACCGCCGCGGGATCGGGCTCCTCATGGAGAAGGAGCTGACCGCCCTCGCGAAGGTCGCGACGGACATCGACCACCCGTTCGCCGCGATCCTCGGCGGCGCGAAGATCATGGGGAAGATCGCCGCGCTCAGGGCCCTCGTCGAGAAGGCGGACGTCGTCCTCGTCGGCGGCGGGATGGCGAACCACTTCGTCGCGGCGCTCGGCCTGCCGGTCGGCAAGTCGCTCCTCGAGCCGGAGGGCGTCCCGATCGCGCGGCAGATCATCGACCGCTGCAAGGCGCGGGGCGTCGCGCTCGTCCTCCCGTCGGACTTCATGGTCGCGCCGTCGCTCGAAAAAGCCTCTCTGGCGAAGGCCGTGGCGATGAATGCGATCCCCCCGGACCAGGCGGCCTTCGACATCGGCCCGAAGACGCTCGAGATGTTCGCGAGGATGACGAAGGACGCGAAGACGATCTTCTGGAACGGCCCGATGGGCGTTTTCGAGACGAAGCCCTTCGACGCGGGGACGCTCGGGGTCGCGAAGATCCTGGCGGCGTCCTCCGGCTTCACGGTCGTGGGCGGCGGCGAGTCCGTCGAAGCCGTGACGGAAGCCGGCCTCGCGGGCTCGATCTCGCACGTCTCGACCGGCGGCGGAGCGTCGCTGGACCTTGTGGCCGGCGAGCTGCTGCCGGGCGTGGAAGCGCTGCGGTGAGAACGGGGACGCCGTGAGCGCGCGCCGGCTCGTCGTCGCGAACTGGAAGATGTCCCTCGGGCCGTCGGCCTCGGCCGCGCTCGCGGACCGGATCGCCTCGGCGGGAGTCCCCGCCGGCGTGGACGCGGCTCTCGCGCCGTCGTTCGGCGCGCTCGAGCGCGTCGGCCGGCTCCTCGCGGGCGGCTCGGTCGCCCTCGCCGCGCAGGACGTCTCGTCCGAGAGGGAGGGCGCGTTCACGGGAGAGGTCGCCGCGTCCAGCCTGAGGGAGCTCGGGGTTTCGATCTGCCTCGTCGGCCACAGCGAGCGGCGGCAGCGCCACGGCGAGAGCGGACCCCTCCTCGCGAAGAAGCTCGACCGCCTCGTCGAGAACGGAATCTCACCGCTCTACTGCGTCGGCGAGACCCGGGCCGAGCGCGACGGCGGCCGCACCGCCGAGGTCCTCAGGGGCCAGCTCGCCGCCCTCGACGGTTTTGCCGCTCCGCCGCCCGGGTTCGCGCTCGCCTACGAGCCGGTCTGGGCGATCGGAACGGGCCTCGCGGCGACGCCGGCCATGGCCGCCGAGGCTCACGCCGTCCTCCGGGAGGCGCTCGCGGCGCGCTGGGGCGCGGGAGCGGCGGGCCGGATCCGGATCCTCTACGGCGGGTCCGTCACGGCGGCGAACGCCGCGGCCCTTTTCGCCCAGCCGGGCCTGGACGGCGGTCTCGTCGGCGGGGCCTCGCTGGACGCCGACGCGTTCGGGGCGATCCTCCGGGCCGCTGCCTGAAGCCGCCGGGTCTTCACGGGGCCGGAAGTCGCGCCGGTCCGGCGTTTCCGCTATCATCTGCGGCCCCGCCGTTCCCATCCGCGAGCGCCTGGCGGGGTTCGGAGTTCACCGCATGTGGCTGTACGTCCTCATCCCGATCTACGTGATCGTCTGCGTCTTCCTGATCCTCGTCGTCCTGCTCCAGCAGGGGAAGGGCGCGGACGTGTCGGCGGCCTTCGGGGCCTCGTCCTCGCAGACGACCTTCGGCGCCCGCGGTGCGACGACGCTCCTCGAGAAGATCACGACGTGGTCCTTCGTCGCGTTCTCGGTCCTCGCGGTGACGATCTCGCTCATCGAGGCGCGGCGGCCCGGTTCCGTGCTCTCGAAGGCCGCGAAGACGGTGCCCGCGAAGGCCACCGTCCCCGTCGCCCCGGCTCCCGTGACGGCGCTGCCCTCGGCGCCCGTCGCCCCGGCCCAGGCGCCCGCCCCCGCGGCTCCCGCAACGAAGTAGAGATCGGTTAAGATCCCCCTCCCTCGCGAGGGTGCCCTGGTGGCGGAATTGGTAGACGCGCACGTTTGAGGGGCGTGTGGAGCAATCCGTGCCAGTTCGAGTCTGGCCCAGGGCACCACTTCTTTCCCCTTCGCGCCCGCCAGGGGGCGCGCGCCCGCCCGGGACCCGTTGTGCCGGCTACCTGGGGACGGCCGAGGAATCCGCCATGAAGAGGCGGACGTCGCCGTTCACGGTCTCGACGGCGAGACTTTCCTTGCCTCCGTTGATCGACCCGCGGGCCTCCTTGGGGCCCCACTTGCCCTCGATCGTCACGGGGAACTCGGACTGGATCCGGCCGTTCGTGGTCTGGAGGGCGCACCGGATCGAGGAGTCCTTCCCGCAGGTCACGGTCACCGAGCCGTTGACGGTCTCGAGGCTGGCCTGGCGCATCGCGGCCGCGAACGAGACCTCGACGGACCCGTTCACGGTGTTGACCTTGAGCGGACCGTCCTGCCCCTCGACCTTCACCGCGCCGTTCACGGTCGAGAGGACGAGGTCGCCCGTGCGCTTCGACGCGCTGATCCGGCCGTTCACGGTCTCGGCCTCGACGGAGACGCCCGGCGGCAGCGTGACCTGGTAGGAGACCTCCGCCGAGCTCGACCGCCCGAAAAACGGCCACGCGAAGAAATGCCCCTGTTTCGGGAGGATCGTCTCGATCTCGATCGAGGAGCCCGTCTTCGTGACCCGGATCTCGGTGTCTTTCAGGACGTCGATGTCGGAGCTGCGTTTCACCGACTTGACGGCCTGGACCTTCAGGTGCTCGCCGCCCGACTCGATGCTCACGGCGCCGTTCACGTTCTGCAGGCGAACCTTGCGGACGCCCGTCAGCTCGTACGTCTTCTCGAACCGCTCTTCCCGCGGGTTTGGGGCGTCCTCGGCGCGCGCACCCGCGGCCGTGAGAAGAGCGAGGGCGAAAGCCCCTCCGAGGCGGGCGAGGCGAACCGGACGGACATTCGACGTGGCGATCATTTCGGCACCCTGTCAGGAGAACGAGCAAACGGGTGGAAAGGTTTCGGGGCCAAGGGCCTTCAGGCTTCCACGAGCGTCGTTCCGGCCAGCTTGTCGCCGGGCCTCCGGCCGTCCCGGCGGCGCAGAACCGATGCGATTTCAACGAGATTCCAGCCCGGGACGAGAAGCAGGAGGTTGCGGGCGAAGGATGCGGCCCATCCCGCCGGGATGCCGCCCTTCCGGATCAGACGCAGCCCGAAAAGCTTCTTTCCGGGGCTCGCTCCCGCGACGTCCCGGAACAGGAACAGGAGAGCGGCGAGGACCTGCGCCGCCCGGAAGCCGTCGTCGAGACCGACGGGCGCCTCGTCGGTCACCGCGGCGATTCCGAAGACGATCGACGAGGCGACGAGAAGAGGACCTCCCGCGACGAGCAGGAGATCGACGCCGAACGCGGCCGCGCGCATCCAGAGCCGTCCACGCGGCGGCGCCCCGAGCGGAACGGGGCCCGTCTCGAAGACGCCGTAGGATGCGTCCGCGTGGGAATCGCCCCGTCCGCCGCCCGTTTTCTCCGCCGGTTCGCGACGGCGCCCCGAGTCGAGCTCCACCTGCACCTCGAGGGCGCGGTCTCCGCGGCGGCGCTCGTGCGCCTGTCCTCCCGCTCGCCCGCTCCCATTTTCCCGGATCTCGCGTCCATCCGCGCGCGGCGGCGCGCCCTGGGTTCCCCGGACGCGTTCTTTTCCTTCTACCGCGACGTCTGCCGGCAGATCCGCTCCGCCGCCGACTACGCGACCGTCGCGCGCGCTCTCACGGCGCGCCTCGTCCGCGAGCGCATCCGCCACGCCGAAGTGTACGTCTCGCCCGCCGTCGCCGAGAAGCTCGGCCTCGACTGGTTCGAGGTTCGCGCGGCGCTCGAGACCGTCTTCGCGGCCCACGAGGCCGCCTCTCGCGGGCGGGTCGTCGTCCTCCTCGACGTCGTCCGCCACTGGGGGGCGGCGTCGGCGGACCGGGTCCTCGACCTGCACGAAAGGAGCCCGTGGCGCCGCGTCCTCGGCTTCGGCCTCGGCGGCGAGGAGGCCGCGTTCCCTGCGCGGGACTTCGCCGGCGCCTTCCGGCGCGCGCGGCGCCTCGGCCTCATGCCCGTCGCGCACGCGGGCGAGTGGGCCGGGCCGGATTCCGTCGTCGACGCGCTCGAGCACCTGTCGCCCGTCCGGATCGCGCACGGCATCCGCGCGGCCGAGGATGCCGTGCTGCTTCGTCAACTCGCGCGGCGCGGCGTCGTGTGCGACGTCTGCCCGACGTCGAACCTCGCGACGGGCGCCGTGCGCGCGGGGACGGCGCATCCCGTGCGCGCGCTCCTCGCGGCCGGCGTGCCGGTCACGCTCTCGACGGACGATCCCGGCCTCTTCGGCACGACGCTTCGGAACGAGTTCCGCCGCGTCGCCTCCTGGGGCGCGACGGGCGCCGACCTCCTCGCCTGCGCGCGGACGGCCCGTCAGGCGGCCGCCAGGACGCTCTCGTACAGCGCGAGATAGCGCGACACGATCGCGTCCGCGTTGAAGAGCTTGATCGCGCGGGCGCGGGCCGACTGCGAGATCGCCTTGTAGCGCCGGGCGTCCAGGAGCAGCGACACGGCGTCGTCCGCAAGACCGGCGACGTCGCCGACGGCGCGCAGGAAGCCCGTCTCTCCGGACACGACGACCTCCGGCAGGCCGCCGGCGGCGTAGCCGAGGACGGGCACGCCGCAGGCCTGCGCCTCGAGCGCCGAGAGGCCGAACGACTCCGAGTCCGTCGGGAGGAGGTAGAAGTCCGCGGACGGCATGAGCGCCTCGATGGCGGGCATGTTGCCGAGGAACGAGACCTGGCCCGCGATCCCCTTCTCGCGGCAGAGCGCTTCCGCCGCCGGCCGGTCGGGGCCGTCGCCGACCATGACGAGGGTCGCCGGAACGCGGCGCTGGACGCGGTCGAAAATCTCGACGACGTCGCGGACGCGCTTGACGGGCCGGAAGTTCGAGACGTGCATGAGGACCTTCCGGCCCGCGGGGACGAACCGGCAGGAGAGGTGCGGCGACTCCGGCGAGAAACGGTCCGGGTCGATGAAGTTCGGGATGACGACGATCTCCTTCTTCGGCTGGAAGACGTCGATCGTGACCTGCTTCAGGTGCTCGGACACGGCCGTCACCGCGTCGGATTTCTCGATCCCGAAGCGCGTGATCGGCAGGTACGAGCGGTCCTGCCCGACGATCGTGACGTCGGTCCCGTGGAGCGTCGTGACGAGGCCGAGGCGCGTCGGCGCGAGCATCTCGCGCGCGAGGTGCGCCGAGATCGCGTGCGGCAGGGCGTAGTGGACGTGGATGAGGTCGAGCTTCTCGTGCGTCGCGACGTCGCCCATGCGCGTCGCGAGCGCGAGGTCGTACGGCGCGTACTGGAAGAGCGGGTACGAGGGGACCGTGACCTCGTGGTACGTCACGCGGTCCGCGAAGACGTTCAGCCGAGAGGGCATCGCGTACGTGATGAAGTGGACGTCGTGGCCGCGGCGCGCGAGCTCGTGCCCGAGCTCGGTCGCGACGACGCCCGAGCCGCCGAACGTCGGGTAGCACGTGATCCCGATTCTCACGGCTTCGCCCCTTCGTAGCCCGCGAACGCCGCGGCGGGGTCCGCGAGCACGGGCGGGTTCTTCGAGACGAACCCTTCGGCGTAGGCCACGTTCGCGACGCGCCCGTAGGCGCGTGCCCGCGCCTCGACCCCGTCCCAGAACGACTTCGACGAGACGAATGTCCCCGGCTCGCTGGTCTCCGGCGCGTCGGAAACGTGGAATTGGCTCTTGTACGCGCGGAGCGCCGCCCGCTTGGCCTCGAAAGAAGCCGACACGTCCACGAGGAACGTCGGCGCCAGCAGCGCGTACGCCGAGTAGAAGACGACCTGGTCGGGCCGGTGCGGCGCCAATCCCGTTTCCAGGCGGACGAGACCGGCGTACCAGGACGCCTCCGACACGAGACGGCCCGCGCGCTCGTGGTCGGGGTGGCGGTCCTCGGTCCACGGGGCGAGGACGAGGCGCGGGCGGGCGCGCCGTACGGCGTCGATCACGAGGAGCTGCGCGGCGCGGTCCGTCCGGAGGTCGCCGTCTCCGAGGTCGAGATTCGTCCGGAAGCGCGCGCCGAGGAGACGCGCGGCCTCCGCCGCCTCGGCGGCGCGCGTCCGGGGCGTGCCGCGCGTCGCCATCTCCCCGCGCGTGAGATCGACGATGCCGACGCCCCGCCCGCGGCCCGCGAGGAGGGCCAGGGTCCCGCCGCAGCCCAGTTCGACGTCGTCCGGGTGCGGGCCGAAGGCGAGGACGTCCACGGGAACGACGGCGGCGGAGCTCACAGCGCGATCTCCTGGAGGCCTGGCTCGTCCCACTTCAGGCCCCGCCGGAGCGCGCCGACGACGGCCTCGCGCCCGAAGCGCAGCACGTACGGCACGACCGAGTAGCGGCGCTCGGCGAGCTGTCCGTCCGGAAGGAGTTCGGCCGAGAGGCGCCGGATTTGCTGGGTCGTCTGCGCGTCGGCGCGCCCCGCGGCGGCTTCCGTCTTCTCGACGAGCTTCTCGAACGCGAAGGCGAGTTTCTCGCGCGTCGCCGCGACGGCCTTGTCGAGCGACGCGTCCACCGCGAGGAGCGCGGGGCGCGCCGCGTCGAGTTCCGCGACCGCCCCGTCGCGGATTGCCGCGACGCGGGAGAGGAGCGCCCGCGCCGAGCCGGCACCTTTCTTCCTCAGGAGCGCGTCCTCGCCCTCGAGGACGTCCGCGAGCGTCACGTCGAGCTTCGAAAGGAGACGGCGCGCCGCGGGCGTCTCGAGCGCGACGAGCGGCCGGAGGAGGACGGCGGGCGGGACGATGCCCGCCCATTCGAACAGGGGCCAGGCCTGCGCCCAGTACGCGACCTCCGCCGGACCGAGCACCGTCGCCCCGACCGGGTAGAGGACGGAGGCGGCGAGCGGGCGCGTGAGCGCGGAGAACGACGGGAGCCAGGCGCCGGACTCGAGCCGCGCCACGACGTCTTCCGCGGCGAACGTCCCGTCTCGCCCCTTGAGCTTTAGCCGGCTCCCGTCCTCGACGAGGAGGAGTCTCTCGCCGTCCGCGCGGACGAAGAGCGGCAGCGCAGCCGGGTCCGTCTTCACCTGGAGCGGATGGCCCGCGCGCGCCAGCGCCTCGCCGCGCGCCCCGAGCAACGCCCGGACGTCGCGGCGCTCCGTCACGATGCGGACGGCGAGCGGGACGAGGGCCGGCTTGTCCGAAGCCTCGGCCGCGTCGACGACCGGGAGCGTGCCGCCGAGGAGCCAGTCGAGCGTCTGCGTGAAGGCCTCCCGGTACGTCCGGTCCGCGTGGGCCTCGCGGAGCGCGGAGAGCGCGTCCTCGTCCGCCGGGCTCCCGAGGCTCTCGGCGGCCGCCTCGAGAATCGCCGCCGTGTCGACGAGAATGGGGAGGGCGCCGACCGGGGCGCGGTTCGATGCGAGCGGCCCGGGGTCGGGCCCGGCGTCGCGCGGCCCCTCCGCGGACGGAAGGATCACGCGCGTCACCTCGACGAGGTCGTGGTCCTCGGCCGCGCACCAGAACGCGGCCGAGGCGGGCGCTGCCGCCGCCGAGAGGTCGGCCGCGAGCTTCTCGGCCGCCACGGCCTTCACGAGCGTCAGGAGCGGCCCGCCGAAGAGCCCGGCCTGCTGTCCCGTGACGACGGCGGTGCGTTCGGCGCGGGCGAGCGCGGCGAGTCTCGGGTCGGCTTCCGGCGGAAGTGTGCGCGGCCGGAAGGCGCGAAGGACCGCCGCGGCCTGCGCGGCGACGGCCGCGCGGGTCGGGGAGCGTGGAAGGAATTCCGAGACGTCGGGCGTGCCCGTCGCGAGGCCGCGCGCGAGCGCCGGGATCCCGGGGACGCGGTCGAGCGCCACCGTCACCGGCCGGCCCCTCCGAACGCCTTCGAGCTGGGCTTGGACGCGAGGAGGAGCACGCGCGGCGAGCGCCGGCCGTCGAACGCCGAGCCGTCGAAATCGCCCCAGGCGCCCACGACGGTCAGGCCCGCCGCCCGCAGGCGTCCCCGCAGCTCGTGCTCGGTCACGGCACGCGCCCGCTGCGCGTACACGCGCTTCTCGCCGCCCGCGGCCAGCTCGATCTCCTTCTCCAGCATCCGCCGGGCCGGATCGTACCGTCTCCTGATGACGACCCGCGTGCCCGCGATGAGCTTCTCCTCGCGCCAGGCAAGCCCCGAGACGACGCGCTCGGCATTGAAGACGGACGCGAGCAGCGCTCCTCCGGGCGCGAGGATGCGCGCGATTTCGCCGGCGACGCGCGCGTCGTCGCCCGGGTCGTCCGTGCGCCCGAAGGCGCCCGAAAAACTGACGGCCGCCCCGACGCTCCGCGCCGCGAGCGGGAGCCGTTCCGCGCGCGCGCAGAACGCGCCGGGCTTCAGGCGCGCCTCGCGTCCGCGGGCGGCCACGACGAGCCGCAGCGACGCGTCGATTCCGGCGGTCGCGCCGAGGCCGGCCTCGAGCGCGGCGGTCCGGCGTCCCGTCCCGCAGCCGAGGTCGAGGAACCGCAGCCGCCCGGCCTTCGAGAACGGGGCGAGAACCTCGCGGGCGAACACCGCCTGCGCGCGGGCTTCGCGCTCCTCGCGCTCCGGATAGAGGGCGAGGTAGGGCTCCTCGAACCAGTGCTCCCACCAGGGATCGCCTTCCTCCGTCACGCCGCCACCGTCCGTTGATGATAGGCGGAACGCGGCGGGCCGGCCGGCCGCGGTTCAGCTCGCGGCGACCGAGATCCGCGCTTCGGCGAACTTCGCGTCGGCGTTGACGGCATCGAGCTCTTCGTCCCCGACGACGCTCGCCCGGCGCGCCTCGGCCGCCGTCCGTTCCTCGGCGGCCTTCGCGGCGTCGATCACGTCCTTCGCCGCCGCTTCGTCCGCGAGGACCCGCACGGCGTCGCCCGCGATCTCCGCGAACCCGCCGCGCACCGCGACGGACGTCCTTTTCGACCCGTCGCGGAACGTCACGAGGCCGATCCCGAGGAGCGTGATGAGCGGCGTGTGCGCGGGCAGGATCCCGATCTCGCCGTCCCACCCCGGGAGCGTCACCTCGTCGCAGGCGACGCCGATGACGACGGCGCGCTCCGGGGTCACGACGGTCAGCGTGAGGCGTGCGTCCACGGCGTCAGGCCGCTCCCTTGAGCTTCTCGGCCTTTTCCTGGGCTTCCTCGATCGCCCCCACGTTGAAGAACGCCTGCTCGGGCAGCTCGTCGTGCTTGCCCTCCACGATCTCCTTGAAGGAGCGGATCGTGTCGGCGATCTTCACGTAGCGGCCCGGGAGACCCGTGAACTGCTCGGCGACGTGGAAGGGCTGCGAGAGGAAGCGCTGGATCTTGCGCGCGCGCGCGACGATCACCTTGTCGTCCTCGGAGAGCTCGTCGATCCCGAGGATCGCGATGATGTCCTGGAGGTCCTTGTACTTCTGGAGAACCTGCTGGACCGCGCGCGCGACCTTGTAATGCTCCTCGCCGACCGTGAGCGGCGAGAGGATCTTGGACGTGGACGCGAGCGGGTCGACGGACGGGTAGATCCCGATCTCGGCGATCTGCCGCGAGAGGACGCTCGTGGCGTCCAGGTGCGCGAACGCGGTCGCCGGCGCCGGGTCCGTGAGGTCGTCGGCGGGGACGTAGATCGCCTGGACCGAGGTGATCGACCCGCGCTTCGTGGACGTGATGCGCTCCTGCAGCTCCCCCATCTCGGTCGCGAGGTTCGGCTGGTAGCCGACCGCCGAGGGCATACGCCCGAGGAGCGCCGAGACCTCGGAGCCCGCCTGCGTGAACCGGAAGATGTTGTCGATGAAGAGGAGGACGTCCTTGCCCTCCTTGTCGCGGAAGTACTCGGCGGCCGTGAGGCCCGTCAGCCCGACCCTCAGGCGCGCGCCCGGAGGCTCCGTCATCTGGCCGTAGATGAGCGCGGCCTTGGACTTTCTCCAGTCCTTCGGGTCGATGATCCCGGACTCGGTGAACTCGAGCCAGAGGTCGTTGCCTTCGCGCGTGCGCTCGCCGACGCCCGCGAAGACCGAGTAGCCGCCGGCGGCTTTCGCGACGTTGTTGATGAGCTCCATGATGAGGACGGTCTTGCCGACACCCGCGCCCCCGAAGAGGCCCGTCTTGCCGCCGCGCGTGTACGGCTCGAGAAGGTCGATGACCTTGATGCCCGTCTCGAACATCTCGACGGACGTGGACTGGTCTTCGTAGGCCGGCGCCTCGCGGTGGATGGGCCAGTGCTCGGTCGTCGTGACGGGGCCCATCTCGTCGACGGGCTCGCCGATGACGTTCAGGACGCGGCCGAGCGTCTCGGGGCCCACGGGGATCGTGATGGGCGCGCCGGTGTCGATTGCCTTCATGCCGCGCACGAGACCGTCGGCGGGCTTCATCGAGATGCAGCGGACGCGGTTCTCGCCGAGGTGCTGCGCGACCTCGGTCACGATGTCGATCGGGACCGTGGACAGCTTCTCCGGGTCCACGATGCGGACGGCGTTGAAGATGGTCGGGAGCTTCCCGGCCGGGAACTCGACGTCCACGACGGGCCCGATGACCTGGACGATCCTGCCTTCAGTAGCCATAGGTGCGCAGCCTTTCCGTGTCCCGCGGCCTACTCGAGCGCCGCCGCCCCCGAGACGATCTCGATGAGCTCTTTCGTGATGCGCGCCTGGCGCGCGCGGTTGTACGTGAGGGTGAGGCCGTCGATGAGCTCTCCGGCGTTCTTCGACGCGCTGTCCATGGCCGTCATCTGCGCCGCGAAGAACGCGGCGTTCGACTCGAGGAGGGCGCGGTACGTCTGGAACTCGAGGAAGCGCGGGAGCAGCATTCCGAGGATGACGTCGGGCGCGGGCTCGTAGAGGTAGTCCGCGCCGCCCGCGTCCGCTTTCGACGCCGCGTCGCCGAGGCTGACCGGGAGGAGCCTCTTCGTGCGCACGACCTGCGAGATGACGCTCCGGAACTCGTTGTAGACGACGTAAACGGCGTCCGTCTCGCCCGAGACGAAGCGCGCCGCGAGGCCGCGCGCGATCTCGGCCGCGACCGCCATGCTCAGCTTCGAGAAGAGCCCGGGCCTGGCGTCGAGGATCTCGACCGGACGGCGGCGCCAGAAGTCGTTCGACTTCTTGCCGAGGGCGACGAGCGTTGCGGTGGCGCCCTTCTCGCGCTGCTCGCGGAGAAAGGCGCCCACGGCGCGATTCACGTTCGTGTTGAATCCGCCCGCGAGGCCCTTGTCGCCGCTCACGGCGACGACGACGACGTTCTTCTCCTCGCGGACCTCCAGAAGCGGGTGCGCGGGAGCGCCATCCTCGCGGGCCGGGACCCGTGCCGCCACCGAGGCGAGCGTCACCTCGAGCGTCGTCGCGTACGGACGCGCCGCCAGGACGCGGTCCTGCGCGCGGCGCAGCTTGGACGCGGCCACCATCTTCATCGCCTTCGTGATCTGCTGCGTGTTCTTCACGCTGCGGATCCGGCGCCGGATGTCGATCAGGTTGGCCATGGGAGCGCCGCGCCCGTCCCCTACGCGACCTTCGCCTCGGGCCGCGCCGCGAGGAAAATCTTCTTCGCCTCGCCGACCGCCGACGCAAGGGCCGATTCGATTTCCGGCGTGAGCTTGCCCGCCGTGCGGATCTCGTCGAGGAGCGCCTTCTTCTGGTCCTTCATGTACTCGTGCAGCGCCGTCTCGAACGGAAGCACCGCCTCGACGAGGAGGTCGTCGAGGAAGCCCTTCGTGCCGGCGAAGACGGAGGAGACCTGCAGGGCCACGTCCATCGGGACGTACTGGTTCTGCTTGAGGATCTCGACGAGGCGCCGGCCGCGGTTGAGCTGCGCCTGCGTCGTCTTGTCGAGGTCCGAGCCGAACTGGGCGAACGCCGCGAGCTCGCGGAACTGGGCGAGGTCGAGGCGCAGCGTGCCCGAGATCGCGCGCATGACGCGGATCTGTGCGGATCCGCCGACGCGCGACACCGAGATGCCGACGTTGACCGCGGGGCGCTGGCCCGAGAAGAAGAGGTCCGATTCGAGGAAGATCTGCCCGTCCGTGATCGAGATGACGTTCGTCGGGATGTAGGCCGAGACGTCTCCGGCCTGCGTCTCGATGATCGGCAGCGCCGTCAGCGACCCGCCCCCCTTCTCCTTGTTCAGCTTGCTGGCACGCTCGAGGAGCCGGCTGTGGAGGTAGAAGACGTCACCGGGATACGCCTCGCGGCCCGGCGGCCGGCGGAGGAGAAGCGAGATCTCGCGATACGACGCCGCCTGCTTGGAGAGGTCGTCGTAGATGACGAGCGCGTGGCGCCCGCTGTACATGAAGTACTCGCCCATGGCGCAGCCCGCGTAGGGCGCGATGTACTGCAGGGGTGCGGGGTCGGAGGCGGAGGCCGCGACGATGATCGTGTGCTCCATCGCGCCGTGCGTTTCGAGCGTCTGGACGACCTGCGCGACCGTCGAGTTCTTCTGGCCGATCGCGACGTAGACGCAGACAACGTCCTTGCCCTTCTGGTTGATGATCGCGTCGAGGGCGATCGCCGTCTTGCCCGTCTGCCGGTCTCCGATGATGAGCTCGCGCTGGCCGCGGCCGATCGGGATCATCGCGTCGATCGCCTTGATTCCCGTCTGGATCGGCTCCTTGACGGGCATCCGGTCGACGACGCCGGGCGCGAGGCGTTCGACCGGGTAGAAGTCCTTCGAGGCGATCGGGCCCTTGCCGTCGAGCGGAATGCCGAGCGGGTTCACGACGCGGCCGATCAGGGCGTCGCCGACGGGCACGGACACGATGCGCTTGGTGCGCTTCGCCGTATCGCCTTCCTTCACGAGGCTCGTCTCGCCCATGAGCACGCAGCCGACGTGCGACTCCTCGAGGTTGAGCGCGAGGCCGAAGACGTCGTTCGGGAACGCGATGAGCTCGCCGGCCATCGCCTTGTCGAGCCCGTAGACGAGCGCGATGCCGTCGCCGACCGAGATGACCGTGCCGACCTCGTCGACGTCCACGCCCTGCGTGACGCCCGCGAGCTGGGCCTTGATGAGCTGAGTGATCTCCTGAGCGCTGATGTCGGCCATAAGCTTCTTTCTCCGGTCAAGACGCCGGGGCGAGTGCGTGCAGCGCGGCGCGGGCTTTCTCGAGCCGGCGCGCGAGCGACGCGTCGAGGCGGGCGCTGCCCACCGAGACGACGAAACCGCCGAGGAGCGACGGGTCGACGGACGCGACGACGCGCACCGTGCTGCCCGTCCGGCCCTCGACCATGCGCCGCAGGGTCTCGAAGACCGCCTCGTCGAGGGGCCGCGCGCTCGCGACGCGCGCCTCGAGCACGCGCCGTTCGCGGTCCAGCCGCTCGCGCACCGCCGAAAGAAACGCGGGAAGGCGGTGCACGCGCCGGTTCTGAAGGAGGACGTCGAGGAGGCGCCCGCCGAGGGTTCCGACGCCCGCTTTCTGCGCGACCGCGTCGAGGACGGCCTTGCGGCGCGTCTTCTCGATGCCGGGGTTCGCGAGGACGTTCGCGAGGTCCGGGTTCGCGTCGATCGCCTGCGCGACGGACGCGAGCGCGGAGAGCTGCGCGTCGACGGCGTCCGCGGAACCCGCGACGGCGAAGAATGCGTCGACGTACGGCCGGGTGAAGCGCTCCGCCATCGTCAGGCCCTCTTCAACCCTTCGGTCCCGTGGACAGCTCGGCGACGCCCTCGGCAACGAGGCGTTTCTCGTCGTCGGGCGTGACGCTCTTGGCGAGAATCTCGCGCGCGACCTCGACGGCGAGGTCGCCGGCGTAGGCCGTCAGCTCCGCGCGGGCCGCGCGGACGCGGTTGTCGGCCTCGGATGTGGCGCGTTTCAGAAATCGCGCGGCGTCCTCTTCGGTCTGCTTCAGGAGCGCCGCGTGCTCGGCCTCGGCGTCCTTTCGCGCGCTTTCCTTCATATTCACGAGCTCGGTCTCGATCTGCGCGAGGCGCTGCTTGAGCTCGCCCGCAAGCGCCTCGGCGCGGCGCCGGTCCTCGTCGGCCTTCTCGAGCGCCTTGGCGACCTCGCTCCGGCGGTTGCCGAAGAACTCGGCGACGGGCTTTTTCAGGAAGTACCAGAGGAGGGCGAGAAAGGCGGCGAGGTTCGTGACCTGCCAGAAGATGTTCGGAATCCCGAGGAAGCCCTTCGCGGCTTCATGACCTTCCTCCGCCAGACCGAGCAGAATCGAGGAGATCACGCGATCCTCCGCCCGAGCGCGAGCGAGGCGATCTCGCCCGCCGTCGTGCGGACGTTCTTCGCGAGCTCGGCGCGCGCCGCGGCGACTTCGGCGTCGAGGCGGGCCTGGGCCGCGGCGGCGGCGAGACGGGCTTTTTCGCGCGCGTCGTCGAGAACCGCCTGTCTCTTCGCGTTCGCCTCGTCGCGCGACGCCTGGCGCGCGGCGAGGGCTTCGCGCCGCGTCTGGGTGAGGCGGCGGTCGATGGACGCCAGTGTCTCCTTTTCGTTCTCGAGGGCCTGCTCAAGGGACTCGGTCGCCGTGGAGGCCTTCGTCTCGCGCTCCTCGAGAATCGTCCCGAGCGGCTTGAACACCCACGCGCGCAGGACGGCGTACGTGGCCCAGAAGAGAGCCATGACGAGAAGCAGGGAGAGGTCGGGAAGTTGCATGTCCGCCTGTCGGGTCGTCGTCGCCTTCGCGGGTCGGGACCTCGAGGCGCGGCCTCGGATGGGGCAAGGATCGGGGGCCCGGAAACACGCGCTGGCCGGCGCGTTATCTCACAGCGCGGCTGACCGGTCAAACCGCAGACGCATCATTGGCGGGATCTTCCCGGCGCTTCGATCGCCTGCCATCATGATCCGTCGGCCTATGGACGCGAGGAAATTAACAATCGATAGATTTATTAGTGCCTTGGGGGAGGCGGACCGTCTCTGGGAGGAGAGGAGCGCCCTGGCCGGACCGGGCGAGCTCGCGTGCCGGCCGGGCTGTTTCGGTTGCTGCGTCGGGCTCTTCGCGATCGGCCTGCCCGAGGCGCTCGCGCTCCGGCGCGCGGTCGCCGAGCTGCCCGCGCTCCCGCGCGCGGCCGTTCTTGCCCGGGCGGCGCGCGCTGTCGAACGCAGCGCGGCCACGTTTCCCGGGGACGCGGCGGCAGGAATCCTGGATCCCGAACGCGGCGAGGCGGCCGAGGACGTGTGGTTCGCGGCCGTGCGCGACATCCCCTGCCCCGCGCTCGAGCTGCCCTCCGGCCGCTGCACCGTCTACGGGGCTCGCCCAACGACCTGCCGCACCTACGGCGTCGCGCTGCGCTCGGGAGGCAGGACGCTCGTTTCCGCCTGCGGACTCAACTTCGCCGGCGCGCCGCCCGCGCGCGTTCTCGAGACGGCGATCGACGCGGCGCTCGTCACCGCGATCGACCAGTCGCTGCTCGAGATCGCGGCGGACGCGGGGCTCCCCGCGGGCGCGGAAACGACGATCGCGCATGCGCTCACGGGCACCGCGATCGCGGACCTTGCGCGCGGGGGCCGTTAGACGGATTCGGTTCCCGGAACTGGCGCGGGACGCGCCGCGCCGGCTTCGACCGGGCCCTGGATCACGGCTCCCTCCTCGACGACGAGCGCCGGCGCGTGGATTTCGGCGAACAGCCGGGCTCCGGCGTGGACTTCGATGCGCTCCGTGGCATGGATGACGCCGCGCACCGTGCCCGACACCGCGAGGCGTCCGACGCGGATCTCGCCTTCGACGACGCCGCCGTCGCCGATCACGAGCTCGGCGTCCGAGACGATCGTCCCCTTGAACGCTCCGTCGATCCGGAAGACGTCGTCGAACGTGAGCGTGCCCTCCAGTCGCGCGCCCCGGTCCAGGAAGCCGTTCAGCGTCCCGCTCCCCCTCTTGTCGCTCACACGCCTCCCCCGCCCGAAAGCTTGTCGAAGAGCCCGATGAGCTCCTCCTCCGAGTAAAACGCGATCCGCACGTCGCCGCCGCGCTTCTTCCTCCGGATCTCGACCTTCGTCCCGAGTGCGCGCGACAGGCGCAGCTCGGCGTCCCGCGTGTCGGCGTCGATGGCGCGCGTTCTCTTTCTCCTGGCGGCTCCGCCCTTGACGATCGCCGCGACCCTGGCCTCGACGGCGCGAACCGGCAGGCCGCGCCGGACGATCTCCTTCGCGAGCGACTCCTGGTCCGCGGCGGACGGGAGGGCGAGAAGCGCGCGGGCGTGGCCGGCCGTGATCTCCCCGTTCTCGAGAGCCTCCCGGACGGGCACCGGGAGCTTGAGGAGGCGGAGCGCGTTCGCGACCGTGGCGCGGTCCTTGCCGACGCGCTCGGCGACGTCCTCCTGCGTGAGGCCGAAGTCCTCGCGCAGGTGCCGGTACGCCTCGGCTTCCTCGAGCACCGTGAGGTCGCGGCGCTGGACGTTCTCGATGAGCGCGAGGAGAAGGTGGTCGCGGTCCGTGACGCCCTCGCGCACGACGACGGGCACCTCGGCCAGCCCCGCAAGGCGCGCCGCGCGGACGCGCCGCTCGCCCGCGAGGATCCGGTAGCGTTCGCCCTCCTTCGTCACGAGGATCGGCTGGAGGATCCCGGTCTTCGCGATCGAGCGCGAGAGCTCCTCAAGGCCGTCGTCGTCGAAGCGGCGGCGGGGCTGGCGGCGGTTCGCGTCGAGGAGGGAGAGCGGGACCGTGCGGGGGCCGCCGGCGTCACGCCCCTGCTTCGCCGTGGGGATCAGGGCCGACAGTCCCCGGCCGAGCGCGGGCTTTCGAGACATCGCGGGAATCGTAACAGCCGGCCCGAACGGATGCGGGCCCGGGGCCCGCGCGCGTCAGCGCGCGTGGCGTTTGAGCAGTTCGCGGGCGATCGCGAGGTACGCTTCGGCGCCGCGCGAGCGCGCGTCGTACAGGAGGATCGGCTTGCCGAAGGAGGGCGCCTCGGCGAGCCGCACGCTGCGGGGGACCGGCGTTTTGAACACGCGGTCGCCGAAGTGCTTCCGGATCTCCTCGAGAACCTGGCGGGAGAGGTTCGTCCGTTCGTCCCACATCGTCGGGACGACGCCGGCGAGATCGAGGCCCGGGTTCAGGCTCTCCTTCACGCGCTCGATCGTCGCGAGGAGCTCGGAAACGCCTTCGAGCGCGTAGTACTCGCACTGGATCGGGAGAAGGAGCCCGTCCGCCGCCGCGAGCGCGTTCAGCGTGAGGAAGCCGAGGGACGGCGGGCAGTCGACGAGGACGTACTCGAAGCGTTCCCGGACTCCCGCGAGACGCTCCCGGAGCCGGAACTCGCGCCGCTCGGCCCCCACGAGCTCGACCTCGGCACCGACGAGGTCGCGGTTCGCGGGCAGAAGCGTGAGGCAGGGCAGCTCCGTAGGACGGGCGACCTCCTCGAACGCGGCTTCGCCCAGCAGCCAGTCGTACGTGGTCCGGGAGAGCGCCACCTTGTCGACGCCGAGGCCGCCTGTGGCGTTTCCCTGCGGGTCGAGGTCGACGAGAAGGACGGGCCGCTCCAGCGCGGCGAGCGCGGCCGCGAGGTTGACCGCGGTCGTGGTCTTCCCCACGCCGCCCTTCTGGTTCGCGACGGCGAGAACCCGATGTTTCACGTGAAACGTTCCAGCGTGAGGATCCCGCGGCGCTCGCTGCCGGCGTCGCGGTGGAAGGCCGCTGCCTTCGCGCCGCTGTCCTTTACGGCGTCCTTCACGAGCGGCTCGGTCGTCCAGAGAAGAGCCCGGGCGCCGGGCGCGAGGACCGGGCGGGCCGCGCGTACGAGCTTCCCCGCCGAGCCGACGGCGCGGGTCGTGAGGACGTCGAAGAGCCCGCTTTTTGCCATCGGATAAGAGTCCGGGAATCTAGCGTTCACGACCGCCGCGGTCAACGCGAGACGCTCGAGGGCGGCGGAAAGGAAATCGCATTTCTTCCGGATCGAGTCGGCGAGCGTTCCCTCGAGATCGCGCCTCACGAGGAGGAGCGGCAGCGCCGGAAACCCGCCGCCCGAACCGAGGTCGAGAAGGCGCGCCGGCGCCGGACGGGGCGGCGGGAGGAGCGGCAGACCCGCGAGCGCGTCCGCGAGGTGCTCCGCGAGCGCCTCGGGTTCGGCCGCGCGCGCCGACACCAGGTTCATCGTCGCGTTGCGTTCGAGGAGGAGCGCGAGAAACTCGACCAAGTCGCCGCGCGCCGCCTCGGCGGCCGGCCGCACGCGCTCCGGAAGCGTCGCAACGGCGCGCCTCACGGCCGCCTCCAGCCGCGTGCCGCTCACGCCGCCGCGCCCCGTTCCCTCACGAGGAGGCGCGCGAGAAGGAGCGCCGCGGCCGCCAGCGTCACGCCCGGAATCCGCGCCGCCTGACCGAGCGTGCCCGGGCGGTGCCGTTCGAGCTTCTCGACGGCCTCCAGGGAGAGCCCGGGCGTGCCACGGTAGACGAAGTCGCGCGGGATGCGCCGCCCGCCCGCGCGCTTGAGCCGGGCGACGGTCTGCCGCTCGCGCTGGAGGAATCCCGCGTACCGGAGCTCGGCCGCGACGCGGTCGAGCGCCTCGGCGTCCAACTCCGCCAGGTCCGCGCGCCCCCGCTCGTCGAGCGTCTCGGCGAGGAACTCACGCAGCGACGCGGCGTCGAGCTCCGGCCGCCGAAGGAGTCCCGCGAGCGTCGTCTCCTCTGCGACCGTCACGCCCTCTTCGGCGAGCCGCGCGCGCGTCGCGCGGTCGGGCGTCACGCGCGCCCCCTCGAGCGAGCCGGTGACGCGCGCGTGACGCGCCTCGGCCTCGAGGATCGGCGCGGCGGTCTCCTCGCTCACGAGAGAGAAGGCGACGGCTTTCTCCGTGAGGCGTGCGTATGCGCTGTCGGCGCCGAGAAGGAGGCGGTGCTCAGCGCGCGACGTGAGGAGACGGTACGGCTCGTCGAGACCGAGCGTCACGAGGTCGTCGAGCATCACACCGACGTAGGCCTCGTGGCGGCCCAGGACGAGCGGTTCGCCGAGGTCCTTCGCCGCGCGTGCCGCGTTCGTCCCCGCGACCAGCCCCTGTCCCGCGGCCTCCTCGTACCCGGACGTTCCGTTGATCTGGCCCGCGAGGAACAGCCCCGGAAGGGCGCGCGTTTCGAGCGAGACGTCGAGCTGTTCCGGGAAGACGACGTCGTACTCGACCGCGTACGCGGGCCGGAGGATCTCGGCCCGCTCTAGGCCATTAATCAATCTAACGATTTGTTCCTGTGTGGCGGGCGGGAGCGACATCGAGAGCCCGTTCAGGTAGAGCCAGTCCGTCGAGAGGCCCTCGGGCTCGACGAAGATCTGGTGGCGTGCCTTCTCGGGAAAGCGCACGACCTTGTCCTCGATCGACGGGCAATAGCGGGGCCCGCGTCCGGTGATGCGTCCCGCGTAGAGGGGCGAGAGAGGCAGGCTCTCGCGGACAAGGTCGTGGACCCTCTCGCCGGTGTGCGTGAGCCAGCAGTCCACCTGCGGCTGCGCGGGGAACCTCTCGCGCCGTGAGCGGAACGAGAACGGCACGGGCCGCGCGTCGCCCGGCGCGCGCAGCATCCGCGCGACGTCGACGGACCCCGCGGCGACGCGCGGGGGCGTCCCCGTCTTCATGCGACCGAGACGCAGTCCGAGTGCGGCGAGCGCGGCCGAGAGCGATTTCGCGGGCGGCTCGTCCCAGCGGCCGGCCTCGCGGCGGCTCTCCCCCACATGCACGAGGCCCGAGAGGAACGTGCCGGTCGTGACGACGGCCGCGCGGCACGCGAGCGCCGTCCCGTCCTCGAGGACGATCCCCGAGAGGCGCCCGCGGTCGAGGGCGAAGCCCGCCGCCGTCCCCGCGGCGATCGTCACGCCGGGGGCGCACGACACGACACGCCGGAGCTCCTTCGCGTAGAGCGCCTTGTCCGACTGGCAGCGCAGGCCGCGGACGGCGGGGCCGCGCGAGGCGTTCAGGACCTTGAACTGGATCGCCGTACGGTCCGCGACGAGGCCCATCGCGCCGCCGAGGGCGTCGATTTCGCGGACGACCTGCCCTTTCGCGAGACCGCCGACCGCCGGGTTGCAGCTCATCCGGCCGATCGTCGCGGGGTCGCCCGTCACGAGGAGCGTCGCGGCGCCCAGACGGGCGGACGCGAGGGCAGCTTCGACGCCCGCGTGCCCGCCTCCGACGACGACGACGTCCCAGCGCCCGTTCATCGATGCCCGCCCACGGGTCACACTTTAACGGCTACTTCCCGACGCAGAACGTCGAGAAGATCCGGTCGAGCAGATCCTCGGTCGCGGTCTCCCCGGTGATCGCTCCGAGCGCGACGAGCGCTTCGCGCGTCCGCGCCGCCACGAGCTCCGCGTCGCGGCCGTCCGCCGCGAGCGCCGCGGCCTCCGCGAGCAGCCGGGCGGCCGACTCGAGCGCTTCTTTGTGCCGCGCGAGGACGAGAAGCTCGCCCTCGGCCTCGACGAGGCTCAGGCGCGCCGCGATCGCGGCGCGCAGCGCGTCGAGGCCCGCACCGGTGACCGCGGAAACGGAAACAGAGGAAGAAAAAGAGGAAGAGAGATCCTCTTTGAATGGGATTGTGGGGCGCGGCGGCGCTGGGGCTGACGCCGGTGCAGCACCCCCGCGCGCCGCAGGGGATCCGGCGGGCGGCGCCGCGACAAGATCCGCCTTGGCCATGACGACGAGCCGCCCTTCCTCTCTTCCCCTTCTAAGAAAATCTTCGTCCTCCTCGGCCCTCCCCCGATGCGAATCAACGACGTAAAGGACGAGGTCCGCGGTCTCCCCCGCTCGCGTCGCGACGTCGACGCCGATCCGCTCGACGTCCTCGGTCGCGTCGCGCAGGCCCGCCGTGTCGAGAAGCGTCACGTTCTCCCCCGCGATCTCAACGGTCTCGGAGATCGCGTCGCGCGTCGTACCCGGCGTCGCCGTCACGATCGCGCGGTCGCGCCCGACGAGCGCGTTGAAAAGCGTCGACTTCCCCGCGTTCGGGCGGCCGAGGATCGCGACGACCGGTCGCCGGTCTCCCGTCGCCCGCGCCGACGCCGCGAGCGACGCGAGCTCGGCCCCGACCGCCGCGAGCTCCTCGCCGGCGCGCACCGCCTCTTCGCCTCCCACGTCCTCGGCGAAGTCGAGCGCCCCCTCCAGCGCCGTGAGCGCGTCGAGCGTGCGCTCGCGCGCATCGCCCACCCGGCGCGAGAGCGCGCCCTCCACGAGGCCGAGCGCGCGGCGCGCGGCGCCGCGACTCTCGGCCCTCGCGAGCGCCGCGAGACCCTCGGCCTCGGCGAGATCGAGCTTCCCGTTCGCGAGAGCGCGCCGCGTGAACTCTCCGCGCTCCGCGGGTCGCGCGCCCGCCCGGCGCGCCGCGTCCACGACACCGCGGACGACGCCCGGCGAGCCGTGGCAGAGGATCTCGACGACCTCCTCGCCGGTGGGCGAGTGCGGCGCCGCCCACGAGAGAACGACGCCGCGGTCGAGCGCGCGGCCCTCGGCGTCCACGAGCCGTAGGAGGAGCGCCTGGCGCGGGACCGGCTCGGCGGGGAAGTCCGGCGCGAGGCGGCGGGCGACGGCCCGAGTCTCGGCCGGGCGGCCCGTCAGCCGGACGACCGCGAGCGCGGAGACGCCCGGCGGCGTCGCGGGAGCGACGAGCACGTCGTCCCCGCGGTCGCGGTCGCCGGCGAGCGGCGACATGCTCGCGCGCCCGTCCTCAGGACGCCTTCGGCTTCATCGAGGCGGGGCCGAGGTCCGTGAAGCGGTTGAGGAGCATCTGCTGGCCGATCGTCAGAATGTTCTGCATGAGCCAGTACAGGACGAGGCCGGAGGGGACGTCCTTGAAGAGGAACCCCATGACGAGCGGCATGATGTTCTGCACGCGCTTCATCGCGGGGTCGCCCGTCGTCGGCGTCATCTGCTGCTGGATCCACATCGTCGCCGTCATGAGGATCGGCGTCACGTAGTACGGGTCCTTCGCGGAGAGATCCGTGATCCAGAGCATGAACGGCGCGTGGCGGAGCTCGATCGAGTGCGCGAGGAGGTTGTAGAACGCGATGAGGATCGGCATCTGCAGCAGGAGGGGAAGGCACCCGCCCGCGGGGTTCACGCCCTCCTGCTTGTAGAGCCCCATCATCTCCTCGTTCATCTTCGCGCGCGCCTGCGGGTCCTGCTTGATGCGCGAGGCCCACTTCGTGCGGATCGCCTCCACCTTCGGCTGGAGCGCGCCCATCTTCTTCATCGAGACGAGCTGCTTGTGCGTGAGCGGGTAGAGAAGGACCTTGATGACGACGGTGATGAGGAGGATCGCGACGCCCCAGTTGCCGACGAATTTGTGGATCGCGCGCAGGCCCCAGAGGAGAGGCTTCACGATGACCGCAAACCACCCGTAGTCGATCACGCGATCGAGGCCCGGCCGCGTCTTCTCGAGAATGTCGATCGCTTTCGGGCCGAGGAAAACGTCCGCCACGAGCGGAGACGCGCCCGAGAGAACGACCTCGCTTTCGCCGTCTGGTTTCGCGGCCGGCGCGGGTGTCGCGCCCGGCTCGGGTGTCGTCGCGGCGGGCGGCGCGGCCGCGCCCAGCACGACGGGGCGCAGCGCGATGGAGCCCTGGGCGCCCGGCAGGAACGCCGTGAGGAAGTAGTTGTCCTCGAGCCCTGCCGCCACGAGGCCCGTGAGTCCCGTCACGGCCTCCTTGAGGCCGTCCTTCGCCCGGCGCGTCACGGATCCGCCCGTCGCGACCGTGATCGTCGCCCCGGGCTTCGAGTAGCGGCTCGTGAGCTCGTCGCCCAGCGGGTTGCCGACGCTCGGCCCGAGGACGATCCCGACCGGGCCGGCGGCGCCCTCGCGCTCCACCCGCACGGCGACGACGTAGGAGTCCCGGAAGGTGTACGTGCGCGTGAGGCCGTTGCCGTCCGCCTCGCGGTAGCGGAAGCGCACCGTTTTCTCGTTTCCGTTCCCGTCTTCCCTCGAAACGGCCCAGTGCGCCTTCGCGGCGCGCGCGAGGAAGGGGTCGGTCTCGTCGAGACCGAGCGTCCGGCCCGGGTACGGGGCGCCCTGTCGGACGAGGTCGAGCGGCTTGCCCGCGCCGTCCCGGTGCTGGAGGAGGACGAAGGACGTCAGCACGGCGCCCTCGTTCGAGAGGCGCGCCGTGAAGAGCGGCTCTCTCACCTCGACGATTTCCGCGGCGTTGGCCGCGATCGGCGTCGCGAGGACCGGCGGGGGAGCCGGGCTCGCGGCGGGCGCCGGCGCGGCAGGCGCCGGCGCGGCGGCGAGGGCGGTCGGCGCGGCCAGTGCGGCGCTCGCCGTCTTCGCGGCGGTGGCGGTCGGCGCGGGCTTCGCGGGCGCCGGCGGCGGTGGGAACAGCACGTACCAGCCGATCAGGACGGCGGCCGACAGGGCGAACGCGAGGACGAGGCGCTTGGTCTCCAAGAGTTCTCCTTGGACGAAATTCTCAGGGTACGGGGTCGTGCCCGCCGGTGCGGAATGGATGGCAGCGCGCGAGCCGCCGCGCGGCGAGGGCGAGGCCGCGGGGGAGCCCGTGCCGGAGGACCGCTTCGCGCGCGTACTCCGAGCACGTCGGTGTGAAACGGCAGGCCGGCGGCAACAGGGGAGAGACGAATCTCTTGTACGCCGCAAGCGTCGCGGCGGCCGCGCGGGCACCCGCCGACGGTCCGGACGAACGCACGGTCCCGGCGCCGCTCACGCGCGCTCCGGCCACGCGGCTGCGGCGGCCCGGTCGAGGAGGCTCGAGAGCTCGGCCTCGAGCGCGGCGTGCGGGGCGCCCGCGGTGCGGGCCGTGACGTTCACGACGACCTCGAGCGCCGCGGCCAGCGGCGCGTGGGCACGCCAGCGCCGGTAGACCTCGCGCACGCGGCGCCGGGCGCGATTGCGGACGACCGCGTTTCCGACCTTGCGGGTGGCCGTGACTCCGAGCCGCCCCCCGCCCTCCTTCGGGCGCGCGAACACCACGACGAGGCGGCCGGGAAAGCGGCGGCCGGCGTCGTACGTCGCGGTGAAGTCCCGGCGGGCAGTGATCCGCAGCCGGCGCGGAAAGGCCTCCGCGTGCGCGGGCCGCGGGTCTGGCGGGGCGGTTGGGTTCATGGACCGGCTCTCTGGCCGGGGGAGCCCGGCGACCCGGGCCCCTCCTCCGCTCAGGCGGAGAGGGTCTTGCGGCCCTTGGCCCGGCGGCGGGCGAGGACAGCGCGGCCCGTTTTCGTTCTCATCCGGACGAGGAAGCCATGTGTCCTCTTCCGGTGGCGGTTGTTGGGCTGGAACGTGCGCTTCGTCTTTGCCATGGTTGGCGGGTCCTCCGACGGGGAGGGGG
This sequence comes from uncultured Acidobacteriota bacterium, assembly GCA_963798215.1. GTDB lineage: Bacteria > Acidobacteriota > Thermoanaerobaculia > UBA5066 > UBA5066 > Fen-183. The sequence continues at coordinate 180,736 of CAWCSP010000005.1, forward strand.
ATTCTCGGGGACGCAGCCCTACGTGTCAACTCGGAGGTGTTGGCCCCCGGTGTCGCGGGTGGTAGGCTCTCGCCCCCCGACGGCAGCCCGTTATGCACAGCGGTGGACATCCTGTGGAAAAAGCGACTTCCTGGGCCAAGATCCTCGAACACCTGAAGACCCGCGTCGACGAGCGGGAGTTCGATTCCTGGTTCCGCGACTCGCGGCAGAAATCGGAAACGGCCGACGCGATCTTCGTCCAGGTCCGTACGCCCCTCTTCGTCGACTACATCCCGGACGCCTACGCCCAGCAGATCGCCGAGGCGGCGCGTCTCGCGGGCGTCGGAAACCGGGAGATCCGGTTCGGCGCCGACGGCGAATTCCGCTCCTCCGTCGACCCCCAGAAGGTCCCCGCCGAGCCCCGGCGCCGCGCGGGCGTCCTGAACCCCGCGTACACGTTCGAGAACTTCGTGACGGGCTCCTCGAACCGGCTCGCGCACGCGGCGGCCCTGCGCGTCGCCGACCAGACCTCGCGGCAGTACAACCCCCTGCTCATCTGCGGGGGCACCGGCCTCGGCAAGACGCACCTGATGCAGGCCATCGGGCACCGCCGCCTGTCCCGCCGGCCGGGAGAGAAGGTCATCTACCTCACGTCCGAGAACTTCGTGAACGAGGTCGTCCTCGGCCTCAGGTTCAACAAGATGGAGGCGGTCCGCCAGCGCTTTCGCGCGGCCGACATCCTCCTCCTCGACGACGTCCAGTTCGTCGTCGGCAAGGAAGCGTCCGAGAACGAGCTTTTTCACACGTTCAACGCGCTCTACGACGAGGGAAACCAGATCGTTTTCTCCTCGGACGTGCCGCCGCGCGAGATCCCGGGCCTCACGGACCGCCTCAAGAGCCGGTTCGAGGGCGGCCTCATCGTCGACATCCAGATGCCGGACTTCGAGACGAAGGTCGCGATTCTCAGGCAGAAGGCCGACGCGCACGAGGTCGTCCTCGAAGACGACGTCGCGTTCTTCCTCGCGTCCAAGATCAAGTCCTCGATTCGCGAGCTCGAGGGCTATTTCAACCGCGTCGTCGCGTTCGCGTCGCTCAAGGGCGAAACCGTCTCGCTCGATCTCGCCCGGGAGGCCCTCAAGGACGTTTTCCGCGCCGAGGAGCACGCGACCTCACCCACGGAGATCCTCAAGGGAATCGCGGCCCACTACGGCCTCAAGCCGAGCGAGATGCGCGCACGCTCCAAGCGCGGCCCGATTGTCTTTCCGCGCCAGGTCGCGATGTACGTCCTGAAGGAGACGACGCACCTGTCCCTCCCGGAGATCGGCCGGCTGTTCTCCGACAAGCACCACACGACGGCACTTCACGCAATCCGGAAGATCGCGGCCCTGCGGGAGCAGGACCCCGAGTTCGACCGCCTCCTCGCGGGCTTCGTCGCGCAGTATCGATGACTTTTCCACGGTCTTTTCCACCTGCGGAGCGCGGTGCCGGCCCGCCTGCTGGATAACCTTGGCGGCTCGTTCTTCAAGCCCCAACAGTTCACAATCCCACCCGCTGGATTACACAGGAAGATGAACCCCTTAAATCATTCAACATAAACTACTTATCTTCATTTGCACTTTTTGTCTCTGCCTACGACTTCTACTTCTTTCGGGGGGTTCTGGATGATACGATTCAGATTCATTAAGGAGTCGTCGTGGAGCTGACAATTCCAGCCTCGGTTCTCGCCCGCGAACTCAGCCTGATCCAAGGCGTCGTGGAGAAGAGAACCACGCACCAGATCCTCACGAACGTGCTTCTGGAAGCGCGAAACGGTGCCCTGACGCTCACCGCGACGGATCTCGACACGACGCTGCTGTCCGAGATTCCGACGACCACCCAGAAGACCGCCGGAGCCGTCACGGCGCCGGCCCGCCGGTTGTACGACGTCGTGCGGGAGCTCCCGCCCGCGGCAGAGCTGAAGCTCAAGGTGCTCGAGAACAATCACGTTTCACTCGAGTGCAAGGAACCGAAGCTGCGTATACGCCTGAACGGCCTGCCGGCGGGCGACTACCCGACGCGGCCCGAGCCTGCAGGGGGACCAACCCTGACGCTCACGTTCGGCGCGCTGCGCCGGATGGTCGACAAGGTGCGCTTCGCCGTCTCGACCGAGGAGATGCGGCTGCAGCTCCAGGGGGCGCTCCTCAAGGCGAAAAACGGTGTCGTCGAGATGGTTGCGACGGACGGGCACCGCCTGGCGCTCGTCGAGGTCGAAGGATCGAAGACCGAGACGGGGTTCGAGCCCGTGCTCGTCTCCAAGAAGATCCTCGACGAGCTCGGCAAGCTCGACGCGGCAGACGACGCGGCCGTGACGATCGTGAGGGGAACGAACCACATCGGGTTCGTCGTCGGGAACCGAAAGCTCTTCTCGAAGCTCGACGAGCGCCGCTTCCCGGATTACGAGAAGGTCATCAGCAAGGAAAACGACAAGAAAGCCGTCGTCCCGCGCGAGGAGCTCCTCGGCGCGGTGCGCCGCATCGCGCTCCTTTCGGGCGACCGGACGAAAGCCGTAAGCCTTGCCTTCGACAAGGGCGCCCTCGTGGTCTCGTCCGAGAGCCAGGAGGTCGGCGACGGCTCCCAGGAGATCCCGGCCACGTACGACGCGACCCCCGTGACCCTCAGGCTCAACGCACGCTACCTCGAGCAGTTTCTCGAGGCGGCCGAAACCAAGGACGTCCACCTCTTCGTGAAGGACGAGCAGGCGCAGTGCCAGGGCCGCCCCGGCGAGCCTCTCGGCGGCATCCGGAGCTACCTCTACGTCGTCATGCCGATGCGGATGTAAAAGGCTTCGTGGAGATTCTGTCCCTCACTTCGGACGCGTTCCGGAACCTGGCCAGCACCCGGCTCGAGTTCCACCCGAGGCTCAACCTCGTCGTGGGAGACAACGGGCAGGGCAAGACGAACCTCCTCGAGGCGCTCGCGCTGGTCTCCGGACGGGCGTCCTTCCGCACCCGCGACCTCGCGGAGGTGCGTGAGCATCTGGCGCCGCGCACGGTGCTGTCGGCTCGGGTGCGCGCCGGAGGCGACCCCCGGACGGACACGACCCTCGGCCTCGTCCTGGCCGCCGGGGCTCGCGAGCACTACAAGGACGGTCGGCGCGCCACGCGGCTGACGGCCGCCCGGACCCTGCCGGCAGTCTTCCTGACCTCCCGCGACCTCGCGCGCCTCTCGGGCCCCGCGGCCGAGCGCCGCCGCGCGCTCGACCGGGCGGCGCTGGCCGTCGACCCGGAGCACGCGCGCTCGCTCTCGCAGTACGAGAAGGCCCGTGCCGCCAAGACGCGCCTCCTCGCGCTCTCCCCGCGGTACGACGCGGACGAGATGGCCGTGTACGAGGCGACGCTCGCCGAAGCGGGCGGCCGGCTGGCCGTCGCGCGCCGCGAGACACGCGCGCGCCTGGAGGCGGAAATCGCCCGCGCGGCCGAGGCCCTCGGAACGCCGTTTCACGGCGTCGGGCTCGAGCTCGCGAGCGACCTGCCGGCCGCGGGGGACGCGGCCGCCCTGTCCTCCGCCCTGTCCGGGCTCCTCGCGCAGAAGAAGGCCGACGAGCGGCGCGCCCAGCGCTGCCTCGCCGGACCGCATCGTGACGACGTCCTCCTGAAGGTCGAGGGCGTCCCCGCCGCCGCACGGGCGTCCTCCGGCGAGACGCGGACGTTACTCCTCGCGTGGACACTCGCCGAGATGACGCTCATGGCCGAGGCGGTCCGGAACACGCCCGTCCTCGCGTTCGACGACTTCGACTCCGAATGGGATCCGCGCGTCCTCGGCGCCTTCGCCGAAGCGCTACCCGAGGAGGGCCAGATCTTCCTCTCCTCCGCGCGCCCGGACGCCGTCCGCGGCCTCCCGCTTCCGGCGGGCGCGCTCTACCGGATGTCGGCGGGCCGCCTCGCGCGCGAGGGGATCCTCGGCGCGGGCCGGTCGGCGACGCGCGCCGCCCGGGGAGGGAGCCGATGAGCGCGGTGAACGCGCCCGGAGAGCCCGTGGCGCCCGGCGGCGGGACGCCGGCGGAGGCGTCGGAGCCGGCCGTGTCGAACCCGAGCTCCGGCGACGACTATGGCGCGGCGTCGATCAAGCTCCTCAAGGGGCTCGAGGCCGTGCGCAAGCGGCCGGGGATGTACATCGGGAACACCGACGACATCACGGGCCTCCACCACATGGTCACGGAGCTCGTCGACAACGCGATCGACGAGGCGCAGGCCGGCTACTGCGACACGATCAGCGTCATCGTCCACGCCGACGACTCCGTCACCGTGGAGGACAACGGCCGCGGGATCCCGGTCGGGCCGCACCCCGTCCACAAGCGCGAGACGCTCGAGATCATCCTCACGGACCTTCATTCGGGCGGAAAATTCGACGACAACGCGTACAAGGTCTCGGGCGGTCTTCACGGCGTGGGCCTCTCGGTCGTGAACGCGCTCGCGGGTGCGCTCCTCGTCGAGGTCAAGCGCGAGGGCAAGGTCTGGCAGCAGCATTACGGGAAGGGTGTGCCGCTCGAGCCGATCCGCGAGGTCGGCCGGACCGCCAAGACGGGCACGAAGATCACGTTCAAGGCCGACCCGGAGATCTTCTCGGTCACGAGCTACAACTTCGACGCGCTCAGCCAGCGCCTGCGCGAGCTCGCGTTCCTGAACCCCGGGGTCACGATCGAGGCCGTCGACGAGCGCGGCTGGGATTCGGCTCGTGCGGAGCGCGCGCTCGACAAGGGCGAGCGGAAGCACGTCTTCCGGTACGAGGGCGGAATCAAGTCCTTCGTCGAGCACCTCAACAAGAACAAGGCGCCGCTCCACGACTCCGTCATCACGTTCGCGGACGTGAAGAACCCCACGGGCGATCCGACCCAGGACGCCAAGCACGAACGGCTCGACGTCGCGCTCCAGTGGAACGAGGGGTACGCGGAGCAGATGTTCTGCTTCACGAACACGATCTCGAACAAAGACGGCGGGACGCACCTCGAGGGCCTCAAGGCCGCGCTCACGCGCGCCATCCAGCGCTACGCCGAGAGCGCGGGCCTCACGAAGAACCTGAAGGACACGACGCTCGCCGGCGACGACTGCCGCGAGGGCCTGACCGCCGTCGTCTCGCTCAAGATCCGCGACCCGAAGTTCTCGTCGCAGACGAAGGAGAAGCTCGTCTCGCAGGAAGCGAAGACGTGGGTCCAGACGGTCACGTACGAGCGGCTCTCGAGTTTCTTCGAGGAGAACCCCAAGGTGGCCCGCCGGGTCGTCGAGAAGATCGTCGACGCGGCCCGGGCGCGCGAGGCGGCCCGCAAGGCGCGCGAGCTCGTGCGGCGGAAGGGCGCGCTCGACGGCGCCGGCCTCCCCGGCAAACTCGCGGACTGCCAGGAAGGCGATCCGGCGCTCTCGGAGATCTTCATCGTCGAGGGCGACTCGGCCGGAGGTTCGGCCAAGCAGGGCCGCGACCGGCGCACGCAGGCCATCCTTCCACTCAAGGGCAAGATCCTGAACGTCGAGAAGGCGCGCTTCGACAAGATGCTCGCCTTCGCGGAGATCCGCTCTTTGATCCTCGCGCTCGGGGCCGGGATCGGCGAGGACTTCGACCCCGACAAGATCCGCTACCACAAGATCGTCCTCATGACGGACGCCGACGTCGACGGGAGCCACATCCGGACGCTCCTCCTGACGTTTTTTTTCCGCCAGATGCGCGCGGCAATCGAGCGCGGCTATCTCTACATCGCGCAGCCGCCGCTCTTCCGCGTGGCGGAGGGCAAGAAGGAGACGTTCCTCAAGGACGAGAAGGAGAAGGCGCGGTTCCTTCTCGCGCGGCTCGGCGAGGACCGCACGCTCGTCTCCGAGACCACCGAGAAGACGGCCTCCGGCGCGGCGCTCACGGCGCTCGTCGCCGAGATGCAGGAGTGGCGCGGCCTCGTCGCGCGCCTCGCCGTGCGCGGCTTTCCCGAGGCGCTCCTCCGGACGCTCGTGAACGGCGGCCTCACGGACGCCGACGCCTTCCGGGACCGCGGGCGCCTCGAGAAGGCCGCGCAGGAGCTCGCCGCCGTCGTCGAGGCATTCGAGATCCGCGCCGACGAGGAGCACGGCGGCCACGCGATCCACGTCCGGCAGGCGGTCAACGGCGTCCTGAAGACGGGCGTCGTGGACGCCGCGTTCCTCGGCGGCTACGAGATGAAGAAGGTCGGAGAGCTCGCCGCGAAGATCGACGGCTTCCTCGACGGTCCCTACCGTCTCAGGGCGAACGGCTCGGGCGCCGAGCTCTCGCTCGCGACGCTTCCGGAGGCCGTCGACGCCGTCCTTGCGAGCGCCGAGAAGGGCCTCACGATCAACCGGTACAAGGGCCTCGGCGAGATGAACCCCGAGACGCTCTGGGAGACGACGATGAACCCGGCGTCGCGGCGCCTCCTTCAGGTGCGCGTCGAGGACGCGGTCGAAGCCGACGAGATCTTCACGATCCTCATGGGCGACGCGGTCGAGCCGCGCCGCGAGTTCATCGAGGCAAACGCGCTGAACGTGTCGAACCTGGATATTTGAGAGACGGTTTCCCTTGGGTTTGCTGATTTTCGGATTTTCTTTGAAAGGGGAGAGGAAAAGCGGCTGCGCCCCGAAGGCGCGGCGGCGCGACCCGCGGGCGCCCGCCCGGTCACCTTCTAAGAAAATCTCTCTTTTCCCGACTTTCCCGATACGCATCGAAAGCAGCCTTCAGCGATGACCGACACACCCGAAAAGCCCCCCACGATCAACCCGGGCGAGAAGATCCCCGTCTCCATCGAGGAGGAGATCCGGCGGAGCTATCTCGACTATGCGATGTCGGTCATCGTGGGTCGCGCGCTGCCCGACGTGCGCGACGGCCTCAAGCCCGTCCACCGCCGCGTCCTGTACGGCATGTGGGAGCAGGGCAACCGCGCGGGGCGTCCGTACAAGAAGTCCGCCCGCATCGTCGGCGACGTCATGGGCAAGTACCACCCGCACGGCGACTCGGCGATCTACGACACGATCGTCCGCATGGCGCAGCCCTTCTCGCTGCGCGAAACGCTCGTCGACGGGCAGGGCAACTTCGGCTCCGTCGACGGTGACGCGGCCGCCGCGATGCGCTACACGGAGATCCGCCTCGCGCGCCTCGCCGAGGAGCTCATCGGCGACGACATCGAGAAGGAGACCGTCGACTGGACGCTGAACTACGACGGCTCGCTCCAGGAGCCCGTCGTCCTCCCGTCTACGTTCCCGAACCTCCTCGTGAACGGGTCGGAGGGAATCGCGGTCGGCATGGCGACGAAGATCCCGCCGCACAACCTCGCCGAGGCGTGCGACGCGGCCGTGCTTCTCCTCGACGACGCCAAGACGGACCTCGCGGCGCTGCTCAAGGTCATGCCGGGACCCGACTTCCCGACCGGCGGCATCATCCTGGGCCGCCAGGGGATCGTGGACGCCTACCGCACGGGGCGCGGGATCCTGCAGGTCCGCGGCAAAGCCGAGATCGAGAAGAACAAGAAGGGCGACCGCGAGTCGATCGTCATCACGGAGATCCCGTTCCAGGTCAACAAGGCGCGGCTCATCGAGCTCATCGCCCACCTGGTGAACGAGAAGCGCCTCGAGGGCATTTCGGCGATCCGCGACGAGTCCGACCGCGAGGGAATGCGGGTCGTCGTCGACGTCAAGCGCGACGCCGTCACGCAGGTCGTCCTGAACCAGCTTCTCGCGCTCACGCCGCTCCAGTCCTCGTTCGGAATCATCTTCCTCGCGATCGTGGACGGGCAGCCGCGCGTCCTCCCGCTGAAGGACCTCTTCCGGCACTTCCTCGACCACCGGCGCACGGTCGTCGTCCGCCGGACGCAGTTCGACCTGAGAAAAGCCGAGGAGCGCGCCCACATCCTCCTCGGGCTCGCGGTCGCGCTCGCGAATCTCGACCGCGTCATCGCGATCATCCGGGGGAGCAAGGATGCCGTGCAGGCGCGCGAGCGCCTGGTCGGCGAGGTGGTCGTCGAGAAGGCCGCGCTCGAGAAGTTCCTCGGCGTCACATCGCTCGAGATCTCCGCGTCCGCGCGGACGGAGGACGGCCTCCTCCGCCTCGACGCGGTCCAGGCGCAGGCGATCCTCGACATGCGCCTCCAGCGCCTCACGGGTCTCGAGCGCGAGAAGATCCTTGCCGAGTACCGCGAGGTCCTCTCCCTCATCGCCGACCTCAAGGACATCCTCGCGAATCCCGCGCGCGTCGCCGCGATCATCCGCGCCGAGCTCCTCGCCGCGAAGGAACGCTTCGGGAACCCCCGGCGGACGGAAATCCGGTCCGAGGCCGGAACGCTCGAGATGGAAGACCTGATCGCCGAGGAGGAGGTCGTCCTCACGATCTCCCGCGGGGGCTACGCGAAGCGGACGCCGCTCTCGGTCTACCGGGCGCAGCGCCGTGGCGGCAAGGGCCGCACGGGCGCCGCCACCGCCGCCGAAGACGTCGTCGAGCACCTCTTCGTCGGCTCGACGCACGACTCCCTTCTGGCTTTTACCAATAGGGGCCGCATCCACTGGATCAAGGTCTACGACCTCCCGTCCCTCGCCCCGGCGACGCGCGGCAAGGCTCTCGTGAACTTCGTCGCCCTCGAGGAGGGCGAGCGCCTCGCCGCGATGGCGACGACACGGACGTTCCCGGACGACCGCTTCCTGATCTTCGCGACGCGGAACGGGACGGTGAAGAAAACGGTCCTCTCGGCGTACGGCAACCCGCGTGAGAAGGGGATCATCGCGATCAAGCTCGAGGAGGGCGACGAGCTCCTCTCGGCGCAGATCACGGACGGGACGCGCAAGGTCTTCCTCGGGACGCGGAACGGGATGGGGATCAAGTTCGAGGAGACCGACGTGCGTGCGATGGGCCGCGACACGACGGGCGTCAAGGGCATCGAGCTCCGGGAAGGCGACGTCCTCGTCGAGATGGACCTCGTCGAGGACTCGTCGACGCTCCTCGCGGTGACGGAGAAGGGCTACGGCAAGCGGACGGACATCGCCGAGTACCGCCAGCAGGGCCGCGGCGGCACGGGCGTCATCAACGTCAAGGTCACCGAGAAGAACGGCCCCGTCGTCGGCGTCTCGTCCGTCACGGACACGGATCACCTCCTCCTCATCACGGAGCAGGGGATCCTGATCCGGATCGCGGTCTCGGACGTGCGCGAGACCGGCCGCGCGACGATGGGCGTCAAGCTCATCGACCTTTCCGAGGGCGACCGCGTCGTCGCGGTGGCCAAGCTCACGGGCGAGGACGTCCCGAACGGCGAGGCCGAACCCCCGGCCGAAAGCGCGCCGGCCGGCGACGGCCCGCAAAACGGCTAGACTCCGCCCCCCATGCGCTTCTTCCTCGACACCGCGGACGCCGACGAGGCCCGCCGCGTCCGCGAGTGGGGCCTTCTCGACGGGATCCTTCTCCGGCCCGACGCCGCCGGCGCCGCGGGTCGGGACACGCGCCGCCTCCTCGCCGAGCTCGCGCAGGTCGGCGACGGCCCGGTCGTCGCGACGCTCGCGGCCGGCGACCCAAAGGCGATGTACAAGGAAGCGCGCGAGCTCCACAAGCACGGCAAGAACGTCGTCCTGCGCGTCCCGATGACGCGCGAGGGGCTGCGCGTCGTGCGCCTTCTCGGCGACGAGCAGATCGCGACGGACGTCGGCCTCGTCTACACGGCCTCGCAGGCGCTCCTCGCCGCGCGCGCCGGGAGCGCGTACGTGAGCCCGTCCGTCGGCGAGCTGGACGACGCGGGGCAGATCGGGATGGATGTCGTCGAGTCCATCGTCCGCGTCTACGACAACTACGGCCTCGAGACGCAGATCTGCGTGCAGGGGGTCCAGAACCCGATCCACGTCCTCGACGCGGCGGCCCTCGGGGCCGACGTCGCGACGCTGCCGTTCGCGGTCCTCGACAAGCTCTTCGACCACCCGCTCACCGCGAAGGGCGTCGCGCTCCTGCGCGCCCCGGCGGGAGACGGGCCGAGGAGAATCCATTGATCTCCCGCGAGCGCGCCGTGGACCTTTCGCACCGGATGGTCGAGCGCCTCGGCAAGACGCCCGGCGTGACGCTCGGCGGCGAGCGCGAGTACGTGAGGAACCACATCCTCCAGGCGCTCCTCGCGTGGGACAAGGAAAACGAGAGAGTCACCCAGGCCGTGAAGGCGAAGATCGCCGCGCGCGCGCGCCGCGTCGTCGAGGGCACGCGCGAGTGGGATCTCCTCGTCGCCGAGGAGCTCGAGCGCGCCTACGCAACCCTCCTGTCCCGCGGCGAGTAACGCCCCGGCCGGGGGCCGCGCTCTCTTGGTTGGGCCTCCGTGGTGCCGGATTTGACGTTGGTCTAGGCCAAGCCCTAACGTGTCCGGGATGGCGACGAACGTTCCCGAGTCCGCGACCCCCGCCGCGCGGGTCCCGCTCTACCGGACGATCGCGGACGCGATCATCCGGGACATCCGCCGGGGCAGGCACCTCGAAGGCGAGCGCCTTCCCGCGTCGCGCGACCTCGCGCGGGGCCTCGAGGTGAACCGGGCCACGGTCCACCAGGCGCTCCAGATCCTGAAGCGCGAGGGCTGGATCGAGACGAACAAGGGCGGAGGGACACGCGTCGCGCGCCGCTCGAGCGCGGCCCCGGTCCTCGGACCCGCGCCTGCGTGGGATCGCATCGCGTCGTCGCTGCTCCTCCGGATCGTCTCGGAGCCGCCGGCGGCCGAGCCCGTCTCGTCCCCGTACGACCTCTCCCGCCTCGCGCCGGACGAGCGCGACTTCCCGGCGGCGGCGTTCGCCGCGCTCCTCGCCGAGGTCGCGCGCGACGGCGCCCTCCTCGCGTACGGCTCGCCGTTCGGCTACCGGCCCCTCCGCGAGACGCTCGCCGAGCGCCTGTCGCGGCGCGGGATCGCGACCGACCCCGACGCGCTCCTCATCGTGAACGGCGCCCAGCAGGGGCTCGACCTCATCACGCGCGCGCTCGTCGACCCGGGCGACGCCGTCGCCGTCGAGAGCCCGAGTTACGCGGGGGCGCTCTCGCTCTTCCGCGCGCACCGGGCGCGCCTCCTCGGCGTCCCGCTCGACGCCGAGGGCATGGAGCCCGCGGCGTTCGACCGCGCGCTCGCCGAGCGACCCAAGTTCGTCTACGCGATCCCGGACTTCCAGAACCCCACGGGGCTCCTCGCGTCGGCTCCCCGGCGGGCCGAGATCGCGCGCCGGGCGGCCGCCGCCGGCGTCCTCATCGTCGAGGACGCGTTCGACGCGGACCTCCTCGTCGAGGGCGAGCTCCCGCCGCCGCTCGCGGCGCTCGCGCCGGAGCACGTCGTCCACCTCGGCACGATCAGCAAGGCGCTCTTCCCCGGCGTGCGCGTGGGCTGGATCGCGGGCCCGCGGGAGTTCGTCCACCGCCTCGCGGCGCTCAAGCGCGTCGGCGAGCTCACGTCGCCGCCCGTCCTGCAGGCCGCGCTGAACCTCTTCCTCGCGCGCGGCGACTACGACCGCCATCTCGCGCGGACCCGCGCGCGGCTGAAGAACCGGCTCGCCCTCGCCCACCGGACCGTCCTGAACCGCTTCCCGATCGGCTCAATGGTCGAGCGGCCCGCGGGAGGATGGGTGCTCTGGGTCCGTCTCCCGGAGGGCGTTTCCGGCCGCGCCCTCGCGGCCGCGGCCCGCGAGGAAGGCGTCCTCCTGTCGGCCGGAGCCGACTACCAGCCCGACCAGTCCGACGTACCCGCCATCCGCATCTCCGTCGCGCGCGGGACCTCCGCGGATCTCGAGAAAGCGCTCGGGATCGCGGGCGCCTGCGCGCGGGACCTCGCCCGCCAGGCCGCGCGGCAGAAGAAGGGCCGCGCAAAGGCCGCCCGGGACGCGAGCGACGCCAAGGAAGCGGCGCTCATCCAGATCTGAAGACGAAAGGAAACTCCCATGACCACCCCCGGCTTCGTTTCTCCGTTCTCCTCCGATTCGTTTCGCGTCAAGGTCGGCCTCGCCGAGATGCTCAAGGGCGGCGTCATCATGGACGTCGTCAACGCCGAACAGGCGAAAGTCGCCGAGGACGCCGGCGCCGCCGCGGTCATGGCGCTCGAACGCGTCCCGGCCGACATCCGGCGGGACGGTGGGGTCGCCCGCATGTCCCCCGTCGCGAAGATCCGCGAGATCGAGGCGGCCGTCTCGATCCCCGTCATGGCGAAGTGCCGCATCGGCCACCTCGCCGAGGCGCGCATCCTCGAGGCTCTCGGCGTCGACTTCATCGACGAGTCCGAGGTCCTGACGCCGGCCGACGAGGAGAACCACGTCTACAAGCACGACTACAAGGTCCCGTTCGTCTGCGGCTGCCGCAACCTCGGCGAGGCCCTCCGCCGCATCGGCGAGGGCGCCGCGATGATCCGGACGAAAGGCGAAGCGGGAACGGGCGACATCGTCCACGCCGTCAGGCACCTGCGCGAGGTCACGCGCCAGATGAAGGCGCTCACCCTCCTCACGAAGGACGAGTGGATGGCCGCCGCCAAGAACCTCGGGGCGCCGTACGAGCTCGTCGTGTGGGTCGCTCAGCACGGCCGGCTCCCGGTCCCGAACTTCGCGGCCGGCGGCATCGCGACGCCCGCCGACGCGGCGCTCTGCCGGATGCTCGGGGCCGAGGCCGTGTTCGTGGGCTCGGGGATTTTCAAGTCCGACGACCCCGCGAAGCGCGCGCGTGCGATCGTCGAGGCGACGACGCACTTCGAGGACGCCGACCGCGTCGCGAAGGCCTCCGAGGGCCTCGGCGAGGGCATGAAGGGCATCGAGGCTTCGAAGCTGCCCGAGGCCGAGCAGCTCCAGACTCGCGGCTGGTAGGTCCCCGTGATCGGCGTCCTCGCCCTGCAGGGCGACTTCGAGGCCCACCTCGCGGCGCTCGCCCGCGCAGGCGTCGCCGCGCGCCCCGTGCGCACGGCCGCGGAGGTGCTGGCGTCGAGCGGGCTCGTGATTCCGGGCGGCGAGTCGACGACGTTCCGCAAGCTGATGGAGGGGACCGGCATCGAGGACGCGATCCGGGCGGTCGCGTTCCGCGGCGACCCCGTCCTGGGGACGTGCGCGGGCGCGATCCTTCTCGCGAGCGCGGTGACGAACCCCGGGGGCGAAGGTCTTGGACTTCTTCCCGTCACGGTCGCGCGGAACGCCTACGGCCGGCAGCTGGACTCGACGGTCCTCCGACTGACGGACGTAGACCGCGCCGCTCTTGGCGCCGAGCCGCTCGAGGCCGTGTTCATCCGGGCGCCGAAGATCACGGCGGCGGGGCCGGGTGTCGAGGTTCTCGCCCGGCGCGGCATCGACCCCGTCCTCGTGCGAGGCGGCAACGTCGTGGCCGCCACCTTCCACCCGGAGCTCACGGAAGACCGGCGTGTCTTCGACCTGTTCCTCGCCGCCCGCGTGAGAAACTCCGCGCGATGAGCCCCGAGTTCAAAATCCTGTCGGGCGTCACGATCGACCGGCCCACCGACCTCCTCGTCGAAGACCGCGGCGGCATCCGGGTCCTGTCGCTCGCGCGCGGCAAGGCGAACGCCCTCTCGACCGAGTTCGCGTACACGCTCCACAGCGCCGCGCTCGCGGCGCAGGACGACTCCTCCGTGCGGGGCGTCGTTCTCACGTCCACGAACCCGAAGATCTTCTCGGCGGGCTTCGACCTGAGGAAGCTCGCGCACGCGACGGACGAGGAGTTCGCGCGCTTCGTGCGCGTCTTCGACGCGCTCTTCTTCGACCTCTTCCTCCTCGGCAAGCCGCTCGTCGTCGCCCTCACCGGCCACGCGGTCGCGGGAGGCGCGCTCCTCGCCTCGACCGCCGACTTCCGGATCGCGGCCGAAGGGCCCGGGACGATCGGCCTCCCGGAAGTCACGCTCGGGATCCACGTTCCGCGCCACTATCTCGAGGCGATGCGGACGACGGTCGGCGACCAGGCCCTCACGCACTGGGCGCTCCTCGGCGAGACGATGCCGTTCGCGGAGGCGCACGAGCTCGGCGCGATCGACCGGATCGTCCCGGCGGACCGGCTGATCGGCGAGGCCGTCGCGTTCGCCGAGCGCCTCGGCGGCGCGTCGAGCGAGGTCTACGCGGCGATCAAGCGCGACCTGCGAGGGGCGGCGTACGAACGAGCGCTCGACATCCAGCCGGATGCCCGCAAGGCGTTCGTGGAGTCGTGGTTCTCCGAGACGGGCCAGCGCGGCCTCGACCGCGCCCTCGCGCACTGACGCAGGCGGAGCGGCCCTGACGACCCCGTTTGCGCGCGCGTGGCTCGAGGCGCTCGGCCTCGAGGTCCGCCTCCCGGACGCGCGGTTTCTCGAAGACCTGTTCTTCACGTTTCAACGCCGCGTCGCCTGCGAGACGCTCACGCGGCCCGCAGGAGACGCGGAGCGCTTCGACGCGGCCGCGTTCGCGGCGGAGTGGCCCGACGAGGAGCGCGGACTGACGGGCGAGGAGCGTGCGCGTGCGTTTGCGTGGCTCGTGGGAGAGCTCGGATTCGATGTCACGCTGGAAGAGTCTCTTTGCTCCCGCCCGTGGGCGACGCCGGAGCGCGATGAATTGCGCCAGAGCGCGGGTGAGGGTGGGTTTTCTTCGAAGGTGAATGGGGAAGAAGCGCACCGGTCGGTCGTCGCCACGATGGACGGACGGCGCATCCTCGCGGACGCGGGGTTCCCGTTCCCGATTCTCGTTCCTCTTCAATTACCTTCTAGAGAAATCCCCTCTTCTTTCGGAACGTTGAGCATCGCAGCCACCGAAGATGAGTGCGGCGGCCTCCGCGTCGCGTGCGACGCGCGCGGTGAGGTCACGGACCTTCTTCGCCCCGCGCCGTCGCGCCGGCCTCCGCCGCGCGCCCCCGCCCCCTTCGCGACGCGCGTCCTCGACGACCGGGTCCTCCACTGGGCGGGCGGCGTCATGACGATCCTCGACGCGTGGAGCGTGCTGCGCTACCCGCTCGCCGGGACGGAGCGGGTCGCCCTCGCTTCGCTCTTCGCGCTGAACCTCGACGGGGTCGACCTGCCGGCGGTCCCCGCCGCATGCGTCGCCCCGGCGCTGACGGTCTTCCACGCGGTCGCGCTCGCACCCGAGGACGTCCGCCGCGGTCTCACCCTTTCGGACCTGCCGTCGTCGTCCCTCGTCGCGTCGCGCGAGGTAGCCGTCGAGGCCGCCCCGGGAGGCTCGCGGATCGCGCTCAAGGCCGCGCTCGGCGGCGGCGTGCCGCCCGCCGGGCCAGGCGAGTCCGTGCGGAAGACGCTCGTCTTCCACCTCGCGATGGACCTCCTGCGCCTCGGGACCGCGCGCGGCTAGAAGGTCAGGTCGTCGCCGTCCACGAGGATGCGGAGGCGCGGCTCGCCGAGCGCGGCGATCTCCGCGGCGAGGCGCGCGAGCGCGGGTGGTTTCATGTGGTAGAGGTAGATCGGCACGTCCTTCGGGAACTTCGCCATCTCCGAGCGGAGGGTCTTCGGCGTCAGGTGGCAGGAGACGTCCGCGATCCGCTGCAGGTCGCTGGGGAAGGAGCACTCGACGAAGAGGGCCTTGAGGTTCGCGGCGCGCCGTGCGGCGCTCCAGATCTCCTCGGTCGGGCCTGTGTCGCCCGAAAAGACGACCGTGGACCGCCCGTCCTCGAGGACGTAGCCGTACGTCGGGACGACGTGCGAGACGCGCACGGCCGTCGCCGTGAGGCCGTCCGCGGAGAACGGGACGTCCACGGGGACCGCGCGAAACGTCACGCTCGGGCCGTCCTGCCCGGGAATCTGCGAGAAGTCGGGCCACAGGGCGTCGTTGAAGAGGTGTGTCGTCAGGGAATCGAGGACATTCTGGGGCGCGAGGACCTCGAGCGGCCCGCGCGTCCGGCCGAAGACGTTTTCGACGAGGAAGGGCAGCGACGCGACGTGGTCCATGTGCGAGTGCGTCACGAGGACCGCCCGCACGCGCTCCTGCTCCTCGAGCGAGAGCGCGTCCGTCACGGCACCCGCGTCCACGCAGAGCGCCTCGTCGACGAGGAACGACGTCTGCCGATGGCGGGGCGTGGAGCCGCCGTGGGCTCCGAGGACGCGAATGCGCACGGGTCCGGGATTATGAGGCCGGCCGGCCCGGGCCGGTCACCGGGTGACGCACCGCACAGTCCGGTCAGAATGTATTTCCGACGTAGAAGGCCGCCTGCCAGCTCGAAAGGGTGTGCTTGAAGTTCCACTGCTTGGCGAAGTCGACGTTCCACGGCAGGCCGAGGAAGTACGCCGAGAATCCGCCGCCGAACGACGCGAGCCCTCCGGGCGCGCCCGGGTTCGTGAGCCCGTTGAGCTGGCCGTCCGTCCAGAACACGAACTGCTGGCCGTTCAGCCAGGCGCCGCCGACGTCGAGGAAGAGGCGGCCGCGGATGCCCTGAAAGGCGAGGACGGGCGTCGCGAGGACGTCGATCAGCGGAAAGCGGAACTCGCTGTTCACGTAGAACGCGTTGTTTCCGATGACGGTCGCGTAGTCGTACCCGCGCAGCGTGTCGAGGCCGCCGAAGGAAAAGATCGTCGGCGCCGCGCCGCGCGAGAAGCCCGCGAACGCCCGGAAGGCGAAGAGAACCCGGCGGGAGAGGGGCACGTAGAGGCGCGCCTCTCCGAAGGTGTCCCACGACAGGGTCGTTTCGCCCTGCTTGAACGACGGCATGTACTGGGTGGTGAGGGTGAGGAGGTGGCCGGCGAGCGGGCCGAAGTACGAGTAGCGCGTCGTGTCGTTCGAGAACCCGAGACCGACCTGCGGGACGTTGTCCGAGCGGGCGTCGTACACGATCGCCTGCGTCCCGTCGAGGTTCGAGTAGTAGAGCGGTACGTCGAGAGAGCGGCTCAGGAACCCGACGTTCCCGTCGAGGCGCGTGTAACGCGTGAACGGGTACGTCGCCACGAGCGTGACGCCCGTGTTCCGCTCGATGCGCTGGTCCCGGATCGTGGCGCCCGTCGTGGGGTCGTAGCCGTAGAAGTAGCTCCGGTTGTCGAAGATCTGCGCGCCCCACTGGGTGCGGTTCCGGATGTTGAAGTAACCGACCCGGAAGTTCGAGAAGGTCGACACGGAGTCGAACTGGAAGAACGCGCGGTGGTCGCCGAGGTAGTCCGAGAACGAGAGGACGATCTGCGAGACGAACGTCTGGTCCGTGTTGATGCCCGCGAGGAGCGAGGCGTTGTCGAGGAAGAGCTTGAACTTCGGGCGCGAGAGCTTCTCGGGGTCCACCGAGACCTCGACGGCCGGCACGAACGCGGAGCCCGCATCGGTTTTGAGGGGCGCGGGGGGCGCGGCCTTCTCGTCGAGCTTGCGGAACGGCTTCTTCGCATCCGCCATGTAGAGCTGAAAGCGCAGACCCTGGAAACCGGAGAAGACGACCTTCTCCTGCCCGTCGGGCCCGATGAGCGCCGCTGGCCCGAAGGCGCCGCCGATGACGTCCGTGTACTGGACGATCTCGCCCGTCTCGAGCGACTGCCCGTAGATGTTGTAGATGCCGCCGCGCGAGGACGTGTAGTAGAGGCGCTTGCCGTCGGGCGAGAACGACGGATCCTCGTCGCTGCCCTCGCCCCAGGTCACCTGCTCGACCTTCGTCGGGTCCGCGAGCGGGAAGCGGACGATCTTGGCGCGGCCGCCGACGATCTTCGAGTGGTAGATGTATTTGCCGTCCGGCGAGAAGACGGGCGCTTCGTCGTACGCGGGATCGTTCGTGAGGTTCCGGACCGCCTTCGTCTTGAGGTCGAGGAGGAAGATGTCTCGGCTGTTCCCCTCGATCGCCGAGAAGACGATCTCGTTTCCGGTCGGCGACCACGACGGCGCCATCGGGACGTCCGGCGCGACCGCGATGCGCTCGAGGAGCCCACTGCCCTTCGCGGAGAAGATCAGGAGCTTGCGGCCGCGCTCCTGCCGGCCGAACACCGCGATCCGGTCGCCGTCCGGCGCGAACGACAGGTCCCGGCCGCTCTCGGGCCCGGTCGTGAGGTACTGGCCGACGAGGTACTCGTATTTCGTCGTGTTTCCGGGCGAGAGGTTCTTGTAGAGCTTCCGCTCCTTGACGGAGAGCAGGCCGATGTCGACTTCGTTCCGGTACGTCGTGAGGGTCGCGATGAAGTCCCCGGAAGGCGAGGGCGCCGCGCCGATCTCGAACGATCCGTTGCCGTACGGCCCGACGCGGAAGCGGTCGCCGTATTCCGAGGCCTCGCCCTTGACGGCAAGGAGCGGAAGGTACTTGCGGCGGAGGTACCGCCGGAACTTGAGGTCGAAATCGTCGGGCTGGATCTCGAAGGTCCGGCGGAGCGCGACCGCGATGTCCCGGCCCAGGAACGAGCGGAACTCGAAGATGAAGTCCCGGACGCCGTCCTTGCCCCACTCGGACTCGATGAAGTCGAAGACCGCGTGGCCGTAGCGATAGGCGGGGTACCCCGCGATCTGGGCCCTCGTGATCGGCGGGATCAGGTCCGAGTTCACGGCGTCGCGGAGGTACATCCGGTCCTTGTCGTCCTCGTCGTTGCCGAAGTAGGACGCCATGCCTTCCATGAACCACGTGGGCGGATTCGCGGTGAGGGCGCGCGAGAGGCTGCCGCCGAAGAGGATCTCGTACTGGAAGACGTGCGTCAGCTCGTGCTGGATGAGGGCCTGGAGCTTCTCGTCCGGCACGTCGATCGGCAGGACCATCCGGTTGCGCGCCGGCTCCGCGAAGGCGCCGACGCCCTCGGGGATGAAGTTGAGGTCGACGTTGTTCTGCTCGAACTCCGCGTGCGTCGAGAAGTAGATGATCGGAATGCGCTTCGGAATCTGGTAGTTCAGCCGGCGCGAGAGCTCGTCGTACGCGGATTCGGCCATCGAGACGACCTTCTGGAGCGTCGCCTTCTCGCGCGAGTAGTGGTAGACGTCGAAGTGCGTCGACTGGTAGATCGACCAGTCGAACGTGTCGTAGACGATCTTGTTCGGGCCCTGGGCGAAGAGGGCGGGCGTCGTCGCCGCGGCACCGAGCAGCAGGAGGACGAGCGCGAGGGCCTTCCTAGTCGAAGACATAACGGTTCGCCTCCCGCTCGCGCACGACGAAGAGCCCGAGGAGCTGGTTCTCGAGGGAGAACAGGTTTTCGAAGAGGCCGGCGAGCTCGTCGGTAGCGTGCCGGTTCTTCTCTTTCGTGTCGCGAAAGTTCTCCTGGAAGAGGCGGGCGCCCGTGCGGCCGTCCATCGCGAGCACGGTGACGTCGAACGTGAACCCCGTCGACTCGACGAGGACCTGCCGGTAGTACTTGTGCTGGTCGATCGGGCTGACGTACTCCTCGGCGCGGTAGCCGGACTTGTTCTCGACCCGGAAGTCCACGGCGCCGGTCAGGATGATGTCGGCGCCCGTCCGCGCCCCGATTCCCCTCCAGAACTCGCCGGCTTCGCCGAGCTCCTTGAGGTGTTGCGTCGGAAGGCGGACATCGGCCGGCATCGCGACGACCGTCATCTTCGTGCGCTTCGAAAGCTGCTTGCCGAGGTAGCGGCGGAACTCGGCGTCGAGGTCGAGGTCCTTGTACTTCGGTGCGTCCTTCTGGTCGGAGAGCCGCGAGGCGACGACGAAGGGGGCAAGGGTGATCCGCTCGCGGCCCGTCACGGCCAGCTTCGGGCGGAGCGGAAGCTTGAGCTTCACCTCCTCGGACGCCGAGCAGGCGGCGAGCAGGAGGGCGAGCGCGGCCGCGGCGGAGCGGCGGATCACGGTGCGCCTCCGGGTGCGGGCGTCGGGGCGGGCGCGGCCGGGACGGGCGCGGACGCCGGCGGCACGGCCGGAGTCGGCGCGGGCGCTGCCGGGCCGGGAGCGGACATGGGCGGCGCGGACGAGGCCGGAGCGGGCAGGGAAGAGGCGCGCTGCACCGACGTGTAGTACTCGGCGAAGCGCGCGTAATTGCGCTTGATCTTCGCGTCCTGGGGCGCGAGCTCGAGGGCGTGCTTGTAGGCGGCGAGGGCGCGGCTCGTGTCGCCGACGCTCTCGTACGCGACCGCGAGGTTGTTCTGGATACGGGCGTCGTTCGGATTTTCGGCGGCGGCCTTCTCGTACCGGAAGAGCGCCTCGCGCCAGAATCCGTTGCGCGCCATTTCGGATCCGTACGCGTTCTCGGTCTTCCAGGCCGTGTCAGCCGACCCGCCGGACGAGCAGGCCGCCGTGCCGGCCGCGAAGGCGGCGACAACGACAACGGCGACGGCTCGGCGAAGGCTCGTCACGGTGAGGTCGGGCATTATAGACAGCGACTCCGGCGCGATTCTTCGCACGAGAGGTGCCGCATCCGAACGGTCGCCGCCGATCTCCTCACAGGACTCGCGTGGTCGCGAACGGCCCGCGGAAGGCGGGCGCGGGCCCTCCGGAAACTCCTCGAGGCCGCGGAGACCCCGTCCCGTGTGCGCGCCCTGTCCGCCGCGGAGGCCGCCCGGATCGCCGGGGAAGGCGAGGACGTCGTCGCCCCGCTCCTCGCGCCGGACCCCGGGACGACGGACGGCGATCTCCGGCGGCTCGAAGCCGCGGGCGCGCGCGTGATCTTCTTCCGGGACGCCGAGTATCCGGAACTCCTCCGCGAGATCACGGACCCTCCGCCGCTTCTCTTCGCGCGGGGCGCACGCCTGTCGCCAGCGCCTTCGGTCGCGCTCGTCGGGGCCCGCCGCGCCTCGCGCGTCGCCCTCGAGACCGCGGCCGTGCTGGCACGGGGCCTCGCCGGGGCCGGCGTCTCGGTCGTGTCGGGGTTCGCGCGCGGCGTGGACGCGGCGGCGCACCGCGCGGCGCTGGAAGCCGGCGGCTCTACGGTCGCCGTGTTCGGGTGCGGCATCGACGTCTGTTACCCCGCCGAGCAGAGCGGGCTCCTCGAAACCCTCCTCTCTACGGGGACGGCGCTCTCGGAGTTTCCGATGGGCGACGAGCCCGAGCCGTGGCACTTTCCCGTGCGCAACCGCCTCATCGCGGGCCTTTCGCGGATCGTCTGCGTCGTCGAGGCGGCCGAGAAGAGCGGATCGCTCATCACGGCGCGCTGCGCGACGGGCTACGGGCGCGACGTCGCCGCCGTGCCCGGCTCGGTCCTCGCGCCGGGCGCCGCGGGCTCGAACGCGCTCCTGAAGGACGGGGCGATCCTCGTCCGCTCGGCCGACGACCTCCTCGCGGAGCTGCCCGAGGAGGACCGCGGGCGCCTGAACCGCGCGGTGGCGGCGCGGGCAGCGGCCGCGGTCCCCGACCTCCCGCCCGACGCGGCGGCCCTCCTCGCGGTCCTCGACCCGGACGAGCCGCGCGACGCGGACGCCCTGATCGTGGCGGCCGGGCTCGACGCGGCCCGCTTCTCGGCAGCCCTCCTGAACCTCGAGATCGAGGGGCTCGCGACGGCGCTGCCGGGGGCTTTGTTCGTCCGCTCGCGCCTCCGGATTTGACAGGCGTGGCATCGTGGCGGGTCCGGTATGGCCAAGTCCCTCGTGATCGTCGAATCCCCCGCGAAGGCCGCGACCCTCGGGAAGTTCCTCGGGAAGGACTTCACCGTCATGGCCTGCTACGGCCACGTCCGCGACCTCCCGCGAAAGGGAATCGCGGTGGACCGCGAGCACGGCTACACGCCGACGTACGAGATTCTCCCCGGCAAGGAGCGCACGGTCGCGGACCTCCGGAGGGCCGCGAAGGGCGCCGACACGATCTACCTCGCGGCCGACCCCGACCGCGAGGGCGAGGCCATCTGCTGGCACCTTCAGGAGATCCTCAGGCCCGGCTCCCCGAAGACGACGTTCCACCGCGCCGAGTTCCACGAGATCACGAAGGCCGCGGTCACGCGCGCGGTCCGTAACCCCGGCGTCATCGACCAGAACCGCGTGAACGCGCAGCAGGCCCGCCGGATCATCGACCGGCTCGTCGGCTACGAGGTCTCGGACCTGCTCTGGTCGAAGCTCTGGAGAGGGCTGTCGGCGGGACGCGTCCAGACCGTGACGCTCCGGATCATCGTGGAGCGCGAGAGCGAGCGCGAGCGCTTCGTCGCCGTCCCCTACTTCTCGGTGCCTGTCACGCTGAGAAAAGACGAGAGCGCCTTTCCGGCGCGCGTCGTGGCCTGGAACGGCGAGAAGCTGAGGTTCGACGGAAGCGACCCGCGCCTCGCGACATCCGCCGACGCCGAGGCGGCGCGCGCGCACGTCGAGGGGGCCGCGCTCTCGGTCGTGAAGGTGGACGCAAAGGAACGAAAGAGCAGCGCGCCGCCGCCCTTCACGACGTCGAAGCTGCAGCAGGGCGCCGCACGCGCCGGGTTCAGCGTCCGCCGGACGATGCAGATCGCGCAGCGGCTCTACGAGGGCAAGACGATCGGCGATCGCGGGACGATCGGCCTCATCACATACATGCGCACGGACTCGACGCGTACGGCCGAGGAGGCGCTCGTGGCGGTCCGGGATTTCATCGAACGGACGTACGGGCCCCGCGCGCTTCCCGAGGAAGCGCGGCGCTTCCGCCAGAAGAAGGACGCGCAGGACGCGCACGAGGCCATCCGGCCGACGTCGCTCGACCTTCCTCCCGAGACGGTCGCGCGGTACCTGGGGGCGGACGAGCTCAAGCTCTACCGGCTCATCTGGAACCGGTTCGTCGCGTCCCAGATGAGCCCGTCCGTCTCGGAAGTCACGTCCGTCGACATCGAGGCGATCAAGGGAGGCGTGGCCGCTCTCCTGCGCGCCTCCGGCACGGTCCTGAAGGACCCGGGCTGGCTCAGGGTCTACGAGAAGGACCCCGAGCCCGAAGCCGAGGAGCGGGACAAGGCCGAGGCCGACGCGGAAGCCGCCGACGGGAACGGCGACGGAAACGGAACCGCGAGCGAGAAGATCCGCCTGCCGGCCCTCGCCGCGGGCGACGCCCTCGCGCTCGTTTCCGCCGTCACCGAGGGACACGAGACGCAGCCGCCGCCGCGCTTCAACGAGGCGTCGCTCGTGAAGTTCCTCGAGGAGAACGGCATCGGCCGCCCGTCGACGTACGCCGAGATCATGCGCAAGATCGAGGATCGCGAGTACGTGCGGAAGAAGGACCGGCGCTTCACGCCCACGCCTCTCGGCCGCCTCGTCGTGGACCTCATGCGCGAGGGCTTCGACGACTTCTTCCAGACCGAGTACACGGCGAGGATGGAAGAGGAGCTCGACGAGGTCGAGGAAGGGAAGCTCGACTGGAGAAAGGCCTTGGCGGAGTTCGACGGCAAGTTCGTGAGGGACCGCGACCTGGCGAAGAAGAAGATGGTCTCGGTCAAGGCGGGCCTCGCGCTCGCCGAGGTGCGCAAGCGCTTCGTCGACTTCAAGCTCACGAACGACCCGGGCGACGCGTGCCCGAAGAGCGGCCACCCCCTCAAGCTCCGGATGGGGAAGGCGGGCCTTTTCATCGCGTGCTCGGGCTACCCCGACTGCGACTTCACGCAGGACATCCCGGAGGTCGAGGAAGACCCGATCGACGTCACGGAGCTCGAGGGCCAGGCCTGCGAGGAGTGCGGCAGCCCGATGAAGCTCCGCACGGGCAAGAGCGGCTCCTCGTTCCTCGGCTGCACGGCGTACCCCGTCTGCCGCAACACCGTGCCCGTGAAGGTCGCGGGCGGGAAGGCCGAGGCCAAGCCCGACGTCCCGACCGGCGAGACGTGCCCGAGCTGCGGCCACGGCCTCGTGACGCGACACGGCCGGTTCGGCGACTACGTCGCGTGCTCGAACTATCCCGCGTGCCGGTTCAAGCCGCCCAGGCCCGTCACGCTCACGGGCGTGAAGTGCCCGGTCTGCAAAACGGGCGACATCCTCGTGAGGCGCGGGCGCTTCGGGCCGTTCTACGGGTGCTCGAACTACCCGTCGTGCGAGAAGAACTTCAAGGCCCGGCCCGTGCCGAAGGCGTGCCCGAACTGCAGGGCGCCGTACCTCCTCGTGCGCGACCGCAAGGCGGGGCCGTTCTACGTGTGCGAGACGGATGGCTGCGGGCTCGACATCGCCGCGAGCGATCTCGACGCCTTCGAGCCCACGACGCGCATCCCCGAGGGCGCGCTCGAGACCGCAATCGCCGAGGCGCGCATCCCGGCGCCGCTCAAGGGAGCGAAGAAGCGGTCGGCGAAGCCGAAGGCCGCCAGGGCCGCCGCGCCCGCGGAAGGCGCCACGCCGAAGGCCGCGAAAGCCGCAAAAGCCGCAAAGACCGCTCGAGCCCCGAAGGCCGCCAGGGCCGACAGGGCCCGGACGTCTAGACGTCCATCTCGCCGCGCATGACGAGGACGGCGCTCCCCTCGACGCGGACTCCCGTCGGGAGGCCGCCCTCGACGAGGACCGTGACCTCCAGCTCGGATGGGCGGCCCATCTCGACGCCCTGGTCGATCGTGAACCGGCCCAGGCCGTTCGCGACGCCGCCCGGCATCGAGCCGCACAGCGCGAGGTAGACGCCGACGGGCCCCGCGGCCGAGCCCGTCGCCGGGTCCTCGGGCACGCCCGCGCCCGGCGCGAACATGCGGGCCCGAAGGCGGCCTCCGTCGAACGCGAAGAAGAAGAGGCCGAGGACGGACAGCTCCTTCTCGAGGTCGGAGAGAAGGCGCGTGTCGGCGACGGCGGACGAGACCGCGGCGGTCGTCGCGAGCGGGACCATGAGGAACGTGTTTCCGGTCCCGACGGCCTGCGGCGGGAGGTCCGGGTGCAGCGCGTCGAACGGGACGCCGAGTGCCGCGGCGATCCGGCCTTTCACGTCGTCACCCGTGACGGGCGCTTTCCACGCGGGCTTTCCCTGCTCCATCCGCACGCGAGAGACGCGGCCGTTCCGCTTCAGGAGCTCGAGGCGGAGCGGGCCGAAGCCCACCTCGATCGTGACCGGAAAGGCGCCGTCCGGCGCTTCGGCCGCGACCTTGCCGAGCGCCGCCATCACGACGGCGGTCCCGACGGTCGGGTGGCCCGCGTACGGAATCTCCTTCACGGGAACGAACGTCCGCTGGAGGTAGGCGTTCGCAGGGTCCTTCGGCGGCAGGACGAACGTGGACTCGGAGTAGTTGATCTCGCGCGCGACCGACTGCATCTGCGCGGCCGTCAGTCCGCGGGCGTCCGGCACGACGAGGAGCGGGTTGCCCGTGAAGGGCCGATCCGTGAAGACGTCGCAGGTGACGAACGAGACCTTCATGAAGCCTCCCTCATGCCGTCGGCAGAACCGCCCGGAGGCACGTCCGGAAGCGGCAGAGACCGACCCTCGGCAACGCCCGGTCGACGGCGCCGAGGACGGGGTATGGGCTCGCGGAGAAGAAGAGATCGTCGACGCGGAAACCGGCCGCCTCGACGAGGGAGACGACGCGGGCCGCTGGGCGGACGGCGATGTGGTCCGCCTGCTGAAGGCCGGGCACGGCGGCCTTGATCCGCTCGGCCCAGTGCGTGGCATTCGGCGTGTAGATCGCAAGCGCGCCGCCGGGGCGGAGGACCTTTTTCGCGCTCGCGAGGCACGGCGCGAGGACGTCGTCGAGGACGTGCTCCACGAAGTCCGCGAGGAGGACGACGTCGAAGGGGAGGGAAGCCACGGCCGCGAGGTCGCGCGCGTCGGCCTCTTCGAACCGGACGTTCGGGACGCCACGGGCCGCCCGCTCCGTGAGGGACGCCTCGACGGCGGCGCGCGACGCGTCGATCCCGACGACCTCCGCGACGTGCGGCGCGAGGAAGAATGCCGTGTCGCCGCGCGCGGACCCGACCTCGAGGACGCGCGCGGCCTGAAGCGGCCGGACGATCCTCAGGAGCGCCGCCTCGCGCTCGACGTATTTGCGCGGGTTCCGGAGGAACCAGTGCGGGCGGTACATCCTTGCGTAGTAGTCCCGGCCGTAAACTTCGGCATTCGGGGCGAACTTCGCGTCCGGGTCCGTCACGGCTTTCGGGCCCTCATCAGGATGCGGTACCGGAACGTCTCCCCGACGAGCGGGAGCGGCGCGAGCGTGCGCTCGACCCGGCGGACGAGAGGGAACGGCGACACGGACCACGTGTCGAGCTCGAGTGCGAAGCCCGCGTCCGCGAGGAAGCGGCGGTACGCGCCCGCGCGGCGAACGGCGATGTGCTGTGGAAACTGCCGCAGGAGGACGTCGTGGGCCTTCAGGCGCTCGACGTAGTGCGCCCGGTCGGGCGTGTAGAGCCCGAGGCGGCCGCCCGGCTTCAGGACGCGGCGCGACCCGGCGAGCATCGCCGCGAGCGTCGGGTCGTCGACGTGTTCGACGAGGTCGATCGCGGCGACGGCGTCGAAGGACGCGTCCGCGAACTGCGAGAGGTCCGCGACGTCGCCCTTCGTGAACGAGACGTTGCCGATCCCGCTCGCGAGGCGGGCGCGCTCGGCCAGCGCGAGCGCGTCGTCCGAGGCGTCGAGGCCGACGACCTCGCGGACGTGCCGCGCGAGAAAGAACGTGACGTCACCGCGCGCCGCGCCGAGCTCGAGGACGCGGTCGGAGGGCCGCGCGTCCACGACCCGGAGGACGTCGCGATTCCTCTCCTCGTACTTGCGCGGCGGGTTCGTGAACCAGTGGCTCTTGTGGAGCTCGCGAAAATACTCGGCGTCGTAGAGGTGGCTCTCGAACGTCACGCCGGAAGTCTACGCACGGTCCGCCGCCCGGGCCTCTAGAATCCCCCGATGGCCTCGCGCGTCACGGTGATCGGCGGCGGGTTCGCGGGCGTGGAGTGCGCGCACCAGCTCCTCCGGCGCGGCCACACCGTCACGCTCGTCGAGATGCGGCCCGTCCGGACGACGGACGCCCACGCGACGGATCGTCTCGCCGAGATGGTCTGCTCGAACTCGTTCCGGTCGGACAATCCCGCGAACGCCGTCGGCCTCCTCAAGCGCGAGATGGAGAGCGTCGGCTCGCTGATCCTCGAGGAGGCCCGTAGGGCCGCCGTGCCGGCCGGCGACGCGCTCGCGGTCGATCGGACGGTCTTCGCCGAGGCCGTCACGCGGCGCCTGGCCGGGGAGCCTCTCCTCACGATCGTGCGGGCCGAGGCCGAGACCCTGCCCGACCCCGGAGACGGGTACGTCGTCGTCGCGACCGGCCCGCTCACGTCTCCGGCGCTGGAGCGGACGCTGCTCGGCCTCCTCGGCGAGAAGTACCTCTACTTCTACGACGCGATGGCGCCGATCGTGGAGACCGCGTCGCTCGACACGGAGAAGCTCTACGCGCTCTCGCGCTACGGCAAGGGCGGCGGCGACGACTACCTGAACGTCCCGCTCTCGCGCGCCGAGTACGAGGCGTTCGTCGCGGCCCTCCTCGCGGGCGAAAAGGTCCCGTTCCACGACTTCGAGAAGGCCGTCTACTTCGAGGGCTGCCTACCGGTCGAGGCGATGGCCGAGCGCGGCGTCGAGACGCTGCGCCACGGGCCGATGAAGCCGTTCGGCCTCCCCGACCCCCGCACCGGACGCGAGCCGTACGCCGTCGTCCAGCTCCGCCAGGACGACCTCGCGAAGGCGCATTTCAACCTCGTCGGCTTCCAGACGAAGCTCAAGGTCGGCGAGCAGCGCCGGATCTTCCGGACGCTGCCGGGCCTCGCGAACGCGGAGTTCGTGAGGTACGGCATGCTCCACCGCAACACGTACCTCAACGGCCCGGCGCATCTCGACCGCTTCTTCCGCTGGCGGGAAAACCCGCACGTCTTCTTCGCGGGCCAGCTCACGGGCGTCGAGGGCTACCTCGAGTCGGCGGCGACCGGCCTCATGGTCGGCGCGACGCTCGCGCAGCTCGTCGAGGGACGAGAGCCCGCGCCGCTCGCGTTCTCGACGGCGCTCGGCTCGCTCGCGCGGCACGTCTCGACGCCACGCGACGGGGACTTCACCCCGATGAACGTGACGTTCGGCCTCATCGATGACGCGGACGTCCCGCCGTCGAAGGACCGCGCGAAGCGACGCGCCGAGATCGGGCGCCGCGCCCTCGAGGAGGTCGCGCGCTGGAAGGCGGACGCGCTTCCCGTGCCGCCCGTCACCGTTCCGGCAGGCGCAGGCTCCTAGAATTGCCTCGGAGGATCTCCGTGAAGAAAAACGTCCCCGGGTTCCTGTTCGCCGCCGTCTTCGCGTCCGCGTTCGCCGCGCTCCTCGCCGCCCCGCCGCTCGCGGCCGGCGACGCGCGTTCCGAGAACTTCCAGACCTACTGTTCGGTATGCCACGGGGACGACGGGACGGCCCAGACCGAACAGGGCAAGAAGAAAGGCGCCCGGGACTTCACGAACGCGAAGTGGCAGGACAAGGTCGACGACGCGCGCCTCATCCACTCGATCACGAAGGGGCACGGGAAGATGCCCTCCTTCGAGAAGAAGCTCTCGGCGGACGAGATCAAAGCGCTCGTCGCCGAGGTGCGGACGCTCGCGAAGAGATAGTGCGCAGCCGCCTCGCGGACGAGCTCGCCGCGTTCGACCGCCACCTCGCGGACGAGCGCGGCGTCTCGCGGCACACGCGGGCGGCCTACGGAAAGGACCTCGGCCGGTTCGCCCTGTTCCTGTCGACGGTCTTCTGGAACCGGCCGCTCGAGAAGGTCGCGGCGAGGGACGTCGACGCGCTCGCGGTGAGGTCGTACATCGCCCACCTCCGGACGGACGGCCTCGCGAAGGCGTCCATCGGCCGGCACCTCTCGGCGCTGCGGACATTCTTCGCGTTCCTCAAGCGCGAAGGGAGCGTCGACGCGAACCCCGCGAAGGCGATCGCGACGCCGCGGAAGGAGCAGGCCCTCCCGCGCACCCTCTCCGTCACGGAGGCGGCCGCCGTCGTCGAGGCGCGGGGCCGCGAGGGCGCGCTCGGCGCGCGCGACCGGGCACTCCTCGAGCTCCTCTACGCGACGGGCCTGCGGGTTTCGGAGCTCGTGGGCCTGAGGATCGAGGACGTGGACCTGTCGGCGCGGCAGGTCCGGACGGTGGGCAAGGGGCGCAAGGAGCGGATCGTCCCGTTCGGCCGCGCGGCCGGCGACGCCGTGAAGGCCTGGCTGAGGGAGCGGGGCGCGCTCCGTCCGTCCGGCAGGGACGCGGACTTCGTCTTCCTGAACGCGCGCGCCGGGCGGCTGACCGACCGCAGCGTGAGGCGCATCCTCGACCGGGCGTTGCTCGGGGCGGACGTCTCGCGCCACGCCTCGCCGCACGCGCTCCGGCACTCCTTCGCGACGCACCTCCTCGCCGCCGGCGCGGACCTCCGCTCGATCCAGGAGCTCCTCGGGCACGCCTCGCTCTCGACGACGCAGCGGTACACGCACCTCGATGCCGAGCGGCTCCTCGAGGTCTACCGCAAGAGCCACCCGAAGGCGGAGGAGCGGGACTGACCCGGCCCCGGCGCTAGACTCCGCGCGTGGCGCCTCCGGTCTTCCACCACACGACGATCCTCTGCGTGAGGCGCGGGTCCTCGGTCGCCCTCGGCGGCGACGGGCAGGTCACGATGGGGACGACCGTCATGAAGCACGGCGCCTCGAAGGTGAGGCGCCTCCTCGACGGAAAGGTCCTCGCCGGCTTCGCGGGGTCCACGGCCGACGCCGTCACGCTCTTCACGCGCTTCGAGAAGAAACTCGAGGAGTTCCACGGCCAGCTCGAGCGCGCGGCCGTCGAGCTCGCGACGGACTGGCGGACCGAGAAGACACTCCGGCAGCTCGAGGCGCTCCTCGTCGTCGCGGACGCGAAGACGTCTCTCCTCCTGTCGGGCACGGGCGACGTCATCGCGCCCGACGAGGGGGTCCTCGCCGTGGGCTCGGGCGGGCCCTACGCGGCCGCCGCGGCGAAGGCGCTGCTCCGGCACTCGGCGCTCGACGCCGCCGAGATCGTGAAGGAGTCCCTCACGATCGCCGCGACGATTGACATCTACACGAACGACACGATCCGGGTCGAAACTCTGCATCATGAACCGGGCTGAACCCGGGGCGACGCTGCTACGCGGCGTCCCCCGGACCCCTCCGCGCCTCACCCCTGCACTTCGGGCGACGCCGCATGACACCCTTGACCCTGCGCGACCTGTCGCCGCGCAAGATCGTGGCCGAGCTGGATCGCCACGTCGTCGGCCAGGCGAAGGCGAAGCGCTCCGTCGCGATCGCGCTGCGCGACCGCTGGCGCCGCCAGCGCCTCCCGGCGGACCTCGCGCGCGACACGACGCCGAAGAACATCCTCATGATCGGGCCGACGGGCGTCGGCAAGACGGAGATCGCGCGGCGCCTCGCGCGCCTCGTGGACGCCCCGTTCGTGAAGGTCGAGGCCTCGAAGTTCACGGAAGTCGGCTACGTCGGGAGGGACGTCGACTCGATCGCGCGCGACCTCGTGGACGCCGCGATCCGCCTCGTGAAGGAGGAGCGTCGCGCACGCGTCGCGGACCGGGCGGCGGCGGCGGCCGAGGAGCGGCTCGTGGACCTGCTCGTGAGCGCCCTCGCGACGGACGCCACCGGGAGGGCCGTCCTCGCGGACGGGCGGGACCGCGTCCGCCGGGACCTGCGCGAGGGGAAGCACGAGGCGCGGGAGATCGAGCTCGAGATCGCGGACGACCGGACGCCGCAGATCTCCGTCATGGGCCCGCAGGGCATGGAAGAGATGGGGATCGACATCCCCGGGATGCTCCCCGGCCTCTTCGGCGGCGCGAAGAAGAAGAAGGTCCGCCTGCCCGTGTCCGAGGCGCGGCCGCTCCTCCTCGAGCGCGAGGCGGACGCGCTCACGGACGAGGCGACGCTCCCGCAGGAGGCGATCCGCAGAGCCGAGGAGACGGGCATCGTGTTTCTCGACGAGATCGACAAAATCGCCGGGCGCGAGGGCGCGCGCGGCGGGCCCGACGTCTCTCGCGAGGGCGTCCAGCGGGATCTCCTTCCACTCGTCGAGGGGACGACCGTCAAGACGAAGCACGGGATGGTGAGGACGGACCACGTCCTCTTCGTGGCGGCGGGGGCGTTCCACGTCGCGAAGCCCTCCGACCTCATCCCGGAACTGCAGGGCCGCTTCCCGATCCGCGTCGCGCTCGATGCGCTCTCCGAGGAGGACTTCCTCCGGATCCTCACGGAGCCCGAGCACGCGCTGCCGAAGCAGTCCGCCGCGCTCCTCGGCGCGGACGGGATCGCGCTTGAATTCGCCGACGACGGCCTGCGCGAGATCGCCCGCGCCGCCGCGGAGGTGAACCGTAACCTCGAGAACATCGGAGCGCGCCGCCTCCACACGATCCTCGAGACGGTCCTCGAGGAGATCTCGTTCGCGGGCCCCGATGCCGCCGGGGCGCGCGTCGTCGTCGACAAGGCGTACGTCGACCGCGCGCTCCAGGGCCTCGTCCGCGACCGCGACCTCTCGCGCTTCGTGCTGTAGGCGGCGAACGAGACGGAAGAGAAGAATGAGGAAAGAGATTTCTTCGAATGGTTAGGAAGGGAGCCGCGCCAGGCGGGGC
The DNA here is from genome assembly GCA_963798215.1 of uncultured Acidobacteriota bacterium. Taxonomy (GTDB): domain Bacteria; phylum Acidobacteriota; class Thermoanaerobaculia; order UBA5066; family UBA5066; genus Fen-183. Next base: position 211,984 of record CAWCSP010000005.1, read on the forward strand.
CTGCCACGCGCCGGAGCGTGCCCGTCGACGCGCGCCGCGCGAGCCCCGGCTCCAACCCCCTTTCAAAGAAATCTTCTTTTCTCTTTTTTCGGTCCTCGCTCTCTCCGGCTGTGGCCGCAAGCTCCCGCCCGTCGCGCCGCTCCTCGTCCTTCCGGCGCGCGTCGACCCCGTGCGGATCAGTCAGGAGGGCTCCGACATCGTCCTGCGCTTCCCGTACCCGACGCTCACGAACGGCGGAGCGACGCTCACGAACCTCACGAAGGTCACCGTGATGCGCGAGATCGCGGGCGCGCGCGAAGGGCAGCGCGTCCCGCCGCCGCCGGCCGATGCCGCGGCGCGCGGGCGCGAGGAGAAGACGTTCAAGGCGCGCGCCGAGACCGTCGCCGTGCTCACGCCGGCGGACCTCGACGAGGAGACCTCCGGCCCGGACGTCGTCTACCGGGACCCCCTGATCCCGCTCTACCGCGAGAAGAGGCTCGGGCACGTGATGCTCCGGTACATGGTCACCGCGACGCGGGACAAGAAGCGCGTCTCGGAGCCGTCCGAGATCGTCTCGATCGTCCCGCGCGTGCCGCCGGACCGGCCCCTCGGGGTCGTCGCGACCGTCGAGGAGCGCCGCGTCTGTCTCGACTGGCTCCCTCCGGCTGCGATGCTCGACGGCGCGGCGCCCGCGGTCGTCGCGGGCTACGCGATTTACCGGCGCGAGGCGTCCGACGAGGAGTTCGACGACAAGCCGCTCGGCGTCGCGATCGGCGTGACCACGTACGTGGACGAGAACGTCCGCCCGGACCGGTCCTACGTCTATACCGTCCGGGCGGCGCCGGTCGCGGACGTCCCGCTCATCCTCGGCCCGGCGGCGGACCAGGTCGCCGTGTCGACGAAGGACGTCTTCCCGCCCCCTGCGCCCGAGGGCCTTCTCGCCCTCGTCGAGTCGGGCGGGACGCGGCTCGTCTGGAACCCGTCGCTCGCCCCGGACCTCGCCTTCTACCGGGTCTATCGGCTGGACGGCGGGACACGCGCGCGGATCGCGGACAACCTCAAAGACCCGATCTTCTTCGACGCGGGGGCCTCGGGCCGCGCGTACGGGGTCACGGCCGTCGACAAATCGGGCAACGAGAGCCCGATGGGAACGGCGAAGTGAGCGGGTCCGCTCTCGGCTCGCTTCCACTGAGCTTCACGAAGATGAGCGGGGCCGGGAACGATTTTCTCGTCTGGCAACGCGCGGGCGACGTCGGAGCGGCGGAGATCGTGGCGATCCGGCGGCTCTGCCGCCGCGGCACGGGCGTGGGCGCTGACGGCGTCCTCTTCGTGCAGCGCGACGGCCCGGGCCGCGTCACGGCCGACTACCGGAACGCGGACGGGTCCGTGGGCCGCTTCTGCGGGAACGGGACGCGATGCGCGGCGCGCTTTGCGGTCCTCGGGGGGCTCGCGCCGGAGACCCTCGTCGTGAAGACCGGGTGGGGCGACGTCGGCGCGCGCGTCGAGGGCGCGCACGTCACGCTCGCGCTCCCGGAGCCCGTCGCCGTCGGGCGCGCCGTGCCGTCCCTCGACGCTTCGGGAACGCTCGAACGCGAGGCGTACGCGATCGCGGTGGGCGTCCCCCACGTCGTCGCATTCGTCGCGGCCGGCGTCGACGTCGCGACGCTCGACCTCGCGCACTTCGGGCCCGCGCTCCGCCGCCACCCCGAGATGCGCGAGGGCGCGAACGCGAACGTCGTCGAGGTCCTCGGGCCCTCGCGCCTCCGCACGCGGACGTGGGAGCGCGGCGTCGAGGCCGAGACCCTCGCGTGCGGCTCGGGCGTCGTCGCGTCGGCCGTGACGGCCTGCGCGCTCGGCCGCGCGCGCGCCCCGGTTGCCCTCGAGACGCGCTCGGGCGAGACGCTCACGGTCGGCTTCCGGTTCGAGGGCGAAGTCGCCCGGGAGGTCACGCTCGCGGGCGACGCGCGCGTCGTCTTCGAGGGAACGCTCGACCCGGACGAGTGGGAGACGGGTTCAACGAGGCCCGGCTGACGGGCCTTTCTCCCCGAGCGCGGCGAGGAGCTTGCGCGGGAAGTCGCCGAACGAACCGGACGACATCGAGAGGACGACGTCGCCCCCCGCGAGCTCCCCGACGAGCGCGTCGACGAGCGCGTCCGGCGTCGCCGCCGTGAGCGCGGGCTTGCCGGCGGAGCGCAGGCGCGCGACGAGCGCGCCGGCGTCGAGGGCGCCGGGGCCGCCCGGCTGCGCGAGGCGCACCGCGTGGTACGGCGCCGCGAGCGCGACCGCGTCCGCCTCCGCGAGCGCGCGGGCGTAGGCCTCGAAGAAGTCCGCGCGGCCGGCCGTCATCGAGCGCGGCTCGAACGCGGCCCAGACGCGGCGGCCCGGGAAGCGCCGCTTCGCGCCCGCGACCGTCGTCGCGACGGCGGTCGGGTGGTGCGCGAAGTCATCCACGACGGTCACGCCTCCCTCGGTCCCCAGGACCTCCAGGCGGCGCCTCACGCCGCGGAAGGAGGCGAGGCCGCCCGCGAGCTGGTCCGGCTTGAGGCCGAAGCCGAGCGCGACGCCGAACGCCGCCAGCGCATTCGAGACGTTGTGGCGGCCCGCGAGCGGCGAGAGGACGGAGTACGGCTCTTTGCCGGAGCGGTGCACGGTGAAGCGGGTGCCGCCCTCGCCCTCCGCCACCTCCGTGGCAAGGAGGTCGACGTCGGGCGCGCCGGCGGGGCGCGGCGCGACGCCGTAGAGGAGGACGCGGGCGCGCGCACCGCCGAGGACCTCGCGGACGTCCGCGTCGTCGCCGTTCGCGACGATCGACCCGCCGTCGGGCACGAGCGCGACGCCGGCCCGGAACGCGGCCTTCACGGCGGCGAGGTCGGCGTAGAGGTCCGCGTGGTCGAACTCGACCGACGTCAGGACGAACGTCCGCGGCGCGTAGTGGAGGAACTTCGGCCCCTGGTCCGCGTAGGAGGTCGAGTACTCGTCGCCCTCGACGACGAACGGCGCCCCGCCGCCGAGCGCCGCCGGGCCCGGGAAGTTCGCGGGCTCGCCGCCGACGAGGTAGCCCGGGTCCCGGCCCGCCGCGGCAAGGAGCCACGCGAGGAGCGCGGTCGTCGTCGTCTTGCCGTGCGTCCCGGCGACGACGACGGGATGCCGGCCCGCCAGGATCTCGTCGTGCAGCGTCTCGGGCATCGACCGCACGCGGAGGCCCCTGCGCAGGGCCTCGAGAATCTCGGCGTTGTCCTTGCGCGCGAGGTTGCCCGCGACGACCTCGGTGACGTCGCCGGCGACGTTTTCCGCGGCGTACGCAGGCAGAACCTCGATGCCGAGGGCGGCGAGGCGGTCGGACATGGGGGGGTAGAGGGGGCCGTCGGAGCCCGTCACGCGCTCGCCGCGGGCGAGAAGGAGGGCGGCCAGGGGCGTCATCGCGGTCCCGCCGACGGCGACGAGATGGAACTTGCGAGGGGCAGCGGGCACCGGGCGCGCAGTTTGCTAGACGGCCTCCGTGCCGTCAATCGGCGCCTGGCTGGCGCGGTCCGTCGGTCTGCCCCGCGCGTCCCACGTATACTCGCGGGGTTCGAATTTCGAGTTTTTCAGGGGGTCCGGCGCCGCCGCCCCCGTTTCCGAAGGAGGCTCCCGGACATGATCTCTTCCCGTCACCCCGGAATCGGCTCCGCGCTCGCGGTGGCCGCGCTCGCGCTCGCGATCCTGCCGTCCCCACTCGCCGCCCAGGCGAAAGCCGCGGATCCGGCGAGTCCCAAGCTCGTGATCGCCGAGGACAAGAAGGACGTCGGCCAGGTTGCGAAAGGCGAGCCGATCAAGCACGTGTTCGTCCTCAGGAACACGGGCAACGCCGACCTCCACATCACGGACGTCAAGCCGTCCTGCGGCTGCACGGTCCCCGAGTTCGACAAGGTCATCAAGCCCGGCGGCGAGGGGAAGGTGACCCTCACCGTCGACACGAAGAACTTCTCGGGTCCGATCTCGAAGACCGCGCTCCTCATCACGGACGACCCGACGGTGCCGCAGAAGACGCTCTTCCTGTCGGCCATCGTCAAGCCGTTCGTCGACGCGCTTCCGTACGGCTTTTTCCGGATCACGGCGCTCTCGGGCGAGGCGTCGTCCGCGGACGTGGTCCTCGTCTCCGACGAGCCGGACTTCAAGCCGACGAAGGCGGAGGCCCCGAACTCGTTCCTGCACGTCTCGCTCGCGCCCGTGCCCGAGAAGGAGCTCCTGAAGGACCACGGCCCGAACCAGTGGAAGGTCACGGTCACGACGGCCCCCGACGCGCCCGAAGGACTGCTCGGCGGCACCGTGAAGGTCGCGACCGGCGTCAAGAAGCAGCCCGAACTCGACCTTCAGGTCACCGGCTTCATCAAGCCGACGGTGTCCGTGACGCCCCTGTCGATCAACTTCGGAAACTTCGACCCGAAGGGCGATCCCCAGAAGCGCAACGTGATGCTCGTGAACAACAACGCGGCCGTCGAGAACTTCTCCGTCACGAAGGCCGAGACGAGCGTCTCCGGAATCACGGCCGAGGTCGTGCCGGTCGACAAGTCGCGCGTTCAGGTCGTCCTCACGGTGGACCAGAAGATCAAGAAGGGCGTCTTCGCGGGCGACCTCACGATCCGGACGAGTGACAAGGCGAAGGCCGAGGTCAAGGTCCCGATCAAGGGCGTCATCCTCTAGGGCTTCGGCTGCCGCGGGAATCGGGGGCGCTTCGGCGCCCCCTTTTCATTTCTTCCGGCGGGGAGCCGGCGCCGGCTGCGGCGAGGTCGGGACGTCGTGCAACGGCGGGTACGGGAGGCTTGCCGCGGTCTCGGCGATTGCCTTGAAGAGGTTGAGGGCCTCGAGTCGCCGCGCACGGCGGCGCGACGCGTATGTCGGCGACAGGAGAGCCGAGAGCGGCGAGTCCGCGTCGAAGTGCGAGGCCAACGTCAGGTCCGTCGTCCCGTCCGGACGCCCGTCGACGAAGAACGAGAGCGTCAGCCGTTCGACCTTCGCGTCGAGGAGGTCCGCGTCGTCCGACTTCAGGAGAAAGGCAAGAACCTCTCCCGGCTGGAGCGCGATCACGCTGAGGTCGATCCGCCGGGGCCCGTCGGCGGTCGTCGCGTCGATCGAGAGGACGTCGCCTTTCGACGCGGTCGGCCCCTTCGCGTACGACGCGCGCCGGGGCGCGATGTCCGGCACGCCCGCCAGCAGCCAGGTGCTCACGGTCTCGGGCCCCACCAGGAGGCGCCAGACGACGGCCCTGGGCGCCTGGATCGAGACACACTCGGCGCCCTGGAACGTGGCGATGGGCGTCTCGGTGTAACGCTTCAGCCGCGTCGTCAGGGGGTCGGGTTGCTGCGCGGCGGCGCCCTGCGCCGCGAGGGCGGCGAGAACGAGCATCGCGAGGGAGCACTTCATCGATTCAGGATAACGGGAAACCCGGCGTCTACAATTCCCGGATGCGCCTTGCGCGTCCGCCGGTTCTCGCGCTCGTCACCCTGCTCGCCTTCGCCGCACCCCGCACGGCCGCGCAGGAAACGCCGCCCGAAACACCCGCTCCGTTCCGCTGGGAGGGCCTGGCGCGCCGCAACGCCGGCCTCGTGGTGTTCCGGAGCCGGTGGGACCCGGGCGTCCTCGAGCTGAAGGACGACCTCGTGCGATGGACGGACCGCGCAAACCCCGGGAAGAACCTCGTCCTGCCTGCCCGCCGCCTGACGGGGCACGCGATCCGATGCCGCGGCGCGGCGGGAGCGCCCTGCACGGAGTGGCGTCTCTCGACGAAGAATGAAACATTCGTTTTCCGGGAGGTCCCGCCCGCGGGTGGAGACATCCTCCGGCGCGTCTTCGACGCCCTGCTCGGGGCCTACCCGGACGTCCCGTCCGCCGAGGAGCGCTGAGTCACCTCCGGGCGGGGACGGGCGGGAGGATCTCGAGCCAGTCGAAGGCCGCCGAGAGCGTGCGCTCGTCGGTGGCGCCGGGGACGCGGTCCTTCGGGGACTCGGCGTACGCGAAGACGAACTTCAGCTCGTTGACGCCGCGCTTCCACGCATCGCGCGGCGTCGGCATGCCGTAGACGCGCGGTTCGGCGCCGAGCGTCACGGTCTCGATTTTCCGGTCGTTCACGTAGAACGTGAGCGTCTGCCCGGGCCCTCCCGGGAAGCCGAACGGCCAGCAGCGGAAACGCACGAGGCGATCCCCGTCGGCCCGGCTCCGGACGACGAGGCGCGCTTCCTTGCCGTGGGCCCAGACGAATGTGTCGCCGGAGTCCGTCTTCTCGAAGCCGTCCCAGCCCGGGCCGAGCGCGCCAGCCGTCGTCTCGGGGTCGAAGTTGAGGGAGCGCGTCTCCTCGACGCGGCGGCAGGACGCGGCGGACGCGAGCAGGGCGAGGACCGCGAGGGACAGAAGCGCACGTTTCACGGCCGGAAGTCTAGCGCCGGACTTCGACCCCGGTCGCCACGAAGACGGCGCGCCCGTCGCGCGCCTCAACCCGGCCCTCGGCCGCGAGCGTCCCTCCGGCGAGATCCGCGGGCAGCGCGTACGAACCGTCCGTCACGATCGGGAGGACGGAATCGCCCTCCTTCAGGGCCGGCTTCCCCGCGCCGCCCGCGTTCTTCCCCTCGACGCGGATGCTCTTTTCGGCGTACTTCCCCGGCGCGGCGACGACGGCCGCGACGCTGACGGCCGTGAGGCCCCTGAGCGGCTTGCCGTAGAGGTCGGCCGCGTGGAGGGGGCCGGCGGCGAGGGCCGCCGCGGCGAGGGCCGCGGCAGCGCGAAGGGCGAGTCGGGTCACGGTTGTAGGGGGAACGCCTTCGTTCCGGTGAACGTGTACGGGGCCGGGATGCTCAGGCCGGGGCACGGGGCTCCGTTCGTGGGGTCCGAGGCGCGCGTGTAATTGACCGTGCCGGAGACGGAGCCGTCGACATTCGAGAAAATCGTGCCGTTGAACGTCGCGTCCGCCTGTGCCCCCGCGAACGAGATCGTCCCGTCGGTGTTTGCCACGAAGCTCGTGTTGCCGCCCGAGCCACCGACCGCCTGGAACGGGAAGACATAACTGTTGTTCGGAGGGGGACCACAATTCGGAACGACGATCGACATGGAGATGTAGTCGCCGTTTCCGTTCAGGAGGTCGATCCGGCCCGAGAAGTCGTACCCGCCGTCGTTCAGGAGGACGCCGTACGCGCCGTTGTTCGCGATCGCCACCTTCACGGGCGGCGAATAGCTGATCGACGCGATCGCGTTGTCGATGACCGAGGCGCCGGTCGCGACGGGGCCGCCGCTCTTGACCGTGACCGTCGCGGTCAGCGTCGTGTCGACGCCGCTCCCGCCCGGCGTGTAGCCGAACGCGCTCGCGATGTCGTTGATCTGCGTCTGGGCGAGCCTCGCGAGCGTGATGTCGCGCGACCCCAGGACCGTCCCGTCGCCCTTGACGAGCGCGACGGTCACGACGGTGTTCCCGGACGTGTTCGCCGACAGGAGGAAGACGTTCGTCCGGTAGCCGCTCGTCGAGCTCGCGGACGCGGACACGTACGGGATGTAGGCCGTCTCGCCGGAGGCGGCGAGCTGGTCGGTGTTCTGCGCGGGGATCGCGAACCCGTACGTCCCGGAGACGCCGGTCGAGCTCTTCGCGTTCGTGACGAGCGTCTGTGAGAGAGCCCAGACGGACACGGGCACGACTCCCGTCGACTGGACGAGGATGCCGCCGGAGCCCGTCACGCCGAACGAATCGAGGAGGTCGTCGATCGCGAGCGTCGCGTGCGCGTTCACCGTGACGCTGACCTTCGCGGGGTTCGTGCCGTTGTCGCCGGATCCGTCGGCGCTGAAGCGAAGGAAGGTGAGGTCGACGGGCGCCGCGACCGCATTCGGGTTCACGAGCCGGAGGGACGACACGTAGTTCTCGCCGTTCTTCCCGGTGGCCTTCGCGGACGTCACGATCCACTGTGTCGCGGAGGGCGTGTCCGCGAAAAGGGCGGCGGGCGTCAGGAAAGCGGCGACGAGGGCGAATCGGAAGGGCAGGCGCATGCGGTCGGTTCCTCTCGCTGAGATTTTGACTCGGATTCGACGCGAAAGGGCCGCGAAGATCGCGGCCCGCACCCGGAAGTGTCGCCCGTCACGGCGCCCTCACCTCAAAAAAGAGGCCCCGGCGCCCCCGCGAGGCGCCGGAAATCCCCGCGTCGCCTGAGCGCGAGGAGCGGGATCTCGTCTTTGGCCGCGAGACCCGCGCGCCGCGCGGCCTCGAGGAGCGGCGCGGCCTCCGCGGGGACGCGGACGACGAGGCGCGACGCGCCGCCCGCGGCCGCCCGCGCGGCCAGCGCGAGGAAGAGCTGAGCGGCGGCCTCGGGGCTGCGGCCGGCGGCGGGCCCGATCCACGCCGTCGCACCGGAGGACCGGAGGGCGCCGACGGCGTCGGGCCGGCCGCGGCGGCGGAGCGCGAGGACCTCACCCTTCGCGACGGCGCGCTCCCATTCGGCGGGGCGCGCGAAGCCGCGCGTCTCGCGGTCGAGGTCCGCGACCCAGCCGGAGAGCGGCGCGCCGAAGCCGACGGGCTCGAGGAGGCCCGTCCCGCCGGCGCGGGCGGCGGGGACGCCGGCGAACGAGAGGACGAGCGTGCGGAGCGAGAGCCCGGCGCGGAGAAGGAACGCGACCCCTTCCGGGCCGGACGGCGCGAGCGCTTCGAGGTCGCGGGCGCGCCGCGCCGCGCCGTACGCGCGAACCGCCTCGAGAAGGGCCCTGCCGACGCCCCTGCCGCGATGTGGGGCGTCGACCTCGAGGCGTGCGAGGAGGAGCGCGTCCTCGCGTACGGCCGCGGCCGCGCGTCCGAGGATCCGGCCGTCTTCCGAGACCGCCACGAGCGCGCCGTCGGGGTCCGTCGCGAGAAGGGAGGCGTCCGGGCCGGTTCTCGGCCACTCGCCGGCGCGGGCCGACCGGACGCGGAACGGGACGTCTTTTTGCGCGTTCACCCGTGACGGACGCTAACACCCGTGCCGGTGGCGCAGGGGCTCGGCGGTTTGCTGACCAATCCTCCGGTTATTTAGAATCCGAATTCACCGGAGGGACGGATTGACGCCATGAAGAAGCGAAGCGTGGGCCGTCCCAGGGGCGGAAACCCGGCCGAAACGCGCCGTGAAATCCTCAAAGCAGCCGAGGAAACCTTTGCGGCATCAGGGTTTGTCGGGGCGACGACCCGTCAGGTCGCGGCCCGCGCCGGCGTAAACGTCGCAACGCTCCATTACCATTTCGGAAACAAGGAACACCTCTATCGGGCCGTGCTCGACGCGGCCGTGGCGGGTGAGATTACCGAGTCGGCGCGCCTCGATTCCCCTGTCGAGCGGCTCACGGCGGTCGTCGAGTCGCTCTGGGCCTTCGCCTGGTCGCGGCCCGCGCTCCCGAGGCTGAGCCTTCTCCACCGGCTTGCCGGGCCGGCGCTCCCCGGCGGAGGCGCGCACGAGCCGCTGGACGACCCGCGCGCGAGGCTCCTCTCGAAGACGATCGCGGACGTCGGCGTGAAGGGCGCGTACGGGCCCGACGAGGCCGCCCGCTTCGTCCTCGTCCTCATGGACGGGGCGCTCGTCGCCTCGCGCAACGGCCACGGCGCCGAGCCTCCCGGACCCGACGCGCCGCGGCGCGCGGTCGTCGCGGCGGCGCTCCGCGTCACGGGGCTGGCCTAGGCCCCCGGCGCACGCCGCAGGCGAGGACGATCGCGTTGACGCCCGTCCCGGCGAGGACGGGGTCGACGCCGGCGACGTGGAGGAAGCGCTCGAGCATCGCCGCGACCCCGCCGAGCACCATCGCCGCGCCTGCGAACCTCCGGTCCACGCGGACGCCGGGGACGAACGCCGCGAGCGTCGGGAGGATGAGGCCCGACGCGAAGAGCGTGTAGCCCAGCCGGAACGTCTCGACGAGATCGCGGAGGACGAGCGCCACGAGGAGCCCGGCCGCTCCATACGCGACGACCGCGCCGCGGGCGAAACGCACGCCGGCGCGCGGGACGAGGTCGTGCGTGGTCGCCGCGGCGGCCGACAGGAGGACGGAGTCCGCCGACGACTGCATCGTCGCGACGAGCGCGACGAGGAGGAACGGCGCGAGCGCGTGTCCCGCGAGCGCGAACACGGCACGCGGGAAGAGCTCCGCCGGGGCGCCGCCGACGCCGAGGGCGACGCCCGCGAGAGCGATCGAGCAGGTCGCGAGGCCGAATGCGAGCTTCGCGAAGGCCGCGCCGAACGCGGCGTGCCGGGCCGCCGACTCGTCACGGGCCGAGAGCACCTTCGCCCACACGTCACTCCCGACGGCGTGCGGCAGGCCGACGAGGACGAGGAGCGCCAAGACGTCCCCCCATCCGAGGGCGGCGCCGGTCGGGAACGCGAGGAGACGCGCCGGCGGCGGCGTCCGCGCGAGCTCGGCGAGCGCGAGCGGCAGCGCGACGACGAGGAGGCCGCCCACCATGAGCGCGAACTGCAGGAAGTCCGTCCCGACGACGGCCCTCTGGCCGCCAAGCGCGGTGTACGCGACGAACAGCGCCGCCGTCGCGACGAGGACGCGGTCGGGATTCCACGTCGTCGTCGCGACGACGACGGTCTGCGTCGCCTCGGTCAGGAGCGCGAACCACACGATCTCGGCGCAGACGACGAGCGCCGCGGCGATGCGCCTGACGCCCGGGCCGTACGTCCGCCCGATGACCTCGGCGATCGTCGTCGCGCCCGTCGCCCGCACCCGCGGCGCGAGAAAGGCGCCGAGCGCGACGAGGCCGAGCGCGCCCGCGAGGTCGAGCCAGAGCGCGGGCAGGCCCTTCGCGGCGACGAGAGCGGCGAGGACGAGCGTCGTCGACCCCCCGATGACCGTCGAGGAGAGCGCCACGCCCGCGCGGAATGCGCCGAGCCCGCGGTCCGCGACGAGGAACGCGTCCGTCGAGCGCGAGGCCGCCCGCGCCGAGAGGACGCCGACGAGAAGGACGGCGACGCCGTAGAGGACGAGGGCGAGGACCACGCGGGTCAGGCCGAGAGGACGTCGCGGGCGTACGCGGCGAGGAGGCGGGCCGCGTGCGGAAGGGCGCGCTCGTCGAAGTCGAAGTCCGGGGCGTGGTGCGGACCGCGCGGGCCGTCGGTCCGCGCGGCGCCGACGAACGCGAAGGCGCCCGGGACGCGCTGGAGAAACTCGGAGAAGTCCTCCCCGCCCATCGTCCGGCTTTCTCCCGTCACGTGGCCTTCGCCGAGGACGGCAGAAACGGCGCGCCGCGCGCGCTCCGCCTCCGCGGGGTCGTTCACGAGCGCGGGCGAGAGCCTGCGGATGACCGTGTTCGCCGCGCAGCCCGCGGTGGCGGCGGCGTGGGCGGCGATCTCCGGGACGAGCGCTCCGAGCCGGTCGCGCACGTCGCGGTCGAAGGAGCGACAGGTCCCCGTCAGCGTCACGGACTCCGGGAGAATGTTGAACGCGGACCCGCCGTGCACGGACGTGACGGAGACGACGGCGGGCTGGAGCGGCGACAGGCGGCGTGCCACGACGGTCTGGAGCGCCGTGACGACCTGGGCGGCGGCGACGACGGCGTCACACGTCTCGTGCGGAGACGCCGCGTGGCCGCCGGGGCTCGTGACGTCGATCCGGAACTCGTCGACGGCGGCCATCATCGGACCCGGGGCGACGCCGATGACGCCGAGCGGAAGAGAGGTCCACAGGTGGATGCCGAAGACGGCGTCGGGCCGCGGGTCGTCGAGAACGCCGTCGGCGATCATCGCCGCGGCGCCGCCCGAGCCCTCCTCGGCCGGCTGGAACGCGAAAACGACGCGGCCCCGAGCGGGCGGATCGAGGAGCAGGAGGTCGGCCGCCTCGTCCAGCGCGGCGACGTGTCCGTCGTGACCGCACGCGTGCATCCGCCCGTTCCGCGACGCGAACGGCAGCCCCGTCCGTTCCACGACGGGCAGCGCGTCGAGATCGGCGCGCAGGAGGACGGTCTTTCCGGGCCGCCCCGTGTCGAGGACGGCAGCGACGCCGGTCTTCCCGAGTCCGGTGCGCACCGCGAAGCCGCGCGCGCGCATCCGGTCCGCCGCGAGACGCGCGGTCTCGACCTCCTCGAAGGCGGTCTCGGGCCGCGCGTGCAGCGTCCGCCGGAGCAGGGCGGCGGCCTCGTCGGCGGCGCGGGCGTCCTTCGCGAGCGGATTCACGGCGGGATCATAGGCCGCCCCCCTTGCTATCCTCGGGGCGTGGCCGAGCCCCCCCGCAAGACCTTCACGTTCGACGAGGCGCGCGCCCTCCTCCCGGCCGTGCGCGAAAAGACGCGGCGCGCGCTCGAGGCGCTCGGCGGCCTCGCGGCCGTGTCGGAGGAAGACGCCGAAACCACCCGCATGCATACGGAGCGGGCCGTCGAGGGGATCCTGAACGGCTGGCGCGAGGAGGTCGAGGCCCTCGGGATCGAGGTCAAGGGCCCGTGGCTCGTCGACTTCGACTCGGGCGCCGGCTACTACTGCTGGAAATGGCCCGAGGAGTCCCTCGAGTTCTTCCACGGGTACGAGGAAGGCTTCGCCGGGCGCGTGCCCCTGCAGTAACGCGTCAGGCGATTCCGAGGATCCGCTTCCCCTCGGGCGTCATCATCTCCGCGCTCCACGGGGGGTCCCACACGAGCTGGACCTCGGCTTCCTGAACGCCCGGCACGCGCGCGATGCGGGACCGCGCGTCGGCGGCGATCGCCGGGCCCATCCCGCAGCCCGGCGCGGTCAGGGTCATCTTCACCTCGACGCGCGAGCCGCCCTTTTCCGCGGCGAGGACGCGCAGGTCGTAGACGAGGCCGAGGTCCACGATGTTCACGGGGATCTCGGGGTCGTAGACGGTCCGGAGGGAGTCCCACACCGCGTCCTCGCGGACGGGGCCCGCCGGAACCGCCGGTGCGACGTCGTCTTCTGCGTGCTCGGTGATGCCGAGAGCGTCTCCGTTCTCCCCGGCGATGCGGAAGAGCCCGCCGAGCGCGGGCGCCTGCACGGTCAGCGTCCCGCCGAGCGACTGCGTCAGGAAGACGTCCGTGCCGGCCTTGAGCATGACGGGCTCGCCCGACGGGATCCGGATCGCGGGACAGTCGCGGGAAAGCTGGTGGGCGGTTGGCACTTGCGGCGTCATGGGGTGGACTCCTCCGCGCGCGGCGGCGCGGCTTCATTATTGTCCTTCAGGAGGCCGGCGGCGGAAAGGACGAGCGCGCCGCCCTGCAGCGCGGCCGCGGCCCAGTGCGGGGCGTCGGGGCCGACGCGCAGGTAGAGGTTCTCGCCGGCGAACGGGCCGAACACGCGCCCGAGCGACGCCATGGACTGGTAGGCCCCGAGGATCTCGCCCTGCTCGGTCGCCGCCGTGCGGCGCGAAACGAGCGACGACAGCGTGGGCGTCGTGATCCCGATGCCGAGCGCGATGACGGCGATCGCCGCGAGGAGACGGGGGGCGGTCGTCCCGAACCGCAGCGCGAGAAAGCCCGCGATCAGGAGGACGCAGCCCGCCATCACGAGGCGCGCCTCGCCGAAGCGTGGCGCGAGGCGGCGGACGACGCCGCCCTGGACGACGACCGAGCAGACGCCGACGAAGACGAAGAACCACGCGACCGTGGACGGCCCCACCTCGAGCCGGAGCGACAGGAACTGCGCGAACGTGGACTCGAAGTTCGCGAACGCGGTCGTCGTCACGAAGGAGAGGAGCATCAGGGCGCCGATCTCCGGGCGCCGGAACGCCTTGAGGAGCGAGCCCGTCGAGAAGAGCGGGACGGACGGTGCGACCGCCCCGCCGGGCCGCGTCTCGGGGAGGCGGAAGAACGCCCAGAGGCACGCGATGCCCGAGAGCGCCGCCGCGAAGAGGCCCGGCGCGGACTCGCCGAGGCGGACGGAGAAGCCGCCGATCGCGGGGCCGAAGATGAAGCCGAGGCCGAACGCGATCCCGACCATGGCCATGCCGCGCGTGCGCTCGGAGGGCGCCGTGGAGTCCGCAATGACGGCCTGCGCGGTCCCGATGTTCCCGCCGGTCGCGCCCGGGAGCAGGCGCGCGACGAAGAGCATCGGGAGCGAGCGCGCGAACGCGAAAAGAAGGTAGCCGACGACCGTGCCGAGGAGGGAGAAGATGATCACGGGGCGCCGCCCGTACCGGTCCGAGAGGCGGCCGAGGAGCGGGCCGAAGACGAACTGCATCGCCGAGTAGCTCGACATCAGGAGCCCGAACGCGAGTGCGGACGGGTGGTACTTCTCGGCGTAGAGCGGCAACAGCGGGATCACGATCCCGAAGCCGAGAAGGTCGATGAAGACCGTCAGGAAGACGATCTTCAGGATGGAGCGGTTCGTCGTCAGCTGAACGACTTGCCGCAGCCGCAGCTTCCGCCGGTCGCGTTCGGGTTCTCGACCGCGAAGCCCGCGCCGCGCATGTCCTCGACGAAGTCCACGGTCGCGCCGTGGAGCTTGAGTGCGCTCGCCGGGTCGACGACGACCTCGATGTCCTTCACGGCGAGGACGTGGTCCGTCGGCCGCTTGTCGTCGAACGTGAAGCCGTATTGGAAGCCGGAGCACCCGCCGCCCTGGATGAAGACGCGCAGCGGCTTGTTCGCGGCGTCGGGCATCTTCGAAGCGAACTCCTTCACCTTCGAAACGGCTCGATCCGTCACGCTGAGGACGAAGACGGAAGGGGACGTGACCTGCGTGGCGGTCTCGGAAGCGCTGGACATTGAACGAACCTCCATCGGCGCGCGCGCCGCCTGTGGAATATGGCCGCGAACGCCCGCGGAAGTCAAACGGAACAGGGGGGTTGCGAAATTCCCATGGCGGTGAAAAACCCCACCATCTAGTGGCCGCTTCGTGTAAAAACACTATCCCTTGCGTTTTTCCCTTGAAATTCGATCTCAGCGGCACTACCTTGTCCGACAGACCTGACAGCGATCCGGCGATCACGAACAATCGTCTTCCCGGTCAGACGAAAGGCCAGAGGTGCCGCCGGGTGGCGGCAAAAACAGGACAAACCGCTCACGTCATCAGAAAGTGAGAGGGAGGCGTTTCCGTCCATGAGCGACATGAACACGCGCGAGACGAAGGCCGGAGCGAAGGCGGAACCGGCGGGAACGACCGCTTCCCGGACGAGGGCAGGCGGGCTCACCTTCCGGCGCCTCTACACGGACGGCGTGACGGCCCCCTACGACGCGATCGAGTGGGAGCTCCGCACGGCAGCGATCACGAACGAGAAGGGCGAGGTCTTCTTCGAGCAGAAGGACGTCGAGGTCCCGAAGTCGTGGTCGATGACGGCGACGAACATCGTCGCGCAGAAGTACTTCTCCGGGAAGCCGGGCACGCCGCAGCGCGAGCGCTCGGTCCGTCAGCTCATCGGCCGCGTCGTCGAGACGATCACGGGCTTCGGCGTCAAGGGCGGCTACTTCCGGACGGCCGCCGACCGCGACGCCTTCTCCGACGAGCTCACGCACATCCTCGTGAACCAGGCCGCGAGCTTCAACTCGCCCGTGTGGTTCAACGTCGGCGTCGAGCCGAAGCCGCAGGCCTCCGCGTGTTTCATCAACTCCGTCGGCGACTCGATGTCCTCGATCCTCGACCTCGCGAAGACCGAGGGCATGCTCTTCAAGTTCGGCTCGGGCACGGGCTCGAACCTCTCCTCGCTGCGCTCGTCGACCGAGTCCCTCTCTTCGGGCGGCATCGCCTCGGGCCCCGTCTCTTTCATGAAGGGCTTCGACAGCTTCGCGGGCGCGATCAAGTCGGGCGGCAAGACGCGCCGGGCCGCGAAAATGGTGATCCTGAACGTCGACCACCCCGACATCGAGGAGTTCATCCTCTGCAAGGAGAAGGAGGAGAAGAAGGCCTGGGACCTCATCGACGCCGGCTGGGACGGCTCGTTCAACGGCGAGGTCTACAGCAACATCGCGTTCCAGAACGCGAACCACTCCGTGCGCGTCACGGACGAGTTCATGAAGGCCGTCGAGTCGGGCGGCGCGCACACGACGAAGGCCGTCACGACCGGCGAGCCGATGGGGACGTTCGACGCGAAGTCGCTCCTCGTGAAAATGGCCGAGTCCGCGTGGGTCTGCGGCGACCCGGGCATGCAGTACGACACCCTCATCAACAAGTGGAACCCATGCAAGGCGACGCACCGGATCAACGCGTCGAACCCGTGCTCGGAGTACATGTTCATCGACGACTCGGCGTGCAACCTCGCGTCGCTGAACCTCATGAAGTTCGCGCAGGAAGACGGCGGGTTCGACGTCGTGAAGTTCGCGCACGCCGTCGACGTCGTCTTCGCGGCGCAGGAGATGCTCGTCTCCGAGGCCTCGTACCCGACGCCCGCGATCGAGCGGAACTCACACGACTTCCGCCCGATCGGCCTCGGCTACGCGAACCTCGGCGCCCTCCTGATGTTCAACGGCCTCCCGTATGACAGCGACGAGGGCCGCCACTACGCGGCTGCGGTCACGAGCCTCATGCACGGGCAGGCGTACCTGACGTCCTCGAAGATCGCGTCCGAGATGGGGCCGTTCGCTCTCTACCCGCCGAACCGCGACGCGTTCCTCGAGGTCATCTCGATGCACCGCGACGCGGCCTACGGGATCGCGAAGACCGGCGTCCCGAAGGACCTGTGGGAGGCGCAGCGCGCCGTGTGGGACCTCACGCTCGAGTCGGGCCGCCAGCACGGGTACCGGAATGCGCAGGCGACGGTCCTCGCGCCGACCGGGACGATCGGGTTCATGATGGACTGCGACACGACGGGCGTCGAGCCGGACCTCGCGCTCGTGAAGTACAAGAAGCTCGTCGGCGGCGGCACGATCAAGATCGTCAACCAGACGGTTCCGCACGCGCTGACGCGCCTCGGCTACTCGGACGACGAGATGCACGCGATCGTGCGGTCCATCGACGAGAAGGGCACGATCGAAGGCGCCCCCGGCCTGAAGAGCGAGCATCTTCCCGTCTTCGACTGCGCGTTCAAGGCCCTCGGCGGAACGCGCTCGATCGCGCCGATGGGACACATCCGGATGATGTCGGCCGTCCAGCCCTTCCTCTCGGGCGCGATCAGCAAGACCGTCAACATGCCGAACGACGCGACGGTCGAGGACATCGCGGACGTCTACATGCAGGGCTGGAAGCTCGGGCTCAAGGCGATCGCGATCTACCGCGACGGCTGCAAGCGCACGCAGCCGCTGAACACCTCGGCCTCGAAGAACGACGACGCCGTGAAAGGCACGCGCGACGCCCGCGGCAACACGATCGCGCCGGCCGCCGTCGCGCCCGCGCTCCGCCGCCACAAGCTGCCCGACGAGCGCCGCGCGATCACGCACAAGTTCTCCGTCGCGGGGCACGAGGGCTACGTCACGGTCGGCCTCTACGAGGATGGGATGCCCGGCGAGATCTTCCTCACGATGGCGAAGGAAGGCTCGACGATCTCCGGCCTCATGGACGCCTTCGCGACCGCGATCTCGCTGACGCTCCAGTACGGCGTGCCGCTCGAGGCGCTCGTCGAGAAGTTCAGCCACATGCGCTTCGAGCCGGCGGGCTACACGAAGAATCCCGAGATCCCGATCGCGAAGAGCCTCGTCGACTACATCTTCCGCTGGCTCGCGTCGAAGTTCCTGACCGCGGACCTCAAGGAGAAGGCCGGGGTCATCTCGCGCGAGGAGCCCGGCCCGGCCACGTCGGCAACCGGCTACAAGGGGGCGACGACGCTCTCGCCCGTGGCCGAGGCGGCGGCCGGCCCGATCGCGGCGGCGTTCCAGGCGATCCAGGCGATCGCCGGAGCCAGGCCGGACGCGGCGCCCGAGGCCGCCGAGCCGCGCGCCATCGGGTTCGCGGTCCCGGCCGTCCCGGCCTCGCGCCTCACGTTCGAGAACAGCGCGGACGCCCCGAGCTGCCACGAGTGCGGGAGCCTCATGGTGCGCGGCGGCGCCTGCTACAAGTGCCTGAACTGCGGAGCGACTTCCGGCTGCAGCTGAGGTGAGGCGCCGGGCGCCCGCGGTGCGAGACTGAGCGCACGATGGTCCGGCGGGTGTTCGGCGCGTTCGCGGCGGTGCAGACGTTCTTCTGGCTCGCGCGAGGCGACCGGTTCGAGGTTCTCGTCTGGTTCACGGGGGAGACGTGGCTCTACGTCCTGCTCCTCTGGCTGAAGGACCTCGCGCTCGCGGCCGCGGCGGGCTGGGTCGCTTCGAGGCTCCTCGCGTTCGTGACGGACGCGGCGGCGCGCGAGGAACGCGAGCCCGCTCCGCCACTCCGGCCGGCCGCCGAGGCGGCGTGCGTCATCCCGGCCCTCGCCGCCGGCGTCGCCCTGCGATGGGTGTTCTCCTCGTGGAACCCGCCGGGACTCTGGGTCGACGTCGTCTATGCGGCGCGCCCGCTCTTCGGCGGCGGCGACGTGCCGCCGTGGGGGGCGTTGCCATTCGGCGAGATCGCCGGACGCCACGAGACCGTCTCGAACCTCTATGTGACGTTCATCCGAGGCGTGTTTGCGCTCTTCGGGAGCGGCGAGACGGGCTTTTTCGCGGTCTCGGCGCTACCGGGCAGCCTTGCAGTCGCGGGGTTCTGGTGGGCCGCGCGCGAGGCGTTCGGGGCGCGGACGGCGGCCGCCGCGGCCCTCATCGGGGCCCTCCTCGGGTGGCCGCTCCTTCTTTCCCGCTGGACGTGGACAGCGGCCCTCCTCGTCGCGCTCGTCCTTCTCGCTGCGGCAGCGGCGCTCCGCGCCTTGCGGACCGGAAGCTCATCCCTTGCAGGATTCTCGGGTGCGTGCATCGGCCTGTCGCTCCACACTCACGCTTCGGCCGGCGCCGTCGCGGCGGCGTTCGCCCTCTTCGCGCCCGTCGCGTGGGGACGGGTAGGGGGGCGTCTCGCCGCGGCGGGCGCCGTGGTGCTCGCGTTCGCACCGCTCGCTGGGCTTCGTGGCGGGGCCGGCTCGGTTCGGAGGCCACCTCCGGGACATTCACTTTGCGCGTTCCCAGGTCGTGGACGGCCTCACGCCCGGAGGCTCCGGTACCCCGTCTCCTCGCGTGAACACCCTGAGTACACCGGAGTTCTCCTGTGGACGCGCGACTCGTACGTGAGGCACACGGCCGGACGGGCCCCGTGTCCCTGCCCTTCGGCGTCCTCGCGCTGCTCGGACTCGGCCTCGCCGCCGCGCGACGGCCGCGGACGTTCTCCTCTCCTCGTCGCGGCGGAAGCCTCCTGGCGGGCATCCTGTCGAACCCGGACGGCGCCCCGAACACGCAGCGCATCTCGCTGCTCGTCGCGCCGGCGCTCTTCTGGCTGCGGCCGTTCTCGAGACTCGGGGCCGTCGACGGGGCCGCGCGAAGCGGCGCCGTCTCGCGCGGCGTCCTCGCTCGTCGTGGCGGCGTCGTCGCGAGCCCGCGCGTCGGACGCGCCGTCCTCGCGTCGCGGCGCTCGTCCCGAACGCGGCGATGTTCGCCCGCGCGCGGATCGCGTCGGCGCGACCGCCGCTCGCGCACGGGAGGCCGCCGGATCCTGCCTCGCCGCCCGGCCGGTCCTCGCGTCGCGCCGCGGCCTCGCCGAGCTTGCAGCGGGCGGTCTGCGCTGCGCGCGCGGGATCGCTCCGGCGGGCGGCGACGTTCTCCTCGCGCGGGTGAGGCAGCCCGGGTGACCGCGCCGTCCGGCCCGGTCGTCGGCAAGGGCCGCTCCGGGACCGTCCCCGTCCGGCGCGCTCGCTCGCCCGTCCGCTAGAGACCCGGGAAGAGGCGGTTCTTGAGCGCCGCGAGAAGGCCGCGCCTCCGGAGCACGACTTCGCTCCGGCCGGGCGCCGGCCGAACGAGGATCGCGCCCCAGGGCGTCGTTCCGACGCGGCCTTCTCCCCCCGCGCTCACCGCAAGGAAGGGGTTCGCGAACTGGTTGATCACGAGGGTGCCGCCGGGAGCGGTGTCCACCGCCAGGCGGAGCTCGGCGACGTCGACGCCGCCCGGGAGCGCAGCGCCCGCGGGCGGGTTCTCGACGACGCAGTCCGTCGCCTCGAGAAACGGCCGCGCCGGCGGGAGCGCGATCCCGCGGGGGCGAAACGCCCCGCTGAAGACCGTCGTCGAGGCGAGCCTCTCCGTTGTGAGGCTCGCCTCGATCTCCTTTGCGGAGAGGAACCGTTCGGCGGGCGGCCTCCCGACGCCGTAGAACACCTGGAAGGTCACGGCGAGGAGCAGGGCGGCGCGGAGGCGGAGCCGGGCCGACGGGAGCGCGGCGCTGCGTTCCAGGAGATCGAGCGAAAGACAGAGGAGGACGATCGAAACCGGCGTCGAGAAGGCGAGGAGGCGCCAGGGAAACTGGATGAACTGGGTCGGAGGAACGAGGCGGTAGAGCGGCGCTGAGAGAGGCGTCTGAAGGAAGATGTAGAGAAGCCCCGATCCGAGGGCGAGGATCCATCCCGGACGCATCTCCTCGAGCCGGACCCGCGAGAGGCGGCCGCGGGCGAGGCCCGCGGCGACGGCGGCGAACGCGACGAGGCCGAGCGTGTTGAAGCCGCGGCTGATCTCCACGGAATAGCCGGCGGTGTTCGACGTCCAGCCGCCGAGCCGGTCGTAGAGATACTCCCCGAGAGGCGCGAAGTTCCGGAAGACGCTGAACATCCCCGTTCGGAGGCGGTCGAGGTCGAGGTCCCTGCCGAAGAGCCAGACCCCGAGGACGAACGGCCCCGTGACGGGGAGGACGACGAGCGCCGCCCGTCCGAGGTCGAGGAACGGCCGGCGCGGGTCCTTCGAGAGGACGAGCGCCGCGGCGAAGGCGACGAGGACGAGACCGAACGCGAAGACGAAGATCATCGAGTGCGCAAAGAAGATCGCGGCGAGGACGGCGCCGAGCCCCCATCCCGCGCGGGGGGCGCCCTGGACGACGCCGAGCGCGGCGACGACCAGCCAGGGGACGAGCATGAAGGCCGCGAACTCCCCGAACGCTCCCCTCACGACCCAATCCGTGTACGCATAGTTGGAGAAGACGAGGAGGATGGCTCCGCAAAGCGCGTGGAACGGCCCGAGCCCCATGGCGAGAAGCGCCCGTCGCATTCCGAGAGCGCCCGCGAAGAGAAGGAGCGGCAGAACGACCTTGACGGCCGTGTAGGCGGAGCCCGTCCCGAGCGCGACCGCGCCCGCGAGCGAGTTGAACAGGCGGTGGTAGAAGAGCGGGAACGGCGAGCCGTAGCCGTTCTCGGCGAGGGGCGTCCAGAAGGGGAGGACGTTCCAGCCCGCGAACGCGCGCCGGAAGATCTCGACCTTCTGGAAACAGGCCACGCCGTCGTGGTTCTCCGGCCAGCCGGCGTGCACGAGGGTCCTCGAGCAGGCGAGGAGGCTCGCGAACAGGAGAAGGCCATACGGGCCCGCGCGTCTCGGGGACACCGGGGAATACTAGAGCGACTCCGGGGCGGGGCCTTCCGCGGTCAGCGCCGGATCTCGACCCAGAGGCGCCGGATGTTGCCGGGCTCTGGCGCCGGCGCCGACGCGTCCCGCTCCGGGAGGCGGACCTCCCAGAACGCGCCGTTGCGGCCGTCGGCCCCGAGCGACGCGGCGACGTCGCGGAACGCGTCGCCGCGCTCGACGAGGACGACACCCGGCGCGAACCGGCGGATCCCGTCCGTCACCGCCACCGCGGAAGGAGGAGATCCCTCGACGAACCAGACTCTCTCGATGTGGCGGTAGTTGTAGAACTTTGCGATGTCCTTTCCACGCCGCGCGACGAGGAGGACCCGGAGTGCTGGATCGGCGTCGGCGAGGTCGCGGGCGCGCGCGCTCATCGCGTTCATCTCCGGCAGGTACGCCGCCTGCGCGGCCGCCGAGCGGCCGAATTTCCAGACGTATTCCGCGGCGCCGAGCGCTCCCGGGACGAGGAGGGCGACGGCGAGGGCGGGGCGTGCGCGTTCGAACCGGCGCCAGGCCCGGCCCAGCGCGAGCGAGGCGAGGATCACGAGGGCGGGCTGGAGAAGGAGGAGACGCGTGAGGCTCGGACCGGAGACCCCGAGAAAAAGCGTCCCGGCGCCGAGCGCCCAGAGGAGATACGAGAGCCCGGCGGTCCGCGGACGGCGGAACGCGAGAACGAGACCGCATGCGAACGCGACCGCGGTCACGGGGTCGACGGGATGGACGCCCGCGCTCGTGAGGGAGACGGCTGTCGCGTCGAAATTGTGTCCCGGCCCCAGCCACACGTTGTAGAAGCTCGGGAGGTGGAACGGCAGGAGCGCGGTCCAGAAGAGGTTCGCAACCTTCCAGGTCCAGCCGCCCCGGTACACGTAGTAGCCCCGGAAGAGAAACTCGCCGGGCTCGCGGAGGAAGAAGAGGAAGTTCGGGATCGAGGAGACCGCGATCCCGAGGAGCGTCGGAGAGAGGGTCGCGCGAAACGCCCGCTCGGCGCGCGGCTTCTTCATCTCTCCCGCGAGGGCGAACAGAAGCCAGGCCGGCGCGAGGATGCGGCAGGAGCTGTACGCGTAGACGGACAGGCCGAGGACGAAACCGGCGGCGAACCGGACGCGTTTCCGGGCCGCCGGAGCCCCGCCCGCGTCGACGAGGACGAGTGCGAGGAGGAAGAAGACCGGCGCCGAGATCGCGCGCAGGCCGACCTGACCGTAATGGAAGAGCCAGACCGAGCCCGCCGACAGGAGGAATGGAATCGCGGGCGGCGTCGCCGGGTCGATGCGCCGCGCGGCGAGGACCGTGAGCGCGACGACCGCGGCGGCGGCGAGGACGGACGGCAGCACCACCGAGCTCCAGCGGGGCCCGAGAAGCTCCACGCAGGCTCCCACGACGTAGAGCCAGAGCGTCTCGGCGGTGGGGCCGATCGCGAACGACATGACCTCGAAGCGCCGCCGGACGATCAGGTGGACGCCGCGGAGCGCCTCCACCGCGGGGCCGCTCTCGAGGCCCCACGGGACGCGGCCGAACGACAGCGCATGGAGCGCCAGAAGAGCCGGGAGCCCGAGCGAAAGCGTCCACACGGTCGCGGCGGCGGAGCGCCGGGGGCCCCCGCCCGCGCTCGAAAGCGGCATTGCCGCTCATCTTAGCGGCCTTCCGGCGCTCCGAATGGTTCAAGTGAGGGATGGACGGATGGTGCTCGAAACCCTGAAATTAGCCTTGAATGACGTCGTCCCGCATCCCCTTTCACCGGCGACTCGGATTCAAGATCACAGTCGCCGCGGCCGCCGCGATCCTCGTCCCCGTCGCGTTCGTGACGGTGCTGACGATTCGCGCCCAGCACGAGGAGCTCGTCACCCGCGCCGAGAACAGCGCCACGATCCTCTCGGAAACGATCCGGAGCGCGACGCACGACTTCATGCTGAAGAACCAGCGCGAGGACGCATACCGGATCGTCGAGATCATCGGGCACGAGAGCCTTCGCAAGGACAGCTCGGTCGAGAGCGTCCGCATCTTCAACAAGCAGGGCGCGACGGTGTACTCGACGGACCGGTCCGAGATCGGGCGCATCGCCGACAAGGGGACCGGGGTCTGCGCGCCGTGTCACGGCGGCCGCGGGACGCCCGTCATCAGCCCGGATCCCGCGACCCGCAGCCGGATCACGACGAGCAGCGGCCACCGCGTCCTCTCGCTCGTGACGCCGATCTACAACGAGCCGGCCTGCAGCGCGGCGGAGTGCCACGCGCACCCGAAGGACCAGCGCGTCCTCGGCCTCCTCGACGTCGCGCTCTCGCTCCAGGACATGGACAGCCTCCGCGCGCGCGCGACGTGGCGGATCGCCGGTCTTTCCCTGCTCGCCCTCGTCGTCCTGACGGCCCTCGTCTCGGCGATCGTGCGTTTCTTCGTCGTGAGGCCCGTCTCCGAGATGCTCGCGGCGACGCGAGACCTCGCCCATGGCGGCGCGCCCGCGCCTCTCCCGATCCACTCCCGCGACGAGCTCGGGGGGCTCGAGCAGTCGTTCAACGAGATGAGCGACTCGCTCCGCGCGGCGCACGAGAGACTCCGGGCGGCGGCGGACGGTCTCGAGCACCAGGTCGAGGAGCGCACGGCCGCTCTCAGGCAGGCACAGGAGGCGCTCGTCCAGACCGAGAAGCTCGCGTCGCTCGGGACGCTCTCGGCCTCGATCGCGCACGAGATCAACAACCCGCTCGCGGGGATCCTGACGTTCGCGCGCCTCATGTCGAAGACGCTCGAGACGGGAGAGGTCGACGACGCGGCCCGTGCGGCGTGCCTGAAGAACCTCGGCCTCATTCAGCGCGAGACCGAGCGCTGCACGCGGATCGTGAGGAGCCTCCTCGACTTCGCGCGGGCGAGGCCCATGGATCTCCACGCGGTCGACGCCGTGGCCGCGCTCGAGGAGGCCCTTTCCCTCACGCAGCACAAGCTCCAGCTCGAGCAGGTCGTCGTGAAGAAGAGCGTCGACGGCGCGGCCGTCCTCAACGGCGACTTCGGCCAGCTCCGCCAGGTTTTCGTGAACCTCATCCTGAACGCGTGCGATGCGATGCCGAAGGGAGGCTCCCTCGCCGTGACGTCGAAGAAGGTGTCGGACGGCCGGGCGGTCGAGATTTCCTTCGCGGACACGGGCACGGGCATCGCGCCCGAGCATCTCTCGCGCATCTTCGATCCCTTCTTCACGACCAAGGAGATGGGGACGGGCCTCGGCCTCTCCGTCGCTTACGGCGTGATCGAGAAGCACGGCGGCTCCATGAAGGCGCAGAGCCGACTCGGCGAAGGGACGATCATGACGGTCCGGTTGCCTCTCGCCGGGGGGGCGGCGGCGCCGGCGGGCGCCGCCGCGTGAGCAGGGTCCTTCTCCTGTGGATCGGGCAGGAAAACCCCGCCCCGGACCTTCTCGAGGGCGTCCGCCGGCGCGTCGAGCGGGAATACGCGTTGCCGGTGCGCGAGCACCTGTCGCGGGAGAAACCGGAGGGCGCCTTCGACGTGCGCCGCGGGCAGCACTCCTCCACGCGGATCCTCGGCTGGCTGCAGGACCGGCACGACGGGGCGCGGCGGGTCCTCGGCGTCACGGACGCCGACCTGTTCATCCCGATCCTGACCTTCGTCTTCGGCGAGGCCCAGCTCGGAGGCCGCGCGGCGGTCGTCTCGACGGCCCGGCTCGGCGACACGCCGCTGATCCCGGGAGAGGCGGCGCGCATCGCCCTGCGCCTCCAGAAGGAGGCCGTGCACGAACTCGGTCACACCTTCGGGCTCCTGCACTGCGCCGACGTCCGCTGCGCGATGGCCCGCTCGCCGAGCCTGAGGCACGTTGACGCGAAGTCCCCCGCCCTGTGCCGCACCTGCCGCGCCCGAGCCCGCGAACTCCAGGAAAACGGAGACATCCATGAGCAAGAAGAGCACGCGAATCCTGATCGTCGATGACGAAGAGATCGTCCGCGAGTCCCTGTCGGGCTGGCTCGAGAAGGACGGGTACACGATCGGGACGGCCCCGGACGGGGCGACCGCGCTCGGCATGATGGACGAGAGCCCGTGGACGATCCTCCTCGTCGACCTCAAGATGCCCGGGATCGACGGGCTCGAGCTGCTCCGGCGGGTGAAGGAGAAGTGGCCCGAGAGCGCCGTCCTCATCATGACGGCGTATGCGACGGTCGACACCGCCGTGAACGCGATGAAGGCCGGGGCGTTCGACTACGTCGTCAAGCCCTTCGACCCCGAGGAAGTCAGCCTCGTCGTCGAGAAGATCGTCGCGCAGCAGGCCCTCGTGCGGGAAAACGTGATTCTCCGGAAGGCCTTGAAGAAGGAGTACCGCTTCCAC
The DNA here is from genome assembly GCA_963798215.1 of uncultured Acidobacteriota bacterium. Taxonomy (GTDB): domain Bacteria; phylum Acidobacteriota; class Thermoanaerobaculia; order UBA5066; family UBA5066; genus Fen-183. Next base: position 237,594 of record CAWCSP010000005.1, read on the forward strand.
GACTTCGTGACGAAGAGTCCGGCTCTCCTGGCGACCCTCGAACTCGCCCGGACCGCCGCGCGAAGCCCGTCGACGATTCTCATCCTCGGAGAGAGCGGCACCGGCAAGGAGCTCCTCGCACGGGCGATCCACGCCGAGAGCCCGCGGAACGGCCGGCCGTTCGTCCCGGTCTCGTGCGCCGCCCTCACGGAGACGCTCCTCGAATCCGAACTGTTCGGATACGAGAAGGGCGCGTTCACGGGCGCGAACGGGCGGCGGGACGGGAAGTTCGAGGCCGCCGACGGCGGCACGCTCTTCCTCGACGAGATCGGCGACATCAGCCCGAAGCTCCAGCTCGACCTCCTCCGCGTCCTCGAGGAGCGCCGCGTGACCCGCGTCGGCGGCACGGAGTCCGTGGCGGTCGACGTGAGGATCGTCGCGGCGACGAACCGGGACCTGAAGCGCGCCGTCGAGGAGGGCCGATTCCGGCAGGACCTCTTCTACCGCCTCAACGTCATCACGATCACGCTCCTCCCGTTGCGCGACCGCAAGGAGGACATTCCGCTCCTCGTGGAACGCCTCGTCGAGCAGCTCTCCTCGGAGCTCAAGCGGGAGGTCGAAAGCGTCTCGCCCGAGGCGATGGCGATGCTCCTCGCCCACGGCTGGCCGGGGAACGTCCGGGAGCTGCGCAACGTCCTCGAGCGCGCGATGGTCGTCTCGGACGGGCCGGTCCTCGAGGCCCGGCATCTCGGTCTGAACGTGCAGGATGGTACGGCGGCGGCGATGCCCGAGCACCCGGCCTCCCTCGAAGAGATCGAGCGCCAGTACATCGGGAGCGTCCTCAAGCAGAGCGGCGGAAACGTGACCCAGGCGGCGCGCATCCTCGACATCGATCGGGTGACGCTCTACGCCAAAATTCGCAAGTACGGACTGAAACGGGCCGAGGACGGGGAGTTCGAACGCTCAACACCGGGCTGCTGAGAACTACAACCCCCCGTTGAGAAAGCGAACGCTGCGGGCCTGCGCGCGTTTTTCGTCTTAACCCGTAACCCGATCGGATGCTGTGACTTGCGCGCAAGTTCCGGACGGCGTGTGCGATGGCCCGCTCCGTGCAGTGTCCGGATCGCCATGTTGACCACACCGCCGACCACCTGCCCCTGGCTGAAGCAAGTGGTGATGCTCTACTGCGACGCCTGCCCGACCAAAAAGATGGTCCCGCGCGACCAGCTCGTGTCCCTGGGCCCGTGCCTCGCGGGCTCCTTCGAGGATTGCGCGATGTACCGCGAGATGGCCCGGCGGTTGAACGCCGGCGCCGAAGACGCGGAGGCCGGCCCGAACGCGGCTTCCGGGAGGGAGGTCCCGTCATGATCGCCACACTTCCGCTCGCCCTCCTCGCCCTCCTGACGCTCCTCGTGCTGGCCCGAATCGGCCGGCACCGCACGGCATGAAGGAGAAAGCCTCGATGAACGTGAACCGCAGAAAACTCCTCCAGGCCGCCGGTGCCGCGGGCGCGGCCACTCTCGCGGGCCGCGCCCTCTCGTCGGTGACGCCCGCCAGCGCCGGGACGGGCGCCATGGGCGTCCTCGTCGACACGACGCGCTGCGTCGGCTGCCGCGCCTGCGAGGCCGCCTGCTCCGAGGCGAACGCTCTCCCGGCGCCCGAGAAGCCGGGCGACCCGACCGTGTTCGCCTCGCGCCGCCGCACCTCTCCGACGAGTTTGACGGTCGTGAACAAGTCGACCGCGACGGGCCCGTCGGGCGAAACGCGCTGGGCGAAGACGCAGTGCATGCACTGCGTGACGCCGGCATGCGCGTCCGGCTGCGTCGTGAAGGCGCTCGAGAAGACAGCGGCCGGACCGGTCGTCTACCACGAGGACCGCTGCCTCGGCTGCCGGTACTGCATGATCGCCTGCCCCTTCGGCGTGCCGAAGTACGAGTACGCGAAGGCGGCGCCTCTCGTGAAGAAGTGCACGTTTTGCGCGGTGCGCCAGGCGAAAGGCCTCCCGCCCGCGTGCACCGAAGCGTGTCGCTCGGGCGCGCTCACGTTCGGGAAAAGGGCCGACCTCCTCGAGGTGGCGAAAACCCGCATCTACCAGAACCCGACGAAGTACATCCACGAGATCTACGGCGAGAGCGAGGCCGGCGGCACGAGCTGGCTGTACATCTCGGACGTCCCGTTCGCGAGCCTCACGCTCCCCCAGGACGTCGCGAAGAAATCCTACCCGGAGATGGCCGACGGCGCGCTCTCGGCCGTCCCGTTCGTCGTAACCCTGTGGCCGCCTCTCCTGATGGGTCTGTATACGTTCAGCAAGCGGCGCGACGACGTCGCCGGCTGCGAGAACGGGCGCACGGAGGACCGCCATGAGTGAGAACACCTTCGCGAACGCCACGTTCCCGGACTTTCTCCGGGAGAAGGTCCTCCTCGGGATGGCTCCGAAGGTCTACGCGAAGAGCCTCCTCACGAAGACGAACGCGATCTTCGCGGCCATCCTCGCGATCGGCCTGCCGACGATCGCCTACCGCTTCTGGAAGGGCCTGGGCGCCGTCACGAACCTGTCGCAGACGAACCCGTGGGGCATCTGGGTCGCGTTCGACGTCATCTGCGGCGTCGCGCTCGCGGCCGGCGGCTACACGGTCGCCGCTGCTGTCTACCTCTTCGGGCAGAAGCAGTTCGCGCCGGTTCTCAGGCCCGCGATCCTGACGGGCTTCCTCGGCTACGCGTTCGTCCTCGTGGGCCTCGTCATGGACCTTGGCCAGCCGTGGCGGCTCCCCTACCAGTTCTTCCTCACGCCCGGCACGACCGCCGTGATGTACGAGGTCGGCTGGTGCGTGTTTCTCTACCTGATGGTCCTCGCCCTCGAGTTCCTTCCCGCAGCGCTCGAGTGGCTCGGCCTCGCGAAGGTCCGCCGCGTCATGGGTTCACTGACGATCGGGATCATCGTTCTCGGCGTCACGCTCTCGACGCTTCACCAGTCCTCGCTCGGCGCCTTCTTCCTCATGTCGCCGGGCAGGCTCCACCCGCTGTGGTACTCGCCGTTCCTCCCGATCTTCTTCTTCGTCTCGTCGATCGCGGCGGGCATCGGGATGGTGATCTTCGAGAGCAGCGTCTCGCACCGGGCGTTCCAGGACCAGCTGGACCCGACGGCCCACGTCGACATGGACGCGCTCCAGCTCGGGCTCGCCAAGGGCGGCGCCGTCGTCCTCTTCGCGTACTTCTTCGTCCGCCTCCAGGGCCTCGCGGGCAGCGGCAGGTGGGACCTCCTCCTCACGGGCTGGGGCGCCTGGTACGCGCTCGAGATGCTCGGCTTCATCCTCCTGCCGTCGCTCCTCTTCGCCTTCGCCGTGAGGACGCAGAGCGCGGCGCTCGCGCGCGCGGCCGGCGTCATGACGGTCCTCGGCGTCGTCCTCAACCGCTTCAACGTCTCCCTCATCGCGTACAACTGGAACGTTCCCGACCGTTACGTCCCGGCGCTCGGCGAGATCGTCGTCTCGGTCACGATCGTCACGCTGGGCGTCCTCGTGTTCCGCTGGATCGTCAACCGCATGCCGGTGCTCCACGAGCATCCGGAATGGCGCGGCGTCCACTGAAAGAGGAGAGAGGAAATCATGCCCCCAAGCGACCTCCTCAGCCCGCACGCCACCAAGGCCATCGAGTACCTGCTCGCGGTGACGTACCTTCTGCTCTTCATCCCCTTCTGGCGCTTCGTGAACGGCGCCTCGCCCGCACAGGCCTTCGCCCTCGGCTGGTTCCAGGTCCCGGACAACGTTCACCTGCACCGCGGCCACTCCTGGGTGAAAACGCTGAACGGTGCGGTGGCGGTCGGCCTCGACGACTTCGCCCACAAGCTGATCGGTCCCCTCGACGCCTTCGACCTTCCGGCGGTCGGCACGGCGCTTCGGCAGGGCCAGAAGGCCTTCGCGGTCGTCGCGGACGGCAGGAACTTCGACGTCATCTCGCCGGTCGACGGCAACGTCGTGGCCGTCAACGAACGCGCGCGCACCCATCCGACCGACGCTGTGCGCGATCCGTACCGAGCCGGCTGGCTCCTGAAGGTCGAGCCCCGCTGGCTCACCGCGAACCTCAAGAACCTCATCTCCGGAAACTCCGCGCGCCGCTTCCTCGACGCTGCCGCGGAAACGCTGTCGAGGCGAATGAGCCCCGAGCTGGGCGTCGTCCTTCAGGACGGCGGCACGCCGGTCCTGGGGATCGCCCGCGAAATCGATCCGGCCCACTGGGACGACCTCGTTCGGGCGTCCCTCCGGGCCGACTGACGAAGGACGCCATGAAATACCGATTCCACCCTCTGCCGGCGATCTTCCTTCTCGCCCTCTCCTCGACGCTGCTGGGCGGGGCTTCCCTGAACCTCTCGATCGACAAGGGGCTCCCGCGGGGCGACGGCAGCCCGGGCGTCGTGACCTTCCGTCACGAGTCCCACGTCGACGCCGCGCGCCCCGACTGCACGACCTGTCACCCGGTTCTCTACCCGATCCTCAAACGCGCGAACCCGGCCGCCACCGCCGCGATCCGCCACGCCGACATGGAAAAGGGCAGGAGCTGTGGGCTCTGCCACGACGGCAAGAAGGCGCACGGCCTCGACGACTGCGAGACGTGCCACCAGAGCAAGTGAGGTGAGCCATGACACCCCTCGAATTCCTCCAGCTCGCCGGGATCTTCCTCGCCGGCCTCGTCGTCCGCGCCCTGGCCCTCCTTCTCGTCCTCCTCGTCTGCGCGCTCCCGATCCTGGCCGTCTGGGCCCTCTGGCGCGCGTGGCAGAAGCTGCGTGACCGGCAGATCGGCCTCGTCGATGTCGGCGGGCTCGAATTCGCCGAAGCCCTCCATTACGCGCCGGGCCACACGTGGCTCGCGCGGAAGGGCCGCGGCACGGTCCGCATCGGCCTCGACGAGATCGCGGGCCGGCTCCTGCACTCTCCGACGGCCATTTCGCTCCCGAGGCCGGGCACGGTGCTCGCGGCCGGTCTTCCGGCGGCGACGGTGAGCTGCGGGTGTCGCGTGGCCGCGATTCCCGCGCCGGTTTCCGGCACGGTCGTCGCGATCAACTCGGCGGCCGTCAAGGATCCGTCGCTCCTCGAGGAGTCGCGTTACCGGGACGGCTGGCTCCTCGCGATCAGGCCCGCGACGGCTTCGTTCCTGACTCTTCCCGCGGGCGACGACGCTCGGAAGTGGTTCCGGGACGAGACGGCGCGCTTCTCGCACGCGCTCGAGACCGAGCTCGGCCTCCTCGCGGCCGACGGCGGCGAGCTCGTCGTGGAGGCGCCGGCGCTCCTCTCGGAGGAGAAGTGGCAGCGCCTCGTCGGGGAGTTCCTGAAAGGCTGAACGGCGCGTCAGCGCTTGCCGAACAGCCTGTCGAACGCCGAGCGCGCCGCGTCGGGCGTGTCCGCGGCCTTCGTGCCCGTGAGGTCGAGGCTCACGGCGGGCGCGTAGAACGCGCAATCGTTCGCCTTCGACTTCGCGGCGACCGGCGCCGGGATCTGCTGCCGGCACTGCCAGCGCGCGGCGCCGTCGAAGTGGCGGCACTGGCTGCAGGCGTGGAGGGCGGCGCCGCATTTGCGGCACGCCGAGTTCATCACCACCTCGACATCGTTCTTCTCGCCGCAGGCCTTGCAGCGGAAGACCTCGTCGCGGTTCCGGTCGGCGCCGCGGCCACGGGGAGCGCCCTCGAGCCGCGCCGGGTGATCGGACGGGAAGCCGCCGCCCCCGCCGCCAGAGCCTCCCGTTCCGCCGGTCCTGGCGCCGTCCTGATAGCCCTTCGAGCGGTACTTGCGATCCGACATCCGCCTCATTCTACGGTCCCGGGGCCGGGCCGTAGAATGCGGCGCCGAGGCCTCGCATGAGACTCCTTCTTCGCATCCTCATCAACGCGGCGGCGCTCTGGGTCGCCGCGTACTTCGTGCACGGAATCCACGCCGGCGGGCCCGGCTCCTTCCTCGCGGTCGCCGTCGTCTTCGGCCTCGTGAACGCGCTCGTGCGACCGGTCCTCAAGCTCCTGAGCTGTCCGATCATCTTCCTGACCCTCGGGCTCTTCACCCTCGTCCTCAACGCGCTGATGCTTATGCTCACGGCGTGGGTCGGCAAGCAACTCGGGATCGAATTCGCCGTCGATACATTCTGGGCCGCCTTCCTCGGCGCGCTGATCGTCTCCATCGTCTCCACGGTCCTGTCCTGGCTCGTTCCGGACAAGGCCTCCTGAAGCACGTCCCCCAAAGGAGCTCTCCCCCATGCGTGTTCCGGTCTCCCTGATGGCTCTCGTCGTCCTCGCCGGCTGCGCCAAGCAGCCCGCCGCCCCCGCCGCCAAGCCCGAGGCCGCCGCGTCGGCCCCCGCGGCTTCCGCGCCTGCCTCCGCGTCCGGCGTCGTGCCTGCCGCGCCCGCGCCGCAGATGGTCACCGTCTCCGGTACCGTCCTCGAGACGATGGACGCGTCGGAATACACCTACATGCGCCTGAAAACCGCGAGCGGCGAGACCTGGGCCGCCGTGAACAAGACGAAGGTCGCGAAGGGTGACGCCGTCACGGTCACGAACGCGATGGTGATGGACGGGTTCCAGAGCAAGACGCTCAACCGCACGTTCGACCACATCCTGTTCGGCGTCCTGGCGGGGCCCGGCGGCGCGTCCCCGGCGGCCGCCGCGGCGCTTCCGATGGTGTCCGACCACGCGCCCACGGCGGGGACGACCGGCGGAGAGACCCCGCAGCAGATTGCCGCGCAGCACGGCGCGGTCGCGAGCGGGCCCGCCGACGCGCCGGACGTGAAGGTTCCCAAGGCGGAGGGGACGAACGCGAGGACGGTCGCCGAGCTATACGCACAGCGCGCCGCGCTCAAGGGCAAGGAGATCACCGTGCGGGCGAAGGTCGTGAAGGTCACGGCCGCCATGGGCCGGAACTGGCTTCACGTCCGCGACGGCTCCGGCTCGAAGGCGACGAAGGACAACGACCTCACCGTGACCACGGACGCGAACGCGAAGACGGGCGACGTCGTGACCCTAACCGGCCTCGTCTCGGTCGACAAGGACTTCGGCGCCGGCTACGCGTACCCCGTCATCCTCGAGAGCGCGAAGCTGAAATAGCACCTTCGGCGAGGAACGCGAGGAGCGCCAGCAGGGACACGAAAGAGACGAGAGCGCCGGCGCGAAGCCCGGGCGTGCGGTAACGGAACACGATCCGGTGCTCTCCCGCGCCGACGCGCACGGCGCGGAAAAGGCCGTCCGCGGTGAGAACCGCCGCCGGCACCCCGTCGAGCTCGGCCGACCAGCCCCTCGCGTTCTCCTCGAGAAGGACGGCGTACCCGCCGTTTGCCGACCGGCAGTTCACGACGACCTCTTCGGGCCGCCGCGGGGTCGACGCGCACGGCTCGAGAGGGCCGTCGAATCCGAGGGACTCGGCGCCGGCGCCGGAAACCACGACGCGCGCCGGGTCTCGGTCGCGTCCCAGCGAGGCCAGGGAGTCGAGGCCTTCGTCCTCGGATTCGGCCCGCGTCGAGCGCGGCGCGACGAATGCGCGCGGCCTCACGCGGCCGGTGCCGACGACGCCCCAGCCGGGCCTCCACGCGAGCACGGGGAAGCCCGGCGCGAAACGCCCCGGGTCCGGCAGCATTGCGTACGCGACGCCGGCGAGACTCGCGAACGCGGGGAAGGACATGCGCGGGACCGTCTCGTCCCAGAACCGGCGGAACCGTGCGCTCTCGCCGGTCTCGAACCCCGGCACCACGTCCAAGCCGAAGAGCGACGCAACGTTCGTGTCGAGTGCCTCGAGCGTGGCGCTCGCGATCTGCGCACCCGTTTCGAGAGCCGGCCGAGCGAGGTTCTCGTGGTCGACGAAGAGGCGCGGACGAGGACCGGTTCCCTCGCGCGGCGCGGGAGGCAGCGCGGCGAGGAGACGCGGTGTCGACGCGAGGAGAGCGCGGGGCGCCAGCGCCGTGAGGGCCCGGGCCGAGAGGACGAGCGGCAGCGCGACGGACGAGAGGGCCAGCGCCGCGGCGATCGGGGCCGGGGCGCGCCTCCGGCGAAGAAGGAGCGCGAGCGCGAAGAGCGCCGCGCCCGCGGCCGCGACGCCCGCGCCCGCCGCCGACAGCGCGAGTCCTTCGCCCACGTAGAGTCCCGCCCCGCCGCGGCCGAACCAGGACTCGAGCGCCGGCGGCTCGTTCCGGAAGTGCCCAACCACGGCGCCGCCCGCCGCGAGAAACGCGGAGGAGACGAGGGACGCGAAGACGAGACCGCGCGCCGGGAGAGCGTCCTCGAAGGCCCGCGAGAACGCGACGCCGGCGGCCACGGCCCAGATCAGGAGCGCGCCGAAGAAGAACTTTTCGGGGAAGTTGATCCACCGGAGCGGCGGAAGGAGCGCGCGCAGTGCTCCGGCGAGAGGCGTGTACGAGCCGAGCGCCAGAAGGAGGATGCCGAGCGAGCTGACGAGCAGGCGGCGCATCCGCGGCTCGCGCGCGGCGGCGAGAGCGAGGACGAGGACGGGGGCGCCGAGGAAGAGGCTGAGCGCGTAGCACGGATCTCCGGCTGGAAGGCGGAGGGCCGGCCCGACGAACCAGCTCTCGTTTCCCTCCGAACCGAAGGCGAGAGGCCAGACGCATTCCACGAGCCTCGCCGGATGCAACGACCACTTCAGCGGCCCGGCGGCGGGAGAGAGAGCGCGGGCGCTCCCGCGGAGGAGCAGGAGGGCCGGCAGGAGGCCGACCCCCGCGAGAGCGATCCCTTCGGCCACCGGCGTCAAGAGGCGCCGGAGCCGGGCGACGGGCCTCCCGGCGCTGAGGACGACCGCCATCGCGACGAGAGCGGCGACGAGGACGAAGCCGGGCTCGCCCGAGAGGAGCTGCAAGGCCGTCGCGGCCGCGAGCGCGGCTCCCGTCAACCGCCCTGTTCCCGGGCGGCCGGAGCCGTCCGCGTGAAGAAGCGCGGCGAGAGCCAGCCACGGAATCCACGTGACGTAGGGGATCGCTCCGTTGGGGACGGCGGAGACGACGAAGCCGGCGGTGGCGACGACGAACCCGGACAGGAAGGCTCCGGAAGGGCCTGCGCCGAGACGCCACGCGAGCGCGGCCGCCCCAAGCGACAGGATCAGGAGCTGGACGAGCGTGAGGGCGTCGAAGGCCGCCGGCGATTTCGAGAGCGCGCAGAGCCAGGTGAGGGGCGACGTGACGCCGTGGACGGGGTTCGCGGCGAGAGCGACACCGAACCCGACGCCGTCGAACCACTCCGGGATGTGGCCCGCCGCGAAGGCGGCGGACAGGGCCGCGCGCGACGGACGCGTGAATCGCAGCGCGTCGCGCAGGACGAACGTCTCGTCGAGGAAGATCACGCGGGACCAGATCGCGGCGATCGACGCGGCGAGGAGGAGGGCGACGAGGGCGAGGCGCCGCACGGCGGCAGGGTACCAGCGGCGCCGGCAGGGTCCGCGCTTGACGGGCGGGGTAGTCTCTTCGGACTCGTGAACGCGCCTTTCATCTTCGCCTTCTCCACCGTCGCCGGGTATTTCTATACGCCGGCGAGGAGGGGCGCCGCCGCGTAGGCGACACCGACCGCGGGTGATTCCCGAGGCCCCCCTCCGAAAACGACGGAGGGGGGCTTTTTTCTTTTCGCTCCCGAGGAGGCTCGCCATGGACGGATCGACAACCGACAACACCCCCGACGTCCCGACGCCGCGCGCCGGCTATCAGGGCGAGTCGGGCTCGTTCTCCGCACGCGCGGCCGCGCGGGCCGGTCGGCCGCTCGCGTACGCGACGTTCGACCGGCTCCTGCGCGCGCTCCTCGCGGGCGAGGTGGACGTCGCGGTCCTGCCCGCCGCGACGCACGGCGCCGGCCCCGTCGTCGAACCGCTGGAGGCGCTCGCTCGCGCCCTCGAGTCCGGCGGCGTCCCGCTCGAGGTGCGCGAAGAAATCGCGATCCCGGTCCGCCTCGTTCTCGCGGCCCCTCCCGGCGTCACCGAGGAGGACGTCAAGGAGATCCACTCCCAGCCGCCGGTCCTCCGGCAGTGCGCGCGCCTCCTCGCGCGGCGCGACGCGGTGCCCGTCGAGACGCACGACACGGCGTTCGCGGCCCGGCGCGTCGCCGAGCTCGGTGGAGCGCGTGCGGCCGTGTGCTCGGAGGAGGCCGCGCTGGAGGCCGGCCTCGTCGTCCTCGAAGAGGACGTTTCGGACGTGAAGCCGAACGCGACGCGCTTCTGGACGGTCGCGCGCCGCTCGGACAACGAGCCCACCGTCCGGGCGCTCTTCTTCGCCGGCGCGCGGCTCGCCTCGGCCCTGCACGACGCCGGCGCCGAGATCCTCATGCTGGCCGGGCGCCCGGGCGCGGCGGTGGGCGGCTTCGCGACCGTCCCCGCCGCGGCGCTCGGGAAGGCCGCCGGCCTCGCCGCGAAGGCCGGCGAGACGCTCGCCTGGCTCGGTCCCGCGCCCGACCACGTGCCTCCACCGCGCCTCAGGGACGCTCCGAGGGCGACGGCGGTCCGCGCGGCCACCGTCGTCACGGCGGGCGTGTTCGCGGTCGGCGGCGGTCGGCGCGCGGTCATCGCGGGCCCGTGCGCGGTCGAGTCGCCCGAGCAGGTGATGCGCCTCGCGAAGGCCGTCGCGCGCGCCGGCGCCACCGGGCTCCGAGGCGGCGTCTACAAGCCGCGGACGTCTCCCGCGGCGTTCCAGGGGCACGGCCTCGAAGCGCTGCGCTGGCTGAAGGACGCGGGCGACGCGGTCGGTCTGCCGATCGTCACGGAAGTCATGGCGCCGGCCCAGGTGGAGCCGGTCGCGCGCCTCGCGGACATCCTCCAGATCGGCGCCCGGAACTGCCAGAACTACGACCTCCTGAAGGAGGCCGGCGCCGCCGGGCGGCCCGTCATGCTGAAGCGCGGGTTCGGGACGACGGTCGAGGAGTGGCTCAGCGCGGCCGAGTACATCCTGACGGCAGGGTGCGGCGACGTTCTCCTCTGCGAGCGCGGAATCCGGACGTTCGAGCGCGCGACGCGCGGCACGCTCGACCTCGGCGGCCTTCTCGCGGCGCGGTTCCTCACGCACCTGCCGCTCCTCGCCGACCCGTCGCACGCCGCGGGCCGCAAGGAGCTCGTCCCGGGCCTCGCGCGCGCCGCGTGGGGCGCGGGCGTCGACGGCCTCATGATCGAGGTCCACGACGCGCCCGAGTCCGCGCTCTGCGACGGGCCGCAGGCGCTCCTGCCGGACGACCTCGAGATGCTCCTCGACGAGTTCGGCCTCCTGCCGGGGCGCACGGGCTCGGTCGAGCGCGTGCGGCGCGCGATCGACTCGGTGGACTCCTCGATCGCCGCGCTCGCGGCCCGGAGGCTCGAGCTCTGCCGACGCGTCGCGGAGGTCAAGAAGGCGACCGGCCGGCCGGTCCGCGACGAGGCCCGGGAAGCCACCGTGCGCGCGCGCTTCGCCGAGAGCCTCGGAAAGGACGCGACGAAGGCCTCGGGCCTCGCGGACGCGCTCATCGCGCTCGGTCTCGAGGCCGAGGGCTGGGAAGGGGAGGTCACTCCCCGATGATCTTGATCAGGACGCGCTTGGCGCGGCGGCCGTCCCACTCGCCGTAGAAGATCCGCTCCCACGTCCCGAAGTCGAGGCGGCCGTTCGTGATCGCGACGACCGCCTCGCGGCCCATGAGCTGGCGCTTGACGTGCGCGTCCGCGTTGTCCTCGCCCGTGTCGTTGTGCCGCCACGCACGGACGGGATCATGGGGAACGAGAGCCTCGAAGAAGCGCTCGTAGTCGGCATGGAGGCCCCTCTCGTCGTCGTTCACGAAGACGGACGCCGTGATGTGCATCGGGTTCACGAGGCAGAGACCTTCCTTCACGCCGCTCTCCTTCACGGCCGCCTCGACGTCGGGTGTGATGTTCACGAAGCCGATGCGGGCGGGGACGTTCAACGTGAGGACCTTCCGGTGGGACTTCATGGGGTCTTCTCGCCTTTCTCCGACGCGGCGGCGGCCGCCGCCGCGTCGAGCTCCTTCACGGCGGCCTCCGCGGCCTTCGCGGCGTCGCCACCCGGCGGCGCGACGTGGAGGATGTCGTCATAGAGCCGCCGCGCGTCGCCCGCGCGGCCCGCGGCGCGATAGAGGCCCGCGAGGCCGACGCGCGCCGGGAGCGCCTCCGGGGAGCCGGGCGCCTCGCGCAGGATCTCCTCGTAGAGCGTCTGCGCCCGGAGCGCGTCGCGCCCGCGCTCGACCGCCTGCGCGAGGCGGAGGGTCGCCGTGCGCGCCGCGTCGGCGTCCGAGCCGGCACGGGCCTCCTCGTACGCGCGCAGGGCATCGTCGTCGCGGCGGACGCTCTCGAAATACTCGCCGCGCTTGAGGAGAGACTCCCCGCGTGTCGCGGGGATCGCGGCGAGGCCGTCGAGGGACTTGAGGAGGCGGGCCTGGTCGCCGGTGCGCCGGGCGAGGTCCGCCATCGTGCGCAGGAGAGCCGTGCGGGTCTCGACGCGAGACGTCTTCGCCGCGGCCTCTGAATAGAGGTCCCAGGCCCCGGCGGGACCGCTCTCCTTCTCGGCGGCCGCGCCCCGCTCGAGAATCCGCCCGAGCGGCTCGTCCGCCGCGGAGCCGCCGGCCGGCCCGGCCGCGAGACCGGCGGGGACCGGCGCCGCAGGCGGCGCAAGGCCCTCGGGCAGCCGCGGGGCCCGGCGCGCCCACCACGTGCCGGCGGCGACGACGGTGAGCACGGCGCCCGCGAGGAGCGCGACCCGGGCGCGCGCGCCGGTCCTCCCGCGCGGCGAAGCGGGCTTCGTGGGCGGGCTCGCGGGCACCGCGGCGGGGACGCCGTGCGGCGGAGCGGCCCCAGCGTCGGAGGAGAGAAGCGACGCGATCTGCCCCTGCGTGTACGGGTCCGGCGGCGCGAGCGACTGCAGCTTGCGGAAGAACCGCATGAGGTTCACGAAGTCGTGCTCGAGGCGGTAGAGCTTTGCGAGCTGCAGGAGGAGCGCGAGGTTTTCGGGATCCCTCCGGAGCGCCTCCTCGAGCGCGCGGATCTTCGCGTTGTCGAGAGGCTTGGCACGCTGGCCCGCGCGCAGGGCGGCGGTCCGGAACAGCTCCTGAGCGCGGGCGTCGTGCGGCGCGCACGCGACGGTCCGGTAGGCGGCCCAGAGCGCCTCCTCGGGGCGCGAGGAGGAGTCCTTCAGGAGCTTCTCGGCGGTCGCCGTGGACTCCTCGGCGAGCCGGCGGTTGCGCGCGGCGACGAAGGCGGCGGGGTCGTCGAGGAATTCGCGGAACAGGACGGCCGGCTTCTCGACGTGTTCCTTCTCGAAGACGGCCCGGAGCGCCGCCGAGGCCGCCTCGGCGTCCGGGAAGCGCTGGGAACGCTCCTTCGCGTGGAGGCCGCGCAGGAACGTGTCGACGGCGGGAGGAATCGTCGGGTCGAGGAGCGACGGGAGCTCGGGCTCGGTTTCCGCGACGCGGCGGAGCGTGACGGCGATCGAGTCGCCCGTGAACGGGTTGTAACCGCAGAGGAGCTCGTAGAGGACCGTGCCCATGGAGAAGAGGTCGCTGCGCGCGTCCAGCTCCTCGCCGCGCGCCTGCTCGGGCGACATGTGGGCGGGCGTCCCCACGACGGTTCCCGTCATCGTGAGGCGGGTGAGGTGCTCGGCGTGGCTGATCCCGAAATCGCCGATCTTCACCGAGCCTTCCCGGGTCCACATGACGTTCTGCGGCTTGATGTCGCGGTGGATGATCCCCTTGCGGTGGGCGGCCGCGAGACCGTTCAGGGCCTCGTCGACGACGTAGAGCGCGATCTCCCACGGGAAGCGGCCTGTCTCCTGCCGCAGGCCGTAGAACTCGCCCCCGTCCACGTACTCCATGACGATGTACGCGTTTGCGGGCGTCGGGCTGCAGTCGACGAGCTCGACGATGTTCGGGTGCTTGAGCGCGATCTGGATCCGGATCTCGTGGAAGAAGCGGTCGAGGAAGTCCGGGTCCGTCGCGAGATGCGGGAGGACCTTCTTGAGCGCGACCCGGCGCCCGGTCTTCTCGTCCGTCGCGAGGAAGATCTCCGCCATGCCGCCGAGCGCGAGCCGGCGGACGATCTTGTAGTGGTCGATCCGCTCCGGCGCCGGAGGGCCGCCGCCGTCTGGCATGGCTCCCCGATCTTACGCGGCTACACTCCGCGGCCGTGACGCCCCGCGCCGCCTCCTCTCCCGTGCTTGCCGTCCTCGACGTCGGCTTCCACCGCCACCCGGACCTCACGGCGCGGCGCGTCGTCGCCTGCGTGGACGCGACCCTGCGCCGCGTCCTCCCGTTCCGGTACGGGGCGAAGGGGACGGAGGCCGAGCACGGGACGCGCACGATGCTCCTCGCGGCGGGGAGCGGCCGCGCGAGCGGGCTCGTCTCCCCCGCGCCGCGTGCCCGGGTCCTCCTCGTGAAGGTCGGAGAAGGCGGGCGCGTCCCGCGCGAGGCGATCGTGCGCGCGTACCGCTGGCTCCTCGCGCACGGGCCTGGCCTCGGCGTCCGCGTCGCGCTCTGCCCGTTCGGCGATGATCCGGAGCGCCGGGGGGAGCGGAGCGAGGTGCCCGGGCTGGTCGAGGCGCTCGCCTCGCGGGGCATCCTCGTCGTCGCCGCGGCGGGCTGGGACCGCGCGAACGAGATCGTCTCCCCGGCGCGCGCACGGGACGCGATCGCCGTGGGCGGCTGGGACGTCGCCGAGGGCCGCCCGGCGCGCGGGCCGCGCGTCGGCCCGGTCGGGGGCGTCCTCAAGCCGGACCTCCTCGCCCCGTCCGTCCCGCTGGAGGTGCCGTGCCTCCGCGGGAGCCGGATGCACGAGCGGGCCGGCGGGACGTCCTTCGCGGCCTCTCTCGTGGCGGGGGCCGTCCTGCGCATCCTCGAGAGGGAGCCGGGGCTCTCGAAGGACGGCGTTCTCGCCCGCCTCACGGCCCTCGCTCGCCCGGTCCCGGGCCAGCCCCCGCTCCTCCCCCTCCGGGCGCTCCGGCGCGGCTGACCCCCGGTTTTCGGGGATTTCCGGGGGTCTGCGTCTGGACTCAGATGCAACTGCACCATTCCAATCGGGGTTCGGGGAGGGCATCGTTCCGTCACCATGAGCGGAAACACCGACGAACGCCGCGTTTTCGACGAGTTCTTGAAGCGCAAGGGGCTGAAGGTCACGCGCGAGAGAACGGCCGTATTCGACGAGATCTTCTCGACGCACCGGCACTTCGACGCCGACGACCTCGTGAGCCGCATGCGTGAGCGCGGCACGAAGATCAGCCGGGCGACGATCTACCGCACGCTCGAGCTGCTTTACGGCTGCGGCCTCGTGGGGCGCGTCCGCCTGAACGAGGAGAAGTACCGCTACGAGCGGCTCCGCAAGGGCGAGCACCACGACCACCTCGTCTGCACGAACTGCGGCAAGGTCGTGGAGTTCATCGACGGCGCCATCGAGAAGCGCCAGGACGCGGTGTGCAAGGAGCACGACTTCGTCGCGACCTCGCACTCGCACCAGATCTGGGGGCTCTGCGGGGCCTGCCGGAAGGTCGCGCTGAAGGCTCCGGGCCGGGCCACCGTCACCGCCGCGTAAAATCCGGGGCGTGCCCGTCGCCGTCGTCTGGCTGCGGCGGAACCTCCGCCTCGACGACAACCGTGCGCTCGCCGCGGCCCTCAGGGCCGCGGACGCGGTCGTCCTGGCCTTCGTCCTCGACGACCACTACCTGACGGAGGACTTCTCGCCGCCGCGGCTCACGTTCCTTGCCGACTCGCTGCGGGACCTCGAGGGGGCCGTCGGCGCGAAAGGCGGCCGTCTCGTCGTCCGCAACGGCCCCGCGGGCGACGCGCTCGCGGGCCTCTGCCGCGAGACGGGCGCGGGCACGGTCTTCACGCACGCGGACCACGAGCCTCACGGCGCGGCGCTCCTCGAGGACGCGCGGCGCACGCTCTCGGCGCAGGGGACGTCGCTCTCCGTCGTCGAGGACCTCCTTCTCCTCCCGCCGGGAGAGATCGCGACGCAGGACGGCCGGCCGTTCACGGTTTACACGCCGTTCTCGCGCCGCTGGCTCGAAGCCGACAAGCCCGCGCCCGAACGAGAGCCCGCGCGCGTCCCGGCGCCCGACGCCGTCCTCTCCCCGGCATTTGCATCGATCCCGCTCGGGGCGGTACGCGGATTCCGCGAGACAGGCGCGCCGGCGAACCCGAAGGGCGGCGCGCGCGAGGCACGCCGCAGGTGGGACTCGTTCCGCGTGTCCGCGCTCCTGCGCTATGCGGACGAGCGCGACCGGCCGGACCTCCCCGGGACGTCGCGCCTGTCGCCGCACCTGCGTTTCGGGACGATCGGCGTGCGCCGGGTCCTCGCCGAAGCGCGAGAGGCGTGGCGGGACGCTCCGCCGCCCGGGAAGAAGGGGATCGAGACGTTCGTGAAGGAGCTCTCGTGGCGCGAGTTTTACGCGGGGATCCTCCATGCGTTTCCACGCGTCCTGACGGAGAACTTCCGGAGGGAGTTCGACGCGTTTCCGTGGGTCTCGGGGGACGAGGCCGAGAGGCGATTCTCCGCGTGGGCCGCGGGCCGCACGGGGTACCCGATCGTGGATGCCGGGATGCGGCAGCTCGTCGCCGAGGGCTGGATGCACAACCGCGTGCGGATGATCGTCGCGTCCTTCCTGACGAAAGACCTCCTCGTGGACTGGCGAAGGGGTGAGGCGTTCTTCCGCCGCCATCTCGCGGACGGCGACCCCGCCTCGAACAACGGCGGCTGGCAGTGGGCCGCGGGCTCGGGCACCGATGCGCAGCCGTTCTTCCGGATCTTCAACCCCGTCCTGCAAGGCCGGAAGTTCGATCCCGCCGCGGCATACGTGAAGAGGTGGATCCCGGAGCTCGCGATCGTCGAGGCCGCGCCGGCGGATCTCCACGCGCCGTGGACGCTCGCGAGCGCGCCCGCGGACTACCCCGCTCCCGTCGTGGACCACGCCGAAGCGAGGCGGGCGGCCCTTGCCGCGTTCGCGTCCCTGAAGAAGACGTGAGCGCGGCCTACGGCGACGGCGGCGCCGCGGCCTCGAGGTGCGGGGCTTGCGTGTCGAGCGGGAGCCCGTAGAGCGCCGCGTACGCGCCCTGGAAGTAGAGGACCCGCTTGACGTAGACGCGCGTCTCGGCGATCGGGATCGACTCGAGGAACTCGTCGGACGGCACGGGGCCCATCGTCTTCTTCCACGAGCGCACGCGCCCCGGTCCGGCGTTGTAGGCCGCGACGGCGGACGCCGTGTCACCGTGGAACTCGGCGAGAAGGTCGCGCAGGTAGAGGGCGCCGAGGCGGACGTTCTCGCCGGGGTCCTTCAGGTCGGGCCGTCCCTTGCCGCCGTTCTCGCGCCGGAAGAGCGTGCGGCCGGTCGCGGGCATCACCTGCATGAGGCCGAGAGCGCCCGACCTCGAACGGACGTCGGCCGTGAAGACGCTCTCCTGCCGGATGACGCCGAAGAGCAGCGAGACGGGAACGCCGGCCCGCAGCGCCTCGGCCTCGACGAGCGCGGCGTGCGCGAAGGGATAGAACGCGCGGCGCGCCTCTGCCGGAACGGCGCCCTCTTCTGGCGTTCCGAGCTCGGGATAGCGGCGCTTCAGGAGGGAAGCCGCCCGGCGGTAGTCGCCCGTCCCGGCGGCGATGCGCGCGGCAAACACCGGGTCGAGCGTGGCCTCGAGCTCGGCTGCGTCGCCGGCGAGGTTGGGGAAGCCGCAGAGCAGGAACTCGCGCGACGGGGCGAGCGGCGTCTCGCTCTCGGCCGGGGCGTCTTCGGGCGCGGCGGACCCGCGCGGGGCGACGGACATTCCGAGCGCCGAGGCGGCCCACCGCGCGTAGAGGTCGGGAGCGGCCCCGGGAACGAGGTTCGCGTAGAGGGCGCGCGCGCCCGGCGCGTCGCCGAGGCGTTCCTTCGAACGGGCGGCCCAGTACGTCGCGCGGCGTCGGACGTTCACGTCGCGCCAGAGCGCGGCCTGGTCCTCGAACGCGCGCGCGGCCTCCGCGAAACGGCCGGCCGTGTACAGGTCGAAGGCGTCGCGAAACGACTCGGCAGCGCCCGCGTCGTTTCCGGGGTCGATTTCGAGGAGGCTCGGGAGGAGGCGCTTCGCCTCGTCCTTTCGCGCGGCGCGCAGGGCGAGGCGGACGCCACCCTCGAGCACGCGGCGGCGGTCGTCCTCGGCGAGCGGACGCTCGAGGAGGGCGGGAAGGTCGGCGAGGCGCGCCTCGGCCCGCGCGCGCTGCGCGGGCGAGAGCGCCGGCAGGGCCTTGGCCGGGGCCGGCTTCCTCCCCCGCCGCCGGCGCGCGCCTCGGGCCGGGGCGGGCGCGAGGACCCGCGCCTCGGCGAGCCACGAGAGGGCGGCGCGGTGGAGCGTTTCCGGCTCGGCGATTCCGTCGGGTGGCGGAAGCGCGAGAAGGCGCTGGGCGTCCTTCGGGCTGCCGGCGAAAAGCCAGGCCTCGGCGACGGCGGTCCTGACGCCCGCGGCCGGCGCGGCCCCGAGCGACTTGAGGAGCGAGGCGGCCTGCTTCGGGTCGCGCCCGGCGATCGCGCGCGCGCGGGCTGCGCGGGCCAGGGCGGGGGCGATCTTCGCAGCGGCGTCGAACTCGGCGCGGTCGACGTCGTCAAAGAGGTCGGACGCGCGCTCGGGCGCGTCCGGCCATGCGCCCAGGAGGGCCGCGAGCGTCCGGCGCCCGGCGTCGCGCGACTCCGCTACGCGCGCGAGGGCGAGCGCCCGCGCGATGGAAGCGCGCGCGAGGCGCGGGTCGGGTTCGCCCCGCGCGAGGAGCGCGTCGCGCACGGCGCGCTTCTCGGCAGCCGTCGCCCCGAGGCGCGCCGCCTCGCCGAGAGCCTCGCGGGCGAGGACCTCGCCCGCCGTGGACGCGTAGGCGAGGAGCGCGGCGACGGACGTCTTCCTCGCAGGGATGCCGGCCGAGAGCCCGATCCACGGCGCGAGGCCGGGGAGGCCGAGCGGCGCGCCGTCGAGCCCAGCCACGAGCGCCGGGGCCGTGCCGTCGGCATGCGCCAGCGCGGCCGCGGCGGCGGCGAAGCCCTGACGCAGAGCCGGCAAGCGCGGGGTGCCGGCGGCGGGACCGTCCGTCGTGGGGCCGGACGCGACGAGGACCGCGAGGAGCGCGGCGGCGGCGGAGCTCAGGGAATCCCGCTCAACCCATCGACCCGAGCGACTCGGCGCGCCCGTCCGCGAGGATCCGGACGAGCTCGTCCCTGAAGAAGTCGTTCTCGCGGCGGATGTGCTCCGGCGTGCGCTCGTCGTAGACCTGCCGGCTCCGCTCGATGTCGTCCTTCAGGCGCTCGTAGAGGTCGCCGGCGGCGCGCCCTTCGTCGACCTTCTTCTCGTTGTAGAGCTTGATCTCGGAGATCAGGAGACGGGCGAGGCGGCGCGCATCGTCGAGCGAGCGCTGGGGCCCGTCGGCCACGCCCGCGCGGCCGCGCGGCACGAAACCGGAGATCGGCCGCACGCCGGCGTCCTTCGGCGGAAGCACCGCGGAGACGCCCGTGCGCGGCGCCGGTTTCTGCACCGTGACGTCCGAGGCGCCGGGCGCCTGGCCGCGCATGGCCGCGCTGGACGCGCGAAGCGCCTCGAAGGCGCCCGTGAAGTCGCCCGTCGAAGCCCCCGAGAGCGGCGACGGGATGCCGGTCGGCGTCGATTGCAGCGCAGGGCCGGGCGGCGGCGTGATCGACGGGTAGGAGAGGGAGGCCGTGGGCGCCGCCATCGGCGCCGGGGGCGGCGGTGGCGTCCCGAGAGACGGGATCGCGCTCGTGAGGCCGGGATCCGAGAACATTCGGCGCGGCGCGGTCACCGGTCGCTTGCCCGACTCCTCGATCGCGCGCAGAGCCTCGCGCGCGTCGGTGGGGCGCGGATGCGGCGGCGCGGGTGCCGGCGGCGCGGGAGCCGGCGGCGGCGGCGCGGGCATGGCGATCGTTGAAGCGGTCGCGGCGGACGGAGCCGGCGGCGCGGCGATCGTCGCGGCGGGCGGCGCCATCGAGAGCGAGTCGAGATCCGGCGGCGCGGGCGCCGGGGCGGCGATCGTGGCGGCCGGCGGGACGCGCTCGAAGCGGGCGATCCTCTCGCCGGTGGGCGTGAGCGTCGGGGACGGGATCTTCTTGCGCGCCGCGAGGAGGTCGACGGCGAGCCCCGTCACGAACGTGAGGACCTCGATCGCGGCCTCGTTCAGGCGGCCGTCCTCGCCCGGCAGCTCGTCCGCGCAGACGAGCCCGGCCAGGCGGTCGCGGATGACCATCGGGACGAGGAGCGTCCGTGCAGGCGCGGGACCCGAGAGCG
Source organism: uncultured Acidobacteriota bacterium (assembly GCA_963798215.1). Taxonomy (GTDB): domain Bacteria; phylum Acidobacteriota; class Thermoanaerobaculia; order UBA5066; family UBA5066; genus Fen-183. Next base: position 257,801 of record CAWCSP010000005.1, read on the forward strand.
CGCGGCGCAGAGGTGAGCTCTCGTCCGGCGGCTCGGCGAGCATCGAGTGCTGGCCCTTCAGCACGGCGGCGACGAACGGGTCTTCCTCGGTCGAGAGGTCCACGGAGCGGACCGACTCGTCGCGGCCGCCCGTCGCGTCGTAGCCGACGGCCTTCCAGCCCGTGAGCCGGTCGTTGCGCAGGACGAGGAGGGCGACGCGCGAGGCGTGCGCCTGCGTCTGCGCGAGAAAGCGCGAGAGGACGTCCACCTGCGTGCGCGCGGACTCGACAGCCGCGAACGAGCCGCGGACGACCGTCCAGTCGGCCTGCGCGGGCGCTGCGGGAGCCGCGGCCCGGGGCGGGGCCGCCGGGACCGGCGCGGCGTCCTCGAGCATGAGGGCGACGACGTCCTCGGGGAACAGGGGCTTGGCCTGCGCGGGGATCTTCTCGGACAGGGACGCGAGGAGCGCCTCGATGTCCCGGCGGGCGTCGACGAGGCCCGACTTCCACGTCGCGAGGTGGTCCTCGAGATGCGTGGAAAGCGATTCGATCAACCGGCGTGTCGCGGCGGGGTCCACAGACATACGTCTCCTGACGGCGCCAGTGCTCGGGCCCATTCGGCGTCGTGTCCCGGCATTATATTCAAACGGAACGACTTGGGCCCACCGTCGCCGCCCGGATTGACGGGCGGCCTCCCGCCCCTTAGCATGTGGGGTTTGCCCGCGTCCGGAGCTCCTTGTCCGGACCAGTCGGGGCGCGGAAGGAGGGATTCCAAAAGTGCCGCTGATCCACGTCAAAGAGGACGAGTCGTTCGAGAACGCCCTGCGCCGTTTCAAGCGCAAGTGCGAGAAGTCCGGCATCCTCTCCGAGCTCAAGAAGCGTCAGCACTACGAGAAGCCCTCGGCCAAGCGGAAACGCAAGGCCATCGCCGCCCGCAAGAAGATGCTCCGCAAGCTGGCCGAAGAGCGCCGCACCGGGATGTAAATTCCCGGTCCGTGTCGTCCCTCCAGGTCCACTCCGAACTCGACTGGCCCGGCGTGCTGCGGCTCGCCGGGCGTTTTTGTTCTTCGGAGCGCGGACGGACCCGCCTTCTCGCCTCGGTCCCTTCGGCCGACCCCTTCGAGGTCGCGCGGCGCCTCGGCGTCACGCGCGACCTCCAGCGGCGCCGCGCCGTGCGCCCCGCGATCGCGCTCGCGGGCGTCGACGAGGGCGCGCCGCTCGTCGCGCGTCTCGGCCCCGCGAACCGCGCGCTCAGCCCCGAGGACCTCCTCGACCTTTTCCTCCTCGTCGAGCGCGCCGAGGGTGCGCGTGTCGCCGTCCCCGTCGAGGACGCCGAGCTTCCCGACCTGACGGAGCTCCTCCGGCCGCTCGCGTCGTTCGAAGACCTCCTCGCCGAGCGCGAGCCGACGTTCGAGTCCGACGGGCGCATCAAGGACACGGCCTCCGCGCGCCTCTACGCGCTGCGCGCCGCGATCCAGCGCCTGCGCCGCGACGTCGTGAGGAAGCTCGACGAGCTCGCGCGCCTCCAGGGCGACGCGCTCTCCGGCGGGTACGTGACGGAGAAGGGCGGGCGCTACTGCCTGCCCGTGCGCGCGGACCGGCGCGAGGCCGTGCAGGGACTCGTCCACGAGAAGTCGGGCTCCCTCCAGACGTTCTTCGTCGAGCCGCTCGCCGTCGTCGAGGACAACAACGCGCTCGCCGAGGCGCTCGAGGAAGAGCGCGAGGAGGTGCACCGCATCCTCGTCGCCCTCACGGCGCGCTTCTCGCAGCGGCGCGCCGAGCTCCTCGCCGCGGTCGAGGTCCTGACGGAGCTCGACGCCGCGCAGGCGCGCGCGGAGTTCTCGTCGGCCACGGGCGGCGTCTTCCCCGAGTTCGGGGAGCGACTCGTCCTCAAGGCGGCGCGCCACCCGCTCCTCGACAAGCGCCTCGCCCAGCTGCGCGCCGAGATCTTCGGCGAGGACGAGGAGCGCCACTCGGAGGCGGTGCCGCTCGACCTCGAGCTGCCGGAGGGCGTGCGGACGCTGCTTCTCTCGGGCCCGAACGCGGGCGGCAAGAGCGTCGCGATGAAGACGGCCGGCCTCTTCTCGCTGCTCGCCCAGTCGGGCTTCGCGATCCCGGCCGCACCCGGCTCGACGCTGCCGGTCTTCGACGCCGTCCTCGTCGTCGCCGGCGACGCGCAGGACCTCCTTGGCGACCTCTCGTCCTTCGCCGCCGCGATGACGCGCACGGCGCGCGTCCTCGCCGGGGCGACGCCGAGGAGCCTCGTCCTCCTCGACGAGGTCGGGAGCGGCACGGACCCCGACGAAGGCGCGGCGCTCGCGATCGCGGTCCTCCAGGAAGACCTGGCGCGCGGCGGCTTCACGGTCGCGACGACGCACCTGTCCGCCGTCAAGGAGTGGGCGCAGGACCGGCCGGGAGTCCTCTCGGCCGCGATGGAGTTCGACGAGAAGGCGGGCCGCCCGACGTTCCGCGTGAGGCCCGGCGCGTTCGGCCGCTCGCGCGCGCTCGCCGTGGCCGAGCGCGCGGGCCTCCCCGCCCGCGTCCTCGCGGCGGCGAAGGCACGGCTCGGCGACAAGTGGATGGCCGCCGACGCCGCGCTCCAGCGCCTCGAGTCCGAGACGCGCCGCGCGCGCGAGGAGGCCGACGCCGCGAAGGCCGCGGCCCTGAAGGCGCAGGCGCGCCTCGCCGACCTCGAGAAGGAGCGGGCGGCGCTCGCTCTCGAGCGCGCCAAGGTGAAGGAGAAGGCGAAGGAACAGATCGAGAAGGCGCTCGTCACGCTCCGCGAGAAGACGCGCCAGGAGCTCGAGCGGATGCGCGAGGACCTCAAGGCGGGCCGCAGCGTCTCGAGGGGCGCGCTCATGACCGTGACGCAGACGGCTCGCGAGGCGGCGCTCGGCCTCTTCGGCGAGGAGGAGCCCGAGACGCCCTCCGGGCCCGTCACGCCGGGAATGGACGTGAAGGTCGCGCCGTTCGGCTCGGTCGGCAGGCTCCTGACGCTCGGGCCGCGCGGAGAGGCGGAGGTCGAGATCAAGGGCAAGCGGATGCGCGTCGAGGCGAAATCGCTGTCGCCCGCGTCCGCCGCCCCGGCAGGCCGACCGAACCTGGAACGCGCAGGCCGCGCGGCTCCCGGGGACCCCCTTTCCAAGAAGTCTTCCTCTGCTCCCCAGTCTTCCGATCTCTCGCCCGCCTCGCCCGCCGTCGTCGCGACCGCCGAGCTCGTCCTCGTCGGCCAGCGCGTGGACGCGGCGCTTCCGCTCGTCGAGCGCGCGATCAACGACGCGCTGCTCTCGGGCAAGGGCGCGCTGCGCCTCGTCCACGGGCACGGCACGGGCCGCCTCGCGGCGGCCGTGCGGGAGTTCCTCACGACGCACCCAGGGGTCGCGTCTTTCCGCTACGCGGACGCCTCCGAGGGCGGCCCCGCCGTCACGATCGCGAGGCTCGATGTCTGACCAGCAGTACGACATCAACGACGACGTCAAGCGCGAGGTCCTGAACGCGACGGACCTCGTCGCGCTGATCGGCGCCTCGACGTCGCTCAAGAAGATGGGGAAGTCGTGGAAAGGCCTGTGCCCCTTCCACGGCGAGAAGTCGGCGTCCTTCTACGTCCACCCGGACAAGGGCTTCTACTACTGCTTCGGCTGCGGGGCGAAGGGCGACGCGATCACGTTCGTCCGCGAGACCGAGCGCATGGACTTTCCGGAGGCCGTCGCGTACCTCGCGCGCCTCGCGGGAATCGCGTTGCCGGTTCGCAAGAGCGGGACCCGGGCCGACCGCGGGCGCGACTCGCGCGCCTCCGAGGCGCTCGCGGCGGCGGCGGCGTTCTTCCGCGCGGGCCTCGGCACGCACCCAGCCGCGCGCGCGCTCCTCGAAAAGCGCGGCCTTTCGCCCGAGGAGGGTGCGGCGTTCGGGTTCGGCGCGGCGGCGGACTCGTGGGACGCGCTCAAGAACAGCCTCGGCGCGCGCTTCACGGAGGAAGCGCTCGTGGACGCGGGCCTCCTCCAGAGGAACCCCGAGACGGGCCGCGTCTACGACCGCTTCCGCAACCGCTTGACGGTCGAGATCCGCGACCCGCGCGGCGAGGTCCTCGGCTTCGGAGCCCGCGCGTTCGGCGACGAGCAGCCCAAGTACCTGAACTCGCCCGAGACGGCGCGCTTCTCGAAAGGCAAGCTCCTGTACGGCCTCGACCGCGCGCGAGAGGCGATCCGCAGGGAAGACGCCGTCCTCCTCGTCGAGGGCTACTTCGACCGCATCGCGTGCGAGCGCGCGGGCCTCGCGTGGGCGGTCGCCTCGATGGGCACCGCGCTCACGCCCGCACAGGCCGACCTCCTGTCCCGACATGCCGGCACGGTCATCGTCGCGTACGACGGCGACCCGCCCGGCGTCGCCGCGTCGTACAAGGCGTTCCCGCTCCTTCTCGCGCGCGGCGCGAACGTGAAGCTCCTGGCGCTGCCGGACGGGCACGACCCCGATTCCTTCCTCGCGGCGCACGGCCCCGAGGCGCTCCGGAACGAGGTGGGGGCGGCGCGGCCGCTCCTCGACGCGCTCCTCGCCGGCGTTCCGCCGGCCGGCAGCGACGCCGTCGAGCGGGCGGGGAAGCTGCGCGAGGCGGTCGAGATCCTCTCGGCGGCCCCGGATCCGGTCCTCAGGAACGAGTTCCTGACGGGCCTTTCCCGCGGCGCGGGCGTCCCCTTCTCGGTGCTCTCGAGGGGGGCGGCGGCAGCCGAGGGGAAGAAAGCCGGCCTTCCGGCGGTTAGGAAGGACCCGGTGGCGTCACCTCAGGAGCTGCCGGAACAGGAGGCCCGGGTTCTTTCCGCCATCCTCTCCGACTGGCCCGACAGCGCTCCCCTCGTGGAGAGGATCCCGGCAGAGCTTTTTGCACATCCAACTGCCCGGGAAGTCTTTATCGCCGTGAAAGAGTTTGCGTCTCAGCCCGGAACCCTTGATTTTTCGTCACTTACGACCCATCTTGGGGCGGATGCAGGGCCCGTGGCCGCCCAGCTCCTCCTTCGGGAGGGCAACCCAAGGGCGGAAAGTGGGGTCGCGGCGGGCTCGGAGGGCCTCAGCCGCATCCATATCCCGTTGATGCAGTTGAAGATACGTCTGCTGGAGGAGACGGCGAGGAACCTCCAGCCCGAGATCCAGGACGCTTCGACCGCCGGAGACCACAAGGCGGGCGAAGCTGCGACGAGACGCAAGCAGGAACTGGCCGAGGAAATCCGCCGCCTCAAGGCGGAACTGAAAGCCGAGACCCAGAGACGAATCTGAGCGAGGCGCCCGGGATCCGGGCGCATGGGAAGTGAGACACCGGTGACCGTAGAAGAAAAACACCCCGAAGTCCGGACGCTGATCAACCTCGGCAAGGAGCGCGGGTATCTCCTGTACGACGAGATCTACCAGGCGCTGCCCGAGGAACTCGCGAACGCTCCGGAGGAGCTCGATGAGATCTACATCCGCTTCGGCGACTTCGGGATCGAGGTCGTCGACGTCCCCGAGAAGGCGACGAAAAAGGCGGCCGCCCCCGGCAGCGAGACGACGGTCCCCGACCCGGCGACGGTCGAGAAGACGAACGACCCCGTCCGGATGTACCTGCGCGAGATGGGCACGGTGAAGCTCCTCGACCGCGAGGGCGAGGTCTCGATCGCGCGGCGCATCGAGAACGGCGAGGCGAAGATCTACCGCGCTCTCTCGACGAACCGCGTCGTGCTCGAGGAGATCCTCCGGATCGTCGAGCAGGCCAAGAAGGACAAGAACGTCGCGCGCGGCTTCCTCGAGTTCGCGGCCGCGGCCCTCGAGGACGCCGACGAGATCGACCCGCGCACGGCGCACCGCATCGAGGGGATCCTCGGGCACTTCAAGAAGATCGCGAAGATCGACGGCGAGCTGCGCAAGCTCGCCGACAAGAAGCGGCCCGCGGCCAAGCCGAAGAAGCTCACGGTCAAGGCGTTCGCGCAGTCCCGGGCCCAGCACAAGGCGGGAGGCAAGCCGGTCCCGCCCACGAAGCCCGTCCCCGTCGTCGACCCGGCGATCGACCGCCGCATCTCCGAGATCGCGCGCCTCATCCACGCGATCGACTTCACGCCCGCGACGCTGCTCCGGATGGTGAACATCCTCCGGGACATCGACCGGCAGTTCGCGATGCCCGAGGCCACGATCCGGCAGGACCTCGCGAACATCAAGAAGGAGAAGAACGAGGTCCGCCGCGACTTCTACAAGCGCCGCGTCTCCAAGTACCGCCAGATGCTCAAGGACCTGGAGGAGAAGTACGGCGTCTCGCACGACGAGATCAAGAAGACGATGCGGCAGATCCGCGAGGGCGAGGACGAGGCCGACCAGGCCAAGCAGGAGCTCATCGTCGCGAACCTGCGCCTCGTCGTCTCGATCGCGAAGAAGTACACGAACCGCGGCCTCCAGTTCCTCGACCTCATCCAGGAGGGGAACATCGGCCTCATGAAGGCCGTCGAGAAGTTCGAGTACCGCCGCGGCTACAAGTTCTCGACATACGCGACGTGGTGGATCCGCCAGGCGATCACGCGCGCGATCGCGGACCAGGCGCGCACGATCCGCATCCCGGTGCACATGATCGAGACGATCAACAAGCTCACGCGCACGCAGCGCTCCCTCGTCCAGGAGTTCGGCCGCGAGCCGACCGCCGAGGAGATCGCCAAGCGCATGGACATGCCGGCCTCGAAGGTCCGCAAGATCATGAAGATCGCGCAGGAGCCGATCTCCCTCGAGACGCCCATCGGCGAGGAGGAGGATTCGCATCTCGGCGACTTCATCGAGGACCGCCAGGTCATCTCGCCGATCGACGCCGTGATCGTCGCGAACCTCAAGGAGCAGACGCGCCGGACGCTCAAGACGCTCACGCCGCGCGAGGAGCAGGTGCTCCGCATGCGGTTCGGCGTCGGCGACGGCTCCGAGCACACGCTCGAGGAAGTCGGCAAGAGCTTCAACGTGACCCGCGAGCGCATCCGGCAGATCGAGAGCAAGGCGCTCCGGAAGCTCCGGCACCCGTCCCGCGCCAAGAAGCTGCGCCCGTTCGTCGACGTCGGGCAGTAAGACGAAGAGAAGATTTCTTAGAAGGTTAAGAGGGATGGGGCGGCCGGTTGAGGCCGCCCTTCTTCTTTGAGGCGGTCACGGGCGCGGCGCGGAGCGCGCCTGCGGGCCGCCGCCACACGCGCCTTCTCAGAAGAATCCTCTCTTCCTCCGGATCCCCGTCAAAATCCCCTTCTTCCGCGGCGTGTTATCCTCCCTGTTCGGCCGTCGGGGTCCGTAGCTCAGCGGTCAGAGCCACCGGCTCATAACCGGCGGGTCCCTGGTTCGAATCCAGGCGGACCCACCAGTCCGGCGGCAGAAGGAGATTCGAAAATCCGGGCGCGACGAATTCACTCCGATCCCGCGGGCGCTTCCGAGTGCCGGGGGTTCGTCCAGGCGGGCGCCGTGCGGCGCCCGTTTTTCGTTTTCAGGGGGTTCTTCGTGACATCACCACGAGAGATGGGAGCGAGACGTTGAGCACGGGCACCACGGGGGCGTTGGACAGGCTGTTTCTTCTCCAGGAAGTCCTCATCGAGGTCCACCAGAAGATCGAGAAGCGCGCGAAGACGCCGGAACACCTCGCACACGTCGAAGCCGCGTACCGGGACTCGCGCCAGCAGCGCGAGGAGACCGAGAGGACGCTGGCCCGCGCGGCCGAGCGCAAGAAGGCGCTCGAGGGCGAGATCCTCGACCTGAACGAGAAGCTCAAGAAGTACCAGACGCAACTCCAGTCCGTGAAGACGAACCGCGAGTACGGCGCCCTCCTGAACGAGCTCGACGTCGTGAAGCGCGACGTGAGGACGCGCGAGGACGAGATTCTCGCCCTCGAGGAGGCCGCGTCGGTTGCTTCGGCGGAGCTCGAGAGACGGAGCGAGGCCTTCCCGGCCGAGGAAGCGGGCTACGAGGAGCAGATGAAGGAATGGCGCGCCGAGCAGGCCGCGCTCTCCGAGGAAATCGCGAAGGCCGAGGCGCAGGCGAAGGCGCTCCGCGAGGAGCTCGACCACCGGCTCCTCTCGACGTTCGACCGTCTCGCGCGCGTCCGCGCGGGGATCGCGGTCGCGAAGGTCGACATGGTCGGCCCGCAGACCGCCGCGTGCTCCGCCTGCCACGTGCGCCTCCGTCCGCAGCTCCTTTCGGACCTGCGCCTCGGGCGCGAGACCGTGACCTGCGAGAGCTGCAAGCGCATCCTCTACTGGGCGGGCGCGTGACGGACGCGGGGCGACGCGCGGGCGGCGCCGCTCCCGCTTCCGCCGCCGCTCCTCTCGTCCTCTACTTCGACGGGGCGTCGCGGGGAAACCCGGGGCCGTCGGCGTACGGCGTGTGGTCGCCCTCCGGCCTCGAGAAGGCGGCGGTCCTCGGCTCGGCGACGAACAACGTCGCCGAGTGGCGCGGCTTTCTCGCCGCGCTGGACCTCGCGGTGGCCTCGGGGGCCGAGGACGTCGAGATCCGTGCGGACAGCCAGCTCGTCCTCCGGCAATTCTCCGGCGAGTACCGGATGAAGGCTCCTCATCTCGCGGACTACCTCGCCCAGGCGCGGGCCAAGGCGCGCAAGGTGCGCCGGCTGCGCGTCCTCCACGTTCCGCGCGCGGAGAACCGCGAGGCGGACGCCCTCGCGAACCGCGCTCTCGACGCCGAAGCGCGGCACGCGCGGAGGGCCGGGACGCCCGCGTGACCCGGGCGGCGGAGATCGCGCAGCGCATGGCCGACGTCCGTGGCCGGATCGCGGAGGCCGAACGCCGCGCAGGCCGTGCACCCGGCTCCGTCACGCTCGTCGCCGTCGGGAAGACGTATCCGCTCGACGACCTCCTCGCCGCGCAGCAGGCGGGCGTCGCGGAGTTCGGCGAGAACCGCGTCCAGGAGGCCGAGGCGAAGTTCCCGTTCCTCCCTCCCGGCTGCACGGGGCACCTGATCGGCCCGATCCAGTCCAACAAGGCGAACCGCGCCGCGAAGGTCGCGACCATCGTCCAGACGATCGACTCGGGAGACCTCGCGCGCCGGCTCGACCGCGCGGCCGCGGCTCTCGGCAAGTGCCTCGGCGCGTACGTGCAGGTGCGCCTCGGCGGCGAGACGACGAAGTCGGGTATCGAACCCGACAAAACCGCGGCCCTCGTCGCCGCGGTGAAATCGCTGCCCGCGCTCGACCTCCTCGGCCTCATGGCGATCCCGCCGCCGGGCGACACGCGGCCGCACTTCGCCGCGCTCCGCGCCCTCGCGGAATCCCTCGGGATCTCCGGCCTCTCCATGGGAATGAGCGACGACTTCGAGGCTGCGGTGGAAGAGGGCGCGACGCTCGTGCGCGTCGGCTCTGCGATCTTCGGGGCGCGGGAGACGAAGAGGGAACGGGAGATTGCTTAGAAGGTAAGCTAAGAAAATCTTCTCTTCTGTCTTCGGCTGCTAATCTTCTCTTCGATGAGCCGCACGTACGCGACGCGCTTCGCGGCACCTCCCGGATGGCGGCGCATCCCGCCCGTCACGCGCGCTCTCCTCGTCCTCGTCGGCGCGGGGTACCTCCTGACGCTCGCGTGGCCGGAGGCGGCCGTGTGGCTCGTCCTCGCGCCGGGCGCCGTCCTCGCGGGACAGGTCTGGCGGCTCGTCACGTACGCCGTGGTGAACGCGTCCATCGGAGCGGTCCTCGTCGATCTCCTCCTCCTGTGGCAGATGGGCAGCGAGATGGAGCCCCGGTGGGGCTCGAGACGGTTCGCCGCTTTTCTCGTGGCGTCCACGCTTCTCGCGGGCGCGCTCGGGCTCCTCGTCGGAGGAGGAGCGGGCCTTGCGCCGACGATTCTCGCGCTGATCTTCGCGTGGATGCTCGAGGGGCCTTCGCAAAGCCTCCTCTTCTTCGGCGTCTTCCCGATGACGAGGCTCGGCTTCGCGGCGCTCGCCTTCGTGCTCGTGGTCTTTTCCGAGCTCGAGGCGACGCGGTCTCTCCTTCGCCTTCTCTTCGTCCTCGGCGGACTGCCGGTCGCCTGGCTTTTCGCGCACGGCCCGCGCGGCGGCGGCGGCGGTCCGCGCTTTCCGCGGATGCGCAATCCGTTTCGAAGGCGGCGCTTCACGGTCGTCGGGCCCGGCTCGGACTTCCGCGTGCATTAGGTTGACTGTAAAGGGTTTATAATCCGGTCATGCGCCCTACGATCAGCTCTCTCGAGATCCGGAAAAGGCAGTTCCCGAAGCGCTTCCGCGGCGTCGACCCGGCCGAGGTCTCGCAGTTTCTCGAGGCCCTCGCCGAGGACTTCGAAGAGCTCAAGCGCGAGCTCGACGAGGTCGAGCGCGAGAACGCCCGGCTCAAGGACGAAAACGCCCGGCATCGCGAAACCGAGGTGACGCTGAAGGAGACCCTCCTCCTCGCCCAGCGCTCGGCCGACAGCCTGCGCGAGACGAGCGAGAAGGACGCGGGCCGCATCGTCGGCGAGGCCGAGACGAAAGCAGAGAAAATGGTCCAGCAGGCGCTCGACCGTATGGCCGAGACGGAGAAGAAGATCCGCGAGCTCCGCATGGAGCGCCGCAACTTCCACATCAAGTTCCAGGGGATGCTCGACCTCTTCCAGCAGGTCCTGAAGTTCGACAAGGAAGAGGACGAGATGGAAGCCTCGATCTCGGTTCACCGCCCGAGGCGGAAGGAAGGGGAGGCCGGCTGACCTCCGTCCTGACGGTCCGGCATCTCGCGGAGCTCGCGACGCCGGAGGGGACCGCGGCGCGCGGTGGCGCCGCGCAGGGTGCGATCCGGCGCGTGACGGACGCGGCCCTGCGCTTCGAAGACGGGCGGGTCGCCTTCGCGGGGACCGACACCGACTTCGTGCGGCGCTACGGCGAGGCGCCCGTGCCGGGCGAGACGATCCTCGACGGGCGCGGCAAGACCGCCGTCCCCGGCTTCGTCGACGCGCACACGCACCTCCCGTGGGACGGCTTCCGCGAGGACGAGTTCAACCGGCGCCTCAAGGGCGAGACGTACGCGGGGATCGCGGCCTCGGGCGGCGGCATCGTCGCGACGGTCGCGGCCACGCGCGCGGCCTCCGTCGAGACGCTCACCGCGAACGTGAAGGCGCGGCTCGACCGGATGCTCGCGCACGGGACGACGTTCTGCGAGGCGAAGACGGGCTACGGCCTCGACCTCCCGAACGAGAAGAAGCAGCTCGCCGCGATCCTCGCGGGCGCGAAGGGCCACGCCGTCGGGGTCGCACCCACGGCGCTCCCCGCGCACGAGTTTCCGCCCGAGCGGCGGGGCTCGCCCGCCCTCCGGAGGCGCTACGTAGACGAGTGCGTGAACGAGATCCTCCCGGCGCTCGCGGAAGGGGGCGCGCGCTTCGCGGACGTCTTCTGCGAGGAGGGCGTCTTCTCTCTCGCCGAGTCGGCCGAGATCCTCGAGGCCGGAAAGTCCGTCGGCCTCGTCCCGCGCGTCCACGCCGACGAGCTCACGCCGCTCGGCGGCGCATCGCTCGCGGCGCGCCTGGGCGCCGCGTCGGCCGACCACCTCCTCTACGCGACGGACGACGGGATCCGGGACATGGCGGATTCCGGCGTCGTCGCGACGCTCCTCCCGGGCACGTCCGTCTTCCTGCGGATGAACCGCTACGCGCCGGCGCGGAAGATGATCGCCGCGGGCGTCCCGGTCGCACTCGGGACGGACTGCAACCCCGGGTCGTCGTACACGGAGTCGCTCCCCGCCGTCGCGTTTCTCGCGTCCGTCGGGATGGGCCTCACGGTCGAGGAGACGCTCACGGCGATGACGCTGAACGCCGCGGCCTCGCTCGGCGAAGGCGCGAGCCGCGGCACGCTCGAGGAGGGAAAGGCCGGCGACGCGGTCCTCCTCGACGGGCCGTCCCTCGAGCATCTCGTCTACCACTGGGGCGTCAGCCTCGTGACGGACGTCGTCGCGGGCGGCCGCCACGCCGCGCAGCGCGGCCTGCTACGCTGAGGGCATGAGCCGTCTCGTCTCGCTTTCCGTCGAAGACTTCGCCGCCGCCCTCGCCTCAGACGCGCCCGCTCCCGGCGGCGGCTCGGCCGCGGCCGCCGGCGGGGCGAACGGCGCGGGCCTTCTCGCGATGGTCGTCCGCCTCACGCTCGGCAAGGAGAAATACAAGGCCGCCTGGGACGAGCTCGCGCCGCTCGTCGACCGGCTCGACGGTGCGCGCGCGAAGCTCCTCGAGCTGGTCGACGAGGACACGAAGGCCTTCGACGGGATCCTCGCCGCCCGGCGGCTCCCGAAGGAGACCGACGCGGACAAGGCCGCGCGCCAGAAGGCGATCGACGAGGCGAACGTCCTCGCGACAACCGTGCCCATGCAGACGGCGTTCTTCGCGCACGAGGCCCTGAAGGCCGCGCCCCTCGTCCTCGAGAAGGGAAACCCGAACGCGGCTTCCGACGCGTGGGCGGGCGCGCTCGCATCCTGGGCGGCGGTCCTCGCGGCGCTCGCGAACGTGAGGATCAACCTGCCCGGTGTCGCCGACCCGGACCTTTCGCGCGGGTTCCGCGAGGACGCCGACCTGATGGAGAAAACGGCCGGCGAGGCGCTCGAGAAGACGCGCGCGCTCGCCCGGGCCCGCGGCCTCGCGTCCTGACGCGCGCGCTCAGCCCACGCGCCGCTCCTCGAGCCAGTCCGCGAAGCGGTCGCGCGACCACGTGTTCACGACGCGGTCCGCGGGCACGAGAGCGAGGCGCGCGACGGCGAGACCGTAGTCGAGGAACGACAGGTGCGCCGCGGCGTGCGCGTCGCTCGAGATCGAGAAAAGGCAGCCGGCGGCCGCCGCGATCCGCGCGAGCGCGGGCGGCAGGTCGAGGCGCTCCGGGCAGCCGTTCAGCTCGATCGCGACGCCGAGGTCGGCGGCGCGCGCGAAGACTCGCGGCCAGTCGGCGCGCACGCCGCTCCGGAGGTCGTAGAGGCGGCCCTTCGGGTGGCCGAGGACCGCGACGCCCGGCGTCTCGACCGCCCGGACGAGGCGCGCGGTCTGGTCGCGCCCGCTCCGGAGGTCGGTGTGGACGGACGCGACGACGGCGTCGAGCTCCGGCACGCTCTTCGGCGTCACGTCGAGCGAGCCGTCCTCGGCGATGTTCGCCTCGGCGCCGACGAACATCTCGAACGTCCCGGCGCGCGCGTTCAGGGCATCCACCTCGCGCCGCTGCGCCCGGAAGTCGGCAGGGAAGAGGCCGCCCGCCACCGCGCAGTCGCGCGCGTGGTCGGTCAGGAGGGCGTACGAGTCGCCGCGGGCCTCGAGCGCGCGGTGGAGCGCCGCGAGCGCCATCCGGCCGTCCGACCGGTCCGTGTGCAGATGCGCGTCTCCACGCAGGTCCGCGTGCGCGATCCCGCCCGGCGCCGAGAGGATGCGGTCGACGTCCGAGCGCGTCAGGAAATCGGCCTTGCGCCGAGCGGCGGGGTCGGCACGGTCGAGCATCGCGGCGAGAGCGTCGCCGACGTTCTCGTCCGAGCCGCAGGCGAGGAAGGACGCGATCGCGTCGGCGGCGCGGGGCGAAACGCCCGGCAGCGACCCGACCGCGACGCGTCGGCCGAAGAGGTCCGCGCCGAGCTGGCGGAGCGTCCGCGCCGCCGCGCGGTACTCGGCGGCCCGGCGGCTCAGCGGGTCCTCGGCGGACGCGAGCGCGAGGAGCGCGGACGCGAGACGGCCGTTCGTCACCGGAGGCGCCGCGGGGAGGAAGGGAGCGGAGGGAGACGGGAGAGCCGACATCGCGCGCCTCGCCCCGATTCTACGTGCGCCGCGGATTAGACTCGCCCGCGATGGCGAACCCCGAGAAGCCCACGCTCGCGCTGATCGACGCGTCCAACTATCTCTACCGCGCGTTCTACGCGATCCGCGGCCTGACGGGCCCCGGCGGAAAGCCCACGAACGCCGTCTACGGCTTCCTGAACATGTGGCGGAAGTACGTCGCGGACCGCAAGCCCTCGGCCGTCGCCGTCTGCTTCGACCGGTACGAAAAGACCTTCCGCGAGGAGTTGGACGCGGCATACAAGGCGCAGCGCCAGGCGATGCCGGACGATCTCGTCCCTCAGATCGAGGACGCCAAGCGCCTCTGCCGCCTTCTCGGCCTCGCCGTCCTCGAGGAACCCGGCTTCGAGGCGGACGACCTCATCGGCTCGATCGCGGTCGTCGCGAAGGAGGCTGGCTTTTTCGCCGAGATCTGCTCGGCCGACAAGGACCTCTTCCAGCTCGTGAAGGACCCCGACGTCGCCGTCTACCACCCGGTGAAGGACGTCCTCCTCGACGAGGCGGGCGTCCTGGATTTCTTTGGCGTCAAGCCGTCGCAGGTCATCGACGTCCTCGCCCTGATGGGGGATTCGTCCGACAACATCCCGGGCGTCAAGGGCGTCGGCGAGAAGACGGCCAAGGAGCTCATCGCGACATTCGGCTCCCTCGACGCGATCTATGCGCGCCTCGAGGAGGTCAAGGGCAAGCGCAAGGAGCTTCTCGCCGCCGGGCGAGACGAGGCCACTCGTTCGCAGACGCTCGCGACGGTGCGCTGCGACCGGCCGCTGCCGGCGCCGCCGGAGAAGCTCCTCGAGCACTTCCGCATCCGGCCGCTCGAGCCGCAAGCCGTGAAGGAGCTCGCGGCGTTCTACGACGAGATGGGATTCGGGAAGTTCAAGAAGGAGCTCCTCGAGTCCGGCGCCGCGACGAAGGCCGAGCCGACGAAGGGCGCCGGCACGACGACGACCGCATCCGCCGAGCCCGCGACCCTCTCTCTATTCGAAGAATCTTCCTCTTCGTCTTCGAATCCCTCTCCGGAGCAGGTGCGCTGGATCGCGGACGAAGCCGGCCTTGACGCGCTCGTCGCCGCGGCCGCAAAGGCGGGGCGCGCGTCCGTCCACGTCGAGTGCGGCCCCGGCGCGCCGTGGCCCGCGCCGCCGCTCGTCGCCGCGGTCGCGATCCCGGGCGGCGAGGCTGCGGCGTTCGCGCTCGACCCGGCGGGCACGAAGGCGCTCGCGGCGCTCTTCGCGAAGGTTCCCGTCGTCGTCCACGACGCCAAGCGCCTCTTCCTCGCGGCCGACGCGCTCGGGATCGCCCCGCCCGCCCGGTTCCTCGACGTGATGCTCGCGAGCTACGTGGTCGCGCCGGGGATCCACGCGCACGACCTGGCGGGTGACGCCCGCGGAGTCCTCGAGCTCCCGCCGGAGAGCGTCCCGTCTCTGAAGGACCTCAACCGCGGCGAGGCGCCCACCGCGGCGGCGCTCGCCACGGAGGAGGGCCGCCGGTGGCTCGCGCCGCGCGTCCTCCTCCCGCTCGCCCTCGCCGACGCGCTGGCCCCACGCCTCTCGGAGGGCTCGCCGCTCGCCCGCGTCCTCGAGGACATCGAGATTCCTCTCGTGCCCGTCCTCGCGCGAATGGAGAAGGCGGGGATCGCCGTCGACCGCGGCGTTCTCCTCGGCCTCTCGAAGGAGTTCGACTCCCGCCTCTCTGCGCTCGAGGCGAAGATCCACGAGGCGGCCGGGGAGACGTTCAACATCGGGTCGCCTCTCCAGCTCGGGCGCGTCCTCTTCGAGAAGCTCGGCTACCCGGCGGTGAAGAAGACCGCGAAGACGAAATCCTACGCGACGGGCTCCGACGTCCTCGAGGAGCTCCAAACCCTCTCGTCGGGCCCGGTGCCGTCGCTCGTCCTCGAGTGGCGCGAGATCTCGAAGCTCAAGGGCACGTACGTGGACGCGCTCCCCGCGTGCATCGCGGCGGACGGCCGCATCCACACGCGGTACGACCAGGCCGTCGCCGCGACGGGCCGCCTCTCCTCGAACGCGCCGAACCTTCAGAACATCCCCGTGCGCACGGAGGCGGGCCGCGCGATCCGCCGCGCCTTCGTCGCGGCGCCGGGCACGACGCTCGTCGCGGCGGACTACTCGCAGATCGAGCTCCGGATCCTCGCGCACCTCTCGGGCGACGAGGCGCTCCGCGACGTCTTCCGCCGCGGCGAGGACATCCACCGCGCCACGGCCGCGAAGATCTTCGGCGTCGCACCGGACGCCGTGACGGCGGACCAGAGGCGCGGCGCCAAGACGATCAACTTCGGCGTCCTCTACGGCATGGGGCCGTTCGCGCTCGCCGCGCAGCTCGGCGTCCCGCGCGCCGAGGCGAAGGAGTTCATCGCGGCCTACTTCGACCGGTTCCCGAAAATCCGGGCGTGCCTCGACGCCATCCTCGAGAAGGCGCGCGCCACGGGTGGGACCGAGACGATCTTCGGGCGCGTGCGCCCGATTCCCGGCCTCCACGACCGCAACCACAACGTGCGCGCGAACGCCGAGCGCATGGCGATGAACGCGCCGTTCCAGGGCTCGGCGGCCGACCTCATCAAGATCGCGATGCTCGCGCTGGACAAGGCGCTGGCGGCCGAGCTCCCCGGGGTCCGGCTCCTCCTGCAGGTCCACGACGAGCTCGTGCTCGAGTCGCCCGCGGCCCTCGCGGAGAAGACCGCGGCCGTCGCGCGGCGCACGATGGAGGGAGCCGCGTCCCTGAGCGTGCCGCTCACGGTCGACGTGGGAACCGGTCTCAACTGGGCGGAGGCCAAGTAGGGACCGACAGGCCCTAGAATCGGCGCATGCGGAGGCTCTGCGGGACTCTCGTCGCGGCGGTCGCGCTCGCCGCGAGCGGCGCGCTGCACGCGCAGGCGCAGGCGCCGGCGCCTGCGCTCCGGCCCGTCGAGGCGCTGCCCGACCCCGTTCGCCCGGCGCTCGCCGAGGTCGCCTATTCTCATCCTCTGTTCCTTCCTCTCGACGAGCCGCCGAAGGTCGTCGAGCGCCTCAATCCCGCCAACCTCGAGACGCGCGTCCCGCTCGCGCTGACGGCGCGGGTCCTCGAAACGGGGAAGGTGAGCGAGATCGCCGCCGTCGAGCCCCCGCTCAAGGCCTTCGCGGTGCCCCTTCCGGCGCTCGCGCCGCGCTGGCGGTACAAGCCGGCGACGAAGGACGGGCACCCCGTCGTCACGTGGGCCACGCAGATCCTCGACCTCAACGTCTCGCTCGAGAAGGGCGTCTTCAGCGCGTTCACGCTCGAGCCGCTCCGGAAGGACGACCCGCTCGCGAAGGTGTTCCGCGAGTCGCCGATCGACGACACCATGGCGCGGTACCCTTCCGCGATCGACCCGGCGGACGCGGGCGCCGTGTCCGTGGAGGAGCTCGACGCGCTTCCGGTCGCCGAGAAGACGCCGTGGAGCTTCGACGCGACGCGCCAGCGTGCGCACCTGACGGCGCTCGTCGAGGTGTCGGCGCAGGGGACGGTGTCACGCGTCCTTCCGACGGGTGATGCCGAGCCCCTCCTCGTGCGCTGGCTGAGGGAGAGCGCCGCGAAGTGGAAGCTCTCCCCGGGCCGGGCGGGCGGCAAGCCCGTTTCCTCCTGGATGGCGCTCGACGCGACGCTCGACTACACGATCGACTCGGCGAAGAAGAAAGCCGAGCGCAGTTTGAAGAAGAACCTCCGGGCGTTCCCGACTCCGTAGCGCCCTCGCGCGCTCAATCGACCTTCCGGAGATCCCCCACGCGACGCGTTTTCTTCCGCGAATCGAAATACTCGAGGAGCGGGATGAGCGTCTTGCGCGTCAGGCCGAGGAGATCGCGGAAGCCCGCGACGGCGAGCGTCTGACCCTTCACGCGCTCGAGCTTCGCCTCGGCGGCGGCCGCGACGTCGCGGTGCACGACGAGATCGGGCGAGAGCCGCACGAGAAGACCCGACTTCACGAGGTGCGAGACGAGGCCGTCCACGACCTGCGGCTTCGTCCCGAGGAGCTTCGCCGCGTCGAGGCCCTTCGGCGGCTCGAACCCGGCCTTCCGGTAGAGCTCTTCGAGCTTCGCCGCGAACGACGCGGCCTCGCCCGAGAGATCGGCCGCCTTCGCGCCGGGCGGGACGACAAGGGTACCCTCGAGCGCGATCGTCCGTCCGGCCGCGAGCGTCGCGAGCCAGCCGTCGGCCGCCGCGGGGGAGACGCCCTTCGCGAGACGCGCGAGGAACTCGCCCTTCCCGAGCGCGATCGCGGCCGAGCCGGCTTTTCTCCGCTCTCCGAAGAGCGCGGCCGCGCGGGCCGCGAGGTCGGACGCGACGGAAGCGTGCGCGAAGAGCGCGGGCGCGATCTTCAGCGCCCGGCCGCCGTTCGCGAGCGTCTCGAGGAGGTTCGCCGCGGCGGCCGACACGATCCCGAGGCGCGCGCCGAGGCGCGCGGCGGAAAGTCCGGCGGGGCCGGCCTCGAGGAGGAAGAGGTCCGCCAGCGCCTGCTCGCGGCCCGATGAGAGGATCGACAGGATCGAGCCGAGCGCGGCGTCCGGGCCGGCGCGGCGCTTCAGCCTCGGCCTGCCGGCGTCGAGGACGCGTCCGCCGCCGAGCGTCGCGGCGGGAGACGGGCGCCGGAGGATGAATCGGTCGCCGGGGCGCGCGGCGACGGGCGACTCGAGGAAGATCTGCGCGAGCGCCGTCTCTCCCGGCGCGAACGCGCGGACCGCCGGGCCTCCCGTGTCCGCACGGGTCGCCGGCCCGTCCGTGTCTGCACGGCCTGCCGGTCCGGGGAGGACGAAAGAGAGCCGGCCCGCGACGTCGGCGGTCCCGAGGTGCATGCGCACGCGAATGCCGTCGGGCAGCGGCGCGTCGAGGCCGGGCAGGATCGCCACTTCGGCCGTCAGGACGGACGATGCCTCGAGCGCGCCCCTCGGGACGAGCGCCTGCCCGCGCTTGAGGTGCGAGCGGTCGACGCCCGCGAGGTTCAGGCTCGTGCGCTCGCCCGTGAACGCCTCGCGGCGCTCCTCGCCGTGCACCTCCACGCGCCGCACGCGGACGTCGAGCCCGTCCGGGAGGAGGGTCAGCGCGTCTTCGGCCGCGATGCGGCCCGCGTCCAGCGTGCCCGTCACGACCGGCCCGAAACCCTTCATCGTGAACGCGCGATCGAGGAAGAGTCGCGGCACCTTCCGCGACCGGTCCTCGCGAACGACGCGGCCGGCCGCGGCGAGGAGCTCCTTCCTCAGCGCGTCGAGCCCGTCGCCCGTCACCGCCGAGCACGCGACGATCGGCGCATCCTTCAGGAACGAGCCCTTCACGAGCGCGCGGATCTCCTCCTCCACGAGCGCCCCGGTCTCGGCATCCACGAGGTCGCTCTTCGTCCGCGCGATCACGCCCGTCGAGACCCTGAGGAGCCTGAGGATGTCGAGATGCTCTCTCGTCTGCGGCATGACGGAATCGTCCGAGGCCACCGCGAGAAGGACGAGATCCACGCCCTGGGCGCCTGCGACCATCGTCCGGACGAACTTCTCGTGCCCCGGCACGTCCACGAAGGAGAACGTCGTCCCGTCCCAGGCCGCGTGCGCAAAGCCGAGGTCGATCGTGATCCCGCGCGCCTTCTCCTCCGGCAGGCGATCCGGGTCCGAGCCCGTGAGGGCCCGGACGAGGGCGCTCTTGCCGTGGTCGATGTGGCCGGCGGTGCCGACGAGGACGCGGCGCATGGGCGCCGATTATGGCCGGGCGCGCGCACCCCGCGTCGCGAACCCCGCGTTGTGGGCGAAGGGCCGGACGGACGGCCTCGCGGCCGCGCGCGGCGACGGTGAGCGGCCGGCGTTCGGGGCCGCGTGCACCACCGGATGTACGTGGGGGCGCGGCCGCGCCGGGGCGCCGCCCCACCACCCGCCGTTCCAGATGCTTCCGTACGGCATGACGACCTCGGGCGGCTCCGGTCCGGGGACGACCTCGGGCCCGGGGTTCTCTTCCTCTTCGTCCGGCGCGAGCGAGGGGAAGACCACGCGGCCGCGGGACACGGTCGTCTCGACCGCCGAGAAGCATCCGACGGCCCGCCGGCCCTCGCGGCGCTCGCGCGCGACGTCCGAGAGGGTGCGCGGGGAGGCGCTGACGGGCGTGCCGGCGGCACCCGTGAGGCTCAGCTCGACAGTGGGCGGCGTGGCCGTCTCGAGCGCGGCCAGGACCGCGAGGGCGACCAGCATGAAGCGCCCCTCCCCCCGATAGCTTAGTCCCGCCGGCCGCCCCGCGCCTTCAGTATTCCGGCCCCTTGAAGATCGTCGACTTCTCGGGCTCGAGCGTCTCGCCCGCGAGCTTCGCGCGGACGTGCCGCGCCACGCGCAGGCCGTCGAGCGCCGCCGAGACGATGCCGCCCGCGAAGCCCGCGCCCTCGCCGGCGGGATAGAGGCCGCGGACCGACGGGCTCTCGCACCAGCCGTCGCGCTCGATCCTCACCGGCGACGACGTGCGCGACTCGGGGGCGAAGAGGACGGCCTCCTCGGACACGAAGCCGGGCATCTTCCGGTCGAAGGCCCGAAGGCCGTCGGCGAGCGCTTCGAGGTACGGCTCGGGCAGGATCCCGTCGAAGGAGACGGCCGTCACCCACGGACCGTACGTCGTCTTCGGGAGCGCGCGCGGCGAGATCGGCCGCTCGCGGCTCCTCAGGAAGTCCGTCACGCGCAGGGCCGGCGCGGCGTACGTCCCTCCTCCCGCCACGAAGGCGGCCGTCTCCACGCGCCGCTGCAGCTCGCGCCCCCTTAGAAGCTCCGGCCCGCCCATCGCGTCGAAGTCCTCGTCCTTCGTCTGGACGACGATCCCGGCGTTCGCATAGCCCGAGGAGCGCTTGTAGCGGGACATCCCGTTCGTCACGACGCCGCCGGCCTCGGACGAGCACGCGATGACCTCGCCGCCGGGGCACATGCAGAACGTATAGATCCCGCGGCCGTTCGAGGCGACGTGGGCCTGCTTGTAGTCCGCCGGCATGACGCCGCAGGCCGTCGAGAGCTGCGCGTACTGCATGACGTCGACGGCGTCCTGCGGGTGCTCGATCCTGACGCCCATCGCGAAGTGCTTGCGCGTCATCGCGACGCCGCGCGCCAGGAGCATGTCCATCGTGTCGCGCGCCGAGTGGCCGAGCGCGAGCACCGCGACGTCCGCCGGGACCTCCTCGCCGGACTCGAGCTTCAGGCCCGAGAGCGCGCCGTCCCTCCGCGTGAGGAGGTCCGTGACCTTCGCGCGGTAGCGCAGCGTCGCGCCGTGCTCGAGGAGGTGCTTCCTCACGTTGCGCAGGACGACGACGAGCCGGTCCGTTCCGATGTGCGGCTTGGCGTCCACGAGGATGGAGTCCGGCGCGCCGAAACGGTGAAACGTCTCGAGGACGACCTTGATCCTGTCGTGGCGCTTGCCGCACGTGAGCTTGCCGTCCGAGAACGTCCCCGCGCCCCCTTCCCCGAACTGCACGTTCGACTCGGGGTCGAAGACGCCCGACGTCCAGAACTTCATGACCTTGCGGTAGCGGTCCTCCGCCGGATCGCCGCGCTCGAGGATCGTGACGGGGATGCCCGCGTCCACGAGGGCGAGCGCCGCGAAGAGCCCCGCCGGGCCCGTCCCGACGACGGCGACCTTCGCCTTCGTGTCGAGCGCCGGCAGGAGGAGCTCCGGGGCCGGCGGCGGCTCGGCCGGGCCGAGTCTCAGCGGCGGCTCGGGCGAGACCTCGAGGACCGCCTCGGACGTGAACTCGACGGCGATCTCCCAGTAGAGGACCGGCTTCTGGCGCGCGTCGAGCGAGCGGCGCACGAGGCTGAAGTCGGAAAGGCCGTCCCGCGGGATGCCGAGAAGCCGCGCGACCGTCGCGAGGTTCACGGCCTTCGGCGCACGCGCACGAACGCCCGCGAGACGGTAGCGCGGCACGGGCGTATTGTGCCGCCGCGAGAACCTGAAGTCATGCACGGCCCGCGTGAAATCGAGACGAAATTCCGCGTCGCCCACCGCGGGAGGCTGGAAGGCCTCCTCGACGCGCTCGGCGCCCGGCCCGGCCCCCTGGAGGACGAAAAGAACGTTCTCTACGACGATGCCGCGGGCCGCCTGAAGTCCGAGGGGTGCGCGCTGCGCCTTCGGACCGTGGACCAACGCGGCCTCCTGACCTTCAAAGGACCTCCGAAGATCTTCAGGGGAATCAAGAGCCGCCTCGAATGGGAGAGCGGGGTCGAAGCGCCGGCGGCGGTCGCCGGGATCCTCGAGGCCATGGGCCTCGGGCCCTCGTTCCGATACGAGAAGCGCCGCACGCCCTGGACGTTCGCGGACCCGGCGCGGCCGCTCGTCGTCGTGGACGAAACCCCGCTCGGGCTCTTCGCCGAGATCGAGGGTCCCGACGCCGCCGTGAGGGCGCTGGCAGCGGAGCTGGGCATCGCCGAGGCGGACTTCATCGGGGAGTCGTACGTCGCGCTCTGGCTCTCCGCGCGGGAGAAAGACCCTTCGCTGCCGCGGGACATGGTGTTCGCGGGAGGCCCGCGGCCTTGATCGCGCTCGTCCTCGCCGCCGGCTTCGGCACGCGCTTCCGGCCCGCGACGATCACGACGCCCAAGCCGCTCCTGCCGCTGGCGGGGCGGCCGATCCTGTTCCACGTCTTCGACCACCTCCTCGGACAGGGCGCGGACCGCTTCGCCGTCAACGTCCACCACCTCGCGCCCGCGCTGCGCGCCGCGGTGGGCGACGCCTACGCGGGCGTCCCCGTCGCGTGGTCCTTCGAAGAGGAGATCCTCGGCACGGCGGGCGGCATCCGGCGCGCGTTTCTCCGCGGGCTCCTCGGCGAGCACTTCCTCGTCGCGAACGGCGACGTCCTGACGACTCTCCCGCTCGGGCGGCTCCTCGCGGCGCGGCACGCGCCGGGCGTCGTCTCCGCGCTCGCCGTCCTTCCGAACCCGAACCCGGACCGGGACACGCCGCTCTGGGCGACACCGTCCGGCCGCCTCGCCGCGGTCGGCGGTCCGCGGCCCGGGGACGCGACGGGCCCGTGGCTTTTCACGGGCCTGCAGGCGGCGACGGATGCGCTCGTTCCGCGCATCCCGGAGGGCGTCACCGAGCTCGCGAAAGACGTCCTCGTTCCGTCGGCGGCGGCCGGGGACGGCGCGTTCGCGCTCGTCCCGTACGCCGCCTCGGACGGCCTCTGGTTCGACCTCGGGACGCCCGAGCGCCTCGCGGCAGCCGAAGCAGCGCTCGCGCGCTGAACGAACGCGAGCGCGACCGGGGCTAGAGGGTCTTGCGGAGCGCGACGAGCGCGGCCGCTGCGAGGAGGAGCACGGTCACGGCCATCGCCCGGGGCGACAGCGCGGGAACGTCGGCGTTGCTCAGCCCCGACGCGTGGCCGGCGGCGACGAGGCGGGAGGGGGCGGTGGGGGCGGAGCACGTCGCGTCCAGACAGCTCGCCTCCTGTCCCGTGATGGTCACTGTCCCGCCCGCGTTCGTCAGGGCGGGGCTGAAAAAGAGGGCGAAGGCTCGCGTCCCGGTCAGGTCGCCGGCGTTGCTGGCCGCCGTGAGCACCTGCGCGGACATGGGGGGCAATCCGGGCGCCACGTAGTGGAGGGTCGCGCCGGTGAGGACCACGCTGCCCGCCGTCGTCGTGATGTTCACGGAGCTGTACGTGTTGGTGTCGGCGTCGTAGCTGAACGAGCCCGACGCGGCGCCCCCGTCCGAGAACGTCAGGCCGGAGAGAGTCCAGACCACCGGCTTGGCCGAGGCGGTGGCCGACAGGACGCTGAAGACGAGGAGGGCGAAGAGGGCCTTACGCATGCCACGACTCCTGTGAGAAAGCCTGTTCCGGATGGCGACCGGATCATACGAGGGTCGGCTCTCCCGATCGAGCCGGCCTCACCACCGCGCGATCCACTTCAGCTTTTTCCCGTGCCAGGTCCAGATCTGGATCTTGGCGTTCGCGGGCGTCACGCGGACGGCGGCCTGGCGGCTCCTGCGGTTCGAGAGGTACACGGTGCCGGGCGAGGAGTGGCCCACCGGCGAGAACGAGCAGATGTTCGAGTTGCCGAAGCGGATCGGGTCGGAGAGGTTCCCGATGGGAGCGCCGCCGGGGTCGGTTCCGTTCATCCCGGGCACGAACGAGAACGTGACGCCGGGGTAGCGGCTGCCGAGCCAGTACGGCCCCGCGACGAGCTTGTCGACGCCCTTCCTGATGTCGGCGGTCGTGACGCCGTTCCCGTTGCCGTCCTGGTAGACGGTCAGGACGAGGTCGCCCGCGTTCGCGACCCACTTCACGCCGACTTCCGCGCCCTGGAAGACGGCGCGCGCGCGGGCGGACTGGAGGATGGCGGCCACCTCGCGCGAGGCGGTGCCGAGCGACTCCTCCGCGAGGATCTCGGAGAGCGCCGGGACGCTCATCGCGAAGATCAGGCCGAGGATGGCGAGGACGGCGGCGAGCTCGGCGAGCGAGGCGCCGCGACAGGATGCGCGCATGAATCCTCCTTGCGAGGTCGGGAGGGGGGACGGCGCGGCGCCGCTCGCCGCGGCGGCTCGCCGCGCCGTCCCGGGGGGCGGGAGGGACGATCAGGCCTTCGTCTTGGCGGGCTTTTTCGTCCCGGAGGAGGACTTCGTGGTCTTCGAGCCGCCGCGCGAGCCCTTCGACGAGACCTTCTCGACGAGCGTCGTCGGGCCGGAGACCGCGACGTACGGCTTGAGCGTCGTGAAGAACTTCTCGCCCACGCCCTTGACCTGCATGAGGTCCTCGGGGCGCTTGAAGGCGCCGTGCTGGGTGCGGTGCTCGACGATGCGGCCGGCGAGCTTCGCGCCCACGCGCGGCAGGCGCGCGAGCTCGGCCGCGGTGGCCTGGTTGATGTTGACGACCTTGTGCGAGAGCGGTGCCTCGCCCTCGGCCAGCGCCGGGTGGGACGCCAGCCCCGAGAGCGAAAGGCCGAGGACGGGGACGACGAGCGCGCGGACGATCGGACGGAGAGACATCGGATGCTCCTTTCGGTTGAGAGTTCGTTGTTCGGAGATCGGGCGAACGGGAGGGAATGCGGGTCGGGATTCAAGACGGGATTCGGGGGTGTTCCTTCCGCTTCGTCCCGGCGCGTCCGGGTGCGCGTTCGGTCTCAGCTCATTCATCGCCTCCTGAAGAACCCATTGCACGGGCGATGCCGCGCGGCGCGCGATGCGCGCAAACAATTGAAGAGAAGAGAATTCTGCTTAGAAAGGGGAAGAGGGCGGCGGCGGTGCGCGACAACTTCTCCTGTCGCGCGTCCCGACGCCGTTTGCCCTATTACCTTCTAAGGGAATCTCTTTCCCTCTCCCGCACGGAAAGGGAGGGCGCGACAGGAAAACCTGTCGTGGTGGAGAATCGGGCGGTGACGCGGAGCGCGGGCGGACCGAACGACCTCATCCTCGGAATCTCCGGGGCCAGCGGCTCGCGCCTCGCCCTCCGCGCCCTGAGGCTCTTTTCGGCGTCGCCGGACGTCGAGCGCCTCCACGTCGTCGTCTCCCCGCGCGCCCTCGTGGTCGCGAGGGGCGAGCTGGACGCCTCGATCGCGTCCGCCGACGCGTTCCTCGGCGCGGCGGAGATCGGCGCCGACGCGCGCGAGAAGATCGTCCTCCACTCCGAGAGCGCGATCGACGCCTCGATCTCGTCCGGGTCGTACAAGACGCGCGGGATGGCCGTGCTGCCGTGCTCGGCCAGCACGCTCGCGGCGATCGCGCACGGCACGTCGCGCGGCCTCATCCAGCGCGCGGCCGACGTCTGCCTCAAGGAGCGGCGGCGCCTCGTCCTCGGCCTGCGCGAGACGCCGCTCTCACTCGTCCACGCCGAGAACATCCTCGCGGCCACGCGCGCGGGCGCGATCGTCGCGCCGCCCGTCCCGGCGTTCTACGCGGCGAGGTCGGCCGAGGAGATGCTCGACGCCTACCTCACGCGCGTCGCGGACCTCCTCGACGTCGCGGTCGACACCGCCGGCTTCCGCTGGACGGGAGCCCGCTGAGCCGGCCCCCGTCCGTGAAGCGCTACCTCTCCCTCGTCACGTTCGCGCACACGATCTTCGCGCTCCCGTTCGCGCTCCTCGCGGCGGTTCTCGCCGCGCGCGGCATCCCGACGCTCCCGACGCTCTTCTGGATCCTCGTCGCGATGGTCGGGGCGCGCTCGGCCGCGATGGCCTTCAACCGGATCGCCGACCGCGACGTCGACGCCGTGAACGCCCGGACGAGAACGCGGGACATCCCGGCGGGCCGCGTGTCGGTCCGCGAAGCGTCGGTCTTCTGCGCGCTCTCGGCGGCCGTCTTCGTCTTCGCGGCCTCCCGCCTCAACCCGCTCTGCCTTGCGCTCAGCCCCGTCGCGCTCCTCGTCGTCCTCGGCTACTCGTACGCGAAGCGCGTGACGGTGCTCGCGCACCTCGTCCTCGGCCTCGGCCTCGCGATCGCGCCCGTCGGCGCCTGGATCGCGGTGAGAGGGGCGTTCGCGTGGCCTCCGGTCGTTCTCGGCCTCTCCGTCCTCTTCTGGGTGGCCGGCTTCGACGTCATTTACAGCCTCCAGGACGAGGCGTTCGACCGGGCGCACGGCCTCTTCTCCCTCCCGGCGCGGCTCGGGGCCCGCCGGGCGCTGGACGTCTCGACGGCCTTCCACGCGCTCTCCCTCGCGCTCCTCTACGCCACCTTCGTGCTCGCCCGCGGCGGATGGGCGTTCGGACTCGGCGTCGTCCTCGCGGGGGCGTTCCTCGTCCGCCAGCACGTCCTCGTCAAGCCGGGCGACCTGTCCCGGGTCGACGGGGCGTTTTTCACGGCGAACGGCTGGCTTTCGGTGGCCGTCTTCGCCTGCGGGGCGGCCGACGTCTTCCTCCGCCGGTAGCCCTCCGTCCCGGTAAACTCGCCTCCCGTGCCCGCGCCCACACCGAAGGAGTTCCCGCTTCGCCACATCGCGATCGAAGGACCGATCGGCGTCGGGAAGACGTCGCTCGTCGGCCTCCTCTCGAAGCGCTTTTCCGGCACGCAGATCCTCGAGGACGTCACGAACCCGTTTCTCGCCGACTTCTACGCGGGAAAGAAGGGCGCGGCGTTCCAGACCCAGATGTACTTCCTGCTCTCGCGCTACCAGCAGCAGCAGGAGATCGCCCAGATCGACCTCTTCCGGAACCTCGTCGTCGCGGACTACACGTTCGCGAAGGACAAGATCTTCGCGTACCTCACGCTGAACGACGCCGAGATCGCGCTCTACGACAAGATCTACGCCACGCTCGCCGCCAACGTCCCGCGCCCGGACCTCGTCGTCCACCTCACGGCGTCCGTCGAGACGTGCCTCTCGCGCATCAGGAAGCGCGGCCGGGCCTTCGAGAAGGCCATCTCGGGCGAGTACCTCAAGTCGCTCGTCGAGGCCTACAACTACTTCTTCTACCACTACCGCGACGGCCCGCTCCTCGTCGTCGAGACGAACGACATCGACTTCGTCGAGCGGAAGGGCGACCTCGACGACCTCATCGCGCAGATCACGCGCCCCTTCCGGGGCACGCAGATCTACGTGCCGCGCGGCTCGAAAAAGTAACCGTGGGCGCCGTCGAGCGGCTGCGCGAGCTGGGCGCCGGGCGCGAGATTCTCGGCGAGGTCGCGCCGCGCGAGAAGGACGGCCTTCGCGTCTCGCCCCGGAACGCCGGGCTCTCGGCCGAGGAGCGCCACGCGGCGCCGGCCGTCTTCCGGGCGCTCCTCGCCGGGCAGCTCCTGCACGGCCTCGGCGAGCGGAAGTCGGCGAAGCTCCTCAAGGCTGTCCGTCTCGCCCTCGAGATGGAGCCCCCTCTTGCGGTCGAGGCCCTCGACGTCGTGGACGCCGTATCCCTCCGGAGTGTCGAGAAAATCAACGGCCCGGCGATCCTGATCGCAGCGGCCTGGGCGGGCAGGACGCTCCTCGCCGACAGCGTGCGTCTCGAGGCAAACAACTGATACGCCGTCGCAATTTCTTTTTCGCTTGATTTCGTTGAATTTTTCGATTCTCATTCCCCTTAACAAACAGCCCCGGAGAGCCAAAGGGTCAGCCCCGACGTCTTCGAAGGCCGTGTACGTCAGTTTCGTCGGATCGAGTTCGATCAGGAGGCGCGACCCATTTCCAGCCCCGGGGGCACCAGCAGGGAAAAAGCCCCGTCCTCCCTTCCCGGACTCTCCGCCCGGACCTTCCCGATAGCACCCGGCGGCCGCCGCTCGATGGTGAGCGTCGTCCGCGTTTTTCAACCCTCGGTTTCCGGTGAGACCGGTAAACCTCCTCTGGAGTTCTGATGTACACGGACAAGACCATCGCCTGTATCGACTGCGGCGCCCCCTTCATCTTCTCGGCGAACGAACAGGAGTTCTACGCTCAGAAAGGCTTCTCCAACGAGCCCAAGCGGTGCAAGAACTGCCGCGACAAGCGCAAGGCCGGCGGTTTCGGCGAAGGCGGCGCGCGCCAGCTCTACAACGTCACCTGCGACGCGTGCGGCAAGACCACGCAGGTTCCGTTCAACCCCACGAACGGCAAGCCGGTCTACTGCCGCGACTGCTACCGCGAGCGCAGGCCCGCGCGATAGGGGGGTCTGGGGGGAAAGGGTTGGACCCTTTCCCCCCAGCCAATAATCAGTTCGGTTGAGCGCGGGCGACACGCTGTTAGAGTCGCTCTCGCATGAGCGATTCCCCGAAGAAGCCCGGCTTCGCGACGACGTGCATCCACGCGGGGCAAGAGCCCGAGCCCGCCACGGGCGCGGTCACCGTCCCGATCTTCCAGACGTCCACGTACGTCCAGGAAGCGTTCGGCAGGCCGCGCGGCGGCTACGAGTACGCGCGGACGAAGAACCCCACGCGCCTCGCGCTGGAGAAGCAGCTCGCCGCGCTCGAGGGCGGCGCCGTGGCCCACGCGTTCGCCTCGGGCATGGCCGCCGAGACGACGCTCATGCTCTCGTTCGTCGCGGCGGGGGACCACGTCCTCGTCAGCCGCAACACGTACGGCGGCACGTACCGTTTCTTCTCGAAGATCCTCGCGAACTTCGGCGTCACGTTCGCGTACGTCGACACGACCGAGGCCGAGGCCGTGCGGAAGGCCGTCACGCCCGCGACGCGGATGCTCTTTGTCGAGACGCCCACGAACCCGACGATGGAGATCGCCGACCTCAGGGCGCTGGCCGACGTCGCGCGCTCCGAGAGCGGGCGCATCGGCGCGAAGATCCGCGTCGTCGTCGACAACACGTTCGCGACGCCGTTCTTCCAGAAACCGCTCGCGCTCGGCTGCGACGCCGTCGTCCACTCCACGACGAAGTACCTGAACGGCCACTCCGACTCGGTGGGCGGCGCCGTCGTCTGCGCCGACGCCGCGGACGGCGCGAAGGTCGGCTTCGCGCAGAACGCGGCGGGCGCGATCCTCTCGCCCTTCGACTCGTTCCTCGTCTCGCGCGGGATCAAGACGCTGCCCGTGAGGATGAAGGCCCACGACGCGAACGGCCGCGCCGTGGCTTCGTGGCTCGCGCGCCACCCGAAGGTGCTCAAGGTGTTCTACCCGGGTCTGCCCGCGCACCCGGGCCACGCCGTCGCGTCGCGGCAGATGACCGGCTTCGGCGGGATGATCTCGTTCGACCTCGGCTCTCAGGCCGCGGCCCGACGCCTCCTCGATCGCGTCGTCGTCTGCTCGCTCGGCGAGTCGCTCGGCGGCGTCGAGAGCCTCATCTCGCACCCGGCGACGATGACGCACGCGAGCGTCGAGCCCGAGGAGCGTCTCAAGCGCGGCATCACGCCGGGTCTCGTGCGCGTTTCCGTCGGCATCGAGGACGTCGAGGACATCCTCCTCGATCTCGAGAACGCCCTGGCCGGCGTCTAGTTCCTCGTCTTCAGGGCGAGCGCACCGAGCGCCGCGAGCGCGGCGGCAAGGGCGAGGAGCGCGCGCGGCGACAGCGCCGGCACGTCGTCCGCTCGCCGGGGGCCGGGGCCGCCGCCGCCACCGTCGGGCGGCGTGTACGTGATCGTGAGCACGGGCGGAGTCGCGCTCTCGCGCGAACCGAAGCGCCGCGCGCTCGGCGGGGCCTGCAGCTCGTCGGCGCGCACTTGCCAGCCGAAGTTCGCGGCGGGGTTGTCCAGCCAGCTCTGGACGTCGGACGTCATTCCGGCGGTCGGCCCCCAGGACCAGGTCCCGAGCGTCACGTCGATCGGCGCCCTTGCCGACGGGCCGGCCGCCGTGTCGCCGCCCGGGGTGAGCCAGGCCGTGCCGGGATACACGCGCATCGTCCACGTCGCATCGCCCGGTGTCGCCGGCGCGCCGCTCCCGCCGGGGTCGGCGGAGTCTGACGTTCCCTCGCCCCACGCGGCGGTGGCGGCGAAGAGGTAAATGTCCACGGGGTTGCCCTTCGCGCGCGTGAGCACGAGGTCGAGCCGCGCCCCGTTGATCGTGGACCCCGCAGGGATCGCGCCCGCGACGTCGAAGCGCACGAACGCGCGACGGAAATTCCCGAGGGTGTTGCCTCCCGCGAAGAGGTTCTGGCCCTTCGCGTCGGACGCGTCCCCGTTCTCCTGGAAGATCGTCGTGTCCGCGGCGGGCGTGAGCGTGACGGTTCCGGCCGCGAGCGGCGCGCACGGCAGCGTGAGCGCGAGGAACAGGATCGGGACGGTTCGACGCATGAAACCTCCACGGAAGCGCGTTGACCGGGGGCGGCGCGGGAAGTGACGCCCGGCGTCCAAAACCCACGCGCCGGTCAATCGATCGTCGCTTCGCCGGGCTCGTCGTCCTCGTCTTCGCTCGGCGTGCCGGTGGACGACTCCGTCACCCACGCGGCGAAGGCGGCGTCGATCTTCGCTGCGGGAAAGCCGACGATCTCGGGCAGCTCGTAGGCGTTCAGCTCTTTAATCGCGCCGCGCACGGCCTCGAAGTTCGCCTCGAGCGTCTTGATCAGGAGCAGGAACTCGCTGTCCTGCTGGACCCGCCCCTTCCACCGGAAGATCGAGCGCGCGACGGGCAGGACGTTCACGCAGGCGGCCAGGCGCCGCTGCACGAGCGCGTGCGCGAGGTCGAGCGCCTGCTTCTCCGTGCTCACGGACGTCAGAACGGCGAGGAGACCGGAGGCGCGTGTCTCGGGTTTCACTTGATCAACTTAGGGACCCGGCGCGGCCCCGTCAAGCGGCACGTGCGGCACCGCGCGGCCCGCTCAGTTTTCGCCCGACGACGAAGAGCGGCCACCCGGCGGCGAGGATCGCCGTCCCCGCGAGCGCGAGCACGGGCTCCGTCACCGCGACGTGCGCGGCGACGGCCGCGAGCGCGAGGATGTAGAGCGCCGGCAGGGCCGGGTAGAGCGGGATCCGGAACGCGCCCGTCCCGCCCTCGCCGCGGCGCCTGAGGACGAAGAGCGTCGACGCCACGACGACGAGCGTCACCATGTCCGTGAAGATGATGTAGTTCAGGAGCTTCTCGAACGAACCGAGGACGAACGCGGGGACCAGCATCGTCGCGCCGAAGAGCGCGAGCCCTGCGCCGGACACCTGCGTTCGCGGGTCCACGCGGCGGAACGCGGCCGGCAGGACGCCGTCCTCGGCCATCGCGTGGTAGCTCCGCGGCATCTGGAGGACCGTGGCGTTCACGAAGCCGGCGGCCGACAGGAAGATCAGCGCCGACACCACCGCCTCGCCCGTTCCGCCGAGGCTCGCCTTCGCGAGCGCCGCGGCGACGAGCGTCGACCCCGCGACGCCCGCGACGCCGAGCGTCCGCACGTACGCGAGGTTGATCGCGAGGTAGAGGCCGGCGACGGCCAGCATCCCGGCCGTGACGGCGAGCGGAAAACGGCGCCGCGCGTCCTTCACGTCCGCGCCGAGGTTCATCGTCATGTGGTATCCGCCGTACGCGTAGAAGCACGGGACGAGCGCCGCGGCGAGGCCGGCGGGTGCGGCAACGGGAACGGCAGCCGCGCCGCCGGCACGCGGAGCGAGCACGAACGCGACGAGAGCGAGGCCCGCGATCATCACGATCTTCGTCATCGAGAGGACGTTCTGCGCTCCGGCGCCCACGCGGATGCCGAGAGCGTTCAGAAGAAGCAGGACGAGCATCAGCGCCAGCGCGACGACGAGGACGGCGCTCCCGCCTCGCTTCTCCGGCGGCAGCAGCAGCCCGACGAGGTACTCGGCGCCGATGAACGCGACACCCGCGGCGCCCGCGCCCTGCATCAGCGTCTGCGCCCAGTTCAGCATGAACGCGAGCACCGGGTGGTAGCAGTCGGCGACGACCCGGTAATAGCCTCCCGCGCGCGGGTGCCGCGAGCCGATCTCCGCGAACGTCAGCGCCCCGGCGAGGCTCACGAGCCCCGCGAGCGCCCACGCGAGGAGGAAGCGGTCCTCCGTCCCGGCGGCCTTCGCGACGATCGCGGGCGTCCGGAAGATCCCGATCCCCACGACGAGGCTCACGACGACCATCGCGGTGTCGAACGTCCCGAGCTTCGCCTCGATCCCGTCAGCCTTCACGCAGCGCCTCGGCGAGGAGGTCCGCGAGGGCGACGTACTGCTCTTCCGTGTTGTAGAGCTGGGCGGACAGCCGGACGAGCATCGCGCCGTCCGAGGGCGACGGATGAAACCAGCTCTCGACGCCGCGGGCGCGCATCAGATCGCCCAGGGCCTCGCGGTCGAGGCCGAAGAGGGGAGATTCCTTCGAAGGTGTCGGAAGGAACGCCGCCGCCATCGACCCCACCATCGCGGAAGGACACGCCGCTGTCCCCCCTAGTCTTTCCAGGAAAATCCCCCGGGCGCGAAGCGCCAACTCTCGGTTCGTCTCCATCAACGCGGGCCACCCTCCCGGCACGAGGCCGCCGAGGTACTCGATGCAGAACGGGATCGTCAGCGCGGGCGTCGGGTCGATCGTCCCCGTCCAGTCGAACTCGTCGCGGAAGCGCGGCTCGCCGCCGGCGTAGCCGTGGCTGATCGTCACGGGGTGGAGGCCCTTCTGCCGGTCGCGCCTCACGTGCAGAAACGCCGCGCCCTTCGGCGCGCAGAGCCACTTGTGCGCGTTGCCCGTGTAGTACGCGGCGCCGAGGCGCGAAAGGTGAAGCGGCAGCATCCCTAGCGCGTGCGCGCCGTCCACGAGCGTGTCCACGCCGCGCGCGGACAGCTCCGCGACGAGCTTCTCGATCGGGAAGACGAGCGCCGTCGGGCTCGTGACGTGGTCCAGCATCGCGAGGCGCGTGCGCGGCGTCACGGCCGAGAGCACGGACGAGACGACCTCGTCCTCGGAGCGAAGCGGGAAGGGGACGGCGGCGACCGTCACCCGTGCGCCCGTCCGCGACGCCACGTAGTCCAGCGTCTTCTTGCACGCGCCGTACGCGTGGTCCGTCGTGAGGATCTCGTCGCCGGGCGCGAACGTTCGCGAGCGGACGACCGCGTTGACGCCCGTCGTCGCGTTCGGGACGAACGCGAGGTCGTCCGGGTCGGCGCCGACGAACTTCCCGAGCGCGGCGCGAGCCTCGGCGTAGAGCGCGGGCGCCTCGCGGACGAGGAAGTCCACGGGTTCCTTCTCCAGCCGCGCGCGCAGCTCGGATTGCTTCTCGAGGATCGCCGCCGGGCACGCCCCGAACGACCCGTGGTTCAGGTACGCGACGGCCGGGTCGAGGGGCCAGAGACGAGCGAGCGTTCCGTGCATCACCCTGTGGTACCTAACTCCGACGGTTGAAGGCCAATGTTACTTTCGGCCGCGAAAGTATCACTGCGCCCCAAAGCCCCATCTCGACCAGGAATCCGGACTGCTGTCGCAGAATGGGCCTCCCCGGGAGGCCCCATGCGGAAGACCCTCGCCCTCCTCGCTCTCGTCCTCGCCGCATCGGCCCTCGCGCCCGCGGCCCCGGGAGCCGACATGCTCGTCTCCACGGACTGGCTCCTCGCGCACCAGCGCGACAAGAACCTCGTCCTCCTCCACGTGGGCGAGCCGGCCGAATTCGAGAAAGAGCACATCCCCCGCGCGATCCTCGTCACGCCGCAGGACCTCTCGATCCCGAGGTCCGAGAGCGCGCTCATCCTCCAGTTGCTGCCGCCCGACCGGCTGAGGGCGAAGCTGGAGAGCTACGGCATCTCCGACGACTCGCGCGTCGTCGTCTACTTCGCGAAGGACTGGGTTTCGCCCACGACGCGCGTCTGGTTCAGCCTCGACGCGGCCGGCCTCGGCGACAACACGTCCATCCTCGACGGCGGCATGCCCGCCTGGCAGGACGCGGGCGGCATCGTCACGTCGTCGGACGGCGACGCCGCGCTCGTGCGGGACCGCAAGCCGGGGAAGATCACCGCGAAACCGCGCCCCGAGCTCGTCGCGCCGCTCGACTTCGTCAGGGCGAACCTGAAGACGAAAGGCGTCGCGATCGTCGACGCGCGCGAACCGAGGTTCTACGACGGCGTGGACGCCGGCGGCATGCCGCGCGCGGGCCACATCCCGGGCGCGAAGTCGCTGCCGTTCGTCACGCTCCTCGCCGACGACAACCGCATGCTGAGCCCCGCCGAGACCGCGAAAGTGATGGCGGACGCGGGCATCAAGCCGGGCGACACGGTCGTCAGCTACTGCCACATCGGCCAGCAGGCCACCGTCGTGACCTTCGCCGCGATGCGCCTCGGCTACAAGGCGCTCCTCTACGACGGCTCGTGGGACGAGTGGAGCCGCAAGCCCGAGCTGCCGGTCGAGAAGAGCGCGCCGAAGCCCTAGCTTTACTTCGCGGGCACCGTCAGCGGCTTGCCCTTCTCGGCCACGAAGACCGCCGCGATCTTCGCCGGCGTCGTGCCGACGTTGACGGCCTCGTGCCACTTGCCGGGCTTGTACGTGAAGTGGTCGCCCGCCTTCAGCGTCACCTTCGCGGCGCCCTCGTTCTCGAGCGTGATCGTGCCTTCGACGACGAACGCGAACACCTGGGCGCTGTGCGTGTGCCTGCCCTCGGCCGCGCCGGGCGGGATGTCCACCCACACCATCACCGCCTCGCGGTCGGTGCATCCCGCGAGATCGGTCTTCGAGACGACGTTCCTCTTGATGGCCGGCGGCTGCTGGGCGGCGAGGGAGAGGCCCAGGGCGAGCGCGACGGCTGCGGCGGCGAACACGCGGAATCCACGAAGCGTCATGGCGGCCTCCTTGTTTCTTGCGATGCCGTCTCACTCTATCGCGCGGCGCCCTGCGCGCAAAGCCCGCGGCGCGCGGCGCACGGACGCCACCTGTCCGCCTGAGGCCCTAGATTCACGGGACCATGGTCGAGCTCGTCGATCTCGTCGCCCTTCGCCCCATCCGCCGCAAGGACGGCACGAAGGCCGTCCGGATGGCCGACGGAACGCTGCTGGAAGTCGTCCCCGTGAAGTTCCTGTGCGGCCAGCGGCCCGACGGAACCTGGATGGGCGAGGGCCACCCGATGTACCTCTGGCGAATGGGCTTCGTCGTCGCGCTCCTCTACGCGGGCTACGCGGTCACCGCGGCCGAGAACCACGTCCTCACCGTGACGAAGGTGGCGGACCTTCCGGCGGGCACGACGACGCTCTCGAAGCAACGCCTCCTCGCCGAGGCCATCAACGCGCGCGTCGCGCTCGACAAGGCGATGGCACGGAAACCAACCGTACCGGTCACGTCGCAGGCGTCGTAATGTTTTGTCGGCACATGGGTTGCACCATCGTGGGCGGAGGCATGAAATGCCCAACACGAACGTCCCCGAGAAGAAAATGCCCGTTCCGCCCGTTCCGCCCGCCCAGCCCATGAAGGCCGCTCCGGCTCAACCCGTGAAGGCCACGCCGATGGCGCCGCCCGCCCCTGCCGTCAAACCGCCGGCCCCGACGCACAAGTAGGCGTCTCGCCCTTTCGGTTCAAGGCCGCCGCGTTCGTCGCGGCGGCTTCTCGGCGCCGGCGCGTCGCGCACGCAAACGCGGCCGGTCGAAATCCTCGCCGCAGGCGTTGCAGTGCTTTCGTGGATCGTCTTCCCCGACGCAGCAGCCGCCCAGCGCGATCAACCCGTTTTCAGCGGCGTCCATCGCCTCGGGCATCGGGTAGCCGTAGAGGATCGGGACGACGTCGCGGCTGCCGCACTTCGGGCAGGGCTTCGTCTTGACCACCCTTCGGAGTTTCTTCCGGCTCATGAATCTCTCTCCTTGCGCCCAATGTGAATCACACAGTGGGACAGGCACTGTCCGAGTGCGGCACGACACGCCGGGGACGGGCATGGCGGATAATCAGAGCGATGGAAGCTCTAAATACTGAGCTCGCGCGCGAAGAAGTCCTCGCCACGCTGGCGCGCCAGCGCGACGCTCTCCGCGCGTTCGGTGTCCGGCACCTCTCACTTTTCGGTTCCGTTGCCCGGGGCGCCGGCAGCGACCGCAGCGACCTCGACTTCCTCGTCGACTTCGACCGCAAGACCTTCCGCAACTACATGGGCCTGCTCGCGTTCCTCGAGAACCTGTTCGGCCGCAAGGTCGACCTCGTGGTTCGCGAAGGGCTCAAGCCCCGCCTGAGAGACGCGATCCTGCGGGACGCTGCGGATGTCCCGGGACTTTAGGCTCTACCTCGAGGACATCCTCGTCAGCGTCGAGGCGACCCATTCCTATCTCGAGGGCGCCAACCGCAAGACCCTCGACTCCGACGGCAAGACGCGCGATGCGGTGATCCGATGCCTCGAAGTGATCGGTGAGGCGGTCAAGCGCCTGCCGCCGGAGATCCTCGAAACGCACCCGGACGTCGACTGGGCCGGATTCGCCCGGATGAGGGACATCCTCACGCACCAGTACTTCGGCGTGGACCTGGACATCGTCTGGGATGCGGCTACACGCGAGGTCCCGCTCCTTGGTGCGAGGGTTCGCACGATGCTCGACGACGGGCAACCGTAGGCGCGCGCGGCGGCCTTCACGGCATGGTGCCGTGGTCCCTGCACAGCTCCCCGCACCGCTCCGCGGCGAGGGCGAGCAGCGTCTTCACGAGCGAGCGCGTGTCCTCGAAGCCGGCCGACTTCGCACCGGTCGCCTCGTCCATGTAGAGGTCGCGCCGCAGCTCGACCATCAGCGACCGCACGCGCGCGTCGCGCCCGAGGAACCGAGCCGGGACGAGGCTTCCGGCGAACGGGGTGTTGACCGCCACGTCGAGGCCCGCCGCCCGGATGCAGCCGAACCAGCGGCCGAACAGCGTCGTGTCGGCGTGGAAGTCGTCGAAGCCGATGCAGACCGCCGGCCGGGCCAGGCCGGGGTTTTCGTAACGGAGGGGCTTCTTCGGGTACGAGTGCAGGTCGACGACCAGGCAGCCGCCGTACTCGTCCAGGCGCCGCCCCACGATCTCCTCGAGCGAGCGGTGGTACGGCCGGTAGAGGGAGGCCATCAGCGTCTCGCGCTCCTCGGCGCCGAAGTCGAACCGGCGCAGCGGAGATCCGTCCTGCCGCGACACGTAAACGGCGCCCATTCCGTGCCGGGCCATCGGCTCTTCGGAATCCTCGGGAAAGCGCTCGGGGTCCATCACGAGGCGGCTCACGCGGTTCACGAACATCGTTCCGCCCAGCTCCGTCGCCGCCGCGCCGAGCTCGTCGACGTAGCGATCCGTCATCAGGCGCAGCTCGGTGGCGAGGCCCCTGTCGTTGACGGCGAAACTCGTGCGGTACTTCGGCGGAATGGCGGTCGACGCATGGGGCACGTGCACGATCAACGGCAAGGACAGCGGCGTTGACGGAGGCCGGATCTCGAAATAAGGCGAACGCGGCCGCGCCGCGCAAGGGCTCATCGGCCCCTCGTCTTCAGCACCCCCACGGCCACGAGAGCGGCCCCCAGCACGAGCGCCGCCCAGACGTCGAGCGCCGGCACGGACGGCGGGGCGCCGGCGCCGTCGAGGGCCATGCACGGCAGGCACACCACGGTGCCGTCCGGCTGCGCCCAGGGGCACGTGTCGAGTGGGCAGGGTGCGGAAACGTTCGGAACCGCGACGAGCGTGTTCAATGTTGTCCTCGATTCGTCCGAAACGTGTGGCTCTCCCGTGGACGTTTCATGTCCGTGCGGGCCACGCGCGGCATCCGGCCGCACGGACACCCTCTGTCCCGGCGAGGAGGAACTGATCCTTCGGCTCGGACGGATGGACGCGGGCGGCGACGACCCCCTTCGCGTGCCGTGGACACCCGATGTCCGGGTTCCGGACACACGTTCGGAGGGTGAATACCGACCGAATCTCCCGCGTCTTCGCCAGCACCTTCAGCCGCTGGAAACTCCGCATCCCCAGGGAAGACCTTGAACGCGAGAAGTCCGGCTTCATCCAGAAGGAAGGCTGGCTCGTGCAGTACTGCTTCGGGTGCGACGAAAAGGGCGGTTATCTCGACTACTACGCAGCCCACCGGATGACGAGCGACGATCACATCCGCATCCGCGAGAACGGCAGCCAGGAGAGCCTGCCGGCGATGGTCGAGTTCTGCGTGATCCCCGAGGGCGGCGACGACGGCGAGGCCCGGAAGAAGTTCTACGAGGCGAACCGCCAGGTCGCCGAGATGCTCGTCGCGAAGGGCTTCGACAAGTTCACGATCAACATGGCGCTCGTGGCCGGCCTCGCCGATCTCTCCGAGAAGGACGGGTCGATGCCTTGCGCCGCCCCGTGAGTCAGTATTTAATACATACATGAAAAGGAAACTCGTCCAGGCCGGCAATTCACTCGCCGTCACGCTCCCCGCCGAGGTCGTCCACGCCTTCGGCCTGGAAAAAGGCCAGGAGGTGGACGTCACCGTTCACCCCGTCAGTGGCGCGGTGACCGTGCGCGCCGGAGCGGCACACTACGAGAACGGAGAGGTCACGCCCCGGTTCCGCCGGAAGGTCGCCTCACTCCTGAAGACGCGCGCCGGGGTTTACCGGGCCCTCGCGAAGTGATCGTCACCCTTTCAGCGGCGCAGCTCGCCGCCCTTCACAGCGAGCTGATGAAAGCCTTCGGCGGACGCGGGGGCGTGCGCGACCGCGGCGCCCTCGAAGCGGCCGCCGCGCGGCCGGGGATGACGTTCGACGGAGAGGATCTCTACCCGGACCTCGCTGCGAAGGCCGCGGCGCTCATGCACTCGCTCGTCCTCGACCATCCGTTCGTCGACGGAAACAAGCGCGTCGGAGCGGCCGCGGCCGAGCTCGTCGTGGAAATCAACGGCTACCGCCTGAGGGCGGACGACCCGGACCTCGAGAGGGTCGCGTTCTCCGCGGCGAAGGGCGAACTGTCCGCCGAGGCGCTCGCGATCTGGTTTCGCCAGAGGCTCGAGCCCGTGCAGGAGTAGCGTCCGCGCGCCCGGCGGCGCCGGCCATCCTTCCGTATGATGGCCTCCGTGTCGTACGTCGAGAAGAACCTCGCCGCGGGAGAAGAGATCCTCCTGCAGGCCGCGCTACCACTGGGTGAGGTTCGTGCCCGGCGCGTCGGTCGCCGTGCTCGGCGTCGTCCTGGCGGCGGCGTGCGCCCTGCTCGTCCCGGCCGAAGGCACGGAGCCCGCCCTGAGATCCGGGCTAATGCTCGTCGCCGGCGCCCTCGTCCTTGCCGGCATTCTCGCCATGGCGTGGCGCTGGCTCGTCGACTCCTTCGACGAGTTCGCCATCACGACCTTCCGCGTCATCCGCAAGAGCGGGTTCGTGACGCGCGACGTGCGCCAGATCCCGCTCGAGAAGGTGCAGGACGTCAACGTCCGCTCGACGCTCGGCGGCCGCTGGCTCTCGTACGGTGACGTCGAGCTGCAGGGCGCCGGCAGCGACAGCACGGTCGTCTTCCCGCGCATCCTCCACCCCGAGGAGTTCCGCAACGTCCTGATCACGCACACCCGCCCCGGCGGGAACGACGGCCTTGGCGGCCGCAGCGCGGCCGCTGCGCCGACGCGCGCCTCGGTCGAGGAGCGGCTGAAGGAAGCCGAGCGCCTCCACAAGGCGGGCGTCCTCTCCGACGCGGAATACCAGGAAAAGCGCCAGGCTCTGATCAAGGAGCTTTGAGGCGGACGTTCCCACGCGGGAACCGACGCTCCCCGGACATCCCCTGTCCGGGCATCGCCCCGACCTTTCCAGCACGGCGCGTAACGCCACTTTTCGTCTAATGCATTTGCATAAACGCTGACACTTCTCGGACACGCCCTGTCCGTGTCCGTGTCCTAACTGATGTAAATGCCCGATAACGCGCTGGTAGGGGAATTGCAATCGTCCGATGACCTCATGCCCTTCAACGACCGGCCGTACTTCCGTAGGCTGCTGGACTTCGACGACCTCGTGCGTCGGGGGCGACCCGTCACGTGCGAGTCGCTGGCCGCGCGCTGGGAGACGTCCGGCAAGACCGTCCAGCGCTTCGTCGACCAGATCCGCACGGACTTTCAAGCCCCGGTCGTCTTCGACCGCAAGAAGCACTCCTTCGTCTACGAGGACCCCGACTGGCGCTTCCCGTTCCTCGACGTCTCCGGCGCCGACCTCTTCGCCATCGGCGTCGCAATGAAGGTCTTCCAGATCTACGAGGGCACGCCCGTCCTCAAGGACCTCAAGTCCGCGTTCGACCGCATCGCCCGCATGCTGCCGGAGTCGGTCCGCATCCAGCCGTCGTCGCTCGTCGAGAAGCTCTGGGTCCACCCGCAGCCCGTGCGCGCCATCGAGAAGGACGTCTGGGCCGCCGTGGCGAACGCTCTCAGGGAAAAGACGCAGCTCGACATCGACTACCGGAAGCCCACGGGCGACGCCTCGCGCCGCCTCGTCGAGCCGCTCGTCCTCGTCCACATGAACTGGGACTGGTTCCTCGCCGCGCGCGACCCCGACGACGGCCTCACGAAGACCTTCTACCTCGCCCGCATCAAGGGCGCGAAGAACACGAACTTCCACTTCACGCCGCCGAAGGACTTCGACGCCGCGAAGCACTTCGGCGACTCCATCGGCCTCTACGTCGGCGGCAAGCCCTTCCGCTTCAAGGTCAGGGTCGCCAAGGAGATCGCCCCCTGGATCACCGAGGTGCGCTGGCACCCCGCGCAGAAGCTCGAGGCCCTGAAGAACGGCGACGTCGTCCTCGACCTCCCGGCCGGCTCCCTCATCGAAGCCAAGCGCTTCGTGCTGTCGCTGGGGAGGTTCGGGAAGGCGCTGGGGCCGAAGGAGCTGGTGGGGGAGATGCGGGCGGAGATTCAGGCGATGCGGAAGGACTACGGGGCGTGATGGCCTTCCGCGCGGCCCACTTTTTGACCCTGCCGGCGTTCCGGCCTACGATTCGGCGTGATGAGCGAAGTGATCTTCCTCGTAGAAGACGCGCCGGAAGGCGGCTACACGGCCAGAGCCGTGGGAGCGCCGATCTTCACGCAGGCGCGAGACCTCGATGAGCTTCAGGAGCGCGTGCGAGACGCGGTTCGCTGCCACTACGACGAGGGCTCTGCTCCGAAGCTCATCCGGCTGCACTTCGTCAAAGACGTCGTCATCGCTGCATGAAGCTGCCGCGGGACCTGTCTGGTCTCGATCTGGCCAAGGCTCTCTCGCGAGTGGGCTACCGGGTCTCGCGTCAGACGGGAAGTCACTTGAGGCTGACAAGCGACGGTCCGCCTCAGCACCACGTGACGATTCCCGCGCACGACCCGCTGAAGATCGGGACGCTCTCTGCGGTTCTCGCCGAAATCGCCGCGCAGCTGAAGACCAGCCGCGAGGAGTTGGCGACGAGACTCTTCTCCTAGACGCTCGACGCAGCCGCCTCACCCTCGTCACCACCGGGTTCACGGGTGAACGAGTCTTCGAGATAATGGCCTCGTGGAAGCCGTTCTCGACTGGAAAGAGAGGGTCGTGTTCGATCCTGACGTGTGTCATGGCCAAGCCTGCATCAAGGGCAGCCGTGTGCTCGTCTCAGTCGTTCTCGACAGCCTCGCCTCAGGCAAGGCAGAAGACGCGATCGCGCGCGACTTTCAGATTTCCCGAGAGGACGTGCGTGCGGCGCTTCTCTACGCGGGGTATCGCCTCACGCGACGCTGAACGCGTCTCGGTACGCGTACAGGGCCTCGGGCGCGATGTCCGCCCCGTTCGGCCACGACACGGTCCAGCCGTCGACGATGAACTGCTTGAAGTAATCCACGTCCTTGAGGGGCTCGAAAACCGGTCCCTTGAGCCACTGGGCGAAATCGATCGTCTTCTCGGTGCCGTCAGCGAACCTCACCTCGAGCCGGTAGTCGGCAAGGTGGCGGGCGGCGGTCACGACGGGAGTGGCCATGCGCGAATTCTACCGAAGAGGTTCGATGTAGTTCATTGGAAGGCCCTGCTCGGACCGCCGCCAGTCCTCCTGAAGCTCCCGGACGTGGAGCCCCGCCCATTCCCTGATGAGCCTCAGAGCCACGCGCGACCGCATCTCGCCGGCAATGAGATTTCCGGCAAAGTCGAACGACCCGCGCTCGCCCTGGTATTCGGCGTGGAAGTGCGGCGGGCCGTGGTCGCTGTAGAACATGCGGACCAGGATTCCGAAGAACGAAGAAATCGTCGGCACGGGTCAAGTCTAGGCGGCGCCGAGAACGTCTTCCAGACTTACCTCGGCCCTTTGATCCACGCCGCGTCCCAGCTTACGATCGTCTCGAAATGGCAAGGCAAGTGCGCCGGTTCGACGTCGTCATCGAAAAAGACAGCGACGGCTATCTCGTTGCGTGGGTGCCGGCTCTCCCCGGCTGCCACACGCAGGCGCGATCTCACGACGAGCTCACGAAGCGCATTCGCGAGGCGATCGAGCTGTGCCTCGAGGTCGTCTGAACGGTCGATAGCGTCTAGCCACGTGACCAGGTGTCGCCGAGAAGAGGCGGCCGCCTGATGCACCTCTCCTCCGTCCCCCTCACCCTCGCCGCCACCGACCTCGGCCGCTTCCTCGCGTGCCGGCACCTCACCGGCCTCGACGTCGACGTCGCCTACGGCCGCCGGGCGAAGCCGCCGAAGTACCCCGACCCCTTCCTCGACCTCCTCATCAACCGCGGCCTCGCCCACGAGAAGGACTACCTCGGGAAGATCGAGAAGGCCGAGGCTCGGCCGTCCTCGACCTCACCGACATTCCACGACGCCGACGCCGTCGAACGCACCCTCGAAGCCATGAAGGCCGGACAGCCCGCCATCGCGCAGGGCGCGCTCGCGGCGCGACGGCTGGTACGGCCGGCCCGACTTCCTCCAGAAGGTCGCAAAGCCCAGCTCCCTCGGCCCCTTCTCCTACGAAGCCATCGACACGAAGCTCTCCCGCGAGACGCGCGGCGCCACGATCCTCCAGCTGTCGCTTCTACTCGGACCTGCTCGGCGCCGTGCAGGGCGTCCCGCCCGAGATCTTCCACGTCGTCACCCCGCTTCGCGACGGAGCAGTACCGCGTCGCCGACTTCGCCGCCTACTACCGCCTCGTCAAGCGGCGCCTCGTGGAAGCGGCCGGGGGCGACATCGCCGCCCTCCTCGCCGCCAACTACCCCGAGCCCGTCGACTACTGCGACGTCTGCCGCTGGTGCAAGCCGTGCGACAAGCGCCGTCACGCCGACGACCACCTCTCCCTCGTCGCCGGCATCACGCGCCTCAACCGGCGCGAGTTCGAAGTCGAACGACGTCAAGACGCTCGAGCGCCTCGGCGACCTCGTCCTCCCCATCCCGTTCAAGCCGGCCAAGGGCTCGAAGGAGTCGCTCGAGAAGGCGCAGGGCCAGGCCCGCGTCCAGCTCGCGGGGCGCCGCGCCCACGCGCCCATCCACGAGCTGCTGCCCGTCGAAGACGGGCCGCGGCCTCGCGCGCCTGCCCGAGCCCTCGCCCGGCGACGTCTTCCTCGACCTCGAAGGCGACCACTTCGCCGAGGAAGGCCCGCGCGAGTACCTCTTCGGGATGACGATCCTCGAAGGCCCCGGCAAGACGCGCCACGTCTCGAAGCTGGGCCGTCGACGCGGCGCCGACGAGAAAGCGCGTCTTCGAAGAAATCCTCGACGAAATCTCCCAGCTCTGGAAAGCCAACCCAGGGCTCCACGTCTACCACTACGCGCCCTACGAGCCCACCGCGTTCAAGAGGCTCATGGGCCGGCACGCCACGCGCGCCCGCGAGCTCGACCGCATGCTGCGCGCCGAGCTGTTCGTCGACCTCCTGGCCGTCGTCAAGCAGGGCCTCAGGGCCAGCGTCGAGTCGTACTCCATCAAGAAGCTCGAGGAGTTCTACGGCTTCACGCGCGAGGCCGACCTGCGCGACGCGGGCGCCGCCCGCCGGGCCGTCGAGTTCTCTCTCCAGACGGGCGACCTCACCGTCCTCACCCCCGAGGTCAAACGCCTCGTCGCCCTCTACAACGAGGAAGACTGCGTCTCGGCCCTGCGCCTGCGCGACTGGCTCGAAACCCTGCGGCCCGACATTCCCCGGCCGCCGCGCAAGGACGGCGACGAGAGCGAGCAGCAGGAGCAGCGCAGCAAGGACGTCCAGGACGCGATGGACGCGCTCCTGAAGGGCGTTCCCGACGAGAAGACCCAGCGCACGAAAGAGCAGCACGCCCGCTGGCTTCTCGCCCACATGCTCGAGTTCCACCGCCGCGAAGACAAGGTCACGTGGTGGGAGTTCTACCGGCTGCGCGACCTCACCGACGAAGACGACCTCCTCGACGAGCGCAAGGTGATCGCGGGAATGAGATTCCTGAAAAGGGTCGGAGGCACGAAGAAGTGCCCGATCGACCGATACACGTTTCCTTCGCAGGACATCGACGCCCGCGAAGACGACACGCTGAAGACCAGCGACGAAGGAACCCTCGGGCATATCGAAGCCATCGACCGCGACAAGCGCACCGTCGACATCAAGAAAACGCAGAAGAAGGCCGACGAGCACCCTTCGTGGGCATTCGTCCATTCCTACATCTCCTCGAAGGAAATCGTCGCCTCCCTCATGAGCCTCGCCGCCGACATCGCGAAGAACGGCTTCACCCCGAAGTCCGCCGCCCGCGACCTCCTCCTCGGCAATCCCCCGCGCCTGAAGAAGGGCGCGTTCGGGCCGACGAAGGGCGAAGACCCGGTCGACTTCGCCAAGCGCACCGTCCTCTCCCTCGACCGCTCGCTCCTCGCCATCCAGGGCCCGCCCGGAGCGGGGAAGACGTACACCGGCGCGCGGATGATCGTCGCCTGCG
Source organism: uncultured Acidobacteriota bacterium (assembly GCA_963798215.1). GTDB lineage: Bacteria > Acidobacteriota > Thermoanaerobaculia > UBA5066 > UBA5066 > Fen-183. The sequence continues at coordinate 302,509 of CAWCSP010000005.1, forward strand.
TCGACGCGGGCCTCAAGGTCGGCATCACCGCCGTCAGCCACAAGGTCATCCGCAACCTCCTCGACGCCGTCCTCGAAGCCGCCCGCGAGATGAAGGTCTCCGTCCCCTGCGTCCAGAAGATCAAGACCGGCGCCGAGAAGTCCGACCCGCCCATCCCCGGCATCGTCGAAGTCACCGACAACGCCGGCGTCCTCGCCGCGCTCGACGACGGCTCCGCGCAGGTCGGCGCCGGCACGGCCTGGATGTGGTCGCGCGACGAGTACGCCGGCGCCGTCGACGTCCTCTTCGTGGACGAGGCCGGCCAGGCCTCCCTCGCCAACGTCCTCGCCATGGCCCAGGCCGCGAAAAGCGTCGTCCTCCTCGGCGACCCGCAGCAGCTCGAGCAGCCGCAGCGCGGCACGCACCCCGAAGGCGTCGACGCCTCGGCCCTCGAGCACCTCCTCGCCGGCAGCAAGACGATGCCGAACGACCGCGGCATCTTCCTCGACAAGACGTGGCGCCTCCCGCCCGCCATCTGCGCCTTCACGTCCGAGCTGTTCTACGAAGGCCGCCTCGAATCGCGCCCCGAGCAGGAGCAGCAGAAGCTCTCCGGCGCGCCGCCCTACGAGGGCGCGGGGCTGTGGTTCGTGCCCGTCGAGCACGACGGCAACACGAACTCTTCCGACGAGGAAGTGAAGGCCGTCGAGGCCATCGTCGACACGCTCCTCAAGAAGGGCAGCCGCTGGACGAACCAGAAGGGCGAGACGAAGCAGGTCACGCCCGACGACATCCTCGTCGTCGCCCCCTTCAACGCGCAGGTCAACCGCCTGCAGGACGCGCTCGACTCGAAGGGCATCCGCGTCGGCACGGTGGACAGGTTCCAGGGGCAGGAAGGCGCCATCGTCATCTACTCGATGGCCACGTCACGGCCCGAGGACGCGCCGCGAGGGATGGAATTCCTCTACGATCTCAACCGCTTGAACGTCGCGACGTCGAGGGCCCGCTGCGCGTGCATTCTCGTGGCCTCGCCGCGCCTGCTCGAGCCCGACTGCAAGACGCCGAGGCAGATGCGGCTGGCGAATGCGATGTGCAGATATGCAGAGCTTTTCAGAAACGGTACTGGCGCACACTGAAATCAAGAAGGAGTAAACATGCTCGACTTCATCTGTCATGGTTGCAACCAGAAACGTCCGATGACCCAGGTCCGCGAGTGCCCCACCTGCCACAGGGTTCTCTGCGATTCCTGTCGCCGTGGAGTGACGACCTGCAAGGACTCGGACAAGGGTACGGCCGGGTGCAGCGGTCAGCTGCAACAGAAGCGCTGAGAATTCGCTTGAACGTCGCGATGTCGATGGCTTCTTTTGCATCGTTTCTGTGGTCGCGCCGCACCTCCTTTCCTTCTGGAGATTGCAATGACAGCTCGACGTTTGCCGCCTAACGCAGCACGCCTAGTTCACGCCCTGCGCGCAATCGGATACACGTTGGAGCAGGCGACGGCGGACATCATTGACAACTGGATCGCTGCGGGCGCAAAACACGTGTCCGTTCATATAGAGACGGCCTCAGACGAAGTCAGCCGGATCTTGATTGCTGACGATGGAGGCGGAATGACGCGAGATCGCCTCTGGGAGGCGATGCGCTTTGGCTCCGATTCCAAGTACGACGACGAACTCCGGAAAGTACGGCATGGGGCTCAAGCTGGCGTCCTTAAGTCAGGGCGAGGTCTTGGACGTATTTACGGCGCGGCAAGGAGAGCGGGTGGGCTGTCGCTTGTCAGTGGAAAGCATTAGCGACGACTGGCGGGTTGACTCCATCGAACAATCCGATTGCGTGCGTGAGCTCAGGTCAGGGAGGCTGCCGGGCGATTCCAAAACATCACGCTCGTAGTCTGGTCGAGCTTGGACCGTCTGAAGAATCGAAATGGAGCGGTGCGAACCGCCGAAGTGCTACTTCATCGTCTCCGTACTCATCTGGGGATGCACTTTCATCGGTTCATTGAACGAGGTCACCTCAAGATCAACCTCGAATCGGCCACCATCGGAGAGGATCCCGAAGACACGATCGCGGTTCCGGCTCTCAACCCATTCCAGTACGACGAACCCGGCCATCCGGAGTATCCGAAGATATTCAATCTAAGCCTGCCCAGCGACCATCAGCTGCTCAAAGGCTCACATCGGCCGCCGCTGTCCGATAGCAGAGCCTATAAGCTCGACGGCAAGGTGGCCGCGAGGCAGGGCCTCTACTTCTACAGGCGGGACCGTCTTGTTCAAGCAGGTGGCTGGAATGATGGGACGAATGACGCCGAGCCTCACTCCTCGCTTGCCCGGGTCGCCGTGAACCTCCCAGCAGACGTAGAAGACCTGTTTGCCTTGGATATTAAGAAGTCAGGAGTCCGCGAGCCACCGGGGTTTGCGGATTCGCTGCGAAAGGCAACTGCTCCCGACGGCACGGGTTTCCCTGAGTATCGCAGGACGGCACAGGACGTGTACCGGGGCGAGCTGCGCGTACTGATCGGAGTACGTTCCCCCTAGTGCCGTGGCTCGGAATCAAGGCAAGCCTACGTGCTCGAATCAGCGACCTGCTAGCCCATCGGACCACACGAACCCGGCGGATTGATATCAGCTGGGGTGACTTGGACGAGGGACAGGTCTTTTCGGTGGACAGGGACTCCGATTCACCGGTCCTCACCCTAAACCGTAGACTACGAAGGCGCATTCTGTCCGGCCAGCCGGCGTCAGGAGCGGATGCTCAGTTATTGAAGATTCTTCTCTTCCTCCTTCTCCGCGACGATCTCGATGCGGGAGGCTCTCAAAGCAAATTGCCGCCCGCGAGCAGACGATCAACAACATTCTGCTTCATGCAGTTATGTCACTCGAGTCCGATGACTGACCGGCACCGAACTTGGAGTCTGTTCAACGAGATGTGATCGACTCGCGCGCGCCCGCGCTAATTCCTATAGACGGCAAGCCCGAGGCCGAGTTCTTCTTTGATCCGTCAGTGCCGCGGCTGGGACTTCGACACCCAGTGCCGCACATGGGGAGCGCGCCGATCTAGCCATCAGTTCGACAGCCCTGCGGCTGCTTTACGTTGTCAGTTCCCGGGGATCAGCCTTGGAACTTTCGACTGAAGTCCCTGGAAGTACCTTCCGGCACTTCTATGGTTTTGCAACGGACGTAGTGGACCGCGTCCGACTGCTTGGCCAGCAACTCTCGGCGGCGCTACGTGAGTCGTTTCGCGAGATGCGCCGCCTGTTGCAGGCGGATAGCCAACTCACGCTGGCGAGCCAGCTCGGACTGATGGGCGAGCTCTTCGTGCTGAAGCATAGCTGTGCCGCGAGCGGTGCATCCGCGGTCCTGGGATGGATCGCGCCCCACGGCGAGCCGCACGACTTTGCTTTAGCGCACTGCGATGTTGAGGTGAAGGTATCGTTGAAAGCGGGCCATACCCACGTCATAAGCAGCCCCGAGCAACTCGAGCGGACGCCAGGGAGGCGGCTTTTCGTCGTTTCACTGCTTCTTGCACCGGCGGGCTCTGGGGGAAGGTTTCACGCTGGTGGAGTGCGTTAGATATGTGAGGGAACTGCTGATTGCGACCTGCCCCGAGCGAGAACTTTTCGAATCCCTCCTCACTAGGGTGGGATTCCGCGACGCAGATGGGTCGCTCTATGATGACCGTTGGACGTTCCGCTCACCCCCGTACGTGGTGCCCGTAACAGATAGCGTGCCGGCGCTGACCCGGGGCGCCCTGCACAACGCGTTAGGCACGGAAGGTATGGCGCGACTCGGCTCCGTGGTCTACGAGCTCTCTTTCCAAGGGCTCGGCCATTCAGACCCAGACTTCGCGATCGTGAAAGGACTTCCCATTGAACGCTGACGGCGACGGGGCTCTTACTGACCTGCTCACCCTCTATTCAGGCGACGATGGGCGCTTGGGGCCATCCGACATCGGCCGGGGCCTCCGCCAGCTGTCTGAAATGCGCGCAATCGCGGTTGAGGCTGAGGGGCGGGCGATCGCGACGGGCCGCTTGCTCTCGGCGGACCCGAACGACGTCTTCCGCTGCCGCTTCGAACGCGCCCTTCGTGTGTGGGATTATGCGGAGGCCGCGTGGACCGAGGGCACGCAGCCCTGCACAGAGCTCCGGCAGACAGCTCATCTATCGGCTACTGGGGCTCTCGACCGACGAAGCAGCCCACTGCACGCAGCTAGTACCGGTTGCGACGACGGCGGAACGCGCGACCATCCTGGCCGCCGAGCACGCCGAGTGGTACACGCTCGACCGAAAGCGTGCGAATGCCTTCTATTGGCCGTCGCTGGTCAAGCACCTGGGCGAAGCGCGCAATCTTACCGGTACCGCGCTTAACGAGCTGGATCGGATGACGGACCTCGTCATGCGCAACCTCTCCGATCCGTCGAGACGCGAGGCATTCCAGAGTAAGGGCTTGGTGGTCGGCTTCGTTCAGAGTGGCAAGACCACGACTTTACCGGCGTCATCGCGAAGGCGATCGACGCTGGATATCGGCTGATCATCGTCCTGGCTGGCACCGTGGACATTCTGCGTGATCAGACACAGCGTCGCCTCGACAAGGACTTGGTCGGCAAGGAACTTCTGAAGGCTGAAACGCTACCTGGAAGAGCAACAACGGAATACGAAACCGATGACGACTGGGACGAATTCACAGAGCATGGGGGCCTTCCGCGGAATCTCGGAGGCACAGACATAATCCGCCTAACGACCTCGAGTGCGGACTACCGCGCCCTCCGACGGGGACTTCACGCGCTGGGAACTGCTCGGACCGTATGGAGACCGACCCGTCTGGGATCCGCAGAACCTGCGGACGATACCCGCCAGACCGTGGTTCTGAAAGAAGAATCCGAAGGCGTTGAAGGACTTCATTACCGACCTCCAGCGGTTGCAGCGAACCCCTCTCTCGGAGATTCCGCGCTCGTGATCGACGACGAGTCGGATCAAGCGTCACTCAACATCCGCAGGCGCACAAGGGCGGAGCGCGAAGCCGCCAGGAAGGAGCGCAACGCTCGCACGAGCATTAACGGCCACATCGTTGAGTTGTTGGGTGCTTTACATCGCAGCCAATATGTGGGTTATACAGCAACGCCATTTGCCAATGTCTTCGTAGATCCCAATGACGCAAGCGACCTATTCCCTAAGGACTTTATCGAGGTCCTCCGAAAGCCAGACGGCTACATGGGAATAGAGGACTTCTTCGGCCTGTCTGGGTCAGCCGCAACCGGTCGCAAGGAGGAAGACTTCGTGCGGCACGTGTCCGGCGCTGACGACGCGAAGCACAACCTGCCCGAGGCCATCGACGCTTTCCTCCTTGCTGGCGCGGTTAAGCTGTTTCGACAGAAGGCCGGGGAGCGAGTGTCCGTTCGCCACCACACGATGCTGATCCACACATCCTCCAGCCAGGATGCGCATGATGCCGACCGGGCGAAAGTGGAAGAGTGCTTCATACGGGGAAAGTATTTTGGGAAGGACTCATTGAAACGCCTTGAGACGCTTTATGAGAGCGATTTCGCCAGGGTTAGCGCTAAGCGGCGAACGGCCACGGGCGCCAGCACTCTTCCTGAGTTTGTCAAGCTGCATTCTTATCTCGAGGAGGTGTTGGATAAGGTGAAGGCCCGACCGGTACGCGTGGTCAATGGTCGTAACCCGGGTGATACGCCGGATTTCGAGCGATCGCGTGTGTGGTCAATTCTGGTTGGAGGCACGAAGTTATCGCGTGGATATACGGTCGAGGGACTGACTGTTGGTTACTACCGTCGGCATCCGCAGACCGCCGATGCCTTGATGCAAATGGGACGTTGGTTCGGCTTTCGGGAAGGCTATTCTGACCTTGTCAGGCTCTATGTGGATCGACCGGACGAGGATTCCGCGGACGGGTTCGACCTATTGGAAGCCTTCAAGGGTGTGTGTGCTGACGAACAAGTGTTCCGGGAAACGGTTCGTCGTTATTCGATCGGCACCAGCCCTAGGCTTCTCCCTAAAGACCTGCCGCCTGGTTCCCTGTCATCTTCTGCGGCCGACGTCCAACAACAAGATGTTCAATGCCGTCCTTGTCTCCGAAAACCTCGGAGGTCTGTGGGCTGAGAGGACGGTCGCTCCACGGCAAACAAGACAGATTTCGGAGAATCGGGCACTAGCTGAAGAGATGCTGTCTGGGCGCGAGATCCTAAAGGGCCGAGCGACCGCGGCTGACGGGGCATTTGAGTATTTATGGAGCTGGCTGCCGAACGACAAGATGGCGGCATTCCTCGGCGGGTATCGATGGGATTCGGGCATCTGATGCCCTTGCGACCGTCAAATCTTTTATTTCAGGTGCGCTGGGCGCCCCTGGTTTCAGTGACTGGGTAGTCCTGATGCCACAGCTAACGAAGAGTCCTCTTGGGGCGTGGACGGTTAGGGAGGGCGTAGGGGTTTCAGTTACAAAGCGCTCGCGGGATCCGCGATCGCCTTACGGGCGCTTCAAAGCCTTCAGTCACCCGGACATCGAGTCCTGATGGAGTCGATCGTGCGGGATCGAATGCGCCCAGCGCCATTGATGGCCGAACGCCTAGCCCCGTCAGTCGCTGGCTGTCTTATCTATCCGTGTCGGGACGGCGTATCCGAAGACGTCACCATCGGTTTTGCCCTTTTCTTTCCGGAGAACCAGATTCAAGAGAATGCCAGATTCTCAGTGCGAGATCCGTCAAGGCAGGACGACGTGGTGGTGAACGTGCGGCCGATCCGGTCGTCACAGCCGCGGAGGGGAAGAGTCTAGAGGCCGGCTCTCGCTTCAACGGCGCTGAGCGTGGAGGTGCTGGACCGCTGGGCGACCCGAGGCTTCAGTAGAAAGGGCGGCGGCGCGTGGTCGAACGGATGCCACGGAGCACCGTCTCCACCGCTTCAGAGGCTCGCGTTTCGCACTCCCAGATCACGCGAACGGACCAGCCGGCGCGGCGGAGAGCGGCCGCCTTCCGTCGATCGCGCGCGGCGGTTTCGGCCCGCTTCTTCGACCAGAACTCCGGATTTGTTGCGGGTACGACGCGCCCGAATCGGCATGAATGAAGGTGCCAGAAGCAGCCGTCGACGAAGACGGCTGTCTTCAGTTTTGGGAAGACGAGGTCAGGTCGGCCGGGGAGCGATTTCCGGTGAAGTCGGAAGCGCATGCCGAGCCTATGGGCGATGCGGCGGACGATGAGTTTGCGGGTGTCGTGTCGCGGTCGCGGACGGCCTGCATGTTTCGCCGGCGCTGAGCCGGCGTCAGGACGTCGGTCACGTCAAGAGCGGCCGCACGTGTGCGAGAAAGCCTTCGACACTCGTCAGGGAAGGCCGGTCGCGCAGGTGGAATTCCTTATGGAGACCCCTGGGAACGATGAGCTCGAGATTGGCGTCCTTCATCGCGGCCAGCTGTGCTGAAGAAATGCCACGCTGTAGCGTGAAGAGATGTTTCCTCGTAACGCGCCGTCCTTCGTGAAGGACCTGCCTCCATCTGTCGCGGCAGGTCATCTTCACGGCCAGCCACCGTGAGCTTCTCGACGGGAAAAGAGGGATCCCGATACGCTTCTTCACTCGGAATGACGATGTCGGGCTCGCCCTCGATCTTCCTGGATCGCAGCGAGTGGGGAATTCCAGCGTCCTTGAGAATCTGGCTCACGTGATTTTCGAGCGAGCGACCGGCCCGCGACTTACGGCGGTTCGTAATGCTGCGGGCGGTCGTCAGGAAGTCGTCGATGTCGCGGAAGACACGGGCTATTTCGCGCTGACAGATCCGGCGCTCGACGAGCTGGAAGAGTCGGTATTCGCCTTCGACGAACCTGACGAGCTGCTCGTCAACGTCTGCGCGCCGGAAGTGCTTTGAAGCATTCGAGAAGCGCCGCGCGCGCCGCCTGCGAGAAGGCTTCGACCGGCGGGAACGTTTTGAGCGGCGAGGCAAACTCCAAAAACTTGCGCTCCACGCACTCACTCTCGGTTTCGGCCTTGGCAGCGCCCTTCTCGAAGATCGCCCACGCGTGAAGAAGTGAAACGCCGAGGACGCTCTGTACCTCCTCGATGTCTTCATCCGTGTCCAGTACGAAGGCGCTGAACTCATCACGGGAATGGGGAACGATGATGAGCAGATTTCCCACCTGCTCGTCGACGAGAAACGGGAAGTCACGTCCGAACCTGGTCAGCCGGTACTCGCTGCGTGACTTCTCTCCATACCAAGTGACGCACGAATCAGTGATACGGCCGTCCTGCCAGCGAATCTTCAGAAAGTGCTTGTCCTTCCGGCCCTTCACGGGCGCGAACGGTGCGAACATCCTCCACGCTGATTTCGGGAGGTAGAACCCCGCCTGATGGCTGTCGGCGGCCTGATTCTTCGTCGCGCAGTCCGACGTCATTCGCCGAGATCACTTTGAGAAGAGCGTTTTCGTGCTCGAGGGCCTCTGCGATCGCTTCCTCGCAGGCAGGCGAGGCCATTTTGTCAGGCTCTCTTACGCCCGTACTCAGCGACGGGTGACTTCAGGAGGCAGTGCTTTTCCATTTGCCAGGCGAACGTCCGAAGGACCTCCCGGCCGACGGCCTCGACGACAGGAGGCACGACCGCGTTTCCGAACTGCCGATAGGCCCTGGTGTCCGACGACGATCGGATACTCGTCCGGGGAAGCCCATCAGACGTGCGCACTCGCGCGGCGTCAGCCGGCGCGGCGACTGACGCTTCCCTTGCGGAATGAGGATTTCGGAGCCGTCTTTGTAGTAACGAGCACTAAGCGTGCGCGTGACGCCGCCGGGATCCGCGATTCCCAAAGCCGAAGCCGTTTCCCTTTTCTTTGTGGCGTCGCGCGTATTCCTGCAGGTAGGCCCAGAGATGCTCGCTCAGCGTGTACTTGTCCGAAGGCTCTTTCTCCAAGATGTCCTGCAGCTTCGGGCGTGGCGCCAAGGGCGCGGCTGGGAACTCGAAAGGAGGAGCGGCGCCAGAACCTCGGCGATCGAAGCAGACGATGAAGATGCGTTCTCTGTGCTGCGGCACCCAAAGGGCGGCATCGATGACAGCGGCGTGGACGACGTAATCCAAGTCCTCGAGCGTTTCGCGAATCACTTTCCACGTGCGGCCCGAGTCATGGGAGAGAAGATTCTTCACGTTTTCGAGGAAGGCGATCGGTGGCCGTTTCGCTTCAATCAGTGTGGCGAGCGTGAAAAAGAGATTCCCCTGGTCGGCGCAGCGGAAGCCGTGCGCGCGGCCGAGGCTGTTCTTCTTGGAAACACCGGCGATCGAGAACGGCTGGCAGGGAAAACCGGCCGCCATGATGTCGTGATCGGGGATGTCCTCGGCCCGCACCTTCCGGATATCGCCGGCCGGCTCTTCCCGAACCAGGACTTGAGCGTCTTTTGCGCGTACCGATCCCACTCCGAGGAGAAAACGCAGGTGCCGCCGAGCTTCAGGAGTGCGGTCCGAAAGCCACCAATCCCGGCAAACAGGTCGACGAACCTGAAAGGAAGGGCGCCAGGTACAGACTTCTCGACGACGGCGCTGGGGCCGGAGAGGGGAATCTGCCCGCCGTCCTGGGCCTTGCGTAGGACTGACACGACGAACTCGCGTTTCGAGACGCCATAGCGGGCAGATTCTTCACTGATCCACGAATCGACCTCCGGGGGTACGCCCCGGACTAACATGTCCCGGCTCATTTCTGCCTCCGGGAAAGGACGATATCAGGAGATATCAAGAATTCCCAGCGTCCCCGGGCTGCTGGCAGGAAGAAATGATGCGTCCGCGGCACCCGCGGGCTTCGGATCCCCTAGCCAGAGGCGGCTTCACGCCTTTGTCGCTTTCGCCGGGACGTTCTTCACCTCGTCGGCGATACGTCGCAGGCTGGCGAAAGCAACCGCCGGTGGCACGGCCTCGCGAAGCTTCAGGATTCCCGCATGGCACGTGCGAATTTTCTGCCGGGACCCGCACGGACACTTCCAGTGGCCTTTGACATCCCCGTTGGCGAGGAGCTTCATGGCACTCAGTAGCCCTTCGGGCTCACTGATTTCAGTCCGCTCTCTGTAGAAGTCGAGGATTCCATCGATCCCGTGCCGTCGCTCGCCGAATGGCCAAACCCCATGGGCCAGATAGTGAAGGTAGCCCACGAAGAAGCTGTTGAGCGGGCCCTGCAGAAAAGAAAGAACCGTGGAGCCCGCCGGCCAGTGGCTAAGCCCCTCCTCCGGGAGAAAAAGGCAGAGCTTACCGTCGCCGTCTACATGGTTCTCGTTAAGCTGGGGCACGCGGCCGCCCACCTCCCAAGCGACCGGAAAGCTGGCCGGGTGGTCACGTGCGAGGAGGACCTCGATCTGGAACCGGTCAACGACCACCGCCCCGACGTTAACGGGGAGGCTGCCACGCACGCGGGCGGAATCACCCCCAATGACGAAGTAGAGGTTCGGGTAGGTGGAAGCCACCGACCGCTCCTCCCGTTTGAGGAACTCCGGCTGGCGCTCAAACCGAGGCCGGCGCGTCCAGCGGGTTTGCTCTCACCGTGATGATGGATGGCGCCCTCTGGATCGCCTCCCGTTTCTCGACTTCCGTGGCTTCCTCGATCCGGCCGAGGGACTCCCATCCGCCGCCCTCAATCCGGGCCAGGCTGTTGCGCGCGGCCGCGGACAGGAGCGTCTTCGTCGTGTCATTTAGTGCGTCAGAGAGGTCATTCCCGTCAGGATTCGCCGGGTCCTTCACGCACAGGGCTGACGCCTATCGCGGAACTGGGTCAGCACGTGCAGGATCTGATCTGACAGGGATTCGGACTTCTTGGACAGGAAGAGGAGGTCGATCACAGCGAGCTCGAGGACGAATGTCTTCAGATTGACCGCGTTTCGAACGTTCCAGAGCTTCATCAGGCGAATCGCGGGCCGCACGCCGCTGTCCCGGATGTGCGCGATGTGGATATCGAGGTTCGTCTTCTGGCGCCCCTTCTCGGCGCAGTTTCTGTAGAGGAAGACGTTGCCATCATCGCCGTCGATGAATCGGCCCGGGACCACGTCAATGTGGAAGTCGCCCCGCGACGCCGCCTTGGACCTCAACCTCAGGGCTGAAGGCTTCCGCTCGACGAAGTACTCCTTCTCGAGGACCGCGGCCGCATTCTCGTAAATGTCTTTCAAGGTATCCCCGGCCGTGGTGTCGTCGCGGCCGAAGCAGCACGCGATATCGAGGTCGTACGACTCGCGGATCATCGTGCACTTCGCCTTCGAGCCGGCATAACGGAGGGCGGGGGGCCGGGAAGCCCTCGATGAGGAGGCGGTCCACGTCGGTCCGACGCGCCCTGAGGGCCTTCAGCTCGTCAGAGTCTTCCTTCAGGGTCTGAGCTTCGATGACGGAGTCAAGGTAGGTATTCGGGTCTTTCTCGCTCATAGGGATCCTTTGGTTACGGTGATGGTGGGGGGGTACCCCTGGGCACGACGGAAGTCGTAGACGAGGAGCGGGGGGTGCGACGCGGAGGAGGGCTCTGCCGCACGTGACAGCGACCGGCGCTGGCACCGCGGGAAAGAGGTGGATCACCTTCAGGTCGGGGTGGTTCTGCGCGATGACGCGCAGCGCAATCTGGTATTCGCGCTCGAACTCGTCGAGGTCAGCGCGCCGACTGAGGAATTGAGGGTGCGGTGTGGCAGAGGCCAGCTTCAATTCGTACAGCGTGAAGGTCGAGTCGATCGTCACCGGGAGCGCGGTGACGCCGATTGACCCGCTTAGCGGCAGCAGGAAGGCGACGCAACCTGCGTTAGTGCCCTGGCGCAGAACTGAAAACTTGTAGTGCGCTGGGATTCCCTTCTCACGCCACTTGCGGTTGTTTTCGGCCCCCCGATGGCGCTGGTAGAGGGACGTCGGGACCTTGTCGCTCAACTGCGAGCCGAAGTGGATGAGGACCGGGATCGAGGCGATGGCAAAGACCGAAATGTGGTCGACCTGCTGCCGAGCGAGGCGGTCGGCGTACAGCCGAGGGAGCTCCTCGTCGATCTTGCGGGTTGCAGTCGTGAGGTACGCCTCGTCCCCACATCGTGATCGTGGAGAGGTCGATGAGGAACGGGTCGTCAGACTCGGGGTAGCGAGGTGCGACCGCCTCGTGGAGCTGGCCGGGCGGAAGGCTGAATTTCTGGCCAGCTACGTTACCCCGGAGCACGACGGCCGTCGTCCGCGAGTTGGGTCTTAGGGAGGTGCCATGCTCGATCCGCTTCTCGTGCTTCGTCTTGTATGCGCGAAGGACGCCCACCGTGTACTGCTCCGGGTGGTCGTCGATGAGCTTGTGGCACTCGGGACAAAGGAGCATCAGGTTCCTGACGTCATTGACGCCCTGTGCCGCGCGCGCGATGGGGTGTTTGCCGCGCGGGCCGCCGGCACTGAAAGCCACGATGTGGGCCACCTGCGCGAAGTTCCCCTCAGTCAGCGTGAGCGGGTGGCGGAGCAGGTACTTGTTGTGCCCGTCGAACTCGCACCGGCCGCCGGCACGCACCGCGAGGGCGAGGCGTCGGAACTGGGGTATCTCGCGAACGGGGCGAACGGGGCTCGGCTTGGAGGCCCTGCGGCAATGGTGTGCGTGCGGCCGATTCTTTGCCCTGGGCCGCCCCCGCATGAGTATCTCTGGTCGTCTTCGGCATGCGCCGTCTCCCGTTACAGGATATCGCTTCCGGAATAAGGATACGCTCGGCCAGTAATCTTGTCAACGGACCTGTGTAGGGATATCCTTAAGGAGGATCTTTCTATTGAGGTGCCCCCATGCCGTCTGTGCCAGCCATGAATCTCGTTGAATACGTTGGTGGGCGCATCCGCGAACTGCGCGGAAACCTCTCCCAGGAAGCGCTCGCTGCCAAGCTGGAGGTCGCGACGAATACAGTTTCCCGCTGGGAGACTGGAATCTACCGGCCGAGCATCGAAGACCTCGATCGCCTCGCACGGTTCTTCAAGGTGTCGATCCTGACTTTCTTTTCCCGGATGCGGCCAGCGGCGACGACCTGCAGTTCGTTCGCCTTCGCAAGGCGGCAAGCGGTCTGAAACAGGAAGACGTCGAAGAGCTGGAGCGCTACGCCGAGTTTCGGAAGGCGCGGTATCGGCTCAGTCAAGCGAAGCGGCCGGGGCGGAAACCAAAGGCCCTGTGAGCCGGAGTGCTTATTACGAGGAGATGAAGGCGAGCGCCCGAGAGACGCGCCGTCTGTTCGGCTTGGAGACTCCACGCGTGCGCCTCTCCGACCTCAGAAAGATCTACAAGGCGCAGAACATCAAGATCGATCTGTGGAAGCGGAAGCTCAAGGGGTTGCGTGGTGCATATTTCTGTGACGAGTCCGGAGCCAGCGTGATGATCAACGCGAAGCTCCCCCCGGAGCCGCGCATCTTCACCATGGGACACGAGTTGAAGCATCACCTATTCGATCGGAAGACGCGTGACTGCTTGAGTCTTTCGCCGCCGATGATCTCGTAGAAGTCGGCATAAGGTGTTTTCGGGTGAGCTCATTTTTCCGGAAGCTGACTTCTCGACGTGGTGCGGCCGGCTCGGAATCCAACCGGCTGCGTGCCGGGCCGAGGACCTCATTCGCCTCAAGCGGGAAACCCAGACGACGCTTAGCTACGCCGGCCTGGTAAAGCGCGCGACTCGGCTGGGCTTCGCCGAGGGCGACGGACTAGAGAACGTCCACTGGAAGAAACTCGAAGAGCAGATCTACGGCGAGCCCGATTGCGGAGCACATCACCGCGCACGGAAGGCGCGGGCCGCGAGAGCCCAGTTGCTACGCGGGCCGGGCTAGCAGACAGGGCTGGGAAACCTCGTCTTCCAGAGCAGGCCTTCCCAGAAACGCAGCACCCACTGTTCCTCGCCGGTGTCGCTCTGCGCCGCCCCTTTGAAGCGATAGTCGAAAACGCGCGAATAGGGGTACCGTCCTGCCGCCCCCTGCCACCAGCCGGGGAAGGCGCCGTCAATCTGCGTCACATGGCTGAGGCCCTCGAAAGCGACGGGACTGGCTTCCGGCAAGACCGCGCCCTGCTCCAGGAGGTAAAGCCCTCGGACGATTTTCCAGCTCACGCGCCGGATGCGCTCGTCTTCATGGTTCATTGCGACCACGGTGCCTCGGCGCCCCGAGGTAGTCGTTTCATGCTCCCATTTCATCTCCCGGAAGGCACGCCCGAAAAGCCTCTTCGTGCCTTCGTGTCCTGAGACGTTCTTTAGGAAGTCGCCGGTCAGCGCACCGCCCGCCCATGTGTTGGCGACATGAAACCGCAGGGTCGCGATGAAGTACTCCTCGTCGTCCTTATCGGAGTTGTTGCATTGCGTGTGCGTTGGAAGCGTCCACAAGTCCGGTTTCAATTCCTCGAGAATGGACTCGGCAAAGAAGTCTCTCGGTGGGATGTGATCAGCACTTCTTGGCTTCGTCAGCCTCTCGCCGCAGAGGTAGCAGACGCCGAGCTTCGGTCTTCTCAGTACACCGTCGACGTCAAGCTTCTTGAAAGCCACGACGCGGATTCTCTCTCAGGCCACTCACCTCTTGCTCCCATGATGGAGCTGGAACAGCTGCGGGTCTTCGTGGCCGTCGCGCAGACGCGGACGTTCGTGGAGGCCGCCGCGCGTCTGAACAAGTCACAGCCGGCCGTGACGATGACGGTGAAGGCTCTGGAGCGGGAGATGGGTGTGCCCCTCTTTGCGCGGGAGGGCCGCGGAAAGAGGCTGACGGCGGCGGGAGCGAGGCTGGCCGCGAAGGCCGCGGGCGTCCTGGAGGGCGCGCGGCGATTGAAGGAGGATGTCGCCGGAGAGCCGGAGGTGCCCCGGGGGCCCGTGCGGGTGGGGGCCGGCGAGGCCGCCATCGTCTACTTCCTGCTTCCGCTTCTTCGAAGGATTCGCGAGGCGTACCCGTCCCTGGCTCTCGAGGTGCGAAACCAGCGCGACATGGAGTCGTTCGATCAGTTGCTCGCGGGCGAGCTGGACCTGGCGGTTCGGTCCCGGGAGGCGCTGCCGCACGGTTTGAGGTTCGAGCCGCTGTTCGCGTCGGATCGAATGCTGATCGTGCCGCGTGGTCACGAGCTGGCGGGGAAGAAGCGCCCGACGCTCAGAGACCTCGCTCGCCATGCGTTCGTGATCCCCCCGGCGGGTTCGACGTCGCGCCGCCTGATCGAGGCCGCGTTCCTGCGGGCCGGCCTGAGGCTGGAGATCGCGATGGAGGCGGGAGGCTGGGAGATCGTGAAGCGCCTGGTGCGGGCGGGGTGGGCGTGGCGGTGGGTTCCTCGCTGTGGCGATTCCGGCGGGGCATCTCTTCCCTCCGGATGTCCATGGGCTGGTGACGCGGGAGGGCACCGGCGCCTCATCCGCAACGGCCGCCGTGACGCGGGTGCTGGAGGAGGCGGGGAGGAGGGTGGGGTAGGGGGTAAACTTGAATCAGCGGCGGCGCCGAGCCCTCGCCTTGCGCACTTCCTCGAACACCGGAGGACGGCCCGCCGATGCCTTGATTCTTCGCATGCAGGAGTACTGGACGATGCTCTCCGGTGCCGATGGGCAGCTCTACGGCAGCCATTACACGTGGAACACGCAAAGCTGGGCCGACGAGCAGGCCCATCTGGGCACGCCGGGCGTCGGCCAGCTGCACTACATGGAAGAGCTGTTCGCCTCCCGCCCCTGGTACAACCTGGTGCCCGACCAGTCGCACGCCTTCCTGACCGGCGGCCTGGGTACGTATACGGATGGGGGGCTCGTGCAGGATAATGATTACGCCACCGCTGCCGTCACACCGGATGGCAGTCTGGGCATGGTGTACGTGCCAACTGCCCGCACCGTCACGGTCAACCTCAACCTGCTGGCCGGTGCCGTTACCGCCCACTGGTATGACCCGAGCAACAACACTTTCCATTCAATAGCTGGCTCACCGTTTGCGCCGTCCAGCGGTTCGCAGCAATTCACGACGCCTGGCAACAACGCAGCTGGCAACGGCGACTGGGTGCTGGTGCTTGATGCCAAAGGGGGATAATCATCTTTAGCTTAGTAAAAGGCACGGCCGCGCCGGTCGTTGCCGGACTCATTGCTGGCCCGTCGCGTCCGCACCCATGCGGTCCACGAAGTACCTTCGCTTGCCGCTCGGGCTTCGTTCGATGGCGGAGACGTACTCGAACTCCAGCTTGGCCATGGGTATGCGCTGTTCGAAGGTCTGCTGGATCTGGTCTCTTTCTGCCGTCGGGTTCGTGACTATCCGCACCCGCAGGAAGCCCGGCTTGTCCTGGACGAACTGAATATCCCGTATCTGATCCCAGAACGCGCCGTGATCCAGGTCCCCGAACGCGTAGCCGAAGAGCGACCTCCTGCGCCCCGAGCTGTCGACGAAGGTCTCCTGTGACCGCCCGACGATGGCGCTGGCGCGCGGGAAGTTATCGCTGACGCAGCTCCCGGCCGGATCGACGGCCAGGTCGCCGGTGTCATATCGGACGAACTGCGTGCCGATCCGGTTGAATGACGACGCTACGACGCGCTGGCACCCTTCGATCTCGGAGGGGAGCAGTTCCACGTGACCATACGTCGGGTAGAAGTGGAAGCCACGGCAGTCCCGGCAGCAGTATGCCAAGGTGGCATACTCGCTGTGACCGTACCAGTGGACGACCTTAATGCCGAACTCCTGCTCAAACTGCGCCTGCTCACAGGCCGGGAACGTCTCGGAGGCGGCGATAACACCCCGGACCGGAAGACTGCGGAACAGATCTTCGCCCAGCAGGTCGATGAACGTATACAGGGAACTCGGATATACGTGGAGAAAGAACGGCGGAAGGGTGCGCACCCACCGCCGCAATCTGCCGAGCTCCTGCTCTACCGTCGCGCCCGGTGAGATGATCCAAACGTTCTCGAGGCGGTTGAAGCGAAGCATTCCGCCGTGGATATCGCCAGCGTAACGGACTCTGAGGTCATACGGCGCATATCCCACCTGGGACCAGATGTCAAAGAGGTAGGCGCGCTCCTTCTGGCGGCGCGCAAACGTATCGGCCGTGAAACGAAGCGGCTGGCCTGACGTCCCGCCGGTCCGCACCGTGTGCGTGAGCAACGGCACGTTCCAGCGGGCGTACCTGCGCGGATACCGGCGGTAGTCCTCCTTCTGCGTGATCTCATCGCCGTACCTGCGGGTCAGCCGCCGGAACCGCCCGTCCTGATACTCGCGGATCTCGCTGGGTGACCAGCCCTTGGACTTCTTGATCAGGCGGCGGTGGTAGAAGTAGCTGGGACCGAGCAGGCCTTCCCTGACTCCCGTCATGACCAATCACCGGATCGGACACCAACCACTGCGCCGACCCGCTCTATCCCAACGAAGACCATATACATTCTCACGCTCCAGAGGGCACTGCAAAGCTCTGTTAGCTTCCCTCCCGCAGGGAACCCCTAAGAGGAGCTTATCGCTGGCGGCCGTGATACAACGGCGGTTCGCTCCCGGTACAGGTCGCGTCATATCGGTTTCGCGGCTGCCACCCGCCCCGGGTCAACTGTCGCGCCGGGTGGGGGTCCAGAGCTAAGGTTCAGCCGCATGCGGAGGCCGCCAGCCCGGGCCTGGCGAAGACCCGTGGCCATAATTTAACGTATCAAAGTGACATCCAGCTCTCTCTTGTTGACGTTCGGGCGGCTCGACGCATGCCGCCTGGCCCAGCCATGGCTGAACTGTGAACCACAGTAGCGGCCGTCCAAGTCGGTGAGCGTACGGTTTTATCTGACGAGAAGGGAGCGTTTCATGTCGGCCAGCGAGGTGCTCATCGTTGGTGCTGGCCCCTACGGCCTGTCGATCTCCACGCACCTTCGCGGGCGAGGGATCGACCATCTCGTCGTGGGCCGCCCGATGGATACCTGGCGTGCGCACATGCCGGCCGGTATGTACCTGAAATCCGAGCCTTACGGCTCGGACATGTCCTCACCCCAGGCCGGGTACGATCTCGCAGGCTACAGCCGATCGGAGCGAATCGAGGGCATCGAGCGGGGGACGCCGCTGTCGCTCGAACGGTTCCTCGACTACGCCGACTGGTATGTGAAGCATTTGGTGCCCGATGTGAGTGATGTCACAGTGACGGAGATTAAGGCGGCGAACGGTGGGTTCCGGGTCGCATTCGCCGATGCCGAGCCGGTTGAGGCCAGGAATGTCGTGATCTCGACGGGTGTCCTGCCCTATCGTTACATCCCGTCCGAGCTGTCGGGCCTGCCATCCGAGCTTGTCTCACATACCGCCGATCACCACCGGTTCGACCGCTTCCGGGGGCGCCGCGTCGCCATCGTGGGCGCCGGTTCGTCAGCACTGGAGACGGCCGCCTTGCTGCACGAAGCGGGGGGCGATGTGAAGCTTGTCGTGCGGTGCCCGGACTCTCCCATCTGGGGCACGAAGCCGCTGCCGCTGACCCCGCTGGTACGGCTCAGGAACAACAAGCTCTGCGAAGGGTGGAAGTGCCCGCTCTGGAATTCTCCGACCGCCTTTCGCCGGCTGCCGAAGGGCGTACGGGCCACCAAAGCGCGAACTGTCCTTGGGCCCCTTGGGGCATGGTGGCTGAGGGACCGCGTCGAAGGCGTGGTCGAGATGCTGGACAGGACTCATCTGCGGGGAGCCGAGCCCAGCGGAAGCGGCGTGCGGCTGCTGCTTGACGGTCCGAGCCGATCGACCCTCGAAGTCGATCACGTGATCGCCGGCACCGGCTTCCACGTCGACATCGCCAAGCTGGCGTACCTCCCGGAAGAGCTCCGGGCGCGTATCGCCACGTTCAGCGGGTACCCGGTACTTACCCGGGCCGGCGAATCGACGGTTCCCGGCCTGTACTTCGCCGGAGCCCCGGCGGCCTTCGGCCTAGGCCCGTCGATGCGATTCATCGCCGGCACGCATAATCTGGCAGGCCAGCTCACCCGGTCGGTGGCCCGCCGCTCGCAAGGTAGCGGACGCGCCCCGGTACCATCGGTGCCCGGGTCGTCAGGCGCTGCAGTCGGGCTATGACGCCGCGCTGCAAGAGACTGCGTGACCGCAGCGGGGGGTAATGTCAGGCAACACTCCGGGGCGTCGCATCAAAGGCTCGCGACGTTGACCGCGATGCCGAACATCCCGGCCCTATCCGCCGACGGGCAGATGATGGTCTGGTATCCAGGATGCCGCCTGGCGAAGGTCGCAAAGCCCTCGTGCGAGTCGATGTCGTCCACCAGCATGACCCCGCCTGGCGACATGGCCGAGGCCACCTGCTCCATCTCGAACACCGTGTTTCCCGCGGTGTGCAGGCTGTCGTGGATGAACATCTCCACGTGGCCGACCTCCGCGACCAGCGGCGGCAGCCGCTGCCTGCTTGAGCCTTCCAGGTATGTCCAGCGAGGTCGGCACGCATCGGTGACGGCCACGCCTGTCTCCGCATGCAATCGGTGATCGAAAGGGAACGGCAGATCGACGCTCCATAGGTGGCCTAGGTCGTTCTGCCTCAGCGCCTCGAGCACGATCCGGCTCGTAACGCCGTGCGCCACGCCCGTCTCGATCACGACGTCGGGCCGGGCATGCAACGTCACACACCATGCGGCGCGGCACAGCGCACTGTCGGCGTCGGCATACCACGCGTAGGTGTCGCGGCCAAAGGCCCACCCTCTTGCAGTCAGCAGTGCACCGATTTCCGTCATTACCTCGTCGAACTGCTGGAGCTGATGGCATGGCCAGGCCGCGCCGAGCAGGCTGTGCAGATGCTCATCCCATGCCTCGTCAACCTGGAACCTGGGGAATTCCCCGCGCCGGTGCCACTGGTACCACTGCCGCATTTCCCCTGGCAGAGCTCGTCCTACCGCCGTCGGGTGAACGACGAACGTGCGCGCCAGACGCACCGTCTTCTGTACCCGCGACCCTTTCCAAGCCACCGCTGCAGCTTACCTGGTCAGCTACTTCGACCTGAAAATCCGCGTGATCGGTGACTGCTGGTGACTGGTGCGGGAGGATGGCGTCGATTCCTACGGCTGGGACCGCACCCTGCTGGACGGCCGCGAGGGAGCCTCGATCTGGTGCGGACATTGATCATCTGACGGAAAGTTACGACATGTGCGCGTAAACCCATGGATTTGGCTGCGCGTCCCCTAAAGGGAGACGGCTGAACGGACGGACTGGGAGCGTGGGGGACCGGCATGCATACTCGGTGCTGCCTACGGGGGGTACGGCACAATGTCCGGTTACGCTGCTGTACGCGGCCATTACGACCAGCAGACCGCTAGCACCGCGTCTACCTGGACAAGGGACTACCTGCGCAGGGCTGCCCTGGCGGATTCCGGCTGTGCCGTAGTCGGCGTGTTCGCTGCGGTCCAACTTCGCTTCGGCAATCACGTCACGGGGACTTACGTAGCGCTGAGCCTTGCTCTTCCTCTGCTCTGGCTGGCCGCTCTTAGCCTGGCTGGAGGGTATGACGCTCGCTTCATCGGGACTGGATCAGACGAGTTCCGCAGGGTGCTGAATGCCGGCGTCGGCCTGACCGCGGCGATCGCCATCTGCTCGTACATGTTCAACAGTCAATTGGCCCGCGGCTACGTGCTCATCGCCCTGCCCACTATCGCGCTGCTCGACCTGTTCGCCAGGTACGCGATGCGGAAGCGGCTGCACAAACTCCGGGCAGCTGGTCGCGGCATGTTCAACGTGGTGGCGGTTGGCCATGAGTCTGCGGTGGCAGACCTGATCACCGAGCTCCGGCGGGATTGTTATCACGGACTGCAGGTCGTGGGCGCCTGTGTGGCGCGTCCATCGGAGTGCAGCGAGGTCGCCAAGGTGCCAGTGTACGGAGGCCTCGACGACGTCACGGCGGCCGTACACGACTTCGGCGCCGACACCGTCGCGGTGCTCGCTTGCCCGGAAATGGACGGCCTCAAGCTCAGGCGCCTCGCCTGGGAGCTGGAGAAGACCGGTACCGACCTATGCGTCTCCCCGGCACTGCTCGACGTGGCCGGTCCGCGGACAACGATCAGGCCGACAGCCGGGCTGACCCTCTTGCACGTCGATCACCCGCAGCTAGCCGGTGCCCGCCTGCTTATCAAGGACCTGTTCGATCGTTGCGCAGCGGCAGTGGTACTCATCCTGCTTGCCCCGCTGCTTGTGATCCTCGGTGCGGCGATCCGGCTCGCCGATCATGGTCCGGCATTGTTCACCCAGATGAGGGTGGGCAAGCACGGCCGGGCGTTCCGGATCTACAAGTTCCGCACCATGGTCGTGGACGCCGAGCAGCGCAGGCCGCAGCTGCTGGCGATGAATGACGCTAACGGCGTCTTGTTCAAGCTCCGCGCGGATCCCCGTGTCACCGCGCTGGGGGCCCATCTGCGACGCTGGTCGGTTGACGAGTTGCCGCAACTCATCAACGTGCTGCTTGGTCATATGTCGCTGGTGGGACCGCGTCCGGCCCTTCCAGAAGAGGCGGCGAGATATGCCGACTATGTTGGTCGCCGCTCGTGGTCAAGCCTGGCCTGACCGGCCTCTGGCAGATAAGCGGCCGATCAGACCTGTCATGGGACGAATCGGTCAGGCTTGACTTGCGGTACGTGGAAAACTGGTCGTTCGCCCTAGACTTGCAGATTCTGTGGAAGACGATGTGGGCGCTGGCACGGGGGTCGGGAGCTTATTAAAGGGAGGGGCGGATGATGAGGACGATGAGGATGCGGAAGAAAGACCTGGATACCTCCGATGTCTCGCTGCTTGTGCTGCGCGCTGCTGACGGGGACTTGCCAGCGTGGGAGGGCTTGGTTGCTCAGTACGCCAGGCTGATCTGGTCCATTACCGCGGAATTCAAACTGGTGGAGAGCGACGCCGCTGACGTCGTCCAGACGACCTGGCTGCGGTTGCTCGAGCACATCGATCGTATTGAGTGCCCGGATCGTGTCGGCTCCTGGCTTGCGGCGACCGCACGGAATGAGTGCCTGCGCACCTTGGCAGCGCGCAAGAGAGTCGTGCTCGGCCATGAGGACAACGATCTCAAGAGCCTCGCGGCACATGAGCCAGAGATAGACGAGCGTCTCCTCGCCGACGAGCGCGCACAAGTCGTCCGCGACGCGATCTCCTGCCTGCCCCCGCGATCGCAGCGACTCCTGGAGATGCTCATGGCTGATCCGCCGGTGCCTTACACGGAGATATCGGACCGGCTCGGGCTTCCTATCGGAAGCATCGGTCCCACCCGAGGGCGATGCCTGGCACAGCTACGCGTCCTGCTGCAAGCTTCGTGACCCAAGTGTTTCAACGTCGACCCACCGGCCACCTGCGGCCTCGACTTCAGGAAAGGCGTCCCGAACCTCGGTCAGCAGGTCCGGGACGAATAGCAGCACCGCGTCTGGCCGGCGGACGCCGAGTTGTGCCGGGTCGGCCACTGGAATGTCAGTTCCCGGCATCCGCAAGCCCTGCTTGGCCGGCGAGGTGTCAACCACGGCGGGCAGCAGCGTGCGATCGGCATGTGCCTGGCACAAGAGCGCGACTGCCCGGGACGCGGCGCCATAACCGAGAACTACGCTGCCGGCGGATCGTTCTGCCACGAGCCAGTCATGCAGAGCCTTAGCGTGGACATGCACGTCCCGTTGGAGCCCGGCGAAGGCATCGGGGTCGCGGACGCCAACGCGAGCATCTTCCTCGAGAAGCGACCGGATGACGAGGTCTGGCCCGCCGTGCCTGCTGTCGTCCCTGGTCGCGGCCAGCAGGACGGTACCGCCGTAGAGGTCGAACGGCCAGGCCATACGTGGGCTGAATCCGACCGCAGCCAGCATGGCGGTCAGCGCGGTCGTCGAGTAGTAAGCGTAGTGCCCATGCCGGAGCGCGTTCCACTGTCTGCAACCGATGATCGTGCTCAGCGCGTGATATTGCAGCAACAGCACTCCGCCCGGCGCTACCCTCGCCGCGCGCTCAGCGAGGGCCCGGCGCTGATCCGGGGCATGCATCAAGCCGAAACAATCGAGGATGACGTCAGCCTGCCCGCCGTGGCCAGACGGCGCGAGTCCCCGGGCGGCCAGCAGGCCCAGCCAGGACCCGCCATGGGGACTGCCGTACTCGGCGACCACGCCCTGTTCCGGCAGCCATCCGGCCGCGATGACTCGCTCTACGGCGTCGGCGGCCTGCGCGACGAGCGCGGCAGGCTCGGTTCCCCTCGGCTCCTCGGGTACGGTCGGGTCAGCCAGCAGCTGAGCCAGGCCGCACGATGAACACAGCCACATCTGCAGCGGGTACACGGGGTCAGGGCCCGGGTGGTCGCACCGCGGGAAATAGTCGCAGGCCGGCTGCTCACCAAGATCCAGCACGAGGTAACCGGCGGATCCACGGCATGCGCGGCAGGCATGATTCTGCATTTCCGCCCCGGTTTCCAGAGTTCAACTCGGTTAACACGATTGATGTTAGCCTAGTCATCTACCGGCTGTGGAGTTGGGGGTATGTCAAAGTTGCATAACTGTCGTCTGTGCGGCGCGCATCTTACTCGCACCTTCGTCGATCTCGGGATGTCTCCGCTATGTGAGAGCTACGTTCCCGGGGAGCGGCTCGACGAGGCTGAAGTCTTCTATCCGCTTCACGTTCGCCTCTGCGAAGCTTGCCTGCTTGTCCAGCTTCCCGCTTATGTGTCCGGTGAGGATATCTTCTCCGACTATGCTTACTTTTCTTCCTACTCGGACTCATGGGTGGCGCATGCCAAGCGGTACGCGGAGGCGATGATCGGCCGGCTCAGCCTGTCCCCCGACAGCCTCGTGATCGAGGTTGCCAGCAATGACGGCTATCTTCTGCAGCACTTCCAGGCTGCGGGAATCCCGGTGCTTGGTATCGAGCCGGCCGCAAACGTGGCCGAAGCGGCCCAGGCGCGGGGTATCGATACGGAGATCCAGTTCCTCGGTGCCGACACGGGCCGCGAGATCGCCCAGCGGCACGGCCGGGCAGACCTCGTGGCTGCAAATAATGTCTTCGCCCACGTACCGGATATACGCAGTTTCGCGGCTGGACTGCGCGCGCTGGTCAAAGATGACGGTATAGTCACGCTCGAATTCCCGCACTTGCTCCGCCTGATAGAGCGCCGACAGTACGACACGATATACCATGAGCACTTTTCTTACCTGTCCATGCTAACCTCCTCTCGCGCGTTGGCGACGGCCGGATTGCGCGTGGTCGACGTTGACGAACTCAGTACCCATGGCGGCTCGCTGCGCGTTTACGCCTGTCCTGAGGAAAGCGCCGGCGAGCCGACCGGGCGGGTGAAAGCGGTGCTGGCCGCGGAAGAGTCCGCAGGACTGCACACCGTCGCTGGTCATGAGGGTTTCGCGGCCGCGGTGCTGAAGATCAAGAGCGATCTGCTCGGATTCCTTCTGGCAGCGGCGAACGAAGGGCGGTCCGTCGCAGGCTACGGGGCCCCGGGCAAGGGGAACACGCTCCTCAACCACTGTGGCATCCGGTCGGATCTTCTCTCCTACACGGTTGACCGGAGCCCGCTGAAACAAGGAAAGTTCCTCCCCGGCACGCATATCCCGATCTATGCGCCCGAGCATCTGGCCGAGACCAAACCCGACTACATACTCGTCCTGCCATGGAACTTGCGGGATGAGATAAGCCGCCAGCTCAGCTATGTCGGGTCATGGGGAGGAAAGCTCGTCTTCCCCATCCCCGAGCTCGAAATTCTACCTGTCAGGATCTGAATCATGAAGGTCATGCTTTCCCGCGGTGGTCCCGGGATGCGGATGTGAGCCCGGCCATGCTGCCATTGCACCTGAAGACGCCTTCAAGCACGCCGCTATGCGTGCTCGCGATCGGCGCACACCCCGATGACATCGAGATCGGGGCTGGTGGGCTGCTGCTCAGCCTGGGCGACAGCCAGCTCAGGGTCACTTACGCGGTACTAACGGGCACGACCGAGCGCCACCAGGAGGCGCGTAACGCGGCGCACGCCTTCATGCCAGCCGCGGATGTCGAGATCAAGCTATTCGACCTGCCCGAGGGCCGGCTTCCCGCGGTCTGGGGCAACGTCAAGGAGATTCTTGAGAACATATCGCGATCATGCTCGCCCGACGTCATCATCGCGCCGTCGGCTGACGACGCGCATCAGGATCACCGGACCATCGCCGAGATCGTGCCCACCGTCTTCCGTGATCAGTTCTACCTCGCATACGAGATCCCGAAATGGGATGGCGATATCGGCCGCCCGTCGGTGTATGTCCCGCTGTCGGACAGCATCGCCCGGCACAAGGTGGAGCTACTGCACAAGTGCTTCCCCTCTCAGCGGAACCGCGACTGGTGGGACGACGAGATCTTCCTCGGACTGGCGCGGTTGCGCGGCATGGAGTGCCGGGCACGCTACGCCGAGGCCTTCACGTGCGCGAAGTCGGTCATCGTGCCCGCAGCGTCCGGGCCGGCAGCTCGCAGCAGGGGGGAGATGTAATGAACATGGTCGTTGACCCGGCCATGCTCCATGCCTCGATGCTGGACACGTCCGGACCGGGCAAGATGCCGGTGACCAGCCACTCAGGCATGTCGTCGTATCACGGCCGCCAACTGGGCGCTCATATACATGCAAGGCTGAAGGTTTCCGCCGCGACCAAGGCTGAAGGTTTCCGCCGCGACCGGACCAGGCGAGGTGATGAATGAACGTGGCTGCGGTCCGCCGCGGTGGCCCGGTGCTCACCGCACCTTGGGTACCTCCCCGTCCCGGCATCCTGCTTGATCGCGACGGCACGATCATCATCGACCATGGGCACGTCGGCTCGATCGACCGCGTGGAGTTCATTGACGGAGCAGCGGAGGCGATCGCCAGGTTCAACCGGGCCAGGATTCCAGTCGCGGTAGTGACGAACCAGGCGGGAGTCGCCAAGGGCCTGTACGGGATCGATGACGTCGCCCGCGTGCATCAGTACATCGCGGACCATCTTGCCGAGCAGGGAGCGCGGGTCGACCTGTTTCTCTACTGTCCCTACCACCCTGCAGGAGCCGTGGAGGCCTTCGCCCGCAGCAGCGAGGACCGCAAGCCAAGGCCGGGCATGGCAAAGGCGGCGCAGGCTGCGCTCAGCTTGGACCTGGCGGCGTCGTGGGTCGTGGGTGACCGGCCCGAGGACATCGGCCTCGCCGAAGCGGTGGGGGCATCCGCGATCTACCTGGGGCCTGGCGATTGCGCGCGTCCAGGTGTCTGGTCGTTCCCGAGCCTGGCCGCCGCCGCGCCGTTCATCCTGGAGCGCATCGCTGTATGAATTCTTTTTACGAGGCGCAAGTCCGCACGCCACCTGCCGACGGCAGCCCGGTGAAGTTCCCGGCTGCCCCGTTTGCGAGCGCCGGGTGTTATTTCGACGCCTATGCCGAGGAGATGTCCCGGGCCGCGAAGACCATTGACACGGCCGCGCTCGACCGGGCGGCGGTCGTCTTGCTCGAGGCTTACCTGCGCGGCGCCCACATGTTCTCCTGCGGCAATGGCGGGTCGGCGTCGATTGCGAACCACATGCAATGTGATCACGTGAAGGGCGTTCGGACCGGCACCGGTCTGAGCCCTCATGTGCTGAGCCTCAGCACCAACGTGGAGCTCCTCACCGCGATAGCAAACGACGCTGGTTACGAGAACGTCTTCGTTCATCAGCTTCAGTCGCAGTCCAGGCCTGGCGACGTGCTCACAGCTGTCTCTTCATCGGGTAGCTCGCCCAACATCGTCCGGGCGCTCACGTGGGCCCGCGAGCATGGCCTGCACACCATCGCGGTGACGGGCTTCGATGGCGGCGCGGCTAAGGCCCTGGCCGAGGTCAGCATCCATGTAGACTGCGCGAACTATGGCATCGTCGAAGACTTGCATCAGGCCATCATGCATGCGCTGGCCCAGTACATCCGGCAGTCGCGGATGAACGCCGAGACGATCTCGACGGCTGTGTTCTGAATCATGGCAACCGCTGGGAGCCCGGCATGACGCGAAAGCTTGAGTTCCAGCAATCACACTACGGAGTCGACTGATACGAATGCGTGTGGCAATTAACCTTCTGACCGACCATCCGGAGAAGCCCTCGGGCGCCCACTGGTTCTGGACCCGAGTGATACCCGAGATGTCCAAGCGACTTGAACCAGGCGAGGAACTGCACCTGCTGGTGAGCCCGAAGTCGCGGCATCTTCACCAGGGTTATGGTCCTAATGTCTTCTATATCAGTTATCCGTGGTCGAACGAGCGGCGCAATCTGCGCACGCTCAGCGAACACCTCTATTCACCCGCGCGGTTGCCGCTCAGCCGTATCGATGTTTTCAACACTTTGATGGCGCCGCTGGTGAACGCCCCGTGGTCGCTCGTCCTCCACATGAAGACAATGCACGCCTTCACGGCACCCGATGCGGTGCCGCCGCTGACCCGTCTCTACCGCCGGATGAACTATCCGCGCTCCGCGCGCGCCGCGGATACGATCATCATTAACTCGCAGAGCTTGCGCTCTGAGATAGAGCAGTACCTGGAGGTCGACGCACGCAAGCTCAAGCTGATCTACGAAGCCGTCGACCATGACCTATTCAAGCCGGGCGATGCGGGCGCGTGCGCGCGCGCGGGTTGCCTCACACGGCGTCACGAAGCCGTTCGTCCTGTTCGTGTCGTCGCTGTGGCCGTACAAGAACTGTGACGGGTTGCTGCGGGCGTGGGCGCTGGCCCGTGCTGAGCTCGGAGGTCGTCAGCTAGCGATCGTCGGCCACGGACGCGACGAGAGGTACCTGGCTTCGCTGCAGTCGCTGGCAGCCGAGCTCGGTATCTCTTCAGACGTGATCTTCGTGGGCGGAGTCCCGCTCGAGGAGACCGTTCTCTTCTATCAGGCGGCTGACGCGTTCGTGTACCCGTCGCTCAATGAGACGTTCGGGCTCCCCATTCTTGAGGCGATGGCCTGCGGCTGCCCGGTCGTGACCTCGGACACCAGCGCGATGCCGGAAACCGCGGGCGGGGCGGCGCTATTGTCCGCCCCCAAGGACCCGGCGTCCATCGCCCGGGCCATCGTGGAGGCAGTCGGCCCGAACCGGGACCACCTGCGAGAGCTGGGACTCAAGCGGGCCAGCCAGTTCACCTGGGGGGCGACGGCCGCGTCGACCCTCGACGTGTATCGCGAGGCCGCCGAGCGCAGACGGCATCGGCGGAAATGAAGGTCCTCGTCACCGGTGGCGCGGGATTCATCGGATCCCATACGTGCGACCGGCTGCTATCACTTGGCCACGAGGTTGTCGTGCTCGACGCGCTGACCCCGCCGGTACATCGCGGCGGGCGCCCGGCGCACGTAAGTCCCGAGGTCGATTTCTACCAAGGCGACACCCGCAACCGCGACCTCGTCACGAACCTGCTCCGCCGGGTGGACGCCGTGTACCACTTTGCCGCTTACCAGGACTATCTGCCTGACTTCTCGCGATTCTCCGACGTGAACGTGGTGTCGACAGCCCTGCTCTACGAGATCATCGTTGCCGAGCGCCTCGACCTCGCCCGCGTAGTGGTGGCGTCGTCGCAGGCGGCGATGGGCGAAGGCCTCTACCGGTGTCCGGCCGATGGCGAACAGCTACCGGGAATGCGCTCCGAGAAGGCCATGGCCACTGGTAACTGGGACATCCCGTGCCCGCAGTGCGGCGGCCCGCTCGACATGCAGGCTACGCCCGAGCGGATCTCAAATCCGCAGAATGCGTACGGCATGTCCAAGCTCGGCCAGGAGATGGTCGCGATCAACCTTGGCGGCCGGTACGGCATCCCGAGCGTCGCCCTTCGCTACAGCATCGTTCAGGGACCGCGGCAATCGGTGTACAACGCGTATTCGGGCGCGTGCCGTATCTTCTGCCTGTGCTACCTGCAGGGCGTGGCACCGACCCTCTACGAGGACGGCGGAGCGATCCGCGACTACGTCAACATCGACGACGTGGTGGACGCCAACGTGCTCGTGCTTGAAGATGACCGCGCCGTCGGCCGAGTCTTCAACGTCGGCGGCGGCAAAGGCTTCACCACCAGGGAATTCTCGGACATCGTGATGCGTCACTACGGGTCGGCACGCCCGGGAGTGGTAACCGGCGAGTACCGTTTCGGCGACACGCGCCATATTCTCTCGGACATCAGTGCCCTGCGGGCGCTGGGGTGGGAGCCTCGGCATACACCAGCGGAATCGGTCGCGGCGTACGCGGCATGGCTGGAGGGCATCGAAGGCCTAAACGGAGTGCTGGCCGAGGCTAACGCCAAGATGCGTGCCCTCGGGGTCGTCCGAAGAGCCCGGACATGAAGGCGTTCCTTCTCGCCGCCGGAGTCGGGAGCCGCCTGAGGCCGGTCACGGACGCGACCCCTAAGTGCATGGTGATCATCGACGGCAGGCCGTTGCTCGACATATGGCTTGACGCCCTCAACCGAGCGGGAATCGACGAAGTACTGGTCAATCTCCATCACCTGCCAGATATGGTGCGCCGCCATGTTGCTGCCCGGGCCGGGTCGCCCCGGGTCATTACGGTCTTCGAACCAGAACTCCTCGGCAGTGCGGGCACGCTCGCGGCCAACCGGCGGTGGGTCGACGGGGAAGAGATGTTCCTGGCTTGCTACGCCGATAACCTCACTGACTTCGATCTGCGCTCACTCATTGATGTCCACCGGGAGAACGGCGTGATTGCCACATTGACGGTATTCCACTCCCAGCAGCCGTCCGCCGGGGGTGTCGTCGACGTCGATGAGGCCGGCACGGTCATCAGGTTCCAGGAGAAGCCGAGCCAGCCGGCGTCCGACTTGACGAACGCCGGGATGTACGCCTTCCATCCGAGCGTGCTCGAAGAGATCGGCAGTACGGCACCTAGCGATATCGGCTATGACCTGCTGCCGCGGCTGGTAGGCCGGGCGAGGGCGATGCTGGTGGAAGGGTACTTCCGCGACATCGGTACGCTCGAGGCCTACCGGCGCGCCCAAGACGAGTGGCCGATGCGAGCCTCACGATGATCATCACCCAAACGCCCCTGCGCATCGGCCTGCTCGGCGGCGGCACCGACCTGCCCGACTACTACCAGGAGCATGGCGGCCGGGTACTCAACTGCGCGATCGACAAGTATGTCTATGTCATCGTGAAGCAGCGCTTCGACGACGATATCTACGTCAACTACTCCAAGAAGGAGATCGTCTCGCGCGTTGAGGACCTGGAACACGAACTCGTCCGGGAGGCCATGCTGATGACCGGCGTGGCGAATGGCGTGGAGATCACCACGCTGGCCGACATCCCGTCAACGGGCTCCGGTCTGGGCTCCTCGTCTGCGGTTACGGTCGGCTTGCTGCACGCACTGTTCGCGTATCAGGGGCGGCAGGTGACAGCCGAAGAGCTTGCCGATCGTGCCTGCACGGTCGAGATCGACCGCTGCGGAAAGCCAATCGGCAAGCAGGATCAGTACATTGCCGCATTTGGTGGTATCCGCGACCTCCGATTCGGACCCGGCGAGAAGGTAACCACCGAGGAGCTCGGGCTCTCCGCGGCTGAGCGCAGGGCCCTGCAGCAGCAGATCATGCTCTTCTACACGGGGATCACCAGGAAAGCGGACTCGATCCTGGCCGAGCAGACCGCCAATATCAAGGCCACCCGTCCTCAGCTCGACATCTTGCGCGACCTCGCTGGATTTGCCGTCGATCGGCTGCGCAGCGGCGATGTCGACGCCGTCGGAGTCGCGCTGCGCGAAGGCTGGGAGGCTAAGCGAAAGCTGGCGGTCGGGGTGTCTAACAGCTGGATCGAAAGGGCGATCTCGCGGGCGCTCGATGCAGGAGCGTCGGGCGCCAAGCTCACCGGCGCCGGCGGCGGCGGTTTCCTGCTCGTTATGTGTCCGATGGAGCGGCAACGTGCCGTGCGGCAGAGCCTGGCGGACATGCGCGAATTGCCGGTGCACCTAGACCGCCTCGGCTCTCGAGTCGTTCTCAACGTGCTGCGCGACATCTGGGGTTGACCTGTGCCGGATAGCCGTCTCGCCGCACCGTGGTACTCAGATTCTCAACCTGGAGGTTGCAAGTGAGGGTTCTTGTCGCGGGCGACCGGGGCTACATCGGCGCCGTTCTCGTGCCGTTCGTGCGTTCTGCGGGGCACACGGTCGACGGACTCGACCTCGACCTGTACGAGGGGTGTAACCTCGGTCCAGCGCCGCTGGATGCCGAGTTGCGACCCGCGCAGGACATCAGGGATGTCACGGTTGGCCAGCTAGCTGACTACGATGCGGTGATCTGCCTCGCCGCGCTCTCCAATGACCCCCTCGGTGACCTCAAGCCCGAGGCGACAAACTCGGTGAACCTCGAGGGGACACTGCACCTGGCGCGCGCCGCTAAGCAGGCCGGCGTCGGGCGTTTCCTCTTCGCTTCGTCCTGCAGCCTGTACGGAGCAGCTGGCTCTCTCGCGGTAGCCGAGGACGCGGACCTGTTTCCCGTTACCCCCTACGGCGAGAGCAAGGTCGCGGCCGAACGTGGCCTCTCGCGCCTAGCCGATGATGGCTTCAGCCCGACGTACCTTCGCAACGCTACCGCGTACGGCGCTTCTCCCCGACTTCGCCTGGACATCGTGGTGAACAACCTCACCGCAGTCGCCATGACGACCGGGCAAGTCCGCCTGGAAAGCGATGGATCGCCATGGCGGCCGCTCGTGCACATCGAGGACATCAGCCGCGCGTTCCTCGCCATGCTCGAGGCACCTCGTGAGCTCGTGCACGACGAGGCGTTCAATGTCGGACGCCCGCAGGATAACGTACAGGTGCGAGACATCGCTGAGATGGTCCGGGACGCGGTGCCCGGGTCGCGTGTTTCATTTGCCGACGGCGCCGGACCGGACCTGCGCAATTACCGCGTCGACTTCTCCAAGCTCACAGAGACCTTCCCGGACCTGGGCCTGCGCTGGAGAGTGCGGGATGGGATCGACGAGCTCTTCGGCGCCTACACCAGGCATGGCTTGACCTATGAGGATTTCGTGTCACCACGATTCGTGCGACTACGGCGGATCCGTGAACTGCTTTCGGCGGGCCTGGTGGACGAGATGCTGCGACGGCGGACGGCTGAACATTTCCCGGCGCCAGGCGCCGAGATCACCGGGTAAGGTGGCACGGATGATCGGCAAGCGGTTCGGTGCGTGGTTGAGCACGCCGGGCCGTCAGATGCACCTCAGCGCACGGACGGACTAAGGAGGCAGACTCGGTTTTGGAGGATCTGGTCGCTGCCGACAAGGCCGGGGACTGAAATGTGCGGAATCGCGGGGTGCTACCAGCAGGCCGACGGTCAAGAACTCGTCGAGATCATGACCGACCGGATCGCGCATCGGGGCCCAGATGCCGCCGGGACCTGGGGGCACGCCAACGGATCCGTCACCGTGCAGCTTGGCCACCGGCGGCTCTCGATCATCGACCTAAGCGGAGCGGCTGACCAGCCGCTGTCCAAGCACGGCATGACAATCGTCTACAACGGCGAGCTTTACAACTATAAGGAGCTGCGGGCGGAGCTGACCGCTCGCGGCGTTCGCTTTGCCACCAAATCGGACACCGAGGTCGTGCTGGAGGCGTGCCGGTTGTGGGGGCCGGATGCCTTCCCTCGCTTCCGCGGCATGTTCGCGTTTGCGCTGTTTGACGAGCGCTCCGGTGAGCTGGTCCTCGTGCGTGACCCGCTCGGCATCAAGCCGCTGTACTACCTACCTCGTGGCCGGGGCGTGGTGTTCGCCTCGGAGCTGAAGGCCTTGCTGGCGGCGGTCGGTTCCGAGTTGCGGATCGAACCTGGCGCCCTGGTGGCGTCAATGCTCTATTACTGGGTGCCCGAGCAGCGCTGTGCTATCGACGGTGTCAAGAAACTTCCCGGCGGGTCGTGGGCGCGCTTCCGGCCTGACGGAAGCTGCTCGCTGCGGGACTACTGGCGCGTCGCGGACGTGGCGGCCGAGGCGGCGGCCGGGCCGCCCGCCGACCTGGGCCCGGTGATCGAGGAGTCAATCGCCGCCCACCTGGTGTCCGACGTGCCGGTGTCGAGCTTCCTGTCCGGTGGCCTGGATTCAAGCATCATCACCGTTCTGGCCCACCGGGCCGACCCCAGCATCGAGGCGTACACGATCGCGTTCCGCTCCGAGGACCAGCGGCTGGAAGCCATGCCCGACGACGCCGTCTACGCGCGGAAGGTCGCGGCCCGGTACGGCATAAAACTGCACGAGATCGAGATCTCGCCCGACATCGTCGGCCTTCTGCCCCGCATCGTAGACGTGCTCGACGAGCCGATCGGTGATCCGGCCGCGATCAACACGCTGCTCATGTGCGAGGCGGCGCGCGGGCGCGGTATCAAGGTAATCCTCTCGGGGATGGGCGCCGACGAACTGTTCGCCGGCTACCGCAAGCACCTCGCGTGCCTCATGGCCAGCAAGTACCGGAAGCTGCCAGGCTTCCCCCGCGCAATCGTGCGCTCCACCGTGAAGCGCCTCCCGGTCAGCGCCGCGGGCCACGGCTTGCGCTACTCGCGATGGGCGAAGCGGTTCCTGACGTTCGCCGAGCTGGCGGAGGAGCCGCGTTTCCGCCGCAGTTACACCCTGTACGACCCCGGCGAGCTGGCCGCCCTGCTGAGCCCGGACCTCGGAGTCTACGTGGACCAGCTCGTGCAGGAGCACCGCGACATCTATGATGACAACTCGCTGTCAGACGAGGTCAACCGCATGTGCCTGGCTGATACACGCATGTTCCTGCCGGGACTGAATCTCGCCTACACGGATCGGGCGAGCATGGCGGCTTCCGTAGAGGTGCGTGTTCCTTTTGTCGACCCCGTCGTTGCGCAGGCGGCGTTCTCCATCGGCGGCAGCGCGAAGGTCCAGCGGTGGCAAGGCAAGGTTGCGCTCAAGCGGGCGGCGGAGAGCTGGCTGCCCCGCGAGATCGTGCACCGGCCGAAGGCCTCCTTCAGCGCGCCCCTTAGGGCCTGGGTTCGTAACGACCTGAAGGAGGTCATCCGCGATGTGCTGGTCGGAGGCGAGCTCGAAGGATCGGGGATGATCCGCGGGCAGGCGGTGTCGCGCTTGATCGAAGACGATCAAGCTGGCCGCGAGGACCATGCCAAGGAGATATGGCAGCTACTGACGCTGGAGCTGTGGTACCGGCATGTCCGGGCCATGGGCGTAGCAGGCTGACTGGTCCTGGGGCCGAGCCTGGTGGCCCGCCTGGCCCGTGACTACGTCAGCAGCCTGGCTGCGGAAGCGAGTGATGACGCAAGGCGGTCCCGTTGCGACATGGTGGTGACAGGAAGCGGCCATGGAATCGCTAGCTCAGGATCATCGAATGCGATCGATACGTCCTCAGCGGGGTCGTGAGCGCGGTCGATGGCGTAGGACACGTCCGCCGGATCGGTGAGGGCCTGGAATCCGTGCGCGCAGCCGGCTGGCACGTACAGTGAGACCTGGTCGTGGTCACGAAGCTCGAAGCTTTCCCAGTTGCGATATGTGGGCGAGGATGGCCGCAAATCCACGACGACGTCGAAGATCGCTCCGTATGAGCATCGCACCAGCTTCGCCTCGCCTTCCCCGCGGCGCAGGTGCAATCCGCGCACCACGCCGCGAGCCGAGCGGGACAAGCTGTGCTGGACAAACGCGGCCGGATCGATTCCGGCCGCGTGCAGCACATCCGCATCGAAGGTGCGGCAGAAGAAACCGCGCTCGTCCACGTGCGGGGCGGGCCGGAACAGCAAGGCGCCGGCGATGCGCGGAACCCGGTCGACGTTCAGCAGACTTCACCCCCGAGCGGATTGCGGTTCCAGCGGACTCTCCGTAACCGATCCCAGTGCGAGTTACCCATCCCGGCCGGTCAGGCGGTGACAGGTCAGGCCAGCCTGCTTTCGCGGCCAGCTACGAGTGTGGCGGTCGAGATATCGTCAGGTATTTCGCTAGCCCGTTCAGGCTCTCCGGCTCGCCCGACGCGCCCGACGCGAACTCGGCTGACCATCCATTGCGCAAGGTACCGGTAACACTCGTTCCGATCCGCGGATGACAGCGGCGCGCGGTGGATAGCCGTAACGTACGCCCAGACGTATTCGGCCAGCAGGCGAACGGTCGGATGTCGTAGCCGGTTGGCCCTGCGCGGGTCCATGGTCACACACCAGCTGCGCACAGTCGGCCACGCTCGCGAAGCCCGGTCAGGGTGATCGCGCCGGAAGTACAGCCAGTCCGGGACATGGTAGAACGGGCCGTACAGGGCCACTTCTGTAATCAGGGTCCGGTCCGAGTGATGGTAGCTGCCCTTCAGTGCCGTCCGGCGGAGAACTTCCGTCCGCATGACGCCGAGATCGTCGTCGCCGCCGCTATCGAACAGCATGCTCCGGAATCGCTCGGGCGCCCGCACCGCGGCCGTGGCCAGCGAGTACTCAACTGCCTTCGTGACGGTGCCCGACTCGTCGACCATTGCCGTCCAGGAGTGCGCGAGCACCACATGAGGATACTCGTCGAGTACGTCGACGCAGCGTTTCAGCAGATCGCGGGCATAGAGGTCGTCATGAGAGGCCCACTTGAACAGGTCGCCTCTCGCCTGCGCGACCAGAAAGTTGTGGTTCGGGCACAGGCCGATGTTGCTCTGCTGGCGGACATAGCGGATCCGAGAGTCCTGCCTCGCGTAGCGATGGCAGATGTCAGCGGTCCCGTCGGTCGAGGCGTTATCCGAGATGATCAGCTCGAAATCGTCATAGCTCTGGCCAAGCAGCGCCTCGATCGACTCGGCTAGGAAGTTCTCGCCGTTGTAAACCGGTAGCCCGATGCTTAGCCGTGGTACCGCACTCATAGTTAGTGGACCTCGTGGCCGATTGAACGAAGGAACAGGACGAGAACGGGTCCGACGTAGCCACGGTCACCCGCAACCAGGACTTTCATCGATGGTCCATCAGATCTCGGAGGCAAGTAGGTAAGGTCCGCTGGTGTTGCAGGCCGCCGCCGCAATACCAACGTTTCACAACACTCATAAGAGCCGCAGATACCTGGGACTGATACATCTGACGGCGGACTTCTGAGTCCCGCAGCTCGCCGGGCCTGCCTTTCGTGCGCCCAGCGGGCTAGCAGCAGACTATACCCTTACGCGAGGCCATGGCAGTCTGTTCGTGAGCGTACCGCCGATCCTGATCAAGCAACTCCGGCCAGAAGTGATCATAATCAAGCAACTCCGGCCAGAAGGCAGCCCTATTCACGCTGCACCGTGATCACAGTCCAGGCACCAAGGTTGATTCGGTCACCCTCATGCAGGGGAACCACCTCCCCGGCTGCTATCTTGTGCCCGTTGAGCAGCGTGCCGTTGGCCGAGCTCACATCGAGTACCCCCCAGGTGCCGTC
Organism: uncultured Acidobacteriota bacterium; assembly: GCA_963798215.1. Classification (GTDB taxonomy): domain Bacteria; phylum Acidobacteriota; class Thermoanaerobaculia; order UBA5066; family UBA5066; genus Fen-183. The sequence continues at coordinate 338,665 of CAWCSP010000005.1, forward strand.
CGGAGCGGCGACCAGGACCGCGTGCAGCCGGCTGACGCCCGGGTCGCCAGGCGGCCCGGCCAGGTCTATTTCCGGTTCAAGATCACGTGTCGCGCTGTGCCGCCCGATGCGCATCTGGTTCCCTGCCAGCGGGAATCGCCGTTGGTCGCCATTAGCCGGAAACGCGACCGGACGCCCGGACAGGGCCATCGTCATCCACATCCTGTCGTAGTAACTCCGGTCAGAAGTGACCACGACACTCCAGGTGGTCGGGGTGAATGACGGCATCCGGATCGCGGGCTTGATCGCGGGTCCGGATTGGACGGCGTGTTCCCGCTGTCCGTCGGCCTCGTTAACAGCCGGGCTCATGACCCCACCGCCCGCGGCCCCTGGTGCAGTCACGTGCCGCACTGGCTCCGTCGCAGGTTCTTGGTCCTGTTCTGCGCTCCAACCGCCGACAGGCACGGTGCCGGATTCGCGCCGGGCCTCGCGGACCTGCCACCAACACACCAGCGTGCCAATCCACGCCCCAGCTGCAGCACCGCGGATCGACCCGACTGCTCCTCCCAGAACCGCCCCCACCAGGGAAAGAGAGACATAGGCGGCCGAGGTGATAACCGCCACACGCAGACTCCTCCGGGCCGCGGCCAGAGCATGCAACCACGTCGCCGCGCCCAAGCTAGCGCACCAGCCCATGAAGTAAAGCATGGTCGGCAGCACCAGCGGATAGGTCGGCCGCCAGATAGGGCCCAGCAGCCAGTGCCCGAGCCCTCTCGGCAGCGCCACCAGCAGCGCGAGTCCCCACGCGAGCGCCAGCACAGTGAGTCCGGCGCTAAGCAGCCCGCTGAACAGCGGCATATGCTGCGGCGACCGACGCAAAATCCGGGCGGCCTCCGGCAATGCGACTAGGCCCATCCCGAAAATCAGCATCTGAAGGGGACCCATCAGCGTAACGGCAGCCTGCAGGTAGCCGAGGGCGGCCAGGCCCATGATGAGGCCGCCGCCGTAGCTGCGCAGCTGGATCGCGGCACTGTTGACGGTGCCTTCAGCCATGTAGCGGAGGCCGAGGTCACGCTGTCGCGACAGCCACCCAAGCGCGCCCGACAGCCTGGGCGTCACCTGTGCTTGCCGCGGCCCGACGGCCGCCCCGATCGCTGCCGACCCCCCCCATGCGAAGACGAGCCAGAATACGTCCGCGTGGCCGGTCAGCCGTAGGAAGAGCAAAGCGGGAAGCAGTACCGCCGCCCAGATTATGTCGTTCAGGAATGCCTGGCTGCCGCGTCCTAGCGCAAAGAATGCAAATCGCCAGCAATCCTGCAGCATGAGCCCTGGCAGCGTCAGTCCGAGTGCGAGGAAGGCCTGCCTGGTCGTGCCACCCAGGAAAAAGGTCGCGCCGAGGACGCAGGCACTTGCCGCCAGGCCCACGAGCAGCGCAGTCCCGGTGCTGTCCGCAACGGCACGCCGCCAGGCCGGGAGCTCAGCCCCGCTGAACCTGACGAGCAGCGGATCGGTCGAAAGGCCGCGCGATGCATTAAGGGCGAACCCATATGTTACATACGCGAGGCCGAAGGCTCCGTACTGGACGGCTCCCAAGTTGCGGGCGATATAGATGTTCACGGCAAAGTTGGTGATGCTGGACACGGCCTGATCGGCGACACCCCAGCTGATGCGGCGGCTCGCCCGGCGCGCAAGCCGCCAGGGCACCGCTGCCGGTCGCCTCCCGGCCAGTGCCCGTCGTCCTTGACGAATCGGATCGAACAGCATTCTCACCGCCGCCGTGTGACGAACTCAGCCGGCATCGGCCGCCAGGTACACAGCGTCATAGCCCGCCAGCGTCCGCGTCAGCATCCCTGATGTCGCCGACCGACCGCATCGAATTCTCCCGCATCGTGGCCGAAGTCACACCTCTCGTACAGGCCGAGTTCTGGGCGGCTTGCCTGGCGCCCTGCTGTGCCCGGGACCGGAACCTGGGCAGCTCCGACGTGGCCACGATCACCCGCCCACAGCACCTCCGTGCGGCAGCCCGCGGATCCTGGACAGATATCCGGACCGGGGCGGCCAGGCCCCTCCGCTCCATCAAGAGATGCAGCTCTTACTGCCGAGCATGATACTACCCGCGGCCTTGTTAACAAGACCGCGTAGGGCGGCCCGCGGTGCACGGTAGCCTTGGGCCGCAGCCGTCGCCGGGCAAGTGAGATGGCCCGATCCCGGGCCGTCTAGCCGGTAGCGGTATCAGGGCCACTTGCCTGGAGATCTTATACACAGGCCACGAGCGGGGCCAGAGGCGAACGTAAGGTAAGTAAGTGAGTGATGTGATGGAGGTGGTGGTTGTCGTGGCTAGCGGCCTCGGCTGGGTGACCGCGCAGCAGGGAGAACTTGCTACTGTGCCACCGGGAATCGGCGGGTGACCCGCATCCTCATCATCGTCCAGAACCTTCCGGTGCCCTTCGACCGGCGGGTGTGGCTTGAGTGCCAGGCACTCGTCGCGAACGGGTATCAGGTCACGGTCGTTTGCCCCAAGGGCAAACTGGACCCGGCTTATCAGGTAGTCGATTCGGTGGAGCTCTACAAGTACCGGCCCTATGCTCCCGGCGGTAGCAAGCTCGGTTTCATCATGGAGTACGGATACTCGTTCACCGCTACGGCATGGCTTACGCTCAAGGCGCGACGGTCCGGCCGGTTCGCTGTTATCCAGGCCTGCAACCCGCCTGACATATTCTGGCCGATCGCCCAGGTGCTTCGCGCCGTCGACCGGACCCGGTTCGTGTTCGACCACCACGACCTATGTCCCGAGCTCTATGAGTCCCGTTTCCCTGACGGCCCGAAACGGCCCTATAAGGCGTTGCGGGCGCTGGAACGCAGGACTCACCGGACGGCGGACCACGTGATTTCTACCAACGATTCCTACCGGGACGTTGCCCTGACCCGCAGCGGCAAGTCGCCGGCCGACGTCACCGTGGTACGAACGGGCCCGGACCCGCAACGGCTGCACCGCGATGCCGCCTGCCCGGAGCTGCGCCGCGGCCGACGGTACCTGGCCGCCTACATCGGGGTCATGGGGCCGCAGGACGGTGTCGATATCCTCGTACGGGCGGCAGCGATCGTGGTGCATGAACTCCGTCGCGAGGACATCGCCTTTACGCTGATCGGCTCGGGTGACTGTTTCGACGACCTGGTGGCGCTGCGGGACCAGCTGGGTCTGGCGGGACATGTGGAATTTACCGGCCGGGTGCCCGACGAGATCGTCGCTCAGATCATGTCCACTGCGGACGTAGGCCTGTCGCCGGATCCCAAGAACCCGCTCAACGACGTGTCCACCATGAACAAGACGATGGAGTATATGGCCTTCGAGCTTCCCGTCGTCGCGTTCGACCTGCGTGAGACCCGTGTTTCGGCCGGCGATGCTGCGGTGTATGCCAGGCCTAACGACGTGCACAGCTACGCTGCGGCGATCGTCGACCTCATGGATGACGAGCCTAGGCGTTCACGGCTGGGGAAGCTCGGGCGGGCTCGTGTCGAGCAGGAGCTGGCCTGGAGCTGCCAGGAGAGCGCGTATCTCGAGGTCTACCGGCGAGTCCTCGGCGACACCAAGGCTCTCGAGCGGACCGAGGGCTGAGTGTGTTGTGTACGGCATTATGGTCTGCCCCCAGCCGATATGGCGGCCGCTGACCGAAGAACTGTGGCGTCGGGACGCCCCGTCCTTCGGCGTCGCGGCATGAGAGCCCTGACGGCATACGCCGATCGCACAGTCAACCCGAGGACGTAATGAAGCAGATAGCGCAGAACTACAAGTCCGGGGAACTCACGGTCCTGGACGTACCGGCTCCGGTGTGCCGTCCCGGCGGCGTCCTCGTGCAGTCGCTGTACTCGCTGATCTCCACCGGCACGGAGATGATGAAGCTGGCCGAGGCCAAGATGTCGATGGCCGGCAAGGCCCGGGCGCGGCCAGACCAGGTACGCAAGGTCCTCGACACCGTGGCGCAGCAGGGCGCTGCCGCCACCTACAAGAAGGTGATGAGCCGGCTCGACTCTTATACGCCGCTCGGCTACTCGCTCTGCGGCGTGGTGTCCGAGGTGGGGCGAGGCGCCGAGGAGTTCCGCGTCGGCCAGCTTGTCGCGGCAGCAGGTAACGAGTACGCCCTGCACGCCGAGTACAACTGGATTCCGGTCAACCTGTGCGCGCCGGTCCCCGAGGGCGTCTCAGCCGAGCACGCCGCCTTCTCCACCGTGGGGTCGATCGCCATGCACGGCGTGCGTCGCGCCGAGGCTCAGCTGGGCGAAACCGCGTGCGTCATCGGCCTTGGCCTCGTCGGTCAGCTCGTGGTCCGGCTCCTGATCGCCTCGGGGGTGCGCGTCGTCGGGCTCGACGTGCTCGAGGACCGCTGCCGGCTCGCGGAAAGCGCCGGTGCGCTGTGCGCCCCGCCCACAGACGAGGGCCTCGAAGCCATCCAGCGCACGCTCAGCGAGATGACCGGCGGGCGCGGAGCTGACCATGTGTTCCTGGCCGCCGGTGGTTCATCCAACGGGCCGGTCGAGAGCGCGGCGAAGCTGGCCGGCGACCGCGCCCGCATCGTCGACATCGGCAAGACCCGGCTGGACCTTCCCTGGAACGCCTACTACGACAAGGAACTTGAGGTCCGCTTCTCCAGATCGTACGGCCCCGGGCGGTATGACGAACGGTATGAGCTCGACGGCATCGACTACCCGGCGGGCTATGTCCGCTGGACCGAGCGGCGCAACCTGGAATGCTTCCTGGATCTCATCGCGCGCAAGGAGGTCGAGGTCCAGACCCTGGTCTCCGGCGTCTTCCCGTTCGAGCAGGCGTCCACGGTCTATGCCGATCTGGCGTCCGGCTCACTGCCCGCCGTGGGGGTTCTGCTGGAGTATCCCGCGCGTCCCGCGGACGGCCAGCCGCCCATGGCGAGCCGCGTGCTCTCGGGGAATCTCGTCCGCACGCCGCGCGGCGCGGGCCGGAAGCAGCTGGCTGTCGGGTTCATCGGCGCCGGCAACTATGCCTCATCGATGCTCCTGCCGCATCTTGCCCGGCTGAAGACCGTCCACCTGTCGCACGTCGCGACCACCCGGTCGCTGTCGGCGGTCAACGCCCAGCGCCGTTTCGGCTTCACGACGGCATCAACCACCCCGGCTGCCGTGCTCGAAGACACTTCACTGGACGCCATCTTCATCGTGACCCGCCATCGCACCCATGCGGACCTGGTCTGCCAAGCACTGGAGGCCGGGAAGGCGGTGTTCGTCGAGAAGCCGCTCGCGCTGACCCGGGACGAGCTTGAAGGAATCATCCAGGTCACCACGACCACCGGCAACGACAGGCTCATGGTGGGGTTCAACAGGCGCTTCGCGCCACTCCTCGTCCAAATGAGACACCAGTTCGGCCAGCAGAGTCTCAGCTCAGCGACCCGCTACCTGATTAACGCAGGGCCGCTGGCAGCTGACAGCTGGTATCGCAATGAGGAAGCAGAGGGATCGCGGTTCACCGGGGAAGGCGGTCACTTCATTGACACCCTGAGCTGGTGGGCGGAGAGCCTGCCCGAACAGGTCTACGCGGTCCGCGGACCGGAGAAATCCGACGTGCAGGCCACCGTGCGATTCCGGAATGGCTCGTGCGGCACCATCACCTACGTTACAGCTGGTAACTACCGGTATCCGAAAGAGACATTCGATGCCGCCGGCGGCGGCCGGAGCGCGCGTCTGGACAACTTCAAGACGGCCACGGTCTGGACCGGGCGGCATCGCAGCGCCACGCGCGCGCGGGGGGGCCAGGACAAGGGGCAGCGATCAGAACTCGAGCGCTTTGTCGAGGCGGTCCTGACCGGTGCACCTATGCCCATCCCCGTTGACTCCCTGGTGGCCACCACCAGCGCCACGATAGCAATCGGCGAGAGCCTGCTGAGCGGCCATCCGGAGCGGGCGTGAACGCCCCAAGCACATCGAGAGTCGGCTGGTACGCTCGCAGGCTGGCCACGATGTCGCCCGCCGAGATGACGTGGCGCACGCGGGACCAGGTGGTCAAGGCGGCCTGGTCCCGTCGGCAAGTGAAGCGCGGGCAGCTTGCCACGGGCCCGCCCCTGCCGCCCGGCCCGCGCCGGTTCACCGCCACCCTGCCGCCAGAGGTTGCCGCGCGAGTACCTGAAGAGGCCAAGGCGGCCGTCCGCGAGGCTGCCGACCGGCTGCTGCGGGGCGAGTGGGAAGTACTCGGCGTGCTGAGGACCGATCTTGTACAACCAGACTGGTTTTACGATCCGGTGACCGGCCGGCGTCCCCCCGGACCGTTACGCCTTCCGGATTGACCACCGGTCCGAGGAAGAGAACGGCAACATCAAGCAGATCTGGGAGATCTCGCGTTTGCAGCACCTCACGCTGCTAGCGACGGCCTGGTTCCTCACCCACGAGGAACCCTATGCATGCCGGGTCGCCGACCAGCTTCGTTCGTGGTGGCGAGAGAATCCCTTCCTCTCGGGCATTCACTGGACGAGCGGGATCGAGATCGGTATCCGGCTGATCAGCATGGTCTGGATCCGGCGGCTGATGGATGACTGGCCGTCAGTTGCCGACCTGTTCGAGCTCGACGCGCTCGCTTTGCGGCAGATCCGCTGGCATCAGGAGTACCTCGCGGCGTTCCGGAGCCGCGGCTCGTCGGCGAACAATCACGTCATCGCCGAGGCGGCCGGGCAGCTGACGGCCAGCTGTGCCTTTCCGTGGTTCCCGCAGAGTGAACGGTGGCGGCGGGATGCCGCGCGCCTGCTCGAGCGGGAACTCCTCCGCAATACCTTCCCGTCAGGCGTCGGCCGCGAGCTCGCCTCGGACTATCACTGCTTCGTCGCCGAACTAGGGCTTCTTGCCGCCGTTGCGGCCGAGGCGAGCGGCCACCCGCTCAATGCGACCGTGTGGCAGCGGATGTGCGCCATGGTGGACTGCGCCGCCGCCCTTGTCGACGAGCGGCTGCGCCCGCCCCGGCAGGGTGATTCCGATGAGGGCCGCGCACTCCTGCTCGACGCCGCCGTGCCCAACCGCTGGCCGTCGCTGCTGGCGCTCGGCGAGATGCTCTTCGGGCGGCTGGAGTGGTGGCCGCGGCCCGCGGCCGATGCGGCCAGCCCGATCATCGGCGCCATGGCCCGCGGATCGCGCGACGTACAGGGCAGGCCGGCGCGGCGGCCGTCCCGATTCCCCGACGCGGGGATCACGCTGCTACGCACAACCGGCAAGGACGAACCCGAAATCTGGTGTCGGTGCGACGGCGGCCCGCACGGCTACCTGAGCATCGCCGCGCATGCGCACGCCGATGCTCTATCGGTGGAGGTCCGTTACGGTGGTATAGACGTCCTCGCTGATCCTGGCACCTATTGCTACCACGGTGATCTCGCGTGGCGATCTTACTTCCGTTCGACGATCGCGCACAACACCGTCGAGCTAGACGGGCGGAGTCAGTCAACCAGCGGCGGGCCCTTCCTCTGGACGCGCCATGCACGTGCGCGGGAGCTTGACACTGCCGACGGGGCGGAAGTCGCCAGCTGGTCCGCGGAGCACGACGGCTACGCATCCCTCGACCCGTCCGTCCGGCATCGGCGTTCGGTCCGGCTTGACCGCCGGGCTCGGAGCATTGAGATTGTCGACCAGATCGACGGTGGCGGCCACGATCTCCGCCTCGCCTTCCACCTCGGTCCCCTCGTCCGGGCGCACCTCGACGGAGCCTGCGCGGTGCTGGACTGGCCTGGCGGGGCCGCGGCAGGTGCGGCCCGGCTGGAGCTGCCGGAAGGACTGCGGTGGAGCCTGCACCGGGGCCAGACTGACCCTCCTCTCGGCTGGTATTCGCCGGCCCTGGGACAGCGCACCCCAGCTACCACGCTTATCGGCAGCGGACGGTGCGGACCTGGTGCCGTTCTGGCTACTCAGCTGAAATTCCTTGATGCCGACGAGCGGCCGGCATCCCGGTTCGAGGCAGGACGTAAGATTGGGCTCGTCCGCCGCCAAGCCGACTTCGCCACAGGATATTCACCGGAGGCTAGATGAGCCACCAGCCGGTGAAGGCGTGCGGGTCCATCCGGATTGCGCGGCGGAGCATCTGTCCCCGACCGCCGTGAGCGCAGCGGCGGGCGAACGTGAAGCCGCCGGGATCCTGACGCCATACCGAAATCTAACCGATAAGATGACGGGCCGTATCTCGAAGCTGGTGCGGCCAGCACAGTAAAGACAGCAGACACGCCTGAACGGCACAGCAGCGGAGATCATACGGTGAACGATCCAGACCAGACGATGGGACTTCCCGTCGTTGAACTCAGCGGTGAGCCGAATGGGACCTCGCCTCGCACGACCCTCCCACCGAGGGACACGATCATCCCTCCGAAGGACATCCCTGCGAAGAACGCAGCCAAGGCTCCGGCCGCGATCGCCAGCGCCGACCCATACCGATATGAGCCGACCGTGTTCGGCGCCGTTCGGCGCTACATCGTCCTGGTCCTTGCGGTAGGGATCTTGGCCATGCTCGTGGCAGCCGCGTATGCGGTGACGCAGCCAAAGGTCTACCAGGCCGGGGCTAATCTCACCGTTCCGCTGCCAGGGTCTGCGTCGGCCGACCCGGGCCAGCATCTCGATAGCCAGGTACTGCTCCTGCAGTCCGAGGGCGTCGCCCAGCGAGCAGCCAGCATTGCCAACAGCCAGCTGGGCAGTAACACCCTGAATGCCTCGGACTTCGCTGGCAATAGCAGCTTGCTCACGGTCAGCCCGCCGGCTACGGCCACGCCCGGCGGCTACGGGGCCAGCATCGTCGCGGTGTCGTTCAACGGATCGAGCCCGGAAATCGCCCAGGTTGGTCTCAACGCAGTGCTCCAGGCTTTCGACGAAGCCAACGCCAACTCCATCACGGGACAGGCTGACGCGACTATCGCGGGCATCAACAAAGCGATCGATCAAAGCACCAGTTCAGGCCAACGGGCTGCCCTCGTGGCGCAGGAGACGCAGACGCTGATCAACGAGCAGACCGATCTGGCGCGCACCCCTACGGCGGCTTTCGTGCCCACGACCCGAGCCAATGGCCACTGGGCGGTCGACGCGGTCATCGGGTTGGTGGCCGGGCTCGTGGTAGGCGCCGCGCTCGCTTACGCCCTAGCCGTCCGCCGGCGGACAATCGCCAGCCGGCAGGATGCCTCGGCCATATACGGCGTGCCGATGATCGCGGAGACCCCCGTCTTCCAGGTCACGGACGGCGTGCAGCCCATGGCCTCCCGCTCCGCGGTTGCCGAGGCATTCCGTTTTGCGGCCGGCTCGGTCGAGCGGGCCTGTGCGTCGCGTGGCATGCCGCTGTCGCTGGCTTTTGTCTCTCCCCGCGCGAGCTCAGGTAAAAGCGTCGCCGTGGCCAGCCTGGCCCTCGCCATGGCCGAACGCGGTATACGCCTGCTCGTCGTGGACGCTGGCACGACCGGCGGCGGCGTGACCGCTCAGCTCCTGCCCCAAACCCCAGTAACCCGGGGTTTCGAGCAGGTCCTTCGCGGAGGGCTAACGCTCGCGGACTGCGCTCAGTTCTCTCCGTTGAACGACGCGATCGCCGTCCTCGGCGCTGCGCCGGCGACGCCAGGGCCGGTTATGGGCCCGGCTCGGTCGAGGGCGGTGCACGCGTTGCTGGCTGAGGCTAAGCCAAGCTTCGACCTAGTGATTATCGATGCACCGGCGCTGCTTGAGGTAGCCGACGCCGCCGAGCTGGCCGATGCTGCCGATGCTGCGATAATCGTCGTAAGCTCCGACGACCGGATCCCGGATCACCTGGAGATGGTGAACTGGCTCAGGTCTACCACGTCATACGTGGTTGGCTACTTGTACAACCGGGCGCAAATGCGGTCGCAAGGTAGCCGTTATAGGCTCGTCAGCATTCGGACGTCGGACGACGCAAGCCGTCAGCGGTCGCCGCAGCCGCAGAAGTGAGCCGACCTTGCCGTCATCCGTCCTCAGCCGAGGCCTGAGCGCAGAACGTCGTCGTGGACCTGCCCGGAGAGGCGCGCGGCGGGTCAGGGCGCTTGCTCACCCTTTTCGGCTGGCTGGTCGGTCCGCTCCTCGCGGGCTACTTTCTCTTCGACAAGGCCTTCGCGTATATCCGTCTGCCCGGTACGCCGCTGTACGTCGGTGAGATGGTCCTCTTGGTCGGCGCCCTTGGATGTCTCGCCGCCACCGGGTACCTACGGGTCACGATCAGGGATGACCCGACGCTGGCGTTGCTCGCCGCATTCTTCCTCTGGGGATTTATCCGGTTCCTGCCCGGGGTGCGTGTTTACCATATCAACGCGGTACGCGACTTCGCCTTGGTCTACTACTGCTTGTTCGCGTTCTTCATTGCCGCCGCGCTAGCCAGATCGCCGGAGATCCTCGAACGCTTGATCCGCCAGCTCACCCGGTTCGCGCCGTGGCTGCTGCTATGGCTCCCGGTCGCGGTGATCCTCGGCCGGACGGTGTCGCCGGCCCAACGTGCCTTTCTCGGCAACCCCGGTTGCGACCCACAAACCAGGGGACGCTGCCATCGCCGCGCTCGTCGCCCTTGCGGCCCTCTGGCTCTTCCCCGCCGGGCGCAGCGCCCGGAGCCGAGGGCTGTGGAGCATCGTCGCCCTCATCATCTTCGCGCTCGTTGCCACTCAGAACCGCGGCGGCCTGCTCTCCGCGGTAGCGGGCATCGCGGTGGGGCTGGCGTTCTTCCGTGACCGCAGGCGGCTGATCGCGCGGGCCGCCGGAGCCACCGCCCTGATAGTATGTGCGGGTCTCCTGCTGTCGGTCCAGATCGCAGGCTCGGCAGCCTCCCAGGGGCGGGCGTTCTCGACATCGCAGTTGTTCGCCAACGTGGCGAGCATCGCGGGCGCGCACGTGTCCGGCAACCAGAACGGTACCGTGCAAGGGCGTACCCAGCTGTGGTCGGAAGTCATCCACAAGCAGGTGTCGCAGGACCATCTCGTCGACGGGTACGGGTTCGGCCCTAATCTCGCCTACCTGGCGGGTGGTGCGGCGGCAGAGGGCAGCACGACCGATCCGTTGCGCAGCCCTCATAACTCTCATCTTGACATCCTGGCCCGCCTGGGCATCGTCGGGATGTCCTTGTGGATTGCACTGTGGCTCGGCTGGTACTGGCGTCTCATCACGGGCTGTCGGCGCCTGGCGCAGCGCGGGCTGTACACTCGGCGGCGCGTAGCCGTGCTGTGCCTGATGGCGGTCACCGCAACCCTTGTGAACTCGTTCTTCGATCCCCAACTTGAAGGTGCGCAAGCGGCGGTCCTGATGTGGGTCGCGTTCGGCATCGGGGTGGCGGTGACTAGCTTCCGGGCGTGGTTCGGCGATCGGGATCTTCACCTCAGCGACAGGGCACCGGTCGGCCCGGATGACATGTCGGTGGCGCTCGCCGAGACGCCGTTGGCATCGCACCCGAACAGCCACTATCCTGGCACTCAGTCGGCGGAATCGCCGGAGTACTCAAGAACGATGAGCTGAGAGGGCTAGGGGGGAATGCGACTACGTCGCTGGTACTGGCTAACGCCGACGGTCGTCTTGCTCGCCGTCGGCTGCAGTGGCGGAGTTGCCACCAGCCCGCCACCCGGAGTCATCACCAACCCGCCAAGGGCAATATTCACGAGCCCGCCGAAGGGAGTGTTGACGAGCCCGCCCAGCGGAAGCCAAGCGTGTACCGGCCAAGTGGTGACGCCGGCCAGCAAGGTGCAAGCTGCTATCAACCATGCCGCGCCTGGTACCACGTTCTGCTTCCGTCCCGGTACGTACCACGTGTCAGCCCTAATACCCAAGTCGGGTGATGTGCTAAACGGGGACGGCCAGCGGGCGATCCTCGACGGCGCCCATTCGGCTTCCTCCGCGATTTACGGAGATTCGGCTTCGCGGGGGCCGTCGGGTGTCACCGTCGAGGGGTTCGTCATCCGGGACTTCAATACGCCACTGCAGCGAGGCGCGATCCAGGACTACAACGGCCCGGGCTGGGTCATCAAGTACAACCATATAACCGGCAACGCGGCTGCCGGGGTGGCTACTGGCGACAAAGTCCAGGTGCTCGACAACCTGATCGACCACAACGGTCAGGAAGGGTTCTCGGCCCAGGGCAACGGCGGTCTGTATAAGGGTAACGACATCGCCTTTAATAACTTCAACCTAGCGATTGATTATAACTGGGAGGCTGGCGGCGGCAAAGCATGGTCAACCAATGACTTGACCTTCGAGTCCAACTATGTGCACGACAACGGCGGCCCGGGCCTGTGGGCTGATACCAACAACATCAATACGACCTTCGACCACAACACGGTCAGGAATAACCGGGGCCCCGGTATATACGACGAGATCTCCTATAACGCCACCATCACCAACAACATCGTGACCCTCAACGGCATGCCGTCGGCGCCGGGTAAAGCCCACGGCCAGGGATGGGGGTGGTATGCAGGTATCCAGCTCCGGGCATCGGGAGGGCTGAGTCCTTCGTCGCCGCTTGTCATCTCCGGCAACATTGTGGTGAACAATTTCAACGGCATCACTCTCCTCCAGAGTCCGTCGCCTGATGCTTGTTCCAACAAGCTTGACAACGAAGGCTTGTACGGGCCCTGCCACATCCAGAACGTAATCGTCGAGAACAATTACATAACTATGAGCCAGGGGACTACCGGGGAACTGCAAGACGGGACAAATAATGCCATCTTCACGTCATGGAACAACCATTGGCGCAACAACCACTATTGTGTCGCCGCGGCCGTTGACCCTGGCTATGGCTACAGTGGCGGCTGGTTCACGTGGATGAACCACTACCTGTCCTGGTCTGGGTGGCAAGGCTCTGGGCTGGACGCGGGCGGGACGTTCGAGGTAGGCGGGACGTGCTGGCCAGCGTCGTAGGTCGGGTGTCGACGGCCGTGGCGTCTGGACTGGCCCGGGGAGCGCTTCGGGCGCCTAGTTTGTAATGCCAGCCGCCGAAGGTCACCGGGCCCGTGAAGTCACCGGGCCCCGTAAAGGAAGCCGTGCACGCGCGAATCAGCGTGACGGCGACATGGCTGCGGGCAGGGAGTACTGCATTCCCCTTGACTCACCCGATCCGCCGTTAATCTGCCTGTTCAGGCCTGAGCGCTCCGGGTCCCAGACCATCCAGGGACATGTCCCTGCCTGGAACATATCCTCCAGTTGCGCGCGTTCCTTCACCGTGTCAGCGGGCGACCAATACCCTCTGTACGGGTAGGCGAGAACGCGTCCTTGCGGGACCAGTCGCACAAGCACATCCTCAACGAGATCCTCCCCCTCGTTAAGGTAATCGAAGATCTCCGGCCGGAACGTGAAGTAGCCGCCGTTCTCCCACTGACGCAAATTGCGCATAGGTATTACCTGCGTGACCATCCCGTTGTCGTCGATATCCACCACGTGGTGCGACGACTGAGGCGGCACCGCCAGCAAGCTAGCCACTGCGCCGCTAGCTTCGAATCTCGCGATCATGTCCGGCAGCGGCGCATTCGTGAGCACATCCGCATAGTTAGCCATGAACATCGCTTCGCCGTCAACGTAGCGGCGAACTCGACGCAGCCGCTCTCCGATCGTGGATTTCAGGCCCGTATCTACGAAGGTGATCCGCCAATCGGAGGTGTCGGAACTGAACAGCTTCACCTCGCGGGCGCCATTCTCCAAGACGAAATCGTTAGACCTCGTCTCATCGTAGTTCAGGAAGAAATCCTTGACCGCGACGGCACCATAGCCAAGGCACAGCACGAAATCCGTGTGCCCGAAGTGCGCATAGTAGCGCATGACGTGCCAGAGCAGCGGACGCTCCCCGACCATCGCCATCGGCTTGGGCACCACGCTGGTGGCGCTTTCACGCATCCGCATCCCGAGACCGCCGCAGAAAAGCACGACCTTCATGATTAACACCCACCCATACGGTCTCAAGCGCAGGCACCGGGGAAGACCGCTCGACCCTCCCGGGACCGGGTGTGCCGAGCTGCCTGCTGCTGTTCATTCTTGGCTGTACTCATTCCTAGCTGTACCGCGGGCAGGATGAGAACGTAGCTTAGGGCCTGCACTCACAAAGGAGACGCCCAACTGAGTTAGGTGGTTTACGCCGCGCGGCGAGAGATTGCGGCGTCGGCTGCTGCGCGGGGGAGGATTCGCAGGCCGGCCGCGGTCCCAGGTGCGATCGGCGCAGGGCGCTGATCCGTCGTAGGCCTCTTCGGCCGAACCGGCCTCCGGGGCCGGGCCGGGAGCCTGGCCCAGCAGCTCCAGCGCGTCAGCAGCGTCGCTGTAATATGACGGACCCGGTCGTTTGGCCCCGGACAGGGAGGGTATGAAGGGAAAGCTGCTGTACTACGGCGGTTACCTTTCCGCGGTCTGGAATATTCGGTGCGGGTGTCGGAGGCGGGCGTGTATAGCGACCGGGCCGACGACGAGACGCCCGTCGGGTGGGGTGCAAACACCACGACGCGTAACCCGGCGTTTAGTCGATCACGTGCGGCCGGTGCTGGCGGGCGGGAAGGTCTGGAACCGCTAGCGCGGGGGGCAGCGCGTGACCGAGGAGTGGTAGGCGATATCCCCCAGCAGCCGTCTGGTTTCCAACCGAGGCCCGATCTGCTGGTGCGGCTGAGTCGGGTGGGTCATGGGGTGTCGGTGGTCACGGGGATGCGGGGGGTGGGCAAAACCCAGCTGGCCGCCGCATACGCGCGGGCGAAGCTGGCTGCGGGCTGGCGGCTGGTGGCCTGGGTCGACGCCGGGGGCACCGGAAGCCTGCTGGCTGGCCTGGCCGCGATAGCTGACGCTGCGGAGTTGTCTGATGGCGGTTCCGGGTGGGGCGTGGCTGATGCGGGTCGAATGGTCCGGCACTGGCTAGAGGCCGACGGCGACCGCTGCCTGCTAGTGTTCGATGACGCGAAAGATCCTGAGGCGCTGGAGCCGTTTGTTCCCGTCGGCGGTGCAGCCCGGGTCGTGATCACGAGTGCCGGGCAGTCGGCGGCGAACCTGGGGGCCCGCGTCCCGGTAGGCGTATACACCCCCGATGAGGCGCTGGCGGTCCTGGCCGGGCGGACCGGCCTGGCGGATGAAAAAGGAGCCGCCGCCCTGGCCGTTGAGCTAGGGTATCTGCCGCTGGCGCTGGCTCAGGCCGGGGCGGTGATCGCCAGCCAGCACCTGGGGTATGAAAGATACCTGGAGCGGCTGCGGGCGCTGCCGGCCGAGGAGCACCTGGTTGGGGAGCAGGTGCAGCGGGACCCGCCGGGCGCGACGGAGGCGGTACTGCTGTCGCTGGAGGCAGTCCGGGCGGCCGATCAGGCCGGCGTGTGCACCCATGTGATGGAGATCATGGCAGTGCTGTCGGAGACCGGGGTCCGCCGGGAGTTGCTGCATGCTGCCGGGCAAGCGGGCGTGCTGGCCGGCGGCGGTCATCGGGTGCCTGCGACTCTGGTAGATCGGGCGGTGGCGCAGCTGGCTGAACGGTCGCTACTGACTTTCAGCCTGGACGACCAGGCCATCATCGTGCACCGTCTGGTGACGCAGGTAGTCCGTGATCGGGTCGTTCGCGGGGAGCGGTTGACGGCGGTGTGCCGAGCCGCCGCCTCGGCGCTGGAAGCCCGCGCGCGGGCGCTTGTGGGGTCGCAGGATCGCCAGGCCGTCAGGGACATCCCTGAGCGGGTCGCGGCGCTACTGGAAAGCACGGCCGGGCACACGGGCGAAGCCGAGGTGGAGCTGGCCAGAGTTCTGCTGCGGCTCCGGTTCTTCGCGCTGTATCATCTGATTCAGCTGGGTGAGAGCGCACCACAGGCCGTCGCGGTCGGCAAGCAGCTAACCGCAGACCTTGAGCGGACGCTGGGCCGTGACCATCCCGACACCTTGAACTCGCGGAACAGCCTCGCTGCCGCGCACCAGCTGGCGGGTCGGCCTGCTGAGGCGATTCCGCTGTTCGAGCTGACCCTGGCCGCCCGGGAGCGAGTCCAGGGCCCCGATCATCCCGACACCCTCACCTCACGGAACAACCTCGCTGCCGCCTACCAGCTGGCGGGCCTGGCTGAGGCGATTCCGCTGTTCGAGTCGACCCTGGCCGCCCGGGAGGAAGTGCTTGGCCCTGACCACCCCAGCACCGTGACCTCGCGAGCTAGCCTCGCCATCGCCTACCGGGACGCGGACCGGCACGCTGAGGCGATCCCGCTGCTGGAGCTGACCCTGGCCGCCCGGGAGCGAATGCTAGGCCGTGACCATCCTGACACCGTGCGCTCGCGGAACAACCTCGCGAACGCCTACTGGCAGGCGGGCCGGGTGGCTGAGGCGATCCCGCTGGTCAAGCAGATCCTGGCCGACCGGGAGCGGCTGCTTGGTGCCGACGACCCCAGGACCTTGGGCGCTCGTAACAACCTCGCTGTCGCCTACCGGGACGTTGGCCGAGTGGCTGAGGCGATCCCGTTGTTCGAGCAGAACCTGGCCGCTTGCGAACGGCTGCTGGGTGCCCAACACTCCAGGACCCTGGCCACGCGGAACAACCTCGTTCTCGCCTACCAGGAGGCAGGTCGGGCCGAGTAAGCCTGTTACGGCGAGACGCGTGCCTGGTGGGTCGGGTGCCGATCGTTCCGGGTCCCACACCATCCAGGGGCAGTGCGCCCGATGGTACATCTCCTCTAGCTGTGCACGTTCTTTCACGGTGTCGGCCGGTGACCAATACCCTTTGTATGGATAAGCGAGGACGCGCCTTTTGGGGACAAGCCGCACGATCGCGTCCTCGACGAGATCTTCGCCTTCGTAGAGATGATCGAAGATCTCCGGCCGGAACAAAAAGTACCCGCCGTTCTCCCACTGACGCAGGTCCCGCATGGGAGTCACCTGCATTATTAGCCCGTCATCGCCGATATCCACCACGTGGTGCGTCGACTGTGGCGGCACTGCGAGCAGGGCGGCGGTCGCGCTGCTAGCTTCAAACCGCCTGATCATATCGGGCAGCGGTGCGTTCGTGAGGACGTCCGCGTAGTTAGCCATGAACATCGGCTGATCTTCGACAAAGCGATGTACTCGGCGGAGGCGCTCGCCGATCGGGGAGTTCAGCCCCGTGTCCACGAAGGTGATCCGCCAGTCGGAAATGTCGGTGCTGAACAGCTTCACCTCACGGGTGCCGCTTTCCAGCACGAAATCATTAGATCGAGTCTCGTCGTAATTCAGGAAGAAATTCTTGACTGCCGAGGCGCCATAACCAAGACAGAGCACAAAGTCGGTGTGACCGAAATGAGCGTAGTAGCGCATGACATGCCACAGGAGGGGCCGCTCCCCCACCATCGCCATCGGCTTGGGAGCGTTAGTGACGCCATCGCGCATCCGCATCCCGAGGCCACCGCAGAACAGGACGACCTTCACAGTTGACCACCTCATAACCCACCCGGCCGGACGTGGCCATCTTAGGCGCGAATTGGCGGTGGGCTCTCTGCGGCCTGGCTGTCCTGCGGCTTGTCCGGGATTGCCTGTCTCGCTCCGACTGTCTCGCTCCGAGCGGGACGGGCGGCCCGGGGGCGAGGTTGGGGCGAGGTCGCCGCGCTCGCCCCTGGGGCAATGCCACTTAGCCTGCCTGATCGGAGGATACCCCAAGCCTGCCGCTTCCAGACATCTTGCCATGCTAGTAAGCTGGTTTCGAATCTTTGTGTGTTTTGTGCCCCCTATGACGGGGTTTTTGGCCCGCAATAACGACCGGTACCCGGCTTGTGCCTGTTTTGCCCGGTTTTGTCCGGGCCGAGCCGACGAGCGAGGGGCTCGCCCGCGGCGCAATCTGACGCCCAGTCCCCGATAGCCGGGCACAAGTGGCATCGGCACCTGGGGCGGCTCGTCAGCCTCACTAATTACCGTCAGATGACGGGGGTCTCCGCCGCCTCGGTGCGCTGGTACGCTGCGTTTCCGTGTCAAGCGAAAGTGCAGTGCATCGCGGGGCAAGACCACATGGACTCGTCGGGAGCCGCGGTAGGGTCGGGCTCACGTCCACAGTCCTGCCCATGCTTATAGGCGTCCTTCTCGCATTCGCGTGGAACATGGCCGGATCGTACGGCCCGGGGATGCCGCAAGCAGGTCCCGCGCTTGCGCCGACGGTGGGGACGGCGGTCGATCAGGCTGCTGATCAGGCATGGGTGAGCGCGATGCCCACCTCAGCCCGCCTTCCTCACCGGGGGCCCTCCATGGCCTCCTGCTGGACCTCGCAGTCTGGCCGGTACGCGTTGGCATCGGGCAACGTCATCCCCTACCGCCCGCGCGTTGCAGACTGTTAACTCGGCCAACCGGTCCGCATGTTCCTCGCCGCGGCGGTCAGGCCGTCGAGGATCACGCCAACCCGGCCACTGATTTAGCGGCGTGGCCGCACGCCGGAGTACCGGTGCTCTACTAGGCTCACTATGGGCGAGCATGCGTTTGAGCCCATACCGACGCGGGATACGAGCAGAGGCAAGGAGCCGGAAGTGGCCTCCATTGAAGCGATCCATGCCAGGCAGATCCTGGATTCCCGGGGTAACCCGACTCTTGAGGTCGAGGTAGCGCTAGACGACGGGACCGTGGGACGCGCGGGGGTACCGAGCGGCGCCTCGACGGGCGCGTTCGAGGCGGTCGAGCTGAGGGACGGCGGATCGGAATACGGCGGCAAGGGGGTGTCCCAGGCGGTTCAGGGGGTCATCGACGAGATCCAGCCGGAACTGCTCGGCCATGAGGCCGATGATCAGCGCCTGGTGGACCAGGCGCTGATCGACCTGGACCGGACGCCGGACAAGTCCAGGCTCGGCGCCAACGCCATCGTGGGTGTCAGCATGGCGGTCGCCCGGGCCGCGGCGGACTCCAGCGGCCTTCCGCTGTTCCGGTACCTGGGCGGGCCGAACGCGTACGTGCTGCCCGTCCCGATGATGAACATCCTGAACGGCGGCGCGCACGCGGACAACAATGTCGACATCCAGGAGTTCATGATCACCCCGGTCGGCGCGCCGACCTTCACCGAGGCGCTGCGCTGGGGGGCCGAGGTCTACCACGCGCTGAAGTCGGTGATCAAGCAGCGCGGCATGTCGACGGGTATCGGCGACGAGGGCGGCTTCGCCCCCGACCTCGAGCACAACCGGGCGGCGCTTGACCTGATCGTCGAGGCGATCGGCAAGGCCGGATTCACTCCCGGCCAGGACGTCGCGCTGGCGATCGACGCGGCCGCCTCGGAGTTCTACGCCGACGGCGCGTACAACTTCGAGGGGAAGCCGCAGACCTCGGGTGAGATGACGGCTATCTACGCGGAATGGGTCGATGCCTACCCCCTGGTGTCGCTCGAGGACCCGCTGGCCGAGGAGGACTGGCCGGGCTGGAAGGAGCTCACGGCGAGCGTCGGAGAGCGTGTCCAGGTGGTCGGCGACGACCTGTTCGTCACCAACCCCGAGCGGATCCGCCGCGGCATCGCCGAACGATCGGCGAATTCGCTCCTGGTCAAGCTGAACCAGATCGGCACGGTGACCGAGACCCTGGACGCGGTGAGCCTGGCCCACCGGGCCAGCTTCAGCTGCGTCATCAGCCATCGTTCCGGCGAGACCGACGACACCACGATCTCGGATCTGGCCGTGGCCACCAACTGCGGCCAGATCAAGACGGGCGCGCCGGCCCGGGGCGAGCGTGTCGCCAAGTACAACCAGTTGCTCAGGATCGAGGAGCTGCTCGGCGATGCGGCGACCTACGCGGGGGCGGGTGCTTACCCGCGCTTCGCGGCCCGGACGCCCGTGGGCTAATGCCGCCGCCCGCCGCTCCCCGGACCACCCGGCTGACCGGCCGGGCCGCGGTGCTTGCGGTGGTGATCTGCGCCATCGCGCTGAGCCTGGCGTACCCGGTCCGTGAGTACGTGACTCAGCGTCGGCAGCTCGACTCGCTGGTCACCCAGGAGCAGATCATGCAGGCCCAGGTGCGGAGCCTGGAGGCGCAGCAAGCCAAGCTCTCCAGCCCCGCCTACATCGAGCAACTGGCCCGGCAGCAGCTTGACATGTGCTTCCCCGGCACCCAGTGCTACATCGTGGAGGGCGGCCAGCCGCTGATCGGCGCCGCCCAGTCGGCGCGGCCGGGGCCAGCACCTTGGTACGACAAGCTATGGCAGTCAGTCCAGCAGGCGGACGCGAACTCAAATACCCCGAAGAGCACGGGGAAGTGACGGCCGCGCGGGACGAGGCGGTCATCGCCGCTCAGCTCGGCCGTCCGCCCCGTGGGCTGCTCGCCGTGGCTCACCGGTGCCCGTGCGGGCTCCCCGATGTCGCCCAGACAGCACCCAGGCTGCCCGACGGCAGCCCGTTTCCCACGCTGTACTACCTGACCTGCCCGCGGGCGGTCGCCGCCGTCAGCAAGCTGGAGGCTGCCGGGTTGATGCGGGACATGACCGCGCGGCTGGCCGACGACGCCGTACGGCACCGCTATGAATCGGCGCACCGCGATTACCTGGCACGCCGGGAGGCGGCAGCGCATACCGCGGGAGTCGAACCGCTGACGCCCGGCACTCAGTCGGCCGGGGGCATGCCCGACCGGGTCAAGTGCCTGCACGCGCTGGTCGCGCACGAACTCGCCGCGGGCGGCGTGAACCCGTTCGGCCGGGAGGCGCTTGACGCGGTAGGGGAATGGTGGCGGGCAGGCCCGTGTGTCCCCGGGGACACGGGGGACGCCCGATGACCCGCCGGGTAGCCGCTGTGGACTGCGGCACCAACTCGCTGCGGCTGCTGGTGGCGGATGTGGATCCCGGTCGCGCCGAGCTGGCTGACGTGGTCCGCCGGATGGAGATCGTCCGGCTCGGGCAAGGGGTGGACAAGACCGGGCGGCTGGCGCCCGAGGCGCTCGCCCGCACCATCGACGTGCTGCGCGATTACGCGGACGTCATCGCCAGGTCAGGCACGCAGGCCGTGCGCATGGTGGCGACGAGCGCCACCCGGGACGCCGACAACGCGGCCGAGTTCGTCCGCCTGGTCAAGGAGGTGCTCGGCGTCGCGCCCGAGGTGCTCACCGGGACCGAGGAGGCGATGCTGTCGTTCACCGGGGCGATCGCCGAGCTCGCCGCCGGCGAAGATGGCGGGCCGTACCTCGTCACCGACATCGGCGGCGGCTCGACCGAATTCGTGCTTGGTATGGCGGGAAACGGGCCCGGAGGGGCGGGCAGCCCCTCCCCAGGGGGATACGGGGGGGCGGGCAGCCCCTCCCAAGGGGGGTCCGGGGGGATGGGTCCCCCCGGGAGAAGGATCAGGGGGGGTCTGGGGGGGATCGTCCCCCCGGGCCAGCACTGCATCTCGGTTGATGTCGGCTGCGTCAGGATGACCGAGCGGCATCTGCACGGCGACCCGCCGACCGGTGAGGAGGTGGCGGCGGCTATCGCCGACATCGACGCGGCCCTGGACACGGCGGCCGCCATGGTGCCGGTGCGGCAGGCCAGGACGCTGGTCGGACTGGCGGGCTCGGTCACCACGGTCGCGGCCATCGCGAGGGGACTGCCCGCCTATGACGCCACCCGGATCCACCACGCCCGTGTGTCCGCGGCCGACGTGCACGCCGTGACCCGTGATCTGCTTGCCCAGACCCGGGCCGCCCGGGCCGCCATCGGCGTGATGCATCCGGGGCGGGTCGACGTGATCGGCGGCGGCGCGCTCATCCTCGACCGGCTCATGGAACAGTTCGGTTTCGGCGAGGTACTGGTGAGCGAGCACGACATCCTGGACGGGATGGCGTGGTCGCTGGCCGGGGACGCGCGCGGCTGAGGCGCCGGTGGCTGCCGACCAGGACCGCAGGAGTCCGCTGGTCCCGCCGGGCGGCTGGCCATTCGATCCCGCCGGGCCGGACACGCCGGTCGCGGGCAGTGCGGCGGAAGTGGCGGACCTAGCCGGCGGGGCGGTCACGCTCGATGAACTCGTGGCCCGGCAGTCGGTATGTCGCGCCTGCCCGCGTTTGGTCGCCTGGCGCGAGGAGATAGCGGTCGTGCGCCGTCGTTCGTTCCGTGACGAACGCTACTGGGGGCGCCCCATTCCCGGCTGGGGATCGGCACGACCGCGATTGCTGATCGTCGGCCTCGCGCCCGCGGCACATGGCGGGAATCGTACCGGCCGGATCTTCACCGGCGACCGCAGCGGAGATTTTCTTTTCGCGTCACTCTACCGGTGCGGATGGGCGGAAAAGCCGACCAGCGTGGCGATGGGCGACGGCCAGCGCTTGCTGGGCGCCCGGATGGTGGCGGCGGTCCGATGCGCCCCGCCGGACAATAAGCCAGAACCCGGGGAACGGGACGCGTGCGCGCCATGGCTCGGCGCCGAACTCCGCCTCGCCGCCGCTGAACTGCGGGTTATCGTCTGCCTGGGTGGATTTGCCTGGCAGGCGATATGGCCGGTGCTACGCCAGTGCGGATTCGCTCTCCCGCGGCCACGCCAGGCGTTCGGCCACGGCGTCGAGGTGCGGCTGAAGAACCCGCAGGCAGCGGACGAAGTGATGCTCATCGGCTGTTACCACCCGAGTCAGCAGAACACGTTCACCGGCCGCGTCACCCCGGAAATGCTGGACGCCATTTTCACCCTCGGTCGCGGCTACGCCTACCCCGTATCCGGGGATCCGGTTACGTAGCGCTAATGTCGATCTTGTGATTATTACGCTCTGCATTTGTATGCAAGAAACGGCGGCCGAGTAGCCATAAAAATGGAGCAGTTCTTGGCTACTCCTCGGTTAGGCAATTGCACGGGCGGTATTATGAATCCGCCCCCGTAGCCCAAGGGAAGAGGTCGGCCCCCTAAAAGGGTCCCCAGTGTCGGTTCGACTCCGACCGGGGGCACTCATTGACGGCGGTGCGCAGCTCTCAATTGCCAATGCAGCCGCAGCGGAAACAATAGCCCCTAAGATCAACAATGGCTCAGGTTGCAAACGTTTGTGATGTCCATTTCGCAAAGATTTGTGCCGCTAAATCCCGATATTTCTTTGTCTGTATACCATGGGCGAATAGGCGGGTTCTTGGACAAGGCCGGACCAAGCCGCCCGGCCGGTACGGCCCAGGCGGTGGCCACGGGCAAGGGGTCGGCCGGTCCAGGACGCGCAAAACCACGCGGCAACGCTGCCGGACGGACACCGGCAGGGGCCGCGTGGCTGCTGCGCTAGCCTAAGCTCCGTTGAGGCGCAGGCGTCTGCGCATCTCGTATTCGTGCACGATGGCATGGGCGTAGCCGCAGGAGATGCCGGCGTCGTCGGCTAGCCAGTGCGCGCGCTCTTCGCGGCGCAGGAACGCGGGTCCGGATTCGAGGCGATGAAACCACTCAGCGAGGTCGCGGCCGGTGACGACCGGAATGCGTGCGATGAGACTACTGTGCAGGTTCGGTGAGTGGATCAGCGACAACGGGCACCTCCATGGAAGCTCCTCTTGTGCTGAGAGTGCCTCATTAAAAGCCTCATGGCAACCCCCAGCTAGTAACCAAATGTTCAGCTGAGCCGCTCGAAGATCATCGCCATGCCCTGGCCGCCGCCCACGCACATGGTCTCGAGCCCCATCGTCGCGTCGTGGAACTGCAGGCCGTTCAGCAAGGTGGTGGTAATGCGCGCCCCGGTCATGCCGAACGGGTGCCCGACCGCGATGGCCCCGCCGTTCACGTTGAGCTTGGCCAGGTCCACGCCGAGATCGGTGTAGGACGGGATGACCTGAGCCGCGAACGCCTCATTGATCTCCACCAGGTCGATGTCGGCTATGGCCATCCCGGCCCGGGCCAGCGCCTGCCGGGACGCCTCCACCGGGCCCAGGCCCATGATCTCGGGAGACAGCGCGGTCACCCCCGAAGACACGATGCGCGCGAGCGGCGTGATGCCGAGCTCGGCCGCCTTGACGTCGCTCATCACGACGACCGCCGCGGCCCCGTCGTTGAGCGGGCAGCAGTTGCCCGCGGTCACCGTGCCGTCGGGGCGGAAGACCGGCTTCAGCGCGGCGACCTTCTCGATCGTGGTCCCCGGCCGGGGACCGTCGTCGGTCGCCGCCACCGAGCCGTCCGGCAAGGTGACCGGGGTTATCTCCCGCTGCCAGAAGCCGTTGGCGATAGCCTTCTCTGCCAGGTTCTGCGAGCGTACGCCGAACTCGTCCTGCTGCTCGCGGGTGATGCCGCGCAGCGCGGCGACGTTTTCCGCGGTCTGGCCCATCGAGATGTAGATGTCGGGCATGAGCCCGTCCTGGCGCGGATCATGCCATGGTCCGTCCTCGCCTGCGGCGATCCGCTCGGCACGCCGCCGCGCATCGGAGAAGGCCGGGTTCTGGGTATCGGGCCACGAGTCGCTGCTGCCCCTGCCGAACCGGCTCACGCATTCCACTCCGGCCGAGATATACACGTCCCCTTCGCCGGCCTTGATCGCATGGAAGGCCATCCGGGTCGTCTGCAGGGACGACGAGCAGTACCGGTTGACGGTGGTGCCAGGCAGGTGATCGTGCCCGAGCAGCACCGCGACCACGCGGGCCAGGTTGAATCCCTGCTCGCCACCGGGCAGCCCGCAGCCGAGGATCAGGTCACCCACGTCAGCGGGATCGAGCTGTGGCACCTTGGCTAGCGCCGCCGTCACGATCTGCGCGGCCAGGTCGTCTGGGCGGATGCTCGCGAGCGAGCCCTTGCCCGCGCGGCCGATGGGCGAACGGGCGGTGGCGACGATAACGGCTTCCGGCATGGCAACGGCCTCCCTGCGCATAGGTTCCCTCCAGGTTACGCCTCGGCCGAGCTGATCCCTACCCGCGGGTAACAGGGACTATCGGATAGCGTCGGTCCCGACCCGCAAGGCAGGAAGAGGAACAACCATGCAGGTACATGACTCACTGAGCGGGCTGGTGGGGAACACCCCGCTGGTGCGTCTGCGGTCGGTGACGCGGGGGATCCCAGGGGCCACCGTGCTCGCGAAGGTGGAGTATTTCAACCCGGGCGGGTCGGTCAAGGACCGCATCGCGTTGCGGATGGTGGCGGCGGCCGAGGTGAGCGGAGCGCTGAAGCCTGGCGGCACGATCGTGGAGCCCACGTCGGGCAACACCGGAGTGGGGCTCGCCATCGTCGCGGCGGAGCGCGGCTACCGGTGCGTCTTCGTCTGCCCGGACAAGGTGGCCCAGGACAAGATCAGCGTGCTGCGTGCCTATGGCGCCGAGGTAGTGGTATGTCCCGGCACGGTCGCTCCGGATCACCCGGACTCCTACTACAGCGTGGCGCGCCGGACGGCCGCCGAGATACCCGGCGGCTGGCAGCCTGACCAGTACGCCAACCCGGAGAACCCCGGCTCGCACCACGACACCACGGGCCCGGAGATCTGGGCGCAGACGGACGGGACGGTGACCCACTTCGTCGCCGGGATCGGCACCGGAGGCACCATCACCGGCACCGGACGGTACCTGAAGGAGGTCTCGGGCGGCGCGGTGCGGGTGATCGGCGCCGACCCGGAGGGCTCGGTCTACTCGGGCGGGTCCGGGCGCCCGTACCTGGTCGAGGGCGTAGGCGAGGACATCTGGCCGGCCACCTACGACCCGTCGGTGTGCGATGAGATCATCGCGATCAGTGACGCCGAGTCGTTCGGCATGACCCGGCGCCTGGCGCGTGAGGAGGCGCTGCTCACCGGCGGCTCGTCCGGGCTGGCGGTGGCGGCCGCGCTGCGGGTGGCCGAGGCGGCTCAACGGGCCGGGCCCGACGCGGTGATCGTGGTGCTGCTGCCCGACGGCGGCCGCGGCTACCTGTCGAAGATCTTCAACGACGAATGGATGGCCGACTACGGCTTCCTGTCCGCCCAGACCTCGGAACCGCTGGTCGCCGACGTGCTGGCCTCCAAGGGGCGCAGCCTGCCCGAGTTGGTCCACGTTCACCCAGAAGAGAGCGTCGGCGCGGCCATCGCGCTGCTGCGTGAGTACGACGTGTCCCAGCTGCCGGTGGTGAAGGAAGAGCCGCCGGTGATGGCGGCCGAGGTGATTGGATCGGTGGTGGAGCGCGACCTGCTCGACGCCCTGGTGGCCGGCCGGGCGAAGCCGTCCGATGCCCTCGGGCCGCACATGTCGCCGCCGCTGCCGACCATCGGCCTGGGCGAGCCGGTCTCCCGGGCGGTGCTCGCGCTCGAGAAGGCCGGCGCGGCGCTCGTGCACGTGAACGGCAAGCCGTCCGGGCTGCTCACCCGGCAGGACGTGCTGACCTTCCTCGCCGCGAACACCTGACACTACGGAGGCAGGCTTTGACCAGTAAAGACGGCTTTGAGACCCTGGCCATTCACGCGGGCCAGGAGCCCGACCCGGTCACCGGGGCGGTCGTGCCGCCCATCTACCAGGTGTCCACGTTCAAGCAGGACGGGGTCGGCGGGCTGCGCGGCGGCTATGAGTACTCGCGGTCGGCCAACCCGACCAGGACGGCGCTTGAGCAGTGCCTGGCCGCGCTGGAGGCGGGTTCGGCGGCGCTCGCCTTCGCCTCCGGCCTGGCCGCGGAGGACTGCCTGATCAGGACGGTCTGCTCGCCCGGCGATCACGTGCTGGTCCCGGACGACTCATACGGCGGGACGTACCGGCTGTTCGCCCGCGTGTTCACCGGCTGGGGCGTGAACCACGCCGTAGTCCCGATCTCGGACGTCGCGGCCGTGCGCGAGCAGCTCGCCGCGCGGACGGTCCGGATGGTCTGGGTCGAGACGCCGACGAACCCGCTGCTGAACATCGCCGATATCCGTGCCCTGGCCGACGCGGCGCACGAGGCCGGAGCGCTGCTCGTGGTGGACAACACGTTCGCCTCGCCCTACCTGCAGCAGCCGCTCACGCTGGGCGCCGACGTCGTGGTGCACTCGACGACCAAGTACCTGGGCGGACATTCCGACGTGGTCGGCGGGGCACTGACCGTCGTTGACGACGAGCTCGCCGAGCGGCTCGCCTTCACCCAGAATGCCACCGGCGGTGTCGCCGGCCCGTTCGACTCGTGGCTGACGCTGCGCGGCATCAAGACGCTGGCCGTCCGGATGGACCGGCACTGCCGGAACGCGGTGCGAGTCGCGCAGATGCTGGCCGAGCACCCGGCGGTCGCCGAGGTCTACTACCCGGGCTTGCCGACCCATCCCGGCCACAAGACCGCGCAGGAGCAGATGCGGGCGTTCGGCGGCATGGTGTCGTTCCGGGTGCTGGCCGGCGAGGAAGCCGCCGTGCGGACGTGCGGCCGGACCCGCCTGTTCATCCTGGGCGAGTCGCTCGGCGGCGTGGAGTCCCTGATCGAGCACCCCGGCCGGATGACGCACGCGTCGGTCGCCGGTTCGGCCCTGGAGGTCCCCGGCGACCTGATCCGGCTGTCGGTCGGCATCGAGGACTGCGACGACCTGCTCGATGACCTGCGC